>NZ_JACHMP010000001.1:4800000-7786930 GCF_014204985.1 Streptosporangium becharense | reverse complement strand
GATCTAGGTGTGGCCCGATGGTGGGCCGGCCGCTGCTGGTAGAACTCGGACGTGGCGCGCTTTGATGTAACGGATGCCGAGTGGGCGTTGATCGAGCCGTGTCTGCCGGTGGCGGCCACCGGGCCGCTGCCGCGACGGGTACGGGATCAGTTCAACGGGATCCTGTGGCGGTTTCGCACCGGGTCCGGCTGGCGTGACGTCCCGGAACGCTACGGGCCCTGGTCCACGCTCTACTCCCGGTTCAACGCCTGGGCCAGGGCCGGGGTGTTCCAATCCCTGATGGACGCGTTGATCGCCGAGGCCGCCTCGCGCGGGCAGGTCGGGCTGGAGCTGGTCAGCGTGGACTCCACGATCGTGCGGGCGCATCAGGAGTCGGCCGGGCTGGCCGTGGCCGGGGAGACCCTTGATGCGCTGGAGCAGGCCCTGACCGAGGAAAAGGGGGCTCCGCTACCGGAGCAGCCACCGGTGCTGCGGGTGATACGCCGCCGGTCACACCCGGCGCGGACGGCAGGGATGGTCCGGACGCGTCGTCGGACCACGATCGTGCCGCCACGCGGCGACGCCGCAGGGCCCGGGCCAAGGCCGCCGGGCTCGGCCGATCCCGGGGCGGGCTGAGCAGCAAGATCCATGCCGCGGTCGACACCCGAGGGCTGCCGCTGGCGTTTGTGCTCACGCCCGGCCAGGCCGCCGACTGCCCGCAGTTCATCACCGTCATGGACAAGATCCGCATTCCCGGTCCGGTCGGCCGGCCCCGCACCCGGCCGGACGCGGTCGCCGCGGACAAGGCGTACTCCTCCCGCGCCAACCGTGCCTACCTGAGGAAACGCCACGTCAAGGCGGTCATCCCGGAGAAGAAGGACCAAGCCGTCAACCGCAGGAAGAAGGGCAGCCGGGGCGGCCGGCCCGTCAGTCACGACACCGATCTCTACAAGGAGCGCAACACCGTTGAACGATGCTTCCAGAAGATCAAGACCTGGCGCGCTCTGGCGACCCGCTACGACAAGGCCCCGGAAAGCTACGAGGCCGGGCTCTATCTCCGAGGTTCGGTCATGTGGCTGAAGCTCCTCACCTCAACCACATGATCCGAACCTCGAACAGCTCCTAGGTCGGCTCCCGGTCGCGGGGCTGGCGGGCTCTGTACTCCTGGGCACGGGCGGCGAGTTCCCGGAAGAACAGCGGTGGTGGTGTGACCTGGCCCTCGCGCCCGATCGGGGATGGCGCCAGCGGTATGAGCAGATCGGTGTTGGGTGAGTGCAACCACAGGGCGACCTGGTAGAGCTCGGGGATCCGCAGGAGTCGGAGGTCGAACCCGGCCAGTCGGAGCTGCGGCAGGGCTCGTGCGGCCCTGACCGCGGTCGCGGTGGCTCCAACGGATGAGCTTCTGTAGAACGTTGGCGGGAAGGTGCGTTCCGGTGTTTCGGAGACTTCGGCGCCGGCGAGCACATTACCGCCGGACTCCAGCAGGAATCGCCAGCCCACCGGCTGCGCCATTTCCAGGCCGCCGTCGGCCTCGATGTCTCGGACGAGCAGTGCGAACACCCGGTGTGGGGTGGACACCTCCACGTCATCCGGGGCGATCTCGCCCAGCAGTTTCGGGCCCTCTCCGCTGGCTCTGGCGATTCGGTCGAGATGGGAGCGTGTTTCGTCCCGAATCCGTCCCGGAGGTTCAGGCATGTTCAACGGCATTGCAAGGCTCCCTGAGGCTAGTTTCGCCGAGTCTTGAAGGTCCTGTTCCAGGTACCGTTCGGGCCGCCCGGGTAACCGCCGAAGAGCGTCTCCCATGCGATCCACATGATGGGAGAGTCCTCCATGCCCTCGTATACCCCGCCCGTGTCCTCCCACGGGTCATGCACCCATACGTGCACCAGTTCACCGGTCTGCGGGCGGTAGCTGTACCCCCAGATGTTGACGATGTGGCCGGAGAGGCCACCGCCCCAGCCGATGTTCATCATGATCGGGCGTCCGGCGTCTATCTCCGCCTTGACCTCGTTCTTCGTCAACTCCCTGAGCCTTCTGACCTCCACCCACCTGCCGCCCGCCCACGACGCGTCGACGAAATACCTGTCACCATCGGCCACCGGGACCTGGACCCCGGCTTCCTGCAGCGGCCCGAAATCCGGCCACCAACCCTGGTTGCAGTCCCCGCGTAACTCGCCATCCGGGCAGCAGCGGAACGGTCGCTGGTCGGCGAGCCTGGAGTCGTCCCTGTTGAGGACTGCGGTGGCGAATCCGCACTGAGTCCAAACCTGCGCGTTGGCGTAGAAGTTCGCGATGCTGATTGTCGTCGCGTTCCAACACCAGAGTGTTTTTTCCTGGTATTGACGCCAGCGCCAGTATGTCGAGCCGAGGCTCTTGACCATTACGCTCTCGTCTGGTTGTGACACGCGACGTCATCCCTTCGCTATGCCGGTTACGTCGTCGCCGTCTTCTCGCAGAAACCCCATCGTTGCGCCTCCTGGCCGGGCCCGGGAGGGCCCACGCCGCTGAGGTTAAGAGAGCCACAACTGCGCTTACAATAATCACAACCCGTCAGGTTGGACCGAAACAAACGGAGTGGGGCCCACATTTCAATTGCGGGCCTCCCGTTACGTCTCGGCCTTCCTTCCGGCCGCGACCAGCAGCGCCCCGCACGGACTTGTCTCCTCGGCACGAACCGCGAGGTCCGGGTCGAAAGCGCCTAAGCCTCGGCCTGGTCGCACGGAAGAGATCGCATCGGCTCTGCCACTCCCGTCCCATCAGCCTCGAAAGAGGACTGCCGTGAAAATCTCCGTCCCGTGGCCTCATCTGGCCACCGGCGCAGCATCTGTGACAGCTTGGTCAGGCGATAGCATCGAGATTAGTTCTCAGAGGGCGTCCGGTATGGGAATCCCCTTTTCATCCGCTTAGCCGCAGCGGAACGCAGAGGGTGGCGTCCCGGATGCGGTGTAAAAGACAGCGGGCGTAGGTTGCCGTGTTGAACCGACCAAAGTTCGCACAGCAGGAGACCTACGCCCGTGGCACGCAGACTATCGCCCACCCAGGCCATCCGCGAGTCGGCCGCAGGATGGGCAGATCGAATCGACATCGTCACCGCGACATGCCCCGACCATCCTGAACTCCGCGCCATCCTCCTGCGGCCCGACGGTCACACCGCCTGGCTGCGCACCGCCGATCACGACCACGGCGACGGCCTCCAGCAGGCGCTACAACACTGGCACGGCTCGACAGCACGACCCGACTCCGCGTCTGCGGGGACGTCCCACTAGGTGTACTCAACCTCTGTGGTCAGTGCACCTAGAGGCCGCTACTGAGAGTCGACTGGTGGATCACTGGGGCGACCCGGGCGCGTGGCGTCGTGGAATCACGAGTCGCGCAGTCGGAGCCATCGCCGCACGACCTCACTCGCCAGGCACTGCGCGGCGCCGACGACCGGCAGGTCGGCGGGGGCGTGAGGCAATGCACACCGGCAGGCAGCCGAGCGGTAACGCGAACACCGGCTTCGCGGCCCCCGTGATCGATCCGGTCGCGGGCCCGTGGAATCTCCGGACTGGCGAATCTGCAAATTACGGCAAAGCTTAAAAGCAGCATGCAATCGGTACGAACTTCACTCCGAAGATAGGAGTGCGGGGGGAGGTCGCATGCCCGACGGACACACGCAGGAACAGCTGACGGCGGTTTTGGACGCGCTGGACGAGAGACTGCCCGGTGTGCGCTACCGGATGCGACGGTTTCCCGACGGCGTCCCCTATCTGCGGCTCACCGATCTCGGGACCAGGCGCGCGGCGCTGTTCCTCCGGGACGGGCGGTGGGTCTATCTCGGTGAGGACAGGACGGGGACCGCGTTCGAAGACGTCGTGGGGCGGTTCGGCGATCCGCCCGAGCGCGTCGTGGGAGGGCTCGCCGCGAGACGGCACGTGCCGGCGCCACGCCCGCGTCCCGTGCGGCTGGCGCGGGCGCTGGGAATCGGCCTGGTCTCCGCGGCCGGTGCCTGGATCTTCGCGGCGGTGATCATAGCCGTGCTGATTCCAGGAGACAGCTACGACTCCTACGACTCCGGCCTCGAGAGCCTCCTCGACGCGTTGACCGTCGTCGCCGGCCTCGGGGTCGGCTGGTGGCTGGCCCTACGCTCCTGGCTCTCCCCTTGACCGGCGCCTGGTTGAAGGCTTGCAGCGAACTTCTGAGGAGGCGAGCATGACCGTCGCGGGTGGTTCCCGGCAGATTCCGAAGCCCATCGCGGGCGTGAGCAACTTCGTCGACGAGCGCATCGGCGCGGGAAACTTCCTCAAACGCAACCTGCGCAAGGTCTTCCCCGACCACTGGTCGTTCCTGCTGGGCGAGATCGCCCTGTACTCGTTCATCATCCTGCTGCTGACCGGTACGTTCCTGACGTTCTTCTTCAAGCCCGGCATGGGCCACGTGGAGTACACCGGCTCCTACCGGGCCCTCAACGGCGTGATGATGTCCGAGGCGTACGCGTCGTCGCTGTCCATCAGTTTCGACGTGCGCGGCGGCCTGCTGATGCGCCAGATGCACCACTGGGCGGCCCTGCTGTTCATCGGCGGCATGATGGTGCACATGCTCCGGGTGTTCTTCACCGGGGCGTACCGCAAGCCGCGCGAGCTGAACTGGCTGATCGGCGTCCTGCTGCTGACCCTGGCCCTGTTCGAGGGCCTGACCGGCTACTCCCTGCCCGACGACCTGCTCTCCGGCGCCGGTCTGCGGATCACCGAGGGCGTGATGATGTCGCTGCCGCTGGTCGGCACCTGGATCACGTTCTTCCTCTTCGGCGGGGAGTACCCGGGTGAAGATGTGATTCCCCGCTTCTACTCGCTGCACATCCTGCTCATCCCGGGCATCCTGCTGGGGTTGATCACCGCCCACCTCATCCTGATGTGGGTGCAGAAGCACACGCAGATGCCGGGCAGGGGCCGCACGAACGAGAACGTGGTGGGCTCCCCGCTCTACCCCGCCTTCATGATCAAGTCGGGCGCCTACTTCATGTTCACGTTCGCGGTCATCGCCGGTCTCGGGACGTTCGCCCAGATCAACCCGATCTGGCTGTTCGGGCCCTACACCCCGGCCGACATCTCGGCGGGCTCGCAGCCCGACTTCTACATGGGCTTCCTGGAGGGCTCACTGCGTCTGATGCCGTCGTGGGAGATCAACCTCTTCGGGACCGCCGGGGGCACCCTCGCGCTGAGCGTGCTCATCCCGGCGCTGGTACCGCTGGGCATCATCATCACCGGCCTGGTGCTGTACCCGTTCATCGAGCGGTGGGTGACCGGTGACAACCGTGAGCACCACGTCGTCGACCGCCCCCGCAACAACCCGCACCGCACCTCGATCGGGATGACGGCGATCACGTTCTACGGTGTGCTGTGGCTGCTCGGCGCCAACGACGAGATCGCGGCGTTCTTCCAGGTCCCGCTGAACTGGACGACCTACATCGGCCGCTTCCTGATCTTCGCGGGTCCGCTGGCGGCCTACATCGTCACCTACCGGATCTGCCTCGGCCTGCAGCGCAGGGACGCCGAGGTCATCGGGCACGGTGTGGAGTCCGGTGTGATCAAGCGACTGCCTCACGGTGAGTACATCGAGGTGCACGCGCCGGCGTCGAAGGACATCGCCGAACACGTACGCGGCAAGCAGCCGATCCCGATGATCAGTGGCGGCACCGACGGCGACGGCATCCCGCCCAAGGGGATGCGCGGCCCGCTCGGCAGGATCCGGGCCACGATGAGCCGGGCCTACGGCGGAGAGAAGGTTCCCCTGGAGGAGGACCGCGAACACGGAGAGGCCGCGCGTGAGGGGCGGCACGCCGAGATCGGCACGGGCGGAGACGACCGCGGCTCCCTGCCCGGCTGAACACCGCGGCTCCCTGCCCGGCCGGTCGCGGACGGCTCAGCCCGGCGGCCCGAGCCCCGGCCTGCCCGCCCCGCTCACCGGCGGGACCGGCCTGCCCGAGGGTGGTTCCTGAGGGCGAAGTCGACGGTGTCCAGAAGCCAGGCCCAGGAGGCGTCGGCCTCGCGCGGGGTGTGGCGGAAGCCGCCCGCCATTTCCAGGCTCACGTATCCGTGGAAGGTGCCGCCCAGGAAGCGCACCGCGTCGGTCTGGTCCGGCTCCGGCAGGTCGTAGCCGCGCAGGAGCGCCCGCATCATCTCCGCGTGCCGGGGGCCGGCGCTGCCGGCCGCGGTCTCCGGGTCGAGCTCGAACCGGGACGCGGCGTACCGGCCCGGGTGCTTCCTGGCGTAGTCGCGGTAGACGTTGGCCAACGCCACGAGCGCGTCCTTGCCCGCGCGCCCGGCCAGCGCGGCGGCGGCCTCGTCGGCCATCTCCTCCAGGGCCAGCAGCGCCACCCGCACCTTCAGTTCTCGCGCGTTCTCGATGTGCGCGTACAGGCTTGGGTCCTTGACTCCGAGCCTGCGCGCGACCGCCGAGCCGGTCACCTTGTCGAAGCCGATCTCGTCGGCCAGCTCCGCCGCCGTCCGGGTGAGGCGTTCGCCGGTGATGCCCGCGCGTGCCATGGATCCTCCTGCAAAACTAACCAGATTAATCATTTGTCTAATCCTATTAGGGAAGCTAGCCTCGCCGGACATGAGACCGATCACCGAAAGCGACATCCGTCGGTCGTTCGCCAACTGCTCCAAGGGCGAGGCCCAGCGCCTGGGCGTCCCCAAAGACCTGGAGGACCAGCCCTGGGACGACCTCGACTTCCTGGGATGGCGAGATCCCGGCGCACCCGAACGCGGTTACCTGGTCGCCGAACGCGACGACGGCGGCCTCGTCGGCATCGCGCTCCGTGCGGCCCCGGGGGCCTCGCGCGGCTTCACCTCGCGCAGCATGTGCTCGCTGTGCCTGACCACCCGCACCAACGGCGGCGTGGCGCTGATGACCGCGCGCCGCACCGGTGAGGCCGGGCGCCAGGGCAACACGGTCGGGCAGTACCTGTGCGCCGACCTGGCCTGCTCCCTCCACACCCGGGGCAAGAAACAGACAGCCGGGGGAGACCTCGACGAAACCCTCTCCGTGGACGAGAAGATCGCCCGCACCCGGGCCAACCTGGCCGCCTTCATCGACAAAGTGATCAAGTAACCTCGCACGCCGGCCCGCGGTCACCGGACGGCGGGCCCCACCCGGAGGCGCCGGACCCCGTTCGCGAGCGCCGGACCCCACTCGAAGGCGCCGGGCTCCGTTCGCGAGCACCGGGCCCCGCCCGAAAGCACCGGTTGCCGGAACCGGCGAACACTCTTCGCCGCCCTCGCCACCCATGGATGCCGGTCGACCGGGTGGCGGCCCGCCGCGGCCGCGGAAGTTCCGGGCCGAAACGCGCGGCGGGAATGGCCATACCTTTTCCCGATATTACGGCGGCTCATATCCCACCGGGGTGCGCGCGGAAACTCGCCGGTGGGCCGACGTTCCACGCCGCGCGCCGCGGGAGCCGGGCGGATCGGTTCACCCGCCCGGCCCTGCGGGTCACAGGGATCACATCCCGGGGGAAGTGCGATACCGATTCCGTCACCCCGGAACGGTGACCGCGAGTGAAATGTCAATTCTTTTCCATTAACCCACCCGGAAAACATGGGAAATCGATAATCCCAGCCCATCCCGGTGATGACGACCGAACTTCCCGCTGATCCGCCGGTCACGTGACGTATTCACCGGATCCCCGACCCGGGGTTTGTCGCGGTCCAGCGAGGAGACCTGCCGCGCATTGCCACCGGCAGTCCATTTCTCCCCATTGACACCCCCAGCACATTTGGAGAACATTCAAAAGATTTTATTGGCTCCGAACGTGATCAGCACGCCCGCCAGCCTCATGGAATGGGCGCATCGGGACAGTCGAGCCGCCGCGACCTCCCGCATGTTCATCGACGTCGTCTCTCCGCCCCGCCCGCCGGACGCGCGCGGGGATCGGGGGACGCCGTGCCGTCGTGCTCGGCACCGCGACCGCAGCGGCACCCGGGACGGTGACCACGCCTGTCCCGGCGCCACCAACGACCACCCCCCAGCCGAGGACAAGGAGCTCAACGGTGAGCGGAGACAGGAAGGGACCGGCACCGGAACGGCCGCCGTGGGGGACCGGGCACGCCGAAGACGGAGAACTCGCCGTCCACGGCGGCGACCCCGTCCGACGCGCGCCGTGGCCCACCTACGACAAGGGAGCCGTCTTCGTCCATCCCGAGGACGAGGAGGCGGCGCTGCGCGCCGTCCGCAGCCACCTCTACTTCCGCTACGACTACCGGGCCCAGCAGGAGACCGAGTGCGGCAGGTTCGAGGAGAAGCTGTGCCGCTACTTCGGAAGCAGGCACGCGCTGGCCGTGTCGAGCGGCACCACCGCGATCGCACTCGCCATCATGGCGGCCGGGATCCCGCCGGGCTCCCTCATCGCCTGCCCGGGCTTCACCTTCGTCGCCACCCCCAGCGCCATCGTCCTCGCCGGGTGCAAGCCCCTCCTGGTGGAGGTGGACGAGAACCTCCACCTCGACCTCGCCGATCTGCGCCGCCGCTGGACCCCGGAGATCAAGGCGATCCTGGTGGTGCACATGCGCGGCTTCGCCGCGGACATGGAGGCGCTGACGCGCTTCGCCGCCGAGATGGGCGTGCCCGTGTTCGAGGACGCCGTACCGGCACTCGGCGCCGAGCTGAACGGCCGCAAACTCGGCACCTTCGGCCTCGCCGGAGCCTTCAGCACCCAGTCGGACAAGTCACTCAACTGCGGCGAGGGCGGTTTCCTGGTCACGGACGACAGCACGCTGTTCGCCCGCGCCGTCGTGCTCTCCGGCGCCTACGAGGGGCGTTTCCGGCGGCACTTCCCGGACGGCGATCCGCCGATCGACACCGATCTCGACTTGCCGCTGCTCAGCTTCCGCATGGACGAGATCCGCGCGGCCCTGCTCCGCGCCGAGATGGAGCGGCTGCCGATCCGCCTGCGCCGCTTCCACCGCAACTACGCCCACGTGGCCGAACGGCTCGCCGACGTCCCCGGCATCGCGATCCGGCAGCCGGTGGCCCCGGGCGCCTATCTCGGTGAGGCGTTCATCTTCCGGGTCCCGGGCGGGGACGCGAAATGGTTCGCCCACGCCCTCTGCCGCGAGGGCATCGACGCGCGCAACCTCGGCTCCGACGAGGACGACAACGTGCGGGTCTTCTGGAACTGGCGGTTCATGTTCGGCGACCGGGACGTCACGGCGATCAAGGCGCTGCTGCCGGACACCACGCGCTACCTGGAGGAGGCGGTCGACATCCCGCTGTCGTCCAGCCTCTCGACGGACGACTGCGACGACCTGGTCAGAGCGGTCCGCAAGGTGGCGCGCGCCATGGAGCGCCGGCCGGAACCGGTACCGCCCGGCGCGGACGGCGAGCGCGGGTACGCCCTCGCCGACCCGGCCCTCGGCCAGGTGGAAGAACCGGTGCCGCTCCCCGTCCGCGCGGAGCGGCCGGTGCCGGCCGCCGAGGCGGCGGACACCGCCCGCGCCGGGCAGCGGCGATGAGCGCACCCGCGGCGAAGACCACGCTCCCGCGCCTCGCCCTCGCCGGGATCTTCGGCGGGCTCTTCTGCGGCTACGTGGGCCTCACTGCGGCGATCCCGGTACTGCCGGGCTTCGTCCGGGAACGGTTCGGCGCCACCGACTTCGCCGTCGGGCTGGTGGTCACGGCGACGGCGCTGACGGCGCTGCTCGTCCGGCCGATCTCCGGGCACCTGGCGGACCGGCACGGTCACCGCCGCGTCATGCAACTGGGTGCGCTGATCGTGGCCGCCGGGGGTGCGCTCTACTTCCTGCCGCTCGGCCTGCCCGCCCTCGTGCTGGTCCGGCTGCTGCTCGGCGTCGGTGAGGCGTCGCTCTTCACCGCGGGCGCCGTGTGGATCGTGTCGATCGCGCCGCACGAGCGCCGCGGGCAGCTGATCGGGCTCTACGGCGTCAGCATGTGGGGCGGCATCTCGGTCGGCACCTTCCTGGGAGCGGCGATGCTGCCCTTCGGCTACGGCGCGGTGTGGGGTTTCAGCGTCGCCGTGGCGCTCGCCGGTCTCGTACTGATCACTTCGGCCCCGGTGCGTCCGCGCGCCGGGCAGCCGGACGGGGGACAGCCGGGCGGGGAGCGGCAGAGCGGCGGGCACGGCCTGCTCGTCCGCCCGGCGCTGCTGCCGGGGACGGCGCTCGGGCTCGCCGCCGCCGGTTACGCCGGGCTGGCCGCCTTCGTCGTCCTCCACCTGCAGGCCCGCGGCGTCGACTCGGGCGTCGTCGTGCTCAGCGGCTTCAGCATCGTCTACGCCGGGACACGGCTGTTCATCGGCCATCTGCCGGACAGGCTCGGGGCACGCCGGGTCGCCGCCTGGTCCGGCGCGGGTGAGGCGGCCGGCCTTCTGATCATCGCCCTGGCGCCGAACCTGCCGGTCGCCGTGCTCGGCAGCCTGGTGATGGGGGTCGGATTCTCGCTGCTGCACCCGTCACTGGCCCTGATGGTGATGGACCGCACCGACCCGGCGAAGCAGGGGGCCGCGATCGGCGCCTACACCTCCTTCTGGGATCTGGGCCTGACCATCTGGGGGCCGCTGATCGGAGTGGTCGCGGCCGGCTTCGGCTACCCCGCCGTGTTCGTCGCCGGCGCGGCCTGCGCGGCGGCGGCCGTGGTCGTGGCGCTGTGCGTCCCCCGGCCGGGCCCGCAGCCGACGACCGCCACCTGAGTTGGGAGCACGTCATGACCGCACCACCGCTCACGATCCTGTGCGTCACCGGCTGGTGCCGCAGCGGCAGCACCATCATCGGCAACGTCCTCAACGAGATACCGGGCTTCTTCCACGTCGGGGAGCTGCACTTCCTGTGGAAGAACGGCGCCGGCAGAGGCGCGAACAGCCTGTGCGGCTGCGGCAGCCCGCTGACCGGGTGCCCGGTCTGGTCGAAGATCCTCCCGGTCGGCAGGCCGCCCGGCATGTCGGCGGAGGACCACGCCGACCTCGTCGTCCGCCGCCAGCTCGCCTGCGTCCGCACCCGGCACACCTGGCGGGTGCTGCGTCGCGGGCTGCATGGCGACGACATCCGTGAACACGCCGCCCTGATGACGCGGACCTATCACGCCGTCGCCGAGCTGACGGGCTCACGCGTGATCGTGGACACGACGAAGATCCCGGGAGAGGCGGCCCTGCTGCCCCACCTGGAAGGGGTGAGGCCCTACTACGTCCACCTGGTGCGCGACCCCCGGGCGGTCGCCCAGTCGTGGAGCCGGCCGAAGGACTACTGCTACGTCATGCCGTCCAGGACGAGCACCGCCTACTGGCACGGCTTCAACCTCGCCTCGCAGGCGATCACCCGGCGTCACCCGGAACGGTCGCTCTTCCTGCGCTATGAGGAGTTCATCGCCGACCCGGCCGGCACGATCGACACCCTGCTGCGGCTGTGCGGCGCCGACCCGGCCGCCAACCCGATGCGGGACCGGACGGTCGAGCTCCGCACCAACCACACGGTCACCGGCAACCCGGATCGCTTCAGCACCGGCACCACCGTCATCCGGGACCGGGACGACTCCTGGAGGACCGAGCTGCCGCTGCCCGCGAAGCTGGCCGCGACGACGCTGTCCTGGCCGCTGTCGTGGCGCTACGGCTACCGGCACGGGGGCCCGCCCCCCGCCGGGACACGACGGGCCCGGACCGCGGCGCCGTCGGCAGAGGAACAGCAGAGCTAGGGCGAAGGGGAAGACGATTGGATCTGGGCCTGGAGAACAAGGTCGCGCTCGTCGCCGGCGGGTCGAGCGGCCTGGGCCTGGCCGCGGCCAGGGAACTGGCCTTGGAAGGCGCGCACGTCGCGATCGGCGCGCGCGACCCCGACCGGCTCGCGGCGGCCGAACGCGACCTCAAGGAGGTGGCGCGCGGACGCGTCCACACCACGGGCGTCGACATCACCGACGGGGCGGCGGCCCGCCGCTGGGTCGACGAGGTCGCCGCCGACTTCGGCGCGCTGCACATCGTCCTGATCAGCGGCGGCGGCCCGCCGGTCGGCACCGCCTCGCGGTTCGAGCCCGCCGAGTACCGGGCGGCCGTCGACGCGGTGCTCCTGCCCGCGGTGGAGCTGGCCCTGGCCGCGTTGCCGCATCTGCGGGCCGCCGGGTGGGGCCGGCTGCTCTTCGTCGCCTCGGAGACGGCGAGCGTCCCCATCGCCCCGCTGGCCCTCTCCGGCGTGACCCGCGCCGCGATCGTGCGTTTCGCCCAGTCCCTCGCCGCGGAGGTCGGCCGAGACGGCATCACCGTCAACGTGCTGGCACCCGGCACCACCCGCACCCCGCCGGTGGAGCGGGCGGCGGCGAAGCTGGCCGGGGACGGCGACGCCGAGGAGCGGCTGCGCGCCATGGGGAGCCACAACGCCCTGGGCCGGCCGGCCCGCCCGGAGGAGTTCGCCGCCGTCGCGGCCTTCCTCGCCGGGGAGCGCGCCTCCTACGTCACCGGCGGGGTCCACCCGGTCGACGGAGGCGCCGGCGTGATGGGGCCGGAACTGCCGCACCTGACGGACGTGCGCAAGGACACCTTCACATGACGGCCGCGGCGATCCCCGCCGGAGGACCACCCCACGCAGGACAGGAAAGGAAGCCGTGATGTCGACGACCGGCCACACCTACACCGAGAGCGAGGTCGGAGACTTCTTCGACCAGACCCTCCAGACCTACCTGAGCTTCTGGGACGGCGACGGCGTCCTGCACACGGGCTACTTCGCCGGTGACGCCGACGACGACTACCTGGCCGCCGCCGACCGCACCTCCGACCTGCTGGCCACGGAGGCGGGCATCGACGGATCCTCCCACGTGCTCGACGTGGGATGCGGCTGCGGCAACTTCCTGCTCTACCTCGCCGGGCGGTTCGGCTGCCGCGGCGCGGGACTCGACCTGAGCGGGGAACGCATCAGGTTCGCCCGGGAGAAACTCGCCGCGGAGAACCGCGACCGCCGGCTCGACATCGAGTTCCACCACGGCTCGGCGACGCGGATGCCGTACGAGCCCGGCACCTTCAGCCACGTCGTCAGCCAGGACGCGCTGTGCCTCGTGCCGGACAAGCCGCGCAGCCACACGGAGATCCACCGGGTGCTCCGGCCCGGCGGGATCTTCGCCTTCTCCGACTTCCTCCAGCCGAAGAAGGAGGTGAGCGAGCGCGCCCGCAGACACGTCTACGACCGCGTCAAGTGGAACGGCGGCTACTCCCTCGTCGGCTACCAGGCCGCCCTGGAGGAGGCCGGGTTCGAGATCCTCTTCGCCCGCAACCTCGAAAAGCACATCAGGCAGACCTACCGGGTGCTGGGCGGCACGGCGACCGAGCGCGCCGAGACGGCACCCGACGCCGCGGCCCGCGACTGGATGCTCGCCTTCGCCACGTCCTGCCGGGAGATCCAGACCGCCATCGACGACGGGGAGTTCGGCTGGGGCATCTTCGTCGCCCGCAAGCGGGACCGCGTCGCGCCGTAACGTCACACTCACGAACGAGGAGACCATGCAACGCACAGATGGCATGAAGCGGACGATGGCGGAGGTCGTCGCCGCGCGGAAGCAGGAGATGTCGCCGGGCCGGATGTTCGTCGAGGCCTGCGCCGCCAAGGGGCTCGACGCCTCCGTCGAGTACGACGTGACGATCACCGACTCGCTGACCAGCTCACGACGGAAACCGCGCTACCCGGCGCGGAACATGCTCAAGGTCGTCGACCTCTCCCGCGACCCGCGACGCTACTACTGGCATGAGAGCCCGCCGCAGCCGGGCGACCCGCAGGTCAACGAGGCCGACCTGCGGCGTGAGGCGGCGAGCCGCTTCCACCGGTCGCCGATCCCGGAGCTGCTCCCCACCACCGCGTGGGTCCAGGTCCCGCCGGACCTGTGGGAAGACGCCGACACCTTCGAGTCCTTCATCAACTACCGGCTGATCGTCCGGCTCGGCACCGCGGAGAACAACACGATCATCCGCGGGGAGGGCGGTCTGCTGAACATCCCGGGGATCGCGCGCATGACGTCGCCGGGGCCGTTCGGCTCGACGATCCTCGCCGCGTGCAACGAGGCCGAGCAGATGGGCGGCACGGCCGACGGCCTGATCATCAACCCCGTCGACTACTACAGGTTCATGGGGCAGGGCGGCCTGATGGACGACCTGGAGCGCAACGGCGTCTTCATCGTGCGGACGCGCCTGGTCGATCCGGGCACGGCCATCGTCGGCGACTTCGGGCACGGCGCCATGCTGTTCGACGCCGGACGCTCGGTGATCCGCTTCGCCGAGCCGCCCCCGGGCACGTTCGCCGAACCCGGGATCGCGCTCATGGCCGAGATCTACGAGCGTGTCGTGATCAACCTTCCGACCAACTTCTTCATCGTGAGCCTGTAGCGGAGCGCACATGTCGACGATGCCCCCTCCGCACGCGGAGCCCACCCGGCACGACCCCGACGTCCTCGTCATCGGCGGCGGCATCGTCGGCCTGTTCTGCGCCTACCACCTGCGCCGCGCCGGCGTCGGCGTGACCGTGCTGGAACGCGGTCCGGTCGGCGGGCCGATGTCGTGCTCCTACGGCAACACCGGTTTCGTCGGCACCCAGGGCTCGACCCCGCTCGCCGAACCCGGGGTGCCCGCCCAGGGGCTGCGCTGGCTGCTCAATCCGGAAAGCCCCTTCTACATCAGACCGCGCTGGGACGGCGAGCTGCTGCGCTGGCTCTGGCACTTCCGCCGCGCCTGCAACGAACACGACGCCAGGGCGGGGTTCGGCGTGCTGGTCGACCTGAAGAAACGCAGCCTCGACATCCTGCGCGAACTCTGCGCGGCCGGTGACCTGGCGCCGTTCTTCACCGCGCAGGGCATGGTGCTGGCGTACAACACGCCGCAGGGGTTCGACAAGGCGTGCCGGTCCGTGCCCGAGGCGGTCGCGCACGGGGTTCCGCTGCGCGTCCTCGGCCCGGGGGAGCTGGACGCGCTCGAACCGGACACCGAGTTCGACGTGCACGGCGCGCTGTACAACGAGGAGGGCGCCTACCTGCGGGTCCCCGACTTCCTCGTGGCGTTCGCCCGCATGCTCGAAGGCATGGGAGTCGAGATCCACCCGCACACCGAGGCCGTCGGCTTCGAGGTCGCGGGCCGCGAGGTGCGGCGGGTACGGACCACACGCGGCGACTTCCACCCCCGGGAGGTCGTCGTCGCCGCCGGAACCTGGTCGGCGGAGTGCGCGCGCAGGCTCGGCGTCGGCCTCATGCTCCAGCCCGCCAAGGGCTACAGCGTCACCGTCAAGGCGCCACGCGACGCGCCGCGACGGCCGCTGCTGCTGGGGGAGGGGAAGGTGGCGCTCGTCCCCCTGGGCGACCGGCTCCGCTTCGGCGGCACCCTGGAGCTGTCGGGCATGGACGCCACGATCTCCCGCCGCCGGGTGGACGGCATCCTGCGGACCGTCCGGACTTACCTCCCGCGGCTGGAGACCACCGAGACCGTCGAGACCTGGAGCGGTTTCCGTCCCTGCACACCGGACGGCATCCCCCTCATCGGACGTGCCGAGCCCTACCGCAACCTCTGTGTGGCGAGCGGCCACGGCCACATCGGCATGGGCCTGGCCCCGGCCGGCGGCAAACTGATCGCCCAGATCATCACCGGTGAACGGCCCGACATCGATCCCGCGCCGTTCCGCGTCGGCCGCCACGGCGGACGCACGCGGCGCCGGACCGGATGACGGGACGCGCGGTGTGACGGACACGGAAAGGACGACCATGACAGGCGGAGCGGGGACGGGACGCGAGGCGGTGATCGGGGTTCTGTGCCTCGACACCTCGTTCACCAAGATCCCGGGGCACATCCGGAACCGGACGACCTTCGACTTCCCCGTCGACTACGAGGTGGTGGAGGGTGCCACCGCCGAACGCGTGGTGAGCCAGGCCGACCCGCGGCTGATCGAGCCGTTCGCGCACGCCGCCCAGAAGCTCGAGGCGCGGGGGGTGGCGGCGATCACCGCGGCCTGCGGCTTCCTGGTCATCTTCCAGCGGCAGCTGGCCGCGGCGGTGCGGGTGCCGCTGTACGCCTCCAGCCTGATCCAGCTGCCCATGGTCCACCGCATGCTCCACCCGGACCAGCGGGTCGGCCTGCTGGTCGCCAAGAAGAGCTCCCTCACCCGGCGTCACCTGGAGGCGATCGGCGGCGAGGACGTCCCGGTCTGCGTCGCCGGCATGGAGGACCAGCCGGAGTTCCGCGAGGTCATGCTGGAGGGCCGGCGCGCCGAGCTCGACGCCGACCGCCTGGGACGTGAGGTGCTGGGCCAGGCGGAACGACTGGCGCGCGACAACCCCGACCTGGGGGCACTCGTCATCGAATGCACCGACCTGGTGCCTTTCACGCACGCGATCCAGGCCCGGATCGGCGTGCCGGTCTTCGACATCGTGACGCTCACCGAGATGGTGTACCGGAGCCTGACCCGCCGTCCCTTCGACGGCCGCGGCGCCTCCCGGCCCGGTGGCCGAACAGGAGCGGGGGAGCCGCCGCAGGCCGGATGAGGCGCCGGGGAACGGGGCCCGCCCACCCGGCCGCCCGGTGTCTCACCGGACGGCGCGTGGAGGCTCAGTCGATCCAGGCCAGGATGGCGTCACCCTCGCCGGCGGTGGCTTCGAAGAACGGAATGACCGGCTCGAACCAGAGACGCACCCATTCGACGTCCTTCTCGTCCCACTTCCCGTGCAACCCATAGCACTTCGACAGCAGCTTCGGGTCGATGCCCCCGATGAGCCCGTCGTAGGACGTGCGGGACAGCGCCTCGGCGGCGATTCTCACCTGGTGGGCGTCCAGATACTTCGGCGGCTGGAGTATCTGGCCGCCCCACTCGCCGACGGGCAGGGTCTTCTCGCCGTCGGCGACGTTCAGGGCGGCGAGGTCGAGGGGGTGACCGGCACGACGCAGGATGATGGAGATCGCCATCCAGGCTTTGTGAACCCACAACTCACGATCATCCGGTAGCCCGGAGGCGAACTCGTAGGCTCCCTCCGGATCCCTGATCATCCTGGTCACCTCGGCGGCGGTGACACGGAGGTAACGTCCGTCCAGACTCATCAGGACATGATAGGGAACGGGCGGACGGCACAGCGGAGATGTCGAAGACCGCCGCGTCACCATTCCCGGGCGGCGACCAACTCCTCCATGTCCGCCTGCGCGAACCCGTACGCCGACGCCACGAACCAGAAGTCCTCGGCGATCACATCCCGTGCGACGGTCTCGATCTCGCTGCCGGCCGCCTCGAACTCCGCCTCCAGCGCGTTGAACTCCTCCGTCGCGGCCTCCGTGAGCGCATAGAGCGCCGTCAGGTCCGGTGGCTGCTCGGCCTCGATCCGCTCGCACAGTCTCAGCAGGATCGCCTTCCCTCTGTCGACGACGCGGTCCGGGAAGTAGTCGTCCTCGTACATGCCCTTGAGGAACGTGTGGTTGGCCACCTGCGGGTTCGTGGGCGACACCGCGATCTCCTGTTCTCGCCGTCGGTCGGTGTCCCGATACTGCACCGTGCCACCGACAACGCCACCGACAACGCCACCGACAGGCCGCCGGAGACGCCACCGGCGACGTCCGCGACGCAGTCCCGGAATCGGCGGGGCGGTGATCCTCCACGCCGAGCCCCTTGCGACAATGCCGGGCATGCAGGGCAACGCGGCCGATCATGGCCCGAGTTCCGCCGCGGGCCCCGCGTCTGACCCGTTGACACCGTTCACCCGCGCCCGGCCGCTGTCGGCGGCGGCGACCGAGACGGACTGCCAGACGACCCTGGCCGGAAAGGAAGAAGTGGCCGATGCGGATTGACCGGCTCGATCACCTGGTGCTGACCGTCGCCGACCTGGAGGCCACGGTTGACTTCTACACCCGGGTGCTGGGAATGACCCCGATCACCTTCGGCGGTGACCGCCGGGCACTGGTCTTCGGCCAGTCGAAAATCAACTTGCATCAGGCGGGTCAGGAGTTCGAGCCCAAAGCCGCCCGCGCGATCCCGGGCAGCGCCGATCTGTGCCTGATCACGACGGACCCGCTGGATCAGGTGATCACTGAGCTGACCGCGCACGGTGTGCCGATCGAGGAAGGACCGGTCCGGCGCACAGGCGCACTCGGCCCGATCGACAGCGTGTACCTGCGCGATCCCGACAGGAACCTGATCGAGATCAGCGTCTACCCGGCGGGTTGACCGCCGGAGCGTCACCCGGCGTCCGGCCCCGAAGACACCGCCCGTGACGGTGTCTTCGGGGCCGGCCGTGGAGGCGCCCGTCAGGCCGGACGC
Organism: Streptosporangium becharense; assembly: GCF_014204985.1. Taxonomy (NCBI): domain Bacteria; kingdom Bacillati; phylum Actinomycetota; class Actinomycetes; order Streptosporangiales; family Streptosporangiaceae; genus Streptosporangium; species Streptosporangium becharense. The sequence goes on along the minus strand of NZ_JACHMP010000001.1, from coordinate 7,768,712 downwards.
ACCCCCGGGTGTGTCTCCTGGTCGTACGGCGGGAGCGCGAGGTGAGCACGAGCACATAGTCGCCTTCGGGCAGGAACAGCGGCATCTTCGGATCATCGGCGACCTTGCCCGTCATCCGCTCCCGAAACGGCCCGGAGTCCTCGCCGGTCATCCGTTCCCCGAAGGGTCCTGCCCCCGGCGTCCCGGGACGTGTTCCCGACAGGGGTTCGGCGACCGTCTCGGCTTCGACAGACCGCGTGTCGTCGGGTGACCGCGGCTGCCACAGCCGGAACACGGTCCTGTCGTCGGCCTCAAGCGTGCGTCCCTCCTGCCGGGACACACGGTGTGCGACATGTCCGGGGTCTCGCCGCAGCCGGTGGCAGGCACCCGCGCCGGTACAGGCATACCGAACACCTCAACTTGAGGAATGATAATGATTATCAGTATATTGATCCATCGTTGCCTGTTCGTCGGCGACCATCCCTTCATCACGACCGTTGGAAACCGAGGTTGCCCCCGTGCCCCAGGATGAGGAACCGCCGCCCAGCAAGGCCAAGCGCGCATGGATCGCCACAGCGTTGGTGCTCATCGTGGTCGTGGGGGCGACTGTCGGTGTCGCGACGCGGTGGGGACGGGGAGGTGAGAGCGCGCCATCCCTGAGTGAACGGCAGAGCCGCGGCACCGATCTCGTCATCGCCGTCGGGGACGTCACCGGTGGCGAGTTCGACCCGTTGAAGGGCTGGGGTTCCAGGCCGGCGCAGATCCGGCTGATCCACAGCTCGCTGCTCACCGTCGATGAGGACGTCAACTTCGTCGGCGACCTGGCCTCCAAGTACTCCGTGAGCGACGACGCGATGACCTGGAGCTTCACGCTTCGGGACAACGCCCGCTGGTCGAACGGTGAGCCGGTCACCGCCCAGGACGTCGTCTTCACCTACGAGACGCTGAAGAAGGACGGCACGCGGTTCGACCTGACGTTCGTCGACCGGATCGACGCCACCGACGAGTCCCGTGTCGAGTTCCACCTGAAAGAGCCACGATCGACCTTCGTCAGCCAGCTCTCGGAGATCCCGATCCTGCCCGCCAAGCATTACGACGCGGACTACTCGAAGGACCCGATCGGGTCCGGCCCGTACACCGTCGTCGACTACCAGCAGGGGCAGCAGCTCATCCTCAAGACGAACCCTCACTGGTACGGGCAGCGGCCGGAGTTCGACAAGCTCACCTTCCTCTTCCTCGGTGAGGACGCGGCGCTCGCCGCCGCGAGGGCCGGGTCCGTCGACATCGCGTACGTCCCGCCGACCTTCGCGGACCAGCGAATCGCCGGAATGACGCTGCAGAGCTTCGAAACCGTCGACTCCCGCGGCCTGTCCCTGCCGACGCTGCCGGCCGGCAACAAGGGCAAGATCCAGGGCAATGACGTCGCGGTCGGCAACGACGTGACCGCGAACCCGGCGATCCACCAGGCGCTGAACATCGGCCTCGATCGTGAGGAGATCACCAAGATCGTGTTGCAGGGCCACGGCCGCCCGGCCTACACCCTTGTCGACGGTCTCCCATGGTTCAACGAGAAGGCGGTGTTCGAGGACGGTCGGGTCGAGGACGCCAAGCGCATCCTCGCCGAGGCCGGCTGGCGCGACTCCGACGGCGACGGAATCGTGGAGAAGGACGGACGCAAGGCCGCCTTCACCCTGATGTACCCGTCGGATGACAAGCTCCGCAGCGACCTCGCGCTGGTGGTGGCGGACCAGGCGCGCGGGCTCGGCATCGAGATCACGACCAGGGGCAGCACCTGGGACGGCATCTATATCGACGGCAAGGCGAACGCCGTGACCTGGGGTGGCGGACGCCATCATGCGCACCAGCTGTATTCGATGTACTCGTCGAAGACCATCGACACCGGCTACAACAACATGCCGCAGTACTCCAACCCGACGGTCGACGGTCACCTCGACCGCGCGCTGTCCGCGACCACCCAGGATAAGGCGAACGAGCACTGGAAGCAGGCACAGTGGGACGGCAAGGCCGGCTTCGCCGGGGAGGACGGCGACGCGCCGATCATCTGGCTCGTCCGGATCGACCACCTCTACCTCGTACGCGACGGGCTGCACCTCGGCGACCAGCCGATCCAGGGCCACGGACACGAGTGGGCGCTGTTCAACACCCTGGTCCAGTGGCGCTGGGAGAAGTGAACGCCCGCAAGGCGATCGGGGCGGTGCCTGTCATGCCGAGATTGATCCTGCTGCGCGTTCTGCGCCTGGGGACCCTGCTGATCGGGGTCTCGGTGCTCGCCTTCACCCTGGTCTACAACTCGCCGATCGACCCGATCCAGGCGTACATCGGCGCCGACGTGAACATCACCGACGAGCAGCTGGCGAAGCTTCGCGAGCACTGGGGCCTGGATCGCTCGCCGGTCGAGCAGTACCTCGCCTGGGCCGGCTCGATGCTCCAGGGCGACTTCGGCACCTCGACGCTCTACAAGGCTCCCGTGATCGACGTCATGGGTGCCCGCTTCGGGGCGTCGCTCGCGTTGATGGGGGTCGCCTGGACGATGTCGGGGGTGCTCGGATACCTGCTCGGGGCGACCGCGGCGATGCACCGTGGACGGCTCGCGGACCGGGTCATCTCGTGGTACAGCTACACCCTCTCCGCGACGCCCACCTTCTGGCTCGGCATCGTCTTCCTCATCGTCTTCTCCGTGTGGCTCGGCTGGTTCCCCGTGGGGCTCGCGGGGCCGCTGGGCGTCCCGGCGGCGGACGTCACGTTCGCCCAGCGGATCCACCATTTCGTGCTGCCCGCGATCACCCTCTCCGCGGTCGGTGTCGCGAACATCGCCATGCACACCCGCGAGAAGATGACGGATGTCCTGAACAGTGACTATGTGGCGTTCGCCCGCGCCAGGGGCGAGAGCGACTCGCAGATCTTCCGCAATCACGGGTTCCGGAACTCCGTGGTCCCCGCGGTGACCCTTCAGTTCGCATACTTCGCGGAGCTCTTCGGAGGCTCGGTGCTCGCCGAGACGGTGTTCTCCTATCCAGGTCTCGGCTCCACCCTGACCGAGGCCGCACTCGGCGGCGACGTCCCGCTGCTGCTGGGCATCGTGCTGGTCAGTGCGGTGTTCGTCTTCACAGGGAACCTGATCGCGGAGGTCGTCAACGCCGCGATCGACCCGCGGGTCCGGAGGAGAGCATGAGCACGCCGGCCGATCACCGCCCGCGACTGCGTGGACGCCGGGACGTCGTCGTCTCGCTCTCCGTCGTGGTGCTCCTGACCACCTGCGTCATCGCAGGCCACCTCTTCTTGAGCGACGCCTCGTTGCGGCCGAACTCCGCGATGCGGTTGTCACCGCCGGGTTTCGAGCACCCGTTCGGGACCGATCATCTCGGTCGCGACCTCTTCACGAGAGTGGTGAAAGGGCTCGCGCTCTCCCTGGGGATCGGCGTGCTCACCGCGGCGATCAGCACGGTGATCTCAGCGGTGCTCGGCATGTGCGCCGCACTCCTCGGCAGGTGGGTCGACGGCTTCGTCTCATGGCTCATCGATCTCTCCATCGGCGTCCCGCACCTGATCTTCATGGTGCTGCTCGCCTTCACCGTCGGAGGCGGGATCCCGGGCATCGTCCTGGGCATAGCGTTCACCCACTGGATGTCGCTCGCGCTGCTGGTCAGAGCCGATGTGAAGCAGATCCGCGGCGCGGAGTTCATCCTCGTCTCACGCGGACTCGGCAGGTCGCCGCTCTTCATCGCGTGGCGGCACGTCCTGCCGCTCGTGCTGCCTCAGCTCCTGGTGGGATTCGTCCTCATGTTCCCGCACGTGATCCTGCATGAGGCCGCGCTCACTTTTCTCGGGTTCGGGTTCTCGCCGCAGACGCCTGCGATCGGCATCCTCCTGTCTGAGGGGATGCCGCACATCTCAAGCGGGATGTGGTGGCTCGCGGTGTTCCCCGGTCTCACGCTTCTGCTGGTCGTGCTCAGCTTCGCGCGACTCGGCGACCGGGTGCGCACCTTGCTCGACCCGGCGACATCGAACGGATGAGGGCCAGATGAGCACACCGATCCTGACGGTCTCCGAGCTCAACGTCAGTTTCATCCAGTACGCGAGCAGGTTGCGCACGCGAACGGTCACCGGGGTCGCCGACCTGGATCTCGAGGTCCGTGAGGGGGAGGTCCTGGCGGTCATCGGCGCGAGCGGATCCGGAAAGACCCTGCTCGCGCAGGCGATCCTCGGCATCCTGCCGCGCAACGCCGACGTCACGGGGGAGATCCGATTCCGCGGTGAGCGGCTGACCGCCGCCAGGCGGCGGCGGACGCTCGGCCGGGAGATCTCGTACATCCCGCAGTCGGTGATGAACCTCGATCCGCTGATGCCCGTCGGCAAGCAGGTGCGGATCGGCCTCGATCCGAAGACGGCGCGTCAGGAGCAACGCCGGCTGTTCGCCCGCTACGACCTGGCGAGCGAGGTGGCGGGGCTCTACCCGTTCGAGCTCTCCGGGGGGATGCTCAGGCGGGTGCTCTTCGCCACGAGCGTCCGGGACACCGTCCGGCTGCTCATCGCCGACGAGCCCACCCCGGGCCTGCACGCCGAGGCCGTCGAGGAGGTGCTCCGGCATCTGCGCGAACTCGCCGCGGCCGGGGTCGCCGTACTGCTCATCACCCACGACATCCTCTCGGCGGTGTCCGTGGCCGAGCGGGTGGCGGTGATGAACGGCGGGCGCCTCGTCACCGTCGAGTCCGCCTCCGCCTTCACCGGGGAAGGCGACAGGCTCAGCCATCCCTTCGCGCGCGACCTGTGGCGCGCGCTGCCGCAGAACCGGTTCTCCGTCGGAGGTGTGGATTGGCACTGGTAGTCAGCGGTCTCAGCTACGGCCATCCGGGCGGGCGGACGTTGTACCGCGACGCCTCCTTCCGGGTGGAGGCCGGTACCGTCGTAGGCATCACCGGGCCGAGCGGCAGCGGTAAGTCGACGCTCGGCGCGCTCCTGGCGGGAGACCTCCGGGCACCGTCCGGTGAGATCACGATCGACGGCGTCCCGCTGCCGAAACGCGGGTTCCGGCCGGTGCAACTGATCCACCAGCATCCCGAACGGGCGGTCAACCACAAGTGGCGGATGCGGTCGGTGCTGCGGGAGTCACATGAAGTGCCTCAGGAGACGCTCGATCTGCTCGGTGTCAGGAGCGAGTGGCTCGACCGCTGGCCGGCCGAACTGTCCGGAGGCGAACTGCAACGCTTCTGCATCGCCCGCGCGCTTCATCCCGCCACCAGGTACCTCGTCGCCGACGAGATGACCGCCATGTTCGACGCGATCACGCAAGCACAGATCTGGCACGCACTCAGCGGCATCGTTCGCGAACGCGGCCTCGGCATGGTCGTCATCAGCCATGAGCCGGCGCTGCTCGATCGGCTCTGCGACGAGCAGATCGCCGTCGAACGTTTCCGAGACCCATCGGGGTGTGGCTCGTCCCCGGTGAGTGCCTGAGCTCAGGGGGAGACAGGACAAGACCATCAAAACCCCTTCAGAACCCTGTCTCCTCAACAACCTCCCAAGGCCGAGGCGATCACCGCCAGTCACCTACGGCGCGCGCTGTGGATCGCCGACGAGTTGCGGGCTCGACCGGTCACCGAGCCTGCCTCTGTGGGACTCGCTCGTGAGTGCGGTGCAGGCCCAGTTCGCACCGGGCGAGGGCAACGTCAGAATGCGAGGACCCTGGTCGGTGATGGCGACGGTGTGCTCGATGTGGGCTGCCCTACTGCCGTCGGTGGTACGCAGGGTCCAGCCGTCGGCGCCGGTCCGGTAGGTGTTCCGCCCGCCGGCCATGAGCATGGGCTCGATGGCGAGGACCAGGCCGTGGCGGAGGGGGAAGCCGCGGCCGGGGCGGCCACGGTTGGGGACATGAGGGTCTTCATGCATATGGCGGCCGATGCCGTGACCGCCGAAGTCGGCGGGCATGCCGCAGCCCGCCCTGCGGGCGACGGTGTCGATGGTGCAGATCACGGCGGGGAAGGGGACCGGGGCGAAGGACGGCCGGTACCCGAGGAATGGGGAACCGGCCCCCGCCTCGGCCAGAACCGCGCGGGCCGCCTCGTCGAGTTCCTGCAGGGACACCCCGACGCCGGCCGCTTTCTGGACCGCGGCCAGGGCACGGGCCACCACGCGCCCGGCTTCCCGCATCGCGTCCATCGCGGCATCGGTCTTGATCTCCACAATGTGCTGCGACTCCCTGCCTCAATCGGTCCCCAATACTTATACCGGTATTATTATCGCGGTCACGGCGAGGACTCCTTTGACTCCATGGGGGCGGGAACACAGCGAACGGTTCGGCTCGCCACTGGATCACCGTGGCGCTGCATCCCGGCGAGCTGGGCCGGCTGCGCGAGGCCCTGGCCCTCGACGTCGCCGATGGGCTGGACGAAGACGACGAACTGGAGCCGCTCGACCGACCGGCCTGCGCAATCGGCTGAGTGCAGAAATGAGCGGCAGGGAAGCGGCAGGGAAGGGGAAAGCCCCGCCGGCGAGCACGTCGCGGCGGGGCCCGGCGATCTCCTGTGAGCGTCAGCAGCAGCCGGTGTTCGCGCTGGTAGTGGCCGACTGAGCTTGGCCGACGGCCTCATCGGCGCCAAGCCCGCAAACGCAGGGCGCCTGCGGGCCCTCGGAGTCGGTGGCGGACGCACCGAGGGTGTCGGCGTCGGCCTTGACCACGTAGACCTCCCACGGCTCGGCGCCGGGGCCGTGGACCCAGACCTTGTCCTGGACGGCGTAGCAGCAGGAGGTGTCGTTCTCTTCGAAGGTGGCCAGCCCGGCGTCCTTGAGTCGCTGGGCGGCCGCGTTCACCTGGGCGGTGGCCTCGACCTCGACGCCGAGGTGGTCCAGGCGGGTGTCGTGGCCGGCCTCGCCTTCGAGCAGGACCAGCTTCAGCGGGGGCTCGGAGATGGCGAAGTTGGCGTAGCCGGGACGGCGCTTGGCCGGCTCGACGCCGAACAGCTTGGAGTAGAAGGCGATCGATCCTTCCAGGTCGGCGACGCGCAGGGCGAGCTGAACACGGGACATGGCGGTCTCCCATCCGGAACATCTTTGTATCGACGACTGTCGATACAGGTGAGGTTGCCATTCTGATTAGACGTCTGTCAACATAGACGTATGTCGAAACAAGCGTTGCCGGTCCTGCCGCCCGATCAGGGATGCTGCGCGCCGATGGCCCGCCGGCCCCTGGGCGAGACGGACGCGGCCGAGCTGTCGCGGATGTTCAAGGCGCTGTCGGATCCGGTCCGGCTGCGGCTGCTGTCGCTGATCGCCTCCTACGAGGGCGGCGAGGCGTGCGTGTGCGATCTGACCGGCCCATTCGACGTCTCCCAGCCCACGATCTCCCACCACCTCAAAGTGTTGCGGGAAGCCGGTCTGGTCGACTCCGAACGGCGCGGGACGTGGGTGTACTACTGGGTGCTGCCCGCCGCATTGAACCGCCTGTCGACCCTGCTGCAGGCCCCCGTCCCGCCGCGAGTCCACACGTGAGAGCTCAAGATGTTCCGTTGGGGCGGCGCCTGGCCGCCGAGGCGATCGGCGCCGCGGCTCTGGTCGCCGTAGTGGTCGGCTCCGGCATCCAGGCAGCCCGGCTCAGCCAGGATGGCGGGATCACGTTGCTGGCCAACTCCCTGGCCACCGTTTTCGGCCTGGGCGTGCTGATCGCTCTGTTCGGCCCCGTCTCCGGCGCGCACTTCAACCCGCTGGTCTCGCTGGCCGCCTGGTGGCAAGAGCGCCGCAGCGGCCAGGGGCTGTCCCTGCGGGAGGTGGCCGCCTACGCATTCGCTCAGATCGCGGGGGCGATCATCGGCGCAGTGCTGGCCAACACCATGTTCGCCCGGCCCCTGGTGCACTGGTCGCTCCAGGAACGGTACGCAGGGCATCTGTGGCTGGCCGAGGCCGCGGCGACCGCCGGGCTGGTCGTGCTGATATTCGGGCTGGCCCGTACCGGCCGCGCCCATCTCGCGCCCGTCTCGGTGGCCTCCTACATCGGGGCGGCCTACTGGTTCACCTCCTCCACCAGCTTCGCCAACCCCGCGGTGACCATCGGCCGAGCCTTCACCGACACCTACGCGGGCATCGCCCCGACCTCGGTCGCACCGTTCATCGCCGCTCAGCTTGTCGGCGCAGCTGCTGGACTGGGCCTGACTGCCGTCGTGTTCGGCCCGGCCGCCCTCGCCACCGCAGCACCATCTCGTGATCCCCGCCGGTCCCCTGATGAGGCCGGCCCGGTCGCGGCCGCTTTCGCCGAGCAAGGAGGTCACCGCCCATGAGCACCGCCGTCCCGTCCGTGCTGTTCGTCTGCGTGCACAACGCCGGCCGCTCCCAGATGGCCGCCGCGTTCCTCACCCACCTGACCCAAGGCCGCGTCCAAGTCCGATCGGCTGGGTCCGCCCCCGCCGACGCGGTGAACCCGGCCGTGGTGGAGGCGATGCACGAGGCCGGAATCGACATCTCCGCCGAGATCCCCAAGATGCTCACCACCGACGCCGTCCGCTCAAGCGACGTGGTCATCACCATGGGCTGCGGCGATGCCTGTCCGATCTTCCCCGGCAAGCGCTATGAGGACTGGCAACTGGACGACCCCGCCGGCCAAGGCATCGACGCCGTCCGCCCGATCCGCGACGAGATCGAAACCCGCGTCCGCGCCCTGATCGCCGAAATCACCCCCGCCCCAGAGCAGGCATGACCACCACCGCCGCAGGCCCGCGCATCACGGCCATGACGGCCGAGCACGCCGACCAGGTGCTGGCGATCTACCAGTTCGGCATCGACGAAGGCCAGGCCACCTTCGAAACCACCGCCCCGACCTGGCCGCAGTTCGACGCGGCCAAGCTGCCCGGACACCGGCACGTCGCCCTGGATGAGGCCGGGCGAGTACTCGGCTGGGTCGCGGCGGTCGCGGTCTCCGACCGCTGCGCCTACGCCGGCGTGGTCGAGCACTCCGTCTACGTCCACCCCGCTGCCCGCGGCCGCGGCGTCGGCACAGCCCTCCTCGCGGCGCTGATTACCTCCACCGAGGCCGCGGGAATCTGGACGATCCAGTCCGGGATCTTCCCCGAGAACACCGCCAGCCTCGCCCTGCACGCCCGGGTCGGATTCCGCGTCATCGGCACCCGGACGCGCCTCGGCCGCCACCACGACGTATGGCGCGACGTCGTGCTGATCGAACGCCGCAGCCCCGTCATCTCCTGAACACCCCTCACCGCTCAGCGCATCCGCTCGACGGATTCGCCTTACCGCTGATTTCTGCACTCAGCCAATCCCCAAGGCCGACCGGCCGTGCCGGTGCGGGCAGCCGACCTCGCCCCGGTCAGCCACTGACGGGCCCGTTCCCGCCATCGCCCGCCCGACCGCCCGGTACGCCGCTAGGGCCCGGGCCAGACCCGGCCGGGCAGCGTGCAGAGCCGCACGGCAGGCCCGAGAGGATCGAGAAGTGACCGCTCCACCTGCACTTCACCTCGACCGGCTCATCCTGGCTGAACCTGGTGGAGCGCCGGTTCTAGGCGGCCTGGTAGCCGGGGATGTCCTCGATCCGGTGGTAGACGGGCAGTCCGCGCTCGCGGGCGATCCGTACGTCCTGGTCGGCGCCGGTGGACTCGCCGGGCAGCCTTAGCACCGCGTCGCAGTGCCGCAGCAGGCGTTCGGCGGTGGGGTACATGATCTGCTCGGCGACCGGATCGGCCGGCCCGGTGCCGCCCGCGCCGCGCAGCACGGGCAGCGCGACCCACTCTCCGATCATCGGGATGTGACCGCTGCGGAAGATCGGCCATGCCGCCTCCTCCAGCCTGGCCAGGTTGCGTGCCATCAGTTCCGGGTCGTCACCGGTGCCCGAGCGGTAGGGGCCTGCGATCAGAATTAGCATGGCATCAACCATAACGTGCAATATTCGGCAAAAACAAGGAGAAACGTGCATGCTTGCCGCCCAACGCCGTGACCTGTTGCTCGAACGCCTCCGCACGGACGGCCGGATCATCGCCAAGGACCTCGCCGCCGAACTCGGCATCTCCGAGGACAGCATCCGCCGTGACCTGCGCGACCTCGCGGCGGCGGGCCTGTGCCAGCGCGTGTACGGCGGCGCGCTGCCCGTCTCGCCGGCGATCGCCGACTACGCCGCGCGCCGGGACGTCCAGATGTCCGGCAAGCAGCGGGTGGCGGCCGCCGCGGCCGCACTGGTCGAGCCGGACAGCACGGCGATCCTCGACGGCGGCACGACCGCGCTGGCCGTCGCCCACGCGCTGCCCCTCGACCTGCGGGCCACCGTCGTGACGCACAGCCCGACCGTGGCGAGCGCACTGGCCGACCACCGGGACGTGGAGGTCTACCTGATCGGCGGACGGCTGTTCAAGCACTCGATGGTCACCTGCGGAGCCGCCGCCATGGAGGCAGTGCGCGGACTGCGACTGCACGCCGACCTCTTCCTGCTCGGCGTCACCGGCGTGCATCCCGAGGCGGGGCTGACCACCGGCGACGCCGACGAGGCCGCGATGAAGCGTGCCCTGGCGCACCAGGCCGCCGACACCTACGTGCTGGCGAGCTCGGAGAAGATCGGCACCGCGTCCCGGTTCACCGTGCTGCCGTTGTCCGAGGTCGCCGGGGTGGTCACCGACGCGAACGCGGACAACCCGACGGTGCGGGCGCTGGAGGTGCCGGTCGTCCATGCTCCGTGACGCCCGCTGCGGGGCGTCCGGACATCACACCGGCCCGCCCCCGTCGGTCCGGCGCGCCGGCCTCCCCTGCCGGACTTCCGGCCCGCTCCTTCGCGGCAGCGTCGCGATACGCCGACGGCGTCGCCGCCGCTGACCTGGGCCCCGACGGCTCCGTGTCCCGTCGCCTCCCTCACGACCCATGGCTCCAGACGCGGCGGGAGTCGGGGAGGGGATAGCCGGTGTCGAGGGGGTGAGTGTTCCAGATCCGGGTGTGGCCCGTCTCGACGTCGTAGGGCGGCCATCCCGGGTCGCCGGTGGCGGCGAACGAGATCCAGGCGGTGCGGATCCGCCCGGAGAGGGTGGCGAAGTCGGCCGGAGGCGGGCTGCCGAGGAAACGGGCGGCGTAGCGGGTGTCGGGCAGGCCGAAGACGAAGGGGAGATCGATGCCGTGGGCGGCCCCGACGGGTCCTTGCCAGGCGAAGTCGTACAACCAGGTACGGCCGCCTGCTCGCGCGTGTGCGTCGGCGGTTCGGGTGGTGGGCATGCGCACCAAGGCGTCGGACATCAGCGTCGTGAACACCTCGGCGGTGGAGACACCGGGGGCGGCGGCACGATAGGCGAGGACGGCGTCGGGGGCGAGGCCGAATCCGGCGGCCACGGCCGTCAGGTCGATTCGCGTCGAGGGGGGTGCGAGCGGGAAGCCGCGAGCTTCTTCGTGGGTGAAACCGCAGAGCAGGTCGAGGTCGCGGGCCCGCCCGTCGGCGAGGGCCTGCCAGGGGGTCGCGGTGACCAGGTCGCCGTCGATGACCGGGGCGAACGCGCCGCCGGGACGCCCGCCGGTCAGCTGCCCGTCCGGCACTTCCAGCAGGGCCTGCGGGGGGAGCGCGGCCAGGCCGTCCCTGGTGGGGGCGGCACCGGTGGCCGCGGCGAGCCGTTCGGTGACCTGCCGCGCGTGGGGCACGGTCAGGTAACCGGCGGGCAGGCTCTGCAGGATGCACCGCCGGAACAGCCCGGTGGCCGCCGGCGCCGCGGCGAGCAGGGCGGCGGAGGCGGCACCGGCGGACTGGCCGAAGACGGTGACGTTGCCGGGGTCCCCGCCGAAGGCGGCGATGTTGTCCTGGGTCCAGGCGAGCGCGGCGAGTTGGTCGAGCAGGCCACGGTTGTCAGGAGTGCCGGGCAGGTGGCCGAAGCCTTCGAAGCCGGTGCGATAGTTGAAGCTGACCACGACCACGCCGGATCGGGCGAGGACGGAACCGTCGTAGTGGGGCATCGACGAGGCGCCGTGGCTCCAGTGGCCGCCGTAGATCCACACCATCACGGGCAGGCTCGCGTCCACGTCCGGGGACGCGGTCCACACGTTCACCGTCAGACAATCCAGGCCGTCGCCGGGCTGCCACACCGCCGGCACTCCCGGCGCCGGCGGGCGTTGCGGCGGCGCGCTGCCGAAGGCGTCGGCCTCGAGTACCCCGTCCCAGGACGCGGGTGGCTGTGGCGGCAGGAACCGCCGCGCGCCATGAGGCGCCGCGGCGTACGGGATGCCCTTGAACGCGACGACGCCGTCGTGCGCGCGGCCGCGAACCAGGCCATGCCGGGTCTTCACAGTGTCGTGCATGTGTTCCTCCTGGGAAGGGTTCCCGGCGTCCGCGGTCCGATGGCCGCTCGGTCGCGAGGTGCTCCGGGTCATCGGGGGATCCTCCGGCGGCCGGCCGGACCGTCCTTGGCGAGCTTGGCGAGCAGGTCGTGCAGGGTCTGCCGCTCCTCGGGGGTCAGCGGGCCGAAGAACTCGCCGGAGGCGCGCTCGCTGAGCCGGTCGACCTCCTGGACCTTCTCCAGGCCGGCCGGGAGGATGTGCACCTCGACGGCACGACGGTCGCTCGGATGAGGCCGCCGCTGTGCCAGCCCCATCGCCTCCAGCTCGTTGACAAGGGTGACCATGGCGGGCTTGAAAACCTGCAGCCGGTCGCTGAGCCGTGACTGGATCATCGGGCCGTGCCGGATCTGGGTGAGCACCCCCAGGTGCTGCGGCTTCAGCCCGACCTGCGCCACGACCTGTTCGTACGCCTCACGGGCCTGAGCGGCGACCCAGTTCAGCAGGAAGCCGGTCCACCGGCTCAGCTCCTCGGGCGGCCCACTCTCGTCATCGAACATATTTTCGTTACTACTCATAACGTTATGAACCATAACGGTTTTCCGGACGGAGTCAAAACGAGCGTCTCGGCTCAGGACTCCCGAGGCTGCGGCCAGGGGCGAAGTAGGTGGGTGGATCCAGCTCGGCGCGGGTTTCCGCACTGCTCGCCTAAGCAGGATTCCGGCGGCCCGTCCCTCGGCATCGGGGACCAGATCGGCGAAGCGGCCGGAGTCGGAGCCGTGAACTGGGACGATGCGGTTCCGGTGACCGGACGGAACGTTCGTTCTGTCCGGTCGGACTCCTCCTTTGCCCCTGGCCGCAACTTGGGAGTCCCGGGCCGTAAGGCAAGCACCTTCAAGATAATCTCAAGTGTGATCTTCTACAGCTAGGAGCTGTTCGGGGTTCGGATCATGCGGTTGAGGTGAGGAGCTTCAGCCACATGATCGAGCCTCGAAGGTGGAGTCCGGCCTCGTAGCTTTCCGGGGCTTTGTCGTAACGGGTCGCCAGACCACGCCAGGCCTTGATCTTCTGGAAGCAGCGTTCAACGGTGTTGCGCTCCTTGTACAGGCCGATGTCGTGGCTGACGGGCCGGCCGCCCCGGCTGCCTTTCTTCTTGCGGTTGGCGGCCTGGTCCTTCTTCTCTGGGATGACCGCCTTGACATGGCGTTTGCGCAGGTAGGCGCGGTTGGCGCGGGACGAGTACGCCTTGTCCGCGGCGACCGCGTCCGGCCGGGTGCGGGGCCGGCCGACCGGACCGGGAACGCGGATCTTGTCCACGACGGTGATGAACTGCGGGCAGTCGGCGGCCTGCCCGGGTGTGAGCACGAAAGCCAGCGGCAGCCCGGCGGCGTCGACCGCGGCATGGACCTTGCTGCTCAGCCCGCCCCGGGATCGGCCGAGCCCGGCAGCCTTGGCCCGGGCCCTGCGGCGTCGCCGCAGCGCGGCACGATCTTGGTCCGACGACGCGTCCGCGCCGTCCGCGCCGAGGGCGACCTGCGGCGCATCACCCGCAGCACCGGCGGCTGCTCCGGCAGCGGAGCCCCCTTTTCCTCGGTCAGGGCCTGCTCCAGCGCATCCAGGGTCTCCCCGGCCACCGCCAGCCCGGCCGACTCCTGATGCGCCCGCACGATCGTGGAGTCCACGCTGACCAGCTCCAGCCCGACCTGCCCGCGCGATGCGGCCTCGGCGATCAACGCGTCCATCAGAGCCTGGAACACCCCGGCCCTGGCCCAGCCGTTGAACCGGGAGTAGAGCGTGGACCAGGGCCCGTAGCGTTCCGGGACATCACGCCAGCCCGACCCGGTGCGAAACCGCCACAGGATCCCGTTGAACTGATCACGCATCCGCCGCGGCAGCGGCCCGGTGGCCGCCACCGGCAGACACGGCTCGATCAACGCCCACTCGGCATCCGTCACATCAAAGCGCGCCACGTCCGAGTTCTACCAGCCGCGGCCGGCTCACCACCGGACCCCACCTAGATCCGAACCCCAAACAGCTCCTAGGGGGGTGAATACGACCCCTCCGCAGCAGCGCCGGCCGCTGTCTCGCCGGACCCTGCTCCTGGGCGGGCTGGGCGGGCTCGGCGCCCTGGCCATCATCGACGCGCCGACCGCGATCGCCCTCACCCGCACTTTCGACGATCCCCCCCACGCCGAGCCCCCCACACCGAGCGCCGCCCCCCTCACCGGCCACACCGACTGGGTCTACTCGGTGGCCTTCAGCCCGGACGGCAGACTCCTCGCCACCGCCGGCCGCGACGACACGGTGCGGCTGTGGGACGTGGCCCGCCGCAAACCCGTTGCCATCCTCCCCCGCCGCGCCGACTTGGTCTACTCGGTGGCCTTCAGCCCGGACGGCAGACTCCTCGCCACCGGCAGCTTCGAAGGTGCGGTGCGGCTGTGGGACGTGGCCCGCCGCAACGCCGTCGCCACCCTCACCGGCCACACCGACTTGGTCTACTCGGTGGCCTTCAGCCCGGACGGCAGACTCCTCGCCACCGGCGGCTCCGACGACACGGTGCGGCTGTGGGACGTGGCCCGCCGCAACACCGTCGCCACCCTCACCAACCACGCCACCAACCACGCCGCCGCTGTCACCTCGGTGGCCTTCAGCCCGAACGGCAGACTCCTCGCCACCGGCAACTTCGACGACACGGTGCGGCTGTGGAACGTGGCCCACCGTAGAACCGTCGCCACCCTCACCGGCCACACCAGCTCGGTCCACTCGGTGGCCTTCAGCCCGAACGGCAGACTCCTCGCGACCGGCAGCGCCGACCACAGCGTGAAGTTGTGGAACGTGGCCCGCCGCAAAACCGTCGCCACCCTCGAATACGCCATCGGGATCGAGTCGGTGGCCTTCAGCCCGGACGGCAAAACCCTCGCCGCCGGCGGCTTCGACAATATGGTGCGGGTGTGGGACGTGGCCCGCCGCAAAACCATCGTCCCCCTCGTCGGCCACACCCACTTTGTCACCTCGGTGGCCTTCAGCCCGGACGGCAGACTCCTCGCCACCGGCAGCCGCGACAAAAGCGTGAGGTGGTGGCCGACCCCGCTGACCCAGTAGATCATCACCACTTCAAGGGGTTCCGGTGGTACCGGAACCCCTGTTGCCGACGGCCCGGTACCTGTCAAACCTGTTGAGACATCAAGCCACGTTCGGTGTCTGTGCTGAGGCCGCGGCTTCGCCGGCTTCAAGACCCGTCGACGGCTTGTTGATCCACACCCGGGAGGGCAGCGGAGGCGGACTCGGCCGCCGACCACGGAACCGCTCGGGATGCGCCAGGAACGCCGCGTTCAGGGTCGCGGCCCGCCGAGCCTGAATCTCGAGTGCCGAGCCGTCGTGCACCGACGCCGGGGTGTGCATCCCGATCCCGGAATGGCGGTGCTCGGTGTTGTAGTACCGGAAGAACTGCCCGCAGAAGACGTTCGCGTCCTCGATGGACCCGAACTCGCCCGGGAACGCCGGACAGTACTTGAGCGTCTTGAACTGCGCTTCGGAATACGGGTTGTCGTTGGACACACGCGGCCGGGAATGGGACTGGTCGATACCCAGCAGCGCCAGCAGCCCGGAGACGGTGTTCGACGTCATCGCGGTACCGCGGTCGGCGTGGATCGCTTCCGGAGCGATCCCGTCGTTGGCGGCGATCGCGTGCTCGATGAACTCCTTGGCGAGAACGCCGGTCTCGGTGGGCCAGATCTCCCACCAGATGACTTTCCGCGAGAAGATATCGAGGATGACGTACAGCAGGTAATGGACCCCGCGCGTCGGGCCTTTCAGTTTCGTAATGTCCCATGACCACACCTGGTTCGGGCCGTCGGCGGTCAGCTCGGGTTTCTTGCGGGCCGGGTGGACGGCCTGGGCGCGGCGCTCACCCGAGGTGCCGCGCATCCGCAGCAACCGGTACATGGTGGCCTGCGAGCACAGGTAGACGCCCTCGTCCAGCAGGGTGGCCCACACCTGGCCCGGGGACTTGTCGGCGAAGCGGGGCGAGTCCAGCACCGCCAGCGCCTGGGCGCGCTCCTGCTCGGTCAACTCGGCCGGGTGGTGAAACGGCCGGCGCGGCCCCAGCCGGGGCGGGGCGGGGTTGCGGTGCCGATGCAGCGTGGCCCGGGATGTGCCGAGGACCGCACATGCTCTGGCCGTACCGAGCGACTTCTCCAGGTCGGGGAAGTATTCATCGAGGACCCGGTTCAGCTCTTGCCGGAGTCCGCGCTGCTTGAGATGTCCTGCAGCAGCGCGAATGCTTTTCCCGCGATGTCCAGGGCCGTTCTGGTCTTTCCGAGTTCGCCGGCGAGTTTCTCGTTGCGGGCTTCGAGCTTGGCCGCCTCGGCCTTGAGCTTCTTGTTCTCGGCCCGCAGCAGGGCCATCTCCTCGGCCTCGGCGCTTTTCACCGGCTTTCCCGTCGAGGCGGCCAGGGTGCCGTTTTCGGCCTGCTTGCGCCAGTGCTCGATGTGGGAGTGGTACAGCCGTTCCTTGCGCAGCAGGGCGCCGCGCTCGGCGCTGCCCTCGGGCAGGGCGTCGAAGGCCGCCAGGATCCGCGCCTTGTAGGCCTTGGTGAAGGTGCGCCGCTTGGGCCGGCCCGGCTGCTGTTCGGTCACGCGACCATCCTGCCCGGTCATGGCGGTCTGGTCGGCGAGGGTCATCGTCACTGTCTTGATCGTCCTGTCTCGCGCCCTGCTTCACATCAGAAGGACTCATGCGTCCCCTGTCTCACAGGAGACTGACAGAGAGGGGCCGGTGGCATCGCCGTACGGCGTGTGTTGCGCGCGGAAAACTGTCAGTGATCAGTGCAACAGTCTGGGTGCGGCGTCCGGAGCTCGCACCGTTGAACCCGTTACCGGGGAGGACTTCTGATGCGCAGCGTGACCTACTCAATGGCCGTGTCGCTGGACGGCTACGTCATCGGACCGGACGGCGGCTTCGACTGAACGGCACTCGACGAGGAGGTCTTCAACCTCGCCACCGACAAGGTACGCAAGGCCGACGTCCATCTGCTGGGACGACGGCTGTACGAGACCATGCTGTACTGGGAGACCGCCGACCAGAACCCGTCGCCCGACTTCTCAACGCTCGAATTCACCGCCATCTGGTGTCATCAATCAAAGCCCGCTCCCTGGACTGCGCGCCGGAGTGTTTCCTGATCAGGTGGTTCCGCGCCGTACTATCTGGCGTGTAATTAAATATCTTGAAAGAAGGCCGATATGTCGCTCGTATCACCGGTCGATCGGGACGCCGTCCTGGTGCGCGCCGCGGACGCCGAGGTCGTCGAGCAGTCCGCCGTCAACCTCACGCTTCTGGCTGACTCCAGCACCACCGGCGGCGCGCTCAGCACCATGCGTGTGACGCTGGCGCGGGGTGCCGACGGCGCGCTTCCGCACCACCACACGAGTGCGTCGGAGCTGTTCTACGTCCTCGACGGCGAGGTTCAGATCCTCGCGGGCGAGCGTGTCGTGACGGCGGGGGAGGGCGACCTGGTCGTCGTCCCGCCGAACATGCCGCACGCCTTCGGAGCCGCACCGGGCGCCGGTGCCGATCTGCTGATCGTCATCACCCCCGGGATCGAGAGGTTCGACTACTTCCGGCTCCTGGCGCGCCTGAGCAGGGGCGAGGCCACACTGGACGAGCTGCTCGCCTCACAGGAACGCTTCGACAACCACTTCCTCGACAGCCCGGTCTGGCGAGAGGCTCGCGCGGGGGAGGCGGACTGATTCGATTCTCGGCCCCGCCCCCACGGCATGCCCGGCCGGTGCGCGGCCGGCTGTCCAGTCGGCGCCGAGCGCGGCGAGGCAGCGGACTTGACCGGCGGCGGGCACCGGCCGGGATCGAGCCGGGGGCGGGGGCGGGGCGGGGTCTTCCTCTCGCCCCCGCTTGTCGTCGCGAGATCCCCCGCCGGCTCAGCAAGGGCGAGTCGCTGCACGCGCTGCAGCGGGACCTGCTGTATGCCCACGAAGGCGCGATCCTGGAGAGGTGGTGGCGGCTTCGTCGCCGGCGTGTGTCGGCTGCCCGGCGGCCAGGGAGGTGAGCAGGCGCAGGCGTTCGGCGGAGGGGGAGCCGGGCTCGGTGGTGTAGATGATGAGCACGAGTCCGGGTTCGGCGGTGATGGCGAGTTCTTCGTAGGCGAGCAGGAGTTCCCCCACCTCGGGATGGTGGAAGCGCTTGGTGCCCGTGCCGTGGGTGCGCACGTCGTGCGCGGCCCACAGGGTGCGAAAGGTGTCGCTTCGGGTGGAGAGTTCGCCAACGAGGTCCTGCAGGGCGCGGTCGTGCGGGTCGCGTCCCGCTTCGGCGCGCATGATCGCGACGCACATCTCGGCGAACAGGTCCCAGTCGGGGTAGAAGTCGCGTGAGGCGGGGTCGAGAAACTGGAAGCGGGCCAGGTTGGGAGTGCGTCCGCCGTCCCCGATGACGGGCGCGTAGAAGCGGCGGCCGAGCGCGTTGGCCGCCAGCAGGTTCTGGCGCGGGTCGCGGACGAAGGCGATGCCGTCGGTGATGGCGTCCAGCGCCCAGTGCAGGCTCGGCCGGGAGGCGCTCTGCCGGGTGGCACGGCGGCGCGGCCGGCCGGAGGCGGGGATACCGTCGGCGGCACGCGCCAGGTCGAACAGGTGGGTGCGCTCGGTGTCGTCCAGGTGCAGCGCCCGCGCGATCGCCTCCAGAACGGACGCGGACGCACCGGCGATCTGGCCGCGTTCGAGTTTGGCGTAGTACTCGACGCTCACCCCGGCGAGGATGGCGACCTCGGTACGGCGCAGGCCGGGCACGCGCCTGTTGGAGCCACCGGGGATGCCGGCCTCCTCGGGCGTGACCTCTACTTCGGCGGGCAGCTCATCCGCTACTACGGCCGCATGACCGTGCTCGGCGGCCTGGCCGCCATCGTCGGGCCGCTGCTGGGCGGCCAGCTGGCCAGGGTCACCGACTGGCGCGGTCTGTTCACGTTCCTCGCCGTAATCGGCGCGGCCATCCTGGCGCTCATCGCCTTCGGCTACCGGGAGACCCTGCCGTCGGGCAACCGCACGACCGGCGGTTTCGCGCAGACCGGCCGCGACTTCCGCAGCCTGCTTTCCGACCGGGTGTTCACCGGCGCGGTGCTGCTGCAGGGCTTCGTCAATGCCGCCCTGTTCGCCTACTTGGCCGGAGCCACCTATGTCCTGCAGGGCATCTACGGTCTGTCGCCGCAGCAGTACGCGCTCGCCTTCGGGCTGAACTCGGCCGGGTTCATGGTCTTCGGCTACCTGGCCGGGCGCAGCAGCGAACGGTGGAGCGTGCGCGGCACCCTGGCCGCGGGCCTGGTGATGTGCGCTCTCGGTGCGCTCGGGCTGCTGGCAGCGGGGTTGTCGGCGCTGCCGTTGGCCGTGGTGGTCGTGTCGCTGCTGGTCATGGTCAGCGGCGTGGCCGCCACCACCCCGCCCGCGACGACGCTGGCCCTGGCCGGCTACCCGCACATGGCGGGCACCGCCTCCTCGCTGCTGGGCATGGCGCGCTTCGCCTTCGGCGGCGTCGCCGCCCCGTTCGTCGGCCTGGCCGGGGCGGCCAGCATGCTGTCCCTCGCGATCGTCACCGTCGTCTCGGTCGCGCTCGCGGCGGCCGCGTGCACCGCCCTCGCCCCTCGGCGTCGCGCACGTCCGGCACAGCCGTACCAAACCGACGAACCCGAGCTCGCCGCCGCGCCGACGCGGTGAGCCACGTCGTGCGGACGCCGGGGCTTTCGCAACTCCCGGCGAAATGCCGGGAAAGAGATCCTCTCGCCTGTTCATGCCGCGCCCACCAGAGAAAAGTGCCCCCTTTGGTGGGGGAACCGTGCGGGCACGCTGCCGGCACCGTTTCGACCGGGGCGTCTGGCCGCTGGTCGGCGAGGCACCTTCCGAGGCAGAATTCGGACGCGCAACGCGTCCGGAGATCCGCCGCCATCACCTGACACCTTTGAAGGAGACACCACTCATGCGTGGAGTGGTTCTGCACGGCCCCGGCGACGCACGCGTCGAGGACCGCCCCGACCCAGCGATCGTCCATCCCACCGACGCGATCATCCGCGTCACCGCGGCGTGTGCCTGCGGCTCTGACCTGTGGCCCTATCGGGGCGTGGACAAGTCTGACGAGCCGGTGCCGATGGGACACGAGTACGTCGGCGTGGTCGAACAGATCGGCGACCAGGTCGAGACGATCAAGGTCGGGGACTTCGTCGTCGGATCGTTCTTCGCCTCCGACAACACCTGCGAGATCTGCCGGGCCGGCTACCAGTCCCGGTGTGTGCACGCCGAACTGATCGGCGCCATCGGTACCCAGGCCCAGTACGCCCGCATCCCGCTCGCCGACGGCACCCTGGTCGCCACCCCGCCATGCCCGACGCCGACCTCATCCCGAGCCTGCTGACCGCCTCCGACGTGCTGGGCACCGGCTGGTTCGCCGCAGTCGCCGCCGAGGCCGGTCCCAGCAAGACCGTCGCCGTCGTGGGCGACGGCGCGGGCGTGTGCGCCGGCCTGGGCGGCGAGCAGGTGGGCAGGGCCGGGCGGTGCCGTCTGCCCGGCGGCCCTGGGTCCAAAGCGGGTCTCTGAATAACGACAGGTCGATGGGGCACGTCGGCGAGGAGGACATTGATGATGAGGTCGCGGAGGCTGCGCGGGTAGACGAATTCGCTCGTCGAGCGCAGGTCATCGGCGGCCATCCGCGCGAGGTGCTCGCCCACTGTCTGGCGAGCACCCTGTCGGAACAGGCGGCTGATCCTGTGATTCAGTAAAGGTTGATCGTCGCTAGTTCATGGAGCCGTTCCTTGAAGGCGGGCCACTTTTCCGAGAGCGCAGCTCTGGCGTATGTCAGGCCATCGAGGCACCGCGCGTCCTCTTTGAGCGACCACAGGCTATGGCGGATTGCGTTCGCGGCGACCCATCGGCTCCATTGCCAATCGCCCTGCTCGCGCTCTGCATAGAACTGACCGTCCCAGTGCTCTCCTAGGCTCTCGTGGACGGTGTTCATAGCGTTCACGGCCGCTTCGTCGAACGGCCGACCCTCGTGGGCTGCTTCCAGCGCCTCGGTGACCTCCGGCACGGTGTCATGCTCGAAACGAATCGCCATCTCGTGAACGACGCGCGCAAGAAGCGCGCGCCTGATGTGCTCTGGGGCGAGGCGGATGCGAGCGTCCAGGTCCGGCTCGTGGTGCCAGAAGCCGATGGGTGGCAGGTCGGAGGAAATCGGCTTATCGATGAACACGGCAGGCTGGGGCTGGTCGAACCAGTCGTCATCTAGGTGTGCTCCGGTGCGCGACTCCACAATGGCCATGGCGGTAGCCTGTGTCGCCGGCCACGGGCGACCGATCGTACGGTCCAGGGCCGCTAACTCGACGCGAAGGGCACCGGGGATCCAAGCCGGCCACCGTGTCCACCTCTATGCCGGAGATCTCAGCGAGAACTTGTCCGTGCGCGGCATAGGTGAGCCGGAAGTTCCGGCTGATGTCCCACGTCAAGTTCCATACTTGGGCGCTCATGCTGAGCCATTGGAGGACTGGATGAGCTGAAGCGTATCTTGAGCTCTGAATCTCGACAAGCATCGTCGTCGGTCCGGATTGATTGAGCAGAATGGCGTCGTCGCGGTATACAGCATCGTCAACGTCGAGCTCCGTTATGAAAGCTCGCCCGCCGCCGGTTGCGCGGACTGCCGTCTCCTCCAGCGAAAGTTGCCCGACCACCGGCCGGACAACCGTCCAGGCGAATCCCTCGGTTATCCCGGAAGCGCCGGTCCGAAGGAACTGCTCGTAGTGTTCCACTAGTGTGTGGTAGCTCATACGTATCCCAAAGCTGTGATTTATTGGGTAAGGAGAGTGTCGCGGACGTTCGTTACCGGACAAGACCATCTGGTGCCACAGCGATCCATCAACGCGCGGGTGACCTGACGCCGGCTCAGCTGTCTCGTCGAGATCGGCGCGATCGGGGGTTTCACGTTCTTCGTTCCGATGCTTCTCCAAGGCCCATGTGGGCGCTCCTGAACGGGACGCCTCGACCGCCACGTCACGTCTCGAGGTGCTCGGCGAGATTGGCCAGCGAGGAGGACAGGCCGGCAGCGTGATCGTCGGCGAAGATGCCAACTGGGACGTCGTCGGCTCGGAAGTCCACACGTGTACGGTGATCCACCGCCGTAACCTCCCAGGTCATCATCATGGTGCCGGCCTGGGCGGGGTCGTCGGAGACGAAGTTGACGGCCTGCACCAAGGGCGGTGTGCCTCCAGGGCTTCTCGATCCCGGTCAGGGCAATGGTCGCGACGGCCCATATCCCAGCGCTGTCTTTCGAAACGGCGATATCCAGTACGTGACCGTACTCAACTTCGGCCAGCTCGCCGTCCAGCATTCTGTGCGCGGCCGCACAGAACTCACTGGCATAGCACTCGGAATGCTCCATTTAAAACCCTAGGAATAGAAAGCGGTAAGGATGCCCTTGATACGCCCGTCAGGCATGCCACGAGTATGATCAACATAAGTGATTCTCATCTTCCTACCCACCAGCCCTTCTTGCGGGTGCGGCGGCCGCAGCACCAGGCGCCGCCGTGACCCGGCCAGCGGCGAAGTGTCGATCTCGGCCGGGGTGACGCGCTTGCGTCCCATCGAGGCGGGCAGGGTGCGCAGCGCGGCCAGCACCGGCCGGCCCTCGGCGGTGGCCCCGAACTGGATCACCTCGTACAACCTCGGCAGGAAGGGCCGCACCATGGTGAAACGGCCCACCAGCATCGCCCGCCACGACTCATCGGCATCCGAATCCGTCGGCGGGGTCAGCTCGATGATCGCTTCCAAAGCCGCGGTCAGCTGCTGGCGCGGCACGACCGCCTCGATCGCCGCCCGCACCTCCTGCACCGAGGCCGGCGCCGGCGTCAGAACCTCACCGGTGGCGACATCGACCTGGTCGCCGGTGGCTTCGATCAGCACCCGCACCGCCAGAAACCGCCGCAAGAACCGGGCCACAGCGATCTGGACAGCGAGTCCAAGCCGGTTGTGATCTCTGCGCTTGGACTCACGCCTCCCGGTCGGCGTCATCGAGGAAGAAGTACTTCTCCAGCTGAGCCCGCGTTGGCGGCCCCTGAAACGAGGCGAACCCCGCCGCCTGCTCATCGGACAAGGACTCGACCGACACCGTGAACCTCCCATGGTCTACGACAAGACCCTCGAAGGCTTCCGGTAGCGATCATGGACGGTCGAACCGATCCTCACCAGGACAAACGCTTAGCGCACGATCCGGTTCCCATGTTCCTCAGCCCCGGATCCCTGCCCGCCCCGCGGCCGTCCCGGACCTCAGCCCTTGTAGTTGAAGACCTGCCGCAGCGTGTGCTGCACGGTGACCAGGTCGCGCTGGTCCTCCATCACCTGGTCGATCGACTTGTACGCCTCGGGGTGCTCGTCGACCAGGGCCGCCGCGCGGTCGGCGTTCCACGTCCTCGTCCCCATCGCCTCGGCGAGGGAGGCCGCGGTGAGCTTCTTGCGCGCCTCGGTGCGCGACATGCGGCGGCCGGCGCCGTGGGAACAGGAGTTGTAGGAGGCGGAGCTGCCCAGGCCGGTCACGATGTAGGAGCGGGTGCCCATCGAACCGGGGATGATCCCCTCGTCGCCGCGGGCAGCCTTGATGGCGCCCTTGCGGGTGATCCACACGTCGCGGCCGTGGTGGTGCTCCAGCTGCGTGAAGTTGTGGTGCGCGTTGATCGTCCGCAGCGCTGAGCCGTGGCCGACGACCTCGAACAGCGAGGCCACCAGGACCTCGGCCATGCGCGCCCGGGACGCCATCGCGTACCGCTGTGCCCACAGCATGTCCTCGATGTAGGCGGTGAACTGCGGGGTGCCCTGCACGAGGTAGGCCAGGTCCGGATCCTCCAGGGTGATGAAGTACTGCTTCATCAGCTTCTTGGCCTCGCCGATGTGCCTGGTGGCGAGCTGGTTGCCGATGCCCCGGGACCCGGAGTGCAGGACCGTCCAGACGTGGTCGCGCTCGTCCAGGCACACCTCGACGAAGTGGTTGCCGGAGCCCAGGGTGCCGAACTGGGTCGCCGTCGTGGTCTCCTGCTTGCCGGTCAGGGTGGTGTGCGGGCGGCCGAGCGCGGCGAGCACGGAATCCACGCGGGGGTCGTCGTGGCCCCGGCCGACACCGGCCGGGATGCGCCGCTCGACGAGCGGCATCAGTGCGGCGAGGCCGTCGGGGAGGTCGGCGGCCGTCAGGGAGGTCTCGGTGGCCACCATGCCGCAGCCGATGTCGACGCCCACCGCGGAGGGGATGATCGCACCCTGGGTCGGGATGACGGAGCCGACCGTGGCACCCATGCCGACGTGCGCGTCCGGCATCAGCGCGACGTGGGAGGGGACGAATGGGAGGCGTGCTGCGCGGGCGGCCTGCTCGATCGTGCCCGGCTCGATGTCGCTGGCCCACGAGAGGAGTCGTTCTGCTACCTGCTGCGGCATTGTGGTCGCCTTCCTACGGGTTGATCTCTACAGGTTATGGACTGACCGGTCACGGATGCCACCGGGTTATCGCCGCCCGTCCGGGAGCCGGCCGCCCGGGAGCCGCCCGGGCCGTGACGCACTCGGCTGGCCTAAACTTGCGCAAGCGGATCAGGGGTGGAGGAGGTGGCGTGCAGGCCGGGGAACACGGTGCCTCTGGTACCTCCATTTCAGGGGTCCTGGAACGCATCACGTACGCCAACGAGGAGACCGGCTACACCATCGCCCGGGTGGCCACCGAGCGGTCGGGCAGCGACCTGCTGACCGTGGTAGGCCCGCTGCTGGGTGCCCAGCCGGGTGAGTCGCTGCGGCTGACCGGTCGCTGGACCTCCCACCCCCGCTACGGCAGGCAGTTCGAGGTGTGGTCCTACGCCACCGTGCTGCCCGCCACCGTGCAGGGCATCCGGCGCTACCTCGGGTCCGGCCTGATCAAGGGCATCGGGCCGAAGATGGCCGAGCGGATCGTCGACCACTTCGGGGTCGACACGCTGCAGATCATCGAGACCACTCCCGAGCGGCTGGTCGAGGTGCCGGGGCTCGGCCCGAAGCGGACCAAGATGATCGCGGTCGCCTGGGAGGAACAGAAGATCATCAAAGAGGTGATGATCTTCCTGCAGGGCGTCGGGGTGTCGACCTCGATCGCGGTGCGCATCTTCAAGCAGTACGGCGACAACTCCATCGAGGTCGTCAAGGGTGAGCCGTACCGGCTGGCCGACGACGTGTGGGGCATCGGGTTCAAGACCGCCGACACCATCGCGCAGGCGGTCGGCATCCCGCACGACAGCCCCGAGCGGGTCAAGGCGGGGCTGCGCTACACCCTGTCGCAGGCCGCCGACGACGGGCACTGCTACCTGCCCGCACCCAACCTCGTCGCCGACGCGGTGAAGATCCTGGACGTCCCCGCCGAGCTGACCGCCCGCTGCCTGGAGGAACTGATCGCCGAGGAGGGCGTGGTCCGCGAGGACGTCCCAGCCGGTGACGCCGTCGTCCCGGCGGTCTACCTGGTGCCCTTCCACCGCGCCGAGCTCTCACTGGCCGGGGCGTTGCGCGGCCTGCTGGCCGCCGAGCACGACCGGCTGGGCGTCTTCGGCTCCGTCGACTGGGACGTCGCCCTGGGGTGGCTGCGCGAGAAGACCGGCGCCGAGCTGGCCGAGGAACAGACCGCGGCGGTGCGGCTGGCGCTGACGGAGAAGGTCGCGGTGCTCACCGGCGGTCCCGGTTGCGGCAAGAGCTTCACCGTGCGCTCCATCGTCACCCTGGCCCGCGCCAAGAAGGCGAAGGTGACCCTGGCCGCACCCACCGGCCGGGCCGCCAAGCGCCTGGCGGAGCTGACCGGCCACGAGGCCACCACCGTGCACCGGCTGCTGCAGCTGCGTCCCGGCGGTGACGCCACCTTCGATCGCGACAACCCGCTGGACGCCGACCTGGTCGTGGTCGACGAGGCGTCCATGCTGGACCTGCTGCTGGCCAACAAGCTGGTCAAGGCGGTCGCGCCGGGCACACACCTGCTGTTCGTGGGCGACGTCGACCAGCTGCCCTCGGTGGGTGCCGGGGAGGTGCTGCGCGATCTGCTGGCCGCGGAGGAGGAGATCCCCCGGGTGCGGCTGACCCATATCTTCCGCCAGGCGCAGGAGTCGGGTGTGGTCACCAACGCCCACCGGGTCAACACCGGCCTGCCTCCGGCGCTGACGGGCATGAGCGACTTCTTCCTGTTCCCGTGCGAGGAGCCGGAGGAGATCGCGGCGCTGACGGTGGACGTGGTCGCCAACCGCATCCCGCGCAGGTTCGGCCTCGACCCGCGCCGGGACGTGCAGGTGCTGGCCCCGATGCACCGGGGCGCCGCGGGGGCGGGCAACCTCAACATGGCCCTGCAGGAGGCGCTGACCCCCTCCCGGGAGGGTCTGCCCGAGCGCCGCTACGGCGGCCGGGTCTTCCGGGTCGGCGACAAGGTCACCCAGCTGCGCAACAACTACGACAAGGGTGCGGCGGGGGTGTTCAACGGCACCGTGGGCATGGTGGTCGACATCAGACCCGACGACCACAAGCTGACCGTGCTGACCGACGAGGACGAGAACGTCGACTACGCCTTCGACGAGCTCGACGAGCTCGCCCACGCCTACGCGGTGTCCATCCACCGCTCCCAGGGCAGCGAGTATCCGGCGGTGGTCATCCCGCTGGCGACGAGCGCGTGGATGATGCTCCAGCGCAACCTGCTCTACACCGCGATCACCCGGGCCAAGAAGCTCGTCGTCATCGTCGGCTCCCGGCGCGCGCTGGCCCAGGCGGTGCGCACCCGCGGCGCGGGACGCCGTCACACGAGCCTCACCCACCGCCTGCGCCGCCGTTGACAACCGGCTCCCGCCTCCGCCCGAACCGGGACGGGAGCGGTTGGCTCAGCGAATCCGATGCGGGCCGAAACCCGGCGCGACGTGGGCGGGATCACGTCGCCTACCGGTCGGCGCCCTCGGCGTCGTCCCCACGTGCTTCCCGTATTCTCCCGGTGGCGAGGTAGTCGACCGCGATCCGGTAGAAACCGGCGATCGATTCGCCTTCCTCCACCCCGTCACGGAACTGCTTGTGCACCTTCGCGAACGGGAAGGCCGTGCTGCCATCCGGCAGGAGCACACCCCACCCGTCATCGTCCGACCGGTGCCAGCGGCCCCCCGTGGCGGCGACGATGCATGCGCCGAGGAACGAGCCGAGCACACCGACCAGGCCGCCGATCCGCTCCAGGTCGAAGTCCGGCTGAGAACGCTGGCGCTCGATGAAACCCTCGACCCACTTGACGGATTCCCGGTTGAGACCGAAGTCCACCTCACTCAGCGGCCCGAGCTGGTCGACGGCAAGGCGGACGTTCGCCTGGATCTGCGAAAGTTCCTGTTCTTCCATCCGGGAATGGTGGCACCGGCCGGAAACCCGATCAACCGGATTCCGGCGCGGCGGTCTCCGGACTCCCCGGCCCGGGAGTCCGGCCCGGCGTTCGTCGCCTTCCCCCGGGGGAGCCGCCGGTGGTGCCGGGAGGCCTACTCCTCCTTGGGAGGCAGCGCGAAGACCTGATCCAGCGCGGTGACCCGGAACAGGTGGCGCAGGTAGGAGGTCAGCGCGACGATGCGCATGGTGGCGTCGTGTTCGCCGGCGGCGTTGTAGACGTTGATCAGGGCGGCCACCCCGGAGGAGTCGATGAAATCGAGGCCGGACAGGTCCAGGTCGAGGTGGCGCACGTCACCGGCGAACAGGTCACGGGCGAGGGTGAAGAGCTCGGCGGCCGTGTCGTAGTCCAGGTCACCGCTGAGGGTCAGCAGGCTGGTGCCCGGCGCGATGCCATGCACCTCGGTACGGAACGGGGTCTTCTCGAGCATCTATCGTCAGATCTCCAAGTCGGTGTCGGGGTGCGCCGCCTCGATCCCCTGAACCAGCAGGTGACGGGCACGAGGGAAGTCTCGCAGTTCGTCGTGGAAGATGCGCAGCCCCACTCCCAGCGCCTCGGGGGGAACGCCGCGGGCGGCCAGCACGCCGCCGGTCCAGCCGACGAACTCGGTGAACACCGGGGCGTCGTCGACGTACAGGGCGGCGGCGAGGAAGTCGACGATGTGGCCGAGGTCGTCGGCGGTGGCGTCGAGCTGGTCGTCGCGGTAGGCGGCCATCGGCGGGTAGGCCCCGGCCAGGACGGTCATCACCCGGCCGATCAGCTCTCCGCGGCGGCGGACCAGCTGGGTGTACTCCTCGTCGGCCAGGTGGCCCAGGGCCTGCCTGGGCTCGGGGAAGCCGGGCAGGCCGCGGTCGAGGTGGTCGGCTGCGGCGTCGGCGGTGGGGGCCCAGGCGTCGGCGCCCAGCAGCCGGGCGAAGCGGCCGTCGGTGCCGAAGCCGGCACCGCCCGCCATGACGGGCACGCCCACGGCCTGGCAGGCGGTCAGCGTGGCGTGTGCCCGGGGCAGGCGGGTGGCCAGGGCACAGCCCAGCGCGACGGCGTCGGGCCCGGTCTGGTGCAGGTGGGTGATCAGGTGCGGGCCGGGCACGCTGGCGCCGAGGAAGTCGACCTGCCAGCCGCGCAGGCGCAGCACCTCGGCCAGCAGCCGGGTGGGCAGCGCGTGGTACTCGCCGTCGGTGCAGGCCACGGTCACCCGCCCGCGGGTGGGGGCGGTGCGCGCGCGGGCGGCGATGGCGGCGACCGCCCGGTCGCTGACGGCCGTGGCGCCGTGCTCTCGGGCGACCGACCACTCGTTGGCCGCCCACAGCTCGCCGACGCGCCGCTGCGCGGGCGCGATGAGCTCCAGCAGCAGCCGCTCGGCGGGGACGCCGCCGTCGAGCAGGGACAGCACCAGGTCGACGGCGCCGTACTCGTCGGCCCGGCCGATGTGCTCCAGGTACGCCTCACCGGCCGTGCGCAGGTCGGTGACGGCGAGGAGGACGGAACTCATCGCCCCACCGCCCTCGCCTGCACGGCCAGCAGCGCCCGGTCGTCCTGGATGTCGCCGGCCAGCCAGGCGGTGCTGAGCTGCTCCAGCCGCTCGACCACCGCGGCGACCGGCATGCCCGCGCACGTGGCCAGGGCGGTCTTGAGCCGCTGGGTGCCGTACATCTCCCGGCCTGAGGGGCCGCCGAAGGCCTCGGTGATGCCGTCGCTGTAGAACAGGCACATCTCCCCGGGGGCCAGGTCGAGGGTGACGACGTCGACCACGATCTTCCTCAGCGCGCCGAGCATGGAGCCGCGGACCGGGGCCTCCTCCACGGTTCCGTCCGCGCGCAGGATCAGCGGGGCGGGGTGCCCGGCCACGGACAGGTTCATCAGCACGTGCCCGTCGCCGTCGGTCTCGACGGTGCCCAACGCCAGGGTGACGTAGGAGTTGGGGGCGGTGGAGGCCAGCAGGGAGCGGTTGAGCAGCGGCACCAGCCGCTCGGGCCGGTCCTCCAGCAGCAGGAGCGTGCGCAGGGCGTGACGCACCTGCCCGGCCAGTACGGCGGCGCCGGCGCCTTTGCCGCAGACGTCGCCCAGCACCAGCAGCGGCCCGCCGCTGCCTTCGGAGTCGGGCAGGTAGACGTCGTAGAAGTCACCGCCGATGAGCCCGGCGTGCTGGGCGGCGCGCAGCGAGCCGGCGAGCTCCAGGCCGTCGAGGACGGGCAGGTCCGGCCGGAGCAGGTGGCCGCTCAGAACGGCCGTGGTGGCGCTCTGCTCCTGGTAGAGGGCTGCGGCGGAGATGGCCGCCCCGGCGCGGGAGGCGAAGAGCCGTACCAGGGTCTCGGACTCCTCGTCGAAGGCCGGGCCGCCCTCGTGGCGGGCGAGCACCAGGGCCCCGGCGGGGACGCCGTTGCCGGGCAGCGGGGTGACCAGCAGGTGACCGGCCGACCCGAACCCCTCGGGCAGCACCCAGTCGGGCACCTGACCGGGGTCGAGCCAGCGGCTGGGCACGGGTGGGAATCCGGCCAGCGACTCGGCCAGGCCCGGCACGCCGACGGTGGCGGTGACGGGGACGGAGCCCTCCTGCAACGGGCCGTCGCCGGTGCGGCGCAGCCACTGGACATTGCGTCGCCCGCTGGGCGGCAGCACCACCATGGCGATGTCGGCGAGGAAGGGCACGGCCAGTTCTACAGTGGCGCGGGCACACCGCCGCGTGTTGAGCGAAGCCGCCAACCGGCGCCCGGCCTCTATGAGGAACGCGGTGCGTCTGCCCTCGGCGAGCGCCGCATCGGCGCGGGCCGTCTCGTCGGTGACGTCACGCAGGTACCAGGCACGGTGGGCGATGCCGAACACCTCGTGGCGGATCCGGAGGCGGAGCGGCCCGTGGGCGGCCTCGCGGCTCTCACCCTCGGGGTAGCCGGGGCCGAACAGGGAGGCGGTCTCGCCGCCGGTCACGGGGCGGCCGGGCCGTATGCCGGGCACCATCCGCGCGGCGGCCGCGTTGGTCATGACCACGATGTCGTCCGGGCCGCACAGGACGACCCCCTCGCCGCCGGCCTCGATGATCGCGCGCAGCAGGTCCTCGCCGGGCGCCTCGGGGAAGGGGCCGGCTCTCACCTGGTCGACACCATGACTGGCCGGACGAAGTCCTGTCATCACCCAGAGCTTCCGTTTCGAGAGCGAGAACCCACCCTATCCCGCTACCAGGGACGACGGTGGAAGGGACCGGCGCGGGCCGGAGGGACGGCGGGCGACCGCCTGTGAGCCCCGCGTCGCACCGCTCGGCCGACGCCTCCGAATCGGGAGACCCGCGCCCCTGCGCCGCGTGCCGGGGACGACGACCCGGTGGCGGTCGTCCTCCTCACCCTCGAAACCGGGGGGTGACGCGGTGGTCTACCCCCAGCCTGGGGGCGGCATGTTATCGGCTTTAAGAAGAGACCCAAACGTTATCGAACCGGGCGCAACCATGTGCAGTCATCATGCATCTCCCATTAGTGTTTTATATGCAGTTTGCTGCAATGGGGGAGAGAGATTGCTGACCATGGAGCGCCGAGCTTTCAGGACACCGCTGGCCGGTCTGGCCGTAGCGACCGTCGCCGTGTTGACCGTGTCCTGCTCGGGAGGGCCCGAACGCGTGCCCGCGGCCGGCTCCCCCGCCGGCTCGGAGGCGACCACCTCCGGTGCACCGACCGCCGCAGCGATCAAGATCAGCCCCGCCGAGGGCAGCACGACCGTGCGGCCGGACAAGAAGGTCGTGGTGACCGCGACCGGCGGTGCCCTGGAGGAGGTCGTCGTCAAGAGCGGCGACCACGTGCTGGAGGGTGACTTCGACGCCGAGCGCACCCGGTGGACCTCGTCGGTCCCGATGATGCCCGCCAGCGCTTACACCGTGGCGGCGCGCGCGGTCGACGGCACGACCGCCGAGGCGTCCTTCAGCACGCTCAAGCCCAAGCGCGAGCTGGAGGTCGCCGACGTCACCCCGGCCGTCAAGGGGGAGAAGATCGGCGTGGGGGCGCCGATCATCGTCACCTTCAACCAGCAGATCACCAACAAGGCCGCAGTGGAGAAGTCACTGCAGGTCAAGTCGGACAAGCCCCACCAGGGGGCGTGGCGGTGGGTGAACGACACCACCGTCATCTACCGGACCGCGAAGTTCTGGCAGCCGCACCAGAAGGTGGTCTTCACCGCCCGCCTCAAGGGCGTGCAGGGCGGCAAGGACATGTACGGGGTCAAGGACATCACCAAGGTCCTGCGGATCGGCGCGGCGCAGATCTCCACGGTCGACACCCGCAAGCACAAGATGATCGTCAAGCGCGACGGCAAGGTCGTGCAGACCATGCTCATCAGCGCGGGCAACGCCAGCACCCGCGAGTACACCACCACCAGCGGCATCCACCTGGCGATGGGCAAGGCCAACCCCGAGCGCATGATCTCCCCGGGGCGTAAGAAGGGCGACCCCGGCTACTACGACCTCATGATCAACCATGCGGTCCGCTTCTCCAACAGCGGCGAGTACGTCCACGCGCTCAACAACGTCTGGGCACAGGGCCGCCAGAACGTCAGCCACGGGTGCATCAACGCCCGGCCCGACCAGGCCAAGTGGTTCTACGAGCAGGTCCAGCGCGGTGACGTCATCAAGATCACCGGCACCGACCGGAAGATCGAGTGGAACAACGGCTGGAGCTACTGGGAGCTGTCGTTCAGCCAGTGGAAGAAGGGCAGCGCACTGGCCTGAGCGCCGCGGCGCCGAGGCAGGGACAGACGGGGGGCGGGCCGGTGCGGCCCGCCCCCCCGTGCCGTGCGGGACGGTCCGCGGGATCGGGCCCGCGCTGTGGTCGGTGCGGGCCCCGGGGAGGTTCGCCGGGCCGGCCCGCATGCGGACGCCCCTGGCGGACGGCGGCCGCATCGCCGTGCGCGGTAGCGCCGAAGTTCGGACCGATCCTCCTCGAAGGCCGATCGGCTCGTGGTCGGCCGCGGGCCGACGGCGGATCACAACAGGGTGAGCTGGGCCTGCCGGGGCAGCGCCAGCGGCAGGGGCTGTTCGGGCCGGGTGGCGCCCATGCCGTAACGGGCGGCCAGTTGCAGGACCTGACCGGTGATGCGGCCCACGTAACCGGGGTCGGCGTCGGGACCGTGGCCGTACAGCTCGGTGTAGCGGGCGACCAGGCCGGGATGGTGCTCGCCGAGCCAGGCCAGGTACCACTCGCGGGCACCGGGCGGCAGGCGCAGCACGTGCGGGGTGAGGCTGACCGAGCCGGCGTCCGCGATCCGGCGCACGGTCGCGGCCAGCTGGTCGGGGGAGTCGGTCAGCAGCGGCAGGATCGGCGCCATCGCCACGCCGCACGGCACGCCGCGCTCGTTGAGCTCGGCGACCAGTTCCAGGCGTCGCTGGGCACTGTGCGCGCCGGGTTCGACGGTACGCCGGATCCGGTCGTCGACGAAGGCCACCGACACCACCACTCCGGTGCCGGGGGTGGCGGCCAGCAGGTCGGCGTCGCGCAGGATCAGCCGGCTCTTGGTGTGGACGGTGAACGGTGCCCCGGCCTCGCGCAGCGCGGTGACGACACCGGGCATCAGCCGGTAGATCTCCTCGGCGCCCTGGTAGCAGTCGCCGCCCACGCCCACGGTCACGTGCTCGCCGTCCCAGCGCGTGGTCAGCTCCGCGCGCAGCCGCCGGGCGATGTTGGTGCGCACCACGATCCGCGAGTCGAAGTCGGTCTCGGCGTCCAGCCCCAGATAGCGGTGGCCGCGGCGGACCGCGCAGTAGCGGCAGGCCTGGGCGCAGCCGCGGTAGGGGCTGACCGCCCACCCGTCGTGAGTGTGCTCCAGCGCGGTGCGCGCCTGCACCTCGTAACAGGTCAGCGCGCCGTGGACCCGGGTCACTGCGGAGCGCTCGACGCGCGGCCTGACATCGGCCGGGGCGGCGAGCAGCGGAGGCGCGTCCCATGGCATACGGCTCAGTGGAACACGTTTTCGACACCCCTCGCAACCGGAGCGCCGAACGCGGGCCGGCGCGCCGCGGGGGATCGGCTGGAAGAATAAATCGAGGTGAATGTACTAGTTTGGGAGCGTTCATGGCGTGGCTGATGCTGGCGGGGGCGATCGTCGCGGAGATCCTGGCGACCACCTCGCTGAAACTGAGCGACGGGTTCGCGCACAAGGGCTGGTCGGCCGTCGTCGTCGCCGGGTACGTCACGGCGTTCCTGCTGCTGGGCCAGGCGCTGAAGCTGCAGATGGAGGTCGGCACCGCCTACGCCGTCTGGTCCGGGGTGGGCACCGCGGCCGTCGCCGCGATCGGCGCGCTGTTCCTGGGAGAGACGATCACCCTGACCAAGGTCGCCGGCATCGTCCTGATCATCGGCGGGGTCGTGGTGCTCAACCTGGCCGGAGGCGCGCACTGAGCGGCCCCGGACCGGACGGCGCGGGGCGACCTCCCGCCGCGGGGACGGGGAGCGCGTCCGCCGGGCCCCGCCGAGGCGGCGACGCCCGGTGGTCACGCGACGGGTGCCGCACCATGCGATCATGACGGGCCATGACCATACTGCACCTGGCCCTGGCCGCCGACTGGGACGACGCCCGGCGGGCGGGCGAATACCGGATGTCCAGCATCGGCCGCACCCTCGAGGAGGAGGGCTTCATCCACGCCTGCGCCGACCACGACCAGTTGTGCGGCGTCGTGGAACGCTTCTACCGCGACGTCACCGACCCCCTGGTGCTGCTGGTGATCGACCCGGCCGGCCTGGACGTACGCTTCGAGACGGCCGTCGACGTGCCCGAGACGTTCCCGCACATCTACGGGCCGCTGCCGGTCTCGGCGGTCGTCTCCGCCGCCCCCTTCACCGCACCCGGGCACGACGCGCCGCGCTGACCCCCGCCTCCCCGGCCCCGCGTGCCGTCGCCCGCGCGCTCAGGAGAGGGCCGGTACGGGCGTGAGCGGCTTGTAGAAGAAACTACAGCTCTGCAGGGAACCGTCCGGGGCGGCGGCGTAGTCGGGGACGACCCCGTAGCGGGTCCAGCCGCCGGCGAGGTAGACCCGCTCCGCGGTGCTGCCGGTCTGGGTGTCGAGGAGCAGGAGGGTGACCCCGGCCGCCGCGGCGGTCGCTTCGGCGGTCGCCAGCAGGGCACGGGCCAGCCCCCGGCCGCGGGCGCCGCGGCGGACCATCAGCTTGACGACCTCGGCGCGGTGCCGGCCGTTGGGTTTGCCGGCCAGGGCCAGGCTGACGGTGGCGTCGATGCCGCCGCCGTCGCGGCAGGCCCAGACGATGAGGCTGCCGTCGGCCACCGCCGGTGCCTGCGCGCGCCACCAGGCGGCGGCGGCCTCGTGATCGAAGGGGGCCAGGAAGCCCACGGAGGCTCCGTCGCCGACGGCGTCGACCAGGACCTCGGCGAGGCCGTCGACGCTGCCGGGGAACTCCTCGGCGGACAGTCGCTCGATGGTGTGCACGGAGTGCTTCCTTCCGTGATGAATGCCGGGCGGGGGAGTGTCAGGGCAGGACGACCAGCAACGCGTAGCGCACCGGCCCGGGGCCCGGGCAACGGAACCGTGAACCGCCCCACAGCCGGAACCGCAGGCAGTCTCCCGCCCCCACCTCGTGGAGGTGGCCGTCGACGGTGACCTCCAGAGTCCCCTCCAGCACCCAGATGTGCTGCTCCAGGCCCGCGACCGGCGGCGCGTCGTAGGCGATGTCCGCCCCCGGCCGCAGGATCCCTTCGACGATCTCGCCGCGCAGGGCCGGATGCGGCGGGGACACCGACCTGCGTTCGAACCCCGACTGCTCATCCCGCCACACCGCCTGCGTCCCGGCGCGCACCACCTGCGGCGGTTCGGCCTCCACCTCGGCCAGCAGCCGCGACATCGGCCGTTCGTAGACCGTGCACAGGCGGCCCAGCAGGGCCGCCGTCGGACTGATCTCCCCGCGCTCCAGCCTCGACAGCGTCGACCGGCTGATCTCCGAGCGCCGGGCCAGCTCGTCCAGCGACCAGCCCCGCTGCACCCGCAGCTCCGCCAGGCGGGCGGCCAGCCGGGTCTCCAGAGCGCTCGGCCCCGGGGCGGGAGACGCGAGCTTCTCGGCTTCTCTCACATCGGAGAGGATATCCCACATACGGGAGACCGGTGTACGGGCGGGTGCGTGGCCCGTGCGATGGGCAGGCCGGCTGCCCACGCGCCGGCCACGGATCCCGGCCGGCCG
Organism: Streptosporangium becharense; assembly: GCF_014204985.1. Taxonomy (NCBI): domain Bacteria; kingdom Bacillati; phylum Actinomycetota; class Actinomycetes; order Streptosporangiales; family Streptosporangiaceae; genus Streptosporangium; species Streptosporangium becharense. The sequence goes on along the minus strand of NZ_JACHMP010000001.1, from coordinate 7,732,899 downwards.
CGGCTTCTGTGCCGCCGCCTCGGCGGGTGATCCCGCGCGGGGTGGCCGGCCCGGCCACCGGCACCGGAATCGGCGGGTTGACGCCGGGTGATCCCGCGCGGGCGACCGACCCGGCGCCATGGTGAGCAGCGGGCAGGACGGCTCAGGACAGCGGCTCAGGACAGCGGCTCAGGACAGCATGGTCAGCAGCATGACGGTCGGCTCGGTGGCCCGCACCGTGTGCGGCAGCCGGGGCGGCAGGTGGATCCACGTCCCCGGGGACGCTTCGGCCTTGTCCGCACCGAGCTCGAGCTCCAGGCGGCCCTTGACCACCTGGATCACGACGGGCAGCGCCGAACTGTGTTCGGTGAGCTCCTGCCCGGTGTCGAAGGCGAAGCCGACCACGCGCAGGCGGTCGTCGCGGTACAGCACCCGGCTGAGCGTGCCGCCGGCGGGGATCTCCAGCTCCGCGGTGAGATCGCCGATCACGGTCGCGGTCATGTCACTCCTCCTTGTTCTGATGGTTTCGCTGAGAGGGTGGGGTCTCTCGTGGTCAGGCGCGGACGGCGACCAGGCCGACCGCGGCCAGATGCGCGCGGTAGCGCCGGAAGACGCCGCGCATCCGGAGGGCCCGGCGGCGGGACGGGGCGTCGCGCATCATCCGGCTGATGATCCCCAACGCTCCCGCCAGGCCCTCGTCGGCGATGAGCCGGCGCGGTTCGAGCAGGTGCATGGGGGTGGTGGTCTCGGCGGTGACCGTGAAGCCCGCCCCGGTCAGCAGGTCACGCCACTGGGGGACCGTCAGCGGGCGGGCGCCGACGTGGATCGCCTCGGACAGCGCCGCCCTGATCTCCTCGGCGAGCACCGGGTCGAGGTCGCCGGGCACCAGGCACAGCTCGTGGATCCCGTACCGGCCGGCGGGGCCGAGCAACCGGTGCGCCTCGGCGACGATCCGGCGTTTGGCAGGCTCGGGCTGCATGGTCAGCATGGCCTCCCCGTACACCACGCTCGCGCTCGCGCCGGGCAGTCCGGTGCTCGCGGCGTCGCCGGTGTGCCATCGCACCTGGGTGGCCGCGGGCCGTGGCAGGCGGGCCAGGGTGGCGATGGCGGCGCTGTCACGGTCGACGCCGACGTAACCGGCCGGGCCGCGGGAGAGGGCCAGCCGGGCGGTGGCACCCAGCCCGGGGGCCAGCTCCACCACCTGGTCGGCAGGCTCGACGCGCAGGGCGTCGAGCATCCACCGGCTCAGCTCCACGCCACCGGGCCGCAGCACCCGCTTGCCCAGGCGGGCCAGCAGCCAGTGTCCCGGCATACGCTCGGCGTCCAGACCCGCTCCGGGGAGCGGATCACCGGCCCGTACCTGTTGCCGTCCCTCTGCCGTCACTGTGACCACCTCCGGTCGGAGCATCGAACTTAGGCAAGGCTAAGTTTCAAGACCGGCGGGGGGACGCGGCCGAAGGTCCCCGACCGAGGGGTCGAACGTCCCGGTGTTCGTCAGCCACAAGCTTGTGACGCGACGACGGGCACGGACCGGTCCGGACGCCGGCCGGGCGAAGGCCGAAGGTCCCTGTCCCGCACCGACGACATCCCCTACCGGGGTGAAATCCCCGGCGGGCATCCTGACGTCACATACGAAACATGATTCGTAAGGGATGCCATGTGCAATTACTGCGGTTGCCGGGAGTTCCCCCTGATCGGGCAGCTGACGCGGGAGCACGAGGAGATCGAGGAGAGCGCCGGGGCGCTGCGCCGGGCCGTCAACGAGGGCCGGTACGACGTCGCCGCGCCACTCCTTGAGGAGCTGCTCGCCCGGCTGGCGCCGCATACCGCCACCGAGGAGAGCGGGCTCTTCGCCGAACTGCGCGCCGAAGGCTCGCTGGCCGAGGAGGTCGACCGGCTCTGCGCCGAGCACGACGACATCCACGGGGTGCTCGGCGCGATCGACCGGCGCAACCCGGACTGGCCCGCCGTGCTGGAGGCACTGGGCAGGCTGCGCCATCACATCGACCACGAGGAGCACGGCCTGTTCCCCGCGTCGGTCATCATGCTGCCGATAGCCGCGTGGGACCGCATCACCCCCGGGCGGTCCGCGGTCGGCGGGTAGACCCCTTCGAGACTGGACGACCCGGCAGCGCGGTGAGAGGCAGACGGCTGGACTCTCCCCCTGTGAGAGAGTCCATGCTGTCGCGGTGGCCGCCGCCCACTCCGGCACCCCGCTCCGTCCCGGACGACGGTGCGTGCCCGGCCACGGGGGACCACCGGAGACCGGGCATGCCGACCGGCCCGGGCAGCGGCTCCGCACACGCTGATCATCCAGTCATCGAGGAGAACGACGCATGACGATCGTGGAGGGCATCGAGACCAGGGGCATGCGTCACTGCGAGACGACGGCGCTGGGGGTGCTGCTGCGGCACGAAGGACTCGATCTGTCCGAGCCCATGCTGTTCGGGCTCGGCGCGGGCCTGTCCTTCATCTACTGGGACAGCAAGAGCATGGCGTTCCCCTTTCTCGGGGGCCGCGTCAAACCGTTCGAACTCACCAGGAATCTGGCTGCCAGGCTGGGGCTGGCACTACGGATCGAGGAGACCACCTCACCGCGCAAGGCGTGGGAGAACGTGGCCGCCCAGATCGACGCCGGCCGGCCGGTCGGCCTCCAGCTCGACAGCTATCACCTGGACCACTTCCAGTCCAAGGTCCACTTCGGCGGTCACGTCGTCGCGATGTACGGCTACGACGAAGACCACGCCTACCTGGTGGACACCGGGCAGCAGGGCGGAGCGGTGCGCACCAGCCGCACCAGCCTGGCCATGGCGAGGGCCGAACGCGGCCCGATGACCGCCAGGAACCGATCCTTCACCATCACCCCGCCGGTGCACCCGCCCCGCTGGCAGGACCACCTCGTCCCCGCGATCAAAGCCTGCGCCGACGCCTTCCTCGCCGCCCCCATCGCGAACGTGGGGCATCGCGGCATCGAGAAAGCCGCCGGTCAGGTGCCCGGGTGGCTGCTCCGCACGGAGCGGCCGGAGCGGGACCTGCCGCAGGCCGCCCTCCTCATGGAGAAGGCCGGCACCGGCGGTGCCCTGTTCCGTGCCCTCTATCGTGACTTCCTCGGCGAGTGCACCGGGCTGATCGACGACGGCGACCTCCGCACCGGCCACAGACTGTACGGCGAGGCCGCCACCATGTGGACGGACGTGGCCACCCTGATCGAGAAAGCCGGGGAGAGCGGCGACGCCGCGTATCTCAAGCAAGCCGGCGTCATCCTGCACGACCTTTCGCGCATCGAAAGAGAGGCCATGCAGGTGCTGCGTCAGCTGTAGCCCCTGCGAGCGGGCGGGCCGGTGCGTCGAGCGACCCCGCCACTACTCCAGGGGGTCGAACCAGCTGCCCACGCGGCCACAGCCGAGGCACACGTCGAGGACGCGGTGCCCCGTCCTGCCGTCGTCCAGCGTGACCACGGTGCGGCGGTACCCGGCGAACGTCGCGAAGTCCTCGTCACCGCACCACATGCACACGGCCTCCTCGCCCTCGTACCTGATCAGTTCCTCCAGCGGGGAATCCGCCCCCAGCCACTGGCAGCCGAGCCATTCGCAGTCGCCGCACCGCCACCACAGGGCTCTCGGGCGGCGGCGCGAGGGCCCGCCGAACACCGTGAGTTCGTGTGAGCAGCGGGGGCATCGCACGGTGGTCTCCTCTCCGGCCGGCAGGAGCCGCCCGCCGTCATGCTCTGATCATGACAAACGGGTCGAGCACCTGAAGGCAGGCGACTGCCCGGTGAGCTTCAGCGCTTCCGGCCCCCGTCGGCGGGCACCCTCCCGCGGGACCGGCCGGTCGGGGCCGGCCGTGAACCTCTGCACACCCCCGCCCGTATGAAGGGGTATGAGAGGCATCTGGCTTGCGGCGGTGCTCGTGACCGTCACCGCCTGCGGGACGGCGCCCGCCGCGACCGCTCCCGCACCCGCACCCGCGCCGACCGCTCCCGTCCGATACCAGGCGGACGGGACCGTACTCGCCGACTCCACGCACGGCCCTCAGCTCTGCGCCGTCGTCACCGCCTCCCTGCCGCCTCAGTGCAGCGGCCCCGACATCGTCGGATGGGACTGGAAGACGGTCGAGCACTCCACTCGCGGCGGCGTGCGCTGGGGTGAGTACCACGTGGTCGGCACCTGGGACGGGCGAAGGCTCACGCTCACCGAGCCCCCGCGTCCCGCCGAGCGCCGCGACACTCCGGGCGACCGGCCCGACTTCAGCACACCGTGCCCGAAGCCCGCGGGCGGCCGGCGCCCGGCCGACCCGGCGAAGGCCACCCAGGAGGCGTTGGCGGCCGCCGTCGCCAGGGCGGAGAAGCTTCCCGGGTACGCGGGCGCCTGGCTGGACCAGAGCTACCTCGAGGAGATCGACGGCTACGACCCCGACGACCCCAGGTCGGTGGAGCGGCACGCCGGTGACCCGAAGCGGCTCGTGCTGAACCTGCGGTTCACCGGTGACCCGGCCGTCCACGAGCCCGCGATCCGCGAGGTCTGGGGTGGCGCGCTGTGCCTGAGCCGCGGCCGGCGGACCGCGGCGGAGTTGCGGGCACTCCAGGAGAGAGTGCAGGAGGAGGTCGAGGGCGTGTACTCCGTCTCGGCGGACGAGCGGGCCGGCCATGTCAGGGCGGGGGTCTGGGTGGCCACGCCGGAGAGGCAGCGCCAGGTCGACGGGAAGTACGGCGAGGGCCTGGTGGTCCTCGAAGGCTTTCTCCGGCCAGTGGGCTCGTAGACCGGCGGCGGCTCTCCCCGGCGCCGCGGACACCGCCGGCCTCCGGCAGGCGGCCCAGGTCATGTACTACGGCGGCGACATCGCCGGGCTTCTCCTGGCCACCGCGCTGTTCGCCGCCTGGTACCGTCGCCGCGGCCGGCGGCTCCACCGCGCTGAGGCGCTCCCAGTAGGCTCCGCGGCATGACCGACGCACACGGACCGACGATCCGCACCCTGGCCTCGACAGTCGTCTACACCAACCCGTGGATCGCCGTTCGGGAGGACCGCATCGAACGCCCCGACGGCTCGCACGGCATCTACGGTGTGGTGGACCAGCTCGACTTCGCCCTGGTCATGCCGATGGAGGACGACGGGTTCCACCTGGTGGAGGAGTACCGCTACCCGGTCGGGCGGCGCACCTGGAACTTCCCGCAGGGCGGCGTCCGCGACAGCCCCTCCCCGGAGGCCACCGCCCACACCGAACTGGCCGAGGAGACGGGCCTGCGGGCGGCCTCGATGGTGCACCTGGGCCGCCTGGACAACGCCCACGGCACCAGCGGCCAGCGGTTCGACGTCTTCCTGGCCACGGGCCTGACCGCCGGCCCGCACAGCCGGGAGCACACCGAGCAGGACATGCGCCAGGGCTGGGTGTCGCAGCCCGACCTGGAGCGGATGATCCGGGAAGGCACCATCACCGACAGCTGCTCGATCGCCGCCTACGCCCTGTTCCTGCTGCACACACGGGGCTGAGGAACACCGGTCCGGGGGCCCCGCGCCGCCCGGTGCGGACCTGTCCGGGAACGGTCCGCCGTCCGAGGCCGCGGGTTCCCGAGGCTGGTCGGCGTCGAGGGCGGCCACCGCTCGCCGGGAAACTCCTGTCGGGGAAGGGGAAGGGCGTCAGCCGGGGGTGCGCCGGCCGCGGCGGGCCCACAGCAGCACCGGGATGAGCAGCAGGGACAGGATGCCGCCTGCCAGTGACAGGCTCGCGTAGTCGGTGGCCTCCATGACGACGCCGGACAGGGCACCGCCGCCGGCACCGGCCAGAGCGATGAGCACGTCCATGGTGCCCTGCACCCGGGGACGGTTCTTCGGGACGGTCGCGTCGACCACGAGCGCGGTGCCGGCGATGAGCCCGAAGTTCCAGCCCAGCCCGAGCAGCGCGAGTGCGACAATCAGCAGGCCGAGCGAGTCGCCGGGTGCGAGCGCGGCGGTGATCCCGGCGAGCAGGAGGGTGATCCCGGAGGCGACCGCCATCGGCGTGCGGCCGATCCTGTCCACCAGGACTCCGGTGACCAGTGACGGCAGGTACATGGCGCCGATGTGGATGCCGATGACGAGACCGACCTCTCCCAGCCCGTGGTGGTGAGCGCGCATGTGCACGGGGGTCATCGTCATGATCGCGACCATCGCGATCTGGGTCAGCGCCATCACGGTGGCACCGATGTAGACGCCGGTGCCGGGCTTGGGCACGGCGGTGTCCGCGGCGCCGGTGCCGGACGGCTGCGCGGCGACGGCCGCCTCCAGCCGGCGGGCCAGCAGGAACGGGTCCGGACGCAGCAGGGCGACCAGGGCCGCTCCGGCGGCCAGATACGCGACGCCGGCGAGCAGGAACGGACCCGTGAGGGCGGGAAGGCCCCAGCTCACCGCCACCGAGCCGAGAGGCTCGACCAGGTTCGGGCCGGCGACGGCGCCCAGGGTGGTGGACACCATCGCGACGCTGATCGCCGTGCCACGCTGGGCAGGCAGTGCCAGGTCGGTGCCCGCGTAGCGGGCTTGCAGATTGGTCGCCGTGCCGGCTCCGTAGACGAACAGTGCGATCAGCAGCAGCGGCACGCTGCCCGTCGCCGCCGCCGCGACGACGCCGAACGCACCGAGTCCTCCAGCGGTGAACCCGAGGCCCAGGCCGATGCGCCGGCCCCATCGCTGGGTGAGCCGGCCCACGAGATAGGCGGCGAGCGCGGACCCGAGAGTGAACAGTGCCGTGGGCAGCCCGGCGAGGCTGCCCGAGCCGAGCATCTGCTGGGCGAGCAGGGCGCCTACGGTGACCCCGGCCGCCAGTCCCGCGCCGCCGAGGACCTGGCTGATCACGACGACCGTCAGAGTGCGCTTCTGGACCTGCCGGCGCGTCGCCTCGTCCGGCTCGCTCGCCTGGGCGACTCCTGCGCTAGGACGCGGCGTCAAGCTCGACCTCCTTCGTCCCGCGCCACTCGATGACGCCCTCGTCCATCGCCTTGGCGTCCACGCCCTGCTCGCGCAGCCACGCCGCCGCCTCGCGCGCCATCCGGCAGAACTCACCCCGGCAGTACACGACGACCTCCGCGTCGGCGGGGATCTCGCCGAACCGCTCTTCCAGTTCGGACAGCGGCAGCGACACCGCACCGGGGAAGTGCCCTGCTTCGAACTCCTCGCGCGGACGCACGTCGATCACCGTCATCTGCGGGGTCACCGCCGCCGGGTCGACCACCGGCGCCGGTCGCGCGGCATCGGCCTGTCCCGGAACGTCGGCCTGTCCCAGATATGACACGACCGCCTCGCGTAGCTTGGCCGAACGTCGCAGGCCGACACGCTTGGCCGCCAGATACAGCTCTGCGACGTCGTCGCCGGCCAGCCGGTAGAAGACCGTCGTCCGCTCGCGCCGTGTCGTCACCAGACCGGCCTGCTTCAGTGTCTGCAGATGCGCCGACGTCGTCGTCACGCCCATCCCCAGCATCCGCGAGAGCGCCTCGACCGAGTGCTCGCCTTGGGCGAGCATCTCGATCACCTCCAGCCGGCGGCCGTTGGCCATGGCTTTCACCACGGTGGCCAGTTCATCGGAGACCACGCGTTTGTCCCCTTCTACGTTATTCCAGTTATCCATGGAACAGGATGGTAGCGTCTCCGTCGGCCGGGCACCGCCACGGCCCAGGAGGCTCCGGACGTCTGATCCGGAGCCTCCTCGGACCCGTGCGGGAGGCGGTGCCGGTCGATGGCATAGGCTTCCAGACCTGATGGAGATCGCCCGCGGCGCGTTCGGGGGGCGGCCGTCCGGTCCCGTCCACCGCCGTGGCGTTCGGGGGGCGGCCGTCGGGCGCCGAGGAGGAGATGCCGATGTCCGATCCAGTGTCGTGGCCGTGGCCGTTCGGACTGCCGGTCGTGCAGGCTCCGATGGCCGGCGGGGCGTCCACTCCCGAACTGGCCGCGGCCGTGTCCGAAGCCGGGGGCCTGGGGTTCCTCGCGGCCGGTTACAAGACGGCCGCGCAGACGCGCCGGGAGATCGAGCGGACGCGTGAGCTCACCTCCCGCCCGTTCGGGGTGAATGTGTTCATGCCCACGGTTGACGAGGTCGACCAGACCGAGATCGACGCCTACGCGCGGGTCATCGCGGGGGAGGCGCGGCGGCTGGACGCCACGTTGGGACTCCCGCACGGGGGCGATGACGACTTCGCCGCCAAGGTCGCGGATCTGCTGACGGACCCGCCCGTGGTGGTGGGCTTCACGTTCGGTTGCCCGGAGGACGAGCTGATCCGGGCGTTCCGCCGCAAGGGGACCGTCGTGGTGGTCACGGTGACGTCGGCCGCCGAGGCCCGGCGGGCCGCGGCGGCCGACGTGCTGTGCGTCCAGGGGGAGGAGGCGGGCGGCCACCGGGGGTCGTTCACCAACACGGACGCCGAGGCGGCGGGTCTGGAGCGCCTGCTGTCCCAGGTACGGGAGGTCTCACGGCTTCCCCTCATCGCGGCCGGCGGTGTCGCCTCGGCCGCCGACGTCTCCCGGGTCCTGTCCGCGGGAGCGGTCGCGGCCGTGGCGGGCACCGCTTTCCTGCTCTGTCCCGAGAGCGGCACCGGCGTGGTCCACCGCGCGGCGCTGACCGACCCCCGCTTCACCCGCACCGCCGTGACCAGGGCCTTCACCGGACGTCCGGCGCGCGGCCTGGTCAACCGGTTCATGACGGAGTACTCCGGCCGGGCGCCCGCCGCCTATCCGCAGGTCCACCACCTGACGGCGCCGCTGCGGCGCGCCGCGGCGGCCCGGGGGGACGCCGAGACGCTGCACCTGTGGGCGGGGACCTCCTGGCGCCGGGCACGCAACGCGCCGGCGGCGGACGTCACCGCGGCCCTGGCCGCGATCTGAGGCAGGAGGATCGGGCACGCGTCCGGACGGGCCGGTTCGGCCGGGCGGCCACGGCCGTGTCCGGTGTACCGGCCTCGGCTTCCCGTACCGCGCCTTGAAGGACGGCGGCATCCTGAAGGACGGCGGCGGACAGCCCGGGCTCAGGGCATTCGCATCCAGAAGTCGAGGCGGTGCTCGGCCACGTAGTCCGTACCGCCGATCCGTCCGGGAGCCAGGGACTGGACGTGGCCGGTGCCCACGCCGGGCCAGGCCGGCAGGTCGGCGCAGGCGGGGTCACCGTGCGCGGCGAAGGCCGCCCAGTACCGGTTCATCCGGTCGGCGAACTCGCGCTGCGCCGCCGACAGCGGCGGGCCGCCGGGAAGGTCGAACTGGTACACCAGCTCGCTGGAGTGCTGGGCTCCGGCGGGGAACCCCGGGAGAGGGACGATCGAGGGGGCGTCCCGGTCGGCGAACTCGTAGAACCAGGTGTCGGTGTAGGCGGCGAAGGTCCGGCCCAGTTCCCAGGCCGGTCGGGCCCAGGCGCGGTCGGTGCAGATCTGTGCCCAGGCGAGGCTCGGTGTCGGGAAGCGGTCGAGGGCGTAACGCGCGGCGACCTCGTCCGCCGCGTCGCCGAACGCCTCGGCCAGCAGCCGCGGATAGCTTTCGGCTGTGACCGGGTTGTCGGCGAGGTCGGCGAAGAGCCCGACGAAGAACCGCGCCTCGTCGCGTGTGGTGCCCAGCATCAGCGGCATCCGGTGGAAGCGTCCGGCGGGCAGCGCCTCCTCGGGTGACTCGGGCAGGGTGGGCCCGCCGAAGGCCGGACGGATGAAGGCGGCCGACGCCTGGAGCAGGTCGGTCACCGGAACCCGCCGGAGCTGTGCGAGCGCCGACTCGGGGTCGCTGCCGGGGGTGACCCAGCCGTGTTCGGCCGCGATGGCGGCGCCGAGCCGGTCGAGTTCGGCAGCCGGGGACCACCTCGGCGGGAGCGCCGGAACACCGGGGATGAAGGTGTGCGCCGGCGTCGAGCCCATCACCGCAAACCCGCTCTGCAGGATCGCGCGGTGGAACAGCCCGGCTGACGCGGGTGACACCAGGTGCGCTGCGATCATGAGAGCCCCGTACGACTCTCCGACCAGGGTCACGTTCGCCGGGTCGCCGCCGAAGCGTGTGATCTCCCGTCGCACCCAGCGCAGTGCGGCCTGCTGGTCCTGCAGCCCGAAGGTGCCACCGTCGGCGAGGCCCGGATGGCCGAAGCATCCGAGCACACCGAGCCGGAAGTTCGGTGCCACGACGACGACGTCACCGGTGAGGGCGAGCCGCCGGGGGTCGTAGGCGGCGGCGGTCCCATTCGTCCCGCCGCCGCCGTGCAGCCACACGATCACCGGACGCCCGGTGCCCCGGGTCTCCGGCACGGTGACGTCCAGTGTCAGGCAGTCCTCGTCGACGGAGGTGACGTCCGCGAACGACTGGGGCAGCTGCGGCGCGGGGTTCCCGGACGCGGTCGCGTCCCGGACCCCGGACCACGGTGCGACCGGCGCGGGGGAGCGCCATCGCCGTTCGCCGACCGGGGCGGCGGCGTAGGGGATTCCCCGGAACGACAGGTGCCCGTCGAGGTGGAGGCCGCGGACGGCACCGCTGCCCAGTTGTACGGTCACGTGCCGGGTCATCGCGTGTGCTCCCCGGTCGTGGTGCGGGGCAGGCTCCGGGCGAGGGGGGTTCCCGTGGAAAGCGGGACGGCCGACGACACCAGTGGCAATATGGTCATATTGCCACAATAACAGTACGACCATATTGTTCTGACGGGGGTTCCGTGCCCGGCGCGGAGCGGTGGGGAGAATCAGCGATCACGAGAGCCGTGACGCCCGGTGAACACCGTGGCGACGACCCGGCCCAGCACGTCCCGCGCCGAAAACGCGTCCGCACCCGAGAGCGCGACCTGATCGGCCAGGCCCTGCACGGTCGCGAGGATCATGCGGGCGGCGAGCACGGCGTCGACCCCGGGCTCGACCTCGCCGCACTCCACGCCGTTCTCGACCGCCGACGTGACGTATCCGAGGATGTCGCCGCCCGACTGCCGGGCGACCTCGGCAAGACCGGCGTGGTGCAGCGCCTGAGCCTGCAAGCCCTGCCGGACGCGGTATTCCACATCCCGCTCCCGGTCGAGTGGCAACAACTCGACCAGGCTGTCGAGCAGAACCTCTGCGACCGGGAGCCGGTCCGCCTGGCCGGCACGGACGCGAACCCGCACCCGCTCGCTCATGCGGCTCACCGCGTCTTCGTAGGCGAAGCGGAGCAGCACGTCCTTGCCGGCGAAGTAGTGCTGGATGAGCCCGACCGAGACTCCGGCCTCGGCCGCCACCCGTGAGAACGAGACGCCGGCGAACCCCTCCGCGGCGAGCAGACGCTGGAACGCCCGTGCGATCTGGGCACGACGCTGATCATGATCGGCAACCCGCGGCATCCCGTTATCATACAGCCGTATTGCTACCGCCGTCCCGCCGGTGCGGCGGCCCCGACCTCCTGTTTCCCCATCCGGACTGCGGGATCCCGACATATGCCCGCCCGGGAGCGCTCGGTCGTCGCGAAGGAGGACGAGCGGCTCCGCCGCGACGACCTCGCCGAGTGACGCCGCGCGAAGGCCAAGGTGCTGAGCCGGCATCTCGGACCCGCTCTCCGACGACTCCCCACCGGCGGCCGGGCCGTCACTCCTCACGTCCCGAATCAGGGGTGCTTCGTGTCATGAGACGGCCACGAAAGGGTATGTCCAAGCCCATGTCGAACCCGGTCGTCATCATCCTTCTGACGGCGGTCGCCGTGGCGGCGATCATCCTCGTGATCGTCTTCACGGTGCGGTTGGCTCAGAACCCTCGAAACACCCTGGTCGGCGGCGGCGTCGGCCCCGAACTGGTCCAGCGAGTCCTGGAACTGAAAGCGACCGACCAGTTCGACCAGGCGGTCTTCCTGGTGCGCGGCGAGACCGGAATGAGCCACCGGGCGGCCGCCCGCTTCGTCCGCAGGCTCAAGGCGCCGCCCATGGAGTGAGGGCACCGCCGCGCGGCACCCGGCACCCCACCCCACCTGGGCCCCGCCTGGGCTTCTCTCCTACCGGGCCCTCACCGGGCCCCGTCCTCGTCCCGCCCGCCGACGGGCCCGTCATCCTTCAGGCGTTCCAGCACCTCGTACGCGGGGTTGCCCCGCGCGGCGTGGCGCACCTCGCGCGCGGTCGAGGCCACGTACGCCTGGCCCGTCACGATCGAGGAGTGCCCCAGCAGTTCCATCAGCTCGTGGGCCGTGGCACCCCGCTCGGCCAGACGGGTGGCGAACTCGTGGCGCAGCGCGTGCACCAGGGTCCCTTTCTGCACCCGGTCGTGCACCCCGGCGTGGCGGTAGCACTGGCGGACCAGGTACTGCAGGCCGCCGCGGCGCAGCGGCTCACCCGAGGTGTCGACCAGCAGCGCCGCGGACCGGGGGATCGAGGTCAGCCCGAACCGTTGCCTGCGGCTTTCGAGGTAGCGGTCGACGAGGTGCTCGATCGGCGGCTCGACGGGCAGCGAGCGGGTCTTACCGCCCTTGCCGACGACCTGGACGCGCCGGTCTCCGGGCGCGCCGCCGATCGACCCGACGGTCAGCCCCAGCAACTCCGCCGAGCGCATGCCGGTCACCAGCGCCAGCGCCAGCACCACCAGGTCCCGTTCCACCCACGGGTCGCGGGCCTTGCGCGCTCCTGCGGCGACGCGCTCCAGCAGCGTCGTGGCGGCGCTGCCGTCGCCCAGCAGGGGCTTGGGCGCCTTGGCGGGCTGCCGGGGCCGGGGCACCGCGGCCATGGGGTTGCCCTCCAGGGCACCCTCGGCCACGCAGAAGGTCAGGAACTGGTTCCAGGCGCTCCAGGCGCGGTTGACGCTCGCTGCGGAGCGCGGCCCGGCGAAGTCGGCGAAGGCGGCGCGCACCAGGCGGCCGGACAGCTGCCGTATCTCCAGGTCTGCCGTCGAGACGCCCGCCAGCGCCGCGGCGAGGTCGCCGACGGCCCGCAGGTCACGGTCGTAACCGGCCAGGGTGTGCGGGGAGAGCTTCTTGGTGCGCAGCCCGGCCAGGAACTCCGCGCACGCCTGGGGGAAGCGCACGGGCGACGCGGGATCGTGATCGTTCACACCGGCCTCCGCGATCGGACACCCGGGCGGCACCCGGCGGCCACCGGGGACGGCGGGGGAGGGGGACTACCACCTGCACTGCGCACACGCGAGATTATGCATCACATCCTGCGGTGTGGACGGCCGGCACGCCGCCCGCACCGCGGCTTGCGGGAGAGGGCGGACGGCGGCGCCGCACCGGCGTGGTGGAATCTCTGCACACGGCGCGCGACGAGGGCTACCGGACCGCGGTCCTGCAGGCATCCGCGGACGGCGAACCCGTCCACCGCCGGCTGGGGTTCGCCGCCTGCGGCCGGTTCACCGAGTACGCCCTCTCCTTAGGGGCATCCGCCCCGGGACGGAAGACATTCCGGTGGCGCGCCGGTGCGATCACGCGTCCGGCTCACCGCGCGCAGGGGTCCCCCCGTCGTCCGCGAGCCGGGCGTGCAGGTGCATGTCGTGCCATCCGTCCTCGTGGCGCACCGCGCTGCGCAAGGTGCCCTCCAACGCGAAGCCGAGCTTGCCCGCGACCCGGCAGGAGGCCGGGTTGGCCACCGAATGGACCAGCTCCAGACGGTGGAATCCCACGTCGAAGGCCCAGTGGGCGACCTGGCCGGCGGCGCGGACGGCGACACCCCGCCCCCGGGCGGCGGGCAGCACCCAGTAGGTGACCTGCGCGGCGCCGTCGCCGAGATCGAAGCCACGCAGCGAGACCCGGCCGAGCACCTCGGCGTCCAGGACGACGGCCCAGGAGGCGTCCTTCTCGGCGCGCCAGCGGTCGTCCCACTGGCCGATCCACGCCAGCGCGTCCTCCGACGAGGTGGTGAACTGCCGGTTCCAGCGCCGGATCGCGGGATCGGCGGACGCCCGCAGCACGACGGGGGCGTCATCGGGAAGCCAGGGCCTCAAGGTCAACTCTCCGGCCCGCAGGACCGGCTGGGCGTTCTCACTGATGCGGCCGGCCGGGATGGCCGGTGAGGGGAAGGAGCACACCGTCCCCATGGTGGCAGCCCTCTTCACTGGATGAAGAACGGGGGGCGGCTCCCCGCACCGGGTGAGGAACCTCGCCGAAGCCGTGAACCCACCGGTGGTGACGGGGACATGCCCGGGCTCCCTGTCACCCGCGCCGGGGAGCCCACCCCGGTGGCGGCGGGCCGGGGCGGATCAGCCGGTACCCGTGGCCCGTGCCCGTCCGGCCACGGCGTCGCGACCGCAGCGGATGATGGCGTCGGCGCTTCGCCGGATGTCTTCGGCCGTGGTGTACGCCGAGCAGATCGATATGCGCATGACCGCCCGGTTGCCGAAGACCGATCCGCTCAGCCAGCAGGTGCCGTCGTCCTGGACCCTGCTGACGACCTCCCGGGTGAGCTCGTCGTCGTCGCGGCCGGGTGCGGTGAACCGCACCAGCACCTGGTTCAGGACCACCTCGTTGACGATCTCGATGCCGGGCTCCGCCGCGAGGAGGCCGGCGATGCGGTGGGCGTGCTCGATGTTGCGGTCGACGAGCCCGGCGACGCCGGCCCGGCCCAGTGTCCGCAGCACCGCGTAGACGGGCACCGAGCGGGCACGCCGGGACCAGTCCGGCACGGTGTTGATCTGGTCCCGGTGCTCGGATGCCTCCAGATAGGCCGCGGTGATCCCGACAGCCGCCCGGTGCGCGTCGGGATGCGCGACGAAGGCGATGCCGCAGTCGAAGGGCACGTTCAGCCACTTGTGCGCATCGGTGGTCCAGGAGTCCGCCAGGTGTGCTCCGTCGAGGAGGCCGCGGTGTTCGTCACTGGCCAGAGCCCACAGTCCGATCGCTCCGTCGACGTGCACCCATCCGCCCCGGTCGTGCACGAGCTCGCACACCTCGCGAAGCGGGTCGACGGCACCGGTGTTGATGTTGCCGGCCTGCACGCAGACGATCGGCGGCCGGTCCGTCCGATCCAGTTCCGCGCGTAGCGCGGAGAGGTCGATCGCACCGTCGGCGTCGCACCCGACCTCTCGGACACGCGTCCCCATCCCCAGGTAGCGCAGGGCACGATCGATCGAGGCGTGGCGCTGCTCGCCGGCTATCACCGGGATGCGCGGCGCTCCCCACAGCCCGTCCGCTTCGGCGTCCCAGCCCTGCCGGGCCAGCAGATGGTGCCTGGCCGCCGCCAGGCAGGTGAAGGCGGCCATCTGGGTACCCGTGGTGAATCCCGCCGATGTGTGCGGAGGCAGGCCGAGCATCTTCACCAACCAGTCGGCGCAGACCTCCTCGATCACCGAGACCGCCGGGCCGCACGAGTACAGCGTCGCGTTCTGGTCCCAGGCGGTGACCAGCCAGTCCGCACCCACGGCCACGGGCAGCGAGGAGCCGATGACGTAGCCGAAGTAGCGCGGCCCCGCACTGGCCGTCGATCCCAGCTCACCGGCCCGCGCCAGGACGTCCAGAGTCGAGATCGCATCGGTGCCGGCTTCGGGCGGGCCCCCGCCGGTGAGGAGATCACGCAGCTCATCCGCTGTCACCGCGGGGAAAACCGGGCGATCGGCGACCGACCCCCGCCAGCTCAGCACGTGCCGGTACGCGCGCTGGAGCACGTCACCGTACTCCAGCCCGTCAACCGGCGGATCCCCGGACATGTGGTCGTCGTTTCTCATACATCCTCACCTCGGCAGAGGTGCCCGGGCCGTAGGGCACCTCGTCGGCTGTCCGCGGACAGCTTGTCGCAGGCGTTCTCCCGAGGTCCGGCGGGAATCGGACGTGGTGTTGGCCACCGGAGCCGTCCCCGGTGCCGTTGACGCGGTCGCGGGAGATGCTCAGTGCGGCCAGAAGGTCGACAGCACCACGTGCAGGGTGGTCGCACCCAGGACGCTGATCACGGCGTTTCGGGTTCTCAGGTGCAGTCCGATCGCGGCGGCCAGGGCCAGGGCGGTGGGCACGACGGCCGGCCAGTCGGTGGGGCGGACGTCGCGCAGGGTGTACAGGGCCAGGATCAGCATGATGCCGACAGGCATCTGAACGGCGAGGTACTGCAGGACGGCCGAGCGACGCAGCGGGGTCACGACGGCGAAGGGAAGGGCACGCAGGCCCCAGGTGACGGCGGCGCTGACGGCCACGGCGGCGGCCAGGTAGAGCGGGCTGGGCACGGTGGGGTTCTACCTTTCCCGGGCCGACAAGGCCGGTGCGGCCGACGCGGCCGGGGTGGGCACGGGGTGGTCATGGCCGTCACGGTCGCCGAAAGCGGGTGCGAGGGCACGGCGGCGCAGGGCGTAGCGGGCCAGCACACCCACGGTGAACAGGGCCATCGCGGCCGGCAGCACCTGCCCGGGAACCAGGAGCGCGGCGACGGCGAAGCCGGCCGCGGCCAGCAGGGGAGCGGGCAGGTCCCGCTGGGCACGCCAGGCGTCGATCGTCAGGACCACGAACAGGGCGGTCAGCGCGAAGTCCAGGCCGTGCAGGGTGAACGGGATGAGGGAGCCGGCGAGCGCGCCGACGGTCGCCCCGCCGACCCAGTAGCCCTGGCAGAAAAGCTGCATCCACAGGATGCGGGCGCCGCTCCAGGAGCGGGCACGCCCACCGGCGGTCAGGGCGTAGGCCTCGTCGGTGAGGGCGAAGGTGGCGTAGACGCGGCCCGGCGGTCGTACCCGCGACAGCGGGAAGGAGAGGGCGTAGAAGACGTGCCTGAGGTTGACCAGCAGCGCCGTCACCGCGATCTGCCCCAGCGGTGTCACCGTGGCGACCAGGCCCAGCAGCAGGAACTCCAGCGACCCGGCGTAGACCACGGCGGTGAACACCGGTGCCCACCACCAGTCCAGGCCGGTGTGCACGACCAGGATGCCGAAGCTGATCCCCAGGGGGAACAGGCTCAGCCCCACCGAGGCGGTGTCGGCCGCCGCCGCCGCGAAGTCCCGCGACGCACCTTCGGCTTGCTTTCCAATCATGGAAGCAATTTTAGTATGCATGTCACATAATATGGTTTCAAATATTGCAGAGAGAAAAGGCCATGAGTAATTCCATTAGCCTTGATCGCATTGATCATGAAATATTGTTTCATCTGGCCCAGGACGGGCGGTTGTCGAACGTGGAGCTGGCCCGCCGGGTGGGTTTGACGCCGCCGCCATGCCTGCGCCGGGTCAAGCGTCTGGAGGACGCCGGTGTGATCGCCGGATACCGTGCGCAGATCTCACCGGCGGCCCTGGGTCGCTCCCTGGAGGTGGTCCTGTCGGTGGACATCGCGGTCAACGACCTGCAGACCGTGGAGGAGTTCGAATCCCGGGTCGCGGCGCTGGAGGAGGTCGTGGAGTTCCGGCGCATGTTCGGGCGCCCCGACTACTACATCCGGGTGGCGGTGACCGACCCGGTCGCCTACGAGACGTTCCTCAGCAAGCAGATCCTGCCGTTGCCCGCGGTCTCCCGCGTCGACTCCCACCTGACCATGAAGCGCATCAAGGACTGACCGGCCCGCGCACCCCGAGCATCCGGGGACCGCTGTCCTTCCCGCCGCGACGGAGGACGCGGCCGAGGCGGGTGGCTGAAGCGGGGCGGCCGAAAGTGAGGCGGCCGCGACGGTGCGGGCCCGCCATGAAACAGGCCGGGGCCCGCGTCCTGTTGGACGCGGGCCCCGGCCCGTGATGTGATGTGCGCTGCGCGTCAGGCGGGAACGATGTTCTCGGCCTGCGGGCCCTTCTGGCCCTGCGTGACGTCGAAGGAGACCTTCTGGCCCTCCTGCAGCTCACGGTAGCCCTGGGCGGCGATGTTCGAGTAGTGGGCGAAGACGTCGGCGCCGCCGCCGTCCTGCTCGATGAAGCCGAAGCCCTTTTCCGAGTTGAACCACTTCACGGTGCCAGTAGCCATGTCGATCTCCTTTGATAGGGGCAGAGCCGGAACCCGCACTGCACGGATTCCGCGTCGCCGAGATGAGCCCACCCGGAGATGACCGGCAAAACAAAAATGCGCCTGATGGTTACATACCGTCAGGCGCACACAGAGTTTCATGGGTACCACAACTGCAACTGCCCCAACGGTAGCACCTGCACGGCCGTAACGCGAACCACCCGACCGCCCGCCACCTGGATCGCCGGGCCACCGGGTGCCCCGCACCTTCACGGGACACCCGGCTCACACGGCGTCAGCGGCCCCGCGCCGCCCCCGCCATCTGCGCGACGTCCACCGCCGCGTCCTCGATCAACTGGGCGGCCAGCCCTGACAGCGCGCGTCCCACCGCCAGCTCGTCGCCGATCGCCGGCACCGGCCGATCACCCGGGTTACGCCGGGCGTGCCCGACGCTCTCGTACTTCTTGCCGTCCCGCGCCGACAACGTGGCCGTCGCGACCGTGAGGGCGTCCTCGTCGTCCTCGCTGATGACGATCTGTACGTTCCACTGCTTGGTCTCCATCTCCAACACCTCCCCCCATCCCAGCGTCCCTCTCTCCGGAGCCGGAGGAAAGGCCCATCGGACGGACCTGTCGACCGGCCGCGCTCCGTCCCGCCCGCCGCTCGGCTCCTCCGCGCGGCCGGCCACCCGCCACAGCGTCCTCTCCATGTCCTCCCCGTGTCCTCTCCGTGTCCTCTCCATGACGCGAGGGCCGCCCGCCGGGTCCACTTATCCTTGGACGGAATCGAGCCGGGCGACCCGGCCGTCCCCGCCCTGTCGTACCGATCCCAGACCCCGTGACACCGGGAGGCGCACGTGCCGCGACCGCGCCCGCTCCGAGCGGACGAACCAGCCCGGCTGGGGGAGTACCGGCTGCTCGGATCCCTGGGAGAGGGCGGCCAGGGTGTCGTGTACCTCGGAGAGTCCCCGTCGGGAGCCCGGGTCGCCGTCAAGGTTCTGCACGCCCGCGTCGCCGGCGATCCCACGACCCGCAGGCGTTTCCTGCGCGAAGTGGAGGCGGCCCGCCAGGTGCCGCCCTTCTGCACCGCCCGCGTCCTGGACGTCGGCACGGCCGGCGAACGGCCGTACGTGGTGAGCGAGTTCATCGCGGGGGAGTCACTGGAACAGCGGGTCGGCTCGCACGGCCCGCTCTCCCCGGGTGACCTGCGGCGGCTCGCGGTCGGCACGGCCACCGCCCTGGCCGCGATCCACCGTGCCGGGATCGTCCACCGCGATTTCAAACCCGCCAACGTGCTGCTCGGCCCGGACGGGCCGCGGGTGGTCGACTTCGGCATCGCGCACGGCACCGACATGGCCACCGCCGCCACCGGCATGGTCGGCACCCCGCCCTACATGTCGCCCGAGCAGTTCTCCGGGGAACGGGTGGGCCCGCCCTCCGACATGTTCAGCTGGGCCGGCACCATCCTGTTCGCCGGGACGGGCCGGTCCCCGTTCGGCAGCGACGTCGCCCTCGCCGCCCTGATGTACCGGATCCTCAACCAGGAGTGCGACCTCACCGGCCTCCCCGACGACCTTCGGGCCCTCGCCGGCCGATGCCTGGCCAAGGAACCCGGGCACCGGCCGACGGCCGAGGAGGTCCTGCTGCGCCTCATCACCGGCGGCGGGACGGCGCCTGTCGGCACACCGGCCCCCACCGGCGGCGACCTGCTGGCCACGGCCATGAACCGGATCGGACAGCGGCTCCCGGCGAACCCGCCCCTCGCGAACCCATCCTTCGCGCACCCGCCGACCCCGCCGCCCCCCGTCTCGCCCGGCTGGGAACGACCCGCCGCCGCGGCACCCGTGGGCGACCACTTCGCGGCACCCGTCGGCGGTCACTCCGCGGCACCCGTCGGCCCCCCATCCTGGACGCCGCCTCCGGCGCACCAGCCCACCCGGCCGGCGCCTCCCCCCGGCCGCGGCCTCTCCCGCCGCGGCTTCCTGATCGGCGGGGGAGCCGCGCTGGCCACCGGCGCGGTGGCGGGGGCCGCGGTGCTGGTCCCCCGTTACCTGGGGGAGAAGACCGCCTCCTCCAGACCCGCGTCCCGCCCGACCCCGGGCCCTACGGGCACCCCGCCCTCCTCAGCGCCGGGGTCCGCCACCCCCTCCTCCGCTTCGCCCCCGGCCGCCACCCCGCCCCCGTCCGCGCTCATCCCGGACGGGCCGCTGGTGCTCGGGAACGGCAACCTGGTGCAGGGCCTGGCGGTCTCCGCCGACGGCCGGCTGGTGGCCGCCGGATGCTGGGACGGCAAGGTCCGCCTGTGGGAGGTTCCCGGCGGGGAGATGATCGCTGAGCTCGACGACCGCGAACTCTACGTCCAGGGTCTCGCGCTGAGCCCGGACGGCCGGACCCTGATCAGCCTCGGCGGGGTCGGCGACGCCGAGGCGCACGTCTGGGACGTCGCGTCCAGGCGCCGGGTGCCGAAGTCCGTGATCGGCTCGTTCTTCGTGGAGTTCAGCCCCGACGGCAAACGGTTCGTCACCGGCAGCGGGTACGAATGGGTCCGGTTGTGGCGCACCTCCGACCGCGAACAGACGGGTGCCGCCATGCGCCACGACGGCCTGGTCGCCGGAGGGGCCTTCAGCCCCGACGGAAGCCTGCTGGCCACCGCCGGGTGGGATCGCACGGTCCGGCTGTGGCGCACCTCCGGCCACCGCCCGGCCGGAAAACCACTGACCGGCCACAAGGAGGAGGTCAACGCCGTGGTGTTCCTCGACGGCGAGACCCTGGCGAGCGCCGGATACGACAAGGTGGTGCGGGTCTGGGACGTGACGTCCGGCGAACCGAAGGGAACGCCGTTCAGAGGCTCCGGCTCCACGGTCACCGGCCTCGCGCTCAGCCCCGACGGGACCGTCCTCGCCGCCGCGACGGACAAGGACGGTGTCCGGCTGTGGGAGGTCGCCTCCCGGAAGGCGCTCCGCAGCCCCCTGGACGCCGGCCAGATCCAGGCCGTGGCCTTCAGCGGCAACGGGCTCGTCCTCGCGGCGGTCGCCGGCGACGACGTGCACCTGTACGACGCCACCGGCCTGCGCGCCACCTGACGGGCGTCGCCACCGGCCCGCCCCTCCCGGGCCGGCCGGGATCTGGCCGGCCGGCCGAGGAGGGAGCGGCGGCGTCAGCCGATGTAGCTGATCAGGAAGGGCAGTTGCTGGTTTCCGTCCTCCACCGTGGTGATCGCACCGTTGGGGTGGAGCACGACGTTGGCGTCGTCGTAGTCGTCACCCCGCCAGGAGGCGATCCAGGTCGGCCCGTCGAGGTAGGTCGCGGCGCTGTCGCGCCAGATCTCGGAGGGGATGTCCGCGAGCCGGTGTCCCTGTCCCTGGGCGGCGGCGAACGCGCGCGCCTCCTCCCTGGTCTTCTTCACGTCCTTTCCGAACCAGTACAGGCGGTAACCGGGCTCGGCCTCCGTCTCGTACTCCGTCCCGGCGTCGGCGGCGGAGATGGTGATCTCTGTCAGTTGCTGGGTCATGCCGCTACTCCCTCTCACTCAGCGGGACGGTCGCACAGCGCCATCCCGTGATCACAGAGAGTTATGTTTCCACTACTCTCCGTATGAAACAGCGAAATGATCGCGCTGGAGAGCCGCCCTCAGCCGCCGACGGGGGAGACGGCACGGCACACGGTGTCGCGCGCCGGAAGGACACCGTCGAGGAGATAACGGTCGACCGCGCCGTCGACGCACGCGTCCCGGGGAGCGAACAACCCCCCGTAGACCGTGTGACGGAAGGCGCCCCGCAGGGTGACCAGCCGCGAACCGGTCAGTGCCCGGTGCGTCACCAGTTGGCCCGCGTACGGGGTGCCCGGGTCACCGGTGGCCCCCACCATCAGCACCGGGACGTCGTTGCGCACCCGGGTGGGAGGCTCGGCCGGTGGGACCGGCCAGAACGAGCAGGGAGTGAGGTTGCGGATCAGCGCGCCGAACACCGGTTCGTCGTCGCGGTGCGCGCGGATGTCACGGTAGTAGGTCTCGGGATCACGCGGCACCGCCCGATCACCGCACATGATCGCGGTCTGGGCACTGGCGGCCCCGTCCGCGTCGGGAGACGACAGGCCGGTCAGAACCGCCTGCAGCATCGGGGTGGGGGAGACCTCGATCCCCCGGGCGGCCTTGTCGAGCACCCGCACATCGGCGGCGAACCCGGCGTAGGTCTCCTCGCTGTCCCCGGCGGTCACCCCGAACAGCACCAGCGGCAGCAGCCGCGCGCCGACCCGGTGGCCGCCGACCCGCAACGGCTCACGGTCGGCGGCCCGGCTGATCCGCTCCACCGTCGCCATGACCGCGCCGGTCGTGGCGCCCAGGCCGTACCGGCCGTGACGACGCGCCGCCCACGCCGCCCAGTGCCGAAGGGCCGCGCGCAGGGCCGGCCCCTGCGTGCCCGTCAGATCGGGGCCGAACCGGTCGACGTCCACCGCGCTGTCGAGAACCACCCGGTCGGCACGGCGGGGGAACAACTGCAGGTAGACCGCACCCAGATAGGTCCCGTACGACGACCCCAGATACGACAGCCTCGGCTCGCCCAGCGCCGCCCGGATCACGTCCATGTCGCGGGCGGTGTTGCGTGTCGAGACGTGCGGCAGCACCTCCCGGTGGCCTGCGCACCGGGACGCCATGTCCTTCGCCAGCGCCACCCCCCGGTCGAACGTGCGCCGGTCCGGCCCGGCGGAGCCGATCACCGCCTCCGGCCAGCCGCAGTTCAGCCCCGTGCTCCGACCGACGAACCGGGGATCCATCCCGACCAGGTCATAGCGGGCCGCGACCTGGGGTGCGGCCCGCTTCACCTGGAGCACCAGATGCAGCGCGGGAACGCCCGGACCACCCGGGTTGTACAGCAGCACCCCCCTGCGGCGTCCCGGATCGGTCGCCCTCAGCCGGGACATCGCGACCTTGACCGTCCGCCCGCCCGGGCGGCTGTAGTCCAGCGGCACGAGGACCTCGGCGCACTGGGCCTTCGCCTCGTCGAGCTCGCGGCCGGCCGCGTCATCCGGCCCGCTCTGGCAGCGACCCCAGGTGATCTTCTGCCGCTGGAACCGGTCCAGCCCGTCACTCGCGGCACCGGCCCCGGTCTGCGTCCGTACCGCCCCGGCGGCCGGGTGCACCCCTGCCGCGGCCACCCCTGTCGCACTCGCCACAACCGCCGCGACACCGGCCACGGCCATCCTTCGTCCACGCATCGAACCCTCCTCAAGTGCCTTCCCGGGCACCACCGGTCACGGCACGCGGGCCACTTCCCACGGCCGGCGCGACCCGGGTCAAGCACGGGCCGCCTCTGGTGGGCAAGACGCTAGATCGCGCGACCGGCCGGCCGCGTCAGCCCTCGGTCGGGTTTCCCCGCCCTGCGCGGGCCGTCCGGCCCGGCCCGGCCCACGTCCACCGGCAGGCCGATGACCGGCGTTTTTCTCCGTGAACCGCCTTCCGCGGGTCCCGTCCGAACGAGCCGGTGTACGACTTCAGATGTACTCGACGCGGTCGGGTCCGGCCGCCCGCCGGTCACCGGTCACGACCGGGCACCCGTACCCTGCCCTACGGGCAGCACCAGGCCGGACGACCGCCGGCCGGGCCGACGCAGCCCGGACCGCCGCCCCCGGCATCCGCCGCAGAACCCGGCCCCGACCACGACACCCCCGAGACGACAGGACGACACCGATGACCGGCGCCACGACCACCGCACCGGCCGCGGGCCCGCGCCAGACCCCGCCGCACGCCGCGACCCGGCTGTCACCGACGGCGTTCGACGCCTTCCTCGCCGCCGTGGTCTTCTTCGGCTGCGCCGGGCTCAACAGCCAGGCCTACCAGGGCCCACCCGCGCCGCTGATCCTCCAGGTCGCCCTCGCGCTGCCGCTGGCATGGCGCCGCCGCGCACCCCTGACCGTCTTCTACGCGATCGCCGCCGTGGCCCTCGTCCAATGGCTCGCCGACATCCAGCTCCTCACCGACGTCGCGCTCCTGATCGCCCTGTACACCGTGGCCGCCCACTCCACCTGGCGTCACACCCTCATGGCCGCCGCCGTCCTCGAAACCGGCATCCTGCTGGCCTCCGTCCGCTGGGCCGCACCGCACGGCAGCTTCCTCAACTCCCTCGTCTTCCTCACCGCCGTGGCCGTCGCCGTCGCCGTCACCGGCGTCAACACCCGCATCAGACGCGCGCACCTCGCCGCCCTGCACGACCGCGCCGCCCGCCTGGAACGCGAACGCGACCAGCGGGCCCGGCTCGCGGCGGCGAACGAACGAGCCCGCATCGCCCGCGAGATGCACGACATCGTCACCCACAACCTCTCCGTCATGGTCGCCCTCGCCGACGGCGCGGTCTTCGCCCAGCACCGCTCACCCGACAAGACGACCGCCGCCCTGCATCAGATCTCCGGCACCGGGCGGCAGGCCCTCACCGACATGCGACGCTCCCTCGGAGTGCTGAGGGCCGGCGAACCCGACGCGCTGCGCCACCCCATGCCGGGCATCGCCCAGCTGGCAGCCCTCACCGACCAGATGCGCGCGGCCGGCCTGCCGACCCGCCTCGACCTGCGAGGCGACCCCACCTGCGTCTCCGCCGCCGCGCAACTCACCCTCTACCGCCTCACGCAGGAAGCCCTGACCAACACCCTCAAACACGCCCCGCCCGGCACCCGGGCCGAGGTCCGGATCCACTGCTCACCCGACACCCTCACCCTCGAGGTGACCGACGACGGCCCCGCCGCCCGGACCCCCGCCCCGGTCGGCCGGACCCCCGGCCCTCCGGGACACGGCATCCCCGGCATGCGCGAACGCGCCGCCGCGTACGGCGGAACCCTCCACGCCGGGCCCCTCCCGGGCCGCGGCTGGCGGGTCCGCGCCACCCTCCACACCGACCCCGTCGCGGAAGACACCCCATGACCATCCGCATCCTGCTCGCCGACGACGAACCCCTGCTGCGCATGGCGTTCACCATGGTCATCGAGGCCCAGCCCGACATGGAGGCGGTCGGCGAGGCCGCAGACGGCGCCGAGGCCGTCCGCCTGGCCCGCCGGCTGCGTCCCGACGTCGTCCTGATGGACGTGCGCATGCCCGGCACCGACGGCATCGAGGCGACCCACCGGATCGTCCGCGACCGCCGGCAGACCCGGGTCCTCATCCTCACCACGTTCGACCTCGACGAGTACGCCTTCGCCGGGCTGAAGGCCGGCGCCTCCGGGTTCCTGCTCAAGAACGTCGTGCCCGAGGAACTCCTCGCGGCCATCCGGAACGTCGCCGCCGGCGACGCCGTCGTCTCCCCGCGCGTCACCCGCCGCCTGCTGGAGAACTTCGCCTCCCGGCTCCCCACCGGCCCCGCCCCGGCCCGCGACGAGCGCCTGCAACGGCTCACCCCCCGCGAACGGGAGGTGCTCGTCGAGGTGGCTCGCGGCCGGTCCAACACCGAGATCGCCGCCGAACTCCACCTCGCCGAAGCCACCGTGAAGACGCATCTCAGCCGGATCCTGCTGAAACTCGAACTACGCGACCGCGTACAGGCCGTGGTCTTCGCCTACGAGAACCGGCTCATCCACCCGGCGTGAGAACCCGCCCGGCACGGGGACGGCCGGGCCCCGGGCCGGCCGTCAGGCGCTGCGCCGCCCGGCAGCCGCCCGCCTCGCCTCCCAGCCCGCGATCAGACGCTCGTCCTCCACCGGGTCCGCCGCCGGATCGGCCAGGGCCACCGCGGTCGCGGCGAGCTCGTCGTAGCCGGGATCACCGGGCCGCACCCGGACCGCCCCGTCGGCGTACCAGCCCTCGGGCGTGGCGACCTGGACCGGGACGAGCAAGGTGCCGTCACCGTCACGCACGGCCGTCGCCATCGCCATCACCTCTCGTCAGACCCCGTAGTGCCGCCGATAGAAGTTCCACACTACAGCCGCCAGGTTGTCATCCCCGTCCAGCATGCGCAGCAACCGCCGGGCCTGCCGTGAGGCGCACAACGCGTACGCCTCCGCGAACCACTCCACCGCGCTGTCCCGGTATCGGGGCTGCTGCACCTTCGACCGGCACAAATGCATGATCGTCTGCCATTCGCCCCCGTGTGACACACCGTCCATGAAATCCAGCGCGTGGCCGATCTCGTGATGCACGAGACTCGCCGAGACATGCGCTCCGGTCCCGATGGCGATCATCCGCCCCGTGCAGACACCGGGGATGTCGTCCCAGGCCGGACCGCCCGGATGCGTCGTCCGCCCGCGCAGATGCCCCAGGCCGTCCAGTTCCGGAACGGTTCCCGGGCCCAGCCATATCGCGTCCAGCCCCTCGGCCAGCCGCGTCGCGATGTGCACCGGCAACGCGGCCAGCTCGTCCACCGCGTGGACCAGCTCGGCGGGCGGCGGCCCCTCCGCCGGATCCCACTGCCGCCGCAGCACCCGTTCGAGCACACCGCAGTGACGGCGCCCGTCGCGGGGGATCGGACGCGTGTTGGCCGCCCGGGGCAGGCACCAGGTGGGGGAATGGTTCGTCATGACAAGGATCATTGTGCCCGCCCGCGCGGCGGAACGGGGGAGCCCCCGGCGGCCCCGCGTCCGTGGTCGTCCGCGCCGCCCGGCTCACCCTCTGATCCGCAGCTCCACCGAGCCGGTTCCCAGCAGCCGCCCGGCCTCACGCACACCGGAGGTGAAAGCCCCGTCGGCGTGGCCGAAGCGGTCACCGGAGGTCGCCTCGCCGGCGAACAGCACCCGGCCCGCGATCGGCGTGGCCAGCGCCTCGATCTCGGCCCGCCCGCCGCCGGCCGTCAGATGGGTGTAGGAGCCGCGGGCGAACGGGTCCTCGTGCCAGCGGGTGACCACGGCCTCCCGGGGCGGGGGCAGACTCCGGCTCACCGCGGTACGCAGCAGGTCGCGGGCGTGCCGCAGCACCTTCTCCTCCTCCCACGAGGCCAGCGCCGCTCCCGCCGGCCCACCCGCCAGTGCGACCAGGGTGGGGGCGCCGACCGGCCCGGTGGCGTCCACCCAGGCGCGCAGCGGGGTGTCCCGGTGCCGGATCAGGAACCCGGTGACGTCGTCCCAATGCCGGGCGTCGTAGCGCAACACCACCTTTTCGAGCGCGCCGAACCCGAGCGCCGCGACGGCCCGCGCCTTGACCGGCGGCAGGACCGGGACGAACCCGATCACGCCCGCCTTGAGCACGCCCAGTGGGACGGTGACGACCACGTGCGACCCCCGCTCGCCGTGGCCGTCGGCCGTCTCCACGGTGACCCCGTCGTCTCCGGCGCGGACCGACCGGACCACCGCGCCGGTGCGGATCGCCACCTCGGGGGTGAGCGCCGCCAGCAGGGCCCGGTATCCGCCGACGGGCACGTCGTCACCACCGGAGTAGGGTTCCGGGAAACCCGGCAGGCCCGGCAGGGCGGTGGCCGGCACAGCCTGGAGCGGGGCCGCCAGTTCCGTCTCGATGGCCGTGCGCAGGACGAACCGTACCCAGGAACGGCGCGTGGCGTCGGTGTCGGCCGCGCAGTAGACCTCGACGAGGTCGGCGAGGGTCGCCCCGTCCCCCGCGCGGGCGGCGAGATCCGCGACGGCGTCCTCGAATCCGGCCGCCCGCCGCAGCAGCCCCCGGCGGAACCGCCCGCCGGCGCGCTCGCCGTGCTCGCCCACCAGCGCGGCCCCGGCGACGAGGCCGTCCAGGTCGTACGGCCGGCGCCGCACGCCCGCCCGCGCGCACAGCTCCGAGAGCGGATTGCCCACCGGGGAGTGGATCCAGGCCGCCCCCAGATCGACGTCGGCCCCGGCGATCTCGGCCGTGCGGATCCGGCCGCCCACCCGGTCCCCGGCCTCCAGGACCAGAACCTCCACCCCGGCGCACGCCAGGGCGTTGGCCACGGTCAGACCGGCGAGCCCGGCGCCGACCACGATGACCCGGGTGACGTCGCCCGCGACGCCGCCCGGGACGGCGCCGGCGCCGTCGGTCACCGTCCACCTCCCCTCGGGGCGGCGCCCGGCGGCCTGGAATCCGGCCCGGTGGCCGAGGACGGCCCCGGCGACCGCGGCCGACAGCGCCGCGGCCATCCCTCTCATCGTCGTACGCATGCCGCTCCTCACCGGTGCCCGCCTCGGCTCCCACCGCCGGGGCCCGTACCGGGACGGCGGAAGAGCACGCTCCCGCACCACGTTTCCGCCGTTCAAAGGCGCTGTACGGTGAACAACGGGAAATGTATTGTACGGTGGACAACATGGTCAAGAAGGCATCAGGGCCGGCAGGAAGGCAAGCGGCCGGCCCGGAACGGCCACCCCTGTCACGGGAGCTCATCCTGCGGCGCGCGCTGGCGACGATCGACGAGAGCGGCGTCGAGGCGCTGAGCATCCGCCGCCTGGCCGCCGACCTCGGCGTGTTCCCGACGGCTCTGTACTACTACCTGCCGACCAAGGACGCGGTGCTGCGCGCGGTCGTGGAGACGGTCCTGGAGGAGATGGACCTCTCCCGGACGGGCGCGGCGGACTGGCGGGAACATGTGCGGACGACCTGCCGGGCCCTGAGACGCATCGCCCACGCCCACCCACGGCTCTTCCCCTACCTGATCTCCTATCCGGATGTCACCGTGCAGGAGCACCGGATCTACGAGGGGCTCTACCGCGCACTGGAGGAGGCCGGCCTCTCCACCGAGCGGATCGTGCACGCCGCCACCCTGCTCTTCTCCTACGCCGCCGGTTTCACCCTGGCAGAGGTCACCGGCACCATCGGGGCCCCGACCGCGGCGGAGTCCGGCAGGCTCTCCGCCCTGCCCGCCGGCGAGTTCCCCGCCACCCGCCGGCTGGCCGGGGAGATCCGCGGCCTCGACCTGGATGCGGCCTTCGAAACCGGGATCGAGACGATCCTCGCGGGCCTGACCGCCCCCTCGGCGGCGCCCGCCGACGGCTGACGGGACCTGCCGGCGAGACCCCGGGCGGTCCGCGGCCCAGTCCGCGGCGGTGGGCCCGCGCTCCCGCGTGACATGGATGGACCGCCCGGGGGAGATCATCTATGGTGCGGTCATGAAGGGCCGGTATCAGGTGTACTTCGAACGTGCCCGGATCCCGATCGCGGCGGTGGACGGGCTCGGCCGGGTCAGGGAGAGCAACCCCGCCTTCCGTTCCGCGGTGGCCCGCACGGTCGAAGAACTGGACGGCATCGCGGCGGAGGAGTTGCTCGCGCCCGGCGAGATCGACGCGCAGCGGCCCTACTGGCGGCTGCTGGCCTTCGGCCGGCTGGACGTCTACCGGACCCGGATGCGGCTCGTCCGCGGGGACGGCGCCGTTATCTCCGCCCGGGTCAGCGCCTCCGTCGAACACCGCGCGGACGGCCTGCCGTGGCGGGCGGTGGCCGTGCTGGACGAGATCTCCTCCGCCGCGCCGGCGCTGAGCCCGCTCCAGGGCGAAGTGCTGCGGCTGGTCGCCGCGGGCGCGTCCAACGCGCAGATCGCCCGGCGGCTGTACCTGACCCGTCAGGCGGTGGACTACCACCTGGTACGGCTGCGCGCCAAGCTCGACGCCGAGAGCCGGTCGGCGCTGGCCGGGCGGGCGTTCGTGCTGGGGTTGTTCGTCCCCGGCGTGTGGCCGCCGGCCCTGCACCCGCCCCCGGCCGGGGCGGGTGCGCCGGAGTGCGGTTACTGGACGCCGAGGAACTGAACGGCCGGGTCGGTCTGGGCGGAGGTGCCCCAGACCGCGTCGCGCTGGGCGGTGTCGTCGTGGAGGTAGTACAGCAGCCAGGCGGTGGTCACCCGGCGGGTGGTCGCCTGCTGGGCGGCCCGGCTGATCGAGCCGCTGTCGCAGCCGATACCGCCGGAGTCGGTGAAACCGCAGTGGAAGCCGCCGACGATCGTGCGCAACTGCTTGGGAGCGCGCTTGGCGTCGTAGATGGGGACCTGGTGGTCCGACGGGCCCGCGACGGTGTCGTTCGCACCGGCGACCAGCTGCATGGGGACGGCCGTGGTCGCCGCGGCGGCCTTGGCCGAGGGGTTGGTCTCGGCGGCGGCCAGGTTCGTCACCGTCCGCACCGACGCGTTGCGCGCGGCGGCCAGCACGCTGGCGCCGCCGCCCATCGAGTGCCCCGACAGCCCCAGCCGGTTGGTGCGCACGCGGGCGTTGAACCGCGATCCGGCGGTGGTGTTCTGCGCCACCATCCAGGTCAGCGCGGCGTTCAGGTCATCGGCGAAGGCGCCGTGGTTGGGGAACAGGCTGCCCTGCGAGGTCGGCATGATCGTGATGGTGCCCCAGGAGGCCCAGTGGCCGCCCAGGGAGGCGTACTTGTTGACGCTTTGCAAGAAGCCGTGGCCGAAGGCCACCACCGGGAACTGCCCGGAGGCGACGGCCGTGCCGCTTCCGGCCGAGGTCGCCGGGTAGTAGACCCGGGCGCCGAACGAGCGGCCGGAGGCGGAGACGTTGACGTCGGCGTAGCCGACGGCGTACGAGCCCGGCGCGGACAGGTCGGCGGAGGCGCCGGCGGGGGCGGCCGTGAGGAACAGGAACGGGATCAGGAGGACCGCGAGGACCCTGATCGACCAGGAGCGCATGATGCTTCACCAGCTTTCACGCGGGGAGACTGTTACCCGGATTTTGGAAACGATGGTTCCCCTATGGCAACAGCGGGAGGACGCGGACTAGGCAAATGCCAAAACGTCGGGGATGCCGTGCCCGGCCGGTTCCACCGTGCCGCAGCGCGCGGCGGACTCCCTTCCCTGATCACGGCGGTGCTCACCGTCGCGCCGCGGAACGGCCCGGGGCGGTCCGGGGCGGCGCCCGCGTCCTCGGCGGCTCCGGTCGCGGCGGTCAGCTCACCGAGCGTCCCGCCTGGGGGCCGCGGGTGATCCTCACCTGGCCGCGGGGCCGTTCCCGGCCCGCGGGAGGCGGCCCGCGCCGAACCGCTTCGTCACGGCCGTCTCGTCCCACACCTCGCCGTACTTGGCCTGGATGTCGAACAGGCCGGCCTCGTGCGGCCGGGGGTCGCGGTCGCCGACCGCCTGCCGTACCACGATCGGTACGAAACCGTGCTGCACCGCGTCGACGGCGCTGGCGCGCACGCAGCCGCTGGTGGACACGCCCGCGATGACGAGGGTGTCGGCCCGCAGCGTGGTGAGCGTCGAGGCGAGCGCGGTGCCGAAGAAGGCGCTGGCGTACCGCTTGACGATCACCACCTCCTCGGGCCCGGGGGCCACCTCGGGCATCAGCCGGCCGAGCGGTCCGTCGCCGACGAGGTGACGCAGCGGGGTGACCTTGCGGAAGAACAGCCCGCCGTCCACGCCGCCCGGGCCGAACGCGACCCGCGTGTGGATCACCGGGACGCCCGCCGCGCGGGCGGCGGCCAGCACCCGGGCGGCCGACTCCAGGCAGTCGCGGGAGCCCAGGAACAGCTCGCCGCCGGGCTCGAAGTAGGCGCGCATCAGGTCGATGAGGATGAGCGCGGGACGCTCCCCGAACGGCAGGGAGCGCCCGAACACCTCGCCATGGTCCATGATCATGTGTGGGCGGGGGACGGGCGGACGGCGCACGGAGGCTCCTCGTCTCAGATGATTCCCTCGGCCGACAGGGCGGCGATCTCCTCGGCGGTCAGGCCGAGCAGCCCGCGGTAGACGTCGTCGTTGTGCTGGCCGAGCGCGGGGCCCGCCGTACGGACGCCACCGGGGGTGGCCGAGAGCCTGGGGACGACGTTCTGCATGGCCAGCTCGCCGAAGTCGGGGTGCGGCACGCGGACGATGGCCCGGCGGGCGGCGAAGTGCGGGTCCTCGAACATGTCCTTGGCCGTGTAGACACGCCCGGCGGGGACGCCGCCCTCGTGCAGCACCCGGAGCAGGTCCTCCGCGGGGGCCGACGCGGTCCAGGCGGAGATGATCTCGTCGAGTCCGGCCGCGTTCCCGCCGCGCGCGCCGTGGGTGGCGTACCTCTCGTCGGCGGCCAGCTCCGGTCTGTCCATCACGGTCGCCAGGCGGGAGAAGACGCTGTCCTGGTTGGCCGCGATGAGGATGGAGTCGCCGTCCCCGGTCGGGTAGACGTTGCTCGGCGAGACGTTGGGCAGCACGGGGCCGGTACGTTCACGCTGGTAGGCGGCCTGCTGCCATTCGGGCAGCAGGGACTCCATCATCGCCAGCACCGCCTCGTAGATGGCCGTGTCGACGACCTGGCCCAGCCCGCTGCGTTCCCGCTCGTGCAGCGCGACCAGGGTGCCGACGCAGGCGTGGGTGGCCGCCAGTGAGTCGCCCAGTGATATCCCGGTGCGTGACGGCGGCCGGTCGGGGTCGCCGGTGACGTATCTGATGCCGCCCATGGCCTCGCCGATCGAGCCGTATCCGGCGCGGGGGGCATAGGGGCCGCTCTGGCCGAAGCCGGTGACACGGGTGATGACCAGCCGGGGGTTGAGCTCGTGCAGCCGCTCGGGCGACATGCCCCAGCGCTCCAGCGTGCCGGGCCGGAAGTTCTCCAGCAGCACGTCGGCCCGCTCGACCAGCCGCCTGACCAGGTCCTGGCCCTGCCGGGTGCGCAGGTCACAGGTGATCGACTTCTTGTTGCGGGCGACGACCGGCCACCACAGCGACCGCCCGTGCGGTTTCTCCCTGCCCCACTGCCGCATCGGGTCGCCCCGCCCGGGATCCTCCACCTTGATCACTTCGGCGCCGAAGTCGCCCAGCAACTGACCGCAGAACGGCCCGGCGAGCAGCTGGCCGAGCTCGACGACTCGGACGTCGCCGAGGGGAAGCCCTCTCATCGCCCCTCCCTGGGGCCGAGCAGCGATGCGCGCGCCGAGAACAGGTGAGCGCGCATGACCGCTTCGGCCCAGTCGGGGTCGCCCGCCCGTACGGCCGCCGCGATCTCGATGTGGTGGTTGACGCTGCGCCGCATCGCCTCCTCGTCGAAGGCGCTGTAGGTGCGTAGCAGGACGGGCGAGTGGACCAGCGAGTTGATCGACTGGGTCAGTACGGCACTGCCGCCGAGTCGCACCAGCGTCTGGTGGAACTCGGCGTTGAGCCGGTAGACCGCGTCGAGGTCGTGGCGTCCGGCGTGCTCTTTGAGGGTCACCGCCACCTCGTGCAGGCGGTCGGCGTCCCGCCCGGTCGCGGTGGCCGCGGCCCGCCGGGCGGCCAGGCCCTCGATCCCGGCCCGCAGCTCGAAGATCGTCTCCAGGTCGGCGCGGGGGTACTCCACGACTCTGGCACCCTTGTTGGCGGTGATCTCGACGAGTCCTTCGGCCTGGAGCCGGCGCAGCGCGTCGCGCACCGGGGTGCGGCTGACGCCGAGCGTCTCGGCCAGCTCGACCTCGCCCAACCGGTCACCCGCGGCGTACCGGCCGGTGAGGATCAGGCCGCGAAGGTCATCGACTGTCGACATGTACCCATCCTTGACGCGAAGTCCGTCCGGGCGCCGTCCGCCCGGTGGTGGCCGGTGGGAAGTCGCCCGCCCTGCCGAGCAGGGCGGGCGGTGGCACGCCGAGCCGTTCGCCGATGTACGCGGCCGCGGCCACCAGTCCGTCGAGGTCGACGCCGGTGTCCACATCCGAGCGGCGCAGCGCGTAGCACAGGTCCTCGGTGGCGATGTTGCCGGTCGCGGCGGGGGCGAACGGGCAGCCGCCGATCCCGCCGCCGCTGGCGTCGAGCGCGGCGGCGCCAACCTCGACGGCGGCCAGCGCGTTGGCGTAGCCGGTGTTGCGGGTGTTGTGGAAGTGGAAGCGCAGCGGCAGGCCGGTGACCTCGCGCACGGCCGCGGTCAGGCGCCGCACGTCGGCGGGGACGCCCACCCCGATCGTGTCGGCGAGGGCGATCTCGTCGGCCCCCGAGTCCGCGCACCGCCGCGCCATCGTGGCGACGTCGCCGGGTGACACCTCGCCCTCGAAGGGGCAGCCGAAGCTCGCCCCGACAGTCGCGGTGACGCGCAGCCCGGCCGCACGGGCGCGTGCGGCGATGACGCTGAACGAGTCCAGCGCCTGGGCGATCGTCATGCCCTGGTTACGCCGGGAGAAGGTCTCCGTGGTGACGACCGTGACATTGACCTCGTCCACTCCCGCGTCGAGAGCGCGCTCCAGGCCGCGCTCGTTGACCACCAGGCCGATGTAGCTGAGCCCGTCGCGCCGTGGGACGCGGGCCATCACCCGCTCGGCGTCGGCCATCTGGGGGACCAGGCGGGGGTGGACGAAGCTGACCGCCTCGATGCGGGTGAGGCCCGCGGCCGCCAGCGCCTCGATGTAGGCCACCTTGGCACCGGTGCCGACCAGGACGGACTCGTTCTGCAGCCCGTCCCTCGGCCCCACTTCGACGATGCGCACGCTCGGATAGGACACACCTCAGAGATACCAGAAATGTATGCAATAGTCGCTAAGTATCGACGAAAACCGGTAAATATGCCGATGAATGTATGCAATACCGGTCCGCGCGAGGTGCGGCCAGACGCGCGGACGGCTCGGCGTCAGCGGGTCGCACCGGACACCGCGGCCACCTTGAAACATCTAGCCAAATTTGGCCAGCAAGGAGGTTGGCGGTAGCCTCCGGAGAAGCTGGCCAAATTTGGCTAATCGAAGGTGGGGGATCCGGATGAAACCGGTACGGCTGCTGGTACTGGGAGCGCTGCGCAGGCGCGGGCGCGCACACGGCTACCAGGTCCGCGCGGATCTGGAGTCATGGGGCGCGCACGAGTGGTCCACCGCCACGTCGGGCTCGGTGTATCACGCGCTCAAGAGCATGGCCGGCCAGGGCCTGCTGGTGACGCACGAGACGGTGCCCTCGGAAGCCGGAGGGCCGCCGCGGATCGAGTACGAACTGACCGGCGAAGGTGAACAGGAGTACTTCACCCTCCTGAGCCGGGCTCTCGCCGACCGCGAGCCGAGCCTGGACGTACTGGGCGCCGCCGTCGGCCTGATCGAGGACCTTCCCCGGGAGCAGGCGCTGCAGATGCTGCGCGAGCGAGCCCGCGCGATGCGCGAGTGGCGCGCGAGCATCACCTCGCACCTGCCTGCGGGCACCGATCTGGACACCTGGGGGCCGGTGGGCGAGGTCCTGTCCCTGTGGCTGACCACCGCCGACACCGGCGCCCAGTGGACCCACCGGCTGATCCGCCGTCTGGAAGAGGGTGCGTTCACCATGGCCGGTGAGGACCCCGCCCCCGCACAACAGGCCCAATAGCGGCCCTGTCCCACCGCGTCCTGGGCCGGGTGGCGCCACGGCCCGCCGACCACGGCGACCCCCTTCATCGGAACGGAGAAACCCATGGCCAACGAGATCACCGTGCCGCTGCTTCCCTGCCGGTCCATCGACGAGATCGTCGAGTTCTACACCATGCTGGGTTTCATCCGGACTTACTACCAGGTCCGCCCGAACCCGTACGTGTCACTCAGACGTGAAGACCTCCAGCTGCACTTCTTCGGCATCCCGGAGTTCAAGCCCGAGGACTCCTACGGAAGCTGCCTGGTCGTCGTGCCCAGCTCTTCGAGGCGTTCGCCGCGGGCATGCGCGAGACCCACGGCAAACTCCTGCTCTCCGGGATCCCCCGGATGACCCGGCCCCGCAGGCGCAAGAACGCCGAGGGCCTTTCCGGTCCTGCACGAGATCTGCGGCCACCTGCTGGAGCACCGCCGCGACCGGCCCTCGCTCCTGGCGGAAGAGCTCGGCGCCCAGATCACCCACCCCCACCTGACCGTGGCGAACGACCCCTTCCTGCCCGGCGGATACGGATCCTACGACGCGACGGCCCTGGGTCACCTTCCCGTCCGGCGGACGCTCATAGCCGGCGGGTGGTTGTCGGCCCTGCTCGACGACGCGCCGAGATGCCCGAACCCCAGACGGTCGGCGTGCAGCAACGGCGCGGACAGGGCTCCGAGCCCGGCGTCCATGCCGTGGCCTCCGTCGGGGGCCGGACGGGCGACGGTGTTGCTCATCCGGGGCGCCGGCTTCCGTCGCAGCGAGCCCGAGCGCCACGGCCATCTGGATCACACCACGGGCGTCTTCGTCCTGGAGGTGAAACAGGCGCGCCTTCTCACCCCGGGAGGACCGCGCCCGGTCCGTCCCCTGATCATCACCGGCCAGGCACGACGGGCACTGTCCGACCTGCGCGCCGTGGGCGGCCTCCCGGTGGGACGGTGGTCCACCTACTGTCTGGGCACCTCCGGGAAAGTCCCCGTGGGAGGACAGGGCCCGGCCCTGCTCACCGGACCACTCGCCACCCGGCCGCATCACGCTCCGCCGCAGGTCTTCACCGGGTCCTGCTGAGCTTCGAGACCGGGCCGGGGTCCGCAGACAGGCCCCGGTCCGGCGACGTCGAGGACGCCCCAGGGGGTGGCGCGCCGCAGGCCCAGCCGGCGGTCGGGTGCCACCGGTCTATGTGACGGGCGAGGTCTCCACGTGACGGACGAAGTCGCACACCGCGGCGCGGACGTCGGCCGGGGTCCACTCCAGGCCCGCCGCGCTCACCGTCACCTCCGTGAGGGCGATCCCCGGCGGGACTCCCGGCTCCCACCACGGCGACTGGAAGAGCGCGATCCCGCTCTCCTCCGCCTGCCGTATCACGGCGGCTTCCAGCGTCTCGGCGGCGAACGGCAGCCACACCTGGAACTGATGGGTGTGCGGCACCTCCGGTCGCACCTTGAACCACCCCAGGCGCGTGTCCCGGAACCCCTCGGCCATGGCGGCCGCCACCAGCCGCGCGTGCGCCACGTACTCCGGCAGCCGGGGCAGTTCGCGCTCGAGCCCGACGAGGGCGGAAAGCGCCGCGGGGAACTGCTGGACGACCCTTCCTCCGTACCGGTGCCGCCAGATCCTCGTCTCCTCGATCAGCGAGCGCGGTCCGGCCACCGCGGCGCCGGAGATCCCGTCGAGCGACTTGTAGAAGGAGACGTACACGGTGTCGGCCAGGGCGGCGATCTCCTCCAGCGGACGTCCGAAGTGCGTCGTGCACTCCCACAACCTGGCGCCGTCGAAGTGCACGACCGCACCCCGCTCCCGCGCCGCTTCGGTGACCCCGACCAGCTCATCCCACGTGGGCAGCAGGTAGCCGGCATCACGCAGCGGCAGTTCGAGCATCAGCGCGCCGAACGACTCCGGCAGCCCGCGGATCTCCTCGGCGGTCGGCTGACGCGGCGCCCCCGTGGCCCGCACCGGATACAGACCGCTCACCCTCTCGAAGGCGTTCGCCTCGAAGACCTCGGGATGGGAGAGCGGATGGAGCACCACCCGGTTGTTTCCCGTGCGCTCCGCCCAGCAGCGCAGCACGACTTGCTGGGCCATGGTGCCGGTGGGGAAGAAAGCCGCGTCCTCCTTCCCCAGCAGTTGCGCCACCCGCCGCTCCAGGTCGGCCACGACGCCGTCGCCGTAGGTGTCGATGGGAGAGGAGAGGTCGTAGACCGCGGCTGCCTGCTCGGCCAACGAGGAGAGGCGCTCGCCCAGCGAGAGGGTTGCGGCGGGCCGGGCGAGGACTCGTTTCGCCTCCCGCACGGCCTTCTTCCCGCGCTTCTCCTTGTTTCCCGCGGTGCCTTCGCTTCTGCTCGGGGTCGTCACGCTGCCGCTGTTTTCGGCGGCGTCACCGCGCTCACCGCTCACGTCGGCCCCGGAACTTTCTGCGTCGCTGGTCATGCATCGACTCCTCGATCGTCTGGAAACGTGGATCCGGCTGGAGTTGAGGGCATGGGGGCCTTTCATCAGTCCGAAGTTCGGCCGGCGCTCAGCAGGCGGTGGTCACTCCCAGACGGTGCCGCCGGAGCGGACGCTTCCGGCGGCGTGGGCGGTGCCGTCGCCGGGGCCGGCGGCCAGGAGGGGGACAGGGCGGTGAACGCGGGGGCGGCGAGGGCGGCCATTGCCAGGCGGGTGCGAAGCATGAGGAACTCCTTGTCGGGGGAAGGGGGCCGGGCGTTTCCGGTTGCTCCCCTCAGCGCGGGTGCGACCGGCTCCACCGGCGGATCGATCTTTCCTGCCGGTGCATTCAGCTTCGTCGCGACCCGGCACCGGTACAAGATTCTCCGGGTGGACTGAAACGGCAATGGACCTTTTTAACCAGGCGGGCCGTACCGGGGTGCGAGAAGCGGGACTCCGGCCCGTGTCATGGTCCAGCCGCGCATCTGCGGAAGGGTGCTGACCGCGCGCAGGCACAATGCGACCGCCCCTTCCTCCGCCGCCGGCAGACAGTCGGCGATCAGGTAGACGCCGACCACGGGGCCGGGGGAGGCGGCGGGATGGAAGCAGACATGCTCGATCCGATCGGCGGGGCCGGACAGCGACCTGATGAGGGCGGCCAGACCGGGGGGCGGCCTGTGGCCGGGTGTGGGCGCCCGTAGCGTGACATGGACGAGATACATGAGCGAACCATCTCCGGTCGGCGGCATCCGGTCGCCGGTATAAGACTGGACACTTACGGCAGTGACCCAAAGCGGCCACGCAGCCGGTGTGAAATCAGAAAGCGACAGAAAGGGACCGCGAACACCTTCCCCGATGATGGCCGGCCATATCAACGGGAAGCGGTAACGGATGTCACCGGCCCCGACGGTGTTTGACGGTCTTCCCGGCCCTCGGTGCCGTCGGGAAGCGACGGCGGCCGATTCCATCGCATTCCGGCCCGCACCCGAGTGGCATGATTGTTTCACTGTGAATTCAGGGAGAGAGTTGCTTCATGCTCGCTTCACTCGGCTTGGACGCCACCGCGGAGGCGGTTTACCGCGCCATGCTCACCCGTCCGCGCGACGGTGTGACGGCCCTGGCGGCCCATCTGGCCCTGACCGAGGAAGAGGTCCGGCGCAGCCTGGACACCCTGAGTGAGCTGACGCTGGTACGCCCCTCCTACGAGTATGAGAGACAACTGCGGGCGGTCTCCCCAGACATCGGTATGGAGATCTTGATGGCACGCCAGCAGGCGGAGCTGGCCGCCCAGCAGCAGCGCCTGGAGGCGTCCCGGGTCGCCGCCGCGCAAATGATCGCCGAATTCGCCGATCTCACCTCTCCGGTCCGCCACCCCGAGGTGGAGCGGCTGATCGGATTGGACGCGATCCGCGACCGGATCGCGTCCCTGGCCCGCGCACTGGACACCGAGATCCTGACTTTCGCGCCCGGGGGCGCCCACCGGGCGGAGACCATCGAAGCCTCCAAACCCCAGGACGAGGCCCTGCTCACCCGTGGTGTGCGGATGCGGGCCGTCTATCTCAACAGCATCCGCAACAGTTCGACCACGCTGGCGTACGTGGCCTGGCTGGCCGAACTCGGAGGTGAGGTGCGCACCGCCCCCGAGCTGCCCACCCGAATGATCATTTTCGACGGCAGGACCGCCCTGATCCCCGTCGACAGCAACGACTCCGCCGCCAGCGCCGTCCTGCTCACCGGGCAGGGCACCCTGGCCGCCCTGTGCGCACTGTTCGAGACCGTCTGGGCCAAAGCCCAGCCCCTCAGCGAGCCCGTCATGCACGACGCGAGCGGCCTGAGCGCCCAGGAAGCCGCGGTGATCCACCTGCTGGCCCAGGGGTTCACCGATGAGGCGATCGCCAAACGGCTCGGCGTCTCACCCCGTACCGCACGGCGTCTCGCCTCGGAACTGATGGACCGCCTGGGGGCACGCAGCCGGTTCGAGTTCGGCATGCGGGCGGTCCAGCAAGGGTGGTTGCCGAAACAGCAGTAGAAGCGGCGGTGGTCTCCCGCCGCGGCGCTCAGCGCCGGGAGACCACCGTGACGTCGTCGTCGGAGGCGTCGCCGAAACCGTAGACGTAGGCCGCGGCCAGCGGGTCGCCGAGGGAGGCGCGCAGGAACAGCGCGCTCCACCTGGCCGCCGCGTCGATGCTCTCCTGCTGCGGCAGGGCCTGCGGCGAGGGGTCGGGCAGGGCCCCGGGCGGGGTCTGGGTGTCGGTGAGGCCGAAGTGGTTGGCTCCGGTCACCGTGACGAACGCCTTGGGTGGCGAGCCGAGGCCGTCGTAGGTCGCCCGGGCCACTGCGGGCGGGTTGACCCCGTCCATGCCTCCCTGGATCAGGGCGACCGGCACCCCGGTGTTGTCGATGGGGACGGTTCCGCCGCCGGGCGCCGCGGTGCCGGCCCCGTGGAACACCGCGGCCCGCAGGGACGCGGGGCGGCGGTAGACGGGGCCGGAGCAGAACGGGACCGCGCAGGTGTTGCCGACGGCGAAGAGCCCGGCGGCCGCGCCGAAGGAGTGGCCGAGCAGCACCAACCGGCCGGCGTCCAGCCGCCCGGCGATCGGGGAGCCCTCACGGGAGTTCTCCGCCTCGGCCCACGCCGCGACGGCGTTGACCTGGACCTGCTCGGGGAAGAGCCCGGAGACCGGGCCGACGGCACGCCGATGGTCGGGGACGGCCACCGCGAAGCCGAAACCGGCGACGATCCCGGCGAACCTGCCGTAGCTTCCCGCAGGGACGTTGGCGCCCTGCAGCAGCAGGGCGACCGGGACGGCCCCGCGGCCCACCGGGTAGTGGACGGTGGCCGGGTCGTCGCCGATCCGGGTCTCGTAGCGGCCGACCAGGCCGGGCGACACCGCGGCGGACACCGGGTCGTCGCCGGCGAGAGCCGTCGAGGGTGCCGTCACGGTCGCCGCGGCCAGTGCCGCGGCGGCCAGCGCGGCACACAGCCGGCGGGTGAATCCGGTCGATGGGGCCATGGCTGCTCGTCTCCTCCGTGTCTCCCGCGTGGGGTGTCGATCCGGGGCTACTGCTCGCGCAGGAGGCGGCCGGCGCCGTCCACCTTGTCGCGGATGCCGTTGTCGCGCAGCGCCATCCACCAGGTGGCGGCGTTGATGGCGATGACCGGTTTGCCGAGCCGGCGTTCGGCCTCGTCGGCCAGGGCGACCATGGACAGGTTCGTCCCGCACTGCACGATCGCGTCCACGTCCGCCGTGTCGACCTCCTCCAGCGCCTCCCGGAGCGCGGACTCGGTGACATGCGCGATCGAGACGGCCGTCGGGCACCTCAGGCCCCTGATCGCGACGACCTCGAAGCCGATCTCGGAGAAGAACCGCACCACGTTATCGTCACCCACCGGCTGGTACGGGGTCACCACGCCGATCCTGCGCGCGCCGTACAGGCGCAGGGCCCGCTCGCACGCCTGCGCGCCGGTGGCCACCCGCAGCCCGGTGATGGCGTGGATCTGCTCGACGAACCGCCGGCTGCCCTCGACGCCACCCCAGAAGGTCTCGGCGGACATGCCCATGACCATGTAGTCCGGCTCGCAGGTCAGCACCCGCTCGCAGGCGGCGCCGATCTCCCGGCGGATCTGGCCGAGCAGCCGTTCCATGCCCTCGTCGCCGGCCATGTCCTGGTCGCGGATGTGGATGCGGCCGAAGTGCGCGGTCACCCCGGGGACGGTCATGCGGTAGAAGTCGGGCTCCACGATCGTGTTCGTGGACGGGACGATCACGCCGAACTTGCGGCGCCGGCCGAGCGCGTCGGTCACGGGGAGACCTCCTGCCGGGTACGGCCCAGCCGGAACGCGGCGACGGCGAACGCCCCCTGGGCGGCGGTGTTGGACAGTTGCTCGACCCACTGCAGGGCGATCGTCTGGTCGGGGCGGGCGGCGAGCGGGCTGAGGACGAAGAAGCCGAGCAGCTGAACGCCGAAGAGCGCGGCGGCGGTGACGTCGCCGCGCCGCCGGGCGGCCATGATCAGGTGGACGCCGCAGAGGGTCGCGAAGACCGTGGTGCTGACCAGCAGCGGCGACGTGCTCCCGGCCAGCACGGCACCGCCCGCGCACAGCGCCGACAGGCCGATGACCAGCGGCGGGATCCAGCCGGGCGCCGAACCGTCGGGGCGGGCGGTCAGGACCCGCGCCAGCAGCCCGAACCCGGCGGTGAGCAGCGGGAACAGCATCAGCTCCAGCCAGGGCAGGTCCGGGCCGCCGAGCGCGACGATGAGCTTCCAGACGGCCTTGGCCAGCCCGCCCGCCCCGATGAGGGCCGCCGCGAGGAGTACGCCGGGCCGGTGCCGGGCCCCGGTGTACCGGCTGAGCAGGCACACACCCGCCAGGGTCAGCAGCACGGGGACGAAGTCCTCGACGGCCAGCGCCACGGGGTACCTCACGAGGTCATCCGGCGTTTGCCGAAGGGGGTCATGACAGCAGTTCCCGGCGGATCCGGTCGGTCTGGCCGGCGCCGAGCAGGCCGGTGATCCGGTGCCAGACCGGGTCCACGTCGGGGCTGAACAGGTTGGCGCGGTTGACGGCGTCGCGGGCGGCCAGGTCGGTGTCGGCGGTGGCGGGGACGCCCCGGTCAAGGAGGGTCAGCCAGTGGTCGAGGTAGGCGTCGACGGTCGGTCCGAGCTTGTCGAAGGCGTCCTCGGTCGCCCGGCAGACCAGCATCCACGGGGACATCATCGCCCGCTGGCGGGGGCCGACCGCCGCGGGGGAGACGCCGTCGATCTCCCAGGCCGCCTCCAGCAGGGGGGTGAGGGGCAGGTGGACGGCGTCCAGGTAGGCCAGGTGGGTGGCCAGTTCCACCCGGGGGATCAGGTCCAGGTGCATCGCGTGGTACCCGGCCGAGGCGACCGCGTCCAGCGTGAAGTGGGGGACCGCCGACTCCGGCCGGGTGAACACGAAGATCATGTGGCTGTCCAGCCCGATCGCGGGGACCGCCAGGCTGACCGTCACCGCCTTCGCCACTTGCCCGTCGTCCGCCCGCGCCGGGCCGCGCCGCGCGTCGTCCCGCCCCTCCACGGCGGGACGGAAGACGCGGAGCGCGCCGACGGAGGCGGGGGACATCGGGGCGGTCAGCTCGACGTCCGCCGAACAGGACAGGCCGGTGGCGGTGAGCAGGCGGCCCAGGACGCGTTCACTCAGCGCTGCGGGCAGGCTCAACGGAGTTCTCCCCTCGGGATCTGTGGACCCAGGCACGGGCGAGGTCGGGGTTGTCGCGGCGGGCGGGCGAGGCGATGACGGTGGCCTCACGGCGCGGCACGTCACCGGTGACGATGTCGTCGCCGCCGACCCACCAGCCCCGGTCC
The DNA here is from genome assembly GCF_014204985.1 of Streptosporangium becharense. NCBI lineage: Bacteria > Bacillati > Actinomycetota > Actinomycetes > Streptosporangiales > Streptosporangiaceae > Streptosporangium > Streptosporangium becharense. The sequence continues at coordinate 7,690,277 of NZ_JACHMP010000001.1, read as the reverse complement.
ATGAGCTGCCGCCGGCGGCGCCGGTAGGCGACCTGGAGGGCGTCGCTGCGGATGTGCAGCTCGGCCGACAGGTCGAAGGGCAGCAGTTCGGGACGCTGGTTCTCGACGACGGGACGGTCCTGCTCGAAGATCGTCTCGATGCGTCTGACCGCGTTGCGGTCCGCCCACCTGCCGGTGAAGAAGTTGCGGTAGCCGACGATCTTCACCAGGGTGCGGTTCTGCCCGAGCGGGATGTTGTGGTCGTAGAGGACCAGGTCGCCGAAGGGCAGCCGCACGTGCAGTTTGACGATGTTGGGCAGGTACCAGCCGTTGGAGACCACGACGTACTCCACGCGGGGCCTGCGCCGGGCCAGCGCTCCCCACAGGCCCTTCGGCGGCGGAGGGCTGAGCAGGATGTCGGCCTCGGCGTGCCAGTCGTCGCCGGTGATCTCGAAGTCGGGGATCTGCGGCCTGTCCGGGTTGCCGAACGCGGTGCCGTGCACGAACGGGGTGTGCGCCGCGTCGATCACGTTCTCCAGCGTGCGCTCGTAGTTGGCCTCGACCGTGGTCTCCCAGTGGACCGCCCGGAACGCCGGGTCCCCATGCTGGGGGATGTGCGGGATCGGCGGCCGCTCGTCCTCGGGCAGGTCGCCGAGGAAGGCCCACACCATCCCGTACCTCTCGACCACCGGGTAGGCGTCGACCCGCGCCTTACGGGGGATGCCCCGCCCCGGCGGGTTGGCCGGGATCTTCACGCACCTGCCGTCCGGGTCGTACTCCCAGCCGTGGTAGGGGCAGGCGATGGAGTCGTCGCCGACCAGCGTGCCCATCGACAGCGCGCCTCCCCGGTGCACGCACAGGTCGGACAGGCACGCGATCCGGCCGTCGCGGCGCCGCCAGATCACGAAGTCCTGTCCGAGGCAGGTGACCCTGCGGGGCCGGCGGCCGACCGCGTGGCCGAACTCCACCGCGTACCAGAAGTTCTTGAGCATGGTCTCCTCCTCGACAGCGGCACCATCGGGTACGGCCCGCCTCCGTGCCGGGACACGCCGGCCGGCCGGTCGCCGTCCGGGGCCGCCGGGTGGCGGGCCTCCGGACGGGCGGCGGCGGACGGCGCCTCACCCGCGCTCCTCGCCGCCCGCCGCGGCGGGCCGGTCACCCGGGCCTCGGCAGCACGCGGTCGCCGCCCCACAGCGCGCGGACCAGGCGGTCGGTCAGCTCCCGGCCGAAGTAGCGCACGCCCAGCGCGTTGGCCGGGTCGCGCTCGGCGATGTTCCTGCGGATCGCCAGGTCGGTGGCGGCCAGCGCCGCCCTGCCGGCCCGCGGCACGGGTTCGGCCCCGTCCACCAGGCGCAGCCAGTGGTCGACCCGCGCGTGCAGCAGCTCGCCGACCACGTCGGCGTTGCCCCGCGTACGGGGGAAGGAGTAGCAGTAGGCGTTGGGCGACAGGCCGGCGCGGATGAACCCGGCCCGGCTGGTGAACCAGGTGAAGTCCGGGTTCTCCTCCCTGAAGCGCAGCCAGTCCGCCTCGAGCGGCGCGTAGTGGCGGTCGTAGTAGTCGCCGTGCCCGGCCAGGTTCACCCGGGGGATGTAGTTCTGGTAGAACCACCCCTCGGGCCACAGGAGCAGCGCGACGCCCAGGTGCGGCACGTCGACCTGCGGGCCGAGCCAGACGGTGAGGTGCAGGTTGGCGAAGCCCGCCGCCGGGTCGCCCAGCCAGGAGTGGACCATCCAGTCGATCTCCGGGCCGCAGTAGGCGTCGATCCGGCCGCCCGGCCCGCCGGGGTGGGCCCCGTAGGCGCCGATCGAGCCGGGATCGGCGGTCAGCTCGAACCTCGCGTCGATCTTGGCTTTGAGGGCTGCGAGCATGCCGCGGAACCGCTCGAACGTCTCGGTGACGTCGACCACCGGTGACTCGTCGAGCATCTGCTCGACGTGCCGGAGCGTTTCCCTCATGCCTCTCCTTCCACGAGCGCGTCGGCGAGCCGCCACGGCCTGCCGTCCACCAGGTCGGTGCCGCGCGAGACGTGCCGGTTGACGGCCTGGGCCGGGTGGACCTCGGCGCGCACCACGCGGTCGCCGTTCCCGACCGGGGTGACGACCGGGTGGCTGATGCGGCCGGTGAACGGGCCTTCCCAGGCGGTCCAGAGCGTGAAGTCCCGCGGTGCGGCCAGGATGGCGCCGGCGAGGCCCTCCGGCCCGTCGTGTCCGGCGGCGACGACGTTGAGCCGGTTCTCCGCGGCCCGCTCCAGCAGGCCGTACCGCAACTCCCACGGCTCGGACGGGGTGAAGGGCGCCGCGACGACGTCGGCGTCGGCCAGTGCCGCCAGCCTGAACGTCTCCGGGAAAACCGTGTCGTCGCCGACGACGACGGCCAGTCTCCCCCAGGGCAGCGCGAAGACCTCCAGCCGGTCCCCGAACACGGTGACCCGCCCTGCCTGCCGCGCGGACGGGTGGAGCTTGCGCTGGCGTCCCACGATCCCCTCGGCCGAGACCAGCAGCCCTTCGTGCGCGCGGCCGCGGATCTCACTGAGCACCACGTGCGCGCCGGTCCCGCGCACGGCCCGCGCCGCCTCCTCGGCCCTCACCCCGCACAGCTCGGGCAGTACGAGCAACCGCACCCCGTCCTCGGCCGCCCGCCGCAGGAGCTCCGTCGCGCTCCCGGGCCCCGCGCGCGGCCTGACCACGGCCACGGCCACGCCGTGCGCGCCGGCGGGAGCTCTGCGGCCGCGGGGTTCGGCGGCGATCGGCCGGTAGAGGGCGGGACGGCGACAGGCCAGCACGTCCGTGCCGTCTGCTCTGACCTTGTCGTCGGCCAGGGCCACGTCGACGTCGGCCACCACGACGGCCTCACCGGTCCGCGGCGCTCTGGCCACGACGGTGCCGTCGGGGGCGACGACCTGGCTCTCACCCGCGCCGTGCAGCCACCCGGGCGCGATGCCCAGCCCGGCGCCGATCAGCTCCGCCCTGTCGGCGGGCAGCAGCGGCCCGACCTTGTTGGCGGCGATCACCCACACCCTGTTCTCCGCGGCGCGGACCGGGACGTGCAGGCTCGCCTCGTCCACGGCGAAGGAGTTCAGGCTGTTGAGCAGGACCTGGGCGCCGCGCAGCGCCAGCCCGCGGGTGACCTCGCTGATCACGCCCTCCATGCAGGCGTACATGCCCAGCCGGCCGACCGGGGTCGCCACCACCGGGCCCACGACCGTCCCCGGATCCAGATGGTCGTTCTCCGCACCCATCAGCACCTGCTTGTCGGCCTCGCCGAGCAGCGTGCCGGACGGCCCGTACAGCAGGGAGGCGCCCGTGACGCGGCCGTCCCCGCGGTCCAGGGTGACGCCGAGCTTGACGTACGCGCGGTGCCGCGCGGCGCGACCGGCGACGGCGTCCAGGAACCGGTCTCCGTGCCGGCAGGCCAGGCGGCGCGCGTGGTCGCGGCTCTCGTACCAGGACAGGTGGTTGCAGAACTCGGGCAGCACGATCAGCTCGGCACCCCGCCCGGCGGCGGAGTCGATCATTCGCAGGCAGGTCGCGAGGTTGGCGGTCACATCCTGGCCGGTTGCGAACTGCACCGCGGCGACGCGCACCATGCCCGCTCCCCGTTACGTCTAGAGAAACAACGTTTCCAACAGTTAGGATCTCGCGAAACCGGAGCGAATGTCCAGGAGGCGATGGTGCTCAACCACGTCGTACTGTCGTGATCTCGGTCCTGTACGGCGGGCTCGCCCTGGTCCAGGCGGCTCTGGCCGTACGACTGGCCCGATCCGGCCTGTGGATCCCGTTCGCCGTCGCGGCGGGCGTCGCCTACGACTCGGCGGTCGTCGGAGCCGGACGGCTGATCGGTGAAGGGCCGGGACTCCAGGCGCTCAGCACCGGCCGCTTCATCGCCCACGCCGTCCTCACCCCGCTGCTCATCGTCCACGCGGCCGCCCTCGTACGCCGCGGGCTCACCGCCCCGGCGTGGGGCCTGGCCGGCGCGCTGATCGTCCTGGACACCGTGAGCCTCGCGGATCTGCGGCTGGAGCCCCGCTGGTGGTCCGGCACCCTGCGCCACGTCTCCGCCGACCCTCCGGGGCCGCCGATCGCCGCGCTGGTCACCACGGTGATCCTGCTGGCCGCGGGTGTCACGCTGTGGGTGCGGCGGCGCACACCGTGGCTCTGCCTGGGTGCGGCCGCGCTCCTGGCCACCGCGGGCGCCGCCGTGACGGTACCCGTCCTGGGCAACGCCGGCGAAGCCGTGCTGATCGCGGCCATCGCGGCGACGGGCGACCGCGACGGCCGCCGAGGCCCCGGCCGGTGACAGCTTCGTCAACGACAGGCCGACGCCGTGGGCCCCTCGACGGATCCCGGGTGCCGCCCATCATCGGGCAGTGGAGGGGGACCCGCCGTCGGCGTACGACTTCACGTGCGCAGGCGGGGCCGCCGTTCGAAGAGTGGCCGATCGGTCACCGGCGGCCGCCCGGCTAGGTGATGAGCCCGCCCTCGTAGGCGGCGATGACGAGCTGGGCCCGGTCGCGGGCCTGCAGTTTGGCCAGGAGACGGCTGATGTGGGTCTTGACCGTGCCGACGGTGAGGTGCAGGTGCTCGGCGATCTCGGAGTTGGACATCCCCTTTCCGATGAGGGCGAGCACCTCGCGCTCACGCTGGGTGATGTCGTTGAGGTCTCTCGTGGCCGGGGCGGGGCGAGGGCCGTGCAGGAATTCGCTGATGAGCCTGCGGGTGACGGTCGGCGCGAGCAGCGCCTCACCGGAGGCGACGACGCGAACGGCGGCCAACAGCTCGGTCGCCGTGGCGCTCTTGAGGAGGAAGCCGCTCGCGCCGGCCCGCAGCGACGCGTACACGTACTCGTCCAGATCGAACGTGGTGAGGATCAGTACGCGCGCGCCGGCACAGGCGGGGTCGGCGCAGATGCGCCGTGTCGCCTCGATGCCGTCCATGTCCGGCATGCGCACGTCCATGAGGACGACGTCGGGCCGGTGCCGACGGGCCAGGAGCACCGCTTCGGCGCCGGTGCCGGCCTCGGCCACGGCGGTGAGCCCCGGTGCGGTGTCGATGAGGAGCTTGAGGCTGTCGCGGATCAGCACCTGGTCCTCGGCGAGCAGGACCCGGACGGACTGCGCGGGCGGGGACGGGTCGTGCGGGGCGGCGCCGCCGCTCATGTCGTCGGTGCCCATGTCGTCGGTGCCCATGCGGGGGTGCTCATGGACGCTCATGTCGTCGGTGCTCATGCCGGGGTGCCGTCCGGGGCGTAGGGCAGTCGGGCCGACACGCGAAAACCTCCTTCGGGCCGGGGGCCCGCGTCGAACGTTCCTCCGTACATCTTGACCCGTTCACGCATACCGATCAGGCCGTGCCCGCCCCGGTCGGCGCTGCCCGGCCGCGGCGGCCGGCCGTGGCGGGGGCCGTCGTCGACGACCTCGATCACCGCTTCCCGTCCGCCGGCGTCCACGGTGACCGAGCAGCGGGTGGGCCCCACGTGGGTGACGACGTTGGTCAGGGCCTGCTGCACGATCCGGTACACCGACATCGCGACCGCGGCAGGCAACGCGGCCTCTCCACGGACGGCCAGGTCCACCTCGACCCCGGCCGAGCGGGCGTGGACGGCCAGCTCCGGCAGGTCCGCCATGCCGGGCACGGGCAGACGGGCCTGCCGGGGATCCCCGTCGGAGCGCAGCAGGTCGAGCACCCGGTGGATCTCGGCCAGCGTGCTGCGGCTGGTCTGCTCGATGACGGCCAGCGCGGCGCGGACCTCCTGCGGGCGGGCGTCGGCGACATGGTTGGCGACGGTGGCCTTGACGGCGATCAGGCTCATGCTGTGGCCGATGACGTCGTGCAGTTCCCGGGCGATGCGCCTGCGCTCGTCGGTCACCGCGGCTTCGGCGAGGTGGCGGACGAGGCGGGCGGTGGTCTCCCGCCTCCAGCGGACGACCGTCCCGACGGCCCACGCGACGGTCAGCAGGACGGTGACCATACCGATCTCGATCGGCCAGGCCGGCGGTATCTCGCTGGGGGCCGCCGCGGGATCGAGGCCGGGAAACACCTGCGCGTAGAAGACCAGGACCGCGCTCACCTCAGCGAGCAGGCAGACCGCCAGGCCCGCCGACGACCACGCGATCGAGGCGGTGGTGGCCACCAGATACAGCACGAGCACGGCCGGTGTGAAAGTCAGCCAGATCGCACCCGCCGCGACGGCCCCGGCCATGGTCACCGCCGCGGCCGTGGCGCACGCGAGGGCGAGCATGGCCCGCGGCCGGCGCCGCCGGAGCGCGACCGGAAAGCTCACGACCGCCGCCACCGGCCAGGCCGACCAGGCGGGCCAGTGCGACGACGGCCCCGGCGGATCGACGATGGCGTATCTGATGATCAGCGCCACGGCGACCGCCACCGCCGCGTCGGCGACGCTCTTCGCGTCGAGCCGCCTTCCAGCCCATTCCATGGCGGAAAGCTATCGCCTCACCGGATCACGCGGCATCTGCCCACGGTCGGACATCCGCATCCGCCTGGGGTCGTACCACCTGCTCGTGCCCGCCCACCAAGATGCGACCCGAGCCAGACGCGCACCCCCCGCGTCGCCCCTCACCATGCTGATGTGCCCCGGCGTACCGGTCCGGGCGCACCGACACGGACATGATGGGGCAGCAATCCATGAACATTGATCTTCGCCGGCGCGTCACACGATGGCGGCAGAGCGGCGCGGACCGGCGGGCCGCCAACGCCGCCGCCAACCTGGACCGCCAGCCCCCGTTTCCCGGCCGATGGGTGAGCGCCATCTCGCTGATCGCCGGTCCCACCCTGATCATGACCGGGACTCTCCTGCGCTCCCCGTTCTACTACTTCGTCCCTTACCAGCTCACCGCCTACACTCAGCATCCCGCCCTCATCACCGCCGCTTACGTCTGCTTCGCCTTCGGGTTCGTGCTGCTGTGGCCGGCGGTCATGACGCTGGCACAGAGGATCGCCGTCACCAATCCGCTGTGGGGACTGTGGGGCGGTTGCCTGGTGATCGTCGGCCTGTTCACCCGGACCTTCCAGTTCGGCACCGATCACCTGGCCTTCCACCTGACCGACAGCCTCGGCCTGCAGACCGTGCTCACCGGCATCGACGGCTACTACCTGGCATGGCGGGACACGGTCTGGCATCCGTTCAGGTCCATGTCCGGGCCGGCCTTCTTCGGCTGGGTCGTGCTGGCCATCGGCGCCTACCGCTCCGGTGCCCTGGGCCTGGGCCGTTCGATCGCACTCGGCCTGATGTCGGCGCTCGCGCTCGGGACGCTCAAAGGCACCGAACCGCAGTCCTTCATCGCGGTGGGCGGCCTCTGTGTCGCCTTCATCCCCCTGGGCGTCTCGCTGCTGCGCGGCGGCCCCCCGCCGACCAGGCGCGCCATGGTCTGGGTCGTCGTCCTCATCAGCGTGCACGTCCTCATGGCGGCCTACGGCCCGAGAGGATGACGACCCGGACCGGTACCGGTGAGCCCGAAACCCACCTCACCGGCACTGGCGTCTCCATGAGCACGCGCGAGGCCCGCCCCGGCCCCCACCTGCTGCGCTGACCGCCGGGCCCCGGCTTCAAGCACGGCCGCGCCGCCAGGGGCGGCGGTGACGCGGGTGCACAGCCGGCTCCGGCTGAGCCCCGCCCGCTCACCCTGGGCGGGCGTCGGTGCGGGGCTCAGCCCTTGGCGACCGGGTCGGCGACCTGGCCGATGAACAGCGGCATCAGCGTCGGCCGGTGGACGATCGCGAAGGCGAACGGCCGGTCGGCGCGTACCCTGACGGGCTTGGGCGGGGGCGGGGGTGGGCCCGTAGGTGCGGAGGCCAGCGCGGTGACGGCGGCAGCCTCGGTGCCCCGCTCGTCGACGGTCACGGCGGCACGGTGGATCGCCTGTTCGAGGAAGATCTCCTCGGCGATGCCGGAGTAGTCGGTGCCCGTCAGCCCGAGCGCGGAGAGCGACTCCAGGAGGTCCAGACGGGTGGAGAAGTCCCAGCGGGGAAGGGCGAGCTCGACCTGACGCTCCTCCAGCTCGGCGGCCACCCGCGTCATCACCTCCGGGGCGAGCAGGCCGACGGGGGAGCCGCCCGCCTCAGGTAGCAGCACCCACATGACCAGCTCGCCCCCGGTGTAGCGCAGCTCCACCGCCTGCCAGCCCGGCCCGGCGGCGTACGGAACGGTGCCGGACCGGCGCATCAGGTCCGTCCGCACGACCGTGCCGTCCGCCCGGGTGAAGGCGGCGCCTCGCTCAGGCGGATCGGTGAACGGCCATTCCCAGCCGGCCTTGAAGTACACGGCGTTGGCAAGGACGAGCTGGGTGTCGGGGGCCAAGTGGTCGAACACCTTCGTGATCCGCCCGGCCGTCTCCCGGGCCGCCCACGCGTCGATGATCTGGGCGGCATCGCGGGTGAAGTCCACCTCGCGCACGCCGGTGCCGTACTGAGCGGCGAGCGTGTGCAGGAACCCGGGCCGGACGCTCAGCCCCTGCCGGGTGAACAGCCCGCTCGCCATGGCGAGGACCGGCGGCTCCGGCCTGGTCCGCACCGCCCGCCCAGAGCGGGGCGGCGAGCCGCCGGTGGTGAGAATCCGCCGGGTGAGCGCGTTGAGCGCGGTGTGCGGCCCCCGGGTGGGAAAGCCGAAGACCCGGTCGAGCTGGACGGCGGTGGCCGCGGCGGCGCCCGCCCGGGCCATGCCGAAGGCATAACCGATGCTCAGCGGCGACAGGACCGCGTTGGCCTCCGGCGCGGCGGCCTGTGCGAACAGGGCGTGGCCGAAGGCGGCGAGCCCGCGCACGGTCTCCGCGACCGGCGGAGCGACCGGCCTTTTCCGCCGTACCCCCGTGGCGACGAGCATGTTCGGGTCGGTTCCCGGGCGAGCGGCGCGGGTCAGCAGGGCGGTGAGCAGTCGGCGCACGATCTTGATCGTATCCGGTCGCCCCGCGGTTCACCGCCCCGGCCGCCGCCGGCCGATGCCCGACCGCAGGTGTGGCGGTGCGCGTGGCCGGCGCGGTTCCCGGGTGGCGCGGACCAGACGGCAGGAGGTCGGGACGTTGTCGATCTCACCGTCGAGGCGGTCAAATGAGCGGACCGGCCAGGCCGAGCTCAGCGGCCTCCTCGTCAGTCGTCGACGGCCTAAGCCGCTGTCACTGTGTCCCATCATGAATCTCCTCAACCCAGGTGTTCGATCGTGTGGCCCTGCCCCGACGTGGCGCTCACGGCTTGGTGAGCGACGCACGGGGGGCAGGGATGAGCTCGGCGTGGTCTGGCCGGCTTCCCGCCGGCCTGCTCGCTGTGGCCTGGTTCGCGCTGTGCCCGATGGACGATCGGAAGGCGTATGGGCCGAGGTGCCCGGCCCGCCGGCTGAGCCGGCTCGGCCTTGCCGACGCCGGTCCGGACGCTCAAACCCACCGCTCGGCCGGTGAGACATGGCCCGCAGTGGGGGCGTTGCCGTCGTTCACCGCGGCGTGAGCGTCGTCCGCTTCAGGGGCGTGTTCCGGTCCGCGCGTCGGCGGAGGAGCCCGGCGCCGGAGCGGCGATGACGAGCGGGAGGCGCGGTCTTGCAGGTGGCGGCGCTCGTCAGGTGTCCTGCTTCGAGCCGTCGGGGAGTCTGTCGGTCACCCGGCGCTTGTCGGAGGTCCATCTCGTGGACCCGGGCATCGGACCGTCCGGGTCGATGCCGTGGAAGGACGATCGCGTCGTCGTCCGCCTTTCGCGGGACCTTTAGGAGATCTTGCGGCGGTAGGTGTTCATGGCGAAGGCGTACGCGACGATGAGGAGGCCGACGCACCAGGCCAGGGCGATCCAGATGTCGGTGCCGACCGGTTGCTGGGTGAACAGGTTGCGGATGGCGTTGACGATGGACGTCACCGGCTGGTGCTCGGCGAAGGCGCGCAGCGGGCCGGGCATGGTGTCGGTGGGTACGAAGGCCGAGCTGACGAACGGCAGGAAGATGAGCGGGTAGGAGAACGCGCTCGCGCCGTCCACGGACTTCGCGGTGAGACCGGGGATGACGGCGATCCAGGTCAACGCCAGGGTGAACAGGATCAGGATGCCGGCGACCGCGAGCCAGGCCGGCACGCCCGCCCCCGAGCGGAAGCCCATGAGCAGGGCGACGAGCACGACGACCACGAGCGAGATCAGGTTGGCGACCAGCGAGGTCAGCACGTGTGCCCACAGCACCGCCGAGCGCGCGGTGGGCATGGACTGGAAGCGCTCGAAGATGCCGCTCTTCATGTCCGTGAACAGCCGGAAGGCGGTGTAGGCGATCCCCGAGGCGACCGTGATGAGCAGGATGCCGGGCAGCAGGTAGTTCACATACGAGACCGGCCCGGTGCTGATCGCGCCGCCGAACACGTAGACGAACAGCAGCAGCATGGCGATCGGCATGAGCGTGGTCGTGACGATGGTGTCCGCGCTGCGGGTGATGTGGCGCAGGGATCGTCCCAGCAGGACGGCGGTGTCGCCGAAGAAATGCTTGGTCATCGTGGTTCCTTACGCGTTCGTGCCGACGTTGCGGTCCTGGCCGTTCCTGCCGTCGGCGCCGACGAGCGTGAGGAAGACGTCCTCCAAGGTCGGCTGCTTCTCGACGTATTCCACCTCGGCGGGCGGGAGCAGCCGCTTGAGCTCGGACAGGGTGCCGTTGACGATGATCCGGCCCTCGTGGAGGATCGCGATCCGGTCGGCGAGGTGTTCGGCCTCGTCCAGATACTGCGTCGTGAGCAGCACCGTCGTGCCGCGCGCGGCGAGTTCTCTGACGGCCTGCCACACCTCGATGCGCGACTGGGGGTCGAGCCCGGTCGTCGGCTCGTCGAGGAAGATGACCGGCGGATCGCCGACCAGGCTCATCGCGATGTCGAGGCGGCGGCGCATGCCGCCCGAGTACGTGGACACCTTCCGCCCGCCCGCGTCGGTCAGCGAGAAACGCTCAAGCAGGTCGTCGGCGACCTTGCCCGGCTCTTTGAGGTGGCGCAGGCGGGCGACCAGCACCAGGTTCTCCCGCCCGCTGAGGATCTCGTCGACGGCGGCGAACTGCCCGGTGAGGCTGATCGACTCGCGCACGTCTGCGGCCTGCGTGGCGACGTCGAAGCCGTTGACGCGGGCCGTGCCCGCGTCGGCCTTGAGCAGCGTGGACAGGATTTTCACGACCGTGGTCTTGCCGACCCCGTTCGAGCCGAGCAGGGCGAAGATGCTGCCCCGCGCCACGGTGAAGTCCACGCCGCGCAGCACCCGCAGTTCCTTGTACGACTTCTCCAGGCCCCGCACGTGGATCGCCTGGGCTTGCTGTGCCGTCATCGCTCGGTCTTGTCCTCTCTTGCGGGATCTTCGCCGGCGGCGCGCGCGACGGCGCTGGTGAAGCGGTTCCGCTCCCGGCTTCTCCACTGTCCGACCGGGTAGTTGGCCACGAACGCCTCCACGAACTCCACGGGGTCCTCCCCGAAGATGTCGCGGATCGGGGTTCCGTCCGCCGCGCTGCGTTCGAACAGATCGGTGAGGTCTTCGTACATCGCCATCGCGGCGGCGCCGTCGGCCGGCCCGAGCAGCAGCAGGTAGCGCTCCAGCGCCTCGGCCGCCGTGCGGTAGTTCTGGGGAAGCTGCTTGATGCGCGCCTTGTACTGCCGGTAGCGCCGCTTGTCCTCCAGCGGCCCGGTGACCATCTCCAGGTACTGCAGATAGCGGCTCTTCGGCTCGTTCGACCCTGTTTCCATGTCTACTTACCTCCTTCGCGGAGCTGCTCGAGCCTCTCGGCCAGGAAGCTCCAGGTCCTCCAGAACTCTTCGAGGTACTCCCGTCCCTGAGCGTTCAGGGAGTACACCTTGCGCGGCGGCCCCTTCTCGGAGGGGACCTTCTCCACGTCGACGAGGCCGCGCTGCTCGATCCTGACCAGCAGCGCGTAGATGGTGCCCTCGGCGATGTCGGAGAAGCCTTGCTCGCGCAGCCATGCCGTGATCTCGTAGCCGTACGCGGGCCGGCCGGACAAGGTCGCCAGGACGATGCCCTCCAGCGTTCCCTTGAGCATCTCCGTCAGCTGCTTGCCCACGGAACACCCCTTTTCAGCTACTCGGTGACGCTGACTACCGGTACAAAGTAACACCGACTACCGGTACCTAGCAACACCGAATAGCTGGTGCGATCGGGGATCACGAGTGTGCGGGTGCAGGCGAGCTGATCACTGCTCGCGGGGGAGTCCGCCGCCACCTCGCTCAGGGCAGGACGAGCTGTGTCGGCCCACTGAAGACGCCGGCCGCCGGCCTTCGCCTCCTCACTGCCGCCCGCCGCGCCGCCGACCGCCGGAGGCGGCACGGCGACCGGGCGGGCGTCTCAGCGCTGCCTGCCGTGCAGGGCGAAGCCACCCTCGACACCGACGACCCGGGCGTTGGTGAAGAACCGCAACGTCTCACGGGTGCCCTCCTCACCCAGGCCGGACACCCCCCACGCCGGACGTGGAGTGAACAGGTGCAGGCTCATGACGCTGGAGCCGTTGACCTTCACCTCGCCCGCCCGCACCCGCCGCGCGACCGCCATCGCCCGCTCCTCGTCCGCACCCATGACATAACCCTCCAGCCCGTACGGCGTGGCGTTGGCCAGCGTCACCGCCTCCTCGACGGTGTCGTACGGGACGACCGCCGCGACCGGGCCGAAGACCTCCTCGGCGAGGTCGGCCCCGGTGATCAACGTGGGCGCCAGGAAGTTGCCGCTGTCCGGCATGACGCCGTACGACACCGCCCGCCCGCCCGCGGCGGCGACCGCCTCCCGCACCCGCCGCACGTGCGCGGAGTGGACCAGCGGCCCGAAGTCCGTGCCGTCGCACAGCGGGTCCCCGGCGCGCAACGCGGTCAGGCGCTCGCCGACGGCCGCGACCAGCTCGCCGAGCCGGCCGCGGGGCACCAGCAGACGCCCCAGTGCCCGGCACCACTGGCCGTTGAGCGTGGTCAGCAGATCCGCGGCCATCCGCGCGGCGACCTCGATCCCGGCGTCGGGCAGGACCAGTAGAGGGTTGTTGCCGCCGAGCTCCAGCTGCGCGGGACGGAACCCGGCGGCGCACGCGGCGGCGACCGCCCGGCCCCCGGCCGGACCGCCGGTGAAGGAGACCGCGCGGACCCGCGCGTCGCCGGCCAGACGCCCGCCCGTCCGGGCACCGCCCTGCACGAACTGGAACACACCCGGCGGCAGTGCCTCGTGCAGGACCTCGGCCAGCACCTGCGAACCGTAGGGTGCGTACTCGCTCACCTTGAGGATCACGGGGCACCCGGCGGCGAGCGCGCTGGCGACCTTGTGCGCGGCCATCGGGGCGGGGGCGTTCCACGGCACCAGGCACAGGGCAGGGCCCAGGGGGAGCCGGTGCACCTCGACGACGCGGCCGTCCTCACGGATCTCCGTCGTCCGCAGCAGGCCCTCACGAAGCTGCGCGGAGGCCAGCCGGAACGACCCGCCGACGATGGCCCCCAGCGGGGTGGTCTGCCGGATCGGCACCCCGGTGGCGAAGGACTCCAGTGCGACGATGTCCGGGATCCGCCGATCGAGCTCACCGGCCACGGTGTCGAGCATCTCGGCGCGGCGTTCCGGCGCGGTCGCCGCCCACGGGACCGCCACCCGCTCCGCCGCGGCCAGAGCCGCCTCGACGCGTCCGGGCGCCGTCGCGCGTGCCCGGGCGACCGCCTGGCCGGTCGCGGGATCCTCCAGGTCGAAGCCGAGGTCCCCCGGGCAGGCTGACCACACGCCGTCGACCAGGTCCCGGAACTCGGGAACGCCGATCACGCCTCCGCCACCCCCCGGCGACCTCCCGCCCGCCGGACGGCCACCCCGGCGGGCCGGTCTCGGCCCGCGCCACGGTCCGCCGCACCGGCACGGGCCGAGACCGGGCCTGCGAGAACGGGGCCGCCGGGGGCGGGGCCGCTCATCGGCGGTCCACGGTCGCGAACAGCTCGTTCTCCTTGGCCTGCGTCACCATCTGGGCGGCCTCCAACCTGCCGCGCTCGGCGGGAAAGGTCATCACCAGGCCCATCGCCACGTCGCGCAGGGCACGACCGATCACACCGCCCATCATGGCGCCGGAGGTGCCCGAGGCCTTGAACGCGCCCAGGACGACCTGGAAGCAGGCTTCGGTCACCGCACCCTTCCCCATCCGCCACTGCCGGAACACCTCCGCCCTGGGCCGCGGCGGCGGCTCGGAGGTCTCCAGCAGCAGCTGCCGGCGCAACCACAGGTAGGCGGTCTCCAACTGCACGGTCATGTCGCCGAAGAGCACCTGGTGCGTCGGGCTGGAGGCGATCGGCCGCCCGGTGTCGGCGAACGTCCTGCCGGTGAGCTCGGCGACGACGGTGTCGTAGACGTTCTGCGCGCAACCGGTGTAGACGGCCGCGATGGCGAGCTGGTTGCCGACGAAGCTGCCCCGGCTCATCCGCAGCATGCGGGTGAACGCGCCGGGCACGGTCAGCGCCTCGTCCTCGGGGACGAACACCCCACCGAGCCGGATGCCGTTGTTGGCCGTCGCACGCATGCCGAGCCCGTCCCACGGGGCCCGGACCGAGACGCCGGGAGCCTCACGCGGCACGAAGAACGTGGCCAGGCCCTCGGCGGTGTCGTACCCCTCCAGCCTGGCGGTGGTCAGGTAGTAGTCGGCGACACCGGTGGCGCAGCCGAACGACTTCTCGCCTTCCAGGATCCAGCCGTCGCCGGCACGGCGGGCGGTGGTGGCGATGGTGATGTTCGCACCCGAGCTCTTGACCGACTCCGAGGCGAAGTTGGCCAGCCACGTGCCGCCGGCCATCCGGGTCAGCACCTTCTCGGCGAAGGCCCGCACCACCGGGATCTCCTCCTCGGTGAACAGGCCCGCGTCGATCGCCTCCAACGGCAGCAGCCCCCGGGAGGCGCTGGTGTTGTGGAAGAAGTAGGCGAGCGCCGTGGACGGGCAGGCCGTGCCCATCGCGAACGTGGCGGCGGCCAGGTCGCGCAGCGTGCCGCCGAGCCCGCCGTACCTCTCGGGCACCACCAGACCGAGCAGCCCGGCCTCACGCAGCAGCGCGACGTGTCCGGCCGGGAAGCGGGCCCGTCCGTCCGCCTCGGCGGCGGCGGCGCGCAGGGCGGGCAGCACGGCCTCGACCCGGGCGGCACGATCACGCTCGGCGCCGGTCATGTCGTCGACGAGACGCTCACCCGTCAGCTTGTCGGTCATGGGGTGTCCCTCCGGCAGAAGGATGTGGGTCGCGGCCGCCCTTCAGCGGGCGAACCGGTAGGTGCGGCCGGGCAGCCCCGAACTCCAGCAGGCCTCCAGATCGCCGGCCCCGGCCACCGGGGCGGCCCGGTCGACGCAGCCGGCCACGTCGCCACCCGCCGCCGGAAGTCCCCGTCGTCACGATGACCACACCACTGGGCCACTGGGTCACCGGGCCGGTCCCGCGCGCAAGGAGTCGCCGTCAGTCGCCACAGCCCCTCACTGTTCCATTGAAGGAAACGCTGTACCGCTGAAGGTAACGAGGCGCGGCGAGGGTGTCAATGTGACGGCGTTTCCCTTGGGGAAATGCTTCGCCGTAGAGTGGATCCCTGCCGAGAAAGCTTCAGCACACGAGGGGGCCAGGTGCCAGCCCAGGCCAACACCAGCGCACAGGCGGCGGACACCACGGACGAGGACGACAGCCAGAGCCGGTCCATCGCGGCCGTGGAACGCGCCATGGACGTCCTGCTGCTCTTCGGCCGCAGCACCCGCCCCGACCTGGGAGTGACCGAGATCGCCACCGAACTCGGGCTCACCAAGGCGGCCGTGCACCGCATCCTGACCGCGCTGCGCAGCCGCCAGCTCATCGCGGCCGACCCCGTCACCAGGCGCTACTCCCTGGGACACGCCGCGATCTCCCTCGGCCGCGCCTACCTGGCCCGCACCGACCTGCGCGTCATGGCCGGACCGGAGCTGCGCCGCCTGGCCGCCCACGCGGGGGAGACCGCCACCCTGTCCATCCGGCGCGGCGACACCCGCCTGTACGTGGAGCAGGTCGTCCCCGAACAGGAGCTCAGGATGGAGGTCTCGCTCGGCATCCCCTACCCGCTGCACGCGGGCAGCTCCTCCAAGGTGATCCTGGCATTCCTCCGGCAGGAGGAGATCGAGGGCTACCTGACCCGCCACAGACTGGAGGCGCTCACCACCAGGACGATCACCGACCAGGCGAAGCTCCGGGCCGAACTGGCCGCGATCCGCCGCCGGGGATACGCCACCTCGCTGGGCGAGCGCCAGGAAGGCGCCGCGTCGATCGCCGCACCCGTGTTCGACCACGACGGCGGCGTGATCGCGGCGATCAGCGTCTCCGGGCCGAGCACCCGCTTCAAATCACACATGCAGCAGGCGATCCCCCCGCTCATCGAAGCGGCCGACCGCCTCTCGGCCCAGCTCGGCCACCATCGCTAGCCTTGCCGCGCGTGCGCCTCCGCGACGAGCCGATCGACGGTCTCGGTGGTGATCCGGCCGCCGCTGTACATCGCCATCTGCTGGAGCGACATTCCGAACGCCGGTGCGAGCGTCTCTTCGTCGGCTCCCTGGAGCAGGCCGCGCAGCAGGTCGCCGCCGACCGGGTGTTCGAGCCACTCCAGGACGGTGTTGTCGCCGGAGAGCGGAGCCGCCGCCCGGAGCGCGGCGGCACGCGCGGCCGCGCTCCGCGTGGCCGGCTCGGCGTCGGGGTCGACCGGGATCACCGAGACCGAACTGGTGAGAGCACGGCCCGGGCCCGCCCGGTGAACGTCGCCGGTGAGCGTGACCGACGTGCGCAGGCGTATCTGAGCGGACGACCCGCCGACGAAGAACTTGATCTTCCCCGGTTCGACGAGCCAGCCCTCGTCGGGGTCCCACAGCGCGAACATGCTCGCCGGCACCGTCGCCGTGATCCGCACCACGGCGCCGGCCTCCAGCGACACCCGCCGGAACGCGACCAGCTTGCGCCGGGGCCGCGCGGTCCGTGCGATCACGTCCTGCCCGTACACCTGGACGACCTCGTCACCGGCACGATCTCCGACGTTCACCACCGTGAACGACAGCTCGACCTCACCGTCGGTCGGTACGTCCGGCCGGCCGATCTCGACGTCGCGGTAGGCGAAAGTCGTGTAGCTCAGACCGTGCCCGAACGGGAACGTGGCCCCCGCGCGTCCCTCGACGTAGGCGGGAGTCTGCGCCGCCCGCCAGTAGGGCAGGGGTGCGCTGCCGCCGAAGTCGAGGAAGGAGACGGGCAGCCGCCCGGCGGGATTGACGTCACCGAAGAGCACGGCGGCGGCGGCACCGCCGGCCTCCTCCCCGCCGAACCAGCTCGTCACGATCGCGGGAACGGAGTCGGCCATCCACCTCAGCGAGTAGGGCCGGCCGTGGCTGAGCACGACGACGGTCGGCGTGCCCGTGGCCAGGACCGCCTCGACCAGTTCCCGCTGAACACCGGGCAGCTCGCACGTGGCGCTGTCCAGGCCCTCACCGACGGTGCCGAAGGCGTTGATACCCGCCTGGTCCCCGACGACGACCACGGCGACGTCCGCGGACCTCGCCGCTTCGACGGCCGCGGGGATGCCCGAGCGGTCCTCCTCCTGCACGGGACATCCGGGCTCGTACAGCACCCTCGCACCGTGGGCCCTGGCGCGGATCCCGTCGAGGAACGTGACCACCGGTACGGACTCCACCATCAGGCGGACCCGGTCCGCTCCCGTCGAGCCGCCGAACTCGGCGACCTCGTCCGCGCGGGCCGTCGGGTCCGTGGCGAGCGCGAACCGCTTCGTCATGCTGTCGAGCACCGGGTAGCTGTAGTCGCCCAGCTGTCCCAGCAGGCGGTCGGCGTTCGGGCCGAGCACCGCGATCGTCGCGGTGCCCGGGTCGAGCGGAAGGAGGGGAACGCCGTCGACCGGCTCGTTGCGGAGCAGGACGACC
Organism: Streptosporangium becharense; assembly: GCF_014204985.1. Lineage (NCBI taxonomy): Bacteria > Bacillati > Actinomycetota > Actinomycetes > Streptosporangiales > Streptosporangiaceae > Streptosporangium > Streptosporangium becharense. Next base: position 7,672,426 of record NZ_JACHMP010000001.1, on the reverse strand, counting down.
GACCGCTCGGCGATCTCGCGAGCCAGGCCGCGGGTCTCCGCGGGGTCGAGAGTCTCCGGCACCGCGTCCAGGTCGACATAGGGCCGCTCGAACAGCCCCAGCTCGAACTTCGTCCGCAGAACCGTGCTCACCGCCAGGTCCAGGTCGGCCGTCGGGAGGAGCCCGGACTCGACCGCCTCGATCAGATCCCCGGTCGTCAGCCGGGAGACGAGGTCCAGGTGCACCCCGGCGCGCACGGCCTGAGCGCTCGCGGCCGCGTCGCTGTGCGCGGTGCCGTGCTTGGTGTAGAGCTGGTTGACGGCGCCGAGGTCGGAGATGACCAGCCCCTCGAAGCCCAGCTCGTCGCGGAGCAGGCCGGTGAGGTACGCCCGCGAACCGGTCACCGGAACGCCGTCGATGTCGACGTACGCCGGCATGATGCCGCGTGCCCCACCGTCGCGGATCACCATCTCGAACGGCACCGAGTGAACCTCACGCAGCTCGCGCGGGCCGATCGAGGCCGAGTCGGTGTTGCGGCCACCGGCGCTGGCGCTGTAGCCGAGGAAGTGCTTCACCGTCGCGACGAGCGGCGTCCCGGCGTCCGCCTCCTGCATGCCGCGGACGAACGCGGTGGCCATCGAGCCGACGAGGTACGGCTCTTCGCCGTAGGTCTCCTCCACCCGGCCCCAGCGTGGATCCCGGGCCGTGTCGGCCAGCGGCGACAGCGCCTGCCGGACGCCGGTGCGTGCCATCTGGATCCCGATCGCGGTGCCCATCCGCTCGATCAGCTCCGGGTCCCAGGTGGCGGCCTGGGCGATCGCGTCGGGGAACATGGTCGCACCTTGGATCTTCAACCCGACCAGGGCCTCTTCGGCGACGAGAACGGGAATGCCCAGCCGTGTGTCCTCGACGTGTTTGCGCTGCAGTTCGTTGATCGCGGCGGCGATCTCGCGCGGGGACGATTCGAGACTCGCCAGCGCCGCGACGACGCCGCCCCATCCGGTGGACGGCGGGTCGTGGACGTCGATCGCCGGTGCGGTGGGGGCGGCGAGTTGCGCGGCCTTCTCCTCGAGGGTCATCCGGCCGAGCAGATCCGCGACCCGCTCGTCCACCGGCAGCGACGCGTCACGGTAGGGCTGTTCGGGATGCAAGACGAGTGTCCTTTCAGTGGGTGCGTGAGGTCGCGGCCAGCTCTTCCAGCCGTCCGACGGGCAGATCGAGGCCGGAGATGTTGATGAACTGGCGCATGGTCATCGACCTGACCATCGCCATGTGCTCCTCGGAGATCGTCGCTTCCGCGAATCCGAGCGCTTCCAGGGTGGGCTCCGCGATGACGGGATGTTCGAGCCAGGCGCCGACGGTGGAATCGAGCGTGACCTCCCGGGCGACGATCTCACCGGTCAGCTCGACGCTCGTCGTCACCTCCACCGTGTGCGCGTCCGGGCCGACCTGCACCTCGTACGTGCCCGGTGCGACGACCCACGCGCCGGCGTCGATGTCCCAGTACGCGAACGCGCGGCGGCCGAGCTCGAACCGTACGGTCTCCGTCTGCCCGGGGCCGAGGTCGATCTTCGTGAACGCCCGCAGTTCCCGCACGGGACGCCGCACCGGCCCCGCCGTGGTCGCCACGTACACCTGCACGACGTGCTTGCCCTCTCGCCCTCCGGTGTTCTGCACCTGCACGTCGACCGTGGCGGTGTCCGGACCCGTGACCCGCGCCGACACCGAGCGGGTGACGAAGGTCGTGTACGACAGCCCGTGGCCGAACGGATAGCGGACCGGCGTGCCGAACGTGCTGAACTGCCGGTAGCCGACGTACACCCCCTCGCCGTAGCGGACGTGGCCCTGCTCGCCCGGGAAGTTCAGCGAGCTGGCGTGGTCGTGCAGGCGTACCGGGATCGTCTCCGCGAGGTGCCCCGAGGGGTTGCGCGCGCCGAACAGCAGATCGGCGATCGCACGCCCACCGCCCTGCCCCAGGACGAAGGCCCCGAGCACCGCGTCGACGTCGTCGTGCCACGGCTCGAGCGAGACGACCCCGCCGGCGGACAGCACGACGACCGTCCGCAGAGCGACGCCGGCGACGGCGCGGATCAGCGCGACCTGCTCCGCGGGCAGGTCGAGCGAGTCGCGGTCGACGCCTTCGGATTCCCAGCGCTCGCTGAGCCCGGCGAAGACGACGGCGACGTCGCACTCCCGAGCCGCCCGCACCGCTTCGGCGGCGAGCCCCTGCGAGCCGGGCTCGTCCAGGCGGTACCCGGCGGCGTAGGCGACGGCCGATCCGTGTGCCGCGGCCACCGCCCGGATCTCGTCCACCGGGACGTCGACCCGGGAGGCGTTCACGTGCGCGCTGCCCCCGCCCTGTGTCCGGGGGTGCTCGGCGAGCTCACCGAGCACGGCGATCCGGACGCCGCCTCGCAAGGGCAGCGTGTCGTGCTCGTTGCGGAGCAGGACGGCGCACTCGGCGGCGAGCTCCCGGGCCAGTGCGTGGTGGGCATCGAGGTCGGCCTCGGCCGTGCGGCTGCCGCGCCGGGCGTCCAGCGCCGCGATGCGGCGCACGCTCACGTCGACGACGGACTCGTCGAGTTCGCCGGCGCGGACGGCTTGGAGCACCTCGTGGTCGCGGCCCGCGTCGCCTCCCGGCATTTCGAGGTCGAGGCCGGCTCGCAGTGCGGCGACGCGGTCGACGACGGCGTTCCAGTCGGAGACGACCGCACCTTCGAAGCCCCACTCGTCGCGCAGCAGGTCCGTCAGCAGCCAGCGGTTCTCGGAGGCGAAGACGCCGTTGATCTTGTTGTAGGCCGCCATGACGGTCGCCGGCCGGGCTTCACGCACGACGTGCTCGAACGCCGGGAGGTAGATCTCCCGCAGGGTGCGCGGATCGACGTCCGCGCTGATCGTCTGCCGGTTCGTCTCCTGGTTGTTGGCGGCGAAGTGCTTGACCGACACGCCCGGCCCTTCCGCCTGCAGATGCCGGACGAACGCCGCTGCGAGCACTCCGGACAGGTACGGGTCCTCCGAGTAGTACTCGAAGTTGCGTCCGCACACGGGGGAGCGCTTGATGTTGACGCCGGGCCCGAGCACGAGGTCGACACCTTGCGCGACCGCTTCCCGGCCGATGGCGGCGCCGACGCGCGCGGCGACGTCGACGTCCCAGCTGGTCCCGACCGCGACCGCCGGGGGGAAGCAGGTGGCCGGGTCGCTGGAGAACATGGCCAGGTGGTCGTGCTCGCCGGACTGCCTGCGAAGCCCGTGGGGCCCGTCCGCCATGGTGATGCCTTCGACGCCTGCCTCCGGCAGGCTCTCGGTGGTCCAGAAGTCACGGCCGGACAGCAGGGCGACCTTCTTCTCCAGCGTGATGCCGTCAAGGGCAGCGGGGTGCTGCTCGTGTGTCACAGGTACTCCAGCTTCGAGGAATCGGAATCAGCGCACGCTGCGGATCTTCGCCGTGGTCACCACGGCACCGAGCCCGAGGACCGCGCCCGACAGGAACAGGACGCCGTAGTTCCCTCCGCCGCCGAGCCGCAGGATCACGGAGGCCATCAGCGGGGCGAGGACGCCCGCGAGGGTGCCGGAGAGGTAGTAGATGTTCATGTACTTGCCCGCTTTGTCCTTCTCGGGCATGACGTCCGAGGCGAGGGCGAGGTCGACCGAGTTGAACGCGCCGGTGCCCGCCGACAGCAGGACCCCACCGACGGCGAAGAGCAGCATCGAGGGTGCGCTCGCGGCGACGGCGAGGCCGGCCACGATGAGCCCGGTCGCGAGGTAGATGAACGGCTTGCGCCGCTTGAACCGGTCGGAGAGCGTCCCGCCGGCGATCGAGGAACCGACCAGCGCCAGCAGGCTGAGCCCGCCGACGGCCGCGAGCTGACGTCCTGCCTGCTCGGGGGTGAGGCCCAAGCGGTCCTGCAGGAGGTACAGCTGGTAGGTGCTGAAGAACGTGGACCCGAACGACAGGCAGAATTTCCCGAGCCAGACCAGCGCGAAGTCGGGGTGCTTGAGCGGGTTGAACCAGATGTTCTTGAACACGTCGAGGATCGATCCGACCCGCATGTCCTCGGGCGCCGGCCGATCGGGGATCACCAGCAGGTACAGCAGTGCCGCGACGCCGAGGACGGCCACCGGGGTCAGGAACAGCACATAGATGCTCGCCGTCAGGAAACTGCCGAGCAGCGTCGCCCCCACACCCGCGACCGCGGCGGTCACTCCACCGAGCGCCCCCACCTTGCCACGCTGCTCCGCCGGCACCTGCTCGGCGAGGAACGGGTTGACGGCGGTGCCGATCGCGGCGTTGGCAACTCCCACGACGACATAGCCGGCCAGCATGACCGTGATCGTCGGGGCTACGGCGATGATCAGCGCGCCGAGGGCCGACAGCACGAGACCCGCCGCGAGGAAGGGCCGCCGCCGTCCCCATCCCAGCCGGGTTCCGTCGCTCAGCACGCCCGCGGGCAGGCTCACGACGAGGCTGATCAGCCCGCCGAGGCCGAGGACGAAGCCCAGGCTCGCATCCTTGTTCGCCGGATCGATCAGCTGCACTTTGTAGGCGAGGCTGAACAGGGTCGGCAGCAGCAACGTCAGCTGGAAGCCGAACATCGTCAGCGCGTAGACCGTGATGGTCCAGGCGCCGACTCGGGGCGGGTTCTGCGGCGGCGCGGCGCTCGCGATGAGCTCCTCACGGCCGGCGAGAAGGGCCTCGGCGACGGCTTCCGGCGGCTCGGCAGGGGGGTTCGGGGGGGTCACGATGCCTCCATTGGCAAACCGGGTGGGTCTAGGTCGTCAGGGCGTTGGCCCGTGCGATTCGTCCGAGCCAGTGAAGGCTTGGCTTGGGCCGGCGTTCGAAGGTCTCCCGGTTCACCGCCACCAGTCCGAAGGTGGGCTCCCACCGGCCCCACTCGAAGTTGTCGAGAAGGCTCCAGTGCAGATATCCCCGTACGTCGGCGCCTTCGCTGATGGCCTCGTGAAGCGCCGCGAGCGCGCCTTCGGTGTAGGCGATGCGCCGGGAGTCGTCGGAGGTGGCGATGCCGTTCTCCGTGACGACGATCGGTACGTCACCGACGACGTCGCGGGTGTGCCGTACGGCGATGCCGAGAGCGTCCGGCCGGTAGGCCCAGCCCATGATGGTGTTGTCCGGGTGGTCGGGGTGAGGGACGACGCCGTTGTCGTCGACGGGCTGGCTGGTGTAGGACTGCACGCCGACGAAGTCGTCGTCACGGGCCGGCTCCAGGTACATGTCCTCCCAGATGTGCTGGACTTCGGCGTGCTTGCTCTCGCAGCCGGGGACGGGCAGGAGCGCCTGATTGGCGACCGTCCAGCCGACTTTGGCGCCGGTCGCCCCGCGGACCAGTGGTGCGGCGGCGCGGTGGGCGGCGATGAGGACCTGTCCGATCTCGGCGTCGGGCAGGGCACCGACGAACTGGTACTCCTTGCCTTCCGCCAGGCGCCGCTGCTGGCCGTGGTTGACGGCGACGATGTTCGGCTCGTTGATCGTGCAGATCCACTCGACGCCGTCGAGGATGGTGCAGGCCTGCTCGACATAACGGCAGAACGTGTCGACGGCACCGTCGCCGAGCCATGCGCCGCGCTCGCCGAACCAGATCGGATGAGTGAAATGGTGCAGCGTGACGACGGGGGTGAGACCCAGCCGGAGAGCCGTCTCGATCATGCGGCGGTAGTGGGCGAGTTCGGCTCGCGAGAACCTGCCGGGACTCGGCTCGATGCGGGACCACTCGATGCTGAACCGGTAGGCGTTGAAGCCCGCGTCGGCGAGGAGACGCATGTCTTCGTGGTAGCGGTGATAGCTGTCCAGCGCGTCCCCGCTGAACTGCACCCCGTGGTCCGCGGCGATGTGCTCCAGCTGCCACCAGTCGTTGTTGAGGTTGTTGCCTTCGATCTGGTGGGCGGCGGTGGAGGCTCCCCATAGGAAGCGGTCGGGAAAGGATCGGGACATCGGGTTTCTCCGTGTGCGGGTACTGGTGGGATGCCGAGAGCCGGTCGATGTCGTGGTCGGGCCGCCACCCCGGCGGAAGGCGCCCGATCCCGTGCGAGCCGACCGGCGGAAGGCCGTCGATCTCGTACGGGAACCCTTTGACGGGTCCGGGGGAGGAGTGGCGGGGCGGTGGGGACGCCCCCTGGATCGACGTGAGGGTGTTGGCGGGGTGGGAGGGCAGGTCTTTCAGGCGCTCGGGATCGGTCCGGTGGTGTTACGCCACCGTTTCCGAATGCTTTCGCGTGCAAGCTTGCCCGGTACCGTAGCTGCCTCAACTTTCACGCACAAGTACTTGCGCGCGTAAGTTTCACTGCCTACAGTGAGGGCCCCATCCGCCCGCCAGGGATGTCGCGCCGGGACCGGGACGCGCGTCGCGGGCGGCCGGCCCGGACCAGCCCGGCCGCCGTGGCCGGCCCGGACGCCATGCCCGTCGACGCCCGCACGCTCAGCGAGGAGTGCCATCCGTGAACCGCCTGCCCATGGGGGCGTTGCGCCGTACGCCCGACATCGACCTCGACGGAACGTGGAAGTTCCGGCTCCTGCCGCACGAGCGGGAGTGGAAGAGCGTCGAGGTGCCGGAGCTGTGGACCATGCGGGAGAAGACCGATCGGCCGCATTACCTGAACATCGCGATGCCGTTCGACGAGGTGCCTCCCGCGGTCCCGCGGCACAATCCGACCGGTGTCTACCGCCGGAGCGTGAACCTGGCGCCGTATCCGGGGCGGCGGACGATCCTGCACGTCGGCGCGGCCGAAGGGCACCTGAGCGTCACGGTCAACGGCCGTGCCGTCGGCACCAGCACCGACTCGCATCTCGCGGCCGAGTTCGACGTCACCGACGCCGTGACCGAGGGCTCCAACACGATCGAGCTCCGGGTCGCCAAATGGTCGGCGGCCACCTACCTGGAGGACCAGGACCACTGGTGGCAGTCCGGCCTGTCCCGGTCGGTGTTCCTCTACACCGTGCCGGAAGTGCACCTGGCCGACGTGGCCGTGGTGGCGGACTACGAGGCCGGGCACGGGAGCTTGGAAGTGACGGTGGCCACGGTCGGCCTGGACCACCTCCACGAGACCGGGTGGTCGGCCCGGATCGAGGTGCTCGGCCGGACGGAGACGAGCCCGATCGCCCCGCGCGTGGTCGAGCCCGCCTTCACGACGCCACTGTCCGACCGCTCGAAGCGGTCAGAGCCGCAGGGCGTCCCCGACGGCCTCCTGGATCTGCTCAGCCTGCGCGCGGCCGACGCGCCCATCGCCGAGGAACTGCGTCCGGTGGCCGACGGCATGATGCCGCCGCAGGCGAAGGCGGGCACCGCGGTGTTCACCCTCGGCGCGCTCGAGGTCGCCCCCTGGACGGCTGAGACGCCGCACCTGGAAGACCTCCTGGTCCAGCTGATATCGCCCGGCGGCGACGTGGCGGACGCGGTACGGCTGCGAATCGGCTTCCGCCGCGTACGCGTCCAGGGGCGTGACCTGCTGGTCAACGGCGAGCGCGTGCTCATCCAAGGGGTCAACCGCCACGATGTGGACCCGCGCACCGGCCGCGTCATCTCCCGCGAACTGATGCTCGCCGAGCTGTCGCTGCTCAAGCGGTTCAACGTCAACGCGATCCGCACCTCGCACTACCCCAACGACCCGGTCCTGCTCGACCTGTGCGACGAGATCGGCTTCTACGTCGTCGACGAGGCCGACATCGAAGGACACGCCTTCACGACCACGCTCGCCCACGACCCGCGTTACCTGCCCGAGTTCCTCGAGCGGGTCTCCCGGATGGTGCTGCGCGACCGCAACCACCCTTGCGTGATCATCTGGTCGCTCGGCAACGAGACCGGTTACGGTCCCGGCCACGACGCCGCCGCAGCCTGGGTGCGCAGCGTCGACCCGACCCGGCCGCTGCACTACGAAGGCGCGATCGCCCGGGACTGGCACGCCGGTCACGCGGCCAGTGACCTGGTCTGCCCGATGTATCCCTCGTTCGAGGCCCTGGCGGCGTTCTCGGCCGACCCACGGGCCGACCGGCCGGTCATCGTGTGCGAATACGCCTATTCGCAGGGGAACTCGACCGGCGGACTGGCCGAGTACTGGCGGTTGTTCGAGAACCTGCCGGGCCTGCAGGGCGGCTTCATCTGGGAATTCAAGGACCACGCGCTCGACCCCGACGGTGACGGCCGCTACCGCTACGGCGGCGACTTCGGCGACGAGCCCAACGACGGCACCACGCTCCTCAACGGCGTGGTCTTCCCCGACCTCACCCCCAAGCCGGCGCTGTACGAGGCGCGCGGCCTGTTCAGTCCGGTCCGCGTCACCTCCGGCGCCGAGGAGGCACGGGCCGGTACGCTGCGGCTGCGCAACCGGCAGACCTTCGCCGACCTCGGCGCCTACGACCTGCGGCTACAGGTGGAAACCGAAGCCGGGCCGGTGGGTGCGGTCACACTCGCGGCGCCGCCGGCGGCGCCGGGCACGGAGGTCGCCGTCGAGGTGCCCGAGTCGATCCGCGTCCTGTTCGGCACGGCCCTGGCCCTCACCGTGACCGTGCGCACGCGCCGGGACGCCGTGTGGGCTCCGGCGGGCACGGAGATCTCCGCCCACCAGGTCACCTTCCCCCGCCCGCTGCCGCGCCTTCCCCGCGGCACCGGCACCGCGCACGCCGAACTGCGTCATCCGCTGTTGCGCCGGGAGCCGCGGCTGTCCCTGTGGCGGGCGCTCACCGACAACGACCAGTCGTTCGCCCTGGACAACCGGTTCCTTCGCTCCGGCTTCTTCCAACTCACCCCCGTCGATGTCCGCACCGACGCGGCGACGGCCACCATCCGCTACCGCGCGGCCTTCGGCGACGAGGTCGTGCACACCCGCACCGTCACCGTGCTGGACGAGGGCGACTACCTGCTGGCCGAGCGTGTGACGCTGCCCGGCGTCACCGGCGACGGGCTGCGCGTGGGGATGGAGTTCGAGCTCGTCGACGGCTTCGAGCAGGCCCGCTGGGTGGGGCTGGGGCCGTGGGAGAACTACCCCGACCGGCGGACCTCGGCCCTGCTCGGCGCCTGGGAGAGCCCCATCGGCGATCTCGCCGTGCCGTACCTGAAGCCGCAGGAGAACGGCGGCCGCGGGGAGGTCACCGAACTACACCTGTCCGGCCCGGCCGGAACCGTGCGGACCGTGCACGCGACGCCGCTGCACATGAACGTGAGCCGTTACGCGGTCAGCGAGCTGGAGGCGGCCGCGCACTGGTGGGAACTGCGGCCGAGCGCAAAGACCGTCGTCCACCTCGACATCGCCCACCGCGGCGTCGGCACCGGACTGCTGGGCCCGGACACCCGGCCCGCGTACCGGCTGTCACAGCGTGAGTACGGCTGGCAGTGGCGCCTGACGCTCACGGACGCGAGCGCGTGAGGACGGTCGAGCGCCGGCCATGTCATGGGATATTGATAGGACTTGCGCGTGCAAGCTCTATCGCAGCCAGAGGTGAGGTTTTCGTGACGGAGCGAAGAAGGCGGGTCACCGCGGCGGACGTCGCCCGCTCCCTGGGACTGTCCCGCACCACCGTGGGATACGTGCTCAACAACACCCCGGGTCAGACCATCCCCGCCGCCACCCGCGAGCGCGTCCTGGCCGAGGCCGCGCGCCTGGGTTACCGCCCGCACCGGACCGCCCAGGCCCTCGCCAGCGGACGCAGCATGATCATCCTGCTGGTGCTGCCGGACTGGCCGATGGAGCACACCCTGCGCCAGAACCTGGAGACGGCCTCCCGCATCCTCGACGACGCCGGCTACGCCCTGGTGACCTACACCCGTCACGAAAGCGGTCACGCCCGGCCCCTGTGGGAGCTGCTCAACCCGGATGTCGTCATCGCCTGGACGCCCATCACCGACGCCGAACGGGCGTCCATGCTCACCGGCGGCATCACCAAGATCATTCCTCAGTTGCAGCAGGAGCGGACCGCCCTGGCCTCACCCACGCTCACCGCCGGAACCCACCTGCAGATCGAATACCTGCACGAGCAGGGTCACCGGCGGCTCGGGTTCGCGACGAGCGTCAACGAACGCTTCTCCGTGCTGTCACAGGGGCGGGCCGAAGCGGCGCGGCAGGCAGCCGACCGGCTCGGCGTCGACCTTCTCGACGTCCGTCCGGTCGATCATCGCGATGGGAGCGTGGCACGGGCCGTACAGGAGTGGAGCGCCAAAGGCGTCACCGCCGTGGCCGCCTTCAACGACGACATCGCCGCGATGACCGTGGCCGCCACGCTGCGGGCCGGCCTGTCCGTCCCCGGTGACCTGGCCGTCATCGGTCACGACGACACGCCGATGGCGAGCATGCTCTATCCGTCGCTGTCCAGCGTGAGCATCGACAGCGCCGGCCTGGGCCGTCACCTCGCGAACCTGGCCCTGCACGCGGCCGAGGACCGCCCGTTGCCCGAGACCCCTCCCGACCTCCATGCCACCGTCGTGGCCCGCGAGTCCACCCGGCGGTAGGCCGGGAGAAAGAGCCGCACAGTGACGACAACGCCCATCATCGCCGGCTTCCACCCCGACCCGACCATCTGCCGGGCGGGGGAGGCGTACTACATCGCCAACTCCAGCTTCGAGTTCGCACCGGGGGTGCCGATCCACCGCAGCACCGACCTGGTCACCTGGACGTTGGTGACCAACGCGCTGCAGCGGTCCGGCCAGCTGAACGTCCACGCCGCCCCGGCGAGCACCGGAGTGTACGCGCCGACGCTTCGCCACCACGGGGAGAAGTTCTGGCTCGTCACGACGAACGTGGTGGAGATCCACCGCGGCCAGCTGATCGTCTCGGCCGACGACCCCGCGGGTCCGTGGTCGGAGCCGGTCTACGTGGACGGCGCCATCGGCATCGACCCGGACCTCGCCTGGGACGAGGACGGGACATGCCACCTCACCTGGGCGTCGAGTGCGCCTGAGCTGACCGGCATCGCCAGCGCGCCGATCGACCCCGCGACGGGAAAGATACTGGCTCCGCCGAGGTCGCTCTGGACCGGCACGGGACTGGCGTACCCGGAGGGCCCCCACCTTTACCGGCGTGACGGCTGGTGGTACCTCATGCTCGCGGAAGGCGGCACGGAGCGGGGGCACGCGGTCACCATCGCGCGTGCCCGTTCCCTGCATGACCCCTTCGAGGCGGCGCCGACCAATCCGATCCTCACTCATCGCAGCACGGGCCATCGCGTGCAGAACACCGGCCATGCCGACCTCGTCCAGCTGGCCGACGGCTCCTGGGCGATGGTGTATCTCGGGGTACGGCCCCGCGGTCAGAGCCCGATGTTCCATGTCAACGGTCGCGAGACGTTCATCGCGGGCGTGGAGTGGGTCGACGGCTGGCCTGTGGTCGACGAAGACCGCTTCGCCCCGGTTCCGCCGGACCACTCGTTCGTCGATCGGTTCGACTCCTCCGACCTCGACCAGCGCTGGGTGTCACCGAACCTGTTCCCGCACACGTTCGCCAGGTGGCAGGCGCCCGGCCGCCTCGCGCTGACAGCGCCCGCCGAGGGCGACCCGAGGCCGGTGCTGGCGACGCGTGCCCGAGACCCCGAGTGGACCGCGGAGGCCCGGCTCGACACCTCCAGGGGCACCGGGCGCCTCCTCGTCGGCATCGACGGTTCCCACTGGTACGGGCTCACGGCCGACGCCGAGACGGTTGAGGCCACCGTGGTCATCGGACCGGCGAGCACGACCGTCGCGCGGGTACCGGTCCCCCCGGGCGACGGCGTGAAGCTGCGCATCTCGGTCCGGGAACCCGCGGCGACCGGCCCCATGCCGCCGCCGGAGCCCGACATCGTGGAACTGGCCGTCCTCACCGCCAGCGGGACGCCCCAGGTCCTCGGCGCATTCGACGGACGCTACCTGTCGACGGAGGTGGCCGGCGGCTTCACCGGTCGCACGTTCGGCGTCGAGCCGGTCGCCGGCGAGGTCGTGGTTCACCAGGTCTCCTACCGTGCCCACACCGCCACGGTCCGGACCTGACGGGCGACCCGCACCACGAGGAGTAGACGGACGGGGCCCGTTCCCCGTCCTGTCCGGGACGCATCTCACCCTTCGCGACCGCGGGACCGCCCATGGGTGCCGGAGACGGGGAGAAGAACCGCCCCTGCGCCATCTCGCCGCCGCCCGCACCCTTGCCCGGCGGCCCGGTCATCCTCCGTATCAATTCCGTCCGCTGAGGAGCTTGCCCTATGACGTTCGTCGCAGCACCGTTCCCCGCCGAGGCGCCCTACTTCCGGCGCGAGTTCACCTCCGACGGGCCGCCCGACCGTGCCCGGCTCCAGGTGACCGCACTGGGCATCGTCGAGCCGTACCTGAACGGCACCCGGGTGGGCGATGAGGTGCTGGCACCCGGCTGGACCTCCTACCGGCACCGGCTCCAGGTCAGCACCTACGACGTCACCCACCTGATCCGCCCGGGCGCCAACGCCCTGGGCGCGATCGTCGGCGAGGGCTGGGCCGCCGGGCGCCTCGGCTACGAGGGCAAAAGGCACCACTACACTCAGCGGCCCGCCTTGTACATGCGGCTGGAACTCACCCACGGCGGGCAGACGACGATCGTCACCACCGACGAGCAGTGGACGGCCGGCACCGGCGCGGTGCTGGCCGCGAGCCTGTACGACGGCGAGACCTACGACGCCCGGCGTGAGCCGGACGGCTGGAGCCTGCCGGGGTTCACCGGCGCCTGGTCCCCGGCGGAACCCTTCGACTGGGACCCCGGCACGCTGGTGCCCAGGGTCGCCACCCCGATCCGCCGGATCGAAGAGCTGCTGCCGGTGGAGACGGTCGTCAAGGACGGCAGGACGATCGTCGACTTCGGGCAGAACATCTCCGGCTGGGTACGACTCGCCGTCACCGGCGAGGCCGGGCAGAGCGTGACGATCCGCCACGCGGAGATCCTGCGAGACGGCGCGCTCGACACCGAAACCCTGCGCACGGCCCGGTCCACCGATCGCTACACCCTGCGCGGCGGCGGCCAGGAGGTCTGGGAGCCGCGCTTCACCTTCCACGGCTTCCGCTACGCCGAGATCGACGGCCCCTTCGACGAGGTCAGAGCGGTGGTGGTGCACAGCGACATGCGCCGGACCGGCTGGCTCGACACCTCCCACGACCTGCTCAACCGCCTGCACGCGAACACCGTCTGGTCGATGCGCGGCAATTTCGTCGGCGTGCCGACCGACTGCCCGCAACGCGACGAACGGCTCGGCTGGACCGGCGACCTCAACGCCTTCGCCCCCACCGCCGCCTTCCTGTACGACGTCCGCGGCGTTCTCGGCTCCTGGCTGGAAGACCTCGCCGCCGAGCAGCGAGAGAAGGGCTACGTGCCCTGGGTGGTGCCGGACGTGCTGTCCACCCCCTCCTCTCCCACCGCCCTGTGGAGCGACGTGGCGGTCAGCCTGCCGTGGGCCCTGTACCAGGAATACGGCGACACTGAGATCCTCAGGCGTTGCCACGACTCCATGGCCGCCTTCATCCGCGACGTCGAGACCCGGCTCGACGACGACGGGCTGTGGAGCAGCGGCTTCCAGTTCGGCGACTGGCTCGACCCCGACGCGCCGCCGGACAACGCCGGAGAGGGCAAGACCGGCCGGCATCTGGTGGCCGCCGCCTACCTGGCCAAGACCACCCGCGAGATGGCCGACACCGCCCGCGTCCTGGGCACGGCCGACGCCGGGCACTTCGCGTCGCTGGCCGAAAGGACCCGGGAGGCGTTCCGCGCCGAATACGTCACCGGGAACGGCCGGGTCGCCGGTGAGAGCGCCACCGCCTACGCGCTGGCCATCTGCTTCGACCTGCTCGACCCCGCCCAGGAGGCGCACGCCGGCACGCGCCTGGCACAACTTGTCGCCAAGGCCGGATTCAGGATCTCCACCGGGTTCGCGGGAACCCCGCTGATCCTGCCCGCCCTCAGCAGGACCGGTCACCTCCAGGAGGCGTATCTGCTGCTCCTGGAGACCGGTTGTCCCTCCTTCCTGTATCCGGTCACCATGGGGGCGACCACGATCTGGGAGCGCTGGGACGCCGTCCTGCCCGACGGCACTCTCAACTCCACCGGCATGACCTCGCTCAACCACTACGCCCTCGGCGCGGTCTGCGACTGGCTGCACAAGACCATCGGCGGCCTGACCCCGCTCGAACCCGGCTATCGGCGCATGCGCATCGCCCCCAAGCCCGGCGGCGGCCTCACCCACGCCACCCTCACCCACACGACCGTCCGCGGGGAGGTCCGCATCGGCTGGTGCGTCACCGACCGGTTCGCCCTCGAGGTGACCGTCCCCGACGGCACCCACGCCCTGGTCGAGCTGCCCGACGGCCAGATCACCGAGATCACCGGCGGCACCCACTCCTTCGACTGCGAGCCGCCCGGTGAGGACGGCCCCCGCGAGCCGTACACCATGGACACCCCGCTGAAGACGCTCGCCGGCGACCTGACGGTGTGGCGGGCGTTGAGAGAGGTGTTCGCCAAGCACTTCCCCGGCATCCCCCTCGACGGCACCGCCCCCGAAGCCGCCGTGTACTCCCTCAACCGGATCGTCGGTTTCATCCCCGGCGCGTCCGAGGAGCTGAAGAACGACCTGCGGAGCGCACTGGGAGGATCGCGGTGATCGGAGGGTGCCACTCCGGCGGCCTCGGGTGATCAACTGTCGCCTATCCGGCTGTGGTTGAGCTCGTGGTCGGCACGGGGGAGTGGTCGTCGCCCGGGGCCGTAGCCTCCGAGTAAGACCCCGCCCCGGCCCGATCCTGGCCGGCGCTTGCCGGCGCTGCCTGAAGCTGACCCCCAGCCGCCCACCAGCGAGCGGTTGGAGCTGCTCTCCGCCTCCGAGCACGAGCACCAGGAGTACGAGGACGACGGCAGGCCAGACCGGCGCCCGGCGGTAAGACATGCGAGCAGGTCCCCTGATGCCTCGGAGGGTCCCGCCAGCACCAGGCATTCACGCGCGGGCGGATGAGCTCTCCGGCAGCAAGATGCAAGATGGTAGACAAGGCCGACTTACCGCACCTGCCAGATGACCCCCACCGCGGTCCACCCCTGATAGACGCAGGAGGAGCCTTGGCCAGCGACACCACCTCCGCCAAGCTGGCGGTGCTGATCGACGCCGACAACGCTCCGCCCGCGATCATCGAGGAACTGCTGGCCGAGGTCGCCAAGTACGGCACCGCCCACGCCAAACGCGCCTACGGCGACTGGACCGGCACCAGCCTGCGCGGATGGAAGGAACAACTACTGGCCCAGTCGATCCAGCCCATCCAGCAGTTCGCCTACACCACCGGCAAGAACGCCACCGACGCGGCCATGGTCATCGACGCCATGGACCTGCTCCACTCCGGGCGTTTCGACGGGTTCTGCCTGGTCTCCAGCGATAGCGACTTCACCCGCCTGGCGGCACGCATCCGCGAGGCCGGCCTCACCGTGTATGGATTCGGGGAACGCAAAACGCCCAAGCCCTTCGTCGCGGCGTGCGACAAGTTCAGCTACATCGAGAACCTCATCACTTCCTCGGCCGCCGCCCCTACGGACACTGCCCTCAGCCCTGCTTCGCACACCTCGGCCTCCAGGCTGAAAAGCGACACCGCTCTGGTGGATCTGCTCCGCAACGCAGTCGAGGCCAGCTCCGACGATGACGGATGGGTGCGCCTGGCCAGTGTCGGCCACATCATCACCAAGCAACACCCCGACTTCGACGCGCGCAACTACGGCTACAACAAGCTCAGCGACCTCATGGCTGCCACCGCCTTGTTCGACCTGGACCGTCGCATCCCCGGTGACGGGAAACCCGCCGTGATCTATGCCCGGGACAAGCGCCACCCCACATAGGGCCCACAGAATCGATTCCTGGACAGCGATTTCTCCGTCTCGCCCGTTAGCTGACCCTCGTGGTGGGAGTGCCTTCAGCCCGAGATCGCGGCAGACCGCCATGCGCCTTTCCTGCCCTCTGCGAAGATCTTCATCGACCGCTCAACGATGATCGAAAGAGGTCGCAGCATGGACACCGGACAGCCCTCGGCCGATGACGTGTATGAACACTATCGGCAGCTCATCGGCGACACGATGCTGCATGTGCACCTGAGCTGGACAGTCATGCTTCCCGACGACGGCGCAGTTTCCCCCACCCTCCAAGAGGTGGGCACACGCCTGGGCGCAGGAGCAAGCTATGAACTTCGCGAAGCGACGAGCCCCGATGTCGTCCACCTTCCCCTCTGCCGCCCAGGGCCCGCCTGGATCGTGGACCGATCCGATGCGTCAATCGTCTTGTACGGCGACCATCCCGGAGCCGTAGCGCTTCGGCTACTGAGTGCCGGCACCCGCGTCTACAGCGCCCACTGGAACGTCAACTCCGTGAACAGCCTGTCCCTGGCCATCGACGGCGAGATTCTTCTCATGATCGACGGCCTGTTCCCCGGACGTCCACAGGACCATCCGAATCTGATGTGGTGGCCCGAACTGACGGCGATGAGCAACTTCTTCCTCGACTACGAGGACAGCGACTTCCTCGGGAGAGACGACGGCTGGGATTGGCAAGCAGGCTTCTTGACGGCCATTGAACTGGCCACAGGAGTGCGGCTGGACCGTGGATGGCTCGACACAGAGCGTCCGTACCTGATGTTGTCCCGCCCTATCCCGGACTAAGCCAACCCCCACAGGCATCCCTCAATCCATCGTTTCTCGAACGTGATCACGATGACTCGGAGAATCAGGGCAAAGCGGACACTGGTCCCGCGTGACACTGTCGGAAAAACGTGTTGGAAAGTCGGAGTGTTCAACAAGTTGTCGGTCGCCCTTCTCCGTACACGTGGCGGGCCCTCCGCTTGACGACGACCTTCTGCTCCCCGAAACCGCCCAGCCGGCCGGCGCCCTGATCGGCTACGCCCGCGTCTCCACCACCGGGTAGTTCCTCGACCGGCAGACGGCCGCGCTGACCGCCGCCGGGTGCATCCGCATCTTCGCCGACAAGGCCTCCGGCAAGGACGCCGAACGCGAGGAGCAGTGGGCGGCCCTGGACTACCTGAGCCGCTCGCCGGCCGGCCTCATCGTGACCGGCCTGCGCACGCGCGGCATCGGCTTCAAGAGCCTGCACGAGGCAATCGACACCACCACCCCCGGCGGCTGCCTGGTTGATCAGAACGGTTCCAATTGGCCCCACTTGGCGGGGCGGATTCCAGCGATCTTCGCAACACGGGGTCAATCGACTGTTGCGACGAGCTCTGGAACCTAAGCCGCCGGGTAGGGCCAGTTCAGAGCGTCCCGACCACACCGCATCAACACCCAGCTCCTCCAGGCCGTCCTGCGGGATCCGAAGTGGGCGAAGAAGCTCACCGACGAGGACCGCCGGGCGCTCTCGCCACTGTTCTGGGTGCACATCAACCCCTACGGGCGGTTCCGCCTCGACATGAACACTCGCCTGGACCTCAGCTTGGCCGCCTAAGAACGAGGTTCGAGCTGTCTGCCGATCTGTCAGTAGTGGAAGAGGCACGGAAACCCGCAGAGCAGTCCTCAGGCCATGGGTACCGATCGGTGCGGTCGGACCTCCCAGGTCGGCCGCTGGAGCTCGTCGTTGTTCACGATGATGTCGGCGTGGTCGGTCGGGCGGGTTGTGGCGAAGTAGAGCTGCTGGGACGGGATATAGCGGTTGTTCCAGGCCCGCTCGATCTCAGCTGCGCCGGCGGCGGATCCGGCCAGCGCCTGCCCTCGCCCCTGGGCCCGATCCAACGTCCGATCGAATGCGGCGGACACGAAGATGCTCAGGTCCCACCGGTCGATCAGCTCCGGGCGCAGGAGGAAGACACCGTCGAACACGAGCACAGCGTCGGCAGGGGCCGTGGTGACCGGTAAAGACAGAGCGGTGTCCGTTTCTCTGTGGTAGACCGCCTCCTGGAACCTTCGGTCTCCGTCCGGGCCTAGCGGATCGAGCAGAACCCGGCGCATCGCGTCGTGGTCGTGGCTGTCGAAGTAGCAGCCCTCGGGCGAGTACTGGCCGCGCCGATAGCGCTGCGCCTGAGGGAACAGGAAACCTTCGATCGTCGCGCGGATGACCTCGCGGCCCTGCGCGCGTAGGACGACGGTGAGTTCGTCGGCCAGCGTGGTCTTGCCGGCGGCGGGCGGCCCGTCGATGGCGACCCGCAGCGGATGCGTGGTCGTAGCGGACTCGATCTCCTCGGCCAGCCGGCTGAGGAGATCGTCGCGGGTGCCATGTTCCATGGTTGCTCCTCTCTTGCGGGGGCCACCGGAATACGGCAGATTCGGGCCGACACTCCTCTGACCTGCGACGTTGCGAGGCCAGCCATTAGCTGTCCAGAAACGTGGAGGTTCTCGGACGCGGCGGGCCCACCTGCGCGAGCGCCGTCCGAAAACCTGCGTCCGAGAAGTCCCCGCCGCTCGGCGACCCATGCCGGCCGTATTCCGGTGGCCCCCAAGAAGGACCACCCTGATCATCAGGGTGGCCCTTCTGGTCAGGAGTCCTCGCAGGAGTTCAGCGTCTCGGTGTCGCAGAAGTCGTTGTCCGCGCCACCGAAGCCCTGGTCGAACCCGGCGTTGCCGACCAGGATGTCGTTGCCACCCCTGCCGTGCAGTACGTCGTCGTTGTCGTCGCCTGAAACGAAGTCCTTGCCCGAGCCGCCGAAGAAAGTGTCCACCCCGGGTCCCATGAAGACCCTCGAGGGCAGTGCGGTGTTGTTGCTCAGGGTGTCGTTGCCACCCTGCAGGTTGGCCTGGATGTTGGTCACACCCGCGCTCGGGCACCGCACCGTGTTGGTGTCGACCTGCTGACAGACGCCCCCGGTGATCAGCGCGTCTTTGTTGTTCCTCACCACGAGGAAGCCGTTCTCGACGCTGATGGAGATGTTGTCGCCGACATTCGCCGAGTTGACGGAGAGCCGGCCGCTGCTCAAGGTCACGTTGGTGAGGGCGTGCGCCGGCGCCGACATGGCCAGCAACGGCGCCGCCACCAGCGCCCCCAGAGTGAGTGTGCGTAGTGCGTTTCTCATCGTGCTCCTTTGCGTGTTGCGGGCCCCGGCGATGAGTAGACGTCAATCCTGCGGGGAGCTCCGCGTAACAATGAGCACTGCCAGGCCGTATTTCTGCATTGTGCCGCTCTCGACGACGACAGCCCGCACCTGCGCGTACGCGCCGCCGGTGTCCTTCTCGGCGCGCTCCCGGCCATCGGCGAGCACGCCCGCCTGGAGCAACGCATCGCGGCCCCGGTCGACGCCGCCGAGCGCATCGTCGGCGGGCGGCCGAACTGCGGCAGGATGAGCGTAAGACAGCCGTACGCCACCGCGTCCCGGCACCACCTCGTCAGCAACCAGGGGATCCGGCGAGGTCCGGGTTCAGAACGGCTCTGGGCGTTGCGGAGTCATCCGACGTCGGGCAGCCGGGTGCGGTGGCGGCGACACAGCAGGCGGCCGCTGAGCCGGTGGAGCGTCGTCACGACGCTACCGCCGCCGCTCCAGTCCAGTCCAGCAGCGCCTGCTGCTCGGCCTCGATCGGCCCTGCCCAGGCGAGGTGCCCGTCCGGCCGGACGAGTAGCGCCTCGGCCTCCTCCAGGTCGGGCGAGGGCTGCCAGGCCGTGGCGGTGACCGTCTCCACGCGGTCGTCCCGGCCGGACGCGCCAGCCTGCTTCCCCGTATGAACGAGCAGGAACCGCCCGTCGTGCAGCAATTGGTACAGGCGCTCGACCCCGGGCCGCTCCGCGACGCTGATCGGCAGGTCGGGTACCCGGGCCCCGGCCGGGGAGTCGTCGCCGTAGTGGGTGCCGATCGCCGAGACCGACGCGGCCAGGTCGCGGTTGACCTCCCCGATGCGCAGCAGGCCGTCGAGCATGCCGCGCAGCGCCATGACCGGCCGGTGGTACTGCGGCACCAGCGTCAGTTCCATCAGCAGCGTCTGCACCTGGGTGTTGGCGGTGACGGCCGCGCCGACCGGCCGGCGCTCGGCGTCGTAGGAGTCCAACAGCCCTTCCGGGGCCCGGCCTTTGACCTGGGCGGCGAGCTTCCAGCCCAGGTTCATGGCGTCCTGCAGACCGGTGTTGAGGCCCTGTCCCGCCGCCGGGAAGTGGATGTGGGCCGCGTCGCCCGCCACCAGGAGCCGGCCCTGCCGGTACCGCCCGGCCAGGCGGGTCGCGTTGCCGAACCGCGACAACCAGTGCGGCTCGGCGACGTCGAAGTCCGTGCCGGCGACGTTCGTCAGAGCTTGCCGGAACTCCTCGTACGTCACGGGCCGGTCAGACGGCACCCGCATGCGTTCGGGATCGATGACCACGAACCGGGTCAGCCCACCCTCCAGCGGCACGGCCAGCACGCCGTGGGCCTGGGCCGAGTGCGCGGCGTCCGGACCGGTGACGGCGAAGTCGCCGAGCATACCGGACAGCGTCTCGTCGGTGCCGTCGAAGGGGATGCCCGCCGCCTGCCGGACGATGCTGCGTCCACCGTCGCAGCCCACGACGTACGAGGCGCGTAGCGTCTCTCCCCGCGCTGTTTCGACGACGACGCTGTCCGGCTCCTGCCGCACGGCGGTGACCTGACAGCCGCGGACGATCTCGGCGCCCAGCTCGCGGGCACGGGCGTCGAGTAGTTCCTCGGTACGGGCCTGCTCCAGGAACAGGGTGTAGCCGTGCCGGGTGTCCAGGGCGGTGAAGTCGAGGCGGGTGTTCAGGCCCGCGAAGTGCCACCCGGGCAGGGTGTGACCGCGGGCCAGGAAACGATCGGCGATGCCGCGCAGGTCCATCATCTCGATGCTGCGCGGGTGCAGCGTGAGCGCCCGCGACTGGCTGGTGGGCACGTCGTTTCGTTCGAGTACGCGGACCCCCACGCCCGCCAGGGCCAGCTCCGCGGCCAGCAGCAGGCCGGTGGGGCCGGCTCCCACCACGATCACGTCGGCGTACATGGTTTGCGTCCCTCCTATTAAATGAACATCGTTCACAAAAGCGAGGTCGCTAGTATCACCGGGCATGGGACCCACGTCAACCTCCCCGTCCGCCCAGCGCTCCCGAGGCCGCCCCCGCAAGATGACCGTGCCGGAGGCGGTCACCACCGCCCTGCGCCTGGTGGACGAGGACGGGCTCGACTCGCTGACCATGCGCCGCCTGGCCGCGGCCCTCGACGTCCAGGTGGGCACGCTCTACCGGCACTTCGCCACCAAGCAGACGCTGCTCGCCGCCATGGCCGAGGAGATGCTCGCAGGCTGCGCCGGCCCGCTGCCCGACGGGCTCACCTGGCGCGAACAGATCACCGAACTGGCCGGGCGGCTGCGTATGGCGTTGCTGCGTCACCGCGACGGCGCACGCGTCTACGCGGGCACCCACTCCGTCGGCCCCAACACGCTGAGCTACACCGACACCCTCGTGGGCGTGCTGCGTGAGACATGCCTGAGCCCTGAGGCGGCCACCCGTACGGCACTGACGATCGTCCACTTCGTCATCGGCCACACGCTGGAGGAACAGGCCGCCCAGGCTCTCGCCGAGTCCGAGTTGCCCGCCACGCTGACCCTGCTGCACGCGGCCCTCGACCCGGGTACCTACCCCAACCTGGCAGCCGCCGAGGCCACGCTGACCAGCACCGACTTCGCCGGCCACTTCGCCCACGGCCTGAACCTGATCACCAAAGGACTGGCCGGTGAGTGAGGCCCGGCGCTCGGGTCGGTGTCACCAAAGGAGGGACGAACGTGGCGCCTCATACGAGGCGCCGATCACCCCTTCAGTCGATCGGCCAACGTGTTGATCAACTTGTCAATGCCTTCGGACGGCGTACGTCCCTGTCCAATGACCTGCGCGAACTGCGGCTGGTAGCCGGACACGATCGACAAGCCCTCGACGAGGAAATCCACGAGCTTCCACGCGTCCGGCTACACCGACCGGCAGACCAGCCGCATCGCTACTGCCGCCGGCAACCCCTGGAGCCGCTGCACCCCATGTGACGGCCACGAGCTCAACCACAGCCGAATAGGCGACAGTCGATTACGCGAGGTCGCCGGAGTGGCACCCCATTGAGGGCACGCGGGGTTCCCGATCACACACGGGGTTCCCGATCAGTGGAACACTCGCGTCCGGCGCCGCCCGCCAGCCGGTGTACTGGCCTTCGCGTCGGCGTTGAGCGCATCCACGACAGGGTTCGCGTGCCGGCGCCAGGATCCACCACTTCCCAGGAGGCACCATGGCCGTCGGCCAGCGCTTCGCGTTCACCAAGCTCCTCGTCGGCGATCTCGAAGCTGAGGCCGCGTTCTACTCCACGGCGCTGGGCCTGGTCGTCAAGCACCGCGTCTCCGGCGGGGAGGGCCTCGACGCGCGCGAGGAGGTGATCCTGTGCGCCGCAGACCACGAGGAGCCCTCCCTCGTCCTGCTCCACCGCCCTCACCGGGCACGCCCCGAGCCCGGTGAGACCGTGCTCGGCTTCGTCGTCGACGACGTCGAGCAGGTGGTGCGGGCGGCGGAAGACGCCGGCGGAGCCGTGCGTGTCGCCCCCAGGGCCGTGCCGCAGGCCGGCGTGACCGTCGCGCAGGTCGAAGACCCCGAAGGGCACCTGGTGGAACTGCTCCAGTACCGATGACCGGCTGGTGCGGCGATGAACGGGGCCGGCAGGGTGCCGGCCGTCATTGTGCAGAGGAAAGGGAAGAGACGATGTTCGATCTGTCGGGCCGGACCGCGTTGGTGACCGGAGCCGGTCAGAACGCCGGAGCGGGGATCGCCCGGGCGCTGGCCGCGCGAGGCGCCGCGGTGGCGGTCAACGATCTGGTGCCCGAGCGTGCCGAAGCGGTGAGCGAAGAGATCACCTCCGCCGGGGGACGCGCTGTGCCCGTCGTCTTCGACGTCACCGACCTGAAGGCGGTGCGCGAGGGCGTCGGCCGGGCCCGCACGGAGTTCGGGCGTCATCTCGACATCCTGGTCCACAACGCGGGCATCCCCGCCGACTTCGGGCAGGGGCCGTTCCGCACCCTCGCACCGGACCGGTGGCGGGCACCGGTGGAGATCAACCTGTTCGGCGCCATGAACTGCGTGTCGGCCGTCGCCGACGACATGTGCGAGGCGGGATGGGGGCGAATCGTGCAGATTTCCTCCGGGGCCGCGCGCACCGGCTCGGCGGCGGGCATCTCGCTGTACGGGGCGGCCAAGAGCGGCGTGGAGGGCTTCATCCGGCACCTGTCCCAGGAACTCGCCCCGTTGGGCGTGACCGCCAACTCTCTCGCGCTCGGGCTGCAGAGCAACGCCGCCGGAGACAGCACACAGGAGTTCGCGCAGCGGATCCCGACCCGCAGGCTCGGCACGCCGCAGGACGTCGGGGCGGCCGTGGTCTATCTCGCCTCCCCGGAGGCGTCATGGATGACCGGCCAGACCCTCAACCTCAACGGTGGCAGCGTCACCGGCTGAGCACCGGAGGCTGCGGATCACACAGGGCGTGCGCGGTGGGCGCCCCCCTGCGGCGGAGCGGAGCGTGGACACCGGACGGGCCGTCGCCGAGGTGGGTCCGCCGTGCATGCGCACTCTCGAGGTCTTCGCCCCGGTGCGATCACCCACCCCCGGCGCGCTGAGCGCCGGCACCGGTGAACAGCACCGAGTGGACGCACCTGGCCGTCCGCTGAACGGAACACCGTCCCCTCCTGCCGGTTGCGCTCCCATAGCGTGAACTGGACTGAAGGAGGAGTCCGGTTGACAGCGACCATCCATCTTCCCCCGCACCGTCTCAGCGCGGCCTCGCAGCGGCTCCGCGACGAGGTCCGCGGCTTTCTGGACGACGAGTTGCGGGCAGGCGCCTTCGTTCCGCGCTGCGACGCGTGGATGTCGGTGGCCGATCCGGCCTTCAGCCGGCGCCTGGGCGCGCGCGGCTGGATCGGCATGACGCTGCCGAGCGCCTACGGAGGCCATGACCGATCACCGCTGGAGCGGTTCGTCGTGACCGAGGAGCTGCTGGCCGCGGGCGCGCCCGTCGCCGCGCACTGGATCGCCGACCGCCAGATGGCGCCGTCGATCCTGCGTCACGGCAGCAAGGCGCAGCGGCAGCGCTATCTGCCGGCGATCGCGCGCGGTGAGTGCTACTTCGCCATCGGGATGAGCGAGCCCGACGCCGGCTCCGATCTGGCCTCCGTACGCACCCGCGCCCGGCGGGTCGACGGCGGGTGGGAGATCACCGGGACGAAGATGTGGACGACCGGAGCGCACTTCGCCCACGCGATCGTCGTCCTGGCCCGTACCGACGGTTCGCCGGCGGACCGGCACGCGGGGCTGTCGCAGTTCGTCGTGGACCTGCCGGCACCGGGGGTGGAGATCCGCCCCATCGGCACCATCGATGGGGAACACCACTTTAACGAGGTGGTCTTCGACGCGGCCGTCGTCGGGCAGGACAGCCTGCTGGGCGAGCGCGGCGCGGGGTGGCGGCAGGTCACCGCCGAGCTGGCGCACGAGCGGTCCGGGCCCGAGCGGTACATGAGCACGGTGCCGCTCCTGCGGGCCTGGGCCGAGCAGGTGCGGCAGCGGGGCGACGCGGTCGCCGAGCGGGAACTGGGCCGGCTCACGGCCAGGGCGTGGACCCTGCGCCAGATGTCGTTGTCCGTGGCGGCGGCCCTGGCCGAGGGGCGGCCGCCCGAGATCGCCGCCGCGCTGGTGAAGGATCTCGGATCCCGCTTCGAAGGAGACGTGGTGGAGACCGTACGGCGGCTGGCGGGCATCGAACCCCGCAGGAACGGGCCGGGCCTGGAAGGACTGCTCGCCGAGGCGGTCCTGCATTCACCGGTGTTCACCCTGCGCGGCGGCAGCAACGAGATCCTCCGCTCGGTCGTGGCACGGGGACTGGGGGTCCGGTGAGCGACGACCTGCGTGCGGAGATCCGCGCAGCGGTGACCGCCATCCTGCGTGGGCGGGGCGAAGACCGCACCCGCGCCGGCGGCTTCGACCATGTGGTGTGGAAGGACCTGAGCGAGGCCGGGTTCCATCTGGTCGGGGTGCCCGAGGAGGCCGGCGGCAGCGGGGGAGACCTGCGCGATCTGGCGGAGGTGACGGACCTGACGGCCTTCCACGCCGCCGGGGTACCGGTGGCGGAGACCGCCTTCCTGGCCGGCTGGCTCCTGGCCGGCGCGGGGCTGCCGGTCCCCGGCGGCCTGGTGGTCGCCTCACTGGACGAGGCCCACGGGCACTGGCGGGACGGTGCGCTGCGCCTGTCGGGGCGCCTTCGCGTGCCGTGGGCCCGGCATGCCGACCACGTCGTCACGACGGCCCGGTGCGGGCAGGACCGCATGGTCGCCGTCATCCCCGGTGGCGCCCGCCGGCCGGGCGGCCCGCGCCTCGTCACCGCGGAGAACCTCGCCGGCGAGCCACGGGACGTGCTCGTCCTGGAGGGGGTGGCGGCGGATCAGGCGCCCGCTGCCGCGCCGCCCGGCCTGGACACCGCCGCGCTGCTGACGCGAGGCGCACTGGCCAGGTCCGTCCAGCTCGCGGCGGCGGCCCGCGCGGTGCTGGTCTCCGCCCGCCGCCACATCACCGAACGCGAGCAGTTCGGCCGCCCGCTCGCCCGCTTCCAGGCGGTGCAACAGCACCTGGCGGCACTGGCCGCAGAGGTCGCCGCCATGCAGGTGAGCGCGGAGGCCGCCGTGGCGGCGGTCGAGCACGCCGACGCCGGCGCCGGTGTGGCCGTCGCCGCGGCGAAGGCGACCACCTCGGCCGGCGCGCGGCACGTCGCCGCGATCGGCCATCAGCTGCACGGCGCGCTCGGCTACTCCAGTGAGCACCGCCTGGGGGCGGCGACCACGCGGCTGTGGGCCTGGCGCGAGGAGTTCGGCAACGAGAGCCACTGGCACGACCACCTGGCCGCGGCCGGCGGCGACGACGGCGCCTGGTGGCCGCTGTTGACGGGAGGCGCCAGGTGAGCGGGGCCATCCGCGGAGTACGCGTGCTCGACCTGAGCCGGGTCCTGGCCGGACCGCTGTGCGCGCAGATGCTCGCCGACCACGGCGCGCAAGTGATCAAGGTCGAGGCGCCGGCGGGTGACGAGACCCGCCGGTGGGGGCCGCCGTTCGCCGACGAGGCCGAGACGACGAGCGCCTACTACCAGGGCCTCAACCGCAACAAGTCCAACATCGTGCTGGATCTGCGCACGCAACCGGCCCGGGAGGTGCTGTACGACCTCATCGCCCGGGCGGACGTGGTCGTGGAGAACTTCAAGGCGGGAACGATGCAGGGCTGGGGGCTGGGATATGAGTCCCGGCTCGCGCGGGACTTCCCCCGGCTGGTCTACTGCCGCATCACCGGCTACGGCGTCGACGGCCCGCTGGGGGGTCTGCCCGGCTACGACGCCGCGCTGCAGGCCTACGGCGGACTGATGAGCCTCAACGGCGAACGCGACGGCGAGCCGTTGCGCGTCGGGGTTCCCATCGTGGACATCACCGCGGCGCACCAGGCGTTCGCGGGTGTGCTGCTGGCGTTGCTGGAACGCGCCGGCAGCGGGCGGGGACAACTCGTCGACGTGACGCTGTTCGACGCGGTCCTGTCGATCCTGCATCCGCACGCCGCCACCTACCTGCAGTCGGGGGAGGTGCCCGAGCGCACCGGGGCGGCGCATCCGACGGTCGCCCCCTACCAGGTGTTCCGCACCGCGGGGCCGGGCCGTCTGTTCGTCGCCGCCGCCAGTGACGCGCAGTTCGCCGCGCTCACCGGCGTGCTCGGCCGCCCGCACCTGGCCGATGATCCACGCTTTCGCCGCAACAGGGACCGGGTGGGCCACCGCGTGGAGCTGCTGGCGGAGCTGGAGCCGGTCTTCCTGGCGCACGACGCCGGCGACCTGGCCGTCAGGCTGGCGGCGCGCGGCGTGCCGGCGAGCCCGGTCCACGACATCGACGCCGCGCTGTCCGCGCCGCACACCCTGCATCGCGCCATGGTCGTGCGCGACGGGGCGTACCGCGGCGTCGGCGTTCCGATCAAGCTGAGCCGTTCGGCGCCGGTGCCGCCGCGTGCCCCCGCCGCGGCGGGCGCCGACACCTACCGTGTCCTGGCCGAGCTGGGATGCAGCGCGGAGCGGATCGCCGCGCTCGGCCGCTCGGGCGCCTTCGGGGCGGCCGGTGCCGTCACGGACCGGGACGGCTGAACGAGCACGCGTCCAGCACCCATGACGCCCGCCCGACGACGCCCGCCTTGCGGAGGGCCGGAGGCGGGAGGCGGGCTCACCCTGGCGGCGTCCGGGCGGCGGCGGCCGTGCGGACGCCGTCGAGCACCATGCGGAAGGCCTCCCGCAGCAGTTCGGCGACGTCCCGGCCGGTGTCGGAGGTGATCCACTGCATGAAGACGTGACGGGTGGCCTGCACCACGAGGTAGGCGGGCAGGGACCGCTCCAGCGGACGCCCGCCCCGGCCGATGCGTCCGGCGAGGAACTCGGCCATGGCCTCGCACAGCTCGTCGTCGGCTTCCATCCAGCGCAGGCGGTACTGCGGGCTGGAGGCCACCACCGCCAGGAGCCGGCGCTCCGAAGGGCCGAGCGTGTCCTCGCCGAGCGCCGACATCCACACGGTGACCAGCACGTCGACCAGGTCCCCGCCGGCGGGAGCCTCCCGCAGAGCCTCGATGACCAGCTGTGAGCTGCGGCGGAACAGCGGCCGTACCACGTCCTCCTTGACCGGGAAATGGCGGTAGAACGTGCGGGTGGCGATGCCTGCCGCGTCGGCGATGCGCTCGACCGTCGCCGAGGTGTCGCCGTCGGCGACGAAGATCTCGGCCGCCCTGCGGGCGATCGTCATGCGGAGCTCTTCGGTGCGCCGCTCCGTCAGGGTCTGCCGGCCGGCCTTCGTCATGGGAACCACCTCACAGCGGTCCAGTCTCGCAGACGGCCGGACCCGTCCCGATCCGCGTTCCGTATGCGGAAAGTGGATCCGATCTGTTTACACCGTCGCAACGGGACCGTAAGCTCACGCATGTCAGTTTGTGCCATCTAGGCACAATGTGCAACCAGGTGATGATCCGGGAGGCAAGCATGACCACGGCGCAGAGCCAGGGCTCGCCCATCACCATGATCGACAGAGTGGCTTCCCTGCTGCAGGTCTTCGACGGCCAGCCCAGGCTCACCCTGGCGCAGATCGCACGGCAGGCCGAACTCCCCAGGTCATCGGCGCACCGGATCCTGCAACGCCTGGTGGAGCTGGGCTGGCTGGAACGCGAGGGCTACCAGTACCGCCTGGGCCTGCGCATGTTCGAACTGGGCTCCAAAGTCGTCCAGCGCGAACGCCTGCACCAGGCCTGCCTTCCCTTCATGTACGCCCTGCACCGCTCCACCGGGCTGACGGTGCACCTGAGCGCGCTGGTGTCGGGCGAGGTGCTGCACCTGGAGCGCATCGGCGACTGGCCGAAGAAGGGGGAGGGCTGGCGCCTGGGAGCCCGCCAGCCCGCCGTGCACTCCGCCGCCGGTCGCGCCATCCTCGCGCAGCTGGACGAAGCCCAATGGCCCGAACTGGCCTTCCCGCCGGCGGCCACGGTGTACGGCTCCCACACCATGGCCCAGCTGCGGCGCGACCTGGAACGCGTGCGCGACCGCGGAGGCGTCGCCCTCGACGTCCAGGGCTGCAGCGCGGGCGTCACCGCGGTGGCCGCCGCCATCGGCCCACCGGCCGGCAACCTGCGCGCGGCCCTGTCACTGTGCGGGCCGGCCGAGACGACACCGACGCAGGAGGCGGGCGACACGGTGCGCATCGCCGCCATGGACATCTGGTACGCCGCATCCGGGGTGGCCCGCCGCCCCACGCGGCCCGCGCGCCGCCACGATCACCCGCGCGGTACGGCGCGCCGGCACCAGCCCCGCCTGCTGACGCCGCCACCGCCCGAGGCCACCGCCTGAGGCCCTCACCGCCTGACGCCGCCGCCACGCCGGACCGCCGGCCACCGCACCCCCGACCGCCGCGCACCCCCGCACCCGCATCCCCCCGCCCAGCCGAAGGAACCGGTGACCCATGACCCTGATATCCCCGGATCAGCCCACCTACGTCCTGGCCCCCGTGACCGACGTCGACCGCCACGCCCTCGACGCGGCCATCGACGCCGCCGAACCGGGCGCCCTGCTGATGGCCCTGATCCACCACAGCGGGGACACCGGCCTCCTCGACGAGTTCGCGGCCGGCCTCGATCAGGAGCGCCGCCGCGCGCAGGCGCAAGGCCACCCGCCGGCGATCATGGGGGAGTACCCGCCCGCGGTCGCGGCCCAGGTGCGCGACCGCGCCCGGCGACTGCTCCACGCCCCCCTGACCCCCCGCATCGCCGTCCCCGACGACGCGCTGTTCCGCCGGATGGCGCAGGTGTGCGTGGACGACACCGTCGGCGACGAGTACGTCCCGCACCTGCGTGAACAGGGCGGATTCGAGGCCGCCCGGCGGGTCGTCCCAACCACCCGCAAACCACCGGCGGACTTCACCGTCGCGATCATCGGCTGCGGCATGATCGGCCTGAACGCCGCGATCAAACTCGGCCAGGCCGGCTTCCGCTACCAGGTGTTCGAAGAACGCGACGACCTCGGCGGAACCTGGTCGCGCAACACCTACCCGGGCGCCGCCGTCGACACCCCGAGCCACTTCTACTCGTACTCCTTCGAGCTCAACCCCCGCTGGTCGAAGTACTACCCGACGGGAACGGAGTACCTGCAGTACCTGCACCACGTGGCCGACAAGTACGACATCCACCCGCACATCGCCTTCTCGACCAAGGTCCTCGGCTGCCGCTGGGACGAAGACACCCAGGTCTGGGACCTCACCGTCCGCCACAGCGACGGCTCCGTGCGCACCCACCACGCCAACGCGGTGATCACCGCCACAGGCGTGCTCAACGCGGCGGCGATCCCCGACATCGACGGGATGAACACCTTCCACGGCGAGACGATGCACACCGCCCAGTGGCGCCACGACGTCGACCTGCGCGGCAAACGGGTGGTCGTCCTGGGAACCGGATGCACCTCCGTGCAGGTGGTGGCCGGCATCGCCGACCAGGTCGAGTCCCTGGACGTCGTGCTGCGCCAGCCGCACTGGATCGTCCCCGAACGCAAGGTCGCCGCCGACGTGCCCGAGGCCATGAGGTGGGCACTGGAGCACATCCCCTACTTCCACCAGTGGTTCCGCGTCAAGACCTACTGGTGGGCCGCCGACAAGGGCTGGTCCATCCCCCGCATCGACGAGGAGTGGTACGCCACGCACGTCTCGGCGTCCCCGGCCAACGACGCGCTCATGCAGGTCTGCCTGGACTACCTCGACCAGGCATTCGCCGAACGGCCCGATCTGAAGGAGACACTGACGCCGGACTTCCCGCCGTTCGCCAAGCGGATCGTCAAGGACCCCGGCTTCTTCGACGCCGTCAAGCGCGACAACGTGTCGCTGCACCGGGCATCGCTGCAGCGGATCCACCCCGACGGCGTCGTGACGACGGAGGGGAAGTTCATCGCCGCCGACGTCATCATCTGGGCCACCGGCTTCAAACTCGAATACCTCGGATTCCTCGATGTCGTCGGCCGCGACGGCATCACACTGGCCCAGGAGTGGGCCGATGAGAACCCGCGCGCGTATCTGGGCATCACCGTTCCGGGCTTTCCCAACCTCTTCGTCACCGCGGGCCCCAACGCCGCCCCCAACCACGGCGGCGGCCACAACGTCACCAGCGAGGAACACGTCCACTACATCGTGGAATGCCTGCAACACCTGATCGAGAACGGCCACACCGCGATGGAACCGACCCGGCAGGCGACCGACGACTACAACCGCCGAGTCGACGAGGAACTGGACAAAACCGTCTGGAAACACGCCGGCACCGCGACCGGCTACTACCGCAACAAGGCCGGGCGGGCCTGGGTGGCCTGCCCGTGGCGGCTGGTCGACTACTGGGCCATGCTGCGCGCGCCGCAGCCACGCGACTACGTGTTCACCTCAGCACCCCGAGACTGACCGCCGCACACGAAGAGGGGGGCCGGCCAAGCAGCCGGCCCCCCGCTGACGTGCGGCGGTCACTCCCCGCGGAAAACCGGGGGCCGACGCTCGAGACTCGCCGCGATGCCCTCGGCGCAGTCCCCGGTCGCCCACAGACGGGACTGCTCGGCCAACTCGTGCTCCAGAGCCTCACGAACCCGACGCGCCAGATCGGCACGCAGCGTCGAGCGGATCGACCTGACCGCCAGCGGCGCCGCCGCCGCCAGCTCACCCGCCCAGGCGAGCGCCTGCTCCCGCTGCCGCCCGGGCTCGGCCAGCCGGTCGGCCAGCCCGATACGACACGCCTCCTGACCGCGCACCGGCCGCCCGGTCAGCAGCATGCCGGCCGCGGCCTGCCGGCCGACGATGTCCGGCAGGGTCACACTCAGCCCGAACCCCTGGTGAAAACCCAGCAACGCGAAGTTGGCGACGAACCGGGAGTTCACGTCGGCGACCCGGAAGTCGGCCGCGCACGCCAGGCCCAGACCTCCGCCCACCGCGGCCCCCTGCACCGCGGCGATGATCGGGATCCGGATCTCGAACAGCTGCGCCGCCCGCCGGTACAGACGCTCCGACACGGCCACACGATCACTGTCGAAACCGCCGCCCTCACCGAAGTCGGCGCCGGCGCAGAAGTGCTTTCCCGCCGAAGCCAGAACGAGCACCCGGCACTCGCCGGTGCCGTCCAGTTCACGAGCGGCATCCACGATCCGGCCGATGAGATGCTCGTCGAAGAAGTTGGCGGGCGGCCGGCGCATCTCCACAAGCCCCACCCCGCCCTCCACCGTGACCGACAGGTCCGGCTCGGGCACGGGCCCGGAGCGGGTCTCGACGTCTGCTGTCACGAGCGGCCTCCACACCGTCGGGAATGAGATCGTCCCCCACCCTGCCCGGCGCCGGCCGCCGGCGGCGACGAGGTGTCCGCTGAGTGGACGTCCGCCACCGCACGACGGGCGACCAGAGGCACAGTCGTTTCCCCGCAGACCGACCCGCCCCCGCCGCCGGCCACCGCCGGCGGGGGCCGAGGCGAAGGACGTCCATGAGCCCCCGTGAGACACCGCAGACGATCGGCATCGTCAACACCCTGCACGCGTTCGCCCGCCTGGCCGACGAGGGCACCCTCCACGACCTCGCCGCCCTGCTCGCCGACGACGTGCAGTGGACGATGGCCGGCACGCACTGGCGCGGCCGCGAGCAGACCGTCATCGGGCTGGGCCGGATGCGCGAGCTCGGACACGCCGGCCCTGACTCGGGCAACCGACACGTGATCACCAACCTGGAGGTGCACACCACCGGCGACCGCGCCACCGCCTTCTCCTACTTCCTGCTCGTGTCGTCCACCTCACCCGCGGCGATCCTCGCCGTCGGCTCCTACCACGACGAACTCAGCCGCGTCCAGGACGGCCGCTGGATCCTGACACGGCGCGAGGTGACCACCTGACGCCGCACCCCCGGGCACTCAAGCCGTCCACTCACCGGAACATCGCCCCGCGACGGCATCGCGTCCGCCCTAGCGTCGGGTCACCGGCCCGACGGCGCCGACCCGGCCCGGGACGCCGCACCGGCCCGCACACCGCAGGGGAGAGTCGATGACAGCCGCAGACCACACCGATCCCCGCCTCGGCCGAGCCCTCGATCACGCGCTGGAACTGGGGGAGATCGGCATCGCCGTCGCCGCCTACCACCGAGGCGAACTGATCGTCGACGCCGTCGCCGGGGTCACCGACGTCACCACGGGCACGCCCGTCGACGAACGCACCCTGTTCCCGGTGTTCTCCGTGACCAAGGGCGTCACCGCGGCCGCGCTCCACCTGCAGGCCGAACGCGGACTGGTCGACCTGCAGGCGCCGATCGCCCGGTACTGGCCCGAGTTCGCCGCAGCCGGCAAGCACACCGTCACGGTCGAGCAGGCACTGTCACACCGGGCGGGCATCCCGCAGATGCCCGCGGGCGTCACCCCGCAACTCCTGGCCGACTGGCAGTGGATGACCGACCGCATCGCCCACCTCACCCCCCGCTACGAGCCGGGCACCACCAACGCCTACCACGTCCTGGTCTGGGGCTGGATCATCGGCGAGGTCGTACGCCGCACCGACCCGGCGCACCGCCCCTTCGACGTCTTCGTCACCGAGGAGATCTGCGCGCCGCTCGGCGTCACCGACTTCCACCTCGGGGTGCCCGACGACGACCTCGGCCGGGTGGCCACCCTGTACGGCGGCGACGCGTTCACGATCGCCGACCAGCACGACATCAGCCCCCGGGCGGTCTTCCCCGGCTCCCAGGTGCACAACCAGCCGGTCATGCGACAGGCCGTGGACCCCGGAGCCGGCGCGATCACCACCGCGGCCTCGGTGGCCAGGATCTTCGCGATGCTCGCCGAGGGCGGGCGACTCGACGGCGTCCGGCTGCTGTCACCCGACAGGATCGCCACGTTCACCCGCCCCCGCACGGACGCGCACGCCCCCGACCAGGTGCTGACCATCCCGGTGTGGTTCGGCGCCAACGGGTTCTGGCTCGGCGGCGAACCAGGCGCCTCCGACCCCCTCGTGGGAGACCACCGCTCCATCATCTACAGCCCCGGCGCGGGAGGCTCCGTGGCCTGGGCCGACCTGCGCGACCGGATCGCGGTCGCGATCTGCCACAACAACATGGACGCCCCGGTGAGCGCCGGACCCGGCAGCACCTTCGAACCCGTGGTGCGGGCCGTCCGCGAGATCATCGCCGAGCGTGAGAGGAGCACGCGATGAGCGCGGCACACGACCTGTTCGGCGGCGGCGTCGCGGTGATCACCGGAGCCGGTGCGGGCATCGGCGCCGGCCTGGCCCGCTACGCCGCCCGCGAACTCGGCATGACCGTGGTACTCGCCGACGTCGACACCACGGCGATCACCGCCCTGCGGACCGAACTGCAGCAGCAGGGCGCCCACGCCCTCGACGTCGCCTGCGACGTGCGCGACCCCGACGCCGTCGAACGCCTGGCCGAGACCACCCTCAGCGAAGCCGGCCCGGTCAGGCTCCTGGTCAACAACGCCGGGGTGGAACAGTTCGGCTACCTGTGGGACACCCCGGTCGCCAACTGGGAACGCCTGGTGACGATCAACATCAGCGGGGTCTTCCACGGCGTCCGCGCATTCCTGCCGCGCATGATGGCCGACCCCGGCCGGTCGTGGGTGTGGAACCTGTCGTCGGTCGGCGGGGTCAGCGCCGGCCCGCTGCAGGCGCCCTACATCATGAGCAAGCACGCCGTCCTGGCACTCACCGAATGCCTGCACCAGGAGGTCGAACTCGCCGGCCACGGCCACCACGTCCACGTCCAGGCGGTGCTGCCCGGAGCCGTGACCTCGAACATCTTCGAGTCCGCCGGCGCCGTCGACGACGGAGACGTCACCGCCGCCGAGGACCACCGCTCGGCCATGCTGCAGATCAAAGCCCAGGCGATGGACCCCCTCGACGCCGCCCGCGTGTTCTTCGACCAGGCCGCGGCACAGGAGTTCTACCTGCTGTCGCAGCCCTTCGTCGCCGACGCCATGGCCGCACGGGCCGACACCCTGCTCCACCGCCGCCCCCCGCACCTGCCGCGGGGCGAGTTCTCCGTCCCCGCCCCCTGACCCGCCCGCCGGAGCCCGCCCATGCCCCCGCCACCCAACCTGGACCCCGACGCCGCGGCGATCGCCGCGGCCATCGCCGCGACGCCACCCATGCGCGAGCGCGGCCTCGCCGCGATCCGCCACGCCATGGAAACGACGCCGCTGCCCGCGGGCCTGCCGGTCATGGCCTCCACCGAGGACCACCTGATCGACGGACGGTGGGGGGAGATCCCGCTGCGCGTCCACCGCCCGACACCGGACGAGCGGGCACCGGTACTGGTGTACTTCCACGGCGGCGGCATGTGCCTGGGCTCCAACCACTCCTTCGAGCCACTGGCCCGGCACCTGGCCCACCACAGCGGCGCCACGGTGGTGTCGGTCGGATACCACCTCGCCCCGGAATCACCGCCGCCCGCCCAGTTCGACGACGCCTACACCGCCACCCTCTGGACCGCCGAACACGCCGGCGAACTACGCGTCGACCCGACCCGGCTCGCCGTCGCCGGCGACAGCGCAGGCGGCACCCTGGCCGCAGCGGTCGCCCTGGCCGCCCGCGACCGCGGCGGACCGGCCATCAGCTGCCAGGTGCTCGCCTACCCCGGCCTCGACCGGGACATGGCCGCCCGCTCGATGTCCCAGCACGCGCAGGCCCCCATCCTGAGCCGCGACGACGTCCTGTTCCTCAACGAGAACGCCGACGCCGGACGAGGCCACCCCGACAGCCCGTACCGCATCCCCGCCTACGCCGCCGACCTGAGCGGCCTGCCACCGGCCATCGTGGTGACGGCCGAATGCGACCCGATCAGGGACTGGGGCGAGCGCTACGCCCACCGGCTGCGCGACGCCGGGGTCCAGACCACCCACACCCGATACCCGGGCACCTACCACGGCTTCCTCGCCCAATCGGACCACCTCGCCAGGGGCCGCCTCGCCGTCGCCGAGATCGGCGCGCTGCTGCGCGCGAAGTTCACCCACCCGCTGCCCTTCTGACCCCACGCCACCCGGCACCACCTCCAGGAGAACCCGTGGCCGACACCGCCGCCGATCCGTTCGCCGACGCCCGCGTCCTCACCGCCCGCCGCCTGTCGGGCGGGTACACCTGGGCCGAATGCCCCCGCTGGCACGACGGGGCACTGTGGCTCAGCGACATGTACGCCCACCGCATCGTCCGCCTGGACGACGACGGCACCCCGCACACCGTGGTCGACCTGTCCCTGCGGACCTCCGCCGACGGCACCGAGGTCATCCCCGGCGGATTCGGCTGGCTGCCCGACGGCAGACTGATCGTCACCTCGATGCACGAACGGCTCGTCCTGGCCTTCGACGGCGAGCGGCTCACCGAACACGCCGACCTGCGGCCACTGGCGAGCGGACCGGTCAACGACATGGTCGTCGACGGCGACGGCCGCGCCTACGTCACCCAGCTCGGCTTCGAACTGTTCCAGGGCGAGGAACCACGCGACTCGCCCCTGCTGGCCGTGGAACCCGACGGCACCGCGCATGCCCTGACCGACCTGGGCGGCATGTCCGGCGCCAACGGCATCGCGATCACCGCCGACGGACGCCGCGTGCTGACCGCCGAGGCCTTCGCCAACCGCATCACCGTGCTGGACCGCGACGAACACGGCCGCCTGGACAACCGGCGCGTCTTCGCCCCCACCCCCTCCCTGCCGGACGGCATCTGCCTGGACGACGACGGCGGCGTCTGGGCGGGAATGCCCGGCGTCCCCGCCGTGGCCCGCTTCACCGAGGGCGGCACCGTCACCGACCTGGTGCCCTTCGACGCCACCCAGGCCCTGCCGCCCGCCTGCGTGCTCGGCGGCACCGACCGGCGCACCCTGTACATCTGCGCCGGCCTGGACGTCCTGGACTGGCAGGAGTCCCGGCGCAACCGCCGCGGGACCATCTGGCAGGTCCCGGTCCAGGCGACCGGCGGAGCCAACCGCCCCTGACACGCCAACCCCACCAGAAGAGGATCCGCTGTGGACCTGCTTTCCTTCCACGACCGCGTCGTGATCGTGACCGGCGCCGGACGCGGCATCGGCCGGGCACACGCCCTGCTGCTCGCCGCCCGCGGAGCCGCCGTCGTCGTCGCCGACCTCGGCTCCAGCGTGGACGGCTCCGGCGTCGAGGACGACAACCCGGCCTCCGCCGTCGTCGCCGAGATCCGTACCGCCGGCGGGCAGGCCGTCGCCTGCCGGGCCGACGTCGCCACCGAGAGCGGCGCCGCCGCGGTGGTCGAAACCGCCCTGACCGAATTCGGCCGGCTGGACGCGGTGGTGAACAACGCCGGCATCGTCCGGACCGGGCGCTTCGACGAGGTCCCGGCCGAGGAGTACCGGCGCCACCTCGACGTGCACTTCTTCGGCTCGCTGTACGTCTGCCGCGCGGCCTGGCCGCACCTGATCGCCTCCGGCACCGGCCGGGTGGTCAACACCGTCTCCGCCGCGATGCTCGGCAACCCGCTGATGACGCACTACGGCAGCTCCAAGGGAGCCGTCTTCTCCCTCACCCGCAACCTCGCCGTCGAAGGCGCCCCGCACGGCGTGCTGGTCAACGCCCTGGCACCCGGGGCCGGCACGCGCATGGCCGAGAACTCGGCCGACTCGCTCTCCCCGGACGTGCTGCAGTACATGCGCACCCAACTCCTGCCCGAGCACGTGGCCCCGGTGGCCGCCTACCTCACCCACCCCTCCTGCCGGGTGAGCGGCGAGGTCCTCAACGCCGCCGGAGGCGGCGTCAGCAGGCTCGCCGTCGTCACCACCCGGGGCATCCACGACCCCGGCCTGACCATCGAGACGGTCGCCGACCGGTTCGACGACATCATGGCCCTCACCCCCGAGGCGCAGCCGCAGACCATCACCGCGGCGCAGCCCCATTCCGCCTGAGTCCGACGGAGAGACGATGACCACCCACCACGACGCCGGCACCGAGTTCCCCTTCGCGGCCCGGCCCGCGGCCGAAGCCGTGCAACACCTGCGGCGCCTCATGGCCGACCGCCCGATGACCAAGGTCACCATGCCCCACGGCGGCGACGTCTGGATCGTGCACCGCAACCAGGCGGCACGGCAGATGCTCAGCGACCAGCGGTTCGTCCGGGAACCGTTCCGCACGGGGGAGCGGGAGGTGCCGTTCTTCGTGCCCTTCCCCGACTTCCTTCGCACGACGCTCCAATTCGAAGACCCACCCCAGCACACCAAGCTCCGCAAACTGGTGCAAAAAGCGATCTCGCCGCGACGCGTACGCGACATGCGGGACTCAGCCGCCGCCTTCGCCAACCAACTGATCGACACCATGATCACCCGCGGCGGGGTACGCAACCTCGTCGCCGAATACGCGGTACCACTGCCGATCGAAATGCTCAGCTCACTGCTCGGCGTCCCCTCGGCCGACCGCGAGAAATTCGAACGATGGAGCTCCTCCACCCTGTCGGTCGCAGGCAGAACCGAGCAGGAGATCACCGCCGACATGGGCGAACTCGCCGCCTACATGACCGACCTGATCGCCAAACGACGGGCCGAACCGCACGACGACCTGCTCAGCTCCCTGGCCCACGCCCACGAACGCGACGAAACCCTCACCGACGCTGAAATCCTGCCCATCGCGTTCCTGCTCATCGTCGGAGGCTTCGACAACACCGCCAACTTCCTGACCACCGGCGTACTGTCACTGCTGCGCTCCGACGAACAACGCGCACTCTTCATGACCGACCCCGACGCCCTGGCCCCCACAGCGGCCGAAGAAATACTGCGCCACGGCGCCTTCATGATGGGCCAACCGGTAGGAGGAGGCGGCGGCCTCGTCCCCTTCGTCGCAACACAAGACGTGATCATCGACGGCCAACTGATCACCGCCGGCGAAGCCGTCAGCATCGACCCCACCGCCGCCAACCACGACCCCGACGCCGTAACCGACCCCGGCCGCTTCGACATCACCCGCACCGACAACCCGCACCTGATGCTCAGCTACGGCCTGCACCACTGCCTCGGCGCACCACTGGCCCGCATGGAACTGCAGGTCGGAATGGCAGAGATCTTCAAGCGGCTCCCGAACCTGCGGCTGGCAGGCGAACCCGTGGTCCGCTACGACGTACTGACCCAGCCGATGACCGACCTGCCGGTCACCTGGTGAACGGAAAGAGCAGCGCGTTGCCGAAAATCTTCTACACCCAGCCCGACGGCCGCCAGACAGCCCTGGAAGCGACCGCCGGCGACTCCGTCATGCAGACCGCGGTCCGCAACGGCGTCTCCGGCATCGTCGGCCAGTGCGGCGGCTCCCTATCGTGCGCGACCTGCCACGTCTTCCTCGCCGAGGAGAACACCGACGACTTCCCCCCCGTCGGCGACGACGAGGACGAGATGCTCGACTGCGCCGCCACCGAACGCCAGGACAACTCCCGCCTGTCATGCCAGCTCATCCTGCGCGAGGGCCAGGAAGTCCACGTGACCATCCCGGAAGCCCAGCTGTGAACACCACACCCCACCTGCTCATCGTGGGCGCCGGCCAAGCCGGCGCCCACCTCGCCGGCAGCGCCCGGGACCAGGGATGGAAAGGACCCATCACCCTCATCGGAGGCGAACCACACGCCCCCTACACCCGCCCCCCATTGTCCAAGACATTCCTCAAAGGCCAGACCCCGCTGTCGTCACTCGCGCTACGCAGCGACGCCTACTACACCCAGCACCGCATCGACCTGGTAGTGGACGAACACATCGACCACATCGAACTGGCCGGCGACGGAACCGGCACGGCCACCGCCGCCACCGGCCGCCGCTGGAGGTTCGACCGCCTCGCGCTGGCCACCGGCGCACGCCCCCGCCACCTGCCGATCGAGCACGCCGACCTCGACGGCGTGCTGACACTACGCGACCTCCACGACGCGCAAGCCCTCGCCCAACGCCTGACCACCGCCACCGCCCTGGTCGTCATCGGCGGCGGCTTCATCGGCCTGGAGGTGGCCGCCACCGCCACGGCGGCCGGCGTGCCCACAACGGTGGTCGAAGCCGCACCCACACTGATGAACCGCGTCGTCAGCGCGGCCACAGCAAAGATCGTCGCAACCGCGCACCGCGCCGCCGGAGTACGGATCCGCACCGGAGTACGCCCGCTCCGCCTGCGCGGCACGAACGGCACGATCACGGCGGTCGAACTGGACGACGGCGACGAACTGCCCGCAGACCTCGTCGTCATCGGCGTGGGCGCCCAACCACGCGACGAACTCGCCCGCGCCGCCGGCCTGCACTGCGACAACGGAATCGTCGTGGACGCCCACTGCCTGGCCTCCGACGGCCACACCATCGCCGTAGGGGACTGCGCGAACCTCCCCGACCCTTCCCCCGCGTCGGACGGCACCGTCCGGCTACGGCTGGAAAGCGTCGACAACGCCGTCGAGCAGGCCACCTCGGCCGCCGGCACGCTGACCGGCCTGCACCGCCCCTACCGCAGCGTCCCATGGTTCTGGTCCGACCAGGGAAACCTCAAACTGCAGATCGCCGGACTGGCCCGGCCGGACGACGAGATCGTGCTCCGCACAGGCCGACGCCCCGGACAACACACGACACTGCGCTATCGGGGCTCACGACTGGTCGCCGCCGAATGCCTCAACAGCCCCGCCGACTTCCTGGCGGTACGCCGGGCCCTCGGTGAGGAGACCCCCCTGCCGCGGGTGACGGCCGCGGACACCGGTCTGTCACTGAAAGAACACCTCGCCGCCGCCCGGACACCCCGGTGACGGCGATCCGCCGAAGCGGGCATCGCCGCATCCGGCGAGCGCACAGCACCCGGACCACACCAGCCCCGCACCCCGCCCACCCACACCACCATGAAGGAACCGCCATGCCACTGATCGGCGAGTACGAACCCAGCACGGTCGGCTTCGTCGCCGAGCAGGTGGAGCTCTACGAACGCACCGGCGGTGCGGAGGGCGACACCCTGCAAGGCCGCCCCGTCGTCATCCTCACCACCAGGGGCGCCAGATCCGGGAAGATCCGCAAGACGCCGCTGATGCGCATCTCCGACGGCACCCGCTACGCCGTCGTCGCCTCCCAGGGGGGAGCACCCACGAACCCCTTCTGGTACCACAACATCACGGCCGACCCGCACGTCTCGTTGCAGGACGGCGCGGTCGCCCGCGACTACGTCGCACGCCGCGTCGAGGGTGAGGAGCGCGAGAAGTGGTGGGCCATGGCCGTGCGGACCTGGCCCGACTACGAAAAGTATCAAAAGTTAACTAATCGTGACATTCCGGTCTTCGTTCTCGACCCCATCCCATGACCCACCGACGGGGCGGTGCGGCACGACGCGCGGCATGGCGCCGGTGACGGCCAGAGCGAACACCGCGCCGCCCAGGAATGCCCAAACCTTCGCGCACACGCGCGGCAGCGGCCGCATGGCCGGGGGAGTGGGTACGCATGACACCTCCCTGATGGGCGGCGGCGCGATCCGCCGGGTCACCCGGAGCATCGGTGAGGCGGGACGATCCAGGGGAGGACCCGCCGGCGGCGCGACGGGGGAGTTCCCAGCCGGCATCCCGCCGACGCGAGAGGGCGGCGGTCCCGCCGCGATCGAACATCGCGCCTCGCCGAGGCTCGCGCCGCAAGCGCGGGTCGAGCGGGACCGGGTCGAGCGAGAGCCGCACCGAGCCGAGCACGAAGGCGCACACCATCTCGCGGCCCGCGGTCATCGCAGTAGCTGCGGCGTCCCATCCGGCGGTCGGCCGGGAGTCAGGCGTAACCAGACAGAAGGTGGATTCTGTCCGGTATAACGATAGAGGTCCTCGGTATCCATTTTGTGAGGCTTTCGCCAGAACCGCGTAGTGCGGCAACGGTTTCCTCGAACGATCGCAACCACCCGGGCCGGACCCGGGGAAAACCGGGGGACGACCGCACCCGGCTCATTCGCGTTCCCGTCACCCCGAGCCGTCCGGCGCGACACCGCACCGAACACCGCGCGGAACCCGCGGGATGACAGGATCGGCGGGATCGACGCCGGTCCGGCGAGCTTCGGTCCGGCGGCCCTCAGGTGAGCGCGAAAGCGGGTCCGGCGCGATCCGGGACCGTCACCCGCGCACATCGGCCCGTAGCCGGCTCGCGGCGACGACGGCGGCCCGAAAGCCGGTGATCGAGTGTGCGGCCAGGCCGGGTGGATTCGGCCGCGTACACGGCCAGGCCGGGGTCGTCCCTGCGGCGCGGCTCTCGTCGCGGTGAGGCCCGGATGTCGTGTCCGCCGGCGTGCGAGCGGGCGGTTGTGCGAGCGGGCGGCGATCGTCGTCGTGCGGTTCGCGGCGGACGGTCTGCGGCGCGACGGACGGGCTGGCCGAACCCCTTCCGCGATCTGGGGTTCCTCCACTTTTGATGCATAATCGCACTTATGCATCATTTGCGTGGACTCCCCCTTCGAGCTTCCTGACGCGTCCATGACGCCGTCGGTGCCGTCGGCTTCGCCCCCCGGACCAGGGATCGGAGGACCGCCGCCCGCGCCGCCCGTACCGGACCAGGCCTGGCCGCGGACACCCGGGCGCCGGCTCGTCCCCCGCCCGCAGAACCACCCGGCCGGACGCCGGGGCCCGACCGCCGGCCGAAGGCCCGCCGGCTGACCTCCGTGGCGCCGGCGGTGTCGCTGCGCGATGCCGCGGCCCGGCTGATCCCGGCGGGTGTGGTGTTGCGCGCCATGGCCCCGGTTCTCGGCCGGCGTGCGGGTGTGTGACCCTGGAAGGCGTGCCGGACTGGACTTATCATCCCTTGCGGGCTTTCGCGGCGGCTGTCGTGGGCCGGCGGCGGTCGCAGCGGGCGGCGTTGCGGGCCTTGGCCACGCTGACCTCCCTGCCCGGAGGGGCCAGGCTCGTCGCGGGGTTGTTCGATCATCCCCGTCCCCCGGCGGATGTGGCGGTGCGGCTCGGTGCGGTCGTTCCGGTCGAGTTCGCCCGCGACGCGATTCGGGCGTTGCCGGTTCAGGGTGCCGGTGTCATCGAGGTCGGGCCGGTCGCCCCGGCCGATGTGCCGCTGGTGCACCGGGCCGTTGCCGGCCGGCGCTGCCGGGTGATCGTCCGCGCGTCCGTGCCCGA
Organism: Streptosporangium becharense; assembly: GCF_014204985.1. Lineage (NCBI taxonomy): Bacteria > Bacillati > Actinomycetota > Actinomycetes > Streptosporangiales > Streptosporangiaceae > Streptosporangium > Streptosporangium becharense. Next base: position 7,629,920 of record NZ_JACHMP010000001.1, on the reverse strand, counting down.
GGTGGCGGCGCGGCTGGCTCCGTACGTCGACCGGGTGGTCGTCGGGGACGAGCCGGATGTGGTCCGGCTCGCCGATCCCGCCGTGGCGCGCGCCACGGCGGCGCTGGCCGATCCGGCGGTGACGGTGCTGGCCATGCCCGCGGTGCTGGTGGCCGCGGGGCCCGGCTGGTTCCAGCGGGTCATCGAGGCGGTGATCTCGGCCGAGGCGCCTGCTGAGGCGCCGGCCGGGCTGCGGGAGATCACTGCGGATCCGCGGCGCTGGCCGCGGTGGTGGTGGGGGCTGCTGGTCGGGCTCGGCATGATCGGCGCCGGGCTGGGTGCCGCCGTGATCACGGTCGGGCCGGTGCTGCTGTGGTACGACGAGGACTACCTCGGTATGGATCTCCACCATCTCGGTGCCGTCACCCCGGCTCTGGTGCCTTTCTTGCAGCATGACCGGATCACGATGGCCGGCACCATGGTGGCGATCGGTGTGCTGTACGCGGGGTTGGCGTGGGGAGGTCTGCGGAGGGGGTGGGGGTGGGCGCGTAGGGCGTATCTCGTCTCCGGCCTGGTCGCCTTCTCCACGCTGTTCTGTTTTCTGGGCACCGGTTTCGTGGAGCCTTTGCACGCCGTGGTCACGGTGGTGCTGTCGCCGATGTTCCTGCTGGCCACCTGGCGGCCGGTGCGGCGGCGGTGGAGGGTGCGGCCGGAGGGGCCGGAGCGGCTGCGGCGGCGGGCTCTCGTCGGACAGTTCTTGATGATCGTGGTCGGTTCGGGGTTGCTGGTGGGAGGGGCCGTGGTTTCCGTCGTGGGTCTCACCGGGGTGTTCGTCCCGACCGACCTGGTGTTCCTGGGAACCGACGCCGGCCGGTTGGACGCGGTCAACCCGCGGCTGGTGCCGTTCGTCGCCCATGATCGCGCCGGTTTCGGTGGTGCTCTCATGGCCGTCGCGCTGGCGGTCGTCCTGCTCGGCATGTGGGGGTGGCGTCGCGGCGAGTCGTGGGTGTGGTGGTCGCTGGCCCTCGCCGCGGCCGCGGGTTTCCTGCCCGCCGTCGTGGTGCACGTGCTCATCGGTTACACGAGTTTCGAGCATCTGGCCCCGGTGTATCTGGGGGTCGGTCTCACCGGGCTCGCGCTCGCTCTCGCCCGGCCGTACCTGTGCGCCGGGCGGGTGGGGCGGCGCCCGGTGCGGAGGTAGGCCTGGTCCGGTGGTGGGCGGGGCGGCGGGTGGGTGGCCGGTGCCGTGGCCGGTGGGTCACAGGTGCATGATGCTGCCGTGGTCGTCGATGTGGTCGGCGGTGTCGTCGTCGAACCAGAGGCCGCCGGTGGCCAGGTAGCGGAAGCGGTGGGTGCCGGCGGGCAGGATGACCGACACGGTTCGCCGGCCGTTGCGGCGGCGGCGTAGTTCGTGCAGCCCGGGCTCCCAGCCGTTGAAGTCGCCGACGACGCTGACGACACCGGCGGGCCGGTCGGCGGGCAGGGTGAAGGTGACGCGGGTTTTGCGGCCGAACAGCGGTGTGCGCCTGAGCATGGGTGGTGGTCCTCCCCGGGTGGTGGCGGTGAGGTCAGCTTCGTGGCCGGCGGGGCGGCGCGGTAGGGGGGAACGCGTGCTGTAACAGACTATTCACGGCCCTTTCACCTTTTCCAGCGTTATAGGCGTTTTATCGGCGTGTTGGGGGTTCACCGCCCCTCCCCCGCCCCGGAGCCCGGGCCGGCGCAGCCGGGCCGTCGGCTGCCGCGTGCCCGCCCGCCGCCGGCAGCGATCACGGCCGGGAGCGATCGCGGCGGAGGCCCGGCTGCCGCGAGGCATGCTGGAGTCATGACTGATGATCAGGTGGCCGCCGCCGTCCGTGTACTGATCAATCGATACGACCCCGAAGGCCTGCTGGGCATGGGGGCTCCCGAAGACGAGTACGACTCCGAGGTGGGTGATCTCACCGCTCTGGTGCGCGGTGAGGAAGAGATCACCGCCGACGCTGTCTGCGCCGTCTGGAACCGATGGTTCGACGACGTCTCCGACTGGTGCACCCGGCGGCCCGAGCAGGTCGGTGAGGTCGCCGCTGCGCTGGAGGGACTCCGTGGCCGGCGACGGCGGCTCCGCGGGTCGCAAGAGCCCGGATATCGGTGAACATCTGCCCGTGGTCTCGCGGGACGTCGTCCGGGACGGGGCCGATCCCCGGGACGGATCCGTGAGCCCGACGTGCGGGTGTTCCTCTACCGTGGTGGGATGGGCGTGATCGTCGGCCGGGCGGGGGCGTCGTGCGCGGGAGCCTCTCCCCCGCCCTCCCTCGGTGGGCGCCGCCACGACGCGGTGGGCGCCGGCGGCCGGGGCGGACGGCGAGGGTGCGTGGTGCGGCCCGGGTGGCCCCGTGGCCGGTGTCGGAGGGAAGGTGACGCGCGGATCATGCGGCCAGTCGAGGTGAACCGTCTCAGCGTGGCGGAGTCGGCCGACCGGTATGTGGAGCTGGTGCGGGCGAAGGTCTCCACCGGTGCCCTGTCGATGTCGACGGCGGAGGTGTACGCGCGGGATGTGGCGACCTTCGTGCGGCTGGCGGGTGAGCGGGTGGTGCTGGACGACATGACGGGTGAGGACGTCGACGCCGTCCTGCTGGCCTTCGCCCGCAAGCCGGACGGGCGGCGGGCCGGCCGGGATGGCGAGGGGGGGCAGTCGGCCTCCTCCCAGGCGCGGTTCCGGCGGTCGGTGTCGGCGCTGTTCAAGCACGCGGTGCTGGCCGGGTGGGTGCAGATCAACCCGATGGCCGCGGCGACGGTGACGGCCAGGGAGCGCGGCGGCCTGCGGGCCGAGCGGCGGGCGCTGACCCGGGAGCAGGCCCAGGGGTTGATCGGGGCGGCGCGGGAGCTGGGCGGGGACGGCGCGGACGGCGGGACGCCCGCGGGCGGGGCGGCTTCGGGAGCGGGCCGGGCCCGGCGCAGGGATCAGCGTACCGAGTCGCGTGACGGGCTGATCGTGCTGATGTTGTCGACGATCGGGCCGCGGGTGTCGGAGCTGGTGCGGGCGAACGTGGAGGATTTCTACACCAACGACGGGGTGCGGTACTGGCGGATCTTCGGCAAGGGGGGCCGGACGCGGGACGTGCCGCTGCCGGGTGACGTGGCGCGGGCGCTGGAGGAGTATCTCGCGCGGGGGCGGGGGGATTCGCCGGACAAGGCGTTGTTGTTGTCGTGGCGGGGCAGGCGGCTGGCGCGGGGAGATGTGCAGGCGGTGATCGACCGGGTGCAGCGGCGGGTGGAGCCGGATCGGCGGCGCTCGGTGACTCCGCACGGGTTGCGGCACACCACGGCGACGCATCTGCTGGCCGACGCCGTGGACATGGACGCGGTGCGCCGGGTGCTGGGGCACAGTGATCTGGCGACGCTGGGGCGTTACCGCGACGAGCTGCCCGGGGAGCTGGAGGTGGCGATGCGTTCGCATCCGCTGCTTCGGGGGCCGTCGGCTTCGGGGTAGCGCAGGGTCGTCGATCCGTTGGACGCGATGGATCCGCACACCACGCTCCCCCGCCCTGCCGCGTCCGCTCCCGCCCGCCCGCCACCGGTGGTCACCTGTGACGTGCCGGGGCGGGGCCCGCCCCGCAGTCGCACCGGGCCGGAGCGCCTGCGGCGGATCGGTCCCGGGGGGGGGCGATCGGGCCGGGTGAGGAGCGTGCGGATCGGTCGCGCCGCGCGTCAGCCGAGGGTGGCGGTGTCGATGACGAACCGGTAGCGGACGTCGGAGGCCAGGACACGCCCGTAGGCCTCGTTGATCCGGTCCGCCGGGATCAGCTCGATGTCGGCGCCGATGCCGTGTGCGGCACAGAAGTCCAGCATCTCCTGCGTCTCGGCGATGCCGCCGATCATCGATCCGGCGTAGGAGCGCCGGGCGCCGATGAGGGAGAACACGTTGAGGCTCAGCGGCTCGGCGGGGGCGCCGACGTTGACCAGGGTGCCGTCGAGTGCGAGCAGGCCGAGGTAGGCGTCGACGTCGATGCCGGCGCTGACCGTGTTGACGATCAGGTCGAACCGGCCGGCGAGTCGTGCGAACGTGCCGGGGTCGCCGGTGGCGTGGTAGTGGTCGGCTCCGAGCCGCAGGCCGTCCTCCTGCTTCTTCAGCGACTGTGAGAGCACGGTGACCTCGGCGCCCATGGCGTGGGCGATCTTGACGGCCAGGTGTCCCAGCCCGCCGAGGCCGACGACGGCGACCTTCTTGCCCGGGCCGGCCCCCCAGCGGCGCAGCGGAGAGTAGGTGGTGATGCCCGCGCACAGCAGCGGCGCCGCGGCCGCGAGGTCGATGCCCTCGGGCACCGACAGGACGAAGCCGGCGTCCACGACGACGTGGGTGGAGTAGCCGCCCTGGGTGGTGGTGCCGTCCCGGTCGGTGCCGGCGTAGGTGGGGACCATGCCCTCCAGGCAGTACTGCTCGTCGCCGTTGCGGCAGTTGGCGCACCGGCCGCAGGAGCCGACCATGCAGCCGACTCCGACGCGGTCACCGACCCGGTGCCGGGTGACGGCGGCGCCGACCTGGGTGACGACGCCGACGATCTCGTGGCCGGGGACCAGCGGGTAGGGCTGGGGCCCCCAGTCGCCGTTGACGGTGTGGATGTCGGAGTGGCAGACGCCGGCGTACTTGATCTCGATGAGCACGTCGCCGGGACCGACGTCACGCCGTTCGATGACCGTGGGGACCAGCGGCTCGGCGGCGGCCGGTGCGGCGTAGGCGTGCACGCGCATGAAGATCGCTCCTTTGGTCGGGACCCGCTCCCCGGGTGTCCACGGGGCCGGGCGAGGTGTCCGTCACCCATCGAAGGCGCCGGCCGGGACGGGAGGAAGGCACTGGTGAAAGGTGTACTGGCAGGGCACCCCTGCCGCCGGGAGGGCCGCCTAGCCTGGAAGGCGTGGACCATCGCAGCCAGATCCGTGAGTTCCTGACCTCCCGCCGGGCCAGGATCAGCCCGCAGCAGGCCGGGCTGCCCTCCTACGGCACCCGCCGGGTGCCCGGCCTGCGCCGCGCCGAGGTCGCCCAGCTCGCCGGGGTCAGCGTGGAGTACTACTCCCGCCTGGAACGCGGCGACCTGTCGGGGGTCTCCGAGCACGTCCTGGACGCCCTGGCCCGTGCGCTGCGGCTCGACGACGCCGAACGCACCCACCTGGAGGACCTGGCGCGCGCCGCCGGGCCCGGCTCCCGCCGCCGGCGCCGCCCCGCCGCCCGCGCCGTGCGGGCCGGCGTGCAGCGGCTCCTGGCCTCCATGACCGGCGCTCCCGCGTTCGTCATGAACGGCCGCGGCGACGTGCTGGCCACCAACGCCCTCGGCCGGGCCCTGTACGCGCCCATGATCGACGCCGCCCGCGGCGCTGTCCCCAACCACGCCCGGTTCATCTTCCTCGACCCCCGCTCCCGCCTGTTCTGGGGCGACTGGGACCGCGCCGCCGACGACACCGTCGCCCTCCTGCACGCCCAGGCGGGCCGCGACCCCTACGACAAGGACCTCACCGACCTGGTCGGCGAGCTGTCCACGCGCAGCGAGGACTTTCGCACCCGCTGGGCCCGCCACGACGTGCGCCAGCACCACCTCGGTGCCAAACCGTTCCACCACCCGGTCGTCGGCGACCTCCACCTCACCTACGAATCCCTCACCCTGGCCGCCGACGACCTCACCCTGGTCGCCTACGGCACCCAGCCGGGCAGCGACTCCGAGGACAGGCTCCGCCTCCTGGCCAGCTGGGCCGCGTCATCCCACTCCGGCGACGACCGGGCGCGCGAGGCGGCCCCGGAGCCTCCGAAACGGCTTGCGTGACGGCTGCGCCGTTTGCGCCGTCCTTGTGGTGCCGGCGGACGGGGCGGTGTCCGCGAGGGCCTGGCGGACGGGCGTCGCCGGTCGGCGGGCGGGGCGAGGGGCGGCTCAGGCGGCGCGTTCGGGGGTGCAGACCTCGACGAGGACGTCGAGGGAGACGCCGAGGGTCTGGGCGAGCGCGGCGATGGTGAAGAAGGCGGGGGTGGGGATCCTGCCGGTTTCGATCTTGCGGACGGTCTCCGCGGACAGGCCGGCGGCGGCGGCCACCTCGGCCATGCTGCGTGAGCCGCGCGCCTGGCGCAGGATCGCACCCAGGCGGTGGCCGCGTTCGCGGTCGAGTTCGGTCAGCGGGGGTCGCACCATGTGGCACATCCTAGCAACCGTGATAACAATAACGGTATAGGTATTGGGTGATCGGGAGGGTGTGCCACATGGTGGAGATCAAGTCCGCGGCCGAACTGGAGGCCATGCGCGAGGCGGGCCGGGTGGTGGCCGTGGCTCTGGCCGCGGTACGCGAGCAGGCACGGGTGGGCGTCAGCCTGCTGGAGCTGAACGAGGTCGCCGTGTCGGTGATCTCCGACATGGGGGCCAAGTCGGCCTTCCTCGGCTACAAACCGCACTTCGCGCCGACGCCGTTCCCGGCGGTGATCTGCGCGTCGGTCAACGATGCGATCGTGCACGGCATCCCCGGCGGTTACCGGCTGCGCGACGGTGACCTGCTGAGCGTCGACTGCGGCGTCTACCTGGACGGGTGGGCCGGCGACTCGGCGATCAGCTTCGTGGTCGGCTCCCCCCGCCCCGGCGACCTGGAGCTGATCGAGACCGCCGAGACGGCCCTGGCGGACGCGATCGCCGCGTGCGTGCCGGGCGGGAGGCTGGGTGACGTCGGCCACGCGGTGGCCCGGGCGGGCCGGGCGGCCGGATACGGCATCCCGGAGGACTTCGGCGGCCACGGCATCGGCCGGGCCATGCACGAGGACCCGCACGTGCCCAACCACGGCCGCCCGGGACGGGGCATGACGCTGCGGCCGGGCCTGGTCCTGGCGATCGAGCCGATGTTCGTGGCCGGCGGCGTCGACGACTACGTGACCGCCGCCGACGGCTGGACCCTGTCCAGCTCCGACGGCAGCCGCGCGGCGCACACCGAGCACACGGTGGCCGTCACCGAGGACGGCCCCCGTGTGCTGACCCTGCCCTGACTGTGCCGCACTCCCCCGGCCGTCCGGCACCGGCAGGACGCCCCGGCATGGCCGGAGCCGGCGGCGGGAGAGCCCGCCCGCCGCCGGCTCCCGCCCTCGTGCGGTCCTCGCTCGTGCGCTCCCGCGCGGTCGCGCGGGCCGGAGGGTCAGCGGGCGGCTCCGGCGGGCGCCGGTTCGAAAGCCGCCGCACCGGGGGTGCCCGCGGGGTCCGGCGCGGCGTCGCGGCCGGTGCCCGTGCCGTCGCGACCGGCTCCGGCACCGTCGCCGTTTCCGCGCCCGTCGTCGTGGCCGGTGTCGAACTGGGTGCGGTACAGCTGCCCGTAACGGCCGCCCGCGGCCAGCAGGTCGGTGTGGGTGCCGCGTTCGACGATACGCCCGTCCTCGACGACCAGGATCAGGTCCGCCGCGCGGACCGTCGACAACCGGTGGGCGATGACGATCGCGGTCCGCCCGGCCAGCGCCTCGGCCAGCGCCTCCTGCACGGCCGCCTCGGAGGTGGAGTCCAGGTGCGCGGTGGCCTCGTCCAGGATCACCACGCGCGGGCGGGCCAGCAGCAACCGCGCGATGGTCAGCCGCTGGCGCTCACCACCGGACAGGCGGTAGCCGCGCTCGCCGACGACGGTGTCCAGCCCGTCGGGCAGGGAGGCGACCAGGTCCTCCAGCCGGGCCCGGCGCAGCGCCTCCCACAACTCCTCCTCCCCGGCCCCGGGACGGGCCAGCAGCAGGTTGGCGCGGATGGAGTCGTGGAACAGGTGGCCGTCCTGGGTGACCATCCCCAGCGTGGCGCGGACGGAGGCCGCCGACAGGTCGCGCACGTCGATCCCCGACAGGCGCACGGCGCCGGCGTCGGTGTCGTACAGGCGCGGGACGAGTTGCGCGATCGTGGACTTGCCCGCCCCGGAGGAACCCACCAGGGCGACCATCTGGCCGGGTTCGGCGCGGAAGGACACCTCGTGCAGCACGGGGACGCCGCCCCGGGTGTCGAGGGCGGCGACCTCCTCCAGGGAGGCCAGCGACACCTTGTCGGCCGAGGGGTAGGCGAAGCTCACCTGGTCGAACTCCACCGACACCGGCCCCTCGGGCAGCGGCCGGGCACCGGGCCGGTCGACGATCAACGGCCGCAGGTCGAGGATCTCGAAGACCCGCTCGAAGCTGACCAGGGCGCTCATCACCTCCAGGCGGGCGCCGGCCAGGGCGGTCAGCGGCGCGTACAGGCGGGTCAGCAGCAGCGCCAGGGCCACCACCGCGCCGGGCTCCAGCCGCCCGCCCAGCGCCGCGACCCCGCCGACCCCGTACACCAGTGCCAGGGCCAGCGCCGAGACCAGGGTGAGCGCGGTGACGAAGACCGACTGCACCATGGCGGTGCGCACGCCGATGTCGCGGACCCGGCGGGCACGGGTGAGGAACTCGGCGGACTCCTCCTCGGGACGGCCGAACAGTTTGACGAGCGTGGCGCCGGGGGCGGAGAAGCGTTCGATCATCTGGGTGCTCATCGCCGCGTTGTGGTCGGCCGCCTCGCGCTGCAGCCGCGCCAGGCGGGCGCCCATGCGCCGGGCGGGCAGGACGAACACCGGCAGCAGCGCCAGGGCCAGGACGGTGACCTGCCAGGAGATGCCGGCCATCACCACGAGGGTCAGGGTGAGGGTGACCACGTTGCCGGCCACGCCCGACAGGGTGTCGCTGAAGGCGCGCTGGGCGCCGATGACGTCGTTGTTCAACCGGCTGACCAGGGCCCCGGTGCGGGTGCGGGTGAAGAAGGCGATCGGCATGCGCTGGACGTGGTCGAAGACGGCGCCGCGCAGGTGCAGGATCAGTCCCTCGCCGATGCTCGCCGACAGCCACCGGGCCAGCAGGCCGAGCCCGGCCTCGGCCAGGGCGATGACCGCGATGAGGGCGGCCAGGGTCACCACGGCCGGTGCGGGTGCGCCGGTGACGATGGCGTCCACCACCCGTCCGGCCAGGACCGGGGTCACCACCGCCAGGACGGCCGTCACCACGCTCAGCAGCAGGAAGCACACCAGCATGACCCGGTGCGGGCGGGCGGCGGACGCGATGCGCCGCAGAGTGGCGGCCGAGAAGGGCCGCCGGTCACGCTGGGCGTTCGCCGTCCTGTACAGGGCGTGCCAGGCGGTCGATTCCATGTCCATCGCGCATCACCGTGTTCTCCGCGGTCCCCGCTTCGGGCCGTCCCGGTGCGGGGCCGCGGGTCGCGTACCGGGGGGTGCCGTCCCGGTGTGGCCGGGCGGCGTCACCGACCCTAGGAGCTCAACGTAACTTGAGGTCAAGGCCGGGTGCTCCCCCGGGTGCCGCGGGACCGGCGGGCGACCGCCGTACGGGGCCTTCCCGGTACGGGAGCCCCTCGGAGGGGGCCGGCCGGAGAGGGCCGGGCGGGCCGCGGCCTGACCCCGGCCGGGCCGCGGGCGGGCTCCGCGCTCCCGCCCCGGCCGGCACCGCGCCGCAGCGATCAGCGGGGAAAGACCCCTTTTCAGTAGGGTGTCGGCATGTTCCGGCAAAACTACGCGGTGATGCCGCGCCACGTGTTGTGCGTCCTAGGTTCAGGGCTGGAGGTGGAAGCGGTCGAGAAGGTCGTCGCGGACGTCGCCGGGCCGGGCTTCGTCGTCGTCAACCAGGAGCACCACCAGCGGGGCTTCGACCCGCGGATGCCCAGGTCGTTCGAGTCCTGCCTGGTGGACGACAGCTTCACCGACTCCGACTGGAAGGCGGTGCGGGAGCACGACTCGGTGGTGTACGTGCTGTCGCCGCCGATGCGCCAGCACAACGCCTTCGACATCCACCGCAACGTGATCGTCGGCATGGGCGACGGCGTCTTCGAGGAGCTGTGGGACGACGTGTTCGACGTCTCACGGCGGACGCTGGCGGTGACGGCGGCCCTGCTGCGTTCCGGCGCCACGGCCGTGAAGAACGACAGCAGCGGCCTGACGCACGGCCGGGACCACTGGCTCGCGCTCGCCGACGTGATGGCCGGCGAGCCGGACCGGGTGAAGCTGGCCGTCACCCTGTTCTCCGCCTGGGTCAAGCGTCCGCTCGGCGACGGGAACACGGTGGAGAGCTGCGGCATGCACCTGCTGGGCGCGCCGGACGTGGCGGTCGACCTGGGCCGCGACACCTCGGAGCCCATGCCGGCTGAACTCCTGGAGAGCGGCGTGGAGCTGATCGACCAGATGGCGCTCTACCTGCTGGTCGAGCAGCGGGCACGGGAGATGATGGACGGGGAGGGCTTCCGGCTCGCCCCCGACGCCCAGCGCTGGGTGCTGGAACGGCACCCGTGCCGGTCCTACGAGGAGGACGACTTCTTCCACAACCCGTACGGGGTGTGGCTTCTGACACCCGACACCGAGGAGTAGCCCCCGGCGCGGGCGCCGGCGACGGCGCTCCGGTCCCGCCTCCGGGACCGGCCCCCGCTCCCCCTAGGCTTGAGGCCGTTTCCCCCTTTTCCGGCTGACCTTTGAAATTCTCGGCCGACCTTTGAAAGAGGTGTCCTCAGTGCCGACCGCACTCCGACTGTTCCGTTACGTCGCGATCGCCGAGGCGTGCTCGTGGGCGGGCCTGCTCGTGGGAATGTACTTCAAGTACGTGGCCGCCACCGGTGATCTCGGGGTGAAGATCTTCGGCCCCGTGCACGGCGCGCTGTTCGTGCTCTACGTCGCCGGGGTCCTGGCCGCCGCACGGGCGGGCGGGTGGAGCCGGGGCACGGTCGTGCTGGGACTGGCCTGCTCGGTGCCGCCGTTCACGTCGCTGTGGTTCGAGCGGCGCACGCTGGGCCGCAGAGAGGCCCTCACCGCCTGACCCGCGCGGACGGCACCGGGCAGGCCGGACTGCGGCGGAACGCCGGCCCGCGCCTCCACCGTCACGGCCAATCCGGGCGGTTCCGAACGAGCGGGACGGCTCCGGGCCGGCGACGGTGAAATCCGCCGTACCCACCGGGCCGCGGTACGCGATTCCGGCCGATTTCGCCGCTCGCCCCGCCCGGAGCCCGGCCGGTCCCGGATCGCCGGCGGAAGACGGGGGACCCGCCGAAGCGAATGCCCGGCAATTCCCCACGCGCACGGGAATTCGAATCCCGCCCGGACGTGGGAATGGGCGCCCGTCGGCGTCCGCGAAAGCCACCTGCCGCCGGTGAACCGCTCCGGGCCCCAGGCGGCCCCTCAGCTTCAGGATCAGAGCCGGAAACCCACAACGAGGCTGACCTGCGGCGTCATGCTGGGACAACCTCCTCGGCGCACCCGGCGACCTTAAGTCACCCGCCTATTGCGGTCCCCCTTTATCTGGTTTATGAATCGCATCAATCCACAGTGAAGCGCCGAGGGTCATTCATGCTGCGGATCGGTAATCCTCCTGCGGAGGGACGAGCCGACGATGCGGCGGCGGCCACCATGTGATCGTCATCCCCACGACGGTTCCCCCGTCCCGTGCAGGCGCCACGCGGGGCGGGATCGGCGCATCGCCGAACCCCCGGGAATGGCGTGAGCCGTCTGCGCACGCGCTCTCGAGACACGCAACGACGTCCGAAAGGAAACCAGCAGCATGAACACCTCCAAGAGGGCCCTCCTCGCCGCGACGGCGGCCGCCGCCCTGGCCACCCTGACCGTCGCCCCCGCGGCCGCCTCCGCCACCACGGTGAACACGGTGGAAGTCCAGCTCCAGACCACCTCGACCGTGAAGGAGTCGTCCGGCGCCTGGTTCACCTGCCCCGCCAACCAGGTGATGACCGGCCGCAAGCACTCCGGGGACGAGAACGGCTACACCACCTACTCCTGCAGCCGGATCCTCATCAACGGCGTGCAGGCCGACGTGGAAGCCCGCAGCTGGGTCTCCGCCGGCCGGGAGAGCAGTTCGCTCTTCGAAACCAACGAGAACGAGATCATCATTGGCAGGCAGCACAAGGGGGACGAGGACGGCTACACGAACTACCGGATCGGTGCGCTGTTCTGGCAGGGGAAGCAGCTGCGTGTCACCTCCCGGATCTGGACCTCGAACATGAAGGAGAGCAACCACTCCGCGTCGGTGAGCCCTTACCACGTCATGACCGGCCGGTCGCACTCCGGTGACGAGAACGGGTACACGAAGTACCAGTACGCCGCGGTCACGCTCGACAGCTGAGGTCTCACTCCCCCGCTCACCCGGCGTCTCCTCACATGACAGCCCCGAAACCACGACCGGGCCGCCGCCGGCGCGGCCGGTGACGGAAGGCGCCGGAGCCGGACATGGCCGGTGACGATGACGAGAACCCCACGGTGATCGACGTCACCGGACCGTCCGGCTGACACGGCGCGGGACGGGCACCGGCCCCCGGGCCGTGTGCCCGTCCCACGCCGCCCGATGGCGCGTCAGCGCCGAGGCCGTCGGAAAACCCGCCGGCGCGGGCACACGACGACGTCACACCCCCAGGACCGCGCGGGTGACCGCCCGGCAGCGCACCGGGTCCGTCAGCAGGTCCGCGCCGGCGCCGAACTGGTCGATCGAACCCACCGGCGGCAACGCCCGCACCCGCTCGTCGACGATCGCACCGCTCAGCGCGTCGGCGAACCGCCCGGCCCCGGCGAACCGGAAAGGACGCCGATGACAACCCCGCGGCCCCGGTGCCGGCGCCACTCCCAGCCGGTCGTGCAAAGCCGCGACCCTCCGGTAGGCCCGCCCCAGATGCTCCTCCCGGCCCCGCCAGTCGTCGGCCGCCACCGCCGCCGACAACGCCTCCCCCAGCTCCGCCGTCCCCGGCAACCGCACGAACGCGCTGCCCAGCCACTTGGCGTACGGCGGGTAACGGCGCCGCATCAGCAGCACCAGCCGCATCACCTCACCCGCCAGCTCCGCGGTGACCAGCGCCGACCCCAGGCCGTCCCCCACCTCCCCGCACCGGCCCGGGAACGTCTCCCGCTGCGCCAGGCGCCTCCACTGCCCCGCCAGCACGTAACGTTCCACATCAGGCGGGTACCGGCGCAACGCCCCCCGGGCGCGCTCCAGCACCCCCAGGCCGTCGTGGAAGACCTCCCCGCACGTCACCTCCGCCAGCCGCTGCCACGGAGTCGACAACCAGTCGAGCAGCCCCACCCCGCGCAACGGGTCGAACCCCAGCAGGCCGGTGAACCACACCCCCGGATCGCTCACCTGCACCCCGTGCTCGGCCCCCACCACGACGGGATGACCACCGAAACTGCCCGGCAGCGCCGCATCCACCCGGGCCCGGACCCGCCCGGCCAGGTCCGGCCCGACGAACAACACCACCCGCGGCCCCCAGCCGCACTCGGCGGAACGCCCGGTGTCGAACGCCAGAACCTCCGACCCCGGACCGATCAGCGCCGCACTGTGCGGCACATCGGCCACCAGCGGCCGAACCACCTCAGCATAGAAAGCCCGTGAAAGCTCCAAACCAGGCACGAAACTGGACATCATTCCATTCACTCTGCCCGCCGGGCCGATGTCCCGCATCCGATTTTCCCCCGCCGTCCCACCTCCCCCGGCCCCGGCGCACCACCCCACCGGGACCAGGGGAAAACGGCGCCTCACCCCGCGGTGCCGTCCAGCGTCGCGGCGGCCACCGGGCGAAGCCGCATCCCCAACCGCCCGTACAGGGCGATCGCCGCGGTGTTGTCACTGTCGACCATGAGCGCCACCCGCCCCTCGGCCGCCAGCAACTCCCCGAACACGAACCGGCACACCCGCTCCGCGAACCCGCGGCCCCGGCACGCGGGCGCGGTCGCCACCCCCGCCACGAACCCCACCCCCGGACACGACCAGGCGTCGGCGGCCGTCGCCACCAGCGCACCGTCCACCCTCGCCCCCGCCCAGCGGCGCACCCCCGCCACCCCCGGGACGGCCCACGACGACGGAGACGCCCGCGCCAGCAGCGCCGTCACCTCCGCCTCCTCACCACCCCCCAGCCACCCGGCCCGCCCGCCCACCGGGGAAGGGGAACCGGGCCCGCCGGCCACCGCGACGGCATCGGCGCGACCCATGTCCATCCACTCGAACCCCGCCGGCGCCTGCCCCGCCGACAGCCGGGCCGCCACCTCCTCCACCAGCGCCCGATCCCCCAGCATCCGATACGAGGACCCCAGCTCACCGCGCACCGCCCGCACCAGGGCGGCCACCCGCGCGGCCCCGCCGCACACCGTCAACCGGTCACGCCGGTTCAGATCCGGGCACGCCACCGCGACCGCGTCCTCCAACGCCCACGCCCGCACCCCGGCACGCATGCCCTGCGCACCCCACACCACCATCGGATCGTCACCGCAGGCGGCCACCACCTCACCGGCCCCGCGCAACACCACGGGCCGGCCGCCCACCCCGCTCAGAGGATCGCACCCGGGGCGTAGGAGGCCGCCCCCGGATAACGGCCCACCACCTCACCGACCCGCGCCACGACCTCCTCCACCTGCTGCGCCGCAGCCCCGGTGAACGACACCCGCTCGGCCAGCAGCTCCGCCAGCTGCCCGGCCCCCAGCGGGAACCGCTCATCGGCCGCCAGCCGCGCCAGCAACTCATTGCCGACGCCACGCTCCCGCATCGCCAGCGCCGACGCCACCGCATGCTCCTTGATCACCTCATGGGCGCTCTCCCGGCCCACCCCGGCCCGCACCGCGGCCATCAGCATCTTCGTCGTCGCCAGGAACGGCAGATAACGGTCCAGCTCGGCCGCGACCACCGCCGGGAACGCCCCGAACTCGTCCAGCACCGTCAGCATCGTCTCCACCAGCCCGTCGAAGGCGAAGAACGCATCCGGCAACGCCACCCGCCGCACCACCGAGCACGACACGTCGCCCTCGTTCCACTGGTCACCGGCCAGCTCCCCCGCCATCGACGCGTACCCGCGCAACACCACCGCCAGACCGTTGACCCGCTCACACGAGCGGGTGTTCATCTTGTGCGGCATCGCCGACGACCCGACCTGCCCCTCGGCGAACCCCTCGGTGACCAGCTCATGCCCGGCCATCAACCGGATCGTCCTGGCCAGCGACGACGGAGCCGCCGCCAACTGCACCAGCGCCGTCACCACCTCGTAGTCCAGCGACCGCGGATACACCTGCCCCACACTGGTGAACCGGTGCGCGAACCCCAGATGCTCCGCGACGCTCCCCTCCAGCTCCGCCAGCTTCGCCGCGTCACCGCCCAGCAGGTCCAGCATGTCCTGAGCCGTGCCCACCGGCCCCTTGATCCCACGCAACGGATAACGCGCGATGAGCTCCTCCAGCCGGGCGAAAGCCACCAGCAGCTCATCGGCCGCCGACGCGAACCGCTTGCCCAGCGTGGTCGACTGCGCGGCCACGTTGTGCGAACGCCCCGCCATCACCAGACCCGAATGCTCGGCCGCCAACCGCCCCAGCCGCGCCAGCAACGCCACACACCGCTCCCGCACCAGCAGCAGGCTGTCGCGGATCTGCAACTGCTCGACGTTCTCCGTCAGGTCACGCGACGTCATCCCCTTGTGCACGTGCTCGTGCCCGGCCAGCGCGTTGAACTCCTCGATCCGCGCCTTGACGTCGTGCCGGGTGACCCGCTCCCGCGCGGCGATCGACTCCAGGTCGACCCGCTCCACGACCTTCTCGTAGTCGGCCACCGCCCCCTCGGGGACATCCACCCCCAACCGGGCCTGCGCGGCCAGCACCGCCAGCCACAGGCGCCGCTCGGCCACCACCTTGTACTCGGGAGACCACAGACGAGCCAGCTCCGGCGAAGCGTAACGAGCGGCAAGGACATTGGGGACACGCGGCTTGGAAGTCACGTTGCGTCAGTATATTCCGCCGCCCGCACCCGGCACCTCCCAGCCCCGCCCCCTGTCCCGCGACCCCGCAGGACCCACCACCGGACGGCAGGAAGCACACCCCCGCCGCGGGGACACGGAAAAGGCGACGGCCGCCGCGGTGTCGCACCGCGGCGGCCACCACCGGACCCCGCACACCCCTACCTGGCCGCCACCGGCTCGCCCGCGTCCTGCGTCTCCGCCCCGGAGCCGGCCCCGCCGCCCGGCGAACGCCGCAACCGCTCCTTGGCCCGCTCCACCATCACATACAGCGTCGGCACCAGCACCAGCGTCAGCAGCGTCGACGACAACAGACCACCGATCACCACGATCGCCAGCGGCTGGGAGATGAACCCACCCGACCCGGTCAGCCCCAGCGCCATCGGAACCAACGCGAAGATCGTCGCCACCGCCGTCATCAGGATCGGCCGCAACCTCCGCCGGCCGCCCTCGACCACCGCCTCCACGATCCCCATGCCCTGCTCACGGTACTGGTTGATCAAATCGATCAGCACGATCGCGTTCGTCACCACGATGCCGATCAGCATCAGCATGCCGATCAACGCCGGCACCCCCAGCGGTGTGCCGGTGACCAGCAGCAACCCGATCGCACCCGTCGCCGCGAACGGCACCGACACCAGCAGGATCAGCGGCTGCACGAAACTCCCGAACGCCGCCACCATGATCATGAAGACGATCGCGATGGCCGCCAGCATCGCCAGCCCCAGCTGACCGAACGCCTCCTCCTGGTCGGCGCTGACCCCGCCCACCACGTAACCCGCCCCCGCCGGCAGCTTCAACCCCTCAAGCTTCGACGTCAGCTCCGCCGTCACCGCACCCAGGTCACTGGCCGTGGCCGTCCCCGTCACCGTCGCGCTGCGCTCACCGTCGATCCGGGTGATCTGCACCGGACCCTCCACCGTGACGACCTTCGCCACCTTCGACAGCTTCACCGGCCCCGCCGCCGACACCAGCTCCAGATCACCGACCGCCTCGACCTCCTGCGGCGCCTCCGACGTCCGCAGCACCACATCACCGCTGACCCCGTCCAACGTCAGCTGACCCAGCGGCGCCCCGCGGAACCGCTGCGCCACCGCCTGCCCGATCTGCGCCTCCGTCAGCCCCCGGGCCGCCGCTTTCTTCCGGTCCACCCGCACCTCGACCCGCTCGGCGCCGGCCTCCAGGTTCGACCGCACATCCCGCAGGCCACCCACGCCCGCCATCGACGCCCGCACCGTCTCCGCCGCGCTCCGCAACGTCGCGATGTCCGGCGCCCGCACCACCACCTCAAGCTGGTTGGCCGGCCCGCCGCCGAAACCGCCGCCACCGCCGCCGACGGTGATCTCCCCGGCGCCCGACACCGCCTTCAACCGCTCACGCAACCGCTCCTCGACCGCCGCGCTGTCGGCCTCGGCACCCGCCGTCACCGAATACGACGCCCGATCCCCGCCGCCGCCGGCCGCCCCCAGCAACCCGGTGCCGCCACCCCCGACGGTGACCTGGTAGTCCTGCACGTCCCCGGCGTCCTTGAACGCCCCCAGAACCTCCTCGACCTTCCCGGCCGCCGCATCCGTCGTCGCCAGATCCGTCCCCGCGGGCATCCGCTGACTGATGGAGATCGTGTCTTGACCCGAGGCGTCCAGGAAATTCGTCTCCAACCGCCCGGCCAGCCCCATCGTCGCCGCGAACACCACCGCACCCACCAGCAGCGTCACCAGCCGCCGCCGGGTCGCGAACCGCAACACCGGCAGATACGCCCGCTGCAACGGGCTGCGCAGCTCCTTGGCCTCGGCCTCCTCCCGGATCACCCGCGCCCGCTCCGCCGACACCGCCGGAGCCCGCAGGAACCAGTACGCCAGCACCGGCACCACCGTCAACGACACCAGCAACGACGCCAGCAACGCCACCGTCACCGTGACCGCGAACGGCGCGAACAACTGCCCCACCATGCCGCCCACCACGGCGATCGGCAGGAACACCGCCACCGTCGTCAACGTCGAGGCCGTCACCGCCCCGCTCACCTCACGCACACCCGCCAGCACCGCCGCGCGCTTGGCCTCCCCGTACTCCAGATGCCGCTTGATGTTCTCCAGCACCACGATCGAGTCATCGACCACCCGGCCCACCGCGATCGTCAACGCCCCCAGCGTCAGCAGGTTCAGCGAATAGTCACCCAGCCACAACGCCATCAGCGCGATCACCACCGACAACGGGATCGACACCGCCGTCACCAGCGTGGAACGCAACGACAACAGGAAGACCAGGATCACCAGCACCGCGAACGTCAGACCCAGCAGACCCTCGGTCGTCAGATCCTCGATCGACCGCTCCACGTACGGCGCCTGGTCGAAGACCACCGTCACCGCCGCCGCGTCCCCGATCGCCCGCACCAGACCCGGGATCTTCTCCCGCACCGCATGCGAGATCGCCACCGCGTTGCCGTCCGGCGCCATCGTCACCGACACGCCCAGACTCGGCTTGCCGTTCGTCCGCGTCAGCGACGTCCCCTCCGCCAGCGAACGCTCCACCTTCGCCACCTCACCCAGCCGCACCGGCCCGGGCACCGCCTGCGCCGGCCGCCCCACCCCGCCGGGTGCCTGCTGCTGCCCCCGCCCGACCCCCGCCGGACCAGCCGGCGCGGCCGGTGCGGCAGGCGCGGCCGCGGGCAGCAGGTACAGGTCCTCCAGTTCCTTCAACGTCGAGATCCGGCGGCCCACCTGAACCGTCAGCGACTTACCGCCCTCGGTCAGGCTCCCCGCCGGCACCGGCTGCCCGTTCGCCCGCAGCGCGTCGGCCACCGCCGTCGGCGCCAGCCCCCGCCGCGCCAGCTCCTTCACATCCGGGGTGATCGTCACCACCTCGTCACGCGTACCGGTCACCGCGGCCTCGCGAACCCCCGCGATCCCCTGCAGCTCCGGCACCACCAGCCGCTCCAGCCGGTCCGCCATCGCCCGCTCGTCACCGCCGTCGCCCACGGCCAGCACCATCACCGGGATGTCGTCGGTACCGCCGGACAACACCTGGGGATCCACCCCCTCCGGCAACCGCGACGCGATCCGCGACACCGCCTGCTGCATGTCGGCGACCGCCGCATCGATGTCGGTGCCGTACTCGAACGCCACCTGAACCTGCGACATCCCCTCCCGGGACGTCGACGTCACCTCGGTGACCCCCGCCAGCCCCTGGAAACCGTTCTCGATCGGCTCGGTCACCCGCTCTTCGACGATCTCCGGAGAGGCACCCGGGTACGGGGCGATCACGAACGCCCCCGGAAACGACAGCGAAGGCAGCAACTGCTGCTTCAACGACGGAATCGCGAAAACACCGAACGCGCTCAACACCAGCGCGATCATCATCACAAGGCTGCGGTTGGCGAGGCTCAACCTGGCCAGGGCGGTCATCGGGGGCGGGCTCCTCAAGAACGGGTCAGCAGACAGACCAGTAAGATTCGCCCCAGACTAACACTTCGCGTCACACGAATATTTAGCGTCACCAACCCATCCTGATAACCTTCTCAGGAAGCGAGAGGTGAGAGTGAACGACGAACGCGAACGACTGATCGACCAGATCGGCGAAATCCAACGCGACCTCGGACGACTCATCGTCCGACACCGCCCCACCTCACCCCTCTTCGACTCCAGCCTCACCCTGCGGCAACTCAAAGTCGTCATGATCCTCGCCTGCCAGGGATCCGCCTCGGGCCAGGACCTCGCCCACCACCTCGGCGTCGGCCTCGGCACCGTCACCGGCATCGTCGACCGCCTCGTCGGCCACGGCCTCGTCACCCGCCGCGAAGATCCCCACGACCGCCGCATCCGCCGCGTCGAACTCACCCCCGCCGGACGCACCCTCATCGAAGAGATCTCCGACGCCGGCCTCACCGACTTCCGCCACCTCCTGCAACGCCTCGACACCCCCACCCTCCACGGCCTCTCCACCGCCATGGACAAAATCCGCCAAGTCGCCGAAACCCTCTACAACGACACCCCCAACAAAACATCGGACAACCCAATCACCCAACCCCCAGAGTGATAAATTCCCCCACCATGCCCACCATGCCCACCATGCCCACCATGCCCACCGTGCCCACCATGCCCACCGGCGACCTCTTCACCCTCACCGGACGCACCGCCCTCGTCACCGGCGCCAGCTCCGGCATCGGCCACGCCATCGCCCACGCCCTCGGCAACGCCGGCGCCTCACTCATCCTCATCGCCCGCCGACCCCAACCCCTCACCGACACCCTCAACCAACTCCACGACCAAGGCATCCCCGCCGCCGCCATCACCGCCGACCTCGCCGACCCCCACGACATCACCCACATCACCCGGCAAGCCGCCACCCACTTCGGCGACATCGACATCCTCGTCAACAACGCCGCCAACAACATCCGCCACCCCATGGCAGACCTCACCCCCGACGACTACCAACAGACCATCGCCGTCAACCTCACCGCCCCCTACCTCCTCGGCCAGCACTTCGGCCCCCGCATGGCCCACCGCGGCTGGGGCCGCATCATCAACATCGGCTCCCAGCAATCCATCAGAGCCTTCGGCGACAGCGGCGCCTACGGCATCTCCAAAGCCGCCATCACCGGCCTCACCCGCTCCCAAGCCGAAGCCTGGTCACCCCACGGCGTCAACGCCAACACCATCATCCCCGGCTTCGTCCTCACCCCCCTCACCGAACCCGCCCAAGCCATCCCCGGCCGCGTCGAAGCCCTCGCCGCCCGCACCATGATCGGCCGCAACGCCACCCCCGCCGACTTCACCGGCACCGCCATCTTCCTCGCAAGCGACGCCAGCGCCTACATCACCGGCCAGACCATCTGCGTCGACGGCGGCTTCTCCGTCCACTGACCCGCCCCACCACGGACCGGACACCCACACCCCCCACACACCCGGGGCACAACCATGACCACCACCCCCAACCCCGCCAACGCCCGCCGCGCCGTCTCCTACTTCTTCATCCTCCTCGGCACCACCTCCGGCGCCTGGGCCGCCCGCATCCCCGCCGTCAAACACACCCTCCACCTCACCGACGGCCAACTCACCTACGGCCTCCTCGCCATCGCCGCCGGCCTCGTCGCCGGCATGCGCTTCGCCGGCCCCCTCACCGACCGCCTCGGCAGCGCCCGCCTCCTCCCCCCGGCAGCCATCGCCACCGCCCTCGCCATCATCCCCCCCGGCTACGCCCCCACCCTCCCCACCCTCATCGCCACCCTCTTCCTCTTCGGCCTCATCAACGCCTCCCTCGACGTCTCCATGAACGCCCACGGCCTCGAAGTCGAACGCGCCTACGGCCGCCCCATCATGTCCTCCTTCCACGCCATGTTCAGCATCGGCGGCCTCCTCGGCGCAGGCATCGGCGGCCTGTTCGCCTGGCTCGACCTCAGCGCCGGCACCACCCTCGCCGCTGTCGGCATCCCCCTCGCCCTCATCTCCCTCCACGCCGGACGCCACCTCCTCCCCCCCACCCCACGCCCCCAGCACCACAACACCACCCCACCCCGCCGCGCCCCCTGGAACGGCTGGATCACCCTCATGGGCGTCGTCGCCTTCGCCGGACTCGTCGGCGAAGGAGCCGCCAACGACTGGACCGCCGTCTACCTCTTCGAAGACCTCGGCACCTCCCAAAGCGTCGCCGCCACCGGATTCGCCGTCTTCTCCACCGCGATGACCATCGGCCGCTTCGCCGGCGACCGCCTCGCCCAGCGCCTCGGCCCCGTCCGCCTCGTCCGCTACTCCGGCATCATCGCCGCCTTCGGCCTCGGCATCGCACTACTCGTCGCCCGCGTCCCCGTCGCCATCGCCGGCTTCGCCCTGTTCGGCCTGGGCCTGGCCACCATCGTCCCGCAGGTCTTCTCCGCCGCCGGAAACCACGACCCCGACCGCGCCGGCCAGTCCATCGCCCAGGTCGCCACCGTCGGCTACGCCGGCCTCGTCGCAGGCCCCGCCATCATCGGCGGCGCCGCCGAACTCGTCGGACTGCCCACCGCCCTGGCCATCCCCGCCCTGCTGGCGGCCTTCATGGCCGCCACCGCCGGAGCGCTCCGGCCGCCGGCCCGCCCCGGCGACACAACCGACCTCTCTTGATTGTTGAGTCTTCAGTCCTTAATTAATGATCTTGTTTGACCCCTGGACGGCGCCTTTACAATGTAGATTCATAACTTTCGGAGGCGGACCGCGGAACCCGGCCCTTCAAACCATCGCGTTGCCGGTCACCGGCTGGATCACGCTCCCGCGGACAGCACCGACCACGTCTGGGCGGTACACCCGCCGACACGACGTCCTGTCGTTCGCAGCTGCTATAGATTGCGCCACCATCACCCGCCAACTCCGTGCTTGATCCGCGAGCGGCTCGAACCCGTCGGCGCACCGGCATGCCCGGCCACCGCGCGACAGAACCGGAGCGGTCGGTGCCGGCCAATGCCCGCGCCGGTCGGCACTCACCGTTACCAGCGGTCCCCACCGCCCCGACAGCGCTGCCTTGCGCTCCGGGGCCGCTCGGGAAGGGTGGGGCCCGGGAGAACACACCTCAGGCGGACCTCTCCCGGCCCTCACGTCCGCGGCCGCGGCCCTCACGCGGCACCAGGGTCGGGGTGACGTTGCCCGGCACGGTGGCCCGCTCGATCACCACGCGGGACACGTCATCCCGGCTCGGCACCTCGTACATCACGTTGAGCAGCACCTCTTCGAGGATCGCCCGCGCCGCCCGGGCACCGGTACGGCGCAGCAGCGCCTGCTCGGCGATCGCGTCGACGGCGTCCTCGGTGAACTCCAGCCCATCTCCAGCAGCCGCCGGTACTGCGCGATCAACGCATCACGCGGCTCGGTGAGGATGCGCCGCAACACGGCCCGGTCCGGAGAGCGCAGCACCGACACCACCGGAAGACGGCCGACGAACTCCGGGATCAGCCCGGACCCCAGCAGGTCCTCCGGCATCACCCCGGCGAGAGCGTCCTCCTCCCGCCCCTCCCCCGTGCGGATCGCAGCGCCGAACCCGGCGCCCGTGCGACCGGCCCGCCGCTCGACGATCCGCTCCAGACCGGCGAAGGCGCCACCGCAGACGAACAGCACGTTGGTGGTGTCGATCCGGATGAACTCCTGGTGCGGGTGCTTGCGTCCGCCCTGCTGCGGCACGTTGGCGACCGTACCCTCCAGGATCTTCAGCAGGGCCTGCTGCACGCCCTCACCGGAGACGTCCCTGGTGATCGACGGGTTCTCGCCCCTGCGGGCGATCTTGTCGACCTCGTCGATGTAGACGATGCCGGTCTCAGCCCTCCCGACGTCGTAGTCGGCGGCCTGGAGCAACCGCAGCAGGATGTTCTCACGGTCGGGCGGACCAGGCCGGCGGGATCGGCCGGGCCGGAAGGTCGGGGGATCAGACGGTCACGGGCAGCGACGCCAGACGCCAGGCTCCCGGGTCGGGAACCCGTGTCACCTCCCCCGGCGACGCGGCGAGCGCCAGACGGGGGAAGCGGCGCAGCAGCGCGGTGAGCGCGACCTCGATCTGCACCCGGGCCAGCGACGCCCCGAGACAGAAGTGGGGCCCGTGGGCGAAGCTCAGGTGCCCGGGTGCTCCGGCGGCGCGGCCGACGTCGAGCCGGTCCGGGTCGGGGTAGGCCCGCGGGTCGCGGTTGGCGGAGGCGATCACGGCGACCACGGGCTCGCCCGCGCCGATCACCATCCCCTCCACCTCGACGTCCTCACGCGCGTAACGGGGTATGGTCAGCACCTGCGGCCCGCACCAGCGCGCCAGCTCCTCGACCGCGCCGGGCATGAGACCGGGGTCGTCGCGGAGCGCGGCCAGCTGACCGGGGTGGCCGAGCAGGGCCTGCACACCGTTGGCGATGAGATGCACCGGTGTCTGCCCCGCCAGGACGAGATGCCAGACCAGGGTGACGATCTCGGCGTCGCTCAGGCGGTCCCCGTCCTCGTCGTCCTCGGCCTGGACGCGGACGAGATCGGAGACCAGGTCGTCACCGGGTTCGGCCCTGCGGCGCGCGAGGGCGGCCTTGGCCCCCTCCATGATGCCGGGCACGGCCTCGGCGAACCCCCGCCCGGATCCCGCCGCGACGGCCGCCCCGTACTCCCGCCAGCGCGGACGGTCGGACGCGGGGATGCCGACCACCTCGCAGATCACCTCGATCGGCAGGGGTCGCGCGAAGTGCGCCATCAGGTCCACCCGGCCGTCCTCCGCGTGACCGGGAAGGTCGCCGAGCAGGCTCTCGGCGATCGACTCGATCCGCGTCCGGAACCCGGCGGCACGGCGGGCGGTGAACGCGGGCGCCACCAGCCTGCGCAGCCGCGCGTGCTCAGGCCCGTGCATCTCCGCCATCGTCCGCATGTACGGCCGGCAGTCCTCCGGGACGGACGGCGGGATGAAACTCCTCGGACTCGGACCGAACCGGGCGTCGCTCAGCATCGCCCTGGCGCTGTCGTACCGCGTCAGTGCCCACATCGAGCCGAAGCCGGGAGCCAGGAGCCTGGCCAGCGGCGAGCGCTCCCGTGCCCGCCCGTAGGCGGTGAAGGGATCACGCAGCACCTCGGGATCGGCCAGGTCGATCTGAGGGACGCCGTCCGCATCCCGGCTGTCACCGGTCATGAACACTCCAGATTCCAAATGTTTAGATCAGATGATCTCATCATGTGAATGGTAACGGTATCTTGGACCGGAACAGACGGCAACGCCGGGACGAGGGGGACGATGGGCCGGCTCACCAGAGCGCAGACGCAGGAACGCAACCGCGTCAGGGTGCTGGCCGCCGCCAGGGAGGAGTTCGCCGAACGCGGCTTCCGCCACGCCAAGATCGACGCCATCGCCGAGCGCGCCGAGCTCACCCGCGGCGCGGTCTACTCCAACTTCCCCGGCAAACGGGCCCTGTACTTCGCCGTCCTCGCCGACGCCGCCGAGCACGCCCCCCAACCGCCGCACCCCGAGCCCGGGCACACCGCCCGCGACGCGCTCGCCGCGTTCGCCCGCGCCTGGATGACCCGGCTCCCCCTCGCCACCGACCCGTGGTACGACTCCGCCCGGCTCGGCATGGACCTGATGCCGGAGATCCTCGCCGACGAGCGGACCCGGCGCCCTTTCGCCCAGCTGATGAGACTCAACGCGATCCTGCTCGGACTCGCCCTCGAACGGCTGCGTCCGCCCCGCGAACCCGCCCGCCGGATGGTGCGCGTGGCCGAGGCCGCGCTCACCACCCTGCACGGCGCCGGCCAGCTGGCCGCCGCCGCCCCCGGCTTCGTCGAACCCTTCAACGTCGTCAGCGCCTGCACCCAGCTCGCCGGCCTCGATCTGGGTGACCGATGGCTGACCCCGTCCATCGTCGCGCCGACCCGGCCGGCCGACGACCCGTGGTCCCCGCCACCCGCGACCGACATGATCCACGGCGGACCCGTGCGGCTCGACGGCGACGGCGTGGTGGCGGTCCTCGGGCTGCACCGGCTCTCCGCGGCCGAGGAAGCGGTGCGCGCCGAACCGCCCGGCGCCGGCGTCACCGCCGTCATCGTCACCGGCGACCCCGGTGAGCTGGCCCCGCTGGCCCGGCTGGTCGTCGCCGACCTCCGCTCCTGCCTGCGGCAGTCCTTCCCGCCGTCGGCCTGGCCGCGGCTGAACGTGGTGTGCGACGAGACGGGCTCCCTGGCCGCGGCGGCCGGCGTGCCCGCCGTCAGCGACGCCACCGAGACCGCCGTACGCGTCCGCGCGAGCCGGATCGTCGCCCGCGCCGAGGGTTTCGGCGCCTGCCACGCGGCGGCGGCCGTCCCGCCCGATATGCCGTCCACCCGGCCCGAAGACGCCTCCGGGCGGCCGGGCGGCACCGCCGCCGACCGGTGGTCGCCCTGACGGTTCTCACCGTCGGGGCCGCCGTACCCCCCGGTGACCTGCCCGGGCAGCGGGGTGGCCCGTGGTGCACCCGGCAGGTGGTCAGGGGCCGCCGCGGAGACGGGGAGTGGATCAGGGTTGCGCGTGCCGGTCGAGGCCGAGCGTGGCGATGAGGTCCTCGTGCAGCTCGAACCAGACACGATGGCAGGAGTCGACGTCGGTGCGGTCGACCCAGGCCCCGTCCCCGGCCCGAGCGCGCGCCAGGGCCGCGGTGAACCGCGTGTCGTATCCGCGGAACCGCGCAAGGACGCTCCCGAGCCGGTCCGCGAGCGGCGTGAGCGCGCGATCGATGCCGTCGAGTTCGCAGAGGACTCCGGCGTCCCAGGCGGGATCGGAGTGGTCGTTGACGGCGAGCCGGTCGCCGGCGGTGGGCCGCAGTTGCCAGTCGGTGCAGGCTCGTAGCAGGAGGGCGTTCAGCGGCAGGAACTCGCGGTAGACGTCCCGGACCTCGTCGGCGCCGCCGACGCGTGCGAGCTCGGCCGCGAGCAGGCGTTCGTTCTCGGCCCGGCCCCGCCCGGTCAGCGACCAGCCTCCGGTGCCGGCGAAGGCGGTGTGCTCGACCCAGCCGTGAGCCTCGGCGTCGAGCAACACCTCTTGCGTCGTGGCCGCGTCGAGCCCGAACCGACGAGCGATCACCGGGGTGTCCGCGAACCCGGTGATGCGCACGGCGTGCAGGACCAGGAGATCGGGCGGAGAGTTCCGCGTCACGAGTCGGCGTCCTGGCGCGCCGTCAGGCGGGTGTACCGCTGCTGGCACGCCTGCGGGGAGTTGAACCCCATCGCGTGGGCCATCTGGGCCCAGGTCAGTCCCGCGCTCCGGGCCGTGAACAGCAGGGCGGCTTCGAGTCCTTCGACCTCGGCGCGCGCGGCGGGCAGCAGGGCGAGCGCGCTCAGGATGTCCTCCGGGCCCAGGTCGGCCCAGCGCCAGACGGCGAACTGCGCGAGGTCGACCGCCGACGGCGGAGCGGGTGAGGGCCGCCATGGGCGGGCGTCGAGCGCGTCCGCCCCCAGGCTCAGAAGACGCTCACGCGCGTCCTGCTCACGACGGGCCCGGAGGTGATCGGTGTGCACGGTGTGAGCGATGTCGTGCTTGCGTGACATGCGGCCCATGATGCACAATCAACAAAATATTGTCAATTATTTGTTGAAAGGCAGGGGCGGATGATCGTACCCCTCATGGAGGCCGTCGCCGACACCTGCGGCGGCAAGGCCGGCGCACTCGGCGCGTTGCTCCGCGCGGGCCTGCCGGTTCCCGACGGTTTCGTCGTCTCCTTCGCCGCCTACCTCGACGCCGTCCGCGACCCGGACCTCGGACGGTTCGCCGGCCGGCCGGACGATCCTGACGCGATACGGCAGGCGATCGAGGCCCGCCCGGTCCACGCCACCGTGATCGACGCGCTGGGACGAGCGCTCGACGAGCTCGGCGACCCGCCCGTCGCGGTGAGATCATCGGCGGCGAACGAGGACACCGGTCAGGCATCGGCGGCCGGTCAGCATGAGAGCTTCCTCGCCGTGCACGGAGTCAGCGAGGTCGCCGAGGCCGTACGCGCCTGCTGGGCCTCCCTGTTCTCCCCACGCGCCGTCGACTACCGGGACGCCTCCGTCCGCGCCGACCAGCCGTCCGACGATCTCATGATGGCCGTCATCGTCCAACGCCACCTGGACGCCGAGGCGTCCGGGGTCATGTTCACACCCGCGGACCCGGACGACCCCACCCGGATCGAGGCGTCCTGGGGCCTCGGCCCCAGCGTCGTCGAGGGCAAGGTCACCCCCGACGCCTACCGCGTCACCGGCGACAGGTCGGTCACACGCGCCGTCGCGGACAAACGAACCCGCCTCGACCGGCGCGGCACGCGGCTCGTCATCCGCGACGTTCCCACCCGCATCCGGAACCAACCGGCGATCGACGACGCGACCGCCACCCGGCTCGCCGGACTGGGCAAGGAGATCGCCGCCCTACTCGGTGGACCACAGGACATCGAGTGGGCGATCGCCGACGGCCGCACCTGGATTCTGCAGGCACGACCGGTCACCGCCGCCCCCCCACCGGCATCGCCTCGCGGCACCTGCGACACCCCTGCCGCCGCACTCACCGGAACACCGGGCAGCCGCGGGATCGTGACCGGCATCGCGAGGATCGTCCGCGGTCCCGGCGACTTCGCGCGCGTACGCCCAGGCGACATCCTCGTCTGCCCCTTCACCGACCCCGCCTGGACACCGCTGCTGCGCATCGCCGCCGGCGTCGTCACCGAAACCGGAGGCGTGCTCTCCCACGCCGCGATCGTCGCCCGCGAGCACGCCATCCCCGCCGTCCTCGGCGTCCCGGACGCGACCGGCAGGCTCCACGACGACACCGTCATCACCGTCGACGGCACCACCGGCACCGTCACGGCCACGAATGCGTGACCGATCACCTCCCTCCCCACCCGGGCACCCCGCCGCCGAACCCACACCCACGGATCGAAAGAGGACGGGAAGCGGGCCCGCACGGACACCGCCTCCCTGACCACTGATGACGACACGACACCTCTACCTGGCACGCCACGGCGCCGCAGACGCCTTCGGGGAGCTCACCGGCACCGGACGCCGGCAGGCGAGCCTGCTGGGCGAACGACTCGCCGGCATACCGGTCGACGCCGTTTGGCACTCTCCGCTGCCACGCGCGGCGGCCAGCGCGCACGAACTCGCCCGGCACCTGCCGGACGTGCCCGTGGCCGAGGCCGCCGAACTCGTCGACCACGTGCCCTACGTTCCCAGCGCGGCCGAGACACCCCCGTCCTGGGCCGGCTTCTTCGACGGCTACGACGACACCGAGGCGGCCTCGGGCCACAGGCTCGCAGAGGCCCTGGTCGCCCGGTTCGCGAAGGCCCCCGGCACCACGGAAGGGGCCCGGCCCGGCACACACGACGTCCTGGTGACGCACGCCTGCCAGATCGCATGGCTGGTGCGGCACGCGCTGGACGCGCCGCCGTCCCGGTGGCTCGGGCTGAACAGCGCCAACGCCGCACTGACGGTCATCGAGTACCGCGACGGCCTGCCGCCCACGATCGTGATGTTCAACGACATGAGCCACCTCCCGCCCGACCTGCGCTGGACCGGGTTCCCCGCCGAAGGCGTGCGGCCGTGAAGTGCCCCCTGCCGCCCGTACGCATCCCTCGGCCACGTGACCGCCCGGCTGCCACACCCTCGGCGCGGCCGTCGACTGAACGTGCCGGGCACCTGTGTCGGGTTGTGACTTTTCACAAGCCGACGCCTTTACGATGTAGATCAACTTAGGTGGTCGACCAGGAGCCGGGTGATCTCCTCGGGGCGTTCCATGCTCGGCAGGTGACCGGCCCAGTCGAGGTCGATCAGCGTCGCCGCGGCCAGGTGGTCGGCCAGGTGGCGGGCCACCGCCCGGAAGTACGGCAGGTCGTGGCCCCCGGTCACCACCACCGCCGGCGCGGTCACCGCGGCCAGGTCGATCTCCCCCTCCAGCTGGGACGGCTCGGGGTCGGCGGCCAGCTGGACCGTGAAGGAGTGGCGCTGCATCTCCATCTGCCGGGCTCGGGCCTGCGGGCCTGCCTCCGGGCCGAGCCAGGTGCGGGCGTTCAGCTCGACCGCCGCCTCGATCTCGCCCGCCTCCAGCAGCCGGTCCTCCTCGGCGCCGAAGGCGGCCAGGTCGGGCGTGGCCGGCAGCCCGCAGCCGGGATTGAGCAGCACCAGCCGGGAGACCAGAGCGGGATGGGCGGTGGCCAGCTCCAGCGCCACCCGCCCGCCGTAGGAGGAGCCCACCAGCGCCACCCGGGTCAGGCCGAGCCCGGCGAGCAGCTCCGCCACGTCACCGGAGTCGGTGTAGGGCCGCTCCGCCGCGTACGGCGTGCGGCCATACCCCCGGAAGTCAGGGCGGATCACCCGGAACCCGGCGGTCAGCAGCTCCCACTGCGGGTCCCACATCCGCGAGTCGGCGGCACTGGAGTGCAGCAGCACCACCGGGTCGCCCGCTCCCCCGTCGTCGTACGCCAGTGTCATCGGCCCTCCCCCGCCGCCGCGCACGGAGCGGCCCCGGCAGCGGGCACCCGGCGGGGTATCAGCGCGGCGCGGCGGCGGGGGATCGTCATCAGGGGCGGGCAGGTGCCCGCGAAGGTGAGAACAGACATCCCCTCATCGTCACAGGGGCGCTCACCGCGCACAATCGATTAACCCGGCCGCTCGCCGTACAACGCGGCCAGGCGCACGGCGGTGGCGGCCATCGCCTCGCGCAGCTCGGGCGGTCCGAGGACCTCGACGTCGGCGCCCAGGCGCAGCAGCAGCCAGTGGGCGTGCCGGGTCGACTCGACCGGCAGGCGCAGCGTCACCCAGCCGTCGTCGCCGGGCGGGCCCGCCGCGGCCAGCGCCGCGTCGGTGAGCTCGGCGCCCACGGTGTGGCGCAGCAGGCCCTCGGTGCCGGGGGCCACCCGCACCAGGGCCTCCCCGGTGTGCATCCGTTCGCGGAACTCGGCCGCGTACCGGCTCCAGAACCCGGCCAGGTCGAAGTCCGCCGGGCGTTCGAAGCGGTCGGCGAGCAGTTCGGCGGCCACGATCCGCGACACCCGGTAGGTGCGCGGCTCTCCCTCCCCGGCGAAGGCGATCATGTACCACGCCCCGCCCTTGAGGACCAGCCCGTACGGGTGGACCAGGCGCTCGACCTCGCGTGGACCCCAGCGGCGGTAGGTCATGCGCAGCGGGCGCTGCTCCCACACCGCCTCGGCGACCTCCCCGAGGAAGGGGACGGGGTCCGCGTCGCGGTACCAGCCCGGGACGTCCAGGTGGAAGCGCTCGCGCATCCGGGTCGCGTGTGAGCGCGGCTCCGGGGGAAGCGCGGCCAGCACCTTCAGCTCGGCGGTGGCCGCGACCTCGGCCAGGCCCAGCTCCGCGGCGGGGCCGGGCAGTCCGGCGAGGAACAGCGAGGACGCCTCCTCGGCGGTCAGCCCGTTCAGGCGGGTGCGGTAACCGTCGAGCAGGCGGTAGCCCCCGGCGGGGCCCCGGTCGGCGTAGACCGGCACGCCGGCCGACGACAGGGCCTCCACGTCGCGGTAGACCGTGCGGACGGAGACCTCCAGCTCCCCGGCCAGCTCGGGGGCCGTCATCCGGCCCCTGGTCTGCAGGAGCAGCAACAGTGACAGCAGACGGCTGGCGCGCATGACGACCATTGTCCCGCACGTTGCGAACTCACATGGACTGTGTTCAAATGAACACATGGAAGGTAACGATCGGATCCGCGCGATCATGTCCGCGCTGCGCACCAGCGACGTCGTCTCGGTGGCCGAGCTGGCGGTCGAGCACGCGGTGTCGGAGATGACCATCCGTCGCGACCTCGACGAGCTGGCCCAGCAGGGTGTGGTCAGGCGGGTGCGCGGCGGCGCGGTGAGCCTGCTGCTGCGCGGCGAGGAGCCTCCCTTCGGGGTCCGCGAGCGTGAGGCGACGGAGGTCAAGCGGCGGATCGCCGCCGAGGTCGCGGCCCTGCTCGCCGACGGCGAGGCCGTGCTACTCGACAGCGGCACCACCACCCTGGAGGTGGCCCGCGCGATCCGTCACCGCCGGCTGACGGTCATGCCGCTCTCCCTGCAGTCCGCCACCGAGCTCAGCGGGGCGTCGCGCGTCCGCCTGGTGCTGCCCGGCGGCGAGGTCCGGCCTGGAGAGCTCAGCTTCACCGGCCCGCTGACCGAAGGCGCCATCCGCGCGCTGCGCTTCGACACCGTGGTCATCGGCTGTTGCGGCCTGTCCGCCCGGCACGGTCTCACCGCTCACGACCTGGCCGACGTCGCCGTCAAGCAGGCCGCCATCGCCTCGGCCCGGCGTGTGGTCGCCGCCACCGACTCCGGCAAGTTCACCCGCACCGCCTTCGGCGCGGTCTGCCCGCTCGACCGCCTCGACGTGGTCGTCACCGACACCGGCCTGCCCCCGGCCGAGCACGATGCCATGACCGCCGCCGGCGTCACCGTCCGCACCGTCTGAACATCACGGCCCGCAGGTCACGTCCGAGTCCGGAAGTCACCGCCTGAGTCAGAGATCACCGCCCGGGCCCGGAAGTCACCGCCGGACGCGGGCGTCCGCACGCAGCCATCCGCCTACCACCGCCCGGACACCACCGCCCGGACGCGTGGGCCGCTACGCCGCCCGAGACCGCGGGCCGGCGCGTTCCCGAATCGGAGCCCCTCAGCGATGCGCGACACCACTCTCGACCGAAGCGCGCTCGTCCGCGGCCGGGTCGCGGTCTGCCTGCTCTTCCTGCTCTCCGGCATGGCCATCGGCACCTGGACCTCGCGGATCCCCTCGATCAAACAGAGCCTGGGGCTGAGCGACGGCCAGTTCGGCATCGCGCTGCTCGGCATCGCCGCCGGCGCCATCTGCGGCATGCAGGCGGTCGGCCGCCTCGTCGATCGCCACGGCAGCGTCCGGGTGATGACGCCGATGGCCTTCGCCCAGGCCGTCGTGCTGGTCCTGCCCGCCTGGATGCCGAACCTGACGGGCCTGGCCGTCGCCCTGTTCCTCTTCGGCGCGGTGCACGGCGTCCTCGACGTGGCGATGAACGCCAACGGCGTCGAGGTCGAACGGGTCGCCGACCGGCCGATGATGTCCTCCTTCCACGCGGTGTTCAGCGTCGGCGGCTTCCTGGGCTCGACCGGCGGAGGGCTGCTCGCCCACGCCGCGTTCGGCGTCGCGGCCACGTTCGCGACGGGCGCCGCCGTGATGATCGCGCTCGCGCTGTGGGCGGCGCGCTGGGCGCTCACCGTCACCCCGCCCTCCCCGGTCCCCTCGGCTTCCCCGCCTCCCCCGGGCGGCGACGCCCCGGCGGGCCCCAAGACCATCGCGGCCGCGGCCGGCGACGGCGCGGGCAAAGGGGGCGGGGCCCGTGGCGGGGTGCTGCTCCTGGGCGTGCTCGCCTTCTGCTGCATGATCGGCGAAGGCGCAACCGCCGACTGGAGCTCGGTCTACCTGCGCGAGGACCTGGGCAGCTCCCCCGGGTTCGCCCCGGCCGCCTACGCGGCCTTCTCCGTCATGATGACGGCCGGCCGCCTGATCGGAGACCGGCTCGCCGCCCGGATCGGCCCGGTGACCCTGGTGCGGGCGTGCGCCGCGCTGGCCGCGAGCGGCCTCGGCCTGGCGCTGCCGGCCGGTCATGAGATCGCCGCGGTGGTCGGCTTCGGCTGCTTCGGCGCGGGCCTGTCATGCATCGTCCCGCAGGTCTTCTCCGCGGCCGGCCGGCGCGATCCGGCCCGCGCCGGGCGGGCACTGGCCCGGGTGGCCAGTCTGGGCTACGCGGGCTTCCTGGCCGGGCCCGTCCTGATCGGCGGCGTCGCGGAGCTGTTGGGCCTGCCCCGGGCTCTGGCCGTTCCCGCGTTGCTGGCCCTGTTCGTGGCGGTGGCGGCGGGTACGCTCCGCACCGCACCCCTTTACAAAGTAGATTCACTCTAGGCGAGGAACCGCTCGTACCCCAGCTTGGCCACCATCACGACGACCACGCACAGCAGCACGATCCGCACGAAGGCGGCGCCCCGGCGCAGGGCCATCCGGGCGCCCAGCTGGGCTCCGGCGACGTTGAAGACGGCCATGGCCAGGCCGAGCCACCACAGCACGTGCCCCTGGTAGCCGAAGACCAGCAGGGCCCCCAGATTCGTGCACCCGTTCACGATTTTCGCGTGGGCGGAGCCCGCGACGAAGTCCAGCCCGAGGATCACGGTGAACGCGATGATGAGGAAGGTCCCGGTGCCCGGCCCCAGGATGCCGTCGTAGAAGGCGACGCCGCCGCCGGTGACGGCGATCGCCGCCGCCAGCCGGGCACCGGTGCGCGGGTGCGGATGGGGCAGGGCGCCCAGGCCCGGCCGGAGGGTGACGAACAGCCCGACCCCCAGCAGGGCGGCCATGACGAGCGGGAGCAACGCGTCCCGGGAGATCGCCGCGGCGCAGGCCGCGCCGAGCCCGGCGAAGACCACCGCACCCAGCCCCGCCGGGATCGCCACCGAGGCGTCGATCTTGGTGGTCCTGGCGTAGGCGACGGCGGCCGAGGCGGTGCCGACCAGGGAGGCGAGCTTGTTGGTGGCCAGCGCCTGGACCGGCGGGACCCCGGCCACCAGGAGCGCGGGAAGCTGGAGCAACCCTCCCCCGCCGACCACGGCGTCGACCCATCCCGCCCCGGCCGCCGCCACGAGCAGCAGGACGATCTGTGCCATCTCCACGCCGAACCCCCCGATCGTCCGCCTGACCCGCAGAGCGTACCGGCCCTTCGGCCGCGTGTTCCGCCCGGCGATGCGGCACGGGAGGAGCCGGGGCGGCCCGCGGGAGGGTCAGGCGGAGATGATCCGGCGGACCGCGGCCCTGACGTCGTCGGCGTCCATCGGGTCCGGGTCGAGCGCGCGGTGCAGGGCCAGGCCCTCGATGAGGGCGTCCAGGTAGCGGGCGGTGGGCACGTCGAAGTGCCGCTCCAGCGCTCGGCGGCTGCGTGCCATCCACGTCCGGGTCACCTCGCGCAGGGCCGGGTCGCGGGCGGCCAGGGTGTAGAGCTCGCAGGTCAGCACCACGTCCCGGGGTGAGCCGGACAGGTCCTCGGTGATGAGGGCGACGACCGCCTCCCCGGCCTCCCCCGGGTCTCCGGCGGCGGCCAGCCGGGTGTCGAACCGGTCGGCGACGCGGTCGGCCAGCCGGGTGAAGGCCAGGAC
Organism: Streptosporangium becharense; assembly: GCF_014204985.1. NCBI lineage: Bacteria > Bacillati > Actinomycetota > Actinomycetes > Streptosporangiales > Streptosporangiaceae > Streptosporangium > Streptosporangium becharense. Next base: position 7,595,627 of record NZ_JACHMP010000001.1, on the reverse strand, counting down.
GAGCAGCTCGCCCATGCCGGCGAAGTGGTAGGTCATCGATCCCAGCGGCACGTCCGCGGCTTCGGCGATCCTCCGGTGCGAGGCACCCGCGACACCGTGGGCGGCGATGACGTCCAGCGTGACGTCGATGATCCGGTCGCGACGGCCGGGGTCGAACCGCCGGCCGGGTGGTGCCGGGGGTGTCCCGGCCGTCTTCTCTGCGGTCACAGGTGGCGGACCACCTTGGCCGGGGTGCCCACCGCGACGACGCCCTCCGGGACGTCTCCGGTGACGACGGCGCCCGCGCCGATGACGCTGTTCGCGCCGATGGTGACCCCGGCCAGCACGATGGCGCCGCCGCCGAGCCAGACGTTGTCCCCGATCACGATCGGCGCGGCCGACTCCAGCTTGGCGCGCCGCCGCCCGGGGTCCAGCGGGTGGGTGGGGGTGAGCAACTGCACGTGCGGGCCGATCTGCACGTCGGCACCGATGGTGATGGGGGCCACGTCCAGGGCGGTCAGCCCGAAGTTGGCGAAGCTGCCCGGGCCGACGGTGATGTGCGAGCCGTAGTCGACGTACAACGGGGGCCGGATGTGGGCGTCCGGGGCGATCGAGCCGAGCAGGTCCTCCAGGACGAGGCGGGCGGCGGCCGGGTCGGCCGGGTAGAGCTCGCCGTAGCGGTGCGCCAGGACGGCCGCGCGGCCGAGGGCGGCCTGCAGCTCGGGGTCGTCGGCGATGTAGAGGTCACCGGCGATCATGCGTTCCCAGTTGGTACGCGGATCGCCGGGGAAGAGGTCAGTCATGCGTACGATCGTACCCATTATGTGGACGATCGTACGCATCGACCGGGGTCAGGCCCCCTGGAGCCAGACGGCCGTGTCGGAGGGCAGCCGGTCGCCGTCGAGCGGGCCGCTGGCGAGCAGGACCGACTCGTGCGCGGGCAGGTCCACCGGCCCGGCCCCCAGGTTGACCGCGCAGACCAGCCCCGACTCCCGGCGGAAGGCCAGCACGGCGTCCGGCGCGTCGAGCCAGGTCATCGCGCCGTCGCCGAGGAGCGCGCGGCGCAGGTGCAGCGCGGTGCGGTACAGGGTGAGCATGGACGCCGGGTCGGCGAACTGCACCTCGGTCGTCAGCGCCTTCCACTCCGGAGGCTGCGGCAGCCACGGCTCCCCGGCGCCGAACCCGAACGGCGGCTCGTCGCCGGACCACGGCAGCGGCACCCGGCAGCCGTCACGCCCCAGGTCGGTGTGACCGGAACGGAACCAGATCGGGTCCTGGCGGGCCTCGTCGGGCAGATCCTCCACCTCCGGCAGGCCCAGTTCCTCCCCCTGGTAGACGTACAGCGCACCCGGCAGCGCCATCGCCAGCAGCGCCGCCGCCCGTGCCCGCCGCTCCCCCAGCACCGGGTCGGACGGCATGCCGTGCTTGCGGTCGGCGTGGTCGAAGGAGGTGTCGGCCCTGCCGTACCTGGTCACCGGGCGGGTCACGTCGTGGTTGGACAGCACCCAGGTCGGCGGTGCCCCCAGCGGGACGTGCGTGGCCAGGGTGGTGTCGATCGAACGGCGCAGCGCGTCCGGGTCCCAGGGACAGGCCAGGAAGTCGAAATTGAACGCGGTGTGCATCTCGTCGGGACGCAGGTAGCGGGCGAACCGCTCCTGGTCGGGCAGCCACACCTCGCCGATGAGGATCCGGCCGCCGTAGTCGTCGGCGATCCGGCGCCAGCCGCGGTAGATCTCGTGCACCCCGTCGTGGTCGGTGTAGGACTCCTCCGCGCTGCCGAGGTCCTTGATCAGCACGGCGGCCGAGTCGACGCGGATGCCGTCCACGCCGCGGTCGAACCAGAAGCGCAGCACGTCGTGGAACTCGGTGACGACCTCCGGGTTGGTCCAGTTGAAGTCGGGCTGCTCGGGTGCGAACAGGTGCAGGTACCACTCCCCGTCGGGGACGCGGGTCCAGGCCGGTCCGCCGAAGATCGACTGCCAGTCGTTGGGGGGCAGCTCGCCGCTCTCGCCCCGTCCGGCGCGGAACAGGAACCGCTCCCGCTCGGCGGAGCCCGGCCCGGCCCGCAACGCCCGGACGAACCACTCCTGCCGGTCGGAACCATGGTTGGGCACGATGTCGATGATCGTCTTGATGCCCAGCCCGTGTGCCTCGGCGATGAACGTCTCGGCCTCGGCGAGGGTGCCGAAGGCCGGTTCGATGTCGCGGTAGTCGGCGACGTCGTAGCCGCCGTCGGCCATCGGCGAGGGGTACCAGGGGTTGAGCCAGATCGCGCCGACGCCCAGGTCCGCGAGGTAGGGCAGGCGTGCGCGCAGGCCCGCCAGGTCGCCGACGCCGTCGCCGTTGCCGTCGGCGAAGCTGCGCAGGTAGACCTGGTAGATCGCGGCTCCCCGCCACCACGTCTCGGGGTCCGGGGTCACTGTCGGGAAGGCACTGCCGGACATGATGGAGGAACTCCTTGTGGTTGGGGACGCGAGGGGGGGAACGGCCGGGTACGGGAGGGTGGGATCAGCCCTTGAGACTGCCGGCGGTCAGGCCGGCCATGATGCTGCGCTGGAAGAGGAGGAAGACCACCATGGTCGGGATGCTCGCGATGACCAGCGAGGCGATCATCACGTTCTGCGGCATCCGCGCCGCGAGCGAGGCGATGCCCACGCTGATCGTCATCTTCTCCCCGTCGGGCAGCACCAGCAGCGGCCAGACGAAGTCCTTCCAGACGTTGACCACCGACAGGATGGACACCACGCCGAGGATGGGCCGGGAGACCGGCAGCACGATCGACCACAGGATGCGTCCGGCGGACGCCCCGTCGATCTGGGCGGCCTCGAGCAGTTCCCGGGGGATGGAGTCGAAGAAGCGTTTGAGCAGGAAGACGAAGAACCCGTTGGCCGCGGCGGGCAGCCAGATCGCCCACGGGGTGTTCAGCAGGTCCCAGCCGAGGATCGGCAGCTCCTTGACCGTCAGGTAGGCGGGCAGCAGGATCACCATCGGCGGGATCATGAGTGTGGACAGCATCATGCCCAGCACCGCCTTGCCCAGCACCGGGCGGAGCTTGGACAGCGCGTAGGCGGCCGAGACGTCGAAGGCGAGCGTCAGCAGCCAGGCGCCGCCCGCGTAGACGACGGTGTTGGTGAGGAACAGCCCGAGGTCGAGTTGCTCCCACGCCTCGGCGTACACGCCGAAGTCGAGTGAGGAGGGGAAGAAACCCGGCGGGATCTGCGCGAGCTCCTCGGGGGTCTTCAGCGCGCCGGTCACCATCCAGTAGAGGGGGAAGACGAAGACCGCGGTGAAGACGACCACCACGCAGGTCAGCACGGTCCAGTAGATCAGCCGCCCCCGCGGGGTGTTCAGGGTGTGCGGGGAGACCAGGCTGCGGAACTCCCGTGGCTCCGCCGCGGACGCGCGGGCCCTGCGGGATCGGCGCCGCGTCTTCGGCGGGGCGGGCTCCGGCGGCGGAGCGGTGGCCGGGCGGTCCGGGCGTACGGTGACCTTCGGCATCGATGCCACTTCTCCCCTCAGCTCTGGTTGTCGCGCGACAGGCGCAGGTAGAAGGCGGAGAACACCATCAGCACGACCATGAGCATCAGGCCGAGCGCGCCGCCGCCGCCGAAGTCACCGAAGTTGAAGGCGTACTGGTACATCAGGTAGGCGACGGTGAGCGTGGCGTTCTCCGGGCCGCCGCCGGTGAGCAGGTACGGCTCGATGAAGACCTGCATGGTCGCGACGATCTGCAGCAGGAGCATGACCAGCAGGATCAGCTTGGTCTGCGGGATCGTGACGTGCCAGACCCGCTTGAACAGTCCGGCCCCGTCCAGTTCGGCGGCCTCGTACAGCTCGCCGGGGATGCTCTGCAGCGCCGCGAGGTAGATCAGTGTGCCGGTGCCCAGGTTCATCCAGGTGGAGACGATGACGAGGGAGATCAGCGCGGTGTCGGTGGAGTCGAGCCAGCTCAGCGCGGGCAGGTGCGCCAGGTCGAGGATCTGGTTGAACAGGCCGGCGCCCGGGTCGTAGAACCACTTGAACAGCAGCACCGCGACGGCCGGCGGGAGCATCACCGGCAGATAGACGACGAAGCGCAGGTACGCCTTCGCGTGACGCAGCTCGTTCAGCACGATCGCCGCCACGAACGGCACGACGTAGCCGAAGACGAGCGCCAGGCCGGTGAACGCGATGGTGTTGAGCCAGGCGTCGGCGAAGGCGGCGTCCTCGGCCACCGTGCGGAAGTTGGCCCAGCCGACCCAGGTGGGCTCGTCGACGAAGTTCGTCCGCTGGAAGCTGAGGAGGACCTCCTGGACCATCGGGTACCAGGAGAAGAACGCGAAGCAGATCAGCGCTCCGCACAGGAAGCCGTAGGCGGTGAGGTTGCGCCGTATGCCGCTCCTCAGCGCACCGGGCCCGCGCGGCCGCGAGGCGGGCGCGGTGGTTGTGCTCATCGGTTGGACTCCCGATCTCAACGTGAAGGCGGGGTGCCGGCCGCAGGGCCGGCACCCCGGATGTCAGCGGGTCAGCTCGACGCGGCGAGCACCTTGTTGGCCTTGGCCTCGGCGTCGGCGAGGAGCTGGTCGATGTCGGCGTCCTGCCTGGTCAGCACCGCCGACATGGGCACGTCGAGGATCGCGTAGAGCTCCTGGGCCTTCGGAGGCTCCAGCTTGTTCTGGATGGCCGCCGAGCCCTGCGCGAAGGGGGCGAAGTTCGCGACCGGGACGGTGGCGTTGGCCTCACGCAGCTTGACGATCTCCTTGCCCGGCTCGGTGTCCCCGTACAGGTCGGGGATGGGCAGGCCCACCGGGCGGCCCTGGCGCTTGGAGCGCTCGTAGTCGAACTGGCCCCGGCCGGGGGTGAGCTCGTGGAACTCCAGCCAGAGCACGGCGGCCTTGATCTTCTCGGGCGTGGCCTTCGGGTTGATCATGTAACCGTCGCCGCCGCCGAGCGAGGCCTTGGCCTCCGGCAGCGCGGTCACGCCGTAGTCCTCGAACTTGCCCTTGAAGTCGTTGTTGACCGTCTGGACCACGTCGGGGGCGCCGATCATCATGCCGAGCTTGCCGCCGCCCATCATGCGCATCAGGTCCTCCCACTGCAGGAGCTGCTTGGAGCCCATGCTGTTGTCGGTCCAGCGCATCTTCTTGAGGTTCTCCAGCACGGCCTTGCCCTCGGGGCTGTTGAAGGCTGCGGCCTTGCCGTCGGGGGTGACCATCTCGCCGCCGCGGCCGTACAGGGAGGCGGCGAAGTGCCAGCCGCCGGTGTTGCCCGCGCTGTACTCGCCGAAGCCGACGTGACCGGGGCCCAGCGCGGCGATCTTCTTGGCGGCCTCGTGCACCTCGGCCCAGGTCTTGGGCGGCGCGTCGGGGTTCAGGCCGGCCTGGGTGAAGAGCTTGCGGTTGTAGACCAGGCCGGTGGTGTAGTTGGTCCGGGGCAGCCCGTAGATCTTCTCACCGCTCTTGAAGACGTTCAGCACGTCGGGTCGCAGGTCCTTCAGCCGGCTGACGCCGCTGACGTAGGGGGTGATGTCCGCCGCCTGACCCGCGGCGATGATCTTTTGGACGTCGGTGTAGTAGACGTAGAAGACGTCCTCCATCGTGCCCCCGGCCAGCTTCGCCTGGAAGGTGTCGGGGTTGATGCAGGGGAAGGCGTCCTTGCTGTCGATCTTGATGTTCGGGTGCAGCTTCTCGAAGGCGGCCACGTCCTCATCCCACGCGGAACGCTCCAGCGTGTTGCTCCTCGGCGGCTGACAGCCGACCGAGATCGTGACCGCGCTTCCCCCTGCGGCGCCCGGCTTGTCGTCGGCGGCCTCGGATCCGCCGCATCCGGCGGCGGTGAGCACGATGCCCGCGGCGAGGAGCATCTGGATCTTGGGGGGTTTCATCGGGGGACTCCTTGGCGGGTCGGTTGCGAGAAACATATAGACGCATGCAGCACTTAGCAAGAGAACGTCAGGAACTATGCAAAAAAATGACAGTGCGGAGTTGGTTACCCGCTCGCCACGAGCCCGCAGCGCAAAGGCAGCCCAAGCAGCCTTAACGGGTACACGCGCGCCACCCGGTCGGATTTCCGACTTGCATGGTGCCTGCGGTGTAATGTCAGATTCTTGCTGCCGCTTGAGGCCGCCTTCCAAGCCCCGGGGGCCGGAAGAACCCGGGTGCTGGAAGGTGATGACTCCGCCCTTGACGGTGATCACCGCCCCCCGAGACCACCGGCCGGCGAGAGAGCGGATCACAGCGAGACGAGGGATCAGGACGAACCAGTCGGCACACGGACGCCCGGCGCACCCGCGGGCCCAGATCACCGCCGGCGTGCTCGAGCACCCGGCGACCCGGCGGCCGGCCACTACGGCGTCAGAGGAGCTTTCCGGCGTCCTCACGCATGCGGGCGCCTTCCCTGAAGACCGCCCCCAGGGCGACCAGGAGCAGGGCGAACCCGACGGGCACCGGGTTGAACGGCCAGTCGGCGTCGATCAACCCTTCGGCGGCGGTGCCCTCCACCATGACCACCGCCGTCACCGTCCTGAGCGGCTCGACGAGCAGGCCGTACCCGGCCATACAGCCGGCCATCACGAAGATCCGGCGAGCGTTGCGCGGCACGAAGGGATCACCCGACCTGAGGGTCCGGGCGACCCGCCACAGCAGGAAGGTGATGACGACGGTCAGCGACGCCGTCACGGCCGACGGCGCGTTCAACGCGAGGGCCTGCCACCGTCCGGGCCGGTCGAGCGAGATGGCGGCGCTGTGGAGCGGGCTGATCCTCAGCGGCCCCACCTGGCGGGGAATCGTGTCAGGCCAGGTCTGCGCCTGCGGCACCTCCATCGTGACGGGCACCGCGGAGCCCGCCACCGCCATCCACACCGTAGCGAGCAGGGCGACGACAGCGAGCGCGAAGGCCAGGTAGACCAGGTTCTCGAAGACCGCCCACCAGGTGCGGACCGCCCATGCCCGTAATCGCGCCCGCCGCATGTGATCAACTCCTCTTCGCCGGCAGGCCACCACGATAGGCGGCCGGCGACGGACAGCCGTTCCCCAGGGGCCGGAAGAACCCGGGCACAGCCGGAGGTGTTTGGGGAGAGCACCGGGAGGAAGTGCCTACCATCGGCGGCCCGAGTGACGTGGCCCGGGGATGGGGGGACCATGGCGGAGCGACTGGTGGTGATCGGCGGCGACGCGGCGGGGTTGAGCGCGGCCTCGCAGGCCCGTGACCGGCGGGGCCCGGACGACCTGCGGATCGTCGCGTTCGAGAAAGGCGCGCACGCCGCCTACTCCGCCTGCGGGATCCCCTACCTCGTCGGCGGGGAGGTGACCGACGTCGAGTCGCTGGTGGCCCGGCGACCGGAGGTCTTCCGCGACGAGCTGGCCATCGACCTGCGGCTGCGCAGCGAGGTCGTCGAGATCGACCTCGGCCGGCGCGCGGTGGAGGTGCACGACCACCGCGACGGGGAGCGCCGCTGGGAGCCGTTCGACCAGCTCGTCGTCGCCACCGGCGCCGTCCCCGTCCGCCCCGACCTGCCCGGCGCCACGGCCGAAGGGGTGCACGGCGTGCAGACCCTCGACGACGGCATCGCGATCCTGCGGACCCTGCGGGAGCGGCGACCGGAGACCGCCGTGGTGGTCGGCGCCGGATACATCGGCCTGGAGATGGCCGAGGCGCTGGTCAGGCGCGGGCTGAAGGTGTCGCTCGTCGACGCCGCCGAGCAGCCGATGGGCACGCTCGACCCGGACATGGGTGCCCTCGTCGCCGACGCCCTGCGCGACCTGGGCGTCGAGGTGCACCTCGGTGAGCGCATCGAGGGCTTCGCGGAGTCCGGCGGGCGGGTCACCGCCGCCCGCACCGAGAACCTGGAGCTCCCCGCCGACGTGGTCGTCCTCGGCCTGGGCACCCGGCCGAACAGCGGGCTGGCGGAGGCGGCCGGCATCCCCGTCGGGGAGACCTCGGGCATCGTCACCGACCGCCGGATGCAGACCTCCGTCGAGGGTGTCTGGGCCGCCGGCGACTGCGTCGAGACCTTCCATCTGGTCTCGCGGCGGCCGGTCGCGATCGCACTGGGCACCCACGCCAACAAGCAGGGCCGCGTCGCGGGCATCAACATCGGCGGCGGGTACGCCGCCTTCCCGGGCGTGCTCGGCACCGCGGTCTCCAAGATCTGTGAGTACGAGGTGGCGCGCACCGGCCTGTCGTCCGCGGAGGCCGCCGGGGCGGGATTCGAAACCGTCGAGGAGACCGTGGAGTCGACCACGCGCGCCGGTTACTACCCCGGCGCGCGCCGGATGAGGACCAAGATGATCGCCGAACGCGGGACCGGCCGGCTGCTGGGCGCCCAGATCATCGGCGGGGAGGGGGCGGCCAAGCGGATCGACGTCCTGGCCGTGGCCGTCTGGCACGGGATGACCGTGGAGGAGATGACGGGGCTGGACCTGTCGTACGCTCCCCCCTACGCCCCGGTGTGGGACCCGGTGCTGATCACCGCCCGCAAGACCGCCGAGCGCGTCGGCCAGGCGGCGGGCCGCGACGGGCGGAGGAGCTGAGCGACCGGGCCGGGACACTCATCACGGTGCCGCGCGGCCCCGGCCCACCGCCCGCCCCCTGCCCGCCATCCGGCCCCGACCTCAGCCCTGGCCCGCGGCCCGGCGCCGACGCCGGGCGACCAGCGCCGGCGCGAGCCCGGCGCAGAGCGCCGCGGCCACGGTCGCCACGCACAGGGCGGTGGACCTCCAGGGCCAGGCGGTGCCGGTCAGCCGGAGATGGGAGGCCGGGTATTCGATGAACTTCGCGGTGGCGCGGGCGGTGGCCCGGTCGGCGTGGGCGGCGAGGTCCCGCAGGACGGCGTCGAAACCGGACTCCCCCGCGCCACGCCCGCCGTGCGGCAGCTCGGCCCGCAGGCCGCGGCCGGCGGCCCACCCGGCCAGTTCCCGGCTCACCCCGGTGGCGTGGGAAACCCCCGGCACCACCAGCCGGCCCACGGCGGTGACGTCCGGCCCGGCGGGCTCGGCGACGAGGACCGCCCCGTGCCGGGTCCTCACCACCCGCCCGGCCGCGACGGGGATCGTGCGGGCCGCGAAGGACGTGCCGGAGTAGACCTCGAACGCCGCCGCGACGTCGATCTCACCGACCCCGTCGGCCAGCCCCACGGCGACGGAAGGACGTCCCCACGGGAAGGCCGCGTTCAGCGCGTACGGCAGGTCGGCCAGGGCCAGACGGTTCTCGGGGATCCGGGTCGGCGCGGACGGCGACCAGTCCGGGTAGGCCACCTCCCGGCCGATGCGCTCGACCTCGCCGGTACCGGCCAGCTGTTCCACCAGCCGCAACGCGCCGACGATCCCGGAGGTCACCCCGGCGGTGGTGGTGATCGGCCCGTCCTGGACGTAGCGCCGTCCGGCGTCCCAGCCGACCTCGGGACGGGAGCGCCGCAACGCGTCGATCCGGGCCCAGAACGAGGTGGCCCGGCGGCCGTCGAGCACGCCGCTCTCGGCCAGCAGCTCCGTGCCCGCGCACACACCGAGGACGTGCGCGCCGCGGGCCGCCTGGCGGGTGATCCACTCGCGCGACGGCGCCTCCGCCCCGCCCGCGGGCTCGACCACTGCCGGGACCACGACCACGTCCGGTGGCGGGACCGTGCCCGCGTCCACCTCGGCCAGGGTGTGGTCCGGCAGCAGGTGCAGCCCGCCGGAGAGCGGCACCGGCGCACGGCGCGCGGCGACGGTGTAGACCGAGAAGGCGGGTGAGCGTGCGAACACCTCGTAGGGGGCGAGCAGGTCGGCGGCGACGGAGCCCGTCGCGCCGGCGAGCACCGCGACCACCGTGCGGCCGGGCGGAATCGGGGCCGGGGCGGGCCAGCCGCCGGGCGGAGCCTCCGGTGCCGCCCGGTAGCCATCGCCCATCACCACGGCCACCCCTGCCGTGCCCACCCCGGCGACGGTGACGGCCCCGAGCACGGCGCCGAGGACGGTGAGGGCCAGGGTCCGGGCACGGCGCGGTGACGGTGACGGTGACGGCATGGGTGTCTCCTCAGCGGACGATGTGGGCGGCGTTGCGCCGGGCGGTGGAGGGGGACGTGCCGTAGCGGGCACCGTAGAGGCGGCGGAAGTGACGCGCGTCGCGGAAGCCGCAGCGGGCGGCCACGGCCTCGACGGTCAGGTCCGTCCCGGCGAGGAGCTCCGCCGCCAGCTCCAGGCGGAGCCGCTGCCGGTACTCCAGTGGAGTGATCCCGATCGTCGTGGTGAACGCCCTGGTCAGCCCCCGCGGTGACAGGTGCACGACGGCGGCGAGGTCGGCCAGGGTGTGACGGCCGTCGAGGTTCTGGGCCAGGTGGTCCTGGACGCGGTGCACGACCGGGTTGAGATGCGCGCGGTGCTCCATGAACGGGCTGATCTGCTCCCCTGCTCCGGACCGCCGCAGGTAGATCACCAGCTGGCGGGCGACGGCGGCGGTGAGCACCGGCCCCTGGTCGCGTTCGACCAGGGACAGCGCGAGGTCGATCCCGGCGGAGATCCCGGCACTGGTGCTCACCGGCCCGTCGTGGACGTACAGGACCGCGTCCTGCACGCGCGCCGCCGGGTAGCGCAGGCGCATCTCCTCGACCAACGACCAGTGGGTGGTGCACCGGCGGCCGTCGAGCAGCCCGGCCTCGCCGAGCGCCACCGCCCCCGAGCACACCGAGGCGAGACGTGCCCCCGCGTGGTGGGCGGCCCGCAACCACCGCACCACCGAGCCGGAGACCAGCGGCCGCCCGGGGTCCGGGGGCAGCAGCCGGGGGCCGGGCACGAGCACCAGGTCCTGCGGTCCCACGGCGGGCAGCGGCCCGAGCCCGGCCAGGCGCAGGCCCTGCGCCGACACGGTCTCCGGCACCTGCGAGACGTACTCCACCCGGTAGTCCGCCCCCTCATGGGCGGCCGCGTCGAACACCTGGACCGGTCCACCCAGGTCGAGCAGGTTCACCTCCGGCAGCACCAGCACCACCACCCGGCGGCCCTGGCCGGCCACCGGCGTGCCCGTTGCATCCGAGGCATCAGAGGTATCCGAGGTGTTCACGGCGACCACGTTAGGCGCCGCGCGGCCGGTGGGTCAGGGCTGTGCCGGTCCGGCACCGGACGGATCCGGCACTCCACCACAGCGGGCCCGGCACGGGTCCGGTACTCCCCGTGACGGGTCCGGCACTCCACCGCAACAGGGGCGACACGAGTCCGGCACTCCACCACAGCGGGGCCGGCCCCGGCGGGAGAAGCGGCAGGGATGGGGTTGGTGCGGAGGAGAACGGGCAAGGGCCGGGAATCCAATCCGATCCCGACAAGGAGTCACAATGCTCACATTGACCGACACTGCCGCGCAGGTCATCCGTGACATCAGCGCCCAGGTGACGGACTCTCCCGAGACCGGCGTCCGCATCTCCTCCGAGCACGACGGCACCGGTTCGCTCGTGCTCTCGGTCGTGGAACATCCCGAGGCGGCCGACCAGGTGGTCGAGTCGGAAGGGGCACGGATCTTCCTCGACCCCCAGGTCGTGGACATGCTCGACGACAAGTCCCTGGACGCCGACGTCGACGAGGGGGGAGGCGTGGCGTTCCTGGTGACCGAGCAGCCTCGCTGAACCAGTCCGGCCCCGTCATGTGAAGGCCCCGGCCCCGCACCGGGGCCGGGGCCTTCACCCGGGGTCGTGGCCGCGCACGCACGAGGCGCCGGACCACGCTGTTGCCGGACACCTCGGTCGCGCTGTCGTGCCCGCGCACGCACGAGGCACCGGTCACGCGCGAGGCGCCCCTCCCTTCGGGGACGCCCCTCCCCCGCTCACGCTCTGGCGCTGCTCAGGGCCAGCGGGTCGGCGGGCGCCTCGGCCCTGGCCCGCTCCATCTCCTCACCCAGCTCCTGGAGCCGCTTACGCCCCATCGCCTCCCGCACCTGCGGGAACCACTCGTCCTCCTCCTCCTGGACGTGGTGGCGCACGTTCTCCATCAGGACTTTGACCTTGGCGTCGAACCGCTCGTCCTCGGGGTCGAGCCCCTTCAACTCGGAGAGCATCCAGACCACCACGTGGTGCTCCTCGACGCTCTCCAGCACGTGCTCGGCGGTCTCCGGCACGCTCTCCCGGGCGACCGGGTAGAAGACCCGCTCCTCGATGTAGGCGTGGGTGGTCAGCTCCTCGATGATCTGGTCGACGATCTCCCGCTTCTTCTTGTACGCCCGCTCCCCTGCCTTCTCGAACTCCTTGAACAGCTTCTCGACCGTCTTGTGGTCGTCCTTCAGCAGCACGATCGCGTCCATGGTTCCCCTTTCCGAATCCTCATGGGGTGAGCAGGACCTTGACGGCCCCGTCACGCTTCTTCTGGAAGATCTCGTAACCGCGCGGGGCCTGCTCCAACGGCAGACGGTGGGTGGCCAGGTCCATCACCCCGAGCGGGTCGGAGTCGTCGGTCACCAGCGGCATCAGTTCGTCGATCCAGCGTTTGACGTGTGCCTGGCCCATCCGCAGGGTGACGCCCTTGTCGAACAGCTTCAGCATCGGCATCGGGTCGGCCGCGCCGCCGTAGACGCCGCTGATCGAGATGGTGCCGCCCCGGCGCACCGTGTCGATGGCCTGGTTGAGCGCGGCCAGCCGGTCGACGCCCGCGTGGGTCATCAGCGGGGCGGCGACGGCGTCGGGCAGCATCCCGGTGACGGTGTGGGCGAGCTTGCCGACCGGGGAGCCGTGCGCCTCCATGCCGACCGCGTCGATGACGGAGTCGGTGCCGCGTCCGCCGGTCAGCTCGCGGACCGCCTCGGGCACGTCGCCGGTCACGGCGGCGTCGAGCACCTCGATCCCGTGCCTGCGCGCCATGGCGAGCCGTTCCTGTACCCCGTCGACCGCGATCACCCGGTAGCCGAGGTGCCGGGCGATCCGGGAGCACATCTGGCCGATCGGCCCGAGGCCGAAGACCGTGACGCTGCCGCCGTCGGGGACGTCGGCGTAGTCCACCGCCTGCCAGGAGGTGGGCAGCACGTCCGACAGGTAGACGAACCGCTCGTCCGGCGGCCCCTCGGGCACCTTGATCGGCCCGAACTGCGCCTGCGGGACCCGCAGGTACTCGGCCTGGCCGCCCGGCACCCGGCCGTACAGCTTGGTGTAGCCGAACAGGGCGGCGCCCGTGCCGTGCTCACGCACCTGGGTGGTCTCGCACTGGGCGAACAGCCGCATGCCGCACATGTGGCAGTGCCCGCAGGAGATGTTGAACGGGATGACCACCCGGTCGCCGGGCCTGATGTGGGTGACCTCGGGCCCGACCTCCTCCACGACGCCCATCGGCTCGTGGCCCAGGATGTCGCCCGCCCCCATGAACGGTCCGAGGACCTCGTACAGGTGCAGGTCGGAGCCGCAGATCGCGGTGGTGGTGACCCTGATGACCGCGTCGTTGGGTTCCTTGATCACCGGGTCGGGGACCTCCTCGACCCGTACGTCGCGTTTGCCATGCCAGGTGACGGCCTTCATGCTTCTCTCCTGCTCCGGTCGACGGGGAAACGAGGCCACTCAGCGGAGCCGGGGCAGCACGTCCTTGGCGTAGAAGTCGAAGAAGGCGTCCTGTTCTGGGCCGATCTGGGCGACGTAGACCTCGTCGAAGCCCGCGTCGACGTACTCCTTGATCGCACCGGCGTGGACCTCGGGATCGGGGCCGCAGGGGGTCTGCTGGGTGGCCTGCTCCTCGGTGACCGCCTCGGCCAGCTCCTCGAAGTGCCGGGGCAGCGGCAGCAGCTGTGACGCCTCCCCCTGGATGCCCTGGTTGGGCCAGAGCCGGTGCACGGTCTTGCGGGCCGCGGCCTCGTCGGCGGCGTAGCAGACCTTCAGGCCGCCCTGGGCGGGTTTGCCCGCGCCTCCGGCCTGGTGGAACTTCTCCACCAGCTCGGCATCGGGGCCGGTGCAGATGTAGCCGTCGGCGATCCGCCCTGCCAGTCGCACCGCCTTGTCGCCGAAGGCGGACATGTAGACCGGCGGCGGCTCGTCGGGAAGCGTGTACAGGCGGGCGGTGTCGAGACGGTAGTGGGTGCCGCGGTGGGTCACCAGCCTGCCGGTCCACAGCTCCCGCATGAGCGCGACCGCCTCCTCCAGCATCTCCAGCCGCTCGGCCGCCGGAGGCCAGCGCGAGTCGAGGATGTGCTCGTTGAGCGCCTCCCCGGTCCCCACGCCGAGCCGGAACCGGCCGCCGGACAGCACCGCGCTGGTGGCCGCGGCCTGGGCGACGATCGCGGGGTGGGTGCGGACCAGGGGGCAGGTGACCGCGGTGGTGATGGGCAGCGACGTCGCCTCGGCGACCGCACCGATCACCGACCACACGAACGAGCTCTGCCCCTGCACGTCCAGCCAGGGATGGAAGTGATCGGATATCCACAGTGCCTCGAAGCCGGCCCGCTCGGCGAGCTCGGCCTGCCGGACCAGCTCCCTCGGATCGTGCTCCTCACTGGACAGGAAGTATCCGAACGTCGTCATCTACCCCTCCTCAACTGGCTTCCCGGCTGGCGTGAGCTGCAGCGACGTCCTACCTACCCGTACCGCGGAAGCCAAACGGGCCGCCCGCGCCGGATGAGGATCCCGGCGCGGGCGGCCCGCGGGGCGAGGGGTCAGTAGGGCCAGGACCAGTCGCGGATCTCCGCCGGGTCCTCCCCGAACTCCCGGGTGTGCGCCCGTGCCCGCAGCCGGGCGTCGACCATGCGCTGGCGCAGGTGCGCGGTGCGACCGGCCAGGTGCGGCACCCGGTCGATGACGTCCATCACCAGGTGGTAGCGGTCGATGTCGTTGAGCATGGCCATGTCGAACGGGGTGGTGGTGGTGCCCTCCTCCTTGTACCCGCGCACGTGCAGGTTGTCGTGCCCGTTGCGGCGGTACGTCAGCCGGTGGATCAGCCAGGGGTAGCCGTGGAAGTTGAAGATGATCGGCTTGTCGGCGGTGAACAGCGTGTCGAACTCGGCGTCCGACATGCCGTGCGGGTGCTCGCTGGCCGGCTGCAGCCGCATCAGGTCCACCACGTTGACCACCCGCACCCGCAGCTCCGGCAGGTGCTCGCGCAGCAGCGCCGCGGCGGCCAGCGTCTCCAGGGTGGGCACGTCACCGGCGCACGCCAGCACCACGTCCGGCTCGGCCCCCGCGTCGGTGCAGGCCCACTCCAGCACGCCCAGCCCGCGGGTGCAGTGCGCGACGGCCTCCTCCATGCTCATCAGGTCCAGCACCGGCTGCTTGCCCGCGACGATCACGTTGACGTAGTCGCGGGAGCGCAGGCAGTGGTCGGCCGTCGACAGCAGCGTGTTGGCGTCCGGCGGCAGGTAGACCCGCACCACGGACGCCTTCTTGTTGACCACCACGTCCAGGAAGCCCGGGTCCTGGTGGGAGAAGCCGTTGTGGTCCTGGCGCCACACGTGTGAGGACAGCAGGTAGTTCAGCGACGCCACCGGACGCCGCCACGGGATCTTCTTCGACGACTGCAGCCACTTGGCGTGCTGGTTGAACATCGCGTCCACGATGTGGATGAACGCCTCGTAGCAGTTGAACAGCCCGTGCCGGCCGGTCAGCAGGTAGCCCTCCAGCCAGCCCTGGCACAGGTGCTCACTCAGCACCTCCATCACCCGTCCGCCCGCACCCAGGTGCTCGTCGGTGGGCAGCACCTGCGCGTTCCACGCCCGGTCGGTGGCCTCGAACACGGCCGACAGCCGGTTGGAGGCGGTCTCGTCCGGGCCCATCAGGCGGAAGGTGCGCGGGTTGGCCTCGATCACCTCACGCAGCCAGGCGCCCAGCACCTTCGTGGGCTCGCTGGAGCCGCCCGCGGGCTTGTCGACCTGCACGGCGTACTTGCGGAAGTCCGGGAGCACCAGCGGACGGAGCACCTCCCCGCCGTTGACGTGCGCGTTGGCGCTCATCCGCCGCCCGCCTTCGGGCACCGTGCCCAGCACCTCGGGAACCGGGCGGCCGTCGGCGTCGAACAGCTCCTGCGGGCGATAGGAGCGCATCCACTCCTCCAGCATCGCCCGGTGCTCGTCGTTGTCGCGCACCGCCGACAGCGGCACCTGGTGGGAGCGCCAGGTGCCCTCGACCGGCAGCCCGTCCACCGTCTTCGGCCCGGTCCACCCCTTCGGGGTCCGCAGCACGATCATCGGCAGCCGGCCGTCCCGTCCCTCCCGGTAGTCGGTGATCTGCTCGAACACCGTGTCGAGGGTCCGCGCCATCAGGGCGTGCATCTGCGCCGGGTCGTCCCCGGCCACCACGTGCGGCCGGTACCCGTATCCCTCCATCAGCTTGACCAGGTCCTCCTCGGGGATCCGGGCCAACACCGTCGGATTGGCGATCTTGTAGCCGTTGAGGTGCAGGATCGGCAGCACCACTCCGTCGCGCGCCGGGTCGAGGAACTTGTTGGAATGCCAGCTGGCGGCCAGCGGCCCGGTCTCCGCCTCCCCGTCCCCCACGACGCACGCCACCACCAGGCCGGGGTTGTCGAAGGCGGCCCCGAACGCGTGCGCCAGCGAATACCCCAGCTCGCCGCCCTCGTGCATCGACCCCGGCACCTCCGGCGCCACGTGGCTGGGGATGCCACCGGGGAAGGAGAACTGCCGGAACAGCCGCCGCATCCCGTCGGCGTCCTGCGAGACCTCCGGGTAGCGGTCGCTGTAGGTGCCCTCCAGCCAGGCGTGCGCCACCGCGGCCGGGCCGCCGTGCCCGGGGCCGGCGATGTAGATCATGTCCTGGTCGCGCTCGGCGATGACCCGGTTCAGGTGCGCGAAACAGAAGTTGAGCCCCGGCGTGGTGCCCCAGTGTCCCAGCAGTCTCGGCTTGATGTGCTCGGGCCGCAGCGGCTCGGTCAGCAGCGGGTTGTCCAGCAGGTAGATCTGCCCGACCGACAGATAGTTGGCCGCGCGCCAGTAGGCGTCGATGCGATCGAGTGAAGTCATACTTCCGACAGTTCCTCGCGTGAGTGGTTCGAACCCTGCCTCACCGGAATTCCCGGCTCTCCGCCATGATCCGGCCCGCCGACCTGCACCGCTACCGATTTCGGATGGAATGTACGAAGATCTCCCAGGTGAGTGGCGTGCACCGGATGTCGGCGAGGACCTGCTGATGCGACATCTCGTGGGGGAACACCGCGGCCCGGTCGGCACCACCGCGGACGACCCGCCGGCCAGGCGGGACCGCGCACCGTTCGAAGAAAGGGAACTTGAGTGAAGATCGCCATCGTCGGAGGGGGCCTCGGCGGGCTGACCGCCGCGCTGCTGCTGCGGCAGGCCGGCGTCGACGCCGTCGTCTACGAGCAGACCGCCGAACTCCGCGAGGTAGGGGCGGGCATCGTGGTGGGCCCCAACATGGCCCGGCCGCTCGCGCGGGCCGGGCTCGGCGAGGAGCTGGCCTCTTTCGCCGTGCCGCTGGACGCCGCCTGGGAGTTCCGGCGCTGGGAGGACGGCCGGGTGCTGTTCTCCCAGCCGATGGGCGAGGAGTGCCGGCGGCTGTACGGCATCGACTGCTACGTCGCGCACCGCGCCGACATGCTCGCCATGCTGCTGCGGGCACTGCCCGCCGAGGCGGTCCGCACCGACCGGCGCCTGGAGACGCTGCACCAGGACGGTGAGCAGGTCGAGCTGGTCTTCACCGACAGCCGGGGCGAGAAGACGACGGCGACCGCCGACGCGGTGATCGGCGCGGACGGCATCCACTCGACCGTGCGTCCCCTCCTCGTCGAGGAGGAGAAGCCGCGTTTCTCCGGGCTGTGCGCCTACCGGCTCCTGGTCGACGCCGAGCAGGCGCCCGAGCTGGTGCTGCGCCGGGTGCAGACGCTCTGGCTGGGACCCGGCCGCCACTTCGTGCACTACCCCATCCGGGACAAGAAGCTGGTCAACATCGTCGCGACCGTGCCCGCCGGCGACTGGCGGATCGAGTCGTGGACGGCGGAAGGGCGGATCGAGGACCTGGCGCGCGAGTTCGAGACCTGGGACCCGCGGGTGCGCGAGCTCATCGCCTCGGCCGACAGCACCAAGCGCTGGGCCCTGTACGACCGCAGCCCGCTGCCGCGCTGGACCGACGGGCGGGTGACCCTGCTGGGTGACGCCGCGCACTCGATGGTGCCCTACTTCGGTCAGGGTGCCGCCCAGGCGGTCGAGGACGCGGCGGTCCTGGCCGGTTGCCTGCGTGAGGCCACGCGGGACACGGTGGGTGCGGCGCTGTTGCGTTATGAGGAGATCCGCAGGCCCCGGGCCACCCAGGTGCAGCTGATGAGCCGCGGCCGGGAGGTGCAGAACCACCTGCCCGACGGCCCCGAGCAGGTGGAGCGGGACGCGGCCCTCATCGACGGCGACCCGCTCAGGCAGAACGCCTGGCTCTACGGCTACGACACCGAGGAGGCTCTGGCCGGTTGAATCCCGCGGCCCGTCCCGCGGGTCGAACGGGCGTGGTGTTGAGCGGTCCGACGCCTTTACAATGTAGATCACATTTTCCGTGAGTCTCCGGTCCGCCGCTCCGGCCGGGGAAGCCGGTGCGACTCCCCCGGCCCGGGGTTCGCGTGAACCCCGGGCCGGGGACCGGCGCCGGATCCCCCTTCGACCGGTTGCCCGGGGGTGCTCGTGTCCCGGGTCAGACCCCCATGCCGCCGTCGACCGGCAGGACCGCGCCGGTCACATAGGAGGAGCGGTCGCTGAGCAGCCAGGCGGCGGCCTCGGCGATCTCGCCGGGGTCGGCCGCGCGACGCAGCGGGGTTCGTGCGTTGAGCTGGTCGACGACGCCGGGCGAGACCTCCTCCCACCGGTGCACCATCTCGGTCAGCGTGGTGCCGGGGGCGATGGCGTTGACCCGGATGCCCTCCGGGCCGTAGGTGACGGCGGCCGACTCGGTGAGGCTGTTGAGGGCCCGCTTCAGCGCGCCGTAGGCAGGCAGGACAGGGTTACCCGCGAAGCCGCCGACACTGGAGGTGTTGACGATGGCGCCACGGCCGGCGGTGGCGCGGATGGCGGCGACTTCGGCGACCATGGCCAGCCACGGGCCTCTGAGATTCACCGCGTACAGACGGTCGAAGTCGGCCTCGCGCACCTGGTCCATCGGGCCGGGCGGCGCGGCCACGGCGCCGTTGTTGAAGGCGGCGTCCAGGCGGCCGTACCGATCCACGGCGTGCTCGACGGCGGCACGGACGCCGGCCGCGTCCGCCAGGTCGCACACCACGTGCTCCGCGGTGCCGCCCGAGGCCCGGATCTCCTCGGTCACCTCCTTCAGCTGGGCTTCGGTACGGGCCGCGAGCATCACCCGGGCGCCCTCGCGGGCGAACAGCCGCGCCGCGGCGGCACCGATGCCGCGCCCGGCGCCGATGACGAGGGTGACCTTGCCGGCCAGCAGGCCCGGGACGAGCGGGGCCGCGGGGGCGGAGACATCGGTGGTCGGTGTGGTGTTCATGGCGGCCAGCCTGCGCCGGACGCCGGGACGTATCCAGGCACCGGCGATACCTGGCTCGCGCGGTGGCGGTCGCGCACACTGGGATCCGTGGACAGAGGAGAACTGGCGGCCTTCCTGCGCAGCAGACGCGAGCGGATCACCCCCGCCGACGTGGGGCTGCCCGCCGGCCCGCGCCGCCGCACCCCGGGGCTGCGCCGTGAGGAGGTGGCTCAGCTGGCGTTCGTCTCGACCGAGTACTACACGCGGCTGGAGCAGGCCCGTGGCCCGCGGCCGTCGCGCGAGGTGCTGGCAGGGCTGGCCCGTGCCCTCCGCCTGTCGGACGCCGAAAGCGACCACCTCCACCACCTCGCCGGCACCCCGCCGGGCCTGCCAACCGGCCCCTCGCGCCAGGTGCGGCCGAGCATCCTGGACCTGCTGCGCCGGCTGCCGCAGGCCGCCGCGATCGCGCTGTCGGCGACCTACGAGATCATCGCCTGGAACGACCTGGCAGCCGCCCTCATGGAGGACTTCTCCGCCCTGCCGTGGCGCGACCGCAACGTGCTGCGCCGCGCCTTCCTCGAGCCGTACCCGCAGGGGCGGCGGCTGTACGGCCTCTCGGACGCCGACGGGTTCGCCCGCGTCTCGGTCCAGCACCTGCGCGCCGTCGCCGCGCGTTACCCCGGGGATCCCGAGGTGGCGGGACTGGTGGACGAACTGGTGACGGGCAGCGAGGAGTTCGCCCGGTTGTGGGCGTCCCACGAGGTGGGGGCCCGGCCCGACCTGCGCAAGACCTTCCGGCACCCGCTGGTCGGGCCGATCACCGTCAACTGCGACGTGCTGGACATCGCCGACCGGGACCAGCGGGTCGTGATCTACACCGCCGATCCCGGCTCCTCCTCCGAGGAGGCACTGCGGCTGCTGTCGGTCATCGGCACCCAGCGCCTCGACGTGCCCGGCTGAAGCGGAGGGTAGCCGGACCGCAGGTTCCCACCCGGCTCGGTACCGCGGGGGAAAGGGCGGTGCCCGCCGTCGTCCGGCCTCTCCGCCTTCTTCCTTCTCCTCAGTCGTCGTCGCGATAGGCGCGCAGCTCGCGGCGTGCTCGGTGACGGCTGCGGCGACGCTCCTCACGTCGGAGACAGGACCCCTCCCGGCCTCCGTCGCCGAAACCGAAGCGGTGGTAGGCGTAGGCGGTGGTGCTCCAGTGACAGCCGCTCGTGCGGTGGCTCAGGGACGCGCTGTCGGCGGTGATCTCGTCCGGCAGCGTGCACGCTCCGAGCCGATGATCATGAACCGGCAGGCAGGTCGCCATCGGCGCGTCGGCCATCCGCACCCACCAGGGCCGGGTCTTGTCGGTCTTGCTCATACGGTCACCTTTCGGCTCCGTGACGCCCCTGGCTGGGGCCGTCATGGGACCGGATGCATCGTGATCACCTCCGACTTCACGCACGACACGGGACCGGAAGCGGCGTCGCCGCCCGGAGAACCCGGTTCCGAGATTACTCAACCGGGCCGAGTTCCGCGGTGGACGCTCCGGATGTCCTTCACCCCCGCCGACGGAGCCGCGTTCGGTGAGCGGCGGGTTCACCGAGGAGTCCGCCACCGGCTACGCTCGACGGCTCGACCACCGATGACGAGGCCGGCTCGGCCGGATTCGGGGTGGAGGGACGAGAGGGGAACACCGGGTGAGAACACTTGAGCTACCGGCCGGAGGCATGGTGCTGGCCCGGGGGTTACGACGCGGCACTCCGGCACCGGACCCGCCCCCGCAGTTCGGGCTGTACCTTCTGGGACACCCTCCTGAGCGGCCCGGCCTCTACGGCCGCTACCTGGTCGGGCTGCGGCCGTGGACGCCGCCCTGGCCGTACGAGCGCGTCGACTGGCCGGACTTCTCGGCCCCGCGCCGGCCCGGGGAGGCGACGGACCAGCTACGCGCGACCCTCGCGCGGATCGAGCGTGGCGAGCGCGTCGAGATCGCCTGCGGTGGTGGCCGCGGACGCACCGGAACCGCCCTGGCCGCCCTCGCCGTCCTCCAGGGGATGTCCCCGGCGCAGGCCGTCGGCTGGGTGCGGGCCGCCTACGCCGCCGGAGCGGTCGAGTCGCGGGCTCAGCACCGTTTCCTCCACCGGATCGCCGAGGCCGGGCAGGCCCCGTAGCGGCGGCCCTCTCCCCCGCCCGCCGCGCCAGCGGGCAGCGGACCGCTCCGCTCCGAGGAGCCCCGGACGGAACGGCCACAGGCGAGACGGTCGCGAACCGGGCGGTCGCGGGCGGCACGGTCACGGGCCGGGCGACTCCCAGACGACACGGTCGCGGACGGGACGGTCACGCGCCGGGCGACTCCCGGACGGCACGGTGACCAGCACCGTGGCCGCCAGCACGCAGCCGCCGCCGACCAGGAGCGGCCACCCTGCCGCCTCCCCGTACACCAGGACCGCGAACACGGTCGCCCAGACCGGCTCGACCGACATGACGACCGCCGCGGTGGCCGCGGGGACGCGGGCCTGAGCCCACGTCTGGGCGAGGGACGACACCGCTCCGGCGAGGACGGCGAGGTGGCCGACCGCCGCCCAGTCGGCGCCGGTGCCGGGCAGGACCAGCCCGCCGGGCAGGGCCGCGACCGCCAGCGCGGCCCCCATGGCACCGGCCTGCACGGTGGTCAGCGCGTACGCCTCACCAGGACGGCTGACCCGGCCGAGCATGACGACGTGCACCGCGTACAGCGCGGCGGCGGCCACGGTCAACGTCAGCCCGGTAGCCGGGACCGGGCCGCTCCACCTGCCGGGCAGGGCGAGGACGACCAGGCCCGTCGCGGCCAGCGCGGTCGCGGCCCAGGTGCGGGCCGCGACGGGAGTGCGGAGCCAGAGCACCCCCAGCAGCGGCGTCATCACCACGTAGGAGCCCGTGACGAAACCGGAGACGGCGGCGGGCAGCTCGACCAGTCCGTGGCTCTGCGCGGTCAGTCCCGCCCCGTACGTCACGCCGAGCAGCGCACCGGCGCGGCAGGTGCGGGCGTCGAGGCCGCGCAGGGCACCGGGCCGCAGCGCCAGCAACAGCGCCGCCGACAGCGTGGAGCGGACGGCGAGCACGTCGAGTGCGGGAAGACGCGTGAGCAGGTCCTTGGCCAGGGGGAAGGTGGAGCCCCAGACCGCGGTCACCACGAGCAGCGCGACGACCCCGGCGAGACGCCCGCCCCTCACCGCTCTCCCGGCGGCGTCATGCTCGTCGACCGCTCCCTCCTAATCCCCCGATCGGCCGCGCGGTGAGCGGCCGATCGGTGAGCGCGTGAGCCCGTGGGCGGATACCGCCACTGCCCGGCCGGTGTCCGGACACGCTGCGAGGGTCCCCGCCCGGCGCCGGGCCGATAACGTCCCGGGCGGCGCCGGACGCCGGTCACTCCTGACCGGGCTCGGGTTCCGAGCGGATTCTGAGCCGGGTCTCACGCTGCCACTTGATCTTCACGTCGAAGTGCCCCTCGGTGGCGGTCTTGGCGATCACGGCTCCGGCCGACGCGCTCAGCTTGATGCCGAACTGGATCTCGACCTCGTCCGGCGGGACCGCCATCGTCCGGAACTGCCTCAAGGCGCTCGACGCGGCGTCGCGCACACTGGCCAGGGCGTTTTCGAACGACGCCTTCGCCTGGGCGAAGTCGCCGTCCTTCAGGGAGAGACGCTCCACGCCCGGCTCCGGGTCCAGCTCGACGATGACGGATCCCTCCCCGCCGCCGAGGCCGCCGAGATCGAAACGCACCAGTTCTGTCATGAGATCACTCCGGTTCGGGGTCATCGGCCGGTGCACGAGAGATCGTGCAGGTCTTTCCGTTCCCGCTCGGTCGGGCCCGGCTGTGCCCGGACCCTCTCCAGCTCCGCGAGCAGGGCCGGGAGCCGCTTCGGGTCGTGCAGGTATTCCAGGGCGGCGCTGTTGAACGCGTCGCGCATGGCGGGGACCATCAGGTCAGAGGCGTCCATGCACACCGTCTTCGCGGAGGTCAGGGTATCGGCGATGCGGCGGCCGATGCGGTCGTCGGGGTGGTGGACGGTGGGCGGCACCTTCCGGTTCACCGAGAAGGCGCCGCCGTCCGGCCTGCCGGGCCAGATCCGTTGCGCCTCCTCCCCCGCCAGGAACTCGATCAGCCGCCGGGCCTCCGGTGTGTCGTTGAACATCCCGGCGAGGTCCGCGGAGACCAGCACCGGCTCCTCCGCCGGGTCGCCGCCGCCCGGGCCGAACGACGGGAACGGGAAGAAGTCGAAGTTCCTCTCCTGCCCGGGAGGCTTCACGGCCGCCCCGGATGCCGCTCCGGCTCCGGCGTCGTCGTCCGACCGGTAGACGTCGACGATGAAGGACGCCTGGTGCTCCAGGAAGCAGCCGGGCGGGTCGGTGAACAGCCCGCTGCCCGCATCGGTGAAGTCGGTCAGCAGCGCGGCCATCGGATCCTCCCGGGCGGGGCCCCGCGTCGCCATGATCTGCCCCCAGGCCTTCCATGCCTCCTCCACCTCGGGGGACGTCCACTCCAGCAGGCCCGCCGCCCATCGCCGATACGTGCCGGGGCCGGACCGGTGCAGCAGGATGTCCTCGATCCAGTCCGTCCCCGGCCAGCCGGAGGAGCGTGTCGCGCGCATTCCGACGCACCACGGGGTCTGCCCACGGCCGGCGATCGCACGGCTGCGGTCGAGGAGGTCCTGCCAGCTTCGGGGCGTCGGCCCGGAGAAGCGCGACGGGTTGTACCAGACGACGCTCTTCAGATTGATCTTGATGGGAACCGTGTAGATCTCACCGTTCAGCGGCAACAGCCACGGGCGGCTGTAGTCGGCCTGCCTCGCCGGAGAGATCACCTCGCCCAGTGGGACGAGGTCGCCGCCGCGCGCGTACTGCGCCAGGTCACCGGTGCTCGACAGGATCGCGACGTGCGGAGGGGTTCCTCGCTGCAGGTTGGACTGCAGGGCCTCGTCCTGCGCGCGCGTCCCGGTGTATTCGTAGCGGATGCCGGTCTTGTCGGTGAAGGCGTCGAGCACCTTCCTGAAGTTCTCGCCCTCGGTCCCGGTCCAGGTCGCCAGCACGGAAACGGTCCGGTTCGGGGCCATCAACGCGCATCCGGCGACGGCGGTGAGCGCCGAGGCCCCGATGAGGGCGGTGGCGGCGGCGCGGAGCATGGGTCGTGTCATCGTTTCCGGTACCCGTATTCGTTGATGCGTGGGTGAAGGCCGCTCCAGATCAGCGCGCCGACGACGACGGGCAGGAGCGCGATCGGCAGCGCCAGGCCCGCGTACTCCGCCGCCTCCGCCATCCGGATCCCGGCCAGCCTGCTCTTCTCCGCGGAATCAGACGGGGCGGGCGGGGCGGCCCCGGTGCCGTCCCGCGAAGCGGCGAACGCCCGCCGGAGGGTGGGGCCGCACCGGCCGAGGTCCGTGCCGCACCGGGGTGACAGCAGCCGCGCCAGCCGCTCACCGGATGCCCGGTGTTCCGCCTCCGTCTCGGCCTGCCTGTCCGCGACCACCGACCACACCGTCCGACGGGCGTGGTCGAGCCGGTTGCCGGAGACCAGGGCCAGCGAGGTCATCGCCGCCAGGCCGACCGTCAGCACGGTGGCCGCCAGCAGCCGCACGTTCAGGATCCGGCGGAAACGCCGTCGCAGGAAGCGCTGGGTCACTCCGAGCAGGACCAGCAGCGCGAGCACGGAGACGGCCCAGCAGGTCGTGGCCACCGGCATCATCCAGGTGGACGGGAACCGCTCCCCCAACCATGACTGCTGGCGTTCCCGGAAGTCGTCGAGCACGTCGAGGATGCCGCCGTCCTCGTGCAGGAGGTGGGAGGCGTACCACAGGTGCATCGCGCCGAGGGTTTCGTCCCCGCGCCGGTGGTGCTCCCGCGCCTGTTCGACCAGGTCGGTGTAGACCACGAGCAGCCCCTGGGCCAGCTGCAGGTTACCGGCCTCCTCGCCTCCGGCCCTCTCGCCGGTCCCGTCGGCCGCGTTGTCCTCGGCGGCCTGCGCCAGGTTGAGACCGGCGATCCGGACCTGTTTCTTGTACTCCCGTTCGGCCGGGGCCGCGTCGGTCCGCGAACCGCCGGGGAAGGCGGTGAGGGCCGCCCGGTCGGCGGCGGCCAGTGCCCGCTGGGCGTTCGAGATCTCCAGGATCGCGGGCATCGCGGTGGCGCCCGCGGCGGTCGCGGTCTGGTGCACTCCCTGGAACAGCCAGACGGAGGTGAGGAGCAGCGCGAGCGTCGCGGCCGTGAGCCCGGCCCGCAGGCGGCCCAGGGTTTCGCGTGTCATGCTCCTGGGCACCGCGCCCGCGGGTGCCGCGCTCCCCGACGTCGTGCCCGCGGGTGCCGTGCTCCCGGACGTCGCGCCGGCGGGTGCCGTGTTCCCGGACGCCGTACCCGCGGGTGCCCGCGGCCCGGACGCGGCCGGGAGGGGCGAGGCCGCCGGGGGCCGCGGCGGCGGGACCGGGCCCGCGGGGCCCGCGGGGCCTGCGGCCGGAGCCGGGCTCACGGGGCCTCCAGCTTGATGCCGCACTCCCGGCAGTACCCGTGGCCAGCGAGCACGAGGTGCCCCTGCGGGCACCGGCGGCTCGTGGCCACCGGCTGCTCGTCCGGCTTCGGGTGAAGGGGGCGGGCGAGCGAGCCGGGACTCATCGACGAGACCACCGAAGTGACCTTCACCCGTTTCAGGTCCCCGCCTTCGATGGTCTCCCTGAGGCGCACCTTCCCCTGGGCGGCGTCGTCGATGTGGACGAGACAGGACAGCCGGTCCAGGTTCTTCTGGTTGTCCAGCTCCGCGGCGAGCCTGACGGCGCGGCCCCACGCCCGTTCGGCCTCCTCGACGTCGCCGGACTCATAGGCCCCGCATCCGGCGTTGATCGCCTCCCTGAGCTCGACGTGCTCGGTGTAGTGGCCGACCTTCAGGTGGATCCGGGAGGACAGGACCGGCTCGCCGGTCCAGTGGACGAGAATCGGGGCCCCGGTGGCGGGCACGTCCACCTCGGGTCCTGCCGTCCCATCGGCCACCAGGTCCACCCGTGCCAGTCGCAGTCGCTCACCGCTCGCGTGGCCGGCCGGGTCGGCGGTGAGGCAGACGTGGTATTCCCGGCTCTCCTCGCCCCACGACCCGGTGGCGAACTCCACCGTCCTGTCGCCGACCTGTCTGAGCTGCCCGGTGAGGTCGGCCTCCACCGGGAAGACCTGCTTGACGAACCGGATGCCGACGCCGGGCAGGAGGCGGAACCTGACGCGCAGGTCGGGGACGACCTTGCGCATGGCGGACCGGGTCATCTTCTGGAAGTCGGCCACCAGCTCGGAGTCCTCGCGTACGGCGTCGGCCGTACCACGCAGCCTGCCCGCGATGCGCAGCAGTTCGTCGGACTCCCAGCCGTCCCCGATGCCGCGGGCGTCGCAGGAGAAGAGTCCTTCGCAGGCGCCGAGTTCGGCGTCGAGCCGGGCCGCGCTCTCGCTCTCGTTCCGGCCGTCGGTCAGCAGGATTGCGTGCCTGATCACGGCCGGCCGGGTGGTGAAGATCTCCCTGGCGCGGTGCAGCCAGGTGCTCATCGCCGTGCCCCCGTGGTCTTCGAGCCACCGCACCGCCTCCTTCGCCGCGGCCCTGCTCTCCGGTGTCACGACGGCCAGCTCGGGCCGTGCCGGATACACCATCCGTGCGCTGCTCGTACCGGCCACGACGGCGAACAGGGATCCGTCGCGGAGCGTGTCGATCGCCGCGGCGCTCGCCCGCCGCGCCGCGGCGATCTTCGTGCTCGGCCAGCCCATCGAACCGGAGCAGTCGACGAGGATGACCTCGGCCAGGGTTGAGCCGAGGTCGGCGAGACCCCGCGCGCTGATCGTGAGGATGGCGTGCATCTCGTCGGCCGTGGCGTGGAGGTATTCGTTCTGGCCCACCTCGAGGGTGAAAGCGGGTCGGACGCTCATCCTTTCCGGCTCTCCCTTACGTCAGTGTTTCCGGGCGGATCGCGTTGGCGAGGTCGATCAGCGCGTCATGGTCGCCGGCGTCGCCCGCCTGCCGGGCGATCCTGCGCAGCGAGGCTTCGAGGAGCAGACGCTGGCACGTCTCGCCGGCCGGGTCGGCCAGGATCGGCACACCCCGCGCGCGGGTCCGTACGGCGACGGGTGCACCCCGCGCGGCTCCCCCGTGCCGTATCCACTCCAGCACCGTCTCCTGGGCGGCGGCCGTCAGCCGGGCACGGGCGTCGCCGTCCGGCTCTCCGCCGTCCAGGTAGAGGGCCGGCAACCGGCTGACCACCTGTTCGAGATCGGCGGCGGTCGGCAGGCCGGCGGGCTCGGGATCGGCCGGGAGCCGGCCGGAGTGGATCCGGACGGCGGCGAGGGCGGCCGCGTCGAAGTGCCGGGAGACCTGCGGTACCTGGTCGAGGATCCGCACCGCCCCGGCCCGGTCTCCGGCAACCAGGTGGATGCGCGCCAGCCCGAAGGCCGCGCTCGCCTGTGAGCGGTCACGCCGCCACACCGCCCGGTAGTGGCGTTCGGCCCGCTCCGGCCGGCCGAGGTGCTCGGCGCAGAGACCCAGCGCCAGCCTCGGCGCGTCCTCGGCCGGCAAGGCCGTGTAGACGGCGTCGAACTCGGCTTCCGCGGCGGCGACCAGGCCCGCCGCCAGCGCCAGGAGCCCGCGGTGCCAGGCCGCCCGCCAGCCGTGCGACGCGGAGCGGCCGAGGATCTCCGCCGCCTCGGCCAGGCACCGCTCGGCATGGTCGATCTCGGCCAGTTCGAGGTGGGCCCGGCACATGAGGAACCACGCCTCCGCTGATTCCTCTCGCAGGGTCCCGAGCTTGCCGACGAGCCGGTTGGGGTCTTCCGCGCTCACGTCCGCCAGGAAACCGGCCGCGGGGTCGGCCGGGTCCGCCCGCGGCGCCGGGAGCCGGACGGCGACCTCGGGCGGAGCCGGCAGCCCGGGGTCCAGCAGGGTCGTGCGGCGGGCCGGGTCGGTCCAGCGCTCCAGCGGCGGCACCGCGCCGAGCCCGGCGTCGAGCAGCGCCGCGGTCGGCGCGAAGGCCGCGGAGGGCTCGGGACGCGGCCTCCCGTCCCGCAGCGAGAGGATCTCCCGCAGCACGCCCCGCAACTGCTCCGCCATCTCCGCCGCGGACGGGAAACGTTCCGTGAAGGGCCCGGTCGCGCGCTCCAGCACCCGCCGGAAGGACTCCACCCCCGCCTCCGCCGGGTCCGCCCCGGCCGTGGCGTCCCCGGGGCCGGGAGGCAACAGCGCCCGCAGGGTGTGGCCCAGCGTGTGGAGGTCGGACCGTACGGTCAGCCCGTGCGTCCTGATCTCCTCCCGGGGGACCTGGAATCCGTGGGTGTAGACGACCGGGGCGTCGGTGTCCCCGATCCAGCGCACCGCTCCGAGGTCGATCAGCTTGATCTGCCTGCCGGTGTGCAGGACGTTGTCCGGTTTCATGTCGCAGTAGAGCAGGCCGCGACGCCCCGAGTCCGCGTCCGTGAAACCGTGCAGGTACTCGAAGGCCGACAGGATCTGCAGGCCGTACACGATCACCTGCTCGACGGGCGGTCTCCGGCCGGCGGCGATCCTGTGCAGCGGCTGCCCTCCGACGTACTCCATCACGATGTAGCCGGTCTCCTCCCCGGAGCGGGGGTCGGGGTGGGTGACGAAGTTGAAGATGCGGACGATGTTGGGGTGGTGGACGGCGGTGAGGAACCGCCGTTCGCGTACCGCCAGCTCCGCGGCGACCTCGTCGTTGGTGTTGATCAGCCCTTTGAGGGCGACGTAGAGGCCGTCCAGGTGGGTGTCCCTGGCGAGGTAGACCCAGCCGAGGCCGCCGTGGGCCAGGCAGCCGACCACCTCGTACTGGCCGACCATCTCCCCGGGCCGCAGCTTCGGCTCGAAGGAGTACGGGGTGCCGCAGCTCGGGCAGAAGCCCGCGGAGAGGGCCGGCTGCCCGAAGAGGCTGCCTCCGACGGTCCCGCCGCAGCCCTGCTTCCCGCAGGGGCGTCCGTGCGCGGGTGGCCTGGGGTCCGGATCGACGCGGCTCCGCGGGTCTACGGGCGGGAGTTCGGGCAGCGAGATCAGCTCACCGGTCGTGCCGGACGCCGGGTGCGACCGGGTCTCGCTCTCACCGGCGGGTCCCCGCCGTGGCCCCGGCGGGGAAGGGGAATCGGGCGAGGTCCCGCCCCGCGGGGACGCGGAAGGGGAGTCGGGCGGCGGAGGCCCGGAGGGAGGTCCGGGCGGCATCCCGCCCGGCGGGGACGCGGAAGGGGACGCGGGCGGCGGGCCCACCCGCGCGGCTGCGGGCGGGCCCGGTGTGTCCTCGCGGCCGCAGGTGTCGCAGTAGTCGGTGTCGTCGACACTCCCGCCGCAGCCGGGATACCCGCAGGATGTCACTTCCCGGTCTCCTCGGGTCCGCTCGCGCGCATACGTCTGATCGCCGCCTCGTAGTCCTTGACCGCCGCCTCGGCCTCCGCGAGGTCGCACGGTCGTTCGTGCCACAGCAGCAGCCGCACCCTCCGGTAGACCCGCTCCAGTGCGAGATCCTCGGCTAGACCGGCGCGGGCGGCCACCGCCTTGTCCGCCTCCGCCCGCCTGCGCAGCTCGTTCCTGCGGGCCAGCGACGCCTCCAGCGTCCGGCCGAACTCCTCGATCCGCGCCGATGCGCGCTCCCCGGCGCGCAGGAGGTCGTGGAGTTCGCCCTCGGTCCAGCGGTCCTCGGGCGTGGAGCCGGGAGGCCGCAGCAGGCGCAGCCGGAACGAGGCCGCGAGGTCGGGCGGGTCCGGCACTCCGGCGACGCGCGGGGCGATCTCCCGCCAGCGCCGCACGACCCGCCTCTCGGCCGCTTCGAGACCGGCCACCTCGCCGGCCGCCTCGCCGAGGAGCCGCTGGAGGCGTTCACGCGCGGCGGTCACCGCGTCCGCCTCCAGCGACCGGGCTCGGTCGAGGGCCGGGGAGGAGTCGTGGTGGAACACCAGCAGCAGGCGCGACCCCTGTTCGGCGAGGAGTCGCAGCAGCCGGTCGACCAGGGAGACCGGGTCGCCCGCCTCGTCGATGCCGTACACCACGATGGTCATGGGCGGGACGCCGTCGCGCACCCGGTCCGTCGCGCTGGCGGAGGGGCCGGGGGTGATGCCGAGCCGGTCGAGGACGCGCTGGGAGATCTCCTCCACCGTCCTGCTCGACGCGTCGACGGCCAGGTCGAGGCCGGCGGCCGGGGAGACGGTGCCGGGCGGCGCGGTGGCCAGCACCTCGTCGGGAGGACGCTGTTCCCGGTCGGACGACACGATGACGCTCCGCAGCGTCCTGGACCGCTCCGAGTCGCGGCCACCCGTGGTGACCACGCGTACGTTGCTCGGCGCGGTGAGCCAGTCGGTCACCTGCTGGCCGAACTCGACGTCCGGGACCCGCGGATCGAACTTCCGCGCCGCCTTCGGATCGACCGCGGTGTGCCCGCGCGTCCATCTGCCGACCCGTGGGAGGTAGCGCACGACGGTCTCGACCGGGATCATGTAGGCGACGCCCGCCGGTTCACCGGTGTGCCTGCCGACCACCATGCCCACCACATGGCCGCTGCCGCTGTCGAGGACGGCGGCACCGCTGAACCCCCTGGCCGGGCTGCCCGGGCTCCAGCCGGTCAGCTGCACCCATTCGCCGCGCGGTCCGCAGTTGCCGGCGAGCTTCATGAAGGCCCCCAGACCGTCCGCGTGGCCGGCCGGGAACCCCTGCGCGTACACCTCGGTGCCCAGGAGCATCGCGCGCCGGTGAAGCGGGGCACCGCAACCGCCGGGCTGGGCGTGGACCAGCCTGAGCAGGGCGACGTCCCCGGCACCCTGCTCCTTGCTCGGCACCCAGCAGCCGTCCTCGACCCGCCCGCTCGTCGCCGCGTCGGGACGGGTGATGAACTCCACAGCGACGTCCGAGCCGGGCGGGTCCTCGCCGGAGCCGACGACGTGGGCACAGGTCAGCACGTGTTCCGTGCCCACCAGCATTCCGGCGCCCAGGATCTGCCCGGTGGCGGCGTCGCGGATGCGCGCGTGCCACGGGTACGGAGCGCCCGGGTCAGCCGGGTGCATCGCGACCGATTCCGGACGGCTGGACGGAGCGTGTCTCCGGCTCCCCGCGGCGGCCGGAGCGGTGATCCACCCGGGCTTTCCGTTCACGTCTCATTCGGCGGCCAAAGGTAGTGTGCGCTGCGTCCGATTCGTAAAGGGATCGTAGGCCAGGCAGCCAAGCGTTTCACCGTTATTCGTAATGGCCGGCCCGGATAGGCCGTTACATGCCGCCAGAACCTTTCATCACTGCCCCTTTTTCCGCCTTATGCGGTGGTTTCGCAGGACGGCGATGGCCTTACGGAGGCGGCCGGCCTCGCCGGGGCCGAACGGCTCCCCTTTCCGCAGGTGAAACGGCGCCGGCGGGGCCTGCCGCCCCGGGGACCGGCGGCTTCTTCGCGGCGGCGTCCACGGCGGCCCGAAACGCGGCCGGATCGACGGGCTTCAGCGCCGGCCGCCCCGGTGCGGTCGGCGTGCCGGGCGGCGACGGACGGGCCGCGAGGAAGCCGATCAGGACGCTCATCGCGTCCGGTTGTCACGGCCGGTCGTCGGTGTCGCGATCGGACCCCGGGCCGGAGACGGACAGCCGCCGGACCCGCTCCTCGGCGCCGAGCATCCTGAGCGCCTGGACGAGGGGTTCGCGATGGATCTCCGTCTCGGCCCTGTCGTACATCAGCGTGAGCGCCTCACGCAGCTTCACAGCCTCCGACACCAGGGCCTGAGCGGCGTTCATGCCCCCGATGGTGTATTCCGCGTACGCCGGGTTGATCCGGCCCAGGAGCTCGATGATCCGCAAGTAGTGGTTGAGGAAGTCCTGCTCGGCCCGAGTCAGGGCGGGCAGCGGACGCTCGGGCTGCATCTGATGACCATCCCCTGACTGGCCGGCCTGCGACGTGATCGGTCCAGGCTAGTATCCTCGCCTCGCTCCGCGCCACGTCCCGCCACCCACCCCGGGGTCGCCGCGGGTGCGGGCCGCCGGAGACTACCTGCTCTTCGGCCGGTTGCCCCAGCGGGGCCTGCGGAACAGGTCACGGCGTTCCAGCAGGTAGGCGAGTTTGGCGGCGGCGGCCCGGACCGCCTCCTCGTGCCGGTGGCGCTTGGTGGCCACGGTCCCGCTCCAGCGTTCGAGCAGGACGGCGAGTTCCTCGGCGATCTCACCGATCACCCGGTAACGGGTGCTGAAGGCGTAGAGGTCGCCGTGCACCTCGTTCACCAGTTCCTCGTCGACCCGGCGGGCCAGCGGCCTGGTCCGGCGCAGGAGATCGGTCTCCATCGCCGGGGTGACCGGCGCACGGCGGGCGTCGCCCTCGGGCACCATGATGAGCGCCCGGATCCGGGCGACGGCGAGGGCCCGCTCCGCCTGCGGAGTGGAGGGGTGCTCGGCGAGATCCAGAAGGCGGCGCAGGGTCTCCTGCGTCTTGTCGTCGAACATTGGAAAGCCGCCCCGCCCTCACGTGCCGTCGTACCTGCCGCGCAGGCGCGAGCCAATGCTATGGGACTCGCGGAGGTGCGCGGAGTGGCGGGCGGCGGACCTCCGCCCCGGCCCCGGTGCCCGTCACCGGGAATCCCAGCGGTCGCGGCATGACCGGCGGAAGATGGTAGACGAGTCGGCGATGGCATTTCTCGCTCTTCATCGAATTCAGCATGAAAGACTGGGGTAAGCCGATTTTTTGGGTGATTAGTCGCACTCTTCGTTTTTTCTCCGAATACAGTCCAGCGGTATCGGACGGCGCCCCCTTCGCGGAAGGGCGGAGGAGAGTGGACGGAGTGGCTCACGGCCATGGATCCGATCGGTGACGATCTGCTCAGAATCATCAAGGCCGAAGTCGGATACCGGGAGGGGCCGGGCCGGCACAGCAAGTTCGGCGAATGGTACGCGACCCACATGGTGCGGGACCCGCAGTACGAGACGGCCCCCTGGTGCGGCATGTTCGTCGCCTGGGCGGCGGAGAGGGCGGGCGTCGCGGAGTACGTCGGCCAGTTCGCGTGGACCCCCTCGCACGCCCGCTGGTTCGAGGTGCACGGCGCCTGGTCGCGGACGCCCGAGCCCGGGGCCCTGGTCTTCTTCGACTGGTCCGGCGGCAAGGACATCGGCGGCGTCGACCACGTCGGCGTCGTCGAGCGGGTGGAAAGTGGAACGATCCACACCATCGAGGGGAACGTCGACCGGGTCTGGCTCAGGCGCAAGAAGCGGGACGAGAGCAAGGTCGTCGGTTACGGGCTGCCGCGCAAGGTCAAGGAGAAACTGAGCGGGGACGCCCCCTCCTCGCAGGCGTCGTCGCGGATCGAACTCCGCCCCGCGCCCGTCTCCGCCCCCCTCACCGGCCCCTCCCCCACGCTCCCCGTCTCCGCGGAGACCGTCGTGGTCGCGGGGTCGTTGCTCCTCGTCCTCGCCGTCACGCTCGCCCTGGGGCGACGGCGCCCGCGTGTTCCGGCCGGGCGGCACCGCAGGGCGGCCGGAACGCGGGAGGCGGCGCGGGAACGGATCGTACGGCGCGCACCGGCCGCGCCGACAGTGCCGACAGTGCCGGCGGTGCCGTGCCCCCGCGCGGGACAACCGAGGGATCGCCTGGATCGGGCCGCGTGACGGAACGTGGCCGGGTGCGGCCGTTCCCGGCGCGCACAGCGGCCGGAACCCGAGGTGCCGACTTGATTGTTTAGGTTAGGCAAAGCTAAGTTTCTCGCGAGGGCTCTTCGGAGCGGGTACCCGGCGAAGGCGGCAGGATGACAGTGAGCAGCGAGCGGACCGTGGAGCGGACGGCCGAGGCCGGCCCCTACCGGGGCTTCCATGTGGAGGTCCTGCGGACGCTGCGGCTCAGCCCGAGTTTCGTACGGGTCACCTTCGGCGGGGAGGACCTGGCCGAGTTCGCCGACAACGGCTTCGACCAGCGGATCAAGGTGATCCTCCCGCTGCCCGGCGGCGTCTTCGCCCCGCTGGGCGACGACGCCGACTGGTACCAGCGGTGGCGGGCCCTCCCCCAGGAGCTGCGTAACCCGATCCGCACCTACACCGTGCGCGCCGTACGGCCGGAGCTGCGCGAACTCGACGTCGACTTCGTCCTGCACGGCGAGAGCAGCCCCGCCTCCCGATGGGCGACCCACGCCTCCCCGCGCGACCGGATCGTGGTGATCGGCCCCAACGCCGCCTTCCCCGGCCCGTCCGGCGGCCAGGAGTGGGCACCGCCGGCCGATGCGGAACACCTGCTGCTGGCCGGAGACGAGACGGCGGTCCCCGCGATCGCGGCCATCGCCGAGTCCCTCTCCGGAGACGTCCCGGCGACCGTGCTGCTGGAGGTCCCCGAGGCCGCCGACGCGCTGCCCCTCGCCGTCCGGCCCGGCGTGCGGGTCACCTGGCTGCCCCGCGGGGGAGGCGGTCACGGCGACCTGCTCGTCCCGGCGGTCCGCGCCGCCCTCGGCCGGGTCGGCGTGCCCGGCGACGGCGGGCCGTCCGCCCCCGCGGGGGCCGCCGCACTGGAGGACGTCGACGTGGACGCGGAGATCCTCTGGGAGGTCCCGGAGGGCTCCGGCGGCGCCGGGCTGTACGCCTGGCTGGCCGGCGAGGCGGGCATGGTCAAGCTGCTCCGCCGCCACCTGGTGCAGGAGGCGGGGGTCCCCCGCTCCTCGGTGGCCTTCATGGGCTACTGGCGCCTGGGACGCTCCGAGACCGCCTGAGGCCCGCGACCGTCGGTCGCCGTCCGTGCCGGGACTTCCGGTAGCGTGCTCAGATCTCCGGTGGAACGACTACGGAACGAGGCCCGGCATGCCGTACGACCCGCCGGGGCTGCGTCCGGCGGAGCCCCGTGTGGTCACCGGGGCGTTGCGCGCCGTCTCGGCCGTCAACCCGTACTTCGCCGTCGCGACCGGCCCGGCGGACCCGGAGGCGGCGGACCCGGAGGCGGCGGGGTGGCGCCCGCTGGCGGTGCTCCACGCCGACCCGGAGATCCTGGACGGCATGGTCTCCGGTGTCGCGCGGCGGCTCGGCACGGATGAGCGGAGGATCGCCGCCTCCATCCTGTTCCAAGGGCTCGCGGCCCGGTTCTGGTCACCGGCCGTCGGCGCCGCCGCCGCCGGGGTGCTCGTCGACCTCGACCCGGCGCGCGTCCTGTGGCGCCCCGCCCCCACCGGGCCGCTCCCCCTGCTGATCCCCCGCCCGGCCGGGTGGGAGGTCGCCGACGCCGCCCTGGCGGCCGGCCCGCTCTACCGCGACGTGGTCGGCGACCTGCTGGAACCGCTCGCGCACGCCGTACGGGAGACGACAAGGGTCGCCCCGGGCCTGCTGTGGGGGAACGCGGCGTCCGCGCTGGCCGGGACGCTCCAGACGATCGCGGCGCAGCGGCCCGGGGCGGCGGCGCGGGCGTTCCGGCTCACCCGCGAGCTGCTGCGGCTGGGGGTGCTGCGCGGAACCGGCGAGCTGACCGAGCCCGCTCCCGGACGACCCCGTTTCCTGCGGCGCAGTTGCTGTCTCTACTACCGCCTGCCCGGCGGCGGCTGGTGCGGCGACTGCCCGCTGCCGGCCCGCGTGGCCCGGTGACGGCCGGCGGACGCGCAGGGTGCGGCAGCCGGGCACGGCACCTCGCATTCACCCTCCCCCAATGGGGCATTTGGGGGTTAATTGGGTGTTTGTCAATGTGTATCCGTTTAGCCTGAGAGAGTTATCCGGCGTGCGAGCCGGTTCCCCGTCTCGCCCTGTCTCGAGCGCAGCAGCCGGAGGCCACACGTCAGGAGGGAAGCCATGGCCAGGTTCATGGACGTTCACCATGGCATGGTGGGCATCACCGACCAGCAACTGCGCGAGGCCCACGAGGCGGACGTCGCGATCCAGCACGAAGAGGGCGTGACGTTCGAACACGCGTGGGCCGACCCCGCCGACGGCGTCGTCTACTGCCTGTCGGACGCCCCCGACGCGGACGCCGTGCGGCGTGTCCACCAGCGCGCCGGCCACCCGGCCGACGAGATCCATCCTGTGCCGCTGACCGTCTGACCCGCCCGGCCCCGGAGCCGGGCACTCCGGGACACTGCGTGGGGACACTGCGCGCGGAGACCGCCGGCCGCGGTGGGTGCCGGGCCGCGCGGCCGGGCACCCACCGCGGCGGGGTCAGGCGCCGCCGTCCTCCAGGTCTCCCTCGGACTTCAGGTAGACCTCCTGCACGCCCCGCAGCACGTCCGGATCGGGGTGCTCCCACATGCCCCGGTTGGCCGCCTCCAGCAGCCGCTCGGCGATGCCGTGCAGGGCCCAGGGGTTCGAGCGGGCCATGAACTCCTGGTTCTCCGGGTCGAGCACGTAGGTCGCGGCCAGCTTGTCGTACATCCAGTCGGCGACCACGCCGGTGGTGGCGTCGTAGCCGAACAGGTAGTCGACGGTCGCGGCCAGCTCGAAGGCGCCCTTGTAGCCGTGCCTGCGCATGGCGGCCAGCCAGCGGGGGTTGACCACCCGGGCGCGGAAGATCCGGGACGTCTCCTCGGAGAGCGTGCGGGTCCGGACCGCGTCCGGCCGGGTGCTGTCACCGATGTAGGCGGCCGGGGCCTTGCCGGTGAGCGCCCGGACGGTGGCGATCATGCCGCCGTGGTACTGGAAGTAGTCGTCGGAGTCGGCGATGTCGTGTTCGCGGGTGTCGACGTTCTTGGCCGCCACCGCGATCCGCCGGTAGGCGCTCTCCATGTCCTCGCGCGCCGGGACCCCGTCGACGCCCCGGCCGTAGGCGAACCCGCCCCAGACCGCGTACACCTCGGCGAGGTCGGCGTCGTCGCGCCAGTTGCGGCTGTCGATCAGCGGCAGCAGCCCGGCCCCGTAGGCGCCCGGCCGCGAGCCGAAGATCCGCATGGTGGCCCGGCGCTCGTCGCCGTGGACCGCCCGGTCGGCGAGCACGTGAGCGCGGACGTAGTTGACCTCCCCGGGTTCCTCCAGCCCGGCCGCGAGCCGCACGGCGTCGTCCAGCAACGCGACGACGTGTGGGAACGCGTCGCGGAAGAAACCGCTGATCCTGACGGTCACGTCCACCCTCGGGCGGCCGAGCTCCCCGGCCGGGATCGGCTCCAGGCCGGTGACACGGCGCGAGGCCTCGTCCCAGACCGGACGCACGCCGAGCAGCGCCAGCACCTCGGCCACGTCGTCCCCGGCGGTGCGCATGGCGCTGGTGCCCCACACCGACAGCCCGACCGAGCGCGGCCAGTCGCCGGTGTCGGCCCGGTAGCGCTCCAGCAGCGAT
Organism: Streptosporangium becharense; assembly: GCF_014204985.1. NCBI lineage: Bacteria > Bacillati > Actinomycetota > Actinomycetes > Streptosporangiales > Streptosporangiaceae > Streptosporangium > Streptosporangium becharense. The sequence goes on along the minus strand of NZ_JACHMP010000001.1, from coordinate 7,558,103 downwards.
TCGGCCATCGCCTGGCCCGTCTCCCACGCCAGCCTGCTCGGCACGGCCTTGGGGTCGACCGAGTAGAAGTTCCGCCCGGTGGGGAGCACGTTGATCAGGCCGCGCAGCGGTGACCCGCTCGGCCCGGCCGGGACGTACCCACCGTCGAGGGCGTGCAGGATCGCGTCGATCTCGTCGGTGGTGCGCGCCAGCCGGGGCACGACCTCGTCGGCGGCGAAGCGCAGGATCCGCTCCACCTGGCCGATCCGCTCCGGGCCCGCCCCGCCGGGGAGGGACGCGACGGCGGGGGTCTCCGCGCCGGTCCCGGCGGAAGGCGCCACGCCCGCCTCGGCGGGGGCCAGGACGGCGGCGGTCACCTCGGGGACGGCGGCGGCGTCCCAGCCCCGGGCCTCCATGCCCTCGACCAGGGCACGGGCCAGCGCCTCGGCCTCGTCGACGCCGATCCGGGCGGCGGTGCCGTCCTCGGCCAGGCCCAGGGCCTCGCGCAGGCCGGGCAGCGCCTGGCTGCCGGCCCACACCTGCCGCGCGCGCAGCATCGCCAGCACCAGGTCGACCCGCGCGGCACCCTCGGGGGCGACGCCCAGCACGTGCAGGCCGTCGCGGATCTGGACGTCCTTGACCTCGCACAGCCAGCCGTCGACGTGCAGCAGGAAGTCGTCGAACTCGGCGTCGTGCGGGCGGTCCTCGATGCCCAGATCGTGGTCGAGCCGGGCGGCCTGGATGAGCGTCCAGATCTGCGCGCGGATCGCGGGCAGCTTGGCCGGGTCCATCGCGGCGATGGAGGCGTGCTCGTCGAGGAGCTGCTCCAGCCGGGCCATGTCGCCGTAGGTGTCGGCGCGGGCCATCGGCGGGACGAGGTGGTCGACCAGGGTCGCGTGGGCACGGCGCTTGGCCTGGGTGCCCTCGCCGGGGTCGTTGACCAGGAACGGGTAGATCAGCGGCAGGTCGCCGAGGGCGGCGTCGGGCCCGCAGGAGGCCGACAGGCCGGCGGACTTGCCGGGCAGCCACTCCAGGTTGCCGTGCTTGCCCACGTGGACCACGGCGTGAGCGCCGAAACCGTCGGACAGCCAGCGGTAGGCCGCCAGGTAGTGGTGGCTGGGCGGCAGGTCGGGGTCGTGGTAGATCGCGATGGGGTTCTCGCCGAATCCGCGGGGCGGCTGCACCATGACGACGACGTTGCCGGCGCGCAGCGCGGCCAGCACGATCTCGCCCTCCGGGTCGCGCGAGCGGTCGACGAACAGCTCACCGGGCGGCGGGCCCCAGTGCTCCTCGATCCGGGCACGCAGGTCGCCGGGGAGCGTGCCGTACCACTCGGCGTAGCGGCCCGCGCCGATGCGGACCGGGTTGGCGGCGAGCTGCTCCTCGGTCAGCCAGTCCTGGTCCTGCCCGCCCGCGGCGATCAGGGCGTGGACCAGCGCGTCGCCGTCCTGCTCGGCCACCCCGGGCAGCTCGCCCTCGGCGCCGATGTCGTAGCCGTGCTCCCGGAGCGCGGCCAGCAGCCGCACGAGGCTCGCCGGGGTGTCCAGGCCGACGGCGTTGCCGATGCGGGCGTGCTTGGTGGGGTAGGCCGACAGCATCAGCACCAGCCGCCGCTCGGCGGGCGGGACGTGCCGCAGCGCGGCGTGCCGCACGGCGATGCCCGCCACGCGGGCGGCCCGCTCGGGGTCGGCGACGTAGACGGTCAGCCCGTCCTCGTCGATCTCCTTGAACGAGAACGGCACGGTGATGATGCGTCCGTCGAACTCGGGGATCGCGACCTGGGTGGCGGCGTCCAGCGGGGACAGGCCGTCGTCGTTCTCCTCCCACTGCGAGCGGCTGCCGGTCAGGCAGAGCCCCTGCAGGACGGGCACGTCCAGCTCGGCGAGGGCGCCGACGTCCCACGCCTCGTCGTCGCCCCCGGCGGACGCGGTCGCCGGGCGGGTGCCGCCCGCGGCGAGCACGGTCACCACCAGGGCGTCGACCGTGCGCAGAGCCTCCAGCAGGCCGGGGTCGGCGGCGCGCAGGGACGCGCAGTACAGGGGCAGCGCCCGGCCGCCCGAGTCTTCGATCGCCGAGCAGAGCGCCTCGACGAAGGCGGTGTTGCCCGCCACGTGGTGGGCTCGGTAGTAGAGCACCCCGACGACCGGCCCGTCCTCGCGGCGGGCCTGACGCTCCAGCACACCCCAGGTGGGGGTGGGGGCGGGCGGGGCGAACCCGTGGCCGGTGAGCAGCAGCGTGTCGGACAGGAACCGGTGGAGTTCGGTCAGGTTGGCCGCCCCGCCGTGGGCGAGGTAGGCGTGCGCCTCGGCGCAGACGCCGCCGGGCACCGTGGACAGTTCCATCAGCTCGGCGTCCGGCGCCTGCTCGCCGCCGAGGACGACGACGGGCCGGGGCCCGGCGAGCAGCGCGTCCAGGCCCTCCTCCCAGGCGCGGCGCCCGCCCAGCAGGCGGACCACGACCAGGTCGGTGCCCTCGACCAGCGCCGGGAGGTCGTCGGCGGTGAGCCGGGCGGGGTTGCCCAGCCGGTAATCCGCGCCGCTCGCGCGGGCGCTCAGCAGGTCGGTGTCGGAGGTGGAGAGCAGGAGGATCACGCGCCACGCTCCAGGGAGGACGGGACGGTACGGCTCAGCGATGCCACGGTGTGGCGGGGGAAGGGCGAAAAGCGCACGGAGCTTCCTCACTCGGGGTCCTCGCCCCGGGTCGTCGTCGGCCACGACGGCTGGAGTCTCCTGGCTGCCGGATCGGTGCTCACCCCGGCCTTCCCGTCCGACCGTCGGACAGTGGCCCGGGTGGGGTTCGCTCCCCGGTTACAGTGGCGGGACCGCGCCGGACTCGCACCGGCTTCCTCCCTTTGCCGTCGCCACCGATGACACTACGGCAGTCCGGCTCATTGCAAGAAACTGGCATTAACATCCTGTCCGTGGCCATTGCCGACTTTCCCGGACGATCGCGACTCGATGCCTGCCCCGGAGCCCTTCAGACGCACGCCGCCGCCGACGGCGGCCTGGCGCGCGTCCGGGTGCCCGGCGGGCGGCTGACCCCCTTCTGCCTGCGCGAACTCGCCGAGGCCGCCTCCTCGTACGGGAGCGGCGTCATCGAGCTGACCTCGCGGGCGAACGTCCAGGTCCGCGGCCTCGGCCCCTCGGACGGCCCCTCAGATGGCACCTCAGACGGCGCCGGGAACGGTTTCGCCACCCGGATGGCCGCCGCCGGCCTGCTGCCGTCCGCCACCCACGAGCGCGTGCGCAACGTCCTCGCCTCCCCGCTGAGCGGCCTGGACGGAGCCGGGGTCGCCGACGTGACGCCCCTGGTGGACGAGCTCGACCGGCGGCTGTGCGCCCGTCCCGCCCTGGCCGCCCTGCCCGGCCGGTTCATGTTCGCCCTCGACGACGGACGCGGGGACGTGGCCGGGCTCGGCGCCGACGCCGCCGTCCTGCCGACCGGCGTGGACGAGGCCGCGCTGCTGGTCGCGGGGGTGGACACCGGCATACGCGTCCCGCTGGGCGAGGCCGTGACGGCCCTGCTGGCCGCCGCCGACGCCTTCCTCGCCGAGCAGGCGGCCCAGGGCGTCACCGCCTGGCGGATCTCCGAGCTCCGGGACGGCGCCGCCCGGGTCACCGCCCGGGTGCGGGCGGCCCTCGTACCGCGTGCCGGGGTTCCCGCGTCCTCCGCGGCGGACGACGGCCCGTCCCGGTACGGGACCGCCGGGCCCGGGCCGGGGACCGGCAGCGGTCCGGGGGGCGGGCCGGTGGGGACCGGCAGCGAACCGGGGACCGGCACCGGTCCGGAGATCGGGCCGGTGAGGGCCGAGCCGGTGACTCTCGGGCCCGTCGGGGTCTTCCCGAGCCGGGACGGCACCCGCGTCGCGCTCGGGGTCGCGGTGCCGCTGGGACGGCTGACCGCCGCGCAGGCCGAGGCGCTCGCGGACGCCGCCGTGGGCGGTGAGATCCGGCTCACGCCGTGGCGCGGCGCCGTCCTGCCCGGCCTGCCGCCGGACGAGGTCGCCGCCACCGCCGCCCGCCTCACCGCCGCCGGGCTGGTCGCCGACCCCGCCTCGCCGTGGATCGGGGTGACGGCCTGCGCCGGCCGTCCCGGCTGCGCCAAGTCGCTGGCCGACGTCCGCGCCGACGCCGCCCTCGTCGTCGCCCGAGCCGGTGGGGCGGTCGCGGGCGGCGCGCCGGGCACCGGTACGCTCCCCGTGCACTGGGCGGGCTGCGGCAGACGCTGCGGCCGGCCCAGAGGACGGGTCGCGGACGTGGTCGCCACCGGCGACGGCTACCGCGTGGAGCTGGACGGCACCGGCCTGACCTGTGCCGGCATCGAGGAGACCGCGGCCGCGCTGGCGGCCGCCAGAGGGGACCTGTGATCGACTACGTCCGCGACGGCGCGGAGATCTACCGCCGTTCGTTCGCCACCATCCGCGCCGAGGCCGACCTGGGCGGCCTGCCCGCCGACGTCGCCCGGGTCGCGGTCCGCATGATCCACGCCTGCGGCATGGTCGACCTGGTGACCGACCTCGCCTGGTCCCCGGGGGTCGTGGCCTCGGCCCGCGCGGCCCTGCGCGCCGGCGCGCCGGTGCTCTGCGACGCCCAGATGGTCGCCTCGGGGGTGACCCGCCGCCGGCTGCCCGCCGGCAACGAGGTGCTGTGCACCCTCGGCGACCCCCGGGTGCCGGAGCTCGCCGAGCGGCTGGGCACCACCCGCAGCGCCGCGGCACTGGAGCTGTGGCGCGACCGGCTGGCGGGCTCCGTGGTGGCGATCGGCAACGCGCCGACCGCGCTGTTCCGGCTGCTGGAGATGGTCGAGGAAGGTGCCGGGCGACCGGCCGCCGTGCTCGGCGTCCCGGTCGGGTTCATCGGCGCCGCCGAGTCCAAGCAGGCCCTCGCCGAACACCCGGCGGGCCTTGAGTACCTGGTCGTGCACGGCCGCCGGGGCGGGAGCGCGATGACCGCCGCCGCCGTCAACGCGATCGCGAGTGAAGAGGAGTGAGCGGCAACGTGACCGGACGGCTGTGGGGCGTGGGACTCGGGCCTGGAGACCCCGAGCTGGTGACCGTCAAGGCGGCCCGGCTCATCGGCGCGGCGGACGTGATCGCCTTTCACAGCGCCCGCCACGGCCGGAGCATCGCCCGCTCGGTGGCGGCGCCGTACCTGCGGGAGGGGCAGATCGAGGAGGCCCTGATCTACCCGCTCACCACCGAGACCACCGACCACCCCGGCGGCTACCAGGGGGCGATCGACGACTTCTACGCCGACTGCGCGGTGCGGCTCGCCGCCCACCTGGACGCCGGACGCGACGTGGTGGTGCTGTGCGAGGGCGACCCGCTCTTCTACGGCTCCTACATGCACATGCACAAACGCCTGTCGCACCGCTACGTCACCGAGGTGGTGCCGGGCGTGACGTCGGTCAGCGGCGCCGCCGCGGTCCTCGGCCGACCGCTGGTCGAGCGGGACGAGGTCCTCACCGTGCTGCCGGGGACGCTCCCCGCCCCCGTGCTCGCCGAGCGCCTCGCGGCGACCGACTCGGCCGCGGTGCTCAAGCTCGGCCGTACGTTCACCAAGGTCCGCGACGCGCTGGCAGAGGCCGGGCGGCTGGACGAGGCGTGGTACGTGGAGCGCGCCACCACCGGGCAGCAGCGTCTGGCCCCGCTCGCCGAGGTGGACCCGGACAGTGTGCCGTACTTCTCGCTGGCGCTGATCCCGAGCCCGGTCAACGCGGCCGGTCCCGCGTCCGCGGCGGCGGAGGCGGCCCCCGCCCCCGCCCCCGTCGTGGGCACCCGCGGCGAGGTGGTCGTGGTCGGGCTCGGCCCGGCCGGGCGGCCGTGGCTGACGCCCGAGGCGCAGGAGGCGCTGGCCGGCGTCGACGAGCTCGTCGGGTACGGCCCCTACCTCGACCGGATCCCGCCGAACCCGCGCCAGCGCCGCCACCCCACCGACAACCGGGTGGAGGCCGAACGCGCCGCGCACGCGCTGGAGCTGGCCGCGGCCGGGTCGCGCGTGGCCGTGGTCTCCTCGGGTGATCCCGGGGTGTTCGCGATGGCCAGCGCGGTGCTGGAGGTGGCGTGCGAGCCACGGTTCGCGGACGTGCCGGTGCGGGTGCTGCCGGGCCTGACCGCGGCGCACGCCGTGGCCGGCCGGGCCGGGGCGCCGCTGGGCCACGACTACTGCGTGCTATCGCTGTCGGACCTGCTCAAGCCGTGGGAGGTCGTCGCCGGGCGGATCAGCGCCGCGGCCGGGGCCGACCTGGTCCTGGCGATCTACAACCCGGCGTCGAAGAGCCGCACCTGGCAGGTGGCCGCCGCGCGGGACCTGATCCTGGAGCACCGCGCACCCGAGACGCCCGTGGTCGTCGGCCGCGACGTCGGCGGGCCCGCCGAGAGCCTCACGATCACCACCCTCGGAGAGCTCGACCCGGCCTCGATCGACATGCGCTGCCTGCTGCTGGTGGGGTCGTCGACCACGCGGGTGGTCGAGCGGGGCGACGGCCGCCGGGTGGTGTTCACCCCCCGCCGCTACCCGGCATGATCGTCCGCGCCGGCGGCGGCCGGGCCGGTCGTGGAGTCCAGCCAGGACAGGGCCGCCTCGACGGTCTCCACGGCGGGCACGCCGTCCGGCGCGGCCGGGCGGCGGACGACCACGACCGGCAGGCCCAGCTCGCGGGCGGCGGCCAGCTTGGCGGTGGTCATCCCACCGCCGCTGTCCTTGGTGACGAGCACCTCGACGCGGTGCTCGCGCATCAGGGCCAGCTCGCCCTCGACGGTGAACGGGCCCCGGCTGAGCAGCACCTCCACCCGGCGCGGCATCGGCGGCTCCGGCGGGTCGACCGAGCGGGCCAGGAACCACAGGCCGTCCAGCCCGGCGAAGACCGGCAGGCTCCGCCGGCCGGTGGTCAGGAACACCCGCTCCCCCAGCGAGGGCAGCAGCTCGGCGGCGGCGGCGAGGGAGGGGACCCAGCGCCAGTCGTCGCCGGGGCCCTCCCGCCAGCCCGGCCGCCGCAGGATCAGCAGCGGCAGGCCGGCGCGGGTCGACGCCTCGGCCGCGGAGGCGGTCATCCGCGCGGCGAAGGGGTGCGTGGCGTCCACCACGACGTCCACGCGGTGCTCGACCAGCCACGATGCCAGGCCGTCCGGGCCGCCGAAGCCACCCTCGCGCACCTCCCCCACCGGCAGCTTCGGGTCGCGTACCCGTCCTGCCAGGGACGACACCACGCGCGTCCCGGGACGCCCGACGAGCGCGGCGGCCAGCCGCCTGGCCTCGTCCGTGCCGCCGAGCACCAGGATGTTCAGCACTCCGTCTCCTCTCCTCCGTCGCGGGACGTCGCCCCGCCGTACCGATCGGCGCCCACGGCATGAGCGCGTCCCTGCGCCACGGGTGGACCACCGGCGCCTGCGCGACCGCGGCGACCACCGCCGCCTACACCGCGCTGCTCGGCGGCGGGTTCCCCGACCCGGTGGAGATCACCCTGCCGAAGGGGCAGCGGCCGGCGTTCGCGCTGGCCCGGGAGGAGCTGGCGGCCGGGTACGCCATGGCCGCGGTGGTCAAGGACGCCGGGGACGACCCCGACGTGACGCACGGGGCGCTGATCCGCTCCACCGTCCGGCACGGCGCCCCCGGCAGCGGGGTGGTCTTCACCGCCGGGCCCGGGGTCGGCACCGTCACCAAACCCGGTCTCCCGCTCCCGGTGGGCGAACCCGCGATCAACCCGGTGCCCCGGCAGATGATGCGCGAGCACGTCGCCGAGGTCGCCGCCCGGCACGGCGGCAGCGGCGACGTGGTCGTGGAGATCTCGGTGGAGGACGGCGAGGAGCTGGCCCGGCGCACCTGGAACCCGCGCCTGGGCATCCTGGGCGGGCTGTCGATCCTCGGCACCACCGGCATCGTGGTTCCGTACTCGTGCTCGGCCTGGATCGACAGCATCCGGCGCGGCATCGACGTGGCCAGGGCGGCGGGCCGCACCCACGTCGCCGGGTGCACCGGGAGCACCTCCGAGCGGGTCGCCGCCGAGCTGTACGGGCTCCCCGAGGACGCCCTGCTGGACATGGGCGACTTCGCGGGCGCCGTGCTGAAATATCTGCGCAGGCATCCCGTCCCCCGGCTGACCGTCGCCGGGGGCATCGGCAAGCTGTCCAAGCTCGCCGACGGCCATCTGGACCTTCACTCCGGACGCTCGCAGGTCGACCTCGGCATGCTCGCCGGGCTCGTGCGCTCCGCGGGCGGCGGGGAGGAGCTGGCCGGGCGGGTGTCCGCGGCGAACACCGCGCTGCACGCACTGCGCCTGTGCCAGGAGGCGGGCCTGCCGCTGGGCGACCTGGTCGCCGAGCGGGCCCGCCGTACGGCCGCCGAGGTGCTGCGCGGCGCACCGGTCACGGTGGACGTGGTGGTCATCGACCGCGCGGGGGTCGTCGTCGGCCGCGCCGGCTGACCCGCGGCCGGGCCGCGCGGCCGGACGTCCCGGCGGAGGCACGCACGGCGGGTCCGGCCGGGCGGTGCGCGGCGCCCGCCGGCCGTCCGGACCCGGGAACGCGAGGGCCGGTCGCGCCGTGGGTTGTGGGCGACGGGGGCGGCGAGGGTTCAGTCACGGCAGCGGGCGTCGGAGTACAGGTGGCTGTCGGGGAACTCCGAGGCGGTCAGCACCCGGCCGACGACGATCACCGCGGTGCGCAGGATCCCCGCCTCCCGGACCTTCCCCGCGATGTCGGCCAGGGTGCCGCGCAGGATCACCTCGTCGTCCCTGCTGGCCCGGGCCACCACGGCCACCGGGCAGTCGGCCCCGTAGGCGGGGACGAGCTCGGCCGTGACCGCCTCGATCCGCTGCACGGCCAGGTGCAGGACCATCGTGGCGCGGCTGCGGCCGAGCGTGCCGAGGTCCTCCCCGTCCGGCATGGGGGTGGCGCGCGCCGCGGTGCGGGTCAGCACGACGGTCTGGCCGACGCCCGGCACGGTGAGCTCCCGCTTCAGCGACGCCGCCGCGGCGGCGAACGCGGGCACGCCGGGGACCACCTCGTAGGGCACACCCGCGGCGTCCAGCCGCCGCATCTGCTCGGCCATCGCGCTGAACACCGACGGGTCGCCGGAGTGCAGCCGGGCCACGTCGTGCCCGGCGCGGTGCGCGGCGAGCATCTCCCCGACGATCTCCTCCAGGGTCATCTTCGCGGTGTCGACCAGCCGGGCGTCCGGCGGGCAGCACTCCAGCAGCTCGGCCGGGACCAGTGACCCGGCGTACAGGCACACGGGTGCCGAGGCCAGGGCCCGCTGCCCCCGCACGGTGATCAGGTCGGCGGCGCCGGGCCCGGCCCCGATGAAACGCACCGTCATCGCACGTCCTCCCCCGGTGAGGTGGGTACTCCCGGTGATTCGAGCGGTTCCCGCGCGGCGGGCGGCTTGACCGCGGTCCAGATCGTCACGGGCATCATGGGCCGCCACCCGGTGAAACCGCCGACCGGGGCGGCCCTGCCGACCGAGAGCCGGACCAGGTCGCCGCCGAGCGCGCCGAACCAGGAGGCCAGCACGGCCTCCGACTCGACGGTCACCGCGTTGGCCACGAGCCTGCCGCCAGGCCGCAGCGCCTCCCAGCAGCCCTCGACCACGCCGGGGACGGTGACCCCGCCACCGACGAACACGGCGTCGGGCCGTTCCAGGCCGTCCAGCGCGGCCGGGGCGGCGCCGGTGACCACGGTCAGGCCGGGCACGCCCAGCCGGGCGGCGTTGCGGGCGACCACCGCGGCCCGGCCGGGACGGGACTCCACCGCGACCGCCCGGTTGTCCGGGTGGACGCGCATCCACTCGATCCCGATGCTGCCGGCGCCGGCGCCGACGTCCCACAGCAGCTGCCCGGGGACGGGCGCCAACCGGGACAGGGTCACCGCGCGCACCTCGCTCTTGGTGAGCTGGCCGTCGTGCTCGTAGGCGTCGTCGGGCAGGCCGGGGACGCGGGGCAGCGCGACGGTCCCGGCGTCCGCCAGGCACTCCACGGCGACGACGTTGAGGTCATGCGCCGAGGGCAGCGACCAGAGGGCGGCCGTACCCGAGATCACACGTTCCCCGGGGCCGCCCAGCCGTTCCAGGACCGTCACCGGGCTGCCGCCGTACCCGCGCGCGGCGAGCAGCCCGGCGACCCGGGCGGGGGTGCGGCCGTCGGCGCTGAGGACCAGGATCCGGCGGCCGTCGTGCACCCAGCCGTGCAGCGTCTCGACGGGGGCGGTGACGAGGCTGACCACGTCGAGGCGGTCGGCCGCCCAGCCGAGGCGGGCACAGGCGAGCGAGACCGACGACGGGTGCGGCAGGACGCGGACCCGGTCGGCGCCGAGCAACCGGACCAGGGTGGTGCCGATGCCGTGGAACATGGGGTCGCCGCTGGCCAGCACGCACACCCGGCGGCCCCGGTGGGAGGCGATCAGGCCGGGCAGCGCCGGCAGCAGCGGCGAGGGCCAGGTGACGCGTTCGGCGACGCGTTCGACGTCCGGCGGCCCGGGGATCAGGGCGAGCTGGCGGGCACTTCCCATCAGGACCTCGGCGGCGCGCAGCTCGCGCCGCGCCGTCTCGGAGAGACCGGCCCAGCCGTCGGCCCCGACGCCGACCACGGTGACCACGGGGGCTGCGGGGTCAGTGGGGAGCACGGGGTCAGACATTGCCCAGCACCCGGGTGACGCGGATCTCGACCACGACGCGGGCGGGGTTGTCGCGGGGCGGCTTGTAACGCTCGGTGTAGCGGCGCTCGGCGTCGGCGACGGACCCGGGGTCGGTGCGGACCGTCGCACGCCCCTCCAAGGTCGACCAGCGGGAGCCGTCGACCTGGCAGACCGCGACCGGGGCACCCCCGGCCGTCTCGCCGCCGGAGGCGAGGACGTTGCGGACCTTCGCCGAAGCACCCGAGGTGATCACCCTGGCGATGCCGGACTCCACATCGAGCGTCACCCCCACCGGGACGACGTGCGGCGTGCCGTCGGCGCGCACGGTGGTCAGCGTGCAGAGGTGGCGCTCACGCCAGAAGGCGCGGAAGCCCTCTCCGGGATCCTTCAACACCCAGCCTTTCCCGAGGTCGATGTGACGGCGACATGCTAGCCGGGTGCGGAACCCGGCGGAGGACCGCCTCCGCCGGGTGGAGCGGTCAGCCCTTCTCCGCCGGTCGGCCGCGGTCTCGTTCGTAGTCGGCCAGGACCCGCTCTCGGTGCCCGGCCGGCAGCAGGTCGATGTAGAGGCGGCCGTCGAGGTGGTCCGTCTCGTGTTGCAGGCACCGGGCCAGCAGGCCGGTGCCCTCGACCATCAGGGACGCCCCGGTGACGTCGAAGCCGTGCACGACCGCGCGGTCGGACCGGCCGAGCTCGGCCCGCTGCCCGGGGACCGACAGGCAGCCCTCCTCGTACTCGGCGACGGTGCGGTCGGCGGGCTCGGGCAGGACCAGGGTCGGGTTGACGACGACGCCCTTGCGCCACTCCTCGGTGGCGTCGGGGCAGTCGTAGACGAACACCCGAAGGTCGACGCCGATCTGGTTGGCCGCGAGCCCCACACCCTCGGCGGCGTACATGCTGGCGAACATGTCCCGGACGAGCCCGGCCAGTTCCTCGTCGAAGCCGGTGACCGGACGGCAGGGCCGGTGCAGCACCGGGTCGCCGACGTACCGGATCGGCATGACCGCGCCTCCGGCGTACTCGTCGCCCTCGCCGCGTCCGCGTGGCGCCACCGCTCAGCTCCCCGGGCTGAAGATGACCTCGTCGGGCGTGACGCGCACCGTGATGCGCTGCTCGCCCGGCTGCCGGTAGGGGTAGGTCTCCACGCCGAGATACTTGCCGGCCAGGCGGTCGATGACCTCGTCGGCGCCATCCAGCTCCAGGCGCGCCTTGCCCGAGACGCTCACCAGGTGGAAGGCGTCCTTGGGGTCGAGGACGCTCACCGACACCCGGGGGTCCTCACGCAGGTGACGCTCCTTGGCCCGGCCGACCGCCGTGTTGAAGACGACGTCGTCACCGTCGACGTCGACCCAGACGACGGTGCTGTGCAGCGACCCGTTGGGCCTGACGGTGGTCACCCAGGCGTGGATGGGCTGCCTGAGCAGCTCCTTGGCTTCCTCGCTCAGTTTCCCCACGACAACCTCCGTGTTGTGAACGGTACCTATGAGGCAATCGAACATCACGCCGGAGTGATCCATTCCACCGCCCCCCGGAAGACGACGCCGGAGGCGGCACCGCAGCGGGATCGCGGCGGGATCGCGGCGGGGCCGCATGGGCGGCACGCGGACGGCGGGCGGCGCGTGGCGGATGACGGGCCGTACGGGTGACGCGGTGACACGGCGCCGCGGCGGGGACGGCATCCTGTTAGGCATGAGCTACCGCATATGCCTGGTCTGCATGGGAAACATCTGCCGCTCCCCGATGGCGGAGATCGTGCTGAGGAAGACCCTCGACGACCACGGTCTGGGTGACCTGGTGACCGTCGACAGCGCCGGCACCGGCGGCTGGCACCAGGGCGGGCCGATGGACGAACGTGCCGCCGCGACGCTCTCCGCGCGCGGCTACGACGGCTCCCTGCACCGGGCCCGGCAGTTCCAGGCCGACTGGTACGGACAGGTCGACCTGGTGCTGGCCATGGACCGGGAGAACCTGCGGGCGCTGCGCCGCCTGGCCCCCGACGGCGCCGACGTGCGGCTGTTCCGCTCGTTCGACCCGGGCGCCCCGGAAGGCGCCGAGGTCCCCGACCCCTACTACGGCGAGCAGGAGGGCTTCGCCGAGGTGCTGCGGATGGTCGAGGCCGCCTCCGTGGGCCTGGCCGAACACCTGGCGAAGAAGCTCAGGTGAGGCTGCCCCGGACCGCCCGGGGGTCCTCCTGCCGCTCCCCGCGGGGGGCCGCCGGGTCGCCGCGCTCGGCCGCGGCCGTGACGTTGCGCAGCATGCTGCCGAAGACCAGGCTGTGGAAGGGCGTGACCGCCCACCAGTACAGGTGCCCGGCCAGCCCCCGGGGATGGAAGATCGCACGCTGGCCGTAGACGGTCCGGCCCCGGTGCCGGAGCACCCGCAGTTCCAGCCAGGCGAGGCCGGGCAGGCGCATCTCGGCGCGGAGCCGCAGCAGGCGTCCCGGCTCGACCTCCTCGACCCGCCAGAAGTCGACCGCGTCGCCCACCCGGAGCCGGTGGGGGTCGCGCCGCCCGCGGCGCAGGCCCACGCCGCCGACCAGCCGGTCGAGGAGGCCGCGCAGCCGCCAGGCGACGGGCAGGGAGTACCAGCCCGTCTCGCCGCCGATGGCCTCGACGACCGTCCAGAGGCGCTGCGGGGAGACCGCCACCGGGCGGGCCCGCGCGTCCCGGTAGAGGCTCCCGCCCGCCCAGCCTGGGTCGGTGGGCAGCGGGTCGCTCGGCGCTCCCGGAGTGGAGGCCGAGGACCAGCGGGTCAGGACGTTGGCCTCCCTGATCCGCTGCAGGGCCAGTTCGACGGCCTGCCGCAGCCCGATCAGGCCGCCCGGCGGGTCGGGGACGTAGCGGGCGACGTCGTGCTCGCGGCAGATCGCCTCGTTGCGCAGCGACTCCACCAGCGGCCGGGCCAGTGCCGCCGGGACCGGCGTGACCAGGCCCACCCAGTGGCTCGACAGGCCGGGGCTGAGCAGCGGCACCGGGATGATGAGCCGGCGAGGCAGCCCGGCGGCCTCGGCGTACACGCGCATCATGTCGGCGTAGGTCAGCACGTCCGGGCCGCCGATGTCGAAGGAGCGGTTGACCTCCTCCGCGACGTCCGCCCAGGCGACGAGGTAGCGCAGCACGTCGCGGATCGCGATGGGCTGGGTCCGGGTGCCCACCCAGCGCGGGGTCGTCATCACCGGCAGCCGCTCGGTCAGGTAGCGCAGCATCTCGAAGGAGGCCGAACCGGACCCGATGATGACCGCCGCCCGCAGCACCACGGCGGGCACCGCGGAGCGGAGGAAGATCTCTGCGACCTCGGCCCGGGAGCGCATGTGCGGTGAGAGCCCGTCGTCGGGCGCCAGGCCGCCGAGGTAGACGACGCGGCGCACACCGGCCCGCTCGGCCGCGGCGGCGAAGACGGCGGCGGCCTCCCGGTCGGCGGCGGCGAAGCCGGGGCCGCCGCCCATCGTGTGGATGAGGTAGTAGGCCACGTCGACGCCGTCGAGGGCCGCGCCGGTCCGCTCCGGGTCGGTGGCGTCGGCCTCGGCGATCTCGACTCGGGAGGCCCAGGGCTGGTCGCGCAGGCGACCCGCCGAGCGGACCATGCAACGGACCTCGTGCCCGGCGTCGAGCAGTTCGGGGACGAGCCTGCCGCCGATGTATCCGGTGGCGCCGGTGACAAGACATCTCATCTGGATATCTTCGTACGGCCCCGCCGTCCGGTTGCCGGACGGTCACCGCGCCGGGCGGGCGGGCCCGATCTCCGAACGGCGGGCCGGGCCGGGCCAGGCCAGAGGGCGGGCGAGGCGGGCTGGGCGGGCTGGGCGGTCGGCGGCAGGCCGATCTCCCGACGGCGGCCGGACGGCGGGCCGGGCCGCTCACCGCCGCCGGGCGAGCTCCCCGCGGATCTCGACGAGGATGTCACGGGTGCGCGTGACCGGCTCGGCCTCGATGCACAGGCGCTCCATGACCTCCAGGTAGCGGTCGACGTCGTCGCGCTTCTCCAGGTAGACGGCGCTGGTGAGCTGCTCCATGTAGACCACGTCGGGCAGGTCCGGCTGGGAGAAGCGCAGGATGCTGAAGGGACCGCCGGCCGCCGCGTGGCCGCCGACGCTGAACGGCACGATCTGGACGGTGACGTTGGGCAGCTCGAGCGCTTGGAGGATGTGGTCGATCTGCTCGCACATCACCTCGGCGCCGCCGAGGGGACGGCGCAGCACGGCCTCGTCGAGCACGGCCCACAGGTGGGGCGGGTCGGGCCTGTGCAGGAGCTTCTGCCGGGCCAGGCGCAACCGCACCCGGCGCTCCACCTCCTGCGGCGCGGCGCCGGGGAAGCCGAGCCGGACCACGGCCCGGGCGTACCCCTCGCTCTGCAGCAGCCCCGGCACGAACTGGACCTCGTAGTTGCGGATGCCGGCGGCCGACTCCTCCAGGCCGACGTAGGTCTCGAACCAGGAGGGCAGGACGTCGTTGTAGTTGTGCCACCAGCCGGGCTGGTTGGCCTTCTCGACCAGGGAGAGCAGGGGGCGGCGGTCGTCCTCCTCGATCACTCCGTAGAGCGTGAGCAGGTCGGCCACGTCGCGGATCCGGAAGCCGACCCGGCCGAGCTCCATCCGGCTGACCTTCGAGTGCGAGGCGCGGATGGCGCGTCCCGCCTCCTCGAGGGTGATGTCGCGTCCCTCGCGCAGGCGGCGCAGCTGGGCGCCCAGCACGATCCTCAGCACGGTGGAGCTGGCCTGTGGCGCGATCATGGAGCTCAGGCTCACCGGCTCGCCATCGGCGTGAGGTGTGATCATCTATAGTCCTTCGGACGCGAAACGCGAGCCTTCGCCCACTCTTCGTGGCGATCGCGAGCCTTCACCGTACTCCGCTCGCCTTCCTCAGGCTATATAGAATTTTATTCTTTCATTACCGCCCCGTGGGACACCACCCGCTCAGGCGATCAGATCGTCGAAGTCCCCCCGCTTGACCCCTCGGACGAACGCGTCGATCTCACTCCGGGTGTAGATCAGCGCCGCCCCCTCGGGATCCCGGGAGTTGCGCATGGCGACGTCGCCACCGGGCAGCTCGGCGAGCTCCACGCAGTTCCCGCTGGGATTGCTGAAGCGACTCTTGCGCCAGGCGACGCCTTCCATCAGCGTGGCCGACATGCCGTTGTACGGCTGATTCATCCTCGCCTCTCACCGATCAGGCAGGGGAACGACGAGACGAGCATAGACCTTTTGTGCAGATGCACGTGCATCTGTACTTGCTTATGCACAACACGGCATGCAAGATGACTAAGCGGATTGCCCTGTTATGTGATCGTCACGCCTCCCCCAAGGTCGCCGATGCCTGGTTACCCAAGACATGAAGCCACCCCCGTCCGAGCCGAGGTCGGCGGGTGGGAACGGTGGTTGTCGATGCTCGATCACGTCCTCCCGCCCAACGGCCTGCCCCCATGGGCCGGCGGCGAAGGCCACGTCGGGCAGATACAGATGGCCGTGCGGAGCCTGCGCCACGACCCCTGTGCCGCACGGACCGCCCGCGAGTTCGCCACCAGGGCACTGACGTCCTGGGAACTGGAGTCGCTGATCGACGACACCGGCGTCGTGCTCGCCGAACTGGTGACCAACGCCGTACGGCACGGCACCCACAGCCTCCTCGACCCTCGCCCCGCCCCCGACGTACGGGTCGTCCTGTGCCGCACCGAGCGTTCCGTGCTGTGCGCGGTCACCGACCCCAGCGACCAGGCACCCCGCCTGCGCGAGCCGGACTACGAGGCGGAGAACGGCCGGGGACTGCAGCTCGTCGAAGGAGTGAGCGAGACGTGGGGCTGGGCTCCGCTGGAGACGCGCGGCAAGGCCGTCTGGGCGGTCTTCGCCCTTCCCCCCGCGCCTCGGCACCTGGAAGCCTGCCACTGACCGGCCGGCACGCCCCGGGGCCGCCGTCCCGGTTCGGCGCCGCGTCGCGCACACGGACACGCCATGGACACGCCATGGATGCGCCGCGGGCAGGGTGGGGGCACCGATTCGGGCGCCGGTTCAGGCACAGCGCGGAGAACGCCGAAGGGAGGGACCGGGCACCGCGGAGGAGACCGCCAGGAGAAAAAGGACAGAGGGCGAAAATACGCCACACCGCAGGGCGGGCCGATAGTCTCCGCTGAGACTCGCACCCCCGATGGAGGACGACATGGCGTCGCCCCCGCCTGAGCGCCCCAGATTCGACCCCGCGGTTCCGAGCGTGAGCCGGATAACCGACTACCTCCTCGGCGGCAAGAACAACTTCGCCGCCGACCGGGAGGCCGCGCGGGCGTCGCTCGCCATCGCCCCGGAGCTTCCCGTCCTGGCCCGGGAGGGCCGCAGATTCCTCCGGCGGGCGGTCGGCTTCCTCGCCGGGGCCGGCGTCCGTCAGTTCGTCGACATCGGCTGCGGCCTGCCGACCCGGGACAGCGTGCACCAGGTCCTGCACACCGTCGCACCGGACGCACGGGTGGTCTACGTCGACAACGACCCGATGGTCGTCACACACGCCAGAGCGCTGCTGAAGGACGAGAGCGTGGTCACGGTCGTCGAGGCCGACGCCCGTGACCCGGAACGGCTCCTCACCCATCCCCGGCTCACCGCGACGATCGACCTCGGCCGGCCCGTGGCGTTCCTGCTCTTCTCCGTCCTGACCGACGTCACCGACGACGTGCAAGCCATGCAGATCACCACCGGTCTGCAGAAGGCCATGGCGCCGGGCGGCTACCTGGCCCTGTCGCACGCGGTCCGCGATCTGTGCCCGGACAGGACCGCCCGGCTCGCCGCCCTCTACCAGAGGCAGGGGTCGGTCACCGGGCCGTACCGCGCCAACCTGCGGAGCAGAGCCGAGGTCGAGGTCTTCTTCGACGGACTGGAACTGGTCGAGCCAGGCGTGGTCCACCTCCCGCGGTGGCGGCCCGACGGGCCGGGGCCACACCACCCGGACGCGGTGTGGGTCGTCGGCGGGATCGGGCGGAAGGGATAGAATCCCCGCTGAAACCGGGGTTCCAGCCTCGGGATCTTGCCCTGACACCCGTTCGCGAACGTCGTCGCCCGGTGTCACGAGCGGAGGAGACGGCACATGAGCGACGCGACCCGGCGGTCCGGGCCGGGCCTGGACACGAGCGTGCCCAACGTCGCCCGGATGAACGACTACTTCCTCGGCGGCAAGGACAACTTCGCCGCCGACCGTCGCGCGGCCGAGAAGGTGCTCGCCATCGCCCCCGAGGTCAGGGACATGGCCAGGGAGGCCAACGCCTTCATCGGGCGGGCGGTGCGCTTCCTCGTCGGGGAGGGCGTCACCCAGTTCGTCGTCATCGACTCGGGTCTGCCCACGCAGAACAACGTGCACCAGGTGGCCCGCTCCCTCGATTCCGGAGCGCGGGTGGCCTACGTGGCCGCCGACCCGGTCGTGCTCTCGCACGCCCGTGCCCTGCTCGCCACCGACGACCGCACCGCCGTCGTCGAGGGGCACGTCCTCAATCCGGATGCCCTGCTCGCCGACCCCGGACTGCGGCGGCTCGTCGACCTCGACCTGCCGGTGGCCGTCATCATCCGATCCGCGCTGCAGTTCATCCCCGACGAGGACGACCCGTTCAAGAGCGTGTCCGTGCTGCGCGACGCGGTGGCGGCCGGCAGCTACTTCGTGATCGGCCACGCCGTCTTCGACGTGCGTCCGGAGGCGGCCGGTCCGCTGGTCGACGTCTACCGGCAGGTTCTCGGCCGCGCCGAGGACGCCTCCCGCACCAGCGCCGAGGTGCTGCGTTTCTTCGACGGGCTGGAGCTGGTCGAGCCGGGGCTGGTGTACGCCCGCCACTGGCGCCCGGACAACCCGCTGTCCACGCTGGGCCGCCAGAAGACGTGGTCCATGGGCGGGGTCGCCCGCAAGACCGGACACTGACCCCTGAAGGGGGAGCCGGCCCGCAAGCCGGACCCCCTCCGAGGCGGCCGGTGAAAGTTTCATCGCCCGCGTGGCGGGACAGTGCGGCCTCCCCGTCCGGCTCGCCGGTTTCCGGGCAGTGACGGAGCAGCGGCTTCCCGCTCCCGGGTGTCCACCGGCCTCATCGCCCGCCGCGCGTCTCCGGTTCCAACAAGGTCTTCCAGCACAACGGCGCCGGCAGGCTCACCATCAGGAACTTCCAGGTGCACGGCGCGGGCAGGCTCTACCGGGCCTGCGGCAACTGCTCCAGCTCCTACCAGCGGCACGTGGTCATGGACGGCGTCACCGCCGGTTCCACAAAGGCGCCGGCCGGGATCAACTCCAACTGGGGCGACACCGCGCGCTTCAGCCGGATCATCGTGTACGGCAGCGCCACCATCTGCGAGAGGTACAGGGCGTGCCCAAGGGCAGCGAGCCCACCAAGCTCGGCTCCGGACCCGACGGCACCCACTGCCTGTACTCCGAGTCCGACATCACCCGCAAGTAGTCCGGCTCAGGCAACGGGCTCCGGACGACGGACGCCGGACGACGGACCAGGTACGGCCCGGATGGAAGACCGGACCGTACCTGGTCGCGGGGTGCCGGGGCCCGCACGCACGCCCGGCACGGGATCCTGTCACATGGGTTCGACGAGATTGATCGTGTTCAGGCCGGGGAAGTCACGGGTCGCCGTGCCGAAGTCCTGGAAGACGATCCACTCGGCGTCTCCGCCGTCGATGTAGCCGCTCACGGTTCCGGCCGCCTGCGCCCACGAGTAGTCGTTGATCAGGGAGAAGACCGGGGCCCCGCTGTCACCCCTCCTGGCGAACTCTCTCCCGCCGGACGATCCCTTCGCGGAGATCATGTCGTTCCAGCACTCGAACGTGCCGCCCACGTGGAGCTCACCGCATATCGTGGTGTACTCGCCGTCGACCGTGAACCCGCACCTCGCCCCGGAGTACACGCCCGAGTAGCACAGCGACTGCCCGGAGGCGGTCCAGCCCCAGCCGACCACCGGCTTGGTGAAGTCGCTGACGCCGGGAGCGCCGTCCCAGATACGGCTCGTCGCGTCCGTCTCGATGAGCAGCAGGTCGTGGGACTGGTTCTTGTGCGTCGCCTGCCCGATGCGCCGCTGACCGGAGCCGTCGTAGAAGACGCTTCCCCGGACGCCGCAATGACCGGCGGTCAGGAGATACTCGGCGGTGCCGATGCGCACGCCGAACCCGGCGGTGCAGTTGTACCCCAGGTTGGCGTCTCCGCCGCACGGGCCGAAGCTGCCGACCGCCTCGTTGCGGATGGCGGCCCCGCCGGACCACGCGGGCCTGTCGTCGCATCGTCTGGTGGGTGTGAACTGATCACGCTCGGCCAGGGCCACCGGAACGCCGGCATCGGGGAGCGCGGCGAGGCCGCGGGCCTGCCCCGGGCGGACCGCCGCCTCCAGACCCCTGCCGTCGGAGAACACCTTGAGCGCGTGAACCCGGCCACCGTGTTCGACGCCCGCCGACCGCCACAGCCGGTCGGCGGCGGCCCGTAACTCCCGCCTGGAATGCGCGGCGGCCCTGACCTCGACCGGGACGCCCGCGTCACGCGCGGCGCGGGCCACCGCCGCGGACGGCGTGCCCTTCCACCACAGGAGCACCTGGTCACCGGCGATCTCGAGACCCGCGTATCCCGCGTCGGCCCCGCCCTCGACGAGCTGACGGATCCGGGACGCCGCCCGGACGAGCGGCTCCTGCCGTGTCATGGCCTGCCGGTCCTGAGGAGACAGGTAGTCGGAAGAGCCGGCGGGTACCGGCGGTGTGGCTTCGGCGGCCGGTCCCGGGGCGGTCGCGGCCATCCCGGGGCCGGCCCCGACGGCGGCCGCGAGCAAAACCGCGGCCGTTACGAGGGGAAGACGGAAACGCACGATGATCCTGATCCTTCCATGGGAACGAAAGCGGTGATCCGGCTCGGATGCTCGACGCCCGCCATGCCGGGCCAGCCGGCGGTCGCGGGCGGCGGGGCCGTACCGTCCCTCGGGAGGCGGTGGGGCCGGCCGCCGGAGGTGAGTGACCCTGCGGACTCACCGCCTTCGACGCCCCGGTCCCCCTGTTCGCCGCTTCCCGGGAGTGGTCACGGTGTCATCCGTGCGTTGCCAGTGGCTTGTGCGTCCTTGGAGAGGCTTGAAGCGACTCCTCGCCCGGCGGCGGGCACCCCCAAGACCGCCGATGTCGCTCGGCGGTCCTTCCTCGGGGCGGCCCCGCTGCGACGCCCGTTCGCGGCGTGACCGGGGCATGGGCCGGGAACCGTTCGAACGCCCGTCGCGACCGGCCCGATATCAGCCCGGTCGGCAGGCCGGGACTCGCGGTGGTCGCCGCGATCAGCGAATGGCTCTGACCGGCACTTCGATACAGGCCTTAGTCATGCTTGGGCCAGATCAGGCCCTGGTCGGTCCAGGTGACGCCCTTGTTGCGGCACAGACAGAAGGGGTGACCGATGGGGTCGGTGTAGACCCGCCAGCCGTAGCCGTCGGGGCCGATGAAGTCCTGCTGCAGCGTCGCGCCGAGGTCGAGGACGCGGCGCTGCTCGGACTCGATCTCGTCCACTTCGAAGTCGAGGTGGAACTGCTTGGGGTGCTCGCTGCCGGGCCACTGCGGAGCGCGGTAGTCGTCCACCCGGATGAAGGCCAGCTCGACCTCGCCGAACGTGATGCCGGCCCAGTTCTCGTTGCTGCCTTCCTTGATCGGGCGGCCCGTCACCTCAGCGTAGAAGGCCGCCAGCTTCATCGTGTCCGGGCAGTCGATGATGAAATCGGTGAGTCGCAGCACCCCGCGATCTTGCCACAAGATCTTTGATACAGGCCTTGGGGCCGTTCCGAGGTCAGATCTTCAGAAGGTGACGTGTGACCGGTGGAACCAGCTCGACAACGCGATCGGCTGCCCGTTCACCTGTCAAGGGGAGCCCAGCCGGAACCGTGTTCTTTGCCGCTACGCGGTGCGACGCCCGCCGCGTCGCTCCGGCCAGGGCCAGCCCATGGTGAGCGACTCACCGACCGCCAGGGCGTGCCAGCGGCTCGCGCTCTGGTCCAGCCGCTCAAGGATCGCGATGACCTCGGCCTCCGTCACTCCGACTTCCCGAAGGGCCGCGGCGGCGTTCTCCGGCATGGGGATACGGCCGGTGTGCACCAGCCACGCGGTCAGCGCGACGCCCGCCAACTTCGCCGCCCACGGCCAGGCCGACCTCGACCCGGCCGACACGGACTCCGCTTGCGCGGAGCCGTCTTGCGGATCCGAAACCCCAGCCCGCCTGAAGATCTGAGCTCGGAACAGGTCCTACTCGACCGTCAGCAGGTCCTCGCGCTCCACGGCCTCCAGGGAGAGGGTCTTGTAGCCCACCTCGTCGAACAGGACGGTGATCCGGTCGCTCTCGCGGCTCATCACCATCCCCTCGCCCCAGGCGCTGTGGTGCACCCGGGCGTGCATCTCGTACGGGCCGTCCGCCTCGGGCTCGGTGGAGACGCCCGTCCGGCAGGTGTCGCAGGCCCCGCAGGTGCGCTCGTACGGCTCCCCGAAGTACTCCAGCAGGAACCGGCGGCGGCAGCCCGTGGTCTCGGCGTACCCGCGCATCATGTCGATGCGCGACTCGTCGATGCGGCGGCGGGTGTCGTCCAGTTCGACGGCCCGGGCGACCGCCTCCTCCGGGCCGGGGCCGCCACGGGCGCGGCGCAGGTCACCGCGCGCGGTGACCTCGACCGCGTCCGCCCGCTCCAGCAGGTTCACCAGGCGGGTGAGCCGGGTGGCGCCGATGCCGAGCACCTCGCGGAGCTCGCGGGCGGGAACCGTGCCGCCGTGCTCGTGGACGAGGGTCGCGACGCGCAACAGCAGTTCCTCGTCCGCCCGGCCGCCGGCGAAGAACCTGCGCAGCCCGAGGTCTTCGGGCCGGTAGAAGAGCACCGCGGCCGACGGCTCACCGTCCCGGCCGGCTCGGCCGATCTCCTGGTAGTAGGAGTCGGGCGACTCCGGCGGCGCGGCGTGCAGCACGTAGCGGACGTCCGGCTTGTCGATGCCCATGCCGAACGCGGAGGTCGCCACGACGACGTCCAGCTCGTCGTCGCGGAACATCTCGTGGATCCGGTGGCGGTCGGCGGCCTTCATTCCCGCGTGGTACGGCTCGGCGCGCCGGCCTGCCTCGCGCAGCGCGTCGGCGTACTCCTCGGCGGCCCGGCGGGTGGCGACGTAGACCAGGCCGAGGCCGCTACGGGAGGCGGCGTCCTCCACCAGGGCCCGGCGCAGGTCCTCCTGGGAGGTGAAGCGCCGCACCTCCAGGTCGAGGTTGGGCCGGTCGAACCCGCGCACGATCTGCCGGACGTCCGACAGGCCGAGGGCCGAGACGATCTCCTCCCGCACCGACGGGGTGGCCGTGGCGGTCAGCGCGACCACCGGCGGATGACCGAGCCGCTCGATCACCTGCCCCAGCCGCAGGTAGTCGGGGCGGAAGTCGTGCCCCCAGGCCGCGACGCAGTGCGCCTCGTCGACGGCGATCAGCGAGGGGCGGGCGGCGCGGAGCCGTTCGACCGTCTCGGGTTTGGCCAGTTGCTCGGGAGAGAGGAACACGAACTCGGTCGTGCCGGCGCGGACGGCGTCGAGGGAGTCGCCGCCGCCGGACTGCGCCGAGTTGACCGCGACCGCTCCTCCGGCGTCGGCGCCGCGCAGGCCGGCGACCTGGTCACGCTGGAGCGCGATCAGCGGTGAGACGACCACGGTGGGGCCGTCGAGCAGCAGCGCGGGCACCTGGTAGACGGCCGACTTGCCGCTGCCGGTGGGCATGACCACGAGCGCGTCGCCGCCGGACAGCAGGTGGCGCATGGCCTCCAGTTGTCCGGGCCGCAGTTCCCGCCAGCCGAAGACCTCGCGGGCCACCTCCCGCAGCCGCCGCGTCCGTGCCCCGGACCCGTCTTTGACGCCCATGCCGTCCGCCTTCCGGTCTCCCCGACTGTCACGGCCCAGGTACCCGCGGATCGGCGGGGTAGTCGCGCGCGATCATCACGGGGATGAGGGGCGCCGCGCGGGCGCCCCTCGGTCGGCCGGTCGGGACCTCCCCGGTCGTCCGGGGGTGAGCCGGTCGCGGGTTCCCCGGTCGTCCGGGGGCGAGCCGGTCGCGGTCTCCGGGGTCACTTGGGCATGAGCACGCCGTCGATGAGGTAGACGGTGGCGTTGGCGGTCTGGATGTTGCCGCAGACGATCTTCGCGTCGTCGATGGTGAACTCCTCACCGGAGCCCTCGACGGTGAGCGTGCCGCCCTGGAGCGTGGTCAGCGTCCCCTCCGTCAGGTTCTCGGGCGTCTTCTTGCCCTCGACGACGTGATAGGTCAGGACCTTGGTCAGTTCCTCCTTGTCGGCGAGGAGCTTGTCGAGCGTGTCCTTGGGGACCTTGTCGAAGGCGTCGTTCGTGGGTGCGAACACCGTGACGTCCTCGGCGGAGTTGAGCGTCTCGGCCACACCGGCCTGCTTGATCGCATCGTTCAGCGTGGACAGCTCGGGGTTGGAGGCGACGGCGTCCGCGACGGGCTTGCCCGCCATGTCCTCCAGGCTGCCCTCACCCGTGGCCGGCAGGGAGGCGCAGGCCGGGCCGAACGGCTCGGTCATCGCGCCCGTCCCGGTGGGAGACGGCGACGTCATGTCCGTGGGAGACGGTGAGGTCATGTCGGTGGGGGACGGTGAGGTCATGTCGGTGGGTGCGGGCGGGCTGGCACCGGTGTCGGTGGGCACGGGCGCGGGAGAGAGACCCGGGCTCATGGCGCCCGCCTGGGCTGCGGGAAGCGCGGTCATGGCGAGCACGGTCAGAGCCGAGGCGAGGAGAGCCTTTTTCTCCACGTTCATCTCCTTCGGGTGGGCGGATGAGCCGCCGGGCCCGCCGGACGGTGCCCGAGGCGCTCATCCACTGCTTTTGGAGATCGATTCCCGACACTTCCTCACAAATGCCACATTAGGAGATTTTTGACTACTTATCTCCCAGAAATCCATATAAGTGTCCAGAAGAGCCGATATTCCATTCCGGAAAACCACGGGAAACCGGCCGTTCCCCTCCCCCGTACAGTGAGGGCATGAGCCCGAGGATCGCGACCAACGAGGTCGTCTCACGTGACCGGCTGCTGGATTTCCTCCGTCACCGCCACCGCGCGCTGCTCATCACCGCACGGCGCGACGGCAGGCCGCAGGCGTCCCCGGTGACCTGCGGCGTCGACGCCGAGGGCCGCATCGTGGTGTCCACCTACCCCGAGCGCGCCAAGGCGGCCAACGCCCGGCGCGACCCCGGGGTGAGCGTCGTGGTCCTGTCGGACGACTTCGACGGCCCCTGGGTGCAGGTGGACGGCACGGCCGAGGTGCTCGACCTGCCCGAGGCGCTGGAACCGCTGGTCGAGTACTACCGGGCCGTCTCCGGCGAGCACCCCGACTGGGACGAGTACCGCGCGGCCATGGTCCGCCAGGGCAAGTCGCTGCTGCGCGTCACCCCGGAGCGCTGGGGCCCCGTCGCTACCGGCGGCTTCCCCGCCCGCCTGGCCTGAACGCGGACGCGCCGGGCGGAACGGCCTTCCAAGGTCGCCCCAGGCCACGCCGGGCCACCCCGGGTCGTCCGGGAGCCGTCGCCCCGGGCCACACCGGGCCACCCCGTGCCATGCGGGAGCCGTCGCTCCTGGACCCTCCCAGATCACCCCGGCTCCCCTGGAGCCCCCGGGGTCACCCCGGCTCCCCCGGGGACGTTCCCAGGTCCTTACGAGATCACCCGAGGTCCGCCAGGACGGCGTCGGCGGCGCGGCGGCCGGAGACCAGGGCTCCCTGGTGAGAGCCGGTGTCGCGGTGGTCACCGCACACGTAGCGGCCGTCCGCGAAACGGACCGGGCGCCGCATCCGCAACGGCGGCGGCATCGCCGGCAGCGCGTCCCCGATCGCGTAGGTCGCCAGGTGCTCCCAGCCGGAGGTGTCGGTGCCGTAGATCTGCGACAGCCGTGCCCGGACGCGGGGCTCGTCGCCGGCGGAGAGGACCCCCAGGACCGAGGTGGAGATCAGCGCGCGGCCCGGCGGGGCGTACTCCGGGGCGGCGTCGCTGATGACCAGGGTGTCGGTGATGTGGCCCTCCACGTCGACGATCTGCGTGGGGTCCTCCATGGGTGAGCGCGGGGCCGCGTGGTAGAAGGTCGTCACCGACCTCATCGTCGGGATCTCCAGCCCCGGGTAGAGCGCCGCGGCCATGGCCGGGTCGGTCGCCACGACCACCGCGCGGGCCGGGATCGTGCCGTCCCCGGCCGTCTCCACGCCGTCCTCACTGACCGCGATGACGGGGGTGCCGAGGGAGATCGCACCGGGCGGGAGCCGGGTGGCGAGCTGGCGGGCGATCTGGCCCATGCCGAGCGCGGGCACCCCGACCGTGCCCCGGGCGAAGGCCCGCCAGATCAGGTGGAAGAAACGGCTGGAGGTCTCCAGCTCGCGTTCGAGCACGACACCCGCGAGGAAGGGGCGGATCATCTTCTCGATCATCTTCTGTGAGATGCCCCAGTGCCGCAGTTCCTCCTGTGTGGTGCGCTCGCGGCCGTCACGCAGCCGATCGGCGGGCAGGGCGATGTCGCGCGCGGTGAGCGCGGCCAGCGCGACCTTGTCCAGCGGTGACCCCACGTCGGCCAGCAACCCGCTCAGCGCCTGACTCGGGTGGCGCCACGGCAGCATGAAACGCTCCCGGCGCCCGCGCTCGAAGGCGATCACACCCGAGGGGATCGCGCGCAGGTCCAGAGCGGCGACGTCGAGCACCCGGCCCGCCTCGGGGTAGGCGGTGTTGAACACCTGGAAGCCCCGGTCGAGCCGGAAACCGTCCACGACGTCGGTGCGCACCCGGCCGCCCACCTCCTCCGACGACTCGACGACGCGGACGGGCACCCCGGCGGAGTGCAACCGGACGGCGCACGCCAGGCCCGCGAGACCCGCACCGACGATGATCACCGTGTCCGACATGCGCAACCCCCTGGTTCGACGGCGGCGGGATCCGCCCCCTGTGACTTCGGACGGCGTCCGCCGGGGGTTGCGTCGGCCGCCCCGTCCGACCGGGGCCCTACCCCAGCTTCACGGTGATCTCTCCCCCGAGCCGGAAACCACCCTCCAGCCGGAGGTCGTCGCCGCTCCAGAACCGGCCCGGGTCGTACCAGTTGGGCCGCCTGCCGCCGGGGAGCAGGCCCATGGCCTCGTAGGTGACGGCGACGACCTCGGCGCAGTAGGCGCTCTCCAGAGCGCTCTCCTCCCGCCCCCGCTTGAAGATCTTCGGTATCCGTCCCTTCATCCAGCGTCCGGCGAGCCTGGCCGTGGACGGGAAGGGGGTGCCGTCGAGCCGGGCGACGGTGCGCAGGACGGCGTCCTCCATCTCCCGGGGGATCTCCGGTTCCAGCTGCCGGAGCCAGGCCCGCTGGCCGTACCGGGTGGCCCAGACCGTGACCGCCTCGCACAGGTCGTGCAACTGCACCCCGCGCTGGTGCGTCCCCGACCACAGGTCGGGCAGCGAGCGGCCGAGCTCGGCGTGCCACATCAGGGGAGGCATGTCGTCGATGACGACCGACATGCCGACGTGGTTGACGGGGCTGTTCGTCACGGTCTGGATGGCGCGGTCGGGCACCGTCCGGCCGCGGAACAGCCACACGTCACCGGTGCGGGTCAGGTTGACGGCCTCGTCGAGGCTGATGTTCTTACCGGACATGCCAGTAGCGTAGGCACATGCGATGGTGGAAGATACTCGGCCTGGCGGGCGTCGCGGGCGTGGCGGCCACGGGAGCGGTGATCGCGCGAGCCGAGCGGCGGCGGCAGGCCTACACCCCGGACGAGATCCGCACCCGGCTGCGCGCCCGCCTGGAGGAGGGCTCCGCGCGGGAGGCCGCCGAGGACGGAGCGCGTCCGCCGGACGTCAGCCGAAGCTGACGGCGACCGGGTCCCAGCCCTGGGGCTCCCGGCGGGGTCCTCGCCTCCCGGCGGGGGTCCTCACCTCCCGGCGGGGTCCTCACCTCCCGGCGGGGGTCCTCACCTCCCGGCGGGGTCCTCATCTCCCGGCGGGGGGCCTCACCTCCCGGGGCAGGACGAGCGCGGCGGCGCCGTACAGGCCGGCGTCACGCTCCAGCGCGGTACGGGTGACGGTGAGGCGGTGCAGGAAGCCGAGCCCGGCCTGCTTGGCGACCGCCTGCCGCAGCGGGGTGAGCAGCGTGTCGCCCGCCCCGGAGACACCGCCGCCGACGACGACCTCGTCGAGGTCGAACAGGGCCGCCGCGGTGAGGATCGCCGTGGCGAGCGCGTCGGCGGCCCGCTGGAAGGCGAGCCGGGCGACGGGGATCCCGCGCGCGGCGTCGGACGCCAGGGCCCTGGCGTCCGGGTGGCCGGCCGCGGCGCGCCAGCCGTTCGCCAGGGCCCAGCGGACCATGCTCGGGCCGCTGGCGATCGTCTCCAGGCAGCCGGTCGCCCCGCAGGGGCACGGCTCGCCGTCGCGGTCGACGGTGATGTGGCCGATGTGCCCGGCGTTCCCGGTCGGGCCCAGATACGGTTCCCCGTCGAGGACGACGCCGCCGCCCACACCGGTGGAGACCACGATGCCCAGGAGGGCACGGGAGGCCGGGCCGTGCCCACCCCGCCACCATTCGCCGAGCGCCATGCACTGGCCGTCTCCCGCGAGTGCGACGGGCACTGCGGGGACGAGCCCGCCGACGGTGTCGGCCAGCGGGAAGTCCCGCCAGGCCGGGATGTTGACCGGGCTGACCCTGCCGGCGGTGACGTCGACCGGGCCCGCGGAGCCGATGCCGACCCCGGTCACCTCCGCGGGGCCGACCTCGCGGACCAGCGAGGCGAGGGTGGCGGTGGGGTCCGGCCCGACCGGCACCTCCGTCCGGCGGTCCATGCTCCCGTCCGGCCGGACGAGCGCGGCGGCGAACTTGGTGCCGCCGATGTCGATCGCGAGGACGGTCACGAGCCGCCCTCACGGGCGGGCGGGGACGGGAAGGGGCGGGAGGTACCCGCCGGGGGCGGGAAGGGGCGGCAGGTGCCCGCCGGGGCCGCCACGCGGCTGTGCAAGGGGTCCTCCGGTGCTGGGAAACAGGCGATCGTCACCCGGGAACCGGGCAAACAGGGTGAAGGTATGACGGCGATGACAACGTTGTCAACGGTCTGCGCGTCCCGGGTCCGGGCGGCCGCGGCGGGGCGGTCGCGACACGCCGGGCACGCTACGCGGACTTCTCCGATTCGCGGGTAGATACGGTGAGCCACGACTGATATGAGGAGATTGCGATGACTCATGAGCGTGCGGGGCAGCCCGCGCAGCCGTCCGATCTGGTGGACGTGGCCCGCCTGGTGACCTCCTACTACGCGCTGCACCCCGACCCGGGTGACGTCGGGCAGCGGGTGGCGTTCGGGACGTCCGGACACCGGGGTTCCTCGCTGAGGGTCGCGTTCAACGAGGACCACATCCTCGCGACCAGCCAGGCCATCGTGGAGTACCGCACGGAGCAGGGGATCGACGGCCCGCTGTTCCTGGGCGGCGACAGCCACGCGCTCTCCGAGCCGGCGCTGGTGTCGGCGCTGGAGGTCTTCGCCGCCAACGGGGTGCGGGTGCTGGTCGACGAGCGGGGCGGTTACACCCCGACACCGGCGGTGTCCCACGCGATCCTCGCCCACAACCGGGGACGCGCCGCGGGGCGGGCCGACGGTGTGGTGGTGACCCCCTCGCACAACCCGCCCTCCGACGGCGGCTTCAAGTACAACCCGCCCAACGGCGGCCCGGCCGACACCGACGCGACCTCCTGGATCCAGGATCGGGCCAACGCGCTGATCGCCGACGGCCTCAAGGAGGTCCGCCGGATCCCGTACGCCAGGGCGGTGGCCGCCGACACGACCGGCCGCTACGACTTCCTCGGCCGCTACGTGGACGACCTGCCGTCGGTCCTGGACCTCGACGCCGTCCGGGAGGCGGGGGTGCGCATCGGCGCCGACCCGCTGGGCGGGGCGAGCGTCGCCTACTGGGGGGAGATCGCCGAGCGGCACCGGCTGGACCTGACCGTGGTCAACCCGCTGACCGACCCGACGTGGCGTTTCATGACGCTCGACTGGGACGGCAGGATCCGGATGGACTGCTCGTCGCCGTACGCGATGGCCTCGCTCATCGCCAACCGCGACGCCTTCGACGTCTCCACCGGCAACGACGCCGACGCCGACCGGCACGGCATCGTCACCCCCGACGGCGGGCTGATGAACCCCAACCACTACCTCGCCGTGGCGATCTCCTACCTGTACTCGCACCGTCCCGGCTGGCCCGCGGACGCGGGGGTCGGCAAGACGCTGGTCAGCAGCGGCATGATCGACCGGGTGGCCGCCGACCTGGGCCGGCGGCTGGTGGAGGTGCCGGTGGGGTTCAAGTGGTTCGTGCCGGGACTGCTGGACGGCTCGCTGGGCTTCGGCGGTGAGGAGAGCGCCGGCGCGTCGTTCCTGCGCCGCGACGGCTCGGTGTGGACCACCGACAAGGACGGCATCATCCTGGCGCTGCTCGCCTCGGAGATCAGCGCGACCACGGGGCGCTCGCCGAGCGAGCACTACGCCGACCTGGTGTCCCGGTTCGGCGACCCGGCCTACGCCCGCGTCGACGCCCCGGCGACCCGGGAGGAGAAGGCGGTGCTCGCCAGGCTCTCGGCCGAGCAGGTCACCGCCGACACGCTCGCCGGTGAACCGATCACGCAGGTGCTCACCTCCGCGCCGGGCAACGGCGCCCCGATCGGCGGGCTGAAGGTCGCCACGGAGAACGCCTGGTTCGCCGCCCGGCCCTCCGGCACCGAGGACGTGTACAAGATCTACGCCGAGTCCTTCAGGGGCCCCGAGCACCTGGCGCGAGTCCAGCAGGAGGCCAGGGACCTGGTCTCGGCCACCCTCGGCTGACGCGGAGCGCGTCCCGCGGGCCGGGCCGCGGAGCGGGAGGCGTGACGGCACGCCCCCGCTCCGCGGCCGTCCGGCGGAGGCGCGCGCGCCTGGCTTCCCTCCCGCAGGCGGCACAGGTGGCACGGGCACGCGCGGCACGGGCACGAGGGTGGCACGCGCGACGGCGGACGCGGGCGTCCCGCGATCGGGGAGATGACCGGAAAGACCGGAGAAGACCCAGGAGAGGAACCATGGCACGCGTGAGATCCCGCACGACCGACGACCGGCACGAGACGACGGCACGGAACGGCACCCGGCGGGACATGCGCCGGCGACCGCGTGGGGCGACCGCGGCGGGGGCCGCGGCCCTGGCCCTGGCGGGGAGCTTGATCGGCGCGACGCCGGCGCAGGCCGTGCCCGGCGACACATACCTGACGGCGGCCGAGATCGCCGACAATCTCAACAGCCTGGCCTGGCCGGGCCAGAGCGCCTACAACACCTACGCCACCGGCGACCAGACGACGTCCGTGGTCTGGGGCACCCCCGGTTCCGCCACCACCTACTTCAACCGCAGCAAGTGCGCCGGCTTCGTCACCGGGGTGCTCAGGCAGGCGTGGCCGTTCGTGACCGACCGGTACCTGGCGGGCGCCTTCGGCTCGGTCAGCCCGACCGCCGCCCAGTACCACGACGCCTTCACCGCCGGGGTCGAGCATTTCACCACCAGCGCCGACGCGGATCTGGACCAGGTGAACGAACTGGGGGCCGGCGTCGTCATCGCGATCAGGTACGGCGGCTCGCCCACCGCCACCGGCGATCCCACCGGCCACGCCATGATCGTGGCGGACGCCCCGGTGCCGTACGACCGGGACGGCGACGCCTCCACGGTCGAGTGGGCGGTTCCCGTGGTCGACGTCACCAGCAACCCGCATGGGGTGGCGTCCACCTCGCCGTCGTCCCCGTACCGGAACTTCCGCGACACCCGCGCCGTCGGCACCACCGAGTACCCCGGCCTCGGCCGCGGCTGGATCTTCATCCGTACCGACGCGGCGAACCGGCCGCTGGGCCACTGGTGGGGTGCGAACGAGAACGTGACGACGGGCTACCACCCGATGGCCGACCGCCCGATCGCGTTCGGACGGGCCGTCGGCTCCTGACGGCCGGCGCCGGAGGGCTTCTCCGGCGCCCGGTCACGGGCCGGTCAGGTGAACATGCGCCAGGCGGCGGGCACGACCGTCCAGCGGCGGCGGGAGGTGCGGCCGGTCAGTTCGCCGTCGGCGTTCACCGGGACGGGCTCGCCCTCGGCGAGCACCTCCCGCCCGCGCGCGGTGACCACGTCGCGCAGCCCCGGGTGGGTTCCCCGGCGCAGGCGCAGGGCGTACGACAGCCGTTGCAGCGGGCCGGTGGTCAGCGCGACGACGACGTCGACCATGCCGTCGTCGGGTCTGGCCCGAGGGGCCACCGGGGTGCCGCCGCCGATGGTGACGCCGTTGCCGATGCCGGCCATGAGGACCCGCCGCCCGTCGGTGATCGGGCGGCCGTCCACCGTGACGCGCAACCGCCAGCCGGGGCTCCGCACGCCGGCGAGCAGGGCACCCACCGGGTAGGCGAGCCGCCCGAGCGCGGGCTTGAGGGGCGTCGCGCGCTCGGACGCCTCCGCCCCCACCCCCAGGTGGACCACGTTGACCACGACCTCGCCCTCGTCGTCGAGCAGCAGGTCGAGCGGGGTGGACCGCCCGGCGAGCACGACGCGGGCGGCCTGCGGGGGATCGAGCGGGATGCCCAGCCCGCGGGCGAAGTCGTTGCCGGTGCCCAGGGGGACGAGCCCCACCGTGCGGGTGGTCAGCTCGCCGCGACGGTGCAGGGCGGCGACCGTCACGTGCAGGGTGCCGTCACCGCCCAGGACGACCACGTCGTGGCCGGGATGGGCGTCGAGCGTCTCGTCGAGGTCCTTCTCGCCCACGGGTGCCTCGACCACGTCGGCGCCACCGGCGCGGAGCGTGTCGACGGCCGCGGCCCGGGCCCGATCGCCGGCGCTTCCCGCACCCTCGTTGTAGATCGCCAGCAGCTCGGTCATGCTCGCTCCTCCGCGTGATCGTCCGCACGGTCCCTGCCCGGGGAAACCGCGATCACGCGGGGTCTTCTCGGCACGGCCCGCGCCGGCGGCTCCCGCCGTCCGCCGGCCTCGCGGCGGAGGCCGGCCGCCACGACAGAGGAACCGGCCGGCCCGGCACCCGGGGCGCCGGACCGGCCGGGCGGTCCTCAGGTGTGGGACAGGGCGGTGTCCGCACCGGACCTGGCCGGGACGCGCGAGGCGATCTCCTCCAGCACGTGACGGATCCGCGCTCGGCAGGTGGGGTCGGTGAGCCTGCCGTCGGCGTCGAAGTGGCTCGGAGCCGGGGAGACCACCACCTCCGTCCCGTACACGACGGCGCCCGCCGCGCCGAGCGCGCGGCCCAGCTGGATCTGCGTCCACGTCGCCTCGTGGGGGCGTGAGCAGGCGGTCACCAGGCCCACGGGCTTGCCCACCAGGACCGCGCCGGCTCGGCGGGAGGCCACCCAGTCGAGGGCGTATCCCAGCTGCGCAGGCAGCGAGCTGTGCCCTGGCGCGGTGATCAGCATGCCGTCCGCCCCGGCGAGGGCGTGGCACAGCTCGTCCACGGCGCGCGGGAGCGTGCCGTCCGTCAGCGGCGGCACCCGGTCGAGGCCCTCCCAGATCGTGAGCTCCGTCGTCGCGGGCAGTTCCCGCGACGCCGCCTTCAGCAACCTGCGCACGTAGGCCCCCGAGCGAAGGCCACCCGCGATTCCAATGATCTTCATTCCCGGCCCCATCCCTGTCGCGAGATCGCGACCCTCAAAACGGGGGATCCGCACCGCTGTGGTCGCGCGACCGCGACCGGTGGCGCGAAACGCTCCCCGATTCACCGAAAAAACCGCCGCACGGCATCGCCGTGACCGGTAGCGGGAGGCCCCCCGGCGGGACCGTCCGTGCCGCCCGGCCCGCAGGCCCCCCGGCGGCGTACGCGTCCTCGCAGGTCAACCCGGCGGCGGCGGTGCCGCCGGACCTCACACTCCGTCACGTTCCCGGACCTGCCCTCAGAAAGGGCTCACGAACATGATCGAGGGGAGCGTTTCTCCAAGACCGGGTGAATTCTCGGCCAAGCGCGGCGAGCACTCAGGGGCCGCGGGCCGCCGCCGGGCTATGGCGTGGCGGCGGCCCGCGCCGGGGAGGCGGACACGTGCGAAGGGCCGCCTCCCCGGGGGTGTCACGACGCGGTGGCCACCCGGGCTCGCCCGGCCGCGGAGAGGGAGAGGAGGTGGCCGACGACGTCCGCCGCCGAGTAGTCGTCCGGCAGCCCTTCGAGGAACCCGAGGTCCTGGCCGAGAGTGAGCAGCGGGGGCTCCTGGTAGCCGTCCGGCCGCCGCTGGCCGAGGCCGATGGCGGCGAGCAGCCCGTTGCACAGGCAGCGCCGTCCCACGGTGTCCTCCTCCGGACGGCCTTTGCGGACGTGGACGCCGACCGGTTCGGCGGGACAGCGGTAGCCGACCGCGCCGTCCTCCTTCCGGTACGGCGTGCGCAGATGCCCCAGGTCGCACAGGCGGGGACGTTCGGCGTAGACGGCCGGGTCCGACATGGTGCCGGGCAGGTCAGCGATCTTGAAGGGGAAGCCCGCGGGAGAGGCGCGCGGGTCGTTGCGGACCTCCAGGGTGCCCTCGGCGGCCCGGCCGAGCAGGCGGCGCCTGAGCGTGGCGTCCAGGCCCGACTCCCGGCACAGCGCGAAGGCCGACCCCACCTGGACCCCGGCCGCGCCGATCTCGACCGCCTGGACCAGCCCCTCCGGGGTGCCGTAGCCGCCGGCCAGCCAGAACGGCAGGCCGAGCGCCGCGATCTTGCCGGTGTCGATCCGGTCGCGCGGCCCGTAGACCGGCTCGCCCGCGGCGTCGAGCTGCGGTTTGCCCCGGGGTGGTGCGCTGTGCCCGCCCGCCACCGGTGTCTCCAGCACGAACCCGTCCGGCCGGGTCTCCGCGGAACGGGTGAGGTAGGCGGCCAGGACGTGGGAGGAGACGATGGCCAGCAACCGGGGCCGGCGCAGCGGCCCGAGGACGCGGCCGAGCAGCGCCGCCGGGTCGACGCCGACGGTGTGGCGGTCGTCGGCCGCCGACTCCGCCACCGTGACCGATATCTCCGCCGGCCGGTGCGCGGCGAGCGCGTCGAGCAGCCGCGGGATCTCCGAGGGGATGCCCGCACCCATCAGCACGTAGTCGACTCCGGCGAGCATCGCCCCGTAGACGGAGGCGGGCGTGGCCAGCTGGATCTTCTCCAGGTAGTTGATCCCGATCGGGCCGTCGTGCCCTTCCTTCGCGAGGAAGACCTCGGCGAAGTTGGCGACCACCGTGAGCTCGTCCCGGGCGCGGTGCGGACGCAGGCCGAGCCGGGGCACCGGCCGGTACGGCAGGCCGGGGTCGGCGCCGCCGGGGACGAAGAAGCGGGCCAGGACCCGCTCGGCGACCTCCGGGACCGGGAAGTGCGCCAGCGCCCGGCGCAGGTGCCCGCCCGGGTCGCCGCGCTGCAGGCGCCTGGACAGCACGAGGTCCAGCGCGGTCCCGGACACCACGCCGAGCTGTCCGGTCCGGGCGACGGCCCGCGCCAGCCGCCACCCGGACACGCCTACTCCCATCCCGCCCTGGATGAGGACCGGGAGCCCGCCCTCAGACACGCCGGCCCCGAGGCGTGCCGGTCCGGGCGGACGGGTCGCGGACCTCACGGTGCCCCCCGCGGGGGACGCCGGGGAACTCGTCGGGAATCGCCAAGGGAAACACCCTCCTGGGCGAGGGAGCGCGGGGCTCCGTCGATGTCTTCGATACCCGTGAGATTCAAGTGGCCGCGAGGACACCTCATCCAGTGACCAAAGTCCCGGATGGGCGGGTCCTACGGTCACATCCCGGCCCCGCGCCGTTCACCGCGCGGACCGGCCGCCCTCCCCGCGCGGGCGAACCGTCCCTCCCGCGCAGGCGAACCGTCCCTCCCGCGCAGGCGAGCGGCCCGGGACGTCTTGGCCGAATGGACGAACGCTCCGGCCTCTCTTCTGCGAACGGGACGAACCCCCTCACCCCGACCTGTCATACGGTCGCCGTAACCACGCATCGGAGGGTTGCCCCGTGTCCGTTGAGCTCCACCACCGCGCCGTCGTCGCGGACACCCACAATGACTTGTTGATGGCGGTGTGTGCCCGGCCGCCGGAGCGGTGGGCGTCGTTCTTCCGGGAGCGGTGGCTGCCCCAGCTGCGCGAGGGCGGGGTGGACATCCAGGTGCTGCCGGTCTTCGTCGAGGACCGCTACCGGCCGGAGGGTGCGCTGCGCCAGACGCTGCGGATGATCGAGTGCGCGCATGTGCTGGCCGAGGGCAACGCCGACGCGGTGCGGTTGTGCCTGGACGGGGCCCAGGTGGACGCGGCGCTGGCCGCCGGGCGGATCGCGCTGGTGCTGGCACTGGAGAGCATGCCGGGGCTGGACGCGTCGGTGGAGTTGCTGCCCACCGTGTACCGGCTGGGGGTGCGGGTGGCCTCGATCGCGCACTGGGGGCGGAGCGCGCTGGCCGACGGCAGCGGGGAGGACGCCACCGGGGGGCGGCTGACCGCGGCCGGGGTGGCGGCGCTGGCGGTGATGGAGCGGCTGGGCATGCTGTTCGACGTCTCGCATCTGGGGGCGGCCGGGGTGGCGCACGTGCTGGAGCTGGCGACCCGGCCGGTGCTGGCCACGCATTCGGCGGCGCGGGCGTTGCGGGATCATCATCGGAATCTGACCGATGCGCAGCTGCGGGGGGTGGCCGCCACCGGTGGGGTGGTGTGCGTCAATTTCTTTCCGGGGTTTCTGGCGGCGGATCCGGCGGCGCGGGGGGTGGATCGGCTGGTGGAGCACATCGCGCATGTGGCGGGGGTGGCCGGGATCGATCATGTGGGGCTGGGGCCGGATTTCGTGCGGGAGGTGCTGCACGATGTGACGCCGCCGTGTTGTGAGGATCTGGGGTACGGGGAGGTGGACGTGTACGCGACGCTGCCCGGGCTGGCCGGGCCGGCCGGGTTGCCGCTGGTGACCGAGGCGCTGGTCGGGCACGGGTTCGCCGACGACGAGATCGTGAAGATCCTGGGCGGCAACGTGCACCGGTTGTTCCGCGCCGAGTTGGGCAGGCCCGCGTGAACCTGACGCGGATGATCCAGGACCTGGAGGAAATCGTCGGCTGCGAGTCGTTCTCCGCCGACCACGAGGCGGTGGCCCGCAGTGCCCGGGTGGTCGCCGACCAGGGTCGCAGAATGCTCGGCGCGCGCGCGGAGACGATCGTGGTCGACGGGGTCACCCACCTGCGGTGGACCTTCGGCATCCCCCGGGTGCTGCTGGTCGGCCACCATGACACGGTCTGGCCGGTCGGGACGCTGCGGGAGCGTCCCTGGTCGCTGGTCGACGGGATCGCCCGGGGGCCGGGCGTGTTCGACATGAAGGCGGGCCTGGTGCAGATGTTCCACGCCATGGCCGCGCTGCCGTCCTTGGACGGGGTGTGCGTGCTGGTCACCGGGGACGAGGAGGTCGGCTCGCTCTCCTCGCGCGCGCTGGTCGAGGACTCGGCGCGCGGCTGCGCGGCCGCGTTCGTCCTGGAGGCGAGCGCCGACGGCGGCGCGCTCAAGACCGCGCGCAAGGGGACCTCCATGTACGAGGTCACCGTGCACGGCAGGGCCGCGCACGCCGGCCTGGAACCGGAGAGGGGCGCGAACGCCGGGATCGAGCTGGCCCACCAGGTTCTCGCCGTCGCGGGGATCGCCGACCTGGTCAACGCCGCTCCGGTGCACGATGGAGGGGTGGGCGACGGTCCGGCTCGCGGCGTGACGAACGACGGCCTCCCGGCCGTGACGGCGGTGGAGGCGTCGTCGCCCGCCGCCCCCGCGCCGGATGCCGCTCCCCCGCCTTCCCCGGGGTCGGCCACCGTGACGCCCACGGTGCTGTCGGCCGGGACCACCACCAACACCGTGCCCGCGCTGGCCCGCCTGGCGGTGGACGTCCGGGTGCCCACCCGGGCCGCGCAGCGGCGGGTGGACGAGCTGATGAGGGCCCTGTCCCCCCGGCTCTCCGGGACCCGCCTGGAGGTGCGGGGAGGCCCGAACCGGCCACCTCTGGAGCACTCCTCGTCGGCCGAGCTGTTCGCCCTCGCGCAGCGGGTCGCCGCCGGGCTCGGGCTCGCCCCCCTCTCCGGTGCCGGCGTGGGCGGCGCCTCCGACGGCAACTACACCGCCGGGGTCGGCTGCCCCACCCTCGACGGACTCGGCGCGGTGGGAGGCGGCGCCCACGCCGACGGCGAGCACGTGGTCGTGGCCGAGATGCCCGGCCGTACGGCGCTGCTGGCCGGCCTGGTCGAGGCGGTGCTCGGATGAACGGCCCGGTACTGCGGGAGCTGCACTCCATCGCGGACTTCGAGGACGTGCTGCGGCTGTTCGACGGCATCTGGCACCCCGGCCCCGCCAACACGCCGATCACGGTGGAGATGATGCGGGCGCTGTCGCACGCGGGCAACTACGTGGCCGGCGCCTACCTGGACGGCCGGATGGTCGGCGCGTCGGTGGGGTTCTTCGGGGCCCCGGCGGAGCGGGTGCTGCACTCCCACATCACCGGCGCGGCGGCCGGGCGGGGAATCGGCTTCGCCCTCAAGCTCCACCAGCGGGAGTGGGCCCTGGCCCGGGGCATGGAGCGGATCACCTGGACCTACGACCCGCTGGTGCGGCGCAACGCCCACTTCAACCTGACCAAGCTCGGCGCGCGTCCCGAGGAGTACCTGCCGTCCTTCTACGGGGTCATGAACGACGCGATCAACAGCGGGGACGAGTCGGACAGGGTGCTCGCCGTCTGGCGGCTGTCCGAACCGCAGGTGCTGGCCGCCGCCCGGCGGGAGCCGTACCTGGTGGAGGTCCCGCCGGGCGCGGCGGTCGGGCTGGGCGAGTGCGACGGCCGGCCGGTCGCGGGGCGGACCGACACCGCGACGGTGCTGATCGCCGTGCCCGCCGACGTGGAGACGCTGCGCCGCACCGACCCGGAGGTGGCCCGGTCGTGGCGCCACGCCGTACGCGACGTGCTGGGCGGCCTCCTGCGGGAGGGGGCCCGGGTGACCGGTTTCCACGACAGGCACTACTACGTCGTGGAGCGGGCCCGGTGAGTTCACCGGCCGGCGAAGTCGCCGGCGCGGGGCCCTGCGGGGGCCGTACGATCGCCGCGGGCCGCCGTCCCGGAGAGGGACCGCAGGCGCAACCCGGAGAAAGACCGGGGCCGCACGGCCCGGCACACCGCCCACCCGCGGCCCCCGCGGCCCCACGTGCGACCCGGTGCGCGACCCGCTGCGCGGTGCGAGCCGCACGAGACGTTGGAACGAGCCGCCTGACCGGCGGCGTGACCGGAGGGAGAAGCGGCGGAGGCCGCACACCGTCATGAAGATCACTGGAATCGAACTGCGGCGGATCGCGATGCCGCTCGTCGCGCCGTTTCGCACCTCCTTCGGCACCGAGACCGAACGCGACGTGCTGCTGGTACGCGTGGTCACCCCCGACGCCGAGGGCTGGGGCGAGTGCGTGGCCATGTCCGGCCCGCTCTACTCCCCCGAGTACGTCGACGGCGCCGCCGACGTGCTGCGCCGCTTCCTGATCCCCGCGCTGCCCCGGCACGCCGACGTCCACGCCGTCGGCCGCGCCTTGCACCCGTTCAAGGGCCACCGCATGGCCAAGGCCGCCCTGGAGACCGCCGTGCTCGACGCGCGGCTCCGCGCCGCCGGGCAGTCCATGGCCTCCTTCCTCGGCGCCGCCGCCACCCGGGTGCCCGCCGGTGTGTCGGTCGGCATCATGGACTCCGTCCCCCAGCTCCTCGACGCGGTCTCCGGTTACCTCGACGAGGGCTACGTCCGCATCAAGCTCAAGATCCAGCCCGGCTGGGACGTCGAGCCGGTCCGCGCCGTGCGCGAGCGCTTCGGCCCCGATCTGCTGCTGCAGGCCGACGCCAACGCCGCCTACACCCTCACCGACGCCCCCCACCTGGGCCGCCTCGACCCCTTCGGCCTGCTGCTCATCGAGCAGCCCCTGGCCCACGACGACCTGGTGCAGCACTCCCACCTGGCCCGGCGCATCGCCACCCCCGTCTGCCTGGACGAGTCGATCGAGTCGGCCGAGCACGCCGCCGCCGCGATCTCGCTGGGCGCCTGCTCGATCGTCAACATCAAGCCCGGCCGCGTCGGCGGCTACCTGGAGGCCCGGCGCATCCACGACCTGTGCCGGGCCCACGGGGTGGCGGTGTGGTGCGGCGGCATGCTGGAGACCGGTATCGGCCGCGCCGCCAACGTGGCCCTGGCCGCCTTGCCCGGCTTCACCCTGCCCGGTGACACCTCCGCCTCCGGCCGCTACTTCGCCACCGACGTCACCGAGCCCTTCGAACTGCGCGACGGTCACCTGGACGTCCCCACCGGGCCCGGCATCGGCGTCGCCCCGCTGCCCGACCTGCTGCGCGAGGTCACCGTCTCCACCGAGTGGATCGACCTGTGACATCCTCACGGTCCCGTTCGCCCTGGCGGCGGCGCTCTGCGCCGGAGGATGGGCCTCACTCGTCTCGCTGATCCTGACCTCGGCGTTGATCCTGACAGGCTGTTCCGGGGAACAGCCTGTCACTCGACCACCGGAGCGGTGCCCAACGGTCGGCTGTCCTCGGTGAGGGGAAAGCGGAGGGCGGCCGTCAGCCGCGTCCGAGCCGGGGCACGGCTTCGATCAGAGCGCGGGTGTAGTCGTCCCGGGGTGCCTTCACCAGCTCCTCCGTCGGCCCCGTCTCGACCAGCCTGCCCCGGTGCATCACCGCGACGACGTCGGAGACGTACCGGACCACGGCGAGGTTGTGCGAGATGAACAGCATCGACAGCCCGAGGTCCGCGCGCAGGGAGCGGATCAGATTGAGCACCGCCCCCTGGACGGAGACGTCCAGGGCCGAGGTGATCTCGTCGGCGACCAGCAGCTGAGGTTCCGCACCCAGTGCCCGGGCGATCGCCACCCGCTGACGCTGACCACCGGACAGCTCACGCGGGTAGCGTCCCGCCAGCGCGGCGGGCAGCGACACCAGCGACAGCAGCCGCTCCACCTCCGCCCGGCGGGCGGCGCGGGGCACGCGGAGCCCCTCGGCCACCGACGCCCCCACGGTCATCCGCGGGTCGAGGGAGGCGTAGGGGTCCTGGAAGACCATCTGGATCCGCCGCGGGTCGCCGCCCGTGATCCCACCGGTGTACGGCACCAGTCCGGCCACCGCCCTGGCCAGGGTGGACTTGCCCGACCCCGACTCCCCCACCAGGCCGACGATCGCCCCGGGCGGGATCTCCAGCGTGACGTCGTCGACGGCGGTGAAGGCGCCGAACCGCACCGTCAGATTCTTGATGATCATGATGTCTCCCAGCAGGCGACGCGGTGCCCCGTGCCGTGCGGGACGAGGGGCGGCAGCTCGGCGCAGCGGCCGGTGGCCAACGCGCAGCGGTCCGCGAAGGCGCAGCCGGCGCCGACCTCGGCGGGTGAGGGCTGATGGCCGGCGATGCCGGCCAGCGGAAGGGACCGGTCGGTGTCCATGTCGGGCAGCGAGGCGATCAGCGCGCGGGTGTAGGGGTGCGCGGCGCCGGTGGCCAGCTTCCCGACCGGCAGCTCCTCGACCACCCGGCCCGCGTACATCACCACGACCCGGTGGCACAGCTCGCCGACCACGGCGATGTCGTGGGAGATGAACAGGGTCGCCGCGCCGGTCTCGTCGGTCACCTCGCGCAGCAGACGCAGGATCTGCCGCTGCACGGTCACGTCGAGGGCGGTGGTCGGCTCGTCGGCGATGATCAGGCGTGGCGTGCCCATCAGGCCCATCGCGATCACCACGCGCTGCCGCATGCCGCCGGACAGCTCGTGCGGGTGTTGCCCGGCACGCCTCTCCGGCTCGGGGATGTGCACGTGTCCCAGCCGGTCGACGGCCCTGGTCCGCGCCTCGGCGCGGCTCGCGCCGCGGTGCACGGTCGCCACCTCCGCGAGCTGCCCGCCGATTCTGAGCGCCGGGTTGAGCGAGGCCATCGGGTCCTGGAAGACCATCGCCAGCGACGTGCCGAGCAGCTTGCGCCGCTCCTGCTCCGGCAGCCCGTCCAGGTCGGTGCCGCACAACCGCAGCCGGGCCGCGGTCACCTCCCCCGGGTAGGGCACCAGGCCGCCGATCGCGGAGGCGGTCAGGCTCTTGCCGCTGCCCGACTCCCCGACCAGGCCGACGATCTCGCCGGGGGCGACGGTCAGCGACACCCCGCGCACCG
Organism: Streptosporangium becharense; assembly: GCF_014204985.1. NCBI lineage: Bacteria > Bacillati > Actinomycetota > Actinomycetes > Streptosporangiales > Streptosporangiaceae > Streptosporangium > Streptosporangium becharense. Next base: position 7,516,365 of record NZ_JACHMP010000001.1, on the reverse strand, counting down.
GCGTCGCCCCGCCGGGGAAGGCGACGGTGAGGTCCCGCACCTCCAGGACCGCCTCCGGGTCGGGCTCGCCGAGTTCGCGGGACGCGGGAACGGCCCGCCGGTCGGTCTTCCCCATCGGTGCGGCGGTCCGCGACGCGGCGCGGGCCAGGGCGTCTCCGAGGAGGTTGAACCCGATGCCCGCGAGCGCCACCGCGACGGCGGGTCCCAGCGCGACGGCCGGGGTGGCGTAGATGCGGCTGAAACCGTCGAAGAGCAGCCGCCCCCAGTCGAACGAGGGCGGCTGCACCCCCAGGCCGAGGAAGGAGAGGCCGGCCAGCCCGAGCAGCGCGCCGCCCAGCGCCTGGGCCAGGTTGAGGATCAGCGGCTCGGCGATGTTGGGCAGGACGTGCCGGGTCATGATCAGCCGCCGGGGGACCCCGAGCATGCGGGCGGCCGACACGTAGTCGGCCGCGGACACCGAGGCGGCGAGCGTCTGAGTGAGCCGGGCGAAGCCCGGGGCGATCGCCGCGCCGATGCCCAGCACGGCCCCGCGCGCGCCGAGTCCCGCGACCACCGCGGTGAACATGGCCAGCAGCAGGCCGGGGAAGGCGACCAACGCGTTCACCGCGCCGGTGACCAGCCGCCCGGCGCGGCGGGGCAGCACCGAGGGGAGCGCGCCGAGCACGGTCCCGGCGACGGCGCCGATGAGCGTGGCCAGCAGGGCCAGCGTGAGGGAGAGCCGGCCGGCGACCAGTACCCGGGCGAGGATGTCCCGGCCCAGGTTGTCGGTGCCGAGCGGGTGCGCGGCCGAGGCTCCCTGGAGGATGGCCGCGGAGTCGATGCGCTCGGCCTCGGTGCCCCAGATCGGCGGCCCGGCGACCGCCAGCACCACCATGAGGGTGACCAGCGCGGTCCCGGCCAGCCCGGCGGGGGTCCGCAACGCGTGCCGCATCAGCTCTCCTTCAGGGCGGACGTGGGGTCGAGCACGCCGAGCAGCACGTCGACGAGGAGGTTCACCGCCAGCACGATCGCGCCGTAGACGAGGATCACGCCCTGGGCGACCGGGTAGTCCTTCTGGGTGATCGACTCCACGATCCGCAGGCCGAGCCCCGGCCAGGCGAAGACGTACTCGACCAGCACGCTCCCGGCGATCAGGCCGGTGAGCAGCAGCCCGCCCAGGGTGAGGGTCGCGGTGAGCGTGTTGGGCAGGACGTGCCGCAGGTACAGCCGGGCGGCGGGCAGCCGCTTGGCGCGGGCCAGCCGCACATAGTCGGTGCCCAGTTCGCGCAGCGTCTCCACCCGGGAGATCCGGGCGATCATCGCCGCCGGGGCGACGGCCAGGGCGAGGACCGGCAGCACGTACGACTCGGGTCCGCCCCTGCCAGCGGGCGGGAACCAGCCGAGCCCGATCGCGAACACGGTCACCAGGGCGATCGCGTAGAGGAACTCGGGCACGGCGACGGCCGCGCCGGTCGCCGAGGTGAAGGCCGCCTCGGTGCCCCGGTTGCGGCCGTTCTCGGTGCGGACCCCCGCCCACATGCCGAGCGGCACCGCGACGAGCAGGGCCACGACGGTCGCGAGCAGGGCGAGGGCGAGGGTGTTGGGCAGCCGGGCGGCGATGATCTCACCGACCGGTTCCCCGCTGAGCAGCGACGTGCCGAACTCCCCGCTCAGCACATCGCGGACGTAGGCGGCCAGCTGCGCCGGGATCGGCTGGTCCAGCCCGAGCAGCGCGCGCCTGGCGGCGATCACCTCGGCCGGCGCGGAGGGGCCGAGCGAGGCGCGGACCGGGTCGCCCGGGATCAGGTGGATCATGGCGAACGACGCGACGAGCAGCGCGGCCAGCGAGAGCGCGAACCGCAGGAGGTGCCGCAGCACGAACGCGCCGCGGGCACGACCGGCGCCCATCCGGCCGGACGGGGCCCGCTTCGGGGACGCCGGGTCCGGGAGCGCGCCGTCGCCGGCCGGGAGGGGCACGGGCGGGGGGGTTGCGGCCACTCAGCCCGCCTCGGTCATCCGGAAGGAGGTCGGGGAGAACAGCTCCGCCTGCATCTGGAACGTCGCGTTCCTGGAGGCGACCAGCGTGGTGTTCTCCACCACCGGGACCAGGTCGGCGTTCTCGAACAGCGCCGATTCCGCCTCCAGCCAGAGCTTGCAGCCGTCCGCGCCGGGCTTGGTCACCGCCTCGGTCACCAGTTCTTCATAGCGGGTGTTGGTCAGGTGGGCGAAGTTGCTGCCCTTCGGCGCGGCCGGGCCGGACAGGAACGCGACGAGCTGCGTGGGGAGTGTGACGCCGATCGGCAGCCAGGCGACGTCCCAGTCCTGGGCGGTGGCGAGCGATTCCGACAGCTTGGTGTCGATGACGCCGTTCAGGGTGACGTCGGCCCCCGCCTTCTTCCACGCCGCGGCCAGGTACTCGGCCGCCGCCTGCACGCCCGCGCCTCTGGTGGTGCCGTAGAGCAGGCGCAGCGTCAGCTTCCGCCCGTCCTTGGCACGGACGCCGTCCGCGCCGGCCTTCCAGCCGGCGGCGTCCAGCGCGGCCGCCGCCGCGGCCGGGTCGAACGCCGGGAGGTGACCGGTGACCGTGTCGCCCCGGCACGGCCGCGGCTCCAGCACCAGCCCGGTGGCCGGCCGGCCGGTGCCGCCGGAGGCGATCCCGGCGAGCTCGGTCAGGTTGATCGCCTGGGTGAGCGCCTTGCGCACCGCCGGGTCCTTGGCGGGGCGGTCATCGCCCTGGTGGTAGAAGAACTGCCCGTTGCCCGCGGACTGGATCGACTTGCCGATACCCGGCATGGCCTCCAGCCGGGCACGATCGCTGCCCTGGACCATCGCGCCGTTGAGGTCGCCGGAGACCAGCAGGTTGGCGGCGGTCTGCTCGTTCGGCACGACCTTCAGCACGACCGTGGCGGGCTGGCCCGGTGCCTTCGTGGTGGCGCCGCCCGGCCCCCAGGCGTAGTCCTCGCGGACCCGGAAGGTGTAGTGGTCGCCGGGAACCGCCTCGGTGAGCGTGTAGGGGCCGGAGCCCGAGGTGCCGCGGGCCAGCGCCGAGCGGTCCTTGAGCCCCTTGCCGCAGACGATGAAGATGATCGGCGTGCTCTCCAGGATGAAGCTGAAGGGCTTGGGGGTGGAGAGCGTCACCGTCCCGGCGGCGTCGTCCGCCTCGGCCTTCATTCCGGCCGGCACCAGCACGCCGTTGATCGGCGACTTGGCGGCCGGGTCGGTGATGTGGTCGATGTTGGCGGCCACGTCGGCCGGGGTGAGCTTGGAGCCGTCGGAGCAGGTGACGTCCTTGCGGAGGGTGAAGGTCACCGAGTCGGGTTTGACGTCCCACTTCTCGGCCAGCCCGGGGATGATCTTCCCGTCGGGACCGACGTTGGTCAGCGTGTCGTACGCCAGCGAGAGCACCGTGTTGGTGACCGAGAGGGCACCCATGGCGGGGTCGAGCACGCCGGGGTCGGCGCGGAGCGCGTAGGTGAAGGTGCCCCCGGCGGCGGATCCGCCCGACGGGGACTCGGCGGCACCGCCGCACGCGGTCGCGAGCAGGCTGAGGGCGCCGAGCACGGCCGCCGATCCTGTGTGTTTCATCGGAGCTCCAGGAGGTGGGGGTGGTGTCCCACATTCGCCCCTCACCGGCGGTCGCTTCTTCGTTCTCCGTGACGAAAAGCTCGCGTTCCGTCGTGCTAGCGACCGAAGATCCGCATCTGGAGCATCACGGAGAGCCGCGCGTCGGGGTCGTTCAGGTCGAGGCCGCTGATCTCGGTGAGCCGCCTCAGGCGGTAGCGGAAGGTGTTGGCGTGCACGTGCACCCGGGCGGAGGCGGCGTTGACGTCGCCGAAGGCGTCCAGGTAGGCGCGGAGGGTCGCGACCAGTTCGCTGCCGTGCTCGGCGTCGTGGGCCATGAGCCGCTGGTAGGGCCCGGTGGGCGTCTGCTCCTCCGCCTTGACCTGGTCCGCGAGCTGCAGCAGCAGCGCCTCGAAGTGCACGTCGGTGTAGCCGGCCACCGCTCCGGACGCCTCGCGGGCACGCAACACCCGCAGCGCCCGGTCGGCGTCGGCCCGGGACCTCGCCACCTCGGTCAGATCGGCCGCCAGGCGTCCCACCCCGATGTTGGCGACGTGCCGGGGGCCGACCCGGGTGAGGAAGCTCTCGGCGACCCGTACGGCCCGCGCCTCCTCGTCCCCACCGGCGGTGTGCAGGGGCAGCACCGCGTAGGCGACCGAGCCGACCAGCGCGGCGGCGGCCTTGGGGTGGATGGCGCCGATGTGCAGGGCGAGCGCGTCGCAGAAGCGCTGCCTGTCGCCCTCCCGTTGTGCGGCGTCGGCGTGGGATCCGCCGGTGCCGCCGGTGAGCTGCGCCGCGAGCACGCACACCCGCTCACCGGTGACGCCGAGCCGTCCCGCCGCCTCGGCCGCGTCCTTGCCGCCCGCCAGCACGGTGGAGAGCAGGTCGGCGCGGAGCCGCCGCCCGGTGTCGGCACCAGCGCGCTGGCGGAGCAGCTGCAATGCGACGATCTTGGCGGCTTCGGTGAGGGCGTGCCGGCGCTGGTCGCTCAGCGGCTCCCGCACGGCGACCCAGATGGAGCCGAGGATCTCGTCCCCGGAACGGACGGCGATCGCCTCCCGGTTGATGCCGTCGTCGCCCAGCGCGATGTAGACCGGTTCGCGGCTCTGGTAGAGCTGCCGGAAGAACCCGCGTTCCTCCAGCATCCGCAGGTACCGTTCCGGCACCTGGCGGCCGAGCACGGTCTCCACCCTGCTGGGGTCGGCCTCCTCCTGCCCGGTGGAGTAGGCCAGCACCCGCGACGACCGGTCCTCGATGGTGATCGGGGCGTCCAGCAGCGCGCGCACGGCGTTGGCCAGCGAGAACAGGTCGTCCGGCGCGGTGTCGTCCGGCGCGGCCAGGTCGCCTTCGGCCAGCAGCGAGCGCAACAGCGCGGCGACCTGTGCCCACGAGGCGGCGCGGGTGAGGCCCAGCACCGCCACCCCGGTCCGCCGGACCTTCTCCCGGACGGCGTCGTCGACGTCCACCGGCTGCTTGACGACGACGCCCGCGGCCGAGCCCGCCGCGTCGAGCAGAGCGCAGATCCGCTCGGCGGAGTCGACCCCGACGGCGAGCAGGATGCCCCCCTCCGGGACCAGCAGCTCGTCGAGGGGGTCGTAGATGTGCACGCCGGTGACCTCGGCGTCGAGCTCCCCCGGGGAGGCGGCCACGTCCAGGACGGTGCTGCCCAGGTCTTCCAGGATCCGCCGTAGGCTGGCACGCGGGCGGGCGATCACCCCATCACCATAGTCCGCACGGGCCGGTGTCCTCCGCCGGGGCGGCCGACCGGCGCCGTCCGCCCCGGCGGGACGCTCCCGCGGCTGCCCGGGCAGCGCGGCCTCAGCCGGTCCTGGGGGTCGCGCGCGCCCCGATGTGGACGTACGGCGTGCCGTCGGCGAGCTCGTAAAAGACGGCCGACAGCCACTGGGAGTGCCCCTCGGCGCGGCCGACGAAGGTGACCTCGTCCACCGGGACGAGGTCGAACTCCAGGGGCGGCCGCATCCCGGCGAGGCTCCCGGTGGCCTCGCTGCGCAGCGAGAGCCGGCCGTCGCGCACGGTCACCGTCGTCCGGTTGCCCTCCCGCTCGTAGACGCCGGCGTACCGTTCGACGTCGGTCTCGAACGGCTCGGTCGACGGGCCCAGCACCGGCGGCACGGCCAGGCCGATCAGCTCGCCGAAGAGCTCGGTGGCCAGGGCGTGCTGGAAGGCGGGGGTGTCGCCGCCGTTGGCGAGCACGCACACCACGGTGCCCGTGTCCGGCACCATCCAGAGCATGGCCGCCTGGCCGATGGTGTTCCCGCCGTGCGAGACGACCAGGCGGCCCTGCCACTCGTCCAGGATCCAGCCGACGCCCCACTGCCTGCCGAGGGTGTGCGGGTTGGGGATGTCCACCTGCGGTTCCCACATCGCCCGCGGGTCGGCGAGCAGCCCGGTGCCCAGATGGGCGCGAGCGAAGGCGACCACGTCGGCGGCGCGGGCACAGATCAGCCCGGCCGGGCCGCAGGAACGCATCAGGCCCCAGACGGGTGCGGGAGCCCCGTCCAGGTGGCCCATGGCGCCGCGGAAGCGCAGGACGTCCTCCGGCAGGGTCCAGGTATGGGTCAGGCCGAGCGGCTCGATGATCTGTTCGCGCAGTGCGGCGTCCCACACCTTGCCGGTGAGGCGCTCGACGACGCGTCCGGCGATGACGAAGCCGGAGTTGCAGTACGACTGGGTGACGCCGAGGGGGTGGTTCTGGCGGAGGCCGGCGCACGCCTCGACGTACTTCTCGATGCAGTCGTCGCCCCGGCCGGTGTCGAAGAAGAAGTCTCCGTCGATCCCGGAGGTGTGCGAGAGCAGGTGTCTGATCGTGACGGTCTCGGTCACCTCCGGGTCGGCGACCCGGAACTCGGGCAGGACCCGGGAGACGGGGGTGTCGAGCGTCAGCTCGCCCCGCTCGACGAGGAGCATGATCTGGGTGGCGGTCCACACCTTGCTGACCGAGCCGATCTGGAAGAGCGAGTCGGTGGTCACCTCCACCCCGGTGGCCACGTTGAGCACACCGGCGGCGAACTCGTGCACCTCCCCCTCGTGCAGGAAGGCCAGGCTCGCGCCGGGAACCTCGTACTCGGTGATCAGCTCGCCGAGACGGGCGTGCCATCGACCCGGATCCGCTACTCCAGCCACTGGACGATCCTTTCGTTGCAGTCCGCCCGACGGGACCGGGCGGCCGGGGTCTCCCGGCACCGCGACGCGGCGGAGGCCGCGGCGGGAGAGACGAGGCGTGTCCGAACCCTAGACGCCTCTCCCCCTGCCCTTCATCGGCCTCCACGACGAACCGGGCCCGGCCCGTTGTGCCACCGTCCAATGCCGCCCGGCCGAGTGGGGGACGGAACGGCTCCGGCCGGTCGCCCGTGCCCGCGGTGGGGACCGCGGTGGGGACCGTGGCGGCGGGAGCACCGCGGGCGGAGCCGGCATCAGCCGAAGACCTGCATCACGCGGCGCTCGTAGGCGCGGCGCCAGGACAATCGGTAGAGCACCCGCAGGGCCGGCGGTCCTGCGGCGAGGAGCTTTTCACGCTCGGCCGGGAGCACGGAGTCGAGGGTCCAGGCGGCGACCAGCGGCAGGTCACGGCCGTGGCTCTTGGTCGCCCTCTTGGCGGAATCCTCCCACCACGCGGCGCTGACGTGCCTGCGGATCAGTGGGACGATCTCCTGCTCCTCCACGTCCAGGTGACCGTTGAGCAGGGTGTGCATCGCGCGCAGGTCGGCGGCCTGCGCGGCCGCGGGGCGACGTGGCTGCGACAGCCGCTCGATCACGGCGTCCATCTGCCGGTGCTCGGCCTCCAGCCGGTCCATGACGGCCCCCGCCTCGGAGGTGAGGGCCCGCAGGAGCGGCCAGATCTCCTCGTCCTCGGTGGAGTGGTGGTGGTGGAGGGCCCGCAGCAGGAACGCGGTGTGCTCGTCGATGAGAGCGCGCCGGCGCGCGTCGCCGGGGGTGCACCGGTCGAGGGCGTCGGCCAGGCGGCCGAAGTCCCTGCGAAGCCCCGCGTGAAAGGCGAGGAAGAGGGAGACGTCAGGGGCGGGCTCGTCGGCGCCGCGCCGGGGGATCAGCTTCGGTGTCGTCATGCCGTCACGATGGACGGGTCCTCTTCACGGTGACTCAACGTCCGCTTGTGGCCCGCTGGGAGCGCACCTGCGGTCACCCGGCGCCCACGGCCCGCGGACACCCCGCCGGCCCCCGCCTCCTCACGCGCCGCGGGCCTCTCGCGGGCCTCTCAGCGGCCTCTCAGCGGGCACCGCGGCTCACGACCGGCGGGCGGCCTGCTCTGCGGCGATGCGCCGTGCCCACCAGCCGAGACCGGCCCGCTCGCAGCGCTTCACCGCCGCCGCGAAGTGCGCTCCCGCCGTGGCCGGATCGGGGGCGAGCAACCCGAGGAAATAGCCGACGGGGCCGAGAGGGAACGTCCCTGCGCCGCAGGCGAACCGGTCCTCGTACGGCAGAAGCCGCCGGTAGGTCCGTGCCCCGGCCTCCAGGTCGCCCGTGAGGTGCTGGGCCAGGCCCATGGTGCACAGCGACGACAGGCCGAGGAAGTCCCAGGGCGGCTCCGGCCAGCCCTCCTCCCGCACCGCGCGCAGGGCCCCGGCGTCGCCCGAGAAGTGCGCGACCAGCGCGCGCAGAGGCTGACGGTGGGCGGGGAAGGGCGAGATCCGGCCCACCGTCTCCTCCACGTCGGAGAGGTCCCCGGCCAGGATGCCGCGCGCCAACATCCCCGAGTCGAGCACGCTGCCGGTGTACCAGAGGTTCAGCCGTTCCCCCGCGTCCGCCGCCGCCGCGTAGGCGGCGTCGGCGCCGTCGAGGTCGCCGTCCGCCAGGCGGCGCGCCGCCGTCCAGACGAGGTGCTGGAAACGCGGCCACGGCAGGTTCAGCCGGTCGATGAGGACCCGGGCCCGCTCGGCGGAACGGTCGGCGCCCGCCACGTCGAAGAACTCCAGGCGGGTCCGTTCGAGGATGAGGTGCCCGAGCAGCTCGAACCCGGGCAGGCCGAGCCTGGTCAGTTCCAGGCCGACGGCCTCCAGCTCGGTGAGCCTGTCGGGCTGGTGGACGCCGAGGTAGCGGGCGTTGAGCGCGAACGCCAGCAGCCGCGGTCCGGCCTCACCCCGCGCGACGAGGCGCCGGGCCATCGCCAGGGCCTCGGCGGTCGCCGAGTCGCACCGGGGGTCGGCCGAACCGTCGTAGCGCTCCATGCCCAGGCAGGCGAGTAACCTGCACCGCAGGACCGAGTCACCCGGGGGCAGCGCCGCGAGTGTCTCCTCGATCCGGTGGACCGTCTCCGGCTCCACGTCGCCGTAGGTGTAGAACTTCCACAGACCCGGCGCGTCGAGGCTGGTGAGGGCTTTCGCGGTCAGCGAGACGTCGTCCGCCCCTCCGGCGGCGAGCACGGCCTCCGCGCGGGTCTCGCGCGCGCCGGAGCCGTCTCCCGCGTTCAGCTGAGCGCCGACGAGTTCGAGCAGCAACTCCACGTGGCGCGCCGGGTCGGCCCCGGGCATGTGGCCGTGGGTCTCGACGGCGCGCCGCCACCACCGGGCGGCGTCCTCGTGGGCGTGCCTTCCGGCCGCCTGCGCCGCGGTCGCCGACGCCCAGCGCACCGCCTCGGCGGACGCCTCGGGCCCGGCGGCCAGCGCGTGCCGGGCGAGGACCACGGGGTCGCGGCCGGGTCTCCGCTCCAGCACGCGGAGCGCCGCCAGGTGGAGTTCGGCCCGGCGCCGTGACGGGACGTCGGCGTAGACCGTCTCCCTGATGAGGTCGTGGGAGAACCCCAGGTCGTCGGAGAGCAGCCGCAGCCCCGCGGCCGCGTCGAGCGCCTCCCGCACCTGTCCGGCGGTGCCCCCGCCGCTCCCGGGTGCCTCCCCGTGACCGGGCTTCCCCCGGCCGGTCTCCCCGTGACCGGTCTCCGCCGCGGGGCCCGTGCGGGCCGCGACGATCTCGGTGAGCAGGAGGGCGTCGGCGGCGCCGCCCACGACCGCCGCCGCGTCGACGACGGCCCGGTGGGCGGCGGGCAGCCGGAGCAGCCGCCGGCGCAGGACATCGGCCAGTCCCTCGGGCACGGCGGTGAGAGCCCGGCCGATCCCGCTGTCCTCGGCCAGCCGGAGGATCTCCCGGATGAACAGCGGGTTGCCGCGGGTGCGCCTGGCGAGGGCGTCGACCGTCCCCTCGTCCCCGAGCCCGGACAGCTCCGCCACGGCGGCCCGGTCGAGACCCGCCAGCGGGAGCCGCAGGGCGTCGCGGCGGCTGAGCATGCCGAGCGTGTCGTACATGGCGGCCGGCCCCTCGCCGGACCGCACCGTGACCACGACGGCGACCCCGCCGCGGAGCAGCGCCGCCAGGTCGGTCAGCAGGCCGAGCGAGGCCGAGTCGGCCCACTGCAGGTCGTCGATCACCACCAGGAGCGGGCGGTCGGCGGCGACCGTGTCGAGGTAGTCCGCGGCGGCCCGGTGCAGCCTGAACCTCGCCTCGCTCGCCTCCACGGGTGGCACGGGGCCGGCGCCGTCCGTGGACAGCATCTCCAGCGGGGCCGCGTGCGCGGCGCCCGGGGCGACCTCCGCGCTCAGCCTCCGGACCACCTGCTGCCAGGGCCACAGCGCGGGCGCCCCGGACGTCTCGTGACAGCGGCCCCAGGCCACCCGCCATCCCTCGGCGGCCCGCCGGTCGGCGAACGCCTCGGCCAGCCACGTCTTGCCGATCCCCGGCTCGCCCGAGATCACCGCGATCCCGGGGCGTCCGCGTGCCGTCTCCCGGGCGAGCTCGTCGAGCCGTTCCAGCTGGGAGTTCCTGCCGACCACGGTGACCGCGGCGGGCGTCCCGGGTACGGCCGGCACGGCGGGTGCGAGCCGGGCGGAGGCTCGGGACGTCTCCAGGGCCGGGTCCTGCGCGAGGATCGCACTCTCCAGCCGCTGGAGACCGGGCCCCGGGTCCAGGCCCAGTTCGTCGGCGAGGCGGACGCGGGCGGCACGCAGCGCCTCCAGCGCGTCGGCCTGCCGCCCCAGCCGGTAGAGCGCACGGGCGAGCAGTTCCCACAACCCTTCCCGGAGCGGGTGCTCGCGCACCAGTGTCGTGAGCTCGCCCGCCACATGCGGGTCCCCCCGTTCCAGGAGGCGGGCCAGGTGCTCCTCCCGCGCGACGAGGTGAGTCTCGGCGAGCCGCTCGATCTCCGGGCGCAGCCACTGCACGTCGGTGAACGCCTCGTACGGCGCGCCGCGCCACATCTGCAGCGCCTCCTCGTAGCGGCCCTCCCTGGTCAGCCGGGAGAAGCCGTCGGCGTCCACCTCGTGCGGCCCGAGGGCGTAGCCCCGCGAGCGGTTGAGCAGGACGCCGGAGGGCGTACGCGGCGCCCTTCCCGGTTCGAGGACTCGCCGGAGGCTGGAGACGTAGCTGTGCAGGCTGCTGAGCGCCCGGGGCGGCGGGTCCCCCTCGTAGAGGTCATCCAGGAGCGCGTCCACCGAGACCATGGCCCCCCGGGCGACGATCAGCCGGGCGAGCAGCAGTTGCGGGCGAGGCCCGCCCACGTCCACGGGTGTCCCGTCGACGCATGCCTCGAAGGGGCCGAGGACCCGGAACATGACCGCCATGGGCGGATTGTGTCACGGCCGGCGCCACCGGACCGGGCACGCGGGCGGGGCGGAGACACGGGTAGAGCAGGGGGCGTGCGCAGGCCGGGAACACGGACGGGAGCGGAAACGCGGACGGAGCGTGCGCAAGGCATGCGTGAGCCGGAAACACGGACGGGGCGGGAACACGGACGGGAGCGGAAACGCAGGCGGGCGCGGGGCGTGCGTGAGCCGGAAACACGGACGGAGGGGGTACTCGTGACGACGGCGGCTGAAAGTTACACCCCCGCGCGGGTTCGCGCCGCAGGCCGGCGCGGTGACGGCGGGCGGGCGGCTTCCCGCCGCCGGGTGCGGCGCCTAGCATCGGGGCCCCACGACGGCGGGAGCGGACGATGCGGACAACGACGTACGGGAACGGGATGGCCGCGGCGGTCACGGCGGCGGTGGCCGCGATCGCGGCCCTGGGGCTCCTGCTGACCGGCACGGCGGCGCCGGCCCGGGCCTCGACCACGAGGATCATGGCGCTCGGTGACTCGATCACCGGCTCGCCCGGATGCTGGCGGGCCCTGCTCTGGAACCGGCTGGCCGACGCCGGGTACGGCGACCTCGACTTCGTCGGCACGCTGCCCCCGCAGGGCTGCGGCGTCGCCCACGACGGGGACAACGAGGGACACGGCGGGGCGCTCGTCACCGGTGTCGCCGACCAGAACCTGCTCCCGGGCTGGCTCGCGGCGACCCTGCCCGACGTGGTGCTCATGCATTTCGGCACCAACGACATGTGGAGCGATCGCCCGGTTTCAGCCGTCCTGTCGGCCTACGACAGGCTCGTGGACCAGATGCGGGCGAGCAATCCCGGCATGAGGATCCTGGTCGCCCAGATCATCCCGCTGAACCCGGGCACGTGCGCCGGGTGCGGGCAGCGGGTCGAGGCGCTCAACGCGGCGATCCCGGCCTGGGCGGCGGGCAGGAGCACGGCGCGATCACCCGTCGTCGTGGTCGACCAGTGGACCGGTTTCAGCACCGCGGCCGACACCTACGATGGCGTGCACCCCGACGCCTCGGGCGACCAGAAGATCGCCGACCGCTGGTTCCCGGCGCTCGCCGAACTGCTCGGCGCGCCACCCACCGGCACGCCGACTCCCACCGTCACCGCCACCCCCACCGTCACCGCGACCCCCACGGTCACACCCACGACGGGTGGGTGCACGGCCGCCTACCGGCCGGCCGGCCGGTGGCCGGGCGGCTTCCAGGGGGAGGTGACGGTGCGCAACACCGGCTCCGCCCCGATCACCGGCTGGACGGCGGGCTGGGACCTCTCCGGCGGACGGGTCACCCAGGCGTGGGGCGCCACCGTGTCGCAGGCCGGTGCGGCCGTGACCGCGCGCAACGCCCCCTGGAACGGTTCCCTGGCCCCCGGCGCGAGCGCGACGCTCGGTTTCATCGCCGCCGGGGAGGAGGCGCCGGTGTCGGGGGTGTCGTGCACGGCCGGTTGACCGGTCCCACGCCGCAGGTACGGACGCGCGGCACGCACCCGTACCTGCGGCGGACCTGCGCGGGCCACACGGCGCCACCACGACGCGCGGTGACGTGACGTGCGGTGAGGTGACGCGCGGTGGCGTGACGTGCTTCAGCGGCCGGTGCCCAGTGCGCCGGGGAGCCTCTCCAGCAGGCTCTTCAGGTCGTCGGCGTGCTCCTCCTCCTGGGCGAGCAGGTCCTCGAAGATACGCCTGGTGGTCACGTCCCCGTCGCCGAGCCATTTGACGATCTCGGTGTAGGAGGCGATCGCGATGCGCTCGGCGACCAGGTCCTCCTTGACCATCTCGATCAGGTCCAGGCTGTCGTCGTACTCGGCGTGCGAGCGGGCGGCCAGCGTGCTGGGGTTGAAATCCGGCTCCCCGCCGAGTTGCACGATGCGCTGCGCGATCCGGTCGGCGTGCTCCTGTTCCTCGGCCGCGTGCTCCAGGAACTCCGCGGCGACCGTCCCGGCGTGGATCCCGGTGGCGGTGTAGTAGTGCCGCTTGTAGCGGAGCACGCAGACGAGCTCGGTCGCGAGCGCCTCGTTGCACACCTGGATCACCCGGGGCAGGTCGGCCCCGTAGGCGGCCGTGATCGGCCCCTTGTCGATTTCCTCCCGCGCACGCTCGCGGATCTCCTTGATGTCTGCCAGGAATTCAGCCATGCGCCTGCCCCTACCCGCGAATCGCCGGCTCATCGCTCCTTCTCCGCCGCCCCGCACCGTGCCTTACCGGGTCATGCGGTGTCATGCGGTGTCATGCCGGGCCCCCTCTCCCCGTGTCGTCCTCCGCTTTCCGGCGGGAGGCCGGCGGGCGGTGTCCTCGGTCACGGTTTCCGTCCGCACCTGTTCGGAACGTCGCTTTCCGGGTAGCCGTGGGGCGACATGGGCACAGCGACGAAGGTTCCGCAGACGCGGAGCATGAACGGTGAAGAGCTCTCCGCCGACCACGCGTGGGTCGCCCTGCGCAAGTACGGCCGCTGGCATCTCGTCCGCGACTCTTTCACCAGGTTCCGGTACGGCGACGGCATGACCAACTCACGGGCGCTGGCCTTCCAGATCTGCCTGTCGATCATTCCCGGGGCCATCGCCCTGGTGGGCCTGAGCTCGGTGGTCGACCAGGAGGCGCTGGGCCGGGTGCTGGAGCTGGCCCTGAGCCAGCTGGCGCCGGGGGCGGGGGCCGCGGCGGTCGAGGACGTGCTGGCCGACAGCCACCGCCAGGCCGGCCGCGCCGGGGGCACCCTGGCGCTCTGGTTCGGTCTGGTCACCGCCCTGGTCTCGCTGACCAGTGCCATGGCCCAGGTCGAGCGGGGGGCCAACCGCATCTACGGCGTCGAGCGGGACCGCCCGTTCCACCGCAAGTACGGCAGGGCCCTGTTCATGGCGCTGACCTCGGGGGCCTTCATGACGGTCGGCTTCGTGGTGATGGTCGGCGGCGGCGCCATCGGCCGGTCCCTGGCCCAGGTCTACGACTGGGACGCCGCGGCGATGCGGGCCTTCACGCTGGTGCGCTGGCCGCTGGGCTTCCTGATGGCGCTGATGTCGACCTCCGTGCTGTTCCGCGCGGCTCCCCGCCGCAGGCAGCCGGGGCACACCTGGCTCGCCTTCGGGGCACTGGTCTCCCTCGGCCTGTGGACGTTCTTCACGCTGCTGCTGGCCCTCTACACGGAGAGCAGCGGCACCTTCGGCGCCACGTACGGTCCGCTCACCGCCGTGATGGCCCTGCTGCTGTGGTCGTTCCTCAGCTCGATGGCGCTCTTCCTCGGCCTGGCCTTCGCCGCGCAACTGGAGGCGGTGCGGGCCGGGCAGGCGGCCCCGGCCGCTCCGGACCCCGGCCCGACCGCCGCGGAGGAGCGGGAGCCGGCGGCCGGGGGCGTCGCCGCGGCGGTGACCGCCGTGACGCGTCGGTTCGCCCGGCTCCGCGACCGGCGTGCGGCCTCCGGGAAGCCTCCGGCCGCCTGACACCCGCGCCGCCGATGCCCGGATCACCTGTTTTAAGATCAACAACCCATAGCGAAATATAGCCATATGCAGTAGAAGAAGGGGGCAAAAGGTGTCGGCACAGGAGCGCAGGCTCGCCGCCATCGCAGCCGCGTCGGCCGACGCCTTCCGCAGCGGCGACTACCACCAGGTGCGGGCGGAGGACGTCGCGGAGCGGATCCGGCTGCCGCGCGGCGGCGAGGGCGACCGGGGCCGCAGCGCCGTCTGGCTCTACAACGAGGTCCGCAGCCGCCGGGTGCTGGTCGCGCTGGCCGTCAAACACGCCTTCGACGAGTTCACCGCGGACGACCCCGCGCCACAGCCGCCGCGTTCCCTGACGGAGGCGCGGCGCCTGGTCACCGCGGCGCTGAGCCGGGTGGCCCGCTTCCACCGGGTGGAACGCTTCATGCTGAGCCAGGTGCGCCTGGGCATCGGCGACATCTCCACATCGGAGAAACGCCCGTCGGCGGGGCAGAGCCAGCCGGTGTGGGAGACCGCCGAGGCGTACGGCGCCACGGCGTCCGCGGGGTGGGAGGGCCGGATCACCGCGTACGCCCCCTACCTGGTGCCCCGCCTGGAGCTCGCCGCCCTCACGGCCGGGCCGCCGCCCGCGGGGTGGGCGGCGGCGAGCGCGGCACGCCTGTCGGAGCTGGCCTTCCGGTCGATCGCGGACGACCCCGACGGTCCCGCCGACCACCAGGCCGCCGCGCTGGCCGCGCACTGGTTCGCCCGCGACCTGATCCCGCTGGCCGGGGAGTGGGCCGAGCGCCTGCACGTCGCCGAGCAGGCCGCCGAGCAGGCCGGACGGGTGGGAACCGCGGCGCGGGCCTGCGCCTTGGAGGGGGTCCTGCAGGTCCTGCTGGACGGCAGCCCGCTGCTCGGGCGGGCGGCGGAGGTCGGTGGCGAGCTCGTCGCCCTGCACGCCGCCGATCCCGCCGGTCGGCGGGCCCTGTGCGACGCGGCCGGCAGGCAGGGCCTCGCCCTGCTGCGGCTGGGCGATCCGGCCGCGGCCCGGGCCGCCTTCGAGCGGTCGCTGGCGGCGGCGCGCGAACTGCCCCCGTCCGACGAGTCGGAGGCGCGCGTCAGCCGGGCCGAGCACAACCTGGCCGAGACACTGGTCGAGGCCGGCCGACCCGCCGCGGGCCTGCGCAGGCTCGAGGAGCTCGGCGCGCGGCGAGCCGCGGGCGTGCCCGCCACCGGCGTCGGCCCCGAGTGGCGCAGGCTCACGCTCACCCGGCAGGCGACGGCCAGAGCCGCCACCCGGGCGGGCCGGACCGTCACCGGGGTGACGCTGGCCGAGGCGGCACTGGCCGACCGCGAGCGGCGTCTCGGCGCGGACAACGTCAACACCGCGTCCGCGAGGGTGACGCTCGCCGAGGCACTGCTCGCCGCCGGCCATCCCGCGCAGGCCCGCCACCATCTGACCGAGGCGATGCGGCTGCGCGCTCAGCACCTGCCCCCCGAGAGCTACTGGCCCCAGTACGACACCGTCCGCCTGGCGGAGATCGAACTGGCCGCTGGCTTCCCCGGTCAGGCCGTACGACTGCTCCAGACGGCGACGTCCGGTACCGGCTGGTTCGCGCGACAGGTCTCCCCCGGGCTGCACGCCGAGGCGACGCTGGTGCGGTGCGCCGCTCTCACCGCGGCCGGAGAGGCCGGGCAGGCCCTCGACGACCTGCGGCGGCTGCCCGACGACCGCAGGACGCTACGGGCCCGCGCCGCCGCCCTGCTGGCCCTGGGCGAGGCGTCGGACGCCGCGGGCGTGCTCGCCGCCCTCGCCGCAGACGAACGCGACGCGGACGACGACTTCCCCGGCCGGGCGGAACGGCTGCTGCTGACCGCCCGCGTCATGCGCGTCCTCGGCCGGGAGGACGACTCTGAGGCCGCGGGTGCGGCGCTCCTCGCGCTGGGTGAGGGCCCCCTGGACCCGTCGCATCCGCTGATCCTGGCGGGCCGGCTGGACCTGGCGCTGCTGCGCGTGGCCGCGGGCCGGATCGACGAGGTGTCGCGGCTCGTGGACCCGCTGCTGGACCGGAGGCCCCTGGCCCACGGCCGCCCGCCGCTGGGTGAGGGGCACCCGCTGCTGGCCGAGGCCCGGTCCGTCGCCGCCCGGGTGGGCGAACCGCTGTGTCACACCCCGGAGGACCGTCTCTGGGAGGACGCCTGATGGAGGGTCGCCGGGTCAGGCTCCGCCCGGCTCTCGTCCGGTTCCCACCCGGCTCCCGCCCGGCGACCGGTGGCGTCCGCGGGCGGCAGACTCCGGTGGGCGGGACCTTGGGGGGCGGCGCGGCATCACCGGGCGGGCGGTCAGCCGTTCAGGGCGGACCAGACGGCCTGCGGGGTCAGCGGAGTCGCCACGACGCGGCCGGCGATCTCCGGCAGGGCCGCGGCGACCGCGTTGCCGATGGCCGCGGGCGGGCCGATGGTGCCCGCCTCGCCGACGCCTTTCATCCCGCCGGGCGTCAGCGGCGAGGGCGTCCGGAGCAGGACGACCTCGACGTCGGGGGCCTCCCGCGCCGTCGGCGGGAGATATTCGGCGAGCGGCCGCCCGTCCGGGGAGTAGAGGAGTTCCTCCGTCAGCGCCATGCCGACACCCTGGACGACCCCGCCCTTCAGCTGCCCCTCGACGATGACCGGGTTGACCAGCACCCCCGAGTCGTTGACCAGCCAGTAACCCTCGACCTCCACCGCCCCGGTCTCCGGGTCGACGGCCACGGCGGCGGCGTGCGCTCCGTAGGCGTAGGTGTAACCGGAGGGGTCGTAGGAGGCCCGTTCCTCCAGGCCGGGCGGCACGTCCTCGGGCAGGTCCCAGCCTCGCCAGGCGGAGACGGCGATCTCGCGCAGGGTCCGGAAGGCCCCCGGGTCACCCTTGACCCGCACCGCGTCCCCGCTGAGCTCCAGGTCCTGAGGGGCCACCTCCAGCTGGTGGGCGGCGATGGCGACGATCCTCTCCCGCAGGCGGGCCGCCGCCCGGGTCAGGGCACCGCCGCCCACCGCGAGGGAGCGGCTGGCGATGGAGCCGACCGAGGAGTACGGCGTGGTCGCGGTGTCACCGAGGACCACCTCGACCCGTTCCAGGGGCACGCCCAGCCGGTCCGCGGCGAGCTGGGCGAGCGCCGTCCCGATGCCCTGTCCCATGCCGACCACCCCGGCGGAGACGACCACCGAGGCGTCGGGTTCCATGCGCACGACCGCGGCCTCGAAGCCCCCGGCCCGGATGCCGGCCGCCTTCATCGCCGCCGACGGACCCATACCGGTGATCTCCACGTGGCAGGAGAACCCGACGCCGCGCCTGCGCCCGTCGTCCCGCGACCGGACGCGTACCAGGTCGTGCACCGCGCGCAGGGCCCGGGGGTAGTCACCCGAGTCGTACGCCTGCCCGGTCCGGGTGACGCAGGGCAGCTCACCCGGGCCGATCATGTTGCGCAGCCGCAGCTCCACCGGGTCCAGCGCGATGAGCCTGGCCGCCTCGTCGACCAGCCGCTCGCGGGTCCAGGTGATCTCGGGCTGGCCGAACCCCCGGTAGGAACCGGTCGGGGTGGTCGTGGTGACCGCGGCGCGCACCCGCGCACCCGCCTTCTCGAAGCGGTACGGCCCGGGCGCCATGGTCGCCGACACCGCGATCGGCGAGATCCCGACGTTCGACGGGTGGGCGCCCAGATCGCCGAGGATGTCGCAGTGCAGCGCGACGAAGCGGCCGTCCGCGTCGAGCGCCAGGCGGCCCCGGTGCACGGCGTCGCGCGCGGGCAGGGTCGCGGCGAGATGGTCCACGCGCGTCTCGATCCAGCGGACCGGGCGCCCCAGCCGGACCGCCGCCAGGCAGGCGAGCACCTCGTCGGGGTACAGGTGCTCCTTGGCGCCGAACGCGCCCCCGACGTCGCACCCGATGACGCGCACCCGGTGATGGGCGATCCCGAGGGCGTCGGCGGCGTGGTCGCGGACCTGGTGGGGCGACTGGGTCGAGGCCCAGACGGTCAGCTCGCCGTCCCGCCAGGAGGCCACGATCCCGCGCGGCTCGACGGGACCGGGCGTGACCCTGCCGAGCCGGAAGGTCATCTCCACCACGTGGTCGGCGCCCGCGATCGCCGCGTCGCAGTCGGCGCCGGAGTCGCCGACCTCGAAGTCGGTGACCAGGTTGGTCCCCCAGCCGGGATACAGCAGCGGGGCGCCGGGACGCAGCGCCCGCTCCACCCCGACGACGGCGGGCAGCTCGTCGATGTCCGGCCTGACCAGGGCCGCGGCGTCGTGGGCTGCCTCCGCGGTGCGCGCCACGACGGCGGCGAGCGGCTGACCGGCGTAGCGGACCGTCTCCTCCAGCACCGGGTACGAGCTCTCCCGCTGGCCCGGTGCGGGAGAGACGCAGGGCAGCCGGACGCTGGTCGCGTCACCCGGTCCGATGACGTCCAGCACGTCACGGGCCGTCCGCGCGGCTTCGAGTCCGCAGCGCGTCACCCGCCCGTGCGCCACCGGGCTGCGGACGACCGCCGCGTACGCCATGCCCGGCAGGCGCACGTCGGCGACGAAGCACGCCCGCCCGGTCAACAGCCGCGCGTCCTCACGGCGGAGGACACGGGCACCGATGTACGGATGGTGATCATTCATGAACCGATTGTGAGCCTCGTGCCGGCTCCCGCCAAGACCTCCCAGCCGGGAACGGAGGCGCCGGACCTCCGCTCCCGGCGGGACCGTTTTCAGGAGGCCGGCGCGTCGAGAATCGGGATCAGCTGCTCCTCCTCGTAGGTCAGATGGCTTTCGAGCTCGTCGGTGAGCCGCTCGACCTCGGAGAGCGTCAGGGCGGGGTCCGCGTCGTCGGCGGAGATGACCTTCTGCAGGTCGCCGAGGAGTGCCGCGATCCTCTCGTGCTCCAGGCGCAACCGGTCCAGGGCCGGGGCCAGTTCGGGGTGGTGCTCGGCGAGGTGGGGGAACATCCCGGCGTCCTCGTTGGTGTGGTGGTGGTGCAGCCCCCGGCAGAGGGTCAGGCAGTTCACCCGGAGCTGGGCGCCCAGCCGGGGGCCCGATTCGGCGACCTCCTTGCGGATCAACGCGAGCTCCCGCCGGAACGCGTCGTGGATCAGCCTGAGGGCCTCGCCCCACGAGGCCGCGTTCGGCGGCCCGCCCGCGACCTGTTCGAGGGCGACCACGGGGATGACGCGTGTCGTCCCGGCCTGGTAGACAGCCCACCCGGGGTCGGCCTCGGCCGCGCGGGCGAAGGCGCGGTCGCGTTCGGCCCCCTCCAGGACGACGGCACGCGCCTCGTAGGTGAAGACGCCGTCCTCGACCGTGACCCGGGGGTCGGCCACCAGGTTGTGGAACCAGTCGGGATGTCTCGGCGCGCCGCCGGCCGAGGCGATGACGAGGACCCGGTCGCCGCCGTCGGGAAGGTAACCGACCGGGGTCGTGTGTGGGACGCCGGACCGTGCCCCGGTGGTGGTCAGCAGGAGCAACCGCCCCCCTTCGAAAGGACCTCCGACCCTTCCCCCGTTGGCGCGGAACTCCTCGATGACCTGCTGGTTGAAATCGTTCGGCATTCTCTGCTTTCTTCTACGGATCGGTGAGCCCGCAGACCGTTCGCGGGCATGACGAAGAACCGCCCGGCGGGCGGGACGGAATCATCACGGGATGACGTGGGCCGTGGTGCGGAAAACAACGGAAGGCACGCCGACGGCTCGGCCGGACCGGTTCTCGAACGGTTCGCGAACGGTTTACGGAACCGGCGGCGGGCCGCATCGCCAGGCGCGTGAAGACGTCGCGCGGAAAGCGCGGAACATGCGGAAAGCAGAGGGGGCGGGCCTCTCGCCCGCCCGGGGCTCACGCCGTGGCCGGGTGCCCTACTCGTGTGTGGCCCATGGCCGACCCGGCAGTCACAGCGCCAACCTTAGCGGTGGGAACGCGTCCCGGCAAAGCCCCCGGCGGTGATCGAATCCGGCGCGGCGGCGACCGGCCCCCGGACCTCACGCCCCCGGAACCGGCCGGGCGGACGGACCGGCGGCGGCGCGGCCGCGGAAGCCGGAAATCAGAAACCGGAGACCCACGTCGGCGGAAACCGCATTACAGCAGGACCCTTTATCGTCACCCCACCGGCCGTAATCGACAAACGCCGTCGACTTCGACTCCGACTGGCGGACCACTTACCGTTGTTCCGCATTCCAGTTTCCCCGTAGGCCTTTTCCCCATATGGTGATGGTGCTCTACACGACTAACGGCCATATATGAACTTTTGACCGGTATGTAGACACCAGTTACAGGGGAGGAAGCCGTGGTCTTCTCACGGTGGAGAACGGTTCGTCTGGCCCTCACCGCGTTGCTCGCCACCACCCTGACCGCCGGCGCGCACGGCACCGCGGCCGCCTCCACCGCCGACGACATCCCCTGGACCACCTCCGCGGACGAGGCGCCCGCGACCGCCCCCGTGGACGGCGGCGCATCGGCGGACGCCACCGCCGGCGAGCCGGACGACCTCGACGAGGACATCCGCTCCGCCCGGTACGTCGTCAACGGTTTCTGGGCCGCGCACTGGCCGGAGTTCTTTCCGGGGAGTTACACCTCTCCCGGGGTTTTCGGGGCCTACGACGGCGCGACCGGAAACGCGCCCACGTGTTTCGGGTACCGCCTTCCCGACGACAACGCGCTGTACTGCTGGCCGCCCTACGACTACATCACCTGGGACGCCGATCTCATGCGCATGGGATACCGGCAAGGCGACGCCTGGGCCTACCTGGTCGTCGCCCACGAATGGGGCCACGCCGTCCAGGCGCGCATCCCCGAAAGCCTGCTGATCCCCCAGCTCGAGCTCCAGGCAGACTGCTTCGCCGGCGCCGCCCTCTTCGGCGCCGCCGAGGACGGGACACTCCACTTCGAACCCGGCGACACCGACGAGATCGCGACGGCCCTGCGACAGTACGCCGACGACACCCCCTGGACGGACGTGAGCGACCACGGCAGTGCCGCCGAGCGCCTGGACGCCTTCGAGACCGGTGCGCGCCAGGGCGTGGAAGGATGCCTGCCTTGACGCGCCGTTTCGACGACGTCGCCAGGTCCGTGGCCGGCGAGGTGGCGCCCGAGGAGGCCGCCTTCTACCCGGTCATCGCCGCCGCGGTGCGCCGGGACCCCGGCCGGATCCTCCGCCCGGCCTGTGACGACCCGCCGGGCGCCGGGGTCGCCGGCACCGCCGCGCTCGTGACGCCCATCGTGATCACGGTGCTCAGCGACGTGGTGGCCGGCCTCCTCGCCGAGACGGCGGGCGGCCACGCCCGGAGGCGCTCCGGGCGGCTCTGGCACCGTCCGGAGAACGGGATCGCTGACCCCTCGACCGAGGTCCCCGTCCTGGAACCCGCCCTCGCCGACCGGGCCGGTCGCGCCGCCGAACAGGCGGCGCTGGACATGAGGATCGGGCCCGGCGCGGCCCTCAGGCTCCGCCAGGCGATGCACCGCCACCTGTCGGGACGGCGGTGAGGGCCGTCGCGGACGCGGCGGCGTGCGCCACCCGGCCGGCCGGGGCC
Source organism: Streptosporangium becharense (assembly GCF_014204985.1). NCBI lineage: Bacteria > Bacillati > Actinomycetota > Actinomycetes > Streptosporangiales > Streptosporangiaceae > Streptosporangium > Streptosporangium becharense. The sequence continues at coordinate 7,494,268 of NZ_JACHMP010000001.1, read as the reverse complement.
GGAGCGGCGACGGGATCCCCGGCCCCGCCTGATCAGGGTGGACGGGGCGGCCCGGCCGAGGCGGCCCGTCCACCGGGGACCGCTCAGTCGAGGTGGAAGACCTCCTCCAGCGCCACCATGCCCTCGTCGGGGCGGCCGTCGAGGCTCTCGAAGAACGGCGCCATCTCCGCCTGCCAGCGCGCGTTGACGTCGGTCTCGGCCATGGCGGTCCGGGCCGCCTCGAAGTCGTCGGTCTCCAGGTAGCCGACCAGCAGCCCGTCCTCGCGCAGGAACAGCGAGTAGTTGTGCCAGCCGGTGGCGCTCAGGGCCTCCTGCATCTCCGGCCACACCTCGCGGTGGCGCCGGCGGTACTCGTCCAGGCGCTCGAGCCGGACCTTCAGCAGGAAGCAGACACGCTGCATGACGACCGCCTTCTCTCCCGTGCCGCCCGGCTCCCCCGGACGGGGACGCGGATCGCACGCCAGATCGCAAAAACGATTTAAAAACTGAGCTGGACAGTAGGACCAGCCCCAGGGAGGTGTCAATGGCACATGAGCACGGCGTTTCCCGCGCATCCCCCGGCATCGTCGCCGGCACCGGCACCGGGCGGCATCCGGCTCCCCCTTCCCCCGGCTCCGCCGGACGGCCGGGAACCGCCTGCTGATTGTCACGTTTTAAATGCGGATCGTCCAGTACGGCCTCTCGGCGAGCGCGCGGATCGTCCGGGCCCGCCCGGGCATGGACCGGCCACACGGCCTCGGCGCGGGCGTGGGATCCACGGCCTCGACGCGCGATCCGGGTCGCACATCCGGGCCGACACATCATTGACATCAACCTTGGTTCAGGTTTCAGGATGGGGGCGACCGAGGAGGAGATCATGATTCTGATCATCGGAGCGACCGGGAACGTCGGCCGCCATATCGTTCCCCTGCTGCACACGGCCGGTGTCCCGGTGCGCGCGATGGTTCGCGACCCCGGCGCGGCCCGGCTACCGGAAGGAGTCGAGGTGGTCCGCGGGGACCTGGAGCGGCCGGAGACGGTGGAGGCGGCCCTGGCCGGGGTCGAATCGGTGTTCCTCCTCTGGCCCGGGTTCGCGGCCGAGCGCGCCGCGCCGATCGTGGAACTGGTCGCCGAGCACGCGCGCCGCATCGTCTACCTGTCGGCGATGTCCGCGGCGAGCATGTTCCACGGTGAGATCGAACGGCTGGTCGAAGAGTCCGGGCTGGAGTGGACGTTCCTGCGGCCGGGCGGGTTCGCGGTCAACACGCTGATGTGGGCGGACCAGATCCGCGAGGGCGTCGTGCGCTGGCCGTACGCGCAGGCGGGCAGGCCGTTGATCCACGAGCGGGACATCGCGGAGGTCGCCGCCCTCGTGTTGACCGGCGACGGGCACGCCGGAAAGGTCTACGACCTCACCGGGCCCGAGGTGGTGACCCAGGCCGAGCAGGTCCACCTCATCGGGGAAGCGATCGGCAGACCTGTGCGCTACGAGGAATCGCCCCGGGAGGTCGCGCGTGAACACCTGCTCGCCGCCTGGGGGAACGCCGCGTTCGTCGACTCGGCGCTCGATCACTGGGCGAGCATCGTCGCCGAACCGGAGCCGGTCACCCGCACGGTGGAGGAGCTGACCGGCGCCCCCGCCCGCACCTTCCGGCAGTGGGCGGCCGATCATGCCGCCGACTTCCGCTGAGCGAGGCGAGGCGAAGCGGGGTGAGGCGAGGCGGCCCCGGACCCCGCCCGAGATGGGGGCGTGGTCCGGGGCCGGGTGAGGACCGGCGGGTGTCCGCGGGACACCGCGGGAGCGGGTGTCCGCGGGACACCGTAGGAAGGTCAGGCGGCGCCGTCGGCGCTACGCTCCTCCCCCGTCCCGCCGGACTCCCCGGCCGACAGCGTCACCGTCGACTGCCGGGTGACCCCGTTCACCGTGACCGAGACGACGACCTGGCCGGGACGCAGCGCGGTGAGCGTTCCGGTGACCGGGTCCAGGACGGCGACGTGACGCCTCTTCGCCCCGGCGCGGGAACCGATGTGCAGGTTGGGTGATCCCGACCAGTCGGCGGAGACCGGGTGGGCGACCGGCACCGTGCGGCTCCCCTGCGTCAGGGAGGCCGTCACGCGGCCGGGCGTGCCGATCTTCACGGTGGCGGGCGCGGTGAGGGTCAGCCCGTCGACGTGCGGGCGGACCTGCGCGCCGATCCAGTCCGGCGCGTCCGCGAACCAGTTGCGGCGCACCTTCTCGGCCTCCCGCTCGCTCACCGGGTCGACGCCCCACAGCGACCAGCCGGTGAACCCGCCGTCGTCGGCGGCGGTGGCCGGGTTCTTGCCCGTGTTGCCGTTGACGAAGTACGGCACCGCGTCGACCCGCGAGGCGTGGAAGGTGCCGACGTGGGCACCGATGTAGGCGGCTCCCTTGCCGGTGTCGCGTTGGAAGTCGGCCAGCCATCCCTCGACGAGGGCGGCCTCCTTCCGGTCGCCGAGCTGGCTGCCCTTGCCGGGCGTCGGGTCGCGGGGCGGCACGTGGAACAGCACGACGACCGAACCGATCGACGGGTCCTTCGCCGCGGCGTCCAGCCGCTCCCGGAGCAGCGCCACCTGGTCGAACCCGCCGCCCCGCAGGTTCAGACGTGAGGTGTCGAGGGTGACGAAACGGGTCCCCCTGTGGTCGAAGGAGCGGTAGGTGTCGCCGAAGGCCGCCCGGAAGTTGTCGATGGCGCCGCCCATGACCTCGTGGTTGCCCGGCACGTAGTGGACGGGCAGCTCACCGCCGAGTTCCTCGTCGAGGATCTTCTTCGCCAGCGCGAAGTCCTCCGGTGACGCCTCGTCGACGAGGTCGCCGTTGATGAGCAGGAAGTCCGGCCGGGCCGCCTTGATCTCCCGCAGGGTGCGGCGGGTGCCGGCGACGATGTCGCTGCCGGGGGCTCGCGCGACGAACTGGGCGTCGGACATGACCGCGAACCGCCACGGCGTCTTCGCGACGTCCGCCCCGGAGCGGACCACCGGGTCGGCGAGCCTGGCCGCCGGGGGTGCGGTCACCGACGGCGACACCTTCGCGACGAGCCCGTCGATGACGATCTCACCGTTGTACTTCTGGTCGGCCCTGGTCTCCGCGACGTAGAAGCGCCGCAGCTTCAGCGGGTGGTTCACCCCCGGCGGCACCGTGAACTCCACGAACTTCCAGCCGGTCCAGGTGAGGTGCGGGCCGCGCAGGATCTGTGACTGTCCCTGGGCGTCGTAGAACTCCAGGCTCGGCCACTCGCCCCGGCCCGACGCGTGGATCCACAGGCCGAACGCCTGGGGCTGGCCGGGCACGGTGATCTGCTGGGGCGGGTTCGCGTAGGCCGCGCGCGTCGCCGTCGACTGGGTGAAGTCGTAGGACAGCCGGAGCCCGCCGCCCGTCCGGCCGGGGGCCGCGGTCAGCGAGCCGGTGGCGCGGGCCGCGGCGAACGTCCACGACGCCGCGTCCTCGAAGCCGGCGACCGGCCTGTCCTCGAACCCGACGGTCACCGGCACCGCGGTCTCGGTCTTCCCGGCCCGTACGGTCACCAGGCCGGATCCGGTCGCCTTCTTGGCCTTCACCGAGAAGAAGCCGTGCTCGGTGGCGACGACGTCGAGCAGGTCCCGGTCGTAGTCGAGGCGCGTGTCGGCCGGCTCGATCGGCGCGGAGTTGCCGTTGCGGTCGTAGCCGACCACGCCGAAGGTGCCGGTGGCTCCCTCGCCCGCGAGGCCCACCCGATCGGCGGTGGCGCCGATCCGGGTCAGGGGCTGCAGGACGGTGAGGCCGATCTCGCCCCTGGCGCCGCCGCGTGAGGCGGTGACGGTGGTCTGGCCGGGTACGAGCGCGCGGAAGGTGCCGTCCCGGTCGATCCGTCCGTGCACCGCCCGGCTCGTCCGCCATGACGGGGTCCCGGCGGCGGGCCCGTAGGTCTCGTCGTAGCCGGCCGCGGTGAGCCTGCGGGTGAGGCCGGGGAACACCCGGTCGGGGCGACCACCGGCGACCGGGCCGACGCCGGGGGCCTTCGCCGGGTCGGCGGCCGTCTCCACCCAGAAGCCCTTCAACCGGCCGCTCCCCTCGGGGGCGTAGAGGGCGAGGCCGTTGGGGACGTGCCGCTCACCGCCGTCAGAGGGGCTGTTCTCCACCTGCACGTCGGCGGAGCCCGGCTCGCGGGCGAGCATGGTGGACGAGCCGCCGCCGTCGAGGTTCAGCGCGTCGTGCGCGCCGAGCTCGGCCATCATCGCACCCAGCTCGGTGAGGGTGACGCCCCGGCTGTCGGCCTGGCGCCCGTCCACGGTCAGCAGGAACATCCTGCGGCCGTCGGCGGAGAAGCCCACCGCGGTGCGCGGGTGGGCGGCGGGGTCGGCCGGGGTCTGCGCGACGCCGTTCTTGACGAGGACCACGTTGCCGCCGACGGCCGTCGCGGCCTGGGAGCCGTCGGAGGCCCTGGGCCGGTAGGCCACGTCGACGCGGTCGCCCGCCTTGAGCCCGGCGAGCGCCGCGGCCCCGGCGTCACGACCGAGCAGGATCGTGGTGCCCGCCGGGATGGGGCCGCTTCCGGCCGAGGTCCGCACCTCGGTGACGGTGCCGTCCCGCAGCTCGACCTCGGTGACCGAGGTGGCGCCTTCGACCGCGCGGGCCCGGGTGTAGGACCCCCAGAGGGGGGTGAACAGCCCGATCCCGCCCGCCTGGACGAGCTGGTTGAACTGGGACAGCGTGATCGGGGCACCGCCCGCGGGGGTGGCGGTGCCCTCGAAGTGCATCTGGACGACGCGTCCGACCCCGTCGGCGGTGACCGCGACGGCGTTGTGGTGACCCGCGACGGGGCTCTGCACGAGCCGGCCGTCGTGGACGCCGACGCCCTGGGCCGCGCCGGAGTTGTTGATGTCGAAGAAGTCGCCGTTGACCGCGGCTACGGCCCTGGCCCGCCGGGCGGGCCCGGAGAGCGGCTCGTCCTTGGTCACCTCACCGGAGTAGAGGTAACCGGCCCGCGCGCCTCCGCCGAGGTCGGCGGAGATCGCGTCGGCGCGCAGCCAGCCCGCGCTGTCGTAGCGGTCGAAGGAGGTGAGTGTGACGCCCGGCGCGACGGGCCGGGTCTTCTTCGCCGTCTCCAGGTGCCGTGCGGCGGGGGCGACGAGCAGGGTGGAGAGGTCCGTGGAGGACGACGCCCGCGGCGCGTCCTCCACGAGCGCACCCGGCGCGGGCTCGGGGGAGGCGGAAGCACGCGGCGCGGGTGTTCCGGGCGGCGGTTCGGCGAGCGCGGCCCCGGTGGAGCCGAGCGCGAGCGTTAGGGAGAGCACGGCCGTGGCCGTGACACGCAGATGCTGACGTGGTGACACCAGCGAACTCAACCGCGCGCCGGTTACGGGTTTCCGGACAGCCAAGTGTCATAAAAAGGAATTTTTATCCCCTAGACCCCGGTACGGCGTGAAACCGGACTCCGGGACGTCGCCGTCCGACGTCCGCCGGCGTCGACGCCGGAGCCCGGCCAGTGACCTCCAAGTACTCTCCAAGCGGCCTTCACCATGATCACCTCCTGAAAGGAGCGTCATGCTGAGGGAATGGAGGACCCGGAGCGGGGGGCGGGCCGTCGTGTGCCTGCTCGCCGCGTCCGGGTGCGGGCTGTTGGGCGTGGCGGTCGGCCTCGTCCTCCTGCCGATCGTGGGGTTGGAGCTGAAGTACGCCGACGGGCCGGGCGCACCCCTGGAGATCTGGTACGGGTATCTCCAGGGGTGCGTGGTCCGCTGCGCGCAGGTGGGTCTCGTTCCGCTGGTCATCGCGGCTCTGATCTGGTGGTGGGGCGCGACCGGGGGAATGCGGATCGCCGTGACGGCGGGTTGCGTGCCGTACGCGACGTTTCCTCTCTACCTCCTGCTGGGGGCGGGCTCCGGGTACCACTCGGGCACGGAGTGGTACCCGGACGTGCTTCTGGGACTGGGGTGCGCGGCCGGGCTCCTCTACCTCGCGGGGGCGGCCCTGGTCTTCTTCCCCGGGCCGGGCCGCCGGGTGGGGCGGGACGATCGGAACGAGGTACGGGGAGACGTCGCCCCGGTCACCGGCGCCGCCAGCACGCGGGACGGAGACGCGACGGCACGGGACCGCGGGAGGCGGAGGGCGAGGCACGCCGCCGCGTTCATGGCGGGAGCGGCCCTGTGCGAGCTGGTGATCATGGGAGTGAGCCTGGCCCTCGTCGCGAAGGCAACGGTCGAGCTGAGGCTCGCCGACGAGGAGGACTTCCGGCTGCTGTACGCGCTGCACGACCTCCAGGATTTGGCGGAAGTCTACGCCACCCTCGCCGTGTTCCCCCTGCTCGTGGCGGCTCTCGTGCGGCTCTGGGGTGCGACGGCGGCGGTGCGGACCGTCGTGGCGGTGGGTCTCGTACCGCATACGGCCGCGGCTGCCTACGTGTGTTTCCTGCCGTTGGACGACTTCGCCGAAAGCCGGTACACGGCCTGGTGCGAGGGTGTGATCCCATGGCCGGCGGGTGCGGCCGGGCTCCTCTACCTCGCGGGGACGGTCCTGCTCCTCACCTCCCGGGACGCCGGCCGCGGCGGGCGCCCCCCGAGCGCCGGGGACACCGGCCCTCAGGGGGGCGGAGAAGACCCGGGGCGGGCCGGGGCCGGCCGGTCAGCCCTTCAGGCCGGTGTGGGCCAGGCCCTCGATGAACTGCCGCTGGGCCAGGACGAACACCACGAGCACCGGTAGCGCCGTCATCGAGGCGGCGGCGAGCACGCTCGGCGCGCCGAGGACCGGCACCACGATCAGCGGCCAGTGGGTGTCGGTCAGCCCCAGCCCGTGGAACATCTGGAACAGGGGCACGATCGTGACCTCGCTGGGGATGAGCAGCCCCAGCAGGACGACCAGGAAGAGCGCGTTCTGCCCGGGGAAGCGGATGCGCGCGAACGCGTACCCGGCCATGGCCGCCACCGCCATGGTCCCGGGGGTAGGGAACGGGTCATGACAGTGCCTCCGGAAGCCTCCGGAAGCCTCCGGAAGCCCCCGGCACCTCCCGGAATCCGGGATCCTCCGGCGAGGGTGGCACGATGGGAGGATGAAGGTGGTGGTGCTGTCCGACACCCACGCCCCTCGCCGGTGGAAGGGGTGCCCGCCGCCCGTGGCCGAGCACCTACGGGACGCGGACCTGATCCTGCACGCCGGTGACGTCTGCACGGCCGGGGTGCTCGACGAGCTGGCCGCCTACGCCCCGGTCCACGCGGTCAGGGGCAACAACGACGGGCCCGACGTGACCGCCCCCGACACCCTCGAACTGGACCTCGGCGGGCTGCGCGTGGCGGTGATCCACGACAGCGGGCCGGCCGCGGGACGCGTCGCCCGGCTGCGGCGCCGGTTCCCCACCGCGGACCTCGTGGTGTTCGGGCACTCGCACATCCCGCTGGACCACAGCGAGAACGGTCTGCGCATCTTCAACCCGGGCTCGCCCACCGACCGCCGCCGCCAGCCCCACGGGACCGTCGGCGTGCTGCGGATCGAGGACGGCCGCCTCGCCGAAGCCGCCATCGTCCCGGTCACCTGACCCGCGCGGCCCACGGTCGCGGCCCGGCCGGTCCCCCGGCCCCGCACGACCGCTCCGCATGACCGCCGCACGCCCCCCACATGACCGCCCCGCACGACCGCCGTCCCGGTCGCGTCACCCGCGGACCCGTTCTCAGCCGGGCCTCCGCTGACGGTCGAGTGTCCCCCACACCTCGGACCGCTGTGCGCTGACGAGGTCGTACGCCTCCTTCATCACGGCGTCGTCGACGGCGCCCAGCACCTCGTGGCACTCGATGAGAGGCTCGTTGTCGGGCCCCCTTCCCACCTCCTCCCCCGCGAGCACCCATGCCCTGACTCCGGGGCCGCGGTGCTCGCGGATGTGGGAGTAGTCGTACAGCCGCCGCGCGGCCCACAGCCGCGGTGAACGGTCGCCCCACCAGCTCTCGACGTCCAGCGGGTTGGCCGACAGACCGGGCAGCGGCGCGCCGGTGAGCGCGTCGCGGCTGCAGCCGCCGACCACATCCCGGTCCAGCTCCGGAGACCACCGGATGAAGAGCCCCTGCCGCGTGCCCAGCAGTTCCACCAGTTCCGACAGGCTGGCGATCACCGGTATCCCCGAACCCATGGCTCCCACCTCGCATCCCCTCGCACCAACGACCACGGTTCCCAGGTATCCGCAGCTCACACCGGGCCGCCGGATGCCGCCGACGGCGTGCGGCACCTGGGGACCACCGGAGTTTTCCACCTGAATGCGGGGGTATGTCACGATACGCGATCGGCCGATTCCAGTACGGAAGCGACTCTGCGGGATGGCGACGGTATGACGGCACGCGTGACAGTGGTGGAGCGTGGCGATGCCCTCGGCGCGCGAGCGCACCCAATGGCGACGGCATGACGGCACCCGTGACGGTGGTGGTGGCCACCCGGGACCGCCGGGACGACCTCGCCCGATCGCTGCCCCGCCACGAGGGTCCGGTGATCCTCCTCGACAACGGTTCCGCGGACGACACCGCCGCCTCCGTCCGCAGGCGGTTCCCCCACGTCGAGGTGGTCGAACTGGGACGCAACCTCGGCGCGCCGGCCCGCAACACGGGGGTGCGGCTCGCCGCCACCCCCTACGTCGCCTTCGCCGACGACGACTCCTGGTGGGCACCCGGAGCACTGGAGCGCGCCGCGGACGTGCTCGACGCCCACCCACGCCTGGGCCTGCTGGCCGGACGCGTCCTGGTGGGTCCCCAGCAGCGTCCGGACCCGGTCTGCTCCCGGATGGCCGCCTCCCCGCTGGGGACCGAGCCCGACCTGCCCGGCCCGAGCGTGCTGGGCTTTCTGGCCTGCGGGGCCGTGGTGCGCCGGGAGGCGTACCTGGCCGCCGGGGGCTTCGACGACGTGGTCTTCTTCTTCGGGGAGGAGGAGCGGCTCGCCCTGGACATGGCCGCCGCCGGGTGGGGACTCGCCTACGTCGAGGACGTCGTGGCCCACCATCACCCCTCCCCCGCGCGCTCCCCTCGTGCCCGGCGAGCGCTCGCCGCCCGGAACCGGGTGCTCACCGCGGTCATGCGCCGCCCCTGGCCGGTGGTGGCGCGCACCGTCCTGGCCGCCGCCCGCGACGGACGCGACGGGCGGGCCGGGCTGCGGGCCGCCGTACCCCGCCTCCCCCGGGCCCTGACCGGTCGCCGCCTCCTGCCACCGGCCGTGGAGGCGGCCCGGCGGGCACTGGACGCCGCGGCGCACGCCCCGGCCCCGGTGACCGGCACACCCCCTTCCTGACACGATCCCGGTCCGGCGCACGGTTGCGCGCGGCACACGGCCGGGTACGCGGGTGCCGATGAGGAAACACCGTGGCGAAGGCACCGAATTCCAACCGGGTGCATGACTCCCCGTTACGGGGAATCGCCGATTCCCGCCACTGATCTGTCCCACGCATTTCATCCGTGAACGGCATAGATTCCGGCGCACCTGGGCACAGAACAATGCCGCGGGCCGATTCGAGTGCCGCCGGGAATGTCAGCGGGACGCATAATCGGCCGATAACATGACCCGAATGTCGACTGTCGAGATGATTCCGCAGCAAACCCGGCGCCTGGACTGGCTCGACGCCTTACGGGGCGTCGCCGCCCTGGCGGTGGTCTTCGAACACGCGCTCAAGCCGCTGTTACCCGAGGCGCGTTTCCCGGTCAAGGCGGTCTTCGAGCCCGGCTGGTACGGGGTGATGGTGTTCTTCTTGGTCAGCGGATATATCGTGCCCGCGTCCCTGGAACGGCGGGGCAGCCTGCGGGCCTTCTGGGTCTCTCGTTTCTTCCGGCTGTACCCGATGTACGCCGTGTGCGTCGCGGGAATGGCCCTGTTGGTGATGGCGGGCTGGGACGCTCTGGACGGCCGATGGAATTCCCGGCCGGTGTCCCTGACCCTGGGTCATCTGACGATGCTGCAGAACCTGCTCTATATGCCGAACCTGGTGAACGTGCTGTGGACGCTCTCCTACGAGATGGCCTTCTACCTGCTGCTCACCGCGATGTTCGCCCTCGGGGTGAACCGGTGGAGCACCACGGGCGCGCTCGGCTCCGCCGCGGTCGCCGTGGTGGGCGGCGCCTGCCTGCCGGTCGCGCTGCTGTCGGTCGGCGGGCAGGGCCGGATGCTCACCGTGACGCTGGTGGTGATCGCGTTGGTGGCGGCGGGCATGGTCGCCGTCCTGCGAGGCTCGGGGGCGTCACGCCGGGCGGGTGCGATCGTCGTGGGGGTCACCGTGCTCGTGCTGCTGGCCGTCAACCAGCAATATCCCGCCGCCCCCTGGCAGGGGTGGATGATCCTGGCCACCATGTTCGCCGGTACGGCGCTGTACCGGGCCGAGCAGGGCGAGACCTCCTGGAAGAACGCGGCGTGGGTGGCCCTGGTGCCGCTGTGCGCTCTCTGGCTGGCGCGGGACGAACTCGGCCTGCAGACGGCCGTCGCCGCCGCCTGGCTCACCTTCGCCGCCGGAATGGCGGTACTGCGCCACCGGAGGCTGCCGCGTGCGCTGACCTGGCTGGGGCTGGTCAGCTACTCGATCTACCTGCTTCATCCCCTGCTGCTGGAGAGCGTCGAGTGGTTCTGGCCGGAGCCGCTGGCGGTGCCGGCGGGTCTGCGGCTTCTGGCGCTGGCGGGCGTGGTGGGGCTGCTGCTCGGACTCAGCGCGCTGACATGGCGTCTCGTGGAGGCCCCGGCGCAACGGCTGGGCAGGCGCCTCGTGTCAGGCCCCGGGCATACCGACACGGCGCGCGCCGCTGACGCCGTCGTCCGGGGCTGAGCCGGTCAGCACACGCCGGCCGGTCACCACACACCAGTCGGCCACACCCCGGGCGGTCACCGGGTGAGGGCGTCCGCCCGGAACGGCTTTGCGATGTTCCGGAGTGCGGGACCCTTCAGAGTTCCACCTGCCCGGTGACGCGGGTCACGGTGGTGCCGCCCACCCAGATGGTCCCGCCGGGGTCGCGGGAAACGTGGACGCGTCCGGCGCGGCCGAGCGCGGTCCCCTGGCTCGCCACGTACGGCGTCTCGGCCCGGCCGGTGCGCAGCAGCCACTGCGCGAGCGAGGCGTTCAGGCTGCCGGTCACCGGATCCTCGACGGTGGCGCCGTCCTTGGGGAAGAACGCGCGCACCTCGAAGGCACAGGGCGACCCCGGCGGGTAGGGACCGGCCACGCCCACGTCGAGGTCGACGAGCCCCGGCCGCAGCGCGAGGACCTCCTCGGCGCTCGACAGCAGCACGGCCACCCACCCGGGGCCGTTGTCGGCCCACTGCGCGTCCGCGATCGCGGCGCGGCCGACGCCCAGTACCCGGGCGAGGTGCTCGACCAGCGACTCCTCGACGGGCCCGGAACGCAGCAGCGGGGGTGCGGCGAAGGCGCGGCCGTCCGCCGTGTCACGCACCGGCACCAGGCCCGCCCCGCACTCCTGCACGACCACGCCGGGGCGGGCCGGTGCGCCGCCGGCCGACAGCCACGCGTGGCAGGTGCCCAGGGTGGGGTGCCCGGCGAAGGGCAGTTCGCCGGTCGGCGTGAAGATCCGCACCCGGTAGTCCGCACCCGGCACGCTCGGCGGCAGCACGAAGGTGGTCTCCGACAGGTTCGTCCAGTGCGCGAACCGCAGCATCTCCCCGGTGGTCAGCCCCTCGCCGTCGAGGACGACGGCGACCGGGTTGCCGAGGTAGGGAGTCTCGCCGAAGACGTCGACCTGCTGGAAGGAGCGGCGCATGCCGCCGAGTATGCCGGGCCGCGTTCCGTATGAGGAAAGGCTGTTCTTGCTGGGAAACCAGCGGCAAGCTCCTTTACATCGTAGATTTCCTACGATGGGGAGGCGTTCCGCCCGCCCCTTCCTTTGAAGAAAGCCTCCTCCGAAGGGGATCAGGAGCCGCCGGGCTCTCCCCGTACCACATCACAGGGCATGGCGAGCCGGGCTCGATCCCTTCAACTCCCATCGACACCCCTCCGCAGGCCTTCACCCCGGACGGATCCGCGCACCGGCGCCGTTCAAGGATCAGCTCCGAAATGTGGCGACACGAGGCGTTCTCTGGCCATGCTGCGCGCGGCCCAACCTTCACAGTTACGTCGAATATCGACATAATCGCCACTATAGTTGGACCGCAAAAGCGACTTATATCTGCGGTCAAGCAAAAGTCATGATACAAAAGTGAATAGCCATATACGAGGAGAACTCGGGTGGAAAGCATGGGAGCACTGCTCGCCATACTCAGGGACGGCCAGGCCCGGACGAAGGCCGACCTGGCCCAGCTCACGGGGCTGGCCAGATCGACGATCACGCAGCGGCTCGACGCCCTCCTGAGCGACCGCTGGATCGTGCCGCACGAGGAGACCATCACCTCAGGCGGCCGGCCGGCCACCGCCTTCTCCTTCAACCAGGCCGCCCGGGTCGTGCTCACCGCCGACCTGGGTGCGACGCACGACCGGCTGGCGGTGACCGACCTGGCCACCACGATCCTGGCCGAGCGCACGGCGGACGTGCGGATCGACCGCGGCCCCGAGGCCACGCTCGGCTGGCTCGTCACCAGCTTCACCGAACTGCTCGCCGAGGCGGGCTACACGCTCGGCGACGTCTGCGGCGTCGGCGTCGGCCTGCCCGGCCCGGTCGCGCACGCCTCGGGACGCCCGGTCAGCCCGCCGATCATGCCCGGCTGGGACGGCTTCGCCGTGCCTGAGTGGCTGAACGAACGGCTCGGCGTACCGGTCCTGGTCGACAACGACGTCAACATCATGGCCCTGGGCGAGCACTGGGCCGCCCACCCGCAGACGGATCACCTGATCTTCGTCAAGATCGGCACAGGTATCGGCTGCGGCATCATCTCCGACCGGCGGCTGCACCGGGGCGCTCGGGGCGCCGCCGGCGACATCGGCCACATCCAGGTGGCCGGCGGCGAAGACGTGCTGTGCCGCTGCGGCAACACCGGCTGCCTGGAGGCCATCGCCGGGGGCGCGGCCCTGGCCGCCCAGCTTGAAGGCGCCGTGACCAGTCGTGACGTGGTGGACCTGGTCCGCGCGGGCGACATGCGCGCCATCCAGCTCGTACGGCAGGCCGGACGCCAGATCGGCACCGTGCTCGCCTCGATGGTCAACTTCTTCAACCCCGCGACCGTCGTCATCGGCGGAGCGCTGGCCGAGTCGGGAGAGCACGTGCTGGCCGGGGTGCGCGAGGTCGTCTACAGCCGCTCGCTGCCGCTGGCCACCGAGCACCTGCGCATCCAGGCCAGCGAGCTGGGCGACCGGGCGGGCATGACCGGCGCTGCCGTGATGGTGGTGGAGCACGTGCTGGCCTCGGTCGACTGATCGCGTGGGCCGACCGCGAACGCTCGAGGTGGTCGACGACGATCAGCTCCCCCCTCTTGCCCAGGGGGGTGTGCACGCTGTCGTGCCCACCGACGCGCAACCGGTCCCGGTGGGGCAGGCCAAGCGCGTCGAAGGGGGGCCGCGCGCTGACGCAGCCGGCCGGAGGGACGATGCCCGCGCGCAGGGTGAGCAGGCCGGTGACGGCCGTCGTAGCCACAGAGCCGCGCGCTCCCAGCAGGCACAGACCTGTGGGCACGTTCGCATCGAATGGACGTCGTGAAGCGGGCACGCATGGGTCCCTTCACCGGGGACGCGTGCGCCGAACGCGTCATAGCGGAGAATCCGCTCGGCCCCATCGGCGTGCCACCGCCACCGGGCCCGATATGTCCACATTGTTATGCCGATATGCGGGGCGGTCAATCCCCCTAAAATCGGACATGTTGCCATTAATTTAAATAAAAATCTCATCCTGCCACCGACTGATCCACGATGTCCGGCGCGAGCACGTGCTCTCCCGCCTCGGCGATGGCGCCCCGGCGACGCAGACCCGGCCGGGCCACCGGCCGGTCCCGGCGAGCGCCTCCCGGAACGCGGCGACCGGCCAGGCCAAGGCCGGCCCGGCCCGGCCCCCGGCCGGCCAGGTCAGGATCGGCTCGGACCCCGGCCGACGGGCGGATCCCAGGCGTGCCTGGCACGACCGCCGTACCGAGACCGGCCGACGGCGCGTCGTGCGCGCTGCGGTCGAAGGCGAACGCGGCGGCGGAGCGGCCACCGGAGGAGATCGCGTTCTCGGCGGGGGTGATCAACCGTGGTTCATCGGCGCGCCGAGGCGCCGGGGCACGGTGAACCGGGGCAGGCCCGCGAACCGGGTCGGTTCGGCGCGGGTCCGAGCCTGGCCGTCCCCGAGGGTCGCGGACAACGCCCCGGCATCTACAACCTGGCCATTTGTCTCATTCACCATGCCTTGTGCCAACATCGATCCCCTGGTAGGCGTCAGGGGGCCATTCACGCCCGTGTTACGTCTGCGAATCGCCAATGTTTCGTTGACAATAATCAAAAATCGAGTCTATCGTCCCGAAACATGCAGGCATTTAGGGCGAAAGCCGATGGAGCCCTCCTGCTCCGCGCAGCCGTCGGCCCCACCGGCCCCACCGGCCCCACCGGTCCCACCGGTCCCACCGGTCCCACCGGCCTCGTCGGCACCGACCGCCCGGAAATCCTCGAGGCGGTCCACGGCGCTCGCCGGACGTCCGGCGAGGCCCTGATCACCGTCCATGAAGTGAGGGAGGTCCTGGAGGCCGTCGCCACCGGGGCCGATCCCGAGCCGCCGTTCACCGGCGGGCCGCGGATGCTCGACACCGCCGAGCACGGCGCGGTGGACGAGAGCCGGTGGCCCCATGGCGCCGTGACCGGACGCGGTCCGGTCACGGCGGACCCGGCCCCTCGGGCATGAGACCGGCGAGGAGATCGCAGGGATCCGGGTGGCGGCCGTCCGTCGCACGGCCGCCACCGCTTCTCACCGCGACCTGAAGCCGTCAGGTCCGGTCACCCGGCTCGCCGTCGCGCCGAGACCGCGAGCCGGGTGAGTGCCACCCGGACCAGGCACTCCAGGCTGCGGAGACAACCTTGTTCCACTGGCCGTGGCCGGGAGTCGCGCTCCGGCCGCCCCGTACCCGGCCGTCCACCGGACGGCTGCCGCACCCCCGCCAGGTCCCCCACGCCCGGCAGCCCACCACCCCCCAGTGAAGGGAACCTCCGCGATGCCCCCCAGCAGGTTCACCGCCCGCGCATCCCGATGGGTGGCGCAGAGCAGCGCCTTACTCCTGGCCATGTCGAGCGCGGTCGCGCTCGCCGTGGCCGCCACCCCCGCACAGGCCCACGACGCGATCGACCCCGCCGACTACCAGCGCGTCGAGCTGGCCAAAGGCGTCGCCGAGATGGGCGAGCCCATGACCATGGCGGTGCTGCCCGACCTGTCGGTGCTGCACACCTCGCGCGACGGGACGCTCCGTCGCACCGACTCGCAGGGCGAGACCAGCGTGGTCGGCACGCTGTCCGTCTACACCCACGACGAGGAGGGCCTGCAGGGCGTCGCCGTGGACCCGGGCTTCGCCACCAACCGGACCGTCTACCTCTACTACGCGCCGCGCCTGAACACCCCGGCGGGTGACGCGCCCGCGACCGGCACGGACTGGTCGGCCTGGCAGGGCGTCAACCGCCTGGCCAGATTCACCGTCAAGCCCGACTGGACGCTCGACATGAAGTCGGAGAAGACCGTACTCGACGTGTCCGCCGACCGCGGCATGTGCTGCCACGTCGGCGGTGACATGGACTTCGACGCCCAGGGCAACCTGTACCTGTCGACCGGGGACGACACCAACCCCTTCGACTCGGCGGGCTACGCACCGATCGACGAGCGGCCCGGCCGCAACCCGGCCTACGACGCCCAACGCAGCTCGGGCAACACCGACGACCTGCGCGGCAAGATCCTGAGGATCAAGGTGAACCCGGCGGACGGGACCTACACGATCCCCCAGGGGAACCTCTTCCCGCCCGGCACTCCCGAGACCCGCCCCGAGATCTACGCCATGGGCTTTCGCAACCCGTTCAGGATGACCGTGGACAAGGCCACCGGCGTGGTCTACGTGGGCGACTACGGCCCCGACGCGGGCAGCACCGACCCCGGCCGCGGGCCCAGCGGGCAGGTCGAGTTCAACCGCGTCACCAAGCCGGGCAACTACGGCTGGCCGTACTGCACCGGGACGAACACCCTGGCCGAGACCTACAACGAGTACACCTTCCCCTCGGGCCCCGCGGGGCAGAAGTACGACTGCGCGGCGGGCGGCCCGACCAACGACTCGCCGCGCAACACCGGCCGGGACAAGCTCCCGCCCGCGCAGGCGGCATGGATCAGGTACGGCGGGGACGCCGGTTCGCCGCCCGAGTTCGGCGGCGGCTCCGAGTCACCGATGGGCGGCCCCGTCTACCGCTACGACGCCGGCCTGAACTCGGCCGTCAAGTTCCCCCAGGACCTCAACGGACACTTCTTCGCCGGAGAGTTCGGCCGTAAGTGGATCAAGGCGATCGACGTGGCGGCCGACGGCACCCGCGGCGAGATCGCCGATTTCCCATGGACCGGCACCCAGGTGATGGACCTGGCGTTCGGGCCCGACGGCGCGCTCTACGTCCTCGACTACGGCTCCGGATACTTCGGCGGCGACGCCAACTCCGCGCTCTACCGCTTCGAGTACATCAAGGACAGGGACCGCTCGCCGGTCGCGGTGGCCAAGGCCGACAAGACCTCGGGGAAGACCCCGCTCACCGTGAAGTTCTCCAGCGCCGGCTCCGCCGACCCCGAGGGCGGCGCGCTCACTTACGCCTGGGACTTCGGCGACGGCACCACCTCCACCGACCCGAACCCGACCAAGACCTACACCACCGAGGGCGAGTACTCCGCCACGCTCACCGTGCGCGACCCCCAGGGCAACTCCGGCACGGCCAGCGTGGTCATCACGGCCGGAAACACCGCCCCGACCGTGGCCATTGAGACTCCTGACCCCGGAAGACTGTTCACCTGGGGTGACACCGTACCCTTCACGATCAAGGTGACCGATCCCGAGGACACCGACATCGACTGCGCCAAGGTCAAGATGACCTACGTGCTCGGTCACGACGGCCATGGCCACCAGATCACCTCCAAGAACGGCTGCTCGGGCGAGCTGACGATCCCGGCCGACGGCGAGCACGACGACGCGGCCAACATCTTCGCCGTCTTCGACGCCGAGTACACCGACAAGGGCGGCCTGACCACCCACACCCAGCACATCCTGCAGCCGCGACACCGCCAGGCCGAGCACTACAGCGCGATGTCCGGTATCTCGCAGATCTCCAAGGCGGCCGCGCACGGCGGCAAGACCGTCGGCGACGTGCACAACGGCGACTGGATAGCCTTCAAACCCTACCGGCTCGACGACACCAGGTCGATCAAGGCACGGGTTTCATCGGGCGGCGTCGGCGGCGCCATCGAGGTGCGGACGGGCTCACCCACCGGCCCCCTGCTCGGCAAGGCCGTCGTTTCGGTGACGGGCGGCTGGGAGACCTTCGTGGACATCCAAGCCCCGCTGAGCGGCGGGACGGCTGCGAGCACCATGCTCTACCTGGTCTTCACCGGCGGCTCCGGCGCGTTGTTCGACCTCGACGACTTCACCCTCGCCGAGGAGGGCGGCACCGATCCGGCCACCGGCCCGATCCACGCCGCCGACGGCAGGTGTGTGGACGTCGCCGGTGCCAACAGCGCCGACGGCACCAAGGTGCAGCTCTACTCCTGCAACGGCACCAACGCGCAGACCTGGCTCATCGAGGGCCAGACCATCAAGGCGCTCGGCAAGTGCCTCGACATCGCCGGTGGGAACAGCGCCGACGGCACCAAGGTGCAGCTCTACTCCTGCAACGGCACAAATGCGCAGACCTGGCTCATCGAGGGCCAGCGCATCAAGGCGCTCGGCAAGTGCCTCGACGCCTCGAGCGCAGCCCAGCTGGTGATCAGGACCTGCGACGGAAGCGCGGGCCAGCGGTTCACAGTGCCGACCGGCTCCTCGGACGGCGGCGACGTCCTGGTCTTCTCCCGCACGGCGGGCTTCCGGCACGACTCGATCCCCGCCGGCATCCAGGCCATCAAGGACCTCGGTTTCACCGTGACCGCCACGGAGGACCCGGGTGCCTTCACCCCGGCCAACCTGGCCGGCTACAAGGCGGTCGTCTTCCTCAACACCACGGGCGACGTGCTCGACGCCGCCCAGCAGACCGCGTTCGAGGGCTACATCAAATCGGGCGGCGGCTACGTCGGCATCCACGCGGCCGCCGACACCGAGTACGGCTGGCCGTGGTACGGCAACCTCGTCGGCGCCTGGTTCGCCTCCCATCCGGCGGTGCAGAAGGCGACGGTCAAGGTCGAGGACCGGGCACACCCGGCGACCGCCCACCTGGGCGCCACCTGGGAGCGGACCGACGAGTGGTACGACTACAAGACCAACGCCAGGACCCACGCCCACGTGCTGGCGACCCTGGACGAGTCGACCTACTCCGGCGGCAAGATGGGCGCCGACCACCCGATCGCCTGGTGCAAGCCGTACGACGGAGGGCGGTCCTTCTACACCGGCGGCGGGCACACCCCGGCCTCCTTCGCCGAGCCGGAGTTCCGCGAGCACCTGCTCGGCGGCATCAACTTCGCCATGGGCGAGGCGCAGGCCGACTGCCGCCCCGAGAGCGGTTACACGGCCCTCTACGACGGCTCGACCACCGGCTGGGAGCAGGCGGGGCCCGGTGACTTCGCCAACGCCGACGGCACGCTGACCTCCCAGGGCGGCATGGGCCTGTTGTGGTACAAGGCGAAGGAGTACACCACCTCCTACTCGCTCAAGCTCGACTGGAAGATGGCCGGCGACGACAACTCCGGCGTCTTCCTCGGCTTCCCGCCGTCGACCGACCCGTGGTCGGCGGTGAACAACGGCTACGAGATCCAGATCGACGCCACCGACGCCCCGGAGAAGACCACAGGCTCGGTCTACGGTTTCAAGTCCGCCGACCTCGCCGCTCGCGATGCGGCGCTCAACCCGCCCGGACAGTGGAACACCTACGAACTGCGAGTCGAGGGCGAACGCGTGCAGATCTTCCTCAACGGTGTGAAGATCAACGACTTCACCAACACCGATCCCGCCCGCTCGCTGAAGAACGGGCACATCGGGCTCCAGAACCACGGCAACGGCGACGAGGTGTCGTTCCGCAACATCCGGATGAAGGAGCTCGGCCCGCCCACCGGCGGCTCCGCCGCCCTCGCGAACGCCCCCTCCGGCACCGCCCGGCTGCACCTGGTGTCCACCGCGGCGAACCTCGACGTGGACGGCTTCATCCTGGTCCGCGGGTCCGGGAACGGTAAGGCCACGGCGACCAGGGCCGCCGTGGATCCCGCCGGGTAGCGGACAGCCCGGCACACCGCGTCGGTGACCGTCACCCTGACGGCCATCGACGCGGTGCCGCAGGTCGCCAGGCCCGGCCTGAAACCGGTCGGTGCCGCCGTGGAGCAGGCGACCCCGGGCACGGGCGCTCCCACCGGGAACGGTGTCAGCCGCCGTCCGGAACGTGCCGGTGCAGGCGGATCACGACGCTCTTGGAGGTGGGCGTGTTGGAGGTCTCCGCGACCGAGTCGAGCGGCACGAGCACGTTGGTCTCGGGGAAGTAGGCCGCGCAGCACCCGCGCGCGGTGGGGTAGGCGACGGCGCGGAACGCCTCGGCCCGGCGTTCGCCGTCGGGCCACTCACTGACGAGGTCCACCGTGTCACCGTCCGCCAGGCCCCGCTCGGTCAGGTCGTCGGGGTGGACGAAGACGACGCGGCGCCCGGCGCGCACCCCCCGGTAGTGGTCGTCCATGCCGTAGATCGTGGTGTTGTACTGGTCGTGGCTGCGGACCGTCTGCAGCAGGAGCCGCCCCTCGGGGACGCGCAGCACCTCCAGGGCGTTGACGGTGAAGTTGGCCCGGCCCGTCGCGGTCGGGAAGCGCCGCTCGTCGCGGGGCGGGTTGGGCAGCGCGAAGCCCCCCGGGACACGGACGCGGGCGTTGAAGTCGTCGAACCCCGGCACCACCCGCGCGATGCGGTCGCGGACGGCGTCGTAGTCGGTCTCGAACGTCTCCCAGGGCACGTGCGGGTCCGCGCCGAAGAGCTCCCGCGCCAACCTGCAGACGATCGCCACCTCCGGCAGCAGCCCGTCCGAGGCGGGCCGGAGCCGGCCCCGGGAGGCGTGGACCATGCCCATGGAGTCCTCGACCGTGACGAACCGGTCACCGTCGCGTTCGGTGCGTCCCAGCGTCGGGAGGATGAGCGCCTCCCGCCCGCACACGGCGTGGGAGCGGTTCAGCTTGGTCGACACCTGCACGGTCAGCCGTGCCCGGCGCATCGCCGCCTCCGTCACCGCGGTGTCCGGTGTCGCGGCCACGAAGTTGCCGCCCATCGCGACGAACACCTTCGCCTCCCCGGACCGCAGGGCCCTGATCGCCTCCACGGTGTCCATGCCGTGGTGGCGGGGCGGCTCGAAACCGAACTCGTCGCGGAGCGCGTCGAGGAAGCGCGCCGGTGGCCTCTCGTAGATGCCCATCGTGCGGTCGCCCTGGACGTTGGAATGCCCCCGCACCGGGCACACCCCGGCCCCCGGGCGGCCCACGTTCCCGCGCAGCAGCAGGAAGTTGACCACCTCCCGGATGGTGGCCACGGAGTTGCGGTGCTGGGTGAGCCCCATCGCCCAGCACACGATCACCGACCCGGCGCCGAGCACATCGCGCGCCGTGTCCTCGACGGCCCGCCGGTCCAGCCCGGTGGCCTCGGCGACGTCGGCCCAGTCGAGGGCCCGCACGTCCTTCTCCCAGGCGTCGAAGCCGCAGGTGGAGCTCTCGACGAACGCGCGGTCGAGCACCGTGCCCGGGGCCGCGTCCTCGGCCTCCAGCAGCAGCCGCGACAGGGCCTTGAACAGCGCCAGGTCACCGTTGAGCCGGATCTGCAGGAAGCGGTCGGCCAGCGCCGTGCCGCGTCCGGCCAGCCCGGACGGCCGCTGCGGGTTCTTGAAGCGCAACAGCCCGGCCTCGGGCAGCGGGTTGACCGCGATGATCCGTGCCCCGTTGCGCTTGGCCCGCTCCAGCGCCGACAGCATGCGCGGATGGTTGGTGCCGGGGTTCTGGCCGACCACGAAGACGAGGTCGGCCCGGTGCAGGTCCTCCAGCGACACCGTGCCCTTGCCGATGCCCAGCGTCTCGTTCAGCGCGGAACCGCTGGACTCGTGGCACATGTTGGAGCAGTCGGGGAGGTTGTTCGTGCCGAAACGGCGTACGAGGAGCTGGTAGAGGAACGCGGCCTCGTTGGAGGTCCGGCCGGAGGTGTAGAACAGCGCCTCGTCGGGGCCGGCGAGCGCGCGCAGTTCCCGGGCGATGACGGCGAACGCCTCCTCCCAGCTCACCGGCACGTAGTGGTCGGCCCCGGCGGGCTTGTGCATCGGCTCGGTGAGCCGTCCCTGCTGGCCCAGCCAGTAGTCGGTGCGCGCCGCGAGGTCGTCCACGGTGTGCCGGGCGAAGAAGTCACGGGTGACCCTGCGGGTGGTGGCCTCCTCGGCCACCGCCTTCGCGCCGTTCTCGCAGAACTCGGCCGGGCTGCGGTGCTCCCCCTCGGGCCACGCGCACCCCGGGCAGTCGAAGCCGTCCTTCTGGTTGACGCGGGCCAACGTCAGGAACGTGCGGCCGACGCCCATCTGGGCATGGGACGCCAGCAGCGACCGGACCACCCCTGGAACACCCGCCGCCCACTCCTTGGGCGGGCCCACCTCCAGGCCGTCCTCGGTGACATCCTCGCGCGGAGCCTTCCTGCCCACCGGGCACCTCCCTCTCGATCGAGACCGTCGTACTCCGCCGGACGCCTCACGCGCACCTGGAGATCTCGCACGTTACCCGGTGACGGGCACCGGCTCCGGTGAAGATACTCCGGCGTCACGTGTAGGTGTCCAGACCGAGTTTCGCCGCGACGAGCAGCCCGCAGGCCGCCGTGCCCAGGCGGAGCGCGGGGCCGGGCAGCCGGCGGGCGATCGCCGGCCCGATCCAGCCGCCCAGCAGGAATCCCGCCGCCAGCGGCGCCACCGCCGACCACTGCACCGGCCCGAACAGGGCGAAACCGAGCGCGGCCACCCCGTTGGAGCAGGAGGAGATCACGTTCTTGACCGCGTTGACCTTGACGGGCTCCTGGTCGAGCACGGCCGAGAGCACCGCGAACATGAGGATGCCGCCCGCGGCGCCGAAGTAGCCGATGTAGATCGCGACGGCGAACATGGCGGCGCGCGCCGCCCGGCCCCCCTCGCCGCCGCCCCCACGCGCCGCCCGGCCGCTCCCGCTCCCGTCCCCGCCACCGGTCCCGGTCCTGTCTCCGTCACCGTCCCCGGCCACCGGCCGGCCGCCTCCGCCGCCGGTTCCTCTCCCCGTCCCCGGCGGGCGGATCAGCAGCAGCGAGGCGGCCGCGATCAGCCACGGCGCGATCGCCTCGAAGGTGTCGGACGGGGTCGCCAGCAGCAGCGCCGCCCCCACCGCCCCGCCCAGCAGGGTCACCGCACCCAGCCGCAGGACCCGGCCGCCCTGCCCCACGAGCTCCGGACGCGACCCGGCCGCGGCACCCAGACCGTTGAACGTCAGCGCCACCGTGTTCGTGACGTTCGCGCTCAGCGGCGACAGGCCGAATGCCAGGAGCACCGGGTAGGAGACGATCGACGCCAGGCTCACCACCGTGCCGACCACGCCCGCGAGCACCCCGGTTCCGAACAGTCCCAGCACCTCAGCGACGGCCACGGCAGCCCAGCAAATCACACCCGTCCGCGACCACCCGCCACCGCCCCGTCCGCGGGCGGCGACCCGGTCATCGTCCGGCGGGCGTGCCTTTCGTCCCGCTCCCGTCCCCGGGACCGGGACCAGGACCAGGACCGGGACCGGGGTCGGGGCCGGCCGTGCCGGTGCCGCTCCCGTCCTCGCGGACGATCGTGCCGTTGCCGGGGCTGACGTCGACCCGTCCGGTGAGCCCGCGCAGGACGACGTCCCCGTTGCGGCTGTGCACGGCGACGTCGATGCCGGCCGGGACGACGAAGGCGTAGTCGGTGTGGTCGCGGGGGGTGTCGCGGAGCAGCGTGCAGACGGCCCCCTCCAGGCACAGCAGGCCGACGATGAGGGAGCCACCGCCCGACGACTCCGCGCGGGGGGCGTCCCCGTGGTGCCGCCGCGTCACGCGGACCTCCGCGACGTCGGCGCCGGCGATCTCCACGTCGCCGTGGTCGGTGTTCACGTGAAGGCTGCGGACGCCGGGGAAGACGACCTGCTCCGGCTGCTGCGCCGGATTCGAGACGGCGATCAGCACCACCGCAGCGAGCGCCACCACCAGCGGAGCCCCGGCGAAGATCCATAGGAACGGGGACCCGGGCGACGGCACCGGCCCTCCTCCGAAGCCGGGAGGGGCGTGGAAGGGCATGGAGCGTGCGGCGCTCATACGGGATCGTCCTTTCGGCCGGTGCGGCAGCCGGGGGCCGGGGTGGTGAGAGGTTTGTAGGACGCCCCGCATGCACCACGCTTGCAGAGCGGTTGCCGCCCACCGGGCGACCGGCTGAGCGACCCGGCGGACGGGCGGACAGGCGGCGGTCGGACAGACGGCGGACGGGCGACCCGGCGAACGGACAGACGGGCGGACGCGGGAAAAACCGCTGCTACGGCGAATCACGACGACAAAGTGAATCTGACCGTGCCCGGCCACTCGAATGACCTTCCGTGGGGCACAGCAACCAGATGAACAGCGGACGCCGGGGGCACGGCGCGACGCGGGAGCGTCCGCCGGCCGGCGGACCGGGGAGGGCCGGGGCGGCGGAGCCGTTCCCCCGGGCGGCGCGCGCGCTCGGCGTGGCGCTGCTGGCGGCCATGGTCGTCGCGCAGGTCGCCTCCGGGCTGCAACCACGGCCGATCGTGTTGACCGGCGTGGTCGTCGTGCTGCTCGCCGGCAGTGCTCTGTCCTTCGCCGCGTCGGTCCACGGACCGGCACGGGCCGCGGCGGCGCTGGCCGCCGCGGTCGCCGCCGGATACGCCGCCGAGTGGATCGGGATCAGGACGGGCCTGCCGTTCGGCGACTACCACTACACCGGCGTGCTCCAGCCGCAGCTCAGCGGGGTGCCGGTGATCGTCGCCCTCGCCTGGGGTGGCATGGGCCTGGCGGCGCACGCCGCGGCGGCCGCGGCGGCGCCGCGCAACCGGCCGGCCCGGGTCGTGCTGGGTGCGCTGGCGCTGACCGCGTGGGACCTGTTCCTCGACCCACAGATGCTCCGCCTGGGGCTGTGGGTCTGGCACGACCCCGGCCCCTACCGGGGTGTCCCGGTCAGCAACTTCGTCGGCTGGATCGTCGTCTCCGCGCTGGTCATGGTGCTCATCGAGCGGATCGTGGCCGACCCGGCGGCGCGCGGCACCGGGCTGGTCGTGATCTACACGGTGATGGCGGTCATGGAGACCGTCGGCTTCGCGGCGGTGTTCGACCCGCCGGACCCGCTGGTCGCCACCGCCGGGGGACTCTGCATGGGCCTGTTCGTACTGCTCGCCTGGAGGCGTGGATGGCGGAAGTGATCGTGGTCGGCGGTGGCGTCGGAGGCATGGTCTCCGCGCTGCTGCTCGCCGAGCGGGGATACCGGGTCCGGCTGTACGAGCGGCTCCCCCGCCTGGGGGGCAAGCTCGCCGAGCACCACAGGGACGGTTTCACCTTCTCCCTGGGCCCGTCCCTGCTGACCCTGCCGCGCCTGTTCACCGAGCTGGGGCTCGACCTGGACCTGGTGGAGCTCGCCGAGCTGTGCCGTTACCGCTTCGCCGACGGCTCGGAGCTGACCGCGTACCGCGATCCCGCGGCGACGGCCGCGGAGGTCGACCGGCTCTCCCCCGGGGAGGGCCGCAACTGGCTGGCCTTCCACGACTGGGCCCGCACCTGCTTCGAGGCGTCGCGCCGCACGTTCTTCTCCGGGCCGCTGACCGCCCCGCGCGCGGACACCCGCCTGTCGGACCTGCTGGCGGTGGCGCCGGGCCGCACCCTCGACGGGCTGGCCCGCCGGTTCTTCACCGACCCGCGCCTGCGCCAGTACGTCGGCCGCTACGCCACCTACGCGGGTTCGAGCCCGTACCGGGCGCCGGCCGCGCTGGGGTGCGTCCCCGCGATCGAGCACGGCGAAGGCGGCTGGTACGTGCCCGGCGGGCTGCCCCGCATCGCCGACGCCCTCGCCCTGGCGCTGGAGAAGGCCGGGGTGGAGGTGCGTCTGAACGCCGACGTGGCGGAGGTGCTGGCCGACGGCGAACGGGTCCGCGGGGTGCGGCTGGCCTCCGGGGAACGCGAGCGCGCCGACGTCGTGATCGCCAACACCGACGCGGCGGCGTTGTACGGCACCCTGCTGCCCGACCGGCGGCGGTTGCGCCGCATCGCCCGGCTGGGCACGTCGTCCTCGGTGCTGCTGCTGCTCGCCGGGGTCGAGGGCCGCTCCGCGCGGCCGGCGCACCATTCGATCGTCTTCTCCGCCGACTACGGGCGGGAGTTCGCCGACATCTTCGAGCGGCGCAGGCCGCCGGAGGACCCGACCGTCTACATCGGCTGCTCGGCGGTGGACGACCCGTCGCAGGCCCCGCCGGGCATGGAGAACCAGGTCATGCTGGTGAACGTCCCGGCGCGGGACCCCGCCCGGTGGCCGATGCCGCCGGAGGCGTACCGGGACCTGGTGCTCGAACGGCTGGCCTCGCGGGGCCACGACCTGTCGGGGCGGCTGCGGTTCGTCGACCTGTTCACCCCGGCGGACCTGCGCGACCGGTACGGCGCGTGGGGCGGCTCGATCTACGGCGGCGCCTACTCCGGCCCGCTCGCCCCCTTCCGCCGTCCCGGCAACCGCGGGCCCCGGCGCGGCCTGTACCTGGTGGGCGGCTCGGCGCACCCCGGCGGCGGGTTGCCGCTGGTCGCGATGGGCGGGCGGATCGTC
Source organism: Streptosporangium becharense (assembly GCF_014204985.1). Taxonomy (NCBI): domain Bacteria; kingdom Bacillati; phylum Actinomycetota; class Actinomycetes; order Streptosporangiales; family Streptosporangiaceae; genus Streptosporangium; species Streptosporangium becharense. The sequence continues at coordinate 7,468,430 of NZ_JACHMP010000001.1, read as the reverse complement.
GCCTCGCTCGTGCGGGAGGACTTCCCCACCGGTCGCGCGGGCCGGACCGGCGCCGGACGGCCCGCGCCGGACGTGACGCCGCCCGCCGGGAGGGGCGGTACGGAGACGCCGGGAACATCAGAGAGGCTGGGGACACCTGGGACGTCGGGAGCACCGGGGATGCCGCGGGTCACCGGGGGGGACCGGTGAAGGCGTTGACCGCGGTGCAGGCCGCCGCGGCGCTCGTCGCCGGGGTGCGGCTGGCGCGGGGACGCGACCGGCTGCCCGCGCTGACCCCGGTCGCCGGTGTGCCCGCGCGGATCTCGGTGGTGATCCCGGCCCGGGACGAGGAGAGCCGGTTGGGCCCCTGCCTGCGGGCGGTGCTGACCGACCCGGCCGTCCTGGAGGTGATCGTCGTCGACGACGAGTCGCGCGACGGCACGGCCGCGCTGGCCGCCGGGCTCGGCGCGAAGGTGCTGACCGGGGCGCCGCTGCCCGCGGGCTGGGTGGGCAAGCAGTGGGCGTTGCGGCAGGGGGTCGAGGCGTCGAACGGCGACGTCGTGGTGACGCTCGACGCCGACACCCGCCCGCTTCCCGGCCTGCTCGGCGCCGTCACCGCGGCCCTGGACCACTACGACCTGGTCAGCGCCGGGCCCAGGTTCGTCTGCGACGGGCCCGCCGAGCAGGCGTTGCACGCCTCGTTCCTGGCGACGCTGGTGTACCGGTTCGGCCCGATCGGGCCGGCCACTCCCCCGGCACCGGACCGGGTGGTGACCAGCGGCCAGTGCGTGGCCTTCCGCCGCACGGCGATGCTGGAGGCGGACGGGTTCGCGCGGATCCGCGGGCACATGACGGACGACGTGGCGCTGGCCCGCACCCTGGCCGCCGAGGGGTGGTCCGTCGCCTTCCTCGACGCCGGCGGCCTGCTGGAGATCGACATGCATTCCTCGGCGGCCGAGGTGTGGCGGGAGTGGGGGCGTTCGCTGCCGCTGCGCGACGTCACCGATCCCGCGCGGCAGCTCGCCGACCTCGGGGTGATCTGGCTGACCACGGCGCTGCCGGTGCTGCGGCTGGTGACCGGCCGGCCCACCCGGCTGGACCTGGGCCTGCTGGCCGCGCGGCTGCTGCTGGCGAGCGCGCTGCGCGGCAGCTACACCCGGCCGGGGCCGGGTGTGCTGCTCTCCCCGCTGCTGGATCCGCTGACCGCCCTGCGGCTGACGGAGGCGACGCTGCGTCCGGTGCGCAGCTGGCGGGGACGCACCTACCCGGGGGTCACGACCGGGGCCGCGTCCGCCCCGGCGGCGCGGGAGGCGCGGGACTCTCAGGACTCACGGGACTCCCGGGACTCGCGGCACGGCCGGAACGGGCCGACCGGGCGGCCTGGCCGAAGCGGAGCCCGATGAGGCACATCAGCAGACCGGTCCCGGCGACGTACTCGACCGGCGCGAAGATCGACTGGAAGACGGGCAGGGCGAACACCCCGGCCCGCGCGCCGGTCGCGAACGACCGCGTCACCAGGCCGGCCACGGCCAGCAGGACGACGCCCAGCAGGAAGGCAGCGGGACAGATGACGGCGAAGCCGCCCACGAACGTCAGCACCGACCGGCCGCCGCGGAACCCCGCGAACACCGGCCAGGCGTGCCCGATCATCGCGGCGGCCGTCGCCGCGTACACGGGTACGGCGCCCGCGCCGCTCACCCCGCCGAACCCGACGGTGTGCCCGCCGGCCACCAGGGCGAGCAGCGCGGCGAGCGTCCCCTTGAGGGTGTCACCGGCGAAGACCGGCGCGGCGGCCCGCCGGCCGAGCCGTTCCTTGACGTTCCAGAACCCCGGGTTGCGGTCGCCGACCTCGCGGGGGTCGACGCCGTGCGTGCGGGCGACGAGCACGGCGACCGGCACGGACCCGAGAAGGTAGCCGCCGATGACCGCGACGAGCAGGGGAACCATCGCTTCCTTTCACCTCACCAGGTACGGGGATCTGGGGGCCATGCGTCACATGGCGTTCGACCGGCCGGTGCTGCGGCGCACCCCCGGATTGCTGTTCTGGCGGCTGCTCGGCTCCGGCCGTGGGACGTCGATGAGCCTGGGCGCCGACCTGCGGCGCTGGGCGCTGCTGGCGGTCTGGCGGGAGGAGCGGGAGCTGGACCGTTTCGTGGCGGAGTCGCCGGTGGCGGCCCGGTGGCGGCGCGAGGCGCTGGAGTCGTGGCAGGTGCGGCTGGCTCCGCTGGCCTCGCGGGGCCGCTGGGACGGGGTGGAGCCCTTCGGCCCGCCGCCCGGGGCCGGGGCCGGCACCGGCGGGCCGGTGGCCGTGCTGACCCGGGCGTCGATCCGGCCCTCCCGCCTGGTGGCGTTCTACCGGTCGGTGCCCGCGGTGGACCGGCTGCTGCGGGAGCAGGACGGCTGCCTGGCCTCGGTGGGGGTCGGCGAGTGGCCGCTGGCCCGGCAGGCCACGTTCTCGCTGTGGCGGGACGCCGCCTCGGTGCGGGACTTCGCCTACCGCGACGGGGAGCACCGGCGGGTGATCGGCAGGACGCGCGCGGAGGGCTGGTACTCCGAGGAGTTGTTCGCCCGGTTCACGCCGTACGCGAGCGAGGGCACCTGGGACGGCGCCGACCCGCTCGCCTGACCGTCCCAGTGCCGTGCCACCCAGGCCACCCAGGCCACCGTGGCCACCCAGGCCATCGTGGCCACCCATGCCGCCCGGGCCCGCCTGGTCACCCGCGCCATCCGCAGCGCCGGGCTCCGGGGCCCGGCCCGTCCCCCGGGCGGCGCGGTTCCCGCGCGGGCGGCGGACGCCGTCCGGGGACGCCGCGGCCGGTGGCCCGGTCACCGGACCGGTTCCACTGCGAGATGGTCGCGGACCCTGGTCACCACCCCGCCCTCAGCGAGGTCGCGCGCCACCTCGCAGGCGCGGGCGACAGTCCTGGCGCGGGAGGAACCGTGCGCGACGACGACGGTGCCGTCCAGGCCGAGCAGGGCTGCCCCGCCGTGCGTCTCCGGGTCGTAGCGGGCCGCCACCTCCCGCAGCGCCTCGGGGCCGGCCACCCCCGCGCGCGCCACCATCGCCAGTGCCGCGCGCACCGTGCCCTCGACGTTCTTCAGCACCACGTTCCCGGTGAACCCGTCGGTGACGATCACATCGACGGTGCCGGCGAGGACGTCGTGGCCCTCGACGTTGCCGTGGAACCGGAACGGCAGCCCGGGGAGCAGCCCCTCGGTCCTGCGGGTGAGCCGGTTTCCCTTGCCCGGCTCCGAGCCGATCGACAGCAGGCCGACCGACGGGTCGGCCACCCCCAGCACGAGCTGGGCGTAGGACGCGCCGAGCAGCGCGAACTGGGCGACCATCTCGGGGGTCGGGTCGGCGGTGGCCCCGGCGTCGACGAGCACGGTCGCCCCTCCGGTGACCGAGGGCAGCGCGACGGCCAGGGCCGGACGCAGCACGCCCTCCGCGCGGCCGAGGCCGCGGATCGCGCGCGAGACGACCGCGCCGGTCGAGCCGGCCGACACGAACGCCGACGCCGCCCCCTGCCGTACGAGGTCGCAGCCGACGGCCACGCTGGTCTGGTCGGCGGACACGGCCCCGGCCCCCCGCTCGGTCATCGGGACGATCTGCTCGGCGTGCACCACGTCGATCTCGCCGACCGCGTCGTGCCGGGCGAGCTCGGCGCGGATCGCGCCGGCCCGGCCCACGAGGACCACGGGGACGCCGCGGGCACGCCGGGCGAGCACCGCTCCGGCGACCGTCTCGGCCGGCCCGTGGTCTCCGCCCATCGCGTCGACGGCCACCGGCTCGGGCATCATGTCCTCCTGAGGAAAACGTTCGGCGGGCGGGAGGCGGGCGTCCGGGCCGGGATCACGGGACATCGGCGGTCACGCGGCGCTCCGCCCGGTCGGCGGCGGACGCCGCGAGCAGGTGCCGGGCGAAGATGGCCGCCCTGCGCCGCCGGGGCACGACGGCCCGATGTCGGAGCACGTCGTACCCGACGGCCTCGATCCGGTCGAGAATGCCCCCGTACAGCTCGTAGGCGGCCCGGATGCACGGCCGGGAGGAGGGGGCCAGCATGGCGACGCCCTCCAGGGCCTGCCCGTAGTGGTCGCGGGCCCGTCCGGCCTCGAAGGCCAGCAGGTCCCGCAGCGCCGGGGTGGGGGCACGGCGTCCCAGGTCGGCCGCGTCCACGCCGAACTTGTCCAGGTCCTCCAGGGGCAGGTAGATCCGGCCGCGGGCCAGGTCCTCGGCGACGTCGCGCAGGAAGTTCGTCAGCTGGAAGGCCAGCCCGAGCTGGCGCGCGGGTTCGCGGGCCCGCTCCTCCATGCCGGGCAGCGGTTCCAGCACGGGCAGCATCATGGTGCCGATCACCGCCGCCGAACCCTCCATGTAGCCGAGCAGGTCGTCGTAGGTGGCGTAGCGGGTGACGGTCAGGTCGGCGCGCATCGACCGGAGGAACGCCCGGATGTCGCCGTGGTCGATGCCGAACGAGCGCACGGTCTGCGCGAACGCCGGCAGCACCGGGTCGTCGACGGCGTCGCCGGCCAGCGCCGCGGCCAGCCGGGCCGACAGGGCGTCCAGCGCCCGTGCCCGGTCGCCGGTCATGGTGAAGGAGTCGACGATCTCGTCGGCGTAGCGGGCGAATCCGTACAGGGCGTGCACGTGGGGGCGTTTCCAGGCCGGCAGCAGCAGGGTCGCGAGATAGTAGGAGCGGCCGTGGCGGGCGTTGAGCCTGCGGCAGCGCTCGTAACTCGCGGTCAGGGTCATCGGGATTCCTCCAGGACGCGTTCCGCGGCCAGCCGGCCGGAGACGAGCACCGGGGGCACGCCGACCCCGGGCGCGGTGAACATGCCGGCGAAGTGCAGGCCGGGCACCCGCCGGGCGGCGCCCGCGGGCCGGAACCACGCCGTCTGGGTGAACCGGTGGTCGAGGGCGAACGGGGTGCCGGCCGAGTGGCCGAGCCGCTGCCAGGCGGGCGGGTCGAAGGTGAGCCTCGGCGCACCGGACAGGTCGCCGTAGCCGAGGTCGGCGAGCCTGCCGAACAGCCGGTCCTCCAGCCGCGCGGTGAGCCCGTCCCAGTCTCCGCGGTGGAGGTTGGGAGCCGGTTCCAGCACGGTGAGGGTGGCGTGACCGGCGGGTGCGGCACCGGTGTCGGAGTCGGGGTAGGTGACCAGCAGGTGAGGGTCGGGCTGCGGCCGGCCGGCGGTGAGGGCGGCGAAGGCGGCGTCCCAGTCGCGGCCGAAGTGCAGGGTGTGGTGGGCCTGGCCGGTGAGCCGCCGGTCGAGGCCGAAGTGCATGACGAGACAGGAGGGCGAGTGCCGGGGACGGCGCAGCCGCCAGTCGCCGGCCGCTTCCGGAAGCAGCCCCGCGTGGGCGCCGGGCAGGTCGCAGGCGACCACGACGTGGCGGGCCGGCAGGTGCTCGCCGGTGTCGAGCCGGACCCCGGACACCCCCGACGCCCCGGTCTCGACCTTGACGGCGCGCGTACCGTAGCGGAACTGGGCCCCGGCCTTCTCCGCCACCGCGGCCAGGGCCTGCGGGATGGCGTGCATGCCGCCGTGCCGGGGGAAGAAGACGCCGCCGACCGTGTCCATGTGGGCGATGACGGCGTAGATGCCGAGGGCCTGGCGCGGTGCCAGGCCGACGTACAGGGCCTGGAAGGTGTGCGCCTTGACCAGCCTGTGGTCGGTGAGGTGGCTTCCGACGAGGCGGTCCAGGCTCCGGAAGCCGCCCATGGCCGCCAGCCTGGCCAGAACGCGCGGCTGGACGAGGCTCCGCAGCCGGGTCATGTCGCGGTCGATGAAGGACGACCACTCGGCCTCGAACAGTTCGCCGAGGCGTGCGCGGAAACGCCGGTACCGGTCGGCCTCCGCGGCGCCGCACAGCGCGCGCACCTGCTCGATCATGGCGTCCTCCCCGGCGACCATGTCGAGGTGGGAGCCATCGTCGAAGCGCAACCGGTAGTACGGGTCCAGCCGCCGCAGCGGGAGCCAGGTCTCCATGTCCTCGCCGGCGGCGGCGAAGACGCCGGCGAGGACGTCCGGCATGGTCAGCACCGACGGGCCGGTGTCGAAGCGGTACTCGCCGAGGGACGCGGTCCCGCAGCAGCCGCCGGGCACCCGGCCGGCCTCGACGACCGTGACGTCCCGCCCCGCGGCGGCCAGTCTGACCGCCGCGGCCAGCCCGCCGAGGCCGGCCCCGATCACCACGACCCGGCTCACGTGCCCCTCCTCGTCGCCAGGTCGGCCAGCTCCGCCAGTCCCTCGGCCGCGTCGCCGGGGATGCCGGCCCCCTCCAGGGCGGCCACCGCGCGGGCGACGAGGTCGCCGATGCGTTCCTCGGCGGCCTCCCGGGCCCCGGTGGCGGTGATCAGCGCGCGGGCGGCCTCGACGTCGTCCTCGTCGCGCACGTTGTCCATGAGCGCGGCACCGTACGCGCCGGCCCGCTCCCGCGCGACCGCGGTCAACCAGGTCTGCTTGCCCTGCCGCAGGTCGGCGCCGACGGGTTTGCCGGTGGCGGCGGGGTCGCCGTACACGCCGAGCACGTCGTCGCGGAGCTGGAACGCCTCGCCCAGCGGGAGGGCGTAGGCGCTGAGCACGGCGCGCAGCCGGGCAGGCCCGTCCGCGACGGCGTGCCCGAGGTGCAGGGGACGCTCGACGGTGTACTTGCCGGACTTGTAGGTGGAGATGCGGCCAGCCTCCGCCGCGTCGCCGCCACGCCTGGCGGCGTGCGCCAGGTCGAGGTACTGCCCGCCGATGACCTCGGTGCGCAGCTGGTTGAACACCTCCAGCGCGGCAGGCAGCCGGGGCCCGCAGTGCAGCAGCGCGGCGTCGGCCCAGGTGTAGGCGAGCATGCCGAACAGGACCGCGGTGGACTCGCCGAACCGGGTGGCGCTCCCCCGCCATCCGCGCGCGTCGTGGTACGCGGCCATCGTCAGGTGCGCCGTCCGCCGGCCGCGCCGGGTGCCGGCCTCGTCCATGACGTCGTCGAGCATCAGCGCACCCGCGTGCATGAGCTCCACGGCGCAACCGGCGGCGTAGACGGCCTCGTCGTCCGGTGAGCCGCCCGCCGCGCGGTGCCCCCAGTAGACGAACGCGGGCCGCAGCCGCTTGCCGCCCTCCCGGACGAACCCCAGCAGGACCTCGCGCAGCACGTCGAGGTCAGCACCGAGGAAGGCGAGCTTGTCCGTCTCCCCTTCGAGAAGCCGGTCGAGACGGTGGTCCATCAGCTCACGGAGCCGATCGGTTTCCCGGGTGACGGCGACCACGGGCATCACTCCTCTGCGTCGATGGTGAGAACTTCGCAAGCGAGGCCGTGTTCGGATGCGCCCGGGTGAAGACGAGATCGGTCGGCCCTGCGGAAGGCGCGCTTCTGGCGGTGCATCCCCGGAACGACCTGCGAATAAATCAACCCATCGCGCAAAAAGCCGTAAAACCATGAGAACGGTCCGGCTGTCAGGTCCCTGCGATGCGTCTGTCCCCGAGGGGTGCCGTCACCCCGTCGTCCGCCGCCCCGAAGGGTTCCACCATCCCGTCCCCCGGCACGCGGGGAAGCCGGCCTGCCCGGCACGCGGGGAAGCCGGCCTGCCCGGACGGGACGCACGACGGCGAGCCCGGCCCGCGGAGCGGACCGGGCGGGTGACCGCGGGCTCCCGCCCGGATGGACGGGAGCCCGCGGTGTTCTCAGTTGCGGCCGCTGACGCGGACGATGCCGGTCACGGCCGGCGGCGGGCCGGTGCGCTGGTTGTCGTAGACCAGCTCACCGTCCTTGCGCCACACCCTCAGCCGGAGCTGGTCGGTGCGGTCGAACGGTTTGCCCGAGTCGACGGCGGTGACCTCGAACGTGACGTCCACGGTGCCGTTGACCCGGCCCTTGCCGCGCAGGATCGCCGTGCCGTCCGCCGCGGCGAGCACCGTGTAGGAGGTGTCGCGCAGCCGGAATCCCGGAGCCTGGTAGCTCAGCCCGCCCGTGGGCGTGGTGGCCTTGCGCGGGTAGGAGGCGGTGACGAGGAAGGCCGCCGCGCCCGCCCTGCCGCAGGCGGCGGTCAACCGGCACGAGTCCGCAGGAGAGGCCGTCGCCCCGGCGCCGACCAGTGAACCGGCCGGGTCGTAGACCAGCACGTGGACCTTCTCCTTGCCCTCGCCGGCGGTGTCGGCCGTGGTGGCGGCGCCGTCGTCGTCGGTGACGGTCACCGAGATCGGGTAACGGCCCGCCTTGGTGAACACGTGCGGCAGGGCGGTCGTGCCCTTTCCGCCGCGACCGGTCACCGCCCCGGTCACCCGCTGCCCGCCGACGGTCCAGACGGCCGTGTGCGTGTCGGCGGTTCCCGGGTCGGTGAAGGACGCCTCCAGGGTGAGCGGGACGCCCACGGCGACGACCGTGTCGGCCACCGGTGCGGTGAGCGACACCTCGGGGGCCGCGTTGGTGACGTTCAGTCTCAGCTCGGACGTGCCGGTGGCGCCCTTGTCGTCGGTGACCGTCACGGTGACGGTGCGCTGCCCGTTGTCGGCGGCCACATGCTTCAGTTGCAGTTCCTTCCCGTTCACGGGCACGGTCTTCGGCCCCGAGCCGTCGCCGTAGTCGACGGTCGCCGTCCAGGAGGTGGAGTCGGGGTCGGTGAAGGCCGCCTCACCGGTCCAGGCGGCACCCTCGGCGATGTCGCCGGCCCCGGACACCTTCACCTGCGGAGCCTGGTTCGGCGTCTCCGCGGCGAGGACGGTGACGGAGAAGACCGCCGAGGTCTGCAGGCCGCCGTCGTCGCGCACGGTCACGGTGACCGGGTACGTGCCGGCGGCGGTCCACCGGTGCTCCAGGGCGATCTGCGTGCCGTCGGGGGTCACCGGTGCCGGACCGGAGCCGTCGCCGTAGTCGACGGTCGCCGTCCAGGACGTGGAGCCGGGATCGGTGAAGGACACGGTGCGCCGGAACGTCTCGTTCACGGTCAGTTCGGCGTCCGGTCCCGCGGTCACCACCGGCGCGGTGTTGGACGTCTTGTCGGTGATGACATAGCGCACGGGCTCTGCGGCGATGTCACCCTTGCTGTCGCGCACCTCCACCAGGACGGTGCCTTCCACCGGCTTGTCGAAGGTCCTGGTCGCCGTGACGGTTCCGCCGCCGGCCTCCTGCTTCACCTCGGCGGGGACCGGGGAGCCGTCGCCCCACTCCACCTTCGCGGTGTGGGTGTCGGCGGTGTCGGCGTCGGCGAACGTCACCGTCACGGTGAACGGCTCACCCGCCGTGCCCTGCACCGGGGCGGCCGGGACCTCGATCACCGGTGCGGCGTTCGCCTCGGCTCCCTGCCCGGCGAGGGTCACCACATACGGGGACTCGGCGCCGTCGGTGGTGAAGGTCAGCTTCCCGCTCGCCGGCCCGACCTGGGTCGGGGCGAACGCCACCGCCACCTTGCACACGTCACCCGGGCCGAGCTTCTCGGGGCAGACCTCGGTCTGCGTGAACGGGCCCTCGGTCTTGATGTCGATGAGGGACATCTCCCCGGTCCCGCGGTTGGTCAGGGTCACCTCGACCGGGTAGCTGGTCGTCCCGACGCGGATGGGGTCGGCCCAGTTGATGCCGGTGCGGTTCAGCGCGTGCCGGACCTTCGCGGTGGCGGAGGCCGAGTCGTCGGCGTGCTCGGGGTCGGTGACCGCGAGGCTGGAGACGCCGGCCCGCGCGGTGAGCTCCGTCTCGTCGGCGGTGCCGGACGGGATGGTGGCGGTCACCTTGACGGTGGCGCTCCAGCCCGGTTCCAGGACCTTGACCGTGTTGCGGAACCCGCCCGCGAAGGCGGTGCACAGCCCTCGCGAGGTCTCACACGCCGTCTTGCCCGCCTCCTGGGGGACGACCATGTCGAGCCGGACGGCGGTCGCGGGGTCGGGCCCCTTGTTGGTGACGGTGCTCGTCCAGGTGACGGTCGTGCCCGGTGCGGGTTCGGCCGGTGAGACCGTGTGCTTGACCTCCAGGTCGGCCCGCACGGTGGACGGCGTCAGCAGGAAGGACCGCTCCCGTTTGTTCCCGTTGTCCACGGAGTGGTCGTGGATGAAACCCCGCGCCAGGATCTGGCCGGAGGAGTTGACGTCGAGCAGTGAGGTCAACGTCATGCAGGGCACGGTCTTCGTGTCGCACTTCGGCCGGGGGAGCAGGTCCTCCAGCTTGTAGCGCCGGCCGTCCAGCCACAGAATCGGCACATCGGCGGCCGACGTGCCGGTGAAGCCGGCCACCAGGCCGTGGTCGTTGACGGCGTGGGCCACCCCCTCACCGAGGTCCGTGCGCCGGCCGTCCTTCCAGGCGTAGGCGTGCGTGGTGACCTTCTCGCCTGTGTTGCACGTTCCCGCGCCGACCACCAGGCCGGTGGCGTTGACGTCGTGCGCGCCGCCGCTCTTGGACTCGCACTCCGGGAGTTCCAGCGGTGTGGTCACACCGTTCTGATAGACGGCCGGCTCCCAGCTCGTGGGAATGCCGAGGCCGTCCCATTTCGTCACGTAGGAGCCGGCGACGGTGCCCTTGCCGTTGACGCGGTCGCTCGGGGAGCCGTACCCCATGTACTGCGGTGTGGTGGGAAGCCGCTTGGCGGTCCCCTGGTTCCACATCACGTAGGGGCTGACGCCCTGCTGCCCGTCCATCCAGCCGAACACCTGGCCGTTGTCGTTCAGGTCCCGGGCCCTGCTGTTGGTCAGCGTGCCGGACGCCGGTTGCAGGTCCGTGATGGAATTGCCGCGGAAGACCACGGCGTGCTGCTGGTTGTTGCCGCCCACCGTCGCGTGGGCCCAGCCGGAGACGTCACCGGCCTCGTTGATGCCCGTGGCGCCCGCCCCGCACGGGAAACCGGGAACGTCGGTGCAGGTCAGTCCGCCCAGGTCGGTGAGTGCACCGGCCTGCCAGCGCACGGCCCGGCTCCGCTGGTCCTTGTCCTTCGTCGTGGCGGCGACCTGGCCGCGGTCGTTGAGCGCGACCGCCTCGGTGTGCGAGGCGTCGCCGCCGGGCAGCGCGCCGATCTCGGTCACCGTGTAGGAGCCGAAACGGGCCACCACCGTGTGGGCCCGGTCCATGGTCAGCGTCAGCGTCCCGCCGGGCCGCTCCTTCCCGTCGACGGTCCACCCCAGCGGGATGCGACCCGCTTCGGCGGTGGCGGTGAGCGTCACCTCGGTGCCGGCCCGGTACTTCTCCTGCGCCGGGGACGCGGTCACCGAGCCGCCGGGCTGGGCCGACAGTTCCAGTTCGAACTCGCGGGTGTCGGCCTTCCGGATGCTGACGGCGTCGCGTGCGGTGCGTGTGCCCTTGGTGGTGTCGGCCTTGACGGTGACGCTGTACACGCCGTCGGCGAGCGGGCCGGTCGTGGCGCCGTACGTGCCGTCGTCGGCGGCGCCGTCGTCGCTGTTCCCGTCGTCCTTGAGGGTCAGCTCGTGGCGGGTGGCGTCCTCGGCGATCAGGATCGCCTGCACCGTCGCGCCGGTGACCGGTTCGCCGTCGTCGGCGACGGTGGCCGTCACCTGCGCCGTGCCGTCCTCCGACGCCTGGCGGGCCTTCGCCGTCACGGTCACCGGGTTGCCGGTGATCCAGGCGGCCAGGGCCGCGGTGACCGGCGCGGTGCCGGTGTTGGTGATCTCCAGCTTCCACGCTCCCGCGGTCGGGGTGGGAACGCTCAGCCCCTGGAAGGGCTGCTTGGCGCTCGCGCTGCCCGCGGTGTAGGAGGCGGCCGGTTGCCCGGCCGGGTCGCGCAGCAGCAGGCCGACGGTCGACGGCAGCGCGCCGGTGACGCCGAACGCCGTGCCCTGCGGGACGTCCAGCGGCACGGTCGCCGTCTTGCCCGCCTCCACCGTGGCCGAGGGGGTGGCGAACGTCGAGGCCGTCCCGGGGCCGGCGTCGGCCTTCTCACCGGCGGGTGCGGCGGCGTCCTTGCGCAGCGGCTCCACGCCGCCCGGGTTGCCGGTGTCGACCAGCGTCGAGGCGAGCCTCGGGTAGACGTAGCCGTGGAAGTCCTCCCGCGATGCGGTCATCTCGGTGTGGGCGGTCCGGGTGTAGGGGATGTCGGTGTAGGTGAACTGAGCGCTGGACTCCGGGACGACCCCGTCGCCGTCCTCGGGAGCGGACCCGCCGGGGGTGTAGCAGGGCACGCCGTGGCCGACGCCGACGAGGTTGGAGGCCGTGACGCCCTTGAGGTCGGTGACCTTCGAGTTGAAGACCTCACTCACGTACGGCACGGTCAGCTGCTGCGTGGCCGGCCAGAAGGGGACGGGGATGTTCATCAGTGACGCCAGGTCTATGACCATGTCCGCGCAGGGGGATCCCCGGTTGGGGGTGCCCAGCTGGAGCATCCGGTTCACCACCGGCCTGCCGTCCGGCGAGTCGGGCATCTCGGTCTGGATGTACTGCCGGGTGATCAGCCCGCCCATGGAGTGGGCGACGACGTCGACGTGGAAGGCTCCCGTCCCCCTGCGTAGGGCTTCGATGTAGACCGCTTCCTGCTCGGCGTTCTCCCTGATGGTCATGGTGCGCTTGAGGGGGTTCGACTCGGTGCCGGTGTTGAGTTCGCCGGGGATTCTCCCGTCGCCGACCGCGTACCCCTCCAGTAGCGAGTTCACCCTCCGCATGAGTTTCGGATACTCGCCCCATGCCGCTTGCGCGTCACTCTTGTATCCGTGCACCAGGGCCACGGGTTTGGGCCGGACCTCGTAGGATTCGGTGCGGCTGCTGTGGACGACGCCGCCGGCGACGAGCGTCGCGGTCACCTTGCGTATCGATCGCACCTCACCCTGATGCCAGGCGAAGCCCGCCGTGTCCCAGATCACCTCCTCCGTGACGGACTCCCGTGGGGGAAGAATCTCCTCGATCTCCCCGCCGGGCAGGGTCTTCCCGGACACCTCCTCGACCAGTCGGAGCCGCGTGGACACGGGGCGGTTACCAGGATTGAACATCGAGACGGAGATGCGGACCCGGTTGCCGTCGATCGTCTCCGCCTCCGGTACCTCGACCCACTCCTCGGACGGGTAGATCTGTGTCGTGAAGGTCATCGAGGAGATGACGGGGTCGGCGTCCCCCAGGTCGATCAGGAAGGCGTGGTCGAGGACCTCCCCCGGGGGGGTGCCGACACCGGTGATCTGGCCGAGGTCGTTGATGTCGGTGGCCCTCTTCAGGAACCAGCCCACCTCCGGGACCAGGGTGCTCAGGTAGACCCCGGTACCGTTCTCGAACAGGCCGGCGTGGAGCCAGCCGTCCTGGTGATACAGCCTTCCCACGCCAGTGCCGGCGTTGTTGATCGCGTCCACCATGCCGCCGCGAGGCGTGTTCATCGCCTGGGGGCGGCCGTCCTTGTCCCAGATGAGGGGCATGTAGCCGCCGTCCGCGTCCGTCCCGTAGCCGGCGACCTCCCCGTGGTCGTTGATGTCGAAGGCTATGGTGGAGTCCATGTACTCCAGGCGGTCCCGCTTGACGTCGATGGGTTCGCCGGGTCTGGTGCGGAAGGCGCGGTATTGCTTGTCCTTCTTGTCGCGGCTCATCTCGGCGCCGCCGACGACCGACCCGAGGTTGTTCAGCGAGACGGCCTCCAGGCTCTGGCCCTCGAACCCCTGGAGAGTCAGGATCGAGCCGTCGGGATCGCGGATCCAGCCGCCGCCTAGGACCTGGCCCTTGTTGTTGATGGCCCTGGCCTGCTTCGGTTCGATGCGGGTCGACGTGCCGTCCTTGAAGAGGAAGGAGCGGCTGTCTTCGTCGGTGCCGACCACTGCGCCGTCGTCGTTGATGTCCCAGGCCCTGCTGTAGCGGATGTCGGGGCCGAGGGTCGCGTGGATGTCGACGACGGACCCGTCGCGGTACATGACGGCTTTGCCGCCCCCGTTGGTGTGCTCCGAGACGGCCCCTACGACCTCGCCCTTGTTGTTGATTCCCCCGATGAAACCGCCGTTGTTGTTGAGGGGGCCGAGATCGATGAACGTGGCCCCGGAGGCGGTGGACACCTTCGTGCTCTTCGGGGACGGTGTCGGAGTCGGGGCGGCGGTCGCGGGCGAGGGCAGGGCGAGGGGGCTGAGCACCGCGACGAGTGCGGTGAACGCTATCCGTCCCGCGAGGGCACGGCTGAGTGACCAGGTCAAGGAAGACTCTCCGAAGTCGGAACCGGACGCGGCGCGGAAACGCGGAGGAGTCGGCGCTCGCGGAGTGAGGGTGAGGGGCGTTGTGACCGGCCGGTCCGCGCGAGGAGGGCGGGAACGCACCCTCGCGGGGTCCTTCCCCGGGTCTCAGGACGGGTGTCCGCGCCTTCTCAAGGGATGCGGGGCCCGGCGGCGGGTCGGACCCGCCGTCGCGTGGCGGAACGTTTTCGCTCACGTAAAGCACCGGCGCGAATACACGACATGGACGTGATACCGGCCCTTCTGGTGCTGTTCAGAACCTGATAATGGATCGGCTTGATCCCCCGCCAGGATGACCCGTCGTCCTTGTGAAGCGCCTGATCCCCTTGAAGGGGCTTATCCCGGCTTGGTGGTCCGGGTCACCGGCGTCCCGCGATCACCGGGGCTCGCCGTGGACGGAGTGATCGCCTCGGACGACGGTGATCGCCGGTCCCCTCCACAGCTCCTGGGCCGGCCCTTGGCGGACGGGCCCGCCCGGGGCCCGTTTCGGCGCGGTCGGCGGCGCGTACGGCCTCCCTCCGGGCCGTGACCTGCCCCGGGGGGCGGTTCGCCGGGGCTGCGGATGCCTTCCGGGAACGGTCATGAGAAAGTGCTTTCGCTCGATCACAACGGACTCGTGACCGTGCCCGGGAAGCCCGGGCGGGACGGAGGCGGCGGTGTCTGAGGACGACGGACCGCGCGGAGCGCTCGCGGCACCGGCGGGCGGCGGCGCGGCGGGGACCAGGGCGACGCGCCGGCCGAGGGCGGGTCGCTCATGACGTCGTTGCTGGCCATCAGCGACCTGCATGTCGGCTACCAGGAGAACCGGCGCATCGTCGAGGACATGCGTCCTGTCTCGGCCTCCGACTGGCTGCTGGTCGCCGGGGACGTCTCGGAGAAGGTCTCCGACGTCGAGTGGGTGCTCGGCACCCTCCGCGAGCGGTTCGCGGCGGTGGTGTGGGCCCCCGGGAACCACGAGCTGTGGACGCACCCGAGCGACCCGGTCCAGTTGCGCGGCGAGGAAAGGTACCGGCACCTGGTCGAGACCTGCCGGAACATCGGGGTGACGACCCCGGAGGACCCGTACCCGACGTGGGAGGGGCCGGGCGGCCCCGTGACCGTGGCGCCGCTGTTCGTGCTGTACGACTACACCTTCCGGGTGCCCGGCATGGCCACGAAGGAGGAGGCGCTCGCCCTGGCGTACGAGAAGGGGGTGGTCTGCACCGACGAGATGCTGCTCCACCCCGATCCCTACCCCTCCCGGGACGCCTGGTGCGCCGCGAGGGTCGCCGAGACGGAGCGGCGCCTGGTGGAGCGGCCGGCCGGGGTGCCCACCGTGCTCGTCAACCACTATCCGCTGGTCCGCGACCCCACGCTGATCCTGCGGCACCCCGAGTTCGCGATCTGGTGCGGCACCGAGCGGACCGCCGACTGGCATCTGCGCTTCGACGCGCACACGGTCGTCTACGGCCACCTGCACATCCCGCGGACCACCTGGCACGACGGCGTCCGCTTCGAGGAGGTCTCTCTGGGCTACCCGCGCGAGTGGCGTCCACGCCCCACCGCGCCCGGCCGGCTGCGTGAGATCCTGCCCGGGCCGGTGCCCGTCGCATGATCGAGAAGATCCTGCCATCGTGGGTGGTGAGCGCGGAGGCGTTCGACGACCCGCCGGGGGTGACGCTGTTCCCCGAGGAGGAGGCGGTCATCGCCCGCGCGGTGGACAAGCGGCGGCGCGAGTTCACCACCGCCCGGCACTGCGCTCGCCAGGCGCTGCGCCGCATCGGGCTGGCCCCCGTGCCGATCGTTCCCGGTGCGCGCGGCGCGCCGGGGTGGCCCGACGGCGTGGTGGGGGCGATCACCCACTGCGCGGGGTACCGGGCGGCGGCGGTCTCCCGGGAGGCGCTGAGCGTGGGCATCGACGCCGAGCCGCACGACGCGCTCCCCGACGGTGTCCTCGGCACGGTCGCGCTGGCGGAGGAACAGGACGCGATGGAGCGTCTCGGCCCCGGCATCCACTGGGACCGGCTGCTGTTCAGCGCCAAGGAGAGCGTCTACAAGGCGTGGTTCCCGTTGACCGGGCGCTGGCTCGGCTTCGAGGAGGCCCACCTCGACCTGTCGCCGTCCGGCACGTTCACCGCCCGGTTCCTCGTCCCCGGCCCCGTGGTGGACGGCCGGGAGCTGACCGGTTTCACCGGCCGCTGGCTGGTGGCGGAAGGGCTGGTGGTGACCGCCATCGCCCTTCCCGGCATCGCGGCGGACCCGTCGCCCGGTGCGGGATGACGGCGTGGCGGGAGGCCGCGGTTGGCCGGGGTCCGCAGCGGGTCTAGCGGCCCCGGTCGCGCCAGGCCCCGGCCAGGCCGGTGACGGCCTGGTCGAGCAGCGCGGGCGGGAGGGCGAAGCTGAGGCGCAGCCGGTCGCGGTGACGGCCGTCGGCGGAGAACAGCGAGCCGGGGGCGACGCCGTACCGGCGGGCCAGGGCTCCGACCTCGGCGAGGTCGCTGAGCGCCCCGGCGAGCCTGCGGCTGGGCGACTCCCCGCCCTCGCGCAACCGCAGCCGGTCACGGACCAGGACGGCGAACCTGTCCAGTTCCTCACTTCCCATCGAGCCACTGTGCCCTTCCTTTGGGCCCTGACAACCATCCCGGGCGCTGTCAATTATTGAAGGAATGGCATAGTTTCACTAGCTTGATCACGATATTTGAGGGGGACTCGATGGGATGGCCCGGACGACGGTGCGGTGTGCTCCGCGCCCGGTTCCACGTGGCCGGTCGGCCGGTCCCCCGCGGATCCGCCGGGGGAACCGTGCAGGCCGGCTCCACCGGCCGGGCACGGGACCGGCGGAGAAGATCCGCGTACAAGTATCGCTTCTCGCATACATGGCAATCCCTGCCGCAGTGAGCTCGTCCGCTGCGCCGACTCCTAGGTGATATGAGAGTGGAGTTCCTGGTTCTGGGGCCGGTGGAGGCCCGCCACAACGGAGTCGCCGTCGACCTCATCGGTCCACGCCAGCGCGCCGTGCTGGCCCGATTACTGATCGCCCGCGGAGCGGTCGTCCCGGTGGACACCCTGATCGACGATCTCTACGGCGGCGCTCCCCCACCGCGGGCGTTGGCCACGCTCCACTCGTACGTGTCGAATCTGCGCCGGGTCATCGAGCCCGGCCGCGCCTCCCGGACCCCTCCGCGGACGCTCATCACCCGGGCTCCGGGATACCTGCTGACCGCCCCGAACGTGGACGCGAACCGGTTCACCGACCTGGTCACCGCCTCGGAGTCGCTTCCGCCCGGCGAGGTGCTCGCCTGTCTGGAGGAGGCGCTGGGGCTGTGGCGGGGCCTGCCCTACGGCGAGTTCGCCGACGAGCCGTGGGCGACCGTCGAGATCAGCCGCCTGTGCGAACTGCGCCTGACCGCCGTCGAGCGACGTGCTCAGGCCCTGCTCGCCTTCGGCCGCCCGCAGATCGTGGTGGCCGAGCTGAGGAGCGAGGTGGTCGCGCACCCGCTGCGGGAAAGCCTGTGGTGCCTGCTGGCCCTGGCCCTGTACCGCACCGGGCGGCAGGCCGACGCCCTGGCCGTGCTGCGCCGTGCCAGTGACACGCTCGTCTCCCAGCTCGGCCTGGATCCCGGCCCGGAGCTGCGTGCGCTGGAGCGCGACATCCTGTCGCAGGCCGAGTCGCTCGAGGCCGCGGTTCCCGCCGGCGCCCCGGTGTCGCCGCCGGGGCCGTCGTCCCCGCGCCGGCGGGTCATGATCGGCCGGGAGCGGGAGCTCGCGGAGCTGAAGGCACTGCCGATCCGCGGAGGCGCGAACGGCGTGGCCGTCGCCGCGGTGAGCGGTGAACCGGGCATCGGCAAGACCCGGTTGCTGGAGGCGTTCCGGGACGACTGTGCCGACCTGGGTTACCTGGTGCTGTGGGGCCGCTGCCACGACGCCGAGGGGGTTCCGCCGCTGTGGCCGTGGTTGCAGGTGCTGCGCGCGCTGGCCGAGATCTCTCCGCCGCCGGATCCGCAGGCGCTGTGCGGGGTGCTGAACGACGAGCGGTTCGACTGTCCCACCGAGGCCGCGCTGATCCAGCGGAACCTGAGCATCGCGCAGTGGCTCACCGCGACCGCGCGGACCCGGCCCCTGGTGGTCGTCCTGGACGACCTGCACTGGGCCGATCTCGCCTCGTTGGAGCTGCTCAGAAACCTCGTCGCGCTGATCGGGGGGACGAACGAGCCCGCTCCGCTGACCCTGGTCATCGCGTTCCGCGAGACGGCTTTCTCCGGCGCGGCGCACGACGGCCCGGTTCCCGGCGCCGCCTTCGGCCTCACGGTGGACGACGTGGTGCGCCAGCTCACCGGCTACGACCTGCTTCGCATCCGCCTGACCGGCTTGGAGGCCGCGGAGGTGCGGGCGGTCGCGGCGGAACTGGGTGCCGAGGTGGACGACTCCACCGCCGCGCGGCTGACCGAGCGGACCGGCGGCAATCCCTTCCTCGTACGGGAGAGCGTCCGGCTGCTGAGCCAGGGGCAGAGCCTTGAGACGGTTCCCGACGCGGCGGCCGATCTGATCCGCCGGCGGCTGGCGGCGCTGGGGTCGCGGGCCGTCGAGGTGCTCGCGACCGCCGCGGTGATCGGCAGGGACTTCGACCCCGGTGTGGTCACCGAGGTGTGCCGGACGTCCGGGACGGAACCGGAGGAGGTCTACCGCGTCCTGGACCGGGCCGCCCAGACCGGGCTGGTCACTGTCAGTGGGGAATGCATGGTGTTCGCCCACGACCTGCTCAAGGAGACCCTGCTCCGCGATCTTCCGCCGCTGCGCAGGGCCCTGCTCCACCGGCGGGTCATGACCGCCCTGTCCTCCCAGCCGGGCACCGACGTGACCGTTCTCGCCCACCACGCGGTGGAGGCCGGTCCCGCGGCGTACCGGGAGGCGGTGCGCTGGGCCCGCGCGGCGGCCCGGCAGGCGGGCCTGCGGCTGGCCTACGAGGAGGCCGCCGCGTGGTGGGGCCGGGCCGTCGCCGCGCACGGTGCCTGCGCCGGCGACCCGGCCGAGCATGTGGAACTGCTGTTGCAGCAGATCCGCGCCATGCTGGCGGCCGGGGACGCGCTCGGTGCCCGCCGGGTCCGCGCGGAGGCCGTGCGCGTCGTCGACCGGGTCGAGGGATGCCCGGAACTGACCGCCCGTGCTCTCACCGCACTCGACTCCCCGTCGGTCTGGGTGTTGCGCGATCCGTACGAAACGGTGGAGCTGGGGCTGGTGGAGCAGTTCGAGGCCGCGCTGGGAGCGCTCCCCGCGACCGACAGCCCCGAGCGGGCACTGCTCCTGGGCGGCCTGGCCCAGGAGCTGTACAACGGGAGCGACGACCCGAGCTGCCGTTCCCTGTCCGCCGAGGCCGTCGCGATGGCCCGCCGGCTGGGGGATCCGCGTCTGCTGATGCGGGTGCTCAACGCCCGCGGCCTGGCCCTGCCCCAGCCGCTGCACATCCTCGAGCTGCTGGAGATCGCCGACGAGATGCACGACCTCGCGGTGCGCACCCGGGCCCCGGGTTTCGAGCTGCTCGCCCAGATGCTGTTCACCCACCACCGGCTGGAGGTGTTCGACGTGGCCGGCGCCGACCGGGCCGCCGCGCGCTGCGACGTCATGCTGGAGCGGCTGCAGCTGCCCTGGCCGCGTTTCCAGCACACCATGTGGCGGGCCAACCGGCTCGTCCTGAGCGGCCGGTTCGACGACGCCGAGACGCTGTACGAGGAGGCCGGACGGCAGGCCGAGCGGATCGGCATGTGGTACGCGGGCGGGGTCGTCGTGACCGGGCGCCTCATGATGAGCTACCAGCGGGACACGATGGCCGACGCCGGGCCGCTGATCGACCTGATCGCCGGTATCCACCCCACGATGGACCACGACGCCCGCATCCTGGAACTGCACGCCCAGGGCCGCAAGGACGAGGCCCGGGCCCTGGCGGAGAAGGGCTGGCCGGACCCGCCGGCGGACTGGTCGTGGCTGACCATGACCTGCCTGCAGGGGGCGGCGCAGGCCGCCGTCGGCGACGTGCCGGCCTGCCGGGCGACCTACGAGAAGCTGCTGCCCTACGCCGGGCGGATCTCCGGGGGCTCCGCGGTGGCCTGCGTGGGCCCCGTCGACTGGTTCCTGTCCCTGCTCGCCTGCGTCGTGGGCGACAGCGGTGCCGCCTCCTGGCACATGAACTCGTTGAGACGGCTGGCGAACCATCAGGGGATCGGGGGCACCGGAAAGATGTTCACGCCGCCGGAGTACATCTGCGACGACGACGGCCTGAGAGCCTCGTAGGGCCGTCACGGCCCTCCCGGCGGGCGTCCGGCCCGCCGGGATCTCCCGCGTCGGCTCCTCGGACACCCGTCCACCGTGACCCTGCGCCACCGTCCGATTGACCGTGGGTAAAAAGCAAAGGTCAGAGAGGTGGAAGGGTTGACGTGCCATTTAATGGTTCTAATACTAGGCCAATGGACCAATTAGGGGCGCGAACGGTCACCGAAGACGTGGCCGAGCGCCTGCGCCGATTGATACATCGAGGCGAGATATCGCCGGGAGACCGCCTGCCGTCGGAGCGGGAACTGGCCGAGACGCTCGGCGTGGCACGGGTCAGCCTGCGGGAGGCGATCAAGCTCCTCCAGGGGCACGGCTACGTCGAGGTGCGGCGGGGAGCGCGCGGCGGGACCTTCGTCACCAGCCTCGACGGCCCGTACCGTCAGTGGATGGGCCAGATGCGGCAGGAGAGCTCGGAGTTCGAGGACATCCTCGACTACCGCATCGCCATAGAGACCCGGGCCGCGGCGCTGGCCGCCGTCAGGCGCGGCGAGTCCGACCTCGCCGACCAGCGGCTGGCGATCGAACGGATGAACCGGGCCACGGAGCGGTCGGAGTTCCGGCTGGCCGACTCGCAGTTCCACGGCGCGGTCGCCCGCGCCTCGGGCAGCAGGCGACTGGAGGCCGCCGTCCACTACACCCGCGGGGAGCTCTTCGCCCATCCCGACCAGCTGGTCTACGTCGAGCAGATCGAGACCTGCTGCCGGGCCCACCGAATGATCTACGAGGCCATCGCCGACCGCGATCCGCAGGCCGCGGCGGCCGCGATGGAGGCCCACATCGAGCACACGCGCCTGGAGATCAGGGACCTGCTCTTCGGGGAGCAGCCGTGAGCGCGCCACTGATCGGCATCACCGGCCGGCGCCTGATCGGCGTACCCGACATACCGCCCGCACTGCACGGCATCGTCGCCTACACCTACTTCGCCGACTACTCCGCCTCGGTGGCCGCCGCCGGGGGCGTCCCCGTCCTGCTGCCCTTCGAGACCCACCCGGAGCTGGTCGCCGACCGGCTCGACGGGGTGGTGCTGGCCGGCGGCGAGGACGTCGACCCGCGCAGGTACGGCGGCACGCCGAGCCCGTTCCAGACCCTGATCGACCCCCTGCGGGACGAGTACGAGATCACGCTCGTGCGGGCCGCGCTGGAGCGGCGTCTGCCGCTGCTCGGCATCTGCCGGGGATCCCAGCTCCTCAACGTCGCCCTCGGCGGCACGCTCGTCCCCCACCTGCCGCCCGACAGCGGTGAGGGGCACTCCTACCTCGGTTACCCCCGCGGCCACCGGTCGCATCCGGTGCGCGTCACCGAGGGCAGCCGCGCGGCGGGCGTCCTCGGCACCGACCTCGCGGTCAACAGCTACCACCACCAGGCGGTGGACCGCGTCGGCTCCGGGCTGCGCGCGGTCGCGTACGCCCCCGACGGCGTCATCGAGGCGGTCGAGATGGACGGGTTCCCCGTCCTCGGCGTCCAGTGGCACCCAGAGATGTTCGCCGAGCCGGACCCGTTGTTCGGCTGGCTCGTCGACGAGGCGAAGAACTACCAGGGAGAGACCATATGACAGATCGACACAGCGGGCGTACCGCCCTCGTCACCGGCGCCGGATCCGGGATCGGACGCGGTATCGCGCGGCGTCTGGCCGCCGAGGGCGCCCAGGTGGCGTGCGTGGACCTCAAGCACGACCTCGCCGACGAGACGGTGTCGCTGATCACCGCCGAGGGCGGCCGGGCACTCGCGCTCAGCGCCGACGTCCGCGACCGCGCCGAGATCTCCGCCGCCCTGGAGGCGACCGTGGAGACCTTCGGCGGCCTCGACTACCTGGTGAACAACGCCGGCCTGGTGACCATGTCGTCGCTGGAGGAGCTCACCGACGAGGAGTGGGACCTGGTCCTGGACGTCAACCTCAAGGGCGTCTACATCGTCACCCAGCTGGCCCTGCCCTACCTGAAGGACTCCCCGGGCGCGGCCGTCGTCAACCTCTCGACGGTCGAGGCCGAGGTCGTGGTCTCCTCGCAGGGCTTCTGCCAGGTTCACTACAACGCCTCCAAGGGAGGGGTGAAGATGCTCACCAAGGCCCTGGCCGTCGAACTGTCGCGGTACGACATCCGGGTCAACTGCGTGGCGCCGGGGCCGGTGGCCACCAACTTCATCCCGGGCGCCGACCTCGACGCCCCGGAGGTCATGGAGTTCCTGGGCCAGCGGCTGCTCGTCAAGCGCCTCGCCCAGCCGGAGGACATCGCCGCCGCGGCCTCGTTCCTGTTGTCCGGCGACGCCTCCTTCATCACCGGCGTGCAGCTGCCCGTCGACGGCGGATGGCTGACCCGGTGAGCGGGCACCTGACCGCCTTCGAGCCGCTGGACCCGGCGGACCTGGAGAGGGCGGGCTTCGACACGGTCATCGTCTCGGGCGTGGACATGCAGGGACGGCTGTTCGGCAAGCGGATGTCGCCGCGGAGGTTCCGGGCGCTGCTGACCGAGGGTCTGCACATCTGCACGTGCGTGTACTCGTGGGACATCGACCAGGGTCTGGGCCTGGAGGTCGAGTTCGCCGGCGCGCACACCGGCTGGCAGGACTTCCGGCTGGTGCCGGACCTGACCACACTCCGCCCGGCCGCGTGGCTCGACTCCACGGCCATCTGCCTGGCCGACAGCGTCGACGAGCACACCGGCGAACCGCTGGCCGTGGCGCCGCGGACGATCCTGCGCCGCCAGGTCGACTCCCTCGGCGACGCGGGTCACGAGCCGTACGCGGCGACCGAGCTGGAGTTCTACCTCTACCTCGGCACCCCCGCCGAGCTGCGCAAACGCCGCTACCAGGACCTCGACCCCACCACGCTGACGCACGCCGACTACAACATCGGCGAGGGCAACCAGATGGAGCCGTTCTTCCGCAAGGTGCGCCACGCGCTGGAGGCGAGCGGCGTCCCGGTCGAGGTCTCCCAGGTCGAGTACGGGCTCGGCCAGTGGGAGATCAACCTGGAGTACACCTCGGCGCTCGCGTCGGCCGACCGGCACGTCCTGTTCAAGCAGGCCGTCAAGGACCTCGCCGCGGCGAACGGCATGACGGCCACCTTCATGCCCAGGCCCGTCACCGACGACCTCGGCTCCTCCTGCCACATCCACGCCTCGCTGCGCGACCGCGACGGGGGGACCCCGTTCTTCGACCCCGCCGGTGAGCGCGGCATGAGCGCCGTGCTCGGCAACGCGGTCGCGGGAGTGCTCCAGCACACGGCCGACCTCATGCTGTGGTACGCACCGACGATCAACTCGGCGCGGCGGATCGGCAGCCAGGACTTCGCGGGCAATGGTCTGACCTGGGGTTTCGACAACCGGACGACCACCTGCCGGGTGCTCACCGGCGAGCCGTCCGCCACCCGGCTGGAGTTCCGCCTGCCCGGGGCCGACGTCAACCCGTACCTGGCCCTGGCCGGGATGCTCGGCTCCATGCGCGCCGGCATCGCCGACGGCGCCGACCCCGGCAAGCCGTCCACGGGCGACGCGTACGGGGAGGTCCACGAGGAGTTCCCGAGCACCCTGTCCGAGGCCGCCGAGCGGTTCCTGCGCAGCGACTTCGCCGCCGCCGCCTTCGGCGCCGACGTCGTACGGCACTACCATGCCGTCGCCCGGTACGAGTGGCGGCAGTTCATGCAGTCGGTGACCGACTGGGAGCGCATCCGCTACTTCGAAGGCATCTGACGCCGCCCGGCCCGACCCCGGCCCCGGTTCCCATCCCGAACCGGCCCCGATCCCGGCGCCCCGGACATCATCCCGGACCGGCCCCGATCCCGGCCCCGGACACCGGCCCGGACCCACACCCCGGCTCCGGCCCCGCCGCTCGCCCGGTCCCGGCCCGCCCCGGCCACAGCCCCGGCCCCGGTACCGTTTCGCACCGCTTCTCACCGAAGGCGTCCCACGCCACCCGCCGGACTCCGGCTCCGGCCCCGGACGACCGGCCGGCGATCACTCGACGACCGGCCGACCGTACTCGTCCGGCCGCCGGTTCCCCGGCCGCCGACCATCGAACTCATCCGGCCGCCGGACGGGCGCGCGACCGTCCCCGCGGCACCCGGCCGACGCGATGTGCCGGCCACCCCACCCTGCGACTCACATCCGCTCTCAATCGTCGCAAAGGCGGTCAATCATGTCCGACGACATGACGTCCCACGCTCCACCTCCGCAGAGTTCCTCTCCCGCGCTGCGCAGCGGCGCCCTGGGCCAGCAGGAGGTGGTCTTCCAGGCCATCAGCCATCTCGGCCCGGCGGTCGGCATCATCATCATCGGCCCGGTGCTCGCCGGGTTCGTCGGCGCCAGCACCCCGCTCATCGTGCTCCTCGCCATGGTGGCGGTGCTGCTCACCGGCCTGTGCGTGGCGTCGCTGGCACGCAAGCTCCCCTCCTCCGGCGGCTACTACACCTACGTCAGCCACGGGCTGGGGGAACGGGCCGGCTTCGTCACGGCCTGGGCCTACTTCCTGTACGATCCGCTGCTGCCGACGCTGGTGCTCCTGGTCACCTCGGGCATCCTGACGCCGGTCATCGAGGCCAACCTCGGGGTCCACATCCCCTGGTGGCTGATCGCGCTGGTCCTGCTCGCGGTCGTCTTCACCGCCACCTACCGCGGCGTCAAGATATCGGCCCGGCTCACCCTGGTGCTGGGCGTGGTCGAAAGCGTGATCATGGTGGTGTTCGCCGTCGCCGTGCTGATCCGCTCCGGCGGGCGGTCGCTGAGCCTCGCCCCGCTGGAGTTCCCGGACACCTCCGCGGGGCTGCAACCGGTGTTCCTCGCGTTCGTCTTCGCCGTGCTGCTGTTCACCGGGTTCGAGTCCGCCGCGCCGCTGGCGGAGGAGACCGCCGACCCGCGCCGGGCGATCCCGCGCACGGTGCTGTGGTCCACGATCGTCGTCGGCCTGATCTGGGCGCTCGTGGCCTACGCGATGGTCGTCGGCTGGGGGGTCGAGAAGATCGGCGGCATCGCGAGCGCCGACAACCCCTTCTTCACCCTGGCGGACGGCGTGGCCGGGTGGGCCTGGCTGCTGCTGGCCTTCGCCCTGCTGAACTCGGCGCTCGGCGCCGCCCTGGCGGGTCAGAACGCGGGCGCCCGGGTCATGTACGCGCTGGGCAGGAGCGGAATCCTGCCGCGTGCCCTGGCCAGGATCCACCCGGCCCACCGGACGCCGTCCACCGCGCTCGTCCTCACCACGCTGCTCAACGTGGCCGTCTGCCTCGGACTGGGCACCTGGCTCGGCCCCATCGGGGGCTTCACCTTCATCGGGCTGTTCATCACCCTCGGGGTCATCGTGGTCTACTCCCTGGGCAACATCGCGGTCATCGGCCTGTACTGGAGGCGGCACCGGGCGGAGTTCAACCCGCTGCGGCACGGGGTGGTCCCGGTGGCCGCCACCGCGATCCTCCTGGCGGGCCTGTACTACAGCGTGTGGCCGCTGCCGGAGTGGCCGCTGAACCTGGCGCTCGGCATCGTCGCGTCCTGGCTGGTGATCGGTGTGATCGTCTCGGCGCTGCTGTGGCGCACCCGGCGGGCCGAGCTGATGGACGCCGCCCGGCTGACCTTCGAGGACGCCGAGGACACCGGCGACGAGGAGCCCGCCCGGTCTCCGGCCGCGGCCCGCGTCACCGGCCCCGTCGCCGGCGGGGAGGTGACCGGATGAACGAGGTACCCGTCCTGCCCGAGCAGCGCGACCTGGTCGCCGGGGAGCGGTCGCCGGCCTCGGTGGACACCGGAGGCCGGCTCACCGACCCCAACACCGGGCGCCCGCTGGCCCCCGCCATGGAGTCCACGCCGGAGCGGGTCGAGCGCGCGCTCGCCACGGCGGACGCGCTGCACCGCGGGCGCCACTGGGCCACCGCCCCGGTCGCCGACCGGGTGGCGCTCCTGCACGCGATCGCCGACGGGCTCGCCGCCCGGTCCGGGGAGATCGCCCGTGCCGACGCCGTCGACAGCGGCGTGCCGATCTCGGTCACCGGGCTGTTCGGCGGCGGCCTCCCCGACGTGGTGCGCGGGGCGGCGGAACAGCTGACCGCGGCCCGCCTCCGCGAGGAACTCCCCGGAGCGGTGCGGCCGGTGCGGCTACTCCACCTCCCCTGGGGGCCCGCGGCCGTCATCGTCCCGTTCAACGCCCCGTCGTTCATCGCGGTCAAGAAGACGGCGTACGCCCTGGCCGCCGGCGCCCCGGTGATCTGCAAGCCGTCCCCGGTCGCGCCGTCGAGCGTCAACCTGATCACTGACGCCGTCGCCGAGGCCCTGGCCGCCGTGGGCGCCCCCGCCGGGCTGTTCCAGCTGCTGCACGGCGGCGCCGGGCCCGGTACGGCGCTGGCCGCCGACCCGCGTGTGCGTGCGCTGTGCTTCACCGGCGGGCGGAGCACCGGCGCTTCGATCGTCCGCGCCTGCGCGGGGGATCTCAAGGCGCTCCAACTGGAGCTGGGGTCGAACAACCCGGTGGTCGTCCGCGCCGACGCCGACCTCGACACCACCGCCGACGCGCTGGTCGCGGGGTTCACCAAGCTCAACGGCCAGTGGTGCGAGAGCCCGGGCAGCGTCTTCGTCCCGGCGTCCCTGCACGACGCCCTGCTCGACGCGATCCTCGACCGGCTCGCGCTCCTGCGCGCCGGGCACAGCCTCGACCCGGAGACCGGGTTCGGCCCGCAGGCCGACGAGGGGCACCTCGCCCAGTTGCGCGGGCGGCTCGACCGGCTCGCCACCGCCGGAGGCGAGATCCTCAGCAGTACGCCGATGCCGGACCTGCCCGGCTGGTTCCTCGCCCCGTCCGTGGTGCGCGGCGCCGATCCCGCCGACGCGACGGAGGAGATCTTCGGGCCGGTGCTGACGCTGCACCCGGTGCGGGACGACGAGCAGGCCGTCGAGCTGGCCAACAGCCGTTCCACCGGGTTGGCGGGCTACGTCTTCGGCGCCGACGAGGAGGCGGCGATGGACGTGGGCGAGCGACTGGAGTGCGGCGAGATAAAGATCAACGGCTCCAGCCTGCTGGACCTCACCGAGACCTCGACGCAGGGGTTCTGGGGTGCGTCCGGCGTCGGCGCGCACGGCAACGCCGAACTGCTCCGGTTCTTCTGCGGCGCCCGCATCGTGGGCGTCGACGACCCCGGGTTGCCCCTCTGACGACGACGGGGCGACGGGGACGGCGGCGGGCCGCGCGTGCGGCGCGGCCCGCCGCCGTCGCCCCGGCCCCACCCGGGCGTCGGGCGTCCGGCGGGCGGTCAGGCCAGGCGGGTGAGCGCGACCCGCCGGGACGGGGCGAGCCCGGCGACCGGTTCCCTGGCGGTGACGAGGACGGCGGTGAAGCCGATGGCCAGCAACGGCAGCACCCGCTCCGCATCGGTGGCGCCGTCGGCCAGCAGCAGGCACCGCCCGCCGGGACCGGCCGGCGCGGTACGGCGTGCGCGGGCCGAGCGCACGGCGGCGCGCAGCTCACCCGGGTCGCGCCGGTCCCGGTGGAGGTCGAGGAAGACGGTGTCCAGCGCCAGCCGTTCCCGCAGCACGTACGCGCACTGGGCGGCCAGGGTCGTCTTGCCGGTCCCCGCCGGGCCGGTGATCTCCACCAGCGCGGGGTTCCCCCCGGTCGCGGCCGAGGCGACCGCGTCCTCGACCTCGCGCAACAGCGGAAGCCTGCGCAGGGAGACGGTGCCGCTCACCGGGGGCAGGTCCCACTCCGGAGGCGGGGCCACGGCGGGGACGCCGAGCGGGCGGGGCGGCGCCGCCTCGAAGGCCGCGCGGTCGTCGCCGGTCAGCCCGAGGGCGGCGGCCAGGCGGCGGACGGAGGTGCGGTGCGGGTAACGGGTACGGCCCCGCTCCAGGTCACGGACCGTGCGCACGCTCAGGCGAGCGCGTTCGGCGAGGTCCTCCTGGGTCAGCCGCGCCCGGTCACGGTGGGTGCGCAGCAGCCGGGCGAACGCCAGGCTCTCGGACAGCAGGCTCTCGGACAGCAGTGCAGACCCCACGTGAGATCCTCCGGGTGGCGATCGGATGCCGTCAGCGTATGTGGGCACGCCAACCGTCCACTCTCGTCCTGATATCGCCTTACTATCCGCTGCGATATCACCGGTGATTCCTCCTGTTCACCCCCGAGCCCGCGTTGGCAGCGTGAGTCCATGCTTCCGACTGGACGGACGGGGCGAACCCCGCAACAGCACCCCCGCGGGGTCGCGGGTGCCACCCCCGACGGCACTTGCGACCAGGCCGTCCGGGCCGGGCGGCCCGGCTCCGGAGGGCCGGCCCTGCTGCGCCACTACCGGTGGATCGAACTGACCCACATCGACGAGTACGTCCGCATGGGCCTGATGGGCGGCCGGGCCGCGGCGCGGATCCGCCGGGCGGTGCTGGACCTGACGCCCGAGGAACTGCACACCGGGCGTGAGGCGGCCGGTTCCGATCCGCTGCCGGCCCTGGAGAGGTCCGTCCAGGCACGCCTTCCCGAAGGCGCGTACGCCTGGCACGTCGACCGCAGCCGCAACGACGTGCGGGCCTGCGCGCGGCTGATGCTCGGCCGGGAGCGGCTGCTGGAGACGGCGGCTGCGGTGAGCGGGCTGGCCCGCACCGCGCTGGAGACCGCCGGCGGGCACACCGAGTCGATCATGCCGGCCAGTTCCCGGCCCCGGACCGCGCAGACCATCACCTTCGGCTTCTACCTGGCCGCGCTCGCCGAGGCGGCCACCGACGCCGCCGAGTCGTTCCACTCCCTGTTCGACGCGGTCAACCTCTGTCCGCTGGGGGCCGGCGCGATGGCCGGGCTGGAACTGCCCTGGGACCGGGCGAGGATCGCGCTCGCGCTCGGCTTCGACGGCCCGCAGCCGCACGCCCTGACCTCCGTCGCCTCCCAGGCGTGGGCACTGCGTTCGGCCGCGGAGCTGTCGGTGCTCGGTACCACGCTGAGCCGCTTCCTGACCGACCTGATCGGGTGGAGCGGGCCGGGCTGCCGGTTCGTCGACCTGCCGGGCGGGACCGCGGACGACCCGATGACGGCGCCGCAGGAGGGGGACGGCGCGTCGCTGGAGCGGATCCGGGACATGGCCCGGCGGCTGGTCGGCCTCTCGCACGACGTCATGGCGGGGCAGCACGACACCGGTTACACCGATCTCGCCGAGGTCTCCGGGCCGGGCCCCGGTCCGACGGAGGACCTCTTCGCGACCTGTGGCGCGACGCTGGCCCTGTTCGACCGGGCGGTCGCCGGCATGCGCTTCCACCCGGAACGGGCCGGGCGGGCGGTGCGCGGCGAGCTGACGGCCTTCCTGACCGTCGCCAACCACCTCACCCTGGAGCACGGGGTGCCCGCCGGGATCTCGCAGGCCGTCGTCGGCTCGTGGATCTCGGCCGCCACCGGAGGGCTCGGGCCCGCCGGAGCCCCCACCCCCGACCTGCTCTCGGCCGCGGGCCTGGTCGCCGCGGGCGAGCGGCACGGCTTCGTCCTGGCGGTGGAGGAGGACGAGGTACGGGAGCTGCTGGACGCCGAGGCGGGGGTGCGGCGCAAGCAGACGGGCGGCTCCACCCGGCCGGAGGAGGTGCGTCTCCTGCTGGAGCAGGTCGGCGAGCGGCTCGCGGCCGTCGACGTGGGCGCCGCGCGACGCTCCGGGTGGTTGCGCGAGGCGTGGGAGCACACCACCGGCACGAAGACGGGTGATCCGCGGTGACGGGCGCCCGGTCCCGGGGGCGGTCGAACCTCGTCTTCGTCGAGTCCGCCGCGGGCCGCTCCGGGATGCCGGCCTTCCGCAGGGCGGCGGAACTGGGTCTCACGCCGGTGCTGGCCACCGCCGACCCGGCCCGGCACGCCGGCGCGGCGGCGGCCGGGGTGCGGATCGCGGTGTGCGCCACCGGTTCGCCGGGCACCCTGGCCCGCGAGCTGCGCTCGGCGCTGGACGGGATCGCCGGGGTCACCACCCTCAGCCGGAGCCATGCCGTCGCGGCGGCGCGGGCGGCGGCGGACCTCGGGCTGCCCGGCAACCCGCCCGACGCGGTGGCCGCCTGCCACGACCGGGCTCGCCTGCGCGCGCGTCTGGCCGCGGCCCGGCTGCCCTCGCCCGCCTTCGAGGTGGCCGGACCGGACGACGACCTGGACAGCCGGGTCGTGACCGCGCTGTCCCGCATCGCGACGCCGTGCGTGGTCAGGCCCGCCCTCGGCGGCCCGCCGGGGGCCGCGCTCTGCGAGACCTTCGCCGAGGTGACGGACCACTGCCGCAAGGTGCTGTCGTCCGGGCCGGGTCCGGCGCTGATCGAGGGCTATCTGCCGGGCCCGGAGTTCGGTGTGGAGACGGCCGGCTCCGGCGGGGTCCACCACTGCGTGGGCATCACCTCCGGCGGGGCGGCGCGACCGCCGTACGCGACGGCCCGGCAGCCGGACACGGTGACCCGGCAGCCGCACGCGGCGACGCGCGAACACGTCTTCCCGGCGCCGGTCCCGCCCGATGTGGCGGACGAGCTCACCGCGACCGCGTCCGGGGCGCTGGCGGCCGTCGGCGTCACCGACGGCGCCGCGCACGTCACCATGCGGCTCGTCGGCGGGCGGGCCTACGTCGTGGGGATCGACGCGCTGCCCGCCGGTGGTGTGATCCCCGGCCTGGTGGCGCGGGCGTGCGGGTTCGACCTGATCGACGCGCATCTGCGGGCCGCCGTGGGTCTCGGCCCGCTCCCCCTGCCCGGCCGGCCGACGCCGGGGGGACGCCCCGCGGTCGCGGTCCCCCGGCAGGAGCGCTGGATCCCGCCGTCGGCGATCCCCACCTCTCCCTGAGATTCCGAGGTTCCCGAGGCCGCCGCGCACTGTGTGACATGGGGGAAACACGGCGGAATATCGTGCGATAGCCGAGGCGATATCGACTCGAAGTGGCTGCCCCCTACGTTCTTCCCAGCGCGGGAAAATGACCGCGAGAACGAACGAATGGGGTCGAAAAATGTCTCGGTGGATCAACTGGGCCGCGCGGGTCACCGCCACCGCCGCGATCTTCGCACTTCCGCAGGCTGTCGCTCTCGGGACGACCTCAGTGGTCTCCCCGATCACGTACGTCGCCGCCGACAGCACCTGGACCTGACATCGAGGACACTCAGTGATGTTCCGATAAATTCGCTAAACGTTCACTGACACGGCGATAATCATCGGAATCAGAGTCGACTGCACAATTAATGGCATTTTTCAGTACGTCGGTGGCGGCCGGCTCGTCTCCCCGGAGCAGGAGCACCTCCCCCAGCTCGGCCAGTGCCCGCAGACGCCACAGCGGGGTGTCCAGCTCGGCGGAGATCCGGCAGGACTCCTCCAGGTGGGTCACCGCCTCGTCCAGCCGCCCGCACCGCGCGTGCAACCGGCCGAAGGCCAGATGGATCCGCGCCTCCACGAACCGCTCGCGGACACCCCGGGCGACGCCCAGCGCCTCCTGCAGGCTCAGCACGGCGTCGTCGAGCAGATCCTGGCGGAGCTGGATCTCCCCCAGCCCGCACAGGATGTACGCCTGGCCGATGCCGTCCTTGCGCTCCCTGACGAGCGCGAGGGCGGCCCGGCACGCCTCCTCCGCCTCCCTGGGGCGGTCCAGACGTAGCAGGGCCTCGGCCAGCCGGTTGAGGATCTGCGCCTGGCCCCGCTCGCTGCCGAGCCGCCGGAAGACCTCCAGCGCCTGCCGCAGCAGCGGCTCGGCCAGCCCGATCCGGCCCCGGTCCACGTGGACCTGGGCGATCCCGCCGAGCACGTGGGCTTCGGCGAAGCGGTCCCCCACCTCCACGAAGATCTCCTTGGCTGCGGCGAACCCGTCGAGCGCGGCCTCGAAACGACCCGCGAGCCGGTCGAGCAGGGAGGTGTTGCGCAGGGTCAGCGCCAGCCCGTACCGGTCGCCGAGCCGCTCGAACCGCTCACGCGCCTCCCTCAGGCACTCGCCCGCCCGCTCCGGGACCTGCTGGAACAGGTGCATGCTGCTCATCGAGCAGAGCACCGCCGCCTCCCCCCGCAGGTCCCCGGCCGAGCGGGCCGCGGCCAGCGCGGTCTCGTGGCTGGTGCGCCAGTCGTCGAAGTAGCTGCGCGCCTCGAACAGGGTGGTGGCGGTGACGGCGAGGTCCCAGCACAGCTCGGACGCCCCGAGCCGGGCCGCGTGGGCGACCGCGGCCACGAGGGCACCGCGCTCGGCGTCGAGCCAGTCGAGCGGGCGCTCCAGGAACCCGTCCACCGCGACCGGCCGCCACCGGGGAACCGTGCCGTGCAGCTGGGTGAAGGCGCCGCCGTACTCCCGCTGGTGCGCCTCCTCGGCCAGCGCGAGCCAGCAGCTCAGCGCGCGGGTGACCGCGTCCAGCCGTTCCCCGGCGGACTCCTCGGCGTGGGCGCGTTCCCTGGCGTAGAGCCGGACCAGGTCGTGGAACCGGTAACGGACCTGGTCGGCGCCGTCACGGCCGGCCACCTGGAGCAGCTGCGCGTCGACGAGCTGGTCGATGAGGTCCTCGGCCTCGAAGTCGTCGATGTCCAGCAGGGCGGCGCCCGCCCAGGCGGCGAAGTCGGGCGCCTCCAGCAGCCCCAGGCGCCGGAACATCAGCGCCGCCTCCGGGATCAGGTCGCGGTAGCTGAGGGCGAAGCTGGCCCGCACGGTCAGCTGGCCGTAACTGAGCTCGTCGAGGCGGCGCCGCTCGTCGGCCAGCCGCCTGGCCAGCCGGGCGGGGGTCCAGTACGAGCGCGCGGTGAGGCGGGCGCCCACGATCCGCAGCGCCAGCGGCAGCCCGTCGCACAGCTCGCCGAGCAGCGCCGCGGCCTCGGGGTCGTCACCCATGATCCTCTCGTCGGCGACCCCGGCCAGCAACGCGGTGGAGTCGGCCGAGCCGAGCACCTCCAGGGGGATCACACTGGCACCCTCCCGCGCGGCCAGGTCACCCAGCGGGTCGCGGCTGGTCACGATCACACAGCAGGTCCCGGAGCCGGGCAGCAGCGGCCTGACCTGGTCGATGAAGCGCGCGTTGTCGAGCACCACCAGCAGCCGGCGCTGTCCGATGACGGTGCGCAGCAGGCCGGCGCGCTCGTCCAGGTCCTCGGGGATGCGCTCACCCGCGACGCCGAACGCCCGCAGGAAGCGGTCCATGACCGCGCCGGGGGCCAGCGGGCGCGCGTTCAGGTCGTAGCCTCGCAGGTCCACGAAGAGCTGCCCGTCGGGGAAACGGTGGGCGACCCGGTGGGCCCAGTGCACCGCGAGACCCGACTTGCCGACCCCGCCCACCCCGGTGATGACGGCGACGGTGAGCAGCCCCTGCCCGAGCCGCTCGTCCAGCAGCGCGTCCAGTTCGGCGAGCTCCGCGGCCCGGCCCACGAAGTGGGGGACGTCGGCGGGCAGCTGGGCGGGCACCACCCCGGGTTCCGGCCGCGACTCTCCCGTGGACGCCGCACCGGCGGGCGCCGCCTCCGGACCGGACCCCCGGCCGGGTGTCTGGGCGGGTGCCTGGACGAGCCGGATCGGGGCGGGGGCCGGACGCAGCCCGGGGTCGTCCCGCAGGATCGCGTCGTGCAGGCTCTGTAACTCCGTGCCGGGCTCGATGCCGAGTTCCTCCACCAGGTGCTTGCGGCCGACACGGTAGGTGTCGAGCGCCTCCGCCCGGCGCCCGCAGCGGTAACGGGCCAGCATCAGCTGGACGCGCAGCCGCTCGCGCAGGGGGTTGGCGTCGACGAGGGCGGCGAGGTCGTCGATCAGGTCCCGGTGCCGGCCCAGGGCCAGCTCGATCTCGACGCGCTCCTCGGTGAACGTGAGCTGGCGCTCGTCCAGCCGGCGGGCCTCGGCCTC
The DNA here is from genome assembly GCF_014204985.1 of Streptosporangium becharense. Taxonomy (NCBI): domain Bacteria; kingdom Bacillati; phylum Actinomycetota; class Actinomycetes; order Streptosporangiales; family Streptosporangiaceae; genus Streptosporangium; species Streptosporangium becharense. Next base: position 7,434,292 of record NZ_JACHMP010000001.1, on the reverse strand, counting down.
GACGAACGCGCTCTCGATGCCCGCCAGTGCCGGGCCCCGCCACAGGCCGCACGCCTCGGTGAACAGCCGGGCCGCCGTGTCGAGGTCGCCGGCCCCCTCGGCCGCGCGGGCCTCGGCCGCCAGGCGCTCGGCGAGCAGGGTGTCGATCTGGGAGGGGCCGGCGTTCAGGACGTACCCGGGGGGTGAGGTGCCCAGCACGTCCGGCGGCACGCCGGCCTCCTGGAACGCGCGGCGGAGGCCGGAGACGCAGATGACCACCTGGTTGCGCGCGGTGGTCGGCGGCCGCTCCCCCCACACCGCCCCGGCGAGCATCTCGACGGGGACGACCCGGCCGGCGCGGAGGATGAGCGTGGCGAGGATGATCCGCTGGCGTGATCCGCCGATCGAGACCCGTCGTCCGTCTACCAGGACGTCAAGTGGACCGAGAACCCGAAATGCGAGAGCACTGTCCATGCACCACCGTCAAGAGCTGTCCGGCCACCACTTACGCAGGGGGAATTGTTCGCTCACCAAAAGAACCATTGCAACAGTATTTATCAGTGCATGTCCAGCGGCGTCTGACGGGGGACGACCGGAGCGGGGTCCCGGCCGTCGATCACCGTGCCGCAGGGGCCGCGCCGCAGGACCGCACCGGGAGGGTCACATCGGGGGACCGCACCGCGGGAGCGCACGGCGGGGGCCGCGGAACGGGGGCCGAGCCCGGTCAGGCCCCCACCTCCTGCCGGGTGCGGAAGGCGGCGTCGAGCAGTTCGCGCACCTCGTCGTCGGAGGTCTGGTCGAAGTCGCGGTAGGAGTAGCCGACGGCGAAGAACGGGGAGGGCGTGGCGGCGCAGACCACCTCGTCCACGAGCCGGGAGAGCTCCCGGCAGGCGGATCGGGGAGCGGTCGGCACGGCGACCGTGATCCGGGCCGGGCGAAGCCGCCGGAGCGCCTGGACGGCGGCCCGCATGCTCGCCCCCGTGGCCAGCCCGTCGTCGACCAGGATGACGGTCCGGCCGCCGATGGGAGGCGCGGGCCGGGACCCGCGGTAGAGCCGTTCCCGGCGTCGCAGCTCCCGTCTCTCACGCCGGATCGCCTCGCGGAGCGCCTCCGAGGAGACGGTGAGGCCGTGGACGATGTCGTCGTTGAGTTCGACCACCCCGCCCCCCGCGACCGCCCCCATCGCCAGTTCCTCGTGGCCGGGGACACCGAGTTTGCGGACGAGGAAGATGTCCAGCGGAGCACCCAGGGCGGAGGCGATCTCATACGCCACCGGCACGCCGCCCCGGGGCAGCCCCAGCACGACGACGCCCGGCACGCCCCGGTGGTGCGCCAGCATTCCGGCCAGCACCCGGCCGGCGTCCCGCCGGTTCCGGAACACCCGATCTCCCATGACCACCGCCTCCCGTCCGCACAGGAGTCATCTACTTACATAAGAACATGAAAACGACATAACGGTCAGCGCCTCGGCCCGGGACGCCGACGGCCGGGGAGCGCGCGGACTCCCCCGTTCACGGCGGGCTCCCCCGGTCAGGAACGCGGCCGTGGAGGTCCCGAGGTGACGGACGTCTCCGCCGGCCCCGCTCCATCAGGCCCCGTACCCCCTGCCCCCGTGCCATCTGACTGCGTTCCGCCCGGCACCGGCCGGCCGGAGCCTCGGCCGGTCAGCGACCTCGCGACGCGCAGTCCCAGCCAGAGCAGCAGGGCCGCCACGCCGACCAGCAGGTACTCGATCACCGGAATCCGGATGATCTCGTCGAGACGGCCGAACCCGAGGACCGCATACGCCGCGAAGACGGCACCGGCGTAGCAGGCGGCGAGAACCCACCTGACCCCCCGGGACAGCCCCAGGCCGTGCATCTGGGTGATCACGAAGATGCCGAGGAAGCCGAACAGGAACATGGGCCACGCGCCGTCCGGCCCGCTGCTCGCCACCGCGACGAGGGTGCCGTGCACGGCGACCAGGAGCTCCAGCGTCACGGTCCACCGGCGGTCGACGTGAGCCCGGGTCAGGAACAGGCTGCCCTGGAACAGGAGCAGGAACATGTAGAAGAAGCCGATCAGGTGTCCGCTCGTGCTCTCCATGGGGTGGTACCAGAAGGTGTAGACCGCGGCCCAGCTGAACAGGTAACCGTGATACTTGCGGGCGAACCCGGCGACCTCCGCGGAGATCGGCGCCGGACGGCCGGCGAACATGCCCCGGCGACCGTTCTCCATGAGCAGGACGACGACCAGGAGCAGGACCACCGACCCCTGCGAGCTGAAGATCGACACGTCCTGCGCGAGCCCGTCGTAGAACAGGTGGGTCTGCAGGGTGTGCAGCACGACGAACCCGAAGTTGACCGCCAACGCCACCACGTTCACCCGGTGCAGGCCGCCGGTGTAGCGGCGGACCCGGGTCTGGGCGTGGTAGATCAGCCACCAGGAGGCGATCTGGTGGGCGGCGTACCCGAGCCACGCCGACAGGCGGGTCCACACGGTGGGTTCGGGCAGCTTCCAGTAGTACCAGGAGGCCCCCTGGTCGGGCAGGAGCTCGATGCCCTCAAGGCGCCGGCCCAGCAGCCACACCAGGCCGGTGAGGACCGCGCTGGCGGCGATCCCCAGGAGCAGGGTCCGGCCGGCGGACGGACGGGAGATATCGTTCAGCACGCTGAGCATTATGCATTTACTCAGCTTGCTGAACAAATTTCGGTCCGTGCCCGGCGTAGCCCCGTGGACCGCCGGAAACGCCGGAGGCCGGTGCCTCGGGAGGCGCCGGGGCCGCCGGGAGATCCCCGCCCCGGGTTTCTGTGACAATGGTCAGGTGGCCGGAGGAGACGCACAGGAGATCACCCGCGATCCGAACGCGGTACGCGACGACATCCGCTCCTGGCCGACCGGCCGCCTGCTGTCGGTGGCCGCCCGGCTGGTCGAGGGCCGCTTCCATGACTTCCTGGCGGCACGCGACCTCACCCACGCGGGGCTTATAGCCCTCCACCACGTCGCCGAGGGCCGTCTGGCGCAGCGGGAGCTCGCGACGCTGTGCCGGGTGACCGACCAGACGATGAGCCGGACGATCGAGCGGCTCTACCGGGCCGGATACGTGGTGCGGCAGACCGACGACCGAGACCGGCGGCGCACGCTCGTCGAGATCACCCCGGCGGGGCGGGAGGTCCTGGAGACGGCCCGCCGCGAGGAGCGCGGCTCCGACGTCCTGCTCGGCGCGGTCGACGAATACGACCGCTTCCGCGAGCAACTGATCAAACTGATCACGGCCGTCTGACGTCCGGCACCCGGCCCGCCTGGGCAGGCGTCCGGCACCCGGCCCGGCGGGGCCGGGCCCCGGGCAGGCGGACGGGCGGGGACGACGCGGCCCGCCACGTCCCGCGGGACGCCCGGGTGAGAAGGCGCCGGGGCGGGGTAGGCGGAACGAATGACGGAAGACGACTGGTTTCTCGACCGCGAGGAACGCGGCAACCCGGCGTCGCGGATCGACACCCGCCATGACGGCGACGCCGCCTGGTCACGGGGCAACACCGTCCGGCCCATCCCCCACGGCGCGCCTTACTTCACCGAACTGCTGGCCCGGGTCGGCGAGCTGCGCGCCGGGGACCTGCTGCTGTTCACCGACTGGCGCGGCGACCCGAGCGAGCGGCTCGACGGCTCCGGCACGGAGGTGGCCGCCGTCTTCGCCGACGCCGCACGGCGAGGAGTGGTCGTCAAAGGGCTGCTGTGGCGCTCGCACTGGGACCGGCTCCGGTTCAGCGAGGAGGAGAACCGGCACCTCGGCGAGATGATCGAGGCGGCCGGCGGGGAGTGCCTGCGTGACATGCGCGTGCCGCCCGGCGGCTCGCACCACCAGAAGCTCGTGGTCCTGCGGCACCGCGACGACCCCCGGCGTGACATCGCCTACGTCGGCGGGATCGACCTGTGCTGGAGCCGCCGGGACGACGCCTCCCACCTGGGCGATCCCCAGGCCGCGGCGATGGCCGGGGTGTACGGGCCGCGTCCGCCCTGGCACGACGTGCAGGCCGCGATCCAGGGACCCGCCGTCGGCGACGTCGAGGCCGTCTTCAGGGAACGCTGGGAGGATCCCACCCCGCTGACGCGCAACCCCGTGCACCGGATCGCGGACCTGGTACGCCGCGAGGACACCGTGCCCGACCCGTTGCCTCCGCAGAGTCCGGACCCGCCCGCGTGCGGCCCGCACTCGGTGCAGCTGCTGCGCACCTACGCCCACCGCCGGACCCGCTACCCGTTCGCCCCGCAGGGGGAGCGCAGTGTCGCCCGCGGTTACCTCAAGGCGCTGCGCCGGGCCCGGGCCCTGATCTACATCGAGGACCAGTACCTGTGGTCCCCGCAGGTCGCCGAGTGCTTCGCCGAGGCCCTGGAGGCCAACCCCGGCCTGAGGATGATCAGCATTCTGCCGCTCCACCCCGACCAGGACGGGGCGTTCCAGTGGACCCCGCAGATCCTGGGACGGGACAAGGCCGTCTCCGTGCTGAGACGCGCGGGCGGAGACCGTTTCGCGGTCTACGGGGTGGAGAACGGTGAGGGCACCCCCGTCTACGTCCACGCCAAGGTCTGCGTGATCGACGACGTGTGGGCGACCATCGGCTCGGACAACTTCAACCGCCGTTCCTGGACCTACGACTCCGAGCTGACCTGCGCGACCCTCGACGAGACCCGCGACGGCCGCGAGCCCGCCGACCCCGGCGGGCTCGGCGACGGGGCCCGCCGGTTCGCCCGCGACCTGCGGCTGACCCTCGCCCGCGAACACCTGGACCGCCCCGACGTCTGCGAGGCAGACCTGCTCGACCCCCGGTCCTTCTTCGAGGTCCTCGCCTCCTCGGCCGCCGACCTCGAACGGTGGCACGCCGGGGGCCGCCGCGGCCCCCGGCCGCCGGGGCGGCTGCGGGTGTACGAGGCGTCGCGCATGGCCCCGTGGAAGAGCGCGTGGGCCACGCCGTTCTACCACCTCGTGTGCGACCCCGACGGGCGTCCCCGGCCCCTGCGCCGCGCCGGGCGGTACTGATGCCGTGACCGGAGAGGTCCACCGGGCCGAGTGATCACGCGGCGGCCGGAAGCCGGTCGGACCGCCCTTGCCGGGCCCGGTCCGAGCCGCGGCGGGGCGGATGCCCGGCGATCCGAACGCGCGCCACCAGGAAGATCCAAGCGGGCGACAAGTCAGGCCCCCTACCGTGCCGGCGGAAGGCGGGTGAGTGATATGTGGATAGTTCTGACAATAGCCATCGTTTGGAATCTCTTTTTCGGCGGCTTCGCTTTATGCTTCTACATCCAGGACAGGCGGCGCTGGGCGAGCATGGTGGAGGCGCCCGGCCTGGTGTCGTTTCGGCAGGTCCTGGGCGGCCCGAAGGAGGCGGTGGTGCGCTTCCAGACGGCCGAGGGCCGAGAGATCGAGAGGGCGCCCCGCTACAGGGGCAGCAAATTCTGGATCACGCGCTACCTCCGGGAAGGTGACCAGGTGAGGGTGTTCTACCATCCGTACCTTCCCGACGAGCCGTGGCTCACCGAGGAAAAAGGCGCCAAATGGATATCGTTCCCCTTGGTGCGCAACTACTTTATAACCACCCTTTTAGCGCCGAACTTCGGCTTCATGGTCTTCGTGGTACTCGACCTCATGGATTACTGACGCGTGGACCGGAACCGCCCCGCGCGCTCGAGGCGGACGCTTCGCTCCCGGCCGGTGTTCACACTGACGAGCACAGGGCTCCCCGGGTTCACCGGCGTTGCGGCCGGAGAGGTTCACCGGGTCGCGGCCCGCGATCGCAACGCCCGGATCGGTCGGATGTGAGCCCGCAGGTCCGGCCGGTTTTCCAGGGCCCGCTCACGCTGTGATCATTAACGTTCACCGGGTTGACCGATCAAGCCGCGAGCGGGACCCCCTCCCCGGCGGAGCCCTTTCCCGCCTTCCCCGCCCCGACTCGCCGGCACAGGACTCCACCACCGCCACCACGGCGGCGGAAGGTGAGCAACCGTCCACCTCGTGAAGATTTGTCTCATGATGCGAGACATGTCTTGAATACCTACTAAACATGTAGGAAAATAGGGTTATGATCAGAATCGGGGCACCCGCCACCCGGAGAGCGGCCGACCGCACACGCGGGGCCGACGGCCGCTGTCACTGAGGACCCGCCCCGTTCCGGACGCCCCACCGCGGGCCACGCCGTCCGGTCACCGGCCGGGGCCCGATCATTCCCCGGCCATCCCGTTCACCAGCACGAGGAGAAGCCGTCCGCTGGCCCGGTTCCGCGTGGTTCCCCGGCTTCCTCCAAGAAAGGCTTTTCGCATGTCCGGTCCTGTTTCCTCCCTGCAATATGCGACCGCGAGCACCGAAGAACTCCAGAAGCTGTTCCACCCGATCTTCGAGAAGATCGCCGAGGGAAACCTGGAGCGCGAGCGGGGCCGGATCTTCCCGTACGACCAGGTCCGCTGGTTGACCGAGGCGAAGTTCGGCACGATTCGCATCCCCCGGGAACTCGGCGGATTCGGCGCCTCGTTGCAGCAGACCTTCCAGTTGCTGCGCGAACTCGGCGCCGCCGACCCGAACGTCGCCCACGTGTTCCGCAACCACCTGGCATTCGTCGAGGACCGGCTGAACGCCCGGCCCTCGCAATCCACGACCACCTGGCTGCGGCGGTTCCTCGACGGCGACTTCGTCGGAGGCGGCTGGACCGAGGCCAACAACGGGACCTACGCCAACATCCAGACCACGATCGTCCCAGAGGGCGACCACTGGCTGCTGAGCGGCGCCAAGTACTACGCCACCGGCAGTCTCTACGCCGACTGGCTGGACGTGATCGGCGTGGCCCCCGACGGCGAGCTCGTCACCGCGCTGGTGAAGGCCGATCAGCCCGGCGTGGAGCTCGTGGACGACTGGCGCGGGTTCGGCCAGAAGACCACCTCCAGCGGAAGCGCGAACTACACCCGGGTACGGGTGGAGGGCTCCGACCTGTTCCCCGCCACCGAGCGCTTCGGCTACCAGGGGCTCTTCTACCAGACCTCGTTGCTGGCCGTTCTCGCCGGGATCACCCAGGCGACCCTCCGGGACGGGATCAAGGCCCTGAAGAATCGCAAGCGCAACTATCGCCACGCCCTCGCGGAGAGCCCGACCGACGACGCCCAGCTGCTCCAGGTCATCGGCAGGGTCTCCGCCGCCGCCTTCGGCGCGAACTCGGCGCTGCTGAACTCGTCGGCCGTCCTGGACGACATCGCGCACGCCCGTATCCAGGGCGACGACGAAGCCTGGAAACAGCTGCTGATCGACGGGCACATCCGTACGGCGCAGGCGCAACTGGTCATCATCGAGGCCGCGCTGAACGCGACCACCGTCGTCTTCGACGCGCTCGGCTCCTCCGGGGTCTCCGAAGACCTCCTGCTCGACCGCCACTGGCGCAACGCGCGCACCCTCGCCTCGCACAACCCCCGCGTCTACAAGGAACGCATCATCGGCGACTGGCACATCAACCAGGCCGACCCCACCGAGGTCTACCAGAAGACCGCCGGTGGCCAGAGTGAATAGCACGCGGACGACAGCGGAGGTGCCCTGATGTCCGACCACCGGCAAGGCCATGTGATCCTCGGAGTCAACGTCCTGGTGCTCGGGTATCTGCCCGCGGCATGGCAGTCCGACCGCCTGCGCAAGGACTCCTTCGTCGATCCCGCCTACTGGGAGAACATCGGCGCGGTCGCCGAACGCGGGACCCTGGACGCCCTCTTCCTCGCCGACGCGCCGCTGCTCGGCGACCCCGCGTACGACGCCAACGCCGGCCGGCTGGAACCGACCGTCAACTGGAGCCATGTCGCCGCGACGACGGAGAGGATCGGCCTGATCGCGACCGCCTCGTCCACCCTGAACGACCCGTTCGACCTGGCGCAGCGGCTGCTCTCCCTGGACCACGTCTCCGGCGGGCGTGCCGGGTGGAACATCGTCACCACCCGCAACTCCCCCGCCGCGCAGAACTTCGGCCTGCCCGACATCCCCGAGCGGGACGACCGGTACGACCGCGCCGCCGAGTTCGTCGACGTCGTCCTGGGCCTGTGGGATTCGGCCGCGACCAGGGACGTCGTCCGGCACCACGGCCGGTTCTTCGACCTGGAGGGCAGGCTCGACGTCCCCCCCTCCAGGCAGGGTCGCCCCGTGCTGATCCAGGCCGGCGGCTCGGCCAAGGGACGCGCGCTCGCCGGACGCCGGGCCGAGGGCGTGTTCGCCGCCGAGCTCACCAAGGAAGGCGCCATCGAGCACTACCGCGAGGTCAAACGGCACGCCGCCGACGCCGGACGCTCCCCCGAGTCGGTGAAGATCCTCCCTGGCCTGCTCACCAGCATCGGCAGCACCGAGGAGGAGGCCCGGCGCCGCAGCGACGACCTCCACGACCGCGGCCCCGCCGCCTACTCCGTGCAGTGGCTGTCCCAGGCGATCGGCTACGACGCCTCGCAGCTCGACCTGGACGAGAAGTTCCCAAAGGAGGTCCTCACCGCGGCCGTCGATCCCCGTACCGCCGCGGGGAGCATCGGCTTCCGGCAGTCGATCGTGGCACAGATCCGCCGGACGAACCCGACCGTGCGCGAGTACCTCCGGCAGACGAGGTACACCGGCTCCGGCCACAGCGGTTTCGCGGGCACTCCCGAGCAGCTCGTCGACCACATCGAGGACTGGTACCGGTCCGGCGCGGTGGACGGGTTCAACCTCCAGCCGGACGTCCTCGTCGACGGGCTCGAAGTGATCGCCGACGAGGTCGTGCCGTTGCTCCGCAAACGCGGGCTGTTCCGCCACGAGTACGCGACCGACACCCTGCGCGGGCACTTCCAGGCCGCGTCGAACTGACGGCGCGAGCACTTCCAGACCGCGTCGAACTGACGGCGCGAGCACTTCCGGACCGCGTCGAACCGACGGCGCGGGACGACGCGCCGTCCCTTGTGAGAAAGGACTTCGCCGATGGGCGAGAACACGGCCGGAGACCGGCCGAAGCTCCTGGGGCTCGGGCTTTCCGGCGATCACCTGGTCGCGCTGACCGGTGACCCCGAGCTGACCTCCCGGCTCAACGACGCCGGTGCGGCCTTCGTGGCGGCCGGGGTCGAGCGGATCGACGGGTCGGTCCCCGGGGACGGGGTGACCCTCGAACCCACCGTCGCCACGACGTTCCTCGCCCCGCGGGCACCGGACGTCGCGTTCCTCGCCGCCGCGGCGCCGCACCGGGATCATCCGTACAACCTGGCCCGGCGGATCGCCTCCGGCGACCATCTGTCCCGGGGCAGGTCGGGCCTCATCCTCGGCGTCCGGGACGGCTACGCGGCGGCCGGGCCGAAGGGGCCCGAGGGCTGGGCGGGGGCCGGGCTCACCGAGGGCGTCCCGCTGGGCGTCGAGACCACGCGTGACGCGGCGATCGCCGTCCAGAAGCTGTGGCAGAGCTGGCCGTACGAGTCGATCGTCGCCGACCGGGAGACCCGGATCTTCGCCCGCGCCGAGCAGATCGTCCACATCGACCACCGGGGGGTCTTCGATGTCGCCGGACCTCTCACGGTCCCGACGACCCCGCAGGGCTCGCCGATCATCGCGTGGTACGCGGACTCGGTGGACGCGGTGGCGGCGGCGGCCGACGTCGTCGACGTGGTGGTCTTCCAGCCGGAGGACCCGGATCTGGTCGCCGCCGCAGTCGCCGCGCTCCGCGGCGCGGACGACCGGCGTGCGCTGTTCTTCGCCCAGCTGACCTACGCGCACGGGCAGAGCCTCGACGGATTCCTCGCCGGGGCCGAGGCGGTGACCGCCCTCGACGGGGTGGACGGCGTGCTCGTACGCCCGGACCGGACGGTGGACGCCTTCGCCGAGCTCCTTGACCGGGTCGTCCCCGGGCTCGGCGAGAAGGGGCTCATCCGAAGGAGCGGGGAGGACCTTCTGCGGGAACGCCTCTCCCTTCCGCAGCCGCCGCGTCTGCTCGCCGGCGCCCGGCCGGCCTTCCCCGCCCCGGAACCCCAGCCGGCGCTCTGAGCGGGAAAAGCCCTAAGGAGACAAACTTGCATATCAGCGGCAAAGAGACTAAATTTCCTACTATGCATGTAGGGAAAGTCCTGATTATGCGGCGCCACGTCGACCTCGTGCGCGTGGCCGCCTGCCTCTGTCACAGTTCCTGACCGCCCTCCCTGCTCTCCCTACTCCTCGGGGAACGGGCACCGGCGCGACGCGGTGCGCGTCGACGCCCGCCCCGTCCCGCGGAGCCGCCGCTCCCCGCCGAGCCGCGGCCGATGCCCCCGCGCGGGCCCCGGGCATCCCCCTCCGCGATCCCCCGCTCGCCGAAACCGACGGCCCGGCGTTCCACCGGCGCGACGTGCGCACCCCACCCCGCACGATCCGGCGCGCCGCAGGCTGCCGGAGGTCGGCCGCCTCGCCCTCGACGGGCGGCCGCCGCAGCCGACGTACTACTCCTGCCCATCCCGGGCGGAGAGATTGGAACACGACCACAGATGAGTTCGGCCGGAGTGTCGGCATGACCCTGCGCATTCACTGGTACCTGCCCACCAACGGTGACAACCGGGACATCGTCGGCTCAGGTGACCGCTCACAGAAGACGCTCGCCGCGGTCGCGAACGGTTTCCGCCCACCGGACATCGACTACCTCGGTCAGATCGCCCGATCAGCCGAACAACTCGGCTACGAGGCGGTGCTCACCCCGACCGGGACCTGGTGCGAGGACGCCTGGATCACCACGGCGGCGCTCACCCAGGTGACGAAACGGCTGAAGTTCCTGGTCGCGTTCCGGCCGGGGCTCCTGTCGCCCACCCTCGCCGCGCACCAGGCCGCCACCTTCCAGCGCGTCTCGGGCGGCCGGCTGCTGCTCAACGTCGTCACCGGCGGCGACTCCGCCGAGCAGCGCCGTTTCGGCGACCACCTGGACCACGACCAGCGCTACGCGCGCACCGACGAGTTCCTCGCGGTCCTGCGCGGCGTCACCGAGGAGACGACGGCCCCGGACGAGACGTTCAGCTTCACCGGGGAGCACTTCCGCATCGAGGACGCGCGCATCGACCCCGGCCCGTGGGGGCGTCCCGAGATCTTCTTCGGCGGCGCCAGCCCTGCGGCCGAGCGGGTCGCGGCCCGGCGCGCCGACACCTACCTCGCCTGGGGTGAGACACCCGCCCAGATCGCGGCACGGCTCGACCGGATGCGTGAGCTCGCCGCGGCCGAGGGCCGGGAGCTGAGCTTCGGCATCCGCCTGCACGTCATCAGCCGCGACACCTCCGCGCAGGCGTGGGCGGAGGCCGAGCGGCTGCTGGACCGGATCAGCCCCGAGCGGATCGCCGTCGTCCAGGCCGACCTGGCCGGCAGCGAGTCCGTCGGCCAGCGGCGGATGCACGCCCTGCACGGCGGCGACCGGACCAAGCTGGAGGTCTCCCCCAACCTGTGGGCGGGCTACGGCCTGGTCCGCGGAGGGGCGGGCACCGCGCTCGTCGGCAGCCACGAGGAGGTCGCCGACCGGATCGAGGAGTATCACGCGCTCGGCCTGGACCACTTCATCCTCTCCGGCCAGCCGCACCTGGAGGAGGCGTACTGGTTCGCCGAAGGGGCCGCCGCCCTTCTGAGATCGCGGGGACTGCTCCCGCCCCCGGCCTCCTCCCCCTGACCCGACTCCCGGCATTCCAGTCCGACACCCCTGAAAGAGAACCACCCGTGAAGAGAACGACGGCACCCCCGCGAACGATGTTCCGCCCGCTGCTGACCATGGTGGCCGGTGCCGCCCTGCTGACCGCGTGCTCGGGAACGGCCGCGACGACGGCCGGCGCGAGCGGCACCGCGCCGGCCGCCTCGACCGCGCCGACCCCGGGCGGCACCCTGCGCATCGCGTCTCTCCAGTCCGACCTCGACGCGCTCGACCCGCTCACCGGGTACAGCGTCGACTCGTGGGAGATCATGCGGGCCCTGACCCGCCAGCTCGTCACCTATCCGGGCAGCACCACGGGCATCAAGGACGACACCGAGCTGGTGCCGGACCTCGCGAAGTCGTGGGACGTCAGCGACGACGGCAAGACCTACACCTTCCACCTGCGTGACGACATCAGGTACTCCGGATCGTCGACCCGCGAGATCGTCGCGCGCGACTTCGTCTACGGGATCAAGCGGTTCTGCGACCCGAACAAGCAGGTGGCCGCGATCAACTACTTCCACCTCGCCTTCTCCGGCTTCACCGAGTACTGCAAGGAGTTCGCCAAGGTCCCGGTGGGCGATCCGGCGAAGTCCAAGGCGTTCATCGACAGCCACGAGATCTCCGGCGTCTCCGCGCCGGACGACAAGACGCTGGTGCTGAAGTCGGACACGAAGAACTACGACTTCCTCGCCATCCTGTCCATGAACTTCGTGTCGCCGCTGCCCGAGGAGGTCGCCTCCAAGTACGTCGGCGACTCGCTGGAGTTCCGGAAGAACTACCCCTCCAGCGGGCCGTACCAGATCAGCTCCTACGAGCCCGGCCGGAGCCTCGTGCTGAAGAAGGTCGCCGGGTACGACCACGCGGGAGACCCGGCGCGCAAGGCGTACGCCGACGAGATCGTCGTGGACTTCACGGCGAACAACGAGGACGCGGTGGTGCAGAAGATCCAGTCGGGTGACGCCGACCTCTCGCTCTACCTCGACGTGCCGCCGCTGTCCACCATCCAGCAGTACCAGGCCCGCAACAGCCCCCACCTGCACTCCTCCGACAGCGGGGCGGCCAACTTCATCACGTTCAACGCGCGTCCCGAGGCCACCTCCCCCGGCGCGAAGGCACTGCGCGCGCTGAAGGTGCGGCAGGCGCTGGCGTACGCGGTGAACAAGGCCAACCTCGTCCAGGCACAGGGCGGCAAGATCGCGGCGAAGCCGCTCGGGCAGATCATCACCTCGACGATCCTCGGGCACGAGACATTCGACCCCTACCCCACGCCGGGCAACGCCGGCGACCCGGCCAAGGCGAAGCAACTGCTCGCCGAGGCCGGCCATCCGGACGGCCTGAAGCTCGACGCCGTCTACCGCGTCAACGCGCAGTTCGAGACGATCGCCGTCACGCTCAAGGCCGACCTCGCCAGGGCCGGGATCGAGCTCGACCTCATCCCGATCCCGGCCGCCCAGTTCAGCGGATACCTGCAGGACCCCAAGAGCCGCTGGGACGTCTCCCTGAGCAGCAGCTTCGCCCCCGACTGGCAGGGACCGAGCACCCGGATGCTGCTCGGCGGCTGGCTCAACTCCGACGCCGCCCCCTGCGGCACCGGCAACGTCCACGCGATCTGCTACGACAACCCCGAGCTGAACAAGCTCGCGGCGCAGGCGTTCCCCTCGGACGCCCCGGGGCCGATCTGGGCCAAGGCCGACAAACTCGTCTCGGCCGACCTTCCGTGGATCCCGTTGTTCGAGAAGCGCAAGATCGCTATCACCTCCGAGCGGGTGCGCAACTGGACCTGGTCGTCGCTGGCCACCCATGCCGACATCACGAACATCGCCGTAGGCCGCTGAGCCGGGCCCAGCCAGAAGGGAGACGACGGCCGTGGCCTTGTTCTCTGTGAAAAACCTGAGTGTCACGTTCCAGGACCGCGACCGGGCGTTCGCCGCGGTCCGCGACGTCTCCTTCGCCGTCGAACCCGGCCGGACACTCGCGATCGTCGGCGAGTCGGGCTCGGGCAAGAGCGTCTCCCTGCTGGCCTCGACCGGCCTGCTGCCGGCCCGTGCCGTGGTGCGGGGCTCGGCCCTGTACCGCGGCACCGACCTGACCGCGCTGCGTCCCGGGCAGCTCCGGGCGATCAGGGGCCGGCACATCGGGTTCGTCTTCCAGGACCCGCTGAGCAACCTGCACCCGCTCAAGACCGTCGGCAGTCAGATCGCAGAGGCGATCACCGCCCACGAGCGGGTCGGGCGGCACCCCCTGCGGCGGCGCGTGCTCGACCTGCTCGGCGAGGTGGGCATCAAGGACCCCGGGCAACGGATCGACGACTACCCGAACCACTTCTCCGGGGGGATGCGCCAGCGCGTCATGATCGCCATGGCGATCGCACTGAACCCGGGACTGATCATCGCCGACGAGCCGACCACCGCGCTCGACGTGACCGTGCAGGCGTCGATCCTGAAGCTGCTGCGGCGGCTCCAGGCGGCGCACGGCACGGCGTTGATCTTCGTCAGCCATGACCTCGGCGTCGTCTCCGACATCGCCGACGACGTCGTGGTGATGCGCGACGGCGAGGCGGTCGAGGCCGCGCCGGCATCCGAGATCTACGCCGCCCCCCGGCACGAGTACACCAGGACGCTGCTCGGCGCGGCACGGCACGGGCCGGTGCCCGTGCCCACCGGGCACGGTCCTGCTGGGCACGGTCCTGCTGGGCACGGGTCCGCCGGCGGCGCGGCGGCGAACGGGACCGGCCCGTCCGCGGGACGGGCCGAGAGCCCGTCCGCGGATCCGGCCCCGCTGCTGGCGATCTCCGCGGTGCACATGAGTTACCGCCGCCGCGGCCGGAAGGATTCCTTCACCGCGCTCGCCGACGTCTCGTTCCAGGTAGGCGAGCGCGAGATCGTCGGCCTCGTCGGCGAGTCGGGGTCGGGGAAGTCGACGGTCGGCCGGATCATCGCGGGCCTGGTCCGGCCGACCGCCGGGTCGGTGTCGTTGCGCGGCGCGGTCTACAACGAAGTGGGAGACGGCCCGGCCCGTCTCGACGCGGGCCTGCGCTCCGCCGTCCAGGTCGTGTTCCAGGATCCCTACGGAAGTCTCAACCCGCGACGCAGGATCGCCGCCACCCTCGCCGAGCCGTTCGCGGTGAACACGAAGCTCTCGGCGCCGCAGATCCGTGCCCGGGTCGAAGCGCTCGCGCGCCGGGTCGAACTGCCCCCGTCGGTGCTGGAGCGGTTCCCGTCCCAGCTCTCCGGCGGGCAGCGGCAGCGGGTCGCCATCGCCCGCGCCGTCGCGCTCGAACCGGCGGTGGTCGTCGCCGACGAGCCCGTCTCCGCGCTCGACATCACGACGCAGGCGCAGATCATCGCGCTCCTGCGGCGGCTGCGCGCGGAACTGGGGGTGTCCTTCCTGTTCATCTCGCACGATCTCGGAGTGGTGGCCGACCTCTGCGAGCGGGTCGTCGTCCTCAAGGACGGGCAGGTGGTGGAACAGGGGCCGACCCACCGGGTGTTCACCGACCCCGGGCACCCGTACACGCGTACGCTGCTCGCCTCGATCCCGGGCCGGGGACGCCCGGCGAAGGCCCCGGAACCGCACGCGCCGCACGACGATGACCACCCGCACGACCTGGGCGTCGGGCCCGGGACGGACCGGGTGGCCCATGTCTAGCACCGTGCCGCCGGACGCCCCCCTCATCGGATCCGGCACCCCGCCCACCCCCCTGCCACCGGACGCACCGCCCGCCGAGGCCGGCCCGCCCGCGTCGCCGGAGCCGTCGCCGGAGCCGGACGGTGTGCGGCGGCCACGACGTTTCCCGGGGCCCGTCCTCGGGGCGATCCTGCGCGAGCGCTCCGCGCGGGTCGGCCTGGTCCTGGTCGGTGTGATCGTACTGGCTGCGCTGCTCGCGCCGCTCGCGGCCGCGCTCACCGGGCACGGCCCGAACCAGCAGTTCCGATCGGAGGCGCTCAGCGAGAGCGGGCTGCCGGTCGGCCCGGGCGGCGACTTCCTGCTCGGCGCCGACGGCAACGGCCGCGACGTCCTCGTCCGGACCCTGTACGGCGCCCGGATCTCCCTGCTGGTCGGCATACCCGCGACCACGCTCGCCCTCGTCGTCGGAACGGCCGTCGGGCTGGTCGCCGGGTTCTTCGCCGGACGCACCGACCGGCTGCTCTCCCAGGTGATCGACGTCGCGCTCTCCTTCCCCTTCGTCGTGACCGCGCTCAGCCTGGTCGCGCTCAACGGGGGCGGCGACGGGCAGCCCGTCCTCAACCCCGTCGTGCTCGTCACCATCGTGATCTCACTCTTCGCGTGGACCTACTTCGCCCGGCTGACCCGGGGGCTGGTCATCGTGCTGCGCGGCAAACCCTTCGTCGAGGCGGCCCTCTCGGTCGGCGCGAGCCGCCGCCGCGTCATCACGCGGGAGATCCTGCCCAACGTCCTGCCGGTGGTCGCGGTGTACTGGGCCGTTCAGCTCCCGCTGAACATCCTCTCCGAGGCGACCCTGTCGTTCCTCGGCGTCGGTGTCCAGGCGCCCACCGCCAGCTGGGGAAACATGATCGCGGAGGCGCAGCGGTCGTCGCTCTACCAGGTGCAGCCGTGGTTCCTGCTCGGCCCCGGCATCGCCATGTTCGTCACCGTGCTGGGATTCAACGCGATCAGCTCCGGCATCCGCAACGTCCTCGACCCCGATCGCGGATGAGGAGGGCCACACCGTGAGAAGGCAGATCCTGGGCCACGCGGCCCGCGCACTGTCGACCCTGCTGATAGTGCTGATCATCACTTTCGCGATCACACGTATCGCCTACCGCAACCCGGCGGCCGTACTCGCGCCGCGCAACGCCGACCAGCGGACGCTGGACGGGATCACCCGGGCGCTGCGCCTCGACGAGCCGTGGTACCTGCAGCTGTGGCACTACCTGTACCGCGGGCCCGACATCCAGGGTGCGCCGATGGGCCTGTTCAACTGGCCGCCCGCGCTCGGGTACTCCTTCCGCCAGCAACGCCCCGTCACCGAGCTGATCCTGTCCAAGGTGCCGGTGACGCTCTCGCTCGCGCTGGGTGCGCTCGTCATCTGGATGACGCTCTCGATCCTGCTGGGCGTGCTGGCGGCCATGAAGCCGGACACCTGGGTGGACCGCTTCCTGTCGGCGCTCTCCTACGCGGGCCTGTCCGTCCCCACCTTCCTGAGCGGGATCCTGCTGTCGTACTTCCTGTACTTCAAGCTCTCGACATACGGCATCAGGTGGTTTCCAGGCAGCGGCTACGTCGGCATCACCGAGGACCCGGTGGAGTGGGCCCGGCATCTGGCGCTGCCCTGGCTGACGATCGCCATCGCCGAGATCGGGATCTTCCAGCGCGTGGTGCGCGGGAACATGCTCGACGTCCTGGGCTCCGACTACATCCGTACCGCCCGCGCCAAGGGCGTCAGCGAGCGCAGGGTCTACTTCGACCACGCGCTCAGGGCGGCCCTGAACCCGATCATCACCCTGAGCGGGCTCGAACTCGCCGCGATCATGGGAGGCGCCATCGTGACCGAGCAGATCTTCGGTCTCGACGGGGTCGGACGCCTCGCCGTCGAAGCCGCGGTCGGCGGAGACTTCCCGGTCGTCATCGGCACCACCGTGCTGGCCGCGGCGATCTTCGTGATCTCGGCGTTCGCGGTCGACGTCGTCACCCGGCTGCGGGACCCCGCCGGTTCCACCTGAGCGACCGAACCCACCGGCACGGCAGCGGTACGCAGCCGTACGCAGCCGGCCCCTCCCGGACCCGACCCGACCCGAGCAAGGAAACGATCATGAAACCAGGTGTGCGGGTACTCGTCCACGACGACGAACTCCTCGCCGCGGCCACGGTGTTCCGTACGGCCCTCGTCGGCCTGCCGCCCCTTCCGCACGGCGCCGACCTCCCACGGCTCTTCGAACCGGGCCGGACCCTCGGCGCCTTCGTCGACGGAGAGCTGGCCGGCACGGCCGACTCGTACTCGGGCTGGCTCGTCGTGCCGGGCGGGAAGCGGGTCCCGCACGCCGCGGTCACCCATGTCGGTGTGCTGCCGACGCACACCCGGCGCGGAATCGTGACGGAGCTGCTGCGGCACCAGCTCGCCGACCTGGCGCGACGAGGGGAGGTCGTCGCCACGCTACGGGCGTCCGAGGCGGTGATCTACGAGCGTTTCGGGTACGGCGTGGCGAGCTCCTTCGCCCGGCGCGAGCTCTCCCGCCGGGACGCCCGCCTGCGGGACACCGTGCCCGGCGGCGGGCGGGTACGGCTCGTCGACGCCACCGCTTCGTGGAAGCTGCTCACCCGGATCTACGAGTCCGGCGAGGTGTTCCGGGCCGGCGCGATCCACCGGCCCGACCACTGGTGGCGGCTGCAGGAGCTGCGGCGCGGCGGCGAGACCGGTCCCTCCTACGTCGCCGTGCACGGCCCGGCCGACGCGGAGGAGGGGTTTGTCCGGTATCACCCGATCGACACCGCCGAGTGGTTCACCAGCCGGGAGCGCACGATCGTCGTCGACGACCTCGTCGCCACCACACCGGAGGCGTACACCGGGCTGATCCGGCACCTGCTCGCGGTCGACCTCGTCGACCGGATCGTCTTCCCCCACACCGCCCTCGACGATCCGCTCGCGGCGCTGCTGACCGACGAACGCGCCGTCCGCACGGTCTCCGTCTCCGACGAGACGTGGCTGCGGATCCTCGACGTACCCGCGGCGCTGGACGGGCGGACCTACCGAAGCGCGCCTGCGGTGGTCCTGGCCGTGACCGACGACCTGCTGCCGGAGAACACCGGCTCCTACCTGATCACCGCCGAGGGGGCGGCCAGGACCGACGCCCCCGCCGACCTGTCGGTGGACGTCGCAACCCTCGGCGCGCTCTACCTCGGGGGCTCGCGCTGGTGGCAGCACGTCCGCGCCGGTCGGGTGACCGTGCACCGGAGCGGCGCGGCCGAAGCGGCCGACGAGCTGTTCGGCACCGACGCGCTCCCGTTCTCCGGGACGTTCTTCTGACGCGGGCCCGGCCGGTCGTCCACGGGGGCGTGCGCGACGCATCCTGCGCGTGCCCGCCCGGATGCGGGGCTTCCGTGGTCACGGCAGGCCGTTCCTGCGCCGGTAGTCATTCCAGACCTGCACACAGTAGGCGTACCGCCAGTCTCCGGACGAGAGGTGGCGGCAGGCGTAGGCGGCGCTGATCCCGGCGAGCGGGCCGGTGCCGGTGGTGGCGCGAGGCTCCGGCGGCCGGGCGACGGGCGGCGCGGGCGGTCTGGGTGCCGGCTGCCGTGACCGGCCGGATCTCACGTTCCCGGCCCCGGATCGCCCCGACTCCCTGCTTCCGGCCCCGGACCGTCCCGGATCTCCGTTCCCGGCCCCGGACCGGCCGGACTCCGTCCCCGCGGCCCTCGGTTCCCGGCTTTCCGCTGCTCTCGCGCCGCCCCCGGTGCCCGGTGTGTCCCGCCTGCCGCGGCTCTCCCGGTGTCGCACGCCCTCAGAGCCGGGCCGGTCCGCGCGCCGCGCCGGGGTGACCGGGCCGGACTCGGCGGGGCGGGTGGGCTGCGCCGGGACCACCCGCGCCGAACCTCGGTCCCGGCGGGCCTTCCGCGCCTCCCGGTCCTTCCCACCTCCCCGCTTGGCGTCCGCCTTCCTCGCCTTTCCCGTCTTCCCGGGATTCGCCTTCCCCTCCCGGCCTGCGGGACCGCCTGCGGCTCCGGGTGCCGGACGGTCCGGTGGGGCGGCGGCGGGTGCCTCCGCACCGCCGGGTGCCGGAACGCCCGGGATGCCCGGGTCGAGCCGGGGAGCGGCGGAACCGCCGGGCACCGGGGAGCCCGTCATGTCGCGGCCGGTGAGCAGGCGCTCCGGCGCGGAGGCGGGCACCGTGCCCGTGCCGGACCGCCCGGAGAACGGCGACCACCCCGATGACCACACCCCCACACCCGCGGCGACGAGGAATCCGGCGATCAGCGCGGGCCCCAGGAGCTGCTCGCGGGAGACGCGCGTCCACGGCCGATGCCACAGGCTGGGCGGCGGCGGCATGGAGAACGGCCTGCTGGAGATGTCCGTCCAGCCCCGCCGCTCGTCCGGGGCCCGCCCGGATGCGACGAGCCGCATCGGCCGCACCGGGCGTACGGCCTCCATGGGCTGCGTCGACTCCAGGGGCTCGGCCGGTCTGGTGGAGGACGCGGGCCGCGGCGGTTGCGCGGAACGTGCCGGTCGCGCGGGACGTGCCGCCTCCGGGACGCGTGGAGCGGCCGGGTACGGCAGGTCGCTGTAGGGCATGCGACCGCGTGGTCTCGCGGTGCCGAGGCCGCGGCCGTGGTCGTGAGTGCGGTCGTGCTCACCGTGCATCGCGCCTCCCGTATCTCATCCACCCCCTCCAGCCTGACGAAAGTCACCCACTGTAGGTGGCCCATGACAGTACGGTCTTACCGATCTGTTATCAGTCCCAGGCCGCAGAGAGGAAGAAAAGCGGTGATAGGCGGACGTCGTCCGGCTCTGCGAGATCGCGTCAGTCGTCGGCCGGTGGTTCGAGCAGGCGGAGAACCAGTGCGGCGGTCCTCTCCTCGGTCACCGAGCGGCCGGAGGATCGGGCCAGGTCGGTGACGACGTTCAGTGCGGCGTGCACCCGGAACCGGATCGCGGCGGGTGGTTCTCCGCCCCCTGGCTCGGCGACCAGCCCCACCCAGGTGTCGACGTGCCGGCGCTGCGCGACCCGCAGGTGGTGGCGGTCGGTGGCCGGCAGGTTCTCGCTCTCCGAGACGTACACCGCGGCGAGGTCGGACTGCTCGAACGTGATCCGGACGTAGGTCTCGACCAGCCGGCGCAGCGCCTGCGCCGGTGTGCCCGCCTCGACCAGGGCGGCGGCGGTGGCGAGCTCCAGGCGGCTGGTCGCGCGGTAGTAGGCGGCGGCGAGCAGTTCGGCCTTGCTGGAGAAGTGCGTGTACACGCTGGAGGCGTTGATGCCCGCGGCCTCTCCGATGTCGGCGATGCTCACCGCGTGGTAACCGCGTTCGTGGAACAGCCGCACCGCCTCGGCCAGGAGTCGTTCCCTGCGGGGAAGCAGCCCCAGTCGTTCGGGCCCGGGGTCGCCTGGCCGCCCTCGGCGCGGTGCCGGCAGATCGGCGGTGAGCAGGGCCCGGACGCAGGCGCCGACGGTGTGTTCCGCGGCGGCCCTGGCCAGGCTCGCCCGGTGGGTGGACGGACTGGCGATGACGCTGAGCGCGGCGGCCATGAGCGTCGCGGCGTCCTGTCTGGACAACTCCGGCCGGGCGTCGAGCAGCATGTCCCGCAACGTGCGCACGGTGGCGTCGAACCGCTCGGCCAGCCGTGCCCGCTGCTCAGCGGGCAGGTGGCGCCCCTCCCACTGGTAGAGCCGGGCCACGGATCGCCGGTCGAGGGTGTGGCGCACGAGCGCCCGCACGGCGGCCTGGAGTCGCTCGGCCGGGTCCTCGCCGCCCGCGGCGGCGGCCACGGTCTCGGCGAAGCTGTCGCCGAGCTCCTCGACCGCGGCGGCGAGGACGGCCTGCTTCGTCGGGAAGTGCCGGTATATCGCCGGTCCGGTGATGCCGACCGCCTCGGCGATGTCATCGATGCCGACGTTGTGGAACCCGCGGACGCAGAACAGTTCCGCGGCGGCGAGCGCGATGGTCGCCTTGCGGTCCTTGGGCCGTCGGCGTCGGCTGGGCGGCATGACGCGAGTGTAGCGGGCACAGGTGATTACGCAACCGGCGACCATGAATCAGCTTAGCCCACTTCACCTGCGTAGACGATGCGATAAGTAAGTCGTGATTCGGAAGCATTGACAGATCATGTGGTCGCGGTTTCTTATGGGAGCGCATCGGCGCCCGATGGAGGGAAGCGACGGATGGTCACGGCTGAGCAGGTGAGCGCCGCGGTCGGCGCATGGACGGTTCCCCGGTTGCTGCGGCACAACGCCGTCGTGCAGGGCGACCTGCCCGCGCTGACCGGTGCCGACGGGCACACCCGGACGTGGCGGGAACTGCGGGAGGAGGTGCTCGCCGTCGCGGGCGGGTTGGCCGCGCTGGGCCTGCGGCGCGGCGAGCGCATGCTCATCGACATGTCCAGCCGCCCGGAGCACTGGGTCGTCGACCTCGCCGCGGTCGAGCTGGGTGCGATCCCGTGCACGACCTACGCGACGTTGAGCCCCGAGCAGATCCGGCAGGTCGCCGTGCACAGCGCGGCGACCGTGGTGGTGCTGGAAGGTCCCGCCGAGCTGGCACGCTGGGCGCCCGCGCTGGCCGGGATGCCCGCGCTGAAGGGCGTCGTCGTGCTGGAGGACGCGGACGGCCGGCACACGCGCTATACCGATCTGTTCGCGGCGGGGCATGCCGCGCCGGTCGTCGAGGCCGGCCAGGACGACCCGGTGGCGATGATCTACACCTCGGGCACGACCGGCGATCCGAAGGGCGTGGTGCTGTCCCACCGTAACGTGCTCTACCAGTGCGCGCTCCAGGAGCTGGTCCAACCCGTGCCCGCGCACCCCAGGACGGTCGCCTACCTGCCGCTCGCGCACATCGCCGAGCGGGTGCTCGGCATGTATCTGCCGCTCTACAGCGCGGGACACCTGACGATCTGCGCCGACCCCACCCGGCTGCTCGACACATTGACCGAGGTGCGGCCGCAGGGGTTCTTCGGCGTGCCACGGGTGTGGGAGAAGTTCGCGGCCGGGCTGCAACAGGTGCTGTCCGGCATGGACGGTGACCGCCGTGCCGCGGTCGACCACGCACGGGAGCTGGCCGCCGAGGCGTACCGGATCCGCGCCACCGGTGACCCGCTGTCCGACGAGCTCGCCGAGGCGCTGGAGCGCGCGGACCGGGCGGTGCTGCGCCCGTTGCGGGAACGGATCGGGCTTGCCGAAGCGGCCCGGCTGGGCAGTGGCGCCGCACCGATCCCGGCCCAGGTGCTGGAGTTCTTCGGCAGCCTCGGCATGACGATCATGGAGGTCTGGGGCCTCACCGAGACCACGGGCTCGGCCACCAGCACCTTCCCCGGCAACTACCGGGCCGGCACGGTCGGCCTGCCCATGCCGGGGATGGAGGTCCGGCTCGCCGCGGACGGCGAGGTCGAGGTGCGCGGGCCACTGGTGTTCCTCGGTTACCTGCAGCCGGACGGGCGGATCCAGGCGGCGGTGGACGCCGACGGCTGGCTGTCGACCGGCGACATCGGCAGGTTCGACGAGGACGGACTGCTGCGGATCGTCGACCGCAAGAAGGAGATGGTCATCACCGCGAGCGGTAAGAACATCGCGCCGAGCGCGATCGAGTCGCTGCTGCGGACGCACCCGATGATCGGCTATGCGGTCGTGGTGGGGGACCGCCGCCCGTACGTGACGGCGTTGCTGGTGCTGGACGAGGAGGCCGCGCCCGCCTGGGCCGCGGCGCACGGTCTGGCCGCCACGACGCCGAAGGAGCTGGCGGCCGAACCCCGCGTGCGTGAGGAACTGGCCGCCGCCGTCCGGCGGGCGAACGAGGCGTTGTCGCGACCGGAACAGGTGAAGGCGTTCCGCGTGCTCGACCACGCGTGGAGCCCGGGGAGCGGGGAGCTCACCCCGACGCTGAAGCTGCGGCGGCGCGTGATCGAGCAGCGCTACGCCGACGTGATCGAGGAACTCTACGCGGGAGGATCATCGTCGTGACCCTGACCGATGAGCGGCGTGACTTCGTGGCCGCGATCGACGACTTCTGCCGGCGCGAGGCCGGGACCCGCGAGCAGTGGCTCAAGCTGACCTACGGCGGCGCCACGCCGCACAACGCCGAGCTGTACCGGAAGATGGCCGAGCTCGGCTGGCTGGGGGTCGCCGTGCCGGAGGAGTACGGCGGCGCCGGTCAGAGCATGGTCGATCTGCTCCTGTTCCTGGAGACGACCGCCTACTGGCAGGTGCCGATCGGCGGGTTCGGCACGTCCGCGATCACCGCCGCCTCGTACGAGAAGTTCGGCAGCCAGGAGCAGAAACGCCGTGTGCTCGGCGACTTCGTGAGCGGCGCGGTGCTGGCGGTGGCGATGTCCGAGCCCGGCGCCGGTTCGGACGTCGGCGCGCTGACGTGCGAGGCCCGGCGGCGGGACGGCGGGTGGGTGGTCAACGGCCAGAAGACCTGGTGCTCCAACGCGCACATCGCCGACCACATCCTGCTCGTCGCGCGCACGTCCACGGCAGGTGGCAAGCACGACGGGCTCACCATGTTCTCCGTACCGGCCGGAGTCGGCGGGCTCACGGTGCGCGGCATCGACACGATGGGCGGCCGCGAGGTCAACGATCTCTACTTCACCGACTGCTTCCTGCCCGGCGACGCGGTGGTCGGCCAGGTCGACCAGGCCTGGCACCAGCTGATGGCGGGACTGAACCTGGAGCGGATGATCCTCGCCGGTCTGATGCTCGGCACCGCGCGCAGGGCGTTCGACGACACGGTGTCCTATGTGCGGGAGCGCCGGCAGTTCGGCCGCCCGGTCGGCAGCTTCCAGGCGCTGCGGCACCGGCTCGCCGACCACGCCACGGAACTGGAGTGCACCCGGTTGCTGGTGCACGACGTGGCGCGGCGGATCGAGGCCGATCCGACGCGGCTGCTGCCGCGCGAGGCATCGATGGCCAAGCTGAAGGCCACGGAGTTCGCCAAGGCCATGGCGCTGGACGGCATGCAGATGATGGGCGGCTACGGCTACGCCACGGAGTACGGCATGGAACGCCTGGTGCGATCCACGGTGGTCTCCACCGTGTACGGCGGTACGAGCGAGATCCAGCGCGACATCATCGGGAAGACCTACGGGCTCTGAGCCCGGACCGGCCCGTCATGCGAGGCGGCGGACCTCATGAGGACCTCGCCGCACCCGCCGACCGGCCGGAACGTCCTCGCCGGTCACCGGGTGCCGTCGAGGCGAACCGGCGCTCGCGCCGGGCCCCCGTCACGCCGCGCTTCGGGATCCGACCGGCCCCCACGCGGCGCGTCCCGAACGATGACGTGCCGTGCGGGATCTCCGACCGGCGTGCCGCCGCCGGGGGCACGCCGCCGCGCACATGTCCTCACATGTTCTCGGCGCCGGCTCTGATGGCTTCGCGGATACGGAAGTAGGTGCCGCAGCGGCAGATGTTGCGGAGGCCGTCGAGGTCGGCGTCGGTGATCTCACGGCCTTCGGCGGCGGCACGGCGGGCCAGCGCCACGGCGGCCATGATCTGGCCGGGCTGGCAGTAGCCGCACTGGGCGACGTCGTGGTCGAGCCATGCCTGCTGCATGGGGTGCAGGTCCTTGCCGACCGTGGCCGGAAGTCCTTCGATGGTGGTGACCTCGTCGGTCGGCTGGAGGTCCCTGACGGGGATCGCGCAGGGGTTGACCGCTTTGCCGTTGATGTGGCTGGTGCACGCCTTGCAGACGTTGATCCCGCAGCCGTACTTCGGTCCGGTGATGCCGAGGATGTCGCGCAACACCCACAGCAGACGCACGTCGTCGGCGACGTCGACGGTGACCTGCTCGCCGTTGACGCGGAAAGTGTGCTCAGGCACTCGGATCTCCCTGTTTCAGCGGGCGTGGTCCAGGCCGTCGGTCGGGGACGGGGGAACGGGGGGGACGGTCGGTTTAGGGGTGAAGGAGAGCGTGCCGTGGTTGATCGGGAAACTGGTGGGCATCGTCCCGGTCGCGCGGCCGTACGCGCAGGCGACCGCGGCCATCGACGCGGCGACGCCCAGTTCCCCGGCACCGCCGGGCTGCTCGGAGGTGCTGGGCATGACGATGATCTGGAGTTCGGGCGGGGTGTTCCACTGCCGGGTGTAGAAGTAGTTGTCCCAGCTCGCTTCGAGGAAGTACCCGTCGCGCAGGTGCAGACTGGAGGTCAGGGCCAGCGCGATGCCGTCCATGATGCAGCCCATCATCTGCGCCTGCAGACCCCGCGGGTTGACGGCGAGGCCGACGTCCACGGCGAAGACGGCCTTGGTGACGCGTGGTCCGGTCACGCCGTCGCGGATGGGGCGGTTGACGGTGCCGGGCCGGCAGTCGATCTCCACCAGTGCGGCGCTGACGGCCTTGTACTCGCTGTGGAAGGCGATGCCCTGCGCGGTGCCGGCCGGCATCGGCCGCCCCCAGTCGCCGGCCTCGGCGACCTTCTCCAGCACCGCCCGGGAGCGGGCGTCGCGCAGAAAGTCGTGCCGGAACCGGTAGGGGTCCTTGCCCATCCTCGTGGCGAGCTGGTCGACGATGAGCTCCCGTGCGCAGGTGACGTCGGGCGAGTAGACGTTACGCATGCTGCCGGTGTTGAAGCCCTTGCCCGTTTCGTTGAGCAGCCGGCTGCCGGCGCCGAACCGGTAGGGCATCGCCTGGCTGAGGTGGAAGAACGTCTGGGAGAAACCGATGTCGCCCACCGGAAGCCGCGCGGCCATGGCGGTGATGATCTCGCCGAGCCCGTGGCCGAGGTCCGTGGAGACGCTGGTGTGCCGCTGCTCGTAGCCGAGCACGGTGTCGCCGACGTAGGAGACGCGCACCCGCGAGGTGGCCATCGGGTGGGTGCGGCCCTGGCGGGAGTCGTCGGCGCGGTGCCACATGAGCTTGACGGGTTTGCCGATCCGCTGGGACACCTCGGCGGCTTCCAGCGCGGCGTCGAAGAACAGCTTACGCCCGAAGGAGCCGCCGCCTTCGGTGACGTGCACGGTGACCCTGCCGAGCGGCAGCCCGAGCTTGGCGGCGATGGCCTGCTTGGCGACGATCGGTGATTTCAACGCCGACCAGATCTCGGCGCGGTCGGCCCGCACGTCGGCGATCGCGCAGTTGGGCTCCAGCGCGCTGTTGCTGCGGAAGTAGAAGGTGAACCTGCCTTCCACGGTCGGGGTCGGCGGCCTCAACCCGATCGGCAGCTCCGCGGCTTTCAACTCCTGAAGCACGGTCTCGTCGGTTCTCCCTTCCGCGGTACCGGGCTTCCAGGAGACCCGCAGGGCTCGTACGGCGTCGATGCACTGGCCGAAGGTCCCGGCGCGCACCGCCACCCCGGTGGAGATCACCACGACATCGGTGACGCCCGGCATGGCGCGGACCTCGGCGAGGTTGGCCACCGAGCCGACCCTGCCGTTGATGGTCGGCGGGCGGCACACCATCGTCGGCTTCGCGTCCGCGACGTCGAGGTCCATCGCGAACTTCTTCCGCCCGGTCACCGTGTCCAGCGCGTCGATCCGGTTGTGCGGTCTGCCGATGACGGTGAAGTTCTCGCGCGGCGTGAGCTCCACGAGCACCTGCTGGTTCCGCGTGCTCGCCGCCTTCCCCGCGAGCGCGCCGATGTCGATGCTGCCGCCGGAGCGATCGGTGATCACTCCGGCCTTCAGCGTCAGGTCGGTGACCGGCGAGCCGAGTTCGGCCGCCGCGGCCGCCAACAGGCGGCGCCGGGCGACGGCGGCGGCGACCCGGATCGGGGTGTAGGTGGCGATGGTCGTGTTCGACGCGCCGGTGAGCTGGTTGAACAGCAACTCCGGCCGGGCGTCGGCCAGTGTGACCCGTACCCGTGCCAGCGGCACGGCCATCTCCTCGGCGATCAACATGGCAGTCGAGGTGGTGATGCCCTGCCCCACCTCGGCCCGTGGCAACGCGAACGACACCGTGCCGTCCTGGTTGACCTCGACCGAGATCAGCCCCGAGGTCGGCAGCGCCGCCGCGGTCATCATGTCGTTGAGGTCGAGCAGTTCCGTGAGGTCCGGCGAAGGCAGCCGGGCGCCGGCGCCGGCCGCCGGCGCCGGACCGAGCTCGGCGGCGGCCACCAGCGTCGGAGCCGCCAGTACGTACCCGAGGAACCGCCGCCGTCCGATGGCCTCGTCCATCCCGTCACCCTCCGATCCCGTCGTCATCCGGCTCAGCCGGGACGGTTGGTCGTGGGGATCTCGATCTTGGTCTCCTTGCCCTTGGTGAGATAGAACAGGATGTATCGCCGCGCGGCTTCGTCGATGACCCAGGCGCTCTCGGGCACCAGCGGCAACGGAATGAGACCCTCGCGGAATTTCACCAGTGCCGGCCAGGCGGCGGCGATCACCCGGTCCCACACCGGCTCGCGCCTGATGCCGTCCCAGTCGGCCACCTCGTCGCCGACCAGGTACCGGGCGAACGCGTTGCACAGCGGCCGGCTGACGCTGCCGGGACTGGTCTGCTCGGCGAGCTGGCCCAGCAGGATGTCGGTCAGCTCCACGCCCTCGGGGGTCGGTCCCATGTTCCGGGGCAGGACCTGGTCCGACTGGGTGTTGGCCGCCTCCCAGGTGGCGGGGATGTATTCGTCCCTGATGCCGAGCATGTGCGCGGTCACCTGCCACACGTGCAGGTACGCCGTGGACTCGGCCTTGGTCATCGGGACCTTCCATTTGCGCATCATGCGCATGGCGTAGGTCGGCAGGGTGTGCCAGGTGACCAGCATGTCCTCCTGACTGATCGGGACGCCGCCGCTCCAGTGGGGAGACTGCTGCAGCAGGTGCCGTACCGCCGCGTGCACCAGCCGGGTCTTCACGGCCTCGACCATGCAGGAGCCGTCGGGCCGGTACGCGTTCAGGGCCCCGACGGCGAATCCCAGGATGCTCGTCTTGGCGACGCGATCCTCCATGTCCGCGCCGCCCTTGGAGTAGTAGACCGCGCGGGCCTCCTTGGGGATGGCGGTGCTCAGCATGCCGCCGCCCACGCCGTTGAGCAGGTTGAGGTACAGCCCCCTGGACTTGTTGAACTCGGCCGCGGTGTTCAGCTTGCCGTGGTCCGCCCACGACGGCAGCCGGCGGGCCCGCTCCATGAAGTCGCGCAGATCCGCCGGCAGCCCTGCGGGCAGGGGCTGGTCATTACGGTTCCAGTCCCACAGCAGGCGGTTGACCTCGGGCACGGCGCCGCGATCGAGCAGCGAGGCGACGAGCGGATCGGCCTCCTCGTCCCACACCCACCGCGGATCGACGCCGGCGCCGGAACCCGCGACCGAACCGCTCGGCGCCCAGGTCCAAGGCGTCATGGAGCGCGCCTGGGCCGGGGACGCCATCCCCAACGCCCCGAATGCCCCCAGGGCCCCGCCTGAGATCAGCATCTTGCGCCTGCTCAGCTCCGTCATGTCCTGAACTCCTCCCTGAGTTCCAGAAGCATCGATTTGTTGATCCGTTTCTTGTTGCTTTGTCGCTTTGTTGCTTTGTTGCTTTGTCGCTGAAAAAGCATGCAAGCCAGGTGGTGCTTGGACGTCGCAGAACTCGTCGCCCTTTCCGGGCCTTGTGAACAGATGCGCGTCACGAGTTCGGGCCGATTCATGATCGGGTTTCCGACGCCCTCGGGAACCGGTCGACGCGGGAGACCGCGGCCTCCCGCACACAAGCCCCGGACGGACGGTCGGGGCGGGCGGACGGCCTCGGCGGGCGGACGGTCGGGGCGGGAACACCCCGGTGCCGGAGTCCGCCGGATTCCGGGGCGAGAACTCGTCCCGACGCCCCGGCCTGCGCGGACGCGGGCCGGGGCCGGAGTCTTCCCTCCGCCCGCGGGGCCGCGGGCCCGGCTCAGACGGTCCTGATCAGGACGGGCGGTTGGTGTCCGGAATCTCGATGCTGATCGGCCGCGCCTCGGACAGGAAGAGCAGAGCCGCTTTGCGAAGGAACTCGTCGAAGAGCCAGTAGGCCTCCGGCGCCAGCGGGAAGGGAAGCAGGCCTTCGCGGACGGCGATGAAGGGCTTCCAGGCCACCTTGAGGAGCGGGTCCCAGACCGGCTCCCTGGGGATCTTCAGCCACGCGGCGATCTGGTCACCGAGCATGAAGCGCGTGAACGCGCCGAGTATGGGCTTGCTGAGGATGCCGCCGTCGACCGAGGAGCCGAGGTTGAGGAGGATGTCGGCCAGCTTGACGCCCTCGGTCGTCGGAGCCAGCACCGGGTCCAGGACCTGCTTGGCCTGGGCGTCGGCCTCGGCCCACGACGCGGGGATGTACTCGTCCCTGATGCCGAGCATGTGCGCACCCAACTGCCACGAGTGCAGGAATGCCTCGGACTCGGCGGCGGGGATCGGAACCTTCCACGCGGTCATTTTCTGCATGACGGTCGTGGGCAGGCTGTGCCAGGTGACCATCATGTCCCGCTGGCTGATCGGGATCTCCTCCTCGGCGACCTCCGACCAGTGCGGCGACTGCGGCAGCAGGTGCCGCACCGCCGCGTGCACCAGCCGGGTCTTGACGCAGGTCACGATCATCTCGCCGTCGGGCCGGTAGGCGTTCCGGGACCCGATGTCGTACCCGAGTTTGGCGGTCTTGGAGATGCGGTCCTTCATGTCCGCACCGCCCTGGGAGTAGTAGACCGCGCGCGCCTCCTTGGGGATGACCGTGCTCATCATGCCGCTGGCCAGCCCGTACAGCACGCCGAGGTAGAGCCCCCGCTTCTCGTTGAACTCGACCGCGGTGGCGAGCTTGCGCTGGTCGGCCCAGGACGGCAGCCGGCGGGCCCGCTCCATGAAGTCCCGCAGGTCCGCCGGCAGCCCGGCAGGTAACGGCTGACCGTTCTTGGTCCAGGTCCGTAACAGTTCGTTGACCCTGGGCACGTCACCCCGGTCGAGCAGTGAGGCGACCAGCGGGTCGGCCTCCTCGTCCCACACCCATCGCGGGTCGGTGCCCGCCCCGGCGCCCGCCACCGAACCCTTGGCCGCCCACGTCCACGGCACCTGCGCCTGCGCGGGCGCCGCGACGCCCAGCGCGCCGAGTGCGCCGAGCGCCCCACCCGCTTTCAACACGTTGCGCCTGCTGAGTCGGTCCATGTTTCCATTTCCTCCTCGCCGGGGTCGGGAGCATTTCCTGATACGATGAAATGTAGAATGAGTCTGCGTATCATCAATGAAGCACACTGCGTCGTTCACCACAAGGCCCATCGTGCGACCGTCGGCGACCGAGGCAGAGTCGTCCACAGGAGGTGATCATGGAAATTGAACTGTCCGCACTCATGGCGCCGTCGAACTCGGAGTCACTGCTGGAGCGCGCGTACATCGACGCCGTCGAACGGGTCGACGACACGGACGAGACCCGTGCGCACATACTCGATGCGGCGTACGAGCAGTTCTGCCGGATGGGCATCCGGCGCTCCACCATGGAGGACGTGGCCCGGCGGGCCGGGGTTTCACGAATCACGGTCTACCGGCGGTTCACCACGAAGGAAGCACTGGTCGAACACGTGGTACGCCGGGAGTTCCGCCGGTATTTCAACCGGTTCCTCACCGACATAGAACAAGCCGGCACCGCCGCCGACCGGGTGGTCCTGGGCTTTGTCAGCTCCTTGCGCGCCATCCGGCACAACCCGCTGATCGGCGGTCTGATCGCCGCGGAACCGGACCTGCTCGTGCCCTCCATGATCAACGACGGGGGCCGGACCCTCGCCACCGTGCGGCAGTTCGTCGCGGGCCAGCTCCGCCGCGAGCAACGCGCGGGCAACGTGTCGGGCGACCTGGACACCGACCTCGTGGCCGAACTGATGGTCCGGGTCTCCGCCTCCTTCCTGGCGATCCCCAGTCACATCATCGACCTCGACGACGACGGGCAACTGGCCGCGGTGGCCCGGCAGTTCCTCGTGCCCATGCTGGAGCCGACCGGCTCCCCGGACTGACCACCACGAAGACACTCCTCGGCGGCCGGGCCCGCCTACGCCGTCGCGGCCGTCACCCGCACCCGCGCCGGTGCGACCCGCCCCGCCCCGTGTCGTCCTGCTCCGTGTCGTCCTGCTCCGTGTCGTCCTGGCTCGTCTCGCCCCGGTGCGCCTCGGCCGGACCCGCGCCGTCCGGACCCGCCTCGTCCGGGCCCGCGCCACCGCCCGGGTCCGCCCCGGCGGCTCCGGGATCGTCCGCCGCGCCGAGCGCGTACTCCCAGGGCGACTCCGCGTCCGCCGGTGATCCCCCGCCCTCACCGGGCGGCATGATCGCGGGCCGGCCGTGACCGCCGGGCGGCTGGAGAAGCTGCCGGACGGCAGGGGTGTCGAGGAAGGCGGAGACGGCGTCGACCACCCCCTCCCCCAGAGGGCGGACCGCATCGACCGCGGCCTGCGCCGGTGGGCCGAGGCGGTCGCCGAGCTCATGGAGGAGGTCGTCCAGGAACTCGGGAAGGGGCGGCACCGGCAGGCCGAGCCGGTGGCGCGGCGCCGCCTTCTCCGGCGGCGACCAGCGCATGGAATCGTCGCTCATCGCGAGCCACTCGTCGACGGCTCCGTCAATGGAGTCGAGCACGTGATCAGGGTCGTCCGGCATGGCGGCTCCCCCCGTCGCTGGGATCCGATAACACGACGGTACCCCGCCGCGGCCCGGCCCGGCAGTGCCGCGAACACATCACCCGGCGTGAGGGCGTAAACGCCGTCCGTTAGGCTGGGTAGCACGCAAAGCAGTCCGCTGCGGTCGTCATGCGGGGGGGATGCGTCATGGCCATGACCGGCTCGGGATCAGGTGTTTTCCGTCGCAAGCCCATCGAGCACATCGAAGAACCGGAAGGCACCGGGGGTGAACAGCTCACCCGGGTGCTGGGGCTCTGGCAGCTCACCGCGATCGGAGTGGGCGGCATCATCGGAGCGGGCATCTTCGCGCTCGCGGGCGCCGTCGCCAACGGTACGGCGGGGCCCGCGGTCGTGCTGTCGTTCCTGATCGCCGGGGTGGCGAGCGCCGCCGCGGCGTTCTCGTACGCGGAGTTCGCCGGGCTCATCCCGAAGGCCGGGTCGGCCTACACCTACGGTTACGCGGTCCTGGGCGAGCTGGCCGGTTGGTTCATCGGCTGGGACCTGCTGCTGGAGTACACCGCGATCGTCGCCGTCGTCGCCATCGGCATCTCCGGCTACTTCTCGTTCCTGCTGACCGACCTGGGCATCACGCTGCCCACCTGGATGCTGGGTGCCCCGGGGACGGGCGAGGGACACCGGGTCGACCTGTTCGCCGCCCTGCTCTGCCTGCTGATCGCCTACCTGCTCAGCCTGGGCATCCGCAGCGCGGCCCGTTTCGAGGTGGCCGTCGTCGCCCTCAAGGTCGCCGTGGTGCTGCTGGTCATCATCGTCGGCGCCTTCTACATCAACACCGCCAACTACACCCCGTTCTTCCCCTACGGCCTCGGCGGCGCCGTCACCGGCGCGGCCACGGTCTTCTTCGCCGTCTTCGGCTACGACGCCATGAGCACCGCGGCCGAGGAGTCCAAGGACGCCAAGCGCCACATGCCGAAGGCGATCATCTACTCGCTCGTCATCTCGATGATCCTCTACGTGCTGGCCTGCCTGGTGCTGACCGGCATGCAGAGATACGACCAGATCGACCGGGAGAGCGGCTTCTCCTCGGCGTTCCAGTCGGTGGGCCTGCGGATCCTGGCGGACGTGATCGCCGTCGGCGCCATCGTCGGCATCCTCACCGTCATGTTCACCTTCCTGCTCGGCGTGACCCGCGTGTGGTTCGCGATGAGCCGCGACGGCCTGCTGCCGAAGTGGTTCGCCAAGACGCACCCGACCCGGCACGTGCCGACCCGGGTGACGTGGATCGCCGGTGTCATCTCCGCGATCATCGCCGGTTTCCTCCCGATCGCCGAGGCGGCCGAGCTGACCAACATCGGCATCCTGCTCGCCTTCGTGGTGGTGTGCGCGGCGGTGATCGTCCTTCGTTACCGCCACCCCGAGCTGCCCCGCACCTTCCACTGCCCCGGGATGCCGGTGGTGCCCGCGATCGGGATCGTCTTCTCCCTGTGGCTGATCACGTTCCTGCGCTGGGAGACCTGGCTCCGCTTCGCGGTCTGGTTCCTGATCGGGCTGGTCGTGTACTTCGCGTACTCCTACCGGCACTCCGAGCTGGCCAGGACGCACCCCACGACCCGCGGCGGCCTGCCCGGCGACGACCGCTGACGACCGGGGTGAGCGGCCGACGCTCACCCCGGCCCCGGACCCGGACCGGCATCGGACCCGGACCGGCATCGGACCGGGTCCGGGGCGAGGCTGGACCCGGGCCGGAGCTCGGCCGGTACGAGGGCGGCGCAGGGCTGGACCCGGGACGGACGGAGCGGGGCCGGAGCGGGGCCGGGTACGAGGGCGGCGCAGCCGGGAACAGGCCGCCGCCTCGAGGAACATACTGATCAACGTCTCCCGAATCGGCATACCCTTCTCAGCGGAGGGAATTACCTGGCGGTGCTCTCTCGAACCCGTGCCACGACCGGCGACACCCGCACCTTCCTCGGTGCGATCATCCGCAACCCGCACCAACTGGGTGCCATCGCACCCAGCTCGAAGGCCGTCGCCCGGCTGGCCGCGTCCGTCGTCCCCGACACCCCGGGAGCCGTGGTGGTCGAACTCGGCGCCGGCGGCGGGGTGATCAGCGACGCGATCAGCGACCGCCTGCCGCCCGGCGGACGGCAGATCGCCGTCGAACTCAACGACGACATGGTCCACCACCTTCGTGGCAGCCGCCCCTGGCTGGAGGTGATCGCCGGTGACGCGGGTGATCTGGGCGCCCTGCTCGCGAAGGCCGGGGTGACCCGCGCCGACGCGATCGTCTCCTCGTTGCCCTGGACCCTGTTCGACGAGGCGCAGCAGGCGCACGTCCTCGGCGAGATCGCCTCCTCCCTCGCCCCCGGCGGGAGGTTCAGCACCGTCACGACGCTGACCGTGCTGCCGCTCCCCCGCTTCCGCCGGTTCCGTGCCCTGCTGGACCGCACCTTCGCCACCGTCGGCACTCTCGGGCCGGTCTGGCACAACGTCCCGCCCGCGCTGGTCTACACCGCCACCCTGGCGGCCGGGGAGCGGACGACGGACAACGGATAGCGGACAACGGGCGACCGGTTCCACAGCCGCGTTTCTCCTCCCCGGAATGGCACACGACCACCGGAGACGACTTCGCGTGACGTTCCAGACACGAATAACCCCTGCTTTTCATTTGCCATCGGAACGTGAGATCACTATGTTTCCGTTCTGCCACCGCGATCTTCACGGCGGCGTCGTTCATGAATTCGTTCGGGACACGCGCCGCCTGGAAAGGGCCTTGTAACCGGCGGTTTCCCCTTCCTGCGGCGGGTCTGCCCGACCCGTTCCGAGAGGACCCGCCCGCAGATGCGATTAGCGTTACGACGCCTGTTATCCCGCCACCGCCTTTTCACCTCCCTTTTCGCAATGGCCGCCGCGCTTCGGGCACTGACCGTGGTCGCCTATTCCCCGGCCATCTGGCTGGAGGACTCCTTCGACTACGTGGGCGTCGCCGAGCGGATGCAGCCCTATCCCGTCCGCCCCAGTGGTTATTCGTTCCTGCTGTGGGTGATGCGGCCGCTGCACGCCTTCACCGCCGTCGTGACGGTCCAGCACCTGATGGGGCTGGCGACGGGGACGCTGGTCTACGCGCTCGTCCGCCGCCGGGCCGGAGGGCTCCGGGCGGGGTGGGCCTCGCTCGCGGCGGCCCCGGTCCTCTTCGACGCCTATCAGATCTTCTTCGAGCACACCGTCCTGAGCGACACCCTCTTCTCGTTCCTGGTGGTCGCCGCGGTGACGGTCGCGTTGTGGCCGCCGCGGGTCTCCCCCGGCCGCGCTGCTCCTGGCCGCGGCGACGCTCACCCGCTCGGTCGGGCTCGTGCTACTCCCCCTGCTCGCCGCCTGCCTGCTCGTCAACCGCTCCGGATGGCGGCCCCTGATCGCGGCCGTGGTCGCCGCGACGGTCCCGCTCGGCGGTTACGCCCTGTGGCACGGGTCCTGGCACGGATCACCGGCGCTCAACGGGGGAAGCGGCGTGTGGCTCTGGGCCCGCACCATGCCGTTCGCCGACTGCGCGAAGATCGGACCGCCCGCGGACGAAGCCGTCCTCTGCCCGTCCCAGCCCGCCGGCCTCCGCCCGGGCTCGCCGCATTTCATCTGGTCCGACTGGTCACCGCTGCGGAAGGTCCCCGGCCACCCGGTCGTCACCCGCGCGGACCTGTTCCAGCCGGGGATCGACGAGCTGGCGGGCCGTTTCGCCCGGCGCGCCATCCTCGGCCAGCCGCTGGACTACTTCCGGCTGGTCGCCCGGGATCTCCAGCGGACGCTGAACTGGCGCAGGGGGCCGCGTCCCGACTCCGTGCCGATCCTCTACAACCGCTACGCCTTCCCCAACACCACCGGCCCGCTGCCCGACGGGGTCCGCATCCCGGGCGGGAGCATCCAGCGTGACCTGCGGGCCTACCAGCGGGGGCCGGCGGCCACCCGATTCACCGAACCCGCCGCGGAGCTGATGCGCCTCTACCAGACCTACGTCTTCCTGCCGGGGCCGCTGTTCGGCGTCCTGACCGTCGGAACCCTGCTCGGGTACGGGGTCTGCTGCGCCGTCCGCCCGCTGCGGAGGACGGCCGGGGTCGCGTTCCTGCCGCTGGCCGCCGGGGCCGCCCTCACCGTCGGGCCGGTGGTCGTCACCTCCTACGACAGCCGCTACTGGCTGCCCGCCGTTCCCCTCTTCTGCCTCTCTCTGGCGATCATCGCGAACGGCCGGTCGGCGCGGCCCGGTCCCGCGGGGGCCGGAGACGAACCGGAGGGAAGTCCCATTGCCGGCGGGCCGGAAGGGATTCCGGCCGAGCCGCAGGAGAGTCCGCCCGGTGAGCCGGAGACGTCCGCGCCGCACCCGCCGGGAGCGGGCGAACCGGCCGGGCGACCGGAATAGACCTCAGGCGGGCCGGGTTGCCGCGTTCATGGCTGAAGACAACATTCGTGGCGTGGCGCGCGGGTCCGCCGAGTTCCCCCTGTCGGTCCTGGAGCTGGCCGTCGTGGGGTCGGGCGTGACGCCGACCGAGACCCTGCGGGCGAGCACCGAGCTGGCCAGGCGGGCGGAGGAATGGGGGTACCACCGGATCTGGGTCGCCGAGCACCACGGAATGCCCTCGGTGGCCAGCTCCTCACCCGCGGTGCTGATCGCGCACCTGGCCGCGGCGACCACGACCATCCGGCTGGGCTCCGGGGGCGTGATGCTGCCCAACCACGCCCCGCTGATCGTCGCCGAGCAGTTCGGCACCCTGCACGCGCTGCACCCGGGCCGGATCGACCTCGGGCTCGGCCGGGCCCCCGGCACCGACCCGGCCACCGCCCGTGCGCTGCGCAGGCACGGCCTGGACGCCGACGACTTCCCCGAGCAGCTGGCCGAGCTGACCGCCTTCCTGGACGGCTCGTTCCCCGAGGGACACCCACTGGAACGGCTCGTCGCGGTGCCCCGCTCCCCCGAGTCGGGCCGGCCGCCCATCTGGCTGCTCGGCTCCAGCGGCTTCAGTGCCCAGCTCGCCGGCATGCTCGGCCTGCCGTTCGCGTTCGCGCACCACTTCAGCGCGGACAACACCATCCCGGCCCTGGAGCTGTACCGGTCGTCCTTCGAGCCGTCCGCCGTGCTCGACCGGCCGTACGCCGTGATCGGCGTGTCGGCGGTCGCCGCCGACACCTCGGCACGCGCGCTGCGCCTGGCCCGCTCGGGCGGGCTGTCCATGATCCGGCTGCGCCGGGGCGCCCCGCAGCCGCTGCCGACCCCACAGGAGGCGGAGACGTACCCGTACAGCCCGATCGAGCGCGACTTCCTGGACGACTACCTGTCCAAGGTGGTGCACGGCGACCCGGGTGAGGTGCGGCAGGGCCTCGACGACCTGCGCAAGCGCACCGGGGCCGACGAGCTGATGATCACTACGATGGTGCACGACCCGGCGGACCGGATCCGGTCCTACGAGCTGATCGCCCGGGCCTACGACCTCATCTGAGGCCGCCGACCGCCGGATCTCTCCGAATCCCCTGGGAAATCTTCACAGATTCTGCACGGGATCCCATTAATCTCCCCGTTCATGATCAAGAGGAGATGGGTCGGTGCCCTGGTCTGGTTGCTGACGTTGCCGTTCACGGTGTGGGCGGTGCTCAGGGCCGGCGGCTGGAACCCGGTGTGGCAGTGGGTTCCCCTGGTGGCGTTCACCCCGTACGTGGCGGCGGCCTCGGCGGTCCCGCTGCTCGCCGCCCTGGGGCTGCGCCGCCGGGCGGCGGCGGTCGTCGCGCTGGCCACCTGTGTGACGCTGGCGGCGGCCGTGCTCCCCCGGCACTTCGATGACGGCGAGCAGCCCGTCGCGGACGGACGGCTGCGGGTGCTCGCCGCGAACCTCGCCGTGGGCGAGGGCGACACCACGAGCCTGATGAAGCTCGTGCGCGAGCTCGATCCCGACGTGCTGGCGCTGCAGGAGCTCACCCCGGCGGCCCGCGACCGCCTGGAGAAGGCCGGGCTCCGCGAGATCATGCCACACGCCGTCGACCGCGCGGTGGACGGCGTGTGGGGGTCAGGGGTGTACGCCGAACACCCCATCACCGAGAAACCCATGATCGAGCTGGGCAGGTTCCGGCAGGCGCGGGGCGTGATCGCCCACCCGAGCGGCCACGAGATCGAGATCGTCTCCGTCCACCCGTGTGCCCCCCGCTACGACTACAAGGTGGAGTGCTGGGCCGACGGTCTACGTGCCCTCCCCCGGGCGGGCGGGCAGTTGCGGGTGCTCGCCGGTGACTTCAACGCCACCCTCGACCACGGGCTGGTCCGCGACCTGCTGGCCGGCGGTTACCGGGACGCGGCCGACGTCACCGGCCTCGGGCTGACCGCGACCTGGCCGCAGGAGGGCTGGGAGCCCGTCCCCGGCGTCACCATCGACCACGTGCTCGCCGACGCGCGGATGGCGGTCAACACCTTCGGCGTCCACCCGCTGCCCGGCACCGACCACCGCCCGGTCTTCGCCGAGCTGGGGCTGCCCCGCCGCACCTCCGGCTGACCCGTGCTCGGCG
The DNA here is from genome assembly GCF_014204985.1 of Streptosporangium becharense. NCBI lineage: Bacteria > Bacillati > Actinomycetota > Actinomycetes > Streptosporangiales > Streptosporangiaceae > Streptosporangium > Streptosporangium becharense. The sequence continues at coordinate 7,395,992 of NZ_JACHMP010000001.1, read as the reverse complement.
CCGGTACGCCGGGTCCGCCGGATGCCGCGGATCCGGACCGCTCCCAGTGACAGGAGAAGGGCCAGCAGGACGTACGGCACGGCGGAGACGACGAAGATCTCCCGGTGCCCGGTCAGCTCCGAGGCCGCGCCGTAGGCGCCGTAGACCAGCACGGTGGCGAGGTCGGTGCCCAGCCCGGCCAGCGAGGTGACGGTGGCACGGGCCGGGCCCGTGATGCTCTCCTGGAGCCGCGCGTCGGCCAGCACGCTGGCCATCTGGAAACCGCAGAAGGCCGCCGCGACGGCGACGAACCCGACCGCGACTCCGCTGGCCGCCCCGGCGGCCAGGGCGAGGGCCGCGCAGGCGAGGACCCCGGCGAGCACCCGGTCGGTGGAGCGCCGGACGGTCGCCGCGAGCACGCCGCCGGCCGCACCCCCCACCGCGGTGAGAAGCACCAGCAGCGGCACCAGGTGCGCGGCGACCCCGGTCTCCGCGGCGAGCAGCGGGACGTACTCCTCCACGGCGCCCCACAGGGCCGTCACCGCCGGCACCAGCAGCAGCACCCGCCGGACCGACCGGTCGGCGCGCGCCTCGCGCACGCCGGCGCGCAGGATCTCGACGTGGTCGCGTACCGACGTCGTCTCCGCCGGCCGCTCGCGGTGCTCGGGGAAGGCCGTCGCGACGGCCGTGGCCAGCAGGCACGCCAGCACGCTGGCGGCCCCCAGCAGCGGGTAACCGCCGAGGGCGAACGCCGGCGCGGCCACGGCCATGGACGCCATGACGGCGCCGGTGCCGACCGCGGCGGCCCGCCCCATGACGGCGGCGTAACGGCCGGCCGCCCCCAGCCGGTCGAGCTCGGTGTAGACCAGCGCCTCGGTCGCCCCGGACTGCAGCGCTCCCGAGGAGCCCCACAACACGAACCCCGCGGCGAACGCCCAGTAGGAGGGGACCGCCACCCACAGGGCGTATCCCGCAGCGGCGAGCAGCGGCGCGAGGGCGAGCAGCCGCCGCCTGGAGACGGCATCGGCCCACACCCCCGAGGGCACCTCCAGCACGATGGAGGCGAGCGACCAGATCACGAAGAGCGAGGAGATCTCGGCCGTGGACAGACCCGTGTCGACGAAGAGCAGCGCGTAGAACGGATAGAGCAGGACGAACTGATCGAGGAACGTGTACGTGTAGAGCGTCAGGGCCAAGCGCTTCGCGCGCGTTTCCGGCGCGCGGAGAGGAGGAGTCATCTGAGGTCTTTCTCGCGGAGGCTGTGCGGACGCGGGATGTGTCACATCCCGGCGGCCCGCGGCAGCGCACACCGCTCCGACCTCCGGTCGGGCATCAATGTCGCCAGGTCATGCGGCCGATCATACCGCCGTACCCGCTCCTGCGGCCATGTCCTTCTCCACGGCTCTCCCCACCCGGGCCCGATCCCGCGACGGCGCTCTGCTATACATCGCGAACCGACGATGTGGAAGGAGCCGCGGGTTGAACGGGGAGCACGACTACGAGGTCACGGTGCGCTGGACCGGTAACACCGGCGCGGGCACCGGCGGCTACCGCGCCTACGACAGGGCCCACGACGTCCTCGCCGAGGGCAGGCCGCCCATCCTGGCGAGTGCCGACCCGGCCTTCCGGGGTGATCCGGCGCGCTGGAACCCCGAGGAACTGCTGGTGGCCTCGCTCTCGCAGTGCCACATGCTCACCTATCTCGCGCTGTGCTCGCGCGCCGGCGTCGTGGTGACCGGGTACGAGGACCGCGCGCACGGACGCATGGTGGAGACCCCCGGCGACAGCGGCCACTTCACCGAGGTCACGCTCAACCCGGTGGTGACCGTCGCCGACGCCTCCATGGTGGAGGCGGCCGGCGCGCTGCACGAGCGAGCGCACGCGGACTGCTTCATCGCCCGCTCGGTCGCCTTCCCGGTGCGGAACGCGCCGACCGTCCAGGTGGCGGCCGTCCCCGCCTGACGGTTCCGGCCCTTTCCCGTCAAGCCCGTCCCGGCCCGCCGGGGCGGGCAGAGATCCGGACAACCTGTCGATCTCCAACTCGGGGGGTTCACCGATCACGTGCTGGTGCCGGACTCCAGTGGCATCCCCGGTTCACGCGGTACGGACAGGACGGCGGGGTGACGATGGACGCCCGGAATGCTGAGACGGCGTTGAGGCGACGTTGAGGATTGCTGAACCTCCGTCGCCGAGTGTCGTCCCATGGGCGTTTCAACGTCGCGCGACGCGGACCGGCCGAATCGGGCCCGCCGCGCGCGTTGCGGGTGGGCGTCGCCATGGACGCTCACAGTCCTGCTCGTCTCCGGGCACGCCGTGTCCGTCCGGCAGCGAGATGCCGGGCCGGGGCGGACGACCCGGAACAACGGATGGGAGTAACCGTGCGCCGCATCATGGTCGTCTACGGCACCAGACCCGAGGCGATCAAGCTCGCGCCACTGATCATGGCGTTGACGGACTCGGCGCTGTTCGAGCCGGTCGTCGTCGTCACCGCCCAGCACCGCCGGCTGCTCGACCAGGTGAACGAGGTCTTCGGCATCGCACCCGACGCCGACCTCGACCTCCTGCGGCCCGGGCAGACCCTCTCGGAGGTGACGACCCGCGCGATCTCGGGACTCGACACGCTGATGTCCGAATACCGTCCCGACGCGGTCGTCGTGCAGGGCGACACCACGACCACGCTGGCGGGAGCGCTCACGGCCTTCTACCACCGGGTCCCGGTCGTGCACCTCGAAGCGGGCCTGCGCAGCGGGGATCTGTCCTCCCCGTTCCCCGAGGAGGCCAACCGCAGCCTGACCACCCGGGTCACGAGCCTCCACCTGGCCCCCACGTCCACCGGCGAGACCAACCTGCTCAACGAGGCCGTACCGGCCGACTCGATCGTCGTCACCGGCAACACCGTGATCGACGCGCTGCTGTGGAGCAGCCGGGCCGGTGGCGGCTACCACGACCCGCGGCTGCCGGCCCCGCAGGACGAGCGGCCGGTGATCGTCGTCACCGCTCACCGCCGGGAGTCGTGGGGTGAGGGAATGGACGGCATCGGCCGCGCGATCTCCCGGCTGGCGGCCCGCGAGCGGGACGTGCTCATCGTGTTCCCGCTCCATCCGAACCCGATCCTGCGGCGGACGCTGCTGCCGCACCTGACCGGCCACCCGAACATCGTGGTCACCGAGCCGCTGCACTACGGGGACTTCACCCGGCTCCTGCGCCGTTGCGACCTCGTCCTCACCGACAGCGGCGGGATCCAGGAGGAGGCGCCCAGCCTCGGCAAGCCCGTGCTGGTGATGCGCGACACCACCGAGCGGCCCGAGGCGGTGCGGGCCGGGGCGGCGGTGCTGGTCGGCACCGACGAGAGCCGCATCGTGGCCGCCGCCACCGCCCTGCTGCACTCGCCGCAGGCCTACCGGCGGATGGCGGACGCCGTCAACCCCTACGGTGACGGACGCGCGGCCGAGCGGGCACTGGCGGCGCTGGCCCACCTGTTCGGCCTCGGGCCGCGGCCGGAGCCGTTCCGTCTCCCGCGCGAGGTGGCCCGGCGGGTGAACGGAGAGGACCACCCGCCGGGGACCCCGGCCGGGGAGGCGCCGGGCACGGACAGGATGCTCGTTCCGCGATGAGCCCCCTCGATCACCCTCCGCAGGCCCCCGGCGGCCGACACCGTGTGGGGTTGCGCTGGCTGGCGGCCCTGGCGCTGAGCGGCACGGTGGTGTTCGGGGCGAACCTGGTGACGCTCACCCGCGAGGCGGAGGTGTCCCTGCCGGCGCCGCGCTCCTGGCCCGGATGCGCCGCGGGTGCCCCCGCGCCGCCCGCGGCCACCACGGGCCCCGCGCGCGCCACCACGCTGATCCTGGCCGACGACGCGGGAGACCCGCCGTTGTCCCGGGTGCGCTCGATCCTCGCCGCCAATCTCGCCTCGCACTTCGGGCCGGTCCGGACGATGGGGACGAGCGACTACCGGGCCGGCATGCTGCGCCGCCACCGGGCACTGGTGTACCTGGGCGCCTCGACCGGGCAGAGGCTCCCCGCGGCCCTGCGCCGCGACATCCTCGCGGGAGGCGGCCGGGTCCTGTGGATGGGAGGCGACATCGACCGGCTCACCACGCGGGAGCGCTTCGAGGCCCGGTACGGCTGGCGGTGGGGAGGCCCGAGCGACGCGGGGATCCGGGGCGTCCGTTACAAGGGCACGCTGCTGAGCCGCAGCCCGTTGGAGGAGCCGGTGCACGCGTTCGCCGCGGTGGACCGGCGGCGGGTCAAGGTGCTCGGGGAGGTGGTCACCGGCGACGGGCGGACGTGGCCGTGGGCGGTCAGGTCCGGGAACCTGACCTACGTCGGCGAGGTCCCGCTCAACTCCCTCGCGGACGACGACCGCTATCTGGCCGCCGCCGACCTGCTGTTCGATCTGCTCGCCCCCGCGACGCCGGTACGGCGCCGGGCGCTGGTCCGGTTGGAGGACATCGGGCCGCAGGCCGACCCGCACGCCCTGCGCGCGGCCGGCGAACTGTTGTCCCGCAAGGGCGTGCCGTTCAGCTTCGGGGTCATCCCCGTCTACCGGGGACCGCTGCCCGACGGCACCGCCCGCCCGGAGATCCGCCTGAAGGACCGGCCCGAGGTCGTGCGGGCGATCACGTACCTGCTCGAACACGGCGGCACGATGGTCCTGCACGGCTACACGCACCAGTCCGACGGCCCGGCCAATCCCGAGAACGGGGAGAGCGGGCACGACTTCGAGTTCTTCCGCACCCACTTCGGTCCGGGCCGTGAGCTCGTGTACGACGGCCCGATCCGGGGCGACTCCGCCACCTGGATGAACCGGCGCCTGGACGCGGCGGCGGCCGAGCTGCGGGCGGCCCACCTGCCGGTGCCCCGGATCTTCGAGCCGCCGCACTACGCCGCCTCGCCGGTGGACTACCGGGTGATCGCCCGCAGGTTCGCCGCGCGCTACGACCGCGGCGCGTACTTCTCCCCCGGGTGGGAGGGATCCTCACCGGCCTCGCCTCACATGTACGAGCAGTCCGCGCCGTACCTGATCCGGGACGTCTACGGCAGCGTCGTGATACCGGAGAACCTCGGCATGGTGCAGTTGCGGCCGTCCGACCCGAGCCAGGGGACGGTCGAGTCGATCGTGGCTCACGCCCGTTCCCAGCTGGTGGTGCGCGACAACGTCGCGAGCTTCTTCTACCACCCGTTCCTCGGCACGAAGCCGCTGGAGAGCATCGTGGACCAGATGCGGGGCCTGGGCTACCGCTTCGTGTCCCCCTGCGACCTCTAGCGGGTCGTTCGCACCACTTCCGGAGGAGGCAGACAAGTGATTCCGACCACCGCCCCGCTCGCCGCGATCGGCTCGGCCGCGGACGCGGGAGGCGCCGCTTTCGGCGTGGCGCGGTTCGCCCTCGCCGCCGCCGGGCTGCTGTACGTGCTGTACGTACTGCTCCTCGTCGTCCTCACGCTGTGCGCGCACCGGGTGCACCGATGATCACCGTGCTGATCCTGTGCGCGGTGTCGGGTGTGCTGATCGCCTTCACCTACACGCTCGGGATGTACCTGGAGTCCGCGGGCCGGCTCGACCGGCCCACCGGCGGGGGCGAAGGCTTCACCGTCGTCTTCGTGGTGCCCTGCCTGAACGAGGAGCGGGTCATCGGCGCGACGCTGCGGCGCCTGATCGCCGTCTCACCCCCGGACGCCCTGATCGTCGTGGTCGACGACGGTTCCGACGACGGCACCGCGGACCTCGTCGGAGGGTTCACCGACCCGCGGGTCCGCCTGCTCAGGCGCGTCCCGCCGGACGCCCGCCACGGCAAGGGCGAGGCCCTGAACCACGCCGTCCGCTTCCTGCTGGACGGCGGCGCGCTCAGACACCGCGCCGCGGACCGGGTGCTCGTCTGCCTGATGGACGCGGACGGCCGTCTCGACCCGGAGAGCCTGGCCATGGTGCTGCCCTACTTCGCCGACCCGCGGGTCGGCGCCGCGCAGGTCGGGGTGCGCATCGCGAACAAGGCGCAGAGCACCCTCGCGCGGTTGCAGGACATGGAGTTCGTCGTCTACACCCACCTCTTCCAGCGCACCCGGGGCCGGGTCGGCTGCGCGGGGCTGGGCGGCAACGGGCAATTCATGCGGCTCAGCGCGTTGCTCGACCTCGGTGACGATCCCTGGTCGCGGAGCCTGACCGAGGATCTCGACCTCGGTGTCCGGCTCGTCCTGGCCGGCTGGCGCACCGAGTGCGTGTGGTACGCGACGGTGCGCCAGCAGGGGCTGGTCAGCCTGCGCGCGCTGGTTCGGCAGCGCTCACGCTGGTTCCAGGGGCACGTGCAGGCCTGGCGGCTCGTGCCGTCGGTGGTGGGCCGGGCGTCCGGCCGGGTGGCGGCGGATCTGCTGAACGTCCTCCTGAGCCCTTTGCTGATCTTCATCGGTTCCTTCATGACGATGTCGCTGCTGGCGGCCCTGGCCGGGGCGGCGCTCTCGGAGCCGGCCCGCGAGCAGTTGTTCCGGCCGTTGCCGATCGTGTCCTGGTACGTGCTGACGTTCGCACCGGCCTTCCTGGCAGGCCCGCTCTACGCGCGGGTGAGCGGTGATCTGAGGTGGGTGCGCGGGCTCGTCTACGGCCACCTGTTCGTCCTGTACAACCTGGTGTGGCTCGTGGCGGGCTGGTGGGGCACCGGGCGGATGGTGATCGGACGGCGCAGCTGGCTGAAGACCGATCGGCTCACGGACCGGGAGGCCGGCCCTGCGCCGGCCGGCACGGCGCCGGGATCGACATGACATCCCGCCGACGCCGCGGAACGCCGGTTCGCGCCACGGTTCCGCCGCCCGGCCGGGGCGGGGGCGTCGCCGCCGCCCTGACGGGCCTGGCCGTCGCGGTCTCCGTGGCCGCCGCCCCGGCGGCGGCGCGCACGCCGGACTCCTGCGTCTCCTGGCGGGAGGGCACGGTCAGGGGCGGACTGCGGCTGGAGTACGACGGGTACGGGCCGGCGAGCGCGTGCCGGCGCGGTGACGACTGGACCTGGCGGCTGTCGCCACGGCGGGCACGGACCCCGGCGGCCACGCACGCCGCACTCGCCGTCACCACCGTGACCCACTCCGACCTGGAGCTCCGTGTCAGAGCCAGAACGCTGCGCCAGCTCCGCCGGCCCGTCCCCAACCCGTGGGAGGTCGCCTGGGTGGTCTGGCATTACACCGACGACCGGCATTTCTACTACCTGGTCCCCAAGCCCAACGGGTGGGAGCTCGGCAAGGTGACCCCCGCCTACCCGCACGGCCAGCGCTTCATCGCCACCGGCGACCTGCCGCCGTACGATGTGGAGCGCTGGCACACGGTCGAGATCCGGCAGGTGGGCGACACGATCACAGCCAGTGTGAACGGCCGCCGGCTGATCCGGGTCCGCGACCGGGAGGATCCCTACCGCAAGGGCCGGGCCGGCATCTACACCGAGGACGCGACGACGGACTTCACGGATCTCCGCATCCGGCCGGTCGTCTCGCCCTCCCCCGGGCGGACCGGCGGGCGGGACCCCGGATGACCCACTGCCCGGATGACCTGCTGCCCTGATCCGCTGCTCCGACCTGCTGCCTGATCCACTGCCTGGTCCGCGGCCGCACCCGGCGCGCTCCTCTCTCCGTCGGAGATCGACGGACACCGTCAGCGGCGGCGGCCCGTTTCGCCACACCGAGATGTGGTACATCACGGTGAAATGAGGAGGGGGACTTCAGGGGCACGGTCGCGCGTACGCGCCGCTGCGGCGACCGTCGCCCGGCGGCCGCCTCCATACCGAGGTGAGAACGTTGGCGGAACGCCCGGGGGCATTGGTCATCGAGGACTCCGCGGACATGCGCCGGCTGTTGTGTCACGTCCTGCGGATGGCCGGCTTCGACGTGTCCGAGGCGGCGACCGGAGCGCAGGGACTCGACCTGGTGGACCGGGTGAGGCCCGACCTCGTCACGCTCGACCTGATGCTGCCGGACATGGATGGAATCGAGGTGTGCCGGCGGTTGCGCGGCATGACCACCGCGTATGTGATCATGTTGACCGGGCTGGTGGAGGAGACCGATCTGCTGGTCGGCCTGGAGGTCGGCGCGGACGACTACATGACCAAGCCCTTCTCGCCCCGGGAACTGCGGGCGCGTGTGGCGGCGATGTTCCGGCGGCCGCGCACGGCCGAGGGGCGGCGGACCGGCGGTGAGCCGAAGGTCATCGAGTTCGGCGACCTCCTCATCGACGAGGAGAGCCGCGAGGTACGCCTGGCCGACCGGCCGGTGGCACTGACCCGGACCGAGTTCGACCTGCTCGTGGCACTGGCCTCCAACCCGCGGCGGGTATGGGGCAGGGAGGCGCTGACACGGCAGGTCTGGCACACGGACTGGCCGGGTGACGACCACGTGATCGACGTCCACATCGCCAACCTGCGCCGCAAGCTGGGTGACGACGCGCGATCAGGCCGTTGGGTCCGCACGGTGCACGGCGTGGGCTACCGGTTCGGGGGCTGACGGGCCGCGTCGCGGCGCCTTCCCCGGGAAACCCCGGCGCGGACTACGAATCAGCAATAGTCTTCTCAAGAACCCCATATGTGTTCATAGCGGGTATTACTCCGCCCGGTGGCAGCGGCTACCTTGGTGCCCGTACGGCGCGCCGAACGGTGCACGCGAAATCGGATACGGGCGGGTCATTCCCAGGGGGCGCCTCGCGGCGTGATCACGCACCGGACGGGTTCCCCGCCGGATCCCGCCCCTCGCCGACCGAGGGGGTTCCCAGATTGCGCCGGGAGACGGCCCGCACCCGGGCCGAGCAGGCGGAGCGCCAGGCCCGCGCGGACACCGGGCGACCGCTCCCGGTGATCGGCATGGGGGACTGCGAGAGACGTCATCCGGCGGTCGACCGCGGGTACGAGCGGGCGTCCGCGGAGAACGGCGCCGGCGATGAGACCACCGGCATCGGGCCGTCGCCGGCGAGCGGGACCGGACCATGACCGCTCCCATCCGCCTCCTCCTCTGCCAGGACGATGACGACGACGCGGCGCTGATCGTCGCCCGTCTCCGGCGTGACGGTCTCGACGTGGCCTACGAGCGGGTGCAGACCGCCGAGGCGGTGGAGAGCGCGCTGCGGCTGCACCCACCGGACGTTGTGATCTCCGACTACAGCATGCCGGTCCTCACCGCGGAAGAGGTGCTACGGCTGCTTCACGACGCCGCGCTCGACATACCGTTCATCCTGGTCTCCGGGCAGATCGACGACGAACGCGCGGCGGCGCTCATGCGGGTCGGCGCCCACGACTTCGTGCGCAAGGACCGCCTCACCCGGCTCACCCCCGTGGTGCAGCGAGAGCTTCGGGAGGCGGAGGTCCGCCGGCAGCGGAGGCAGGCGCAGACCGCGCTGAGCGAGAGCGAACAGCGTTTCCGGCTGTTCGCGGAGAACGCCCCGGACGTCATCTTCCGTTACCGGCTCCTCCCCCGGGCCGAGGTGGAGTACTTCAGTCCCGCCGCGCTCGTCATTCTCGGGTGCCACCCCGACGAGCTGAACGGCGATCCCGAGCGGGTCCTGTCCATGGTCGACCCCGACGACCGCCGCAGCCTGGAGGAGTCATGGCGCTCCCCCACCGGCGAGCCGCTGGTGGTCCGATGGCGCCGGGCCGACGGAACGGTCGTCTGGACCGAGCAGCGGGCGGTCGGCATCCGCGACGGGCGAGGCCGGCTGCTCGCGGTCCAGGGCATCCTGCGCGACGTCACGGCCCAGGTGAACGCCCGGCACGAGCGCGAACTCCTCCAGCAGCAGCTGCGCCAGGCGGAACGGCTGGAATCGCTGGGCCAGCTCGCCGGTGGGGTCGCGCACGACTTCAACAACCTGCTCGCCGTGATCCTCGGCCACGCGGAACTGGCCCTGGACGCCCTGCCGGCCGGCACACCGGGCCGCGCCGACCTGGAATGCATCCAGCAGGCCGCGGAGCGCGGCGGAGCGCTGATCCGGCAACTGCTCGTCTTCAGCCGGCTGGAGCCGTCCCAGCCGGAGGTGCTCGACCTCAACGCCGTGATCGAGGAGACGGGGCACTTGCTTCGTCCCACTCTCGGTGAGGACATCGAGTTCGTCACCCTGCTCGATCCGGGCCTGCCCCCCGTCAGGATCGACCGCAGCAAACTGGAGCAGATCCTCCTCAACGTGCTGGTCAACTCGCGGGCCGCCATGCCCCAGGGCGGCCGGCTGACCATCGCGACGGCCAACGTGGAGGTTCCGGAAGCCGGCGCCGACCACGGCCCCCGCGTGCGCCTCAGCATCTCCGACACCGGATGCGGCATGCCGCCCGAGGTGGCCGAGCGCGCCTTCGAACCCTTCTTCACCACGAAGGAGCAGGGACAGGGCACCGGGCTCGGACTGTCCACCGCGTACGGCACGGTCAAGGACACCGGTGGCAGGATCAGCCTCACCTCCGAACCGGGGTCGGGAACCACCGTCCGCATCGACCTGCCGACCGCCGGCCAGGCCGCGCCCGCCCCGCCGAACCAGGCCGCGTCCCCGTCCCGGGGCGGAGACGCGACCGTGCTCCTGGTCGAGGACAACGACGGCGTACGGGGCCTCGTCCGGCGGATGCTGTCCCGATCCGGGTACCGGGTGATCGGGGCGACCGCCCCCGCCGAGGCGCTCTGGATCACCGACGCCATCGACGCCCGGATCGACGCGTTGCTCACCGACGTCGTCATGCCGGGAATGTCAGGACTGGAGCTCGCCGGGCTGATCAGGCGGAAGCGGCCGACGATGCCCGTCCTGCTCATGTCCGGCTCCCTGCCGGGGGGAGTCGGCCTGCCGCCTCGGACGTCCTTCATCCGTAAGCCCTTCACCAGGGCGACGCTGCTCGACTGCCTTCGTGACGCCGTCGGGAACGCGACATGAACGGGCACCGCCTCCCCGGCGGGCCCGCCGTGCGTGCGGCGGGCCGGTGTCTCAGATCGTGATGACGACCTTCCCCGCAGCGCGCCCCTGTTCCTGGTATCTGACGGCCTCCGGGATCTCCTCGAACGGGTAGCGGCGGTCGATGACCGGTGTGATCCTCCCGTCCTCGATGAACCCGGTCAGCGTGATCAGGTTCTGCTTGTTCTCCGTGCACCGGACCACGTCCGCCGTCGCCGTCCTGCGGGACGTGAACGGCGACACCGCGAGCGCCGCCAACACATGGGGGATGGGCTGCAGCCACCGGCCCCCCGGCCCGCCGACGACGACGTAGGTCCCCTTGGGGGTCAGCGCCCGGCGGCACGCCGACCCCGGGCGGCTGCCCGCGTTGTCCAGCAGAAGGTCGTAGCGCTGTCCCTTCCGGGTGAAATCCTCCACCGTGTAGTCGATGACCTCGTCCGCGCCGATCGATCGGACCAGCTCCACGTTCCGGGTGCTGCAGACGCCGGTGACCTCCGCGCCGAACGCCTTGGCGATCTGTACGGCGAACGTGCCCACGCCTCCCGAGGCCCCGTGGACGAGGACTCTCTGCCCGGCCTGGATCCTCCCCTCGTCGCGCAGGCCCAGCAGGGCGGTGCCCGCCGCCAGCGGCACCGCCGCCGCCTGCTCGAACGAGAGGTTCTTCGGTTTCGGCGCCAGCTCGCTCTCCCGGACGCACACGTACTCGGCGAAGCCGCCCTGTTTGGGCATCGCGAACACCTCGTCGCCGGGACGGAACTCCGTCACCCCCCTGCCGACCGCCTCGACCTGCCCCGCGATGTCGGCGCCCAGGATGGTGATCTTCGGCTTGCGCAGCCCGGGGCCGCCGGCCATCAGACGTGCGATGTACGGCTCCCCTCGCATGAGGTGCCAGTCATAGGGCTGGACGGAGGTGGCGCGCACCCGGACCAGCACCTCGCCGTCGCCGGGCACGGGCTTGTCGATCTCGGTGAGCTCGAGTGCGTCGGGTGAGCCGTACGAGCGCAGGACGAACGCCTTCATCAGATCCTCCTCATCCACCGCGGGCGTGGGTGCCGAACGCGGCGCAGGTCCGTCGGGGACCGGCACGCTCACGGGCCGGCGTCGTGGCCCGCACCGGTGAATCGGGGGGAGTCACCGGCCGGACGGCGACGAGCGTGTCCGGGCCACCGGGATCAGCGTAGAAAGCCCGCGTGCAGGACTCATCAGCCGAAAGTACGCCCGATCGGCGGACGACCGGCCGACTCGGGCCGAGCCGTTCCGGCGATGCGCCGTCACCGTCCCAGCGGTCACGCTCGGGTCATGACCGATGAGAGCCCGCTGAGGCGTTCCCCGTTCCCGCGGCCCCCGTGGCGCGACCGGCCGGTGGACGACCGGCACACGGCGCGGACGTCCGCCGCAGTCCCCTCCGCCTGGGCGGACCGGCTCGTGCCCGCCGCACTGATCCTGCTCAGCGTCGTGCCCCTGGCCGCCGGAGCCGTCCGCCTGACCGAGTTGACGGGCGGCGCGGAGATCACACCGGAGAACGCGCGGTTCTTCGCGGCGCCCCTGCCGGTGGTGCTGCACATCCTCAGCGTCTGCCTGTACAGCGTTCTGGGGGCCTTTCAGTTCGCCCCCGCCCTCCGTCGCCGGAGAGTCGGCCTGCACCGCGCCGTGGGACGGCTCCTGGTCCCGTGCGGACTCCTCGCGGCGCTCTCGGGCCTGTGGATGACCCTGTTCTATCCCCGCCCCGACGGTGACGGTGATCTCCTCACCGTTTTCCGGCTCCTCTTCGGCTCGGCCATGGCCCTGGCCGTCGTTCTCGGCTTCGCCGCGATCCGGCGGCGGGACGTCGTCCGGCACCGCGCGTGGATGATCCGCGGTTACGCGATCGGCCTGGGGGCGGGCACGCAGGTGCTGACGCACCTGGTCTGGGTGCCGGCCTTCGGGACACCCGGTGAACTCCCCAGAGCGCTGCTCATGGCCGCCGGCTGGGTGATCAACGTCGCGGTGGCCGAACGGGTCATCCGCAGGCGGCCGGCGACCCGGTCCGCGCCGCTGCCGAGCTCCGCCGGTGCTCCAGCGGGCGGTCCCGGGCACCGGTGAACGGGACACCCACTGTCGGGGAGCGGGAGCCCGGCACCGGGATCATCCGGGAACGCCGTCACGTCCGGTTCAGTTCTTGACGCGGTTGGTCTCGTAGGCCCACATGGCGATCTCGACCCGGTTACGGGCGCCGAGTTTGGCCATCAGGCTGGCGATGTGGGACTTGACGGTGCTGAGGGAGATGCGGAGCTCGTCGGCGATCTCGCCGTTGGTCCGTCCGCGTGCCACGGTGGCCAGGACCTGTTCCTCACGGTCCGTGAGCGCCTCGACGGGCCGCACCGGCGGTGCGGAGGGCCCGGTGCGGGCGAAGGTCCCCAGCAGCCGCGCGGTGATGCTCGGGGCGATGAGCGCGTCACCGGCGGCGGCGGCGTGGACGGCCTGGGACAGCAACTCGGCGCCGGCGTTCTTGAGCAGGAAACCCCGGGCGCCGGCCCTCAGGGCGGCGTAGACGTATTCGTCGAGGTCGAAAGTGGTGATCACGACGACGGCGAGGGGGTCGTCGACCTCCGGTCCGGCGAGGACGCGGGTGGCTTCGATCCCGTCGATGCCGGGCATGCGGATGTCGAACAGGCACACGTCGGGACGCAGGCGCCGCCCCAGTTCGACGGCTCGCCGGCCGTCGCCGGCCTCACCGATGACCTCGATGCCCGGCTGGGCGTTGAGGATCATCGTGAGCCCGGTGCGGACGATCTCCTGGTCGTCGGCGACGAGCACCCGGATGCTCATGCCGCCGCCCCGGTCCGGGGCAGCACGGCGGTCACGGTCCAGCCCCGGTCGGGATTCGGACCGGCCGCGCAAGTGCCGCCGAGCAGGTGGGCACGCTCGATCATGCCGATGAGCCCGTACCCCGGCGACGCGGTCGAGCGTACGGGGCCGCCGTCACCGTCGTCGCTCACCCGCAGGTGCACCGACGTGTCGTCGGCGGTCACACGGACCTCGACGCGGGTGGCGTGACGCGCGTGCCGTCTGGCGTTGGTGACGGACTCCTGGGCGAGGCGGTAGATCGCGGCCTCGACCGAGGGAGGGAGGTCGCCGAGGTCACCGGAGATCTCCACGCTGACTGACGGACCGGAGCGGTCCCGGCCCGCGAGCTGTCCGATGTCGGCGATGCGCCGGCCGGGTGCCAGGTCCATCGGCTGGTCCCGGCGCAGGACACGGACCATGGCGTGCATCTCGGCGAGCGCGCGCGCCGCCTCGGCCTCGATCACGTGGAGCGCCTCGGTCGCGGCCTCCGGTCGTGACGTCGCCGTGGCGAGGCCCGCCTGGGCACGTATCGCCATGGCCGACACGTGGTGGGCGACGGTGTCGTGCAGGTCACGGGCCAACTGCTCGCGTTCGAGCAGCTTGGCCCGTTCGATCTCGCGCGTCCTCGCCCCGGCCCGGTACCGGAACGCCCCGCCCAGGGCGACGGTCGTCGACAGGACGGTGAACGCGCCGACCGCGTCGGCGCCGGCGGTGTGGCCGGAGAGCGTCGAGAGGGAGGCCGAGACGAGCATGACCACCAGCCCGGTCACGGCCTCGCGTCCGGACCCCCACCGGAACAACGAGTACGCCAGGATCAGCTGATACGCCATCGTGTACATCTCCGAAGAGGGCTGGCCCATCAGCAGCGGAACCAGGCTCGTGACGGCGAAGCAGACCATGACCATCAGCAGCGGCCTGGTCCGGCGCCACAGCAGCGTGGGCAGCAGCCCGACGGCGACGATCACGGAGAGGGTCGGCCACGGAAGATCCGGCCGCAGGACTCCTTCGAGCACCGCGATCGGCGCGAGCACCCCCACCAGCACCCAGTCACGCCACACCCGTCGCGGCGGATCAGAAGGACGGGGCTCGTCCCACACGGAACGGAGGAAGGTGGGCACGTGGAATATCGTACGGGAGCCCGCCGCTCCGGACGGCCCGGCGATCCGGAGGATGCCGCGGCACCTGCCACGGCATCCGCGACGAGACCGGCACCACCTACGCGGTGGCGACCAACGAGGGCAGGAACGGAAGGCGGTTCTAACGGATTGCGCACTGACGAGAACATGAGTAGGGCTCTATTCTCCGTTCATGCGAGCAGCCCCGTCCCGCGCGGCGCGCCTGGCCGCCTCCGCTCTGGCCTCAGCCCTGGCGTTCACCCTGATGACCGGAAACGCCCCCGACCCCGCGGCAGCGGCCGCGCCCGTGGCCCAGACCCCGCTGACCGTCGCGGCCCAGACCTCGCTGGCCGTCGCGGCCAAGCGACAGGGCTGGGTCTTCCGCGACGGCGACGGGCGGGAGGTGACACTGCGCGGGTTCAACGTGTCCGGCAGCGCCAAGCTGTATGAGAACTCGTTGCTGCCGTTCCGCAGCACCGCCGACGCCGCGCGCTCGGCCCAGGCCATGCGCGACCTCACCGGCGCGAACGTGATCCGCTTCCTCATCACCTGGGAGGGTGTGCAGCCCTCCCCCTCCACCATCGACCACGCCTACCTCGACAGGGCGGTCGAGCAGATCCGCGCGTTCACCGGCCGGGGAATCCGCGTCCTGATCGACTACCACCAGGACCTGTACTCCTCGTACCTGTTCGACCAGGGCAGCTGGTACACCGGTGACGGCGCGCCGGAATGGGTGATCAAGGCCGGGAACTACCCCAAGGAGTCCTGCGGCATCTGTTTCCTGTGGGGGCAGAACATGCAGACCAACGAGGCGGTCCGCCGGGCCGCCTACGACTTCTGGCGAGACCGGCGCGTCAGCACCTCCGCGGGCGAGATCGGCGTCCAGGAGGCCTTCCTGCGGCAGGCGACGGCCGCCATGACCCATATCAGGCAGCGGCTGTCGGACCAGGAGTTCGCCTCCGTCATCGGGTTCGACCCCTTCAACGAACCCTTCGACGGGGGTCTTTCCGGAAAGAGCGGCCTGGAGTGGGAGAAGACCTACCTGCTGCCCTTCTATCAGCGCTTCCGCGCCGCCATGGACACCGCCGGGTGGGCGGCCAAGCCCGCCTTCGTCGAGCCCCTCGCCTTCTGGAACACCGGCTTCTTCGAGGAGGGCGGGCTCGCCACGGTCGGCGCTCTCGGCACCCGGTACGTCTTCAACAGCCACTTCTACGACGGCGCCCGCATGACGCTCGACCTGTCACCGGCCTCCGACGGGGTGTACGACGCGGCGATGAACGAGATCCGCGACCGGGCCCGCTCGCTGGCCACCGCACCCTTCGTCTCGGAGTTCGGCTACAAGCTGTCCGGCAACGGCAGCGACCGCACGCCGTGGATGGTGCGGGCCATGTACCAGGCCATGGACTCCGGGATCCCCGGGAAGAGCTGGTGGCAGAACCCCGCCGCGGGGGGAGACGTGCTCTCCTCCACCCAGTGGCACTGGGACGTCTACAGCGGCCGGCACCACGAGCTGATGAACCGCAACCCCGCCAAGGTGCGGACCGGGGGTGACGGCTGGAACGACGAGGACTTCTCCGTGGTCGCCGCCGACGCGTCGGGCGTCGTGACCACCCGGCTGGACCAGGCGGTGCTGGACCGCCTCTACCCCTCGGCGGTCGCCGGCGACGTGCTGGCCTTCGCCTACGAGGACCTCGCCCGGTCCGGCTACGGCGGCGCCGGGCAGCGGCAGCCCTGGCTGAGCGTCCCGTCCTCCATGCCGAACGTCGCCGCGCTGGTCAAGGACCGGCGGTTCGGCGTCCTGGTCTGGCGCGAACCCGCCACGGCCCCGGGCACCCCCACCGAACTGCACCTTCCGGCGTCCTTCACCTCCGCGACCACCGTCGTGGTCGGCGACGTGGCCACCCGCGCCGGCCTGCCCGCCTCCGGACCGGCGGCGATCGCGACGGAGACCGGCTCGTCCACCGCCCACCGCCTGCTGCTGAGGCCGTCCGGCGCGGCACCGGGCACCGTGCACACCGCCCTGGTGGTCGGCGCGGCCACCGGCCCCGCCGTCACCCCCGCCCAGTTGTCGGCCGCCGCCGCCGAACTGGCCGCCTGGAAGGACCAGCGCTTCCCCGCCTGATCAAGGTCGTGGGGAAGCGCAGGTCACAGTGTTTGTTTCCTGCCCCGGCGGCTACATTATGGCCGCCGGCGAACCGATTGCCGTCGCCGTGCCGCGGTGCGGAGACTTGAGGGTCGCCCGCGCTCCGCGGGCGACGGCGATCCGACGGGGCACCCGCCGAGGGCGGTGGCACGGGCGACCGGTCGAGAGAGGGGGTATGCGGTTCCGGCCCGTCATGTCCCGATCGGCCGCCACGCCGACCGAACACCGACAGGAGCGTGCCGTCTGCCGATGCCCCCTGATACCGCGTCCCCGGACCCCCGCACCCCGGCCCCCGAGCTCCCGGCCCACGGGCCGGCAGCCCCCGAACCCCGGGACCACGAACCCGCACCCCCCGAACCTCGGGACCTCACATCGCCGGCCTGGCCGGCGCCGCCTCCGCGCCGGCCCCGCCGCAGGATCGACTCCCTGTGGCGGCTGCGAACCTACCTCCGCCCCCATGTCCCGCGCCTGGTCCTGATCTGGATCCCCTCCTTCGCCGCGGTGGGGATCGCCATCGTCATCCCGCTGGTCGGCAGGGAGATCATCGACGGCCCCGTCGCCCGGGGCGACCGCGGCGGCGTCGTCCCCCTCGCGCTGCTCGCCCTGGCGCTGGGCACGGCGGAGGCCCTGCTGATCCTGCTGCGGCGCCGGCTGCTGGCCGACGCCGTTCTGGATGTGGAGACCAGGATCCGCGACGACCTCTACCGCCACCTCCAGCGGCTTCCGATGGCCTTCCACTCCTCCTGGCAGTCGGGCCAGTTGCTGTCGCGGGTGACCACCGACCTGTCGGCGATCCGCCGTTTCCTCGGCTTCGGCCTGCTCTTCCTCGTCCTGATCACCGTGCAGATCGTCACGGTGACCGGGCTGCTGCTGAGCATGTACTGGCCGCTCGGCCTGCTGGTGGTCGCCTCGGCGGTGCCGATCGTGATCACCTCGTTGCGTTTCGAACGCGGGTACATCACCGTCTCCCGCAAGGTCCAGGACGAGCAGGGCGACCTCGCCACCGTCGTGGAGGAGGCGGCGGCCGGCATCCGGACGATCAAGGCGTTCGGCCGTGGCCGGCACGTCTCCGGCGTCTTCGACGAGGGAGCGCGCAAGGTCTACCTGACCTCGATGGAGAAGGTACGCCTGTCCGGCAGATTCTTCACCTTCCTGGAGGTGATCCCGAACGTCACCCTCGCGCTGGTGCTGCTGCTCGGCGCCCTCGCGGTCGGCGCGGGCACGCTGACCCTGGGTGCGCTGGTGGCCTTCAGCACGCTGATGCTCCAGCTCGTCTGGCCGGTGTCCGCGCTGGGTTTCATCCTGTCCATGGGCCAGGAGGCGATGACCTCGGCGGACCGGGTGATGGAGGTGCTCGACACCGAACCCGGAATCGTCGGCGGCACGCGGGCGCTGGGACGCCCGCGCGGGCACCTGCGTTTCGAGGGCGTGGGCTTCACCTTTCCCGGTGCCGCCGGGCCGGTGCTGCGTGACGTCTGGCTGGAGGTCCGCCCCGGTGAGACGGTCGCGGTGGTGGGCGCCACCGGGTCGGGCAAGACCACGCTGACCGCGCTGGTCCCCCGTCTGCACGACGTCGGCGCCGGCCGGATCACGATCGACGGCGTCGACGTCCGGGACCTGCCGCTGCCCGTGCTGCGCTCGATCGTGGCCACGGCCTTCGAGGAGCCGACGCTGTTCTCGATGAGCGTCCGGGAGAACCTCACGCTCGGCAGGCACGACGCGACCGGGGAGGAGATCGAGGCGGCGCTGCGCGTCGCCCAGGCCGGGTTCGTCCACCGGCTGCCGTGGGGCCTGGAGACCAGGATCGGCGAGCAGGGCCTGTCCCTGTCCGGCGGTCAGCGTCAGCGGCTGGCGCTGGCCCGCGCCGTGCTGAGCCGCCCCCGCGTCCTGGTCCTGGACGACACCCTGTCGGCGCTGGACGTGGAGACCGAGGCCCTGGTCGAGGAGGCGCTGCGCCACGTGCTGCGCGACGCCACCGGCATCGTCGTCGCCCACCGGGCCTCGACCGTGCTGCTCGCCGACCGGGTGGCGTTGCTGCTGGACGGGACGGTCGCGCACGTGGGACGGCACGAGGAGCTGATGGCGACCGTACCCGAGTACCGGGCGCTGCTGTCGGCCGCCCCCGAGTCCGAGGAGGCGGTGCGTTGAGCGGCGCAGCCCCGGGCGTGAAGGGAACGCGGGAGTGGCGCGGCGTCGCCGCGGAGGACCGGGACGAGGTGACGGAGCAGGCGTCGTTCCTGCTGCGCCGCCGGTCCAGACGGCTGCTCGGTGATCTGCTGCGGCCCTACCGCGGGCGGATCGCCCTGCTCATGGCGGTGATCGTGATCTGCAACGCCGCCTCGCTCGCCATCCCGTACCTGGTCAAGGTGGGCATCGACGCGGGCATCCCGCCGATGGTCGCGGGGAGGGGACCGGCGACGCTGGTCTTCGTCGTCGCGGCGATCCTGGCGGCCGCGGTCGTGCAACTGGTGACCCGGCGGGTGTTCATCGGGATGGCCGGCCGTATCGGCCAGAGCATCCTGCTGGAGCTGCGGCGGCGGGTCTTCGGGCACTTCCAGCGGCTGTCGCCGTCCTTCCACGACGAGTACACCTCGGGCCGGGTCGTCTCCCGGCTCACCTCCGACGTCGACGCCATCTCGGAGATGCTCCAGTCGGGGTTCGACGGCCTCGTCACCGCGGTGCTGACACTGGCCGGCACCGCGGTGCTGCTGCTCGCGCTGGACGTCCACCTGGGCCTGGTGGCGCTGCTGCCGCTGCCGGTCCTGCTGCTGTTCACCCGCTGGTTCCGGCGCCAGTCGAGCATCGCCTACCGCAGGACCCGCGAGACCGTGGCGCTGATGATCGTCCACTTCGTGGAGTCGATGGCCGGCATACGGGCGGTCCAGGCGTTCCGCGGGGAGCCGCGCAACCAGGAGATCTTCTCCCGGCTGAACGCCGACTACCGGGACGCCAACCTGCGCGGCATGCACCTGGTCGCCGTCTTCTCCCCGGGAACCAGGCTGATCGGGAACGTGACGGTCGCGGCCGTCCTGCTCTACGGCGGCCTGCTGGCCATCGAGCGGGAGGTCACGGTCGGGGTGCTCGCCGCCTTCCTGCTCTACCTGCGGCAGTTCTACGAGCCGATGCAGGAGCTCAGCCAGTTCTATAACACGTTCCAGTCGGCCGGCGCGGCGCTGGAGAAGCTCTCCGGCGTACTGCAGGAGCGCCCGTCGGTGGCCGAGCCCCGGGAACCGGTGCCGCTGGCCTCGCCGCGCGGGACGGTCGCGTTCGAGGCGGTCGAGTTCTCCTACCTGGACGGCACCCCGGTGCTGCCCCGCCTGGACCTGGTGATCCCCGCGGGCCAGACGGTGGCGCTGGTCGGCACCACCGGTGCGGGCAAGACGACCCTGGCCAAGCTGGTCTGCCGTTTCTACGACCCGGTGGCCGGACGGGTGCTCCTGGACGGGGTCGACCTGCGCGACCTCGCCGAGGAGACGCGGCACGCCGCGGTGGTCATGGTGACCCAGGAGAACTTCCTGTTCAGCGGCTCGGTGGCGGACAACGTCAGGTTCGGCAGGCCGGACGCCACCATGGCCGAGGTCGTCGCGGCGGCCCGCGCGGTCGGTGCCCACGGGTTCGTCTCGGCGCTTCCCGACGGGTACGGCACCCAGGTCGGCAAGCACGGCGGACGCCTGTCGGCGGGGCAGCGGCAGCTCGTGGCGTTCGCGAGAGCGCTTCTCGCCGACCCTGCCGTGCTGATCCTCGACGAGGCGACGTCCAGCCTGGACGTCGCCGGCGAGCGGTTGGTGCAGCGGGCCGTGCGGACGGTCCTGGCGGACCGGACGGCCCTGGTCATCGCGCACCGCCTGTCGACGGTGGAGGTCGCCGACCGAGTGCTGGTGATGGACGGCGGCAGGATCGTCGAGGACGGGCCGCCCGGCGAGTTGATCACTCGGGCGGGCCGGTTCGCCGGTCTGCACCGCGCCTGGCTGGACAGCATCTCCGACCGGCGGGGGACACCGGGCTGACCCGGTGCCGCGGGAAGCGCGAAGACCCCCGCCGCGTGCGGCGGGGGTCTTCGGTGGTGTCACGGACCCGGAGTCCCGGGAACGGGCCCACGGGTCAGTTGGGGGCCCCCGCGGGCTCCTCCTCCCCGGAACGCCGCCTGAGCTCCGCCTCGACCGCCTCGACGGTCTCGTGCTCGCGGTCGCGGCGGTACTCGCGGACCGAGTAGGCGACGGCCGCGGCCCAGATCACGGCGATGGTGATGTAGGCGATGGTCTGGACGCCGCCGGAGGCGTCGATCCAGTCGCTGCGCAGCAGGGTGCGGACGTTGGTGAGGACGATGACGCCGCCGACCGCGGAGCCGAGCACGCGCGGCGGGACGTGCCGGACCAGCCAGGCGGCGAGGGGGGCGGCGACGACGCCGCCCAGCAGCAGAACGGCGACCCAGGCGAAGTCGATGTTCTCCGAGCCGATGCCCACGAAGAAGCCGACGCTCGCCGCGACCGCGACCAGGAACTCGCTGGCGTCGATGGAGCCGATCACCTTGCGCGGCTCCAGCCGGCCGCTGGCCAGGATGGCGGGGGTGCCGACCGGGCCCCACCCGCCGCCGCCGGTGGCGTCGACGAACCCGCCCACCAGGCCGAGGGGTGCCAGGAAGCGCTTGCGGAGCGGCTTGCCCAGGTTGCCCTTGGGCAGGCCGAAGACCGTGAAGCGGGCCAGGACGTAGACGCCCAGCGTGAGCAGGATCAGGGACATGACGGGGGCGGCCGTCTCGGTGGAGAGGCCGGACAGGACGGTGGCTCCCGCGAAGGCTCCGACGGCACCGGGAACGCCGATCTTGGCGACGACCTTCCAGTCGATGTTGTTGAAGCGCCAGTGGGATATGCCGGAGGCGAGCGTGGTGCCGATCTCCGCGAGGTGGACCGTGGCCGACGCGGCGGCGGGGTTGGTTCCGATGGCCAGGAGCAGCGTCGTCGAGGTCACGCCATAGGCCATGCCCAAGCTGCCGTCGACGAGCTGCGCGGCGAAGCCGACCAGGCCCAAGAGGATGAGCGAACGCACAACGCCCCCCTTCTTCCTGTTTTTCCTACTCTGCTGATAGGGATTATAGTGATTGAAGGCCACGGGGCCGTCAAGTCACGTTTCGAGCAAGGCGTCTCAGGAAGCGGACACCCCTATTCCGTCCGCACGTCGTGCCCCCGTCCGAGAGAGGGACACGGCGAGGCCGGAAATGTGATCTGCGCCACAATCGACTGAAGGCGCGAACCAAGCACATTCACGGCGACTCTTCAAGCATTGATCGGCGTTCTCCCCTTTGTCAGATTTGACGCCGTGCCGCCTCTGCCTGGGGAGGCAGAGCGGCGCCTCGTGAGAGACCGAAGGGGTCTGTCGTGCATCTTTCGCTCCCGGCGCCGGTGGCGCCGATCGCCGCCCACGAACTTCTGATCTTCCTACTCCAGATCGGCCTGCTCCTGCTGCTGGCCCTCACCCTCGGCCAGCTCGCCAGAAGGTTCGGCATGCCCGCCGTGGTCGGCGAGCTGTTCGTCGGCGTGGTCCTCGGCCCGTCGTTCCTCGCCCACGTGGCCCCGGACGTGTCCGCGTGGCTGTTCCCGCAGGACGGCGCGCAGTTCCACCTGCTCGACGCGGTCGGGCAGATCGGGGTGATCCTGCTCGTCGGCATCACCGGCATCCACATGGACATGGGCCTGGTACGCCGCCGTGGCGCCACGGCCGCCGGGGTCAGCCTGGGCGGCCTGATCGTGCCGCTCGCGTTCGGCATCGGCGCCGGCTTCCTGCTCCCGGCCTCGCTCGTCCCGGACGGCACCGAGACGCTGGTCTTCGCGCTCTTCCTCGGTGTCGCGATGTGCGTCAGCGCCATCCCGGTCATCGCCAAGACGCTCATGGACATGGGACTGCTCCACCGCAACGTCGGCCAGCTCACGCTGACGGCGGGCATGATCGACGACGCGTTCGGCTGGCTCATGCTGTCGGTCGTGTCGGCCATGGCCACCACCGGCCTGCGCGCCGGCAACGTGGCGCTCTCGGTCGCCTACCTGGCGGCGGTCCTGGTGTTCGCGTTCGTCGTGGGCCGCCCGCTCGTGCGGCACGCGTTCCGCCTCGTCTCCCGGGGCACCGACCCCGGCCCGTCCGTCGCCACCGCCGCCGTGCTGATCCTGCTGGCCTCGGCCGGCACCCACGCCGTCGGCCTGGAGGCCGTCTTCGGCGCCTTCATCTGCGGCGTCCTGATCGGCAACACGAAGGGGGTCGACCCGGCGAGGCTCGCCCCGCTGCGCTCGGTGGTGCTCTACGTCTTCGCGCCGATCTTCTTCGCCACCGCCGGTCTGCGGATGGACATGACGTCGCTGGCCGACCCGATGGTCCTGCTGGCCGGACTCGCCGTGCTGGCCGTGGCGATCATCGGCAAGTTCGTCGGCGCGTACGCCGGTGCGCGTGCCAGCCGGCTCAACCGGTGGGAGGCGCTCGCCCTGGGTGCGGGCCTCAACGCCCGCGGCGTGATCGAGGTGGTCGTCGCCATGGTGGGCCTGCGGCTGGGCATCCTCAGCGTCGAGGTCTACACGATCGTGATCCTGGTGGCGATCGTGACCTCGCTCATGGCCCCGCCCATCCTGCGCTGGGCCATGGCGAGGGTGGAGCAGACCGCCGAGGAGGAACTGCGCGAGAGCGAGCAGCTCTCCTGGGCCACCGGTCAGCCCCAGACGGACACCTCCGAGCACATCTGACGGTCCGGCCCGGCCCGTTCCCCCCGCCCCGCTGCCGGGTGGGACGGGCCGGACAGGCGAAGAGCCGGGACGCTGCCGGGCAGGCTGGGCGGGATGGGAGAACCGGGACGGTACCAGGCAGGCCGAGCAGGCCGAGCAGGCTGGGCCGACGGGGAGAGCCGGGGCGGCGGAAGGCGGTTCGCAAGCGGGCCGCAAGCAGCCCCTCCTACAACGGGTCACGTTCCCGTATGGTCCATCGGGCGGGCTCCCTCCCCTCGGGTGCCCGCCGCACCGGCCTGTCCCCGCACCGCCGCCCGGCTCGCCCCCCCACCGGCGGGATCCACGAGCCCGGGGGAGATAGTGAGAGAAAGATGTCCAGCCTCCTCCGCCTGCTCGCAGGCGTGGTGACCCTCTCGGCGGTCGCGCTGCCGCTCTCCCCGTCCCCGGTGCCCGCCCTCGCCGCCTCCGGTGCCGCGACCGCCGCCCTCACCGCCCCGTCCACCGCCGCCCTCGCCACCACACCCGCGACCGCCCTCGCCACCACAGCCGCCGGTTCCGGGGCCGGAACCGCGCCAACCGGCGGCGCCGGAACCACCTCCGGTGCCGTGTCCGGCAGCGCACCCGGGTGCGAACCCGGCAGTGGCCGCGAGCTCGCCGGCAAGGATCTCACCCGGGTGAGGCTTCCGGCCGACCTCTCCTGTGCCGACCTGCGCCGCGCCACGCTGGACGGCGTGACCGTGACCAGCGTGCTCGACGGGGCCGACCTGCGCGGCGCCTCGCTCAAGGGCGCCCACCTCCAGTACGCCAAGCTGGCCGGGGCCGACCTGCGTGGCGCCGACCTGTCCGAGGCGGAGATGTACTACGCGGACCTGCGCGGTGCGGACCTGCGCGAGGCGGTCATGGACGACACCTCCCCGTACTACGCGCACTTCGAGGGTGCCGACCTACGGGGGGCTCGGCTGGTGCGGGCCAAGACGTACTCGGCGCAGTTCGACGACGCGAAACTGGCCGGCGCGGACCTCAGCGACGCCGACGCCTACGGCGCGGACATGCGCCGCGCCGATCTCAGCGAGGTCGTCGCCGTCAAAACCCGGCTCTACGGCGCCACACTGATCAAGACCGTGTTCCGGGACGCCGACCTGACCGGCGCGCAGATGTACCAGTCGACGATGGACGGCGCCACCTTCCAGGGCGCCGACCTGACCGGCGCCGACCTGCGTGAGGCCAGGGGTGCCGTGCTCACGGGCAGCAAGGGCGTGCCCAAGGACCTTCCGGCGCCTGACCCCTCGTGCGCGCCGGGCAGCGGGCAGAACTACGCGGGCTGGGATCTCACCACGGTCGCCGACTTCCCCGACGACCTCAGCTGTGCCGACCTGACCGGCGCCAAGCTCGACGGGGCGGACCTGGGCGGGGTCAAGCTGCACCGGGCGATCCTGCGCGACGTGTCGGCCGCCGGGGTCAGGATCCGCCACGCCGAGGGGGCCGACCTGCGGGGCGCCCGCATGGAACGCGCCGATCTCAGCAGCGCCGAGCTGACCCGGGCGAACCTGTCCGGGGCGCGACTGCGGGGGGCGGACCTCACCAGCGGCGAACTGGCCGGGGCCGACCTGTCGAAGGCGAGCCTGCCGGGGGCGTCCCTCGGCAGCGCCGACCTGAGCGGGGCGAAGCTGGGCGGTGCGGACCTGCGTGACGCACGGCTCGGCAGCGCCACCGGCGAGGACACCGACTTCACCGCCGCCCGGATGGACGGAGCCGACCTGAGCAGCGGCTCCTTCCCCGGCGCGATCTTCCGCCGGGCGGTCCTGACCGACGCCCGGGTCGCCCACGCGAAACTGCGCGGAGCCGTCTTCGAGGACGCCGACGTCACCGGCCTCGACACCAGGTGGGCCGAGAACGCCGACCTGAGCGGTTCCTTCAGCCGGATGGCGACGGGATGGAAGATCTTCTTCTCCGTCTGCGGCCTGATCGCGCTCTGGATCCTGACCGTTCTGACCCGCAGGAGGCTGCGGAGGTGGAAGACCTCGCGTCAGGAGGCCGCCCGGCGGGAGGCCCGGACGGAGAAGGTCAGACGGTCCCAGGAGGAGAACGTCACGCGGCTGGGCGAGGAGATCGACCGGCTGGACGCCGAAGGCGGGGAGAAGGCCGACTGGCAGCGGGCCCTCGACTGCTACGACGCCGCCAAGGAGGCGCTGGCCGCGGCACGCGACATCGACGAGATCAAGGCCGTCGACGTCATCGTGGCCCGGGGCCGCGACGCCCTGCGGGGCCGCTCGCCCCGGTGAGACCCGCGGGCGGGTGCGGCACCGTGTCCCCGGCCCAGCCGGACACGCCGGACACCCCTCGGAACTGACATCCTGCGGGCCGGCGGTCCGTAGGGGAGACACGGGGGTTCACCCCTGGCGGAAGTGGGTTCCATGGTCCTTCCGCCCGGCCTATGGTGGCGTCGGTGTCCATGAGCGGAGCCGGAAGGGGCGGCGGATGAACGGGTGGCCGACCGAACCGATCTCGGGCACGGCCGCCGGCGTGCCGTTCACGGCGCTGCCACCGGCCCGCCCGCCGGAGGGTGCGGCGCAGGGCACCGCACCGCTGGTGGTGACCTGGCACATGATCGACGCGCCGTGCACGGACGCCGCGTTCGCCGCGGCGCTCCCCATGGCCGGCGTGCCGGCCTGGCGGGTGCATCTGGGCATGCCGCTGTGCGGGCGGCGGATGCTCGACAGCGGGATGAACGCGATCCTCGAGCGCGCTCGCCGTGACACGGTGCTGGCCTACCTGGAACCGATGGTCCGGCAGGCCGTCGAGGAGTTCCCGGCCGCGCTGGCCGCGCTGCGCGAACGGCTGCCGGTCGACGACGGGCCGATCAGCGTGGTCGGCGGCTCCCTGGGCGGGGCCGTCGCCCTGAGCGTCCTGACCCGCTGTGAGATCCCGGTCGCGGCGGCGGCTCTGGTCAACCCCGCGATCCGGGCCCGCTCGGTGGTCGGGCTCGTGGAGGGCGTCACCGGCCGGCCGTACGAATGGAGCGAGGAGGCCGCGGAGGCGGCCGACCGGCTCGACTTCGTGGCCCGCGCCGAGGAGATCGCCGACCGGGTGCCGCGGCCTCCGTTGCTGGTGGTCAGCGGCGAGCTCGACTTCCCGGCGCTCCGCGCGGACGCCGCCGCCCTGGTCGGCGCGTTGCGTGAGCGCTACACCGACCCGGAGCGCGTCCGGCTGGCCACGGTGGCCGGGCTGGCGCACCCGCTGGCCGAGCAGCCGGGCCTGGAGCCGGCTCCGCAGCTGCCCGTGGCCGAGACCGTGGACGAGACGATCACCGAGTGGTTCCGGCGGCATCTCACCGCCGGCTGAGCGGCGCCGGTGCCGACGCCGCCCTTTCCCGGCGTCGGTCACGCGGGCTTGTTGCGCAGCGGCATGTCGCGGATGACCAGCCAGGTCAGCGCGAGGCCGAGCAGGGAGACGCCCAGGCCGGCGCCGAGCGTCAGCGGCAGCGACCCGGGCAGGTCCAGGCCGAGGCGGATGGCGAACGGGAACCGCAGCTGCGTGCCGGAAGCACCCGCGGCGAGCAGGACCAGGGCGATGCCGACCGGGATCGTGATCAGCCCGCCGTGCCGCCAGCGGTAGAACCCGGCGCCGGCGAAGGTGCCCGCGACGATCCAGGCGAGGAACTCGGTCAGATACTCGGCGAAGACGAGCGGCAGCTGCGTCGGCTCGGTGAACAGGTGGGCCTGGCCCAGCGCCTGCGGCCGGCTCGCCAGGCCGTAGAGCGCCGCCTCCAGCAGGTAGCCCACCGTGATCAGGGCGGACAGGAACGGTGCGAACAGGGCGACGGTGACGGCCGCGTGCACGCCGAACTGACGGCGGGTCTGCCCGTGCGCGATGTACATCGGCAGGAACTCCCTGACCAGGGCCACCCCGACGAACAGGGCGTACCACCGGGGAAGTTGGACGGCCTTCTCCCACGCGCTCTCGGTGAGCGTGCCGAAGACCGCGACGCCGACCGCGACGGCGGCGACGAACACCAGGAAAGCGGCCCACAACATCGCCGCCAGCCACATGTTGGCGGCGAGAAGACGGCTGGGAAATCTCATCGGGACTCTCCGGTCAGGTGGACGAACAGGTCCTGCATGGCGATCGGCCCGAGTTCCAGGCCGGACTCGGCGGCCTTGCGGCGCCGGGCGTCGTCGAGGTCGCCGTAGACCATCGCCGACTTGGTCGGACCGAGCTCCTTGGCGCCGAGCACGGTCAGCCCGCCGGTGAACGCGTCGACCTGCGCGGCGGGCCCGGTCACGGCCGCCCCCCTGGACAGCAGCGTCTGGCTCTCCTCGTGCACGACCAGCCGCCCCCTGTCGATGATCACGACTTCCTCGAACAGGGAGCTGACCTCCTCGATGAGGTGGGTGGACAGGATGATCGTGCGGGGGTGCGCCATGTAGTCGGCGAGCAACGCGTCGTAGAAGGCGTAGCGGGAGGGTGCGTCCATGCCCAGGTACGACTCGTCGAACATGGTCAGCGGTGCCCGGCCGGCCAGGCCCACGACGACGCCCATCGCCGAACGCTGCCCCTTGGACATCTCTTTGACGTTCTTCTTCGGTTCGAGCCCGAACAGGTCCATCAGGGAGCGGGCGTAGTCGGCGTCCCAGCCGGGACGCAGCCACTCGGCGAAGTAGAGGGCGTCCTCGGCGGTGCCGATGTCGACCGTCTCGCCCGCGTCGCGGATCAGGCTGATCCGGCTGGTGAGGCGCCCGTTCTCGAACACGGGCTGCCCGCCGATCCGCACGTCGCCCGCCGTCTGCCGGCGGAAGGCGGCCAGGATCGACAGCAGGCTCGTCTTACCGGAGCCGTTGCGGCCGAGTAACCCGTAGATCTTCCCCTCCTCCAGCGTGAGCGTCAGCCGGTCGAGTGCCGTGACGTCGCCGTAGCGCAGCACCAGGTCTTCGACCTCGATTCTCATCTCCCCTCCAGCTCCTCGATGTGCCTGATCACGTCACCGAGCGAGATCCCGATCGCCTTGGCCTGGGCGACCATCGGGTCGACCACCTCGGCGAAGAAGCTCTCCCGGTGCTTCACCCTGAGCGCGTCCCGGGCGCCCGAGCTGACGAACATGCCGATACCTCGTTTCTTGTAGAGAACACCCTCGTCGACCAGCTGCTGGAACGCCTTGGCCGCCGTCGCCGGGTTGATCCGGTAGAAGGCGGCGTACTGGTTGGTGGACATGACCTGCTCGTCACCCTTCAGCGCCCCGTTCAGCACATCGGCTTTGATCCGCTCGGCGATCTGCCGATAGATCGGGCTCCGGTCGTCGAACATGGCACCTGCCTCTATGGTTCATTACTCTACTAATGAACCATAAAAGCGTGGCGACACCCGGTCAATCCCCGGAACCGGGCCCGCAGGAGAACCCGGCGGATTTTTTTCGCCCGAGTTCCCGGCAGGATGTCGAGAACGCGGGGGCGTGCTCCGACCCAGGGGTGAGAGTGCCACCGAGGCGCGCGAACGCGAGGAGCGACGACATGAAGTACATGCTGTTGATGCAGTTCGGCGAGCAGAGCGACATCCCGCCGATGAGCGCCTGGCTCCCGGAGGAGATCAAGGCGCACATCGAGTTCATGCACGAGACGAACCGCAGGCTCATCGACGCCGGGGAGTACGTGGAGGCGCAGGGGCTGGCGGCTCCGGAACAGGCCAGGATCGTCCGGGCCGGCGACGGTGGCGTCCCCGTCGTCACGGACGGCCCGTTCCCCGAGACGAAGGAGTTCCTGGTCGGTTACTGGATCGTCGACTGTGAGAGCCCGGAGCGGGCGGTCGAGCTCGCCGCGTCCGTCTCGGCGGCGCCCGGACCCGGCGGCAGGCCGCTGAACATGCCGATCGAGGTGCGCCAGGTGATGTCGGCCGCGCCTGCGGAGCAGTGACCGCCGGGTTACCCGGTCGTCGACGGCCTGCGGCGCGAGCGCGCCGCAGGCCGTCGGCGTGCTCATCCGGCGCTCCGGTGACGGCGGCGCCGCCGGGGACGCGGGGGACGCGGGGGACGTGGGGTCATCGGGCACGCCGAGGGCGGCGGGGACGCCGGGGACCCTGGGGTCAGCGGGGACGCCGCAGCGTGGTCCCGGGTCATTCCGGGGCGGTCGCCCGGGGGTAGGGGGCTCGGTCGCGCCGGGTGCGGAGCTTGCTGCGGTTGCCGCAGCGCTCCATGGAGCACCAGCGGCGTGTCGCCGGGCGGGAGGCGTCGAAGAACAGCAGGTAGCACTCCTCCCCCGCGCACATCCTGACCCGGTCGAGGTGCGGACCGCCGAACAGTTCGATGGCGTCGCGGGCGACGGCGGAGACGAACTGGGAGCCGGTCACCGGGGACGCCCAGGCGCGTTCGAGGCCGGGCACGAGGAACGGGGCCGGCGGCAGGGCGGGTGACGGGGCCGCGGCCGTCCTCAGCGCGGCGAGGTCGGCCTCCGGGAAGGCGCGCGAACCGGCGGCGGCGCGGACGGCGAGCCGCTGGACCGCCGCGCGCAGGCGGCGGGCCGCGGCCAGCTCGTCCGCGGTGACCGCGCAGGGGCCGGTGATGCCGGCCCGGGAACGGGAGATCCAGTCGGCGAGGTCGTCGGGCCGGTGCAGCCGCTCCCACCGCGCCAGCTCGCCCTCACCCCCGGTGAGCAGGAACTCCAGGCACAACGCGCCGGGATCGAACCAGAACCGCTGCCCGTCGAACGCGGTGAGCTCCATGCTGTTTGCCAGCCTCATGCGCGGAGTGTAACACTGACACCGGTTAAACCGGTGTCACCGACAAGGGGGACGGAATGAGCGTGGAGACCGAGCTGATCGAGCTGAGCGAGCGGGCGTGGGAGGCGAACCGGCACGGCGACGCCGAGTTCTACGACCGTTTCCTCACCGAGGCGCCGCTGAGCGTGTCCCCCTGGGGCATCGCCGACGACCGCGAGGCGATCCTGAAGGTGTTCGCCGCCAACGAGCATCCGTACGTCCGCACCGAGCAGAGCGACCATCGGGTGACCATGCTCGGCGCGGACGGCGCGCTGCACACCAGCACCGTGGAGATCGACGTGCTGATGAACGGCGTCGACAAGCAGACGATGAGGGTCTTCGCCACGACGGTGCTGGTCCGTCGCGACGGCGAGTGGAAGGCCGTCCTGTTCCAGGTCACCCCCGCGCCCGCCTGGTAAGGCGGCGGACGGCGTCTCGCGACCGGGTCGCGCGTCCCCGGCCGGGCCATGGGTCCGGCCGGGGGCGTGGGTCCAGCCGGGGGCGTGGGTCCAGCCGGGGGCGTGGGTCCGGGCGGGGGCGTGGGTCCAGCCGGACCCCGGCCGGGCCATGGGTCCGGCCGGGGCCTCAGCGGTCCTTCAGCGAGTTGCGGTAGGGCGGCATGAAGCGCAGCCTGGGCATCTGGTCGGCGAGCACCCCGCCGTCGACGACGAGCGTGGTGCCGGTGACGTAGCGGGCGGCGTCGGAGGCGAGGTAGACGACCGCACCCACCACGTCCTCGGGTGTGCCGTAGCCGCCGCGCAGCGGGATGCGCTCGGCCCAGGCGGCCTCGAACGCCTCCCGGTCGAAGGGGAACTCCCCGTCGATCGGGGTGGCGATCATCCCGGGGGCGACGGCGTTGACGGTGATGCCGTGCGGGCCGAGCTCCGCGGCGAGCGACTTGGTGATCAGCTCCAGGGCGCCCTTGGAGGCGTTGTAGTGCGCGAGACCCGCCTCGGCCATCAGCCCGTTCTTGGACGAGACGGAGATGATCCGGCCCGCCACCCCGTCGGCGATCATGTGCTCGGCGACCCGCTGGGACAGGAAGAACGCGGCGTCGGCGTTGACGCTCATGATCTCCCGCCACGACTCCACGGTGATCTCGTTGAAGTGCTGGAGCCGGGCCACCCCTGCGTTGTTGACCAGGATGTGGATCGGCCCGTGCTCGGCGCGGATCTCATCCGCCAGGCCGGCGAGTCCGGCGGTGTCGGCGAGATCGAAGCCGTGGGTGTGCTCGAAGTCCGCCAGGCCGGGAGCGCCGGGCCGGTCCACGGCGACCACCCGGGCCCCGGAGGCGGCCAGTCCCAGCGCGAAGGCCCGGCCCAGGCCGCGGGCGGCGCCGGTGACGACCGCGACCTTTCCGGACAACAGGGCCGTCACGCCAGCCCCAGCAGGTCGAGGGAGGGCCGGTGGATCAGCTTCTCGATCTCGTCACGGTCGAGGGGAGGCAGGCCGGGGATGCCCGGCACCTCCCCGACCGCGCGCAGGCCGTCGACGGAGGCGTTCACGGTGGTGAACGGGTAGTCGCTGCCGAACATGAGCTTGTGCCAGACCCCGTAGTCCTGGACCAGCCGCAGGCTGTGCCAGAGCTGGAAGGGCCGGTAGTGCAGCGCCGACACGTCGGCGTAGACGTGCCGGTGCTTGCGGATCACCGCGATGCACTCCCCCTCGTACGGGTGGCCGAGGTGGGCCAGGACCATCCGCAGTTCGGGGTGGCGGATGGCCACCTCGTCCAGGTGCACCGGCAGGGCGTACCGCAGCGGCGCGGCCGAGACGAACGTGGTCCCGGTGTGCACCAGCAGCGGCAGCCCGTGCTCGGCGGCGTAGGAGTAGAGCGGGTCGAGCGAGGGCGAGGCCGGGTCGAACCCGGCGTACATCGGCATCAGCTTGACGCCGCGCAGGCCGAGGTCCTGGTGGCCGTGCTCCAGTTCCTCGCGCCACCCGGGCTGGGTGGGGTCGAGGGACAGGTAGCCGATGAGCCGGTCGGGGTGCCCGGCCACGTAGGCGGCCACCGCCTCGTCGTCCACCCAGAGCCCCGACCTGCGCGCCTTGCCGCCGACGACGACCGTCCGGGTGCCCTCGGGCGCCGAGGTGGCGTAGTCGTCCCAGCGCACGGTGAGGTCGACCGGGCCGCCGTGGGCTCGCGCCGACTCGCCCGCGAACGGGTCGCCCACGTCGTCGGGGCAGGTGAACAGGTGTGAGTGGACGTCCACGATCATGTGCGGTTCCGCTTCTCCCAGCCTTCGGCGAACATGTTCCAGAAGCGGTGGCTCGGCGGGTGCTCGGCGAAGACCTCGTCGATCAGCTCGATGCCGAGGCCGGGCTCCGTGGGCAGGCCGATGTGCCCGTCCACCACCGGCAGCGCTCCGCGCACGGCCGCGAAGACGTGCTCCTCCAGCATCCCGTCGAAGGTCTCCAGGATCGTGAAGTTCGGCATGCCGAGCACCGCGTGCACCGAGGCGGTGGTGCAGACCGGCGAGTTGGAGTTGTGCGGCGCGACGAGCATCGCGTGCACCTCCGCCTGCGCGGCCAGCTTCCTGACCTCGGTGAACCCGCCGGCCATGGACAGGTCCGGCTGGATGATGTCGACGGCGCCGGTGGCGAACAGCCGGGCGTACTCGTAGCGGTTGTGGAAGTGCTCGCCGCCGGAGATCGGCATCGGAGCGCGTCGCCGCAGCTCGGCGTAGCGCTCGATGTGGGTCCAGGGCAGGGGTTCCTCGAACCAGCCGACGTCGTACGGTTCCAGCTCGCGCAGCAGCCGCACCGCGGTGGGCATGGCGAAGCGGGCGTGCCCCTCGATGAAGATGTCGACGTCGACCGCCTCGCGGACCGCGGCCACGATGTCGATCGAGCGGCGCAGCTCGGCCCGGGAGAGCTCGCCGAGCCCGGCGCCGAACGGGTCGAACTTCAGCGCGGTGTAGCCGCGGGCCACCACGTCCTTGGCGCGGGCGGCGAACTCCGCGGGGTCGCGTTCCCCGGTGTACCAGCCGTTGGCGTAGACCCTGACCCGGTCGCGGCAGGCGCCGCCGGTCAGCCGGTAGGCGGGCACGCCGAGCGCCTTGCCCATGATGTCGTACAGCGCCTGGTCGACCCCGGAGACGACGACCCCGCCGA
The DNA here is from genome assembly GCF_014204985.1 of Streptosporangium becharense. Lineage (NCBI taxonomy): Bacteria > Bacillati > Actinomycetota > Actinomycetes > Streptosporangiales > Streptosporangiaceae > Streptosporangium > Streptosporangium becharense. The sequence continues at coordinate 7,362,485 of NZ_JACHMP010000001.1, read as the reverse complement.
CGTCGCCGCCGCGCAGGAAGTCTCCCTGGTACATGCGCAGCCAGATCTCCTCGACGTCGAAGGGATCGGCGCCGATCAGGTGCCTGACGGCCATGGCCTCGGTCAGCGAGGTGGTCTCGCGGCCCCGGTAGGGGTGGGTGATCTCGCCCACGCCGCTGAGTCCTTCGTCGGTGTGGATCCGCACGTAGGAGAAGTCGCGCCAGGCGGTGCCGAGGGTCAGGGTCTCGACGCGGCTGATCCGCCCCGCGGGTCCGACGGGACGGGTGGTGTCGATGGTCAGCATCAGCGCACCGCCCCACCCATGGTGCTGGCGCCGGTCAGGTCGCCCACCGGGGCGCCGGCGGCGAGCTGGGCCCGGGCCGCCGCCTCGGCCGCCTCCAGCAGCCGGTCGACGTCGGCGTCGGTGTGGGCGTAGGAGACGTGGCTGCGCTTGAGGTTGAGCGGCAGCTCGAACACTCCGTGCTCCAGCAGCCTGCGACGGTATCCGATGAACATGGCGGCATCATTGCGCAGCAGGTCGTCGTAGGTGCGGGCGGGTCCCGTCATGAAGTACGCGACGAAGACGGAGCCGAAGCCGGTGACGAGGGCGGGCAGGCCCAGGCCGGCGAAGACGTCGGCGAGCCCGGTGCGGATGCGCTCGCCGAGGCGGAACACGTGCTCGTGCACGGGCTCGGTGCGGAGCTTGCGCAGGGTGGCCAGGGCCGCGGCGACGACGGCCGGGTGCCCGTTGTAGGTGCCGGCGAAGAAGGCGGGGCCGCCGGGGCGGGAGCTGAACAGCTCCATCAGGTCGGCGCGGCCTCCGAGCGCGCCGACGGGGTAGCCGTTGGCGATGGCCTTGCCCATGGTGGTCAGGTCCGGGGTGATGCCGCTGAGCTTCTGCCAGCCGCCGAGGTCGTGCCGGAACCCGGTGATCACCTCGTCGAAGACGAGGACGCTTCCGGCCCGGGTGCACTCCTCGCGCAGCGTCGCGAGGAACTCCTGCTCCGGCAGCAGGCAGCCGACGTTGTGCGGGACCGGTTCGACGATGACGGCGGCGATGTCGTGGCCGTGTTCGGCGAACGCCGCGCGCACGGCGGCGGCGTCGTTGAACGGCAGGACGAGCGTCGCCTCCAGCACCTCGGGCAGGATGCCGGTCGAGATGGGGTCGCGGCCGCCGACGCGGTCGGGGGCGGAGATGACGTTGAGGCTGACCGCGTCGTGCCAGCCGTGGTAGCAGCCCTGGAACTTCACCACCAGCCGTCTGCCGGTCGCCGCCCGGGCGACCCGCAGCGCGTGGAAGGTGGCCTCGCTGCCGGTGCTGGTGAGCAGCACCTTCTCCACGCTGGGCACCAGTTCCACCAGCGTCTCGGCGAGCTCGACCTCGCCCCGGGTGACGCCGACCCCGCACAGGTCGACCGTGCGTCCGGCCTCGGCGACCGCCGCGCCGACGTCGGGGTCGTTGTGGCCGAGCAGCGGCGGGCCGAAGGCGGCGTGGTAGTCGACGAACTCGCGGCCGTCCGCGTCGCGGAACCTCGCACCCTCGGCGTGGACGATCACCAGGTCGGTGAGGCCGGGGACGCTGCGCTGCCCGCTGTTGACGCCGCCGGGGATGGCCAGGCGGGCACGTTCGGCCACCTGGGAACCGGACAGGACATCGTGCTTCACATCTTCTCCTCGGTGCGCCGGCCGGGGCCCAGCCCGGTCCCGGTCGGCGCTGTTTCTTCCGCCGCAGTGAAATTCCGAACAGTGTTTGGCAGTGCCGAACAGTGGTGGCGAGTCTAGGCGGGGGAAAATCGGACGGTCAACATGCATTTATGTAACAAGGCCGTTAATCTGTTCGGTTGTGACGAACACTGCTGCTGAAGATTCGCGTTATTGGGTGCGCAGCGTCGCCCGCGCGGCCGACGTGCTGGAGGCCCTGTCGGGCAGTGCCCAGGGGGCGGGCATGAGCGTGACCGACGTCGCCGCCGCCTGCGGGCTGAGCAAGAGCGCGGCCTTCGCCACCCTCTACACGCTGCGCCACTACGGCCTGGTCGCCGACGACGGCGAGGGCATGAACCGCCGCTACCGGCTCGGCATGGCGCTGGCCCGCCTCGGCAACCGGGCCCAGGACCAGCTCTCGCTGCGTGACCTGGCCCGCCCCAACCTCGTCGATTTAACCCGCCTGACCGGCATGAACTCGCGGCTGGCCGTGCCCGAGAGCGACCAGGCGGTGGTCGTCGACCAGGTCAGCAACGGCGAACGCATCCAGGTCGACCTGCGCATGGGCACCCGGGAGCTGCCGCACTGCACCGGCCTGGGCAAGGCGCTGCTCGCCGAGATGGACGACGCCGACGTGGCCCAGCTCATCGAGCGGATCGGCCTGGTGCGCCGCACCAGCCACACGATCACCGACCTGCCGACGCTGATGACCCACCTGCGGACCGTCCGCGAACTCGGTTACGCGGTCGACGACGAGGAGGACGCCGACGGCGTCTTCTGCATCGGCAGCGCGCTGCGCGACCACACCGGGGCCTGCGCCGGCGCGATCAGCATCACCGGGCTCAAGCGCGACCTGCCCGCCTGGCGGTACCAGGAACTGGGCCGGCAGGTGCGCGACACCGCCGAGCGGATCTCCCGGGATCTGGGATACGGGGCTTGACAGACCCCCGCGGCGGTGTCTAGCGTCCTCGCCATCGTCTCGGGCGAACAGCTGGCTCCCGATGTGTCGCAGCCCCGACCTCGGAAGTTCTGGCCAGCAGCTCCGCCGCCTGCACGCCTTCGCGTGTCGCCCGGCCTTCCGCACCACCCCCCTGCCGCGTTCCGCGAACGCGGACTCGAAGGTTGAGGCCCCATGAACCACGTGGCCACCGTCGCGCGACTGCTGGCGCTCGACACCGACCATCTCCCCCACGGCCTGCTCGTGCAGGTCGCCGGCTACCTCAAGCCCGGCGACGGGGGCGGCATGCTCGTCCGCTGGGACGCCGCCTCCACTCTCGCCCCCAACGGGGGCACCGTCCTGGCGCCGCCCCGCGCCCGCAGGGGCCGCTGGCTCCAGATCCACGACGGCGTCGGCGACTTCCGGCGCTTCGGGATCTTCAACGGCAAGGCCCCCGCCGACGCCGCCCTGGACGCCATGGTCGACGACCCGGCCATCCACCGGATCGAAGCCCACACCGACCTGCTCTTCGTCAAACGCCACACCTTCTCCCGCTCCGACATCGAGCTCGACTTCGGCGGCAACACCGTCCGCACCGACGGCATCGAGCGCAACACCCACGACAACCCCTTCGGCGCCGTCCTGTACTTCCGGGGCAAGGTCACCGACACGGTCGTCACCCACAAGCTCACCGCCGTCATGCCCGACCTGTCGGACGTCTTCGAGGTGGGCGACTCCTCGAAGTTCGCCGTCGGCCAGTGGTGGACCGCCGAGGTCGACGCGCTCGCCGGGAAGTACGAGCGCGAACTGCAGCGCATGGTCCAGGTCACCCAGATCGTCGACGGCTCCCGCATCCGGGTGAACTACAAGAACGGCTGGGAGCTGGCCGCCGGCCGCACGATCACCTGGACCCGGGTCGAGCCCGTCGAGCACGCGCACGTCCGCGACATGGTCTTCGTCGGGGCTCCGCCCTACGACGGGCCGGACGACGGCTCCGTCCCCGACGACCGCGAGTACACCGGCTCGCACCCGGTGGCCTACGAGTACGCCGTCTCGTGCGACGTCTCCGGCATCGAGGCCACCCGCACCTGGTGGCCGGTGATCATGCGGCGCTGGTGCACGCACTTCCGCACCGAGAGCTGCAGCCTCAAGAACCCGCCCACGGTGTTCTACGGCGGCGCCGGCTACCTCACCCAGCAGATCTACTGCCTGTACGGGCACGTCTCGAACTGCCACAGCTCCAACGCCCGCCACCTCAACGACTTCACCGCCTCGGCCTACTGCACGGTCGAGAACTGCCACGGCGACGGCGACGACGCCGGCGGCAACCCCTTCACCACCCACGGACAGTACGAGCACGACCTGGTCTTCACCGGCAACTCCGGGCTGATGGACATCGCCAACAGCGGCGCGCTCTGGGGGACGAGCGCCAAGCGGATCACCGTCCGCAAACACGTGTGCTCCTGGTTCGTCGCCGGAACGAAGATCACTGATCTGACGCTGGAGGACGTCCGGGTCATCCCCCGTTCGACGTTCGACCCCGCCGGAACGCTCCAGGTCAACGCCGACGGAATCCAGATGCGCGGCTGCTCGGCGAAGACGTTCGCCATCGGGCAGCGCTCCAACCGCTCCGGGCGGCCCAACGTGATCCAGGGCTGTTCCTTCGACCTTCCGGCGGGGGCGGTGGTGGTGCAGACCCCGGTGTCCAACCCGGTCCACTTCGTCGACTCCGTCCTGACCGGCCTGGACGGCGCGTTCTTCCGCGGTTCCGGGCCGCTCCGGTTCACCCGCTGCGAGCTGCGCGGCAAGAAGGGCGGCGGCGAACCCGTCACCGTCGGCGCGGCCGAGGTCGTGATCTCGGGCGGGTCGATCAGCGAGGCCCCCCTGCGGCTCAGCGCCGTACGGGACCAGACGCTGCGCCTAGGCGGCGGGGTGCGGGTGAGCGGCGGCGGACAGGCGCTGCTGTCGCGGGCCGAGGGGCCGGGACGGCTCCGCTGGGAACTGGTCGGATACCGCGGCGAGACCAGCGGCCAGACCGCCCATCTCGCCCTGACCTCGGGGGACGACCACTACCGCGCGGTCGGCTCCGTCTTCACCGGCGGCCGGCTGGTGCTCACCGGCGCCTCGACCGTGCTGCACACCCGGTGCGTGGAGGAGGGCCTGGAACGCTCCCTGCCCGCCGAGGGCCCCCGCGTCCGCGTCGCCGACAACCTCTCGCTCTGAGCCCCCCGTGAAAGAGAGACCCACGATGAACTCCCCCCACCGCACCGACGGCGCCGACAACCACGACAGCCTCGACAGCACCGCCGAGACCGGCCACCCCAGCCGCCCGGACCGCCGCCGGATCCTGCGTACCACCGGGTTCGCCGGGCTCGCCGCCGTCGGCTCGCTGCTCATCGCCCAGCCCGCAGCCGCCGACCCCACCCCCGCCGCGGACGCCGACGCCGACGCCCTCAAGCCCAAGGACGCCGTCCAGCAGGCCGACACCGTCGCCCGGCTGCTGTCGTTCGAGCCCCGCTACCTGGCCGACGGCACGCTCGCCCAGGTCGCCGGCTACCTCAAGCCCGGCGACGGGGGCGGCATGCTCGTCCGCTGGGACGCCGCCTCCACCCTCGTCCCCAACGGGGGCACGGTGCTCGCCCCGGCCGGGGCCGCCAAGGGCCGCTGGCTCCAGATCCACGACGGCGTCGGCGACTTCCGGCGCTTCGGGATCTTCGACGGCAAGGCCCCCGCCGACGCCGCCCTCGACGCCATGGTCAACGACCCGGCCATCCACCGGATCGAAGCCCACACCGACCTGCTCTTCGTCAAACGCCACACCTTCTCCCGCTCCGGCATCGAACTCGACTTCGGCGGCAACACCGTCCGCACCGACGGCATCGAGAAGGCCGGGCAGGACGACCCGTTCGCGGCGGTGCTGCTGTTCCGCGGCAAGGTCACCGACACCGTGGTCACCCACAAGCTCACCGCCGTCATGCCCGACCTGTCGGACGTCTTCGAGGTGGGCGACTCCTCGAAGTTCGCCGTCGGCCAGTGGTGGGCCGCCGAGGTGAACCAGCTGACCGGCCGGTGGGAGAAGGAGCTGCAGAAGCTCGTCCAGGTCACCCAGATCGTCGACGGCTCCCGCATCCGGGTGAACTACAAGAACGGCTGGGAGCTGGCCGCCGGCCGCACGATCACCTGGACCCGGGTCGAGCCCGTCGAGCGCGCGCACGTCCGCGACATGGTCTTCTTCGGCGTCGAGGGCGGCGACCAGTACACCGGCTCGCACCCGGTGGCCTACGAGTACGCCGTCTCGTGCGACGTCTCCGGCATCGAGGCCACCGGCACGTTCTGGCCGGTGATCATGCGCCGCTGGTGCACCCACTTCCGCACCGAGCAGTGCACGCTGAAGAACCCGGCCTCGGTGACCTGGGGCGGCGCCGGCTACCTCACCCAGCAGATCTACTGCCTGTACGGGCACGTCTCCGACTGCCACACCGCCAACTCCCGCCACCTCAACGACTTCACCGCCTCGGCCTACTGCTATGTGGAGAACTGCCACGGCGACGGCGACGACCAGGGCCCGTTCGTCACCCACGGGCAGTACGAGCACGACCTGGTCTACACCGGCAACTCCGGCCTGATGACCTTCGCCAACTCCGGCGCCGCCTGGGGCTCGGCCGCCAAGCGGATCACCGTCCGCAAACACGTGTGCTCCTGGTTCGTCGCCCGGGTCAAGGTCACCGACCTGACCCTGGAGGACGTGCAGGTGATCGGCAAGCCCAGCCTGCAGGGCTCCGGCATGATCTGGGTCAACGCCGACGGCGTGCAGATGCGCGGCTGCTCGGCCAGCGACACGCTGATCCTCTCCCAGCAGTCGAGCCGGTCGGGCCGGCCCAACGTCATCGACGGCTGCACCTTCGCCCTGCCCGCCAAGAGCGAGATCGCCCAGGCGAACGTCACCTCCCCCGTGCACATCAGCCGCTCGGTCCTGACCGGGCTGGACGGCAACACCTGGAACGGCACCGGGGAGCTGCGGCTCACCGACACGATCCTGCGCGGGCGGGAGAACGGCGCACCCGTCACGGTGGCCGCCGCCACGCTCGTCCTGGACGGTTGCACGGTCAAGGACACCGGGCTGCGGGCGGCGGGCAAGGCCGACCAGCGGATCCGCCTGGAGGGCGGCACCGAGCTGAGCGGCACGGGCACGCTGCTCTCCCGCGCCGACGCCGCGGGGGCCGTCACCTGGGAGCTGGCCGGCCACCGCAGCGTCGCGGGCGGCGCCGAGGCCGTGCACGTCTCCCTGGAATCGGGCAGGAACCGTTATCTGGCGACGGGCTCCCAGTTCACCGGCGGGAAGCTCACGCTGAAGGCCGCCGCGTTCGGCGACGGCTCGTACCTGATGCACACCGGCAACGTGGAGGAGGGCGTCACCAGGACGGAACTCCCCCAGGACGGGCCCCGGGTGCAGACGACCGGAAACCTGGTGGTGTAGGTGGACAACGAACCCGGCACGACGGCCCACGGGGTCACGTCCGGCACGGCGGCCCGCGGCGGCGAACCCGCCGCGGCGCCCCGCGACCTGCCCGGCACGTGCGGGCCCCTCGGGCGGCCCGTCACGCTGGCGCTCGTCGGGGCGGGCAACCGGGGGCAGACCTACGCCTCCTGGGTGCGTGCCCACCCCGAGCGGGCCCGGCTGGTGGCCGTCGCCGACCCGGACCCGCTGCGGCGGGCCCGGGTGGCCGGTGACGGCGTCCGGGAGTTCTCCGACTGGACGGACCTGCTCGCCTCCGGTGAGCGGGTCGCGGACGCGGTGATCCTCGCAACCCAGGACCGGCTCCACGTCGAGCCCGCGGTCGCGCTGGCCGAGGCCGGCTACGACCTGCTGATGGAGAAGCCGCTGGCGCCGACCGAGGAGGAGTGCCGCCACATCGTCGAGGCGGTCACCCGGGCGGGCGTGCTGTTCGCCGTCTGCCACGTGATGCGCTACACGCCCTACACCGACCTGGTCAAGCGGGTCGTGGACGGCGGGACCCTCGGCGAGATCATGAGCGTCGAGCACCTGGAGCCGGTCGGCTGGTGGCACGCCGCCCACTCCTACGTGCGCGGGCCGTGGCGCAGCGAGCACCTGGCCAGCCCGATGCTGCTGGCCAAGTCGTGCCACGACCTCGACTGGCTCGGCTACATCACCGGGCGGCGGGTCGAGCGGGTGTCCAGCTTCGGCTCGCTCGGCCACTTCCGCCCCGAGCGGCGCCCGGCCGGGGCCGCCGACCGCTGCCTCGACTGCTCGATCGAACCGCGGTGCCCGTACTCGGCGCCCCGCCTCTACCTGGGCACGCTCGCCGAGCGCGGCCCGATCTGGCCGGTCAGCGTGATCACCAAAGGTTCCGACGAGGCCGCGGTGATCGAGGCGCTGCGCACCGGGCCGTACGGCAGGTGCGTGTACGCCTGCGACAACGACGTCGTCGACCACCAGGTGCTCGCCATGGAGCTGAGCGGCGGTGCCACCGCGACGTTCACCATGACGGCCTTCACCGAGCAGACCCACCGGCAGACCCGGATCTTCGGCACCCACGGCTGCCTCACCGGCGACGGCGAGCGCGTCCGGGTGGTGGACTTCCGCGACGGGAGCACCGAGGTGATCGAGGCCGGCACGACCGGCGGCTCCACCGCCGCCGACGACCACGGCGGCGGCGACAGCGCGCTGATGGACGCGTTCGTCCGCGCTCTGGCCACCGGTGACCCGGCGCACGTGCGGTCCGGGCCGGCCGACTCCCTCGACGGCCACCTGGCGGTCTTCGCCGCCGAGCGGGCCCGCCACACCGGCACGGTCGTCACCGTGCCCGACAAGTGATCTTCATTGGGAACACCCCCCATGACCGATGAGAGGACCATGTCCATGCGAATGCGCGCACTGGCCGCGGCGGCGCTGGCGACGGGAATGCTGGCCGCCTGCGGCGGCGGTTCCGACTCCGGCTCCGGCGACAAGCAGACCGTCACCATGTGGACCTACCCGGTGATCGCCGACCAGGCCAAGCACCAGGCGTTCTGGGACGAGCAGACCGCCGCCTTCGAGAAGGCCAACCCGTCCATCGACGTCAAGGTCGAGATCTACCCCTGGGCCAAGCGCGACGAGGCGCTGTCCACCGCGATCGCCGGGAACAAGGCCCCCGACGTGGTCTACCTGATCCCCGACCAGCTCCCCAAGTACGCCAAGACCCTCCAGCCCGTCGACGAGTACCTGTCGGCCGAGGCCAAGGCCGACTACCGCGACAACGCCAAGGCCTCGGTGACCATCGACGGCAAGATGATGGGCGCGCCGATCCTGATGACGTCCAACCCGCTGGTGTGCAACAAGAAGGCGTTCGACGCGGCGGGCGTGACGACCTACCCGACGACCTGGGACGAACTGCTGGAGCTCGCCCCCACGTTCAAGGACAAGGGCATCGACGTCACCAACCACTGGGCCGACCCGGCCGCGACGCTGAACCAGTCGTTCTACCCGCTGCTGTGGCAGGCCGGCGGTGACGTCTTCACCCCCGACGGCAAGAAGACGGCGTTCGCCGGCCCCGAGGGGATCAAGGCGCTGACCTTCCTGCGCAAGCTCGTCGACGGCGGGTACGTGGAGAAGGACCTGCTCACCGGGCTGCCCAAGTTCGAGCAGACCCACGTCGCGCAGAACAAGGTCGCCTGCACCTGGCAGCACGTCCCCGCCGACGTGGCGACGTTCTGGGGCGAGGAGAACATCAAGGTCTTCCCCCCGCTCAAGGACGTCAAGCAGGTCGCGTACGGCACCGTCGGCTCGCTGGCGATGTTCAAGGCCGCCGACGACAAGGAGGCGGCGGGCAAGTGGCTCGCCTTCGCCACCCGGCCCGAGGCCACCAAGGCCTACGACACGGCCTCCAACAACTTCTCCCCGCAGAAGTCGACCGGTTCCCTGTACGCGAGCGACCCGGTGCAGGGCGAGATGGAGAAGACCCTCGACCTGACCACGGCCGGTCCGCTGAACGAGAAGGCCCGTGACGTCATGGGCGTGCTCGCCCCCGAGATCCAGGCCGCGCTGATCGGCAAGAAGACCCCCGAGCAGGCCCTCGCCGACGCCGCCGCCGCGGCCGACGCCCTGCTGGGCGGCTGACGACACACGCCGGGGCCCGCACCCGCCCACCCGCGGGCCCCGGAGACAAGGAGACGACATGGCGACGACGACCGCCGAGGCGCCCCGCCGGGGGGCCATCTCACGGTGGGAGACACGGACGGGGCTGCTGTTCGTCCTGCCGTGTTTCCTGCTGTTCCTGGCCTTCCGGTTCGGGCCGTCCATCGCCGGGGTGCTGCTCGGCTTCTTCGAGTTCTCCATCGGCGACAGCCCGGCCTTCAACGGGCTGGAGAACTTCCGGCGGTTGCTCGGCGACCCGGTGTTCTGGGACTCGCTGCGGGTCACGCTGGTCTACACGGTGCTGTACGTCCCGCTGTCGATCGGCATGTCGCTGGGCATGGCGCTGCTGGTGCGCAGGTCCTTCCGCGGGGCGGGCTTCTTCCGTTCGGTGTTCTTCCTGCCGGTCGTGACCAGCCTGGTGCTGGCCGGGACGGTGTTCACCTGGCTGTTCTCCTCCGAGGGGCCGTGGACGAAGCTCACCGGCGAACCGTGGCTGGCCTCGACCACCCTGGTCATCCCCGCCCTGGTCATGGTCTCGGTGTGGTCGAAGTTCGGGTACGGCATGCTGATCATCCTGGCCCGGTTGCAGGACCTGCCGCGTGAGCTGGAGGAGGCGGCGCTCACCGACGGGGCCGGGGTGTGGCAGCGCTTCCGCCACATCGTGGCCCCGCAGCTGCGTCCGGCGCTGTTCTTCGTCGCGGTGATCGAGACCACCGGTTCCTTCCAGGTGTTCGACCTGGTCTACGTGATGACCGGCGGCGGCCCCGCGCACTCCAGCTACACCCTCGTGATGGCCCTGTACGACCAGGGCTTCAAGTACTTCGACTTCGGCTACGCCAGCGCCATCGGCGTCGCCCTGTTCGTGATGACCCTCGTCGTCGCGCTCATCCAGCGCCTGATCATCGGGAGGAACCGGTGAGCCTGACCGCCACCCGTCCGGCACCGTCCAAGCAGCCGGCTCCGTCCCGCCGTCGCGCGTACAAGGCGCTGGAGCCCTCACCGGCGGGCAAGGCCGTCCGGGTGGCGCTGCTCGCCATCGCCACCCCGATCACGCTGTTCCCGTTCTACGCGATGGTCGTGCTGTCGCTGAAGCCCGCCGCGGCCGTGGAGTTCCCGGGCAGTCTGCTGCCCTGGCCGATCGACACCGGCGCCTACGAGCAGGTGCTCGGCGGACGCGACCTGCTGCTGTGGACGTTCAACACGCTCGTCTACTCGGTGGTCAGCGTGGTGGCGGTGCTGCTGCTGGCCTCCCTGGCCGGGTACGCGTTCGCCAAGAAGCGCTTCCCCGGCCGGGAGACCATGTTCTGGTCGTTCCTGTCGATGGTGATGGTCCCCTACCACGTCACGCTGATCCCGACGTTCGTCCTCATCGCGGAGCTGGGCGGGGTCGACACCTACTGGGGGCTCATCCTGCCGACGCTCGCCAACGCGCAGGCGGTGTTCCTGATGCGGCAGTTCATCATGGGCCTGCCCGACGAGCTGTTCGAGGCGGCACGCCTGGACGGGTGCTCGGAGTGGCGGGTCTTCACCCGGATCGTGCTGCCGCTGTGCAAGCCGATCCTGGCCACGCTGGGCGTGTTCGTCTTCCTGTGGCACTGGAACGACTTCCTCTGGCCGCTGATCATCGGCCAGGGTGCCGAGATGCGCACGCTCACCGTCGGCATCGCTTCGCTGCAGCAGGAGAACGTGCCGCTCAACGTGGTCCTCGCCGGGGCGACCGTCGCGTTCGTCCCCATCTTCGCCGCCTACCTGGTCGGCCAGCGCTACTTCACCGAGGGCGTCACCATGTCCGGCATCAAGGGTTGATCAGAGAGTAGAGATGTTCACTTCGGAAACCGAACTGGAAGACCGCCTGGCCACCCCGTCGGCGGGGCTCGTCGCCGACCTGGCCGCCGGATCGGGCGACCTGGTGGTGCTGGGTGCGGGCGGGAAGATGGGGCCGAGCCTGTGCCGGCTGGCCCGCCGCGGCCTGGACGCCGCCGGCCGCCACGGCGACCGGGTCCACGCCGTCTCCCGCTGGAGCGACCCCGCCGCGGCGGCCGCCCTCGCCGGGGACGGCGTGGAGATCGTCCCGTTCGACCTGCTCGGCGGTGACCTGTCCGGGCTGCCGGACGGGGCCGACGTGGTGTTCATGGTGGGTGCCAAGTTCGGCACCAGCTCCGCGCCGTACCAGGCGTGGGTCGTCAACGCGGCCCTGCCCGCCCGGGTCGCCGAACGGTACGCCGGGGCCAGGATCGCGGCCTTCTCCACTGGCAACGTCTACCCGCTGGTGCCGGTGGCGGGCGGCGGCAGCTGTGAGGACGACCCGGTCGGCCCGGTCGGCGAGTACGCCATGAGCTGTCTCGGCCGGGAACGGATCTTCGAGCACGGCGCGGCCGTCCGGGGCACCAGGGTGGCGATCCTGCGCCTGAACTACGCGGTCGACCTGCGGTACGGCGTGCTCGCCGACATCGGCCAGGCGGTCCTCGCCGGGGACCCGGTCGACGTGACCACCGGGCACGTCAACGTGGTCTGGCAGGGCTACGCCAACGAGGTGGCCCTGCGCGCGCTGAACCACGCCTCGGCCGAGCCGTTCGTCCTCAACCTGACCGGCCCGGAGACCGCCTCGGTCCGCCGGATCGCCGCCGCCTTCGCCGACCGCTTCGCCACCGGCGGGGGTGGTTCGGGGAGTTCGCCGGACACGGCGAGCGGAGACCGGGACGGCACGGCGGTTTCACCGGACACGGCGAGCGGGAGCGTGGGCCGGGGCGGGGCCGGGGTCGTGATCGCGGGCCGGGAGGCCGAGACCGCCCTGCTCAACGACGCCACCCGGTGCCACCGGCTGTTCGGCTACCCCGAGGTGCCCCTCGGCACCCTGATCGACTGGCAGGCCGCGTGGCTGCTGGCCGGGCTGCCCACCTCCGGCAAGCCGACCAAGTTCACCGTCCGCGACGGGAGGTTCTGATGGACCGCGAGAAGGACCACGAGACGGCCGTCATCCCGGCCCACCCGCTGGCGCTGACCGCCGACCGCGTCCTGGACGAGCGCCGCCAGGCCGGGCTGACCCGCTACTACCTCGCGGCGGGTGCGACCGGCCTGGCCGTGGGCGTGCACACCACGCAGTTCGAGATCCGCCAGGCGGGGCTGCTCGAACCGGTGCTGCGGCTGGCCGCGGACGTCGTCCGCGCTGAGGCGGGCCGCCCGTTCACGATGATCGCCGGGGCGTGCGGCGACGTGCGGCAGGCCGTGGCCGAGGCCGAGCTGGCCGCGTCCCTCGGCTACGACGCGGTGCTGCTGTCGCCGGTGGTGCCCGGCGCCTCCGAGGCCGACCTGCTGGCGCGGGCCGCGGCCGTCGGCGAGGTGCTGCCGGTGGTGGGGTTCTACCTGCAGGTCGCGATCGGCGGGCCGGTGCTGTCCCGGGGGTTCTGGCGGGCCCTGGCCGACCAGCCGTCCACGGCCGGGATCAAGATCGCTGCTTTCGACCGGTACCGGACGCTCGACGCCGTGCACGGTGTCGCCGCCTCCGACCGCCGGGACGAGGTCGCCCTCTACACCGGTAACGACGACCACATCGTCGGCGACCTGCTGGCCGAGCTGCCCGGCGGCCTGCGCTTCCGCGGCGGGCTGCTCGGCCAGTGGGCCGTCTGGACCGCCGCGGCCGTGGAGCTGGCCCACGGGGTCGGCCGGGACCCGGCGCTGTGGGCGAGCCGCGCGAGCGCCGTCACCGACGCCAACGCCGCCGTCTTCGACCCCGGAAACGGCTTCGCCGGGTGCATCGCCGGAGTCCACGAGGTGCTGCGCCGCCAGGGCCTGCTCGCGGGCACCTGGTGCCTGGACCCGGCGGAGACCCTCTCCCCGGGCCAGGCGGAGGAGCTGACCCGGGTGAGCGCGGCCTACCCCTGGCTGACGGACGACGACTTCGTGGCGGAGCACGTCGATGACTGGCTCCGCTGACCCGGCTCCCCCGGCGCCCGCCACCGACCCGGCTCCCCCGGTGCCCGCCGCTCCCCCGGCACCCGCCACCGACCCGGCTCTCCCGGCATCCGCGGTTCCCTCCGCGTCCACGGCTCCCGAGGGGGCCGCGGTCCCCCCGGTGCCCGCCGCTGCCCCCGCGTCCCCGGGCGGGGAGGTGGCGCGGCCCCTGCGGGTGCTGGTGAGCGTGCCGCCGGGGCTGCGCGGGCAGTTCTTCCCCGACCCCGCCCCGCTGCTGGCGCTCGGCGAGGTGACCTTCCTCGACGACCACCGGGACCTGCCCGGAGCGCTGCCCGGAGCCGAGGTGCTGGTGACCAGCTGGGGCGTGCCACCGCTGGGGGCCGCCCTGCTCGACCTGGCCCCGCAGTTGCGGCTGGTCGCGCACACGGGTGCGAGCGTCAAACCGTTCGTCACCGGCGAGCTGTGGGCCAGGGGCATCCGGGTAACCCAGGCCGGGGCGGGCATGGCACGCTCGGTCGCCGAGGTGGCCCTGGCGTTCACCATGGCGCTGCTGCACCAGGTGCACCGTTTCGACCACGCGCTGCGCGGCGCGGTCCCCTGGGCCGAGGCGGAGCGGGCGCCGCTCCGGCACGAGATCCTGGGTTGCCCGATCGGGGTGATCGGCGCCTCACGCACCGGCCGGGCGTACATCGACCTGGTCCGCGCGCTCGGCGCCGACGTCCGCGTCGCCGACCCCTACCTGGAGGACGCGGTCGGCCTGGACGAGCTCCTGGCGACCAGCCGGATCGTCGCCGTGCATGCACCGGCGCTCCCGGAGACCCGGCACCTGCTCGGCGCGCGCGAGCTGGCGCTGATGCCCGACGGGTCGGGCCTGGTCAACACGGCGCGCTCCTGGCTGGTGGACGAGGCCGCGCTCCTGGCGGAGCTGCGCACCGGACGGCTCGACGCGGCGATCGACGTCTTCGACGAGGAGCCGCTGCCGGTGGACCACCCGTTGCGGAGCCTGCCGAACGCGCTGCTCACCCCGCACCAGGCGGCCGGGACCGCGCAGGGCCGCCGCAGGCAGGGCGAGGTGGTGGTCGCCGAGATCGCCCGGCTGGCGGCGGGGCTGCCGCTGGAGCACGCGGTGACCGAGGAGATGCTCGGCCGCATGGGCTGAACCGTCCCGGGGAGGAACGCCCACGGACGACGCGGCCTCCCCGCGGACGATCTCCTACGATTTCCGAGGATTTCCGATAGCTTCCGATGACTTCCGATGACAAGGAGCGATCATGCGTTACATGCGTGTCGGCGAGCCCGGCCGGGAACGGCCCGTCGCCTTCGACGGCGAGCGGTACGCGGACCTGTCGGGCGTCACCCCCGACATCGACCCCGCCTTCCTGGCCCGCGGCGGGGTGGAGAGCCTGGCCGGGCTGCCGGGCATCGACGTCGCCGGCCTGCGGGTCGGCCCGCCCGTCACCCGCCCCGGAGCGGTGCTGTGCGTCGGCCAGAACTACGCCGCCCACGCCGCCGAGTCGGGCGCCGAGCCTCCGGCCAGCCCGATCCTGTTCTACAAGGCCCCCAACACGGTCGTCGGACCGTACGACGACGTGCTGGTCCCGCGCGGTTCCGCGAAGACGGACTGGGAGGTGGAGCTCGCGGTGGTGATCGGCCGCCGTGCCCGCTACCTCGACTCCCCGGACGAGGCGCTCGCCCACGTCGCGGGGTACGCCATCTCCAACGACGTCTCCGAGCGCGACTTCCAGCTCGCCCAGTCCGGCGGCCAGTGGTCCAAGGGCAAGAGCTGCGAGACCTTCAACCCGCTGGGCCCGTGGCTGGTCACCCCTGACGAGATCGGCGACCCGCAGAAGCTCGGCCTGCGCTCCTGGGTGAACGGCGAGCCGCGCCAGGACTCCACCACCGCTGACATGATCTTCAGCGTGGCGTACCTGGTCTGGCACTTGTCGCAGTTCACCGTGCTCGACCCGGGCGATGTGATCAACACGGGCACGCCCCAGGGGGTCGCCCTGTCGGGCCGCTTCCCCTACCTGGCTCCCGGCGACGTCATGGAGATGGAGATCGACGGGCTCGGGCGGCAGCGGAACGTGCTGGCGTGATCCGGTTCCGTACGGCGACGCCCGCCGACCGGGAGGCCCTCTACCGGACGTGGGCCGAGTGCTTCGACGCGCCGCACGTCGTGCCGTTGTACGAGAGCGACCCGGGCAGGTACGGCCGCACGTTCGTCGCGGCCGGGGACGACGGGATCCACGCCGTGGTCTACTACGTGCCCCGCCGCATCCGCAACGCCTCCGGCGGGACGGACCTGGTCGGCGGGGTCGCCGACGTCGCCACCCGGCCGGACGCCCGCGGTCGCGGCCACGTGCGGCGGCTGCTGGGGATGGCCGTGGACGACATGGCCGCCGCGGGCTGCGCCTGGTCCCTGCTGTTCACCGGCACCCCCGGCGTCTACGCGGGGTCCGGCTGGTCGGTCTTCGAGCTGACCCACCCGGCCGGGGTCCTGGCCCGTCCGGGCGCCGCCGACCCGCTGACCCGGGTCAGGCCCGCGACCACCGCCGAGTGGCCGCTCCTCGCCGCGCTGTACGAGCGCCACAACGCGAACCGGCCGCTGACGACCGTCCGGGGGCCGGACGACTGGAAGGTCCGGGTACCCGTCTGGTACGGGCCGCCGGTGGAGCTGACCGTCGCCGAACGCGGCGGCGAGGCCGTCGGCTACCTGGCCGCCCGGTGGCACCCCGGCTCGGTCGAGATCCTGGAGACCGCCGGAGAGCAGGCGGCCCTGTTCCGCACGGTCACCGCGGAGGCCGCCCGTCGGGGTGTCACCCACGGGTCGGCGCGGCTGCCCGCCGATGAACCGGCCAGTGCGGCGCTGCCGCTGCTGCTGTCGCGGGTGGAGCAGGTCGTCGACGCCACCGGCATGGTCCGGCCGATCCTGGGTGACCCCGCCCCGGTGGTCGGCTCCCCCGCCGCCGTGCACTGGCCGGCCGACTACTTCTGACGGCCCCGCCGCGGCACCTTCGGGAAAGGCCCCGCGGCGGCGCCTTCGGGAACGGCGCTGCCGGGGCACTTCCGGGAACGGTCCCCCCTGGCGCCTCCGTGAAAGGCGTGCGGGCCCGGCGGTCCGCGGGTAAAACCCGTTGCCGCCGGGTGTCCGGTTTCGCCAGGCTGGTGCGCATGAACGCCCCCTACCGGCAGATCCGCGCCGCCCACACCGAGGAGTCCATCACCGTCTACCAGGCGTACGACCCGGCGATCGCCGACCGGGCCGTGGCGGCGCAGACCTTCGTCCCGCCCTTCAAACGGGAGCGGATGACCTGGATCAAGCCGTCGTTCCTGTGGATGATGTACCGCTGCGGCTGGGCGGCCAAGCCCGGCCAGGAGCGGGTCCTGGCGGTCGAGATCAGCCGGTCGGGCTTCGAGTGGGCACTCGCGCACTCCTGCCTCAGCCACTACCGGCCGGACCAGCACGCCGACCACGACGCCTGGGCCGACCGGCTCCGGCGCAGCCCGGTGCGCGTCCAGTGGGACCCGGAACGCGACCTCCGGCTGAACCCCCTGCCGTACCGCTCTCTCCAGGTCGGGCTGTCCGGCCCGGCGGTCCACCGCTACCTCGACGAGTGGATCGTCTCGATCACCGACGTCACCGGCCTGGCCCACGAGGTCCACGAGGCCGTACGCGATCACGATCTCGACCGGGCCCGCGGCCTGCTGCCGGTCGAACGGCCGTACCCGCTGCCGCAGGAACACCTGCGGATCATCGGCGCCTGACCGCCGCCCCGCCCGCCGCGTCGCCGACGCCATCCGGGGCGGCGACCGATCGATGACCGCATCGATGACCGCATGGCCCCGGCGGGCGTCCCGGACACCGCCGTCGCCGAGACTCCACCACTACCCGAGTCTCACGACGCGAGGAGAATGATCATCCCCGCCGTTTTCAATCTATAGCGCACCTGGGGGCTTGCGGCAAGACCCGGGGCGTACCGCAGAATCGTCGCTCGAACCCAGAACCTGCGGAAACGGGGAATGTGAAATGCGGGTGCTGTTGTCGACGTACGACTCACGCGGGGGCATCGAACCGCTGGTGGCACTCGCGGTGCGGCTGCGGGACCTCGGCGCCGAGGCGCGGGTGTGCGCGCCGCCGGACTGCGCGGACCGGCTGGCCGAGGCCGGCGTGCCACTGGTGCCGGTCGGCCCGTCGGTGCGCGCGATGGTGCACGGGAAGGCACGACCGACGGCGGCGGACGTGCCCCGGTTCGCGAGCGACCTGATCGCCACGCAGTTGGACGAGCTCGCCGCGGCCGCCGCCGGGGGATGTGACGCGCTGGTGGTGTCCGGCCTGGTGCCTGCCGTGGTCGGCGCGCGTTCGGTGGCCGAGAAGCTCGGCATCGTCTCCGTGCACGTGAGCTACTGCCCGATCTTCCTGCCGTCACCGCACCACCGGCCGACGCCGCTGCCGGGCCGGCCGATCCCACCGGAGGTGACCGACAGCCGGGAGCTGGACGAGCTGTCCATCCGGAACTACAACGCGGTCTTCGGCGAGGCGCTGAACACCAACCGGGCGTCCGCCGGTCTGCCGCCGGTGGACAACGTCCGCGACTACATGTTCGGCGGCCGGCAGTGGCTGGCGGCGGACCCGGTCCTGGCTCCCTGGCGGGAACCGGCGGGCCTGGACGTCGTGCAGACCGGCGCGTGGATCCTGCCGGACGAACGCCCGCTGCCGGTCGGCCTTGAGGCGTTCCTGGACGCCGGCGCACCACCGGTGTACGTGGGCTTCGGCAGCCTGCCCACCCCAGAGGACATCGCCCGCACAGCTGTCGAGACGATCCGGGCGAAGGGCCGCCGCGTCGTCATCGCCCGCGGCTGGGCCGGCCTGGCACCGATCGACGACCGGGACGACTGCTTCACCGTCGGCGAGGTCAACCAGCAGGAACTGTTCGGCAGGGTGGCCGCCGTCGTGCACCACGGCGGCGCGGGCACCACGACCACGGCCGCCCGTGCGGGCGTGCCACAGGTGGTGGTGCCCCAGATGGGTGACCAGCCGTACTGGGCGGGCCGGGTGGCCGAGCTGGGCATCGGCGCAGCCCACGACGGTCCGACGCCGAGCACCGAGTCCTTGTCGGCCGCACTCGAAACGGCTCTGGCCCCCGAGACCCGAGCACGGGCGAAGGCCGTGGCCGGCACGATCCGCACCGACGGGGCGGCGGTGGCTGCGAAACTGCTGCTTGAAGCGATCAGCCGGGGAAAGGGGCCGACGCCCGCATAACTGATCGTTCCAGGATGAGGTCCGGAGGCGGCGCAGGCGGATGACGCCGCACGCCAGGCCGGGCGGTCCTTGACCGATCGGCGCAGTGCCGGCGCAGTGTTCGTAGCGGACGTGTAGCCGCTTGAACTGGTGCAGTCAGGCGAAGGTCCGCTCAACCACCCACCGGATGGTGCCCAGGCCGGAGTTGCGCGGCATGCCGCGGCAGGCGATGAGCGGCGTGATCCCGCGCTTGCGCAGGCGGCGACGAGCGGAGGTGGAACTTCCCGGCGATCAGTACGGCGACGCGTGCACCGGTCCCGCGCCGGTCGTTCCAGCCGTGCGCGGCCGTGCCCTTGGCCGGCAGCGCCTCCAGCCGGGCGGCCTGCTCATCGGTGAGTTCGCAGACGGACTTGCGCGTCATGCCCGGCGGGTGGGCCACCCGCGGTGGCTGGATTCCTCCGGAGGACATGTCCGCTGTCGGCGCCGCAGTGCCTCGCGCCGCTGTCGCCCGGTGTCGGACGCTCCTCCGCTTCTGCCGGAGCACCTGATACTTCCCGGCTGCCACCTGGGAAAACAGTGAGAATGAGCGCTCCGAACGATGCGCGACGCCCGGATTTCTTCGTCAATACCAGGCCGTCGGCGAACGCGTTGATCTTGTGGCGGGAAACGGTAGTCTTCACATGAAAAGTGCCTCGTGGACTGGCGTGGGCCGAACTGCCAGCAAGCCCCACCCTACCAGGTCATGGGCACTTTTCTCGTGCAGGCGCTCAAGCCCGACGAAATTCACCACGACAGATCGCGGCTAATGGAGGTATCTCATGATGGTCAACTCTGAAAACAAGCAACCCAAGCCCTCCCGCAAGAGTGCCGTACGCGAGAGTCTGCTTCTACTGGTCTGCGGTGCCGTGGTGGCGACGCTGCTGCAGGGGTTCGTCTTCCCGTTCTTTTGGATCCCGTCGGAGTCCATGGAGAACACCCTGCGCGAGGGCGACGGCGTGGTCGTCAACAAGCTACACGGTGCAGTCGAGCGCGGTGACGTGGTGGTTTTCAAGGGCTGGAATGACATAGACACCATCAAGCGGGTCATCGCGATCGGTGGCGACACCGTCAAGTGCTGCGACGCCGAGAAGAGGATCACCGTGAACGGGGTCCCACTCGACGAGAAGGACTACCTCCACCCCGACGATTTCCCCTCCAAAAAAGAGTTCGAGGAGGTTGTTCCCGAGGGCCGCCTGTGGGTCATGGGCGACCACCGCTCAGCCTCTCATGACTCCCGCAGTCACGAGGAGCAGGAAGGCGAGGGGACAATCGCGGAGAACGACGTGATCGGCCGCGCTGTGGTGATCTGGTGGCCCTTCTCCAGGATGGCCGTCCTCTCGACGCCGGACGCGTTCACCCAGACGTTCACCAAAGGTAAATAGCTGAACCTTTTCATCCCGGGCGATGGACCTCCTGGTCACAGGATGATCTCAAGTGGGGTATTCGTCCGATGGCATAGAAAAGTCCCTAGCAGAGGGGGGCGATCGTCACAATCAGATCCGTCAGCTCGAACGACGATGGACAAGACAGTACGCGTTCGATGCGGGGAATGCCGACGGTGGCGAAGAAGGCCGCGGCGCGGCGCAGGAAGGCGGCGCAGGTGGCGGCTTTCTCGTCGGTGTGGACCTCGCTGTAGGCGATGCGGGTGTGGTCGTCGACGGCTGAGTGGATGTAGTCGAAGCCGGTGACGCGGCGGCGGTCGGGGCAGGCGGCGCGGCCATGGATCCGCCAGCCGCCGCCATCGGGGATGCGGCCGAGCTTTTTGACGTCGATGTGGACCAGCTCGCCGGGGCGGGCACGCTCGTAGCGGCGGATGAGCTGTCCGGTGGGCCGGTCGAGGAAGGACAGCCGGTGCAGGTGGTGGCGGGTCAGGATGCGGTGCACGGTGGAGGGGGCCAGGCCCAGGATCGGGCCGATGCGGGCCGGGCCGAGTTTGCGGCCGGTGCGGAGCCGGCACACGCGGGCCTCGAGGTGAGCCGGCGTGCGGTGCGGGGTGGTGTGCGGTCTGCTGGGCCGGTCCAGCAGACCCGTCTCTCCTTCCGTGCGCCAGCGGCGGACCCACTTGTGTGCGGTGGCACGGGAGATGCCCATCTCAGCGGCGACATGCGCGACCGGCCGACCGGACAGGACGCGTTCGACGAGGAGTCGTCTGCCATGAACGGTCAGGCGGGCATTACGGTGGGACACGAAGACCTCCGTGTGTGGTGTGGAGCCTAGACACCTCCACCACATCGGAGGTCTTCGCTATTGATCAAGCCCTACTGTCAACAACGTTCATGGTCAATACACCTAGAGCGCGGCGGCCCGGGACCTGGCAGGTGTAGCCGTTGCGGCGCAGCAGTTTGCGCACCCCTTGCAGGGTGTAGGTCAGGTGGAAGCGCCGGCCGATCAGGGTCTTGATGCGGGCCAGGGTCCAGCGCTGGTCCGGCCAGCCGTGCCAGACGGGCCCTTTGACCAGTTCCTGTTCCAGGACGGTGAGTTGTCGCTCACCGAGCCGGGGCAGAGAGGCCGGTCCGTGCGAACGCAACGCCGTGGCCCCGCCGCCCTGCCAGTCCCTCTTCCATCGTTGAACGGAGCGGACACTGATCCGCAGGTCCCACGCAATGGCCGTGCTGGACTCATCCCGGGCGAACCTCTTGGCCGCCTGTAACCGTAGCCGTTCGCGGAACGCTCTTCGCTCGGCGGACAGTCCTCCGCCCTGCGCGTATCTCACGTTGCCGATATACCCGGCAATCAAGGCACGTCAAGACCTACGACACCACAAGTTCAACCTTAGTACCAGGCAGACCACCGCATATTGATATCGTTTTTCGATTATCGCAGGAGGCGACGAGGTAAACCGTGGCATATCAATACAGGTCAGGGTGCGATGATAGGGTGCCGAAGAGTTACCTCGACACCCTATTTCTGGAAACATAACCCCAGCGACTTCGAAGGCCCCCCAACCGGCTTCCAGTAACGGTGCTCAAGCGCCTGGATCAGGCCAACCGAAAGCGGGAGGGCCTCCTTGACGCCCTCCCGCCTCCGACGCGACCGCCTATAAGGGACGCAGCCTGGCCGAACGATGTCTTGACAAGCCCAATCAGTAGCGGACCGTGGCCGACCATTTCGACAAAATCGCCAGCCGCTATCTCACGAACCCTGTCATTGCATCCTTAATGCTCTGACTTCACTAGGTCGAGCTGCCAAACACTTTCTAGCAGACTTCGACGCGCATATAGGTTCCGATCGTCCAGTTGTAGAAGAAGCGCTCGTGCCGCTTAAGGTGAATGCAATCGGAGTCCGGAGCCCAGTCGAGGATTACCCTAACACTCATGGCTGTGCTGCAGCTGTTGTACAGCTCTACCTGGCCGGATTTCACATCCCGGGTGATACAGGCAGGCGCCGTACCGGCGAAAGCGGCGTCAGTGGCGGTGGTATCGGGAGCAGGGGTGAAGTCGGCGATGGCGGCGGTGGCCGGGGCGGCACTGACGATGCTTAGAGCGGCCGCGAGGGAGGCTAGAACCATCTTCTTCCGCATGTCTGGTTCCCTTTCGTTGGGAGGATTTGGGTTCATCGGAGGCGCGTAGGCTACGGAGTTGGCTAGGCAATATTTCCGGACGACAGACTTGGGAATCATCTTCCCTGGTTAGTGTTCAGAAATCACTGCTGCTATAGCTGCTCCAAAGCGCCACTTGCCTGCCTCGTGGGAACTTTATTTCACTTGAGAAGCGTTTGACAATCCACTGTCAGCGACAGTGGATCACGCTGTGCAACACTACTTTGCGCCTCGGCCTCCGTAGAGCATAAATCCCCTGACAGAAGTGGCGATTCCTGAGTCTCGACTTAACAGCTAGACGTTTCATGTTTCCACTGATGAAAAAATCCGGGCGTCACGCATCGTTCAGAGCGCTCATTCTCACTGTTTTCCCAGGTGGCAGCCGGGAAGTATCAGGTGCTCCGGCAGAAGCGGAGGAGCGTCCGACACCGGGCGACAGCGGCGCGAGGCACTGCGGCGCCGACAGCGGACATGTCCTCCGGAGGAATCCAGCCACCGCGGGTGGCCCACCCGCCGGGCATGACGCGCAAGTCCGCCTGCGAACTCACCGATGAGCAGGCCGCCCGACTGGAGGCGCTGCCGGCCAAGGGCACGGCCGCGCACGGCTGGAACGACCGGCGCGGGACCGGTGCACGCGTCGCCGTACCGAGGAAGAAAGCCGGAGGTTACGCCTGATCGGAGATCGCGAGTCCGGTCTCGGCGACGAACCCGTTGAGCAGGTCAGGCCGGTACTGCATGGATTTGAGCCGACTCTTGATCAACACGGTGAGCTGGTCGATGCCGTGAACGGTGAAGTTGAGGACCTTGGTGCGCAGGTTGGACCAGATGCCCTCGGCCGGGTTGAGATCGGGTGCGTACGGTGGGAGCCGATAGACCAGCAGCCAGTCGGCCTGGGCCGCGATCCAGGTGCGCATCTCGGCGCTGACGTGCTCGGGCAGGTTGTCCCACATCAGCGAGATCGGCCCGCCGAGCTGGGCGTGCGCGACGCTCAGCAGGGCTTGGAAGGCTTTCTCTCCGAAGCCCTTGGGCTCGTTTTTGCGGCGGTGGTAGGTGAGCGTGCGGTAGATCAGGCGGGTCCGCCGGCCGGGTTTGATGCAGATCAGCCCGGCGATCGAGGTGCGCCCCGCTCCGCTGTAGGCGACCGGCAGGACCGGGGTGCGGCCCGCGGGTGCCCACGTTCGTCCTTTGGGCGGTCTCAGGCTCTGGCCGGATTCATCGGCCAAGCACAGCTTGGAGTCCCGGGCCGCCCGGGTGTGGATCGCCCCGGCGAAGTTGGAGGCTAGATCGCTTGGTTCTCGGCCGTCAGGTCAGTGCCGGCGGTCGATCGGTGGAACCTCTCCTCGTACTCGGCCGGAGGGACGTTCCCGCAGTAAGAATGTAGCCGTTCAGAATTGAACCAGGCAACCCACTCCATCGTAGCGATAGTCACGTCCATGATGCCTTTCCAGCCGCCATAGAAGTCGATGAGCTCCTTCTTGTAGAGACTGTTCAGGGACTCGGCTGCTGCATTGTCATACGAGTCCCCCTTGCTGCCAACAGAACGCGCCGCGCCGACCTGGTCGAGCCGTTCCGCATAGCGGATGGAAGTGCATTGCTCAGGTTCAAGGGGTCGTCGCAACACTGCTGCTCAGCAGCGAGTCTAGATGATCGCTGAAAGCCTCAGCCGGTGTTCTCCATCCGAGGGTCTTGCGGGGCCTGGTGTTGAGCGCGAACGCAACAGCGGCCAACTCCTCGGCATTCCATCGTGACAGGTCGGTGCCTTTGGGAAAGTACTGCCGCAACAGGCCGTTGGTGTTCTCGTTGGTGCCACGCTGCCAGGGGCTATGAGGGTCGGCGAAATAGACCTGCACGCCGGTGTCGATGCGCAGTTGTGCATGCTGGGCCAATTCCGTCCCCCGGTCCCAGGTCAGCGAGCGGCGCAGCTGCTCGGGCAACCCGGTGATCTCCTTGGCGATCGCGTCCCGCACGGCTTCGGCACCGCGGCCGGCCAGCGCCGGGCCGTTCTTCACCCGTTCCTGAGTGCCGTAGCCCTCCATCCGGGGCAGGTGCAGCAGAAGGGTGAACCGGGTGGTGCGCTCCACCAGGGTCCCGATCGCGGAGCGGCCGGTGCCGATGATGAGGTCGCCCTCCCAATGGCCTGGGACGGCGCGGTCCTCCACCTCAGCGGGCCGCTGACTGATCACCGCGTCCGGGGTGACATGGCCGCGGGCCTGACGCCGGCTGCGAGCGCGTGGGACACGCAGCGCACGACCGGTGCGCAGGCAGGCGACCAGCTCGCGGTTGAGCGCTCCGCGGCCCTGGATGAACAGGGCCTGGTAGATCGCCTCGTGCGAGATGCGCATGGACTCATCATCGGGGAAGTCCACCTTGAGCCGGTTGGAGATCTGCTCAGGACTCCACGACAGCGCCCACCGGCGGTCTTGACGCCGGGGCTTGTTCCGGCCCTTCCAGGCTGACGGGCGCGGACCGGTTACCGGTTTGCCGTCCGGCCCCTGAAGCTGACCGGCCAGCCGGGCCTGCACGTACTCCCGTAGCCGGTCATCGGCCACCAGTTTCGGCGTCTTGGGGCGCCGCGCCATCAGCTCGGCCTTCCACTGCGCGATCGATGCCCGGTAGTCCAGGCGGCCACCTCGCGTGGCGGCGTTGCGCCGCAGTTCCCGCGAGATGGTCGAGGGCGACCGGCCCAAGCAGCGCGCGATCTCGCGAACCCCCTTGTGCTGAGCCTTGAGCAGGGGCGATCTCCTCCCGCTCGGTGAACGACAGGTACCTGCCGGATGGCGGACTGAGTTCGATCAACGGCATGCCGCCACCCTCGCGGAACCACCGAGACCCGACCGGCCCCGACACGCCGCAGGCCAGGGCGGCATCCTCGCTTGTCAGCCCCTCTGCGATCTTCCTCCAGAACGCTCGCTCCACGTCCCGACGGATCGGAGGCCGTCCCGGTGACCGCATCGCCGACCGCCCGGTGCGCGTCGTCATCCACCCCGCTGGTCTGCCCATGCAACACCTCCGGATCAAGGTGTTGCGACGACCGGTTGAATCCGCCTTGAACTCCTCTATCCGAGTGGTGGACGAGGCCGCCGACGTCACCTCCGCGAGACCAGATCGCCATTTCCAAGGCGTCGAGTGCCAGGTCAGCGCCCAGGTGGTCGGCGACCTGCCAACCAACGATCCGCCGCGAGTACAGATCCTGCACGAACGCGGTGTAGACCCAGCCGACCGCGGTCGCCACATAGGTGATGTCCGCGACCCATCGCAGATCCGGCCGGTCAGCGGTGAAGTCGCGTTCCAGCAGGTCACCCGGCCGGTCCTGGCCGGAGGTAGTGGTGCGGGGCCGCTTACGGCCTGCGGTCACCCCAGCAAGCCCGAGCTCGCGCATCAGCCGCTCGACCGTGCACCGGGCCATCGTGATTTCCTCCCGATTGAGCTGTCCCCACACCTTCCGCGCCCCATGAAGACCGCGTCCCGGGCCGTTCCACACCCGCAGAATCTCTCCTTTCAGGTATTCGTCTCGGACCGCACGAGCCGACGGACTCGACTCCCGCTTCTTGGCCGCCCAATACGTGGACGGAGAAACTTCCAGCACAGCACAGATCGGCTCCACACCGAACTGTTCACGATGGGTATCGACGAACTCGACTAGCGCGGCAGTTTGGGGCCGAGTTCCCGGGCGAAATACGCCGACGCCGCTTTCAAGATCTCGTTCGCCCGCCGCAACTCACGCACTTCACGTTCGAGCTCTCCGATGCGCTGAGCATCGGACGTCGTCCGGCCCGGACGCTGCCCGCCATCGACCTCGGCCTGCCGGATCCACGTCCGCAACGCCTCCCGATGCACCCCGAGCTGGTCGGCGACCCGGGCGATCGTGCCTGTCCGCTCGCCCGTCTGCTCACGAAGCTCAAAGACCATCCGAACCGCACGTTCACGCAGCTCAGAGCTGTACTTCCTCGGTGGTGCCATAGCTCCTCACCCTTTCAGGTTCAGGAGCCTCCAACCAACCCGGGGTGATCCACCTCGATCGCCGGGCTGGTCTGCGCCAAGCCCGGTGAGCGCACCTGTCCGATCTACCGCACGCTCACCTGCTACCGCCGCAAGGGCGAGCAAGGGCTTCGCAGAAAAAGCCGTCCAGCTCCCGCTGTATGCCGCGCACGCCCAACTCGGCGGGCCGATCGAGGTCCACAACGAGTACCTGAGCCGGTGGCTTGCAGCATGAAGTAATCATCAAGAAGCTGTCCGAAGAATGCGGGCCCCTCACTCAGTGGGTGTTTGATCCCGGGAGTTCTGTCTGATTAGTGTTTCAGGCGCCTCGCCAGGTTGGGGTGGATTCGCGGGTGAGGCGGCGGCTCATGAGGTCGATCATGGCGATGTGGATCATGGCTTCGGAGCGGGCCGGTAGGGCTTCGTAGTCGCGCACCAGGCGGCGGTGGAACATCAGCCAGCCCAGAGTTCGTTCGACGACCCAACGCCGCGGTAGGGCGGTGAATCCCCTGGTGGCGGGGTCGCGGCGGACGACTTCGACATCGATGCCCAAAGCGGCGCCGCCTTCGATGACTTTGGTGCGGTAGGCGCTGTCGGCCCAGGCCTTGGTGATCGTCGGGTTGTCTGCGGCGGCCTGGGTCAGCAGGGGCAGACCGGCGGCGCCATCGGAGACGCTGGCAGCGGTGACCATGACCGCCAGCAGCAGTCCGAGGGTGTCGGTGACGATGCTGCGCTTGCGGCCGGCGATCTTCTTGCCCGCGTCGTAGCCTTGGCCGGCGGCGGGGACGTTGGCGGAGGTCTTGACGCTTTGGGCGTCGATGACGCAGGCCGTGGGGTCGGGATCGCGGCCTTCCGCGGTGCGGGCCAGACGTCGCAGCAGGCTGTTGAGCTGGGTGAAGACGCCGTCGTTCTGCCAGTGGGCGAAGTAGCCGTAGACACTCTGCCAGGGCGGGTACTCGTGCGGCAGGTAGCGCCAGGGGATGCCGGTGCGGTCGACGTAGAGGATGGCGTTCATAATGGCGCGCAGGTCATGTTCACACGGCCGCCCGATGTCCAGGCCTTTGCCTCGGCGGTCGGCGCGCCAGGCGCTCAGCACCGGCTCGACGAGCGCCCAGCGGGCGTCGGACAGGTCGCTGGGGTAGGGGCGCTGCTCGGCCATGCTTCCGGCGTATCGTGCGGCACATCGGCCGCCCAGACCTCGAATGGCATTCCTCACCGGCAGGTAAGGACAGGGCACCACGTCTTGGGATGAGACAGGATTTTCCTGGATGAGACCGGCACTCAGCAGCCCGTTCATCGAAGGCCGCCATTTCGGAATCCATCGAAAGCACACAAACCGGGCACGCAGGCTACCGAATGGATCGGGCGATTCACTATCTCATGGGATCAAACACCCACTCAGAACGTGTTTGAGAGCTGATCGTGAAGCCGTCGTATGACGGGGTACAGGCAGGACCATGACACGACAACGGTTTTTACCCCTCTGATCTGACCGATGAACAGTGGGTGCTGATCGAACCGCTGCTTCCCGCTCCGCATTGGGACGGCCGCAAGGAGAAGCATCCGCGCCGGGAGATCGTGGATGCGATCTTGTACGTGGTGCGGACCGGCTGCGCCTGGCGGCAGCTTCCGGTCGACTTCCCGCCCTGGCAGACGGTGTACTGGCACTTCGTGCGCTGGGAGGATCAAGGCGTGACCCAGCGGATTGTGGATGTGCTGCGCCGGCGGGTCCGCAGGAACGCCGGCCGTGAAGACGAGCCGTCGGCGGCGGTGATGGACAGTCAGAGTGTCAAGGGTGCCGACACCGTCGGGGCCGGCAGTCGCGGCTACGACGCGAACAAGAAGATCAACGGCCGCAAGCGGTTCGTGGTCACCGATACCCTCGGGCTGCTGCTGGCGGTGATGGTGCGCCCGGCCAGTGTGCAGGACCCGGTACCTGTCAAACCTGTTGAGACATCAAGCCACGTTCGGTGTCTGTGCTGAGGCCGCGGCTTCGCCGGCTTCAAGACCCGTCGACGGCTTGTTGATCCACACCCGGGAGGGCAGCGGAGGCGGACTCGGCCGCCGACCACGGAACCGCTCGGGATGCGCCAGGAACGCCGCGTTCAGGGTCGCTGCTCGCCGGGCCTGGATCTCGAGTGCCGAGCCGTCGTGCACCGACCCCGGGGTGTGCATCCCGATCCCGGAATGGCGGTGCTCGGTGTTGTAGTACCGGAAGAACTGCCCGCAGAAGACGTTCGCGTCCTCGATGGACCCGAACTCACCCGGGAACGCCGGACAGAACTTGAGCGTCTTGAACTGCGCTTCGGAATACGGGTTGTCGTTGGACACACGCGGCCGGGAATGGGACTGGTCGATGCCCAGCAGCGCCAGCAGCCCGGAGACGGTGTTCGACGTCATCGCGGTGCCGCGGTCGGCGTGGATCGCTTCTGGAGCGATCCCGTCGTTGGCGGCGATCGCGTGCTCGATGAACTCCTTGGCGAGAACGCCGGTCTCGGTGGGCCAGATCTCCCACCAGATGACTTTCCGCGAGAAGATGTCGAGGATGACGTACAGCAGGTAATAGACCCCGCGCGTCAGGCCTTTCAGTTTCGTGATGTCCCATGACCACACCTGGTTCGGGCCGTCGGCGGTCAGCTCGGGTTTCTTGCGGGCCGGGTGGACGGCCTGGGCACGGCGCTCACCCGAGGTGCCGCGCATCCGCAGCAACCGGTACATGGTGGCCTGCGAGCATAGGTAGACGCCCTCGTCCAGCAGGGTGGCCCACACCTGGCCCGGGGACTTGTCGGCGAAGCGGGGCGAGTCCAGCGCCGCCAGCGCCTGGGCGCGCTCCTGCTCGGTCAACTCGGCCGGGTGGTGAAACGGTCGGCGCGGCCCCAGCCGGGGCGGGGCGGGGTTGCGGTGCCGATGCAGCGTGGCCCGGGATGTGCCGAAGACCGCACATGCTCTAGCCGTACCGAGCGACTTCTCCAGATCGGGGAAGTATTCATCGAGGACCCGGTTCAGCTCTTGTCGGAGTCCGCGCTGCTTGAGATGTCCTGCAGCAGCGCGAATGCTTTCCCGCGATGTCCAGGGCCGTTCTGGTCTTTCCGAGTTCGCCGGCGAGTTTCTCATTGCGGGCTTCGAGCTTGGCAGCCTCGGCCTTGAGCTTCTTGTTCTCGGCCCGCAGCAGGGTCATCTCCTCGGCCTCGGCGCTGCGGGCCGGTTTTCCCGTCGAGGCGGCCAGGGTGCCGTTTTCGGCCTGCTTGCGCCAGTGCTCGATGTGGGAGTGGTACAGCCGTTCCTTGCGCAGCAGGGCGCCGCGCTCGGCGCTGCCCTCGGGCAGGGCGTCGAAGGCCGCCAGGATCCGCGCCTTGTAGGCCTTGGTGAAGGTGCGCCGCTTGGGCCGGCCCGGCTGCTGTTCGGTCACGCGACCATCCTGCCCGGTCATGGCGGTCTGGTCGGCGAGGGTCATCGTCACTGTCTTGATCGTCCTGTCTCGCCCTGCTTCACATCAGAAGGACTCATGCGTCCCCTGTCTCACAGGAGACTGACAGAGAGGGACCGCGCCGGGGCCACGACCTTGCTGCTGGGGCTGTATCTGACCTGCTCTTGCCGGGTGGTCTTCGCCGATCAGGGCTTTTCTGGGCGGCTGGTGACCTGGGCGCGCCAGGTGCTGGACATCATCGTGCGCATCGTCGCCAAGCCCGCCGGTCAGCGGGGATTTCAGGTGCATCCCAAGCGGTGGGTGGTGGAGCGGGCACTGGCCTGGCTGATGATGCACCGGCGGCTGGCCCGGGACTACGAGCGTCGACCGCCGACCAGCGAGGCGATGACCCGATGGGCAGCGATCAGCACGTTGCTGCGGCGCATCACCCGAGGTCGTCCCGCTCAGCGGCCTGGACCTCGCCCGCTGGAATGGGCTCGCTGAGGCTAACGATCACCTCTCAAACACGTTTTCAGACAAATGCGAGCGAAGCCTCGTTCCGCTGCTCGCTGAGCAACCTCGGTCAACAAGGCACGTCCCACCCCCTTGCCCCGCCACAACGGGAGAACGCCCACAGACAGTTCTGGGATGTCCTCGGACACAAACCCGTAGCCGGGATCATCAGGACTGAACAATCGTAGCCAGGCCGCACCGACCGGTTGCCCACCTGCCTCGACAGCAACCACTCCGAGATCACCCGGCCGAGGCCAGCCTTCGACGTAGCGAGCCGTTTGGCGATCCATGAGGACACGGTCGCGGCCGACCGCTTCCCGAGCAGGATCCCAGTTCACAGCAGCCACGAGCATGTCCGTGAGGAAGTCCGCATCGTCGGCCGTTGCAACCCGCAACGAGTAACCATCTTCGCTCATACGGTGGATTCTGCTACCCACCATGCCAGTGCCAAGCTGGTGATCGTTTCCAGTCACAGCACTCAGTACGCGCACAGGAGAGCCGATGAAGCGTGGCCGGCGCCGTCGGTGCCGCTCCCGGAGACACGTCTGAATCGCGGGCCGGAGCATGTGTAACACGCCGACTACGTCACGTGGCGGAAACAGGCGCACGAGGACCGGCGACCGCGATACCGGCCATCCGAAAATCGGACATTTCATACTTTAGGGCACTACCTTTTGGCTTTTTGGGCCCGCCCAACAAGCTCTCACCTGGATTTAAAACGGTTGCAAGCCATTCACAAGTACGAATGGCAAACATGACCAACGGAACAACGGGTCGCCGGAGAACATCCGGTGAACATCCCGGACGTTCTCCTCATTCACGTACGGGAACCCGTGACGACCGAGAGTGAGCAACGCATGAGTACGTATTCGGAAGACCCCGACCTCCTGCGGGACATCGTGGCCGCCGAACTCGACCGTGCGGAGACGCGAGAGTGGTCGATCACCGAGGACGGCTTCTGGTGCAAGGTCGCACCGAAGACGCACGAGCTGCCCGACCAGGGATGGAAGCTGCACGTCTCGGCGACGATGCTCTCCGCCCCCGTGGTCCTCTCCAGGGTGGCGCGGGTACTGGCCGAGGCCGGCTGCGCGTTCAAGTTCCCCGCCCGGCTGCGTGACTACTGGGACCTTCTCCAACCGCACTGCAGCCGTGCGCAGGCCGGGAAGTTCGTCACCGTCTACCCGCGTGACGACGCAGAGTCGGTACGCCTGGCCGCCCTCCTGGACGAGGCGACCCGGGGCCTTCCCGGGCCTGTGATCCTCTCCGACCGCCCATACCGGCCAGGCGGAATCGTGCACTACCGCTACGGCGCCTTCAGCGGGCACCGGGTGCTGGGCAACGACGGGTTCTACGAGATCCGATTGCGCTCCCCCGAGGGCCGGTTCGTCCTCGACGAGCGGCAGCCGCGTTTCTCCCCGCCGTCGTTCGCGGTCTGCCCGTTCGAGGCTCCGCAGGCGCAGCGACGTTCCGGAGCGTCCTCGGTCATGCTGAACGACCGGTTCGTCGTCCGCGAGGCCGTACGGCACGCCAACCGCGGCGGGGTGTATCTCGCAGAGGACACCAAGACCGGGCGGCAGGTGGTCGTCAAGGAGGGCCGCCCGCACGCCTGCGCCGACCTGGGCGGCAGGGACGCGCGGGACCGGATCGCGACGGAGCGCTCGTCCCTGGAGCGGCTGGCCGGCAGCGGGGCGGTGCCCGCCCTGGTGGACTTCTTCGAGCAGGGCGGACACGTCTTCCTCGTCGAGGAGTTCATCCCGGGGATCACGCTGCAACGCTGGTCGGACGGGAACGCCGGGCCGCTGGGCGAGAGCGGGTTCGGCAACGACGCGGCGGCGGTCCTGCCGATCGCCGGCCGGCTGGTGGAGCTGGTGAAGGCGGTGCACGAACGGGAGTACGTGTTCCGCGACCTGTCACCGAACAACGTGATGCTGCTGCCCGACGGCGGGCTCCGGCTCATCGACCTGGAGCACGCGACCGTGCCGGGCACCGTCGTCATGGTGGGCGGGACCAAGGGCTACCTCGCGCCGGAGCTGGCGGAGCACGGGGGAGAGTTCCGGCCCGCGCCGGAGCCGGCCGCCGACCTCTACAGCCTCGGCGCGATGATGTACTTCCTGGCGGTCGGCGCGCACCCGGACCCGCCGGTGCTGCCCCGCATCGCGGCGGCGTCCACGGCCGGCCCCACGCTGGCCCTGCTGCGGCCCCTCGTCGAGGGCCTGATGGCGACGGAACCGCAGCGGCGCTGGTCTCTGGCGGACTGCGAACGGTTCCTCGCCGGGCTCACCCCGGAGCAGTCCTTCTCCGAAGGCGCGGGCCCGGCCCCCGAGCGGATCGACCGCCTGATCGACGACGGGATCGCGCACCTGGTCGAGGCGGTCGACGCGCGCGACGACGGCCTGTCGCCGTGGACGGACCCCGCCGACGCGGGAGCCGAGACCGATCCGTGCTCGGTGAACGGCGGCGCGGCCGGTTTCCTCGCCGTGCTGACCCAGGCACTGCCCGAGGCGGAGACGGCCGACGCGGTGACCGCGCTCTCCGGCTGGCTGCGACGGCGACTGGAGGAGGAGGACGTCTGGCGGCCCGGCCTCTACTTCGGACGCTCCGGAGCGGTGTGGGCATTGTGCGACGCGGCGACGGCCCTGGGTGACGCGGAGCTGGCGCGGTTCGCAGCGCGGGCCGCGGCCCTGCTGCCCGCGGACCACCCCAGCCCCGACGTGACCCACGGGCTGGCCGGGTGCGGCATGGCGGTCCTGCGCGTCGCGCTGCGCACCAGGGAGGCGGCGCTGCGGGACCACGCCACCGAGATCTTCCGGAACCTGCACGACGCGCGCTCCTACCTGGACGGGCATCCGCAGTGGCCGATACCGCAGGACTTCGACTCCGGTCTCGCCGGGGCCAACCACTTCGGCTTCGCGCACGGCATCGCCGGCATCGGGACCGCGCTGCTGCAGGCGAGCCGGATCCTGGACCGGCCGGACTGGGCGGCGACCGTCGACGAGATCGCCCGCACCTTCTACGCGTACGCGGACCTCGACGGCGACACCGCCTGGTGGCCCACCCTCCGCGCAGACCTGGAGACGTCGCGCCCGCGCCGTCCGCACTGGTGCAGCGGATCGTCGGGCGTCGGCTCCTTCCTGGTGCGCTACTGGAGCGCCACCGGCGACGAGCAGGCCCTGGACCTCGCCCGCGCCGCGGCGACGGCGGTCCACCGCACCCGGTGGCAGTCGGGCACGGTGCCGTGTCACGGGCTCCCCGGCGACGGCGAGTTCCTGCTCGACATGGCCGACTTCACCGGTGAGGACCGCTATCACCGGCAGGCCGCGGACCTGGCCGGTTGCCTGGAGACCTGGGCGGTCGAGCGCTCCGGCCGGCTGCTCGTCCCCGGCCGCGACGGGCGCCCCGCGCTCACTTTCCTCGGAGGCACGGCGGGCACCGCCGCCTTCCTCCTCCGACTGCGTCACCGGCATCCCCGGCTGTGGATGCTCGACGACGCCCACAGACTCACCGCTCCCGCCCGGGAACGGTGACGGCAGGCAGCGGCCGCCCGAGGCGGCTCCGCTACCACACAAGGAGGTACGACCATGTCGATCAACGTCGAGGACCTGCAGGCCCTTCAGGAGATCGAGCCCGGCGCCAACGAGGCTCTTCGCCTGAGCCACTGCAAGAAGCACGACGGCTGCACCAACAACTGATGTGACGGCCCCGCCCGCCCGGTCCCGGGCGGGCGGGGCCCCGCCCCGTTCTCCAGACAAGGACAGGCCGACCGTGGACGAGCGCTCCCTCCCCGATCCGCAGCCCTCACCGGCTCACGGGGTCCGGCGCAGGACGGTGCGACTGTTCCTGCCGCACAGGTCCGCCCTGTTCCTCGTCGTCCTGCTCATCGCCGCCTACTCCGTCTTCAACACCGCCGTCCCCCTGCTGACGCAGACGGTCTTCGACCGCGCGCTCTTCGGTCCGGGCGGCCCGGACCTGCCGCTGCTCGCCACGCTCGCCGCCACCGCGGCGGCCCTGGCCTGCGCGGTGGGAGCGGTGGACCTCGCACAGACCTGGCTGACCGCCCGCGTCGCCCAGCGGGTGGTGCACGGCCTGCGGACGGAGATGTTCGACCGCCTCCAGCGCATGCCACTGGCCTTCTTCACCGCCGAGAAGGGCGGTGAGATCCAGTCGCGGCTGGCCGGCGACACCGCCCAGATCGAGTACGCGGTCAAGGACACGCTGCCGAGCGTGCTCGCGGGGACCATCGGGCTGCTGGTCTCGGCCGGCGCGATGGTGTTCCTCTCCCCGGCGCTGGCGGGCGTCGCCCTGGTGCTCGCCCCGCTCGTCCTGCTGGTCAGCTCCCGGTCGGGACGGGTGCTGGACAGGCTGTCGGCAGACGGCCAGCGCGCCCGCGCGGAGCTCTCCTCCGCCGTCGCCGAGCGCCTCTCCCTGGGCGGCGTCATCCTGTCCCGGGTCCACGGCAGGCGCGGCGACGAGGCCGCCGGGTTCGCCGCGGAGAGCGAACGGCTGGCCCGGCTGGGAGTGCGCTCCGCACTGGTGACCCAGTGGGTGCTGAGCGCCGGACACGTCTTCTTCGTCCTGACCCCCTACCTGGTGTTCGTGGCGGCCGGGTTGACGGACGGGATCACCCCTGGCACGCTCGCCGCCTTCACCGTGCTGCAGGCGAGGATCTACCAGCCCCTCGGCCAACTCCTGCACGTCTCCACCGAGATCCGTTCCGCCACGGGTGCCTTCCAGCGGGTGTTCGACTACCTCGACCTGCGGCCGGAACCCGTACCGGAGCCGGAACCGGACGAGGACCGGATCCCCGGGCCCGGCGCGCTCAGCGTCCGCGGGGTCGGCTTCCGCTACGCCGGGGCGGGCGAGGAGAATCGTCCCGCGCTGTCCGGTGTGAGCCTCGACATCCCGGCCGGGTCCACCACGCTGGTCGTCGGCCCGAGCGGGTCCGGCAAGACGACGCTGGGTCACCTGCTCGCCGGGCTGCACCCGCCGGCCGTGGGGAAGGTGCTGCTCGACGGGACGGAGATCCGGGCCCCGCTGCCCGGCCGGATCTGCATCGCCGTGCAGGACCCCTTCCTCCTCCAGGGGTCGGTCGCCGACAACCTCCGCTACGCCGCCCCCCACGCCACGGCCGACGACCTGGTGCGGGTCTGCCGGATCACCCGGATCCACGACCGGATCGCGGCACTGCCCGACGGCTACGACTCGCCGGTGGGCGAGCGGGGGGCGTTGTTCTCCGGCGGTGAGCGGCAGCGCATCGCCCTGGCCCGCGCGCTGCTGGCCGACACACCCGTGCTCGTGCTCGACGAGGCGACGTCCGCGCTCGACCCGATCACCGAGTCGGAGGTGGTCGAGGCGGTCCTCGCCGAACGACGGGGACGGACGACCGTGATGATCACTCACCGGTTCGGCGTGCTGGAGTCCTTCGACACCGTGGTGGCGCTGGAGGGAGGGCTGGTGGCCCAGCACGGCACCCGGCTGGACCTGCTGGGCGACCGGCACGGCCTGTACGCGCGGATGGTCCGCGCGCAGACCGGAGCCGGGTAGGGCCGGCGCCGGCGCCGGCGGCGGCAGACCACGATCACCGGCCCGGCCGCGGCCGTCCGGCCTGATCTCGTCGGCCGTGACCTTCGGTCCGGTCCCGTGGCCGCCGGCACCCGCTGGCGCGAATCCACGTCGCGGCCGGTGGCTCACCCGCACGGCACGCCCGGCGCGTGGCCGCCGAGGACGCACCACACGGTGCGGCTCCCGTCCGCGTGGTCGAGGACTCCCCAGCACCACCGCGACAGCTCGCCGACGATGCCGAGGCCGCGTCCGCGCTCCTCGTCGTCCGGGACGGCCCGCGGCGCCTCCGGCTCCCAGGGGCCGCCTCCCGGATCGGTGACCGCCACGTGGAGGAGACCCGCCCTCCGCAGGAGCGCGAGCGAGACCAGGTCGCCGGGGTTCCTCCGGCAGGTGTGCAGCACGGC
Organism: Streptosporangium becharense; assembly: GCF_014204985.1. Taxonomy (NCBI): domain Bacteria; kingdom Bacillati; phylum Actinomycetota; class Actinomycetes; order Streptosporangiales; family Streptosporangiaceae; genus Streptosporangium; species Streptosporangium becharense. The sequence continues at coordinate 7,326,145 of NZ_JACHMP010000001.1, read as the reverse complement.
GTTGGCGACCAGCTCGGAGGCCGCCAGCCTGACGTCCTCGTACGCCGGATGATCCGCGCCGATCCATTCACGAACATATGCGCGCGCCTTCGACGCGGACGCGGGGTCGAGTTCCAGACACGCCTTTCCCAGCACCTCCGATTCACCGTCGACGTCTTTTCTCCGGAAACCGCTCACGGGATCCATGCTCACCTGCCCGGCACTCGGGTTCCTGAATTCCCGTGCAGCATCGCACCGTTCCGCTACAGTCGGTGAATAAAAGATTACGGATCGCATTCAACGGTTTCTGTGAAACCGGGAGTGAAATCGAGGAGGTGCCCGATGCCGAATCCGAGAGAGCTCGACCCCGGTGCGTCGCCGATCGCCTTCTTCGGCTACGAGTTGCGGCGTTACCGGCAGGAGGCGGAGCTGACCCAGTCGAGCCTGGCCCGCCGGGCCGGATACGCGCTGGGCACGATCTCGATGGCGGAGACCGGTCGACGCGCGCCAACGGCGGACTTCGCCCGGCGCTGCGACGAGGTCCTGGGAGCGGGCGGCGCACTCATCCGGATCAAGGAGATGATCGACAACGTCTCGTCACGGCTGCCCGCCTGGTTCCGCCCATGGGTGGAGATCGAGCAGGCCGCGGAGAACCTCTACACCTGGCAACCACTCATCATGCCGGGGCTTCTCCAGACAGCGGACTATGCCCGCGTGCTCTTCAGCAACGAGCCTCGCGCGGTGGCGGAGGAGGTGGAGCAGAACGTGGCCGCCCGAATGGATCGGCAGCACATCCTAGAGCGGGAAGACCCACCCCTGCTCTGGGTCGTCCTCGACGAAGGAGTTCTGGGCCGCCTCGTCGGCGACAAGTCAATCATGGCAGATCAGCTCGGCCATCTTCTCTCGATGGCGCAGAGACCCCACGTCACCGTTCAGATTCTCCCCCTGAACTCGGGCAACACCACGGGTTTTCTGGGCGGATTCTTCATTGCACACGCCCGAGGTGTCACCAATAGTGTGTATATGGAGTCGGCTGGTCAAGGTCAGGTTTCCGATCGGCCCGACGACGTGGCGGACATCACGACCAAATACGAGGCGATCAGAGCAGAGGCCCTCCCCCAGCGAGCGTCATTGAAAATGATCGAAGAGATGAGGGAACGATGGACCAAGAGCTGAGCGGAGCCACGTGGGTGAAGTCGTCACTCTCGGGCGGCAACGGCGGTGAGTGCGTGGAGATCGCCAGACTCTCCGGTGGACGGGTCGCCGTCCGTGACAGCAAGGATCCGTCCGGCCCGGCCCTGGTCTTCACCTCCGCCGAATGGACCGCCTTCACCCGCCGGGTCCGCACCGACGTGGTCTGAGCCCTCGCGGTCCGCCCCGGTCCCCGTCAAGGGACCCGGAGCAGGTGGCGGGGTCAGACCTGGCGGTAGGGGATGCCCAGGAGGTCGGCGGCGGCGCGGTAGTCGGCGGCGTGGTGGCCGACGGACAGCGACCAGTGGTGGCCGACGCCGGTGGCGCTCCAGGCGTCGACCCACTCGCCCGGGTCGCGGCCGAAGTCGACGCGGCTGGTGGTGTTGCCGATCTCCAGGAGGGGGCCCGGCACGACGGTGCCCTCGGAGGCGATGAAGGAGAGGGTGCCGTCGGCGTCCTGGCCGAGGCCGAGGAGGGTGACGGGGCCGTGCCTGACGTCGAACTCGACGCTGACGCCCCAGCCGCGCTTGCCGTGATAGACCCCCAGGCCGCGCAGAAGCGGGTCGCGCGCGCTGACCGCCAGGTGGGCGGGGCCGTCGTGGCCCATCTCGACGACGCCGGCCTCGAAGTCGAGCGCCTGTATCTCGGTGAAGGAGCCGCCCGCACCGATGCTCTGGGAGGCGAGCTGGGCGACGGTCGTGCGCAGCTCGTACTCACCCGTCGCGGGGACGCCGCGCGCGGTGAGCAGGGACGCGCCGAGGATCATGCCGGCGCCGAGCCGCTCGTGCTGCTCGCCGTCCAGGCCGCGGTGGTAGTAGGCCAGGGTGTCGAGCCCGAAATCCTCGACGAGGCGGTCCAGGGCGACCGACACCGTCGCACCCCAGGCGAAGTCCTCCTCGACGACGGTGTCGTCCAGGGTGAAGACCTCGCGCGCCAGGTCCATGCGGGCACGGGTCTCGGCGTCGGTGACCTTCTCGACACGGTGGCGCAGGTCGTCGAACTCCAGGATCTCCACGTGTGAGCCGAACACGGCGGGCAGCAGGGTCAGGTCGGTGGAGACGTCGAGCATGCCCGGGTAGAGGTGGCCCATGAGACCGTGCCGGGCGTGGCGGAGTGCGGCGCGGACGTGCGCGGCCCGGATCCACTGGCCGATCCGCTCCCACGCCGCCTCCTGGCGCAGCCACCCCGAGACCGACCGGAACGGGATCCCCGCCCGCCGGAACACGTTGCCGACCTCGGGGACGGGGCACTGACCGCAGTAGGCGAGCCACGCGCCGGTGTCGAAGGACGCGTGGTCCATCTTCTCCGTCGGTTGCAGGTCGATGACCAGGACCGGCGTGTGGGAGCGCTGCGCGATCGGCAGGACCATCGAGGACGTCAGGTAGGTCGTCAGGAAGAGCACGATGAGGTCGCAGTCGGCCTGCCGGAGCCTTTCGGCCGCGGCCGCACCCTCCTGAGCGTCCGAGATGAAGCCGACGTCGGTGACCTCCGCGTCCATCTCCCGGAACCGTTCGGAGACGTACCGCGTGCTCTCCTGCAGCTGGGGCAGCAGGCCGGGGAACTGCGGCCAGTACGTGCCGAGACCTCCGGCCACCAGGCCGATGCGCGTCTTGCGGCGTGTGACGGGGTCGAGAAGGTCCAGGACCGGGGTGCGGGGGCCGGTGGAGGTCGGAGGGGTCATCGTCGCGGTTCCCTTTCGACTGGGAGGGTGGGACGGCGGGTGACGGACGGTCCATGCGGGCACACCGGTCCGGCTGGTGCGACGATAAGGGTTTGTGAAACGTTTTACAAGCCCTTAGACGTGCAGATACCGTACGATACCGAACTTTCCGCGACGGCGAAGATGCCCATAGTGATCAAACTCCCATGGAGGCGCCCCTGGGTGTCGGCTCAGCCGAGGTCGCGAATCTTATGATTCGGCCCTGAGCTGCACCTGGCGCCGATGCCGCGACTTCGATCTCCTGATGTGAAACGTTTTGCAAAAGATTCCAGATGTCATCACATGGTCACCAAGAGTCACAAGGAGTCACGATCGGGGTTCCCTCCCTTGGGGCCACTCTCGCCGACGACGAGTCAGGCGGTCTCGCGGACGACGAGGGAGGGGGCGAAGACACGGGCCTCGTGGGCATGGTCGGCGCCTGCCTCGACCTCGTCGAGCAGGAGCTCGATCGCCGCGGATCCCAGCTCCTCCACGGGCTGGCGGATCGTGGTGAGGGCCGCGAGGCCGGCCACGTCCAGGTCGCCGTACCCCACGACCCTGACGTCTCCCGGAACGTCCGCACCGCGTTCGGCCAGGCCCCGGCAGACGCCGACGGCGAGGAAGTCGTTGGTGCAGAACACCGCGTCGGGAAGCGTCTCCAGGCGCCGGACGGCCTCCGTCCCGCACTCGACGGTCATCCGCTCTGCGACGATCTGCTCCAGGGTGACACCGCGAAGGCGCCGGGCCGCCTGGCGGGCCCCCTGGTAGCGGTCGGCGCACTGGCGGATCCCGCGCGTCCCGTTCACCACGAGGACGGACCTGGCTCCGCCCTCCAGCAGGTGCCGGACCGCCAACGTGCCCCCGGCGACGTCGTCGACGGAGACCGAGCAGCCTTCCTCGGTGGCCCTGGTCCGGTCGGCCAGGACCAGCGGCACGCCGCGCCGCCGCAGCCGCTCCAGCCGCCCGGGGTCGGCGCTCAGCGGTACGACGACCGCCCCGCTCGCCCGCTGCTCGACGAGCATCGACAGGTACTCCTGCTCACGTGCGGGATCGTCGTCGCTGTGACAGAGGGACAGCGCGTAGCCCTGGCGATAGGCGGCGTCCGCGGCACCCTTGGCGATGCGCGCGTAGAAGGAGTTCGCGATGTCCGGCAGGACCAGGCCGATCGACCTGGCGTGGACGGCCCGCAGGCCGACGGCCCCCGGATGCGGCACGTAGTCGAGGTCCGCGATGACGGACCGGACCCGCTCGACCGTCCGGGCGTTGACCCGTTCCGGCCGGTTCAGCACGTTCGAAACCGTCGTGACCGAGACCCCGGCGGCCGCGGCCACGTCCTGGATGCGCGCGGGACGGCGCATGCTCGCTGCCCTCCGTCCGTACCGCTCCGACCGGCGGGCGGGATCCGAAGGCCGCCCGCGCCAAGGGAATCCTAGGCCAGCCTCCGGGCTTCCGGTCCCACGTCGGCGAGGTGCTGCCAACGGCCGGATCCCCGGGATGCGCGGTCAGACAGAGCGGAGGTGGTCGACCGCCAGCCGCCCCGCACGGCCGATCGACGCGTCCACGGCCGGTTGCCGGTCGGCGTATGAGTGAGCCCTGGTGAAGACGGTCACCGCGTAGCTGCGACCGTCGGGGTAGGTGACCACTCCGGCCTCGTTCCTGATGCCGGGAAGCGTCCCGGTCTTGCCGGCGACCTCGACGCCGGACTCGAAGCCCGAGGACAACCGGTGGGCGTAGATCTGCCGGCGCATCATGGAGCGCACCTGCTCGCAGGCCGGCGGTTCGGCGGCCTGGTCGGTCCAGACGGCCTCCAGGAGCCGGGCGATCTCCCTGGGGGTGGAGGCGTTGGCCTGCGCCGGGTCGATCGCCGCCAGCGTGGCGAGATCTTCCGGGGACGCCTGCCTGATGAGCTCTTCCAGGTCCGACAGGGACGCGCCTGGGGACAGGTCGCGTACGACGCCGAGGAAGAGATCCTCGCAGGACTCGGTGATGCGGGTCCGGGTCAGGCCCAGATCGTCGATGACGCTCTGGACGGCGGGCTGACCGAGCCGGTACCAGAGGGCGTCGGTCGTGGCGTTGTCGCTCATCGTCATCATCACCAGCGCCTGGTCGCGCCGGCTCAGCTCGGTGTCGTCGGAGTACCCGGCCGTGCCGATGCCGCCGATCCGGAAGCGGGCGCCGATCGTCGCCCGCTCGGCCGGGTCGAGCCGGCCTGCGGCGACGGCCCTCGCGAAGGCCACCGCCACCGCGATTTTGAAGACCGAGGCGAGGACGACCGGCTCGTCGGCCTCCACCTCGACCTGGGGACCGTCGGACACGCCTATCTCGCGGGCGTACAGGTAGCCCCGTGCCCCGGCGGCGGCGAAGACGTCCCTGATCTGACGGGCCGTCCCGGTCGAGTCACTCATGATTCCTCCACGCGCTGGGAGGCGCGCTCTCAATGGGCGACGCGCGCGTGGCCCGTGCCCTGATACCTAAGAAACCCGTGCCCTGACCCCGAAGAATGGAGAAACAAAATTCCTTCCGCCTTTTTCAGAGTTTCTCAGGGCACCGCTACGTGGCGTCGCGGATTTCGAGTGAGAATACGGCCCCTCGTACGGGCCGCACTTCGTGCCGGTGCACAACGTGGTGGGTGCCCGTTGGTCGGCCGGTACGGAACCGTCCGCGCGTCCGAACCGGCCCTGCCTTCCTTGGCCGGCGCGACGGTGCCGTGACCTCGTGTGATCCACAGAGTGGACGGCGTACACGAGGAAGGCGAGGGCAGTGAGTGAGTTGCGGATCCGGGAAGCCGGAGAAGTCATCGGCCGGCTCGAACCCGGCCCCTGGAACGCCCTTACCGACGTCAGGGGCGTCCGTGTCGGCCACACGACCCTCTGCGAACCGGAGCAGGGCGTCCACTCCGGTGTGACGGCGATCGTCCCGGAAGGCAAGGTGCTCCCAGCGGGGCTCAGCGTGGCCAACGGCTACGGCAAGTTCGTCGGCGCCACCCAGGTCATGGAGCTCGGCGAGGTGGAGACACCGATCCTGCTGACCTCCACACTGTCCGCCTTCCGGACCGCCGACGCGTTGCTGACGTGGGTACTCGACCGGGCGGAGCGACCGGTACGGACCATCAACCCGGTGGTGGGTGAGATCAACGACTCCTGGTTGTCGCACACCGTCCTGAGGCCCGTCACCGCTGATCACGTATGGAACGCGCTGGACACGGCCACGAGCGGACCGGTGGCGATGGGGAACGTGGGCGGCGGGACGGGAGCCTGCGCTCTGGGGTACAAGGCCGGTATCGGCACCTCTTCCCGCCGGGTGGCCGTCGGCGGTCAGGAGGCGTCCGTCGGTGTGCTCGTCCAGGCGAACATGGACGGCGACCTGCGGGTCCGCGGCAACATGCTCACGCCGCGCAGCCTGGGCCTGCCGGTGGCGGGATCGTCGTCCGCCGAGGGATCCTGTGTGGTGGTCATCGCCGTCGACTTCGCCTGCTCGGCGCGACAGCTCTCCCGCATCGCCAACCGGGGCGTCTTCGCCCTGGGCAGGACGGGAGCGGCCTACAGCCACGGCAGCGGAGACTACGCGCTGGCGTTCTCGACCCGGCCGGCCCCGCCCCGGGCCGAGCTTCGTCCGGCGGAACTGGACCTCGTTTTCACCGCCGTGATGGACTCGGTCGAGGAGGCCGTCCTCGATTCGCTGCTCGCAGCCACGACGGTGATCACGCCTGGTGGTCGCAGGGCGGCGGCTCTGCCGCATTCCGCGCTCCTGAAGGCGCTCGCGTGAGCCGCCCGCTGCTGGGAGTCCTCGGCGGCATGGGGCCGCTCGCCACGGCGCACTTCTACCGGATGCTCGTCGAGGCGACCCCCGCGAAGACGGACCAGGAGCACGTACGGGTCGCCATATGGGCTGATCCCAGCGTCCCGGACCGCACCGAGTTCCTGCTCGGCGAAGGCCCCTCGCCGGTCCCGGCGATGCTGGACGGCCTGCGCTGGCTCCGGGCTGCCGGTGCGGACTGCGTGGTGATCCCCTGCAACACCGCTCATGCCTACGTCGAAGAGCTGGTGGCCTCCACCGGGGTGCCGGTGCTCGACATGGTGACCGCCGCGTTGCGGTCCTGCCAGGCCGTACGGCCGGGTGTCCGCCGGGTGGGCGTCCTGGCGACCCGCGGCACGCGAGCCGCCCGGCTCTACGAACGAGCGGGTTCGCGACTGGGCATCGAGGTGGTCCAGGTGCCGTCCGCCGTACAGCGGGAGCATGTGGACACCGCCATCCGGACCGTCAAGGCGGGCGGTGACCTCGCCGAGGCCGCGCGGTCGATCGAGACGGCCGCCCGTGTGCTCCACGCGCTGGGTGCGGAGGTCGGGGTGGCCGCGTGCACGGAGATCCCGCTCGTGATGGCAGGCGCCGAACGGGTGCTGCCCATGGTCGATTCGACGGCCGGCCTGGTGGAAGCGGCTCTCGCGCGGCTGGCGGTCAGGACTGGGCCATGAGCCGCAGCTGCAGCATCGCCGCGAAGCGGGCATCCGGATCGGCGAGGTCGATCTTCCCGACCTCGACCACACGTCGCAGGCGGTATCTGAACGTGTTGGGGTGCACGCACATCGCCGCGGAGGCCCTGACCACGTCGCCGAAGGCCTCCAGCCAGGCCCGCAGGGTGTCCACCAGTCGCATGTCGTTGTCGGCATCGTAGGCGGCCAGACGCGCCACCGGTCCCGTCAGGACGTCGCCACGGGTGGCCACCAGGTCGCCCAGTTCGAGCAACATCGCCTGGACGCTGACCTCGTCGATGGCGGCCACCCGTCGCGAACCGCCGCTCAGGCGCAGGACACGGAGAGCCCGGTCGGCACCGAGACGGGACGTCGCGAGGCCGCGCACATCGGTCGCGGACGGGCCGATGCCGATCAACGCCCGCATCCTGCCGCTGACCCGGTCGAGGAAGTCCTCCGCCAGCTGGACGGCGCGCTTTCCCGCCGCGGACGGATCATGCGGCACGGGGATGATGCCGTAAGCCGTCTCCCCGACCAGCGCGGTCGCCGAGCGGGGGTGCGCCGCGGTCAGGTGCATGGCGAAGGCGTCCGCCGCCCGCTGGCGATCGGCCGCCCTGCGGGTGTGCGCCGCGGTGCTGAGGGCGTTCCCGGGGTCCGGCAGGGCCAGGGCGAGGACGACCGCGGGCTGGTCCAGCAGGCCGAGGCGGCTCGCCGCCTCACCGGCGCCCGATCCTCCTTCGAGAGCGGTGCCCACGAGATCGGCTCGCAGCCGCCGCTCGACGTCCGCGCCGGCTCGCATTCTCAGCATGTGGAGGGCGACCAGCTTCGCGGCGTCCTGGAGAGTCGCGGCGCGGTTGTCCGACAAGGCTCTGGGCACCGCCACCCAGATCGACCCGAGGAACTCATCGCCCGCCCGGACGGCCAGGGCCACCCGGGGCAGGATGAAGCCGTCCTCCCCGTTCGGCCGCACGAAGACCGGCCGGTCGGAGCGGTACAGTTCCCGGAAAACGCCGCACCTCTCCAGGTACCGGGTCGTGGACGCAGGCACCTGCCGGCCCAGGATGGTGTCGACCCGTGACTTGTCGGCCTGGTCCTGCTGGCCGGAGAAGGCCAGTACGCGGGAGTTGCGGTCCTCGATCGTCACTGGCGCGTCCAGCAGGGCCGCCACCGCGTTGGCCAGCGCGAAGAGATCGCCGGACATGGCCTGGTCCACGGCTTCCACGCCTGCTTCACGCACCTGGCCGTCCGCGAGCAGCGAGCGCAGCATGGCCGCCACCTGTGCCCACGTCGCACCGCGGGTGAGGCCCAGCACGGCGACGCCCGCCCGTTCGGCCATCTCCCCGATGGCCGGATCCGCGGGGACGGGCGCGCGGAGCACCAGCCCCGCGGCACCTTGCTCACCGAGATCGGCCAGCAGGTCGACGATCTGATCCGCGCGGACGACGCCCACGCCCAGGACCAGGGCCTGGTGCGGGAGGTGGAGTTCGTCCTGGGGGTCGTAGATCACGACGCCGCCGATGTCACCGACGGCATCCGGGGCGCCGTGCACCAGGTCGAGCAGCGTCGCACCCAGGTCTTCCAGGACGCGGCCGAGGCTGGCCCGTGGGCGCGCTGTCACTGTCATCAGCACCCCTCCAGGCTAGGGACCTCACGTGCGGTCTCGTTCGTTCCCGACGACGAACTGTCCTGGGTTCATTGGTGCGTCAGAACTTACCCGTCACACCAGCCGAACACTATGTTCACTGTTGGGCAGTTTCTTGGCCGGGCCGCGCGGTCCGTTTCTCAGCCGGCCGCGCATCGGACTGCCGGCCGGGCACCTGCCCGGCGAAGGTCCGGGCCCGCACCGGACTCAGCGCGCACCGGTCGTCGAGCCCGCGGCGCAGTCATCACCCGCGGGTCCTTCACCGCGGTGTCGTCCGACCGGCCGGACCCGGTCACCGCGGCCGGGGATCGGGACCGTCACCCCGCACGATCCCGAAGCCCGGCGTCGCCGCGAGAGAGGAAACACGATCATGAAAGTCGGGTGGGCCGGCTACCACAGTCATCGGAGCGAGGCTTCTGACGCCCACTTCGCATGTGCGCGCCGGATGCCACGGCGTCGGCCCGGCCGCACGGACGCGTCCCGGGACCGATCGCCGGTCACAGCCCTGTTCCGTCACGTCCGACGCCGCCGACGATCAGGCAGGGGACATCGTGAGGGTTGTGCCACGCGTGCGCCTTCTGGGGCGGTACGTAGACCGTGTCGCCTGCGGCGACCGCGTGTCGTACGCCGTCGATCGTCACGATCGCGGCCCCCTCGACGCAGTGGTGGAACTCCTCGGTCGCGTGCGAGAGTCCTCGCATCGTTCCGCCCGGTCGCAGCAGCAGCCGGAAGGGCTGCAGCCCCCTGGTCGGGACGGGCAGGTAGGAGATGGTGACGCGCCCGTCGTCGTCGTCGACCGTACGCGCCTCGGAGAGCGGGACGCAGTGCCGGCTGCGAAGCTCCTGCAGGTCACCGAGCAGGTCACCGACGGTCACGGCGTAGACGTCGGCGAGCCTCATCAGACGGGTGACCGCGATCTCCGACTCGCCCCGTTCGACGAGCCCGATGAAGGAGGCGGACAGCCGGCTGCGGCGGGCGACGTCACGGACCGACCAGCCGCGTTGCTCGCGCAGCCGCCGCAGCCGGTCGCCGATCGTGCGGATCGCGTCGTCGCCGGAGGTCGCGGTGGGGCCTGCCGTCATGGTGCTCAGGGTACGGCTCATCGCGCGGTCCCGGCGCGCTCACGCGGGGCACGCCGCAGGACGGCGTCGAAGCGTCCGCGCGCGGCCCGCGCGCCGGGGCGTCGGCCGACGGCGGCGGCCGGCGGCACCGAGGCGCCGCGTGGCCTGATCACGCCGGCGCGCGAAGAGGTCACGCACGGCACCGCATGGGTTGCCGTGTGCCGGGCGGCCGGGGTCGCGAGCGTGTTCCGGAGGCGCTCGGAGCACTGTGGGAGAGCGGTTTTAGTCACCGACATAGTGTGCATTATGTTGAGCACAAATCGCGAGTTTTCATCTTCCTGCCAGGACTTGTCGCATGTATGCTGCGGCAACTGATCGATATATCGGTCATTCGGCGAAAGGAGCGTGTGTGGTGGGAAGAGGAGCGCGATGCCTGCGCTGACGGGAACACCGGCGGACGACGGCTTCCGCATGCCGGCCGAGTGGGAGCCCCACGAGGGCTGTTGGATGCTGCGGCCCGAGCGGCCCGACAACTGGCGGGCGGGAGCCAAGCCCGCGCAGGCGGCCTTCGCCTTGGTCGCCCACGCGGTCGCCGACGCCGGCGACCCGGTCACCGTCGGGGTCTCGGCAGCGCAGTTCCGCCATGCGCGTGCGTCGCTCTCGGCGGCGGTTCGCGTCGTCGAGCTCAGCTTCGACGACGCCTGGATCCGCGACACCGGGCCCACCTTCGTCGTCGACGGCAGAGGCGGTCGCCGCGACGTCGATTGGATCTTCAACGCCTGGGGCGGGCTGGAGGGCGGCCTCTACTTCCCGTGGCCCGGCGTCGTCTGCCTCACCTGGACCGACGACGAGCAGGACCCGCAGCACGCGATCAGCCGCGACGCGCTCGAACGGCTGGAGCGCGCGACCGACGCGCGCGGCCGCCCGCTCGAAGTGCACAAAGTCCCGCTGCCCGGCCCGTTGCACTACAGCGAGGAGGAGGCGCGCGGGACCGACCGGCGCGGCGACGGCGAGCCGTGGCGGCTCGGGCGGCGGATGCCCGGCTCCTACGTGAACTTCTACGTCGCCAACCGTGGCGTCGTCGTACCGCTGCTCGATCCGCTCCACGACGAGCAGGTGCTCGCGCAGCTCGGCGACCTGTTCCCCGGACGCGACGTGATCGGCGTCCCCGCCCGCGAGGTGCTGCTGGGCGGCGGCAACGTGCACTGCATCACCCAGCAGGTTCCCACCCCCCTCTCATGGAGCAACTGATGCGTCCTCGTAAGTCCCTCCTCCTGCTGGCCTGCGCCGGGACCTTCGCCGCCGCCACCGGCTGCGGCGGCTCCGGCCCGGACGGCGCCGGCGCCGGCGCGAAGGAGTCCGGCCCCGTCGTCTCGGGTGGCACGTTCCACTACGCGATCGCGGGCGATCCCGGTGATCTCGACCCGGCCAGAACGGTCACCGACAACGCGTACCGGATCTTCGCGTTCGCCTACGACAGCCTGCTCGACAGCTCCCCCGACGGCAAAGTCGTCTCCAACCTCGCCACCAGTTGGGAGATCACACCGACGGTCGCGAAGTTCACGCTGCGCAAAGACGTCACCTGCTCCGACGGGAGCCCCGTCACCGCGACGACGATCGCGCAGAACCTGAACGCCCTGAAGGATCCGAAGATGCAGTCGCCGCGGCTGCCGATAGCGATGTCGACCGGTGACTACACCGTCACCGCCGACGACGCCCGCGCCACGGTGACGGTCCGCTTCAAGGCGCCGGTCAGCTTCCTCTCCTACACGATCCAGGCGCTTCCGATCGTCTGCGGCGAGGGTCTGCGCGACCGCAGCCTCCTCTCGCGGGGCACCAGCGGAACCGGCCCCTACGTGCTGAAGGAAGCGGTCTCCGGCGACCACTACACGCTGACCCGCCGCAAGGACTACAGATGGGGTCCCGACGGCGCCACCAACGACGAGCCCGGCCAGCCGGAGACAGTCGTGATCAAAGTGGTGCCGAACCCGACCACGATCGCCAACCTGCTGCTCGCCGGAGAGCTGTCCGGCGCGCGCGTCAACAGCGCTGACGCCAAGCGGCTGGAGCAGCGCGGGCTCGCCGAGCAGAAACACGCCTCGGGCCTGACGCAGATGCTGTTCAACCATGCGAAGGGGCGGCCGGCGGCCGACCCGGCTGTCCGGCGCGCGCTGACGATGGCGGTCGACCGCGGGCAACTGGCGAAGATCGTCTCCGGGCCGGACGGGCGCGTCGGCCAGAGCGTCGTGCCCGAGGCCTCGACACCCTGCCCGGTGCCCGGCGTCAACGCCGCGATCCCGGCCTTCGACGCCGCCGCCGCGGCGGCCGCACTCGACGCCGCCGGTTGGGCCAAGGGCGCCGACGGCGTGCGAGAGAAGGACGGGACACGACTGCAGCTGAATGTGATCAGCAACTCCGACTTCGGCCCGACGTTCGTCTCGGCGACCGAACTGGTGGCGAAGGCGTGGCGTGAGCTCGGTGCCGACGTCAAGATCGCCGGAGGCAACGCCCAGGTCACGATCCAGGCGCTCGCGAGCGGCAACTGGGACGTCGTCCCGCTGCTCGGCATCAGCGTCGCGGTGCCCTCCCAGTTCGTCCCGCTGGTGAGCGGCCCGGTGCCGCCGCAGGGGATCAACTACGGCGCGGTCGACAATCCGGATTACCTGAAGCTCGTCGGCGAAGCGGTCACGACGGCCGATCAGCAGGCGGCGTGTGAGAACTGGAACGCGGCCGAGGCCGCGCTGTTCAAGGCGGCCGACGTGGTCCCGATGGTCGCGCTGTACGAGCGCTGGTGGGCGGCGAAGACCGCGACGTTCGAGACGACGGCGTTCGACATCATCCCGACGAGCATCCGAATGCGTCAGGGCTGAGCTGTGACGCGCTTTCCCGCCACTGGATGGACCGTCGCGGCGCTGGCCACCGCCGTGGCCGGTGTCGGCGCCGGTGTCGGTGTCGTCGCGCAGCGGCGGTACGAGGCGACGGCCCGCCGGCGGCACCCGGCTCCGGGCCGAATCGTCGAGGCCGACGGCGTCGCGCTGCACACGCTCACCGAGGGACGCGGGCCGGCGATCGTGATCGAGTGCGGCCTCGGCGGGTCGCAGCTGGAGTGGGAGGAGGTCGCCGACGGCTTGCGCGGTCGCGCGACGGTCGTGCGCTACGACCGGCCCGGCTTCGGCTGGAGCCCCGGCGCCCGCTGCGACCGCCGCTCGACCGCGACGGCGGCACGGTTGCGCGCACTGCTGCACGCGCTCGACGTGCCGCCGCCGTACGTGCTCGTCGGTCACTCGTTCGGCGGCCTGCACGTGCGGGCGTTCGCGGCCGCCGATCCGTCCGCGGTCGCGGGCATGGTGCTCGTCGACCCGGCCCACGAGCGGATGCGGGAGGCGCTGACGCCCGCGACGAAGGTCGCGGAGCGGGTGGTGCGACACGGCGCCGCCGTCGCGGCCGCGCTGGCCCCGCTCGGGCTGGGCGTGCCGCTCGGGCGGCTGCGCGCGACGCTGACGCGCGCGGAGCTGGCCGGGCCGCTAACGCCGGCGGCGCTGCGCGCCGTCGAGCTGAGCGCCGCCGGCTACGGCCGCGTCGCGTCGGTGCGGGCCTTCGCCGACGAGGTCGCCGCACTGCCGCGCTCCTGTGAGCAGCTCGCCGTGCTCGCCGGCACCGGCGAGCCCCCGCCGGGGCCGCTTGTCGTCCTCACCGCCGGCACCGCGCCACCGGTGATGCGGGAGCTGCACGCCGAGCTGGCGTCGGCCGCGCCGCGCGGCCGGCTCGTCGTCGCGGACGGCGCCTCGCACATGGTCCACCTCGACGCGCCCGGCGCGATCGTCGAGGCGGCTGTCGACATTCTCGAGGAGATCACATGAGTTCCCAGGGCACAGTACGCGTGGAGCGCGACGAGTGGGGCGTCGCGTACGTCAGCGCGGCGGAGGAGCGCGACCTCTTCTTCGGGCTCGGGTACGCACAGGCCTCCGACCTGCTGCACGAGCTGCTCGGCCAGTACAAGCTGGTGCGCGGCGAGCTGTCGAGCGTGCTCGGCGAGGCGGCGCTGGAGCGCGACGCCGAGGCACTCCGCTGGGGCTATCTCGCGCAGGCGCGTGCCGACTACGCGCGCGCCTCACCGGCCATGCGGGCACGCTACGCCGCCTTCGTCGCCGGCATCGACCGCTATCTGCGGGACCATCCCGGCGAGGTTCCGGCGTGGGCGCCGCCGTTGGAGCCGGCGCTCCCGATCGCCGCGATGCGGGCGCTCGTGCAGTACTGGGTGACGGCGGACGGCCGCGCCGTTCTCGCCGCGGCCGGCATCGGGTCCGCCCCCGTGGTGGAGCGCGGTTCCAACGCCTGGGCGTTGCTCCCGCAGCGGACCGCCGACGGCGTGACCTATCTGCTGAGCGACCCTCACCTGCCGCTCGGCGGATTGTTCGAGGAGTTCGTGCCCCCTCCGGCGTGGATCGCGGCGGCCATGCCGCGCGGAGGGTTCGCCGGCCACGAGGTCGTCGCGCGCGCCGACGAGCTGTCGATCACCGGGGTCGTCTCGGCCGGCACCCTGCTGCCGCTCATCGGCCACGGCGCGCACTGCGCGTGGGGGCTGACGACCGGCGGACCGGCCGTCTCGGACGCCTACCGGATCCGCGTCGAGCCCCACGACGAGCTGGCGTGGCGCTGCGACGGCGAGCTGCGGCGGATCGACCGGCGCAGCGAGTGGATCACGGTGGCGGGACGGGCCGAGCCGCTCGAACTCGTCGTCGAGACGGTCGAGCTGAACGGCACCCGCACGCCGGTGATCGCGCGCGCGGACGGCTGTGCCTACGCCGTCAGCACCACCTACGCCGAACACCTCTGGCGGCTCGACGAGCAACTCCTGGCGATGTACCGGGCACGCGACATCGACGAGCTGAAGGCGGCGTTCGAGCCGTGCGTGTTCCTGCCGCAGAACGTCGTCGCCGCCGACGTCCACGGTGACGCCTGGTACGTGCGCGCCGGCCACGCGCCACGGCGGTCCGCGCACCTCGACCGCGGCGTGCCGCTGGACGCGGGCGACGCCGCCAGCGCCTGGCAGGGACGGCACACGCTCGAGGAACTGGTCCAGCACCGTGGCTCGGAGACCGGCTTCCTGCAGAGCTGCAACACCGCCCCCGACACGCTGACGGGCCCGCACCCCCGCCCCGCGATCGACCTCACCGCCTACCCTCCGGTGCTCGTCAACGACCGCCCCGGCCGCTCCAACACTCGCGGTGACCGCGCCGTCGAACTGCTGGCGAACACCTTCGACGCGCGCCTCGCGGACGCCGTCGCGATCGCGCTCGACGACCTCTGGCCGGAGACGGCCGCATGGCAGCGGGCACTCTCGCAGGCGCTGCGCACGACCCCGCCCGACGTCGCCGACCGCCCCTTCGCCCGGTTGCTGCTGGCGTTCGACGGCCGCGCTCACGCGGCCTCGCCGGGAGCGCTGGGGTGGCTGCTCTGGCGCGAACTGGTGCGCGAGCTGCAGGCCGAGCCGGGAGAGGGAGCAGCGCTGACGGCCGCCGTCCTCGCCGGCGAGGCGCTCACACCGGCGCGGGAGGAGTTGCTGCGCCGCGCGCTCGCCGCGGCGGCCGAGCGGATGCGCGGCACGCCGCACGGGTTGGGCACCGCGCTCGGGGAGGTGCTGCGCTTCGGTGAGGCGGCTGGCGGCGGCGCCGCCTTCCTCGCGCACCGGCCCGTCGCCGGACAGGACCTGCCGCTGGTCGCGCCGCTGCGCGTCGCGATGTACTCCGACATCGACCCCGGCAGCGGCCGCGCTCGGGCCTACTTCGGCGGCCCGTCGCTACGGCTGACGAGGCTCGGCCCCGACGGCGTCCGCTCGTGGTCGGCGATCAGTCCCGACCGGCGGGAGAGCGGCGCACACTCCGCCGACCAGGCGCACGTGTTCGCCGGCGGCGAGCTGCGCGCGCTCGCGCCTGCGGACGCGCCGCCGCGGACGCTCGAGGCCGAGCTGACCGCGACCGCGGCACTGGATGTGGACTGACATGCGGCATCCTTGGCTTCGCTTCGCGCTGCGCCGTACCGCCGCCTTCGCCGTCTCGCTCGCGGCGCTGGTGACCATCACGTTCCTGATCACCCAGCTCGTTCCCGGCGACCCGGTGCGCGCCTCACTCGGCCCGACCGCGCCGGCCTCGCTCGTGCAGGAGCGCCGCGCCGCGCTGCACCTCGACGAACCGGTGCTGCAGCAGTACCGGTACTACGTCGAAGGGCTTGTGAGGGGTGACTTCGGCCGCTCGTTCACCAGCGGCCAGCCCGTCGCTGAGGTGATCGCCGACCGTTTCCCGATGACGCTGCGGCTCGCGCTGGTCGCCTTCGTCGTGACGCTGCTGGTCGCCGTACCGCTCGGGATGGCGATCGCCGTGCTGACACGCGGCGGACGCCGGCCGGGCATCGAGAAGTCGTTCTCGCTGACGACGGGATTCGTCGTGTCGGTGCCGGAGTACCTGATGGCGACCGCGCTCGTCGCGCTGTTCGCCGTCACGCTCGACTGGCTGCCGGTCACCGGCTCAAGCGACTGGACGGCGTACGTGCTGCCGCTGGTGGCCATCAGCGCGGTGCCGATCGCGGTTCTCGCCCGGATCACACGGGTCGAGACGCTGAAGGTGCTCGACCAGGAGTACATGCGCGTCGCCCGCAGCAAACGGCTGCCGCGGCGGCTGCTGTACGTGCGCCATGCGCTTCCCAACACGCTGACCGCGACGCTGACCGTCGGGGGCATGCTGCTCGCCGGCCTCGTCGCGGGCACGGTGATCGTCGAGAACATCTTCTCCTGGCCGGGGCTGGGCACCGCGATCGTCGAGGCGATCCCGCAGAAGAACTACCCGCTGGTGCAGGCGGTCGCGCTGCTGCTCGGCACGATCGTGCTGCTCGTCAACTTCGTCGTCGACATGCTGCTGGCACGGTTGGACCCGCGCTCGCTGATCAGGGAGAGCTGAGATGGGACGCATGCGGCTCTCGCCGACCCACGTGGCGGTGCTCGCCGTCTTCGGGCTGCTGCTGGTGCTCGCGCTCGTGGGGCCGACCGTCTGGGGCGACCGCGCGGAAGCGGTCGACCTGGAGGCGCTCGGCGAAGGGGCGTCGTGGGAGCACCCGTTCGGGACCGACGACCTCGGCCGCGACATGCTCGCGCGTGTGCTGGTCGCGACCCGCCTTTCCCTCGTGCTCGCGCTGCTGACGGCCGGGCTCGGCTGCGGGCTCGGGCTGCTGCTGGGGCTCCTGCCCACCATGCTCGGCTCACATCTGGGCAAGCTCGCCGGCAGCGCGATCGGCCTGCTGCTGGCGTTGCCCGGGCTGCTGCTGGCGTTGCTGGTCGCGACGATCGTCGGCGTCGGCGCGACAGGCGCGGTAGTAGGGCTGGCGGTCGCGATCGCCCCCGCCTTCGCGCGCCTGACGCAGACGCTCGCGGCGCAGGTCGCCGGCTCCGAGTACGTCGCCGCCGCCCGCATGACGGGGATCTCGCTGCCGCGGCTGATGGCCCGCCACGTCCTGCCCAACATCGCGCCCGCGCTGGTGCTGCAGGTGGCGATGACGATCGGCGGGGCGTTGCTGGCGCTGTCGGCGCTGAGCTTCCTCGGCCTCGGCGTGCAGGAGCCGCAGTACGACTGGGGTGCGCTGCTCAACGCCGGCCTGGATCGCATCTACGTGACGCCGGCGGCGGCGCTCGGGCCCGGAATCGCGATCATCATCGCCGGCATCGCCTTCAACGTCACCGGCGACGCGTTCGCCGGCGCGCTGGCGGGCGAGACGGTCCGACCGGCCCGCAGGTCCCGGCGCGGTCGTCCCCGCCCGGCGGCCGTCTCCTCCGCCGTCCCTGCGAGCAGCCCGTCCGCGGCCGGTTCCGACACCGTCCTCCAGGTCGACGGTCTCTCGGTCGCCTTCGAGCGGGACGGCGGCACGCTCACGCCCGTCCGCGACGTCAGCTTCTCCGTCGGCGCCGGCGAGCGCGTCGGGATCGTCGGCGAGTCGGGATCGGGCAAGAGCCTCACGGCGCTCGCGATCGCCGATCTCATCGAACCGCCGGGGACCGTACAGGCCGAAAGGTTGGCGCTTCACGGACGGGACCTGCGCGAGATGCCCGAGCGCGAACGGCGACGGCTGCTGGTGACGTCGCTGGCCATGGTCTTCCAGGACCCGCTCAGCTCGCTCAACCCGGTCCTGCGCATCGAACGGCAGGTGGGCGAGGCGGCGGAGGTGCACCTGGGGGTGACGCGCGAGCAGGCGCGCGTGCGCGCCGTCGAGCAGCTGCGCGAGCTGCGGATCCCCGGCGCCGCCCGGCGGATGAGGCAGCACCCGCACGAGCTGTCCGGCGGAATGCGGCAGCGCGTCACGATCGCGATGGGCCTGACGACACACCCGAGCCTGATCGTCGCCGACGAGCCGACGACGGCGCTCGATGTCACCGTCCAGCGTCAGGTGCTGCGCGTGCTGCGTCGCGTCAACGCCGAACACGGCACAGCCGTGGTCCTGATCTCGCACGACATCTCGGTGATCTCGGCCTTCTGCGAGCGCGTGCTCGTGATGTACGCGGGCCGCGTCGTCGAGGAGCTCGCCGCCGACCGCATGCACGCGGACGCGGCGCACCCCTACACCAGGGCACTGCTGGCGGCGACGCCGACGCTCGACGCCGACCTGGACCGCCCGCTGGCGACGATCCCCGGACGCCAGCCGGCGCTTGACGCCGTCCCCGACGGCTGTCCGTTCGCACCCCGCTGCGCGCATGCGAGCGACCGCTGCCGTGAGCGGCTGCCGCTGCTGGAGACGCTGGGCGAGGGACGGCGCGTCGCTTGCTGGCATCCACAGGGCACCGCGTTGCCGGTGCCGGAACAGGAGATGAAGCGGTGAACGGACTGTCGGTGCGTGACCTCCGCGTGCGGGTCGGCAGCGGCCATGTGGCGATGACGGCCGTCGACGGCGTCACGCTCGATCTGCCACCGGGAGGCGCGCTCGGGCTGGTCGGCGAGTCGGGCTCCGGCAAGTCGACCTGCGCGCGGGCGATCGTCGGCCTCACACCGGTCGCCGGCGGCCAGGTGCTGTTCGACGGTCGCGACTACGCCGGGGCTCACGGACGCCACCTGAAGGAGCTGCGGCGGCGTGTGCAGCTCGTCTTCCAGGACCCTCGCGCGTCGTTGAACCCGCGGATGACCGTCGGCGAGGCCATCGGGGAGGCGGCGGCGGCAGGTCGCCGGCTCGGCCGCCGGGAACGCGCCGCAGAGGTCGCGCGGCTGCTGGAGCAGGTCGCACTCGACCCCGCCCACGCGCTGGTCAGGCCGGGTGCGCTCTCCGGGGGGCAGCGCCAGCGCGTCGCCCTCGCGCGCGCGCTCGCAACCCGTCCGGACGTGATCGTCGCCGACGAGGTGACGGCGGCGCTCGACGTCTCGGTGCAGGGCTCGGTGCTCAACCTGTTGCGGCGGCTGCGCACCGAGACCGGTCTGGGACTGCTGGTGATCTCCCACGATCTCGCGGTCGTCCGCTACCTCTGCACCGAGATCGCGGTCATGCAGCTCGGGCGGATCGTCGAGCGGGCGCCGACCGCCACGCTGCTGGCCGCTCCGCAGCATCCGTACACACGCGCGCTGATCGAGGCGGCCACGCTCACCGGCCTCGACGGTGAGCAGGGTGCCGAGGGCGAGCCGCCGGACCCGCTGCACCCGCCGTCGGGCTGCCGCTACCGCACGATCTGCCCGGTCGGCCCGCTCGTCGACGAGTCGCGGCAGATCTGCGTCGAGGTCGACCCGGCCGCCGGTGCCGACGGCCGGCGCCACCGGGCCGCCTGCCACTTCGTCCCGGCCGAGACCGGCTCGCCGTGACCCAGGACGAGGGAGACGTACTGCTGTTCGGGGTGCAGGTCGATGCGGTGGCGGACCTTCACGTCGACGGGTTCACCCGCCGGCGACGCCCTCACGTTCGCGGTCGACGGCGTTCAGGAACCGACCGCCGTCGACGGCGGCCACACCGGCGGGAAGATCACGGTGGCTACCTACAACGCCACCGCCTCCTTCGACGACGTCCACGTCACCGCCGGTTGGTGACACCGGGCCGGACTCCCCGCGCGAGGCGCACGGGCATGTCCCGGCCGGTGACGGTCACGCCCGCCCGGGCGCCGGGTCGTCACCAGGCGGCGCGCGGGGAGCCGCCCTTGCGGGAGTGCCCGTCGGCCTCGATCGGCATCGACGCGGTCGAGCCGTCGGACAGGTCGGCCCGGAAGCTCTTCCATCCGTGCACGTAGAGCAGGTGCCGCCCGGTTCCGTCGAGGCTGAAGCGCAGGTCGAGTGAGGCGCCGGGCGGCAACTCCGGACGGGCGAGGACCTGCGGCTCCCCGCCGCCGACCGGGATGCGCTCTATCACATGACCGGATGAGTAGACCAGGGCGGCGCCGTCGGGGGTGTGGGCCACCGACCCCAGCGGCGGCAGGACGCCGTGCGGTTTGACGACGCGGGTGGCGGCCATCAGGTCGGTTCCCTGTTGCGCCAGGTCGAGGACACCGATGCCCCCGCGGTTCATCGCCAGCGCGATCCGCCGGCCGTCCGGGGACCAGGACAGGCCGCTCACCCTCATGCCCCCTGCCGCGCTCCAGTCGCGGCGCTGCCCGTTGGCGAGATCGGCGACGGAGACCCTCACCCCACCCGAGCCGAAGGTCGAGTAGGCGAGCCTGGTGGCGTCCCCGCTCAGCGCGAGGGCGACCACGAGTTCGTGCGGCCTGATTCCGAGGCCGGGGACGAGCACCGGGTCGTCCGGCCGGCCGTCGTCGGCGAGGGTGACCCGGAAGAGCCGCATGGGGGAATCCGGCCCGGTCCACCCGCACAGTAGGAAGGTGCGGTTGTCGGGTGCCGCGGCCAGCACGTGCCACGCGGACAGCACTCCCCGCGGCAGCGGGATGGTCGCCAGGAGCTTCCCGGTCGCGGCGTCGTGCACGGCGGGCCGCACCGGGATGTAGTAGTCCGGGTCCTTCGAGCCCTTCGGCAGGTGGGAGCCCGGAGTCCCCGCGGTGACGAAGAAGCGCGGCGGACCGGTCACCGGCAGGGGCCGGGAGGTCGCCATGGGCGAGGTGAGGGACGTCGCCAGGGGGATCGTCGGCACCGGCGTCGGGGCGGGCGACCGCCAGGTGGACGTGGCGGACGGCACGGACGGCACGGACGGCACGGACGGGAACGGCGACGACGGGAACCCTGAGGGAACCGTCGTCGGCGACCCCGGTGGGGACACCACCGGAGACCCCGCCGGGGACACCGTTGGGGACACCGTGGAGGACGTGCGCTCTTCGAGCGAGACCCGCTCTGCGGCGGTACCACCGCCGTTGCAGGCGCTGACCAGAGCGATGACGATTACGCCTGTCGTGACGACGCCTGCCCGGGGAAACATTCATTGATCATCGCGTAGCCCGAAATAAGGTGTCAATTCATCATTAGCCGGACGGCGAAAACAGCGGCGAAAAAAATATCTGATAATAGATGGACGTCCGGAACCGCTGATTTCAGCGGCGGGCGAATCCTCACGCGCGCAGGGCGGCGGCGGGCGGACGATGTCCGCCGCCGGGGTCGTGCCGACGTTCAGCCGATCACCGTGACGCGGCGAGACGGTGGCCTCCGGCACCCGGATCGGCCGCCGTCCGGCGGGGGGAGACCCGCTCATCGCGGCCATGTCGCGGTTGTGGGCGGCGTACGACTCACGGATGATCTGTGCAGGAGAACGTGCGCGTGAACGGTTGTCCCCCGGTTTCCGGGCACCACCCCTCCTGGGCCCCTCCCGACCGCACCACCGTCTCCCGACGAGGAGTGACATGGCACATCATCCCAACCTGGACCCCGGCCTGGCCGCCGCCCTGGAGGCGACGCCGCTGCCGTTCATGGACTTCGGAGCCCTCCGGCTGGAGGACCTGCCCGGCGTCCGCGTCCAGCACAGCGCGACGCGCGCGGCGATGGCCCCGCTCGTGGCGGACGAGCGGGTCACGATCGAGGACCGGACCGTACCCGGGCCGGACGGCGACCCGGACGTCCGGCTGCGGATCTACCGGCCCGCCGGTCAGGACGGGCCCCTCCCCGGCCTGTACTGGATCCACGGCGGCGGGATGATCCTCGGTGAGGTCGAGATGGAGGACCCCCGGCTCATCGACCACGTCCTCAAGGTGGGGTGTGTGATCGTCTCGGTCGACTACCGCCTGGCGCCCGAGCACCCGGACCCGGCACCGGTGGAAGACTGCTACGCCGGCCTGGTGTGGACCGCGAAGAACGCCGCCGACCTCGGCATCGCCCCGGACCGCCTCGCGGTGGGCGGGCTCAGCGCCGGAGGCGGTCTCGCCGCCGGCACCGTGCTGCTGGCCCGCGATCGCGGCGGCCCGCCCCTGGTGTTCCAGCTGCTCGTCTGCCCGATGCTGGACGACCGCAACACCACCCCGTCCAGTCGCGAGTTCACCGACGCGATCGTGTGGGACCGGGCTGCGAACATCCTCGGCTGGACCGCGTTGCTGGGCGACCGGCGCGGCGGCGACGACGTCTCCCCATACGCGGCGCCGGCCAGGGCGACCGACCTGTCCGGCCTGCCGCCCGCGTACATCGACGTCGGCGAGCTGGAGGTCTTCCGGGACGAGTGCGCCGACTACGCCCTCCGGCTGGTGCAGGCCGGTGTCTCCACCGAGTTCCACCTCTACCCCGGGGCGTTCCACGGCTTCGACGGGCTGTTCCCGCAGGCGGAGATCAGCCGCCGGGCCGCCGCCGAGCGGGTGGTCGCGCTACGCCGGGCCCTGTTCGGCTGACGGCTGCGCGCAGGCGGAGCAGCCGCAGGGCACGCGCCGCTCCGCCCCGCCGGGGGCGGCCGACGGGACCGACTCCACCGGGGCGGGGCCGACGCCCGCCCGCGCCCGAGCCGTGGCCCGCTCCGGGACCGCTCCGGATGCCGCTCGACCGCTCCGCCCTGAAGGTCAATCCGATGACTGTCGGAGCGTCGACAACCCGCTGACCCGCGGTACGTGCGGGATGTCGTACACGTCGTGCCCGAAAAGCGTCCGGGAAGAATGAGGACTGAGCAAGAGCGGGTGGACCCGGGCCTACCCTTCAGCCGGTTTCCCCGCACGCGAGCGGAGGCGTCGGAGCATGCGGGCGTCGTCAAAGCCGACGGCTCGTGCAGCCGCTTCGACCGTCGTGCCGTGGCCGATCAGGTGTTCGGCCCTTTCAAGCCGGAGAAGTTGCTGGTACCGGAGCGGGGTGAGCCCGGTCGCGGCGGTGAAGGCCCTGGTGAGGGTCCGCTCGCTGACGCCGGCCCGGCGAGCGAGGTCGCCGAGCGGGAGACGGTCGGCGTAGCGCTCGTCGATGACGTCCTGCACCCGATGGGAGAGATCGCTGAGATGGTCCCGATGCCGCAGCATCACACTCTCCTGCGGTTCGTGGCCGTTCCGGCGTGCGTAGACGACCATTTCCCGCGCCACGCGCGCGGCCGCTGCGGGACCGTGGTCCCCGGCGACAAGGTGCAGCGCGAGGTCGATGCCGCTGGCGATTCCCGCGGACGTGATCACCCGGTCGTCGGTGACGTACAGGACATCTCGCACGATCTTCGCCCGCGGGTAGCGCACCGTGAGCTCACCGGCCAAGTCATGGTGAGTGGTGAAGCGGCGACCATCGAGCAGTCCGGCCGCTCCCAGCGCGTCCGCCCCCGAGCACACGCTCGCCACCGACCCTCCGTCCGCGTGGTGGCAGCGCAGTCGCCGCGCGGTCTCCGGTCCGATCGCCGGAACCTGTCGTGGTCGCGACCGGCTCCACCCCGGCACCACGACCAGGTCCTTCGGGCCGAGGTCCGGCCAGCGGACCTGTGCCCGCACCGGGATGCCCTGAGCGGTCAGGATCGTCTCGGTCTCGGCCACATAGCTCAGCCGGTATCCGTAGCCGAGGTCGTTCGCGGTGGAGAAGACCTGTGCCGGCCCGGCCAGATCCAGAAGGTGCAGGTTCGCAACCAGCAGGAACGCGACGTGAACGGTCATTATCCAGTCAGGATGGCATGGGCTCGGCGGCCAGGTCGTCAAGGGTCCGAATGGTGGCGAACCGGCGCGCCAGGGCATACTCGGTCCGCTCGGTCACGACCTCGGGGCTGAGGGTTCGCGGATCGGCCAGGACCTGCTCCAGCGGCGTATCGAGCGGCACCGTCCAATGCGGCAGCGGAGTGGTCGCGGTCGCATCGGTGACGAACACGACGTCGTAGCCGAGGTCGGAGGCGATCCGAGCGGTCGTCTCGCAGCACTGCTCGGTGCGAATGCCGCTGATCACCAGCTCGGTGACACCGTGCCGGGTGAGGACTTGCTGCAGATTCGTTGTGGTGAAGGCATTGTGGGAAGCCTTCGTGACCACGGGTTCCTCCGGACCCGGCTCGAGACCATCGATCAGCCGGACGTAGCCGTTGGCTGGATCGAAGACGCCGGCGGAGCCCGGTTCTGCATGCAGCACCCAGACCACCAAGTCGCCCCTGTCTCGTGCCGCGCGAACCAGGCGGGCGACCCGCTCGGCGATGTCGGGGCGGTTCACGGCCGGCCAGTTCGGGAGGGCCCGGAAGGATTCTTGGACGTCGATGACGATCAGTGCGGTTCGGCTCATGAAGTTCACCCTCGCAGGCTCCGCCGCACCACAGAAGGCTTGATCGCGACGGGGAGCGGACGGATCCGGTCAACGACAGTGCCCTTCATCGGAGGACTCCCAGAACACGGTCGCGGCTCCGAGCGCGGAGACTGCCGGGAACTGCAGACCTCAGGCCCCGCACGACCAGCGGAACCTGGCCGAACAGCCCGACCGGGCCAGCCAAGCACACCTCCGCGCGATCGAGTGATGCGCCTTCTCCGCGTCGAGGAGCTCGTACTCGGCGAGCGTCATCGAGTCTCGGACGCGAAGAAGACGGCCTTAGATTCAGACGATCAACGCAGCTCGGCGTTCTCCCGCTCCGCCTCCCGGATCCGCACCCGCTCCGGCCCGGAGACCGGGCGCCGCTCCTGCTGCGCGCTCGCGATCCGATGTCGGTTCACCCGGCCGCCCAGGGTGCTGGCGTTGATGTCGAACCCCCGCGCCACGAACGCGACCGTCCGATCGCCCTCCAGCACCATGCGGGAGGCCATGATCTGCTGGGCCGCGATCAGCGGCATGGCCCGCCGGATCACCCGTGGCGCCACTGCCGCCCGCCGGCAGGTGACAACCTTCGTCCCGTCCTCGAATTGATCTTCTCAAACACTCACCGACAGACTTCTTCCCTGTTCCGGACTTCAATCTGCGGCCCCGCGGCCAGCCCGTAAACCGCTCACTCGAATTGCATACCATCCCCTATGGATATCCACCAAAGCTGTGACTACCATCAAAAAGCAAACATCGACGCCGAAGGAGATAACTAATGGGCCGCATCAAGAAGTTCGGCGTTTCGGCGGCCGCGGTGGCCGCGATCGCCGCCGCGACAACTCTAATGTCACCGACCGCTCCCGCCCAGGCGGCGACCTGCAGCACTAGCGCGCAGATCGGCATCAGCGGCGGCACCGGCTGGGCGATGTGCAGCGGTACCGGAGTGACTCAGACACGGGTCCTGCTCTTCTGCCAGAATAGTAGCGGTATCGTCACCACGGTTTACGGCCCCTGGGTGGCCAATTCCGTTAAATCAAATGCCCAATGCAGCAGCAACTCATGGCCGGCATCGGTCGGCCATCAAAGAATCTGAGCCGACCGCAAGCTCGTCCGGTCGCGGCAGAGCATACAGGAACAGCTCGAAGAGCCAACCAGGCGACCGAATGAAAGCAAGGCCAAAAGACCCTTCGTCATCACCCGTCCGTGATGCGGCGGACCACTTCATCACAGACGGGTGATGACACTACTGCCCGACGTCGAGCAGGGCGGCAGCCACCGCGAGGGCAGGCGCCGGGGCCGTTGCTGCCCCGGTCGGTGATGGACGGCCCCGGGTGCGTCCCGATCACCTCGTCGGCGACAAGGCTACAGCTCCAAGGCGATCCGGGCCTGGCTGCGACGACGCGGGATCGGGCACACCGTTCCCGAGCGCACCGATCAGGTCCGCGACCGGGCCCGGCGCGGTCGTCGCGGCGGGGCGGAGTCGGGCCGGGAACGTCGCGGTGGCAGGTAGGGCACGCGCCGGTCCGTCCAGGCGTCGCAGCGTGAGGAAGGCATGGGCGGCGGTGACGAGGGTGACGTGGTGGTGCCGGCCGCGCCAGGTGCGGCCCTCGAAGTGGTCCAAGCCCAGACCGTGCTTCACCTCCCGGTGGTCGTGCTCGATGCGCCGGCGTATCTTCGCCAGGCCGGCCAGGCGTCGAAGCGGGGTGTCGGCGGGAAGAGTGGTCAGCCGGTACTCGGTGGGTGCCGGAGCGCCGGTGGGCCATTCGCTGAAACGAAGTGCTACCAGGTCTCCGCCGACTCCCCGGGCCGGGCGGCGCCGGACCCCGGCGGCGGGAGGAGCGCCAGCGCGCGCAGGAGCGGGTCGCGCTCGCCCGCGACGCGCCGCAGCAGGTGCCAGCAGATCCCGCAGATCCCGGAGAATTCCCGGGCGGCGAGGTCCCGGTGGCGGGGCAGGGCGGTCAGCGCCGCGGTGCCGAGCGAGCCCAGCACGGTGAAGAACGGGTCCGCGGCGAAGGCGGCGAGGGCCTCGCGCACCCCGTCGCGGTCACGGGCGACACGGTGCAGACCGGGCGGTCCCGCCCCCATGATGACGTTCTCGTTGCAGCAGGCCGAGATCCGCCCGTCGTAGCGCACCGTCGGGGTGCGCGCGATCGCACACCGCCCCAGCCGCGCGCCGGGCACCCGGGCGGCGGCGGGGAAGACGGCCGAGCCGCGGCCGTACGGCAGCGGGGGGACCGCGTGGATCTCGGCGAGATCGCGCCAGCCGCCGCCCAGCGCGCCGGTGAGGAGATCCTCCGCGGCCCCGATCTGGGCCGGGTCGTCCAGCACCTGCGCCACCAGCCACGTCCCCTCGGCGGCGACGGCGCGGGCGGCGGCGGCCACGGTGCCGGGCGGGCTGGTGTGGTGGGCGTCCGTGCCCAGGACGACGCAGGCGGACAGCTGCAGAACCGACCGGATCCAGGCCGGGGGATCCCCGCCGGCCCCCCAGTAGCCGCTGGTGTAGGGGACGAACGCCTTCCCCGATCCGTGGATCCGCCGGGCCGCGTGGGAGAGCGCGCGCCGCTCGGTGAACGGCTCGCCGCCGGAGACGCCGACGACCCGCAGTGTTTCGTCCGCGCAGAGTCCCTCGACGACCTCCTCGAAGAGCGCGAGGTCGGTGATGCGCGGGCCGTCAGGGCGGGAGGCCACCGAGCAGTGCGAGCATCCGACCGGGCAGCGGTCGGTGACGACGAGCAGGGCGGATCTCCCGGGTTGCCGTCGCAGGGCGTCGAGCTCGGCGATCCTGAGCATGCCCAGACCATACGCCGCGCCGCGCCGCCCGTCCCGCGCGACGGGCATCCGGCGGCGCGGTGGGGCCACCGCCCGCGCCGTACCGGCCGCGCCGGGGACGGCTTCCGCCGGGACGCGGGCCGCTCACGCCGTCCCGGAGCGGACATACGCCGTCCCGGAGCAGGGATAGGCCATCCCGCAGCGAACATAGGCCGTCGCGCGGAGCGGACGTAGGCCGTCGCACGGGGCGGCTAGGCCACGGGGACGCGGTGATCGGCGGACCGACGGCGGGTTCTCCGTGCCGCGACGGAAGCGGAATACGCCTGCCAGGCGGAGGTTCGGTGGGCGTCCCGTCCGTACGTTGACCACGTGGGCACCCCCGACAGGCCCACCAGAACCCGTCCCATGGGAGGGACCATGACCGAGTCGTCACCACGCGTCCGCGATCTCGTGCAGCGCGCCGCGTCGGATCCCGGGTTCGCCGAGCAGCTGCTCAGCAACCCCGAGTCGGTCGCCGCCGAGTACAACCTCGGCGCCGACCACATCGACCAGATCAAGGAGCTGGCCGGCGCCGGCCTGCTCAAGCCCGCGGTGCAGGCGCACACGGCTCCTATCGAACAGCAGCCGGGCGGCGGCGGCTACTACTAAACGCTCCAGGGGGTGTCGTGCACTTCAACTCGATACTGGTCAGCGTCACCGAGATCTGCACCGTGGGCTGCCGGCACTGCGGTTTCACCGGCTCCACGCGTGACCGCCAGCCGACCGCGGAGGAGATCGGGCGCTGGGTGGCGCAGGCGTGCGACAGCGGCATCCCGGAGGTCATCTTCACCGGCGGCGAGCCCTTCCAGCGATTCCGGATGCTCAAGTCCGGGGTCGGGGCCGCCGCCGGCCACCCCGGCAGGCCACGGATCTCGGTGTTCACCAGCAGCTTCTGGGGGCGGTCGCCCGCGACGGTGGACAAGATCCTCGGGCAGTTGCCCGGCCTCACCCGGCTCTACCTGAGCACCGACGTCTACCACCAGGAGCGGGTGCCCACGCAGCATGTCGTCAACGTGATCGAGGGGGCGATCGCCCGGGAGATCCCGGAGATCAGCCTCTGCATCACCATCGCCGAGGACCACGAGGAGGAGCAGATCCGCGGGTTGTACCGGCGCTTCGAGGACCGCGTCCGGGTGCACGTGGACCGGGTGATCCCCACGCCGTTCATCAAGACGGCGCACCAGGTGGGCCTTCCCCCCGACCCGGAGCACTTCTCGGCCTCCTGCTACCTGGAGACCCCGCTGATCAACCCGAACGGCGACCTGTCGGCGTGCCACATCGGCAAGGCCGGAGCGTACGTCCGGCTCTCCGATCTGGCCTACTTCCTGGGCAACCTGCACGACAGCTCGTTCGGGGAGATCCTCGACGACGCCGACAAGAACTACGAGTACCAGTTCCTGCGCGTGTACGGCCCCCAGGGTGTGGCCCGCATGGTGGCCTCGTCCCCGGCGGTGCGCAAGCTGTTCAAGGGGACGAACTTCACCAACGGCTGCGACCTCTGCTACAAGATGCTCCGCTCGCTCGACGGGCGGGCCCGGCTGCGCGAGATCGCGGCCGACCCGTTCCAACGTGAGCTGATCGACGCCATCCGGCTGGTCCGGTTCGGTGAGCAGGCCGCCACTCCCCCGCCGGCGCCGGCCGGCGCTCTCCACCCAGTAAGGAGCGGCATGTGACGAGCACGGACTTCGTCGGACTCGTACCCGCCGCGGGACGCGGCACCCGGCTGTCCCCGCTGCGCTACCCCAAGGAGCTTCTTCCCATCGTCTACGAGCCCGCCGAGGGCGGCGCCCGGCTGCGTCCGGTGGCCGAGTACGCCCTGGAGTCGCTGGCGCGGGCGGGCGTCGGCAGCGCGATCCTGGTGGTCGCCCCGTGGAAGCTGGAGGTGATCGGCTACCTGGGGGACGGCCGCCACCTCGGCGTCGACGTCGCCTATCTCTTCCAGGAGGAGGCGCGGGGCCTGGCCTGCGCGCTCGATCTGGCCCGCGGCTGGACCAGGGGACGCCACGTCGTGTTCGCCATGCCTGACACGATCTTCACTCCGTCCGACGCGCTCACCCGGCTGCGCGGCGTCTACGAGGAGACCGGCGCGGACCTGGCGCTGGCGGTCTTCCCGACCCGGGACGCCCACCGGCTCGGCCCGGTGGTGACGCGCGGCGACCGGGTACGCCGCGTGTTCGACAAGCCGGCCGACCCGCCGGTCATGAACACCTGGGGGGCGGCGATCTGGACGGACGCCTTCGCGGACCTGCTGCACGAGGGACTGCGCGAGACCACCGGGGACAGCGGGGACGCCGGCACCACAGGGACCGCCGGGACCGCCGGGACCACTGCGGGTGAGCCGGTGCTCGGCCACTACTTCGACCTGGCGGTCCGCCGCGGCCTGCGGGTCCACGCGGTCGAGTTCCCGGACGGCTCCTTCCAGGACGTCGGGACGCCGCTCGGCGTCCGCCGGTCCGTCGAGGGGCCCTCCCTGCTGGCGGTGGGCCCGTGAGACTGCTGTTCTTCGCCATGAGCAGCGCCGGGTACGGCGAGACGCTGATCGGCATGTCGCTGGCCCGCCAGCTCCAGGCGGCCGGGATCGAGAGCTTCTTCGTCATCGAGCCCATGTCGGAGAAGCTGCTGCGCGGCAGCGGGTTCCCCTACGTGGTGCTCGACAACTCGATGGGCGGGTTCGCCACGCTGATCGTGGACGAGACGGTCCGCGACTTCCGCCCCGACGCGATCGTGCTGTCGGACTACTTCACTTACTGCGGCGTGTTCCCCAAGCGCTACGGCCTGGACCCGTGGTTCATCGACAGGTACGGCCTGCCGATCATGCCGATCGACATCTGGGAGTGGGCGAACACCGAGTTCGCGGTGGACGTCTTCCACGGCAAGTCGATGAGCGTCAACCGGCGGATCATGGAGATGCCGACGCACCTGCGTCCGGTGCCGGTGTGCCACCTGGACTCCGGGCCGCAGGTGTACCCCTTCCGCCTGTGGGAGGGCAACGAGCGCGTCAGCCGCCGCACCCGCCACCACCTGCGTGAAACGTTCGGCATGGCGCCGGAGGACCGGATGGTGCTGCTCGCGGTGGCCGGATGGCAGCAGGGCAGGTACGCCGACGAGAACGGCGACCGGATCGCCGACCAGGTGCCCGAGCTGCTGGTGCACTACCTGCGGCAGCTGCCGCCCAGCGCCAGGTTCGTGCTGGTGGGCAGCGTGCCACCGGTGCTGGCGGGGCTGGCCGACCGTGCCCACGTCATCCCGGCGTGCTCGCCGAGCCGGTTCAACGTGCTCCTGGGCTCGGTGGACCTGGTCCTGACGCTGAACCTGGGCGCCACCACGCTGGCCAGGGCGGTGCTGTCCGACATCCCGGGGCTGGTGCTGACCAACCGGTTCGACGTGCCGGACAAGCCCGACATCGACCGGGTCGAGGCGGAGCTCTCCGGCCTGTCGGAGGACGTGCGCTCCTGGCTGTCGCGGACCCTGCCCATGTATCCGTTCCGGATGTGGCCGCTGGGGTTCCACAGCTTCCTCGACCCCGTCGCGGCGGGGAACCCCTACCTGTCGACGTTCGCCCACGCCGAGCTGCTGGACGAGCCGGCCGTGCTGTCGGCGCTGCACGGGGTGCTGTACGACCGGGGGGTCCAGGAGGGGCTGGCGGGCAACCGGGCCTCGTACCTGGAGACGCTGACCGATCATCCCGGCACCCCCGAGGTGTTCACCTCGGCGGCGAGCCGCCTGGGCCTGGTGTGAGGTGCACTTGAAACAGCTCAGCATGCACGTGACCGACCTGTGCAACGAGAAGTGCGGCTTCTGCGTCGTGGGGTCGCCGCTGGCGAAGTCCGACAGCGTGGTCTACGAGGACCTGATCCGCTTCCTCGCCGAGAACGCCGGGCAGGGCTACACGTCGGTGAACCTGCACGGCGGGGAACCGACGATCCATCCCCGACTGTTCGACCTGCTGCGCATGATCCGGCTGCTGGAGTACCCGCGGGTGGAGATCCAGACCAACGCGCGCCGGCTGAGGGACGCCGAGTTCACCCGGCGCCTCGCCGAGCACGGGGTGGAGCTGTTCGTGGTCTCGCTGCACGGCTCCACCGCGGTCGTCCAGGACTGCCTGACCCAGACGCCGGGCGGCTTCGACGAGACCGTCCAGGGCATCCGCAACGCCAAGCACTCGGGTGTCGCCGTGCGGACCAACACCGTCATCACCCGCATGAACATGGAGCGGCTGATGGACATCTGCCGCCTCTGCGTCGACCTGGGCGTCGACCACGTCAACATCTCCAACCTCCACCCGGTGGGCAGCGGCTTCTTCGCCCTCGACCTGCAGGCGCCCACCGTCGCCGAGACGCGCAGGCACCTGCTTCCGGTGATCGAGATGATGCTCGCCTCACCGGCGCGGCTGACGCTGGAGGGCTTCCCGCTGTGCGTGGTCACCCCGCACGAGGAGCTGGCCATCGAGGACGGGACGCGCTCGATCCGGATGATGTACCAGGGCAACGTCCTCGACGACTACGACGCGTTCATGGACTCCGAGATGCGCTCCTACGGGCCGCCGTGCGACGGCTGCCCGCTGCGGACGCGGTGCGGCGGGGTCTACAACGAGTACGCCGAGCGCCGCGGCTGGGACGAGTTCGGCCTGCGCCGGGCGTCCCCCGTCGGCGGGTGAGCGGGATGGCCGAGCGGATCGCGATCTGGGCGGGGAGCAGCCTGCCCAACATCGGTGACCGGCTGCTCGCGGCGGTGACCGAGGCCGAGCTGTCCCGCCGCCTGCCGGACGCGCGTTTCCGGCACTTCTGCCCGTGGAGCACGGCGGCCGACCCGGTGCCGCTCTGGGTGGACGGGGCGGGGAACTGGCCCGGCGCCGGATCGTTCGACGCGGTCGTGATGGCGGGCGGCCTGTGGAGCGGGCCGCCGTTCCGGCATCCGATCATGCAGGTGTTCTGCCTGGGGCCCGAGCCGCGGGCGTTCGACCCGGGCGTGTGGGTCGCCTGGCACGGGGTGGGCCTGCAGGACGACACGCCCGGGGCGGGCCGCGACGACTGGCGCGGTTACCTGGAGGCGGTCCGGGCCCGCATCGACCACCTGACCGTGCGCAGCGCCGGGGCGGCCCGCAGGATGGCCGAGGCGACGGGCGTCTCCGCCGGCGTCGTCCCCGACCCGTCCTTCGCGCTGCCGCCGGCGCCGGCGCGGTCCCGGCCGCGCCGCCGCCGGCCGCTGATCGGCGTGGCCGTCGGTGCCCCGGGGCCGAACGCGCAGCTGGTCACCCACCTCGTCGGCCGGAACCTCACCCGGCCCGGGACGGTCGACCCGGCGTTGTGCGTGCCCCCCGAGCAGGTGCTCGCCGAGGCGTCCGGCCCGCAGGAGCGGGCCGCCGGGCTGGGGTTCAT
The DNA here is from genome assembly GCF_014204985.1 of Streptosporangium becharense. Taxonomy (NCBI): domain Bacteria; kingdom Bacillati; phylum Actinomycetota; class Actinomycetes; order Streptosporangiales; family Streptosporangiaceae; genus Streptosporangium; species Streptosporangium becharense. The sequence goes on along the minus strand of NZ_JACHMP010000001.1, from coordinate 7,293,321 downwards.
GACGGAGCTGGGCCTGACGCTGGTGGAGCTGGCGGGCTTCGCCGACATCGAGTTCATCACGGTGCCCAACATCTACGGGGACGAGGAGGTCGGCGCCCGGCTCGCGCGGGCGGTGCCGGGTGCCCGCACGCGGGAGATCCGCTGCACCGGCGCGGACGACCTGCGCGAGGCCCTGGCCCGCTGCGACCTGGTCCTCGTCTCCCGCTACCACAGCGCGGTCCTCGCGCTGCGCGGCGCCGTCCCGTTCGTCGCGGTCGACCCGTTCTGGAGCCGCCGCAACGGCACGAGCAAGCTGCACGAGCTCACCGGCGAGCTGGGCCTGGCGCACCGCCACTGGACCCACCGCGGCACGCAGGCCACCGAGGACCTCCTGGAGGTCGTGGAGCGGGCGCTGGCGGACGAGCCGGTCGAGGCCGCGGCCTACCGGGACATGCACGTGCGGGCGACGGCGGCCTTCGACCGGCTCGCCGAGGGGCTGCGCGCGGCGCGGCCGAGGGCGATACCGGGGAGATCCTTATGAAGGCCGTGCTCGTCTACTCCAACGACGACGGGTTCTCGCTGGGCGTGGAGCTGATCCGGGCGGTCGTGGCCGACCGGCTCTCCCCCGCCGAGGTGGAGCACCAGGTCTGGTTCCATGAGGACGTGGGCAGCCTGGCCGAGGACTACCTCGGCCACTACAACGCCTTCATGGCGCGGCTGTTCGACCACCGGCCGGACGTGATCTCCTTCTCCGCGTTCGTGTGGAACCACGACGAGTTCGTGCGGATGGGACGCATGGTCAAGCGGCACCTGCCGCACTGCCGCGTCGTGTGGGGCGGCGCCCAGGCCAACTCCCGGCGGATGGCCGCCCACCTGCTGCGCGAGTACCCGTGGCTGGACCTGGTGCTGCGCGGCGAGGCCGAGGACGCCTACTCCTGCCTGCTGGAGCACCTGGCCCGCGACGCCGACCTGGCGGCGGTGCCGGGGCTCACCCGGCGGGTGGACGGTGAGCCGGTGCACAACGACGACCCGCCGGACGTCGACCTGTCGGCGCTGCCGCTGGTCTTCACCGAGGACAGGCTGCCCCTGGAGCCGATCCTGCGGCGGCGGCCCGGCGCGGTCCTGGCCTACGAGACGGGCCGGGGCTGCCGGCAGAAATGCCGGTTCTGCCTGTACAGCGCGCCGAAGCTGCGCGCGTTCCCCATGGAGCGGATCGAGCGCGAGCTGGCCTACCTGCTGCGCGGCCGCATCCCCCACCTGCGGGTGTGCGACGCCCACCTGGGCATCTCGCGGCACCGGGCGATGGAGATCTTCGAGATCATCGCCGAGCACAACCGGGCGACGGTCGTGGACGTCTACCCCGACGTCAAGCACGTCGACCTCGACTACGTGCGGGCGATGAACCGGGCCGGGTGCCGGGTGATCACCCTGGGCATCCAGTCGTCCGATGCGGACACGCTCCAGCTGGCGGCCCGCCGGTTCGACCGGCAGCGGTTCGCCCAGGCCGCCTCCCTGATCCGCCGCCACCACAACCACGCCCTGGCGGCCGACATCATCATCGGCATGCCGGGGGACGACGCCGACAAGGTCCGGGAGAGCGTGCGCTTCGCCTACGCGAGCGGCGTGGAGAAGGTGCACTTCGCACCGCTGATGGCCTTCCCCGGGACGGACTTCTTCGAGTACGCCGAGCAGTACGGGATCGAGTTCTTCGACTTCCAGCCGCCGCTCGTCGTCCGCTCCCGCGGGTTCGGCATCGAGGACTACCAGCGGGCGATGGTCTTCGCCCGGCGGGTCGAGGCGTTGCAGGAACGCGCACCGACGCTGCTGCGCTGCCTGATCTCCGTCCCCGGGTGCGACGTGGCGGCCGTCGCCGAACGCCTCGACCTGGGCTCGGGCGCCGACCCGGTGCCCCGCATCGAGGCGGACTTCCCGCCCGAGGTGAGCCGCCTGCTGCTGGACGGGATCGCCTGGGACGAGGCGGTGCGGGCCCAGCGGGCGACGACCGTGCAGGACCCGCCGAAGCTGAGCGGTGACGCGCTCGTCGACCGGGTGGCGCCGGAGGCCGTCCACTGGGCCGACTACCCGGTGCACCTGCTGCTGCGCGACTTCACGCTGGGGTTCGACGCGCTGGCCCGCGAGCGCCGGGGTTACCTGTTCCCGCGGGGCGGCGCGGTGGGCTACCCGCTGGACGGCCCGCTCCTGGCCGCGTTCGAGGCGGCGGCCCCGGGGATCACGGTGGCCGAGTGGCGGGACAAGACGTGTGCCACGTCAACCACCGAGCTGTCCCGTGAGGTGTGCGACTCCGCCTTGAGGATCCTCTGCCTCACCGGGGTGGTCTCGCTGGGCGGGGACGGCCGGGCCGGTGGGTGAGTCCCGCCCCAGCAGGGACCTGGACCGCGAGTCGAACTCCCGGGCCAGGTCCCTGCGTGACGACAGGCCGAGCTTGGCGAACACACTGGAGAGCTGGGCCTGCACCGTGCGCGGCGAGACGAAGAGCTTCGCGCCGATCTCACGGTTGGTCAGCCCGCCGGACGCCAGCAGCGCCACCTGGCGTTCCGCCCTGGTGAGGGAGGCCCAGCCGATCCCCTGCCCGCGCGGGCCCCGGCCCCGGGACGCGTAGCCGACGGCCTGGCCGACGTCCAGCCCGGTGCCCTCGGCCCAGGCGGCGGCGAACCTCTCCTCGCCCAGCCCGGCGCGCACCCGCGCGAGGTCGGCCCCGTACTGGGGCCCGGCCGCGGGCGGCCGTGGAAGTCCCAGCCGGTCACGTGACGACTGGGCAGCGCCGAAGAGCCGGGCGGCGTGCTCGTGACGGCGCTGCCCGGCCGCGAGGCCCGCCATGGCCTCCAGCGAGTCGGCGGTCTGAGCGCGCAGGCCCATCGCGGCGCCGGCCCTGAGCGCCGCGTGGTGCGCCGAGGCGGCACGGGCCGGGTCGTCGCGCCGGGTGACCTGGCCGAGGACGAACAGGCACCACCGGATGAGGGGCCGGTCGTCGGTCTCGCGTGCCCGCGCCACGGCCTCCTCGGCGAACGTCAGGGCGGCGGAGGCGCCCACGGATCCGAGGATCGCACCGCCCAGCCCGGCCAGCCCCATCGCGGCCGGCCGCGCGGCGGTGCTCCCACCCAGCTCCACGACCTCGGCGAAGACCTCCCTGGCCGCCCCGTACTCGCCGACGTCGAGCAGTGTCCTGCCGAGCGTGTCGAGGCAGTCGCCCAGCAGCGGCGGCGACCCCGCCGAGCGGGCGGCCTTGACCGCCTCGGCGAGGCGCTCCGCGGCAGGCCCGTACCGGCCGCGGCAGGCGGCCACCTCTCCCAGCCCCCTGAGCGCCGCCGCCCTGCCCCACACGTCGCCCATCCGGTACGAGGCGGCCAGGCCCTGCCGGAACGCGCTCTCCGCCTCGGCGTACGCACCCTGGTAGACGGCCACCCGCGCCATGACCAGCAGGCCCGTCTCCAGGCTCAGTTCGGAGCCGTGCCTGCGGCCGGCGGCGACGCACCGTTCCAGGGCCGCCCGTGCCCCGGCGAGGTCGCCCGCGGCCAGGCGGGCCTGCCCGAGCAGGAGGAGGGGCACCCCGCTCCACACGTGACCCGCCGGGGCCGGGCCGCGCTCGGCCAGTTCGGTGAGGGTGCGGCTGGCCGGGACGGGCTCGCTCATCGTCCGCAGGCCCGCCAGCACCGCCAGGGCCCTGGTCTGGCCGGTCTCGTCGCCCAGTTCCCGGAACATCTCCAGTGCCCGGCGGCAGGCGGCCGTCGCGTCGGCGTACTCGCCGAGAGCGCAGGAGAGCACCGCGACGCTCAGCGTCGTCCCGGCCAGCACCTCCCCGCGGACCATGCCGCCCGCGGCGGCGAGCGAGGCGAGCCAGCCCCGTCCCTCGCGCAGGCGTCCCCGCACGATCCAGTAGGTCTCCAGCGCGCTCGCCAGCCGGGCACCGACCATCGGCGGCCCGCCGGAGGTGCACCAGCGCAGCACCGCCCGCATGTTGGCGTAGGCGGCCTCGACGCGGTCGAGGTGGGGGGCGGCGGCGCCCGTGGTGACCGCCTCCGCCGCCCGCTCGGCCAGCGCCGCGTAGTACTCGGCGTGGCGCAGCCGCACGGCCCCGGCCTCGTCGGCGGCCTCGTCGCCGGTGCCGGTGACAGCGCCGCGGACGGTGCCGGTCACAGCGCCGGTCACAGCGCCGGTGACAGCGCCGGCGTGCGGCTCCCGCCGGGCGTAGGCGCGAACGGTCCGCAGCAGCCGGTAACCGGTCACGGCGCCGGCGGTGTCGCACTCCACGAGGGACCTGGACACGAGCCGCGCGAGGAGGTCGACGACGGCGTCGGCCTTGATGTCACCACCAGCGCAGACCCCCTCCACGTCGTCGATGACGAAGCCGTCCTCGAACACGGTGAGCCTGCTCAGCAGCAGCCGCTCGTCGTCGGGGAGCATCGCGTGGCTCCAGCCGATCGCCGCCTCCAGCGACCTGTGCCTCGGGTGGGCGGTGCGGCTCCCACCGGCCAGCAGCCGGAACGGGTCGTCCAGCCGCTCGGCGATCTGCCCCGGCGACAGCATGACCGAGCGCGCGGCGGCGAGCTCGACGGCCAGCGGGAGGCCGTCGAGACGCCGGCAGACCTCAGCCACGGCCGCCCCGGTCTCCGGGCCGGTGGGCCGTCCCCGCGCCGCGGCGCGCTCGGCGAACAGGCGGGCGGCCTGCGCCGTGGTCAGGGGGGCCAGGCGGCAGGTCACCTCCCCGGGGACGCCCAGCGGTTCCCGGCTGGTGGCGAGGACGACGAGCCCGGGGCGAGCGCGCAGCAGCGCCGGGACGGTCACGGCGCACCGGTCGGCCTCGCGCTCGCAGGTGTCGAGCACGAGCAGCGCCGGACCCTCGCCCGGCCCGTCGCCCGGCGTTCCGCCCGGCCCGTCGCCCGGCACGGTCACCGGGATGCCCGGATCGGCGGCCAGGTCGTGGAACCACACACCCCCCGGGTAGCCGGCCGCGCGGGCGTACGCGTGCGCCAGGCAGGTCTTGCCCACCCCCGGCGGGCCGGTCAGCGTGACGAGCCGCGCGGAGCCGAGCAGGTCGCGCAGGCCGGCGAGTTCGGCGTCGCGGCCGATGAGGGCTCCGGACCAGTCCGTGGGCAAGGCTCCGGAGAAGTCCGCGGGCAGGGCCCCGGACCGGTCGGGAGAAAAAGCCCCGGGCCAGTCGGTGGGCAGGGCCCCGGACCGGTCGGGAGAAAGGGCTTCGGACCGTTCCGGAGGCAGGTCGCCGCCCATCGCTAGGCCACCAGGCGCCGGGTGAACGACCACAGCGACAGCGCGCCGGTGACGAGCGTCCCCACGACGAGCACGGCCAGCGCGACCACCTCGGACATGTGGGGGACGCCGGGGCTCAGCGCGCCGCGCAGCGCCTCGCTCACGTAGACGAGCGGGTTGGCCAGGACGGTGATCTGCAACCACGGCAGCGCGTCCAGCGCGTCCCACGGGTAGTAGACGCAGCCGAGCATCATGAGCGGGACGATGAAGATCGCGAACAGGGTGCTGAGCTGCTGCGGAGGCAGCACCGTGCCGATGAGCAGCCCGAGGCAGGCCGTCAGGAGGGACGACAGCACCAGCACGGCGACCAGCAGCGGCCAGCGTCCGAAGTCGAGGTCGGGCGCCTGGCCGGGCCCGTGCACGAACAGCACGGCGAGGAAGACGACGACCGCCGCGACCACCCCCTGCACCGCCCCGGCGACGATCTTCTCGACGCCGACGGCCCAGACGGGGATCGGCGCCAGTGCCCTGTCGTCGATCTCCCTGGTGTAGGAGAGCTCCATGACCAGCGGCGTCGTCACGGCGAAGATGCCCTGGAGCACGATGCCCGAGGCGACCAGGCCGGGCACCAGGATCGTGGCGAACGTCTCCGTCTGCCCGCCCGGGGCCGGGCCGCCGGCCCCGTACCCGATGGCGGGCAGCACCACCGCGAACACGAAGATGAACAGCACGGGCTGGAGGACCGTGCGGGCCACGAAGGAGAGCAGGCCGCGCCGCATCACCCGCAGATCCCGGGCGAGCAACGCCCCGAAGGTGCGCGCGTACCCGCGCGCGGTGTGCGCGTGGCCGCGCGGCGCGGCCGGTGCCGCGATGGTCGACGCCGTCATTCTCGGTACTCCCGTCCGGTCAGCGTGAGGAACACGGTTTCGAGGCTGGGCCGGACGACCCGGACGTCGGTCAGCGTGAGCCCCGCCTCCTGGCTCAGCCGCACCAGGTCGGCGAGGATGCCCTCCGGCGCCTGGGTGAGGACGCGCAGGCGGGTGTCGGAGACCTCGGCGCCGCGGACGCCGCCCAGCCGCCGGGCCTGCTCGACGATCTTCTCCGGGTCCTCGTCGTAGGTGAGGGTCAGCACGGTCTCCAGGGCGGCCGACGCCTTGAGCTCCGGCAACGGGCCGCAGGCCAGGACCGCGCCGTGGTCGACGATCGCGATCCGGTCGCAGAGCCGCTCGGCCTCCTCCATGTAGTGGGTGGACAGGACGACCGTCTGCCCGGCGGCGCGGATCCCGTCCAGGATGTCCCAGAGGTTCACCCGGGTCTGCGGGTCCAGGCCCGAGGTGGGCTCGTCGAGGAAGAGGACGTCCGGCCGGTGGATCAACGCCCTGGCGATCATCACTCGCTGCGCCTGGCCGCCCGACATCTCGGTGACCCGGGCACCGGCCCGGGAGCCGAGGCTGAACCGTTCCAGCAGTTCGAGGGCCCGCCGCCGGGCCTCCTTCGCCGGCAGCCCCGCGTACCGGCCGCGGAACTCCAGGTTCTCCAGCACGGTGAGCTGGCGGTCCAGGTTGTTGTACTGGGCCACGACGCCGATGCGGCGTTTGACCGCGATGGGGTCGCGCACCACGTCCGCCCCCGCCACCCTGGCCACGCCGTCCGTCGGGACGATCCTGGTGGTGAGCATGCCGATCGTGGTCGACTTGCCCGCGCCGTTCGGCCCGAGCAGGCCGAACAGCTCACCCTTCGGCACTTGCAGGGTGAGGCCGGCCACCGCCTCCGTCACCCCGGACGAGCTCACGTAGGTTTTTCGCAGTCCGCTGGTCTCGACGGCGACATCCGCCATATCCGGCTCCCTCTTCGGCGCGTGGCGCTCATTGTGGGAGCGCCCGGTTAAGCGGCGCTTCGACGGCGGTTGGAATCCGGTTTGAGACGGCGCTGAGCAGCGCGTCCGCGGCGACGCCAAGCGCTTCCATCGGTGCCCGGGTGTGTCATACGCCACCGTCACGCCGGACGACGACCTGCAAGGTGATCCCGGTGACCTACTTGACCCACTGCATGAACGGGTCTCGGTAGCCTTGCTCCCCCCGCCACAGGTCAGGTGCGGGTAGGCCCTGAGACCGGCCGGCAGCATCGTGGCCCCCCTCCCGATTCCCGGGATTCGCCGCGCTCGCATAGACCTTGCGGACGATCCCGAGCGTGTCGACGAGCAGATGGCGCTTGCGGCCGTTCCAGTGGCCTCAGCTCCGGCACTTCTCTCCACACCCGCCCCGCATACGTGGATGAGTCTGCTGACGACCATGCCAACCTGAAAGACGACGGGGTTCCATCCGATCGAGGTGATCGGATGGGACCCCGCCAAGGGACGGCTCCATAAGTATGGTGGATCGCTATTAAGGCGTCACCGACGCCTACAGACCAGGGGAGGGATTAAGTCATGGCTCGTTGTTCGATTTTTCGACTTTGACGGGCAGGCCGCTCTCCCTATCGAGGACGACACGTCCCGCAAGCGGCTCTTTCAGCTTGAGTTTCACGGGGAATGAGTATTCCATCCCCGCGATGTTTCTCTGATCCCATGGAAAGCTGGGGGCACAGGAGTTGAGTACCCGAACTCCAAGAATCACTTGAGAGGGGGACTCGACCACTTCCGTGTCCGTCACCTTCTCGCAGTGGGTGCCATCAGCCTTAGGCTCTCCGAAGGCCAGTTCCGCGGTCAAGGTCAGACCGTCGAGCGACAGTGTCGCGATGTTGATTCGCCACCAACTGGTCTGGCTGCCGCATGCCGTCAACACCATCGTCGATGACGCCAAGAGGAGTGTGCAGCAGATTCGCCTCAGGACGGAAACGGGCACGGGGTTTTCCTTCTCTATTTACGTTTCATGATGTCGCCGCCGTAGGCCTTGATGACATCGTGGATATCCGTGAAGAACCCTGTACATTCGCTCGACGTAGCCTGCCCGCCGTTGCCGTTCCCGCTGCGCGCCTGACCTGTTGACTCGCCTCCGACGCAGTACTGGTCTCCCACGATAACGCGGCGAGACCAACGGCCCGCCACTGAGCGGTCGTACGCCAAGCCCAGGGCGTGTGCCTGCGCTTCGGCGACGGGCAGCGGCGCATCCATGCCCCTGGTGCCGGGGCTGTGAAGACCTCCACGCCCTCTGGCCCGGCGGGCTGACGACGGTGGACCGCTGACCGGGGTGAAAGTGGCGGTGAGCTTGGGCGGGGTGTTGAAGTCGGTGTCTCCGACAGAGGGGAAGACTCGGGAGTTGGCGCTCTTGGCCTCGGCCGGGGACATGAGAACAAGAGCGTAGTTGCCGACATCGCTTGTCCATCGCCTGGCGACGGCGGCCCAAGTAAGCCGCTAGCACAGGAGCGAGCAGGATCTGGCTTGTCATACAAGCGCCGGAGATCGTTGACATGATCTGTGGGAGCTTCCCTGAAGAGTCGACCGGCCCGCCACCGCTACGGGCGCTGAGCAGCGCGTCCGCGGCGACGCCAAGCGCTTCCATACCGGCTCCCAACCGTTATCGAACCGGCCGAGGTCACACTTCGTCCAGACGACGGGAGCCCGATGACACCCCCCAGCACCGTCCTGCGGGCGAAGATCGGCCTGACCGGCCACGCGCTGCGGAACGCCGGAAGCGCGCTGTGGCACGCCCCCGACCCGCGGCGGCGCTACCGCGACTACCTGTGCGCGATGCACATGGTCATCAGGGCCTCCGTGCCGCTGCTGCGGGCGGCCTCGGCCAGGTGCGCCGAGCTGGGCGAGACGCGGCTGGCCGGCTACCTCGACCGGCACGCCGCCGAGGAGGCGGAGCACGACGACTGGCTGCGCGGGGATCTCGCGCTGGTCGAACCCGCCGCCGAGGAACTGCTGCGCCGCACGCCGCCGCCGTCGGTGGCCGGGCTCGTCGGGGCCCAGTACTACTGGGTCCTGCACCACCACCCCGTGGCCCTGCTGGGATACATCGCGGTGCTGGAGGGTGAGGCGCCCTCGCGGGCACTTCTGGAGCACGTCGAGCGGCGCACCGGATACCCCCGGGCGGCGTTCGGCACGCTGTGGCGGCACGCCGCGCTGGACCCGGGGCACCGCGACGACCTGGACCGGATGCTCGACGACCTGGCCCCGGCGCCGGAGCGGCAGGCCGCCGTCGGGACCAGTGCCCTGCACACCGTGCACGCGGCGGCCGTGCTCCTGCGCGAGCTCGCCGCGGCACCCCCGGAGGTGTCGCCGTGCACCTGACGGACATCCTGGCCCTACGTCCGGTCCCCGCCGCCGCGGTGCTCATGGCGATCACCCGGCGCTGCCCGCTGCGCTGCCGGCACTGCTCGACCGGCTCGCTCCTGTCGGCCGAGGAGCACCCGGGGGAGGTCTTCCGGCGTTTCACCGCGACCTTCACTCGGCGGGACCGGCCCGAGCTGGTCATGCTCACCGGTGGCGAACCGTTGCTCCGGCCCGCGCTGGCCCGTTCCCTGGCCGAGACCGCGGCCCGGGCCGGCAGCCGGACGATGATCCTGTCGGGCATGTTCTTCGCCCCCCGGATCCCGCCCGCGATCGCCGCGGCGATCGAGGCGGCCGACCACTTCTCCGCGAGCCTGGACGCCTTCCACGAGGAGGAGGTGCCCCGGCGGAGCGTCTTCGCCGTCATGCGGACGCTGCTGGCGCGGGGCAAGGACCTGAGCTTCCACATCACCGGGACCGGGCCGGACGACCCCTACCTGCGCGAGGTCACCGCGGCGGTCCGGCGGGAGTTCGACGACCGGGTGCCGATGCTGGTGAGCCGGGTGCAGCCCGTCGGCCGGGGCCGCACACTCGCCGTACCCGCCGCCGTCGCCTCCGCCGCACCGGCCACCTCCGCCGCACCGGCCGCCTCCGCTGCACCGGCCGCCCGGACCGCACCCACCGGGGCCGCGGAGCCCACCGGAGGCGCCTCGCCCGCCCGGCCGTCCGGCTCCGCCGGAGCCGCGTCCACCGGGGCCGCGTCCACCGGGGCCACGCACTCGGGGACGGCCGCCCTCGCGTCCGCCCTGCCGTGCGCGATGGCCGCCTGGCCCACCGTCGGATTCGACGGGACGATCACCGCGTGCTGCAACCAGGACGTCGTCGACCACCGCCCCGTCCCCGGCCACCTGCTGCTGGGACACGCGGGCCGCGACGACTGGGGCACGGTCCGGGAACGCTGCCTGGACTCCGGTGTGCTGCGTGCCCTGCGGACGTACGGACCGCTGCGGCTGGCCGGCGCCCCGCCGGGGAGCGGGTACTGCGAGACCTGCCGGGAGCTGGACGTCGCCCCTCCCCCGCCGACGCCCGTCGCCCTCCTGATGGAGCGGCAGGTCCGCGACATGCAGCTGGCCGGCGGGGGGACGGGGTTCGCCGGCAGATACGGCTGCCCGCCCTACGGCGACCTGGTATCACTCGGCCACCCCGGGAGGAAAGATGACCTTTGACCCCCTTCACGAACTGGCCCGGGCGGGGATCGACCTCTCGATCGTCGGCGCCGAGCAGCGCGAGGTCGTCGGCTCGCTGAGCGAGGCCGAGGTCGCGCTCCTGGTCTCCATCCACGAGCAGCTGCGGGAGAACGCCCCGGAGGTCGAGGCGCACATCGTCGGCGGACTGCTCTTCTGAATCGGGGACGATCATGCGATGCCCTTCCTGTCTGGCCGAGACGCCGGGGCGGCCCCGGTTCTGCCCTTCGTGCGGCACGCGGCTGGCCACGTCGGCGCCGGCGGAGACGCGCAGGATCGTCACGGTGGTCTTCTGCGACCTGGCCGAGTCCACCGCGCTGAGCGAGCGGCTGGACCCGGAGTCCCTCCGCGCGGTCCTGATCCGCTACTTCGCGCTCATGCGCGACCAGCTGGCCTGGCACGGCGGCACCGTGGAGAAGTTCATCGGCGACGCCGTCATGGCGGTCTTCGGCGTGCCCCGGCTGCACGAGGACGACGCGCTGCGCGCCGCCCGCGCGGCGGTGGACATGCGGTCGGCGCTCGAACGCCTCAACGACGAGCTCGACCGTGACCTGGGGATCCGGCTCGGGGTTCGCATCGGGGTCAACACCGGCGAGGTCGTCGCCTCGGGCCACGCCCACGGCGAGCAGGCACTCGTCGCGGGGGATGCGGTGAACGCCGCCGCCCGGCTCCAGCAGCTCGCCGGGCCAGGGGAGATCCTGCTCGGGCCCGAGACCTGGCGCCTGGTCGGCCCGTCCGCCGTCGGCCGCGCGGCCGGGCCGCTGGTGCTGCGCGGCAAACGCGACCCGGTCACCGCCTGGCGGCTGGACGCGATGCGATCCGACGACCCCGCGGTGCTCCGCCGGTTCGACGTCCCCTTCGTCGACCGGGAGGAACCGCTGCGCGAGCTCGACCGGACCCTGGACCGGGTCATCCGGGGACGCCGCTGCCGCATCGTCACCCTGCACGGTGAGGCCGGGGTGGGCAAGACCCGGCTGGCCCGGCTGTGGGCGGAACGGGCGAGCCGGCGGGGCGTGCTCGTCGGGTCCGGCCGCTGCCGCCCGTACGGCGCCGGCGGCACGCTGCTGGGCGTGGCCGACGCGATGCGCGAGCTGGTGACCGTGGGCACGCCCGATCCGGAGGCCCTGGCCGTGCTGCGCGCCGGTCTGCTCAAGGACGGCACGCCGAACCCCTCGTACCAGGAGACCTCCTGGGCGGTGCGCACCCTGCTGCGGGACCTGGGCCGCTCCACGTACGTGCTGATCGTGCTGGACGACGTGCAGTGGGCGGGCGGGCCGGTCCTCGACCTGCTCGGCCATCTCGCCGAGGAGCTGCGGGACGTGCCGGTGATGGTGCTGTGCGTGGCCCGCCCCGACCTCTTCGACCGGACGCCCGGCTGGCAGCCCGCCTCCCGCCTGTCCCTGCGTCCGCTCGGACCGGCCGACTCCCGGCTGCTGGTCTCCCAGCTGGTGGAGGTGATGCCGCACGACGGCACGCTCCTGGAGCGGATCGCCGAGCGCGCCGAGGGCAACCCCCTCTACCTGGAGCAACTGGTGGCCATGCTCGGCGACGGTGAGGAACCGCACGGCCTGCCGCTGACCGTGCACGCGCTCATCGCGGCCCGCGTCGACCGGCTCGGGCCGGACGCCAGGGCCACCCTGGAGTGCGCCGCAGTGGTCGGTAGGGAGTTCACCGTCGAGGAGCTGCAGGCCGTCCGGGGGGCCGGCGGGCCGGAGGGTCCGCTGGAGGGGCCGTTGGAGGAACTCGGGCACAAGTGCTTCGTCGAGCACCGGACCGAGGCGACGTTCCGGTTCGCGAGCGAGCTCATCCGGGAGGTGGTGTACGGCGGCATGGCCAAACGGCGCCGGGCCGAGCTCCACGAGCGGTTCGCCGGCCGGCTGGCCGCCGCCGGCGGCGGGGATGAGGTCGTCGGGACGCACCTGGAACAGGCCTACCGGCTCCGCGCCGACCTCGGCCCCCACGACGAGCACACCGCGCGGCTGCGGGGCGGGGCCGCGGCGCGCCTGTCCGGGGCCGGTGCCGTCGCGCTGCGCAGAAGCGACCTGTCCAGGGCCGAGAACCTGCTCAGCAGGGGCGCCGACCTGCTCGGGCCCGACCATGCCGACTGGCCCCGGGTCAGCGGGCGTGTCGCCGAGGCGAGGATCACCCTGGGCGAGGTGGCCGGGGGGCGGCGGCTGCTGACCGAGGTGCTGCGCAGGACCGCGGACGGCGCCGACCCGCTGGTCGCGGCGCACGCCTCGCTCTTCCTCACCCACTTCGAGCCCTCCCGGTCCCGCGAGGTCGCGCGGCGGGCCATCCCCGTCTTCGAGGCCGCCGGGGACGACCTCGGACTGGCCAGAGCCTGGACGATGGTCGCCCAGGAGGCGCAGGGGCGGGGCAGGTTCGCCGAGACCAGGGACATGCTGCGGCGTGCCCTGGACTACGCCGTGCGTTCCGACGCCGAGCTGGAGCGCGCGACCATCCTGGGCAACCTGGCCGCCACCCTCTGGCTGGGTCCGGAACCGGCCCCGGTGGCCGTCGCGGAGTGCCGGGCCCTGCTGTCCGCGTACGGCAGGGACCGCGGGATCGTGCGTGCCGTCGTCGGCTGCCCGCTGGCGGTCCTGCTGGCCATGCGCGGCAGCTTCGGCGAGGCCAGGGACGCGCTCGTGGAGGCCGGACGCGTGCTGACCGGCCTGCGGCACGCCTACGCCGAGGCGTTCATACCGATCTTCTCCGCGGCGGTGGAGTCCCTCGCGGGACGCTGGGACGTGGCCGAGGACCTGCTCCGCGGGGCGTGTGCCCGAGCGCTCGACCTGGGCGACGGCCAGTTGCTGGCGACCGCCTCGCGTGACCTGGCCCGGACGCTGGCGCACCGGGGGGATCTCGCCGGAGCCGAGCAGTGGGCACGGGCGGCGCTGGAGGGCCCGCCGGGGGCCGCCCCGGTTGGCACCCCCATGAACACGGCCGAGTTGCACGCGATCCTGGCCCGGGTGCTCGCCGCCCGGGGATCCCGGGAGGACGCCGGGGACCTCATGGAGCGGGCACTGCGCGAGGCCGGTGAGACCGACTCCCCGGTCTGCCGCGCCACGGTGCTGCTCGGCAACGCCCACAGCCTCGCCGCTCTGGGTGCGCACGGGGAGAGCGCGGCCGTCGCGCGCGACGCGGCGGCCGAGTTCGCGGCCAAGGGGCATCTCGTCGGCCACGGGTGGGCCCTGCGGCTGGCGGGCCGCCGATGACCGTCCATCCGGAGCTCACCTGGCGGCTCGGCCACGAGGACGATCTCGCCGTCTCCCCCGCGGGCAACTCCGTCGTCACCCCGGAGTGGGCGTGGCATGGCGCCACCGGGCGTGGTGTGCGGGTCTGCGTGGTGGACAGCGGGGTCGACCGCGACCACCCCCTGGTGGCCCCGGTGCAGGGGGCGTACGCGGTGGTGGCGGGCCCCGACGGCAAGGCCGTCGTCCAGGAGAGCGACATGGCCGACACGTGCGGGCACGGGACGGCGTGCGCGGGGATCATCCGCTCGATCGCCCCCGAGTGCGAGCTGTACAGCGTGCAGGTGCTGGGGGCGGGTTTCTCCGGGACCGGCGACGCCTTCCTCGCGGGCCTGCGCTGGGCCGTCGAGCAGGGTTTCGACGTGGTGAACCTGAGCCTGTCCACCAACAGGAGGCACCTGGCCGAGCCGCTGCGCGAGCTCGGCGACCTCGCCTACTTCCGCCGGACGGTGCTCGTGGCGTCCGCGCACAACCTGCCGGTCGAGAGCTTCCCCTGGCGGTTCTCGTCGGTGGTCTCCGTGGGCAGCCACGCCGAGAGCGACCCGCACTTGGTGCTGTACAACCCGCGTCCGCCGGTGGAGTTCTTCGCCCGCGGGTCCGACGTGGAGGTGGCCTGGCCCGGCGGCGGGAGCACCCGGTGCACCGGCAACAGCTTCGCGACCCCGCACGTCGCGGCCCGCTGCGCGCTGATCCTGAGCAAGCACCCCGGGCTGACGCCCTTCCAGGTGAAGACCGTCCTGTACCTGACCGCACGGAACGTGAGAGAGGCCGGCTGAGGTCCTCTCCTCCGGACGCCGGGACACCGTCGGCGGCGTCCCGCCGTCCCGGTCAGCCGGAAAGGAGACCCGTTGAACGACAACAGTGAGATGATCGCGGCCATCTCGGTGGCGGTCTCCGGATCCGAGCGGGAGCATCGTGTCCTGCTCCAGTCGATCGTCGACACCGCACGTGTGATCTTCGGGGCCAAGGCCAGCTCGATCTTCCTGGTGAACGAGGAGCACGGCGACCTCGTCTTCGAGGCGGTCTCCGGCGAGGGTGAGAAGGTGCTCGTCGGGCGGCGCTTCCCCGCCACCCGCGGGATCGCCGGGTGGGCCCTGAACGCCAGGGACGCGCTGATCGTCGACGACCTGTCGACCAGCACGGTGTTCGCCCGCGACATCGCCGAGTCGACCTCGTACGTACCGGGTTCGCTCATGGCGGTGCCGCTCATCCACGACGACGAGGCGCTGGGGGTGCTGGAGGTGCTGGACCCCCACCCCCAGGCGCGGGCGGGCATCGACGAGCTGGCCCTGCTGACGCTCTTCGCGTCGCAGGCGGCGGTGGCGCTGCGGATCGTGCAGCGTAACCGCTACGCCCGGCGGGTCCTCGACGGGACCGGCGCCGAGTTCGGCGACCTCATCTCCATCGTCTCCGCCCTGGCGGGCGGGGACGCCGGGCGGCGTCAGGCGGGGCTGCGCCTGATCGGCTCGCTCCACGATCTCCTGATTGACAATCAGGCATGACTACTTCAGCATAAATCACTAGTTTGCTAATAGATGCACCCATATATCGTGATAATTCGGCGACTGATCTTCGACATAACGCCGCCGGATTTCCGCAGCCACCGGAACAGCAAATGGAGAATCACCCGTGGGTGCAACCGTGACGCGCGAGGAGGCGGAGGCGGAGGAAACCTCTTTCGCCGTGCTCGGCCCTCTCGAGGCCCGCCGCAACGGAGATCTGGTCCCCCTCGGGCCGTTCAAGCAGCGCGTGCTCCTGTCCCTGCTGCTCTGCCACGCCAACCGGATCGTCCCGGTGGAGCAGCTCAGCAGCGCGGCGTGGACCGAGGAGCCGCCCAGGACCGCGCTGAAGAACGTCCAGGTCTACGTCTCCGCCCTGCGTAAGAACGTGCTCGGACAGGCGCAGCGCCACCGGCTCAGCTTCCGCCCGCCCGGCTACCTGCTCCAGCTGGGGCCCCGGCAACTGGACATGCTCGCCTACGAGACCCTGGCCCGCAGGGGACGCCAGCACCTGCGCGACCGGGAGATCGCCAAGGCCGTCGGACCGCTCCACGAGGCGCTGAAACTCTGGCGGGGCGACCCCCTGCCCGACATGGCGCACGTGCCGCTGATCAGCGACGAGCTCTCCCGGCTGCACAACGAGCGCATGTCGGTCTACGAGGACTGGGCCGAGGCCGAACTCGCCCTGGGACACCACACCCACATCATCGGGTCACTGGAGGAGAACGTCCGGCACCACCCGCTCAGGGAGCGGCTGCGCAGCACGCAGATGATCGCGCTGTTCCGCTGCGGGCGCCAGTCGGAGGCCCTGGCGGAGTACGAGGCCATGCGCCAGACCCTGGCGCGGGAGCTCGGCCTGCGGCCCAGCCCGGTGCTGGAACGGCTCTACCGGGCGATCCTCGCGGGCGATCCGGCCCTGGACGGCCCGCCCCACGGCGGCACACTCCCCGGCGGCACGCTTTCCGGCGGCACGACCCTGACCAGGCCGAACGGGGCGGGCGGCGCCGGCCCGGAGGTGGTCGCCCACCTCAGCCGGCTCCCCCGCGACCTGGCCGACTTCACCGGCCGGCAGGGGGCCGTCCGCGACGTCCTGGACGTCTTCCGGGCCCGCAGGCACAGCCCTCCGGTGGTGATCTCCGGTCCCCCGGGAGCGGGCAAGACGGCGTTCGCCGTGCACGCCGCCCACCTGCTCCGTGAGCGCTTCCACGACGGGCAGTTGTTCATGCGGCTGCGCACCCCCGGCGGCCGGGAGCGTTCGGTCCCGGACGTGCTGGCCGAGGTCCTCCGCACCTGCGGCTTCGACGGCGACCCGCCACGCCGGGCCGGTGAGCGGGTGGCCCTGTACCGGGCGTGGCTGGCCGAGCGGCACATCCTGCTGATCTTCGACGAGGCGTCCAGCGAGGCGCAGATACGGCCGCTGCTGCCCGGCGCCGGGGACAACGGCGTCCTGATCACCAGCAGGAAGCGGCTGAGTGCCCTGGAGTCGGCGCACCATGTGGAGCTCGCGGGCTTCACCCTCGACGAGAGCGTCGAACTGCTGCGGCGGACGGCCGGTGCCGGCCGTATCGACGCCGAGCCCCGGGCGGCCCGGCGGGTGGCCGGGACGTGCGGGAACCTGCCGCTGGCCGTCCGGATCGCCGGAGCGAGGCTGGCCGCTTCGCAGCGCGTCCCGCTCCCCCTGTTCGCCGACGCCCTCGCCGACGAGCAGTCGCTGCTGGACCAGCTGTCCGTGGGCGATCTGTCGTTACGCGCGTGCGCGGCCACCTACGAACGGGACCTCGGACCGGACCTGTGGCCCTCGCTGCGGCTCCTGGGCACGCTGCCGGCCTGCGAGTTCACCGTGGACGACCTCGCGGCGCTGCTCGGCTCCGACACGCGGCTCGCGGGCGGCGTCGCCGACCGGCTCGTCGAGGCCCACGCGGTCACCGTGGATTTCCGGCCCGCGCCGGTCTACCTGATCGCCGACTGGCTGCGCCTGTACGCGCGCGAGCGCCTGCTCCGGGAGGAGCCGGCGGCGCGACGCGAGGCGGCCCGGGAGCGGCTGTCGCGGGCACGCGCCCGCACCTGAGCCCGGCCCGGATGGCGCCGCGACCGGGTCCGGCCCGGAGGATGACGCGACCGGGTCCGGCCGGGGCGTGTCCGGAAAGGACCGGTGACGCCGCCGGAAAGACTCGGCGGCGCGACCGGAAAGGCTCAGCGGCGCGACCGGAGAGGAACCGCCGGCGCGGCCCTGGAGAAACGCACCCCGTCGCGGGGCGGTTAAAAGGACTTCCTTAATTCCCTCTAACGGCTGCGACCGCCAACGAAGCCAGCTTTCCTCCGACTTATCCCATAAATCAGGAGCCCGTGACTTTTCCGTGACCCATACCTTTAATCGCAGTCTTTCGCGATCTCCAGGTGGCCGGCCGGCGCGTCCGGCCGAGGGGGGATCCCGCCCTCCGATCGGCGTGGCAGCCCGGCGGGACCGACCGGCGGCGCGTCCCCGCGCGGACCACCGGTGAGAGCGACCGGTTATCCCCCCTCCACGGGGGTATCGTGCGGCCACGGAATGCCGGACGCTCATCGAGATCCGCCGATGACGGTGCCCGAAGCCCGGTGAAGCGGCGTCACGCTGTCCGTCGGTCCCGCCACACGGTGGGTGGCCGGCGTTCGTCTCACCGTCCGCACAGTGGCGCGGTCACGCGTTCCCGGGGTCGTCCCCAGCCTGTCGACGAGAGGAGACGCGTGGTGAACGTGACCGACGCCTACCGTGCGAGCCGGGATCAGCTGCTGTCGTTGCGCGGCGAGCACACCCGGGCGGTGGCCGAGTTCCGCTGGCCGGAGCTGACGGAGCGGTTCAACTGGGCGGTGGACTGGTTCGACGTGATCGCGCGGGACAACGACCGTCCGGCACTGGTGCTGGTGGAGGAGGACGGGTCCGCGACGCGGCGCAGCTTCGCGCAGATGTCGCGGGCCTCGGATCGGCTGGCGGCCTGGCTGACCGCTCGCGGCGTCCGGAAGGGCGACCCGGTGATCCTCATGCTCGGCAACCAGGTCGAGTTGTGGGAGTGCATGCTCGCGGTGATGAAGCTGGGGGCAGTGATCATGCCCACCACGACGGCGGCCGGCTCGGCGGACCTGGCCGACCGGATCGGCCGCGGCGGAGCCCGTCATGTGATCTGCAACGCCGCGGACGCGGGCAGGTTCGACGGCGTTCCCGGCGACTACACGCGGATCAGTGTGGGTGAGGCCGAGGGGTGGGCCGACCTGCGAGGTGCCGCCGAACTGGAGCACGTGCCGACGGACCACCCGGGCACCGCGCCGGATGATCCGCTGCTGCTGTACTTCACCTCCGGGACCACCTCACGTCCCAAGCTGGTCGAGCACACCCAGATCTCCTATCCGGTGGGTCACCTGACCACCATGTACTTCCTGGGCCTGCGGCCCGGTGACGTGCACCTGAACATCTCCTCGCCGGGGTGGGCCAAGCACGCCTGGTCCTGCTTCTTCGCGCCGTGGATCGCCGAGGCCACGGTCTTCGTGTACGACTACCGCCGTTTCGACGCCGCCGCGCTGCTGACGCGGCTCCGCGAACGGGAGGTCACCTCGTTCTGCGCGCCGCCGACGGTGTGGCGGATGCTGATCAACACCGACCTCGGTGAACGCCCCGGCGCCCTCCGCGAAGTCGTGGCCGCCGGCGAACCGCTCAACCCCGAGGTGATCGAGCAGGTCCGCCGGGCGTGGGGACTGACGATCCGGGACGGCTTCGGGCAGACCGAGACCACCGCGCAGGTGGGCAACACCCCCGGTTCGGAGGTGCGGGCGGGGTCGATGGGACGTCCTCTTCCGGGTGTCCCCGTCGTACTGGTCGATCCGGTGACCGGCCGGCCGGTCACCGGGGTGGGAGAGGGGGAGATCTGCCTGGACCTCTCGCGTGAGCCGCTGCCGTTGATGACCGGGTACCGGGGTGACGACGAGCGCAACGCCGGGGCGATGGCCGGCGGCTACTACCACACCGGTGACGTGGCCGTCGTCGACGCCGACGGGTACATCACCTACATCGGACGCACCGACGACGTCTTCAAGGCCAGCGACTACAAGATCAGCCCGTTCGAGCTGGAGTCGGTGCTCATCGAGCATCCGGCGGTGGCCGAGGCGGCCGTGGTCCCCGCCCCCGACCCGATACGACTGGCCGTGCCCAAGGCGTACGTCAGCCTGACCCCGGGATACCGGCCCGGTGAGGAGACGGCGCTGTCCATCCTGCGTTACGCCCGCGAGCACCTCGCCCCCTACCAGCGGATCCGGCGGCTGGAGTTCTACAAGTTGCCGAAGACCGTCTCGGGGAAGATCCGCCGCGTTGAGCTGCGTGCCCGGGAGAACGAACTGGCCGCGGAGGGCAACAGCGCCGAGTGGCGCGACGACCAGTTCCCCGAGCTCAAGGACCAGCGACCGGTGTGAGCGGCGGCCGACGGGCCGGTTCAGCCATGGCGGTGCAGCGCCTGCACCGCCTCGTAGGAGGGGATGCCACAGGCGGGCGGCAACCCCCGGGACACCTCCAGCGCCGTGGTGACGGCCGCGTGCAGCGCCGCCCGGAACAGCAGCGATCCGAAACTGATCCGGGCCACCCCCATCGCGGCCAGCCGCTCCACCGGCACTCCCGGCTGGACCAGGACGTTCAGCGGTACTCCGGCCGCGCACACCAACGGCTCGACGTCACCGCCGTCGGCCGCACCCGGCACGAACACCCCGTCGGCTCCCGCCCCGGCGTAGGCGCGCACCCGCGCCAGCGCCTCGGCACGGGCTTCGGGCACGCCCAGCCAGAACGCGTCGGTCCGCGCGTTGAGGAACACCCCCGGCACCCGGGTCTTGATCTCGCCGATCAGTTCCGCCTGCGCCGCGACGGCGGCCAGGCCGGTCCCCCGCCCGTCCTCCAGGTTGACCCCGGCCACGCCCGCCCCGGCCAGTTCCGCCACCAGCTCGGTCACCTGCGCGGGTGTACCGCCGAAGCCACCCTCGATGTCCACCGTCACCGGCACGTCCAGGCCGGTGAGCGACCTGGCCAGCGCCAGCGTCTGCTCCCGGGTCGCGCAGGCGGCGTCCGGCAGGCCGGCCGCCGCCGCCACTCCCAGGCTCGTCGTCCCGACCGCGGCGAACCCGGCCCGGGCCAGCGCCACCGCCGAGGCGTGGTCCCAGGCGTTGGGCAGCAGCAGCGGCCGCCCGGGGCGGTGCAGCGCGGCGAACCGCTCGGCCGTCGTCGGGACGCTCACCGTTCTCCGGCCCCCTCGACCGCCCCGGCCGCCAACGCCAGCGCGATCCGGCGTCCCGGGCAGGCGCGTGGCCCGGCCCCGAACGTGAGGTGCTCCCCCGCCCGGCCCGGTACGAAGGCGTCCGGGTCCCGGAACACCCGCGGATCCCGGTTGGCCGCCGCCACGTCCAGCACCACGTTCACCATGGCGTCCACCGCCGCGTCCGTCCCGGTGTCCCCCCCGACGCCCATCACCGTGTCCACCCCGATGCCCGTCACGATGTCCGCCCTGATGTCCGTCACTGTGTCCACCCCGATGTCCACCCCGACGCCCATCCGCATATGCGACGCCGCATCCGGCACCGTCGCCCGTCCCGCGTGGCGTTCCACGTCGAGCGCGCGTGCCACCCGGCGCAGCACCCGTACCGGCGGATCGTGGCGCGACGTCTCGGCCAGCAGGTCCTCCACCGGGCAGGCCCCCGTCCGGACGGCCAAGGCGGAGCGGACCAGGGCGGCGGTCGGCTGGCACGCCTGGGCGAGCAACCCGGCCAGCACGGCGAACCGCTGCGGATCGGGGTCGCCCAGCAGGCGCCGTAGCCGGGCCACCGCCTCGTCGGCCTGCCCGGTCCGGACGGAACCGGGGCCGGGCAGGTAGGCCGGGGCGACCGCCGCGACCGCCCGCGCCGCCTCCGGCCCGTCCCCGGCCCGCACCCCCAGCGCGACGGCCAGCACCCGCACCAGGACCGGTCCGGCGTCCGCATCGGACGCCGAGGCGAGCCGGGACGCCTCGGCCCGCAACGCCGCCGTGTCCAGGCCCGCCAGCACCCGCTCGACCGCGGCCCGCCGTTCGGCGTGCAGGGCACCCTCCGCGAAACGGCCGACCGCGCCGCGCAGCCAGGCGACGGTCGGCGCGAACGGCGGGCGGGGCACGGGCGCGACGGTGAAACGGGGGTCGGTCAGGACCGCCCGCACCTGGGCGTGGCGGCCCAGGACCACCGAGCCCGGTCCGCCGGGGTCCGAGAGGGGCAGGGATGTCATGTCGCCGACGCTAGGTGACGGACGCTTCGGCGCCCGCCGAAGCGTCCCGGCCCCATGATGGAGGGATGACAACCGCGCCGCACACGTCGCTGGCCGCGACCGCCGCCCTGCTCGCCGACGGCACCCGCGCCCGGTTCTGCCTGGCGCTGCTGGACGGGCGGGCCTGGACCGCCGCGGAACTGGCCGCCCACGCCGGGGTGACGGCCTCCACCGCCAGTGAGCATCTGTCCCGCCTGGTCGAGGGCGGGATCCTCGCCGAGGAGCGGCAGGGACGGCACCGCTACGTGCGCCTGGCCGGGCCGGAGGTGGCCGAGTTGATCGAGGATCTGGCCGGCCACGCCGCCGCGGGTGACACGGCGGCACGGCCGGCGACGCTGCGTGCCCACGGTGCCGCCCGGGCCATGGCCGCGGCCCGCACCTGCTACGACCACCTGGCCGGCCGTCTCGGGGTGGCCGTCGCCGACGCGCTGGCCGCCCGAGGGCTTCTGCTGCGCGACGCGGGGTTCGCGCTCAGCGGTGCGGGGCTGGCGTGGTTCGAGACCGATCTGGGGGTACGGCCGGCGGCCCGCGGCCGACGCCCCCTGGTACGGCCGTGCCTGGACTGGACCGAGCGCCGCCACCACCTGGGCGGCACCGCCGGGGCGGTGCTGTGCGCGGTCTTCCTGGAACGCGGCTGGGTAGTCCGGATCGGATCGGGACGGGCGCTGCGCGTCACCGAGTCCGGCGACCGGGCGCTGCACGCCCTGCTCGGCGTCGTCCTCGACCCGGCGGTCGCCTGACGGCCGTGCGGCTCCGGGCGACGCGGACCGGCCCCCGTTCCCCGGCCGTTCTCACAACTCCTAACAAAATGACCTTTGCCGTATCCGTCCGCCCGGATGATCGTTGATCTGCGCGTCTGGAAAGGGGAGCGGCCTCCGTGGACTGTGTCGGATGGCTTGTGGGAGCGGATCGAGCCGCTGCTGCCGAAGACGGAGCGACGGCAGCGCCATCCCGGTCTCAAGCGGCTGGATGACCGCAAGGCCCTGTGCGGCATCCCGTTCGTGTTCTCCACCGCGATCCCGTGAGGGTTCGTGTCCAGAAGTCATGGGGTACCTCACCAGGGTACGACCCCGTTGTCGTCGAACAGCTGGCCGGTCGGGCCGTCGTCCGGCAGGGTCGCCAGCCGGATGGCGATCGCCGCACCCTGCTCGGGGGTCTGGGTCCCGCTGAATCCGTTGAGGTCGGTGGCCACGTAACCGGGGCAGGCGTTGTTGATCAGGATGTTGGTGCCGCTCAGCTCCTTGGCGTACTGGATGGTGACGGCGTTGAGGTAGGTTTTCGTCGGCGCGTAGGCCCCGCTGATCCCCCCGAGGTCGACGCCGGGCGCGGTCTGCAGTGTCAGGGAGCCGACGTGGCTGGACTGGTTGACGATCCGCGGGTGCTTCGAGCGGCGCAGCAACGGCAGCATGGCGTTGGTGACCCTGATGACGCCGATGACGTTGGTCTCCACCAGTCGCCGCACGGTCTCGAGGTCGATGGTCGTGGGTTCCTCCGGCCGGCCGCCGGCGACGCCGGCGTTGTTGACCAGTACGTCGAGCCGTCCTGCCCGCTCCTCGATCAGTCGGACCGCGGCGGTCACGCTCCCGTCGTCGGTCACGTCCAGGGGCACGCCGAATGCGTCGGTACCAGCCGCGCGCAACGTGGCCACGGCGTCCTCCCGGCGCTGCTCGTCCCGGGCGCCGACACCGACACTCCAGCCCCGCGCACCCAGCCCGGCTGCGATCTCATACCCGATTCCCTTGTTCGCGCCAGTGACCAGCGCGATCGTCTTCTCGCTCATGTTCTCGCTCATGACAGCGAGCATGCCCGCGCCGCATCCGGACACCAACACCATCTCGGCAGTGCAGCAATACCCGAGCGATATCGATCTGGCGTCTGCCGTCATTAGCCTGGGCTCATGGAAATACGCGAGCTGCGCTATTTCGTCGCCGTCGCCGAGGAGCTGCACTTCGGCAAGGCTGCCCAGCGCCTCGGGATAGCCCAGCCGCCCCTGTCCCGCACGATCATCCAGCTCGAACGGCGGCTCGGAATCGCCCTGCTGGAACGCAACAGCCGCAAGGTCACGCTCACCGAGGCCGGAGGCGTGCTGCTGGCCGAAGGACGCGCGATCCTCAGCGCAGTGACCGCAGCCGAGCGGCGTACCCAACGGGCCGCGGCAGCACACCCCAGCCTCGTCCTCGCCGTCAAATCCGGCACCGCCGGCGAGCTGCTGACGAAACTGCTCGACGCCTACGCCGCGGACCCCGGCGCAGCCACCGTCGAGCTGCTGCTCTGCGAGGCACACCGGCACCAGCAGCTGCTGCAGGACGGGCAAGCCGACGTGGCTCTGCTCCACCTGCCCTTCGACTCGGCAGCCGGGCTCGACACCGAAACCCTGTACACCGAGGGACAGGTCGCGGTCCTGCCGGCCTCACACCCGCTCGCCGGCCGCTCCCAGGTCCGGATGGCCGACGTCACCGCACTGCCAGAGCTCCCGATGGCCCGCTGGCCCGGTCCCGGCGGCGGCTACCCAGAAGGGCCGGGCGTAGAGGTACGGAACCTGACACAGCTCTTCCAGCTGATCGCGCTCGGCCGTACCACTGCGGTCATTCCCGAGTCAGCCGGCGCCGACCTGCGCCGGGACCTCGCCGCCGTGCCGGTCCTGGACGCTCCGCCCGTGACAACGGTGATCGCCTGGCCGCCGCACAGCCGCCTTCGCGCGGTCGCTGACCTGATCCGCGTTGCAACACGTCTTTGAACTCGGATTAGGGCGTGTATTTGGTTGTGATCAAGGGATAACCCGGGTGAGGTCTTTGAGCCAGATCATCGCGGCGCGAAGGTGGAGACCGGCGAGGTGCTCTGAGGGGTTTTGTCATGGCAGGTGACGATGCCTCGCCATGCCTTCAGCTTGTTGATCAGGCGCCCGTGAGAGCGGCGGCAGCCGCTTCCCTTGACGTATGGGTCTGCTCACGCAGGCCGACTCGCCTCGCTGCCCCTCGGAGCCCGCGCTCCGGCTCAGGTGGGCGGGAGTGCGGGAGGCGCGGTGCTCTTGCGTATGACGAGCTCAGTGGCCAGCTCGACGCGGCTCTGTGGCAGCTGCTCGCCATGGGCCAGTCTCAGCAGCATCGAGGTGGCCGCGGCGGCCATTTCGGCGAGGGGCTGGCGGATGGTGGTCAGTGGCGGGATGGCCCACCGCACCGAAGGCATGTCGTCGAAGCCGATCACACTGAGATCGCCCGGAATGCGCAGGCCGAGCTGGTGGGCCGCGTGGTAGACGCCGATGGCCTGGCCGTCGTTCGTGGCGAAGATCGCGGTCGGCCGGTCGGGCAGGCGCAGCAGGCGGTGCGCCTCGGTCAGACCTCCCTCGATGAGAAAGTCCCCCCGGCCGACCAGCTCCGGATCAACGGGCACGCCTGCCATGTCCAGGGCGGTTCGATAACCGTCAAGACGGGCCCGGCTGGACAGGGCGGAGTCCGGCCCGGTGATGATGGCGATACGGCGATGCCCGAGTTCCAGGAGGTGGCGGGTCGCCGTGAGCCCGCCATTCCAGTTGCCGGCGCCGACCGACGGGATGTTTCTCACAGGAGCGTCGGCCGGATCCAGCAGGATCAGCGGGATCTCACGGCGGGCGAGTTGTTCGTGCTGGGTTTCGGTCAGGCCGGAGAATACCGCGATCACGCCGCTCGGGCGGCGCCGCAGCACACCCTTCAGCCAGGCGTCTCCGGCGGTGCGGTCGTGATGCAGGTCCGATATCCCCACCATGAGCTCGTGCTCACGCGCGACCTCCGCTACGCCTTTGGTGATCTCGACGGGATAGTCACCCTCCAATGCATGGAAGACCAGTTCCACCAGGGCCGCCGCCGTGGATCGGCGGCGCTGTCGCCGGTAGCCGTGCTGGCGGATGAGCTCTTCCACCGCCGCGCGGGTTCCGGACGACACCTCGGAACGGCCGTTCACGACCTTGGAGACCGTCGCGGTGGAAACGCCGGCCAGCTCGGCGAGCTGGGCGATGGTGAGGGGGGACGACTCCGCAGTCATGGCGGCAGTTTAGCCACGGGGTGCCCGGCAGGCGGGCTGCGGTGTCTTGCCAAGGTCAAGGCTTTTGCGTCCCGCGCCAGTCCCAGCAGGCCGTGGTAGGCCCACACGTCCCGTCGCACGGTCTGGCCGGTGGCGACGTCGGTGGCGGTCCTGCCCGGCCAGTGGAAGCCGAAGACCAGCCGGTACGGTCACCGGTTGTCGTAAGAGGCCGGTGGTGTGGTACGGCGCGGCTCCTTTCTGTCGGGTCACCGGAAGAAGGCGTCGGCGGCGTAGAGGCCGTCGGTGCCGGCGGCCGTCTCGACGTAGAAGGAGGCGCTGGTCAGCGTTCCGGTCCAGGAGACGGTCGTGGTGCCGGCGGCTGAGTCCAGCCGTTCGTGCCGGCCGTTTGCATGGGGGTCAGCCGGCGTTGCCGGTGCGGGTGCCGTAGCCCGTGGTGGTGAGGGGAATCTGGGTCGGGCTGCCAGAACAGCACGGTCGAAGGCAGCAGGCCCACGGTGCACAGGACCGCACGCAGAGCGGGTCTCACCTGTTGTCTCCCCAGGTGGGTATTCGACGGGGGTCCGTGGGGCCCGGACACGGCGGACGCTCCCAGACACCGTGCCCAGGACCCGGTTCACCGGATGATCAGCAAGGTGGTCAGCAGGGGGAGTTGGTCTGCGTCAGCAGGCCCATGCGCCAGGGCAGGCGGCCGTAGTCGCCGCTCGCTGACGGGCTTTGGCCCTGGTAGACGAACTGGAGGCGGCACGGGTTGATCGTCAGCGTCTGGTCGTTGCTCGCCCGGACCAGCTCGCCGTGGCTGATGTCACGTGTCCAGGCTCCGGCGGGGAAGGTCACGTTGTTGTGGCGGGCGAAGGGATTGTTCTCCTCGGCCGCCAGCGGCGTCCATGTGCCCGTCAGGCTGGTGGAGGTCCACGACCGGAACCAGCGGCGACCGTCGGAACCGATGGCCTCGTTCATCATGAGGTACCGGTTCTGGCCCTGGATCTTGTAGACGTTGACGGCCTCGAACAGGCGGTAGGCGCTGTCGGACAACACGATCTGGGTGTTGCCGAAACCGTTGGGGAAGTTCGCCAGCGTGGTCTGGGCCCGATAGACGTGGCCGTTGTCGTCGTTGAAGAACAGGTAGCAGTTAGAGGCGTCGCAGATGACCCAGAAGTCGATCCAGGTGCCGTTGCCCTTGTTCTGCTGAACGATCGCCGGCTCTTGATCGATGAACCGGCGCGGCGCCGACCAGGAGCGCGGGTTGGCCGGATCGGTGCTGGTCGAGTAGGTCGGCGGCTGGGTCTGGTAGACGAGATACCACAGGTTCTGCGGGGCGAAGTAGAACACTTGCGGCGCGGCGCGGTAGCCGGGGCCGACGCCGCTCTGGTCGAGGTAGGTGTACTGCGCGTTGGCGGCCTGCGACCAGTCGCCGAAGGCGTAGTGGACCAGGTTCCAGCCGTTGCCGGTGGCGTTGGTCGCGTAGATGTGCCACTGGTTGTTGTGCCGGATGACGGAGAAGTCCTTGACCGCGACGCTGGGGTGACTCGAGTCGGGCTTCGGGCCGGCCAGCACGCCGCTGGAGCTCCACTGGAAGGACGACGGCAGGTTGCCGCCCGGGTTCGGGTCGCTGCCGACGGGGACGAGTTGCCATTGCTGGTTGCTGCCGTTCCAGTCGGAGTGCTGGACGATGTTGGCGCCGTCGGCGGTGGAGGCCCCCTGCACCTCCAGAGCCTTGTTGCTGTTGCGGTTGATCAGGCGGAGGTAGCCGCCGGAGTCGGCCAGGCGCCATTGCTGGTTGGCACCGTTCAGGTCGGCCCACTGCACGATGGAGCCGCCGTCGGCGGTGGAGAAGTCGTGGACGTCCAGGACCTTGCCGGAGTGGCGGGACTTGAGCCGGTAGTAGCCGCCGCCGGAGTCGACGAACCGCCACTGCTGCTGGTTGCCGTTGTTGCGGGTCCACTGGGTGATGCGGCCGCCGTCGGCGGTGGACAGGTTGTAGACGTCCAGCGCCTTGCCGCTGTTGCGGTTCACCAGCACATACCACGCGCCGGTGTCGACCGTCGCCGCGTTCGCGGACGAGGCGACGAAGAGGCCCGTTAAGAGGATGGCCACCGTGGCGACGACGGCCAAGTGCTTGTACCTCACTGCGTGCTCCGTTTCTGCGTCACCCGACGCGGACGAGCTGCCACTGTTGGTTGCTGCCGTTCCAGTCGGAGTACTGGACGATGTTGGCGCCGTCGGCGGTGGAGGCCCCCTGCACCTCCAGAGCCTTGTTGCTGTTGCGGTTGATCAGGCGGAGGTAGCCGCCGGAGTCGGCCAGGCGCCATTGCTGGTTGGCACCGTTCAGGTCGGCCCACTGCACGATGGAGCCGCCGTCGGCGGTGGAGAAGTCGTGGACGTCCAGGACCTTGCCGGAGTGGCGGGACTTGAGCCGGTAGTAGCCGCCGCCGGAGTCGACGAACTGCCACTGCTGCTGGTTGCCGTTGTTGCGGGTCCACTGGGTGATGCGGCCGCCGTCGGCGGTGGACAGGTTGTAGACGTCCAGCGCCTTGCCGCTGTTGCGGTTCACCAGCACATACCACGCGCCGGTGTCAACCGTCGCCGCCGACGCCTGGGCCGTGAGGAACACGCCCACGAGAAGCAGAGACGAGAGAACCGCGAGCACGCGCCTCACCGGAACCTCCAGATGCTGTCGTTCGAGCCGTTACCGTCGGTGAACACCACCTGTACGCCCTGGGACGTGCCAGTGAGGCCGCTCGCCGGTGAGCGGGCGAGCGGTCCGTTGTGCACGCTCGCCGAGGGTGAGGGGAACATCCAAGGCTCCTTGACTAGGTCGAAGATGGCGGCCTCTCGATTTGTTAGCGCTAACATCACGTTGTGCAGAGCTGCATGGCCAACTCCGGTGCGTGCGTTGTCGCGGAGTACATCCGATGGCTCGGCCCGGCGTCAACGAGGGGTGATCCTCGCCAACCGGGGCGTTGCCATCGAAACCCTCCCCCGCCTGGAGCTTCGTCCTGGACGAGGTCGCGCCACCCTGCTCGTGCGCATGAAAGTTTCACAGAATCCATCAGGGCGTAATAACGAAATTTAAGGCATATTCTGTGTTAACTTGTCGCCTGGCGTCGTGACCATGCGGGCAGGGGCCGCAAGGGTCCCGGAAGCTCCCGTCATCTCCGTTGACCTGTCGGGCTGCCTTCACTTGCCTGCTACCGGCCGCTCAACCCGGACGGGTTGGCCAACCTCGCGGTGACCGGTCTGGATGAGCTTGCGGGTGGCCAAGCACGGGCTGAAGAAGATCCAGTACCGGCCACACTGATCGACGGCTGTCGGGCCGGGACCGGCCTGGAAGATCGACAAGGCGAGATGCGAGCGTGCCCACGAGGGACTCGACAGCGCAGATCTTCCCGGCGTGGGAACCGGCAACAGCGACCCGGCGAATATCGCGTGGAGGGCTCAGGTGAAGGAGTTCTTCGTGGACTCCTGTCTCTCGGGCAAGCCTAAACCTGTCCCGCGGATCTTCCTCATCCTGAGAGCGTGAGTCCTTCACCGAGCCGTACGTCTTCTCCTGGCGCTACGCTCACGTCTTCCCCCACGCCTTCTTAACAGCGCGGCGGTCTCTCCCATGCTCACCGCTCCAGCTTCATGCGCCTCGTCCTGGACGTCGTGCCGGCATCGCCCTCAGTGGATAACGCCGCCGTCGGAGGACGGGGCCCGAGGCGGAATTCAGCGGAAAGGAGAGTGGCATGACGAGGCTCGCCGACCTGCTCGCCATCGCCGCCCGCATGCTAGGTGTACTCAACCTCTGTGGTCAGTACATCTAGAGGACCGCGCTCCCGAGGATCACGCACACGATGCACACCACGAGGGAGACCGCCGCCACCACGCCTCCCACGATCAGCGACGGGAAGAAAGCGCGTTCGAGGGCGAGACTGAACGTCAGGATGGCGGGGATGAAGGACAGGGAGAACGGGACGAGAGCGAGCAGACCCACCGCGCCGACGACGCTCCGGGCTCCCGTGGGCACGACGCGGTCGCCCTCGGGGGTGAGGGCGGCAGGGAAGACCTCGCCCGCCTCCGCCTCCGGCACGGTGGCGACGGTGATCGGGTCCCGCGCCGGGTCGTCGAAGACGAACCACGCCCGGCAGTCGTAGATCCCTTCGCCGACGCGTTCGCAGGAGACGACGTGGGCGGTCCCGGGCGTGCCCTTCCGGCCGAGCGCGACCTCCAGATCGGGAAGGGTGGTCGAGATCACGGTGTAGGCCATAAACGAGAGCCCGGCCGTCGAGAAGAGCATCGTCCCTGCGGCGCCGAGGAGTTCCCTGGGGGGGGCGGCGCTGCTTGATCCCCCGGCGGGCCTCCTCCTTGCGACGGGCCTCCTCCGCGAGGCGGGCCCGCTGCAGCCGGTAGTCCTTCCTGGACTGGCCCCGCTGCCGCGGGACGACGGGCACGGCCGGTTCGGGGATCTTCGGGGACCCGGTGGCGGCGGGAGGCTCACCGCCGGGGGACCGCCGGGTGCGGCCCTTCCGGAAGCGGGACTTCCTGCCGGTGGTGTCTGGCACGTGGGACATGCCTCGATCATGGCCGGGGGCACTTGAGACCCACCTGCAACCGGATGAGACCGGGCTCTCAGCGTCCACTCAGCGGGGGCACAGGATCGCTGGGGCAGCGTAGGGGTGATCCCTGCAGGATCTGACCCCCGCCTCCCTCGTAAGGGCCTCTCACGGAGGAGTCCATCATGCTGATCCACGCCACACGTCCGGGACACCCGGAGGAGCTTCTCACCGGCCCGGCTCTCTCCGCCGGGCCGAACGGACGGGCCGGGTCACCAGCGGTGGTGGACCTGCGGGCGGACGAGCTCGTCGTAGATCTCCCGCACGGCGCGCAGGGTGGCCTCGGGCAACGGGCCGGCCGCTGCGGCGGCGGCGTTGGCGCGGGCCTGCCCAGGGTTGCGGGCACCGGGGATGACCACGGAGACACCGGGCTGATCGATGATCCAGCGCAGCGCGAACTGCGCCGTGGTCATCCCGGGCGGGACCAGCGGGGTCAGGCGGCGCACCGCCTCCAGGCCGGTGGCGTAGTCGACGCCGGAGAAGGTCTCGCCGACGTCGAACGCCTCGCCGTGCCGGTTGTAGGTGCGGTGGTCGTCGGGGGCGAAGACCGTGGACTCGTCGTACTTGCCGGACAGCAGGCCGCTGGCCAGCGGGACGCGGGCGATGATCCCGACCCCGGCCTCGGCCGCCGCCGGGAGTACCCTCTCCAGCGGCTTGAGGCGCAGGGCGTTGAGGATGATCTGCACGGTGGCCACGCCCGGCCGTGCGATGGCGGTCAGCGCCTCCTCACAGGTCTCGACGCTCACCCCGTACGCGGCGACGCGGCCCTCCTCGACGAGGGTGTCGAGGGCGTCGAAGACCGCGTCGGCCGAGTAGACCGGGGTGGGCGGGCAGTGCAGCTGCACCAGGTCGAGGGTGTCGACGCCGAGGTTGGCGCGGGAGCGGTCGGTCCAGGCCCGGAAGTTGTCCAGGGTGTAGGCGGACGGCTCCTGGGCGACGCGGCGGCCCATCTTGGTGGCGACGGTCAGACCGGGCCTGCCCTTGGTCAGCCGTCCGACGATCCGTTCGCTGCGGCCGTCGCCGTACACGTCGGCGGTGTCGATGAAGGTCACCCCGGCGTCGACGGCCGCCTCAAGCGTGGCCAGCGCCTCGTCCTCGCCGACCTCGCCCCAGTCCGCCCCGAGCTGCCAGGCGCCCAACCCGACGACGCCGACCTGCCTACCGGTTCTGCCCAATTCACGTTTCTGCACGTCGACGATCGTAGTGGGGCGGAACCCCCGGGAACTCGGCCGCGGGCAGAGCTCCCGGGGCCGCGGACCGGTCAGGTCCCGGAGCCGGGATCGGGGCCGCGGGCCGGCGCCGACGGTCCCGGTCGCTCACACCGGTCCGGTGCCGAGGCTCCCGGCCGATCGCCGCCGATCCCCGCCGATCCCCGCGGGCCCTCGCCGGTCCCCTGCCGGTCCGGGTCTTCACGGTCCGTACTCAGTCCGGCTCGTTCGGCACCACATGAGCGTCGGGGCCGGGGAAGACGAGACTCTCGTGCTGGTCGTCCTCCCAGCGCACCACATACGGCGGGCTGCCGTCCTGGTGGTGCAGTTCCACGATGAAACCGATCTTGCGGTGGTCACCGCCGTGCGTGCCCTCGACGATCAACTTGTCTCCTACGGCTGCCTTCACCGTGACCTCCCTTCCTCCAGGTGTCCCCTCGCTTCCATGGCACCATCCCGCGGGCACGCCCGTCCAGGTGGGAGGGCGGGAAGCCGCCGGGCCCGGACGAACCCGGACGGTCACCCCACCGTCACTTGACGGAGCCGGCGGTGAGACCGCCCACGACCTTGCCCTCGATGAGGGCGAACAGGATGATGACCGGGATCGTGGCGATCACAGAGCCCGCGAAGAGATTCTGCCAGTCGACCTGGTATTGGCCGATGAAGGAGTTCAGGGCGACGGTCAGGGGCTGGTTGCCCGGGGAGGTGGTGAGCGTGAGCGCCACCACGAACTCGTTCCAGGCGGCGATGAAGGTGAAGATGAGAGCGGTGACCACTCCCGGCGCGGCCAGCGGGAGGGTGATCCGGAACAGCGTCCCCATCCGGCCGTTGCCGTCGAGGAACGCCGCCTCCTCCAGTTCGCGCGGGATCGAGGCGAAGTAGGCGTTGAGGATCCAGACCGCGAAGGCCAGGTTGAAACCCCCGTTGACCAGGATGAGCGACCACACGGTGTCCACCAGGCCGAGCTGGTGGAACTCGCGGTAGATGCCGACGAGCATGGCGGTCGGCTGGAACATCTGGGTTATCAGCACCAGGATCATGAACGCCGTGCGGCCCCGGAATTCGTGCCGTGCGGTGTAGTACGCGGCGGGCAGCGCCACGAGCAGCACCAGGATCGTCGAACCCGCCGCCACCTGGAGGCTGACCAGGAGGTTGCCGGACAGCCCGCTGGACCAGAAGGTGACGAAGTTCGACCAGGCGAAACGCTCGGGCAGCAGGGTGGCCTGGCGCAGTTCTTCCTGCGGGCGGAGCGCGGTGAGCACCATCTGGATGTAGGGGAACAGGAAGACGAACGCGACGAGGTAGGCGCCCGCCGCGATGGCGACCTTCTTGACGGACGGCAGCCTTCGAGCGGTTCCCGGGTCCGGGCGCCCCGCGGGGACGCGCGCCGCCGGAGACGCCGGAGGCGCCACGGTGGACGTGCTCATCATCGGGCCACCTCCTGCTTGTGCTGACTGACCTTCATGAAGACGGCCACCATGACGATGACCATGCCGAAGTTGATCACGGACATCGCCGCGGACTCCCCGATGTCGGACCCCTTGAGGATGTACATGAAGATGGTCGACGTGGCGGTGGAGTAGCCGGGCTGGCCGTGGGTCATGGCCCAGATGATGGGGAAGTTGTTGAAGACGTTCATCACGTTGATGAGGGTCGCCACGGTCAGCGCGGGACGGAGCAGCGGCAGCGTTATCGACCAGTAGGTCCGCCACCTGCCCGCGCCGTCCATCTTGGCGGCCTCGTAGACGTCGGCGGGGATGGCCGTGAGCCCGGCCAGCAGCGAGTACGTCGTGAACGGCAGCGACACGAACACCGAGACGAAGATCAGCCAGGGGAACGCCGTACTGGCCTTGCCGAGCGGGTCGGCGTCCGCGCCGCCCATCGCGTCGAGGAAGCCCAGGTCGTGCAGGATGATGTTGATCAGGCCGACGCCGGGGTCGAGCATCCACTTGAAGATGATCGAGGTCATCAGCACCGACGCCGCCCAGGGGGCGATCAGGGCCCAGCGGGCGACGCGCCGGCCGGGGAACTGCTGGTTGAACAGGGACGCCAGTCCCAGGGAGATCACGATGGTGAGGGCGACGACCGCGACCACCCAGACCAGGCTGCGGAACATCACGCCGCCGAAGTCGGGTTCGGCGAACAGCTTCTCGTAGTTGGCCGTCCCGTTGAACCCGTTGACCACGCCGAACCGGCTGATCTTCAGGAACGACGACTGGATCATGACGACGACCGGCCAGACGACCACCACGGCGATCAACACCACCGCGGGGCCGATCCAGGCCCATGGCTGCAGGGCCCGCCCCACCCGTTTCAGGGCGACTGTCTGTTGCATCTCTTCTGCCTTCTCGGAGTTCTCTCGACGCCTTCCGCCGGGCGTGACCGGCGCCGCCCGCCGGGCGGGCCCCGTACGACCGGAGCCCGCCGTGCCGCGTCAGCCCGCGGTCGTGGTCTTCTGGATCGCGCCGAGGACCGTCTCGGGGTCGTTCAGCGCGCCGCCGATGGTCTGCTTGATCTGGGTGTTCACGTCGGACCACTTGGGGTCGGTGAACGGGTAGAACGTGGCGTTGGGCAGCGCGTCGAGGAACGGCTTGAGCTGCTCGTCCGAGGAGAGCTTCTCGGTGCCCGAGGTGGTCACCGGAAGCAGCTTGTAGGTGTCACTGATCTTCTGCGCGGCACTGCCGGTGTAGAAGAAGTCGAAGAACTTCTTGATCTCCTCCTTGTGGCCGTTGGCGTTGAAGGCCATGATCCAGTCCTGCACGCCCAGGGTGGTGGTGAGCACACCGGTCTTGCCGGGGATCGGGGCGACGCCGAAGTTCTTCAGCCCGCCCTTCTCGAAGATCGGGATGGCCATGGGGCCGCCGTTGACCATGCCGATCTTCCCGCCGGCGAAGTCGGCCCAGACGTCCTTGCGGTTCTTGGTGCCCGGGTTCGGCGTGGTGAGGCCGGCGTCGACCATGCCCTTGAGGTATTTGAACGTCTCGATGTTCTGGGGGGAGTTGATCGCCCAGTTGCCCGAGGCGTCCTTGTATCCGCCGCCGTTGCCCAGGAACCACAGCAGCGACTCGGCCTGGGCCTCCTCGTTGCCCAGCGGCAGGCCGAACGGCTGCTCGATCCCGGCCTTCTTCAGCTTCTCCGCGGCGGCCTTGAGCTCGTCCCAGGTCTTGGGCGGCTCGGCGATCCCGGCCTTGCCGAACAGGTCCTTGTTGTAGAAGAGCGCTCTGGCGGTGGAGAGGAAGGGGATGCCGTAGGCGGTGCCCTCCACCTTGCCGGCCTCGGCGAACTTCGGCAGCAGGTCGGACAGGACGTTCGGCGACAGGACCTCGTCGGCCTTGTAGAGCAGGCCGTCCTTGACGAAGCCGGAGTAGTCGCCGGTCTGCAGGATGTCAGGCATCTGCCCGTTCTGCACCATCGTGGCGACCTGCTTGTCGATGTCGTTCCAGTTGATGACCTGGACCTCGACCTTGATCTTCGGGTTGGCCTTCTGGAACTCGTCGACGACGCCCTTCCAGAACTTCTCGCCGCTGTTGTCGGCGGTCGGCCCGTCACCGTAGTCGGCCGCGACCATCTTCAGCGTCACCTGGCCGTCGGCGGCCGGCTCACCCGAACCGCAAGCGGTCAGTACCAGTGCGGCGGCCACACCGAGCACGGCCGGGCCCATCAGCTTCATCTTCACTGCTTCAACCACCTTCACATGTCGACGACCGCTCTGGTCCGTACCAGTTGTGGCCACGGAAGCCCGTCGTCGTGGGGGGAACCGCCTCAAACTCCTCGCGGTGACCGTCAGGATAGGGAGAAGGTAACCAACTGGTCTATACCGGATGAAGAATTTTCTAGGACAGAGCTAACTTTGCCGGTATTGTCGGCGCAACTGGTCCAGACCGGTTGCCTCCCGTGCCGCCGCGAGACGTCCCATGCCCGCCGCGGGCGGGGGTGCGGCACACCCGGGATCGCCTGTCCCGGTGCGTCTTCATGGAGATGATCATGCTTATCGTGGTGAATGCCCGCGTCGTCACCCCTCACCAGGTCCTCGATCCCGGCTGGGTCGCCGTCGAGGAGGGCCGCATCGCCGGGGTGGGCAGGGGGGACCCGCCCGCGAGGAGCGGCGCGGTGCTCCACGACCTGGGCGGGCGGTTCGTCCTGCCCGGCTTCATCGACCT
Source organism: Streptosporangium becharense (assembly GCF_014204985.1). Lineage (NCBI taxonomy): Bacteria > Bacillati > Actinomycetota > Actinomycetes > Streptosporangiales > Streptosporangiaceae > Streptosporangium > Streptosporangium becharense. The sequence continues at coordinate 7,257,631 of NZ_JACHMP010000001.1, read as the reverse complement.
GCACATGCACGGCGGAGGCGGAGCGCAGATCACCACCGACGACCAGGAGGAGATCCTCACCGCGGTGGCCTTCCACCGGCGCCACGGGACCACCTCGACCCTCGCCAGCCTGGTCACCGACCAGATCGACCGGATGGCCGCCTCCGTCTCGGCGATCGCGGAGATCATCCGGTCGGGCGACACCAGCCGGGGACGGATCGTCGGGGTGCACCTGGAAGGGCCGTTCCTCAACCCGGCGAAGAAGGGATCGCACCACGCCGAGCACCTGCTCGCCCCCGACCGTGCGGCGCTGCGGCACCTGCTGACGGCCGGGGACGGCACCGTGCGGGTGGTGACGCTCGCACCCGAGCTGCCCGGAGGCATGGACCTGCTACGGGAGGTCACCGAGGCGGGTGTGATCGCCGCCGTGGGGCACACCGAGGCCGACTACGACCAGGCCCGCGACGCCTTCGCGTCGGGAGCGCGGCTGGCCACCCACCTGTTCAACGCGATGCGCCACTTCCACCACCGCGACCCGGGACCGGCGGGCGCCGCGCTGGCCGACGAGAACGTCGTCTGCGAGCTGATCAACGACGGGGTGCACGTGCACGACGAGGCGGTCAGGATGGCGATGTCCGCGGCCGGGTCCGACCGGGTCGCCTTCGTCACCGACGCCACCCCCGCCGCGGGCATGACCAGCGGCCGGTACCACCTGGGGCCGGTGCCGGTCTTCGCCGACGAGGGGACGGTCAAGCTCTCCGACGGCACCCTCGCGGGTTCCACCCTCACGATGGACGCCACCGTCCGCCACGCGGTACGCGACATCGGGATCTCCATCGTGGACGCCGCCATCGCGGCCGCCACGACCCCCGCCCACCTGCTCGGCATCTCCGACCGGACAGGCGCGATCCAGCCCGGCAAGGACGCCGACCTGGTGGTCCTCGACGGGGCGTTGCGGGTGTCGGCGGTGATGGCCGGCGGCGAGGTGGTCCACGGCAGCCTGACAGCGGCCTGACGGGGCCTGACAGCGGTCCGGCGGGCCTGACAGCAGTTCGGCGACAGGGATCCGACGGTGGCCTGACGGCCGTCCGGTCACGACCCTCGGTGACCGGTTCGCGGAGCGGCCGTCCGGTCACGACCCTCGACGGCGGGTGCGCGGAGCGGCCTCGGCGAAAGGCCCGATCCGGCCGGGTTCTTCCCCGCACGATCGCCCCGGCCCCGCCGTACGATGCGGCCATGCCGAACCTTGGACCCACGGAACTGCTCATCCTCGCCGTCCTGCTCGCGTTGATCGTGGCTGCCGTCATCGGGGTCGCCGTGTCCGTGGGGAGGCGGAGGCGGGTGAGCGCACCCTACCCCGGCGCCGGCGGGGCCGACCTGGCCACCCGCGTACGCGAGCTGAAGAGCGCCGGCCGGACCGAGCAGGCGGTCCACCTGGTGCGCGGGGAGACCGGCATGGGCCGGCGCGAGGCCGAGCTGTTCGTCGACGGCCTCTGACTGCCCGCGTACGTCCCGGGCGTGCGCGGTGCGACGCACCCGCGGGGAGGGCCGGCCGGACTCGTCGGCGTACGTCCCGGGCGTGCGCGGTGCGATGATTTCCCTTCCCCCGCACCGGCCTCTACGGTTCGCTACGGGGGAAGGAGCCCGGTGGAGCAGACGAGCGGCCGTCCGGCGACGGAGGCGAAGACCGCGGCCCGCGGGCGGCCGTCCCGCCGGGCGGGCCGACGCCCCTGGGGCATGGACGCGCGGGGCCGGACGCCCTGGACGCGCGGGTGGACTCTCGTGTCGCTCGCCATCCTGACCGCCGGGCTGACCGCGTTCCACTCGGCGGTGCCGAACACCGCGGGCAACCTGGGCAGCCTGCTGGAGACGTTCCTTCCCTGGACCGGCCTGGCCGTCCCGGTGCTGCTGGGCCTGGCGCTGCTGCGCCGCTCGGCCGTCGCCGGGGTGGCAGCGGCCCTGCCCGGTGCGGTGTGGGCCGTCCTGTTCGGCCACCTGGTGGTGCCCGCCGGCGGCGTGACGGCGTACGACCTGACGGTGCTCCAGCACAACGTCGACGACGAGAACCCCGACCCGGCGGGCACCGCGCGGGCCCTGCTCCGGGCGGGAGCCGACCTGATCGCGCTGGAGGAGCTGACGCCCGAGGCCGTTGCGGCCTACCGGGCCGTCCTGGAGGCCGATCATCCCCACCACGCCGTCGTGGGCACCGTCGGGCTGTGGTCCAGGTATCCCCTCACCGGCACCCGGCCGGTGGACATCAGGCCCGGGGACGTCGAGGCGAGTTGGAGCCGCGGGCTGCGCTCGACCGCACGGACCCCCCGCGGGGACGTCGCCGTGTACGTCGCCCACCTTCCCTCGGTCCGTGTCGGGACGGGCGGCTTCACCTCCGGCCGTAGGGACGAGAGCGCCGTCCTGCTGGGCACGGCGATCGCGGCGGAGCGGCTGGAGCGGGTCGTGCTGCTCGGCGACCTCAACGGCACCCTCGACGACCGCGGCCTGGCCCCGCTCACCTCCCGGGTGACCCCGGCGCGGACCGGCTTCGGCTTCAGCTGGCCCGCCGTCTTCCCGCTGGCCCGGATCGACCATGTCATGGCCCGCGCGGCGACCCCTGTGCACACCTGGACGCTGCCCGCCACCGGCAGCGACCACCTGCCGGTGGCGGCCCGCATCAGGTTCTGACTCCGGACCGGATCCCGCCGACGGGAACCCCGGGGCTGCCGGACGGCCGCCGGGCGACCACCGGCGCGGAGCCCCGACCGCGGACCGCGGGCCCCACTGCACTTCACCAGAAAACCGGTCATTATCCTTGAAATCATTGCAAATACTTACAAATGGCTATTTCTAACCGCATAACCGGGAAGTAGGTGCGCTATGTCACGACCACTCCCCATCGCGCTCGCCCAGGCGGCTCCCCGCCCGGCCGACGAGGACGTCTCAGGCTTCACCCGGGAGGTCGAGGAGCTGACCGCGCGCTTCCCCGAGGCGCGTTTCGTCGTCTTCCCCGAACTGCACCTGCACGGCACACGGGTTCCGCCGCGCGAGCGGGACGCCGAGCTGGAGGCGTCCGCCGAGCCGCTGGACGGCCCCAGGTCGAAGGCGTTCGCACAGCTCGCCGGTGACCTGGGGATCTGGCTGGTCCCCGGGAGCGTGTGCGAGCGGGGGCCGGACGGCGCGCTCCACAACACGGCCCTGGCCTTCTCTCCCGAGGGCCGGCTCGCCGCCTGGTACCGGAAGATCTTCCCCTGGCGACCGTACGAGCCCTACCGGCCGGGTGACCGCTTCGTCGTCTTCGACGTCCCGGGTACGGGCCGGGTCGGCTTCGCGATCTGCTACGACGCCTGGTTCCCCGAGGTCGCGCGCCACCTGGCGTGGATGGGGGCGGAGGTCATCGTCAACCCGGTCATGACGACGACCGCCGACCGCGCGCAGGAGCTGGTGCTGGCGCGGGCCAACGCGATCGTGAACCAGGTGTACGTCGTCAGCGTCAACACCGCCGCCCCCGTCGGCACCGGACGCAGCCTCGTCGTCGACCCCGAGGGCCGGGTCAGGGCCGAGGCCGGCGAGGTCGCGACCGTGCTCACCGACGTCCTCGACCTGGACGACGTCACGCGGGTCCGCAGGTACGGCACCGCCGGGCTCAACCGTGTGTGGGCCCAGTTCACCGAGGCCGACGAACCCCTCGACCTCCCCCTCTACCAGGGACGTATCGATCCCGCCCGCTGGTACCCGGCGGGCGGCTGACGACTCGGAGAAGATCCCGTCATGCGAGACAACGAACCAGTTCTGAGGCGTGCTCTCACGCTCGGGCCGGTCGTCCTGTTCGGGCTCGCCTACATGACGCCGCTGATCGTCCTGGGCATCTTCGGCATCGTGGCGGAGGCCACCGGTGGGGCGGCGGCCTCCGCGTACGCGCTGGCACTGGTGGCCATGATCTTCACCGCCCTCAGCTACGGGAGGATGGCGGCCGTCTACCCGACCGCCGGATCCGCCTACACCTACGCGCGCCGGACGATCGACGCGCGGGTGGGGTTCCTCGTCGGCTGGGCGGTGCTGCTCGACTACCTCTTCCTGCCGATGGTCATCTGGCTGATCGGTGGCTCCTACCTGTCGGCGCAGTTCCCCGGCGTGCCGCAGTGGGTGTGGATCGTGGCCTTCATCGTCGTGACGACCGTGCTCAACCTGCTCGGTATCAAGGTCGCCGCCGGGGTGAACTCACTGCTGATGACCTTCCAGATCCTGGTCCTGATCTTCTTCGTCCTGCTGTCGGTCGGCTACCTGGCCGGATCGTACGGCCCGGAGGCGATGCTCGGCGCGGCGCCGTTCGCGAACCCGGACACCACCGTCCCGGGTATCGCGGCGGGCGCCGCCATCGCCGCCTACTCCTTCCTGGGTTTCGACGCCGTCACCACCCTCACCGAGGAGACCGTCGAGCCCACCAGGACGATCCCGCGGGCGATCGTGCTCACCGCGCTCATCGGCGGAGCGATCTTCATCCTGGTCGCGTACACCACCCAGCTGGTGCACCCCGGCGGTTTCTTCCGGGACTCGTCGTCGGCGGCCTTCGACATCGCCAGGACGATCGCCGGCAGCCTGTTCGGCGCGGTCTTCCTGGCCGGCCTGGTGATCGCCCAGTTCACCTCCGGCCTCGCCGCGCAGGCCAGCACGTCGCGCCTGCTGTACGCCATGGGGCGGGACGCGGTCCTGCCCCGCAGGGTCTTCGGCTACGTCCACCGCAGATACCGCACCCCCGCCTTCGGCATCGTGCTGACCGGCGCCGTCGGCCTGGTCGCCCTGCGCCTGGACGTGGCCGTCTCCACCTCGTTCATCAACTTCGGCGCCTTCACCGCCTTCACCTTCGTGAACATCAGCGTGATCGCGTTCTATGTGCACGAACGCCACGCGGGACGTCCGCTGGGCGTGGTGGCGTACGTGCTCGTCCCGGCGGCCGGCGCCGCGGTCGACCTGTGGCTGCTCACCCGGCTCGACGCCCAGGCCGTCACGCTCGGCCTGATCTGGCTCGGCGCCGGGCTGCTCTACCTCGCCTACCTCACCCGCCTGTTCCGGCTGCCGCCGCCCGAGATGGGGTTCGAGGAGGGCGCCCCGGTCGTCGCCGAGGGCGAGCCTCGCCTGCCGGGGTAGCGGCGCACGCGACACGGCCGCCCGCGTGCGCCGCCACCCCGGACCGCCCCGCGCTATCCGGCCTTGGCGAGCAGGCCGTGCGGGTCGAGGACGTACTTGCGCGCGGCCCCCCTGTCGAACTCCTCGTACCCCTGGGGTGCCCGGTCGAGCGGGATCGGCGTGGCGTTGACCGCCTTCGCGATCTGCACCCGGTCGTGCAGGATCGCCATCATCAGCTTCCGGTTGTACCGCATGACGGGACACTGGCCGGTGTAGAAGGCGTGCGACTTGGCCCAGCCGAGACCGAGCCGGATGGACAGCGACCCCTTCTTGGCCGCCTCGTCCGCGGCTCCCGGGTCGCCGGTCACGTACAGGCCGGGGATGCCGAGCGCGCCGCCCGCGCGGGTGAGCTGCATGAGCGAGTTGAGCACGGTGGCGGGGCGTTCCGTCTCCGCCTCCGCGCCGTGCCCGCGCGCCTCGAAGCCGACGGCGTCGACCCCGCAGTCGACCTCGGGCTCGCCGACGATCTGCGCTATCTGGTCCTGCGGGTCGCCCTGCGACACGTCGACGGTCTCGCAGCCGAAGCTGCGGGCCTGCTCCAGCCGCTCCTTGTTCAGGTCACCGACGATGACCACGGCGGCCCCCAGGAGGAACGCCGAGACGCCCGCGGCGAGCCCCACCGGGCCGGCGCCCGCGATGTAGACGGTGGATCCGGTGGTCACCCCGGCGGACACGCAGCCGTGGTAGCCGGTCGGGAAGATGTCGGAGAGCATGGCCAGGTCGAGGATCTTCTCCATCGCCCGGTCCCTGTCCGGGAACTTCAGCAGGTTCCAGTCGGCGTAGGGCACCAGGACGTACTGCGCCTGCCCGCCGACCCAGCCGCCCATGTCGACGTAACCGTACGCCGAACCGGCCCGGTCGGGGTTGACGTTCTCGCAGACCCCGGTCTTGCCCTCCTTGCAGTTCCGGCACCGGCCGCAGGCGATGTTGAACGGCACCGAGACCAGGTCGCCGACCTTGATGAACTCCACGTCCGGTCCGGTCTCGATCACCTCGCCGGTGATCTCGTGTCCGAGGGTGAGGCCCGCCGGCGCGGTGGTGCGTCCGCGGACCATGTGCTGGTCGCTGCCGCAGATGTTCGTCGCGACAGCCTTGATGATCGCGCCGTGCGGGACCTTGCGGCCCACGTTGGCCGGGTTGACCCCGGGCCCGTCCTTGAGCTCGAACCCGGGATAGGGAACTTCCTGCACCTCCACCTTGCCCGGCCCCTGATACACGACGGCCTTGTTGTCCGGCATGGCGTCCTCTTCCTCCTCGTGGTGGCTGGCGGTACGGCGGCCGACCGGCCGCGCTACGTGTTCGTGTGGTCACCTCCCCGTGCCGGGTGGATCGCGCCGCCCGAGGAGCCGGGCCGGACGTCACCGGGGGGCCGCCCGGCCGGACCCGCGGCGGGCTCGGCGCCGGGTCTCTCCGTCCGGGGACGGGGCAGGCTCTCACCGGTGATCTCCCCCGCGGTCCCCTGTTCGGCGGTCGCAGGCACCTCGCCGACCGGCCTGGTCACCAGGTCGTACAGCACGACGGCGACAGCCCCTCCGACGACCGGCCCGATGACGTAGACCCCGGACTGCCACCACGGCGTGTCGCCGCCGAACAGGTCGTTCGCCACGTACGGCCCGAAGGTACGGGCCGGGTTGATCGCGCCGCCGGTCAGCGGGCCGAGCACGAACACCTCACCGGCCACGGCGAGGCCGATCATCAGCCCCGCCCAGCCCTGCGGCGCCCGGCGGTCGACCGCGAGCGCCATGATCGTGAGCAGCAGGAGGAAGGTGCCGAGCGCCTCGACGAGGATGCCCTGCCCGTACCCCACTCCTGGCGCGAGGGCCGTCAGCCCGACACCGCCCAGCTCGGTGGCCCGCCGGCCGAAGATCCCGACGATGAGCAGCCCCCCGACGACGGCGCCGGCGAGCTGGGCCGCGATGTAGAACGGGACCTCCCGCCAGGGGAAGCGCCGTCCCACGGCGAGGGAGACGGTGACGGCCGGGTTGATGTGCGCACCCGAGGTGCTGCCGAACGCGTAGATGACGACTGCGACGATCACCGCGAACGACAGCGCGATGACGCCGACGCCGGCGTAGTCCAACCGGCCGCCGCCGACGAGGAGCGCCGCGACGACGGAGCCGGGGCCGAAGACGATGAGCAGCATGGTCCCGATGGCTTCCGCGAGCATCCGCCGCGACAGATGACCGACCATCACACCTCCGAAGCCGATGGCTTCCTCTCCGTCCCTCCGCCTCTCCCTTCCCGGCCTCCGCACCAGGCGCGGAGGCCGTTGACGGGGGCCGTGACCGCCGCCCGCCGAGGCCGGTGCGACCGCGGTCGCACCGGCCGGTGCCGGTCAGGACGCCACGGCGCACTGTCCGCGGTCTCGGCTGACGGGCCCGTCCATGTTCGGACGCACGTCGAAGTCGAAGATCGCCGTGGGCAGGTAGAGCGAGCAGCACGCGTTCGGGATGTCGACGACACCGCTGATCCGCCCCTCGATGGGCGCCGAGCCCAGGAGCAGGTACGCCTGTTCGCCCGTGTAACCCCACTTCTTGAGGTACTCCACGGCGTTGAGGCATGCCCGGCGGTAGGCCACCGTCGCGTCGAGGTAGTAGTTCGTGTTCGAGTCGTGATCGACCGAGACGCCGATGAACGTCAGGAACTCCGAGTAGCGGGGTTCGATGTTGCCGGGCATGAAGACCGGGTTGGTGGTGATGCCGTACTTCTCCATGCCGCCCTTGATGAGGTCGACGTGGAAGTCGATGAAGCCTCCCATCTCGATGGCGCCGCAGAAGGTGATCTCCCCGTCTCCCTGGCTGAAGTGCAGGTCTCCGCCGGAGAGCTTGGCGTCCCTGACGTGGACGGGGTAGAAGACGCGCGACCCACGGGTGAAGTTCTTGATGTCGTGGTTGCCGCCGTTCTCCCGTGCGGGCACGGTACGGGCGCCCTCGCGGGCGATCCGCTCGGCCACCTCACCGTTCGCCGTACCGGCCAGGGTGTTGTCGACCAGCGGAGGAAGACCCAGCGGCGGGACCCGCTCGGGGTCGGTGTCGATGAGCGCCTGCTCCCGCTGGTTCCAGCTGGAGAGCAGTTCCGCCGACGGCGCCGTACCGAACAGGCCCGGGTGGGTGATGCCGGTGTAGCGGACACCGGGCAGGTGACGTGACGTCGCGTGGATGCCGTGGAAGTCCCAGATGGCCTTGTAGGCGTCCGGGAAGTAGTCGGTCAGGAAGCCGCCGCCGTTCGCCTTGGCGAAGATGCCGGTGTACCCCCATCCCTGTCCCGGCGCCTCACCGACCTGCTGGGGAACCGGGCCGAGGTCGAGGATGTCGACCACCAGCAGGTCGCCGGGCTCCGCCCCCTCGACTCCGATGGGACCGCTCAGCATGTGCGCGTGGGTCAGGTCGACGTCCCGCACGTCGTTGGACGTGTCGCTGTTGTGTATCTGGGCGTCGGTCCACTCCCGGCACTCGACACGAAACTCGTCTCCCGGCCGCACCATGGCGGCCACGGGGATGTCGGGGTGCCATCGGTTGTGGCCGGGCACGTCCTGGTCACGCATGGACTTCGTCTGATCTACGCTGAAAACCGTCTCTGGCATGACAGATACTCCTGTTGGGACTGATGCGATGATCGGATGTCAACAGCCGGCATCCCTCCTCCCCGTACTTGATCTGTAGGTGTTCGCCCCCTGTGACCCCCTGTGACCCCGCTCTCGTCGGTGGCGGGAACGGGCCGGCGGGCGGCCTAGTGGGCGGCGAGGGTCTCTCCTCCGGCGCGGCCGGCGCGGGTGGCGGCCGTCCCCCGTTTCCCGGTCAGCGCCCACAGGACGCCGAACACCACCACGCCGAACACGGCGAGGACGGTCGCGATGAGGTTCTGGTTCCAGTTCTGCCAGTAGCCGCTGAGGAGCAGGAACGACGGGAGGGCCGCGGTGACCCACCCCTGGATCGCCGTCACCCACCCGGTGTAGGTGGTGAGGTGGTCGTGTTTCAGCCCCAGCAGCAGGAAGAAGAGGAACCACAGGAAGGACCAGTAGAGCCAGATGACGCCGAACGGCCTGTCGTTCAGAAGCTGGAAGTTCACGAACGCGTAGCCCAGCGCCATGACCGCGACGAACAGTGAGAAGTAACCGACCCCGGTGGTGTCGAACCCGCCGAGCAGGCCGATCCCCACGTACAGGTAGGTGAAGCCGAAGAGGTAGATCCCGGACGCGCCGAGGACCGCCTCCGTCCTCCCCCCGGAGGTGATGATCAGGACCGTGGGTACGATCACCTGCAGCGCTCCGACGAAGAGGTTGAAGATGCCCGCCGAGCGCGCTTCGACCTTACCCAGCAGCATCAGTCCGTTGATGAAGAGCACCGCGCCGACGTAAAGAAGTCCGACTGACCCCATCGGCGACACCTCCAAGCGTCTGTGATGGGTTGTAACGGGTTGTGATCGGTGGGCAGGGTGACCTACGAATGCCGGTCGCGCCATGGTCGTGCCCATGGCCATGGCGGGCCGTGGCCGCACCGGGGTGCCGCCAGCCCTCGCCGTGCCTCAGTCGTCGCGGTTACGAGCGCATAGACGTGTGGTCCTGTGTTCCGTTGCTCACGGTTGTGCTTTCCTGCCTTTTTCTGTTGCCCACCTGCCGGCGCGGTCTTTCCGCCGCCCATCCGCTCGCGTGCCGGCGGGGCCGCACGCCCACGGGTCACGTGGTCGCATGGCCGTGGAGTCGCATGCTCACAGGTCACGCACCACCGGGCTCGCCGGTCGCGTGGTCATGGTTTGGGCAGGTGAGCCAGGGCCGGGTGCGGCGGTCGCCGGCGGCGGCGTTGCCGCGGGATGTCGGAGACCACCTCCGGTGCCTCGCGGCTCCGCTCCTCCCTGCCGAGGGCGGCCGACAGCGCCGGACGCATCCGGGGCAGGTTCGGCGGCGAGAAGACGCGCGGGGCGTCGGACGCACAGCCGGGGCAGTCACGGGCGGCGGGCGCGGTTCCGATCGGCAACCGGACATCGAACCGCCCGCACCGTGGGCAGAGATATTCGTAGACGGCCATAGGCGCCCCCAGCCCTGGCGTGGGACCGGGACTTCTCGCCCCGGCTCCCGGCGCAAGAATTACGACAAACAACCCATTCAGTTCGACCTTACTCGGGTCAGCCGCATACAACAAGATCGAACAGGGATGACCGGCTCGGCTGCGGATGCGGGCTCCAGGCTTCGGACCCGCCGGACCGGATCCATCGGACCAGGCTCATCGGCCCCGCCGGACCAGGCCCATCGGACCGGACCCACCGGACCAGGCCCACCGGACCCGGCTCACCGGATCGGGCCCGCGTTCGGTCTTTCCGGCGTCGGCCGGTCCGACCCGCGGCCCCGTGCTCATCCTCCCCCGCGGTCACCGGTGTCCGGCCGGCAGCGGCGATGGATCTCGTCGACCCGCTGGGTGAGCCCCCTGCGGTCGAGGAGCTCCAGCAGCGGAACGGCGACCCTGCGGCTGGTGCCGAGCGCCTTTCCGGCCTCGCTGACCGTGAACGGCTGCGGCAGCCGGGCCAGCAGCGCCGCCGCACGGACGTCGGCACCGGGCTGCAGGACGACCCCCTCGGCCACCCGGAGCAGGGCTCCCGCCCGCACGGCCGCCGCCAGCTCGCGGGCGCCCAGCCCCAGCTCGGCCAGGCGACCCGCCTCCGGGGCCAGGAAGGGACGCGAGGACAGCTCGGCGCGGAGCCGCTCGACGGCACGCGCGACCGGGGCGGGCAGGCCCGCGGGCCCGCTCACGATCCGTCCGGCGTCCAGCGTGAGCGGGGGCCGGACCAGCGCGAGGACCAGCCGCCGTTCGGGCAGGCCGAGGGCGTGACGGACCGCCTCCACCGGCATGCCGGGCTCCAGGGGGTGCGTCGCGGCGTACCGCCGCACCGTCTCGTCGAGCCGCTTCCCCAGCCGCGACCAGTACGCCGGGTCGGCGTGCCAGTCACCGCACACGGGTTCGACAGCCGCAGGAGCGCCCATGGCCAGCAGGGCGGCGGCGCGCAGCAGCCGGTGCGCGCGCAGCAGGGACGTCGCGTCCGGCCCGGCCCCCGCCAGCAGGGCGGCCCGTTCCCGTGCCGCACCCCGGCGTACCAGCTCGGGCGGACGCACGTCGAGAACGCTCGCCGCGGCGAGCACCCGCACCTCGCCGCGGGCACGGCCGGGGTCGCGCAGCAACAGGACGTCGCCCACGTGCAGCGGCAACGCGGCGGCCAGGCGCAACCGGACCAGCCGGCCGCCGAGCGGCCGGACCGTGCACGTCACCGCCGCCGACCCCAGGTGCGCGGTCAACCGGGACGGCAGAGCGTCCATCCCGCCCGTGCCGTCCCCGTCGTCCGCGTCCGTCGCGTCCGGCCGCCCCACCGGTCCCGTCCGCCCGGACTTCCCCGGAATCGGGTGCCGGGGACGCTCCCACGGGGCGACCTCGGGCCCGGCCGGCCGCAGCCGCGCGTCGACCAGGTCGGTGTACGTCCACATGCCCGGCGAGACCAGGGCCAGGCCGCGTCCGGCGGGATCCCGGCACCGCAGGTTGACCGCGACCCGGGCCACACCGGACACCGAGGTCACCGGCTCCTTCAGGCACTCCAGTGCCCGGACCCGCGCCGGGGAACCGGCGAGATCCAGTTCGTCACCGACGGCGACGGTGCCCTCGGGGAGTGTCCCGGTGACGACCGTGCCGCTGCCGCGAACACTGAAGGCACGGTCGATCCAGAGCCGCACCGGCGCACCGGGGTCAGGTACGGGCAGTGCGGCCACCAGACGGTCGAGGGCCCGCCGCAACTCGTCCATGCCCAGGCCGGTGCGTCCGCTCACCGCCAGCGCCTCGGCCCCGCCCAGGCGGCCCGCCGCCAGACGGGAACGGGCCCGCGCCATGACCGGGGCGGGGTCGGCGAGGTCGGCGCGGGTCACCACGAGCAGCGCGTGCCGCACGCCGAGGGTCTCCAGCGCCACCAGGTGCTCCTCCGACTGCGGCATCCAGCCCTCGTCGGCCGCGACCACGAACATGACGGCGGGCGCCGGGCCGACCCCGGCCAGCGTCGTGCCGAGGAAGCGTTCGTGCCCGGGGACGTCGACGAAGGCCAGCCGCTCCCCCGAGGGCAGGGTCGTCCAGGCGTAGCCGAGTTCGATGGTCAGCCCCCGCCGCCGCTCCTCGGCCAGCCGGTCGGGCTCCATCCCGGTGAGCGCGCGCACCAGGGTGGACTTTCCGTGGTCGACGTGGCCCGCCGTGGCGACGACGTGCATCAGCCGTCCTCCCCGGGGCCGTCCGACGTGGCGCCACGTGCCGCGGAGCCGCCCGTCGCGGAACCAGCCGGCATGGAACCACCCGTCGTAGAACCACCGGTGGAACCACCCGTCGTAGAACCAGCCGGCATGGAACCCTCCGCCTCAAGGATCGCCCGCATCACGTCACCGTCCCGGTCGGCGGGCAGGGCACGCAGGTCGAGCAGGAGGCGACGGCCCTCCACCCGTCCCACGACGGGAGGATCACCGGTCCGCAGTGGAACCGCGAACCGCTCCGGCAGGCTGACCGCCGCGCTCGGCAGCGTCACCCCGGGTGCTCCCCCACCGCCCACGGCGGCTTCGCTCGGCACGGCACACGCGTCGACACCGGCCTCGGCCAGCCCGGCGGCGAGCGCCGCGGCACGCTCGCGCAGCACCGCGGGATCGGCGTGCAACGCCAGCCGGACGGGAGCGGCCGGCCCCCGCAGGGTGGCCTCCAACGCGGCCAGCGTCAGTTTGTCCACCCGGAGCGCGCGGGCGAGCGGATGTCGCCTGCACCGCTCAACCAGGTCCCGGCGGCCGAGCAGCAGACCCGCCTGCGGCCCGCCGAGCAGCTTGTCGCAGCTGGCTGTGACCAGGTCGGCCCCGGCCGCCAGCGCGGTCGCCGCGTCGGGCTCGTCGGGAAGCAGCGGCTCCCTGGCGAGCAGGCCCGAGCCGATGTCGGCCACGACGGGCACGCCGAGCCCGCTCAGCTCGGTGATACCGGCCGCTCCGGTGAAGCCCTCGATCCGGAAGTTCGACGGGTGCACCTTGAGCACGAGCCCTGTGTCCGGGCCCACGGCCGCCCGGTAGTCGGCGTACGAGGTGCGGTTGGTGGTTCCCACCTCACGCAACCGCGCGCCGGTGGAGACGAGCAGGTCGGGAATGCGGAACCCGTCCCCTATCTCCACCAGCTCGCCCCTGCTGATCACGATCTCCCGCCCGGCGGCGAGCGCGGTCGCCACCAGCACGAGTGCCGCGGCGTTGTTGTTGACCACGTGCACGTCTTCGGCGGCGGGCACCGCCCGTGCGAGGGCGTCCATCGTGCCCCGCCCACGGCGGGCTCGGACGCCGGCGGCCAGGTCGAACTCCACGTCCGCGTACCCCGCGGCGACGGCCGTCGCGGCGACGGCCGCCGGCGACAGCGGCGCCCGGCCGAGGTTGGTGTGGACGATCACCCCGGTCATGTTGATCACAGCTCGCAGGCCGCCGGGATGAGCCGGAAGCGCGGCCACGGCCGCGTCGGCGACCTCCTCGGGGGCGAGGGCACCCTGACGGGCACGGCGCTGGGCGTACGCCACGGCGTCCTTGACGACGGAACGCCCCAGCCGTCCCGCCGCCGCGACCAGCCGCGGGTCGGAGAGCACGGTGTCGGTGCGGGGCACACGCCTTCGCGGGTCCACTCTTCAGAACATAGAACGGGACGGCCGGGAATCGAACCCGCCGTGCCGGGCCGCGTCCCGGCCGGGGGCCGCGAACCGCCGCGCGCGATGCCGGGGACGCGCCGCTACCGGCGCGGCAGGACGGGCCCGGCGCGGAAGCCGGGGCCCATCGCGATGAGCAACCCCGGGGTGCCCGGCGACGAGAGCCGCAGGGCCGGGGTGTCCCGCGGCACGTGGAGCACGGACGACGACGGCAGGTTCCCCACCTCCGCCGGTGAACGCCAGGGGAGGTCGAGCGCGTCAGCCGGCGGGCGGGCAGGACGGGGGACGGCCGGAGACGGGCCAGACATAGGGGAGGTCGGCCGGCTCGTCGCCGAACAGGGGGCCGTAGAAACCGGGGTCCTTGCGCAGCAGGGCCGAGCGGTGGCTGCGGTGCAGGTCGTCGTCGCCGAGCCAGGGCGGCAGCTCTGCGGCGGTCTCCAGTTGCGGCTGGGAGCGGGGGACGGAGATGCCGCAGCGTTCCGCCAGTTCCCGGGCCAGCGTGCCCGCGCAGGTGTCGGCCCGGCCCGTGGAGCACCACTGCCCGCACACCTCCAGGCCGTAGCGGACCAGCGCCTCCTCGTAGCCGGCCCACATCCGCACGGCCGGGTGATGACGCCAGCCGTACCCGGGCACGGTCAGCGCCCGCAGCACCTGGAGCGTCTCGACTCGCTGCTTGCCGAGCCTGCGCGGGTCGAGCACCCGCGCCGTGCCGGCGAAATCCGGGTAGGGCAGGAAAGTCTGCACAATCGCCCTCCCCTGACGACCGACGACCATGGCCTTCCCGGGGGGCACCCGGGTTTCTCGGAGCGGGTATTCCCGCCAAAACCATGATCACGGCGATCGGCCGCCCGCCTCCCGGTCAGCGCCGGACGAAACCGTTCACCACCAGCGGCAGCGACGCTGACGCCCCGCGCGACGTGCCGTGAGGCGGGCACCGCGACGAGCGCGTCGGCCGCCGCGACGGCTACCGGAGCCGAGAGCGCGGGCCGCCGGGTGTGAGGGGGACGGCGAGCAGCGGCGCCACGGCCGCGAGTGCCCAGACCGTCTCCCAGGAGGCGAAGGTGAGCACGGCGGGGATGAGGAGCGGAGTGAGGAACGCCGCGGTGAAGATCGTGGTGCCTTCGAGACCGAGGGCGGTCCCGGCCCGGGACGGACCGGACATGGCGGCGATCTCGGTGTAGGCGACGCCGTGCCAGGCGTTGGCCAGCAGACCGCCGAGCGCCAGGGCGGCGACGGTCAGCGGGGTGGGTGCGTGGGTGAGGACGGCCGCACCGGCCATGACCAGTGCCGTGAGCGCGCCGATGCCGCGGATGTGGGCACGGCGGTCGCCGCGCCGGTCGCTGCGCCTGCCGGTCCAGATACGGGCCGCGCCACCCCCGAGCTGGGCGATCAAGACGGTCAGGCTGGCCAGGGCCACGTCGGCACCCTTGGCGTCGTGGAGGAAGATGGCGGTGAAGGACAGCACGGCGATCTGCGGGACGGTGAGCAGGCCGCTGGCCAGGGCCAGCCGCCAGACGTCCCAGCGGAGAAGGGGGGAACGCGCCGCCTCGGAACGGTCCGCCTCGGGCCGGTCCGCCGCGGGGGCGGGCACCCGGTCCGGTTCGTGCAGCCAGCGCCAGGCCGCCGCGGCGGCGAGCAGGCAGAACGCGGCCGGCACCGCGTAGACCACACGGAAGCCGTACGCCGCGGCCAGGCCGGGCAGCAGGGCGACCCCGACGGCGCCGCCCGCCGGGATCGCGGTCTGGCGGACGCTCATCGCGAATCCGCGCTGTCCGTCGGTGAACCAGGTCATGATCGCACGGCCGGAGGAGGCGTTGACGCTGCCGCCCAGCGCTCCGGCGGCCAGCATGCACGCCGCCAGCAGGGGCATCCCGGCCCGGTCACCGGGGGTGACGGCGACGGCCATGGCCACCAGCAGCGCACCGGTGGCGGTCAACCCGGTGAGCAGGATCCGCCGGTCTCCGAACCGGTCGGTCAACAGTCCCCACACGATGTCGGACACCGCCACGCCGAGTCCCAGGCAGCCCAGGACCAGGCCGAGCTCGCCGGTGGACAGGTGGTAGTCGGCGCGCATGGTGATCCCGGTGACCGGGATGCCGGAGAACATCGCCGAGAAGCTCGCCTGTGCGGCCACGCCCACGGACAGGACGACCCATCGGTGGTTGGGGCCGTACCGCCGCGGGGTGCGGACAGGCGGACCCGCCGTGTCCGCAGAGGTTTGGGGCATCGCGAGCACTCCTCCCAAGAAGTAACCACATTTGGCGGTTACTTACCTTGGCGGCTCACCAAGTAACCTGTCAACACGGTTACTATGTACGGGTGGAGTTCACCTTCGTCAGTGGAAACCTCGGTCTCGACCTGGCCGGGACGGTGGGGCATCGCCGGGGCGAACGCGTCGATCTGCTGGCGACGCCCGCGGACCTGGCCCGATGGACGGTCGCCGCGCGGCTCCTCGACGCCGTGCCCGCCGTGAGCGAGGAGGACCTGGCCCGGGCGGTGTCGGTGCGTGAGGCGATCTATCGGCTGGCGTCCGCCGCCCGCGACGGGGCCCCGTTCAAGGCGGCCGACCGCGAACTGCTCAACCGCACCGCCGAGCGGGCACCGGCCGGTGTCAGGCTGCGTGACGGCGGCGGCCTGGAGCGGACCGGAGACCTGCGGGCCGCCCTGGCCACCGCAGCGCGGGCGGCCGTCGAACTGTTCGGCGGCCCGGACGCCGCGCTGATCCGCGAGTGCGAGGCCGCCCCCTGCACCCGGCTCTACGTCGACTCCTCGCACCGGCGTTCCCGCCGCTGGTGTGACATGCGCGGCTGCGGCAACCGGGCCAAGGCCGCCGCGTTCCGAGCGCGGGACCGGCCCGGCCGGTAGACGCGGAGACAGTGCCGTCCGGCGCCGTCCGGCGTTCCGGTGTCGGCCCGGCCGCCTTCCGGGTGCGGCCGGGGGCCGGGCCCCCGGGTCAGGCCGACTGCTCCCCCTGGGCGGCCTGGGCGGCCTTGGCCAGGCGGGCCGTGATGACGGTGGTCGCGATCGGGTGGTACCTGCCGCCGTTGCGGGCGAAGCACTCCTCGGCCAGTTCCCGGGTCTCGGGGTCGTCGGCCAGCGCGTCGTAGAGCGGCTTGAGGAACTTCAGCCGCCCCACCCTGCCCAGCAGGTCGATCGTCGCCGGCACGGCGGGCCGGTAACCGGAGCGGAGCGCCACGAGCAGCCACAGCCGCAGGATCTCCTGGTTGGCGCTGGTGGTCAGGCCGAACCGGGCGTCGAGCTCCTCCATCAGCTCCGCCGGCAGCGGCGCCCGCAGCCCGGCCAGGTAGGCCTGCCACTCGTCGGCGCTCCACCGGCCGGCGGTCTCCTCGTCCGGCACGGTCTGGCCGACCGCGCGCACCGCGTCCAGCAGCGGGGAGACGATCGTCGGCGCGTCGTCGGGGAGCCCGGTGCCGAACAGCCACTCGTCGTAGTCCACCGCCTCGGACAGTTCGGCGCGGGCGTAGGCCACGACGTCCTCGCCGGTGAGCGCACGGAACCGGAAGGTGTCCAGGTAGTCGCGCAGGAACCGGCGGAACCGGTCGGCGCCGACGCTCTCGGCGATGGCGCGCAGGAACAGGTAGCCCTTCTCCAGGGCGACGTAGGAGGAGGCGACGTCGGGGTCCACCCCGTTCAGGCGCAGCCGCAGGCAGGTCAGCTCGGGCCGGTCGGCGAGGTAGTGCAGGTCCTTCTCCAGGTCGCTGCGGCCCACCGCGGCCTGGAGCTCGGTGAGGTCCCGGCCGACCATGCGGGAGGTGATCTCACGCTCGGCGTAGATCGTGAAGCCCTCGTTGACCCAGAAGTGGTCGAGGGACGCGGCGGTCACCAGGTTCCCGGTCCAGGCGTGCGCGATCTCGTGCGCGAGGAGGGCGACCAGGGAGCGGTCACCGGTGATCAGCGTGGGGGTGAGGAAGATGAGCTGGGGGTTCTCCATGCCGCCGTACGGGTAGCTGGGCGGCAGCACGAGCAGGTCGACGCGGCCCCAGGCGTAGGGGCCCAGGATGTCCTCGGCGGTGGTCACCATCTCCTCGACCTCGGCGAACTCCCAGGCCGCGGCCTCCAGCACCGACGGTTCGGCCCAGACGATGCTGCGCGGCCCGATCTCCTTGCCGTCGAGCCGCCCGACGGCGAGCGCCAGGAGGTAGGAGGGCATGGTCTGGTCCTGCCGGAAGCCGTACACACCCTCGTCGCCGGAGGTGGAGACGGAGGTGGTGGTGGCGGACATGAGCGCGGTCAGCTCGGCCGGGACGCGCAGCGTGGCCTCGTACGAGAAGCGCACGGCGGGGGTGTCCTGGATCGGCACCATGGAGCGGGCGTGGATGGTCTGGCACTGGCTGTAGAGGAACGGGTGGGTGCCGTCCGCGGTCTGCTCGGGCAGGCACCACTGGAGCGCGGTCGAACCGGGCGAGGTCCGGTACGCGATGCGGACGGTGCCGGCCCCCTCGGGCAGCTCGATGCGGAGCCGGGATCCCATGACGGGGTCGGGTGCGCCGAGTTCCCAGGCGAGCTCGGCGTCTCCGGCGGTCACCGACGTGATCTCCAGGTCGCGGGTGTCCAGGTCGAGCGGGCCGGGCCGGGCTCCGGCCAGGCGCAGCTCGGCCACGGCGTCCAGCACCCGGGAGTCGAAGTCCGCCCGGACGTCCCAGCTCAGGTGCTCGACGGTCGGCTGGGTGTCGTCACGGTGCGAATGCGGGTCGGGCAGTGCCACGGAATCTCCTTCGATCAGCCGGCGAGGTAGTCGCGCGGCGCCGACAGGCTCGGCACCGCCTCGACCAGCTCGCGCGTGTAGGGGTGGCGTGGTGCGCCGACCAGCTCGTCGGCCGGGCCCGACTCGACCACCCGGCCGAGGTTGAGCACGGCGACCTCGTCGCTGACGTAGCGCACCACCGCGAGGTTGTGCGAGATGAAGAGCATGGAAAGGCCGAGCTCCCGCCGGATGTCGCGGAGCAGGTTGAGCACCGCGGCCTGGACGGAGGCGTCGAGCGCCGAGGTGATCTCGTCGGCCACGAGCACCTCGGGGCGTGCGGCGAGTGCCCTGGCGATGGCGACCCGCTGCCGCATGCCGCCGGACAGGTCACCCGGGTGTCTTGCGGTGACCTGGGCGGGCAGGTGGACCAGGTCGAGGAGGCGGGCGGCCTCCGCGGCGCGGTCACGGCGGGCGAGCGTGGTGTGGACGGCGAGGACCTCCTCGATGGACTCGCCCACGGCCATCCGGGGGTTCAGCGAGGCGTAGGGGTCCTGGAAGACCATCTGGACGCGGCGGTCGGCGGCGCCTCGCACCTCGGTGCCGTCCAGGCGGATCGACCCCGACGCCGGCCGGACCAGCCCGACCACGGCGCGCGCGACGGTCGACTTGCCCGAGCCGGACTCGCCGACCAGTCCGAGGACGCCCCCGTCGGGGACGTCCAGGTCGATGCCGTGCAGGACGGTGACCGCCGACTTGCCGCGTCCGTAGCGCACGGTCAGCCCGCGGATCTCAAGCGCTCCCATGAACGGTCGTCTCCTCTCGTACGCGTGGGCAGGCGAGCCTGCGGCCCTCGCCCAGGGTGAGGAGCGGCGGGTCGTCGTGTTCGCACTCGGGCCCGGCGAGGCCGCACCGCGGCGCGAACGCGCATCCGGCGCCGAACTCCGCCGGTGTGGGGGGCCGTCCGGGGATGGTGGTGAGCGGCAGCGACCGGTCGGTGTCCAGGTCGGGCAGCGCGCCGAGCAGGGCCCGCGTGTACGGGTGCGCGGCCTCCCGCAGCGAGGCGACGTCGATCTCCTCCACGATCCGCCCGCAGTACATGACCAGGAGCCGGGTGCAGAGGCCGGCGAGCAGCGCGATGTCGTGCGAGACCACGACGGCCGCGGTGCCGTGCTCGCGGGACGCCTCGGCGATGAGCCGCAGCACGTGCCGCTGCACGGTGACGTCGAGGGCCGTGGTCGGCTCGTCGGCGATGATCAGCTTCGGCCGTTCCATCTGCGCCATCGCGATGAGCGCGCGCTGGCGCATGCCGCCGGAGTACTCGTGCGGGAACTGCCCCGCCCGCCGCTCGGGGTCGGCGATGCGCACCCCCGCCAGCCGCTCGACGGCGAGTCGCCAGGCGGGTGCCTTCGGGGTGCCGTTGTGGTGTTCGACGACCTCGGCGAGCTGCCTGCCCACCCTGAGCGCGGGGTTGAGGGAGGTCATCGGGTCCTGCGGGACGAATCCCATCCGGGTGCCGAGCAGACCGCGCAGTTCCGCCTCGGTCCGGCCGCGCAGGTCGTGGGAGTCGAAGGTGATGCGGTCCGCCTGGACGACGGCGGAGGAGGGCAGCAGCCCGGCGACGGCGAGCGCCGTCACGCTCTTGCCGCTGCCGGACTCGCCGACGATGCCGACGATCTCGCCGGGCCGCACCTGGAAGGTGACCTCGCGCACGGGGGTGGCGCCGCCGGGGAACGTCACCCGAAGTCCCGCGACGTCGAGCAGGACGTCGTCGTCCCGTTCCGTGGTCGCGAGCGGCGCGGGGCGTTTGCGCTCGGCCCGCCGGGGCCCGGTGTGCCGGGCGTCGCCGCGTACGGCCTTGGCGAGGGTCTCGCCCAGCATGCTGAAGGCCACCCCGGCCAGGACGATCATCACGGCGGGGGCGAGCGCGGCGGTGGGCGTGGTGTAGATGGCGCCGAGCCCCTCCCCCAGCATGCGGCCCCAGTCGTAGTCGGGCGCCTTGACGCCGATGCCGAGGAAGCTCAGGCTCGACAGCGCGAGCAGCCCGCCGCCGATGGAGATCGTGGTGTTGAGGATCAGCGGCTCGGCGATGTTGGGCAGCACGTAGCGCAGGAGCTGGCGGCGCCGGGGTATGCCCAGCACCTTGGCGGCGGCCAGGTACTCCGAGCCGCCGACCGAGGCCGACAGCGTCTGCGCCAGGCGGGCGAACGACGGGACCATGGTCAGCGCGAGCGCGATCACGGAGGCCGTGGTGCCGGTGCCCAGCATGATCGAGACGAACATGGCGAGCAGCAGGACGGGGAACGCGAGCCACACGTCGATGACGGCGGCGAACCAGCGGCGCGTCCTGGGGCCGAACGCGGCCGGCAGGACGCCCAGCGCGGTGCCGGCCACCGCCCCGGCGAAGGTGGCGACGAGCGCCATGGTCAGCGACAGCCGGGTGGCGACGAGCGCGCGGGCGAGGATGTCGCGTCCGAGGTTGTCGGTGCCCAGGGGGTGGTCGGGGCCCGGCCCCTGGTTCATCGCCTCCGGGTCGACGAGGTCGGCCCGCTCCCCCCACAGCAGTGGCGCGACCACGGCGAGGACGACGAACGCTGCCACCAGGATCAGGCTCGCCACGCCGAGCGGGCCGGTCAGCGCGGCACGCCGCGAGCGAGCGCTCATGCCGTCTCCTCCCTCAGGGTCGTACGACGGTCGAGCAGGCCGAGGACGATGTCCACGATGAGGTTGGCCACCAGGACGACGACCGCGTAGACCAGCGTGATCCCCTGGACGAGGCCGTAGTCCTGCAGCTCGATGGACTGGACGATCATCGAGCCCAGGCCGGGCCAGTTGAAGACCTTCTCCACCAGGACGCTGCTCACGATGAGGCCGGTGACCATGGTCCCGCCGAGGGTGAGCACGGCCGTGAGCGTGTTCGGCAGGACGTGCCGGAAGTAGACCAGGCGCGGGGAGAGCCGTTTGCCCCTGGCGGTGCGCACGTAGTCGGCGCCGAGGGCACGTAGCGACTCCGCTCTGGCGATGCGGGTGAGCACCGCCAGCGGCACGATGGCCAGGGAGAGGACCGGCAGCACGTAGGAGCTCGGGCCGACGATCCCCGCGACGGGGAAGACCGGCCAGGTCACCGCGAAGAGGAAGACCAGGCCGACGGCGAGCAGATACTCGGGGACGGCGTGGAAGACGCTCGTCACCGCGGTGTAGCCGAGTTCGAGGCCGCGCCGTCTGCCGTCCCGGGTGAGCACCGCGACCAGCAGGCCGGTGGGCACCGCCAGCAGCAGGACCAGGCCGAGGGAGAGCGCGGCGAGCTGGACGGTGCCGGGCAGCCGGGTGGCGACCACCTCGGTGACGCTCTGGCCGTTGACGAAGGAGTGGCCGAGGTCGCCGGTGAGCAGACCGCGGACGTAGGTCACGTACTGCGTGAGCAGCGGCTGGTCCAGGCCGAGCGCGGCCCGCCTGGCCGCGACCAGTTCCTCTGGCGCGGTCGGCCCGAGCGCCGTGCGGATCGGGTCGCCGGGCGTCAGGTGGATCATGGCGAAGGAGATCGTCACCACGACCACGACCGCGACGAGCAGGCGCGTCAGCCTCCGTGCGAGGAAGGCCGCCGCGCCCGCGGGGAATCGCTTGACCGTCAAGGACGTCAGCCCTTCAGCATCCGGATGCTGGTCGGCACGATCAGGCCCTTCGCCATCCGGAACTCGACGCCCTTGCCGAAGTAGGAGTTGACGTTCACCACGACGGGCACCAGGTCGGCCTCCTTGAACAGGGCACGTTCGGCGTCGATCCAGTCGCCGCAGCTCGCGTCGCCCTCCTTGCCCTGGGCCGCGGTGGACAGGCGCTGGTACTCGGCGTTGTCGGTGCCGGAGAAGTTGCCGCCCTTCGGCGGGGTCGGCCCGGACAGGATGCCGGTCCACATCGAGGGCAGCTCGGTGTCGATGGGCGTCCAGGAGACGTCGAAGTCCCTGGTCTTGAACAGCACGTCGGTCACCTGGGCTCCCGCGGCCGGCTTGGGGGTGACCTCGACGCCGACGGCCTTCCACTGCTGGGCGAGCAGTTCGACCGCCGAGGCGAGCGGCGCGCCGTCCCTGGTGGGGTAGAGGAGGGAGACGGCCAGCCGCTTGCCGTCCTTCTCGCGCACGCCGTCGGCGCCGGCCTTCCAGCCGAGCGCGTCGAGCGCGGCCTTGGCGCCTTCCACGTCGTGGGCGGGGACCACGTCGTCGACCGGACGCCCGGTGCAGGGAGCGGGGTCGGAGGTGACCAGGGTGGTCAGCGGCCGGCCGAGCCCGGCGGAGCTGACCTTGCCGAGGGCGGAGCGGTCCATCGCCATCGCCAGGGCCTTGCGGAGGCCGGGGTCGGCGCCGGGCCTGCCCTCGGAGTGGTTGAAGAAGACCAGGCCGGGCCGGGTCGGGATGTCCACGGTGGTCACGCCGGGGACGGCCACCACGCGGGTCCGGTCGGGCCCGTTGACGTTGGCGATGCCGAGCTGGCCGGCCAGCAGCATGTTGGCGGCCGTGGTCTGGCTGGGCACGACCTGGAGCACGACCTTGGCGGGCAGGCCCTCGGTCTTCGTGGTCGCCCCCTCCGGTCCCCAGGCGTAGTCCTGGCGGAGTTCGAGGGTGTAGCTCTGGCCCGGGTTGACCTGGGTCAGCTTGTAGGGGCCGGTCCCCTCCGCGGTGGCGGTGACCGCCTCGGGGTTCTCGATCGCCTTGGCGCAGGCGATCGGCATGAGGCCGACCATCCGGGCCAGGAAGCTGGCGGGGTCCTTCGAGGTGATCGTGACGGTGCCCGCCGCGTCGTCGTGCTCGACCTTCACGCCGGCCGGGACGTACGCGCCGATGAACGGCGACCCGTTCTCGGTGTCGGCGACGAACCGGAAGTTGTCGGCGACCGTCTTGGCGGTCAGCGCGGTGCCGTCCACGCAGGTGATGCCCTTGCGAAGGGTGAACGTCGCCTTGGTGGGGGTGGACTCCCACTTCTCCGCGAGCTGGGGGACGAGCTTGCCGTCGCCGGTCATCCCGATGAGCTGGTCGTAGGTGAACGCTTTCACCGTCGCGGCTTCACCGGTGGCGTTGAGCAGCGGGTGCAGGCTGCCGGGGTCCGCCGGGATCGCCATGGTCAGGGTGGCTCCGGTGGCGTAACCGCCGCCGCCCGAGGCCGCTCCCGGGGCGGGGCCCGCGGAACCGCCGCACGCGGTCAGGGTCAGCCCGCTCAGTGCCAGGAGGGCAGCCGCGCCATGGGTCCTCTTCACACGTGTCTCCTCACAGCGTCTGTCCCGCTCGGGCCGGGGCGCTCCGGCTGTGGGTCCCCGCCGGAGGTTTCACGACAGGGACCCGCGCGCCGCCCGACCGGATGGGGGATGGAGAGGGATCAGATGGCTCCACCTGAGGCGGAACCGTTTAATTGATTACTATGATTCCCTAGATTTAACCGGGTGTCCATAGTTAGGGACCGACCGTTATGTTAAATAACGCCTCGCCCTTTGTTGCGACGCGATGTCAGCCGCGCAACGCCCGGCGCAGCGCGGCCCGCATCTCCTCGACCTGCCGGACGGAGACGGCGGCCGTGCGGATCACGTAGGAGCCGTGGAACGTTCCGGCGTACTGGTGGATCTCCACCGGCACCCCGGCCTGGAGCAGCTTGAGGGCGTAGAGCAGGCCCTCGTCACGGAGCGGGTCGTGCTCGGCGGTCTGGACGTACGCCGGGGGCAGCCCGGCGAGGTCCTCCACCCGGGCCCGCGCGGGGGCGGCGTAGATCGGCACGTCGGGACCGCGGTCCTCGCCCAGGTAGTACCGCCAGCTGATCTCCGCCAGCGGCTTGTTCCACATCGGGGTGTCGGTCGAGGCCAGCATGGACGGGGTGTCCAGCCGGTCGTCCAGCTCGGGGATGAGCAGGAGCTGGAAGCAGATCGCGGGGCCGCCCCGGTCGCGCGCCAGCAGGCAGAGCGCGGCCGACAGGCCGCCGCCCGCGCTGCTGCCGGAGACCGCGACGCGCTCGGCGTCGACACCGAGCTCCGCCGCGTTGCCCACGACCCACACCAGCGCGGCGTAGCAGTCCTCCAGGGCCGAGGGGTAAGGATTCTCGGGGGCGAGCCGGTAGTCCACGGAGACGACGACCGCGTCGGCGGCCAGCGCGAACCCGGCCGCGTCGGCGTGCTCGGCCTCCACGCTGCCGACCACGAAGCCGCCCGAGTGGAAGTAGAGCGCGGCGGGCAGCGGGCCCTCGACCCCGATCGGCGTGTAGATCCGCACCGGGACGTCCGGGGCGCCGTCGGGGCCCGGGATGAGCCGGTCCTCGACCTTCAGCCGGTCGATGCCCTCGACCTCGGTCTTCTTCGCCCGGATGGACGCCGTCACGTGGGCACGGGCCGCCGCCGGGTCGGAGAAGTCCGCCTTCGGGACGCCGGCCAACGCGGCTACCAGCTCGGAATCCATATTTTTCTCCCTATATCGTGACGAATAGCTATATCAGGCACCGAACCGGGGCACGTGGGTGTCCCCCAGGGCGACGTGCACGATCTTCGGCTCGGTGTAGAGGTCGATGCTGTGCCGCCCGCCCTCACGCCCCAGGCCGCTGGCCTTGATCCCGCCGAACGGGGTGCGCAGGTCACGGACGTTGTGCGAGTTGAGCCAGAGCATCCCCGACTCCACGGCGCCGGCGACCCGGTGGCCCCGCTTGAGGTCGCCGGTCCACACGTAACCGGCCAGGCCGTACCGGGTGGCGTTGGCCAGCGCGACCGCCTCCTCCTCGGTGTCGAAGGGGGTGACGCAGACGACCGGGCCGAAGATCTCCTCGTTGAAGATCCGCATCTGCGGTGTCACGTCGGCGAAGACGGTCGGCCGCAG
The DNA here is from genome assembly GCF_014204985.1 of Streptosporangium becharense. Classification (NCBI taxonomy): domain Bacteria; kingdom Bacillati; phylum Actinomycetota; class Actinomycetes; order Streptosporangiales; family Streptosporangiaceae; genus Streptosporangium; species Streptosporangium becharense. The sequence continues at coordinate 7,232,257 of NZ_JACHMP010000001.1, read as the reverse complement.
GAAGTTGCCGCCGGCCAGCTCGCCGGGGACCACTCCCCCGGCCACCAGGCGGGCCCCCTCCCCGGTGCCGATCCGCACATAGTCGAGCACCCGGGCGTGGTGCTCGGGGTGGATCAACGCTCCGACCTCGGTCGCGGGATCGCCGGGCAGGCCGACCCGCACCTTGTCCGCGCGCTCGGCCAGCCGGGCGGTGAACTCCTCGTAGACGGACCGTTCGACGAGGATCCGCGACCCGGCCGTGCACCGCTCGCCGTTGAGCGAGAAGATCCCGAAGACCGCGGAGTCGAGGGCGGCGTCCAGGTCGGCGTCCGCGAACACCAGCACGGGGGACTTGCCGCCCAGCTCCATGGACAGGGTCTTGAGGTGCTCGGCCGCGCTCCTCATGATGATCTTGCCGGTGGTGGTCTCACCGGTGAACGAGATGATCGGCACGTCCGGGTGCTCCACCAGCGCCGCCCCGGCCTCCTCGCCGATGCCGTGCACGATGTTGAACACCCCGGCGGGGACGCCCGCCTCCTCCATGATGTCGGGGAGCGCCGAGGCGCTGAGCGGCGACCACTCCGCGGGCTTCAGCACCAGCGTGCATCCCGACGCCAGCGCCGGCGCCAGCTTCCAGGTCTCCAGCATGAACGGCGTGTTCCACGGCGTGATCAGGCCGGCCACGCCGATCGGCTTGCGCGTCACGTAGTTGAGCTGGCTGCCCGGCACGCTGTACGCCTCGTCACCGGAGGCGACGATCACGTCGGCGAAGAACCGGAAGTTCTCCGCGGCGCGGGCCGCCTGCCCGCGCGCCTGGGTGATCGGCAGGCCGGTGTCGTGCGCCTCCATCTCGGCGATCCGTGCCCCGCGCGCCTCGATGGCGTCGGCGATCCGGTTCAGGATCACGGCCCGCTCGCGGGTCCGCATCGACGGCCACGGCCCGCTCTCGTACGCCTGGCGGGCGGCGGCCACCGCCTCGGCGACGTCGGCGGCCTTGCCCGCCGCGACCCTGGTGTACGGCGTGTTGCGCACCGGTTCGAGCACGTCGACGGCGGAGCCGTCCAGGCTCGGCACCCGGCGTCCGCCGATGTAGTGCTCGATCAGTTCCGGATAGTCGGTCATCGAGGGTACAGCTCCTCCGCGAGCAGGTCGCTCCCCTGGTCGAGGAGCGCGTCGATCGTGGCCAGGCCCGCCGCCGTGGGCGTGATGAGGGGCGGACGCACGTGGCCGGACGGGATCAGGCCACGCGATTCGAGCACCGCCTTGGCCGGGGCCGGGTTGGTCTCGACGAACAGCAGGTCGACCAGGGGGTGCAGGGCGTAGTGCAGGTCGAGGGCGGTCTCGGTGTCCCCGGCCGTCCACGCCTCGTACATGCGGGCGACGGCGCGCGGCGCGATGTTGGCGACCGCGCTGACGAAACCGGCGCCGCCGAGCGCGAGCAGCGGCAGGCAGAGCAGCTCGATGCCCGACCACATCAGGAAGTCACGCCCGCACCTGTGCAGCACCCGGGAGAAGTGCTCGAAGTCCTTGGTGGTCTCCTTGATGCCGACGACGTTGTCGTTGTCGCGGCGGATCCGCGCCACCGTGTCCGGGTCGATGTCGACCGCCGTCCTGGACGGCACGTTGTAGATCACGATCGGCAGGTCGGGGAACTCCCGGGCGACGGTGGTGTACCAGGTGTACAGCGCCTCCTGGGTGGGCCGGGCGTAGTACGGCGTGATCACCAGGGCCGCGTCGGCGCCGAGCTCGCGGGCGGCGGCGGTGATGCGGAGGGTCTCCTCCAGCTTCGCCGACCCCGTGCCCGGCAGGAACGGCACCCTGTCGGCCACGACCCCGGCGACGGCCTCCATCGCGGCGATCCGTTCCCCGGCGCTCTGCGCGCCGGGCTCCCCGGTCGAACCGCCCAGGGAGATGCCGTGCGAGCCCGACTCCAGCTGCCAGCGCACCAGGCCGCGCAGCGCGTCGAGGTCCACGTCGCCGCCGGCGGTGAACGGGGTGACCACGGGGGCGATGGAGCCCCGGATGGAAGCGGGGTCTGATCGGAACTTCACGTCTTCGTCTCCTTGCGAGATATCGGGGAACAGCGGGATTCAGCCGGAGACCGGGCGGGTCTCGGCCCAGGCTTCGTACGCCTCCCGCCACCGCGGGCCGATCGGGTAGAGACCGTCGACGCTCTCCCCGGCGGCGACCCGCTCGTAGATGAAGCGCTCCTGGCGTTCCTGCTCGACCGCCTCGGCGGCCACCTCCGCGGCCAGCGCGGGCGGGACGACCACCACGCCCTCGGCGTCGCCGACCAGCAGGTCTCCCGGCATGACGAGGACTCCCCCGCACGCCACGGGCACGTTGCCCTCCAACGGGACGTGCCTGCGGCCGAGCACCGCGGCGTGCGGGACGCCGTAGTACGACGGCAGGTCGAGGGAGGCGAACGAGGGGCTGTCGCGCAGCCCGCCGTCGGTCACCACGCCCGCCGCGCCGCGCCGCAGCGCGCGCAGGGCGAGGATGTCGCCGAGCGTGCCCGCGCCGTGGTCGCCGCGCGCCTCGATGACGAGCACCTCACCCGGCTGTATCTCCTCGACGGTGCGCTTCTGCGCGTTCATGCCCCCGCCGATCTCGGCGAAGACGTCCTCGCGCAGCGGTACGTACCGCAGGGTCCGCGCGAAGCCCACCATCCTCAGGTCGGGGCGGGCCGGCCGCACGCCCTCGATGAAGTGGTGCTCGACGCCCTTCTTTCGCAGCACGCTGGAGATCGTGGCGGTGGACACCGTGCGCAGCGCGGCCAGCGTCTCCTCGGTCACCGCCGGCCGCACCGGACCGGAGGCCGCAGCCGTAACCGGTGCCGTAGCGGGTGCCGGGCCGGAAACCGCAGCCGTAGCCGTAGCCGGTGCCGGGCCGGTGGCCGTCGCGGAGTCCCGATCCGGGGCCGCTCCGGAGTCCCGATCCGGGGCCGCTCCGGTGACCGGCGCGGTGGCCGGCGCGGCACGGCCACCGAGGGCGGCCTCCCGGTCGGCGGCGGAGGCACGCGGCATCGCGCCGATCGGCTCCAGGTCGTGACCGGCCTCGACGATCTCGTTGCGCAGCCGGCCGGAGTCCTCCAGCTCGACCTCGACGACGTCGCCCGGACGGACCACGGTCGATCCCGCGGGGGTGCCGGCCAGGATGACGTCACCGGCCTCCAGCGTCATGAGCCGGGACAGGTCGGCGACCAGCACCGCGAACGGGAACAGCAGTTCCTCGGTGGACGCCTCCTGCACCAGCTCGCCGTTGACCCAGGTGCGCAGCGTGAGGCGGCCGGGGTCCACCTCACGGGCGTCGAGCAGGAGGGGGCCGACCGGGGTGAACCCGTCACAGCCCTTGGAGCGGACGTTCGATCCGCGGTCGGCGTGGCGCAGGTCGTAGACGCCGAAGTCGTTCGCCGCGGCGTAGCCCGCCACGTGGTCGAGCGCCTCGGCGACGCTCACCCGGTGTGCCCGCCGCCCGACGACGACCGCGATCTCCCCCTCGAAGGCGAGATACTCGCAGCCTCGCGGCCGGACCACGGGGGCGCCCGAGTGACTGAGCGACGAGGGCGGTTTGAGGAAGTAGGAGGGGGCCTCGGGGAAGCGGCCCCGTTCCTCGGCCCTGCTCCGGTAGTTGAGGTGCACCGCGATGATCTTCGACGGTGCGAGCCCCAGCGGGTGTGTCACGTGAAGTGCTCTCCTTGTCGCAACTCGGTGGCGCGGCCAGGCCCGGCCGGCGCGGCGGCTCACCCGGCAGGTGTCGCCCTGCGCCGCGAATCGGTGGTGTGGCCCGGTCCGATGACGCGGTCCGGCCCGGCCGGTGTCCTCGGTCAGGCGCCGACCACGGTCTTGGTCTCCAGGAACTCCTCGATGCCGTAGCGTCCGCACTCGCGGCCGACGCCCGAGCGCTTGTAGCCGCCGAAGGGCGCCGCCACGTTGAGACCCGCCCCGTTGACGCTCACCATCCCGGTCCGCAGGCGGCGGGCCACCGCCAGCGCCCTGGCCGGGTCGGTCGACCACACCCCGCCGGACAGCCCGTACTCGGAGTCGTTGGCGATGGCGACGGCCTCGTCCTCGGTGGTGTAACTCATGATCGAGAGCACCGGGCCGAAGATCTCCTCACGCGCGATCGTCATCTCGGGTCGCACCCCCGAGAAGATCGTCGGCGTGACGTAGGCGCCCGGCCCGTCCACCGGGGCACCGCCCGCGACGAGCCTCGCCCCCTCCGCGATCCCGGTCGCGATGTAGTCGCGGACGATCCGCTGCTGCCGCCGCGACGCCTGCGGGCCGAGCCTGGTGGCCGGGTCGGACGGCGGGCCGGGCACCCACCCGGAGGCCGCCTCGGCCGCGAGCCGCTCCACCTCCTCCAGCAGGTGTCCGGGGACGAGCAGCCGGGTCAGCGCGGCGCAGATCTGCCCGGCGTTCGCGAAGCAACCGCCGACCGCCTGCGGGACGACGGACGCCAGGTCCGCGTCGTCGAGCACGATGCCGGCCGACTTGCCGCCGAGTTCCAGCGTCACCTTCTTGATCGTGCGGGCCGCCAGTTCGGCCACCCTCGCCCCCGCCCGCACGGATCCGGTCAGGGTGACGACGTCGACCAGCGGATGCGCGACGAGAGCCTCCCCGGTGACCGGGCCGTCGCCCGGCACCAGGTTGAACACACCCGCGGGCGCCCCGGCCGCCTGGACGATCTCGGCGAAGACGTAGGCGTCGAGCGGGGTCAGCTCGCTGGGCTTGAGCACCACCGTGCACCCGGCCACCAGGGCCGCGCCGACCTTGAGCGCGATCTGGTGCAGCGGGAAGTTCCACGGGGTGATCGCGGCGACGACCCCGGCGGGCTCGCGCACGACCAGGGCACCGCCGACGACCTCCTCCGCGACGTAGTCGCGTCCGGCCTTGACGATCTCGTCGAGGTCGGCCAGTGCCACGCCGAGCTGCGCCTGCCGGGCGAAGGTGATGGGCGTGCCCATCTGGAGCGTGAGCAGCCCGGCCAGCTCCTCGCGCCGCTCCTCGACCCCGGCCCTGATCCGCTCGACCAGGGTGACCCGCTCCGCCATCGGCACCCGGGACCAGTCCGGGAACGCCGCGGCGGCGGCCCGTACCGCGGCGTCGACGTCGTCGGCGGAGGCGACCGGCACCCGTCCGGCCACCCGGTCGGTGGCCGGGTCGACCACGTCGAGTGTGCCGGAGGCGGCACTCGGGGCGACCCACCGGCCGCCGATCAGCAGGTCGGTGCGCTCGATCACGGTGCCTCCAGGGGTGCGGGGCGGGGCACGCCCTCGTGGATCAGGTGCCAGGGGCCGGGAAACTCCCCGACGGGAGCCTCGACGAGCACCGGCTCGCCCGCGGTGAGCGCCTCCTTCAGCACCACCTCCAGCTCCTCGGGGCCCTCCGCCCGCGCGGCGGCGACGCCGAAGGCGTCGGCGAGCTTGGCGTAGTCGGGGTTGACCAGGTCGGTGGCGAAGTAGCGGGCGCCGAAGCGGTTCTTCTGGATCCGCCGCACGTTGCCGAAGAAGCCGTCGTTGAAGACCACCGTCACCGTGGCCAGGCCGTACTTCTTCGCCGTGGAGAGCTCCTGGAGCGTCCAGGAGAAGCCGCCGTCGCCGGTGATGGAGACGACCGCCCGGTGCGGGTCGGCCGCCTTCGCGCCGAGCGCCGTGGCGAAGCCGTACCCGAGCGTGCCCTGGTAGCCGGGGGTGAGGAAGGTGCGCGGCCGGTAGACGGGGAAGCAGGCGTTGGCGGCGTAGCCGACCTGGGTCAGCTCGCTGACCAGCACCCCGTCGTCCGGGAGCGCGGCGCGGATCGCCCGCAGGTAGGCCCGCTGCGGGGCGATGTCGGCGTACTGCTCCTCGCACCAGGCCCGCGCGGCGTCGAGTTCGGCCGTGCGGGACTCACGGGTCACTCCGCGCAGTTCCTCGGCCAGCGCCGCGAGCGCCAGCCGCGCGTCGCCGTGCACCGCCAGGTCGGGGGTGCGGGGCTCGCCGAGGTCGGCGGCCTCGGCGTTGATCAGGACCAGCCTGGCGCCGGCCGTGTCGGTCTGCGCGCTGAAGGCGGTGACGAAGCGGGTGCCGACGGCCAGCACGACGTCCGCGTCCTCGCGCAGCCTGCGGAACGCCAGCGCGTCGAACGCGAGCGGGTGCCTGGCGGAGATCGCCCCCCGGCCGTTCTCGCTCACCACGACCGGCGCCCGGAGGATCTCCGCCAGCTCGCGCAGCTCCTCCGACGCGTCGGCGGCGATCACACCGCCGCCCGCGTAGATCACCGGCCGCCGGGAGCCGCGCAGCAGCTCGGCGACGGCGTCGATCAGTTTGTGGTCGGGGACGACGGGCACGTGCGGGGCGGCGCCGGGGATCTCGACGTCGGCCCGCGCGGCGAGCACGTCCGGCGGGATCTCCAGGCCGACCGGGCGGGGCCGGCCGGAGCGCAGCTCGGCGAAGGCCCGGTGGACCAGGCCGGGGATGTCCTCCGGGCGGGAGGCCAGGCCGCTCCACTTGGTGAGCGAGCGCAGGATGCCGCTCTGGTCGGGGATCTCGTGCAGTGCGCCGAGTCCGCGGCCGATCGCCTTGGAGTCGATCTGGCCGCAGACGTAGAGCAGCGGTGAGGAGCAGGCGTAGGCGGTGGCGAGACCGGCCAGGCCGTTCAGCATGCCCGGCCCGGGCACCACCATCGAGACGCCGGCCCGCCCTGTGGAACGGGCGTAACCGTCGGCCATGTAGGAGGCGGCCTGCTCGTTGCGCGCGCAGGTGAAGGCGATGTCGTCACCCGCGTGGTAGAGCGCGTCCGCCGCGTGGTCGAGCTGCACCCCGGGGATGCCGAATATCCGGCTGACGCCGTTGGCCGCCAGCGAACGGGCGAGAGCCTCGCCGCCCGTCATGTTCATGGGTCTCCTTGGGGGATTCATCGGTCGAGGACCAGGCGGGACGAGCGGCAGCGGGAGACGCAGATGAACATCGTGTCCCCGGCGGCGCGCTCGGCCTCGGTGAGGACGGAGTCGCGGTGTTCCACCTCGCCCTCGAGCACGGTGGTCTCGCATGACCCGCACACGCCCTCCAGGCAGGAGGTGGGAACCCGGATCCCCGCCTCCTCCAGCACGGAGAGCACGGTGCGGTCCGCCGGGACGGGCAGGCTGAGGCCCGAGCGCCTCAGCACGACCTGGAAGGCGCCGGGCTCGGCGGTCCCGGTCACCGGACGCGGGCTGAACCGTTCCAGGCGTACGCCGGGAACGCGTTCCTCCATGGCGGCCAGCAGCGGCTCCGGGCCGCAGCAGTAGACCGTCGCACCAGGAGCCCCGGCCAGCGCCTCGTCCAGGTCCAGCGGCCCGTACTCGTCGTGCGGCCGGACCGTGACGTGCCCGCCGTAGCGGGCCAGTTCGGGCAGGAAGACCATCGAGGCCCGGGTCCGCCCGCCGTACAGCAGGTGCCACGGCACGCCGGCCGCGGCGGCGGCGCGGGCCATCGGCAGCAGCGGCGTGATGCCGATGCCCCCGGCCACGAACAGGTAGCCGTCGGCGGGGACCAGCGGGAAGTTGTTGCGCGGGCCGGAGAAACCGACGAGCGCGCCGGGCCGGAGGGTCTCGTGCACGAAGGCCGAGCCGCCCCTGCTGTCCTCCTCCCGCAGCACCGCGACGCGCCACAGGAAGGGGTCGGCCGGGTCGCCGCAGAGGGAGTACTGCCTGGTCGGGACGCCCTCGGCGATGAGGTCGACGTGCGCTCCCGGGGCCCAGCGGGGCAGTGCGGCCCCGCCGGGGTCGGCCAGGGTGACCGAGAGGACGCCGTCGGCCTCCCAGGTCATGGAGCGCACCCGCAGGACGCCTGTCCCGGCCGGGCCCGTTCCGTCCGGCCTCGCCCCGGCGGGATTCGCGCCGCCCGGATCCGTCCCGGCGGGATTCGCGCCGCTCGGACGCGTCGCGTCCGGACGCGACGCGTCCGGGCCTGTGCCGGGCGGGGTCGTTCCGGGCGGGGTCATTCCGTCATGAAGGCGGCCGCGTCCAGCTGGATCAGCGCCTTCTCCTCGTCGAACGCCACGCCGACCGGATCCTGACCGGCGGCCACGGCGTCGATCTGCCGCTTGAGGAACCTGCGGAGCATGACGATGCCCCGGTCGGTGGTGCCCAGGTGCTCGGCCGCGTGGTCGGCGATGTCACCCTGGCTCTTCTGCGCCTCGTAGTCGCCCGGCATGCGTTGGTGCTCCTCCTCGGTCAGCTCCGCCCAGGGGCGGCCGTCGAAGAGGGTCCGGATCCGGGCGATCGCCTCGGGGTTGCTGGTGCGGAAGACGGAGTAGATGCGGAAGGTCGTGTCGTCGATGGGCACCACCCAGCCGACGGAGTCGGCCGGGCCGAGCACCTCCAGGCGCGGGTTGGGCACGACGCGCAGGTTGGGGAAGACCACCTGGGTGCGGCGGCGGTAGACGCGGCCGTCGTCCAGCCGCCGGTCCTGGATGCTGCGCACGCCGTGGTCGGTGAGCTCCCACTCCACCTGCGGCAGCACGCCCATCTCCTTGACGAACTGCACACCGGAGAACGAGCCGTGCAGGATGGGCGCGTGGAAGGGGTCCATCACGTTCTCCCAGTGCTGCAACCAGTTGAAGTCCACGATGACCGGGCCGCCCGAACCGACGCTGCGGTCGTCGGCCACCAGCTCCTCGCCCTCCCCGAGGTTCTCGAAGATCGAGAAGCGTGGGAAGACCGGCATCCGGTCCGGCGGGCCCATGTAGGCGAAGACCAGCCCGGCCCACTCGTGCAGCGGGTACCACGGCTGGCGGACGCGGTCGCGATGGCGTCCGCCGTCCGGCTCGCACGGCTGGTCCAGGCAGGCGCCGTCGGCGCCGAACAGCCACCCGTGGTAGCAGCAGCGGATGCCCTCGTCCTCGACCTTGCCGTAGTAGAGGGAGCTGCCGCGGTGCGCGCAGTTGGGGTGGATGAGTCCCGGCACGCCCTTGCGGGTGCGGAACAGGATGAGGTCCTCGCCGAGGATCCTGACCTTCCGGGGCGTGGTCGTGGCGTCGCCCGCCAGACCGACCGGCTGCCAGTAGCGACGCAGCAGCTCTCCGGCGGGGGTGCCGGGGCCGACGAGCGTCAGCTCGGGGTTGTACGAGGCGGCGGCGCGGCCGTAGGCGGTTCCCGTCAGCATGCGAACTCCTTTCGAGGGGTCGGGGGGGTGAGAGAGGACGCCGGGCTCACAGCGAGAAGTCGACGTTGGCCTGGCCGGTCCCGGTGCTGCTGAAGAAGTCGCCGACCAGCTCGCCCCGGCCGCGGTAGTCCTCCCAGCCGAGCGCGCCGAACAGCATGATCGTGTCGCCCATGCCGGCCTCACCGTGGCAGCGCCTGGCGTACTCGGGGAGCATCGCGAGGAACTCGGTCATCCGGCCCTCGCGCCACAGCTCCAGCACCCGCAGGTCGACCTGGCGGTTGAACTCGTTGGTGTGCGCGTTGAGCTTGGTCTCGGAGATCGCGTTCGACGGGAACTCGTGCGACAGCGAGCCGCTGGCCAGCAGCGCCACTCTGCGGTCGCTCGCCTCGATCGCCCGGCGCAGTGCCCGGCCCACCTCGCGTTGTTCCTCCAGTGAGGAGTAGATGTTGACGCCCATCGACAGCACCGCGAGGTCCCCGCCGGGGTTCATCAGGTGCATCGGGACGAGCGTGCCGTACTCGAAACCGAGGTCGGGGACGTCGTGGGCGAGCGCCTTGAGCCCGCTCGCGCGGATCTCGGCGGCGGCCAGCCCGGCCAGGTCGGGAGCGCCACGGTAGTCGTAGCCCAGCCCCGAGATGAAGTGCGGCAGCTCGTGCGAGGCGTAGCTGCCCGCGATCCGCTCCCGGGCGTTCAGATGGAACCCGGCGTTGTTCTGCCAGTGCACGTCCATCACGAGGAAGGTGTCGGCGCCGCGCTCGCGGGCCCGGCGGCCGAGCTCGGTCAGGCCGTCGACGGCGTTCTGCCGGATTCCCTCGTGTTTGGTGCCGGTCTGCAGCGACAGCCAGATCGACGGCACATGCGTGATCTTCGCCGCGAGGACGATCGAGCCCATCGCGCTCCCTTCCGTGCCTGAACGGGGAGGAAGCCCTCACCCGGTCGGCCGATTAACTCAAATCATTACTATGGTTACCGCTCCCCTCGGGAACATGTCAACCATTTGTATGATTTGTGTGGTTGCCCAACACGCGGCGGACACGGAACGCCCCTACAGTTGACGGACTGCAGGCCACTCGGAAAGAAGCCCACATGCAGGACACAGACACGGTCAGCCAGGTAACTTTCGACCGGAGTGACGCCCGGTCGTCGATCGCGGAGACGCTGGTCGAGCGCATGGAGGAGACCATCCGCGGCAGCTCCCTCGGGCCGGGCCACCGCCTGGGCACCAAGGAGGACCTGCGCCGGCAGTTCGGCGTCGCCCCGGCGACACTCGCGGAGGCCATCCGGGTGCTCCGGCTGCGCGGGGTCCTCGACGTGCGACCCGGACCGGGCGGAGGGATCTTCGTCGCCGAGCAGTCCCCGCTGGTGCGGCTCGGCCACGACATGCTCCAGCTGGGCGCCGACGGCACCTCGATCACCCACTGCCTGGCCGTGCTCGACGTGCTCGACCAGGAGGTGGCGCTGGACGCCGCCGCGCACCGCACCGAGCAGGACGTCGCCGAGCTGACCGAGTTGCTCGAACGGCTCCGGCGGACCTGGCCCGACCCCGCCGAGTCGCAGCGCTGCAACTGGGACCTGCACCGCCGCCTCGCACTGATCTCACCCAACGTGCTGTTGCGGACCATGTACACCCGGCTGGTCGACTACATCAGCGGCGAGCTGGGCCAGGCCATCACCGCCGAGGACTTCCGCAAGGGATCGGCCGACCGGCTCCAGGTGCACGTGGACCTGGTCGACGCCGTGATCCGGGGCGACCAGCGCGGCGCCGAGGCGATGGCGCTGCGCCACCGCGGCCTCACCCGCCCCGATCGCTGACACGTCCGAGGACCGGCGCGGACCGGACCGGCCGTCACCCGCCCGGCTTCGCCGCGACGGTGCCCGGATGCCCTCTCTCCATCCTTGCGGGCCAACATAAATCATTATATAGATTTATATGATCGGATCTACCGGCCTGGAGGAGTGAGATGACCGTCAAGCACCGTGCCGCCATCGACGAACTGGTGTCCTACACACCGGGCCGCACGCCGACCGGCGGCCGTCCGCAGGTGAAGCTCTCCTCCAACGAGATGCCGTACGGCCCGCTCCCCCACGTCGTCCGGGCACTGGCCGAGGCCGGCACGACGCTGAACCGCTACCCGGACTTCCACCGGATCGAGCTGACCGCCGCACTCGCCCGCCGGCACGACGTCGACCCCGCCCAGGTCGTGGTGGACAACGGGTCCGGGGCGTTGCTCCAGGTCCTGGCGTCCGTCATCGCCGGTCCGGGGGACGAGATCCTGTACGCCTGGCGCGCGTTCGAGAGCTATCCGATCGTGACCACCGTCGCGGGCGCCGCCTCCGTGCGAGTGCCCCTCGACGACGGATACGCCCACGACCTGCCCGCCATGGCGGACGCGGTGACCGACCGGACCCGCATGGTCATCGTCTGCAACCCCAACAACCCCACCGGCACCGTGGTCTCCGCGGCCGACCTGGAGCACCTGCTCGACGCCGTCCCGGACGACGTGCTCGTCGTGCTCGACGAGGCCTACCACGACTTCGTCACCGACCCCCGGTCGGCCGACGGCCTCGACCTGGTCCGGCGCCGTCCGAACATCGCGGTGCTGCGCACCTTCTCCAAGGCGTACGGCCTGGCGGGCCTGCGCGTGGGCTACTGCGTGACCCGCCCGGAGACCGCCGCCCTGATCAGGAAGTCGATCGTGGGCTTCTCCGTCTCGACCCTCGCGCAGGCCGGCGCGCTCGCGTCACTCACTCCCGAGGCCGGGGTCGAGCTCAAGGAACGCGTCGCCCACGTCATCGCCGAACGCACCCGGGTCGCCGACCATCTGACCGCCCTCGGCGTCCGGATCGTGCCGAGCCAGGCCAACTTCATCTTCATGCCGATGCCCGACGGCCCGGCCAGGGCCGCCGCGTTCGAGGAGCGCGGGGTCATCCTCCGCGCGTACGGCACCGACGGGCTGCGCATGACCGTCGGCACGGCCGAGGAGAACGACCTGTTCCTACGGATCGCCGCCGACGTCCTGCCCCGCGGCTGACCGGGCGGGCCCGGAGCCGGCCGGGCCCCGCAGCGCCTCGTTGAGGGCGACGGTCCGGGGCACGGTGCCCCAGAGCCACTCCAGCCTGGCCTCCGCCCGCCGCCGCATCAGCCAGCGGTCGAACAGCACCCGCTCGATCTCACGGCGTGTGACGTGGTCGAGCTCGGCGGAGTGCACCTCCAGCACCCTGGTGACCGCGGGTTCGCGTCCCTGCGGGCCGAGCAGGTCCCCCACGCCCGCGCCGGCCGCGCCGGGGCCGAGGTCACGGCGGCGCACCCGCTCCACCCGGACGTCCGCGCCGTGCTCCAGCACCTCCGCGATCATCGACGCGAGGACGTCCGCATCCCCCCGGTCCGCGTCCCCCCGGTCCGCGATCGGCTCCCGATCCGCCATCGGCTCCCGGTCCACGCCCGCGTGCCGGGCGACCGCCGCGCGGGCCGCCTCGTGGTCGGCGTAGCGGGCCCGCAGCACGCGCAGTCCGTCCCAGCCGCGGGAGTCGGCGGCGAAGGCGTCCTCCACCGCGCCTCCCACCAGACGCGTCCGCAACCGCGCGACCGAGGCCTCCGCGGTCACGATCTCCTCCAACCGGGCGTCGCCGACGCCCCGCTCCGCCATCCACGCGCGGGTGGCCTCGACCGTGAGCAGGCCCCGTGCCCGGCGGAAGGCGTCCATGGCCTCCTGAAGCTCGGCGGCCGGCAGCTCGACCGGATGACGGGCCAGCTCCTGCTCCACCAGGGCGGCGTTGACCAGCCGGGTCGTCAGGGACGGGTCGGCCCACAGCACGTCGAGCACGGTCATGGCCTGCTCCACCGTGACGTCTTCCCCGTCGACGCGGAGCAGGACGTGCTCTCCGGCGTGGCGGCTTCCCCGCAGCGGCCACGGCAGGGCACGGTCGGGGGCGAAGGCGACCGACACGGTGCCGTCCCCGGCCGTGATCAGCATGTCGTAGTGGAAGGGGCCGCCCGGGAAGTCCTGCTGCCACACCAGCCGCATCGGCACGTCCGGGTGTGCCCGGCGGAGTTCGGTGGTCAGCCGCCGGGCGGTCACGGGTTCCTCGTCACGGAGCCGGTGCAGGTGGGCCAGCACATCGGACAGCAGACGACCACCGGGCAGCGACGACGGCGAGGAAGCCGGGGGTGGGGAGGCCGGGGACGCGGAAGCCGGGAGCGGGGAGGAATCCGGGGGCGGCAGAGACACCATCAGGCTCCTTCGAGCAGGTAATCGCAGACGGCCTCACTGATCGGCAGGCCCGTGAGGCTCTCGATCCACAACCACTGGCCGTTGGGATTGATCTCCAGGAAGACGTGACGGCCGTCGGGGGTGAGGATCAGGTCGATCGCCCCGTAGGCCAGGCCCAGGCGGTCCGTCAGGGCGAGACAGCGGGCGGCGACGTCCGGTGACAGCTCGTGCGGGCGATGCGGCGTGACCCCGGTGTCGTAGCATCGCCAGTCCAGGCCAGTCCGGTTGGCCTCCTGGGAGTGGATCTCCGCCGCGAAGATCCGGCGGCCGACGACGGTGACGCGTAGTTCGACCCGCTTGGGCACCAGCTCCTGGACGATGACCGGGCAGAAGCGGAGCCCGCGGGCGTAGGCCACGTCCCTGGCCGAGACCGGCTCGCACAATCGTTGCACGTGGAGGTCGCCGCCCACGCCGTCGGCGAACGGCACCTGGAACGGCTTGGTGACGATCCGGCCGTCGTGCCGGTCGTGGAAGTCCAGGAACGCCTCGGGGTCCGTGGTGATCACGGTGTCCGGTACGGCGAACCCGAGCTCGACGGCCAGCGCCAGCTGCGCGGCCTTGTCCCCGGCCCGCCGGAAGACCGACTCGCGCGCGGGTACCTGACGGCAGGGGAGGTTCTCCCACAGACCGGTCATCAGGGCGTGGCACTCCTTCGCCGCGTACCCGGCCACGGCGGGGTCGGTGAGCTCGGGATGCGCGGAGGCGGGGCCCGAGGGGCGGCGCCACCACAGGGCCGTGACGGCGTCGAGGTCGACGGCCGCGTCCCTCGTGCGCAGCACCCGCCTGACCGGGCCGCCCGGCTCGTAGGCCAGCTCCACCGAGGCCGCCACCGGGAAGTCCGGCGGGTCGAAGACGGTGACGCGCGCGCCGCGGCCGGCGAGGAGGGCGGCGACGCGGTCGGCGTGCGGGTCTCTCGCGCCGGTGAGGACGAGGACGTGCGGGGAGGACATCGGGCTGTTTCCTTGACTGCGATCGGTGCTGCGGCGGTCGCGGGCTCCCGGCCGGCCCGGGTGCGGGGGCGGCACGCCCCCGCGTTACGGTCGTCGGCGGTCCGGTGCCGCCTCGCCCGAACGGGCTACCAGACCTGGAGGTCGTCGATCTCGCCTCCGTTGGACCAGGAGTGCTCGAGAGGGTTCTTCCTCGTCCCCCCGTTGACGCCGATCAGGTCGCTCTCGTCCAGCTCCGTGCCGACGGCCGGGATGTCGCGCAGTTCGGTGCCACGCTTGGCGCCCATGGTGGTTCTCCTTTTCGAGGAAGCCGGATGGCCTTCAGCGCGCATCCTGCCCGCAGCCCCTTGTAAGCCGCATGGAACCACTAGGAACGAGGTTCCTCCGGCGAACCCGACGAGGGCGGCTTCCACTTTTCGGAACGATGGTCTAACTTTCGGAACATGACTGAACCGGCGGCCCATCTCGGGGGTCCGGAGGCGGAAGCCGAGTCCAGGCTCGTCGGGTCCGACCGCGTGCTGGCGGTGCTGGCCGAACTGGCGCGGCACCCCGACGGGATCGGGCTGGAGGACATGGCGCGCGCGGTGGCCAGCCCCAAGCCGACGGTCCACCGTGCCCTGGCGTCGCTCCGCCGCGCCGGGTTCGCGGCGCGGAACGGCCACGGGCGCTACGTGCTCGGCGACGAGTTCCTCCGGATGGCCTTCGCCCACCATGAGGCCCGGCCGGACCACGTCCGGGTCGTCCCGATCCTGGAGGCGCTCTGCGACCGCTACAGCGAGACGGTGCACTACGCGGTACTGGACGGGTTCTCGGTCGTCTACCGTTCCAAGCTCGATCCGCCCGCCGGGGCCGTCCGGCTGACCTCGGTCGTCGGCGGCCGGAACCCGGCCCACTGCACCGCCGTCGGGAAGGTGCTGCTCGCCCAGGCGCTCCGGGACGAGGAGGCGGTCCGCGACTGGGTGGGACAGCGGCGGCTGGAGCGGCCGACGGAGCGTTCCGTCGGCACGGCCGAGGAGTTGCACGCCGAGCTCGTACGCATCCGCGAGCTGGGTTACGGCGTCGACGACCAGGAGAACGAGCCGGGCGTCAACTGCGTGGCCGTACCCGCCTACCTCACCTCGCCCACCGTGCCCAGCGGCGCCGTCAGCGTCAGCGGCCTCGCCTACCGCACGCCACTGCGGACGCTCGTCGACGACCTGCCCGCCATCCGCGCGATCGTCGCCGGACGGGTGACCACGTGACGGGCGGTTCGCCCCGGCCGCCCGGAAACTCCCCGTGGGTCACCGGAACCACCTTCAGAGGAACGAAGAGGACATGAGCGTCACCCACTCCGAGAACCCGCGGCGGCTGAGCGCGCCGGCCCCCGCCGTCCTGGCCGCGGTGGAGGCCGCCGTGCCGGGGATCGCCCGCACCAGGGTGAGCGACCGGCTCGGCATGGCCCACGACGCCTCGCACTACCTGCTGACCCCGCAGGCGGTGCTGGTACCCGAGAGCGCCGAGCAGGTCGCGGCGCTGATGCGGGCCGGTGCCGCGCACGGCCTGCCGCTGACCTTCCGTTCCGGCGGCACCAGCCTGAGCGGGCAGGGCGTCAGCGAGCACCTGCTCGTCGACACCCGGCGGCACTTCCGCGGCATCGAGGTGCTCGACGGCGGCGCCCGGGTCCGGGTGCAGCCGGGAGCCGTGCTGCGGCAGGTCAACGCCCGGCTCGCCGCGTACGGCCGCAAGCTGGGACCCGACCCGGCCAGCGAGTCGGCGTGCACGATCGGCGGGGTCGTCGCCAACAACTCCAGCGGGATGACCTGCGGCACCCACGCCAACACCTACCGGACGCTGGAGTCGATGGTCCTCGTGCTGCCCGGCGGCACCGTCGTCGACACCGCCGCCCCCGACGCCGACGCACGGCTGCGCGCTCTGGAACCCGGACTGGCGGAGGGGCTGGAACGGCTGCGCGACCGGATCCGGGGAAACGCGGACTCGGTACGCCGCATCACCGCCCAGTTCTCCCTGAAGAACACCATGGGGTACGGGCTCAACAGCTTCCTCGACCACGACTCGCCCGCGCAGATCCTCGCCCACCTCGTCGTCGGCAGCGAGGGGACCCTGGCGTTCGTCGCGGAGGCGGTCCTGCGGACGGTGCCGGCGTACCGCGCGGCCGCGACCGGCCTGCTCGTCTTCCCCACGCTGCGCGAGGCGATGGCGGCGAT
Source organism: Streptosporangium becharense (assembly GCF_014204985.1). Classification (NCBI taxonomy): domain Bacteria; kingdom Bacillati; phylum Actinomycetota; class Actinomycetes; order Streptosporangiales; family Streptosporangiaceae; genus Streptosporangium; species Streptosporangium becharense. The sequence goes on along the minus strand of NZ_JACHMP010000001.1, from coordinate 7,215,732 downwards.
GCCGGCGCTCGTCACGGCCCACCCCGCCGCCGTCGAACTGCTCGACGCCGAGTCCCTGCGGGTGGCCCGGGACGACCCGCGCGCCGACGGAGTCCTGCGCACGCTGGAGGTGCGCTCCCACGCCGCGCTCCTGGTGGAGTGGCAGGAAAGCGATCCCGAGCCGCTCGCCGAGCGGGAGCGGGAGGCCGAGCGGCTGTTCGCCGCGCTCCCCCTCGCCGCTCCGGCACGGCTGAGCGGGGACGCCGGCGTCCGCGCCGCGCTGTGGCACATCCGCAAGGGCCTGTACGCCTCCGTCGCCGGAGCCCGGCCCAGTGGCACGACCGCCCTGCTGGAGGACGTCGCCGTCCCCGTGCCCGCCCTGGCCGACCTCTGCGACGACCTGGACGACCTGTTCGCCAGGCACCGCTACGAGCGCAGCGTCATCTTCGGCCACGCCAAGGACGGCAACCTGCACTTCATGCTCAACGAGGGCTTCGGCCCCGGGGCGGACCTGCGGCGCTACGCCGACTTCACCGAGGACATGGTCGCCGCCGTGCTCGACCGGGGCGGCACGCTCAAGGCCGAGCACGGCACCGGCCGGGTCATGGCCCCCTTCGTGCGCCGCCAGTACGGCGACGAGCTGTACGAGGTGATGCTGGAGGTCAAACGGTTGTGCGACCCCGGCGGCACGCTGAACCCCGGTGTCGTCCTCACCGACGACCCCCGCGCGCACCTGCGCGACCTCAAGGCGGTCGTCACCGTCGAGCCCGAGGTCGACCGCTGCGTGGAGTGCGGTTACTGCGAACCGGTGTGCCCGAGCCGGGATCTCACCACGACCCCGCGCCAGCGCATCGTGCTGCGCCGCGAGCTCGCCGCGGCCCGTTCCGCGGGCGACCTGGCTCTCGCCCGGCGGCTGGAGGAGGAGTACCGCTACGACGCCGTCGACACCTGCGCCGTGGACGGCATGTGCGCCACCGCCTGCCCCGTGCTGATCAACACGGGCGAACTCACGAAACGCCTGCGCGCCGAACGCCACGGACGCCTGGCGCGGGCGGGCTGGAAGGCCGCCGCCGGCCGCTGGGGAGCGGTGACCCGGACCGTGGACCTGGCGCTCGACACGGCCGCGGCGGCGCCGCCCGGACTCGTCGAGCGGGCGAGCCGGGCCGCCCGCGCGGCGGGAGACGCCGACACCGTCCCGGCGTGGAGCCGCGACCTGCCGCGCGGGGGGACGCCCCGCCGCGCCGCCCCCGACCCGGCGGCGGACGCCGTGTACGTCCCGTCCTGCCTGAACACCCTGTTCGCTCCCGCGGACGGCGGCCCCGGCGTCATGGCCTCGCTGCGGCGCCTCACCGAACGGGCGGGCCTGAGACTGCACGTGCCGGACGGGATCGCGAACCTGTGCTGCGGAACACCGTGGTCGTCGAAAGGGCTCACCGACGGCTACGACGTGATGCGCCGCCGGGTGCGTGAGGCGCTCATGACGGCCACCGACGGCGGCCGCGTCCCCGTCGTCAGCGACGCCGCCTCCTGCACCGAGGGATTCGAACGGCTCGCCGCCGCGACCTCCCCCGCCCTGCGGGTGCTCGACGCGGTGGGCTTCGTGGCCGAGCACGTCCTCCCGCGTCTGCCCGAGGCCCGCCGTCTCCCGTCGCTGGCTCTGCACCCGACCTGCTCGTCGACCCGTCTCGGGCTCGACGCCGCCATCACCCGCGTCGCCGAAGCGGTCGCCGAGGAGGTCGTGGTGCCCGACGGCTGGCAGTGCTGCGCCTTCGCCGGCGACCGCGGCCTGCTGCATCCGGAGTTGACCGCCTCGGCCACCCGGGCCGAGGCGGCGTCGGTGGCCCGCGGCGACTTCACCGCCCACGCCTCGGTCAACCGCACGTGTGAGATCGGCCTGACGCGCGCCACCGGAAAGCCCTACCGTCACCTGCTCGAACTGCTGGACCAGGTCACCGCGTGACCTCGCTCTCCCTGCCGCGGGAAAGCAGGTGGGACGGAGGACACGGACGGGCCGCCGGACGGGGCGGAGAACGCCGACGGACCGCGCGTCGGCGGCCGAGATAACGATTGGCTGTAAATCCGGATAAGTCAGGGGCCACGTTACAGCGGCCTTACATCCCTCACGGAAGGCTACAACCCCGGCAAATACTAAGAATTAGGTGAGGATTAGGTGTCATCGGATATCTCTGCGTCAGCAGAGCGGGGGCGTTCCGGGTGGAGGCTGGCCTCGGCCGCGGCGATCACCGCGCTGGCGCTCGCCGTGGCGAGCTGCTCCACGGACAACACCACAGGTCGCACGCGGGCCGGCACGGGGCCGTCCACCGCGGGGTCGTCCACCGCCTCCCCGTCGGCCGCCGCGGAGACCGAGATCGGCAAGCCGCCCCCGGTCGACGCCGCCTGGCCACGCTGGGGTTTCACCCACACCGCCGTCAGCGCGAACAACGTCACCGAGCAGTTCGAGCAGGTCGTCGCCGGAACCCTCGCCCGTACCCCGATGGTGCAGAACCAGCACATCATGGGCTTCGGCGCGCTCAACCCCCAGCCCCGCCGGAACGAGTTCTACTGGGAGGACCTCGACAGCCGCCTGAACCTCATGAAGGAGTCGGGCTCCATCCCGGTCATCACGCTGTGCTGTGCCCCCGACTGGATGAAGGGCGGCCCCGAAGGCCCGACCGAGGAGACGGCCTGGAGGGACCACCTGGAGGACGCCCCGTATCCGCAGCACTTCGACGACTTCGCCAAGCTGTCCGCCGCCGTCGCCACCCGCTACCGCGACGTCAAGTACTTCATGGTCTGGAACGAGCTCAAGGGCTTCTGGAAGGACCACTCCAAGCCGGCGGACATCAAGGGCTACACCGACCTGTACAACAAGGTGTACACCGCGGTGAAGGCGGTCCGCCCGGACGCCCAGATCGGCGGCCCGTATCTGGGCTTCGACAGCGACAGCCAGGGGGAGTCCCCGCTGCGCGGCCCGTGGGGCGTCGTCAACCAGAACGCGCTGGACGCCTTCGAATACTGGTTCGCGAACAAGAAGGGCGCCGACTTCGTCGTCGTGGACGGCGCCTCCCCCACCGAGACCCACGAACTGCTGCCCGACGAGTTCGGGGCGCTGGGCAAGTTCAGCGCGGTCACCTCCTGGCTGCGCGAGCGGACCGGTGACCTGCCGATCTGGTGGGCGGAGTGGTACTTCGTACCCGAGGACGGCAAGACCACGTGGCCCGAGCCCAAGCGCCTGGCGGTGCAGGCCGTCTCGATGATGGAGTTCGCCCGCAGCGGCGCCGCCACCGCCCTGTACTGGAACCCGCAGACCAAGGAGGGGGCCTGCCCGGGCTGCATGTGGAACCCGCAGACCGGCGCGACGCTCCCGACCGGCCGGCTCGTCACCGAGTTCACCCGCCGGTTCCCTGCCGGGGCCGAGCTGGAGACCGTCGCCTCCTCCGACCCCCGGGTCCGCGTGCTGGCCCAGCCGCGCGAGCTGTTGATGGTCAACACCGCCGACAAGCCCGTCACCGCGACCGTGGACGGCGAGAAGGTCACCCTCCAGCCGTATGAGATCAACTGGAGCAGTCGCTGAGCCCTTCGGCCTGACCGGCGGGAACCTCCCCGGACGCGGACCGGCGGGAACCGTCCGCAAGCAGACCGGCCGCGTCCTGCGTACTCCCAACCCGGCGGACGAGTCGACCGTCACCGGCACCGCCCTGCCGGATGAAGCCGGAGCCGGGCGATCCGGGGCCACCGCGGCTCCGCGATGGCGTCTTCACCGGCGTCGTGGGCGGTAGACAGCGCAATGCGGTGGGGAGAATGGCGGACGTGCTCACTCTTGCCGGATGTCCCGTACACGAGCTGCTGGAACGCCAGGTGACCGGTCTGGCCAGGCAGCTCGTGCGCGTCTTCGTCGAAGAGATCCCCGTCTACCGCCGACTGCCCAGGGAGGAACTCGACGGTGACATCACCAGGATCACCGAGCACAACCTGCGGATGATCTGCGAGATGTTCCGCCACCGACGCCCGCCCACCTCCGCCGAACTGGCGCCGTTGCGCGCTTCGGCGGTGCGCCGCGCCCAGGAACAGGTCCCGCTCGAAGCTCTGCTGGCCGCCTACCACCTGGGTGCCCGCTGGGTCTGGGACCGCCTGGCCGCCACCGCCACACCGGCCGACTTCGCGGCGGTGCTCGACATGAACCGCCTCGTCCTCCTCTACACCGAGGCGGTGACCTCCGCCGTGTGCACCGCCTACCTGAAGGAGCGCGAGGGCATGCTCAGCCAGGAGCAGCACGCCATGCACGTCGCGGTCTCCGCACTGCTCAGCGGTGATCACACGGCCCTGGCGGCGGTACGCCCGGCGCCCGGTTACCTGGTCATGGCGATCGCGATGGACGCGCACCCGGACGAGGAACAGGACGAGCCCGGCGGATCGGTCGCCGCGCGGCGCAAGCTGGCCAGAATCAGGGCCGCCGCGCAGTGTTACGCCACCGAGCAGGTCCTGTCCGTGCTCGACGCGACCGGCGGGCTCGTGTTGCTCCCGCGCGGCGGCGAGACTCCGGCCGCGGCCGAGGTGGTCGAGGCGATGTCCAGGGCGGCGGGGGTGCCGGTCTGGGCGGCGACCGAGCAGGCGACGCCCGCCGAGGTCCCGGCCGCCGCCGGGGTGGCCGAGGAGGTCCTGGAGGTGGTGCGGATTTTCGGGCGCCCGCCGGGCGCCTACCGGCTGGCCGACGTGCTGCTGGAGTACCAGCTCACCCGGCCGAGCCGGGCCACCGCCCGGCTCGCGAGCCTCCTCGACCCCCTGCTGGGCAACCCCGACCTGCTCAGGACGCTCGAGGTCCATCTGGAGACCGGGCTCGACCGCCGCCGCACGGCCGAGCTGCTGCATGTGCACCCGAACACCGTCGACTACCGGTTGCGGCGGGCGGTGAGCCTGACCGGTCTCGACCCGGCCGACCCGGCGCAGCTCCAGCAGATCGGAGCCGCGCTGGCGGCCAAGAGATTCACACCCCGCTGACGGCGGCGATCACCGCGTCCGCGAAGCCGCGCATGCCACGCGCGTTGGGGTGGAAGGGCGTCGCCGGCGAGGCGGGCACGTACGGCTCGATCCACCGTGTCCCCGGCGAGGTGCACGGGTCGTGACCCGTGCTCGGCGTCTGCAGGTCGATGAAGCCCGCTCCCGCCTCCGCCGCCTGCTCCGCCAGCATCTGGTTGAAGTACATCAGGGTGGCGCGGATGTAGTCGGCGTCCTTCCTGATGATCGGCACTCGCGGGTAGCAGCCGCCCGGCGGGGCGTAGGTCCCGTAGCCCACCACGAAGATCCTGGCCTGCGGCGAGCGGGCACGGATGTCGGCGACCAGGGCGGTCAGCTTCGGACGCAGCGCGTCGGTCTTGACCCGCCAGGTGTCCTGCCCGTTCTCCATGTAGTCGTCGTTGCAGGCGTCGCCGACGGGCGGCGGCAGCAGGTTCAGGCAGTCCTCGATGAACCCGGTCAGGCCCACGTCGTTGGCGCCGATCTGCACGGTCACCAGCGTGGTGTCCTGGCTGAGCGCGTCCAGCTGGGGCGGCACCGAGCCGAGCTCGGTGCCCTGCGGCTGGTACATGTCCTTGGTGTCGGCGCCCGAGCAGGTGACGTCACGGAACGCGGCGGTGCCGATGGCCTTGGCGGTGAGGTGGGCGTAGTTGCGGTTGGAGCGCCAGCACCCGAGGTCGGGCAGCACCTGGTCGGGCACCAGCGGCCCGGAGGCGGCCGAGTCGCCCAGCGCCACGTACACCTCACCGGCCGAAGCGTGGGCGGGTGGGGCGATGGCGATGGCGACCACCAGGACGATCGCGGCGATCACTGATCGGATCACGCTGAACTCCCTTCGAGAGGCGTCGGCTCTGCCGTACGGGACCTGATGCCGCGGTGGAGAACATCGGCACGCCGCAGGCGACGGCCGGGACGGCCGTCCGGGTGCCGTTCGGCGGGGAGAGCGCCGCCGTGATCGACGGCGCGGCGCCGTGGACTCCGATCCGCGTGCGGGAAGGGTCCGGCAAGAGCCATGGGGGGTGCTCCTTGGAGGTGCTCCTTGAAGGAGTGTCTCCAGGGGGGTGTTTCCTGGAGGGGTGTTCCTTGGGAGATCAGCGGCGGAAGGGGCCGGTGACCTCGTAGGTGATGCCGCCCGTTCCCGCCCGTTCGCCGCTGGTGCCGCGCTGGGAGGAGAAGTACAGGCGGGTGCCGTCGGGCGAGAAGGCGGGGCCGGTGATCTCGGACTCGCTCTGGCCGTCGAGCCGCACGACCGGCGCGACCACCCGGTCCGGGGTGATGATGTTGATCTCCATGTTGCCGCCGTCCTCGGCGACGTAGAGGTCACCGCCCCGGGTGCCGGTGATGTTGTCGACACCGTCGAGCGTGCCGGCGCCGTCGTAGACCGCGGTCACCGTCTGGCGGGTGGCGTCGTAGGCCCACACCCTGCGGTCGCCCTTGGCGGTGAAGTAACAGACCCCGTCCGCGTAGTGGCAGCCCTCGCCGCCGGCGAAGTGCCTGGCCGCGCTCACCTGGTGCCTGGTCTGCGTCTGGAAGACGCCGGGCGTCGGGTCGGGCACCGGCCGCCAGACGTCGTCGTCGCAGAAGACGTCGAGACGGCCGCTGGACAGATCACCCCAGACGTCCGGGATGAAGCGGTAGAAGCAGCCGTCCCCCTCGTCCTCGGTCAGGTAGACGACCCTGTGGTCGGGGTCGCAGGCGGCCGCCTCGTGCTTGAACTTGCCCATCGCCGGACGCTGCTGGGCGCCGCGCACACCGTACGGGTCGGTCTCGTAGACCTTGCCGCGGAAGATCTCCTCGCACGACAGCCAGGTGTCCCACGGCGTGCGTCCGCCCGCGCAGTTGAGGTTGGTGTTCGACAGGATCCGGTAGGCCCGCTCGATCGAGCCGTCGGCCCCGAACTTGATCGCCGAAGCACCCCCGATCAGCGGAACCTCGGAGTTGGACACGTAGATCCAGCCGGTGCCGTCGGCGAAACAGGCGCCGCCGTCCGGTGCCGGGTGCCACAGGATGCCGCCGACGGAACGGCCGGACCTGGCCACCACCCTGCTGCTGAACCCGGCCGGCAACGCGACGCCGTTGGCGTCGGGGGCGCCGAGCGGGCCGTACGGGCTCTCCCCCGCGACCACCGAGGCGGTGAGCGCGGCGTCCTGCCACAGGGTGCCGGACAGGGCGACGGCGGAAAGGGACACGATGAAGGTACGGCGCTGCATGAGGGCTCCGGTGATCGCCTGACTGCTTCCCCCAAACCATGGGCTCACGGCGGTTTTCTGGGAACTGGAGGAGGGAGTAAATCTGATCGGTCAAACCTGTGACGCGTCACAAACCTCAAGCGGCTTCCGCCGGGCGTATTGACGGGGGTCGCACACGGGTCCAGGATCACGCGGTGTGGCCCCTGATCGCCGCCGTGCCCGGCGCGGCGCGGTGCCGCCCATCACGACGCGGCGCATCCATCGCGTCGACGAAACCGCCGGTGGGCGTCCGCCGCCGTTGACGCCGAAGACGCGCCAGTGCCACCGCGCCGGCGCGGAACTGCGCCGAGTAGGTGAACACCCCCGCCGAGGACTCCTCTCGCCGGGCGATTCCATGGTTCAGGACTTCAAGGCGTGCGCTTCCAAGGGAGAAGACCCGCTCTCCGGTTCCCCTTTTCCGTGCACCGGTCGGATGACTCACCTTCCGCCGGGCTCTTCATTCGCAACTGGCCGCGGGCCTCGGCCGCGGAGACGATCTGCAGTAGCTGTTCGCGTTGCTGCCGGTGCTGCGGCAGGAACTCCGGGGTGGTGACGAACATCGGGCAGGTCAGGCAGGCTTCTCTGAACTATGGTGCCGTTCCGTCGCAAAGCCTCTGCTCTGCAGCCCTCTGAAACCGAATCGGTGATGCCAGAGGAATCACAGCGAGATGTTCCGGAGAGCGAGAGCCGCTCCGCCTGCCGCCTCAGTACTGTGACTTCGCATGACCGACACCGAGATTGAGATCACCGCAGACCTGGTCCGCGACCTGCTGCAGGAGCAACACCCGGACCTTGCAGGGCTGGCGATCCGTGAGGTGGCGGGCGGCTGGGGCAACCAGATGTGGCGCCTCGGGGACGAGTTGGCCGTGCGCATGCAGCGCATGGACCCCACCCCGGAGCTCCAGTTCAAGGAGCGGCGGTGGCTACCCGTGCTGGCCCCGCGCCTGCCGCTCCCGGTGCCGACCCCGGTGCGGTTCGGCGAACCGTCCGAGCGCTTCCCCAAGCACTGGACCGTGATGACGTGGGTTCCCGGCGAGCCGCTGGACCACGGCTCGATCAGCCGCGGCGCCCACGCGGCCGACACGCTGGCGGGCTTCCTCCAGGCGCTCCATGTGGAGGCGCCCGTCGAGGCCCCGGCCAGTTCGGACCTCGGCGCCCACCCCAAGAGGTGCACGGGCGGCTTCGAGCAGTTCTTGCAGGCCATTGACCCCGACACCGTCGGCGATGTCGGCGCCGTCCGGGCCGTCTGGGCCGATGCCGTCGCGGCCCCCGAGTGGGAGGGCCCGCCGACGTGGGTGCACGGCGACCTCCATCCCGCAAATGTCGTCGTCTCGGACGGAACACTCTCAGGTGTGATCGACTTCGGTGCCTTGTTCGCCGGCGATCCCGCGTGGGACCTCGGCGCCGCATGGGTGCTGCTCCCCGCGGGCACGGCCGCACGGTTCTTCGACGCGTACGCGCACGCGGACGAGGCAACGATCAGGCGCGCCCGCGGGCTGGCCGCTATGAAGAGCCTCTTTCTGATGCTCATGGGGCAGAACGGAGATCGGGGCCTTCCCGGCGGTAAGCCGAACTGGGGACCTGCAGGCCGGGCGGCACTTGATCGTGTTCTGAAGGGTGCTTGATGCACGCTTCTTTTGAACTTGTTCTCGATCTTGCTTGAGGGCCATGCGGCAGCCCACCTTCGTGGGGTTCATCGATCACCGCGCGTGGTGGGGATGCCAAGGTCCACGGCCGTATGCCGCCTGTGGCCCCGATCGAGCTGGCGGAGCTTCTCCTCGACGCCAGCCAGGCTGACCTGGAGTCCTTCGACCTCGCCGAGCCAGCCTTCGCGTTCGGCCTCGGCAATACGGGCGATGAGGTTGTCGCAGATCTCTTCGATGCGGGCGCGTTGGACCGGGTCCGGCCTGAGAAGCGCACATCTGACACAAGCGTGCTCATGAATACAAGGGGTGGAGAAGGCGCGGCCACAGGTGCCGATGGACACCTTGCGTTTCTCGAAGTGTGCGAGGAAGGCGTCCCACTCCTGGTCGGTGGGGGTTCGGTACTCCTCGCTGGGGCGAGTGGCTCGGCGGCGGGCGATGAACGCCTTGCGCCTCGATCGTCTCGGCCGGGTATATGGCCTCGTAGCCCAGCGTTGTGTCAATGCTCCTATGGCCGCAGATCACTTGGGCGATGAACGGCCTTCCACCGCACATCGCCCAAGTGTTATCTGCGATATCTGCTTCATGGACGGCGGTAGATGACCACATCCGCCAGGCAGATCACGGGCCCTTCAACCCCTTATCGGACGTGAAGGACACTCTTCGGGCGGCTCACGACAACGATCGCCTGCCGACACTCAGGATCCCTGGGCCGGTCGTCGTCGCACGGCGTCGGCGATGACCGCTGCCACGAACCTGCTGACGACCGCCGTGGTGGGCGGGCCGAGGTCACGGTCTGCGAACAGGAGATGGCCGCCACCGACCAGGGAGAGGGTGAGTGAGTCGATGTCGGCGTCGGCCGCGATGCGGCCCAGTGCACGCTCGTCGGTCAGATAGGCGGAGATCGCGGTCGTGGCCTGGGCGAGGATCGCGATGCCGCCTCCGGGCCTGGCCTGCCGCAGCCGTGCGCGCAGCTCGTCCCGGAAGGTGATGAGCGGGATGATCGCCATCGGGATCGGTCCGAACAGGGTGGTCAGCGCGCTGGTGAGGTTGTCGGCCACCGTGTCGGTGCCGGCGGATTCGCGCAGCGCATTCGCCTGTGTCTCGAGCTGCGCGGCCCGGTCGAGAACGAGGTCGGTGAGGAAGGCGTCGAAGTCGGTGAAGTGCCGGTGCAGGACGCCTTTGGCGCAGCCCGCCTCGTCGGTGACGGCCCGGCTGGTCAGCCCGTTCGGCCCGTCCCTCAGAAGCACACGTTCGGCAGCGCCGAACAGCTGCTGTCGCGCGTCGCGAAGGTGCACACCAGTCGGCACTCAGAGATCCTTTCGTGCGTCGACCCGCCGGCATCCGTTGCCTAGTGGGCACACGCCCACTAAGGTGGGCGTGTGCCCATATTACCTCGAGAGCAACCAGAACCGTCTCCATCGGAGTCGCACAGGGCCCGGCGAATCGCCGAGTCGTTCGGTGTGGACGCGCGACGCTACGACCAAGCCCGGCCCGGCTACCCCGATGCGCTGGTGGCGCGGATCGTCGCCGGGAGCCCTGGGCCTGACGTGCTCGACGTCGGCTGTGGTACCGGCATCGCAGCCCGCCAGTTCCAGGCCGCCGGCTGCGCCGTGCTCGGCGTCGAGCCCGATGTGCGGATGGCCGACTACGCGCGATCCCGCGGCCTGCAGGTCGAGGTGGCGACCTTCGAGTCCTGGCAGCCGGCCGGCCGGACGTTCGACGCGGTCATCGCCGCCCAGTCGTGGCACTGGGTGGATCCGGTCGCCGGCGCCGTGCAGGCGGCACGCGTGCTGCGGCCAAGGGGGCGGCTGGCGGTCTTCGGGCACGTGTACGAGCCGCCCGCCGAGGTGGCCGAGCCGTTCGCCGCCGCCTACCGGCGGACGGCACCCGACTCCCCGCTCAACGGCCAACCGGCCCGACGTCCGCTCGACCTCTACCAGGCGGCATACCTGAAGTTCGCCGACAGTCTCCGTGAGACCGGACAGTTCACCGATCTCGAACAGTGGCGATTCGACTGGGAGCGGTCCTACACGCGCGACCAATGGCTGGACCTGCTGCCCACCACCGGCGGCCTCACCCGGCTCCGTCCCGATCAGCTGGCCGAAGTACTGGACGCGGTCGGAGGCGCCATCGACTCCCTGGGTGGACGCTTCACGATGAACTACACCACCCTGGCCATGACCGCCGTACGCGCCGACGCCTCCTGAGTCCATCCACCGAATCGTCGCCGATCCGGGAATCCGCGCGGCCGTTCGACGCCCTGCCGGGAGTCGGCGGAGTGCGGCCGGCCGCCTGCGCGGTCATCTCGGCCCCCGCCGGTGCGGTCGGGGTGGGTCACGGATACGGGCAGAACGACCCCCGCTCCGGTCGCACGATCTCGCCGCCAACCTGCCGCGAGATCCTTTCGAGCTCATTCAGCGGATCGCGTACGAGTCCTGGGAGGAGCCACTGCAAGGAGGCGTTTCGCGCCGCTCGATTCGAGCCAGTACCGATGTCGGCCGGCATCACGCGTTTCCTTCCATCGGTTTCGACGAGACCGGGAAGGGGCGGCGATCGGCCGCCCGCCGACGAGACCTCCCGCGGTTCGTCGTATGACCTCTCTCACCAGATGCCATAAGAGTAAAATATCGCTATAACTACACCTATCACCAATAAGATCGATAAACGGCACGAGCGGCAGGCCGGCACCCGGTCGATGGCACTCGACCGGGCGATGACCGCACCCGCTTACGCGCGAGGCCAGGCCCTTGAACGGGTTCACGGCTCCCGCCGATCGCTCCTGTCGCCGAAGCCAAGCGCGTCCGGCAAGCGGTGGCCCGGATCGGCGCGCGGAGCACAGTAGTGAAAGATCTCATTTCAGGGACGTGCGGCCCGGCATCTGCGACGCGGACGCGAGCGGAGCCGGTGCCACCTCCACCGAGTGGAGTGCCGGGTGGGTCAGCGCCGGTTCCCGGCGGGGACGCGCCAGGGGCGGCGCGCGGCCAGGCTGCCTTCGGCATGGGCCCGCGTCAGATACAGGGCCGCCACCGGCGCGGCGCGACAGACGGCAATGGGCGAGTACACGTCTTTTCCATGCCACATAGGCGTGTATTGATTACGATTCTGGCCTCGCAGGAAGTGACCACCTCGGGTAGCGGCGTGTCGCGCCCGCGGATCGGCCTGCCCCGGCCGGGTGTGCAGCAGGATGTGGACGGCGTAGGCGGTCTCCTCGCCGGTGCCGCCCCAGATCCCCCACGACCCGTCGTCGTTCTGCGTGGCGACGGTCCACTCGACCGCCCGGCGCACCGCGTTCTCGGCTTCGGCGTCGGCCATCAGGTCCAGAGCGGTGGCGCAGTGATAGGTCGCGTAGTACGGAGACGCGTGCCACTTGTCCGTCCAGAAACCGTCCTGATGCTGAACCCCGGCCAACCACCGAACGATCTTTCCCATCGCGTTCCGGTAGCGCCCGGCGTGCTCGGGGTTCCGGTCGACATACTCGCCGAACGCCTCCAGGATATGCGCGTTGGTCGTCTCGGACGGAGTGCGCTCTCCTCCCAGATAGCAGCAGAAGTGATCTCCTTCCTCGAACTCCCACAGCAGGTCCGGCTTCCGCATGCGGCCGAGCCGGGCCAAGGTGGCAAGACCGGTGCTGGTGGTGTCCGCCTCGGGAGGGAGACCCGGGGCCCCCGGCAGCGGGCCCGCATCGAGAAGACGCTCCAACTCCTCGACGATCGACGGGGGGACGTGCGCGTCGATCCCCGCTCCGATCAGGATGTTGATGGTCCAGATCCGCTCGAAGAAGGTGACCGGGAGAATGGTCGGCACCGCTCCGCCGTGTCCGGCCGCCGTGTCCTCGAGGTAGGCCATGGCGTGGCTGAACCGTTCGGCGTCCGGCCGCTCACCCAGCCACGCCGCCGTGGCGGCCGGCGTGCAGCCCACGGCGTCGGCCATGGTCCGTACGGACGCCGCGGCGCGGGCCAGGTCGCCCATGACCTCCAGGGAGTGCCACAGCTTGAACGGGACGTCGCCCCCTGCCCGGAGGTGCGCCCGGACCCGGGCCAGCGTCTCCGCGTCCGCGTCCGCGGGCAGGTCCAACCGGAAGCCGGCTCCCCATGCGTCAAGACCGGCGACCGGTTCCCTCACCAGCCGGTCGAGGTGCCCGTTCACCTCGGCCACCAGCGCCGGTGTGATGAGCTCGGCCGCGACGGTGTCCGGAAGGCCTGCGGACCGCCCCTGGCGCAGACGGGTCCGCAGCGCGGCCAGGGCCCGGCCGGCGGCGGCGGCCAGCTTCCCGGGGTCGACACCGGTGGCGTCGGGCAGCGACCGAGACTCCCAGCGGCGCAGCACGGTAAGCAGCGCTTCGGCGGCGCTCAGCGTCGGGATGAGGTCGTATCCGTTCGGAGCACCCCAGGTACCGTCGGCGTGCTGGCTGCCCAGCAGGAACCCCAGCCTGCCGCCGAGGTTCGACATCCAGGGGGCCAGGGTGATCACCCGGCCGGTTTCGTACTCCGAGGCTGAGACCTCTCCCAGGGGACGGGCTGTCAGTCCGGCCAGCACCTCGTCGGCTGCCAGGACGAGATCGGATGCGGAAGGCGTCGTGGTCTGGATGGGCATGGCTTCCTTTTCGAGGTGAACGCGGATTCGAACAGGGCTCGGCGACCGGACGGCCAGCCGGTCAGTAGACGTGGCCGGCGTCGAACCGCTGGTACTGGCGGATCGACCAGATCGCCAGGCGCTCCAGGGCCAGGGCGGGGCCGGGAGATGCCGCGGCCAGTGATCGGAGCCTCTGAAGGCAGCGGGTCAGGTGCTCGTCGAGCAGGTCGCCCAGTTCCTCGGGAGACAGGCCGAGAGCCAGCGCGTCGAGGTTCCCCTCGGCCTGTTCGCGGCGGTGCCCGCGCAGGTCGTTGGCCAACCGGACGGCGATCGAGGCGTCGTACAGCGGCTGCCGCAGGTCCGGGATCAGCTCCGGCAGCTCCGGCTCCTCCATGCTCGACCAGGTCGCCGTGACCATCATGGCCAGGCCGATGCTGCCGGCACCGTGCCGCAGGTACTCCGCGAGCTCCGGCGGCCGGCCCCCGACGGCGGCCGCGTCAGCGATCCGGCGCTCGAAGCGCATGCCGACGATGGTGGCTTCGGTGGCCTCCTGCCACCGCTCGAACACCGCGGCGGCCGACGGGCCGCCGCGGACGTCGTCCCGGATCTCGGCCAGTGAGACCGCCAGCGGATCACCCGGGTCGGGCGCCGCACCTCGGACGACCTCCAGGTAGTGCGCCACGCCGCTCTCCACCGCGGCCGGTTCGGTGCCGTGGTCGTCGGACCAGGCGTCGATGGCCTGCAGCCAGGCCGCGGCCCGGGCCGCCAGGTAGCAGGTGGACGACGGTAGCCACGGGGTGCCGTGCACCGCCATCAAGGAGCACAGCGGTGCGAGGTCGGGATAGAAGGGGGCTCCGAGCGGGCCGATCCACCGTGCCATCCGGCCGATCAGCGGAATAACCGTCGTCGCAGCGTCCGCCGCCGCGAGGATGTCCAGCGACCGGTGGGCGTCCGCGGGTCCGCCGACGGTGACGTCCAGGCCGAACCAGCGCGGCTTCAGCACCCCGATCTCGGAATCCGGGCCTGTCGGAGCGGATCCGCACGAGTCAGCGGGCACATCGTCTGAAGTGCCCTGTTCCAATGCGTTACCCATCCCACCTGACATCGGTGTTCTCCCTGTGAACGGCTTGGCTCAAGGCGCGGAGCCGAGAGGTTCGGACCCAGCCAAACTCGCTGCTCTGGCTTGTGAACCGCATGTGTCCATTGGTCGGCGGTGGGGAATCGGACCTTGTGGGTCACAAGCGGTCGCGGCTCTGCCCCCGGAAGTCGTTGGTGATCTTCACCACGGACGGTTGCGTCCACTGAAGTCCGCTGAAGCCGGCGCGGAAGGTCCGCGAGGGGGCAGAACCCGCTGCCGCGAGCACTTACCGCTCAACCCGCAGAAACAGGATCACGCGAAGGCCGGCTCATACACCTCTTCGGTGGACGTGACCCCGGTCTCCCCGGCCGGTCGCCGCCCTGACCGCTACATGGCGGCGAGCAGCCCATACTCCGTGTCAGTCAGCGCCGGGTTCCGGGTTCACCGACGCGTGATCGCGCGGTGGTCTTCTCACGTCGCCGCAGGGACGCGTCCGGTGGTGGAGAACCGGGCCGGTACTCCTGTCAGGGACGCGTGTCGGTGTGCGGTGGTATGCCCGCCGTGGCCCGGTCCCGCCACCAGGTCAGCCCGTTGCGGTCGGCCAGCCGCTCCAGTACCGCGAGGTGGTGTCGTGCCGTGCCCGGGTCGCCGGTGGCGGTGGCGAGCAGGGCCAGGTACCAGTCGACCGGTCCCACGCCCATCACTCCCGACCAGGCGGAGACACGGCCGCTGTAGGGCAGCAGCGTCGCGTAGCTCGACCGGCAGGCGGGAACCTGGCCGAGGGCCGCCTGGGCCGCGGCCTGCAGGCAGCTGGTGTTCAGCCACGACCAGTCCTTGGGCGGGGCCCGCCAGCCGTCGTGGGCCAGCTTGCGCGCGTCGGCCGCCCGGCCCTGAGCGCACAGCTGCAGGATCCGGGCGTCGCGGCCCATCGAGGGATGGAAACCGGCGACGGCGTCGATGAACGGCCCGGCCTGCGCGATCGAGCCCCGGTGGTAGTGCAGCATGACCCGCCCCATGGCGACCAGGCCGTCGGCGTGCCACATGTCGATCCGGCCGGCCTGGCGTCTGGCCTCGTCGTACATGCGGTCGGCGTCGTCGAACCGGCCGCCCAGGCCCAGGCGCACCGCGCGCCACATGGTGTGCTGGAAACGGGGCCAGGGCAGCGGGAGCCGTTCCAGGATCGTGTCGCAGCGCGCGGCGGCCTGGTCGGCGCCTTCGACGTCGAAGGTCTCCAGCCTGGCGTTGGTGGCCAGCAGCTGCGCGAGCAGCTCGAACCCGGGCGTCTCCGCCCGCAGTGCCAGGGCGTGGAGCTCGTCGGTGATGGCCCGCATCTCCTCGATGTGCAGCGGCTGGGGCAGGGCCAGGTGCCGGGCGTTGAGCATCCCCATCAGCAGCAGCGGGTCGTCCAGGCGGCGGGCCATCTGCACGGCCTGGGCGGACAGGGAGTCGCACAGCGGGTTGCCGGTGCCGTCGTACAGTTCCTGGGCCAGGCCGCCGAGCAGCCGGGCGCGTTCGGGGCTGTCGGCGGTCGGCAGCGTCCGCAGGCAGGTCTCGAAGCGGTGCACCAGCCGCAGCTCCACCGCCTCGTAGGGGTCGCGGAGGGTCCATTTCGCGGGGGCGTCGAGCGCGGTCAGCGCGCGTGCGGTCAGTTCCGGTCCGGCTTCGGCCCGGTCGGCGGCGCGGACGGCCTCGGCGCGGGCCCGCCGGGCCCCGAACAGGTCCCCGGCGTCGAGCAGAGCGCGGACCTGGCGCAGCAGCAGCTCCACGTGGTCGAGCGGATCGCCGGAGCAGGCGCCGTGCGCGTCGATCGCCCGGCCCCACCACCGGGCCGCCTCGGCGAAGGCCATGCGCAGGCTCGCCTGCTCGGCCGCGGCCCGGGCCCAGCGGGCCGCCTCGCGGTAGGCCACCGGGCCGGCCTCGACCGCGTGATGCGCGATCGCCGCGACGTCGCTGCCGGGCCGGCAGGCCAGCGCGGTCATCACGTCGCGGTGGAACGCCGCCTTCCTGAGCGGCGGGATGTCCCCGAGCAGGGTCTCCCGGACCAGATCGTGCGCGAAGGCCATGGAACCGTCACCGGGAACGACCAGCCCGGCCTGCGCCGCCCGGTCGAGCGCGTCGTACACCCCCGACCATCCCACCTCGGCCGCTCCGCACACTTCTGCGACCACGCCGGGAGCGAAGTCCCGGCCGATCACCGCGGCGATCCTCAGCACCTCACCGGCTTGAGGGCCGAGCGCGGCCAGCCGGCGGCGGATCAGGTCGGAGGCCGCCTCGGGTACCCCTTCCAGGTCCCCGCCCTGGGCGAGCAACCGGGCGGTCTCCCGGACGAAGAAAGGGTTGCCGCCGGTGCGCTCGGCCAGTCGGCGCGCGGTGGCCTCGTCCACCTCGGCCCCCATCTCCGCGGCCACGGCCCGCACGTCACCGGCCTCCAGGCCGGTGAGCCGTAAGCGGAGCAGGCCGTAGCGGTCCAACCGGCCCAGCAGGTCCTCCAGCGAGATGCCGGGTGCGCCGTTGTGCAGCGGAGTGCTTCGAATCGCCGGGTCCCGGAAGGCGACGACCAAGGGGAGGGGAGCACTCTTCGTCAGCCCCTCGGCCAGTACGACGACGTCCCTGAGCAGTTCGAGGGAGGCGGCGTCGGCCCAGTGCAGGTCGTCCAGGACGATCACCAGTGGCCGCATTCGCGCGGCGGTGATCAACCAGTATGTGATCACCTGGTTCCGGCGCAGCAGTGCTCCCTCGGTGGACCCTGAGGGGATCTCCTCGTCCAGCAGCCCGGCCAGCGCCGACCGGTCCGGAGGCGGGCAGTGCTGCTCGAGCGTGCGCAGGATCTGCAGCCACGGCCACAGCGGTGGTGTGCCCTCACTGTCGTGGCAGCGACCCCACAGCACGAGGTAGCCGAAGTCGACGCAGTCGTCGCGGAACGCCTCCAGCAACTGGGTTTTGCCGATGCCGGGCTCACCGCTCACCACAGCGGCGGCCACGCCGTCCCGACCCGCGCGGACGGGCAGCAGCCTCAGCTCCGCGAGCTGCCGCTCCCGGCCGAGCATGGCGGGTCGGTGCGAGGGCGATGCCATCGGAAAGGACGTCGCGGCGCTCACCGGCGCGAGCGACTCGACCTGCCGGAGGATGTCCTCCTCAAGCGCCCGTAATTCGGGGCCGGGGTCCAGACCGAGCTGCTCGGCGAGCAGCATCCTGGCCTGGCGCAACACGGCCAGCGCGTGGGCCTGCCGCCCGGTGCGGTACAGGGCCAGTGCGAGCAGGCACCACAGCCGTTCGCGCAGTGGGTGGGCGGCCGTCTCGGCCTCCAGGTCGCTGATCACGTCCTGCGGGCGGCCGAGATCGAGTTGCGCCTGGGCGCGGCGCTCGACCGCGACCAGCCGCAGCTCGCACAGTCGGCTCACTTCCGCGATCGCCCACGGCTTGTCGGCGAACTCGCCGTACGGCCGGCCGCGCCAGAGCCGCAGTGCCTCCTCCAGCAGGGCGAGCGCCTCGCCGGGCGGACGGGACTGCGAGCGGTTGACCAGATTGGTGAACCGGATCGCGTCGACGTCGGTGGTGGCGAACAGGTAGCCGCGCGACCGCCCGATGAGCAGTTCGGAAGGGGTACGCGGGGCCCGTCCGGGCTCGATGACCCTGCGCAGGTTGGACATGTACGACTGGACTGTGATCAGTGCGCTGGGTGGGGGTGCTCCGTCGTACAGGTTGTCGATCAGCGTGTCCGTGGGGACGATGGTTCCGCGCGCGATCAGCAGCAGAGCCAGCACCGCGCGCTGGCGCGGGCCACCGAGTTCGATGGGAATGTCGTTGTCGTAGGCCTCTACCGGACCGAGAACTCGGAACTCCACCAATACCACCTAAACCGCTATATAACGAACACGTCCACTAAAGTGGGATAATCCATCGCATGTAAGGCAAATACTGCCTGCAATTTTCTGGAAGCGCCAGCGGCGAATGCCCTCTCCCCCCTCGGGACCTCGCCCTTACAGCCGAAAACGATAGATTCACCCCTTCGTCACCCTCCGTTCCGGCCAGCATGATCCAGCCTTCTCCACGGCCGGGCAGTAGGTGCTGTCGACTGGGATGCCCACGACTTCCGGACAGTCAGTAATAGCTCAGCAGAGAGCCCGGAATAGGTAGGTACGGGACAAGACGTCGTCGGCGGTTCTCGCCGGAGTTCAAAGGAAGAAGCCGTCCGCCCTGATCACAGATACCCCGCGCAAGGCGCCCGGACAGTCCCGTCCTCCCGTCCGGCTGGTGGTCTTGCGCCGCCGGCGTGGCGCGTCCGATCCGATCGACGCCGAAAACGCCGCCCGGCGAACCGCAGAAGACAAGACCAAGCAAGAGATCATCCGCTGCCTGAAGAGATACCCCTCCCGCGCGATCTGTCACATCGTCGAAGCCCGGCCCCCGGTTCCGCCCATGAGGCCGTACGCGGACATCGGGTGATCCGCGACAGGCTTGCGGCCGGCGACAAGCTCCCCACAAGGGAGCTTTAGCAATCCATTAGGACCATGGGTAATCCTGGCCGCCGAATCGGTGACGGCCAGGGGCCCAAGTCTCATGGACGCCCCGTGCCCGCGTGCAGGACCCCGACCTCCGGACCGCGCGTACCCGTGCCGGCGAGGGTCGGACGCGCGACCGAGAGCCCTCGACCTCAGGACCCATCCCTCCTCGACATCCCCCACCCCCATGCCGTGCCCGACGCATGGCCTACGGTCAGGAGACTTCCTCTTGAAGTCACTCATCAGACGCACCTTCTCACGGTGGGTAACATTGTCGCTGGTCACCACGGTGGCCGGCGCTCTCGCCCCGTCCGCCTCCGCGATCGCCACATCCGGGCCGCAGACGCCTTCGGAGATGGCAACGACCTCCAGCGCCAAGTTCACCGATCTCGGCAGCCTGGATACGCACCAGGGCGTGGTCGGAGGCATCAACAACAAGGGGCAGATCGCTGCGGCGATCAACCGCGGCACACTACCGAACGAGGCCAAAAACGGAGCCGTCCTTTTCTCCGGGGCGGGTCTCGTCGATATTCACGCGAGCCTCGGTGACGCCACCTACAGCACCGCCAGGGACGTCAACGAGGACGGAACCGTGGTCGGCACCTATCAGGCACAAAATGAAGATTCACGGACTTTCGTCTTCAAGGACGGTAAGGCGACCCGCTTCAACAACCTGTATCTGCCGAGAGCCATCAACGACAAGGGACAGATCGTAGGAGCCAGTTGGATACGAGATACCGACGGATCCGTACTGAAACTCTCCTCCTTCAAAGATCAGTACATCGAAGTTTATTCGCTGAATAATTCCGGTTTGGTCGCCGGTGGTGCCGACATGAACCCTGATCCGAAAGTCCAAGAGTACCGCGCCTTCCGCATCGCCAAGCCCGGGGAGCCCGTAAACGTCACACGCGACCGCCTGGAGTTCATGGGAGACAGTACGGTCGCGTTCGACGTCAATGACTCAGGACAGGTCGCCGGCTACGGGGTGGATCGAAGCGGGGGTTATGTCCCGCTGCTCTGGGAGGCGAACGGCAGGGTAAAGCCGATGACGACCGATCACGGCGGCATGATGAATGCGATCAACAGCGCGGGCATCGGCGTCGGAAAGATGTACGACTTCAATAAGAATTTTGTCGCCGCGATGTATGCGAACGGCACCGGCATAGACCTGAACACTTTGGTGTCGACCGCGGGTTTGAAGTTGACAGAGGCCACCGACATCAACGACGACAACCAGATCACCGGCATCGCGAAGGATGACGAAAACATAGCTCACGCCTTCCGGATCGACCTGAACCTCGCCAAACCCCGGATCGATTCGTTCGAACTCGATACACAGCTCTACCCCTCCAAGGACTGGGTTCCGGTGCCGGAGAAGGGGACGGTCGAGGGCAACCAGGTTCGCGCCACCGTCACGCTCCACAATCCCGGCAGCATGCCGGCGCGCCGGACGCTGGAGGTGGTCGAGGACGGGACCGGGAGGGTCGTGCGGAACGGGAGGCGCGAGCTGACCCTCGGCGCGGGGGAGACCGTCACAGAGCAGGTGGTGTTTCCGACCGAAGGTCTCGCCTGGCGCGACGGTCAGCCGTATTCGAACCGCTCGGTGACCGCCCGGGTCCTCAACGGTTTCCAGGATGAGAGCAAGGACACCAAGCCGATCGTCATCCGGCCGATGCCCGTGGCGCTGGTGCACGGCTGGAACAGCAACGCAGGCACCTGGGGCAAGTACGCGGCCTTCCTGAAGGCCGCGCATCCGCTGCTGACAGGACGCGCGGTCGGCACTCTCAGCACCGGCGTGTCCATGTATCCCCACATCATGACCTATCCCCTGCCGCTGAACGCCTCCATGCTGGGGAGAGAGATCGAAGAGTTACGCCAGGCCGAGGACGCCGGGCGGGTGAACATCGTCGCCCACTCCATGGGGGGAACGATCAGCCGGGAGTACATCGCCCAGGAGATGAGGTGGATCGACGACAAGCCGGTGGTGGCCCGCCTGATTCAGATGGGCACCCCGAACCTGGGGAGTCCCTGCGCCGACATGATCGTGCAGTGGGCGAACGGGGCGAACGTGGGGGTTCCCTGGTACCCGGCCACGTGGGAGAACACCACGACGTACATGCAGGAGGAGTTCAACCCGAAGACCAAGAACCTGAAGGGCGTGCTGGTCTCCAACCTCGTGGGCACCGGCCACCCGCTGCTCTGCGGGACCAAGGTCAGGGGCACCCCGATTCCCGAGCCGGGTACTCCCACCGACAGCGACAAGATCGTTCCGACCTGGAGCGCCCGGGGTGATCTCAAGGACACTCCCGGCATGCACATCCTCCACACGAGGATGACCGGCTCGCAGGAGGTCTTCAACGACTACGTCAAGCCGCGGCTCGCGTCGTTGCCGACCGGCGGCTCGGCGGACGTGCCCGGCCTGCGGGAGGCGGCTCCCGCGACCGGGGACGAGAAGACCAAGCCCGAGGCCGAGGCCGAGGCCGAGGCCGACGGCGATGACAGCGGCGACACCCGTGACACGGATTCGCTGTTCGCCTTCCCCGAGGCCACGGTGGAGACGGGCCAGACGGCGAGCGTGCCGCTGGACGTGCCGCAGGGCACGCAGTTCGGCGTCGTCGGAGCGCTGCCGGAGACGGTGGGGCTGCTGCTGCGCGACCCGTCGGGCAAGCCGGCCGCGCAGTACACGGCGGGCAGTGAGGAGGCCAAGGAGGTCGTCCAGGGGTTGAGCGTCACCACTCCGCGGGCGGGGGCGTGGAAGCTGGAGATCACCAACACCGGTGCCGAGCCGGTCCAGGCCGCTCTGGGCGCCTGGATCGCCGGCAACCCGGTGACGGTGACGGCCACGGCCGAGGCGTCCGAGGAGGGCAAGGTGACGGTGACGGCCACCGTCGCTGACGGCGGCGAACCGGTCACCGGCGCTTCGGCCCGGGCCGTTGCGACCCTGGGGGACGGCACCCGGAAGGAAGTGACGCTGGCCGACGACGGCGACAGCGGGGACGGCGCCGCCGGGGACGGGACGTACGGCGGCGTGACCGAGGCGCTGGCCGACGGGGTGTACCCCGTCACGGTCCTGGCCGAGACCGCCAAGGGCGTGCGGACCACGCTCGAATCCGTGAAGGTCGCCAAGCCGGACACCCGCGAGTTCGAGCTGGAGCTGTCGGCGCAGCCGGGCGGGTCGGTGACCGCGTCGCCGGCGCAGGAGAAGTACCGGGCCGGCACCGAGGTGACGGTGACCGCGACCCCGGAGGCCGGACGCGTCCCGACCGGCTGGACCGTGGACGGACAGGAGCGGCCCGCCGGGACGCTGCGGCTGGTCATGGACGGCCCGCACACGGTGGTGGCCCGGTTCGGGTCCTACACCGTCGCCGAGATCGGCGGGCTGCCGGGCGGGAAAGCGTCCAAGACCAAGGCGGTCGCGCTGAACGACCGCAGTCAGGTCGCGGCCACCGCGGTCGACAAGGACGACCGCAGCCGAGCGGTGCGCTGGCAGGACGGCACTGTGACCGATCTGGGCGGCTTGCCGTGCACCGACGGCCCTGGCTCCGCCGGCAAGTGCCGGGCGGCGGCGACGGGCATCAACGAGGCCGGGGACGTCTCCGGCTGGGCCACCGTCAATCGGGACAGCACCGTCGACGAGCACGCGGTGGTCTATCGCAACGACGGCGCGGTGACCGATCTGCAGTCGTCGTCCACAACCGGCCATGCCTATGACCTCAACGACAACGGCCAGGTGTTCGGCAATATGTCGGACTCCACGGGCAACTCACATGTGCTGTGGGAGAAGGGGAAAATGGTCCGGCTGCCCGGCATGCCGAAGTTCTGGACGGGGGTCATGCCGACCGGCCGGATCAACGCCCGCGGCGCGGTGGCCGGTGCCCATGTGACGAGTGAGGTGGCCTCCGGTCCCCAGTTGTGGGAGCCGGCCGTCCACCAGGACGGGGTGATCACCAAGCTCGCGGTCCCCGTCTGCAGGATTCAGGCCGGTGTCGCGCACGATGTCAACGACACCGGTCTGGTGGCCGGCGGCGGGACCTGCAACACGGGCAGCACGGTCACCCATCACGCCTACACCTGGCAGGACGGTGAGCGGACCGATCTGGGCGAAGGGGTGGCGACCGCGGTCAACAACCACGGCCTGGTGGCCGGCATGTCCGGTGGGCCGGCCGTCGCGGCGCCGGCGCTGTGGCTGGACGGCAAGGTCTACAAGCTGGCCGAGCTGCTGCCCCGGCCGCTGTGCCCGGCCGACGCCGCCAAGACCACCGAACCGTGCATGGGCCTGACCTCGCTGCTGGATGTCAACTCCGCCGGCCAGATCCTGGCGCAGGGCTTCGTGCGCGACCGGTCGCCGGCCGCGGGCGGTTTCCCGCAGGAGGAGCGCTCGTTCCTGCTGAGCCCGACCAGCGCGCGGGCCGATCTGGAGGTCACCCACACCGTCTCGGTCACCGAGCCCGGACCGGGCTCGAAGGTCACCTGGACCACCACGGTGACCAACAAGGGCGACGACGCCGCGACCGATGTGCGGCTGGACGTGATGGTCCCCCAGGCCGCCGGAACGGCGACCTGTGACACCTGGCGGGGCGTCTGCGCGCCGATCAAGGACGGGTTCCGCAACACGGTCAAGCTGCTGGAGCCCGGCTGGAAGGCCACCGTCGAGGTGAGTGCCACCCTGCCGGCCGGCATCACCGACGGCACCGAGCTGAAGACCCAGGTCCGGGCGGCCAGCCTCGCGGTCACCGACCCCGACCCGGGCGACAACACCGCCTCGGCCACCGCCACCGTCCGGCACGTGCTGGATCGCACCGCGATCGACTGGCCGAAGGTGCGGGTCGGCGAGAGCGGCGAGTGGGTCGCGGTGAAGCTGACCAACCGCGGCAACGACCCCATGCCGATCACGGCCATCGCGGCCGAGGAGCCGTTCGCGCAACGCAACGACTGCCCGGTGGAACTGGCGGTGGGCGCCTCCTGCGTCACGGAGGTCACCTTCGCCCCCGCCCGGGAAGGCGACGCGGCGGGCAAGCTGACCTTCACCACCGCCCGGGGCGCCGACCCGGCCCATGTGGTGACCCTGACCGGGCAGGGCACGGCGGCCAACGCCAGACCGGTCATCGAGATGCCGGCCGCGCCGCTTCACGGCGAGGTGAATCAGCCGTTCACGCTGAGCGTGAAGTTCAGCGACGCCGACACCACCGACACCCACACCGCGCAGGTGGCGTGGGGTGACGGGCCCCCGGTCCCGGCCGGGGTGACGCAAGGGCCCGGCGGTGGCACCGTCACAGCGACCCGAACGTTCACCGCCGCCCGCCAGGGTGCGGCCGTGGTACTGGTCACCGACAGCAAGGGCGACACCACCGGGCAGCCGGTGCCCTACGTCATCGAGAAGGCGGCGCCCAACACCGCCCCCGTCGTGACCGCCGGTCCCGACGTCGAGCTGACCATGGGCGAGACGCTCCACCGGGTGGTGTCCTTCGCCGACCCCGACTCCACCTCCTGGACCGCGGCCGTCGACTACGGCGACGGCGCCGGCCCGGCACCGGTCACCCCGGCCGGGCAGAAGATCACCCTGGAGCACCGGTGGGCCACCGCCGGGACGTACCCGGTCATCGTGACCGTACGCGACGACGGCGGCCTGCAGACCTCGGCGACGTTCCTCGCCACCGTGGTTCCCGCCCAGACTCCGAACCAGGCCCCGCAGGTGAAGCTGACCGGGCCCGGCACCGCGGAGGAGGGAACGGCCTGGACCGGTACGGGCACCGTCACCGATGCGGACTCCACCTCCTGGACCGCGACCGTCGACTACGGCGACGGCGCCGGGCCCAAGCCGCTGCCGGTGACCGATGGGCGGCTGACACTGAAGCACGTGGCGGCCGACAACGGCGACCGCAAAGTCGTCGTGACGGTCACCGACGACAAGGGCGCCGTCGGCACCGCCGAGCTGACGGTCGCCGTCGCCAACCGGGCACCCGAGGTGTCGATCAAGGAGCCGGCCGTGGCCAAGGTCGTCGCGGTGGGCGTCCCGGTGTCGCTGAGCGCCTCGTTCACCGATCCGGGCACCGCCGACACCCACACCGCCACCTGGAAGATCGGCGGGCAGCAGCTCCCCGCCGCGGTGGCCGGAACCGGCGGCGCGGGCACGGTCACCGGTACGCACACCTTCACCAAGGCCGGCCGGTACCCGATCGCGGTGACGGTCACCGATGACGACGGCGCCGCCACCACGGCGGATGCCGCCGACGGCGACAATGCCTACGTGCTGGTCCACGACCCGGCCGGTTCGCTGGTCGGCGCCGGCCAGGTGGCCTCCCCGGCCGGCTCCTGCCGGCTGAGCGCCGGCTGCGGCGGGGCGGGCAAGGCCACCTTCGCCGTCACCGCCCGCTACCCGCGCAAGGGCGGCACGCCCTCCGGAGTGCTGACCTACCACGCCCCGGGCTTCACCCTGCGCGACAGCGCCTACACGGTGCTGGCCGCGGCCGACGGCACCGCGATCCTGCGCGGCACCGGGCGGGTCAACACCACCACGGAGGTGACCTTCGAGATCACCGCGGTCGACTCCGGCAAGCCGTTCGACCGCACCGACCAGCTGCGGGTCAAGGCATGGGACGAGAACAGGAAGCTGGTCTACGACAACCAGCCGGCCGGTTCGGCGCCGACCGTGACCGGTGTCGTCCGCGTCAGCGGCTGATGCCGGCAGTTCCCCGGGGCCGCACTTCGAGGTGAGGCCCCGGGGACGCTCCGCCCCGGGCCGCTCCTCGTACAGCGGCCCGGGTCGGAGCGGGGCGTCGTATCACGGATCCCGTCCGGTCAGCGGACCGGACGGGATCCGTCACGTGGTGCCGTATGTCTCCCCGCAGCCGATCATTCGTCCTGCGCCGATTCGGCACGCGGCTCATCCTGGCCGGACCTGGTCGAGCGCTGGTTCGCGGAGCCGACCACCGGGAAACGATGAGGCCGTCCCCCTCCGAGCTGGGATAAAAAGGTGATCGTGGCCAGACCGCGCGTGAACCGCCTCGCCCACCGGCTGCTGCCGGGAGCCGTCCTTCTGGCCCGGTACGACCGCGGCCGGCTACGCGGGGACCTGGTCGCCGGGATCACGGTGGCGGCCTACCTGATCCCACAGGTCATGGCCTACGCCACCGTGGCCGGGCTGCCGCCCGTGGCCGGGCTGTGGGCGATCCTGGCCCCGCTGGCGCTGTACGCGCTGCTCGGGTCGTCCCGGCAGCTCTCCGTCGGCCCCGAGTCGACGACCGCGCTCATGACCGCCGTCGCCGTGGGACCGCTCGCCGCCGGAGACCCGGCCCGGTACGCCGCGCTGGCGGCCGCGCTGGCGGTCCTCGTCGGGCTGCTCTGCCTCCTCTGCTGGGCGATGCGGCTCGGATTCGTCGCCGACCTGCTGTCCAGACCGATCCTGGTGGGCTACATGACCGGGGTGGCACTGATCATGATCGTGGGCCAGCTCGGCAAGCTCACCGGGATCCCGGTGAGCGGGGAGAGCCTCTTCGCGCAGCTGGCCTCCTTCGTGGACGGGCTGCCGCACGTCCACGCCGCCACGTTACTGCTGGCCGGAGCGATCCTCGCGTTCCTGTTCACCCTGCGGTGGTTCCTCCCCCGGGCTCCCGCCCCACTGCTCGCGGTGCTCATGGCGACCGCGGCCGTGGCGGTGTTCGGGCTGGAGCGGTACGGCATCCGGGTGGTGGGTGCGATCCCCTCGGGACTCCCCGCGCCGTCGCCTCCGACCGCCGCCGACCTCGCGTCCCTGCTGCTGCCCGCGACCGGCGTGCTGCTGGTGGGCTATACCGACAACATCCTCACCGCTCGGTCCTTCGCCGCCCGGCGCGGTTACGAGATCGACGCCAACCAGGAACTGCTCGCCCTGGGCGCGGCCAACATCGGTGCGGGCCTCCTGCGCGGTTTCCCGGTCAGCAGCAGCGGCAGCCGCACCGCTCTGGGCGACGCCGCCGGCGGCCGGACCCAGGTGCTCTCCCTCGTCGCGCTGGCAGCGGTGATCGCCGTCCTGCTCTTCGCGGGGCCGCTGCTGGCGTCCTTCCCCTCCGCGGCGCTGGGCGCCATCGTCGTCTACGCCGCGGCACGGCTGATCGACGTCGCCGGGTTCCGGCGTCTGGCGGCGTTCCGGCGCAGCGAGTTCCTGCTCGCGCTCGGCGCATTCTCCGGCGTGCTCGCCTTCGACATCCTGTACGGCGTGCTGGCCGCGGTCGGCCTGTCGGTCGCCGAGATGCTCTCCCGCATCGCCCGGCCGCACGACGCGATCCTCGGCACCGTTCCCGGCCTGGCCGGCATGCACGAC
The DNA here is from genome assembly GCF_014204985.1 of Streptosporangium becharense. NCBI lineage: Bacteria > Bacillati > Actinomycetota > Actinomycetes > Streptosporangiales > Streptosporangiaceae > Streptosporangium > Streptosporangium becharense. Next base: position 7,188,415 of record NZ_JACHMP010000001.1, on the reverse strand, counting down.
GTCGACGACTACCCGCAGGCGCGCACGCTGCCGGGGCTGGTCGTCTACCGCTACGACTCGCCGCTGTTCTTCGCCAACGCCGAGGACTTCCGGCGCCGCGCGCTGGCCGCGGTCGACCAGCAGGAGGGCCCCGTCTCCTGGTTCGTGCTCAACGCCGAGTCCAACGTCGAGGTCGACTTCACCGGCCTGGACGCCGTCGACTCCCTCCGCCGCGAGCTGGAGCGCCGGGGCGTCGTCTTCGCCATGGCCCGCGTCAAGCAGGACCTGCGCGACGCTTTGGACGCCTTCGGGCTGACCGCGCGCGTCGGCCCCGGCCGCATCTTCCCGACCCTGCCCACCGCGGTCGCCGCCTACGAGCAGTGGCGGCGGGAGTCCCCGGACGCCGGGGACGCGGCACCGTGACCGCCGGGCGGGCCGGTTCCCTGCGGCGCCCGTCCTCGGGATAGGGACCTTCTCCCCGTTCCCCGGCGGATCCGTTCCGGCTGCCGGACAAGCCATGTCTCCGGCCGAATTCCCGGCGGCAGCGGCCTCCTCCGGCGTCTCAGAGGGTGGCGGCGAGGAACTGGGTGGCGGCGAGCTCGGCGTAGAGCGGGTCCGCGGCGACCAGCTCGGTGTGGGTACCGACCGCCTGGACCCTGCCCGCGTTCACCACCACGATCCGGTCGGCCAGGGTGACCGTGGACAACCGGTGCGCCACGACCAGCACCGTCGTCGTCCGGGCGACCTCGGCGACCGTGTCCCGCAGCGCCGCCTCGTTGACCGCGTCGAGCTGCGAGGTGGCCTCGTCCAGCAGCAGCAGCAGGCGCGGGCGGCGCAGGAGCGCGCGGGCGACGGCCACGCGCTGGCGCTCACCGCCGGAGAGCTTGGTGCCGCGGTGGCCGACCAGGGTGTCCAGGCCCCGGGGCAGCCGTGCCACCAGGTCGTCGAGACGGGCGACGCTCAGCACCCGCCGGATCTCGTGGTCGGTGGCCTCGGGGGCGCCGAGCACGAGGTTGTCGCGCAGGGATCCCGACAGGACCGGGGCGTCCTGCTCGACGTACCCGATCGCGGACCGGAGTTGCGGGATGTCCCATTCGCTCAGGTCACGGCCGTCGAGCAGGATGCTTCCCCCGGTCGGGTCGTAGAAGCGCTCGATGAGGGAGAAGAGGGTGGTCTTGCCCGCGCCGGAGGGTCCGACGAACGCGGTCATGCCCCGTGGCGGGACGGCGAAGCTCACCCCGCGGTGCACCGGCGGCAGATCGGGCACGTAACGGAAGTGCACCTCCCGGAACTCCAGCTCCGCCGGTGCCGCACCGGGCACCGGAAGCGCCGCGGCCGGACGCGACGGCTCGGCGGGCAGCCGCTCGGCCTCCTGGATGCGGGCGACCGCCGCGGCCCCGACCTGGTACTGGCCGACCGCGCTGATGAGTTGCTGAAGAGGCAGCACCAGGTAGAACACGTACATCAGGAACGCGATCAGCGTCCCCACGTCGATCGCCCCGGAGGCCACCCGGGCCCGGCCCACCGCGAGGACCGTGAAGAAGGCCACCTGCAGGGCGAACTCGGCGGTGTGCCCGGCGATCGCCAGCCACTTGGCTGCGCGCACGCTGGCCCGCCACGCCCGCTCGGCGGCCCGGTGGATGACCGCCTCCTCGCGGTGCTCGGCGCCGGAGGCCTTCACGGTGCGCAACGCCCCGAGCATCCGCTCCAGGGCCGCTCCCATCGCCCCACCGCTTTCTGGGCGTCTCCGCTCGCCCGGCTGACCCACGGCATGACCACGCGGACGATCATCCCGGACAGGGCCAGCACCGCCAGCGTGACCGCCAGCAGCACCGGGTCGAGCACGGCCATCACCGCCACGGTCGCCAGGAGCATCAGCCCGCCGGTGACCGCGCCGACGAGCGAGTCGGTGGTGACCTGACGCAACAGGGTGGTGTCGGAGGTGACCCGGGATATCAGATCACCGGGCTCGGTGTGGTCGACGGCCGGAATCCGCAGCCGCAGCAGGTGGGAGACCAGGCGGCGGCGGGCCGTGAGCACGATCGACTCGCCGGTGCGGCGCAGCACGTACGCCCCCAGCGGGCCGGCCACCGCGGTCACCACGACCAGGACGCCCATCAGCGCCAGCACACCGGCCAACGGCCGGTCCGCGCCAAGGTCGTCGACCAGCCGCCTGGCCGTCAGCGGGAGCATCAGCCCGACCGCCCCGGCCGCCAGGCTCAGCAGCCCGCCGAGGACGAGCCAGCGCCAGGACGGGCGCATGTAACCCAGCAGCACCCGCCAGACGGGCGACGGGCCGGGCGGCGCACCGGCACCGTCACCGCCGGGGACCGGCTCTCCGGACCCGGAGACGCCGGGCCCGGCCGTCGCGGCCCCCACCGGGGCGTCGGGCTGATCACGCTGCGTGTCCACAACTGCCTCGCAATAACGTTCGGAACCGGGGATGGCGCGGGGCCACCGCATCGGGCTCCGGGGAGGAGCACCGGTGCGGCGGCCCCGGTTCGACCGGTGCCGGGGGCCGTCGCAGAACCCCCGGCACCGGGTCACTGATCAGGCGTCCGGCGTCTGGGCCTGGGTGACGATCCGGCACTCCGTGTTGTTGTACGAGGTGACGTGGCTGTAGCAGGTGCGCGGACCCTTGGTCGCGGCAGCCTGGAGCCCCTGGAGCTGGAGGACGAAAGCCATGTTTTTACTTCCTTTCTGTCATCTCGAGTGCGGGAGACCGCAGATCGAGAACGGGGATGATCGACGCGCTCTGGTCGAACGCGACGCTGAGGGCGACCAGGACTCCGGCCGAACCCGTTTCCAGGTCCAGGGAAAGCCGCAGGAGTTGGTTGCCGGGGAAGGCCAGGTGGCCTTGGTAGGACAGGGCGTGCCAGGCGAGTCGGCGCACGTGGCCACGGACCACGGGCCGGTCCTCGGGCAGGCCGAGGAGGTGAAGAGTCGCGATGGCGCCCGCCCGTCCCATGAACAGGGCCGGGTGACGGATGAACGGCGACCGGGAGGCACGCCGGGCACCGTCGATGACGCTGTGGTGATCCGGTTCGTCACGCCGGGCCAGGTACTGGGACAGGACCAGCGCCAGACCGCCGCTGCCGGTGCCGAGATAGGCGAGGTAGCGGTTGTTCTCCAGCAGCTGGAACGTGCCGTCCGGCAGCACCTGGCCCCGGTCGATCTCGCGCCGCAGCGCCTGCCCGGCCAGGTCGAGATGACGGACCTCGCCGGTGACGTCGTGCAGCTTGAGGAAGTAGGAGGCCACCCCGGTCAGCCCGTACTGGAGGCCGCCCCTTTCCTCCGGCCTGAACATCCGCGACTCGCCGTCGACGACTTCCGCGGCCAGCCGCTCGCCGATGTCCAGGGCCTCGGTGAACAGCCCTTCGTCTCCGGTGGTCTCGGCGAAGTGCAGGAGGTTGAGACCCGCTCCGGCCAGCCCGCTGTGCACTCCGGGTACCACCAGGCCGTCGTGCAGCTTCCGGGCACGGTCGAGCATGTCGAGGGCGTCGTCACGACGTCCGAGCGACTCGAGCGTCGCCGCCACGCCGTGCAACCCGTCCATGAGGCCCGGCCGCGGGTCGGTGGCCCGGCGGGCGGCCGCGACGAGCCAGTCCACATGCTCGGACGCCACCTCGGCACCGACCTGGTGCATCGCCCACAGCACCCCGGCGGCGCCGGTCGCCACGGTGAACCCGCCGGTCGCGAACTGCTGCGGGTCTCCGGGGAAGAGCCGGTCCTCGCGGTCGGGCGTCGCGCTCGCGGTGATCCCCGCCACGAGCGAGTCGCGGATGGCCGGCCAGTCGAGGTTCTCGGTGTCGAACATCCAGGCCGGCCCGTCCTCGCCCAGGGGCCCCGGGCTTTGGCGAACCGCCGCACCATACGCGTCCCGAATCCCGGCGGCACCGGGAAGTGCCCGCTGATGACCTCGGTGAGGGTGGCCAGCTTGACCGGGTCCCGCTCCTGCAGAGGAGTGATCGGCAGGAACATCCACTGCCGCAGGCAGTTCAGGGTGTAGTCGTCGGCTTCGCGGCCGAAGAGGCTGCCCGGCGCGGCGAATCCCGGAGTGGCGAGCCCGGGAGGCTGCGGGTCGGTCAGATCGGAGGCGATCTCGAAGTCGATCAGCGCGACGCGCCCGTCCGGGCGGACGATGACGTTTCCGGGGTGCAGGTCGGTGAAGCGCACCCCCCCTGGCGTGGATGGACATGAGCGCGTGGTCGATCCTGGCCAGGACATCGGTCGCCCACCGGGTGTAGGCGGCCAGTGTCTCGGCGGACGGCTCGGGGCCGACCAGGGGGTAGCGCTCGAACACCTCCTCCATCAAGCTCTTGCCCTCGATGTACTCCTCGACCAGGAAGTGGTGCTCCCAGATCACCGTGTAGTCGAGCAGGCGGGGCACGCACTCCAGACCGCTCAGCCGCTCCAGGATGTCGCGCTCGCGCGCCAGCCGGGCCACCGCGTCGGCACCGTCCCGGTCCAGGCCCGCGTACGGGCGGGCCTCCGACAGCACCACGTACCCGTCGGCGGCCTTGTCCCGGGCGAGGTAGACCCCGCCGCCGTTGGAGAAGTGCAGCGGCCGCTCGATCCGCCAGGGGAACTCCTCCTCGCCGCCCGAACCGTACCTCTCGACCGATGCGCGCAGCACCTCGGGGACGGTGACCCATTCCGGCAGGGTGAACACCGGGGAGCGGTCGTCCGGCACCAGTTGCCCGTCGGGGTCCCGGATCCCGTACATCACCTCACCGTCCGGTCCCTGGTATGTCATCCGGCGGAACCCGCCGTAGCGCACGTAGACCGGTGAGTCCTCGTACCGCAGGTCGCTGAGGATGTACGGGCCGCTGAAGCCCCGCAGGAGCTCGGCCAGCGCGGGCAGCGCCCCGGCCAGCGGGTCCTCGTCGACCGGGTACATCGTGATCAGCTTTCCGCTGCTGCCCCGGTCGGCGTACTTGTTGTTGAGCAGCCGCATGGCGGCCCTGCTCCGGAGGAACTTGACGGCGATGTTCCGGTCGAGGCAGAAGTCCACCACCAGGTCGCAGACGGTGTCGGCGTCGGCGTCGGCCGCCGAGACGTGGATCTTCCACCCCTGCTCCGGGAGCGTGACGCCGGGCGGGTGCAGCGCGAACCACAGATCGTGCTCTCTGAAGCGCCATCCGGCGGGGAGGGGCCGGCGTGTCGCCGGGAACCGGCTGTCGTCGTCGCATGTGCTCAACCGGCTCGAAGAACAGCGGATCTGCATGGCAGAAGGCCAGCAGCTGCGGAAATGCGTCGTCCATCTGGTCGAACTCCTGGGTGCTGAAAGCGTGAGGGGAACTGTTCGGATCAGGCCGTGTTTCCTGACGTCGTTTCCTGACGTCACGCTCCGGCCGCCGGAGACCGGTGACGGTCCGGTTCGAGCACGACCGGCAGCTGGAGGAGATAGCGCACACGGCTCTGCCGGTAATGCAGATCTCGGGGGTCACGGGCGAGCTCCACGTCCGGGAAGCGCCGCGCGAGCGTACCGATGGCGATCTGCGCCTGGGCTCTGGCCAGCGCCGCCCCCAGGCAGTGATGGTGGCCGTACCCGAAGGAGAGATGGGGATTGACCGCCCGCCCGATGTCGAGCGTGTCCGGATCGGCGAACATGGACGGATCCCGGTTGGCGGCCACGAGCGACGCGGCGATGAGGTTGCCCTTCGGGATCGACGTGCCCTCCACGTCGATCGGTGCCGTCGTGTTACGGGCCAGCCCCACCGGGAACGGAGTGACGAACCGCAACAGCTCCTCGACCGCGGGCACGACCAGCGCGGGATCGTCCACGAGCCGCCGCCACTGCTCGCGCTCCCGCAGCAGGGCGGCGACACCGCTCGCCAGCAGCGTGGTCGGCGCCCGGTGCCCGCCCACCATGAGGAACCTGGCCGCCGAGACGAGATCGTTCTCGGACAGGCCGTCGCCTTCGGCTTCGACGACCCAGCCGAGCAAGTCGTCCGAGGGGCGATTCCTCCTGTCCGCGATCAGGACGCGCAGGTAGTCGTCGATGTCGCCGTGCGCGCTGGGCGGTGTGGCGCGCATCCTCTCCACCAGCCACTCGTGGATGTAGCCGCGGTCCCGCTCGGGCACTCCCAGCAGGTCACACAGGACGATCACCGGCAGGGGAAGTGCGAACCTCGCCAGGAGATCGACCTCCTCACCCGTGGGGATCGCGTCCAGCAGCGCGTCGACCTCGCGCTGCATGCGCGGGCGCAGCGCCTCCACTCGCTTCGGCGTGAGGTAATGGCCGACCAGCCGGCGCAGCCGGGTGTGCTCCTGCGCATCGATCGTGATCAGGTCCTGCTCGCCCCGGTGCGCGAGGGCCGGATCATCGGACTGGAGCCGGAACCCGGCCGTGATCTCCACCTCCCCGGCTAACCTCGGGTCGGCGAGGGTCGCGGTGGTCGTCTTGTGTCCGGTCAGGATCCAGGTCGTCGCCACACCTTCCGCGTTGATCCGGTGGACCGGCCCCATCTGCCGTAGCCGCTCGATCACTTCGGGGGCGTTGAGCAGCGCGGGGGTGAGCGCCGGAAGCCTTGCCCAATGCCTCGCGGAAATGACCGCCTGCCGGTCCAGCCCGGCCAGGAAGGAGACGACCGCCGAGGCCGTCGCCCCCGGATCAGCGGCGGTGACCACCAGCGCCGGGCAGGGCGGCTCCGGGACGGGGTCTCCGGGCGTGTGGCCCTCGACGCCGGGCGAGTCCACGGCCACCACGGCGACCACCCGCTCCGGATGGTCGTCCGCGAACTCCATCGCCGTCGGCCCGGCCTCGCCGCGGCCGAGGAGCACGACACGGTCCGGGCTCTCCGGCGCGGCCAGGAAGTCCGTGATCCCCTCAAGGCACGTGGCATGATCACCGGCCGGCACCCCCGCCACTCGTACCTGCCAGCCCCGGGCCGTGAGCTCGTCCTCCAGGCGCTCGTCCCCGGCACACCGGCCGACGATCACCACGACCCGGTCCCCGGCGTCCATGCCCGGTTCGTCATCCCCCGAGGCCGTAACAGGCAGGGTTTCGACGGCGCTGTCGGCGCCTGCTGTCATATCGGCTCACCCCTTGCGGTACCACGGCAATCCAGAACACCTCGTCTGGTTGGGGCATGCCTCTCCTACGGACCTAATGATGATCTTGCGGCCGATCAGGAGAGTTGAAGGTTATCTTGTAGATATTTTGTTAAGGCTCCTGACCTGGGGCTTCGTCCACGGGACGCCGTGCCCCACCGGGGAGATCCGAAGCCTGCGGAGAGACGTGACATCACCCGCACGCGCGCGAGGCGCGGTCGCGAGGATGCCCATCCGGTCGCCGCGGACTCAGCGTGGGCACCCTCGTCCTGTCCCGGCGGCACATCTCCGTGCCGCCGGCCCGGGGTCGATCGTCCAGTGGGCCATCATGGGCCTCGTCCCGTGCCCGGCCCGTCCCATCTCCCGGCGCCGCCGCGGGCGTGCCCATCCCGGGCCGGGCGGCGCGACCACGCGACGACCACCCGCGGACCGGCGGATCGGGTGTCTCCTTGGATCCGTAGTCCGTGCACCGAGAGCACCGAGAGCACCGAGAGCACCGAGAAAGACGCATCATGATCATCGTGACCGCGGACCTGTACGACGAACGGGGTGAGGAGCTCGACCCCTGCGAACTGCGGCTCCGCCGGTACGGCGGACGCCACGCCTTCGGCGGCCCGATCGTGACCGTACGCTGCCGCCAGGACAACGCACCGCTCAAGGTGGGAGAACCCTGCGGCCACCGCTGTGACCGGCCGGGACGGGCACGGCGGCGCCCTGCCCGTTTCGGGGTCCCGGGCCCGGTGCCGCGCCGCCGGCGCCGGGCCGGACGATCCGATGATCGCCGGGTCTTCCGGGGAGAAGACCAAGAGGGACCAAGCCGCTGACAAGTCGTACCGGGCATGCTCATCGAAGCGGTCGTCTCATGACCGCGGTCGCCTGACCGCACCGGTTTCTCTTTCCGCACACGGCAAAGGATTCGCATGAGCCTGCCTGACGAGAGTGGGCACGCTTCCACGCCCACCGCGGCAGCCGGCCCCGTGGCCTCCGCATCCCCGGTGGCCGGCACGATCGGTTCTCCCGTTCCCCCAGGAGGCGTACCGCCCCGGTCTCCGGCCTGAGGCCCCACCTCGCCCATCCCACGCCCCGGCTCTCCCCATCGATCACATCCCCTCGCCGCCGAAGGCGGGCCACACCGCCCGCAGAGGCCGTAGCAATCCCGTAGACCTTCTCTCACGTCCATCCGGACACACCGCCGGACCACCGATGAGCCGCGTCCGCACCGCACCGTCGACCGGTCCGGCCTGACGCCGGTTGAACCGCCGTTCCGGCTCCGAAGGCTTCGGTCAGGAGGGGCGGCCTTGAAAGCCCCCCTGTAGGAAACATGACAAAACCCGTCGCACATGCGGCGGTTTCTCCCGCCGCATCGGATCCGTCCGCTGCGCCGACTCTTAGGTGATGAGGGTGGAGTTCCTGGTTCTGGGTTCAGTGGAGGCTCACGACAACGGAGTCCCCATCGACCTGATCGGCCCACGCCAGCGTGCGGTGCTGGCGCGGCTGCTGCTCGCCCACGGGGCCGTCGTCCCCGTGGACACACTGATCGACGACCTGTACGACGGCGCTCCCCCGGCGAGCGCGCTTGCCGCGCTTTACACGTACGTGTCCAACCTGCGCCGGGCCATCGAACCCGACCGCGCCTCTCCCCGGATACTCGTCACCCGGGCTCCGGGCTACCTGCTGCCCACCGCCGACGTGGACGCGATCCGGTTCGCCGAACTGGTCACCGCAGCGGAATCGTGCCCGCCCGGCGAAGCGCTCGCCCGCCTGGAGGAGGCGCTGCGGCTGTGGCGGGGCCTGCCCTACGGTGAGTTCGCCGACAAGCCATGGGCGACCGCCGAGGTCAACCGGCTGTGCGAACTGCGTCTGGTCGCGATCGAACGACGCGCCCAGGCGCTGCTCGACTGCGGCCGCCCGCAACCAGTGATCACCGACCTGGAGGCCGAGACCACCGCTCACCCGCTGCGGGAACGTCTGTGGTGCCTGCTGGCCCTGGCCCTGTACCGCACCGGCCGCCAGGCCGACGCCCTGGCCGCGCTGCGCCGGGCCGGCGACATCCTGACCTCTCAGTTGGGTCTGGACCCCGGTTCCGAGTTGCGGAAGCTGGAGAACGACATCCTCCGGCAGTCCGACTCGCTCGCCCTCCCGCCCCTGCCCACCGCCCCGGTACCCCTGGTCGCGCCGCCGGCACCGCTCTCCTCCCGACACCGGATCATGATCGGCAGGCAACGCCAGCTCGCGAAGCTGACGACGCTGCCGCTCCGCATGGGCCGCAACGGCGTGGCCACCGCCGCGGTCAGCGGCGAGCCGGGTATCGGCAAGACACGATTGCTGGAGGCGTTCCACGATCACTGCGTCGATCTCGGATATCTGGTGTTGTGGGGCCGCTGCCACGACGCCGAGGGAGTCCCGCCGCTGTGGCCCTGGCTGCAGGTGCTGCGCACGCTGGCCGAGACCTCCGCGCCACCGGACCGTCAGGCGCTGGCCGGGCTGCTGGACGACGAGCGGCCCGACCGCGCCACCGGGGTGACGCTGTTCCAGCGCAACCAGGCCATCGCGCAGTGGCTCGTCGCGACCACGCGATCCCGGCCCCTGGTGATCATCCTGGACGACCTGCACGGGGCCGACCCGGCCTCGCTCGAACTACTCAGGGACGTCACCGTGCTGACCGGAGGACTGGCCGAGGCCGTCCCGCTGACGCTGGTCACCGCCTTCCGCGAGACGGCCCTGCGGGACATCGCCATCCACGGCGGTGACTTCCCGGGCTGCGCTTCGGACCTGTCGGTGAACGACGTACTGGGACAACTCGCCTGCTACGACCTGCTGCGCATCCGCCTGACCGGGCTGGAAATCGAGGACGTACGGGTGGTCGCGGCCGCGATGGGCGTCGAGGTGGACGACTCCACCGCCAGATGGCTGGCCGAGCGGACCGGCGGCAACCCGTTCTTCGTCCGGGAAAGCGCCCGGCTGCTGGCCCAGGGCCGGGGCCGGGAGGCGGTACCCGACGCGGTGGCCGATCTGATCCGTCGTCGGCTGGCCGCGCTCGGATCCCGGGCCGTCGAAGTGCTCGCGACCGCCGCGGTGATCGGCCGGGACTTCGACCCCGGGATGGTCGCCGAGGTGTGCCGGGCCGCCGGGGCGGAACCGTCGCAGGCCTACCACGTCCTGGACCGGGCCGTCCAGACCGGGTTGATCATCTCCAGGAGCGGTTCCATGGCTTTCACCCACGACCTGGTCCGGGAGACCCTGATCGGTGACATCCCGCCGCTGCGCAAGGCGATGCTCCACCGGGAGGTGATGACCGCCCTGGCCTCCCAGCCGGCCGCCGACGTGACCGTCATCGCCCATCACGCGGCGGGGGCCGGCCCGGTGGCGTACCGGGAAACGGTGCACTGGGCCCGCGCGGCGGCCCGGCAAGCGAGCCGGCGCATGGCGTACGGGGAGGCCGCCACATGGTGGGGCCGGGCCGTCGCCGCGCACAGCGCCTGCGCCGGCGACCCGGCCGAGCACGTGGAGCTGCTGTCGCGGCAGGCCCACACCCTGCTGCAGGCCGGAGACGCGCTGAGCGCCCGGCGCGTCCGGGCCGAGGCCGTACGCGTCACCGACCGGGCCGACACGCACCCCGAGCTGACCGCCCGGGCCCTCACCGCGCTGTCCGCCCCGTCGAGCTTGGGGCTGCGCAACACATGCGAGGCAGTGGAGCCGCGGCTGGTGGAGCAGTTCGAGGCCGTGCTGCGCGCGCTGCCCGAGACCGACAGCCCGGAGCGGGTCCTGCTCCTGGGCGGCCTGGCCCAGGAACTGTACGACGGGAGCGGCAACCCGCGCTGCCGTTCCCTATCCGCCGAGGCCGTCGCGATGGCACGCAGACTGGAGGATCCGCATCTGCTGATGCGGGCGCTCAACGTGCACGGCCTGCTCCTGCCCCAGGCGACCCACATCCCCGAGCTCATGGAGGTCATCGACGAGATGTACGAACTCGCGCTGCGTGCCCGGGCGCCGGAGTTCGAACTGCTCGCCCAGATGATGTACACCCACCACCGGCTGGAGATGTTCGACCTGGCCGGTGCCGACCGGGCCGCCGCTCACTGCGACGTCATGCTCGAACGCCTGCAGCTGCCCTGGCTGCGTTTCCACCACACCATGTGGCGGGCCGGCCGGCTCGCCCTGGCCGGCCGGTTCGACGACGCCGACATCGTGTACGGCGAGGCCGAGCGGCAGGCCGAACGGACCGGCATGTGGTACGCCGACACGATCGCGGTGATCGGGCGTCTCATGCTGTGCTTCCAGCGAGGCACGATGGCCGACGCCGGACCGCTGATCGACCTGATCACCGGCGTCCATCCGAGCATGGATCACGACGCCCGGATACTGGAACTGTGCGCGCGCGGCCTCGTGGACGAAGCCCGGGCCGCCACCCGGGAAGGGTGGCCGACCCCGTCGGCGGACTGGTCGTGGCTGAGCATGACCTGCCTGCAGGGGGCGGCCCAGGCCGCCGTCGGTGACGTGCCGGCCTGCCGGGAGACGTACGAGAAACTGCTGCCCTACGCCGGGCGGATCGCCGTGGGGTCCGCGGTGGTCTGCGTGGGGCCCGTGGACGGGTTCCTGACACGGCTCGCCTTCAGCGCCGGCGACCCCGCGTCGGCCTCCTGGCACCTGACGTCGCTGAAGCGGCTGGCGGCCCGGCACAGGCTCGGAAGCCATGTGATGCCGGCCGGTGAGACGTCACAGGCGGGCGGTCGCGGTAGCGAGGGTCGAAGGTCCCGCGAAGGCCGTCGCGAACCCATCGGCGGATGCGCGGGCGGCTCCCCCGCGGCCGTGGCATCCCCGTGATCCGCGAGGAAACGACGAGGTCGTCACCGCACGCCGGAGACCAGATCCCGCCCGGCCGCTTCACCCGGAGAATGCCGAACATGTCCATCGCGGGGATTCCGGGACACCATCGAGCCACCGGCGACTCGCGATGTCCGCGACCTCTGAACGCGTTTTGCGGGAACCGCTCGCGAGGCGGGTGACATTCTTTAGGTCGCCAAGGAGATCCGAGAGGCCGAGATCGTTCCGGACAGCGGAACTCACGGTGTCGCTCCATGCGGCGATCGGTAGCGCGTAGCACTCATCACGGATGCTCTCCTGTGCGTCAAGAGGTCCGAGCGGGTTGCCCTCGCCGGTCCGGCGGGCGGCATGCCCGGCCAGGTAGGGCACCAGTTCCCGGCCCAAGGGCTCGACCGTGATCGTCCGGGCACACGTTTTCCCTGGTAGCGGAGGCGGACGGGAATCGAACCCGCCAGGCCGAGGGTCTCGGTCTCAACGGTTTTGAAGACCGCGGGGGCCACCAGGCACCCAGACGCCTCCACGGGAGAACCTACCCGCAGCCGGGTATGGGTGGGAGGCGGCCCGCCGCGTCGTACGACGACGGATGACGGCGCGGACGACGGGCGTGACGTGCGAGCCGGGCACCGAGCGAGGAGCGTGCCGGACGAGCGGGAGCCCGCCAGGTGGAGAGAACGCACGGGTGGGCGGGGAACACGCCGGACGATGGGGACGGGGCATGGTGGGGATGACAGGGCCGGGCACCTCGGCGACCTCCGAGGCGGCGGGACGGGATGTGATCCGGATGACCCGGTACGCGCACGGGGGCGGCTGCGCCTGCAAGATCCCACCCGGTGAGCTGGAGGCCATGGTCACGGGCCTACTGCCCGGTCCCGGCCCGGATGACCTACCCGGTTCCAGCCCGGACGGGCCACCCGGTTCCAGCCCGGACGGGCCGCCGCCCGGTCATGACCCGGACGGGCGGTACGCGTTCCCTTCCCCCGCCGGGGAACTGGTCGTCGGCCTGGACGACGGGGACGACGCCGCAGTGGTCCGCATCGAGGGCGGCCGGGCGGTCGTGGCCACCGCCGACTTCTTCACGCCCGTGGTGGACGACCCCTACGACTGGGGGCGGATCGCGGCGGCCAACGCCCTGTCGGACGTCTACGCGGTGGGCGGGGAGCCGCTGGTCGCGGTCAACCTGCTCGGCTGGCCCCGGGAGAAGCTGCCGATGGAACTGGCCCGGGAGGTGCTGCGCGGCGGCCTGGACGTGGCGCGGGCCGCCGCCTGCCACGTCGCGGGCGGGCACAGCGTCGACGATCCGGAGCCGAAGTACGGCATGGCCGTCACCGGACTGGCCGATCCCGACCGGCTGCTGCGCATCGGCGGCGGGCGGCCCGGACTGCCGATCTCGCTGACCAAGCCGCTCGGCGTCGGCGTGCTCAACACCCGGCACAAGGCCACCGGGGAGGTCTTCCCGCAGGCGGTGGCCGTGATGACCACGCTGAACCGTGAAGCCTCGCGGGCGGCGCTCGCCGCGGGCGCCGGGTGCGCCACGGACGTGACCGGGTTCGGGTTCCTCGGCCACCTCTACAAGCTGGCCAGGGCGAGCCGCGTCACGGCGGTGGTCGACGCGGCGGCCGTGCCGTACCTGGAGGGGGCCCGCGAGGCCGTGCGGGACGGCTACGTCAGCGGCGGCACCCGGCGCAACCTGGCCTGGGTCGGGCCGCACCTCGACACCGGGTGCCTCGGCGAGGAGGAGCTGCTGCTGCTCGCCGACGCCCAGACGTCCGGGGGGCTGCTTGTCGCGGGGGAGGTTCCCGGCGCTCCGATCGTCGGCGAGCTGGTGCCCTTCGACGGTCTCGCCCTGCGACTGCGCTGACGGACCCTACGGCCACGAGCGGGCCGGCTCCGGGACGGACGCGTGCTCGCCCGCTTCCAGGCGCCGCCGCTGGGGCACCACCGTGTACCTGGGGTCGGTGGCCGAGGCCCGGCCCGCCTCCAGGACGGCGAAGCGGGTGAACAGGGAACCGGCGGTCAGCGCGAGGCCGGACAGCGCGGTGAGCACGCGGTGGCGGCCGGCGACCACGGCGAGCAGGCCACCGGCCACCGTCAGCGCGCGGGCCGCGCGCATCCGGCGGCCCGCCTTCCCCTGCCGGTACGGCTCACCGACGAGGCCGAGCCGGTGTTCCATCACCGTGCCCGCGACCGTCTCCACGGCCGCCCCCAGCGCGGCGGCGGCGCGGGCCGGGGCGGCCTCGGCGCGGGGCGTGGTCAGCATCCCGGCGGCGCCCGCCGCGGCCAGCGCGCTCCCGGCGAACACGAACGGCAGCTCGCGGCGGGCCTCGTGCCAGGCGGGCACCGCGGTGTCGGCCAGGAGCACGGCGGTGTAGGTCGCCATCAGCGGGCCGGTCACCGCCGTGGCGGCGACCGCCGCGTCCCCGGCGGCGGGCAGCACGGCGACGACCGCGGGAACACGCGGGAACGCAGTGGCGACCGCGGGAACACGGGGGAACGCGGTGGTGACCATGGGGACACGCGGGAGCCCGGCGGTGACCGCCGGGGCGGCGGCGAGGGCGGCCAGGCCGCTGTGCACGGCCAGCAGCCAGGAGCCCATGCTCATCGGGGAGGTGGGCTTGAACACGCGGAGCATGTTGAGGAAGCGTTCCGGCCTGCCGAGTTCGGCGACGAGGAAACCCGCGCCGGCGGTCGCGCCGAGCGCAGCCGTGGCCCCGGCGGTGCGCGCCAGGTGGTCGTACCCGGTGAGCCGGGCCATGGCGGCCATCGTCGAGGCGGCCCCGGACAGCCCGCCGAGGTAGAGGTAGGCGGGCATGTGGGGTTCGTGCCAGACAGGTGACTTGATGATCGGCTGCCCGTAGTAGGAGCGGAACTCCGCCTCCGGCACCATGGACTCCTCGCCCCGCCTCACCGCGACCGCCCCCGCCGGCCGCGTCCCGGGGCCGGTCGGCGCGTCGTCTCCTCCGGGCACCCGTCGATCACGACCGGACGCGTCACCGCCTCCCCGCGACACCCGGAGAGCCGCACCCGGCGCGTCATCGTCTCCTCCCCGCTCCCAGGAAGGACAGGGCGACGGCTCCCGCCAGGGAGAGCGCGGCGCCTCCCGCCCAACGCCACATCGCGGGCAGGTCCCGGGTGGTGACCACCGGGTCGGGCGGCAGGCCGTACACCTCGGGCTCGTCGAGCAGCAGGAAGAACGCCCCGTCGCCGCCCACGCCGTCGCCGGGGTCGGCGCCGTACAGCCGCGCCTCGGTCCTGCCCTCGTCGTGCAGGCGTTCCACCCGTTCCCTGGCGCGGTCCCGCAGTTCCTCCAGCGGCCCGAACTGGATGGAGTCGGTCGGGCACGCCTTGGCGCAGGCCGGTTCCAGCCCACCGAGCTGGCGGTCGTAGCACAGCGTGCACTTGAACGCCCGCCCGTCGCGTTCCCGGCGCTCGATCACCCCGTACGGGCAGGCCGGAACGCAGTAGCCGCAGCCGTTGCAGACGTCGGCCTGCACCACGACCGAGCCGAACTCGGTGCGGAACAGCGCTCCGGTCGGGCAGACGTCCAGGCACGCGGCGTGCGTGCAGTGCTTGCACACGTCCGACGCCATCAGCCAGCCTTCGAGGCCCTCCTCGCCGCCCGCGGCGCCAGGCTTCCGGCCTTCCTGCGTTTCGCGCACCCGGGACGGCTGTTCGATGAAGGCCACGTGCCGCCAGGTGCTCGCCCCGAGGCCGCCGGTGTTGTCGTAGGAGGTGGCCCGGAAGACGAACCCGTCATCGGGCACGTCGTTCCACTCCTTGCAGGCGACCTCGCACGCCTTGCACCCGATGCAGACGCTCGTGTCGGTGAAGAACCCCATCCGCTCAGCCATGCCGGTACTCCTCGATCAGGTCGAGCAGGGCCCTGCCCGTGGGGCGCCTGCCGGGCCGCAGGTCGCAGGTGGTGGCCTTGCCCTCCTGGATGTAGACGTTCGGGTCGAGGGCGAGAGGCAGCAGGTCGTTGACGACGTCACCGGTCACCAGGCCGTGCCCGCCCCAGTGGTACGGCAGGCCGATCTGGTGGACCGTCCGGCCCTGGACGCGGAGCGGGCGGAGCCGTTCGGTCACCAGGACGCGGGCCTCGATCGCGGTGCGGGTCGTCACGATCGTCGCCCAGCCGCCGTTGACCAGGCCCAGTTCGGCGGCGAGCGCCGGGGACACCTCGCAGAACAGCTCGGGTTGCAGCTCCGACAGGTAGGCGAGGGTCCGGCTCATGCCGCCCGCGGTGTGGTGCTCGGTGAGCCGGTAGGTGGTGAGCACGTACGGGAAGCGCGGCGACCCCGGCGGGTTGTAGGGGGATTCGGGGCGGTCGTAGACCTTGCGGGTGGGGTTGGCCTGCCGACCGTAGAGCGTGCTGCGCACCGGCGACTCGTGCGACTCGTAGTGCGTGGGCAGCGGCCCGTCGGCCAGGCCCGCCGGGGCGAACAGCCAGCCCTTGCCGTCCGACTGCATGATGAACGGGTCGGTCCCGGCCAGCGCCGCCTGGGCGAGGGCTCCGTCGGGCGGCAGGTAGTCCGGCGGTTTGCCGGGCTCGAAGTCCGGGACGTCGTGCCCGGTCCACCGCCTACGCTCGGCGTCCCACCACACGTACGCCTTGCGTTCGCTCCACGGGCGGCCCTCGGGGTCGGCGGAGGCCCGGTTGTAGAGGATGCGCCGGTTGGCCGGCCACGCCCAGCCCCACTCGGGCGCGACGAGGCTCTGCTCGCGGCCGGGCCTGCGCCGGGCCGCCTGGTTGACCTCCTCGGCGTAGACCCCGCAGTAGATCCAGCAACCGCACCGGGTGGAGCCGTCGTCACGCAGCTCGGTGTAGGACGACAGTGCCCGCCCGTCGGGGCCGGTGCCGTTGATCTCGCGCAGCACGGCCTCGGCCGAGGGTTCGGCGTGCTCGCCGTGCTCGGGGTAGTCCCAGGTCAGCTCCCGGAGTGGCCGGTCGATCTCGTCGCCGGACAGCCGCTGTCTGATCCGTTTGCCGAGGTGGTGGTAGAACCACAGCTCGCTGCGGCAGTCGCCGGGCGGGTCGAGTGCCTTCTCACGCCACTGCAGCAGCCGCTGGGTGTTGGTGAAGGTGCCCTCCTTCTCCACGTGGCTCGCGGCGGGCAGGAAGAACACCTCGGTGGCGATGTCCTCGGTGCGCATCTCGCCGGTCTCCAGCTCCGGGCCGTCCTTCCAGAAGGTGGCCGTCTCCACCAGGGTCAGGTCGCGCACCACCAGCCAGTCGAGGTTGGCCAGCCCGAGCCGCTGGGCCTTGCCACCGGAGGAGCCGACCGCCGGGTTCTCCCCCACCACGAAGTAGCCCTTCACGGTGCCGTCGATCTGTCCCATCACGGTGGTGTAGTGGCCGTGGTCGCCGGTGATGCGCGGCAGGTGGCCGAAGCAGAAGTCGTTGTCGCCGGTGGCGGCCTCCCCCCACCACGTCTTGAGCAGGCTGACCATGTAGGAGCGCCGGTTGCCCCAGAAGCCCGTGCCGGACCCGACCCCGGCCAGGTAGTCGTCCAGCCCCTCGTGCAGGTGGGCGTGGGGCATCGGCAGGTAACCCGGCAGCAGGTTGAACAGGGTCGGGATGTCGGTGGAGCCCTGGATGCTGGCGTGGCCGCGCAGCGCCAGGATGCCACCGCCGGGGCGGCCCATGTTGCCGAGCAGCAGTTGCAGGATCGCCGCGGTGCGGATGTACTGCACACCCACGGTGTGCTGGGTCCAGCCGACCGAGTAGACCCAGGCGGTGGTGCGCTCGCGGCCGGAGTTCGCGGTGATCGCGTCGGCGAGTTCGGCGAACGCCTCCGGGGGGATGCCGCACAGCTCCTCCACCAGCTCCGGGGTGTAGCGGGCGAAGTGCCGTTTGACGATCTGGTAGACGCAGCGGGGGTGCCGCAGCGTCGGGTCGGTGGGCGGTGTGGCGGATGCCGGGGGCCCGCCGGAGCCGTACTGGTGGGGGCCCGCCGCCTCGGCGTGCCGGTGGCCGCCCTCCAGGTCCTCGCCTTCCGCCTCCTCCTCGGCCGATCCCTCGTACGACCAGCTCGACGGGTCGTACTTGCGCCTTTCGGGGTCGAAGCCGGAGAACAGCCCGTCCAGGTCCTCGGTGTCGCGGAAGCGTCCGGACACGATCGTCGAGGCGTTGGTGTAGGCGAGCACGTACTCGCGGAAGTCGAGCTCGTTGGTCAGCACGTGGTTGATCAGCGCGCCGAGCAGGACGATGTCGGTCCCGGCGCGGATCGGGATGTGCCGGTGGGCGAGCGCGCTGGTCCGGGTGAAGCGCGGGTCGACGTGGAACACCTTCGCACCGCGTGCCCTGGCCTCCACCACCCACTGGAACCCCACCGGGTGGCATTCGGCCATGTTGGAGCCCTGGATGACGATGCAGTCGGCGTTCACCAGGTCCTGCTGGTAGGACGTCGCGCCGCCACGCCCGAAGCTGGTCCCCAGACCGGGGACGGTGGAGGAGTGTCAAATACGGGCCTGGTTCTCCACCTGGATCGCCCCCAGGGCGGTGTAGAGCTTCTTCATCAGGTAGTTCTCCTCATCGTCCAGCGTGGCCCCGCCCAGGCTGGCGATGCCCAGGGTGCGCCGGACGACCTTGCCGTCCTCCTCCTGCTGCCAGGTCTCCCGCCGGGTCCGCAGCACCCGGTCGGTGATCATGTCCATCGCGGTGTCGAGGTCGAGCCGTTCCCATCCGGTGCCGTGCGGACGCCGGTGAAGCACGTGGGTCTGCCGCCCGGGGTGGGTGACGAGCTGTTTGCTCGCCGATCCCTTGGGGCAGAGCCGGCCGCGCGAGATGGGTGAGTCGGGGTCGCCCTCGATCTGGGTGACCCGGCCGTCCTTGACGTAGACCAGCTGGCCGCAGCCGACCGCGCAGTACGGGCAGACCGACCGCGCGACCGTGTCGGCTTCCTCGGTGCGGGGGCGTAGCGCGTCGGTGCGGGGCGAGCGCGCGGCGTCACCCCTGGGGTCCTGTCCCCGCAGCTGCCGGAGCACCGGCCAGCGGAGGATCCGTTTCCTCCGTGCCATGCCGCGAGTCATACCCGGACATACGCCCTCTAATACCCCGGTCGTGCTCAGTGATCTCTGGCGTGTCGCCGCCGGGTGACGGGCTCGCCGAGTGCGTGCCCGGCGGCATGCCCGATGGCATGGCCGGGGGGAAGGCCGGCGCCGGGTCTGCGGCCGGTCAGTGGATCAGCTGATACTTGGTCGACAGGCTGCCGCTGTTGATGCTGCAGTCATAGCCGCTGGTCGTCGCGGTGTACGTCCAGCCGCTCGGCACGGTGCAGGCCCACAGTCCGTTGGCCGGCTGCCTGATGCGATAGGTCGAGGTCGGGATGCCCGAGCTGAACTGACAGGTGGTGGTGTAGGTGAGCAGGTCGTAGGTCCAGCCCGGCACGGTCGCGCAGGAGGTCAGTCCGTCGACGGGGGTGCGCAGGCGGAACGTCGTGGCCGGGTAGCCGGCCACGTAAGGGCTGCAGGCCGAGGTGAAGGTGCGCTGGTCGAAGACGAATCCGGGGGCCGTCCTGCACGACGTCAAGCCGTCGGCGGGGGTGCGCAGATGGTAGATGGGGCTGACCGAGGAGGTCTGACTGCACCGGTGGTCGTGCTGGATCTCGTCGTAGACGTAACCGGCGGGCACCGTGCACGCCCAGGTTCCGTCGAGGCCCGGGGGCCTCGCCGGTGCCGCGGACACGGCGGTGAGGTCCGTGACGAGCAGGGCCGCCGTCACCGCGATGGCGAAGGCGACGCGTCTGAAGAGGCGGGACGGTCCGGCGGTGGGCATGGATGTCTCCTCGGCACACGGGGGTGATCGGATTTGGAACCGCTCGTGCCGCCTGATTTATAACACCGATGCACATGTCGAGAAAGGTGACATTGGCGTATATGCGCACCTGATGATCGCCTGGAAACAGGGATGTGAATCCGGACTCCCCCTCCACCCACTGCTGTCTTTCGCGGTCAACCGAGATCTTTTCCGCCGAAGTGCGATGCAATGCACCGGCACCGGCACCGGCACCGGCACCGATAGAAAGATCGTCGGTTGCCGGACGAGCGTTTCCGCGGCCGTGCCACGCCCCACGGTCGCACTCCGCCGGCCCCGAACCCCGCCTTCCCCGCGTCTCGCGCGTCGCCGACGCCCATGCCGACGCCGAACGGTGCGCTAAGGCGCACGTCGCCGAGGGGATCGGTGACCTTCGGACCGGCGGCGATCGGCATCGGCGTCACACCGGGAGGAATCATCTCCGCCCGGAGACGATTTCGAGCCACAGAGATTTCCTGTTCATTCCTGATGCGGGCTTCAACAGCGTTTGTCGTCCTGTTTTTGTCATCCACTTACCGTCGTATCGACGTCGCGGGTGAACGATCGGGTGACCATGGATCGGTCATCTCCCACGGACCGGGATACGGGGCGTGAACGGATTTCCGAAGCCGGATGCCCGAGTTCCGGCAGAACGGTTTATGAAATGGAGGGAAAACACCCGTTCGCGGTGCCGCACACCCCGTCCGACGAACCCGGAAGAGATGGAAGAACCTGTCCGGCTCCCCATGAACTCATCAGGAGAATCTGTGCGGCTTTTCCGACGAAGCGCGCCACCGGCCGTCGCCATCAGCATCGTCGCCGCTGCCCTCACCGGCCCGGCCGGCCCCGCCACGGCCCTCGCCGGCCCCGACACCGTTCCCGGCGTTCCCAGTGTTCCCGCCCTCGCCGGACCTGCCACCCCGGCCGGCGCCTTGGTCGAAACCCCGGTCGGCACCCTCACCGGCCCCTCGACCGGCACCCTGATCGGGGCTCCGACCGGCACCTCCACCCGCCCGCTGTCCGATCCGCCGTCCGGCCCACCGCCGACCCCGGCCTCGCATCCGGACCCGGCCCCGGCGGACGCGCAGGCCCAGGGCCAGGTCTGCGGGCCGCCGTACCTCGACGACGACCCGAACCTCGGACCGAAGTACCTGCCGAAGACCGGGCCGCTCGCCGGGATCCTGAAGGGGTACGTCCCGCTGAACCGCGTCCCGCCGCACCGTTTCATCGAGCGCTACTGGGACACCGCCGCCAACGGGTGGCGCTACCCGCCCGACCGGGGGTTCGCCCACTCCGGCGGCTACATCAACGGCAAGCCGATCGTGCGGGCCGTCACCCTGTACGCCGGCAGGAGGCTCGACCGGTTCGGCGGCGAGCGCGGTTCCTACCTGGCCCCGCTCGGCGCCTCCTACATCGGGCGGGCCCTGCCGCCGAGCAACCTCAACACCTATGCGGGGGCACCGCAGTACGTGTGCAACTACCACGCGTACGAGGTCGTCAAGGAGTTCAAGGTCGACGCGGGCCCGGCCGCGCCGGCGTTCCAGCAGCCCGGCAGGGGCACCCAGTATCACGTGACGAGCAGGCACATCCCCGAGGCGCCGCAGTCGTCCCCGGACGTCTCGGTGGAATGGCTGGTGCAGAACGGCTACCTGAAACGGCTGAACTGAGCGTCCCGGGGAGGGGCCGACCCCCGCAAGACCCCTGATGGCCCGGACGTCCTGGGTGGGAGGCTCGGCCGATGGAAGACCTCCACCCCGGACGTGCCGGGGAAAGCGGAAGACCCCCGGCCCGGCCGTCCCCCGCTGACGGTGATCGGCCTTTACCCGGCCTTTCGCCCGTCCCTTCTACCGTGGAGTGATGACCGGTTTCCACCGATACCTCGTCGAGGAGATCGCGACCGACCACGCCGACGGCCTCATCTCCCGTCGTGAGGCGCTACGCCGCCTGAGCCTTCTCGGGATGGCGCTGCCCGCCGCCGGTGCCCTGCTCTCGGCATGCGGGGCCGGCCGGGAGAGCGCCGCCGCCTCGGGCACCACGTCGCCGGCCGCGGCGTCCGGCACACCGCCGGGAACCGTGACCGGTGGCGTTCCGCCCCCCGGACCGTCGCCGCTGCCCACCGAGGAGATCATCTTCCCGGGCCCGGAGGAGGGGGTCACTCTCCAGGGGGCCTGGGTGGCGGCGTCGAACCCGCGCGGTGCGGTGCTGGTCATCCATGAGAACCGGGGGCTGAACGACCACATCCGTTCGGTCGCCGGGCGCCTGGCGGCCGACGGCTACTCCGCGCTCGCCCTCGACCTGCTCTCCAGGGAGGGCGGGACCGGCTCCTTCGGCGACACGGCCAAGGTCACCGCCGCCCTGGGCGGCATCCCGCAGGAACGCTTCGCCGCGGACATGAAGACCGCCCTGGGCGAGTTGGAGCGGCGCGTCCCCGGCGCGAAGCTGGGTGCGGTCGGCTTCTGCTTCGGCGGGGGCATGACGTGGTTGCTGGTCGCCTCGGACGAGCCGCGCCTGGCGGCGGCCGTCCCGTTCTACGGCCCGTTGCCCGACGGTGCCGACTTCTCCGGATCCGAAGCCGCCGTCCTCGGTGTCTACGCCGAACGGGACGACCGGGTCAACGCCACGCGGGACGAGGCGAGGGCGGCGCTGGAGCGGGCCGGCCTGGAGTACGAGATCGTGACGTTCCCCGGCGCCGACCACGCCTTCTTCAACGACACCGGTCCGCGCTACGACGCCGGGGCCGCGGCCCAGGCATACCGGCGGGTCATCGACTGGTTCGGCCGCCACCTGTCTTGAGGATCCCCGGCCTGAGGACCCAGCCTGAGGGTTCCCAACCCGAGGGTTACCGGCCCGGGAGCCCAGTCCGAGGGTTCCCAGTCTGAGGTCCCCGGCCCGAGGGTTACCGGCCCGAGGTCCCCGGCGGGGTGCCCCGGCCGGGGACCGGTCCGGGACGCCCCGGCGGTGTCAGACGCCCGCCCACGTCGCCGTCCGCTCCGGCGTGGCGAACGCCCGGTAACCACCCGAGTGGAAGACCAGCGGTTCACCGTCGGAGCGTTCGAAGTGCTCCACCTCGCCGACGAAGATGAGGTGATCGCCGCCGTCGTACGTGGTCGCCGTCCGGCAGGTGAAGCGGGCCAGGGCCCCGGCCAGCAGCGGGACTCCGCCGGGGCCGCGTCCGGTCTCCACCCCGGCGAACTTGTCCGGTGACGGTGTCGCGAACCGCCGCGACAGATGCTCCTGGTCGGCGGCCAGGACGTTGACGGCGAACCGCCCGGCGGCCAGGAAGGCCGGCGCGCTGGGCGCCCGCCGGGACAGGCACCACAGGACCAGCGGGGGGTCGAGCGAGACCGAGGTGAAGGAGTTGACGGTGACTCCGGCCCGGCCGCCCCCGGGAAGGGCGGCCGTGACCACCGCGACGCCGGTCGCGTACTGCCCGAAGGCCTCGCGTAACGATCTCATGGCGTGCTCAGCCCCCGATCCGGGTCAGGTACTCCTCCGCCGCCGCCGGGTCGGTGAACCACCCGGTGAAGTCGGCGGGGTCGTCGAAGCCGTTGACGAAGCGGGACGCCACCTCGGGGAAGCGGCCGGCGGCGTCCAGGATCCGCAGCACGTGCGGCGGCGGGGGTGCCAGGAGCGCGTTCGTCCAGGCGGTGACGTGCCGGGCGTTCTCCCAGTAGCGGGCGAAGGTCCGCTCCATCCACGCGGCGTCGAACGGCCGCTCGCCGTGTTCCAGGATGGCGGCCAGGTAGGAGGCCGCGCACTTGGCGGCGTTGTTGGAGCCCTGACCGGTGATGGGGTCGTTGAGCACGACCACGTCGGCCACGCCGAGGACCGGGGCACCGGACGGCAGCGTCGCCACGGGCCTGCGCACGACGGGGGTGAACCGCCCCGCCAGGACACCGTTCTCGTCGGTGAGCTCGACGCCGTCGCAGCGCTCAGCCTCCCAGGGCAGGAAGGTCTCCAGGATCGACCGGCCCCTGGCCAGGTGCTCGGCCGGGGTGCGGACGTCCGACCAGCAGTCCATCGGCCCGCCCGGCAGGCCCTCGAAGACCATGATCTCGCAGGGGCCGGTGTGGGTGAGCGCGGGGAACACGAAGTATTCGCCGACGCCGGGGATGATGTTGAAGCACACCGCGGAGTGACCCGGCCGCGGGGTGAGCCCGTTCACGTAGGTGAGGGCCAGGGCACGTTGCGGGACGCGGTACGGCGAGCGCTCCGGGTCGGTCTCGAAGAGGGAGGCGAGCTGTCCCTTGCCTGCGGCGACCAGGACCAGGTCGTACTGGGCGGCGTAGGACTCCAGGTCGTCCACGGTCGCGTCGTGGATGACGATCTTGCCGCCGAGCCGTTCCACCTCGGCCATCCAGGCGGGCATCTTGAGCCGCTGGTCGACCGAGCGGGCGGGCGTGTCGAGCCGCGCGTCCCAGCGGATCACCGGCTCGCCGCCGGGGCCGGCCACCGCGACCTGCATCCCCTCGATCGGCGGGCAGTCACCGGCCCACAGGTCCAGGCCGAGGGCCCGTTCGTGACCGAGGGCGGTGGCGAACATCGCCTGACCCGACATGACCCGGCCGTCGCGGATGTCATCCGGCGTCCGGTTGGACACCAGGGTGACCTCGTAGCCGTTCCGCAACAGGCCCAGGGCCAGGTGGAGCCCGGCCTGCCCGGCGCCGACGATCAGGATTCCACGCATGATGATCTGTCCTTTCCATGGGTCTCGCAGTGGGTGGGGTTGACCGGTAGGCGCCTGATGAAAAGGTACGGCGGGGGGTGTCCGGCGGGCCATCCGCTCAGCGCGGGTTCCGTCCGTCCGGCGCGGGATTCCGGACGGGTGCCGGTGAGAGACGGGGACGCGCGGGGACGACGCGAAGAGAAGACGGAGGCACACGAGACACGGACGCGAGGAGACGGACGCGCGAGGAGACGGACGCGCGAGGAGACAAGGACGCGAAGGGACAGGGCACGAGGGGACGCGGAGGGGCGTGAGGAGACACGGAAGGACGCAAGGAGACGCGGAGGGACGCGAGGGGACGTCAGCAGCCGCGAAGGGTGTGGGACGGCGACCGGCCGTGGCGCTCACGGTAGAGCGCGGCGAACCGCCCCTGGTGCGAGAAGCCCCATCGCGCCGCCACCCCCGTCACGGTGCACCGGGCCGGGTCGCCGGTCGCCAGTTCCTCGTGGACCCGGTCCAGGCGGACGTCCCGCAGGTAGGCCATCGGGCTCAGGCCGAGGTGGCGGCGGAACCCCTCCTGGAGCGAACGACCGCTGACCGCCACGGCGCGCGCGACCTCCTCGGTCGTCAGCGGCCGGTCGGCGTGGCCCTCGATGAACTCCATCGCCCGGCGCACCACCTTCGGCAACGCGGGGGCCTGGGGAGCGCGCAGCCGTTCCCGGTAGTTCGACGGCTGCCCCGTGAGCAGCGAGCTGAGCAGTGCATTCTCCAGGTGGGCGGCGGCCAGCGGCTGCGCGGCGAGCCCGTCGTCGTGGTCGGCCTCTCCGACCACGAGATCGATCATCGCCCGCCAGGCCCGTGCCCAGCCCGAGGTCATGTCCACGCCCAGGTCGAAGACGATCGGCCGGTCGAGCGGCTCCCCGAGCATCAACTCCAGCGCACCCTCGACGGCGGGCCGGTCGAACTTGACGATCAGCTGCGGGCAGCCCGCCTCCCAGCGCATGTCGAGGTGCTCCGATGGGGACGGCAGGGAGGCCAGCCCGGGTGCCGAGACGATCTCCTGGCCGCCGCACCGGATGAGGCTCCGCCCGGCCAGCGGGATCTGCACCAGGAAGAAGGTCTCCAGCTCACCCGGTTCGATGCGGACGGCGGCCCCGTAGTCCAGGTAGTTCACCCGCAGGCCGCCCAGCCGGGTCGAGTTGAGGCGCGCGGCCAGGCCCGGCGTGCCCCCGGTGAGCTCCAGCCGGTGCGGGCAGAACACCGCGGAGACACGCTCGCGTGCCTCGTCGAGATCCACGGTGTCGAAAACCGGCCTGTTGCCGAGCGGGATCCGCTCCCGCTCCTGTCCTGTCGGCCCCATCGACGCTCCCGCCCTCGGGTGTCCATCGCACGTGCGGCGGGGCGGAGTCACGCCCGGCCGATTTCGCGATGTTCCCCGGTCCGGGTGCGGCCGACCATGGATAAATACGCATCCGGCCGCGGAGGCGGTGTCCGCTTGAGGCCACTGCGGGATCCGGTCGGCGCATCCTCGCCCGGTCCGCCCGGGCCCGACCGACCTGCCCCGGTCAGCCCGGCCGCCGGACGGCGAGGCCGGACCAGGCATGACGAGCGGGCCAGGGGTGGTGAGCAGGCCGAACGCGGTGGGCGGACCGGACGGCGCGGCTCCACCGGACGCGGCGGACGGGCTGGTAGGTGTAGTGGCGTCCTGCCCCTTGGCCACGAGCGAGACCATGCCCGACAGCGCCGATCGTCCTACGCCCCGCACGTTCCGGGCCGCGCTGCGCCGACTGCTGCGCCGGCCGCCCGAGCAGTTGCTGTCCGGGGGCGTCTATGGCGCCGTTCTGGCCAGTGGCCTGGCGGCGGCCCTGGACCAGGCCGACACCCCTCCCGATCCCGGCCATGACGCGCTGTGGGTGCTGATCTCCGCGGTCGCGGCGGCCGTCGCGCACGGGTACGCCCACGCCGTGGCCCACCACGCCGCGACCGAGGAGACGACCACGCAGACGCTGCGCTCGGTGCTGGGCGAGTGGCCCCTGGTCGCGGCCACGCTGCCCACCATGGGGGCGCTCCTGGGGGCCTTCGCGGGCTGGTGGAACGCCTATACCGGCGTCAACGTCGTCCTGGTGGTCAACGCGGTCGTCCTGTTCTGCCTGGGTGCGTGGGCCTCCCGGGTCTCCGGCGGCACCTGGGGGGTCGCCTGCCGGGTGGGGGGTGTCTACATGCTGCTGGGACTGATGATCATCGTCGCGAACACCTTCATCGAATAGGAGCGGCGCGGCACCCGCCCCGGAACGGGTGCCTTCGTGGACCGCGCATAGGCGTCCGTTCCGGGGTAGGGCTGGGTGATGCTGTTCATCTTCGGTCTCCGCACCGCCGTCCACCGGCTGGGAGCGCTGCCCCTGCGCTGCCCGTCCTGCGGGAACACCGCCGCGCAGGTCCTGTCGGAACGGGTCACCAGGTTCAGCCTGTTCTTCGTGCCGCTGTTCCGGGTCCGCACGAGATACGGAATGCAGTGCGCGTTCTGCGGCGCCTCGTACGACGTCTCCAGGGAGGAAGCGAACCGCCTGGCCGCCCGCTGAACGCCGCTCCCCGGCTCGTCGCCGCCTGCCGCCCCGAGACGGGGTGGGGCGGGGCGGGCGGTCGTCAGGCCGGTTGCGTCTGCCCCTGTCCCTGCCAGTCCTGCTGCTCACGTGCCGAGCGGGGCAGCAGGAAGGCCAGGAAGAACGTGGCGACCAGGCCGACGAGGGTGACGGAGATCGCGACGAGGAAGGCCGACAGCGGAGCCCACCCGCCGCCGGTCAGGCCGAAGAAGATCGTGCCCAGCGCGGCGATGCCGAAGGCCCCGCCGATCTGCTGCGTCGCGGTGAGCGCGCCGGAGGCGGAGCCGATCTCGTGCACCTCCACCCCGGCGAGGATGATGTCGAAGAACGGCGCCATGAGCAGGCCGACGCCGATGCCCGTGAGGACCAGGCCGGGGGTGAGCTGCCACGGCGTCACTCCCCGGCCCGCCAGGTACGCGGTCAGGCCGACGCCCGCCACGCCCAGCATGATGATCACCGCACCCAGGTGGATCAGCTTGCGGCCCAGGCGGGCGTTGAGACCCGCGTTGACCAGGCCGAACCCGATGACCGTGCCGATCGCCTGCGCGAGGAACGACATGCCCGTCTTCAGCGGCGAGTAGCCCAGCCCGAACTGGGCGTACATGCTGAAGACGAGGGAGTAGCCGACGGTTCCGGTGAAGAACGCCAGCCCGCTGACCAGGCCGCCGCTGAAGGCCCGTTTGCGGAACAGGCCGGGGATGACCAGCGGGTCGCGGCCGGCGCGCTGCCTGGCGATCTCGTAGCGCCAGAAGGCGGTGAACACGGCCAGGGAGCCGATCATCGAGGCGAACGTCCACAGCGGCCAGCCCAGTTCCCGCCCCTGCACGAGCGGGAAGATCAGCATGAACAGCGCCGCCGAGACGAGCAGCATGCCGGGGATGTCCAGGTTGGAGGCGGTGCGTTCGGTCTGGCGGGGCAGGAAGCGGAACGCCCCGGCGAGGGCGAGCACCCCCACCGGCAGGTTGATCAGGAAGATCATCCGCCAGCCGGTGCCGAAGAGGTCGGCCTGGATCAGCCATCCGGCCAGGATGGGCCCGCCCACGGACGACAGGGCGATGACGGGCCCGAAGGCGCCGAAGGCGGCGCCCAGCTCCTGCGGCGGGAACATCTGCTTGATCATGCTGAGCCCCTGCGGGATCACCAGGGCTCCGGCCAGTCCCTGCAGGACCCGGGCGGCGACCAGCATCTCCGGGGAGGAGGCCAGGCCGCACAGCAGGGAGGCCAGCGTGAACCCGGCGAGGCCGAGCTGGAACATGCGGCGGTGCCCGTAGATGTCGCCGAGGCGGCCTCCGGTGATGAGGCCGACGCCGAGCGCGAGGGTGTAGCCGGCCCCGATCCACTGGATCAGGCTGGAGGAACCCCCGAGGTCCGTTTGGATCACCGGCGAGGCGATGGTGGCGATGAGCGCGTCGAGCAGGTCCATCACCTGCGCGGCGAGGATCACGAAGAGCGCCGCCCACCTCCAGCGGTGCGGGGCTCCGGGCTGCGCGCCCGGGGAGGTCGCGTTCTTATCGTGGGCCATCGAAAGGCTCCGATCAGTGCTCGATATGTCGAATGGTGTTCGTTGAGCAAGCATCGTTTTATTAACGAACACTGTTCGTGTCAAGTACGATGTTCGCATGGAGCACCAGGCGACAGCCATACCTCAGCCGCCCTGGCGAAAAACCCGGGTTCGCGCGCCGCTCAGGCAGCCGCTGACCCTGGAGGCGATCGTGGAGGCCGGCCTGTCCGTCCTCGACGCCGAGGGCCTGGAGGCGCTCAGCATGCGCAAGGTCGCGCAGGTCCTCGGGACGGGGGCGGCCTCCCTCTACGCCCACGTGGCCAACAAGGACGAACTGATCGAGCTGATCTACGAGCGCGTGATCAGCGAGGTCCCGGTCCCCGAGCCCGATCCGGCCCGCTGGCGCGAGCAGCTCCGCGAACTGGCGCTCGACTGCGCGCGGGTGCTGATGGCGCACGCCGACATCGCCGCCGCGGGCCTGGCCAACGTGCCGACCGGCCCCGGCACGCTACGGCTCTCCGAGGGCATGCTCGCGATCATGCTGGCCGGCGGCCTGCCGGTCCGGATCGCCTCCCTGGGCATGGACCGCCTGCTGCTCTACATCTCCGGCGCCACGTACGAGTCGTCGCTCTTCCTCGCCCAGCAACGGGCCAGCGGCAAGGACGTGCCGGAGTTCGCACGCGACTTCTTCGGGCAGATCCGCGACTACTACGCGAGCCTTCCGCCCGATCGCTTCCCGATCCTGACCGCCCACGCCGCCGAACTGATCGCCGGCGACGGACAGGCCCGCTACGAGTTCGGCCTGGATCTGATCATCGAGGGGCTCGCCCGCCACGCCCCGCACCCGAGTGAGGAGATCACGTGAAGATCACCTGGGACAACGTCCTCGCCTGGCGGATGCGCCGGCAGATGCTGGAGGAACCGGAGACCGACGACGCCGTGGCGATCGTGAGCCGGCTGTGCGGAGTGCAGGCGCAGGTCGCCTCCTCGGCGCAGACGGCGGTCGGCGTCCGGCAGCGTAAACCGCGCCGCCAGAGCGTCAAGGACGCCCTGGAAGACAAGAAGCTGGTCAAGACCTGGGCGATGCGCGGCACCCTGCACCTGCTCCCCGTCGAGGAGGCCGCCGCCTACCTGAGCCTGCTGGCCTCGACCCGCAGCTGGGAGAAGGGTTCCTGGCAGCGCAACTTCGTCACCCTCGACCGGCTGGAGGCCATCGGCGAGGCCGTCCATCACGTCCTGGACGGCAAGGTGCTCAGCCGCGAGGAACTGACCGCGAAGGTGATCGAGAAGACGGGCGACGAGAACATCGCCGAGCACATGAGCTCCGGCTGGGGCGCGGTGCTCAAGCCCCTGGCGTTCCAGGGGGTGCTGTGCCACGGTCCGGCCGACGGCGGCCGGGTGACCTTCACCCGGCCCGACACCTACCTGCCCAAGTGGCCGGGCATGCCGGAGCCCGCGGAGGCCGCGGCGGTCGCGATCCCCGCCTACCTCGGGGCCTACGGGCCCGCGCCGATCGAGGCGTTCGACCAGTGGCTGTACCGCGGCGCCCTGCGCAAGGCCGACCTGCGTTCCTGGGTCGCCGACCTGGGCGACCGGCTCACCAAGGTCGAGATCGAGGGGCAGGCGGCCTACGCGCGCACCGAGGACCTCGACGACCTGGCCTCGGCCACCCCCTCCACCTCGGTGCGCCTGCTCCCGGCCTTCGACCAGTACGTCCTGGGGCCGGGCACCAAGGACACCGCGATCATCCCCTCCGCCCGGCGCGGGGAGATCAGCAAGGCCGCCGGATGGATCTCACCCGTCGTGGTGAGCGGGGGCCGGGTCTGCGGTACCTGGAACGCCGAGGACGGCGCGCTGTCGGTCACCGTCTGGAAGGAGTGCGACGTCCCCCGCAAACAGCTCCAGGCCGAGGCCGACCGGCTCGGGAGCGTGCTCGGGACCGATCTCACCATGCGCGTGCAGACCGGCTGACCCACCGGCGGCGCCGGCGACCGGCGAGGCCCGGCGGTTCACGGTCCGCCGGGTCGGCGGGCGGGCTGCCGGAGCGGCGGCGCAAGCGATCTGGCGGGTGGGCGGGGCGACGGCGGCCGTCACGTCGCCTCGCCCACCCGGACCAGGCCCTGTGGGACGGCGGCCGGCCCGCCGCCTGACGCCGTAGTGACCCGGGACCGGCGCCCTCGGGGCCGCCGGGGACGCCGTCCGGCCGGGCGTCAGTCCTCGACGCGGAGCAGCAGCTTGCCGGTGTTGCCGCCGTCGAACTGGCGCAGCAGCAACCGCGGGAAGTCCACGACCCGGCCGGGCACGACGTCCTCCACCACCTTCAGGCTGCCCTCCTTGACCCACTCCCGGAGCCGGGCACGGGCCTCGGGGTAGCGGTCCGCATGGTCGAAGACCAGGAAGCCCTCCATCCGGGCACGGTTGATCAGCAGGCTGATGTAGCCGGGCAGCCCGCCCACGCCGTTCTCGGAGTTGTACTGGCTGACGGCCCCGCAGAGCACCACCCGCCCGCCTCTGGCGAGGGAGCGGACCGCCGCGTCCAGCACCTCTCCCCCGACGTTGTCGAAGTAGACGTCCACCCCCTGCGGGGCGTGGCGCCGCAGCGCCTCGGCGACGTCCTCGGTGCGGCGGTCGACGGCGGCGTCGAACCCGAGGTCCTCCACGACGTGGCGGCACTTCTCCTGGCCCCCCACGACGCCGATGACGCGGCAGCCGTGGATCCTGGCGAGCTGGCCGGCCACGTTGCCGACGGCCCCGGCGGCGGCGGACACGACCACCGTCTCGCCCTCGCGCGGGCGGCCGATGTCCAGCATGCCGATGTAGGCGCTCAGTCCGGGCACCCCCAGCACCCCCAGGTGGGCCGAAACCGGCCCCTCCGCGGGGTCGATCTTCGTCACCCCCCGGCCGTCGGTGACGGCGTACCGCTGGACGCCGAGCATCCCGGTGACGATCTCCCCCTCGGCGAACAGCGTGTTGCGGGAGTCCTCCACCATGCCGATCGTCCAGGCCCGCATGACGTCGCCGAGCCCCAGCGGGGGGAGGTAGGAGGGGGTGCCCCTCATCCAGCCCCGCATCGCCGGGTCGATGGAGACGTAGAGGGTGCGTACGAGCACCTGGCCGGTCTCCAGCGCCGGCAGACGTTCCTCGGTGACGGTCCAGTCGCCGTCCCCGGGCAGGCCCACGGGACGCGCGGCCAGCCTCACCTGGGTGTTCACCATGTTCACGGCTCGGGCTCCGGATCCTTCTCCAGCAGGCGGATGCTCTCCGTCGGGCAGCGGTCGGCGGCCTGGCGGACCTGGGCGTGCAGGTCGCCGGCGGGTTCGGGGTCGATCAGCCGGACGAGCCCGTCCTCGTCCTCGCCGAAGACCTCGGGTGCGGAGACGACGCAGACGCCGCTGCCGCAGCAGCTGTCGGGGTTCACCTCGACGCGCACGGTCCGCTCCTCACCAGGTCACCGGGACCTCGAGGAAGCCCTCGACCAGGCCGCCCTCGGCCCGGCGCAGCTCCAGCGGGTCCACCGCCAGCTTCAGCGTGGGGAACCTGCGCAGCAGCGAGGTGATCGCCGTCTGCATCTCCATCCGGGCGAGCGCCGAGCCCGCGCAGTGGTGGGGTCCGGCGCTGAAGGCCAGGTGCAGGTGGCTGGGACGGTCGATGTCGAGGGTCTCGGGGTCGGGGAAGACCGTCTCGTCGCGGTTGGCGGACTCCATCGCCAGCACGACGCCCGCCCCCCGGGGGATGGTCATCCCGCCGACCTCAATCTCCTCCTTGGCGTAGCGCAGCGCCGCCATGGAGGAGAACAGCACCTGCAGGCGGAGCATCTCCTCCAGCGCCTGCGGGACCAGCGACAGGTCGTCGCGGACCCTGGCCAGCAGGCCGGGGTTGGCCAGGAGCGTGACGATCGCCGCGCCGAGGTGGCTGGCGGTCGTCTCGTACCCGCCCATCAGCAGCCCCTGTGCCCAGTACAGCAGCTCGTAGTGGCTGAGCCGGTTGCTGTCCTCGTCCCGGGCCGCGATGAGCGCGCTGATCAGGTCCCCGCCGGGCTCGTTCGTCTTGGCCTCTACCAGGCGCTCGATGTAGGCGAACAGCTCGCCGCGGCAGCGGCCGATCTCCTCGGGGGTGTACTTGCTGACGGACAGGAAGGCGTCGGTCCAGTGCCGGAAGTCCTTCTGGTCCTCCACCGGCACACCCAGCAGCTCGCACAGGGTCGTGATGGCGAGCGGGAACGTCAGCGTCCGGTGCAGGTCGGCGGGCGGGCCCGCGGCGGCGGTGTCGTCGAGCAGCCGGTCGACGAGCTCCTGGGTGTGCGGACGCATGCGCTCGACGCGGGCGGCGGTGAACGCCTTGGCGACCAGCCTGCGCATGCGCGGGTGATCCGGCGGGTCCAGGCTCACGTTCGGGTCCTGGAACATCGAGTTGTCCTTGGTGATGCGCGGTGCGTCCGGCTGGTCGCGGTTCCTGCTCAGCCGCTCGTCGGAGAGCAGGACGCGGACGTCCTGGTAGCGGGTGACCAGCCACACGACGTCGCCGCTGGGCAGCGTCACCCGCATGGCGGGCTCCCGGCGGCACTCGGTGAGCGCGCTGGGTGCGTGCAGGACGGTCTCGCGGTGGGTGAAGGGGTAGGCGGGGGCCGTGGCGGCTCCGGTGGTGCTCATGGGCGATCTCCAGGGGTGACGAGGTTGTCTGCGGGGGGAGCCGCGGGTGCCGCGGGAGGCGGTGGGGGACCCATGGCCAGGCGTCCCCGGTCGACGAGGACGAAGACCACGGCCGCGGCCAGGAGGATCAGCGCGCCGCCCGCCGCGGCGGCGACCGCGACGCCGCCGTCCCCGCTTCCGGAGGCGGCGGCGACCGCGGCGACCACGGTCAGCAGCGGCGCCCCGACCACACCGCCGAGCTGGGTGGAGGCGTTGACCATGGGGGTGGCCACCCCGGCGTCGCGGGGGTCCAGGCCCTGCATGATGGTGACGTTGGCGGGCACCATGATCCAGGAGACGCCCAGGCCCATCAGCAGCACGCCGGGCAGGATCGTCACGGCGTACCCCCCGTCGAGGCCGGCCAGCGCCGGCCAGCCCACACCGAGGCCGGCCAGTGCCAGCCCGCCGCCCAGCAGGACCCGCGGCCGGAGGCCGGGCAGCAGGCGGCCGGCCACCGCGGTGCCCGCAAGCACCGCGACGCTCAGCGGGAGGAAGGCCAGGCCCGCCTGGAGCGGGGAGTATCCGCGCACGTCCTGCATGAGGGAGCTGAGCAGCAGGTAGGCGCCGAAGGTGCCGATGTTCGCGGAGAAGACCGCCAGGTAGACGCCGGCCCGGTTGCGGTCGAGCACGATGCGGGGCGGCAGCACCGGCGCCGGCGAGGCCCGCTCGGTCAGGGCGAACCCGGCCAGCAGCAGCGCCGCCACCGTCAGCACCGCGACGGCGAGCCCCGGCCCGGCCGTGGCGAAGGCGCCGACGCCCGCGACGAGCGCGCCGAGGCCGAGGAGGAGCAGGAGCGTTCCGGGCAGGTCGTAGTGGCGGCGGCCCTCGGCGGGGACGTCCCGCCCGAAGGCGTACCAGGCGACGGTGACGGAGAAGATCGCCAGGGGGACGACGACGAACAGGCACCAGCGCCAGCTCAGGTACTCGGTCAGCAGGCCCGCCACGACGACGCCGGCCACCCCTCCCCCGCCGGCCACGGCGGTGAAGACGGCGATGCCCCGGGCCCGTACGCGCGGGTCGGCGAACGCGCCGCCGATGAAGGCGAGGTTGGCCGGGGCCAGCAGGAACGCGCCGAAGCCCCCCTGGATCGCGCGGGCGGCGAGCAGCGTCCCGGCCGTCGCGGCCGTCCCCGCCACGACGGAGGCGACGGTGAAGCCGGTCATGCCGACGGCGAAGGTGCGGCGCCTGCCGCGCAGGCCGGCCACGCGCACCGCCAGCGGGTACAGGCCGGCGAAGGCGAGGGTGTACGCGCTGATCACCCAGTGCTTCTCGGCGTCCGGGACACCGAGCTCCTCCTGGACGGAGGGCAGCGCGATCGGCATGACGTTCATCTCGAGGACGACCGTGAGCTGGGCGATGGCGATGGCCGCCAGCATCCACCAGTGCCGGGTTGCGGACATGGGCACCTCGTGAGACTCCGTGGGGGATCAGCGGGACAGCGGCGCCGGACCGGGTGTGACCCGCTCGGCGAACAGCCGCAGGGCCCGTGCGCTGGTCTCGTAGGGCAGGTGGCCGGAGTGGACGGTGAGGCTGATGTCGACGTCGTCGCCGTACCAGGAGGCGAGGGTGTCGATCTGCGCTCGCACCTCCTCGGGTGTTCCCGCGAGGAGACGGTTGGCGGCGACCCGCTCGTCGAAGGTCGCCCCCTGCCTGAGCGCCGCCTCGGCCAGTTTCTCATAGCCGGGGTAGGCGGTGCTGGTCGTGGTCTTCCAGGACTTCACCGCCTCGGCGATCTTCTCGCCGTACTTCTGTTCGGCGTGGCGCCCGCCGCGGCGGGCCTCGTCGCCGTCCTCGTCCAGGAAGAGGCTGTAGCTGAGCTCGACGCGGGCGGTGTCGGGGTCATGGCCGGCGCTCGCGCGCGTCTTGCGGTACAGGTCCAGCATCTCCTGGACCTTCTCCTTCGGGGAGACCGCGGCGATGATCTGGAGGTTGCGGCCGGCGCGGGCTGCGGCCTCCACGGACTCGGGGCTGGCGGTGACGGCCGAGAAGACCGGCGGGTGCGGCTGCTGGACCGGACGGGGCAGCAGCGTCACCGGGCCGAACCGGTAGAAGTCACCCTCCCAGACGACGTCCTCCTCCGCCCACAGGCGGCGGCACGCCTCCACGCCCTCCTCGTAGCGGGCGCGGCTCTCGTCGATCGGGATCTCGAACGCGGCGAACTCGTCGGGCAGGAACGCCCGGCCGAAGCCCACGTCGAGCCGGCCGCCCGAGATGCCGTCGAGCATGGCCAGCTTGCCCGCGAGCTTCACGGGATGGGTGAACGCGGGGATGACCGCCCCGGTGCACAGGCGGATCCGGCTGGTCCTCGCGGCGGCGGCCGCCAGGAACGTCACCGGGTCGGGGCTGTAACCACCGAAGTCGA
The DNA here is from genome assembly GCF_014204985.1 of Streptosporangium becharense. Lineage (NCBI taxonomy): Bacteria > Bacillati > Actinomycetota > Actinomycetes > Streptosporangiales > Streptosporangiaceae > Streptosporangium > Streptosporangium becharense. Next base: position 7,152,947 of record NZ_JACHMP010000001.1, on the reverse strand, counting down.
AGAAGTAGTGCTCAACGATCTTCAAGTGGTGGAAGCCCAGCTCGTCGGCCAGCACGGCCAGCCGCAGTGCCTCGTCGTAGTAGTCGGCCGCGGACTTCTCCTGCGGGCCCACCGTCGGGAAGAAAAGCACGCCGAATTTCACGCGCTCAGCCTCGCAAGCCGGGCTCGAGCGCAACTCAAGAGCGGATAGACAGCATGTTCCCCACGGACGGGGACGATCGCATCCCGCGCTCACCCCGGCTCTCGATCAAGGAGGCATGCATGCGACTCGACGGACGCGTGGCGATCGTCACCGGAGGGACCAGGGGCATCGGGCTGCGCATCGCCGGGTCCTTCCTGGCGGAGGGGGCCCGGGTGATGTGCGCGGCGCGCGAGGCGGCCCCGGTGGCCGAGCTGGCCGACGTGTACGGGGAGGCGGTGGCGTTCCACCCGGCGGACGTGCGTGACGCCGGTTCGGTCCGCGCGATGGTGGAGGCCACCGCGGAGCGGTTCGGCGGGGTGGACGTGCTCGTGGCCAACGCCGGGATCAGCCGCCCCGCGCCGACCGCGGTCATGCCGGCGCAGCAGTGGGCGGAGGTCGTCGACACCAACCTGACCGGGGTCTTCAACTGCGTGCAAGCGGCCCTGCCGTACCTGGAGAAGAGCGGCTCCGGCCGGATCGTCGCGGTCTCCTCCGCGCTGAGCACCCGCCCGGTGTATGCCGGCGCGAGCTACTGCGCCACGAAGGCGGCGGTGGACATGCTCGTCCGGGTCTGGGCGTTGGAGTTCGCCGAGAAGGGCATCACGGTCAACGCGCTGTCCCCCGGCTTCATCGAGGAGGGGATGGGCCGGGCGTTGCGCGAGAACACCGCGCTGTGGGAGCAGTTCGGCACCAAGATCTCGATGGGACGCATGGGCACCGGCGCGGAGGTCGCCGCCGCGGCGGTCTTCCTGGCCGGCGACGAGGGCTCCTACGTCAACGGGCACATCATGGAGGTCAACGGCGGCCTGCGCTGGTAGTGCCGTCCGGGGCCGCCGCCGGGCCTGCGGCACCGGCGGCGGCCCCGTCCATGCCGTCACGGCGGGGGCCCATGCCGTCACGGCCGGGCGGAGCGCCGGCGTCCGGGGACGCGTCCGGCCCCGGACGCCGGGCCCGCGGCGTGACGCCGGCGCGTCCCCCGGCGGGGATCAGGCGGAGAGCGTCCCGGCCGGCACGCTCTCGGTGAAGCGGGGCATCACATGCTCGGCGAACAGGCGCACCGTCCGCGCCGACTCCTCGTGCGGCACGTTCCCGGAGATGACCTGGAGGCTGAGCGTGACGTCGCCGAACCACTCCCGGATGACGCGCACCTTCTCCACCACCTCATCGGGTGAGCCGACGAGCACCTTGTTCTCCCCGAGGGACCGGTCGAAGTCGGAGCCGCGCACCTTCTCCAGCACGCGCTCGTACCCGGGGTAGTCGGCGCTGCCGGTGCGTCCCCACGCCGCGACCGCGTCCGTCATCACCCGGTTGGTGACCTCGGAGTAGGCGCGTCCCTTCCGGCGGGCCTCCGCCCCGTCCTCGGCGAGGTAGCAGTTGTAGCTCATGTGCACCTCCCCGGTCTCCGGGTCGTGCCCCGCCTCGGCGCGGGCCCTGCGGTACAGGGCCAGCATCTCCTGGGTCTTCTCCCGTTTGTTGATCGAGGGCACCATCATCAGGCCGTACCCGGCGCGGCCGGCCGCCGCGCACGACTCGGGGGTGATCGACGTGGCGATCAGGATTCCCGGGTGCGGGTCCTGGAACGGCCTGGGCAGCAGGGTGACCGGCCCGAACCGGTGGTGGCCGCCCTCCCAGACGACGTCCTGCTCCGACCACAGGCGGCGGCACGCCTCCACGCCCTCCCGGAAGCGGCTGTGGCTGTCGTCCATGGAGATCTCGAAGGCGGCGAACTCGTCCGGCAGGAAGGCCCGGCCGAAGCCGACGTCGAGCCGGCCGCGGCAGAGGTTGTCGAGCATGGCGAGCTGCCCGGCGAGCTTGACCGGGTGGGTGAAGGCCGGGATGACGGCGCCCGTGACGAGGCGGATCCGGCGGGTGCGGGCCGCGGCGGCGGCCAGGAACGTCACCGGGTCGGGGCTGTAGCCGCCGTAGCGGAAGAAGTAGTGCTCCACCGTTTTGACGTGGTGGAGGCCGAGCTCGTCGGCGAGCCGGGCGAGCTCCAGCGCGTCGCGGAAGTGGTCCCGGCCGCTCTTGTCCTCGGGTCCGATGGTGGGGAAGATGCTGATGCCGAACTGCACGATGCCTCCTTGGACGGCGTCTTCTCGGGCGACGTCCTCTCAGACGACCTCTCGGACGGCGGCCGAGCCCGCCGGGCGTGCCTCCGGCCAGGAGTCGTACCGGCGGCGGAAGTAGGTCAGCGGTGTCCCGCCGTAGACGGTGGCGTGTTCGATGAGCCCGATGAGGATCCAGTGGTCCCCCGTCTCGACCGCCTCGGTCAGCACGCACTCGGCCACGGCCAGCGAGTCCTCGGTGAGGACGGGCGCGCCCGCGGCGACCACCGACGCGACGTGGGACACGCCGGAGAACTTGTCCGGGAGTTTGCCGGCGAACCTGTCGCACAGCTCCCCCCGGCCGGCGAGCAGGTAGTTGACCACGAACGCGCCCGAGTCCCTGATCGCTCCCAGGGTGAGCGAGCCGCGGTCGACGCAGACCAGCAGCAGCGGCGGACGCAGCGACACCGCGGCGACGGTGTTGCAGGCCAGCCCGGACGGCCCGTGGGGGCCGTTGGCCGTCACGACGGCGACGGCGGTGGGCAGCGCTCCGAAGACCTCACGGAAGACATTCGCATCGACAGCCATGATTCGACAGGCTCGCAGCCGCCTCTCAAGGCGAGGTCGAGCCGGACTTGACCCGCGTCGCGGCGGGCTCACCCGTTCCCGTCACGGCCGCCAGCAGCCGGACGGCGTTGGCGTGCAGGGGCACGGTGACGCCGGGGGGCAGCGTGCCGGAGGTGTCCAGCAACCGCTGCACCCGCGCGGTGATCAGGGCGAACCGGAAGCCCGCGAGCACCTCGTAGTAGTGCGGGTCCCGCACGGGACGCCCGAGCAGACGCCCGAACTCGGCGACGGTCTCGGCGCGGCCGGGCAGGCCCGCCAGGCGCGGGACGCCGATCCCCTCACTCAGGAACCGGTCCATCCACAGGAACCAACCCAGGTCGATCTCCGCCGGGCCGAGCGCCGCCATCTCCCAGTCGAGCAGGGCGACCGGTCTCAGGTCGCGGAAGACGATGTTGCCGAGCCGGGCGTCGCCCCACAGCAGGCCGGGTGCCGCCTCCCCGGCCGGCCGGTTCGCCTTCAGCCACTCCAGCGCGGCGAGCGGGACGGGCTCGTCGGCGCAGCCGAAGAAGTCGAGGTGGGCCGCGTAGTAGCCGAGCTCCTGCGCGGTGCCGGTGGGGCCGAAGGCGGGCCGGTCGAGGAAGCCCAGGCCGAGGTCGCCGGGCCGCAGGCGGTGGACGGCGGCGAGGGCGGCCAGCGCGGCACGCCACGGTTCCGCCCGGCGCCGCGGTTCCAGCTCGGCCAGCCAACCGGCCGAGTGATAGGAGGGCAGGTCGCCCGGCACGTCCCCGGGGACGAACGACATGACCAGGAAGGGGGCGCCCAGCACGGAGGCGTCGGGTTCGTGGAAGTGGACGGCGGGCACCGGCACCGTGCCGGTCGCGGCCAGGCCGCGCATCAGCCGGTATTCGGCGTCGAGGCTGCCGCGCGGGTAGACGCGGTGCGCGGCCGGCTCGACCCGGACCACCAGGTGGTGGTCCCGGGTGGCGGTCCGCGCGCGCACGATGAGCGTCTCGTTGGCGAAGCCCCGTGACGGCGGGATCGTCAGCTCGGTCAGGCGCAGGTCAGCGGCGTCGGGGAGCCGGTCGGCGAGCCAGGTGGTCAGGCGGCGCCGGGTGAGCTGGGGATCGCGTTGCTGGGGCACGGGCATGGGTGACCTCCGGACGTCGGGGGCGGGCCGCCGGGGAGAGGCCCGGCCGCCGGGAGAGAAGGCCGGGGGAAGAACCGGCCACCGGGGAAGACGGATCGTGGAGGGCCGGCCGCCGGGAGGGCGGGCCGCCCTCGCATCGTGACACGGCGCGGGTGCGGCGGAGACGGCGCTCGATCCGGGCTCGAGCGTTCCTCGATCGGGCTTCGACGCCGCTCGCCCAAGGTGGAGGAGATCACCCGCGAGAGAGGTACGCACATGGTCGTGTTCGTCAACAAGCTCACGCTGGTCGGCTCCGCCGAGGAGTTCGAGGCCATCTACGCCGACATAGCGGCCTTCATGATGAAGCAGGACGGTCTGATCAGGTACAAGCTGGTCAGGTCGACCAAGGACGCCTCGGTCTACTTCAACCTCGCCGAGTGGGAGAGCCGCGAGCAGTTCGAGAAGTCGGTGGCCGACCCCGAGTTCCGCGCGCAGTTCAAGCGGCTGGCGGGGGTGGTGACCGGGGATCCGCACCTGTCGGAGGTCGTCCTGGAGGGCTCCCCGTCCGTCGTGTGATGCGCGTCCCGGGCCACGGCACCGCCTCCGCCTACGGCGCGGCCGTCGAACGGCTGGACCGGGGCGTCTTCGCCTACGTCCAGCCCGACGGCGGGTGGTGCCTGAACAACGCCGGGTTCGTCGTCGGCGAGCGCGAGGTGCTCCTCGTCGACACCGCGGCGACCGAGGGGCGGGCCCGCGCTCTGCGTGACGCCGTCGCAGCGGTCACCCCGCTCCCGGTCGGCACGGTGGTCAACACCCACAGCCACGGTGACCACACCTTCGGCAACCACCTGTTCACCCCCCGGGCGACGGTGATCGCGCACGAGCTGGCCCGTACCGAGATGGTGGAGCGGGGCCTCGCGCTGCGTGAGATGTGGCCCGGGGTCGAGTGGGGCGACATCAGGGTGGAACCGCCCGCGGTGACGTTCCGGGACGCGCTCACCGTGCACCTGGGCGACCGGCGCGTCGAGGTGTTCCACGTCGGCCCGGCGCACACGACCAACGACGTGGTGGTCTGGCTGCCCGCCGAGCGGGTGCTGTTCGCCGGTGACCTGGTGCTGTCGGGCTGCACCCCGTTCGTGCTGATGGGATCGGTACAGGGCCTGTCGGCGGCCGTGGCGCGGCTGCGGGCGCTCGAGCCCGAGGTCGTCGTGTGCGGCCACGGGTCGCTGCGCGGCCCGGACGTCTTCGACGAGACGCAGGCGTACCTGACCTGGCTGTCCGAGGTCGCGCGGACCGGGCTCGCCGCCGGCCTGCCGCCGCTGGAGGCGGCCAGGCGGGCCGAGCTGGGGCCGTTCGCCGCGCTGCTGGACGCCGAGCGGCTGGTCGCCAACCTGCACCGGGCGTACGCGGAGGAGTGCGGCCTGCCCGCCGGGGCTCGCATCCCCTCCGCACCCGTGATGCGGGAGATGGTGGCCTACAACGGCGGGAGCCCGTTGCGCTGCACGGCCTGACCGCCGCGGCGTGCGCGGAGCGGATGCGCGGAACACGGAACGGCGCGAGCAGGTGACCGCGGGATGCAGAACGGCGCGAGTGAGTGACCGCGGGATGCAGAACGGCGCGAGCGAGTGACCGCGGAACACGGAACGGGGACGGTACCGGTGCGGTACCGTCCCCGTTCCGTGTCGCCCGCGGGCCGGGCGGCCGGGGCCGCGGTGGGGGCGGTGGGGATGGTGGGGTTCCCGTTCCGTGTCGCCCGGCGTTCGGTGTCGCCCGAAGCCCGGCACGGTCGCCTGGGGCGGCCCTGCCGGGCGGCGGGCGGATCAGCCCGCGTCGTCGTGGAAGATCGTTCTTCGGCTCACCTGCCACGCGCCGCCGTGCGGGATGAGGATGTCCTCCCCGGCGACGCTCAGGAAGATCCGGCACGGTCCCCCGGCCGGTGTCTCTATCAGCAGGGCGTTGAACCTCGTGCGCAGCGTCAGGTCGTACGAGCGGCGCACGGTGTGCGCGTCGACCCAGTAGCGCCGCGTGACGCCGGTGGCCGCGCGGGCGGCCACCCCCCGGCCCGCGGCCTGGGCGATGGCGGGCCGGCCCCTCCGCTCGGGAGAGGAGTTGCCGGCGAACACCCTGTCCCGGTGGCTGGACTGGACGAAGACGGCGTCCTCGGTGAAGGTCGCCGCCCACGCCTCGACGTCACCCCGGTCGAGCAGCTGCGCCTGCAGGACGTAGAACTGCCTGACCTTCTGGTGGAGTGTCTCGATGGATGCGCCGGAGGCGCCGGGCGGCGGAACCGCCCGGTAGCCCCCCGGCTCTGTCAGCGAACGCACGTCCCGTCCGTCACACGGCCCCGTCGTGGGCGATGGAGCGGTACTTCACCAGCAGCGCTCCGTCGTCCTCGACGAGGACGTCCTCACCGACGATGCTCAGGCGCACGCTGGGGGCGCCTCCGGCGGGGGTCTCCAGCACCAGGGCGTAGTAGCGCGTGCGCAGTTCCCCCGCCGCCTCACCGGGACGGGCGCTGATCATCCCGAACCAGTGCCGCCGCTGGACGCCGCTGTCTCCCATGGCGTCGATGCCGCGGCGGAGCCGGGTCCCGATCTGCTCCCGCCCGCGCCAGGGCTCGTCCTTGACGTTCTGCTCGAAGAACGCGTCCTCGGTGAAGGTCTCGGCCCACTCCTCGGCCGCCCCGTCGTCGAGGAGCTGCATGTGGCGGGCGTAGAACTGCTGGATGCGCTGGTAGGTCTCGGCGGGGACGAACTCCATGGTCACGGTCGGCTGAGTCATGGTTCCTCCTGGGTGTGGCCTCAGCGGGCGGCGCTTCGGGCGTGGGTTGCGGCGTGGGCGAGTGTGGCCCGGCTGTTGGCGCCGAGCGCCTTGCGGACGAAGGCGCGGGCGTCCTCCACGGTGGCGCCGGCGCCGAGCACGGTGGTGACGGCGGCGGGGGCGATCTCGACGGTGTGGCCGGAGGTCACCGTGCCCCCCGGGCCCCCCGAGCCGTCGCGGGTGAAGGTCCAGCGGCCGGTGTGGGCGGTCAACAACGCCGGGGTCCTGAGCTGCTTGTAGACGATCTTCTCGCCGGGGAAGCAGATGCGGACCGACCGGGTGGTGTGGACGGATCCGTCGGCGGTCCGCGTGTCCATCTCCAGGATCTGGGTGTTCTCGACCTCCTCGCTGAGGTCGACCCGGGCGACGTGCGGCAGCCGTTCGGCCCACCTGCCCGCCTCGTGGACGAACGCGTACGCCGCCTCGATCGGGCCGTCGACGTGGACGCTGTCCTCGAAGGAGAAGGCCAGGTCCTGCGGCTGTTCCGCGGCTCTCTTCAGCGCCTCCAGCTCGGCGCCACTGTTGCGGTCGACGGCCGCGGCGATCCAGGCGACCGCCTCCGGGTCGTCGTCCACGGCCCGGTAGTCGTGGGTGAGCCGGACCCTGACCTGCCCCGGGCCGAGGGGTTCGATGATCCACTCTCCGCCCATGGCCGCCACCGGCGGCTGCGACACCTGCTGGCGGAAGCCCACCCTGGTGCCGGCGGGGTCGAGGGTCCGGCGGGACGTCCAGGTCTTCACCTGGCCGTTGGCCGTGGCCCACAGGCGGATGGTCTCCTGCGACGCGTCGCGGTCCAGGTGCTCGACGTGGATCGTCGGCGGGAAGATGCGGGGCCAGAGCGTGACGTCGGCCACCAGGTCGAAGACGACCTTGGGCGGGGCGTCGACGACGACGGAGTGCTCGGTCTCGTGGAGCGTCACTTGCGCCTCCTGGCGGTCAGTAGTTGCCGAGCCCGCCGCAGACGTTGATCGCCTGGGCGGTGATGGGCGCCGCGTCCTCGGTGGTGAGGTACCAGACGAGGCCCGCCACCTCCTCGGGGGTGGAGTAGCGCCCGAGGGGGATCTTGGCGTTGAAACGCTGGAGCACCTCGTCCTCGGTGATCTCCCAGACCTGCGAGTAGCCCTTGCGCACCCGCTCGGCCATGGGCGTCTCGACGTATCCGGGGCAGACGGCGTTGACGGTCACCCCGGTCTTGGCCAGCTCCAGGCCGACGGCCTTGGTGAACCCGACGACGCCGTGCTTGGAGGCGGAGTACGGGGCTCCCAGGACGACGCCCTGCTTGCCACCGGTCGAGGCGATGTTGATGATCCGGCCGCTCCCCCGCTCCAGCATCCCGCCCGTGGTGAGCGCCTCGCGGGTGGCGTAGAAGACGCTGTTCAGGTTGGTGTCGATGACGTCGAGCCACAGCTCGTCGGCGAGTTTCGCGGTGGGCCCGCCGCCGTTGCGGCCGGCGTTGTTGACCAGGACGTCCACCGGCCCGTACCGCTCGACGGCGGTGCGGACGAAGTCGCGGACGCTTTCCACGGAGCGGACGTCGGCCGCCACCCCGTCGGCGGCGAAGCCGTTCGCGGTGAGCTCCTTGACGGTCGTCTCGACGGCGTCCGGGGTGCGGGCACAGACGAAGACGCGGTGGCCGGCCCTGGCCAGCCGTCGCGTCACGGCCAGTCCGATGCCGCTGGTGGCCCCGGTGACGAGTGCGAGCGAACCTTCCATCACGCTGTTCCTTTCTCCGGTGCTCTCCGGTGAGGCGGTCAGGGCACCAGCAGCAGGCGGCCGGTGTGCGCGCGGTCCTCGATCATGCGGTGTGCCTGGGCGGCCTCGGTCAGCGGCAGGGTCGCGTGCACGGCCACGCGCAGCCGGCCGTCGGCGACGTACCCGATCAGCTCGTTCAGGCCCTTGCGCAGCGCGTCGGGCTCGTGGCGCCACCACTCGTAGAAGGCGCTGCCCACGACGTACTTCATGCCGAGCAGCCGCATCGCCGGAACCGACGGCATGCCCTGGGCCGCGCCGTAGAAGACCAGCCGGCCCCATGGGGCGAGGGCGTCGAGCCCGCGCAGGAAGGTGTCGCCGCCCACCCCGTCGATGATCACGTCGGCGCCGCGTCCGCCGGTCTCCTCCAGCACCCGGTCGGCCCACTCGTCGCTGCCGTAGTCGATGGCCACGTCGGTGTCGTAGCGGAGGGCGAACTCCCGCTTGGCCGGGGTGCTCGCCGTGCCGAGGACCTTCCCGGCGCCGAGGATCTTGGCGAGCTGGGTGGTCAGGTGACCGATGGTGCCCGAGGCCGAGTGGACCAGGATCGTCTCACCGGGGGCGAGCTTGCCGACGCGCAGCACGCACAGCGCGACCTGCGCCGGGGAGGCCAGCACACTGGCCTGGGCCGCGTCCAGCTTCTCGGGCAGCGGGACGAGGAACGTGGCGTCGGCGACTACCTGGTCGGCGTAGGCGTTGTCCATCACGGTCGCCGCCACCCGGTCGCCCACCTGGACCGTGGTGACCTCGGGGCCGAGGGCCTCGACGGTGCCGACCACGTCGCCGTTGGGCGAGGCGGGCAGGGCGGGCGGGAACGGGCCCTGCCCCCGTCTGCGCTGGGTCTCGACGAAGTTGACGCCGATGGCCTCGGTGCGGATCAGCACCTGGTTCGGTCCCGGCGCGGGGGTGGGGACCTCCTCGATCCGCAGGACGTCGGGGTCACCGTAACTCGCATAGCGGACGGTACGCATAGCACCTCTCCCGGTCGCCGTCTCACGATGGGATCCACGCTAGGAACGGCGGCTCGAGAACCGATCCAACCCGGCTGGACCGCCGGTGGAGAACCCGTTCCCGCTTCCCCTCCTCGCGCGGCGCGCGGCCGGTCGGCCCGTGAGACGTGAAAGGGGGCGTGCGTCCCTCTTGTGGAGGAACGCACGCCCCCTTCCGGGTGGCCGGCGCGGTAGCCGGCCCGGCGCCGCCGTCAGGCGCTGCGGACCATGCCTTCGGCGAGGCGGTCGAGCAGCAGCAGGGCTCCGGTGTCGGACGGCGTGTCGAGGACCGGATCGCACGACAGGATCGCCTGGTGAAGGCGTTCCAGCTTCATCGAGGGTTCGAGCCCGAGCTCCTCGTAGAGCGAGCGGCGCAGCATCCGGAAGACGGTCAGCGCGTTCGACCGGCGTCCGCAGCGGTGGAAGGTCAGCATCAGCTGCGCGTGCACCGTCTCGTGCAGCTGATGCTCGGCCGCGAGCTCGATCAGCTCGCTGACGATGTCGTGGTGGCGGCCGAGCCGCATGTCCGCCTCGATGCGTTGCTCCAGCGCGCTCAGCCTCGACTCCTCCAGTCTTCTGATCTGGACTTCCAGCAGCCGGCCCGGCTGCACGTCCACCAGCGGCGGGTCACGCCACAGGGTGAGCGCGTCGCACAGCAACCGGGCCGCCCGGTGGTTGTCGCCCACGGCGAGCGCGGCCCGGCCCTCGGCCAGCCGCTGCTCGTAGACGTGCAGGTCGAGCGCACCCGGCTCGACCCTGAACATGTAGCCCCCCGGACGGGTGACGAGAATCTCCCTGCCGACCTGCGCCGATGTCATCCCCAGCACCTTGCCGAGGATCTTGCGGATGTGAAGTACGTAGGTCTGCAGGGTCGTCATGGCGCTTTGCGGTGGTTTGTCGTCCCATAACTCCCGGCTGAGGGCGGCGATGGGGACGACGCGGTTGGCATTGAGCACGAGTAACGCCAGCACCTGCCTCGGCTTCTGCGCGGACGGCAGCGCCGACTTTCCGTCTACGCGAACGACGAGCGATCCCAGAACACCGATCTCCACCAGTCGGTCCCCTCACATTGAGTCGAGCATGTACTCGCCTTGCCTGACCGCCGGCGCGCCGCGGCCAGCAGAAAGCCCCCCTGCAACGGTAAAGATCTGATCTTTCCGCCAGGGTGCACGCCGATGAACACTTTCCGAGTTAGCCCTCGCCCCAGGGCCTCCGTCTACCCCCACATTTCCCGGAATGGGAAAAAATACGGACCTCCACATCTATCTAAGAGATCTGCCTCGCTGTCAATCCCCGGTTTCGACTGCCTCACACCGGCGAGATCCGCCGGCCCGGCACCGGGTCGGCTGCGGCACCGGGCCCCTACCACGGGAAGCGTGAAGTCTCCGGCAGTTATATACAGTTTTCACGGTCGATTATCAGCAATCCATAATGGCATGGGGCTCCGGGGCGGACCCGACCACCACCTCACCGCCTGGCGGAGCGTGATCAACATGAGCCATACCGTGACGAAGGTCGTCACCGTTCGCGACCGACCCTCACCCTCCGCGGCGGCCCCCGCTCGCCCGTTTCTCTAGTGAGATTCGAGGTACCGCCGCCAGGCTGGTGCACAGAGGCCGCGCGGTTGAACGCCGGCTGATTTGCAACAAGGGGTGAATTCGCATTGGGACGCCGAGTGGTCATCACCGGAATTGGCGTGCGAGCACCGGGAGGCGCGAACACCAAGGATTTCTGGCGGCTTATCTCCTCCGGCCAGACGGCGACTCGCGGAATAACCTTCTTCGATCCTGCGCCGTTTCGTTCGAGAATTGCCGCCGAATGTGATTTCAATCCGGCGCAGGAGGGGCTGGGTCCGCAGGAGATCCGCCGCATGGACCGCGCGGTGCAGTTCGCCGTGGTGTGCGCGCGGGAGGCCCTGGCCGACAGCGGCCTGGAGCCGGGCGAGCGCGACCCGCACCGGACGGGGGTGACGGTGGGCAGCGCGGTCGGCTGCACGACGGGCCTGGAGCAGGAGTACGTCGTGGTGAGCGACGGGGGCAGCCGGTGGGACGTCGACCACGAGTACGCGGTCCCCCACCTGTACGGCTACCTCACCCCGACGCCGATGGCCGCCGAGGTCGCCTGGGCCGCCGGGGCCGAGGGGCCCGCCGCGGTGATATCCACCGGCTGCACCTCCGGCCTCGACGCGGTCGGCCACGCCGTGGAGCTGATCCGCGAAGGGTCGGCGGACGTCATGCTGGCCGGCGCCACCGACGCGCCGATCTCCCCCATCACGGTCGCCTGCTTCGACGCCATCAAGGCCACCAGCGCCAGGAACGACGACCCGGCGCACGCCTCCAGGCCCTTCGACCGCACCCGCGACGGGTTCGTCCTGGGTGAGGGTGCGGCGATGTTCGTCCTGGAGGAGCTGTCCGCCGCGCGCCGCAGGGGTGCCCACATCTACGCGGAGGTCCGCGGTTTCGCCTCGCGCAGCAACGCCTTCCACATGACGGGCCTGCGTCCCGACGGCCGGGAGATGGCCAGGGCGATCACCGCCGCGCTGGACGAGGCACGCGTCGATCCCCGTGACGTCGACTATGTCAACGCCCATGGCTCCGGGACCAAACAGAACGACCGGCACGAGACCGCGGCGTTCAAGCTGAGCCTGGGCGAGCACGCCCGCCGCACCCCGGTGAGCTCCATCAAGTCGATGATCGGGCACTCCCTGGGGGCCATCGGCTCGATCGAACTGGCCGCCTGCGCGCTGGCCATCGAACACGGCGTGGTGCCACCCACCGCGAACCTGCACAATCCCGACCCCGAGTGCGACCTGGACTACGTCCCGCTGGTCGCCCGGGAGCGCGAGCTGGACGTCGTGCTCAGCGTCGGCAGCGGGTTCGGCGGTTTCCAGAGCGCCGCCGTGCTGGCCCGCCCGGACGGGGCGGGACGATGAGCGCGCACCCCGTGGTGACCGGGCTGGGCGTGGCGGCGCCGACCGGCCTGGGTGCGGACGAGCACTGGGCCGCGACGCTCGCCGGCCGGGGAGCCATCGGCCCGATCACCGCGTTCGACGCGGGCCGCTACCCGTCGGCGCTGGCCGGTGAGGTGAACGGCTTCGACGCCCGCGAGCACCTTCCCGGCAGGCTGCTGCCGCAGACGGACCGGATGACCCGCCTGGCGCTCGCCGCCGCCGCATGGGCGATCGACGACGCGCGGCTGCGTCCCGCCGAGATGCCGGAGTTCGGCATGGGGGTCGTCACCGCCGGGGCGTTCGGCGGTTTCGAGTTCGGCCAGCGCGAGCTGGAGGCGCTGTGGAAGCGCGGGCCCGAGCACGTCAGCGCCTACCAGTCGTTCGCGTGGTTCTACGCGGTCAACACCGGTCAGATCTCGATCCGGCACGGCATGCGGGGGCCCAGCGGCGTCGTGGTGACCGAGCAGGCGGGCGGGCTGGACGCGTTCGCGATGGCCAGGCGGCAGATCCGCAGGGGGACGCCGATCATGGTCACCGGCGGGATGGACTCCTCGCTGTGCCCGTGGGGCTGGATCGCCCAGCTCGCCAACGGCAGGGTCAGCCGCTCGGCGGACCCGCGCCGGGCCTACCTGCCCTTCGACGAGGCGGCCTGCGGGTACGTGCCCGGGGAGGGCGGGGCGCTGCTCGTGCTGGAGGACGCCGCCGCCGCCGCGGACCGGGGCGCCACCGTCTACGGCGCCGTCGCGGGCTACGGCGCCACCTTCGACCCCCACCCGCGCTCCGGGCGGCCCCCCGGCCTGCGCAGGGCCGCGGAGACGGCCCTGCGCGACGCCGGGCTCGACCCCGGGGACGTGGACCTGGTCCTGGCCGACGGCGCGGGCGTGCCGGAGCTCGACCGGGTGGAGGCCGAGGCGATCACCGGCCTGTTCGGGCGGGGCGGGGTGCCGGTGAGCGTCCCCAAGACGATGACCGGGCGCCTGTACTCGGGCGGGGCGGCGCTGGACGTCGCCACGGCCCTGCTCGCCCTGCGCGACCAGCGCATCCCGCCCACGGTCAACGTCGGCCGCCCGCGTGCCGGACACGGCCTCGACCTCGTCGTGGACCGTCCCCGCGAGGCTCACCTCAGCAACGTCCTCGTCCTCGCCCGCGGCCTGGGCGGCTTCAACGCGGCCCTGGTCGTCCGGCGCTGAGACGGTGGCGGAACACATCACCCATCACGTCCTAGGAGAAACGATGCCGGAACTGACCATCACCGACCTGCGGCGCATCATGCAGGAGTGCGCCGGGCAGGACGAGAGCACCGACATGGACGGCGGCTCCCTGCACTCCTCCTTCGAGACGCTGGGCTACGACTCGCTCGCCCTGCTGGAGGCGTCCAGCGTGATCGAGCGCAGCTACGGCATCAAGCTGCCCGACGACACGGTGCTGGACGCGCAGATGACCCCCGGGGAGCTGCTGGCACTGGTCAACACCGCGCTCACCGCCCGCACCCCGTGACCCGGACCGGGCAGGCGGGGACGACCGGCCGCAGGTGGGTGCTGTGCCGCCGGTGCCGGGCGCCCGTGTACGGCCCCCGCCTGGACCGCAACCTCGGTGTGTGCCCCGAGTGCGGCGACCACGGTCCGCTCACCGCCCCCCAGCGGATCGCCCACCTGCTCGACCCGGGTTCGGTCCGGGAACTGCCCGCCGTCGCCGACGACCACGACCCCCTCGCCTTCCACGACACCGTCCCGTACGCCGAACGCCTCGACCGGGCCCGCCGGGCCACCGGGCTGGCCGAGGCCGTGGTCTGCGTCCGGGGCACCGTGGCCGGGCACCCCGTGGTGGCCGCGGTCATGGACTTCCGTTTCCTCGGCGGCAGCCTGGGCTCGGCGGTCGGGGAACTGATCACCCGGGCGGCCGAGACCGCGCTCCAGGAGCGCACACCGCTGCTGCTGGTGACGGCCTCGGGCGGCGCGCGGATGCAGGAAGGCGCGCTCTCCCTGATGCAGATGGCCAAGACCAGCCAGGCGCTGGGCCTGCTCGACGAGGCGGGGGTGCTGACGATCTCGCTGGTGACGGACCCGACCTACGGCGGGGTCGCCGCGTCGTTCGCGACGCTCTGCGACGTCGTCGTGGCCGAGCCCGGAGCCCGGCTGGGCTTCGCCGGCCCGCGCGTCGTCGAGCAGACGCTGCGCAGCCCGCTGCCGCCCGGTTTCCAGAGCGCGGAGTTCCTGCTGGAGCACGGCCTGATCGACCTGGTCCGGCCGCGCGCGGAGCTGCGGCCGACCCTCGGCCGCCTGCTGGCCGCCGGGGGCCGGGCGGGCGGCCCCCCGCCGCCGGGTGACGGCGGGCTGGTGCGCGACCCCGGGCTGCTGCCCGACATGGACCCCTGGACGCAGGTCCGCCGGGCACGTGACCTGCGCAGGCCCACCACGCTCGACTACGCCCGCCGGGTGCTGCGGGACTTCGAGGAGCTGCACGGCGACCGGATCGGCGGCGACTGCCCCGCGATCGTCGGCGGCGTCGGACGGCTCCGCGGCCGGCCGGTGATGCTGATCGGCCACCAGAAGGGGCACGACGGCGCCGAGCTGAACGCGCGCAACTTCGGGATGGCCTCACCGCACGGTTACCGCAAGGCCGCCAGGCTCATGCGGCTCGCCGCCAAACTGGGGCTGCCGGTGGTGACCCTGGTCGACACGCCGGGAGCGCACCCCGGGCTGGAGGCGGAGCGGCACGGCCAGGCGATGGCGATCGCCGCGAACCTGCGCCTGATGGCGTCGCTTCCCGTGCCCGTGCTGACACTGATCATCGGGGAGGGCGGCAGCGGCGGTGCCCTGGCCCTGGGAGTGGCCGACGAGGTGCTGATCTGCGCCGACGCGGTCTACTCGGTGATCAGCCCCGAGGGGTGCGCGTCGATCCTGTGGCGTGACGCCGCCGACGCGCCACGCGCCGCGGCGGCCCTGCGCCTGCACTCCCGGGAGCTGCTCCGGCTCGGCGTCGTGGACGCCGTGCTGCCGGAGCCCGAAGGGGGCATGGGGGCCGACCACGCCGCGGCGGCCCAGCTGGTGGAGCGCGCGCTGGCCGAACGCCTCGGCGACCTCGTCCGCCGCCCCGCCGAGCGGCTGGTCCGGGAGCGGCGGGCGAGGTTCCGCCGCTTCGGCTCCGGCCCGCCGCCGGACGCCCGGCCCGCCGACGGCGACCGCTCCTCCCTGGAGCACGTACCGCTGCGACACTGACGACCCCGCACCGACGGTGCCTTCGCGAAGGAGCGCAGACCATTGACCGCGACCGCGGACATTCCCCCCGAGACGCCGCTCGACCACCGGCTCGACCTGCTGGGACGCGGGGCCGTGCGCATGCTCGCCCACCTGCCGGGCCCGGTCCGCCGCGTACGCGTCGAGGCGGGGGACGTGCGGGTGGAGGTCGAGTGGGACGCCGGCCCGGCCGCCCGGGGGTCCGCCGCGTCCGGCGACCCCGTTCAGGACGACGGCGCGCAGCACGGCGTCCCCGCGCGTAACGGCGGTGGCCCGGACGCCGGTCCCGCCTGGAACGACGGCGGCCCGAACGGCGGCCCCGCCTGGAACGGCGCCGCCCGGGAAGGCGGCGGCGCGGCCCGCGGCGTCTCCGCCGCCCCGCGCCGCGGGGTGGCCCCGCACCTGGTGGGCGCCCCCTCGGTCGGCGTCTTCTACCGGGCCGAGGCGCCGGGGGCGAAATCGTTCGTCGAGGTCGGCGACAACGTGGCCAAGGGTGCGCAGCTCGGGATCGTGGAGGCGATGAAGCTGATGATCCCGGTCGTCGCCGACCGGAACGGCCGGCTCGCGGAGATCCTGGTGGCCGACTCCACCTCGGTGGAGTTCGGCCAGCCGCTCTTCGAGCTCGCCGATCCCGATTCCTGACCGGGGAGGCCCCGTGTTCCGCACCGTGCTCATCGCCAACCGCGGGGAGATAGCGCTGCGTGTCGCGCGCGCGTGCCGGGAGCTCGGCATCCGCGTCGCCGCCGTGTACTCCACCGACGACCGCGACTCCGAGATCACCAGATACGCCGACCAGGCCATCCACATCGGCCCGGGGCCGGTGCGGCGCAGCTACCTCAACCTCGCCGCGATCGCCGAGGCGGCCCGGATGTCCGGGGCGGACGCGATCCACCCCGGCTACGGCCTGCTGTCGGAGGACCCGGACCTCGCGGAGGTGTGCGAGGACCTGGGGGTGACCTTCGTCGGCCCTCCCCCGGACGTGATGCGCCGGTTGGGCGACAAGGCCGCCGCGCGGGCCCTGATGCGCGGGGCCGGGCTGCCGGTGCTGCCCGGCAGTGACGAGCCGGACGCCGACCCGCGCCGGGCCGCCGACCTGGCCGCCGCCGTCGGCTATCCGGTCATCATCAAGGCCGCGGCGGGCGGCGGCGGACGCGGCATGTGCGTCGTACGGGACCCGGGGGACTTCGACCGCGCCTTCCGGGAGACGACGGCGAGCGCGCAGGCGTTGCTCGGCGACGGCAGGGTCTACGTCGAGCGCTACCTGGAATCGGTCAGGCACGTGGAGGTCCAGGTGCTGTGCGACCGGTACGGCAACGGGATCCACCTGGGCGAACGGGACTGCTCGGTGCAGCGCCGGCATCAGAAGATCCTGGAGGAGGCACCCGCCCCGGGGCTCCCCCGCGAACTGCTGGACCGGCTCAACCGGGCCGCCGTCACCGGCGCGCTCGCCGCCGGTTACGTGGGTGCGGGCACCCTGGAGTTCCTCGTGGACCCCGAGCACCGCTTCCACTTCATGGAGATGAACTGCCGCATCCAGGTGGAGCACCCGGTGACGGAGATGCTCACCGGGGTCGACCTGGTCCACGAGCAGCTCCGGATCGCCGCCGGGGAGCCGCTGTCGCTGCGTCAGGAGGACGTCGTCCCGCGCGGGGCGGCCATCGAGTGCCGGATCAACGCCGAGGACCCGGAACGCGGCTTCGCCCCGGCCCCCGGCACCCTGACCGAGTTCGACCTGCCCGCGGGGCCGTTCGTCCGGGTGGACACCCACTGCCGCCCCGGGTACCGGGTGCCGCCCGCCTACGACTCCCTGCTCGCGAAGGTCGTCGTGTGGGCACCGGACCGGGATCGCGCCATGGCCCGCATGCGGCGCGCGCTCGCGGAGTTCCACGCCGCCGGGCCCGGGGTGCACACCACCACGGAGTTCCTGCGGAGCGTGCTCGACCACCCCGCCTTCACCGGCGCCGAGCACGACACGTCGGTGGTCGCCGGCATCCTGGCCTCCCGGTCATCCGGCCACCCCGGCTGACCGGACGCCCCACCTGCTCTCCCGGCCGGCCTCCCGGCCGGCCGCCCCACCCGTGTCTCCCGGCCGGGGACGCCCTCCCGGTGGGAGGGCGTCCCCGGCCGCGCGTCGTCAGGCCCGGTACGCCGACAGCGGCAGCGACGGGTCGGCCGCGACCTGGTCGAGGAGGTCGCAGAGCCGCCCGATGTAGCCCATGCCGGTCTCGGCGTCCCACAGGTTGAGGTTGATCTCCGCGCCGACCCAGAAGTCCCCGGGACGGGCCTGGGCGTGGAAGGCCAGCTCGTAACGGGCGGTGCCGTGCGGGAGCAGCGCGTAGTCGGCACGGCAGCCGGGCAGGTCCAGCGGCGCCCAGGTGGCCAGTTGCAGCTCGCACGTCACCTGGACCAGCGGCAGGCGGCCGGCCTCGCGGGCGGGCCGCACGGTGTCGACGATGTCGGCGATGGGCAGCCGTTGGTTGTCGTAGGCGTCGAGCAGTCGTTCCCGGACCCGGCCGACGAGCTGGGCGAACGTCGGGTCGCCGGTGCAGCTCAGCCGCAGCGGCAGGACGTTGAGGAAACAGCCCATCAGCAGTTCCGCGCCGGGACGGGTGCGGTTCTCGCTGGGGACGCCGATCAGGAGGTCGTCCATGCCGCTGAGGCGGTGCACCAGCGCCGCCACCGCGGCCAGGAAGATCCCGAAAGGGGTGGTGTTCTCGGCGCGGGCCAGGTCCGCCACCGCGTCGAAGGACGCTCGGGAGCGGATCAGCCGCAGGAACGTCCCGTCGTAGGTGACCCGGTCGGGCCGGGGACGGTCGAGCGGGAGCAGCAGTTCGGGGGCGTCCGCGAGTTCCCGCAGCCAGAACCTGCGGAGCCTGTCGCCCTCCGGGGAGGCGAGCACGTCCCGCTCCTCCCGGACGAGCGTGCCGAGGTCCACCTGGAGCGGGGGAAGCGCGGGCGCCCGTTCCTCGGCGCGGGCCCGGTAGAACTCCGAGAGCTCACGCATGAACACCGTCATCGACACCTCGTCGGTCACCAGGTGGTGGAACAGGAGCTGGAGTCGAACCCGGTCCGCGGTGAGCCGTACGACCCTGGCCCGCAGCAGCGGTCCGCGGACGATGTCGAGCACACCGTAGGCGAACTCGTCGGTCAGCCGGGCCAGCTCACCCTGCCTGGCCTCCTCGTCCAGGCCGGTCAGGTCGGCCACCGGCACGTCTAGCTCCAGCGACGGGGCGATGCGCTGCATGGGCTCGCCCGCGACCTCCACGAACGTGCTGCGCAGCGCCTCCTGCCTGGCGACCACGTCGTTGACGGCGGCCCGCAGCAGGTCGATCCGGACCGGGCCCTCCAGGTCGACGACCAGGGGGACGGTGTGGGTGAGGGTGCCCGGGTGGAGCTGCTCCATCAGCCAGAGCTGGAGCTGGGCCTTCAGCAGCGGGATGAGCACCGGTTCCGCGGGACGCCCGGCCGTCTCCGGCGCCGCCGCGTCGTCCCGTGCCGCCGGCGCGGAGGCCCCGGGGGCGTCCTGGGCCCAGGACGTGCCGTCGGCCGCGGCGACCAGCCGGACCAGCCCGTCCACCTGCGGGTCGCGACGGCGGATCTCCTCGGTCAGCTCCCGCGGCGTGGGGTTCTCGAACATGGCGCGCAGCGGCACGTGCACCTGGAGCACCTCCCGCAGGCGCGCGGTCACCCGCGCGGAGAGCATCGAGTGGCCGCCGAGCACGAAGAAGTCGTCGTCCGCCCCGATGTCCGCCCGCTCGAACGCCTCGGCCCACAGTTCCAGGACCACGCCCAGCAGGGGGTCGTCCGCCGTCCCGCCGCCCGGGTCCCCGGCGCCGGGCACCGTCTCGCCCCCGGCGGCCTCGGCGGTCCCGGCGGCCTCGGCCGTCCCGGTGTCGGCGGCCAGCACCACGTGCGCACCGCCCAGCAGCGCGGCGAGCGCCTCCCGCGGGTCCTGCCCCGGCCCGGCCACGACCGTCTCCCCGTCCCCGGCCGGTACGGGGATCGCGGACCCGTCCCAGCCGGTCAGGGCGGGCAGCGCCAGTTCGGCCGCCCGCCGCGCACGGGACCGCCGCAGCGCGTACCGCGTCCACGAGCGGTGGCCGGCGGTGAGGACGGGTGTGGGCGGCTCCCCGGCGGCCTCCGGCAGCGGCAGCCGCGACAGCGGCAGGGAGGGGTCGGCGGCCCAGGCGCGCAGCACGTCGCCCAGGACCTCCATCAGCTCCTCGACCGAGGCCGGGTCGAACAGGTCGGTGTCGTACTCCACCCACGCCCGCAGCCTGCCGGGTGCGACCTCCACCTCGGTGATCGTGTCGAGGCGGCCGCGGGTGCGGGGCACCTCGACCGGCACCGCCTCGGCCTCGCCCATCCGCACCGCCCGCATCGGGTTCTCCCGGGGCAGGAACAGGTGCTGGACGAGCGCGTTGCGCGCGCGGTCCCGGCCCGGCCTGACCAGCTCGATGATCCGGCCGAGGCTGAGGCGCCCGTGGTCGGTGGCGTCGGTGAGGACGTCGGCGCAGACGCGGGCGAGCTCCTCGAACGTGGGGTCGCCGGCCGGACGCAGCCGCAGCGGCACCGTGTTGGCGAACTGGCCCACGAGCCCTTCGATCTCGGGAAGGGACCGGTTGGCGATCAGGGTGCCCAGCACGAAGTCGTCCCGGCCCGTCAGGAGCCGGACCGTCGCGGCGAACGCGGCGAGCGTGGCGGCGTAGGCCGACACGCGCGCACCCCGGCAGAACTCCAGCAGCCTGTCGGCCGCGTCGTCGGCGACGGCGAACTCCGTCCGGGTCCCCCGCACCCCCTTGGACGCGGGCCGGGGCCGCCCGAGGGGCAGTTCCAGCACCGCGGGGACGCCCGCGAGCCGGTCACGCCAGAACGCGGTGTCGGCCTCCTGGGTGTGCGGGGCGAGCACGTCCCGTTCCCACAGGGCGAAGTCGGCGTACTGGAGCTCCGGTTCGGCGACCGGCGACGGGGAGCCGGAGCGGAACGCCTCGTAGTCCTGAAGGATCTGCTCCATGACGATGACGGCCCCGGTGCCGTCGCAGACGAGGTGGTGGCAGGCGACGACGAGCGCGTGGTCGTCGGTGCCCAGCTCGGCGAGCATCGCCCGGAACAGCGGCCCCGCGGCCAGGTCCACGTCGCGCTCGACGAACCCCGTCATGAGCTCCTCCAGCGCCTTCTCCGGGTCGGCGGCGCCGCGCAGGCTCACCGTCTCCAGCGGGGCGCCGTCGGGCGGCGGCTGGATCCGCATGACCGGGCGTCCGCCGGACGTCACGATCGTCGTGCGCAGGATCTCGTGCCGGGTCACGACGGCGTGCAGGGCACGCGACAGCGCGTCCACGTCGAGCCGGCCGCGCACGCGCAGCCCGGCCCCCTCGGTGTAGAGCGTGCGGTCGCTCTCCAGCGCCTCGGCGAACCAGAGCTGTTCCTGGGTCAGGGACAGCGGGACATCCTCCATGGCCGTTCCTCTCCGGGTCCTTCGTCGTCATCGGGGTCCTGCGGGGCCCCGGGTGGTCAGCCGTCGTCGCCGAGCGCGGCGAGCATCGCGTCCACCTCGGCCTCGCTCAGGTCGGCGACCAGCGCCTCGGTGTCGACGGCCGTCGTGGCCTCACCGGCCGCCGCGGCGTCGACCGCCCCGGCCATGGCCTCCAGGGTGGGGTGCTGGAAGAGCACCGCGATGGGGAGCTCCGCCCCCAGCCGCTCGCGGATGAGCGAGACGAGCTGCACCGCCATCAGCGAGTGCCCGCCGAGCTCGAAGAAACCGTCGTCCACGCCGACGCGTCCGACGTCCAGCAGTTCCCGCCAGATCGCGGCCAGCGCCTGCTCGGTCTCGCCGCGCGGCGGCACGTGGGGGCGTTCACGGCCGGCGTGCGCGACGTCCAGGGCACGCAGAGCGCGGTGGTCGAGCTTGCCGTTGCGGGTCAGCGGCAGCGCGTCCACGGTCACGAACAGGGCGGGCACCATCCACTCGGGCAGGGTGGCGAGCAGGCCGCGCCGCAGGTCCCCGGCCGAGGGGGCGGCGCCGTCGGCGGGGACGACGTAGGCCGACAGGCGCGGGCCCGCCGGGCCGTCGTCGCGGACCGCGACGGCGCACCCGGCGACGCCGGGCAGCCTGCCCAGTGCGGCCTGGATCTCGCCCAGCTCGATGCGGTGCCCGCGGATCTTCACCTGGTCGTCGGCACGCCCCTGGTAGAGCACCTCGCCCGAGGGCAGGCGCCGCGCCAGGTCACCGGTGCGGTACATCCGGGCACCCGGCACGCCCGCGTAGGGGTCGGGCAGCATCCGGTCGGCGGTGCGGGCCGGGTCGGCGACGTAGCAGCGGGCGAGCCCGGCGCCGCCGACGTAGAGCTCGCCGACGACACCGGACAGGGCGGGCCGGAGCAGGCCGTCCAGCACGTACAGCCCGAGGTCGGGCAGCGGCTCCCCGATCGGCGACCCGCCCGTCTCCAGGTCGGCGCGGGTGATCGGCCGGTAGGTGACGTGCACCGTGGTCTCGGTGATCCCGTACATGTTGACCAGGCGCGGGGAGGCGTCGCCGTACCGGGCGATCCACGGCGCCAGGGACGCCGGGTCGAGTGCCTCGCCGCCGAAGACGACGTGACGCAGCGCGAGGTCCGGCTCGTCCCGGAGGATCACCCGGCTGAGCTGCGCGAAGGCGGACGGGGTCTGGTTGAGCACGGTCACGCCCTCGGCGGCGAGCAGCCGGGCCAGCTCGTCGGGAGCGCGCAGCATCCAGTGCGGCACCACGACGAGCCGCCCGCCGTTGAGCAACGACCCCCACAGCTCCCACACGGAGAAGTCGAAGGCGCACGAGTGGAACAGGGTCCACACGTCGTCCGGCCCGAACCCGAACGACTCCTGAGCCCCTCGCAGCAACCGCACCACGTTGGCGTGGGTGACGGCCACCCCCTTGGGCAGGCCGGTGGAGCCCGAGGTGTGGATGACGTAGGCGAGGTCCAGCGGGTGGGAGCGGACGGCGGGCGGCGTCGCGGGGCGGGCGGCCAGCTCGGCGGCGTCCGCATCGAGGCGGACGGCGGGCAGGCCGCCGGGCAGCCGGTCGGCCAGCCCCGCCGTGGTGACCACCGCGACGGCCGCGGTGTCGGAGAGCTGGCGGGCGCTGCGCGCCGCCGGGTTGTCGGGGTCGAGCGGGACGTATCCGGCCCCGCTCTTGAGCACGCCGAGGAGGCCGACGACGAGGTCGGACGAGCGTTCCAGGCAGACGCCCACACACCGGCCGGGTCCGGCGCCCCGCTCGCGCAGGGCGTGCGCGAGCCGGTTGGCCCGCTCGTCCAGCTCGGCGTAGGTGAGCCGCTCGTCCTCGCACACCACGGCGACGGCGGCGGGCGTGGCCGCGGCCACCTCGGCGAACCACCCGTGCAGGGTCGCGGCGGCGTCCACCTCGCGGGAGGGCGGCACGGCGGACGCCTCGGGTGTCCCGTCCTCCCCCAGCAGGGGCAGAGCGCGGACCGGCCGGTCGGGTTCGAGTGTCCCCTCCGCCAGCAGCCGCGTCATCCGCCGGGCGAACCGGGCGACGGTCTCGGCGTCGAAGAGCTCGTCGTTGTAGGGCAGGTACCCGACGACGCGCTCACCCTCGCACCACAGCTCGGCCATCAGGTCGTAGTGGGTGGCGCCCTTGCCGAGGTCGGCCAGTTCGGCGGTCAGGCCGGGCAGGGCGGGCGGTTCCGGTGCGGCGTCGCGGAGACTGAAGGAGGTCTGGAAGACCGGGGTTGTGCCCAGGTGGCGCGGCGGCTGGAGGGTCTGCACGAGCATCTCGAAGGGCAGGTCCTGGCGGGCGAAGGCCGCCGCGAAGGCGTCCCGCACCCGGGCGACCAGGACGCGCAGGCCGGGGCCGTCCCCGACGTGCACGCGGACGGGCAGCCAGTTGAGGAAGTACCCGATCATCTGCTGCGTCTCGGGGCGGCCTCGGCCGGCGATCGGCACCCCGACGACGATGTCGTCCTGGCGGACGTGCCGGGACAGGGTGGCCACGTAGCCGGCGAGGAAGGCGACGGTGAGGGTGGTCGCCGCCTCCTTGGCCAGCGCGCGGACCCGCTGTACCAGCTCGCCGTCGAAGGCGACCGGCAGGATCTCCCCGCGGGTGTGTCTGATCCGGGAGCGGGGCCGGTCGGTGGGCAGGTCGAGCAGCTCGGGCGCCCCGTCGAGGGTCTCGCGCCAGAAGTCGAGGGCCGCGGCGAGCCGGTCGCCGGTCAGGGTCTCACGCTGCCAGCGGGCGAAGTCCGCGTAGTGCAGCGACGGCGCGGGGGGCGCCTGGGTGAGGCCGAGTTCGCGGCCGTAGAGGGCACCCAGGTCGGCGAGCAGGATGCCGAGCGACCAGTAGTCGGAGACGATGTGGTGCTGGACGATGACGAACAGGTGCTCGCGTGGCGCCACCCGGTACAGCCCGGCCCGGATGAGGGGGCCGGCGCCGAGGTCGAACGGTTCGAGGATCGTCTCGGTGGCCAGTTCCAGGGCCCGCCCGTCCGGGTCGGCGGCGCCGGAGGCGTCCGCCACCCGCAGCGGCGGCTCCAGCCGGGGCAGCACCCGCTGCACGGGGGCGCCGCCCTCCTCGGCGAAGACCGTGCGCAGCACCTCGTGCCGCGCCACCAGGGCGGTCAGCGCCGCGCGCAGCGCCGCCACGTCGACGTCCCCGCGCAGCCGCAGCGCGGTGGGGACGTGGAAGACCTCCCGGTTGGGCAGCAACCGGTCCATGAACCACAGGCGTTCCTGCTCGTAGGAGAGCGGCAGCGTGGTCCGCCCGGCCTCGCGGGGCCGGATCGGGGCCTCGACGTCGCCGCTTCCGGCGAGGAGGCGTTCGAGGAGGGCACGCCGTTCCGGGGAGAGCGCGGCGAGCCGGGTCTGCAGGTCGTCCTGGGGCGTCATGTGGGGCTCCTGGAGATTTCAGCGGGCGGTGTATCCGGCGTCGACGACCATGGCGGTGCCGGTGACCCCGGACGACTGGTCACCGGCCAGCCACAGGCACGCCCTGGACACCTCCTCGGCCGTCACCAGGCGGCGCAGCGCGTGGAAGGAGGCCGAACCGGCCTCGTAGTCGTCGAGGGAGGTGCCGACCGACTCGGCGACGGCGGCGGTGCTGCGGCTGCCGAGGGCCTCCTCGGCCCGGACGGTGGAGGGGCACACCGCGTTGACGCGGACGCCGTGGCGGCCGTACTCCAGGGCGAGCGCCTTGGTCAGCCCGACCACGGCGTGCTTGGAGGCGACGTAGCTGGAGAACATCTCGTAGGCGATCAGCCCGCCGGTGGACGCGGTGTTGACGATGGCGCCGGCGCGCCGCTCCACCATCCCCGGCAGCACGGCCCGGCAGCACCGCCAGGTCCCGTTGAGGTTGACGTCGATGACGAGCTCCCACTCCTGCTCGCTGAGCCGGTGGGAGAGGACGCCGCCGGGGGCGAGCAGCCCGGCGTTGTTGACGAGCACGTCGATGCGGCCGAACTCGGTCAGCCCGGCGGCGACGGCCTCGTCCACCTCCTTCTGCTCGCGCACGTCGGCCGCGGCGGTGACGACGGTGCCGCCGCTCCTGCGGCACTCGCGGGCCGTCTCCTCCAGCTGCCTGCGGGTGGACAGCGGGTAGGGTCCCTGCCGCTCCTTGCAGAGGTCGACGAGGAGCAGGTCGGCGCCGTGCTCGGCGAAGAGCAGGGCGTGCGACCGGCCGAGCGCTCTCGCCGCGCCGGTGATCATCACAGTCTTGCCGTCGAGGCTTCGCATGGTCTCCTCACGGGAGGGATCGGCGGCCGGCGGTGGGGGTGAGCTCGTCGCGGCGTACGGGACCGGCCGTCAGGCGGCCGAGGGTGCGCAGCGCCGAGCCGAGGACCGCGACCGAGCGGTACAGGTCGGGGATGGCGATGTGTTCGTCGTCGGTGTGGTCGAGGTGGGCGTCGCCGGGGCCGTAGGCGACCATGGGGACGTCCCAGTGCTCGGCCACCACGTTCATGTCGGAGGTGCCGGCCTTGAGCTTGGTCGCGGGGGTGCCGCCGTGCTCGCGGATCGCCGCCCGCAGGGCCCGCGCGGCCGGGTCGCCGAGCCCGCGGCGCACCGCGGGGACCCGCTCGTCGAAGCGCGCCTCGGCCTGCACCGCGGCCCACTTCACGAAGCGGTGGAAGGCGTCGAAGTCGAACCCCTCCGGCACCCGGCAGGTGATCCGGGCGTGGGCCTGCCGGATGTCGCCCCGCAGGTCCACCAGGGTGGCGGAGCAGGCGTCGAACCGTACGGCGTCGCCCGCCCCCGGCAGCCGCCGGACGTAGTCCTCCACCCGCGTCCAGAACAGGGCGGCGGCCTCGACCGCCGTCTCCTCGGGGCTGCTGGTGTGCATGGCGGTGCGTCTGACGTCGTAGACCACGCCGACGCGGCCCTTGTAGCCGAGGCAGACGCCGTCCCAGCCGCTCGGCTCGCCGATGACCACCGCGTCGGGCCGGGGCAGGGTGCGGAGCAGGTGCCGGGTGCCCCGCGAGCCGGGGACCTCCTCGCCCACCGCGCCGACCACCACCACGCGCACGCCGGCGGACGCCGCCGCGGCCCCGGCGCAGATCATCGCGGCCAGCGGTCCCTTGGCGTCGACGGCGCCGCGACCGTAGAGCAGGTCCCCGACCTGGCAGACCGCCAGGCGGCCGGGGACGGTGTCGATGTGGCCGAGCAGCAGCACGGTCGGCGCGCCGGGCGGGCCCGCCTCCCCGACGGCGTTCCCGATCTCGTCCACCCGGGCCCGCATGCCCAGCCGGCTCATCTGGTCGGCCGCGAAGGCGGCGGCCCTGCCCTCCTCGCCGGAGACGGACGGGATCGACAGCAGCCCGCGCAGCAGCCAGGCGGCGTACTCGCCGGAGGGTTTCACCGGGCCCTCCCCGCGGTGAGCACCGTGCCGGCGCCGTCCAGCGCCGCGGTGACCGGGGCGGGCGTCGCGGTGCCGGCCACCACGACGTCCCGCACCCCGCCGGCCAGGGCCTCGGCGGCGGCGCGGACCTTGTGCCGCATCCGGCCGCGGACCGCGGCGAGCTCCGGGCCGGCGGGCAGCTCCACCCGGGGCAGCAGGGAGGACGGGTCGGCGGGGTCACGCAGCAGGCCGGGCACCTCGGTGAGGTAGACGAGCTGTTCGGCACCCAGGGCGACGGCGACCGCGGCGGCCATCCGATCGGCGTCCACGTTGAGCAGCCCGCCGCCCGCGCCGGCGGCCGGCGGCGACAGGACCGGCACGATCCCCCGCTCCAGCAGGGCGTGCAGCAGACCGGGGTCGACCCGGCTGATCCGGCCGCTCAGGTCGTCGCGGACGATCCGCACCCGGCCGTTCACGACGGAGCGCAACGCCTCCTTCCGCTCCGCCAGGACGACGGGCCCGTCGGCGCCGCTCAGCCCGGCCGCGGGCACGCCGCGGCGGCGCAGACCGTCCACCAGGGCGGGTTTGACCTGGCCGAGCAGGGCCATGGTCAGGGTCCGCAGCGCGGCGGCGTCGGTCCTGCGGCTGCGGGTGCCGTCGGGGGCGTGGATGTGCGCGACCCGCTGACCGAGCCGCCCGGCCAGTTCGTCGGTCTGGGCGCCCCCGCCGTGGACGAGCACGACGGGCCGGTCCCGCCGGTGCAGGCGGGCGACGTCGTCGAGCACCGGGCCGGCCTCCGCCCGCCCGCCAACCTTGACCACAAGCACGCCGTCCTCCTCAGACCGGGTGCAGGCCGGGGAAGTCCAGCCCGGCTGTCTCGTCCAGGCCGAGGGCGAGGTTGGCGCTCTGCACCGCGCCGCCCGCCGCCCCCTTGACCAGGTTGTCCAGGGCGGCCACGACGACGACACGCCTGCCGTCGGCGTCCGCGGCCACCCCGATGTCGCAGAAGTTCGCACCGTCGAGGATCTTCGGGTCCGGCATCCGGTGGACGCCCGAGCGGTCGGCGACCAGCCGGACGAAGGGCTCGCCAGCGTAACGCCCGCGGAACAGGGCGAGCAGTTCGGCGCGGGAGATCGGGCGGCGCGGGCTGACGTGCGCAACGACCTGCACGCCCCGTACCCGGGGGACGGCCGTGACGGTCATCCGGGCGGTGACGCCGCACGCCTGGGAGATCTCCGCCTCGTGGCGGTGGCCGGCGGGCCCGTAGACGCGCATCGCGCCGGCGCGTTCGGCGTGGTGCGAGGCCGCCGTCGCGGTGGCGCCCGAGCCGCTGGAGCCGGTGCGCGCGTCCACCAGGGCCTCACCCTCGACGAGTCCGGCCTCGGCCAGCGGGGTGAGGGCGAGGATGGCGGCCGTCGCCATGCAGCCGGGCACGCTGACCCGCCGGGCGCCGGCGAGCCGATCCCGGTACAGCTCCGGCAGGCCGGGGACGAACGCGGCGGCGGCCTCGGCCCGGCCGGGGGCGGGCCCGTAGACCCGCTCGTGCGTCTGCTGGTCGCGGAGCCTGAAGTCGGGGCTGAGATCCACGACGACGTCGGCGAGACCGGCCAGCCGGTGCCGCATGGCCGCGGTCTCCCCGGGCGGCAGCGCGCAGAACAGCACGTCCGCCGGACGCAGATCCGCGGGGTCGGTGAAGGCGAGGTGGCGGACGTGGCGGAGGTTGGGGTGGGCCAGGCGCAACGGCCGGCCCGCCAGGCGCCGCGAGGCGGCCTGGGCGAGTTCGATCTTCGGGTGGTGCAGCAGGAGCCGGATCAGCTCTCCCCCGACGTAGCCGGTGCCTCCGAGCACGACGGCCCTCATGCCGTCTCCTCCTGTTCGAGCGCGTAGTCGACCAGTGCGCCGGCGACGTCACCGGCGACCTCCATCAGGCCGTGGAACTCCACCCCGCAGTTCACCTCGCCGACGACCAGCCGGCCGTCGTGGTGCTCCATGAGGTCGACGCCGAGGATGCCCCCGCCGACGGCGGCGGCGGCGCGCAGCGCCAGGGACTCCAGTTCCCCGGTGAGCGGGCACGCCTCGACCGAGGCACCCCGGGCGGTGTTGACGACCCAGTGCGCGGAGCGCCGGTACATGGCGGCGACCACGCGGTCGCCGGCCACGAGGACGCGGATGTCCCGCCCGGGGGTCCGCACGAACTCCTGGACGTACACCAGCCTCTGGACCGGCGAGGGCGCCTCCCCGCGCAGGGCCAGCACGCCCTCCACCGCGTCGTCGTCGTTGAGCCTGCACAGTCCCCGCCCCCAGGAGCCGTTGACCGGTTTGAGCACCGCGGGCAGGCCCACCTCCCGCACCGCCCCCATCCCGCCCTGTGGGGTGAGCGCCACCGCGGTCACCGGGACGGGCAGGCCGTGGCGGGCCAACGCCAGGGTGGTGGCGATCTTGTTGTCACAGGTGCCGACCGTGGCGGTGCCGTTGACCACGGGTATCCCCCACGCCTCGCAGATCCGGCTGACCTCCAGGCGGCGGGTCGCGGCGGCGCTCCGGTTGAGGACCAGCCGCCAGGGCGGCGGGGGTGCCCCCACCCGGTAGGCGAGCGTCCGGTCGTCGACGTGCACGACCGGCACCCCACGCCCGCGCAGCGCGGCGAGGAGATGCTTCTCCTCCACCCGGAGCGTCGAGGAGACGACGGCGACGCTCTCACTCACCCCAGTCCTCTTCGATCTCAGGGGCGAGCGCCAGCACGACCGGGTCCACCGCCACGACCTCCAGGTCGGCCGCGCACCCCGGGCAGACCACGATCTCGGCCGGCTCCGCCCCGGCGGCCGGCACCGCGTCCCCGCACTCGGGGCAGGCAATTTTCTCGACGATATTCAAAGCTTGCTCCTCAGCGATCGGCTCACTTACCGTCTATGGTGCACGATAATCGAATCAGACGAATTCCAGAACCCCGTGGTCAAGCTCTTGAAAACCACTAGAGAATCACCGATAAAACCGCTCGAATCTCACTAGAAAATCAATCGAGAACGGTCAGGCAAAGAGGGGAGGGTGATTGCCGATGCGGCGGATCCCTGATAACCAGGTGACGGGGCCCGCGTTCCGCGGGCACGTCCACCACACCGTCGATCTCAGCGAGCACCGCAACAACGTCGCCTTCACCACCCCGGTCGCGCTCGACCGCGGGCGGCTCAACGTATGGGGCAACAGCCTGCCCGCCGGAACTCTCCCCAGCGGGCGCCACCTGCTCGGGGACGTCCTGTTCGACCTCCCCGAGGCGGACGGCCGCGCTCCCGACAACGTCCGCTGCGCGGGCCAGTTCGTGACGCTGCCCCGGGTCCGGGCCGACTGGATCCACCTGGTCGCCACCTCGGAGAGACGCTGCGAGGAGTTCGTGCACATTCACCATTCGTCGGGGGCCGTGGACGTCGAGTGGCTCAGGGTCTCGGATTTCTGGTCGGCCGATCCGCATTTCGGGGAGAGCGTCGCCGGGCGGTCGGCGGACATGCACTATCCGCACCACGTCCAACGCGGCCTGATCGGGCTGGTGTGGCTGGTACGCGTCCCGGTTCCGCGCCGGGAGGAAATAACCGGGATACGCCTCCCGGACAATCCGGCGCTGCACGTTTTCGGGCTGACCCTGGAGGCTGTCACGTGATCACCGCGACGCGGAGCGAGATCTGGTACGACGACCTGTGCAGCTGCCTGCAGGTCGACGTGGCCCACGTCCTGGCGGCCCGCGGCTGGGACGCGCTCCAGGCCATGGGGACCGGGTGGCGCTTCACCTGGGACAGCGGGTCATGGGAGCCGGTGGAGTACTTCCACCCCCGGCTCGGCTCGCTGTCGGCGGCTTTCGGCCTCTACCACCCGCTGGACATGGTCTGGCACGTCCCGGCCTCCGCCGGCGAGGGCCGCGCGCAGCTCGACGAGGCCCTCGCCCGCGGCCTGACCCCGATCGTGGCGGTGGACAACTACCACCTGCCGTTCCGTCCCGCCTACCACGACGTCCACGCCGGCCACCTGGTGGTCGTCGAGGGCCGCGACCCGGCCGCGGACGCCTACGCCGTCCTCGACCCGATGCCGCCGGCCTTCCGCGGCCCGCTCCCCCGCGAGGTGCTGGAGCGCGCGCGGGCCTCGGCCAACCCGGACGACGGCAGCGACCCGTTCTTCGCCGGCAGCAGCCCGGCCTGGCGGTGGCTGGAGGTGCGCGTGCTCGGCCCGCAGCCCGAGCTGACCTGGCCGTGGCTGCGCGACCGGCTGGCGGACAACCTCGCCGCGCTGCGCGGCGAGGGGCTCCCGGCCCTGTCGTCCCTGCTCGGCGGCCTGCCGGAGCGCGTCGCCGGCGGTGACGACACGCCGCTGCGCGAACTGTACGCGGCGGGCTGGCCGGCCCAGGCGGAGGCGTCGGTGCACGCCGCGTTCCTGGCGCGGGCGGCCCGCTCGCTCGGCAGGCCGGCGCTGGCGGAGACGGCCCGCTGGGTCGACCTGGTCGCCCACGGCTGGACCGGGGTGCGGGTCGCCGCCGCCCACGGCACCGCCGACCCCCCGGCAGCCGCCGCCGCGGTCGCCCGCCACGGCGGCACGCTGCTGCGGCGCTGGCAGGAGGCCCTGGACCACGTCGAGACGGCGATGGAGCGGACATGAGCACACTGGCGATGCTGGGCGGGCCCCGGGCGGTGCCCCGGGACGTGGGGGAGACCGGCTGGCCCGTGATCACCCGCGCCGACGAGGAGGCGGTGCTGCGCGTCCTGCGCGGCGGCGTGCTCACCGCGACCGCGCCGGGCGAACCGGAGGTGGCGGGCCTGGAGGAGGAGTGGGCCCGGTACGTGGGGGCCGCGCACTGCGCGGCGGTGGGCTCGGGGACGGCGGCCCTGCAACTCGCGCTCGCCGCTCTCGGCGTCGGCCCCGGCGACGAGGTGGTGGTGCCCGCGGTCAGCATGAACGCCACCGCCCTGGCCGTCGCCCAGCAGGGGGCGACACCGGTCTTCGCCGACATCGACCCGCGCACGTTCTGCCTCGACCCCGCAGCCGCCGCCGCCGTCACCGGCCCGCGCACGGCCGCGCTCCTGCCGGTGCACCTGCACGGGTTGCCGGCCGACATGGCGGAGCTGGGACGGCTGGCCGCCCGCCGCGGCCTGGCCGTCGTCGAGGACGCCGCCCAGGCGCACGGCGCCCGCTACCGCGGCACCCGGACCGGCGCGCTGGGCGACGCCGGCTGCTTCAGCCTCCACCCCAGCAAGAACCTGCCCACCTGCGGCGAGGGCGGCCTGGTCACCACCTCCTCCGCCGACGTCGACCGAGCGGTGCGGCGGCTGCGCACCTTCGGGGAGCGGCTGGACCAGGAGCGCACCCGCAGCTACGTGGCGCACGCGGTCGGCTGGAACCACAAGCTCAGCCCGGTGCAGGCCGCGATGGCGCGCGTCCAGCTCGCCGCGATGGACGACCACGCCCGGCGGCGCGAGGCGGGGATCCGCGAACTGCTCGACCGGCTGGGGCGGCTGCCGGGCCTGCGTCCGCCCCACGTGCCGTCCGACCGCACGCACGTCTGGCACATCCTGCGGGTGCGCATCGTCCCGGAGGAGCTGGGGATCGACGGCGTGCCCGCGGGGGCGGTGCGGCGGGCGCTGCACCGGGTGCTGCGCGCGGAGGGCGTGCCGGTCTCCCGCTACCAGGAGGTCCCGCTGCCCGACCAGCCCGCCTTCACGGCGAAGGGAACCGGCGGGGACGCCGCGCGCGACCCCGCGTCCTTCCCGGTGGCGCGGGCGGTCCTCGACGACTCCCTGTGCCTGCAGCGCCGCCACCTGAACCCCGGATCGGCCCCGGCGCTGCGCGCGTACGCCGACGGGTTCGCCAAGGTGTGGGAGCACCTGGACGTGGTGGGCAGGATGGCCCGGTCGCTGGCCTCGTCCCGGGGCGGGGCCGCGTGAACGCCACGACCGGACGGATACGCGACGTGGCGTACCGGCTGCGCCGCCGCGTCCTGCGGATGGCGGCGGGGCCGCTCGGCGCGCACGTCGGAGGCAGCCTGTCGTGCGCCGACATCCTCGCCACGCTGCACTTCGACGTGATGCGCACCTGCGACACGTTCCTGCTGAGCAAGGGGCACGCCGCACCCGCGCTGTACGCGGTGCTGGCCGAGAAGGGCCTGATCGGGGAGGCCGAGGTGGACTCCTACGGCCGTCCGGGCAGCCGGCTGCTCGGCCACCCGCCGCGCGGCCTGCCCGGCGTGGAGTTCCCGACCGGCTCGCTCGGCCACGGCGTGTCCCTGGGGGCGGGGATGGCCCTGGCCGCCGCCATGGCCGGCCGGGACGAGCGGGTGTTCGTCCTCGCCGGCGACGGGGAGCTCCAGGAGGGGTCGGTGTGGGAGGCCCTGATGTTCGCCGGGCACCGCCGCCTCGGCGGGCTGACGGTGGTCGTCGACCGCAACGGGATGCAGCTGACCGCCGCGACAGAGGAGTGCGTCGGGCTCGAACCGCTCGCGGCGCGGCTGACCGCCTTCGGCTGGGAGACGCGCGAGGTGGACGGCCACGACGTCGAGGCGCTGCGCGCCGCCCTCGCCCCGCCCGGGTCGGGGCTCCCGCTGGCCGTGATCGCCCGGACGGTCAAGGGCAGGGGCGTGCGGTTCCTGGAGGGCAAGGTCTCCTCGCACTACGCCGTGCTCACCGAGCCGCTGCTGCGCAGGGCCCTGGCCCAGCTCGACGCGGGACGGGGGGCCGCGCCGTGACGGCCGAGGAGTCACCGAGGGAGGTCTACTGGCGGGCACTGGTCGACCTGGCCGCCCGCGACCCCCGGGTGGTGTGCGTGGACACCGACATGGGCGGCCTGGAACGCACCTTCGCCAGGGCCTTCCCCGACCGCTACCTCAACGTGGGCATCGCCGAGGCCAACATGATGGGCGTGGCCGCCGGGCTGGCCGCCCGGGGGTTCGTCCCGTACGTGCACACGATGGCCACGTTCGCCACCACGCGGGCCGCCGAGCAGCTCAAGCTGGACGTGGCGGCGGTCGGCCTGCCCGTCCGGGTCGTCGCCAGCCACGCCGGGCTGTCGGCCGCGCACTTCGGCACCACCCACTACGCGCTGGAGGACCTGGCGGTGGTGCGCGCCGTGGGCGGGCTGAGCGCCGTCGTGCCCGCCGACGCGGCGGAGATCCCGGCCGCGCTCTCCGCCCTGCACGCCCTGCCGGGCCCCGCCTACCTGCGGCTGGGCCGCCAGGCGGTGCCCGGCCCGCACCGCGGCGCGCACCCGTTCGTCCTCGGCGAGGCGGTGCGGCTGCGCGACGGCGACGACGTCACGATCGTCGCGTGCGGGCCGTACCCGGTGCTGATGGCCCTGGAGGCGGCGGCGGCGCTGGCCGCGGAGGGCATCGGCGCGCGGGTGCTGGAGATCCACACCCTCGTCCCCTTCGACTCCGGGGCCGTGCTGGCCGCGGCGTCGCAGACCGCCGGGATCGTCACCGTCGAGGAGCACCGCGCGCAGGGCGGGCTCGGCGACGCCGTGGCGGAGGCGACGGGGGCGGTGGTGCCCTGCCCCGTCGTGCGCGTGGCGGTCACCGGCCCCGTCGGGACGGCCGTGCGGGGACACCGCGAGCTCCTGGAGGAGGCCGGGGTCAGCGCCGACGCCGTCCGGCACGCCGCCGGACGCGTATCAGCTCTCAGGAAAGGACAGGTCATGCCCTCACCCTCGACCGGCGACCGCACCCGGGACCACGTCGCCTCGCTCTTCCGGCGCGTGCTCCGCACCGACGCGGTCGGCGTCGACGACGACTTCTTCACCCTGGGCGGCAACTCGCTGCTCGCGATCGAACTGCTCGACGCGATCGAGCAGGACCTGGGTGTGCAGATCACCGCGCACACCTTCTACCGGAACACGACGGTCGCCGAGCTCGCCCGGTCGGTGGAGCGGGCGCGCGAGACGGTCACCTCGGAGGGCTGACGTGAGGATCTCTGTTCCCCCGTTCGACGACGTCGACGTCGCGGCCGTCGACTTCCTCGACTCCGGCTTCTACGCCGACGGCGACCCGCACGCGCTGTGGGCCCGGCTGCGCGCCGACGACCCGGTGCACTGGTTCGACCCGGGCGACGGACGCGAGCCGTTCTGGGTGGTCACCCGGCACGCGGAGGTCACCCGGGTGCTGAAGAACCACGAGGAGTTCTCCTCACGGCGCGGCACCATGCTGTGCATCATCGACCTCAGCATGCCCGACATCGCCTCCGACCAGATGATGCCCGACACCGACCCTCCCCGGCACGGGCAGCTGCGCGACCCGCTCAACCGGGCGCTGACCCGCCAGGCGGTGGGGCGGCAGGAGGAGCGGATGCGCGAGGTCGTGCACAACCTGATCCGGCCCGGCCTGGACGGGGAGGTCTTCGACCTGGCTCGGGCGGCGCTGATGTTCCCGATGGCGTTCACCGGCCAGATCATGGGCATGCCGAGCGAGAACTGGCCGCGCATGTCGGAACTGACGACCATGACCATCGCCTACGACGACCCCGACTTCGCGTCCGGCCCGCCCAAGGCCACGCTGCGCCAGGCCCACCACGAGCTGTTCGCCTTCTTCAACCGGGAGATCTCCCGCCGGGACCGGTCGGCGCCCGCCGACGACCTGATCGGCATCCTGCTGTCGATGAGCCTGGAGGAGAGCCCGCTGACGGACGAGCAGATCATGCTGAACTGCTACGCGCTGCTGCTGGGGGCCAACGTCACCACCCCGCACGCGGTGTGCACCGCGGTGAGGATGCTGGCCGAGGACCCCGAGCGGTACCGGCGGCTGTGCGAGACCCCCGCGCTGCGCGACACGTGCCTGGAGGAGGTGCTGCGCTGGTCGTCGCCGGCCAGCCACTTCATGCGCTACGCGCAGCGGGACGTGGAGCTGGCCGGCCGGAAGATCGAGGCGGGCCAGCCGGTGAGCGTGTGGCTGGGGTCGGCCAACCGCGACGAGCGGGTCTTCCGCGACCCGTACCGGTTCGACATCGCCAGGCGGCCCAACCGGCACGTCGCCTTCGGCGTCGGCCCGCACTACTGCATCGGCGCGGGCCTGGCCCGGCTGGGCCTGCGGATCTTCCTGTCGGAGCTGACCCGGCTGGTGGAGAAGGTGGAGGTGGTGGGCGAGACCGCGCACCTGCGCTCGAACTTCGTCGCCGGGTACAAGAGCATGCCGGTGCGCTTCACCCCCCGCCCGGGGGTCGGCCCGGCGACGATCGCGCCGGGCGGCCCGCGGTGACGGGCACCGCCGTGCGCGACGCCGCGGGCTGGCTCGACAACCGCTTCGCCCTGCCGGAGCCGCGGTTCCGCCTGCTCTGCCTGCCCTTCGCCGGCGGTTCGGCCACCTTCTACGCGGACTGGGCGCCCCTGTTCTCCTCCACCGTGGAACTCGTCCCGGTGCAGCTGCCCGGCCGGGGCGCCCTGATGGGCCTGCCCCCGGCGGCGAGCATCGCCGAGATGGCGGACGCCATCGCCCCCGTGGCGGCGGCGTCCGACGTACCGGTCGCGCTGTACGGGCACAGCATGGGGGCGATCGTGGCCTTCGAGGTGGCCCGTCGCCTGCAGGCGGCGGGCCGGGCACCGGTCCACCTGTTCGTCAGCGGCCGCCCGGGGCCGCGGATCGTGCGTCCGGAACGACCGGTGAGCGACCTGCCGCGGGCGGAGTTCGTGGCGATGCTGCGGGACTACGGCGCCGCGGACCCGGAGATCCTCGACAACGACGGCCTGCTGGACGTGCTGATCCCGATGATGCGGGCCGACTTCCGGGCGGTGGAGACCTACCGCCGCCCGGCCGGTCCGCCGCTGGAGTGCCCCGTCTCCGCGTGGGCGGGGCTCGACGACGAGGAGGCCGGCCCGGACCTGATGCGGTTGTGGGAGGAGGAGACGACCGGCGCGTTCCGGCTGGACTGCCTGCCGGGCGGCCACTTCTTCCTCCTCGACCACCACGAGCGGATCGTGACGGCCGTGCACCGGCGGCTGGAGGCGGGGCGGTGAGCGGGCGGCTGCTGATGCTGTGGAGCGCACCCCGCAGCCGCTCCACGATGTTCCTGCGGATGATGCTGGAGCGCGGCGATTTCCTCGTGGTGCACGAGCCCTTCTCGCACGTGGTCGACTTCGGCCGGGCCGAGGTGGCCGGTACCGTCTGCGCGGACGAGGAACAGGTGATCACGAGGCTGCTGGCGGCCGGCCGGGAGCGGCAGGTCTTCTCCAAGGACACCACGGACTTCCACTACCCGGCGGTGCTGCGGTCCCGGGAGTTGCTCACCGAGGCCGTCCACACCTTCATCGTGCGGCACCCGCGCGAGGTGATCGCCTCGCACTACGGGCTGAACCCGGCGCTCACCCGCGACGAGGTGGGTTTCGCGCGGCTCAGGGAGATCCACGACGCCGTCGCGGACGCCACCGGCCGGACCCCGGTGGTGATCGACGCCGACGACCTGGTCTCCCGGCCCGAGGAGACCGTGCGCGCCTACTGCCGGGCGACGGGCATCCCGTTCCTCGCCCACGCCCTGCGCTGGGAACCGGTGGCGGTCCCCGCCTGGCGGCAGGCGGAGCGCTGGCACCTGGACGTCATGGCGAGCGACGGCATCCGGCGGGGCGTCAGCAGCCGCCCCGCCGTCGACGTCGAGGACCACCCCGTCCTCGGCGCGTTCTACCGTTTCCACCTGCCGCACTACCGCGCGCTGTGGGAGCACCGCCTCACCCCGCAGAGCTGAGGCGGTACTCCCACAGCTGAGGCGGGGCCCACGTGGCTGAGACGGCGCTTCACGCGGCCGAAGCGGAGCCCACGTGGTTGAGGCGGGGCCGCACACTACTGAGGCGGCGCTTCACATGGCTGAGACGGGACCGCACACCCCGGCCGCCTCCGGGGTGCGCCGGCCGGGTTCACCGGAGTGGCCCGCCCACGTTCACTCCTCTTCTCCGTCGCCCTCGAAGAAGTCGCCGATCTCGTCGATCGCCTCGGCGGCGATGAAGCCGCCGGCCACTCCGGCCGCTCCGACGGCGGCGACCGCTCCCATACCCGGCCCGCTGCCGTGGTGGCCGCCGTAATGGCTCCCGCCGTGGGCGTACGGGTCGTGATGACCTGCGCCGTGGGAGGCGTAAGGGTCGTGAAAGGCACCGGTGGTGTACCGGGAGAGAGAATCCAGCCAACCGTTGATCTCCGCGGCCCAGTCTCGCCGCACCGCGTCATGGTGGCTGGTCTGCCAGCGGCCGAAGGCGTCCTCGCCGGAGCTGTAGCGGCCGCTGCGCTTGTCGGCCTCCAGGACGACGTCCATCCCGGAGGGGCCGGTGACGAAGGTCAGCTCGACCTCGTTGATCTGACCGGAGTACTGCGGAGGCGGGTAGAACTCGATCTCCTGGTAGAACGGCAGCCGCTGGTCCACCCCGTGGATGCGGCCCATCTCCAGGTCCGCGCTCTTGAAGTGGAAACCCAGGCGGGCGAACGCCTCCAGCACCGCCTGCTGGGCGGGCAGCGGCACGATCTGGACGGGGTCCATGTCGCCCTTGTCGACGGCTTTGGCGATGGCCAGCTCGGTGCGCACCCCCATGGCCATGCCGTGCAGGGACTGGCCCATCACCTCGGTGACCGGGGCCTCCCACGGGACGGGGAACTGGAACGGCACCACGCGCTCCTCACCGGCGCGCAGGACGAACGACCCGGAGACCTCGGTGCGGTGGAACTCGATCAGGCCGACCCCTTCGCCCTCGCCGTACTCGGCCTCGACCTGGGTGACCAGGCCGAGGGCGATGTGCTCGATGTCGGCGTCGAAGTCGCCGCCCTTGAGGCGGACCTCACCGCTCAGCGGCTCGCCGGGTCGCACGTGTGGAGTGGCCAGAACGGTGTCCACCGAGGGAGCTCCGACGCCGAAGGCTCCCAGCAGCCGTTTGAAGACCACGATTTCCTCTTTCCGATCGATGGATGTGATCGTCCCGGGAAACGATCAGCAGTGGAGCGCGGTTCCCGGGACACGCCGTCGGGCCGGGAAAAGGAACGGGACCTGTCCGGACCCGCTGAGACGGCGTCGGCAGGTCATGCCCGAGCCGAACCCCAGAGCCCCCGGCGCAGGAACTCCCACGGGATCGCGATATAGAGCACGAACAAGATCCCGCACAACGCTTCGCGGTCGTCGATCCGCTTGCGTCCGAAGTCGCCATAGCGACGTTCGACCGTCGGAAGCAACGGCTCGATCCGGGGCCACCCCCGCGTGCGCGGGGAGCACCGCCAGTCGATCAGTTCGGGGGTTCGCTTGACGGGACCATCCCCGCGTGCGCGGGGAGCACAGAGCATCAGACCAACTCAAAGCCACCGTTCGGGGACCATCCACGCGTGCGCGGGGAGCACATGCGCGCCGCCTTCGCCTGGAGCGCCTTGATGGGACCACCCCCGCGTGCGCGGGGAGCACAGGAACGCGGTCCGCCCGCTCTTGCCTGACTGGGGACCATCCCCGCGTGCGCGGGGAGCACACCGCGGCGGGTTGGCACGCACCCGAGGTGCTGGGACCATCCCCGCGTGCGCGGGGAGCACTTGATCAGCGGCAGGGCAGGCCCGGACGTGGTGGGACCATCCCCGCGTGCGCGGGGAGCACTCCGGGGGACGCTTCGCAGGGCGGCCCGAGCGGGGACCATCCCCGCGTGCGCGGGGAGCACATCGTCTTCAGGCTGGTGCCCGCGTCCGAGCCGGGACCATCCCCGCGTGCGCGGGGAGCACTGTTTAGCTGACCGTCAAAACAGAGAACAACAGGGACCATCCCCGCGTGCGCGGGGAGCACACTCGCTGACCTGCATGATTAGCTGGAGCATGTGTTAATTTCGAGCACTTGCAAAGAATCGTACATTTCAGATATTTCCGAAATACTCCATCTCTTACTATATGCGCGATATGCCTCGATAGCAGGCGACACCTACAATAAAGTGCAAACTTAGGGGGATCTGCGGTGGATGATGCCTGGCATCGGGTGCGTCAGAGCAGGTTTGCCGTTCCTCAGCGTTGTCCGTATCGGCGGCGCTTTGCCGCCTTGCTCCAGCCGCTGGGAGTGGTGGCCGAGGGGCTGGCAGGTTTCTCCGTTGGCCGGCGGATCAAGATGAGACCTTCATGGTCGACCGGGTGCCATTTATGGTCATGGGTCTCAAAGGCAAAGCCTTGCTCATTATTGGTGCTGTAGGCGAGGAGAGCTCGTCCAGTGTCTGCGTACTGCCGCACCTCTGCCCACAGTGCCTCGCGGATCCGCGCCGACGGGCCTCCGATGAAGACACCGGGAGAGATCTCCATCAGCCAGCGGGTCAGGAAGCCCCGTAGCCCCACGGGGCAGCGGGTAAGCACAATGATCGTCACCAGACAGCCTCGTCGACATGGTCGCCGCCGTAGTTACGGCCTGACTCCACTTCGGCGCCATGGTCACTTTGGAGCATGACGTTGTCTGCATCATCCCCGGTGGGGTCATCTTTTGCTCCGTCCGGCAGGATGAGACGTTTGACGTCCTCTACACACCGCTTCAGCAGACCGATCTTGTTGACCTGGTCGCGAATGGCCCTGCGCGTGCGGGCCCCGACGTCTTCAGGGCTTTGCGCGGCCACATCGAAGGCGATGGGAAGGGCGATCTCGGTCTTGTAGAGGTCGGCGATGTCGAGTACGAACGCCAGTTCATGCCCCGAATGGATGAAGCCAAGTCCAGGCGCGCATCCCAGTGCGGCGACCGTGGTCTGTGCAATCCCGTACATGCACTGAGCGGCTGCGGTGACTGCTTGATTGGCAGGATCACCGGAACTGAAGTCACCCGGTAGGTACATTCTCCCGTTCCAGGGAATGCCGACCCTTGCGGCTTCCCTGCGGTAGCACTCCTTGACCCTTCGCCCTTCCCTGCCGAGGAGTTCATGTCGGGTGAAACCAGCCGGATCTTCACCGGGGAACCGCATCTGGTACATCTCCCGGGCCACTTCAAGTCGGGTACGGCGGTTGGCCCACTTGATCGCCTGCGCTTCGACCAGGGCGGACGAACGGTTGAGTGATCTGCCGCCCGAGTAGAAGCGCACGCCGTGCTCTCCGACCCACACCACTCCCGCTCCGCTGTCTCCCAGCACGGTCATCGCCTGGTGGGTGACGCGAGTGCCGGGGCCGAGCAGCAGCGTCCCGATCGTGGCGGATGGGATATGGGTGATGCCTTCCGCGTCTTCGGCGGTGATGGCGTTGTCTTCCCGGTGGAGAGTGCACCGTTCCAGGTAGACGAACGAGAGCCGGTCGCCCATCCGGGTGAGTTCGCGTGGCGAGGACAGGCCGCGTTGGCCGATGGTGGCCATGGTGTCACGCCCCTGCCAGGGTCATCAGGCCACAGCCATACGCCTTGGCTCTGCCAAGCCCTCGTGTGAGGGTGCGTCGAAGGGCGTCGGGGTCGGTTACCTCCAGCCGCCCATCGTAGGTGACGGTGACCAGGGTCACCGGCTGCCGTTGTCCGGTCTTTTTGAAGGCGAGTTGACGCCGGTCGCTGACGATCAGTTCATGCTGGTCGCCCTCGGGGAGCAGCCGCCGTTCCGAGGGTTTCTCCACTACTTTGAATCCGGCGTTCTCCTGGCGTTGCAGGAGCCAGCGCAGCTGATGGTATGCGCCGACATGCGCGGTGAGCTTGGTGGGTTCCTGATCGGTGCGGCGGGCAGTGTGAACCGGGTTGGCGGTGAGCCGGAAGGCCCACCGGTCACCTACGTTCAGCCGGGACAGAAACGGCTCGTAATCGTAGGTCTGCCATCGTCCCGTCTCAGGCCAGCCGGCCTGCTCGACCAGGTGGGTGAGATCAGGCTTGGCTGGACTGACGACGTATAGATAGGTCTCAGCCCGGCTGGTGCGGTCGATTCGCCACAGCACCCTCGGCCCGTCGTCTCCGGCCGGGAGGATTTCGGCGAACGAGGACATCACCGCGGCGTGCAGCGTCTGCGGTGATGACAGCAGCCGACGGGCACCGACTCGGGCGGTGTTGAAGCGGAACCGGGTTAGATGCATCACGCACCTCCCAAGACGGATGTCGGGTCATGGTCGGGACGCACGGCGGGGTTGGACACTTTCACGCTTCCTCGGCGAACTCCGCGCAGCGCGTACTGGCGGTGCAGCGGATCAAAGCTGATCGGCTGGTCGCGCAGGTTGTCGACCGGCCCGTCCTCCGCCGCGGCCTCGAGGAGGACCTCCAGGTCGATCCGGGCGTCGTTTCGGTGACGACGCTGGTACCAGCGTGCAGCCCGCCATTGCTCCCGCTCCAGGGCCTGCTCCAGCGTGCGCTCGTGGTGGACACCCAGGTCGACCGGCCGGGCCGGAGGGCAGGATCGGCGCCCCAGGTAAGGCATGAAGACCGGATCGCGAAGTGCCCGGTGCAATTCGTCGATCAGCTCAGGTTCACCTTCGACCGCCGCCACGAAGACGGCGTCGGCCAGGTAAAAACGCTCCGACACCGGCAGGGCTTCTCCGCTGACGAACCGGTGCGCGGTGTGGAAGTCGCGGAGCAGAGTACCGCGCTGATCGACACGGACACCGAAGCGCAACTCAGTCAGATCACCGATATCGTCTGAACGCTGACGTCCCTGGGCCGCGGCCAACAGCCCGATCACTCCGCTTTTGGTCGGCGCTGACTCGGTGGATCGCCGGGCAAAGCGTGAGGACGCCCCCCAGGATTGCAAGGGCCCGGCGAGCTGCATCAGCAAAACGCTCATGCCCCGTCCTGCCGTCGGACGATCTCCGTGCCGATCGCCGTGACCAGCTCCGGGAGAGACAGTTCGATGCCGAGGCCGGACAGTGCCTCGGTGTTCTTGCCGACTCGCAACACCCAGGTCGGCGTATCCTTCGCGACGCCATAGGCGCGCTCGACCTCGGGGACGTATGAGGCCAAGGCCTCGGATGCCTGCCGCAGGTGCCCGCCGGTCTCCGGGTCGGCCCGGCACGGTTCCTCGAACGCCGCCACGAAACTGACGGGCCGGGATGAACGCACCTTCGCGACCACCGCGTCCGGCAGTGTGTGGTTGCCGAAGGTGTTGATCTTTCCGGTGGGCAGTGAGGTGAGGAAGCACTGGACGAACGCCTCGATGGCCCGGCGCACGGGTTCGGTGATCGGCTCGTCCTCCCGCAATCCCATGCCGAGGTTCCTGCGCAGTAGATCGACATCGACGGCGGCGTAGCGGTAGAGGGTGGCGGAGTTGAATTCCACGGTGCCGATCATGCCTGCACCCAGGTCGTCGGCCTCCCGGTTCTTGTAGTCGTCGACCGCTGTGTAGTAGTCGGCCTCGTTTTCCACCCGGTGCACGCTGAGGGCGTGGGCGACCTGGGCGGCGGCGTCGACGTTGATGTCGGCGCCATCGGCGACCATGCGGCCGAAAAGGGCGATGTCGACCGAGTGTCGGCTGTTGGCGATCTGCTTGGCGCGGTCCTTGGTCACCTTGTCCTTGAAGTATTCCTTGCCGGCCCCACGCCCTTTGACGGCGAGTTCGGCCAGGCCGTCCAGTTGGCGAGCGCTGAGGAACATCAAGTACTTGGATTCCGGCGCGGGCTCGGGTCCGCTCTTGCCCTTGGCTGCCTCTGCTCTGCGCTTGGGTGCCTCGATCTTGGAGCCGGTCGCGGTCTGGATCGTCTCGGCGGCCAGGGCCCACGCCTCGGCCTGCTCGATTGACCCGTCCAGCTTGCAGATCCGCTCGGCCAGCAACTCGGCCACCCGCCGGGTACGGACGCCGAGCTCACTGGGGTCCAACAGGTCGTGAAAGCTACGCCGGGTGGCGCGTTTCCATGCCTGACTGGAGACTCGGGCGCGGCGCACACCACCGTATAAGGCGGTCTTCGGGGTTCCGGTGTCGTCACGGTTCAGGCAGCTCGGGGGGACGGTCTGCAACACGTGGAGCTCAAGGATGGTGCGAGTCATGGGGCGTCCTTGTCGGTGGAGGCGGTGTCGTCAGGGCGTGTTTCAGCCTCGGTGTCGTCAGGTCGGTAGGAGTGGAAGCTCCGGCCCCAGCTCTGGCGCACCTGCCGCAGCCCCTCGGGGAGCTGAGCCTGGTAGAGCTGCCGGGCGAGGAGCGCGTAGTCGAGCGGAATCGACTCCCGGCGCAGCAGAGAAACGATCTCTCGGAGCCGGTAGGCGAGCGCTTCCCGGGTGTCAGCGGTCCCGGCCCGGACGAAACGGCGCCGGATCGGCTCATCGACGGCGCCGCCCGGCATCAGCCTGCGTACGGCCGTCCCCAGGTCGACACCGGCGCGGTGCATCCTTTGCTCGGGACGCGACTGCTGATGCAGCGCGTACAGAGTCACAGCCAGGAACAGGGCGGCCTCGGCCCTGACCGCCTCGGTCTCGGGCAGTGCCCCATCGGCATACAGCCGTTCAGTGCCGGCCATACCCCAC
This sequence comes from Streptosporangium becharense, assembly GCF_014204985.1. Taxonomy (NCBI): domain Bacteria; kingdom Bacillati; phylum Actinomycetota; class Actinomycetes; order Streptosporangiales; family Streptosporangiaceae; genus Streptosporangium; species Streptosporangium becharense. The sequence continues at coordinate 7,109,129 of NZ_JACHMP010000001.1, read as the reverse complement.
AGTTCCGGCACGTCCTCGGGAAGCTTACCCGCGCCACGCCTGAGCTGGGCGAGGGCTGCGACGGCGCCACTGGCATCGGCGTGATAGCCCCGCTGTAGCTCGGTGATGTACGCGCTGGCGGCATCACCGACCAGATCGGTTACCCGGCGCCGGGTAGTGGGAGTGACCGGGGTCATGACCGTACCTCCACATTCTGCTGTCCGCTGCCGTCGTCCTGATCGCGGTGCTGAGGATCGTCCACCGCGGTCGCGGGCAGTGCCTTGCGGAGCCTGGTGCGGAACATCCAGTCGGCGCGTGATGCGGTCAACCAAAGTTCCTGACCTTGTGCCTTGATGACACGTCCTTCCCAGGCGGCGTCCCCCGCTGATCTCAACAGCTGATCCCCCAGCCGGCTGACGATCCGGTGCGCTTGACGCTGCCAAGCTGATCGTTGCGTTTGGGGGGCATCGCCCGGGCGGATCCCGGCGAGCCAGTCCCGAAACGCCCCATCGAGCGTGCCGAACCCGAGGCCCCGCGCAGTGGTCCTGGGCGGGTCGGTCTGGGCTCCAGCGGCTCGGGCGAGGTCCGCGGCGAGATCACCGAGTACGGTCACAGCCCCTTCCGCATCCCTGACCGCGTCGATCGCGGCCTGTCCCAGACCGCTGTCTCGCTCGTGGAGAAGCACCACCGGCATCGCCACAGCATCGTCAATGATCTCGTCGATGACGGACTGCTGGGTACCGTAGACCGCGCCGAACAGCCGTGCCCGGATCAGGAAGTCCGATGGCAGGTCACCTTCGACGGTGAGACGGGCGACCCAGTCGAGAATGCGCGGCCGGACGACGGCGGCGGCCTCGTCACGCTGCTCGGCCCGCTCGGCACGGCCGGCGATCAGCGCGCCAAGGCCGCGCCACGCGCTCCGGCTGGGATCGTGTTCGCGGGGCAGGTAGACCTGGGCCAGGCCGAGTTTCTTCTCCTGCGTACTGCTGCGCCGCCAACTCGTCATCGGCTCACGCTGATGCTTGTTGTGTGGGGTGAGGGGGTCGCCGTAGGCGAGGATCACTCCGTTCACACCCTCCGCATCGTAGGTGAGCCGCACCCGCCGGGACTGCCAGGTGTAGAGGTCACGGATGCCTCTTGGGCGTCTGCTCAGCTCCACCGGGTCCGCCTGCGTCGGTCCGGGCGGCGGGCGACGCCAGGCCGGGAGATCGTTCTCGGGATCGACGCGTAAGTTGTCGGTGTCGAAGGCGATCAGATTGAGCAGCAGGGTCTCACGCAGGTTCTCACCCTCCACGAGAACTCCACCGAGAGCGCCCGCCCACGCGACGCCCTGCGGGTACACCTTGCCGCCTTTGACCCTGGGATCGCCCAGTGCTCCGGTCTTGATACCGGAAGTATCGAAGGCGTGGGCGTGCACGAGCCAGCGGGCAGCCTCGGCGAAGCCGAGCCGCTCGGCACCGCGAGCTCGCATGGTGAAGAAAGGCATCCCATTGGGGACGTCGGCGATGATGCGGTCGAGCGAGCCGACCTCACCAGTGGCGGTGCGCAGGCCGGCGGTCTGGAAGAAGGGTTCCCGCGGGTGCAGCAGATCAAAGCGTTCGCGGTGGCAGTCCAGATACTCAGCGATGCGACCGGCGGGAAGCCCGTTCTCCCACAGTTCCTGCCACTCGCCGAGATCACGTGGCCCATCGACCGCATCATGCACGATCGCCAGCAACAACCGCAAAAGAGCGAATTCCTGAGTGGGGACGTCTCCTACCAGCCGCCGCAGGTCACCTGCCTGGACGAAGAGCTGCCGTAAGGACAGTTCGTCCTCGGTGCCGTCCTGGCGCTGCACCGGCAGCCATCGATTACAAGTCAGGTCGAAAGACGGTGCAGCGGGTTCACTCAGCACGAAACACCTTCAGACCATCGGCGGGGGTGTAATGCAGGTCGTAGCCTGCCAGACGCGTCCGACATTCTTCGTCGAGCATGAGGATCAGCTCTCCCGCCAGCCAATGGCATTCCTTGGACTGCCACGCCGAGATACATTCGGCCTCCAGTTCCTCGATCGCCTGATCGAGGAACTGAGGGATCGAGAAGTGGTAAGGCAGCCGCAGGCCACATGAGGCCACGATGCGGGCGAGTCTCGGCTCAGGCACCGCCTCAGTGGGCAACTCCAGCCCACCACGACCTTCACTCAACCACGGCACAGTCACCAAGGTCCCATCGGTGCGACGCTGCACGACCAGCACTTCCAGAGACTCGGCACCGTCGCGGACCTGGGCTCGGCCAGTGCGGGTGTCATCGGCGTCCCCGACCCCGGCGTCGACCCAGCCGACCAGAGCTCGACCAGCCTTACCGACCTCGTTGATCTGGAAATCTCGCGCTTTCTCACCTTGCCGGTCCTGGTGCAAGTCCTGGTCACCGCGCGTTTGGGCCATCGCTTCCCGCCACTCATCCGGGCCGACCGGACCAGGCCCGTACGCTCGTTGAACGAGCGGGCTGATGTCCTGCGGCAGACGCACCACATGTCCCGTTTCGCCGGTCCTGGATAGGTACGGTTCCAGCACAGCCGCTGACCGCAGCAACGGGTACGGCCGGTAGATCCGTCTGGAGCCGCTCACCGGCTCGGGCGGTGTCTTTTCCCAGTCCGCGCCGGTCAACAGGCAGCGAGCCGTACGCAGGCGCTCGGGACGGTCGCCTTGTTTCTCACCGCGTGGATGCCGGTGCAATCGCCCCATCCGTTGCAGCAAGAGGTCGATCGGGCACAGGTCCGATACCAACAGGTCGAAGTCGATGTCGAGGGACTGCTCGGCGACTTGGCTGGCTACCACGATGTGCGCGTTGACGGGCCGGCGGCCCGCGCTCTTGTCCGGCGGGCCGAACCGGGCCAGCAGATCGGCATCCTTGTCGGCCCGATCCGGATCGAGGAAACGGGCATGGGCCACAGTGACCTGGCCAGGGCCGAACCGCTCTCGTAGGTACGCGGCGGTCTCCAGAACCCGGTCAACGGTGTTGCGCACCACAAGGACACAGCCGCCCTCGGCCAGCTCTCGGGAAAGCCGGTCACCCAGCTCTACGAGATCGTCACTCAATCGCTCAAGATGTACCTCGATCTCCCTGCCGGACGGCTTGACGACCTCAGCCACAGGTCGCCCCCCAAACTCGGCAGTCGTCAGCAACGGATAGCAATCCGTGTCCTCCAGCTCGGTGAAATCAGCACCGTCTGTGGTTGCTCCTGCATACGCCTCTGCGAGCTCACGCCGACGCCGGGCCGGAAGCGTCGCCGACAGCACCACGACCGGTACACGGTAGGCACCCAGCCACGACAGCACCCGGTCCAGGTAGGAATTCATGTAGGTGTCGTAGGCATGCGCCTCATCGATGATGACGACCTTGCCCGCAAGAGCAAGGTGACGCAACGCCAGGTGACGGGTCTTAAGCCCCATGAACAGCAGCTGGTCGATCGTCCCCACCACAAACGAGGACAACATTCCCTTCTTCCTGCCCCGTAGCCACTGATGCGCGACGAGTTCGGCGGAGAAAACCCGACGGTCGCCGCGATGACGCCACTCATCCCCGCCGCCATCCGGCTCGACCCCACGCGCCGCCCGCCGACCGGCACGCACCAGCCCGGCGTACTCCTCATTCAGCGCCGCCTTGGAATGCGCGAGAAGCACTGAGCGCAGCTCATGCCCGGTCCGACCGGCAGGAACCCGGCGCAGCCAGTCCAGCATCCGGGGAAACATCGCGTTGCCCGTGGCCATCGTGGGGAGCGCGACAAAGCAACCACCCGCTCCGGAACGCGCCGCGAAAATCTCAGCGACCGCCAGCGCGGCCTCAGTCTTGCCCTCCCCCATCGGGGCCTCGATCACCATCAGGCCCGGGAACGACATCGCCCGCGCCACCTGAACCGCGCGCTCCTGGACCGGACGGATACGCGCCCCAGGCGGCAGCTGAAACCGGGAGGCGAAGAGAGCAGCCGCCTCTCCTACCGGCTCCGACGGCCGCCACGGCTCCGGCAGGTTGAGCCCGTGCCAGGCCGCCTCGACCCGTTCCTTGTCGCTCCTACGCTGCGCCTCGGGAAAGTACGGGAAGAGGTCAGGATTACTCGCGATCCAGTCAGCGACGATGATCAGCCCCGTCAGCAACACTTGAGCCGGCTGTGAGAGCTTGGACTCCCGCCAACCGGCCAAGCGGCCCTGAACCCCGCATGTCTCCGCACAGCGGTCAAGGATCTCCCACTGCACGCTCCGCCATAGCGACGCACACCCAGGAGTACGCAGCAACTCCGGGTGGACGTTCACCTCCCGGATGTCCGTATGAGTCGGCGGGACCCCATGGTGCCCACCAGCGATGATTGCGAACTGTACGGTGGCGGACCGCCTCCAGTCGTACCGCTCGATCAGCCACTCCTGAAGCAGCACCTGCCCGGCCAGACCATGTGGGGCGAGCCTGCGGTCAGGCATCTGCTTGTACGGTGGCATGCCCAGCCCGGCCGCCCGCATGACATCGGCAAGCGGCTCCACCTGGCAGGCGAATGCCGGCGTGGCCTTCCCGATGTCATGAGTGGCCGCCAGCCAGACCGCCAGCCGACGGGCATCATCGACGCCATCGGGAAGCGCCTCAGCGATCACCTGCTGCACCTGAAGAGGAACCCAGTGATCCCATAACAGTCCGGCCACCGCGCCGCTGTCGGCCAAGTGGCGCCACAACGGCAACCATCCATCGGTTTCCCGATCATGCTTGGCCCACACCGTACGCGCCATGGACGACAATCCGTCGACGAACCGGCTGCCTGGATGCCTCTCATTGAGCATGGAGCTCATTTAAGGCCATCACCTCCGACAAGATTGTGAAAATCTCAAATTCTTCTCAAATCGAGGGGAGAAAAGGTGGAATATATCCCTTTATGGAAAAAAATCTATCTTATCCGATATATCCATAATCGGCCACACTCCACACATGTGGGATGTCTTCCTCCCGGGAAGCATCACTCATGCGGGGATAGCACCCCGCCCCGATGGTGGCGCTTGCCCACAAGGCGTCAGTCGTGCACCCTGGGACGACTTGGCATCCCAAACACGAAGAGTTGACCATGTCCGAAATGTCGCATTCTTTAATAGTGCTCCAATCACACGCTCACCGTCGATAGTCCCGCAGGTCAGGCAGTGTGCTCCCCGCGCACGCGGGGATGGTCCCAAAAATGGGTAAGCCGGAACCGTGGGAAAAGGGTGCTCCCCGCGCACGCGGGGATGGTCCTCCGGGCCATTCGTCTTGCCGGTTCTGCCTGTTGTGCTCCCCGCGCACGCGGGGATGGTCCTCCGGGCCATTCGTCTTGCCGGTTCTGCCTGTTGTGCTCCCCGCGCACGCGGGGATGGTCCCGGTACGGCCCCAAACTGATGATGGTAGACAGAGTGCTCCCCGCGCACGCGGGGATGGTCCCACGCCGACCGTCACCGAGGTGACCGCGGAGTAGTGCTCCCCGCGCACGCGGGGATGGTCCTCATTTAGTACGAAGATGCCTCGCTCATCCTCCGTGCTCCCCGCGCACGCGGGGATGGTCCCCCGGGGCGGCACATCCCTCGCCGCCCCTGGTCGTGCTCCCCGCGCACGCGGGGATGGTCCCAACAGCCACACCCCGAACCCGCGAAACCAGGAGTGCTCCCCGCGCACGCGGGGATGGTCCCATCGCGAAGTTCCTGGGGATCTCCCTGGTCGGGTGCTCCCCGCGCACGCGGGGATGGTCCCAGGGACGGTGTGCGGGTCGCCTACCTGTACGAGTGCTCCCCGCGCACGCGGGGATGGTCCCAGCAGCCGGACGGACCAGTTCAGGGCCGGTAGGTGCTCCCCGCGCACGCGGGGATGGTCCCGCCGACAAGCGCGCCTTCCAGGACGCCGTGACGTGCTCCCCGCGCACGCGGGGATGGTCCCTCGGACCCGGCGCCCTCCGGGGCCGGGCGCACGTGCTCCCCGCGCACGCGGGGATGGTCCCTCAGCACCTCCCCGGAACTCTAGGGACTCCCTGTGCTCCCCGCGCACGCGGGGATGGTCCCATGCGCCACATGCTTCCGAAGGCCGCTCTCGTGTGCTCCCCGCGCACGCGGGGATGGTCCCCGCCCGCCGGGCATGGCCCGTATCAAGGCGGCGTACTCCCCGCGCACGCGGGGATGGTCCCCTTGACCGCGCTCCCCGGTGCGGCCCACCTCCGTGCTCCCCGCGCACGCGGGGATGGTCCCGCCCGGCGGGTAGCGGAAGGGATTTCGGTCAGGTGCTCCCCGCGCACGCGGGGATGGTCCCCGGCCAGCTTCAGGAGGATCCGATGCGACGCCGTGCTCCCCGCGCACGCGGGGATGGTCCCGGCGCATGCGGGTCGCCCCCAGGACGGAGGTAGTGCTCCCCGCGCACGCGGGGATGGTCCCGCGGCGCTGGCCCGCATCGCCGCTCAGGTCATGTGCTCCCCGCGCACGCGGGGATGGTCCCCGTCCACACCGAAAAAAGAAGCCCTCCCGAACGTGCTCCCCGCGCACGCGGGGATGGTCCCTGTTTCCGCAGGTCAGAGGCGGTTATGTTAGTGTGCTCCCCGCGCACGCGGGGATGGTCCCGGCGAGGGGCGTGGAACGCTGCGCTGGGTCGAGTGCTCCCCGCGCACGCGGGGATGGTCCCACGATGGTGCCGCCGCCCGAGCGCAGGGCCTTGTGCTCCCCGCGCACGCGGGGATGGTCCCGTCCACACGGCGGCTCCGTCGATGCCCGCGGAGTGCTCCCCGCGCACGCGGGGATGGTCCCTGGCGCGGACGGTCGCCACGTTGGAGACCGTAGTGCTCCCCGCGCACGCGGGGATGGTGCCACCACCCGCCTGCCGATGTAACAACCTGTCGTTGTCGTAGTCAGTGCGTAAGGGCGGTGTGCGCCGCCGGTCGGGTGGACAGGAGGCTCGGCGGGAACACCGGTATGACCCGCCTCACACCGGGCACGATTCCGCCGCCTCCGGCGTTGACCTCGGGAAAGGACCCCATGGTGGGCTGATCACACAGCCGGCCGCCGTGGCGCGCGTGCTCGGTTCTCTTCGGTGGCGACGGCCGGCGGGAGAGTGTGAGACGGCCTCGCGGGGCCGCAGGAGAAAGGAACGAGGTGGTGGTGTCCGTGTCATCGGACCCCGGCCATAGCAGCACCCGCCCCGGGCGAGGCGGGAACCCGCGAGAAGCCCCGCGACGAGCCTCGCGAGGAGCCCCGTGATGAGCATCGCCCTCGGCCTGCTGGCCGTCCTGATTCTGACCCTGGCCACCGGCTACTTCGTCGCCCAGGAGTTCGCATACGTCACCGCCGACCGCCTCGCCCTGTCGCAGCAGGCCGCCGCCGGTGACAAGAAGGCCGCTCGCGCCGTCAAGGTGATGGAACGACTGTCGTTCATGCTCTCGGGAGCGCAGCTCGGCATCACCGTCACCGCCCTGGTCGTCGGGTTCATCGCCAAACCGGCGCTGGCCGAGCTGGTCGCGCCCGGCCTGGAGGCGCTCGGGCTGAGCGGCGGCGCCGTCGACGCCGTCGCCCTGGTGCTCGGGTTCGTCATCGCCACCGTCGTCCAGATGGTGCTGGGTGAGCTGGCCCCCAAGAACCTCGCGCTGGCCCGGCCCGAGCCGCTGGCCCGTGCGCTGGCCGCCTCCACCCTGGTCTACATGACGGTCGCCGGACCGGTCATCCGGTTGTTCGACTCGGCGGCCAATCGGCTGCTGCGCGGCGTCGGCATCGAGCCGGTCGAGGAACTGCACCACGGTGCCACCCTGGAGGAGCTCGGGCACATCATCGGTGAGTCCGAGGCCCACGGCCACCTGCCCGGTGACCAGGCCGACCTGCTGGAGCGGGCGCTGGCGTTCGCCGACCGCACCGCCGAGGAGGTCATGGTCCCGCGCGCCGACGTCGTCACCGTCAGCGGTTCCGCTCAGGTTCCGGAGCTGGACGAGCTCATCGCCCGCCACGGCCACACCCACTACCCGGTGCTCGGTGCCGGCCCCGGTGAGGTGGCCGGTGTGGTGAGCCTGCGCGAGCTGGCCCCGATCCCGCCCGCCGGGGCGGCCGGCACGCGGGTGGGGGAGATCACCCGCGATGTGCTGGTGGTGCCGTTCTCGATGCCGCTGCCGGAGCTGGTGGCGCAGATGCACGCTCGGGGCGAGGAGGTCGCCTGCGTGCTGGACGAGCACGGCGGCCTGGCCGGCCTGGTCACCTGGGAAGACGTTGCCGAGGAGCTGGTGGGGGAGATCACCGACGAGAACGATCTCGACATTCCGCCGGTCGTCGAGACCGAGGGCGGTTGGGAGGTCGACGCGGGCCTGCGGGTCGACGAGGTGGCCTTGGCCACCGATCTGGAACTACCGGACGAGGACGATTACGACACCGTCGGCGGTCTGCTCCTGCACCGTCTGGCCCGCTTCGCCGCGGTCGGCGACGCGCTCACCGTCGAGCTGGTGCCGGACATGGCCGAAGGCACGCCCACCCATGTGGAGATAGAGGTCGTGAGCGTGGACCGGCACGTGCCCGACCGGGTCCGGCTCCGTCCCGTCCGCCGTACGGACGACGACGCCCGCGATGAGGAGGGTGAGGACAGGTGAACCTGCCCCTCGGTCTTGCCCTGACCGTCGCGCTGCTGGCGGGCAACGGCTTCTTCGTCGCCGCCGAGTTCGCCCTGGTCGCCGCCAAACGGCACCGGCTGGAGAAAGCCGCCGCCCGGGGTGACCGCGCCGCCGCGGCGGCGGTCAAGGGCATCCGGGAGCTGTCGCTGATGCTCGCCGGCGCTCAGCTCGGCATCACCCTGTGCTCCCTGGGGCTGGGCGTGGTCTCCGAACCGCTGATCGCCGGATCCCTGACCCCGCTGTTCCACGCCTGGGGCCTGCCCGAGGCCGCCGCGCACGCCGTCGCCTTCGTCATCGCGCTGGCCGTCGTGACGTTCCTGCACATGGTGATCGGTGAGATGGCCCCCAAGTCCTGGGCGATCGCCCGCCCCGAGCGCTCGGCCACCATCCTGGCGTTGCCGTTCCGCGCCTTCACCGTGGCGGTCCGGCCGGTGCTGCGGCTGCTCAACGGCGTCAGCAACCTGCTGCTCCGCCTGGCGCGGATCCAGCCTCGCGACGAGGTCTCCCACCCGCGCACCCCCGCCCAGCTGCGGCACCTGGTGGAGGAGTCCCGCCGTCTCGGGCTGATCGAAGGTGACGAGCACGCCGTCATCACCCAGGCGTTGCACGCCCCCACGGCCTCGATCGCCCCACTGGTCGTCCCGGTCGCCGACATCGTCGGCGTTCCGGGACCGGCCTCACCGCAGGAGGTGATCGACGTGTGCGCCGGCACACGCCGTACCCGCGTGGTGGTGTGGGACGGTGTCCGGCCCGCCGGGGTGGTCCACGTCCGCGACGCCTACCTGGCCCGCCGGCGCGGTGCCCCGGTGACGGCGCGTGACATGGCCTACCGGTTGCCCGAGCTGGCGGCCGGGACCTCGGTCTCGGCCGCGGTCTCGGCGATGCGCGCCGCCCGCAGTCAGCTGGCGCTGGTGCGCACCGGCGATGGCGCGCCGACCGGGCTGGTCTTCCTCGACGACCTGCTGGCCCGGCTGCTGGTGGGGGCGTAGAGTCACCTCTCCGTGAGGTGCGGCCGCCGGCCGGCGGCCACGCCTCACGGAGAGATCCTCATGTCCGAGGCCTCCGAGGCCCCGGCGACGGTGCTTGACGACGACCGGTTACTCGACAGGCGTCCCGCACCTGTCCGGCCTCATCTCCGCCCGGCGAGGGCCGCCGCCAGCTCCCGCAGCACCGGGTGCTCGTAGATGACGGCGACCGGGTGGTCCCCGCCGAGTTCCCGGTTCATCCGGTCGACCGCGCGCATGGCGAGGATGGAGTTACCGCCGATCCCGAAGAAGGTGTCCTCGCGGCCGACCTGCTCCACCCCGACGACCTCGCCCCAGATCCGGGCGATCCCGCTCTCCACCTCGCCCTGTGGGGGGACGTGGGCCGTGGCCGGGCCGGCCCGCGAGGCCAGCAGCGCGGTGACGTTCACGCTCCCGTCGGCGCCGCGCGGGATGCGCCGGACCTGCACGGTCCGCGCCGCCGCGCCGAGCGGCAGGTCCGCCAGGACGCCGCCGACCGCCTTCTCCAGCTCGTCCTCCGGCACGCTCCCGTCGGGCACGATCGCGACGAGCACCCTGGCGCCGGCGGCTCCGCCCGCGACGAGGTGCGGCCACATGTGCTCGTTGGCCGGGTCGGCGCCCAGCAGCAGGTAGGGGTGGTCCTGGTTGAGCGCGTCGAGCAGCAGCGCCAGGCCCCGGGGGCGGTCGACGACCCGCAGCCCCCGGCTCCGCGCGGCCTCGGTCAGCGGGCTGGCGCGGTTCATGCCGACGTCGGCCCACATGCTCCAGGCCAGGCAGCGGACCGTCCGGCCCTGCCCGGCCCACCGCCCGGCGAAGCCGTCCAGGGCGGCGTTGGCCGCGGCGTAGGAGCCGAAGGACGCCCCGCCCAGGAAGCCGTTGACCGAGGAGAACAGCACGACGGACGTCTCCGGCCGTGAGGCGAGCAGTTCCTCCAGCACCCGGCCGCCGGCCAGCTTGGGGCGGAGCATGTGCCGCAACCACTCGGGCCGCTCGTTGACGACCAGGTGGCCGCCGAGGTCCTTCCACTGTTCCCGGACGTCGGCGCCCGCCAGGTGCATGACCGTGTCCAGCGGACGTCCCCAGGCCCGTTCCGCCTCGGCGACGGCCCGGCTCATCGCGGGCCCGTCCGCGGCGTCGGCCGCGGCGTAGGAGCACTCGCCGAGCGCGCGCAGCCTGCGCAGGGTCGCGGCCCGCTCGTCGTCCAGCTTCTCCTGCGGGGTGCGGCCCACGACGAGCACCCTGGCCCGCACCGCGGCGAGCAGGTAGGCGGCGACCTGGGCGCCGATGCCGCCGAGCCCGCCCACCAGCAGCGCGGTGCCGCCGGGACGCAGCACCTCGGCGGGGACGGCCCGCCCGCCCCGCTCGGGGACGGCCCGCAGCCGCGGCACGTGGGGCAGCCCGTCCCGCAGCGCCGTGACCTCGCCCGCCGGGGACGCCGGGGCGAGGGCCGCGCGGACCGCCTCGTCCGCGGGCACCGTGCCCGGGGGGAGGTCCACCAGCCGGATTCCGGCGAACGAGCCCTCCGCGTGGGCGGTGCGGACGAGCCCGGTCAGCGCGGCGCGGCCGGGCTCCACCGGTTCGCCGGGGCGTGCCCCGGTGGCGCCGGAGGTGATCACCCCGACGGTCACGGGTTCCGGGGCGGCGGCCAGTGCCCGCAGCGCGAGCAGCAGCCCTTCGGCGGCGTCGTCCGCGTCGCGGGCCCCGGGGCCACTGTCCGGCTCCGCCTCCCAGGCGTGGACGGCGAACCGGGGCAGGCCGCCGGCGCGGGCGACGACCACCTCCAGGGCGTGTTCGTGCTGGGCGGGGTCCAGCGGGAGGATCTCGACGCAGGCGGAGACGTCCGGGACGGCGCCGGAGCCGGAGAACTCGGCGGACGGGACGGTGCCCGCGGCGGAGGCGCCGACAGCGGTTACCGCGGCGTCGGGCAGGTCGGCCGACAGGTCGCGGAAGGCCGTGCCCCGCCGGATCCACGCGACCGGGTGCCCGGTGACGCGGCCCACGGCCGCGGCGACCGCCCGGTCGCCGTAGACCAGCACCGGTTCGCGCGGCGGGTCGGCGGGGCGGCCCTCGTCGGGCACCCACACGCGTTCGAACATCCAGGCGTCCGCCGCGCCGGGCCCGTCGTCGCCGTGCTCGTCGAGCCGCCCGTCGTAGCGGCCCTCCCGGTAGGCGTCCACGAGCTGGGAACGCTGGATCTTGCCGCTGGCCGTCTTGGGGAACTCCTCCGCCTCCAGTGCCACCACGGCCTGGGGTTGCAGGCCGGTCTCCGCGGCCAGGGCGGCGCGGATCGCGGTGGCCGTCCGGTCGCGCGGCGTGTCCGCGCCGGAGGGGACGTAGAAGACGACGACCGCGTCGGTGCCGAGCTGCGGGTCGGAGACGCCGCAGACCGCGGCGAAGGTCGCGCGGACGCCGGGCACCTGCCCCACCACCGACTCCAGGTCGTGGGCGGGGAAGTTGGCGCCGTTGACGATGATCATGTCCTTGGCGCGGCCGGTGAGGGTGAGGCTGCCGCCGCGCAGCAGGCCGAGGTCGCCGGTGTCGAACCAGCCGTCGGCGGTGAACGCCTCCGCGTTGGCCTCGGGGTTGCGGTAGTACTCCCGCAGCAGCGTCGCTCCCCTGACGTGGAGCCGTCCGACCTGGCCCTCCCGCAGGACGGCGCCCGCACCGTCCACGATGCGCAGTGACACCCCGGCGACGGGTGCGCCGACCTCGGTGAGCACGACCGAGCGGGGGGTGCCGTGCGGCACCTCGCGCAGCTCGCCGCCGAGCGACCTGGGGTCGACGCAGATCGTCCCGGCGGTGTGGTCGTCGTGGCGCAGCCGTGAGTAGGTGACGCCGGAGGACGTCTCGGACATGCCCCAGCAGGGGACCATCGCGTCCTCGGGCAGGCCGTGCGGTCGCAGCAGCTCCACGAACCGGTGGGCGGTGCGCGCGACCACGGCCTCGCCGGCGTTGCAGATGTTGCGCAGGCGCGACAGGTCCCACGAGCCCCGGGCGATCTCGTCCTCGCACTCGTTGAGCAGCGCGAACGCGAAGTTGGGCGCCCAGGTGTTGGTCGCGCCGAACCGGTCGGCCCAGTCGAGCCACGACAGCGGCCTGCGGACGAACGCGTCGGTGCGGGCGTTGACGTGGTCGCACCCCAGGATGACGTCGCGCACGTTGTACATGACGATGCCGCCGACGTGGTCCAGGGGCATCCAGTTGAGGGAGACCTCCTCGGGGGTGAAACCGTTGGCGTCGATCGTGGCGAACGTCCGGTTGACGATGGACCGGCTGGCGTGCCGGACGCACTTGGGGGTGCCGGTGCTGCCCGAGGTGAGCAGGTTGAGAACCGGGTCGTCCGGGCCCACCGGGACGGGCTCGGCCGCCGCCCCCGCGCCGAGCTCCGTGACGCTCGCCACGGTGAGCGCCGGTTCCGACCATGTGCGGCCGAGGCCGGCCACGGGGTCGCGCAGTTCGTCGTCGGTGACGATGACGGGGTGGTCGAGCAGCCGCCAGGCGGAGCGCAGCTTGCGGGTGACCGCGTTCTCGCGGCCGTAGCCGGGGGCCGGGCCGACCGGTGTCGGCAGGACACCGCCCAGCACGCACGCCCAGAACGCGGTGACGAACGACCGGCTGTCGGCGCACTGCAGCAGCGCCGCGTCGCCGGGACGCACCCCGAGCTCCCGCAGGCCCCGCAGCACCCGCAGGGCCTCCTGGAGGAGTTCGGCGTAGGTCTGCCGATCCTGCCCGCCGTCGGGCAGCACGTAGGTGGTGCCGCGTCCGGGCCACCGCGTCGCGGCCCGGATGAGCGCCTCCTGGAGGGTGGCGGGCGCGTCGCCGGGCGGTTCCAGCGGGGGGCCGTGCACGATCGCCTCGGGGGCCGTCGGTGACGCGGACAGCGACACGGCCGGTGACACGGACGACGCCGCCGGCGCCGGGCCGGAAGGTGCGTCTTCGGGCGTGCGGGAGGTGCCCCGGACGACGACCGCGGCGTCCCCGACCCCGGGGAGGCTCCTGAGGGCGGACTCCACGGCCGCCGGATCGGCCGGTCTACTCCCGATTCCCTGACCCATCGCCTGCCTCCTGTGTGGGGACGTTCCGGAAGGTGAGCGCGGCGGCGACGCGGCCGGCCACGTCACGGTCGAACTCGTTGACGAAGTAGTGACCGCCGGGGACCACGACCTGCTCGCACCGGCCGGTGGTGTGGCGGTTCCAGGCCGCGTACCCGGCGTCGCCGACCACCGTGTCCCGGTCGCCGCGCAGGACGGCGATCGGGCACGACAGCGGCGGGCGGTCCGGGCTGCGGTGGCTCTCGAACAGGGTGAAGTCGGCGCGGAGCGTCGGCAGCAGCGCCCGCATGAACCCCGGATTGGCCAGGACCGCCTCCGGTATCCCGCCCAGCCGCCCGAGCTCCTCGGCGAACCTCTCCTCCGGCAGCGCGTGCAGCGGGTCGGCGACGGGCCCCAGGCAGGGTGCGGCGTGCGCGGCCACCAGCAGCACCGCAGGTTCGACGCCGTAGACGTCGCGCAGTTCGCAGGCCACCTCGTAGGCGAGCAGCGCTCCCGCGCAGTGCCCGTAGAGCGCGAACGGCTCCGACACGTACGGCAACAGGCTGAGCCCGCACGCGCTCACCAGCTCCTCCATCGAGGCGGGCAGCGGTTCGCGGGTGCGGTCCTCCCGGCCGGGGAGCTGGACGGCGACGACCTCGACGGACTCGTCCATCAGCTCGGGCCAGCCGTGGAAGAGCGAGGCGCCCGCTCCGGCGTACGGGAAGCAGAACAGCCGGATCGCGGGGGCGTCGCGGGCGGCCCGCCGGATCCAGGGCGACTCGGCGGTGAAGCCGCGCCGGGCGGGGGCGCTCACCGCTCACCGCCCGGTGTGCCCAGCAGGTCGGCGACCTCCTCGTCGGTGCGGCCCTCGACGAACTCCAGGGCGGCCAGCATGGTCCGCCGCGCCTCGTCCCTGCGCGCCACCAGGCCCTCGACGACCTGGGCCATCCCGGTCACGGTGGGGTTCTGGAAGAAGTCCGCGATGGGCAGGTCGACGTCGAAGACGGCCTTGACCCGGGGGGCGATGCGGATCGCCTGGAGGCTGGTCCCGCCCAGGGCGAAGAAGTTGTCGTGCTTGCTCACCCGCGGCACCCTCAGCAGGGGCAGGAACACCTCGTCGGCCACCCTGCGCTCGGTCTCGGTCCGCTCCTCGGCCTCGGCCTCGGCCTGCTCCACGGGGTCGGCGAAGCGGACGGGGGGCAGCGCCTTGCGGTTGACCTTCCCGCTGAGCGTGAGCGGCACCTCGTCGAGCGGGATGAGGAAGCTGGGCACCATCGGGGGCGGCAGGCGCTCGGTGAGCGCTCCTCGGACCGTGTCGAGCTGCAGCGTGGCTCCCTCCGCCGGGACGAGGTAGGCCACCAGCAGGGAACCGCCCCGGGGGTCGGGGACCGCCTCGGCCACCGCCCTGCCGACCTCGGGCAGCGTGAGCAGCGCGCTCTCCACCTCGCCCAGCTCGATCCGCACCCCGCGGATCTTCACCTGCCGGTCGGCCCGGCCGTGGAAGACCAGGTCGCCGTCCGCGTTCCAGGCCGCGAGGTCGCCGGTGAGGTAGACGCGCGAGCCGGGCTCGCCGTACGGGTCCGGGCGGAACCGCTCGGCGGTGAGGTCGGGCCGTCCCAGGTAGCCGCGGCCGAGTCCGGCTCCGGCGACGGCCAGCTCCCCCACCGCGCCGGCCGGTTGCAGGCCCATCTCCCCGTCGAGGGTGTAGGCGCGGTGGTTGGTCATGGCCCGGCCGATGGGCGGGGAGCCGCGCCACACGCCCTCGCACAGCTTGGCCACGACGGTGACGGTGGTCTCGGTCGGCCCGTAGCCGTTGTAGAAGCGCCGCCCGGCCGCCCAGCGGGTGGTCAGTTCCCCGGTGAACGCCTCACCGCCGACGAAGGCGATCCTCAGGTCGGGGTAGCGGGCGGGGTCGAGCAGCTCCATGATCGCGGGCGGGAGGTCGATGACGGTGATCCGCTGCTCGGCGAGGACCGCGTCGATCCGGTCGATCGAGCGCCGCTCCTCGTCGTCGACGGCGTAGAGCCGGGCGCCGGTGAGGAGCGCGGAGAACAGCTCGAACGTGGAGACGTCGAACCCGGGCGAGGCGAACTGCACGACCCGGTCGTCCGGCGTGAGGGAGAACATCTCCTGGACGGTGCGGATGAAGTTGACGACGTTGCGGTGCTCGACCAGCACCCCCTTGGGCCGGCCCGTCGAACCGGAGGTGAAGATCGCGTAGGCGAGCGCGGACGGGGGGACCTCGATGGGCGGGGCCTCGTCGCGCTCGCCGGCCTCGTCCAGGTCCAGCCCCTGCCACCGCCCTTCGGGCAGGCCCGCCAGCGTCTCACGGTCGCCGATGACGATCCTGGCGGCCGAGTCGTCCAGGATGGCCGCGATCCGCCCGGCCGGGTTGCCCAGGTCGACGGGGACGTACGCGGCGCCCGCCTTGAGCACGCCCAGGACGGCCTCGGCGAGCCGCGGGCCGCGCGGGGGGGCGACCGCGACGAAGTCCTCGGGGCCGACGCCCAGCTCGCGCAGCCGCGCGGCGACGCCGTTGGCCCGGCGGTCCAGCTCGGCGTAGGTGATCTCGGTGTCCCGCCCGGCGACCGCGACCGCGCCGGGACGTTCCCGCGCGCGCTCCTCGAAGATCTTGTGGATCAGCTCGGGCTCGCGCCGCCCGACGGGGACGTTCCACTCCTCCAAGATCACCCGCCGCTCGTCCGCCCCGGCCAGCGGCAGCCTCTCGTGCGGGACGTCCGGGCCGGCGCAGCCGGCCGCCAGGACCCGCAGGTAGCGCTCCAGCAGCAGCTCGGCGGTCCCGCGCCGGTAGAGGGCGGTGACGTAGCGCACCCGCACCAGGTCCGGCTGCACGACGAGGTCGAGCTCCAGGGTCGCGCCGCCGGTCTCGACCTGCTCGGCGACCGCGCGCAGCGGACCGGCCTCCGCCCGGGGCGCCGCGTCGTCGCGCAGTTCGAACCCGACCTGCACCAGGGGCAGCCGCCCCGGGTCGGGCTCGACGCCCACGGCCTCCAGGATCAGCTTGAACGGCAGCGCCGCGTGCCGCTCGCCCTCGGTCCTGGCCCGGTGCACCCGCCGCGCGATCTCCGCGAGGCCGGGCGCCCCCTCCACCTCGACGCGGACGGGCTGCAGGTTGCCGCAGTCGCCGACGAGGGCGGCCGGGTCGAACGGGCCGGGCACGTTGACCGGGAGCCCGACGACCAGGTCGCGGCGGGCGGTGACCCGCCCGAGGACCGACAGGAACGCCGCGAGGAACACGTCGCCCGCCGCCACGCCCAGCCGGTCGGCCAGCGCCGCGGCGGCCTCGCGCACCGGGGCGTCGAGCGGGGCGGAGACCGTCTCGGCCGTCAAGTCGAGCAGCCGCCCGCGGGGCAGGTCGGCGGGGATCTCGGTGCTCTCCCAGCCGGCCAGGGTCTCCTTCCACCAGGCCGCCGCCGCGGCGGCCTCCGGCCCGCGCACCCAGTCGCGCTGCCAGGAGGCGTACTCGCCGAAGTGCGGGGCCGCGGCCCCGGCCGCCCGGCCGCCGCCGAGCCTGGCCTCGTAGGCGGCCATCAGGTCGCGCAGCACCACGCCGGCCGATCTGCGGTCGAAGACGAGGTGGTGGGTGACCCACAGCAGCACGTGGGTGCGGTCGTCCACGGCCAGCAGGCGGTGGCGGACCAGCGGCCCGTTGTCGAGGTCGAAGCCCCGCTCCAGTTCCTCCCGCACCACGGCGGCGCAGCGGGCGTCCAGCTCCTCGGCGGCGGTCTTCTCCACCGTCGGCCGCGCCGGGCGTGCGGGACGCAGCACCTGGGCCCCGTCCGCGTGCTCGTGCGGCATCACCGACCGCAGCACCGTGTGGCGCTCCAGGACGTCGTCGAGGGCTCCTTCCAGGGCCTCGACGCTCAGCTCGCCCTCCAGCCGGAAGGCGAAGACCAGGGCGTACCCCGCGCTCGCCCGCGAGATCTTGTCGAGCACCCAGAGCTGCTCCTGCCGGAAGGAGAGCGGGGAGACCCTGGCGCCTCTCGAGACATTTTCGAGATTGCGGAGGAACTCGGCCCTCCGATCCGGGGGAAGATTGCGCAGTCGCCTTACGAGTTCGCTCTCTTGAACCATCGCGCGCGTCCTCTATATTCGACTTTGAAACCGTTTACACGTCAGCACACTGTAATACGGGCCCACAGGGCGAACAAGGGTGGTCGTCATGGACTTCACGATTCCCGAGCGCACCGGAAGATTCCGCTCGGAGCTCGCGGAACTGTTCGGGAAACGATCCGTCAGGGATCTGCTGGCCCGCGTCGCCGCACGCGAGGACGGCATGGACGGCGACGTCAGAGAGGTGTTCCGGGTGCTGGGGGCGGCGGGTGCACTGGCCCCGGCATGGCCTGCGGAGTACGGCGGGAGGGGCGGTGACTTTACCGAGACTATAGCGCTTCTCGAGGAGCTCGTGAGATACAGGATACCGAGCAGCCTTTACTACATATCCGTCCAGATAATCGGTTCCCTCATCCTCCAGTCGGGAACCCACGAGCAGAAGAAGACAATTCTCCCCAGGCTCGCCTCGGGAGAGCTTTCCGCATGCATTCTTTTCACCGAGCCGGACAACGGTTCCGATCTCGCCGGGATAACCACCCGGGCCCGGCGCGAGGGATCGGAATGGGTCATCGACGGGCACAAGAAGTACAACCTCAAGACGGCGTACGCCGACCTGGCGCTCTGCGCCGCCCGGATCGACGACGCCGCGAGCAGGTACGAGGGCATCACGCTGTTCCTGCTGCCGATGTCCACCCCGGGGATCACCGTCAAGCCCATCCCCAGCATGGCCGACGAGCAGTTCCACGACGTGCGCCTCGACGGGGTGCGGGTCACGGACGACGCGGTCTTCGGCGACCCCGGCGCGGGCTGGTCACTGATCACACGCCTGTTCTCCGCCGAGCGAAGCGGGCTCGACTACTACGCCCGCGGCCTGAACTGGATGCGACTGTCGGCCGAGTCGCTCGCCTGCGACGGGGCGGCGGGGGACGCCGAGGCCGCGGGCCTGGCCCGCCGGTGGGCCAGGCTCGACGCGAGCCGGCTGCTGGCCTCCCGGGTGATGCAACGCCTGCAGGACGACGAGCCGGACATCATCCAGGCGTCACTGTCGAAGTGGCACTGCAGCGAGTCGGCGCAGCGGGTGGCGTGGTGGGCCCTGGAGACCCTCGGCCTGCCGATGGTCACCACGTTCCCCGCCGACGCCGACCGGGCGCTGGAGGCCGCCTACCGGGAGGCGGCCGGGCTCACCATCTCCGGCGGAGCGTCGGAGGTCCTGCTGGAGGTCGTCGCCGGCGCCCGCCTGCTCGGCGACGTCCCCGACGACCGGGAAAGGAGCCGATGACCATGGACCTGAAACTCAACCCCGTACAGGAGCGGCTGGCCGGCGCCGTGGAGCTGGCCCTGACCCGGACCGGCGACCCGCGGGCGGAACTGGCCGGGATCGGCGTGCCGGCGGTGAGCCTGTCGCCCCGGTGGGGCGGCCTGGGGCTCGGGCTGGGCGCCGACGTGATCGTGGGAACGGAGCTGGGCACGGCGATGGAGACGCTGCCCGGCTACCGGGAGACCGCCCTGTGCCTGGACCTGCTCCAAGAAGAGGCCCCCCGGGAGGTGGAGGACGCGCTGGCGGCGGCCGTGGACGGCAAGGCGCTGGCCACGACGCTCGGCCTGCACGCGCCCGTCACGCTGCGCTGCGACGGCGAGGGCCGGCTGTGGGGGGTCGGCGAGGCGGTCGAGGCGTGCCCGTGGGACGTCGTGGTCGCGCGGGCCGCGGTCGAGGGCGGCGCCCACCGCTGGTTCGTCCTGCCGGTCAGGGAGGCGACCTGCGGGACCGAACCCGCCGAGGTGCTGGGCACGCCCGCCGTCCGGCTGCACTTCTCCGGGGCACGTGCCCACGAACTGGACCTGAACCCCGCCGTGCTGGGCCGGGCACTGGACGCGGCGCGGGTGCGGCAGGCGGCGCTGCTGCTCGGCCTGGCCACCGGGGCGTTGCGCGTCGCCAAGGAGCACGTGAACCGGCGGCTGCAGTTCGGCCGTCCGCTGGTGGAGTTCCAGACCGTCAGCCACCGGCTCGCCGCGCTGATGGCCGAGGGCGACGGCTGGCTGCTCCTGCTGCACGAGGCCGCGTGGCTGCACGACCGGGAGGAGGACACGACGGTGGCGGCGGCGCAGGTCCTCGCCGCGGCGGCCGACCACGCGCTGCGCGCGACCCGGCTGAACCTCCAGTTGCACGGGGCACGCGGCATGCTGTCCGGCTCCCGGGCGGCCTCGGCCTACCGGACGGCCTCGGTCGAGGCGGTGCGGCTGGGACCGGCGGAGCGGCTCTGGCCCGAGATCGGCCGGGCCCGCCTGGCCGCGCTGGGCTCGGCGTCCCGGTAGGCGCGCATCCGCACTCCGGCCCCGGTACCCGTCGCCGCCGACCGGCGGCGGGTACCGGGGCCGGCCGCGTTCCGGCGCCGGCGGTCACAGCAAGGGGGCCGGGACCGGCGGTCACGGCGAGGGGGCCGGGGCCGCGACTGGAAGATCACGAGCGGGGGTTCACCGGCGACAGGAAACGGGCGAGGGTCTCCGTCAGCTCGCCGGGGGCGTCCAGGAAGGTGTAGTGGCTGCCCGCGAGCACCGTCTTCTCGCAGGGTGCCCAGGCGTCCCAGCCGGTCATCAGGTGGTGGGGGACCTCGACGTCGTCGGACCAGCCGATCACCGTGACGGGGCAGCCGAGCGGCACGGCCTCGCGGTGGTAGCGCTTGTTCGCCTCGACGTCGGCGATCAGCACGTCCAGGAAGAGCTCGACCATCTCGCTGCGGGGGGCGGGCGAGCCGAGGGCGGCCAGCAGCCCGCGCAGCTCCCGCTCCAGCTCCGCCGGGCTCAACCGCAGGAACCGGCCGTACGGGCCGTCCTGCGGGGCGACCTGGGAGGAGACGAAGACCCGCTCCGGAAGGCGCAGCCCCCGCTCCTGGACGCGCAGCACGGTCTCGAACGCCGGCAGTGCCCCGCCGCAGTGGCCGAACACCGCGTACGGGCGGTCGAGATACGGCGCGATGCCGTCGACCGCCGCGTCGGCCAGTTTCTCGTAGGTGCCGAAATGCCCTTCCCGGGTGCGGTTCTCCCGCCCCGGGAGCTGGAGCGGGACGACCTCCACCTCGCCGGCCTCGCCCAGCCGGGCGGGCCAGCCCCGGAACATGGACGCCCCGCACCCGGAGTAGGGAAAGCAGAAAAGCCGGACTCGACTTTCACTTGAGGGCGGCTTGAGAAACCATCGAGAATCGGTCGAGGAAATGCGCCTGGGACGCGGAGGAGGGATTACGGAATTATTCACGTTGTTTATGATAACGCCGTTCAATCTTTTTGCGGAGGGGTCGCCGTGAAACTGCTCGCCGTCAGCGATCTGCATGTCTCGCACGCGGCGAACCTCCGGGTCGTCCGCGAGCTGCCCGCCTCGCCCGACGACTGGCTCGTCGTCGCCGGCGACGTGGCGGAGACCGCCGCGGACCTCGCCGCGGCGCTGAGCGTCCTGGTGCGGCGGTTCGCCCGGGTCGTCTGGACCCCCGGCAACCACGAGCTGTGGACGGTGCCGCACGACCCGCTCCAGCTGCGCGGCCGGGAACGGTACGAGTATCTGGTGGAGATGTGCCGCGGGCTCGGGGTGCTCACCCCCGAGGACCCCTACCCGGTGCTGGAGTGCGAGGAGCGCCGGTTCGTGCTGGCGCCGCTCTTCCTGCTGTACGACTACAGCCTCCGGCCGCCGGGGACGACGGCCGCGCAGGCGTTGGAGAGGGCGTACGAGGCGGGCGTGGTGTGCTCGGACGAGTTCCTGCTCCACCCCGACCCCTACCCCGACCGGGCCGCGTGGTGCGCCGACCGGCTGGCCCTGACCGAGCGCAGGCTCGCCGCCCTGCCGGCCGACCTGCCCGTCGTGTTCGCCAACCACTACCCGCTGCACCCGTCGCTGGTGCGGCTGCCCCGCGTGCCGGAGTTCTCACTGTGGTGCGGGACGGCCCGCACGGCCGACTGGCACCTGCGCCACCGGGCGGAGGCCGTGGTCTACGGCCACCTGCACCTGCCGGGCTCGTACACCCTGGACGGGGTGCGGTTCGAGGAGGTCTCGCTGGGCTACCCGAGGGAGTGGCGCCGTCGCCGCGGCGCCTACCGGCCCCGTCAGATCATGCCCGCCCCCCCGGCCAGGGCCTCGAACACCTCCGCCACCCGCACCACCCCGGGGTGACCCAGCAGCCCGTGCGGGCCGGCCGGGACGCGGTGGACCACCAGGTTCGGCGCGTGGCGGCGCCATTCCTCCTCCGCGCGGGCCGGCTCCGGCGCGTCCGCCGCCGTCACAAGGCGCACCTCACCCCCGTACGGCGTCTCGGGCAGGTAGGACTCCGCGGCGGCGAGCAGGCTCCGGCGGACGGCGGACCGCCGGGCGTCCCCGTCCGGACCCGGGCCCGCCCCCGGAGCGGCCTCCGGAGCGGCTTCGGAAGGGCCGGGGACGGCGGCGGGGAAGCCGGGAGGGGCGGAGCCGAGGAGCACGACCGGCACGGGCGGGCATCCCCTCGCCACGGCCTGGCGGGCCATCTCGAACGCGACCAGCCCGCCGGTCGACCCGCCGCCCAGCACGAAGGGCCCGCCGCCGAGACCCGGCAGCAGCTCGTCGAGGTAGGCCGCCGCCCGCCCGGCCACGCCGAGCCCGTGGCCGTGGTGGTCGAAGGCGTAGACGGCGCGTCCGCCGAGCGCGGCGCCCAGGGGCCCGTAGCGGGCCGCCTCCCCCTCCTCGGTGTGCACCAGGACCACGGCGGGCGAGGCCGAGCCGGGGTGCAGGCGCACGAGCGCCCGGGTGGCGGCCGGCAGGTCCGCGCCGCCGTTCTCCAGGGCCGCGACCAGGTCGGCGACGGTCCGGTGACGCAGCAGCAGACCGGCGGGCAGTTCGCGGCCCAGCGCCGTGCCCAGGCGCTGCATGGCCTCGACCGCGGCCAGCGAGTGCCCGCCGCGCAGGAAGAAGTCGTCATGCGGGCCGACGGGGCCGACCCCGAGGACCGACTCCCAGATCTCACCGGCCGCCCGCTCGGCGCCGTCGCGGAGCGGCCGGTCCGCGACCGTCCCGCCGCCGGGCGCCGGCAGGCGGTCGGTCGCCACCCGGCCTCCGGCGTCGAGCGGGAAGGCGGGCAGGCAGACGAACGCCGCGGGGACCGGTACGGCCCGCAGCACCCGGTGGCAGTGCAGCCGGACGCTCTCCGCCGACTCCGGTGAGCACGGCACCCCGCGCCGCGGCACGAGGTAGGCGACCAGGTCACCCCGCCGGCGCAGGACCAGCGCCCGGTCGACGTCGGCGTGGGCGGCCAGCACCGCCTCGATCGCGGCGTACGGTTCCCGGACGATCTCCAGGGCACCGTCCTCGCGGAGCCTCCCGCGGTCCCCGGTCTCCCGGAACGCACCGGTGCCGGCTCCGGGCCCCCCGGGGCCGTCCCCGATGCCGTTTCGGGGGCCGTTTCCGGGGACGGGCCTGGCGACCTGGATGTTCCCGTGCACGCCCCTGGGCACGGGCAGGCCGGTCGGCCCGGTGACCCGGACGGCGACATCCCCGGCCACCGGCCCGGCCAGGAGCACCCCGGCGACGACGTCCCCCCGGCAGCGGCGCAGGGCGACGTCCCCCACCTCCGGGTGCCGGTACACCGTCCACAGCTCGGCCTCCGGGAAGGCACGCAGGCACCGGGCCTCGGCGGTGGCGCCGAGCGGCTCCCCCACGCACACGATCCTGCGGTGCGCGCGCGGTCCGCCGGTGTCCCCGCCTCTGGTCCCGGTCTCGTCGGTCCCGGTCTTGGTTCCGGTCTCGGTCCAGGTCCCGGTCTCGGTCTCGGTCTCGGTCTCGGTCTCGGTCTCGGCGAGCAGTGCTCCCAGGAGCGCGGGTGTCAGCCTCAGTGTCACGGGCTCGCGTCCGGCGAGGAGCCCGGCGAGGAGCACCGTGAGCCACGCCGAAAGCCCGTCCCCGGTGGTCGCGGGCGGTGTCATGCCCGTGGCCGGTTCGCCGGGCACGTGCCCGGCCGGTCCGGGCAGCACCAGGCGCGCACCGCTGACGACGGGCCACAGCAGCTCGTCCGGCTCGACCGTCGCGGGGTCGGCGGCCACGATGACGTGCTCTCCCGGCGTCACCGGCAGGTCACGGCACCGGGCGGCGACCCGCGCCACCATCATGAAGGCCGCCGGGGACGCCGCCGTCACGGAGGCCGCCGGGGAGGCCGCCGTGGCGGACGCCTGCGCGGACGTGCCGGCGGCCCCCTGTACGGGGAACCCGGAGACCGGTCCCACGGGTGGCGTGCCGGGCCGCGGGACGGCGCGCCAGCCGTGCGGGTCGCCGTCCTCGGCGACGAGCGCCGCCGCCGGTCCGTCCGTCACCGGAACGCATCCGGCCAGCAGTACGGCGACGATCGCCGTCACCCGGTCCCGGGCGTCGGACGCGGTCACGGCGACCGGCGTCCCCGCGGGCAGGCCCGCACCCGCCAGGTGCCCGGCCGCCACCCGCGCCCGTGCCCACAGCTCCGCGTACCCGAGGGTCCGTCCGGCCGACTCCACGGCCACTGCGCCGGGCGTCTCGGCCGCCCACCGCCCGACGAGCCCGGTGACCGCCTCCGCGGTCGAGCCCGCGCCGGAGTCCGAGCGGCCGGCCGTGCCGTCGCCCGGACCGCAACCCGCCGCACCCGCCGGGCCGGAGCCCGTCATCCCCTCCCCCGCGCCGGAGCCCGCCGCCCTCTCCCCCGCGCCGCAACCCGCGTCCCCCGCCGCGGGGACCACCGAGAGGTCGTCGCCGTCGGCCACGGCGAGCTCGACGAGCGGCACGTCCGGAGACTCCGTCGCGACCTCGACCAGCCGGCGGAACAGGCGGGCCATCCGGGCCACGGCGGGCCGGGAGAACAGTTCGGCGTCGTAGACCAGGTTGCCGCCCACCTGACCGTTCTGGACGTAGAAGTTGGCCTCCAGGTCGAAGCGGACGATGCCGCTGTCGAAGAAGACCAGCTCGGCGTCGAGCCCGGGGAGCCGCAGCCGCTCGTCGGAGCTGAACTGGTAGTTGAGCCAGACCTGGAAGACCGGTGTGACCGAGGGGTCGCGGCGGGGGCCCAGTTCGGCCACGAGGCGCTCGAACGGCATGTCCTGGTGGGCGAAGGAGTCGATCACCGCCTGGCGTGCGCGCCGCACCGCCTCCCGCAGCGACGGGCGGCCGGACAGGTCGACGCGGACGGCGAGGGTGTTGACGAAGAACCCCACCACCTTCTCGAACTCCGGCCTGCTCTGCCCGGCCACCGGCACCCCGATGACGATGTCGTCCTGGCCGCTGTACAGGCTGAGCAGCGCGGCCAGGCAGGTGAGCGTCACGACGAACGGGGTGGCGCCCGCCTCAGCGGAGAAGGCGTCCAGCCGGGCGACGGCCCGCGCGGGCAGGTCGAACTGCTCCGAGCCTCCGACGATCCGGTGGTCGGCGCGCCGGGGGCGGTCGGCGGGCAGCCGGAGCAGGTCCGGGATGCCGTCGAGCCGTTCGGTCCAGAAGCGGGTGAGCTCCGCCAGCCGCTCCGCCGGGAGCCGGCCGCGCTGCCAGGCCGCGTAGTCGACGTACTGCGCGGGCGGGTCGGGGAGCCGGACGGGGGTTCCGTCCCGGAACCCGCGGTAGAGCGCGTCGAGCTCGGTGAAGAACGGCACCACCGAGAACCCGTCGAACGCGATGTGGTGGATCATGACGACGATCAGGTGGTCGTCGGCGGCCACCCGGACGGTCAGCGCCCGCAGCACCGGCCCCCGGGCGAGGTCGACCGGCCGCTGTCCCCAGTCGCGGACCAGCAGCTCCGCCTCGACCGGCGGTTCGGCCGCGGCGGTGACGTCGGCCTGCTCGATCTCGGGCCGGTACGGCGGCAGCACCCGCTGGACCGGCGACCCGGCCGCGGCGGCGAAGACGGTGCGCAGCGCCTCGTGCCGGCGGACCGTCTCCGCCAGCGCCGAGGCGAGCGCCTCGCGGTCCGGTTCCGTGCGGGAACGGAACACGATGGGGATGTTGTGCGCGCCACTGCCGGGCACCAGCCGGTCGATCGCCCACAGCCGCCGCTGCGGGGAGGAGACCGGCCCGGACCTCCCCGTGTGGCCGCGGGAGCCGAGCAGCGCGGCCAGCCTGCGTCGCTTCTCCGCCAGGTTCGAGTCGCTCACCGGCGCTCCAATGTCGTGGGCGTGCCGCGCCGCGGGCGCGGGTCGGGAGGGGGCGTGCCGTCAGGTCGCCTGGAGTTCGGCGGGCACCTCGTCGCGGATGTGGTGGACCGAGCCGACGAGGACCCAGAAGATGGCGAACCAGGCGAAGACCGCGGCGAGCACAAAGCTGAACTCGATGGCGACCGCCGAGGCGATGATCCCGCCGAGCAGCGGGCCCAGCGCGTTCGATCCCCACACCAGGGCCAGCGCGATCCCGCCGGCGCGTCCCATCAGGTGGACGGGGGTGGCCTTCTGCACCATCGTCATGATCCCGACGTTGGCCACCGGCGTGGTCAGCGACGACAGGAACTGCGAGGCGATGACCACGGCGAAGCCGGCGGGACCGGGCTCGGCCGTCAGCAGCAGCAGGAACGCGCAGCCCAGGACCAGGTGGGTGAAGATGAGCGTCTTCCCCATGCCGACCCGCTGGTTGATCGCGCGGGAGACGGTGGCCCCCACGACGAAGGCGACTCCGCCGACGCCGAGCGCGATGCCGAGCTGGCTGGGCGAGAAGCCCAGGTCGTCGTAGGCGTAGACGATGAGCATCGACAGCGACATCGACACGGCGAGGTTGCCGAAGGAGCCCATCATCGTGAGGCTGCGCAGCAGCCGGTTGCCGAACATGATCGACAGGCCCTGCCGGAGGTCGGCGAGCGCCGCGCGGACGCCCCTTCCCTCGGGTTCCGGGACGGGTTCCGGCTTGCGTACCGCGAGGATCGCGACGGCGGACAGCAGGTAGGTGACGGCGTCGATGGTGATCGCCCTGGCCGCGCCGACCGCGCCGACCAGGACGCCGCCGACGGTCCGGCCGAAGACCATGGCGAGCGAGCGGCTCATCTGGGTCTTGGCGTTGGCGTCCATGAGGTCCTCGCGCGCCAGCAGCGCCGGAAGGTGCGACTGGTAGGCGATCTGGAAGATCACGTCCAGCACGCCCTTGACGGTGGCGGCGACGAAGAGGTGGGCGAGCGTCAGCGCGTCGAAGAGCGCCAGCAACGGCAGCGAGCCCAGCGCGACGGCCCGGCCGACGTCGGCGAACACCATGAGGCGGCGCCGGCGCATGCGGTCGTTGAGCACGCCGACCAGCGGGCCCAGCAGGACCCACGGCAGCCACTGGAGCGCGACGAGGACACCGACGGTGACGGCGTCCTGGCCGAAGACCAGCACCGCGAGCGAGGGCAGCGCGATGACTGTGATCTCGCTGCCGAACAGGCTGATCGACTCACCGGTCCAGAGCAGCCGGAAGTCCCTGTTGCGGAACACGCCGGGCCTTCGCCCGCCGTCCTTGACGGTGTCCTCCATGGCGGGACCGCCCCTTTCGGCTCCGCTCACCGCTCGGACGACGCGGCGAGGGCCCGCCTCAGGCTCAGCGGGCGCATGTCGGTCCAGACTTCGGCGATGTGCGCCAGGCAGGCGTCCTTGGGGCCGGAGAATCCGGTCGCGGTCCACCCCTGCGGCATCTCGAGGTCGGTCTGCCAGATGGAGTACTGCTCCTCGTGGTTGACGACGACGTGGTAGACGCGCTCGTCCTCACCGCTCACGATCTTCCTCCTCACCGGGAAGTGCACGACGGGTCGCGGGCGGCGGAACCGCCCGCGCGGCCCATCCTGGCGGCCCCCGCTAGAGCCCCGCTCAAGGATTTTTAGACGGCGTCCGCGCCGTCCTCGCCGTCCCCGGCGGGGTGACGGCCACCGGGTCCACGGGCCGCTGGGATCGCACCGGTCCGGCGGTCCCGCGCCGGTCCGGCCGGCCCGCGGTTCAGTGCTTGACGCAGAGGGTGAACCCGTCACCGACCGCCATCATGATCGAGCTGACTCTCGGGTCGGCGGCCACGGCGTCGTTGAACTCGCGGATCGCCCAGGTCTCCTCACCGTCGTCGCCCGGGTCGGCGACCTTGCCGTCCCACAGGACGTTGTCGATCAGGATCGCCCCGCCCGGACGCACCCGCGGGACCAGTTCCTCGAAGTAGACGGGGTAGCCCTGCTTGTCGGCGTCGATGAAGGCCAGGTCGATCACCGGGTCCGGGGGCAGTTCCTTGAGGGTGGTGGCGGCCGGCCCCAGGCGCAGTTCGATCCGGTCGGCCACCCCCGCGCGCTCCCAGTACTTGCGGGCGATGGTGGTCCACTCCTCGCTGACGTCGAAGGCGATCAGGCGACCGCCGGCGGGCATCGCCCTGGCGAAGCAGATGGACGAGTAGCCGGTGAAGGTCCCCACCTCGACGACGAGCGAGGGACGCAGCAGGGTCGTCAGCACGCTCAGGAACATTCCCTGGTCGGGGGCGATGAGCATTTCGGAGCGTATTCCGGTGGCCTCGCGCGTCTCCGCGACCAGATCGCGCAGCAGCCTGTCCGGCAGCGTGCAGTGCGCCAGGAGATATTCATGCATGGCGGGCGACAGATAGGGGGAGCTCATATCGGACATTGTCTGTTCGGGCGACTCAAGAACAACTCGAATTTCCCTGGAGAATCGCTTGGGAAAACCCCCGGGAAGCCTTCGGGGTAATTGACGGGATTTATCGGAAAGTTAGGCTGGGCCTCTGTCGGCATCCGGCGCCGCCTCCCACGCCCAGTTCCCGAGGAGTGGCATGACCACGCCCACCGCACGCACGAACACGCCTTCGATCAACCTCGTGGATCCCGATGCCTACGCGCGCGGGGAGGTCCCGCACGACCAGCTGACATGGCTGCGGGCCAACGCCCCGGTCTTCTGGCACGAGGGTGACGCCGAGCGCGGGTGGCCGGGCTTCTGGGCGGTGACCCGGCACGCCGACGTGACGGCCGTCTCCCGCAACCCGTCGGTGTTCTCGTCCTACCGGCGCCTGTCGCTGTTCGAGGAGATGTCGGACGGGGACGTCGCGGTCCAGCGCCTGATGATGCTGAACCAGGACCCGCCGGACCACACGCGGCTGCGCTCGGTGGTCAACCGGGTGTTCACCCCGCGGATGATCAGCCGTCTGGAGCCCCGCGTCCGGGAGATCTGCGACGGGCTGTTCGACGGTGTGACGGCGGCGGGCGAGGCCGACTTCGTCTACGACATCGCCGAGCCCCTGCCCATGTTCGTGATATGCGAGCTGCTGGGCGTCCCCGAGGAGGACCGGGACCGGCTCTTCCACCTGTCCGACCACATGGTGGGGGTGGACGACCCCGACTTCGCCGTCTCGCCCGAGGAGGGGCGGCTGGCCGCGGCGGAGATCTACTCCTACGCGGCCGAGCTGGCCGCGCTACGGCGGCGCGACCCCCGCGACGACATCACGACGATGCTGCTGCGGCCCGACGCGTCCGGCACCGCGCTCACCGAGGATGAGTTCGTCCTGTTCGTCATGATGCTCTTCATCGCGGGGAACGAGACGCCCCGCAACGCCGCGTCCGGCGGGATGCTGGCGCTGTTCGAGCACCCGGACCAGTGGCGCCGGCTGCGGGCGGACCCGGGCCTGTGCGGCAGCGCCGTGGAGGAGCTGCTGCGGTGGGTGACACCGGTCAACCTGTTCCGCCGGACCGCCACCCGCGACACCGAGATCGGCGGGACCCCGATCGCCGAGGGCGACAAGGTCGTGCTGTTCTACGCCTCCGCCAACCGCGACGAGGACGTGTTCGCCGACCCCTTCACCTTCGACGTGGGACGCTCCGTCAACCCGCACGTGGGCTTCGGGGGCGGCGGCCCCCACTTCTGCCTGGGTGCCCACCTGGCCCGGCTGGAGCTGCGCGTGCTCCTGGAGACCGTCCTGGAACGCACCCCCGACATCGAGCAGGCCGGCGAGGCCCGCCACCTGCGGTCCACCTTCATCAACGGTGTGAAGGACCTCCCCGTCCGTTTCACCCCCACGCCGCCACGGCGCTGAGCGAACACCGACAGGAGCAGCATGACCGTGACCACCGCCTCGCGGCAGCATCCGGCCCGCGAGCGTTTCCAGGCCTTTCCCGCCACCTCTCCCGTCCGTCGTCTCCGCCTGCGCGCCGAACTGCCCGGGGGAACCGACCGGGGCCGTCTCGAGCGCGCGCTGGCGGCACTGGCGGTGACCTACCCCGACCTGCTGGGCCCGGGATTCACCGTGGAGTCCGTCACGGCCGACCGGCCGGGTTCGGACGCGGTGCTCGCCGCCTTCGAGGAGGACGCGGCACCCGCCCCGCGTGCTCTCGTCGTCGGCACCGGCGACGCCGTGCGGCTCGCCCTCGTGCTCGACCGGACCCTGGTGGACCACCGGACGGCCGGTCTGCTCCTCGAACGCCTGGCCGCCCTCTTCGACGACGGCTCCCCGGGGGAGTACGAGCCCGCCCCGGACGGCGCCGAAGAGGTGCGCCTGCCCTCCGAGATGCTGAGCGAGGTGCGCACCGAGCTGGCCGACGTCCCACTCGACGTGCTGCTGCCCCGCCGCGCGCACGCTCCGGCGGCCTCCCGCTTCTCCCGGTTCTCCTTCGCGCTCCCGCAGGACGCGCTCGCGGCGGTCGACCGGCTCTGCCGGGAGCGGCGGCTGACCAGGGAGGCGGTGCTGGTCGCCGCCTACCAGGCGCTCCTGCACCGTTACTCCCGTCAGGGGCGTTTCCTGCTCGGCGTGGAGCTCGACCGCCCCGACGCCGCGGCGCGGCGCGGCGCGACCGCCGATCTCGTCCCGCTCGCCGCGGAGTTCACCCGGGCGAGCACCCTGGGCACGGCCGCGCCGGCCGCGGCCGACGCGCTGGACCGCTCGGCGCGACGCCCCGCCGTGCCGCTGCCCGTCCTCGCCGAGCTGCTCGGCCGCCCGCTGTCGGCCGCCGCCCCCGGCCTGTTCGGCACGGTGTTCGCCCTGCGTCCCCCGCTGCCCCGGCCGGTGGGCACCGCCGCCTGGCAGTGGGAGGAGAGCCCGGAGGCCGCCGTCGACTGCGACCTCGAACTGACCGTCCACCTCGACGGGGACGCCTCCGAGGGGCGGGCATGCTTCCGGTACCGCGCCGGTGTCTTCGACGACGGCGTCGCCGAGCAGCTCGCCCGCCACTACGTCCGTCTGCTGGAGGCGGGGGCCCGCGAGCCGGACACCCCGCTCCACCGCCTGCCGATGCTCGACGAGGACGACCGGGGGCTCCTGCTCGACCGGTGGAGCGGCGCGGCCGACCCCTGGCAGCCCGTCGAACCGCTGTACCGCACCGTCGAGCACCACGCCCGGCGCACCCCCGGCGCACCCGCGGTGGCCGCCGCCGACGCCGAGCTGAGCTACGGCGAGCTGAACGGGCGGGCCAACCGCCTGGCCCGCCGCCTCGCGGAGCTGGGGGTGGGCCACGGCGACGTCGTGGCGCTGTGCGCGGACCGTTCCGCCGCGTGGCTCACGGCCTTCCTCGCCGTGCACAAGCTGGGTGCGATCGTCTTCCCGGTGGATCCTCGCACTCCCCCGCTGCGCCTGGCCGCCGCGTTCGAGACGATCACGCCGCGGCTGCTCGTGCACGCCCCCGGGCTGGAGCTTCCGGAGACCTCCGTCCCGGCCCTGCCGCTGGACGGCGTCTCCGCAGGCGCCGGCGAGGCCGGCCCGGAGGCGGAGGCCGACCCGGACCACGAGGTCTCGCTGGACGACCTGGCCTACATCATGCTGACCTCGGGCTCGACCGGGACGCCCAAGGCGGTCTTCGGGCAGCACCGGGTCATCGCGCACATCGGGGCGGGGTTCGCCGGGCTCACCCGGCTGACGCCGGACGAGCGGGCGAGCTGGATGACCCCCACCGGTTTCGGCACCACCATCGCCGAGCTCTCCCAGCCGCTGGTCGCGGGCGGCTGCCTGGTCGCGGTGCCGGGCGACCTGCTCACCGCCCCCGACGCGCTGGCCGCGTGGCTGCTGGAGCAGCGCATCGCGGTGACGTTCGCGGTCACCCAGGTGGGCAGCGCGCTGCAGGAACTCCCGTGGCCCGCGGACACGCCGCTGCGCATCCTCATGATGGGCGGGGAGAAGGTGCACCAGTGGGGCCCGGCGGACCTGCCCTTCGAGGTCGCCGTCGGCTACGGCTGTCACGAGGCGCTGTTCGTCACCAGCCCGCTCCACCCGTGGGAGCGGCGGGTCACCGCCGCGACCGCGACCCCGCAGGACCGTCTCTCGCCGCCGCCCATCGGGCGTCCCAACCCGGGGGTGCGGTTGCAGATCCTCGGTGACGAGGGCGAGCTGATGTCGCCGGGCGCCGTCGGGGAGATCTGGTTCGAGAGCCCGGAGGGTGCCCTGGGCTACTGGCGGGACCCGGCCCTCACCGCGGACAAGTACCGCCCCGACCCGTTCGGCCCGCCCGGATCGCGCCACTACCGCACCGGTGACCTGGGCCGCTACCGCCCCGACGGGCTGCTGGAGCACCACGGGCGGGTCGACGACATGGTGAAGATCCGGGGGTGCCGGGTCGAGCTGGGCGAGGTCGAGTCGGCCCTGCTCGTCCACCCGCGGGTACGCGAGGCGGCGGTGGTGCCGGTACGCGCCGGCATGGGCGAGGCCACCCTGGTGGCCTGCGTGGTCCTGGACGGCGCCGTCGACCCGGCGGAGCTCCGCGGCCACCTGACGGCCCGGCTGCCCGACTACATGGTGCCGGCCGCGTTCGTCCCGGTGGACGAGCTGCCCCGCACCATCAACAAGA
This sequence comes from Streptosporangium becharense, assembly GCF_014204985.1. NCBI lineage: Bacteria > Bacillati > Actinomycetota > Actinomycetes > Streptosporangiales > Streptosporangiaceae > Streptosporangium > Streptosporangium becharense. Next base: position 7,076,710 of record NZ_JACHMP010000001.1, on the reverse strand, counting down.
AGGTCGACCGGGCGGCGCTGCCCCCGCACGACTGGGCCGCCCGCCGGGTCCGGGCCCAGTACCGGGCCCCGGCGGAAGGGCTGGAGAGCACCATCGCCGCGGTGTGGGCCGAGGTGCTGGGCGAGGAGCGGTTCGGCGCCGACGACAGTTTCCTCGACATGGGAGGCACCTCCCTGCACGCGGGACGGCTCCTGACCCGCCTGCGCGGGGTGGTGGGGCAGCAGATATCGCTCCGGGACATCTTCCTGTTCCCCACCCCCGCGGGTCTGGCCCAGCTGCTGGCCTCGCGGACGCCCGAACCCGAGGCCGCCCCGCTGCCGCGGCTGACGCGCCGGCAACGCCGCTGAACGACGGGACCCGGCGGACCGGCGTCGCCTCAGCCCTCACCCGGGGGCGGGCGATCTGAGCGGCCGCCGGGTCTCCTCGACGCCCGCGACGGCGAGGACACCCGCTTCACGCGTTCCGTCTTCCGCGGGGGGTGAGGGACACCACGGTCCCGGTGTGACGGGCGTGCTCGGCGGCCCAGACCACCCGGTGCGTGGCCAGGCTCTCGGCTCCGCCGGACAGGATCGCCGCCGGGTCGCCGTTGCGCACCGCGGCGACGAAGGCGTCCAGGATCGCGTCGTCACCACCGCCGTGGCCGTCGGCCGCCGAGGCGTCGTCACCGCCACCGGTCTCGACCTCGGAGTAGGTGTCGGTCAGGAAGTCGTGGACGCGCAGCCGTACACCGTCGCCCTCGATGGAGCCGTGGGTGCCGAAGATCCGGGTCTTGCGGTGCTCCAGGGCCGCGAAGGCGGTCATGGTGAAGGTCGCCGTGGTGCCGTCGGCGAACTCCATGGTCACGACCTGGCTGTCGACCACGTCGTTGTCGCAGGCGAACACGCAGCGTCCGTAGGGGCCCTCGCGGAGCGCGGCGAGCACACCCTCCTCGGTGTGGTCGTCGGTGACCACCGACAGGGGCCACCACTGTTTGGCCGGATCGCCCAGGCAGCCGAGGTAGATGCGCTTGGCGGAGTAGGGGCAGGAGGTCTCGACCGCGCACTCCGTGCAGCGGTCCCCGGCCCCCGGCGGGCGCCGGTCCGGGCGGAAGTAGACGAGGTCTCCGAAGGAGGAGACCCGTTCGGGCAGGGCGCCCTTGATGTGGATCATCCAGTCCAGGTCGTGGCAGGCTTTGGCGAGCAGCATCGGCGCCGACTCCGCCTCGTTGCGCCAGTTCCCCCGGACGAAGGAGTGCGCCTGGTGCCACCACCCGACCTGCTCCAGGTGCTGGATGTTCATGATCTCGCCGATGACGCCCGCGTCGAGGAGTTCCTTGAGCGTCCGCGTGTAGCCCGTGTAGCGCATGACGTGGCAGACGGCCAGCAGCACGCCCGCCTCCGCCGCGGCCTCCGCGATCCGGGTGGCCTCCTCGTCGGTGGGGGCCATCGGCTTCTCCAGCAGCAGGTGGTAGCCGAGTCCGGCGGCGAGGACCGCGGGCTCGACGTGCATTCGGTCCTGCGTCGCGATGATCGCCGCGTCGGCCACCTTGCCCCGCGCCAGCAGCTCCCGCCAGTCCGCGAAGACCATGTCGGCCGGAATGCCGTGCTCGGCCGCGAACCGCGCTCGGCGTTCCGGGTCCGGCTCGGCGACGGCCACCACCTCCGCCTGGCCGGTGGCGAGTGCGCGCCGGGCGTAACCGGTGCCTCTCATCCCCGCTCCCATCACGGCGACTGTGACCGGCATGGTTGGGCTCCCTGGGTTGCAACTTATTAATTAAAGGTGTTTTTATTTGTCTGGGCGGCGACATGTCAAGGGGGAGGCTGTGCGGGTGCGGGGCGGCGACAGCTCACGGCTGAGAAGGATCAACATGGTCACCACCCTGCGTGCCCTGCGTGGCAGGGGGACGATGGGGCTCACGGAGCTGGCCGCGCGGGCCGAGCTGTCCCGGCCCACGGTGGAGGGGCTGGCCGAGGAGTTGCTCTCGCTCGGCTGGCTGGCCGAGGAGCCCCCGGAGACGGGCCGGATGGGCCGGCCGAGGAGGCTGTTCCGGTTCCGTGCGGAGGCCGGGCACGTGCTCGGCGTCGACATCGGCGCCCATTCGGTCCGCGCTCTCGTCTGCGACCTGGAAGGCCGCGTCGTGGGCCGTTTCTCGACCCGGGTGCGGGCCGACTCAGGCCGCGCCGACCGGCTGAACGCGGTCAGGGACACGGCCGCGGCGGCGCTGGAGGAGGCAGGGGCCGGGGCGGCGCGCGTGATGGCCGCCTGCGTGGGCACCACCGGCGTGGTGACCGCGCAGGGCGTCGTCAGGCTCTCGGTGGGCCTGCCCGAGTGGACGGGCATCGACCTGGCCGCCGAGCTCGCCGGCGACCTCGGACCGGTGGTCCTCGTCGAGAACGACACCAATCTCGCCGCGCTGGCCGAGCAGTGGACGGGTGTCGCCGAGGGCGTGCAGGACCTGCTCTTCGTGCTGTCCGGGGTGCGCACGGGTGCGGGCATGCTGATCCGCGGCGAGGTGCACAGGGGAAGGCGCGGCATGGCCGGCGAGATCGGCGCGCTGCCGCTGGTCGGCTGGCACCGCGCACCCTCCCACCTCGCCGGATTCGGTGGGCTGCCCGCGGGCACACCGCCGGAGGAGGCCGCGGGCCTGGCGCTGTCGGCCGCCCGGTCGGGGGATCCCGCCGCCCGCTGGGCGGTGGAGCAGTACGCCCACGACCTCGCCGAGGGAATCGCGGCGCTGGTGCTGGCCATGGACCCGGACCTGGTCGTGATCGGCGGCGGGGTCTCCCGCTCGGGCGACGTCCTGCTGGAGCCGATCCGCCGCCACCTCGACCCGCTCTGCCTGGAGCCGCCCCGGCTCGCCGTCTCGACGCTGGGCGACCAGGCCGTGGTGCTCGGAGCCCTGCGGCACGCGCTGAACCACGTCGACGCCGGGCTCTACGACATCGACGCCCCGTTCCCGACGCCGAAGGACTCCTGACGGCCGAACGCCGGCGCCACATATTCAATCTCGCTTCATTAGTTCCCCCGGAAGTAGTCGTCACGGCCGATCCGCCGCCGGCCTGTCTCCCCCGGGACGGACGCCCGCCTCTCCGCGGAACGGGCACGGGACCCGCCGCCGGCCCTTCTCGGACACGGCGCGGGGACCACTCGTCGCGATCCGTGCCCTTTTTAAGGCGTATTGAAGGATTACGCTGGTTTCATGAACACGGCACCCGGGCTGCCGATGCCCTCCGAGGAGCAGCCCGCCTACCGGTTCGACGCGGGAGCGCTCTGCCTGGAATTCCTGGTGACCGGCGGTGTGGACCACTGGGAGCGGCTCCACTCCCCCGCCGACCTGGCCGCCTGGATCCCTCTCGCGAGGCTCGGGATCACCGGCGAGGTCACCGTCGACGAGGCTGAGCTGGCCCTGGCGCGCAGGGTGCGCACGGCCGTGCGGCATCTCGCCGAGGAGGCCGCGCGCCGCAACGACGGCCCCGCCCCCGCTGACGCGACCGCTTCTCCGGGCCGGGCCGGTGGGGACGGACCCGGCGTCCTCGGCGGGCCCGGTCCCGCCCGTCCTCCCGCCGATCCCGCTCCCGGCGGCGGAAACGGGTTCGACGGGGGGACGGGCGGGACCCACCGGGAGGATCTCGACGTCCTGAACGAGGCGGCGGCCGCTCCCGGCCCGGTGCCGCGTCTCGGTCCGGCGCTGACCCGGGAGTGGGTCTATCCGGTGACGGGTGCGCAGTTCCTCTCCGCGGTGGCGCGGGACACCGTCGAACTGTTCAGCGGGCCGCTGTCGGAGCGGGTCAGGATGTGCCGGGGAGAACGGTGCTTCCTGATCTTCCTGGACACCTCACGGCCCGGGACACGCCGCTGGTGCTCGATGGACCGGTGCGGCAACCGCAGCAAGCTCCGCAACCGCCGCCGCGACCGCCTCCCGGTCCCATAGCCCCCTCTCACAGACCCCCCTTCCCGATCCCATGGCCCCGGTTTCGTGGCCCCTTCCCGGCTTCATGGGGCCCCCTCCCGGCTTCATGGGGCCCGCTTCCCCGCTCCCGTGATGCTCCGCGGCCGCTTCCTCGCATACCCCGCGGCCGCCTCTCCGCCTCCCAGCCTCGCACGCCCCGCGCGTCCCGGTCGGGGTGTCAGCGGGGCGGAGCGTCGTGCCAGGAGGCCCGGACCAGTGCCCGCTCCGCGGCCATGAGATGGACGGCGGCGGCGAGCCACGCCCACGCGTAGCGGTCGGCGCCGGACCGGTCGGTGTCGTGGTCGACCAGGCGGCCGAACACGTCACGGGTGCGGCGGTCGGCCTCGTCGGTGAGCGCGGCGGCCAACGCCGCCGCGGTCTCGAACCCGGCACGGCGGAGGTGTGCCCGCCGGGCGGGAGCGTCGCTGCCCCGGCCGGATTCGGCGACCGCCCGCCGTCCGCCGGAGACGGCCAGCTCGACCAGGCGGCGCACCCGCCACAGCGGCGAGCCCGTCACCGGATCCGCGACCGCCGGGCCCGCGGCCGGGTCCGAACCCGTGACCGGGCCGGAGCCCGTGAGCGGGCCCGTGACCGCGTTCGCCCCCACCGTCTCCTGCCACGACGCGCACTCGTCACGAGAGGGCAGATGGGAGCCCTGCAGACGGTCGTAACCCAGGTCGGCCCGGTCCAGCCACTCGGCGGGCAGGCGCAGCGTCGGCCCCGGCCCGGGTACCGGGCCGACCGCGAGCGGACGCAGCGTGGCGGCCCGGTCCGGATCCACCCGGCCGAGCACCCGCACCCGCGTTCCCGGCCGGGAGGCGAGCTGCCGCAGGTTGGCCACGTGCGCCAGGTCGGGATGGGAGTTCACCGGGGCCAGCCGGATCAGCAGTCCTCCGGCCTCCGCCGCCCATCCATCGGCCTCCCCGGCCTCCGCCGCCCGCCCGTCGGGTGCCGGGACGGCTCCGGGACCGCCGGGAGGCGGCAGCACCCAGGCCAGCACCCGGTCGCCCTCCGCGCCGACGACCACCAGGTCACAGCCGACGGGTGGCCCCGCCGGCCCGGCCTCCTGCGGGTCGGCCCACGGTTCCGCGGACAGCGTCTCGTCCGCCGCCTGGGCGACCGGGCGGGCGAACAGGGCCGCCAGCGGGCCGCTCGACCAGGGCAGACCCGCGACGGGAGTGGCCCGTACTCCCCGGCCCGCGCCGAGACGGCCGTCCGGGGAGACCGTCGTGCCGGAGACCAGCAGTCCCCCGCGGGCCAGCCGGGCATGGGTCAGGGTGCCGCCGCCGAGAGCCACCGCCGAGGTGCCCGCACCGCGCGCACGGGCCGGCCCGCCGGGTCTGACGTCCGCCACGGAGAACCAACGCCCGTCCTCGGCGAGGAGATGGGTGACCACCCCGCCGTAACCGGTGGCGCTGATCACCGGCTCCCGGCAGACCCCGTAGACCCGCAGGCTCCCGCCGGGACGGTAGGCGCGCCGGGTGACCCCCGGCAGGGCCGGATCCGGATCGGCCGCCGCCAGCCTGCCGGTGGTCAGCAGCAGCTCGCGGAGGGCGGAGACCAGGTCGGCGAGGCGGTGGCCGTCATGCCGGGCCCGCGCGGCGCGCAGACCGCGGACGACGCGCAGCACCGCGGCCTCGACCCTCGGCAGTCCGGCGACCCGGGCGCTGTGCGCCGCGCGGAGCAGTTCCGCCTGCGGTACGGCACCCGCCCCGGGCACCCCGCTCACGAGCACCGCCGCGGCGGTCCGCCACACGTCGGCCGCGGCGGCCGTCTGGGCGGCGGTGGGACCACCCGCGCCGGCCCCGCCGGTGGCCGTCCCGCTCTCCGCGCCGGTCCCGCTCTCCGCGCCACTTCCGTCCCCCGTACCGCTCCCGCTCTCCGCACCGGCTCGGTCCTGCGTCCCGGTTCCGCTCCGCGTCCCGGCCTCATCTGCGGGTACGGAGCCGTCCGGCGTCGAGGCACGGTCCGGCAGACCGTCCCGGGCGCCGTCGGAGTCCGCACCCGGAACGTCACCGCAGGGCCCGTCCGCCGCCACCTCGGAATCGGCCGCCGCGTCCGGTTCGGCGACCGGGCAGGCGCTGAGGACGGCCGCGCGGTGCAGGCAGCGGGGGGCGAGCAGGCAACTGCACACCGCCGAGGCGGGGTCGGCGACCACACCCGACGACCCCGGGGTGAGGACGACCACGGCGTCCTCACCCCAGCTGACGGACAGGACCGGCCCTTCGGCGGTGACGGGCAACCCGGCGCAGCGCTCGACGGCGTCGTCGAGCTTGCGGCGCAGCCGGGAGGTGAGGTCCTCCACCGCCGCGGCGACGACGTGCGGCGCCACCGGCGGCAGGTGCGCGGCCGGGCCGGACGCGGAGGCGGAGGCGTTCAACGGGTTTCTCCTCGGAGACGGTCGCCCACCCAGCGGGCGAGGGCGAGAGGGCTGAGCGCGGCCACGGGCATGCCGGCCGCGACGAGTCGCTCGGCGACGGGCACCGAGTAGCGGGGGGCGCCCCTGTCGTCCAGGGCGGCGCAGCCCAGCACCTGCACGCCGGAGGAGACCAGGGCACGGACCTCGCCGAGCAGCCCACCGAGGGGGTAGCCCTCCTCGAAGTCGCTGACCACCACGACGAGCGTCCGGCTCGGCACGGTCACCAGGGAGCGCGCGTGGGCGAGTCCGGCGGCGATGTGGGTGCCGCCGCCGACCCTCACGTCGAGCAGCAGCGACAGCGGGTCGGCGACCCGGTCCGTCAGGTCGATGACCTTCGTGGAGAAGGCGAGGAAGTGGGTGGAGAGGGTGGGCACACCACCGAGGACGGCCGCCGTCAGCGCGGACCAGACCACGGACGCCTCCATCGAGCCGGACACGTCGACCACGAAGATCAGCCGCCAGTCGGACTCGGTGCGGGCCCGCGTGGTGAAGACCGGCCGCTCCGGGACGACGATCAGCCGGCCGTCGCCGGTCCGGTGGGTGTGCGCCAGGTTGGCGCGCAGCGTCGCGGGGAGGTTGAGTCGGCCGCCCGGACGACGGGTCGGACGCGGCGTCGCCAGCCCCGTCAGCGCGGGACGGAGCCGGGTGGCGAGCTCACGGGTGAGCTCGGCGACCAGGCGGCGGACCAGTGGCCGCAACCGGGCCAGCTGCTGCTCGGGCAGACCTCCGGCCAGCGACAGGACCGAGGTGAGCAGTTCGACCGAGGGCCGCACGGCGTCCGGGTCGAGAACGGGCAGCACGTCGGTCCGCCCGGTGTCGGCGGCCCGCGCCAGCACCTCCTCCCGCACCTCCGTGCCGAACAGGGCCTCCAGCTCCTGTGCCCACTCACGGGCGGTGGGGAAGGAGGTTCCCTGGCCGCCACCCGCCCCGGGACGCGTCCCGGAGCCGAAGTCCTGTGCTCCCTCGCCCCGCCCCGCCCCGTACAGCTCGTCCAGGGCGTAGGCGTAACGCCGGGCGTCGGCGGGGAGCCGCTCGGCCTGTCTGCCGAGCAGCAGCCGCCACCGGTCGGCCGGGCCGAGCCGCCGCGGGGCGTCCGTCCCGGCGCCCGGTGTGGCCCGGCGGCCCGGCGCGGCGAACGCGGGCTCGGGACGCGAGGGGTTCGGTACGGGCAGTCGCAGGGCGTCCAGGGCGGCCAGCCCGGCGGCGTCCGCCGCGGTCCACAGGGCCAGGAGCGCGGGCGGGGCGTCCAGCGACAGGTCGAGCCGGTCGCCGAGCCGGTCGGTGACGGCCGTCAGCAGCCGGTCGCGCGCGGCCGGGGCCAGGGTGTCGAAGCCGCCGCGCAGCGCGGGCAGCCGGTCGAGGAACCCTTGGTCGGGCAGCGCGTCGATGCGGTCGAGCAGCGGGTCGAGGATCGCCGGAGACGCCTGCAGAAGCGGCCCCGCCGCGGTGAGCAGGCCGGTGAGCAGCCGGGACAGGCGGTGCCGCCCGCCCGGGTCGGTGGCGGCGTCGACCCACCCGGCGGCGCGGGCGCCGAGGGCGGCCGGTGCGTCCAGGTCGAGCAGGACCCTCGCCGCCGGGGCGGCCCCCTGCATGAGCGGCGAGCCGGTCCGGGCGAGACCGGCCAGCGTGGCGTCCAGCCGCAGCCCCAGCCGGTTCTCACCGGCCCGGGTGACGAACGCGATCAGAGCGTCGGCGTCCTCGGGCCGATCGCTGCCGGCCAGGCCGGGCAGTGCGCGGACGGCGGCCTCCAGCAGGGTCTCGGCCAGCGCGGTGGCCTGTTCCCGGATGCCGGGGGTGGTGCCGGGAAGGTGCTCGCGGCGCAACGCGTCCAACAGGTCGAGGCCCTGGAGAAGCTCGGTGAGCCCGGCGGTGGCGGGGAGCACGGCGGCGGCGTCGGTGAGGCGGTCGGCGACCAGGTCGGGCAGGTCGCAGGCGGCTGCGGCGCGCAGGGCCGCGAGGACCAGCTCGCAGGTCGGCCCGCCGGCCGCCGACTCGCGGCGGAAGGTCTCACGCAGGGTGCCGGCGGCGGCGAGCCCGGGGGTGACGCCACGGATGCCCGCCAGGTCGAGGAGGGCGGCCACCGACGGCGTCCACGACAGGCGCCACCTGGTGGTGAGCGCGGCCCCGTCACCGGTTCCGGCCACCTCGGTCGGCTCGCCGTAACCGACGCCGCACACCGCCAGGCGCTGCAGCAGGATCTCCCGGCGGCGGTCCAGGTCGGAGCGGAGCGGGTCGAGGCGGACCTCACGGGGTTCCGGGTCGTCCGGGCGGGGCAGCCGCAGCGCCGTGAGCTCCACCTCGACGGCGGGCCCGAGCCCGGATCTCGGCGTGCCGGGAGCGGTCCTGCCACGGTCGGTGCCGACGAGCACCGTCTCAAGGGCACGGGCGAGCGCCCGGCCGCGTCCCAGCGGCTCACCCTGACCGAGCACGGTGGTCACCGCCTCCAGCAGTTCGCCGCGTCCCGGCGCGGGCAGGCCGCGCAGCCGGGCCAGGTCGCAGGCGACCCGTAGCGTCTCGGTGGCCTCCCCGGTGCCGGCGGTGTGCCCGGCGGCGCGCAGTTCCCGGCACACGGCGGTGACGGCCCGCGCGGCGGCGTCCCGGAGCTTCTCCGGGTCACCGGCGGCGGCGAAGACCGCCTGCTGCCAGCGCGGGTCGCGGATGCCCGCCGGATAGCCGGACCGGGAGTCGAGCAGGTCGAAGGCGTAGGGCACGAGCGAGGTGACGGCGGGCTCGTCCGCGGACGGGAGACCTTCCGTCCCCCCTGCCGTGCCCTCGGCCGTCTCCCCGGCTTCGGGCAGGGTGAGCAGCGCGGGGGCGTGGAAGGCGCCGACCACCGCGGCGACCCGCCGGCCACCCGCGGTCGCCCCGGCGAGTACCCGGCGCATGTGCGCCTCACGGGCGAGGTCCCGGGCGGGCACGCCGCCGCGGGCCGCCGCGTCCCGGCGCAGTGCCCAGCCGACCCCCAGCGCCGCCCGCCGCAACGCCTCCGGCGGGCTTGCGGGGGCGAGCACCTCGACGGCGCGGTCCCACATGTCGTCGCCGTCGCGGCCGGTGGAGGCCGCCGCGAGCGCGTCGGCGAAACCGCCGCCGGGGGAGGTCGCGGTCTCGCCGGTGTCGGCGGACTCGGGGTGGTGATGTGCCGGACCGCCGTCATCCAGGCCGGCACCGTCCGACCCGGGAGCGTCGGCACCGGACGACCAGGCCGCGGCGGAGAGCGGCAGGTCGCAGCAGAGCACCTCGGCCCCGCGGTCACGTGCCCAGCGGAGCGCGGCCAGCTCCGGTGAGAAGTCGGCGAAGGGGTAGAAACCGAGCCGGCCGTCCGCGCCGGTCCCGGCGAGGGCGACCGGCGCGACGGTGGCCGGGGCCGCCAGGTGGGCCAGCCACGGCTGGAAGTCGGCCGGCAGTTCCACGCAGACCACCTCGGCCCCGGCGGCGTCCAGCAGGGCCGGGACGGCCGCGGCCAGCGCGGGGCTGTGGTGGCGCACGCCGAGCAGGTACGGCCGGGTGGACCCGGCGAGCGCGGCGACCGCCTCCCGGGGACCGGCGGGGCCGTCCGCCCCCGGAGCCGCCCCGCCCGCGGTGTCCGTCTCGGAGTGGCCGGTCAACGGAGGTTCTCCCGCAGGTCCCAGAGGCGGCGCCACATGGCGGAGCCGTCCTCGGCGCGGCGGCGCACCGGACCGTCCCAGTAACCGAGGAGGCGGGCGTGGTCGGCCGGGTCGTCCTTGCGGACCACGCCGAGCAGGTGACCGGGCACCAGGTCGAGGACGTCACCCCCGGGCAGGTAGGCGGCCGACACGCCGAGGGAGGCGGCGACCTGCACCGCCTCGGCGGTGGACATCACCGTCCCGGGACGCTCCACGTCCCAGCCCTCGGCCGACCGGCCGGAACGCAGGTCGCGGAAGACGGTGACGAGCGCGTCCAGCACGGCGTCGTCCACGGCGAAGGAGGCGCCGGCCCGTTCCACCACGGCGGTGGCCTGCCCCCGTACCAGGGCGGTCTCGGCGTCGGCGTCGGCGATGGGGGCGACGGTCTCGAAGTTGAACCGGCGTTTGAGCGCCGCCGACATCTCCGAGACGCCGCGGTCGCGCAGGTTGGCCGTGGCGATGACGCCGAAGCCGGGGGCGGCGCCCACCAGGGCGTCGGCGGTGCCGGCGAGCTCGGGAACGCTGAGCCGGCGGTCGGACAGGATGGACACCAGGGCGTCCTGCACCTCGGGCAGGCAGCGGGTGATCTCCTCGACCCGGGCGACGCGTCCGGAACGCATGGCGGCGAGCACGGGTGAGTCGACCAGCGCCTGGCGGCTCGGCCCCTGCGCCAGCAGCAGGGCGTAGTTCCATCCGTAGCGGAAGGCGTCCTCGGTGGTCCCCGCGGTGCCCTGCACGGTGAGCGCGCTCGTACCGCAGACGGCGGCGGCGAGCAGTTCGGAGAGCATCGACTTGGCGGTGCCGGGCTCGCCGACCAGCAGCAGGCCGCGCTCGCCGGCGAGGGTGACGACGCAGCGCTCCACCAGAGCGCGCTCGCCGACGAACTTCGGTGCCACCATGAGCCCGGCCGGAAGCCCGGGGCCGTCCCCGGCCGGTGCCCGCCGGGACGCGGGCAGTTCCAGGGTCTCACCGCCGCTGCCGCAGACGAAGGTGACCACCGCGCGTGGGGTGAGCGCCCAGCCGGGCGGGCGGGGGCCGTCGTCGTACGCGGCGAGGAAGGCGAGTTCGGTGGCGTGGCGCTCCTCGGCCGGCAGCGCCTGCCGGGCGGGAAGGGCCGCGGGTGCGGCCGTCTGCTCCGTCTTGGTCATGGGGAGGATCCTTCTGGTATGCCGGGTCGTCCGGCGCCGGGCACGGGACGTGCCGGACCGGTGACCGGGTCTGCCGGTGGAAAGGTCGGTGGAGAGAAGGGCGGGTGGGTCCCGGAACGGGATGGGTGGGGCTCCGGGAAGGGCCGGGTGGGCTCTGGAAGGGACGATGGGTTCCGGGAAGGACCGGTGGGCCCCGGAGCGGGACGGGCACGGGGCCCGATCGGGGCCGGGTGGCCCGGAAAAGGGCCGGTGAGCCTCGATCCGGACCGGGTGCGGTGCCCGCCGCGGCGGGCACCGCACCCGGGGTGCCACAGGAGGCGTCACTCCGGAGTCCCACGCCGAGGCGCCCGCCTCAGCGGCGCCTGCCCCGGCGGACGCGGAGCTCCTCCAGGCGGGGCACGTCACCGTCGCGGACACGCTGCCAGGCCCTGGCGTACAGGACCGCGGCGGGTTCGGTGGGGGCGACCACGCCGAGCGGGGCGCTCCCCTCGGCCAGCGACTCGAACAGCGGGGTCTTCCACTGTTCGAGCGGGACGTGCGGGGACCTGGGGTCGAGCCAGCCGCCCGGCAGGAAGAGCGACCGCCCGGCCCGGGTGCGGGTGGCCTCGACCACGAGGGCGGTGGCGGCCAGCTCGGCGCGGGCGGCCTTGAACCGGGCGGGCTTCCAGCCGGTCCACCGGGTGACGTTCTTGTCGGTGGGGTCGGGCATGGCGAGCAGCGTCAGGTACAGGACCGCGGCGTCCTGACCGAGACCGTGTTCCCGGGCGACCTGGGCGACCAGGTCGGGCACGGAACGGGCCGGGTCCTGCGGCCACCAGGTGCCGTCGGCCGCACGCTCCCCCGCCCCGGGATCTCCGGGGTCGGCCAGGAGCGCCTCGAAGCGGGGGTCGCGGGCCAGGCGGAGCGCCACCTCCACCGGCAGGGGACCGTCCGCCCTTCCCAGCAGGGCACGCAGGGCGGGGAGGTACGGGTCAGCGCCGGAGGCGTCGAGCAGGGCGGTGCGGACGCCCGGCGCGGGCCGGCTGTCATGGGTGGCCATGATCACGGCACCGTAGCGTTCCCAGCCGTCGGTGACCTCCGTGGGAGCCCCGGCGACCTTGCGGAACGCGGGCAGGTCGATGTAGCTGCCCAGGTCGAGCATGAGGTCGGGGTTGGCCAGCCGGGCGCGTACCGCGGTGAGCGCCGCGGGCAGCGCGGCCCGGAACGGGTCGCCGGCGGGCAGCCGGTGGGCGAGCCACGCGCACAGGGCGACCGCCCCGGTCAGCGTGTCGGCCGTGAACCCGGTGGCCTGCGCGTCGACCGGGACGACCCGGTCGCGGTGGACGTGCCAGCGCAGGTCGTGGGTGAGCTCCGGTGCCGAGGCCGGGTCGAGCAAGGCGCGCACCGCGTCGCCGGAACGCCATCGGACGCGCGTCACGCGGGCCGCCTCGGCGAGCAGCCACTCGGGAACGGCGGTCCGGCGGCCCATCCTGGCGTTCCAGACCCGCGCGGCGGCGGCGACGTCCGGGCCGTCGGTCCACAGCGCCGCCGGGTTCGCCGGCAGCAGGGCGGCGACGACCTCGCGGCGGGCGTCGCCGTCGAGCTCGCGCAGTTCGTCCCTGGCGACGGCGGCCTCGGCGACCTTCAGGCCGAGCGCGACCCGCACCTCGGACGGCAGGAACGCCCGGTCGTGGCTGTCGACGTACGGCAGGCCGGCGACGACGAGCCTGGCGACCGTCGAGGTCACGCCGGTGAGCCGCGCGAACTCCTCGGCCGCCTCCGGACGCCAGGGAGCGGGCCCCCGCTCGGCGCGCGCAGCGAGGAACTCCGCGAGCCAGCCCGCCTCCCGGGCCTCGCCGACCGGGCCGGAGGAACGCTCGGTGTAGGGGTGGGGAATCCGGAAGCGTCCGGCCGGGTCGTGGAGGAACGTCGTGAAGACGCTGCCGCCGTTCTCCGATTCGGCGTCGGTGAAAGCGGCGAACGCGCCGTCGCCGAGCGGGAGGAGCGCGTGCTGGGAACCGCCGCGGGGCCGCCCCGCGGCGTCGTGCAGCCACACCTGGTCGAGGTGGAGGGTGAAGCGGCGCCAGTGGGCCGGGTCGGCGGAGGCCATCCCGAGTTCCTCGATCCGGCGCAGCAGTTCCTCCAGGACGTCCGCCTCCTGCGGTGCGGTCGTCGCGGAGGCGGCCCGGTAGGCGACCGACGCCGGCCGGGTCAGCAGCTGCTCCCATCGCACGCGGCTGTACGGGAGCTCCGGACCGTCCAGGTGGATGGGGACGGCCGGTCCCGCGGTTCCGGAGGCTCCGGCCGGCCCGGCCCCGGCGGTCGCCGCGGACCCCGCCGCGGGGGCGGCGGGGTCGGAGACGGCCTCCATCATCCGCCGGATCGCCCGTATCTGCGCGAAGGCGCCGTGGGACGGCTGGTCGTACCACCATGAGGGGCCGGAGACGCCCAGGCCGTTGAGCGCCCGCAGGGTCAGCTTGTCGTCGGGCCCGTCCGGGGCCTGGTCGGCTCCGCCGCCGGAGACGGCGTCGGCGAGCCGGGCGGCCACGGCGTCCAGCGTCGCCTGCTGGGCGGCGGCGTAGCGGGCCACCCCGGCGATCCCCGCGATCAACGCGTCGTCGGTGACCCGTGGCAGCAGTGCGCGCACCAGCGCGCGCAGCTCCTCGCGTGCCGTCTGTGCGGCGCGCACCGGCTGTCCCGGCTGCGCGGACCGGGTGGCCTCGACCGAGGCCGCGGCCTTGAGCAGGGACGCGGCCGTCTCGTGGTCGATCCGGCGCAGGGCCAGGGAGCCCTCCGGGTCGCGCGGCCGCATGCACCGCCAGTAGCGCAGCGGCGGCAGCAGCGCGGTGCCCTCCGCGAACGCGCCGGGCCCGCCCTCCATGGCGACCTCGGCGGTGACGACGCCTTCCGGATCGACCAGCTCGATCTTGCGGTAGCCGCTGGTGAGGGCACGGGGCCGGTCGTCGCCGGGGAAGGTCACCGCGCGCACCGGCACTCCGGGACCGTTCTCGCCGCCGCGCAGGGTGACGGTCCGCCCGGCGAGGTCCTCGCCGCGGAACGACCCGTCGGGCAGCTTGATCACCCGCCAGCCGAGCAGGCCTCCCACCGGGACGCCGGCCGGGGTGGCCTCCTCACCGGGCACGGGCAGCACCCAGCCGCTGTGGAAGGCGCTGCCCGCCGGGGCCGAGCGCAGCGCGTCGGCCAGGAAGCCGGGCAGGCTCGACCTGCCGTACACGGATCCCGCGGGGTCGTACTCGCGCCAGCCGCCGCCGTCGTCGTCGTTCGAGTCGGCGGGCACCCAGTAGGCGACGCCGTCACTGATGACGTGGCGCCGCTCGGGCAGGGCGGTGTCACCGGGATGGAGCACACCGCCGCCCAGGGCCCGCCCGCCGCCGGGCAACGGCAGGGTGACCGTGTCGACGCGTGCTCCCCAGATGCTGGAAGCGGCCTCCAGCGGCAGCATCGCCCCGGCGGAGGAGTGCCAGTAGCCGAGGAGGTCGTGGCCGCCGCCGTAGACGATCCAGTAGACGAGCAGTTCGCCGTCCACGTAGTGGAAACCGCAGTCTCCGTAGGAGTTGCTCGGCGCCGGACGCAGGTCGTGGGTGAGCACGGTGCCCTCCGGGCCGATGACCCTGGCCTGGGTCGGGCCGGCGACGACCAGGTGCGGCCAGGCGTCGGCGACCTCGATGTCGCCGACCTTGTCGGGCCCGACGAGGGCGGCGACCGCCTCCTCCCAGGCGGGCCAGCCCAGCTCGTCGACCAGCCCGGCGCGGAGCGTACGGGCGAGCTCGGCGGCCAGGTCGGCGCCGGCGGCCGCGGCGACCTCCTCCTCGGCGAGGATGAGCGCCTCACCGGGCAGCCAGGTCAGCCGGCGGAGCGCGTCGGGCAGCTGCGGCAGGCCGGCCGCGACGGAGCGCCGGGCGACCGTGCGCATCCACGCGGTCAGCATCGGCCGGCCGCCGGGTGAGGCCGCGAGGCGGCGTACGGCCCGCTGCCCGGCGGCGTCGGGGGTGAACCGGTCGGCGGTGCGGTGGAACGCGGGGACGAACCGGGGGTCGGTCGACAGGGCGAGCAGGTCACGTTGTCCTTCCCCGCAGGCCCACGCCTCCAGCAGCAGGATCAGCTTCTCGTCGGGGTCGGCGACCGGGACGTCCAGCGTGAGCAGCAGATCGATCAGGTCGACGTCGGGCTTGACCTCCACGGCCGCGCCGGACGCCGTGAGCTCGGCGCGCAGCCGGTCCGCGACCCGCTCCAGCAGCGCGTACAGGACGGGCAGCCGTGACTCCCGCCACCGCTGCGGCTTCCAGATCCGCAGGAAACGCCTCAGCCATCCGGCCGTGCCGTCGGCGGGACGTTCCCGCGCGGTCACCTCCCCCTCACCCAGGCCGGCGGTGGCGCCGGAGTCTTCCAGCAGTTCCACCCAGAAGGCGGGCATGTCGTCGTCGCCGTTGCGGGGCATCACGTTCAGCAGCGTGCCGCGCACCCCGGGGTCGTCGGCGGCGAGCGCCAGCAGGGCCGGGCGGTGCGCCTTCCACCACCCTGTCGGCGCCGCGAGGGTGGCGGGCAGGTCGAGCATCTCGGCGAGGTACGACCGTTCCTCGACGTCGGCGTCGCGTCCGGCCGCCCTGGCCAGGCGGCGCAGCTCCGTGGCCATCTGGGCGGACGGCGACAGGCCGCCCGCGGTACGGCGCGCGCACAACGTGCGGAACCTGCGCAGGGCCTCGTCCGCGGGGACACGCGCGGCCAGCTCCCTGCCGTAGCCGGTCAACGCCTTCACCGGCAGGGCTCCGGCAAGCGCGAACTCCAGGAAGACCGCGTCGAGCCGCTCCTCGTCCACCTCCAGCCCGTGCTCGGCCTCCGCCCGGCGCGCCTGGGTGAACATCTGCGCCGCGTAGGTGGCGTTGTCCGCCGACAGGAAGACCCGGGCCGCCTGCTCGAAGAACGTCGGCAGGAAGTGCGGCACGGAACCGGCCAGCCGGGCGGCGAGCCCGTGGTAGGCGTCGAGGGTGGCCTTCGGCTTGGTCCTCACCTGCCGGCCGGCCCGCTCCAGCTCCGGCACCAGGGCGAGCGCGTGGTGGCCGTCTCGCGGGTGGTGGACCAGCACCCACTCGGGGAACCCGAGGGAGCGTCGCAGGCCCAGCCCGACCACGGCGGGCTCACCGGCCGGTTCCATGCCGAGGAAGGCCGCGGCGGCGTCCTCCGCAGCGCCAAGTTCCCCGGCGACCAGGCGTACCACCACCCGGTCGTCCAGCCCGGGGTGCCGGTAGGCGCGGGCGGTCAGCGGCACCGCGCGCTCACCGGCGCCCGTCGTGCCCGGCGGGAGCACCGCCCCGGCCTCCAGCGCCTCCCGGGCCCCGGCCCCGTCTCCGGCGCCACCCGCCGACCGCCCGGCCGCGCCGGTCACGGCACCGGTCCCGGTGACGGCCTGCGTGCCCGTTGCGGTGACCGGCTGCTCCGCCGGTCCGTTCGTTGACGACATGGCGCCGCTCACGCGTCCGTTCCTTCCTCGACAGTCCGACCGGCGTACAGCGCCGCCGCCATGCGCATCCCCTCCGACCAGGCCACCGGGCCGACCTCCCGCAGCGGCAGCGGTCTGCCGCCGCGGTCGTTCCAGCTCAGGCCGCCCGTCTCGGTGTCGCCGTCCCAGTAGGGCTCGCCGATCCACACCGACGCCTCGACCGTGCACCCGGCGTCGCGCACCGTGCAGGTGGCGTAGCCGCCGGACACCCGGTAGCCGAGGGAGGTGGCGCGGGCGGCGAGGCCGAACCGGGAGGTGAACTTCGCCCCGGCGAACTCCGTCACCTGGGTGGCCTGCTCCGCCAGATCGTCCGGCTTCTCCCAGGTCGATCGGTGGATCTGCTCGACGCGCTGGACCACACCGAGCTCGGCGGCGAACTCCCGCAGGTCCGCAAGGTCGGACAGCAGCACCGGGTGGGGAAGGGTCACCGTCGCCGGGGAGAGCCGGACGGTCTCACCGTCGAGGTTCACCACGCGCAGCTCACCCTCGGCGGTGACGTCGCGCAGGAATCCGGGCTCGTCCGGATCGTCCCCGACGACCACCAGGTCACGCAGGACGGACCGCCACGCCTCGTCCGGCCAGACCTCGGCCACCAGGCCGGTCGGCACGGGCAGGGACGACACCATCCAGGTGTCCACCTGCGACAGGCACGCCTCGGCGTGCCGGTCGAGCCACTCCGCCAGCCGGCGCAGCCGCTCCACCTCGGGGTGGTCCCGTAGCTGTTTCGGCAGCGACTTCAGCCGCCGTCCCGCCGCCCGGCCGGCGGTGGGCCTGGCGGCCACCCGGCCTTCAATCAGGGCGATCTCATACCCGTCGCCCGCCGACACCCAGCCCAACGGTCCCCGCCTTTCACCACGCACGGATTTCCAGCGCCCACGGGGATTCGGTCACCCGCAACGGCGATGCGCGGAACGTTAACGGTCTTCACCGACAATCCGGTACCCAGCGGTGACGGCGGCCGGACCGCGGCGGGCGGCCCCCCTGCCACGCCCTGCCGGCGAGGTCCTCGATCACGAGGTCCGCCCCGTGCCCTGCGGGCGGGGAGCAGGGGCACGGGGCGGACGACGGGCGGGCGGTGGTGGTTCGCCTAGCGGAGCGCTCCTCCCCACTCCGCCGCCGGGAAGTGCGGCAGGAGACCGGTCCGGTCGTGGCAGTTGAGGTATTCCATGGCGGTGCCTTCCGGTGCCACGTAGACCTCGTGCCCGAGCGTCATGTGGATGTCGGGAGCGAACTGGGCCGCGAACTCGCCGAAACTGCGGTAGATGGCGATATGCGTCGGGTGGCTGTGCGTCCACCGTTCGAGGTGGGACAGGCTCAGGAACCACGCCAGCGTCGCGGTCTGCATCCGGTCGTCGTTCGACGCGGTCATGTCGACGAGGCGAGCAGACAGGCACCCGCTCTCTCGGGGATTACCGGCGAGATAGTCGACGCCCTCCCGGTAGACGGGCACGACGCGCTGTTCGAACCAGGCACGTTCCTCGTCCGGGCACTGTTTCCAGCCCTGCGGGCTGCGGATGAGGCAGAGGTTCCCCGGCGTGGTCACCACCAGATGGCGGCCCGCCGACTCCACCGGCCCCGTCCGCGGCGGGTACTCGGCCTCACCGGCGAGCCCGCCGTCCTCGGCGGCGGCGATGCGGTCCCGCATCGCCCCGTGGTAGGAGTGGTAGACGTTCGGTTCCGCCGGGAAGCGCGACGCGAGGCCCCACGACGGGGAGTCGTAGGAGTACGACGTCTCGAAATGGTCCACCGGTGCCCACAGGGTCTCGGACCACAGACCGATCGGCCCGCCTTCCGCGGTCAGCTCCGGTGCGGCCCACGAGTCGAGGGGATGGTCGGCGGCCCAGGCCTTCTCGGTCTCGGCGTCGAGCCAGTACGCGAGGAAGATCTCGTTGGTGTGGCCGAGGCCGTCGACGTGGACGGCACGCTCGTACGTCACGGGGGCGTGGGCGCCGTGCAGGCCGCCGGTGATCGCCGCCGTCACGTCGGCGGCCTCCGCCGCCGCCCGATGCTGGACCGCCAGCTGTCGCACGGTGACGCCCGCAAGCGTCTCGGGCAGGCGCAGACTGTACGCCGGATAGGGGTTCTGGAAATCGGCAGGCCGGTTTTTCGTCATGAGACGTCCTTAAAGGTCGGGTGAGTGTCGTGGATCGGTACCGGCGCCATGCCGACGGCTACCGTGAAAGGCGACCGCCGGGGCCCAGTAAAGGGAGAGCTGCGAATTTCGGGGCGAGCGCCGCCCAATATGCCGAGCTCGGCATGTGATTCACTGATGGTCTCTGTACGGCACTTGTGCGCGACATGACGCCTTTCAAGCGGCACACATGATGCGCCTCGCGGGGGCACGGATCAGGTGCACCGCCGGTCCTGCCGGCTCTTCCGCGGGGCCCGTCCGGTCAGTCCGTCCGCCGGATCCGGATGCCGTGGGCGTCGGCGCGCTGCACACCGGAGGCGTCGACGTTGGAGATGGGGACCAGCCCCCTGACCTGGCCCGTCCTGCCGTTGCCGGTCAGCCTGACGATGAGCATTCCGGGGTCGGTGCCGTGGGAGGAGTGCGGGTCGCCGGAGAGCGGGTTGGGGCCGCGCGTCGAGGCGAACGCCCACTTGGCGTCGGGCGAGACGGCGAAGAGGTCGACCGTGGGGTCCGCGCTGAACGGTGAGACGAGGTCGACCGTGCCGGCGTGGGCGCCGGTCCGCCCGTCGAAGACCTCGGCCACGTTGGCGTCACGGTCGCCGGCCCAGACGTAGCGCTCCTTGGCGGAGACCAGGACGCCGTGGGCGTCGCGGTCCGGCGACTCGTCGTCGAAGAGCTTCTGGACGGTCGGCGTGTTCGGCGGGTTGGCCGGTGAGTAACCGCTCATCGGCAGCCGGAAGACGGTGAACTGGTCGAGATTGGCGGGCGTGCCGCCGCCGCCGTTGCCGAAGACGGTGCCCTGCGCCTGGGCGAACCCGCACCCGTTGGCGGGCACCTCTCCCGTGTCGTACTCGCCGACGATGGACATCGGCGTCGTACGCCAGTCGACCACGAGCAGCCCGCCGCCCCGGAGGCTGACGAAGACCGGGCCGTTGTCGGAGGCGATGAACGGGCAGATCGGCGCGTTGTCCGGTCGGAGCGCGGGGGCCTGGCACGGTTGCCCGTTCGGGGTGGTGCAGCCGGCCAGATCGAGCGTCGCGGCCGGTTCGGGGGTGAAGACGCCGGAGGCGTAGTCGGTGGCGACGCGCTCCAGCTTCTTGCCGTTCTGGTTTGCGATGACCAGATACCTGTCGTCCTCGGTCGGCCAGAGGGCGTGGGCCTGGCGGGCACCTCCCGCGCCGACCTCGGTGCTCAGGCAGGCCAGCGGCCGCCGGGTGCGGGCGTCGAAGACGACCACATGGCCACTGGCGACGAAGGCCAGCGCGGCGTGGGTGTCGGCCTTGTTGAAAACGATCATGTGGGGGCGTACGGGTGCCCTTCCCGTACTCGCCAGGCAGAGGGCCGAGGTGGCGCCGCCCAGTTGGATCACGTCTGCGGGCCGGGTGGCGGACAGCTCCCGGGTGACCTGTTCCCCCGAGTAGATGTGGACGGCGCCGCCGTGGCCGAGTCCGGTGGTGTCGGACTGGTCGACCAGCCAGATCTCATATCCGCCCTTGGCCTCGGCGGCCTCGGCGGTCGTTCCGGCCGCTCTCCCCGCGGCGCTTCCCGCCTTCTCCGCGGCCTTCCCCGTTCTTCCCGCCGTTCCCAGGGTGGCCTCCGCCGCCCCCGGGGCAGCCGCGGCTCCCGACGCCGCGTCCGCTCCGGCAGACGCGGTCTTCACCGTCCCGGCCTTCTCCCACGTTCCCGCCGCCCCCGCTGTTCCCGCCGTGCCGAGCGCGAGCAGCGCCAGCGTCGCGACGGCCGTGGTCCGCCACTTCCCCATGCACCCTCCAAGATCAACCCGGCCGCAGTCTCCCTTCCGCCCCACGCGAGGGCAAGCATTTACTGACGTCGATGACGTATCGGCATAACAGGTTTAAATAGGATGAGTAATGGTTAGCGGTGAAGAATCCCTTATCATTGCTGAACGCTTTATGACGCGTTCTTGTCCCGAGACGAACGTGGACCTTCAGCGCCGTTGTCTTCTCGCTTCACGGCCGTTGTCTTGCCGCTTCACCACCCTGCGACGGCGGCCCCGCGTGGCAGGCGGTCCTACCGGAATTCCCCGCCGAAGGTCGCGGCCGGCCGGCTGCGCGGTGTTCGCCGGGAGCTGCCCGGCCGCGACCTTGAACGCGTCACCGGTGCCGACGAGGTCGCGGATCTCCTCCCACACGGTCATGACGGCATCTCCCGAACCTCGGTCCGGACCGACCCCCCGGGCAGAAGCGCGCGGTGCGCCGGTCGGGAGGTACGTCAGGGCAGGCCCCGGACAGGAACGGGACCCCGGAGCTCCTGAGGAGAGAAGATCGGTCTGTGGGCGGGCCCCGCCTCCCTCCGGGACGCTGTCGGCAAATTGATCATTAGGTTATGCCGGGGTGCGGCATGCGCCAGAACGGGTCACACATCCGTGCCTGTAGGCATTGACCTGGTGAGATAAGGTGCGCGGCGGCACGGAGCAACTCGCCGACGACCTGAATGCGGTGAACGTGGTACTGCCCGAGTAGGAACTGCGGCGGCTGGAGTCGGCAGCGGAGTTCCCGGGGGCTTCCTGGCCGCGGGCGAGCCGGACCCGTTCGTGTTCAGTTCACCGGACGTGGGTCGGCCTGAGCTCTCGGGTACCCGAGCCCGGTCAGCGCCGGGAGCCCTGCGGAGCCAGCCACCGCGCGACCGCCTCGACGTAGCCGCGCGGTGTCTCCAGCGGCAGGAGATGCCCGACCGTCGGGAAGACCTGCCGCTCCCAGTCGGGCCGGCGGGTGGCGAGGTCGTCGACGGTGTTCCGGGTGATCAGGCCGTCCTGGTCACCCCAGAGCAGCAGCGTGGGTGTGCCCACCCGGGCGATCGCCTGGTGGACGGGACGCTGGTCGACGAACAGGGCCGACAGGACCGAGGCGAAGGCCGTGACGGCCGCACCGAGTCTGCGGGGCTGGGCAGCGCGCAGTTCGTCGGCCAGCAGCGCGGTCATGTCCGGCGACAGCCGCGACAGGTCGCCGCCGATCGCGTCGGCTGACCAGGCGCTGGGGTCGGCGTAGCGGCTCAACTTGAAATCGAGCAGCCGTCGGCCGGTCAGCCGCAACACGGCCTGCGCGACCGGCGGCGCGACCGCGAGCAGTGGCCTGCCAAGAGCGCGCCAGAACAACACCTCGTCGGCGGGCAGCGGGCCGGGCAGCGCGGGGCAGGTGAGCACCAGTCGCCCGACCCGGTCCAGGGCCGCGTCGGCGAACAGCAGCGCCACCAGCCCGCCCATGGACCAGCCGTGGACGACCGCTTCCTCGATGCCGAGCCGGGCGGCGAACGCCTTCAGGAAGCGCGCGCTCGGCTCAGCCCTGACCGCCTGGGGGTGTGGTGAGCCGGTGTGCCCGAACAGTGTGCCCGGCAGGTCGGGGGCAACGACCGGCCCGAGGGCGCTCAGCGGGCCGATGAGGTCGAGCCACATCGACGCGCTGCCCGCCATTGGGTGGACCAGCAGGTGGGTGGGCCCGCCCCGGCTGGCGCCGGTGCTCAGGTAGTGGACGGCGGTGCCGCAGACGTCGATCTCCTCACTGCGGATCCCGGCCCATCGCGGGGACCGCACACCCCAGTCGGCATGCCGCATCCTGGCTCCTCCTGCTCGTCGACGGCCATGAGCATCATCGCCCGCCGGACCCGTCCTCGCCCGCGCAGCCACCGCGGGGTGCCCTCAGAGTAGACGGCGTCCAGCACGGCCTTTCCGTCGGCACCGATCTCGTGGCCGAGCCGGATGCGTTCGGTCTTGTTCTTGGGGAGCCGGTAGTCCTCGATGCGGGCCTCACAGCGCTCGAACCAGGCCGGTTCGGCCTGAGCACAGCCATTCAGGCGTGGCGGCGGCCAGTACGGGCCGCCCGCGGGTGGAGAACGCCGCAGCGAAGTCCTCGTCCCGGAGCAGGACACCTGACTCATCTCGGATCCGGATCGCCAGGCTGCCCTTCGGAAAGGCCGCGCTGGCCACCGTCAGGGTGACCGCCGGGATTCGATCTGGACCTGTTCAACACAGCGACACCCACGACTCCAACCGTGAGCAAGAACGACGACAGCGACCCCATGATCACAGACATGATCATGGGGTCGCTGCTTTTTGATCTACTTCGCCAACAGTGTCTCCTTCGGGAGGCGGGGTTCCACCCCCCGGCCCGGCGGCCGGGAGGTCACGACGGTGACGTCACAGCCGGCAGACAGCCCGGTAGAGGCCCACGTTCGAGGTGACCGCCTTCGGCGTGTCGGGGAACAACTCCAGCCAGACGGACGCGCTCGCGTTGTAGGTCGGCTGGGTGGCCCACACCGCGTGCTGGGTCTGGCTGCCCTGACCGTGGAAGTACACGTATCCCACCGCGGACTTCTCCTTGACGGAACCGTGGTCGATCACCCAGCGGTAGGGCACCCGGCCGGGCCCCTTGGCGGTGATGGCCCCGGAGAGGTAGTGGCGGTAGTCGGGGTTCCAGCCGCAGTAGTAGAGGTACTCCGCCTTCTCCGGCGCCGTGACCTTCTCCACCTGCGCCTCGGCCTCGGGGAGAGGGCCGTTCTGGCAGGTCACCGTGGAGGTGGCGGTGTTCGACCTGACCCCGTTGACCTCGATGGCCAGCGTGACGGTACCCGCGCCGGTGATGGGCTTGTGCGCGGCGAAGGTCCGGTACGGCTCGTTGAGCCTGACCTCCTCCACGGGGCCCGGCGTGCCGTTCCAGATCCGCCGGAACTTGACGATCGCCGGCGTCTTCTCCGCCTCGATCCGCACGGTGAACGGCAGGTCGCCGACGCCCGGGTCACCGGTGGGCGGCGGACAGACCCCGTCGTAGGACGGCCGGAGCGCGGTCACCGTGACCTTGGCGTCGGTCGCGTCGGTGCACTTGATGTCGTAGTCGACCTTGTTGGAGAGCGTGGGTGCGCCCGGGGAGACGACCTCGATGGCCCGCCAGCCCGTCCGGGTGTCGAAGGCCACCTTCTCCTCGTACTTGACCGGCACCTCGGTCGCGCCGCCGGCGGCGAACTCCTGGGTGAACTCCCCGGACTTCCATCCGTTGCTGTCGACCCACCGGTACTTGACGGTCGCCGGGACCCGGGAGACCTTGAGCGTTCCGGAGGTGGTCCAGTAACGCGGGTTCCAGCAGGAGCCCTCGTAGTTCCCGTTCGTGATGCCGGTCGCCGTCGCGGTGACCTTCACCGGGTCGGGGTCGGGCGTTCCGGACGTCGTGGGCGTCGCGGTCGGCTGGGCGGTGGCCGGCGGGGTGCTCGGCTCGGGCTTGCGCGTGGGCGACGAGGTGGGAACGGGCGCGGGCGTCGAACCTGACTGGACGATCACCGGGCCGTGACAGCCCACCCGGAAGGTGGTCTTGGCCCCCGTCTTGCGCCGAGTGCCGAGCACCTGCAGCGCCTGCCAGCCACGGGTGTCGGCGGTGAACGTGCGCCGGTCCCAGACGGTGACCTGGCGTCCCTTGACGAGGACCGTGCGCACCGCCCCCGCCTTGCCGCCCTCGTACAGCCAGCGGTACTTGACCTTGCTACCCGGGCCGGCCTTGATGGTCGCGGCGAAGCCGACATCTACCGGGCAGTCGCCGTTGTAACGGGCCGGTGACGCCTTGGTCGCCGAGACGGTCACCGGGCCGCCGGGAGCGGCGACAGCGGCGGCCGGCGTGGCCGCCAGAACGCCGCAGAGCGCGGCTCCCACCGCGGCTGCCACGGCAGTGTTTCTTATGTTGAAAATCACGGTCGGCAAGGGTAAGGGAAGCCGTTTGAGATTCGTCAGTGATCCACTTGAAGCGACTGGGAGCGTCGACTTCAGGATTTGTGAGACTTCGCGGTCTTCACACCGCGCGGGACGGCGAAGTCGGTCAGCACGGCCGTCCCCGGAGCCAGCCCGGACCAGGGCCCCGGAACGGCCAGGACCGCGATCGCCGACGTCGGGAACTTCTCCCGGACCCGCTCCAGCGCGTCCCCCGCCGCCTCGCCCGCCAGCGCCGTGACCAGTTCCTCCAGGCCCGGGTTGTGCCCGAGCAGCAGCAGGGTCCGCACGCCGTCCGGCACCTCGTGCACGATGCCGAGCAGCCCGGGGACGCTCGCCTCGTACACCCGCTCGTCGTAGGAGACGGGCACCTCGGTGCCCAGTTCCCCGGCGACGAGTTCCCAGGTCTCACGGGTGCGCAGGGCCGGTGAGGAGACGACACGGTCCGGCGGCGGGCCCGCTCCGCGCAGCCACCTCCCGACGGCCGGGGCGTCACGGCGGCCCCGCGGCGCGAGCGGCCGGTCGAAGTCGTCCACCCCCGCCGGCCAGGCCGACTTGGCGTGGCGCACCACGATCAGTTTCCGGGAAGCGTTCTCGGTCATGAGACCAGCATCTCAGCTCGCCCGCCGAGCACCTCGGCGACGTCGTCATCCACCGGTACGGGCGAAAGCGGCCATCCGGGCCGGTACACGCGATCCGCTTGAGACGCGTGGAACCGTCGTGAACCAAGTGGGCACTCGTGGCGTCGTAGCGGGTGTGACCCGCATGCCGCTCGCCACCGTCCTGTTGCTCGTCGTCGCCCTGTCGCTCGCCGGCTGCGGCGGGGGCGCCTCCCCTGCCGGATCGGCCGCCGCGTCACCGGCCCCGCCCCAGGCCGCGCCGGAGCCGGGCGACGCCGTGATCCGCTTCCTGGAATGCCTCAACGCCGAGGGAGGCTGCGCCGAGAGCGGCCGGATGAGCGTCACCGGCGACGGCAGGGCCCTCACCCGGCGGGACGGCGAACTGGTGGTCCTGCAGATCCCCGTGTCCGAGGTCGAGGACATGCGGGGCCGTCTGGTGAAGTCCCTGGCCCGCCGGCCGGGAACGCTCGACCGCACTCGGGGGCTCAGCGACCAGCCGTACGCCGTCATCACCGCGGTGGCTGCGGACGGGCGGGTCCACGAGACCAGGCTGGAGGGGGGACCGCTGGTCGAGGACGAGTGGTTCGTCGCCGAGCAGGAGCGCCTGAGTGCCCTGACCGGCCGGATCCTCGCCACC
Source organism: Streptosporangium becharense (assembly GCF_014204985.1). Classification (NCBI taxonomy): domain Bacteria; kingdom Bacillati; phylum Actinomycetota; class Actinomycetes; order Streptosporangiales; family Streptosporangiaceae; genus Streptosporangium; species Streptosporangium becharense. The sequence goes on along the minus strand of NZ_JACHMP010000001.1, from coordinate 7,050,979 downwards.
GGGAAGGTCGACCGCAAAGCGCCGATCGAGGTGTCGATGTACGAGGACGAGGACGTCGAGCCCGCGCGGCAGGCGACCTGGCCCGCCGGCGTCCCGGCGCCAGCCATGCCCTCGGATCCCCGTGCCGTCGCCGAGCGGGAGTACCGGGGCGAGGAGGCCGCCGCGGTGCGCGCCGCGCTGGGCACGGCCCTGGACGAGGTGGCCGTGCGGGTGGGCGGGCGGACGCTGATCGCCTCTTGGCGGGCCGTGCTGCCGTAGCCTCCGGGCGGGCTGTGCCATCCCGGCCGGCGAGCCGGGTCCCGGGGCCGGGGAACGAGCCGGCGGTCCCCAAGCGGGGAACGACCCGGCGGTCTCCGGGCGGGGAACAACCCGGGCGTCGCCGCACTTAGAATCGTTGAACCTTCAACGAGATGGAGAATGGTGAGCCCGATGCAGTTCGGCATCTTCACCGTCGGCGACGTCACGACCGACCCCACCACGGGCAGGACGCCGAGCGAGCGTGAACGGATCAAGGCGATGGTCGCCATCGCACTCAAGGCCGAGGAGGTGGGCCTGGACGTCTTCGCGACCGGCGAGCACCACAACCCGCCCTTCGTGCCGTCGTCGCCGACGACCATGCTCGGCTACATCGCCGCCCGCACCGAGCGGCTCATCCTCTCCACGGCCACGACGCTGATCACCACGAACGACCCGGTCAAGATCGCCGAAGACTACGCGATGCTCCAGCACCTGGCCGACGGACGCGTCGACCTGATGATGGGCCGCGGCAACACCGGCCCGGTCTATCCCTGGTTCGGCCAGGACATCCGCAACGGCATCCCGTTGGCCGTCGAGAACTACGCGCTGCTGCACCGGCTGTGGCGCCAGGACGTCGTCGACTGGGAGGGCCGCTTCCGCACCCCCCTGCAGTCGTTCACCTCGACGCCCCGGCCGCTGGACGGCGTCCCGCCGTTCGTCTGGCACGGCTCGATCCGCAGCCCGGAGATCGCCGAGCAGGCCGCCTACTACGGGGACGGTTTCTTCGCCAACAACATCTTCTGGCCGAAGGAGCACTTCATCCGCCTGGTCGACCTCTACCGGGAGCGCTTCGCCCACTACGGCCACGGCACCCCGGAGCAGGCGATCGTCGGGCTCGGCGGACAGGTGTTCATGCGCAGGAACTCCCAGGACGCGGTGCGCGAGTTCCGGCCGTACTTCGACAACGCGCCCGTCTACGGCCACGGCCCGTCGCTGGAGCGGTTCACGGCCGAGACCCCGCTGACCGTGGGCAGCCCGCAGCAGGTCATCGACAGGACACTGGAGTTCCGGGAGCACTTCGGCGACTACCAGCGGCAGTTGTTCCTCATGGACCACGCCGGGCTGCCGCTGAGGACCGTGCTGGAACAGCTCGACATCCTCGGCGAAGAGGTCGTGCCCGTGCTGCGCAGGGAGTTCGCGATCGGCCGGCCCGCCCGGGTACCGGACGCCCCGACGCACGCGTCCCTGCTCGCCCGGCGCGCCGCCGGGGCCGCGGCAGAGCAGGCGTCCGCCGGCTCCTCCGCCTGACCGGCGCACGGCACCGGCACACGACACCGGCCCGCGGCACCGGAACGCCGGTACGCGGGCCCGTCCCGCGACCGGCACCCGCCCGGCGGCCCGTCCTGAAAGACCCGGGAAAGCGGCAACGGGTCGCGGTTATGATCATCTTGGACGTGCCGGTCGGCACACGCACCCGGGGTGTGCACGTCCGTACCCGACGGTGCGCGGCGGCGGAGGAGAAACGATGTCAGGCCAGGGCCCGGTACCGGCCGGAATCGACCAGAACACGCCGAGCGCCGCGCGTATGTACGACTACGCGCTGGGCGGCAAGGACAACTACGCCGTCGACCGGATCGTCGCGGACAAGGTCTTCTCACTCGCGCCGGAGATGCCGCTGATGGCCCGGCAGAACCGCGCGTTCCTGGTCCGCGCGGTGCGTCACCTCGCGGCGGAGGCGGGCATCCGCCAGTTCCTCGACATCGGCTCGGGGCTGCCGACCCAGCAGAACGTCCACCAGGTCGCCCTGGAGGTCGCGCCGCAGGCGCGGGTCGTCTACGTGGACAACGACCCGATCGTCGCCGTGCACGGCGAGGCGCTCATCGCCGCGGCGGACAACGTGGCCTTCGTCCGCGGCGACCTCCGCGAGATCGACAAGGTCCTGGACGACCCGGAGCTACGGCGGCTCATCGACACGGGCCGGCCGGTCGCGGTGCTGCTGGTCGCCATCCTGCACTTCGTCCCGGACAGCGAGGACCCGTACGGGGTCGTGGCGCGGCTGCGGAACGCCATGGCGCCGGGCAGCCACCTGGTGATCTCCCATGTGACCTCCGACCCGGAACCCGGGCGGACGGCCGGGCTCGCCGCGACCTCCACCAGGGCCGGCGCGCCATGGGTCGCCCGCACCCGCGCCGAGATCATGGAGTTCTTCGGCGACTTCGAGCTGGTCGAGCCCGGCCTGGTCACCGCACCGGAATGGCGGCCGGGCATCGGCGGGAAGGTCGACCCGGCCAGGATGTGGGTCCTCGCCGGCGTCGGCCGCAAACGGTGACCGGGGCGGCCCGTCGGCCGCGAACACCGACCGAGGCCAGCCGTCAGCCGCGAAGACCGACCCGGTCACCCGTCGGCCGCGAACACCGACCGAGGTCAGCCGGCGGCGGTCCCGCGGGCGGCGGCGACGAAGTCCCTGATCAGTCCGGAGTCCTTCACCCCGGGTGCGACCTCCACGCCGCTCGACACGTCGACCCCCCACGGCCGGGCGGCGGCGACGGCTCCGGCCACGTTCGACGGGTCCAGACCGCCGGCGAGCATCCAGCGGCCCTCCGGGCGCCCGCGCACCGCCGCCCAGTCCCACGGCTCCCCCGAGCCCGGCCTGGGAGCGTCGACGATGAGCAGATCCTCGTCGTAGGCGCCGCAGCGCAGGTCACCGGCCGCGGCCCCGGCCCGCACCAGCGTGACGCCGAGGTCCTTCAACGCGACGAAGTCGGCGTGCGGATGGTCGCCGTGGAGCTGCACGGCGCGCACCCCCGCCTCCGCCGTGACCGCCCGGACCTCCTCGGTGCTCTCACCGGCGAAGACCGCCACGGTCAGCACGTGCGGGGGAACCGCCGCGGCCAGCTCGCGCGCCAGCGCGGGGGTGATCCGCCGCGGGCTCCTGGTCAGGACGAAACCGACGGCGTCCGCACCCACCTCCACGGCGGCCGTCACATGCTCGGGCTCGCGCAGCCCGCAGATCTTCACGTACACCCTGTGCAGACTAGTACCGACGCCGTTCAGCTACCGAAGACGGAGACAACGGTACTCTGCATCGGATATGCGCACCGTTCGCCTTGAAAACTTCACCTACAAGGTGACCGACGACCCGCTCAAGGTCATCGGTGACTTCGTGAGCTGTGCCCTCTCGTTGGAGAACATCTACAAACGTCCTCCCGTCGAGGACTTCGCGGAGCGTTTCTCCCCCGAGGGCGACGGAATGAATATTCCGGACTTCTTCGTGGCCTACCGGGCCGAGCAGCCGGATGACATCCCTCCGGAGCTCGATGAACACACCGCGGAGGAACTGGGCCGCACGGAGATCTGGGTGCTCTCGCGGCTCGAGTACGGCAAGACGCCGGACTCGGCTCTCATCGAAGGCCATGAGCTGCGGCACCTGCTGGACGAGGCTCTCACGCAGCGCGCCGCGCGGACCGCTCCCTGAGACACCGCCAGGACCGCGTGTCGTCGTCCGGCGGCCGCTCGGCCATCGGCCGGGCGGCAAGCGGAGCCTTCAGCGGCGCCCGTCCAGCAACTCCCGGATCAGTTCCAGAACCGAGCGGCCGAGGCCGTCCGAGGAGCCGGTGCCCTCCCAGCGGTAACGGCGGCCGGCCTCGTCGCCCCCGCTCTCACAGTTACGGTCGTCGACGACCAGATGTGTGCCGTCGGACTGTTGCGAGCTCGTGTCCACGCACCGGGCCCTCTCCTCTCCGGATGACGAGGAGGAGAAGCGCACCCCCCGCAGGGAGACCCCCACCACTGCGGCGAAGATGACGAGCAGGAGCACCATCAGGGCGAGACGGACCCAGCGGTTCATCGGCGGAGCCGGCGGCGGTGGCGGATCGTCGGCGGGGTCACGGAGCCTTGCGGGAATGAAGGGCTCGTCTTCGGGCTCACTCCGCGACACGGTCATGGTCCCCTTCCACTGCGCTCGACCCGCCGCGACGGGCCTGTCCGACCGCCCGAGTCTGGCGCCGATCACTTGCGGACCACTTGCGTCCGGCAGGGACGGGCGACCGGAGGCACCCTCGTCCCCGTCGCCGGCCACAAGCCGTACTACTCCGGCAAGCACAAGCGCCACAGGACGACCGTCCAGGTCCTCGCCGGCCCCGTCGGCCGCCGGGTCCGGGCCTCTCCCACTCCTACCGGGGCGGTGCACGACCTGATCGCAGCCCGCACGGCGGGCCTGATCGACGCCCTGACGGCCGACGGCGTGCTGACCTTCGCCGATCTCCTCGAGAATGGAGGTGTCGCGACGACCAGTCGATTCCGCCCTGGCAGGATGAAAAAGGCTCAGTTGAGGCAGCCTGTCCGTCGGCGCGTCCCGTGGCATGTAAGGTTTCAGCCCATGAGGGTGGATTCCAGGTAGTCTCCCGGCTGGACTTCGCCCGCGTAATCTATTGACTGATAACGCTTTGTCCGACTGGACCAGTCGAGGTTTCCGCGCATCCACGTGCGCATTCCCGCGAGGTAGGCGAGGAGCGTCTCCGAATGCTCCGTGTAGGTGCGGAGGAGCTCCCTTTCTCGCTCCATGAACAGTTCGGTCTCCACAGAAATGGTGTTGCAGACCTTGCGCAGCGCCTCGTCCTGGCTTATCCCCTGATGGTGCTGCACCACGTACACGAGGTTGTGGATCTCACCCCGAGATCGTTCCTTTTCGAGCGAGAACACATCATTTGTCCAGCATACGACGTTGCAGGCCGCGTCCAGCGTTCCAATGAATTGCGGACTCTTGTATATATGGTCGGGCATGTCGATGCGTTCGACAATCTCGATGAAATCCATGCATACATATATGGCGCCGGTGTGCCGACGATTGACGATGTATGTCTCCTCCGTGGGAACGATTCCTCTGACTCTGTTCCCGGCCTCCCATGTAGCGGCCGTCGTGAGGCAGGAGTCGAGGTGTTGCACGAACCGGCGTCTCCATTGGGGAGTGGCCTCCCGGGCAGTGCGCTGCCACAGGTCGGCGAGCGCGGAAACGGCAGTCGGGATATCAGTGCGTCTGGCGATGGCGGCCCCGAAGTCGGGGCTTTCCAGCACCTCGCGCATGCCGACGAACACCTCTCCGACCTGCTCCAGCCTCCGTCCCACATCACCGTCGTCGAGTTGGTCATCCACCAGGAACAGCCAGGCGAACCAGTCCGCCATCAAAGCCAGTCGCTCAGCATCGGCGGTGGGATGAACCACTGCGACAAACCAGCCGAAGTCCGCCCGATCAAACCGTATCCTGGCGGATTCGCGCCGTACGAGATTTCTAACACCCACCCATTCGTCGAGGTGCTTGCGAGCAGTTTCCACTCGTGGATTCAGCTGGAACGGGAAGGGGCAGAGTATGTCGGCTAAATAATCAGTCACGATGATTTCCGGTCTTATTCTGCTCGTGGACGACAAAAGGGATCCATGTCGCATGGAAGGCGCAGGAGCTCAGCTGCACCGGGTCTCATGCGGAGTCAGCGGCGACGCAGCCGAAGGTGTATTCCCCCCTTGGGGTGCAGCGTGATCAAGGGGGCGAAACCGACGGGAGGCTGACCCTGCGGCCTGGTGACATGGAAGGTTTGAGCGAACATCGCAGCCATGATGAGGAGCTCCGCCTGAGCGAAGTGCTTTCCGATGCACAAGCGCGGTCCGCTCCCGTAGGGCTGGTAGAGGTTACGGGGGCGCTTTGCGACCTCCTCCGGGGAGAAGCGTTCGGGATTGAAGCGTGTCGGTTCCGGCCAGAAGTCGGGGTGCCGATGATAGATGAACAGGTTCAGATATATGTTGCTGCCCTTCGGGATGTGATATCCGCCGATCACATCCTCCTCTATTGCGTGCCGCATCGTGTGCCAGGCCGGGGTGAACAGACGGAGCGTCTCGTCGATGACCATTCCGGTATACGTCAGTTTTGGGAGATCGTCGAAGGTTGGAGGGCGACCGCCCAATACGTCGTCCACCTCGTCCTGTACGCGCCTTTGGATCTCTTGATGCTCTGCGAGCTGATAGAAGATCCAGGAGATGGAGTTACTGGACGTCTCATAGCCGGCCACGATCATCGCCAAAATCTCGTTGGCGAGCTGGCCGGGAGTGAGCCCGGTCCCGGTCTTCGCATCTCTCGCGTTGAGCAGCCGCGTGAACAGATCGTTCCGCTCGCTGTCGTCACTTGTTCGCGCTTGGATCAGGTGCGAGACGAAGCCGTCCATCTCCTTGATGAGGGTTCGCAGCCGATTCCGGGAGGGAGTCCGCCAGCTCAGCGGCGGGAAGGGGAACCGGAAAAAATCCCCTACAATGGTATTTACCTCCACGAACTCCTCGGCGAATTTCCTGCTGCGCTCGTCCATGTCAACGCCGAACAGAGAGCGCAGCACGATCCTCAGGGCCAGGTCGGCGATTTCCGTTGTCACGTCCACGAGGTCGTCGACATACAGCTGGGACTCCCATCTCCGAAACAGCTCCGCGGTGAGGTCGGTGATGTTCACTACGAAATCGGCTACCCGCGAGCGATGGAAGGAGGGTTGCATCAGTCGACGGTGATGACGCCATGACTCACCTCCGATGTTTCCGATGAGCCCTTCCCGGAGAACGCTACGCACCGCACGGTAGAGGAAGTTGTCTTTGTCGTAGTTCGGGTGGTTGTCAACCAGGACGCGCTGGAAGTGGTCGGGATGATTCACCATGATCATCGGGAGTCCGCCGAGGCGCATGTGAAAGATGTCCCCGTGGTTCCGCACCGCGTTTTGCATGAACTCCAGCTGGTCGCGCCGGATGGCGGATACGGCGGCCAGGTTCTCCCTGAGGCTGAGCCTGGGCACGCTCTTGAGAATTGGCTTTCCACTGGCGGCCGTCGAGCCTGCATGCGTGCTTGACACTGATCGATCCTCCGTCTTGTGGTTTCCGATCGACTTCGGTCTGTTCTCTTTGCTTCCGTGAACTCGATCATCCCGTTCCGGAGCCGTGTAGCCAATTCAGTCGGCGGCCCCCGGCCGCCGACCAGCTCGTCGAACCATTTCGAGCATTCAGATTCAGTTGAGCACTGAGGCTTCCGCATGGCGCCGAAAGTGCGGCGGACATGCGGGTGCGGAACCGGTCTCTCGGCACGCCTTGAAGATAATAATCCTGCGACCGATTCAAAAGATCTCGACTTCTCGTGAATCATCCGAACAAATACTCGTGGAGTGACGGGCGAATAGCGCAGTTATTTTATGAGGGCACCCTTGCGGCTGACTGGAAGAAATTTGAAAGCATATGTGAAGTTCTTGGAGTGGCCGCGTCGGCCTGTTGTCCCGTCTCGATCGACGCCTGACGCGGCGGCCTCAGCAGACATTCACCCCGTCGGTTGACCTGCCTTTCATGTGATCGGTGGCGATCACATGGGGGTGCGGGTCGGCGCTGGTGGAGCTGAGCGTCGTGGAGCAGCGGTATCGCGCTGTGTCGGAAGTGGAAGCGGGGTGTCCGGTGACCAAGGTCATCGAGCGGGACGGGGTGCGCGGCAGTCGGTGCACACGTGGGATGCGTCGGTATCGCGGCGGCGACCTGGCTGACCGCACGCACCGGCCCGATACCTGTCCGCATCAGATTGTGGACGGACGGGATGATCTGCTGCTGGACGGTCACCGCAGTGCGGTCTGACGGTCAGCGGAAATGCCGGTAGGCGGCCGTGAGGGAGGATGGACGACGGTCACGACCGTGAGTCCCGACTGAGGTCATCAGCCGATCACATCGAGGGGACGATTCCCTTCCCGTCCCTTCCCGGCCAATGCCTTGGCCAGGCGGCGGGACTCGCCGCCGGTCTCGACCATGTGAACGCGGTGCATGAGGCGGTCGACGGTGGCAGTGGCCACGGTCTCGGGCATGATCGCGTCGAAGCCGGAGGGATGGATGTCGCTGGTGACGGCGAGGCCGCCGCGTTCGTAAGCGGCGTCCACCAAGCGGTAGAAGGCTTCGGCGGTCTCGTGGCTTACCGGCGGCAGGCCGATGCCGTCGACCACGACGATGTCGGAGCGGCAGATCCTGGCGATGGTCCGGGCGACGCCGCTGTCGGCTTCGGCGCGGCCGATGGTGACGGCCAGGGTTTCCAGGGGGAACCGGGACACGCGCAGGTCGGCGTCGATGGCCTCGTGACAGAGGGCTTCCATGAAGTCAGGCCTGCCGGTGCCGGACGGGCCGGAGATCACGCACTTCTCTCGGCGGCTGATCCGTTCCGGGGTGCGCAGGGCGTTCCGGGTGGCCTGCGGGATGGACGACAGCTCGCTCTTTCAGGACTCGAAGGTCTTGCCGTTGGGCAGGTTGGCGCTCTTGCGGCGGCTGCGGCGGGTGGTGTCGTCGCGGCCGGAAGAACGTCAACCGTGCCCACGCCCGTATCCGGGCCCTCGGCGAACACGCCATCGGCCCCCGGAAGCGTGGAAGCTTTTGCCGAAGCTCCGCTGCAGCCCCCACCACCCCACCACCCCACCGCCGTCCTGCAGGCCGTCCTCGTCCTGCAAGCCCTCGAAGACGAGCGCTGCACAGGATGAAAAAGGCTCAGTAGTCGACCTTGTACATGTAACGGCGTTCGTCGAGGGAGTGGCCGGTGACGGCCTCGAAGTGCTCGGCGAGCCTGCCGGCGAGGACGCCGAGGGCGATCGGGGCGACCTCAGCGCGCAGCACCGGCGGGACGCCGGGCAGGGTGAGGTCTCGGGAGTCGACGTGGTGCGCGTGGGCGGTGTAGCGGCCGGCGAACCTGGCGGCCCGCTCGGCGGCCGGGCGGGTGAGGTCTTCACCGACGAAGGTGATGACACCCGCGTCGCCCTCGACCATCTCGAACGCGCCGTGGAAGAACTCGCCGGCCCGGAAGGACGCCGAGCGCTTCCACTGCATCTCCATGAGATAGCACATGGACAGCAGGTAGGCGGCGCCGAAGGTGGGGCCGGCCCCGAGGACGAAGACGAACGGGCTCGCGGCCAGGTCGGCGGCGACACGGCCCAGCTTCTCGTCGGCCTCGTCCAGGCTCGCGCGCAGCGCACCCGGCAGCGCGTCGTACGCCTCGCGGACGGCGGCGGCCGTCTCGGCGGGCGTATCGCCGCCGCCCTCCAGCAGGGCCCAGGTGATGTGGGAGAGCAGGATCTGCTTGGCCGAGGTGATGGTGCGCTCGCTGCGGTAGTCGAGCGCCAGGTCGGCCAGCCTGCCGAGGGGGGAGTCGGCCCGCTGGGACAGCGAGATCACCTTCGCGCCGGCCTGCCGCGCGGCCTTGGTGGCGGCGACCGTCTCGGGGGTCGCGCCGGAGTGCGCCGAGGCGATCACGAGGGAGCGGGGGCCGAGCCGCGCCGGCGCCGTCGCGGCCACGTCGGTGCTGAAGAGGTTGTGCACGGCCAGGCCGCCGACGCGGTCGGCGAGGGTGGTGGCGGCGTGGACGCTGGAGGCGTAGGAGCCGCCGCAGCCGAGGAAGAAGACGTCGCTGATCCCGTCGGCCAGGACGTCGCCGACGAAGGCCCCGATCGTGGCGCGCTGCGCCAGCGCGTGGTCGAGGGTGGGCAGGAAGTCGGCCTCCACGGGGCGCGGGGCGCGGACGGCCGGGTTCGGGGTTCCGGGTGCTGCGGGTGCCATCTCACTCCATTGAGAACGTTCTCAGTAATCTGAATGAGAACGTTCTCAGCCGGTCGTTCCACTGTCAACCCCCCTGCCCTACACTCGTGGCCGACATGAGAAACAGACCAGCGACCTCCGTCACGATCGCCGACGTCGCCCGCGCGGCCGGCGTGTCGACGGCGACGGCCGCGCGTGCCCTCGGCGGTTACGGGACGGTGCGGCGCGACACCCTGGAGCGGGTGACCGCCGCGGCCTCCGAGCTGGGGTACCGGCCGAACGCCCTGGCCCGCAGCATGATCACGGGACGGACGCAGACGATCGGGGTGATCGTCGCGGACATCGAGAACCCGTTCTTCGCCCGCGTCACCCGGGCGATCACCGACGTCGCGCGCGCGTCCGGGTTCGAGGTCGTCCTCGCCAACTCCGACGAGGACCTGGAGGCCGAACGGGCCGCCGTCAAGCTGTTCCTCGACAAGAGGGTGGACGGCCTGATCGTGGCGGCGGCGTCCAACGACGACGGCGCGCACCTGGCGGAGGCGCGGGCCACCGGTGCCCACGTCGTGCTCGTCGACCGCCGTGTCCGGGGCACCGACTTCGACACGGTCCTGGTGCACAACCGGGCGGCCGCCCGCGACGCGGTCCGGCACCTCGTCGCCGCCGGGCACCGGCGGATCGGCTACGTCAGCGGCGCCATGGCCGTGCGCCGGGAGGGCGGGGCGACCGCCGGCCGGCCGCGTGCCATCTCCACCGGCGGCGACCGGCTGACCGGCTACCGCCAGGCGCTGAAGGAGGCCGGGCTGGCGGGCGACCTGGCGGGCGACTACGTGCGCGTCGGCGGCCCCCGGCGCCAGGACGCGTTCGTGCAGACCATGTCGCTGCTGGAGCTCGGCACGCCGCCGACCGCGATCCTCGCCACGGACAGCGTCATCGCCCTCGGTGTGATCCAGGCCGTGCGGGCGGCGGGCCGGCGCATCCCGGACGACGTCTCACTGATCTCCTTCGACGACACCGAGTGGGCGGAGGTGCTGAACCCGCCGCTGACGGTGATCGCCCAACCGGTCTACGAGCTGGGGGCCCGCGCGACCACCCTGCTGATCAACCGGCTCCAGGGCGACACGGCCGAGCCGCGCCACGTGCGGCTGACCTCGACACTCGTCGAACGCGGCTCGGTGGCCGTACGCCCCTGAGCCGCCGGAGTGCGGACCCACCCCACAGGGAAGGGATTCTCGTGGTTCAGGCGGCATGTTCCCGCGGGAGCGCGGGCCCGTCCCGCACGGGAGGGGAATCGCGGCCGGAGCGCCCGCGCTGGCCTCCGACCGCTCACGGGATGTATGTTGCGATTCTGGCGTGGGTCCAAGAACGGATAGAAGTGATGACGGTCGAGGATCCGTTGGCGGACGGGCTGACGGAGGCGTTCCTCCGGCAGAACCGCCGCTACACGAGCCATCAGGTGGCCGCGATGGCGGGCGTGCCGGTCTACCGCGCCCGCCGCTTCTGGCGTGCCCTCGGCTTCGCCAACGTCCCCGACGACGCGGTGGAGTTCACCGACGCCGACGTCGAGGCGCTCAAGACCTTGGTCGGCCTGGCCCAGGACGGGACGTACGACGAGGAGCGCGTGCTGTTGATGACCCGCTCGCTGGGCAGGGCGACCGCCCGGCTGGCGGAGTCGCAGGCCGAGCTGGGCGCCGAGACGCTCGACCAGGCGGGGGTCCCGCTCCAGGACCGCGCCGCCGCCTGGCGCACCCGCGCGGACCGGGTGGTTCCCGACCTCGAACAGCTGCTCGTCTACGCCTGGCGACGCCAGCTGGCCTCCGCCGCGGGCCGCATCGTGGACCAGGAGATCAGCACCGTACGGCTGGCCGTGGGCTTCGCCGACCTGGTCGGGTTCACCCGGCTGAGCCGCCAGATCACCGAACCCGAGCTGGCCCGCCTCGTCGAACGTTTCGAGAGCCGATCCGCCGACGTCGTCACCTCCTCGGGCGGCCGGGTGGTGAAGACGCTCGGCGACTCGGTGCTGTTCGTCACCGAGACCGCCGCCACGGCGGCCGACATCGGCCTGCGGCTGGTGGAGCTGCACGCCAGGGCGAAGACCATGCCCGCGCTCCGGGTGGGCCTGGCCGTCGGCCAGGTGATCGGCCGGATGGGCGACGTGTTCGGCACCACGGTGAACCTGGCCAGCAGGCTCACCGCACTCGCCCCGGCCGACGCCGTGCTCGCCGACCCCGCGATGGCCGAGGAACTGGAAGGCGACGCGGCGTTCGCGCTCCACCCGGTCGACCGCCTCACCGTGCGCGGGCTGGGCGAGCTCGTCCCGTTCCTCATCACCCGGGGCTGACCCGGCCGCGTCACCCAAGACTGATCCGATCACGGACCTGATCGTGAACCCGATCACGGGCCCGGTCGCGGAGCCGTTCCGCCGGAGCACCCGGCGCCCCCTCCGGAACGCCGGGTGCCGCCCGCGGGCCGGCCGTCCGTCTGCGCGGGTGGCCGTCTGCGCGGCCGGTCCTCTGCGCGGCCGGTCCTCTGCGCGGATGGCCCGACCTCAGGGGGTGGCCAGCCGCCGCTCCAGAACCTCGATCTCCTCGGCGCCCCGGTGCACCCGGAACGCGGTGTGGTACGTCCGGGATTCGCCGGGGCCCAGCCAGATCATGCTGCCGTCCTCGCGGGCCGCCGCGTCACCGGCCACGTGGTGCGTCGACGGCTCCAGGCCGACGGCGTAGTCTCCGGCGCGCAGATTGAGCCACTGGAAGAAGCACGGGAACTCCTCGGCCCGCCAGGTGACGCTGACCGCCGTCTCCAGCCGGTCGTTGACGACCGCCGCCCCGGTGAGCCCGTCCCCGTCGGCGGCGAGGGCGTGCTCGTAGACCTGCTCCACGAAGCCCGGCAGCGGGGGCGGCATCACCCGGTTGTCCACGCCCTGCTCGGCGACGCTGTCGCTGTGCCACAGCGTCTTCACCACCGGTGCGAGGACACGGGACCCCTCGTCGAGCAGCGGCCAGCCGAGGTTGATGTGGTACAGGTACATGTGCGGGGTGGGGTCGAACCCGGCGTTGACCACGGTGTCGACCAGGCGGATCTCGTCCCCGCCGAGGTCGGCCTCGATCCGCCGGGTCAGCCGGAGGCGCTCGCCGAAGATCGCGGCCTGCCGGACCTCGCCCTCCGCCCAGAGCACGCACCGCTCGCCGTCCCACCGCTCGCCGTACCCGGTCAGCCGGGCGGGGATGTTGCCGACCCTGCCGTGCAGGCCGTGCCGGGCCGTGCGCCGCGGCGGGTACCGGTACGCCGTCGCGTCCACCTCGCCGCCGAACAGCGTGTGGTCGAGACCGGCGGTGACGATCAGGCCGGAGAAGGAACGCAGCCACGACAGCCCGTCCTCGTCGGCGTGCTCGTGCAGCCCGGGGTGGCGGAAACCGGTGGCGGACCGCCAGCCGAAGGCCCGGCCCGCGTGCTCGGCGGCGCCGATGTCCATGCAGCGGTCGACGAGCACGTCGAACGCCAGGCCGCTGCCGGTGCGGAACTCCAGGGTCCGGATGCCCCGCTCGACTCCGTCGCCCAGCGTGACGAGCCGCACCCCTCCGGCGGCGCTCAGGTCGCCCGCCCGCGCGGCGAGGTCCTGCCTGCCCAGATCCTGCCCGTGCATCCTCACGACATCACCCATCCTCCGTTGACCTCGACCGTCTGGCCGGTGACGAACGACGCGTCGGGCCCGGCGAGGAAGGACACGACCGCCGCCAGCTCCTCTCCCCGGCCGCGCCGCTTCAGCGACTGCCGCTCCAGCACGAAGCGGTGGTACTCCTCCGGATCCGGGTGGATCTTCTCCGCGTCCGTCGGGAAGGCTCCCGGGGAGACGCAGTTGACCCGGATCTCGTGCGGCCCGAGCTCCCGGGCCAGCGCTCTGGTGAGCGCGGCGGCGGCACCCTTCGTCGAGACGTAGGCCGCGAGGTCGGCCCAGCCGCCGTGCATGGTGATCGACGCGATGTTCACGATCGCCCCTCCCCCGGTGGGGACCATCTGGGCGGTCGCGGCCTGCGCGGCGATCCAGTACGCCCGCTGGTTGACGGCGACGACGTCGTCGTACTCGGCGAGCGGGACCTCACGGAACGGACGGCTGGGGTAGACGGCCGCGTTGTTCACCAGGATCCCCACCGGGCCCAGCTCCTCCGCGGTGCGGGCGAACGCGCCGTCGATGGCGGTGGCGTCCCGCAGGTCCACGGTGAGGGGGAGGGCCGTGCCGCCCTGCTTCTCCACCAGCCGCGCCGTCTCCTCGACCGCGGCGGCGGTGATGTCGAGCACGGCCACGGCGTGGCCGTCCGACGCGAGCCTGAGGGCGATCGACCGGCCGAGGGCGCCGCCCGCTCCGGTGACGAGTGCCGTCGTCATATCTCGCCTCCCAAATTCCGACATCTATTACTTATGTTCTTTAAATCCGGCAAAAACCACATCAGTCTCACAGCTCCCTTGTCATCGGCGGCCGGTCACGGGCCGCGCGGCACGCCAGAGCGCGTCGAGCCGGTCGAGCAGGGCGGGGTGCGGCGTCCCCGCGGCGAGCCCGTCGCGGACGACGGCCGACGCCCCGGCCTGGAAACCGATGAAACCGGGGAAGCGCGGCCGGATCCAGGCGGCCTTCAGCGTGGGCAGGGTGTCGCGGTAGAAACCGCCGAACCGGGCGTTCACCCCGTCGTCGGTCCAGGCGGCGAGGGCGGCGGGCTGGCCGTCCTCCGCCGGGAAGAGCTCCGTCTGGACCGGCTCGGACAGCAGCCTGCGCAGGTGCGCGCGGACCGCGTCGCGCTCGCCGGGACCCGCCACCCGGGCCGACACGGCGAGGCCGGTGCCGCCGAGCACGCTGCCGGGCCGCCGGCCGGGCCGCCACACGGGTGCCCCGGCGGCGGTGAGGCGGCGGTGCCCCTCGCGCGCGCGGTGGTAGGAGGCGTACCCGTAGACGAGCGGGCAGTAGGCGGGCCCCCCGTCGCCGGCCATCGCGGAGAGGACCCCGATGGGGTTGCGCCGCGACACCTCCGGGTCGGTCAGCGCGGCGAGCTGCGCGAGCAGGTCGAGCACGGCCAGGCCGGTGGTGCGGGGCACGAACTCCTCGTCCCGGGTCCCCGGTTCCGCACCGGCGGAGACGGCGACGGCGCAGAACGTCAGGAAGGCGTGCGGTCCGCCGAGGCAGAGCGCCACCGGCGCCGAACGCGCCAGGCCGGCGACCTCCTCCCAGGTCTGCGGGAGTTCCCCGGCGAGCAGGTCGGGCCGGGCCACCGCCACCTGGGTGGCCGCGTCGAGCGGCAGTGCCCAGGTCCGGCCGTCGAGGGTGTAGCTGTCGAACGACGGCCCGACCGTGCGGGCCCGCCACCCGGCGAGCTCGTCCGCGCCGAACAGCTCGTCCATCGCCACCAGGCAGCCGGACTCGACGGCGGCACCCAGCCCGGGATGGTCGACGACCAGCAGGTCGTACCGCTGCGCCAGCAGGGCGATCGGCTCGGCCTCGAACCCCTCCAGCGACTGGCGTTCCCAGCGCAGCGCGCCGACGGCGGGGCCGTACCGGTGCGTCCCGGCCTCGTCGAGGCGGGCCAGCCGCAGCAGCGGCGCGTAACCGCGCGGGTGATCCCAGGTGAGGCCGAGGAGCCCGCCCGCCGCCGCGTCTCCCCCACCGGTAAGCCCACTCACCGCCGCGTCACCGCCGAGAAGCCCGCCCGCCGCCGCGTCACCGCCGCCGGGGAGCCCCGCCGTCCGCCCTCCCCCGGGTGGTCCGGCCGCCGTCACTCCCGTCACTCCTCCTCCACGGCCACGACGCCGGCCTCCACCAGGCCGTCGAGCCGGTCGGCGGGCAGGCCGAGCTCGGCCAGGATCTCCCGGGTGTGCTGCCCGGCCAGCGGGGCGCCCCGCCGCACCTCGGGCGGCGTCGCGCTGAACCCGTACGGGAACCCCGGGGTCGTCACCTGCCCTTCCGTCGGATGGTCGTAGGTGACGAAGGACCCGTTGTGCCGCACCTGCGGGTCGTCCACGACGTCGGCGTAGGAGTGGACCGGGCCCGCCCAGATGCCGTGCGCGGTGAACAGCTCCAGCCACTCGGCCGCGGTGCGCCGCAACAGCCGCTCGCGGACGACGGCGGTGATCTCGTCCCGGCGGGTGTGGCCGTCGACGTCCGTGTCGAGACCGGCCAACTCCGGCGCGTCGAGGACCGCGGCGAGCTCGGGCAGCGGCGGCATCGCCAGCGCCAGATAGCCGTCCGCGGTCGCGAACACGCCGTACGGCGCGCGGATGTAGGTGTGTCCGTGCGGTTCGGCGCCGCGGCGCTGCGGCACGCCCCCCACGGTGAAGATCGACAGTTCCTGCATCTGCACGGCGATGGCGGCGTCCAGCATGTTGACCGTCACCCGCTGCCCCTCGCCGGTCCGCTCCCGGTGGAGCAGGGCGGCGAGCGCACCCTCGAAGGCGCTGTAGGCGGTGATCGCGTCGATGGCGTAGGTGCCGGAGGGCAGCGGGGCGTCCGACTCCCGCCCGGTGCTGAACATGGCCCCGCTCATCGCCTGCAGCAGCAGGTCCTGGCCCGGCCGGGTGGCGTAGGGGCCGGACTCGCCGTACCCCGACATCGACACGTAGACGATGCGCGGGTTGATCCCGCGGATCGTCTCGTAGTCCATGCCGAGCCGTTCGGCCACGCCGGGCCGGTAGTTCTGCAGGAAGACGTCGGCGGTGCGGGCGAGGTCGTGGACGATCCGGCGGCCCTCCTCCGACTTGAGGTTCACCGCGAGACTGCGCTTGTTCCGGTTCAGCGACAGGAAGGACGCGTTCACGCGCTTGCCCGTGGCCCCGCCGGCCGGGGCGTGGCGCTGCCACTCCCCGGTCACCGGTTCGACCTTCACCACGTCGGCGCCCAGGTCGCCCAGGCGCATCGCGGCGAGCGGCCCGGCCATCGCGATCGACAGGTCGATCACGCGGTAGCCGTCCAGGATTCCCATGCTCATCCCCCTCAGCGGCCGGTGAAGCGGGGTTCGCGCCGCTGCGCGAACGCCTGTCGTCCCTCGGCCGCGTCCTGTGTCGCGAAACAGATGGTCTGCAGGTCACGCTCGTACTGGATGGCCTGGTCGAGCGGCATCGAGTAGGTCGCGTGCAGGTTGGCCTTGGCGGTCTGCGCCGCGATCGGGGCCTGGGCCGCGATGCGGCCGGCCAGCTCCCGGGCGGTCGGCAGCAGGTCGTCCGGTTCGACGACCCGGCTGACCAGCCCCCAGGCGAGCGCCTGCGGCGCGTCGATCGGGTCGCCGGTGAGCAGCATGAGCGCGGCGTTGCTCGGCCCGGCGCTGTGCGCGAGCAGGGCGGACTGCCCCGTGCCGCCGATCCACCCGAGTTTGATCTCGGGTGCGGCGAAGGTCGCGCCGGCCGCGGCCAGCCGGATGTCGCACGACATGGCCAGCTCCAGGCCGCCTCCGTAGGCGTAGCCGTTGACCGCCGCGATCACCGGCTTGCGGATGGAGCGCACGCTGTCGCCGTAGTCGCGGCGGTTGCGGAACCGCCAGGCGGTGTCGTAGCCGTCGAGCTCGCGGATGTCGCTGCCGACGCAGAAGGACCGCTGCCCGGCCCCGGTCAGCACGACCACGCGGACGGCCGGGTCCTCGTTCACCGCCTCCGCGTGGTCGCGCAGGGCGTCGGCCATCTCCGGGGTGACGGCGTTCAGCTTGGCCGGCCGGTTCAGGGTCAGGACGGCGACCGGGCCGTCGACGTCGAGCACGACGCCCGTCGGTTCGCTCATGGGGTGGTGTCACCTCGCTGGTCCGGGGCAGGCACGCGCCTGCCCGCCCCCGGGGCGTGGGTCACGCCCCGGGGGTGGTTCGTCACGGAGTACGTATGTACGGGTATGGGGGATGTACGGCGGGCCGGGGATGCGCGGCCCCGTCGTGCCGGCTCTCAGCCGCCGCAGCAGAGCCGGATGTGCTGCTCGGCGTCGGCCCGCGCGACCTCGACCACGTCGCGCATGGCCTCCTCCGCCTTGCGGTGGTGGTGGCGGCGGATGGCCACCGCCACCCGCTCGTGGTTGGGCAGCGTCTCCTTGTTGTGGGCGATCGCCCGGGTGTGCACCTGCCGCACCGAGCGCAGGGCGATGCTGATCATCTCGTAGATGTAGAGGAGCAGGTCGTTGCCGCTGGCCGCGAACACCGCCCGGTGGAAGCCGAGGTCGGCCTCGATGAAGGCGTCCGGGTCGTCGGCGGTCGCGTACAGCGCGGCCAGGGCCTCGTCGATGCCGCGGACACCCTCGGCGTCCGCCCGCTCGGCGGCGACCCGCGCCGCGCCGGGCTCCAGCGCGATCCGCAGATCCGCCAGCATCCGGACGTCGCGCGGTTCAGGGGTGGGGACGAACCGCCAGCTCAGCACGTCGGGGTCGAGGAGGTTCCAGGAGTCACGCGGACGCACCCGGGTTCCGGCGCTGGTCCGGCTGGCCAGCAGCCCCTTGCCCGCGAGCACCTTCACGCCTTCGCGGACCGCGGACCGCCCGACGCCGAGTTCGGCGACGAGTTGCTCCTCGGTCGGCAGCGGGTTGCCCGGGTCGAGTTCGCCCGTCACGATCCGCTGTCCGAGCGTGTGCACCACACGGGCGTGCCGGGGGCCTTCCGGGTACGGGCGAGTGACCACCTGGTCTCCTCAGGTCCTTGTCGGGAGCCCGGCGGGGGGAAGACCCGCCGGGGGCTGGACGGTGACGGTCCCCATCAGATCAGACACCGACCTCGATCATCTTGTCGTCGACGAACTGCTTGGCCGCCGGGGCCTCGTCCTCGGTCACGTGCTCGATGATCACCGTCATGTTGGGGTGCCGCGCGGCCAGCAGCTCGAAGAACAGGGGGTAGTTCAACGCCCCCTGGCCCGGCCCGTGCAGCTCCATGGCGCCGACCCCGCGGAAGGAGAGGTACTCCGCCGCGCCGGTCTCCGCGTGCTTCTCCCCGGTGTCGGTGGCGCGGGCGACGTCCTTGGCGTGCGCGATGCGGATCTTGTCACCGAGGTCGGCGAACAACCGGCGCATCACCCCGTCCATGTCGTCGAGGTTGTGGTCCTCGTAGTAGTTGGTGGGGTCCATCACCAGGCCGAGGTGCGGGCTGTCGATGTCGCGGAAGAGCCGGAGCGTGGCGTCGATGGAACCGATCACGTTGTTGACGTAGGTCTCCACGCAGAAGACCGCGTCGTGCTCGCGGGCCACCTCGACCAGCTCGCCCACCGCCTCCAGGCACTCGGCGTAGCCCGCCTCGGTGGTGTTGCGCGGGTGCGGGGCCCAGTCGCTGTCGGTGTTGAACGTGCCGGTCTCACTGATCACGTACGGCGTGCCGAGGGCACGGCCGTTGCGGATCAGCGACTTGAGCCGCTCGTTGCGCCGCTTCCGCTCCTCCAGGTCGGGGTGGACGATGTTGGTGTAGCCGGAGACGCTCACGATGGGCAGGTCGTGCCGCCGGTAGGTGTCGCGGATCTCCCGGCACTGCCGCTCGCTCAGCTCTCCCTCCGCGTACGCGGGGTCGGCGAAGTCGAGGTCGAACTGCACGGCGTTGAACCCGTGCGCGCGGATCCGGCGCGCGGTCTCCGCCAGATCGTGTTGGTAGATACCGGAGAAGATGCCGACCTGGAGCACTGTGGACCTCCTTGGTGGGGGCTGGAACGGTTCTAGAGGAATTCGGCCAGGGGCACGGCGCGGTGCTCGGCGAGCGAGCGGTACGCCGCCTCGACCAGCGCCATGGTGCGCAGGTTGTCGCGGGCGTCGAGCGCGGGACGCTCGCCCCGGGCCACGGCGTACTGGAGCTGCTCCATCACCCCGGCGAAGGCGTCGGGGAACCAGCACGTGGACCAGGTGGGCTCGACCCAGCTCCCGCCGGTGTTCTTGCTGCTGTAGCGCAGCGTGCTCGGTGAGCCGTCGGGGTAGTCGGGCCAGCCGATGGTGCCCTGGGCCAGCCCGTCGGTGCCCTCCACCCGCCACCGGATCCCGGTGTCGGAGTCGACGCCCTGGTCGACCGGGCCGGTCCAGACGTCGTCGAGGCTGACCGCGAGCGCGCCGCTCTCGAACCGGATGGTCGAGACGACCACGCCGTCGGTGTGCGCGAAGGGGGTGCGCGGGTCGGTCCGGGCCGCCGTGTAGACGTCGACGGGTTCGCCGAGCAGGAAGCGCAGCACGTCGAGGTGGTGGATGCTCATGTTGAGCAGGGTCAGGCGGCCGTAGTCGGCCAGGAACGGCTGCCAGTGGGGCACCGCCCGCATGTCGATCGTCGCGGTGACGATCTCGCCCAGCTCTCCCCGGTCGATGAGCTGCCGCAGGACCCGCATCGACTGGTCGTAGCGCATGTTCTGGTTGATCGAGAGGGTCTTGCCGGCCGCCTCGGCCTCCTCGACGAGGGCTTGGGCGTCCGCGAGGGACAGCGCGAAGGGCTTCTGGGCGAGGATGCCCTTGATGTGCGGCTGCCGCAGCGCCCGGCGGATCAGGTCGGGCTGCAGGTGCGGCGGGTAGGCGATGTCGAGGATCTCGACCTGCTCGTCCTCGATCAGCTCCTCCGGTGTGGCGTGCACGGTGGGGATGTCCCAGCGCCGCGCGACCTCCGCGGCCCGTTCCCCGGTCCGCGACGCGAGGGCCCGTACGGTGAAGCCCGCCCGGCGGTAGGCGTCGAGCTGGACGTCGGCCATGATGAATCCCGCGCCGATCGCCCCGATCCCGAAGTCCCTGCACCGGATGGGCGGGTCCGGCAGCAGTCCTGTGGTTTCCCCCACGCTTCCTCCTAGAGCGCCCTAACCAGGGCGATTACCGGGGTGTGAGCGGTTTCACTGCCGGGAGCGTAGCCCGGAGCACGACGGAATGACTAGACCTTTCATCAGATGAAGTTTTTCGATCATCTGATGAACCTTGACCCGGCGGAGAGGGCCCGCCTACCGTCTTGCCCATGGGGCCAAAGGACCCGACCGGCCGCCGGAGCGCGGCGGCGGGGGCTTCCGGCCAAGGCGCCGACGGACCGGCGGGAGCCTCGGCCGAGTCGCCGACGGACCCCCGACCGGCCGTCGGCAGGCGTCGGCGAAGTCGCCGGCGAGGTCGCCGGCGGAGCCCGGCAGCGAAGGAGAAGCCGTGCACATCGTGCGTTACACCACCGGCGACGGCGGCCCGGCGCGGGTCGGTCTCGCGGAGCGGATCCCCGGGGAGGTGCGGGAGCTCGGCGGGGTCGCCACCCTCGGCGAGCTGCTCCGGCTGCGCCTGCCGGAGATCCGGGAGCGCTGCGAGAGCGGCCCCGGCCCCGCGGCCGGTGACGCGCGGCTGCTGCCCCCGGTCGACGGCCGGATGGAGGTCTGGGCGGCCGGGGTCACCTACCGGCGGTCCAGGGAGGCCCGGGTCGCCGAGAGCGAGCGGGCGGCGAGCGTGTACGAGCTGGTCTACGACGCCGATCGGCCGGAGTTGTTCTTCAAGTCGGCGGCGTGGCGGGTGACCGGGGACGGCGGGCGGGTGTCCGTCCGCGCCGACTCCCCGGTGAACGTCCCCGAGCCCGAGCTGGCCCTGGTGCTCAACCGGCACGGCGAGATCGTGGGCTACACCGTCTGCAACGACATGAGCTCCCGCAGCATCGAGGGCGAGAACCCGCTCTACCTGCCGCAGGCCAAGATCTACCTGGGCGGCTGCGCGGTCGGACCGGCGATCCGCCCGGCCTGGGAGGTCCCCGACCCGTACGCCCTGGAGATCACGCTCGCCATCCGCCGCGGGGACGGGGTGGTGTGGGACGGCAGGTCGTCGACCTCCGAGCTGCACCGCAAGCTCGACGAGCTGGCCGGATACCTGTTCCGCGAGGACGTCTTCCCGGACGGGGCCGTGCTCGCCACCGGCACGAGCCTGGTCCCCGAGCTGCCGTTCACCCTCCTGCCGGACGACGAGATCACGATCGCGATCGGCGAGGTGGGCAGCCTGACCAGCACGGTCGTCCACGGCAAGGCCGGCATGGGCCCGCTCGCGGACCTGTAGGGACCGGCCGCGGCCGGGACCCGCGCGGAGGCGTCCTGTGCGCGGCCCGATCGGAGGCGTCCACGCGGGGGCCTGTGCGCGGGCGACCTTCACACGGACGGCCACGCGGGGGCCTGTGCGCGGCCTTCACGCGGAGGCTTCCGCGCGGGCGGCCACGCGGGACGCTCGTATGAGCTTCCGCGCGGGTCAGGAGGAGCGCGGCGCCGGGCGACGGCGCCGCCAGGCCTCCAGGATGTGCGTGGACATGGCGCTCGCCGCCCCGTCGGGGTCGCGGGCGAGCAGACAGCGGTACACCTCGGCGTGGCCGGCGTTGGACAGCTCACAGTCTTCGGGCCGGGGGTGCCCGGTGTAGCGGAGGCTGGTGCGCGCCTCGGCGTGCACGGTGCGGACGACGGCCCGGCCGAGCCGGTTGCCCGAGGCCGTCATCACCCGCTCGTGGAAGGCCACGTCGGTCTCGACGAACAGCTCCGGGGTACGGGTCTGGGCGGTCAGCCGCTCCAGGACCGCCTCGATCTCGCGCAGGTCGGCGTCGGTCGCGGCCAGGGCGGCCTGCGCGGCCATCTGCGACTCCAGCGCCTGCCGGACGTCGACGAGCTGGTCGAGCGTCCGCAGCTCGTCGTCGTGCCGCACGGTGGCGGACAGCACCATGGGGTCGAGGAGGTTCCAGTCGTCCTCATCGGTCACGCTCGTGCCCGATCCCTGCCTGGCCCGCACCAGCCCCTTCTCCTCCAGGACCTTCACGGCCTCACGGATCGTCGTGCGGCTCACGTCGAACGTCTCGCACAGGACGGGCTCGGGCGGCAGCGGCGTGCCCGGCGGGAAGTGGCCGGCGACGATCCGGTCGACCAGTGTGCTCACCACGACCGAGGCCAGCCGCCTGGGGCGTTTGGGCCACCGCTCCGGCAGGAGCGACTCCAGACCCGCCCCGGTGGGGGAAACCGCCATCAACCTGACCGCCTTCTCCGCACGGATGTCCGCTCCATGGTACGCCAGGAACCCTTGACAGCAGACGTATGACGACTTACGTTACATCGAAATTTCGCGGTTATTGAGGGGTGTTTCTTGCGCATCACCCATGTTGAGAGTTACCGGATCTTCCAGCCCGCCACGGAGCCCGGCTTCGTGTGGCGTGACGGCCTGCTCGGAAGTCCGCCGGACGGCGAAGGCGCCGTGTTGCGCATCGCCACGGACGAGGGCGTCGAAGGGGTGGCGCTCGCGCCGCGGCGGGGCACCGGCCCGCTGCTGGAGGACCTGGTCGAGCGGGTGCTCCGCGCGGAGCTGGTCGGCCAGGACCCCCTCCGGCGCGAGTGGCTCTGGCACCGCATGTGGGAGCTGGACCGCACCGAGGAGTTCCCGCTCTACCTCCTCGGCCTGGTGGACGTGGCGCTGTGGGACCTCGCCGGCCGGCACGCGGGGCTGCCGGTCTGGCAGCTGCTCGGCGGATACCGCACCTCGATCCCCGCCTACGCGTCGACCGTCACCTACTCCTCGATCAAGGAGTACCTCGACATCGCCGACCAGGCGCTCGAACTGGGCTACCCGGCGATCAAGCTGCACGCCTGGGGCGACGCCCGCAGGGACGCCAAGCTGTCGATCGCGCTGCGCGAGCACGTGGGCGACGACGTCCCGCTGATGTTCGACGGATCGGCCGGCTTCGACCTGCCCGACGCCGTCCACCTCGGGCACGCGCTCTCCGACGCCGGCTACCTCTGGTACGAGGAGCCCATGCGGGAGTTCAGCGTCACCGCCTACAAGCGCCTCGCCGACGCGGTGACCGTGCCGCTGCTGGTCGCCGAGACCTCCGACGGCGCGCACATGAACTCGGCGGACTTCATCCACGCCGGCGCCGCGACCTTCGGCGTCCGGGCCGGCACCCAGCTCCGGGGAGGCTTCACCGGTTCCATGCGCACGGCCCACCTGGCCGACGCCTACCGGCTGCGGGCGGAGGTGCACGGCCCGGAGATCCCCAACCGGCACCTCTGCATGGCGATCTCCAACACCACCTACTACGAGTCGCTGGTGTTCGGCAATCCGATCACCCGGGAGAGCGGAATCGACGACAGGGGGTTCGTCCACGCTCCGACGGGACCCGGCGTGGCACTCCCCGCCGGTCTCGACTACCCCTCCGTCCTCCAGCAGTACGTCGACCGGGACTCGGCGGCGCCGAAAGCCTAGCCGGACCCCTCAGAGAGGTCACCAATGAGCACCAACGATTCGAAGCGGACCCGGCGGGCCGCCCTGACCGCGGTCCTCGCCTGCGCCGCCCTCGCCGCGGCGGCCTGCGGCAGCGCCGACCCCGGCGCGGGAGCGGCGGAGCCCAGAGCCGCCGCGGCGTTCACCCCGGCGCCCCAGGAGACCGGCGGTGAGATCCTCGTCTGGGCGGACGCCACCCGGGTCCCCGCGGTCGAGCAGTACCAGAAGGCCCATCCCGATGCGAAGATCAAGATCGTCACCTACAGCGGGAACGCGAACGGGGCCAACGACCTCCAGACCAAGGTGCAGCTGTTCGACCGCACCGGCTCCGGATGGCCCGACGTCGCCTTCAGCACCACCTTCGGTGACGTGGCGTGGGCCTCGGCGGGCGGCGCCCAGGGCAGGCAGCCGTACGCCGCTCCGGTGAACCGCGGAGTGATCGACAAGTCCGTCCTCGACGGTTTCGCCACCGGCGCGCTCGACCCGTGCACGGTCGGCGGTGACGTCTACTGCGTGCGCAACGACCTGGCGCAGAACGTGCTCTGGTACAACAAGAAGCTCATGGCCGACTTCGGCTACGAGGTGCCCACCACCTGGGAGGAGTACCGGGCACTCGGCGAGAAGGTCGCCAAGGAGCACCCCGGTTACCTGGTCGGCACGGCCGGCGACCCGTGGGCCCCGGAGGTGTACTTCTGGGCCAGCCAGTGCCCCGCCAGCACGCTGACCGCCCCCAAGAAGGTCACCGTCGACCTCGGCGGCGACAAGTGCACCCGGATGGCCACCCTGGTCGACAGTCTGATCGCCACCGGTTCGATCTCCAAGGAGAGCGTGTTCGGCGCCGGCTTCATCAAGGAAAAGGCGGACAAGATCCTGATGCTGCCCGGCCCGTCCTGGTACGGGCAGGTCCTGTTCGCCTCCACCTTCAAGACGCCCGACAAGCAGATCGCCGCGGCCTCGCCCCTGAAGTTCTCCGCCGAGCCGACGAACTACACGGGCAACGTCGGCGGCGGGGTGTGGTTCATCAGCTCCCACAGCAAGAACCTCAAGGCCGCGGCCGACCTCGTCACCTGGGTGACGACCTCGAACGACTACCAGGCCACCGCCGGCACCTACCCGGCCTTCAAGCAGGCGGCGACCGCCTGGCTGGAGAAGCAGAAGGAGAGCGGCTACTTCGCCGAGGACGTCTCCGCCGTGTTCACCGAGGCCGCCGGGCTGGTCTGGCCCGGCTGGTCGGCGACCCAGTACAGCCAGGAGGCGATCTACGCCTCGACCGTCGTGCCCGCGCTCAACGAGGGCAAGACGATCACTTCGGTCCTGGAGACCTGGGAGACGGCCATCAAGAACAAGGCCGCCTCGCTCGGCTACACGGTGGAATCTCCGTGACGACCCTTCCGGCATCCGCCCCCGGGCACCGCTCCGGCGCCCGGGGGACGGACGGCCCCGCACACCGCGCGGGTGACCCGTCGCGCCGGATGGGCGCCGTCTTCGTCAGCGGGTACGTCGTCCTGCTGCTCGCCTTCGGGGTGCTGCCCACGGTCTACGCCGTGTGGCTGTCGATCTCCAACTCCCGGGGGCAGCTCGTCGGGCTCGGCAACTTCATCCGGACCTTCGCCGACTACCGGTTCCTGTCCGCGTTCGGCCACGTGCTGCTCTACCTGGTCATCTGGCTGGGGACGCTCATGGGGCTCGTCGTCGGGCTCGCCCTGATGCTGCACGGCCGGATGCGCAGGACCAGCGCCGCCCTGCGGTTCCTGTACTACATCCCGGGTGCGCTGGCCGGGGTGGCGAGCGTCCTGCTCTGGCTGATCATGCTGGACCCGGCCGCCAGCCCCGCCGGATGGCTGCTGCGCGCCTTCGGCTGGGAGACCCTGGCCCAGGTGATCGCCCCGGACCACCTGCCCGCGCTGTTCACGGTCATCGCCTTCTGGACCGGCGCCGGCGGCTGGATCGTGATCATGTACGCCGCGCTCAACAACATCCCGGACGAGGTCCTGGAAGCGGCGCGCATCGACGGGGCGGGCGTCGTGCAGACCGCGCTGCGCATCCAGCTCCCCCTGCTCCGCAAATGGATCGCCTACATGCTCATCCTCGCATTCGCCGCCGGGACGCAGCTCTTCGTCGAGCCGCAACTGGTCTCCACCGTGAGCTGGGGGATGATCTCCGACAGCTGGTCGCCGAACCAGCTCTCCTACCTGTACGCCTTCCAGGCCGGCGACTTCCACGGAGCCGCCGCGCTCGCCGTCAACCTGATGGTGGTGGGCCTGGCCTGCGCGTCGGTCGTGGTCTTCCGCGCGGGGCTCTTCGAGAGGGACTGAAACCGTGCACATCGTGGACTCACCCGCGGGCTCCACCCGTCCGGCCGCGACGGGGCCGTCGCCCGCGGCACCCCGCCGGCGCGGCGGCGCGAGCACCGGCCTCCGTACCCGCGCCGCCGCGGCCCGGCTGCTGTGGACGCTGGTCACCGGGGCGTTCCTGGTCTTCTTCGCGCTGCCCGTGGTGTGGTTGCTCCTGGCCCCCACCAAGACCGACGGCCAGATCATCCGGGACGACCCGTTCTCCTTCGGGTCCCTGGACGGCGTCGTCACCGCCTGGCGCAACCTCTACTCCTTCCAGGACGGTGTGATCGTCAGCTGGCTGGAGAACTCGGCGGTGTACGCGTTCGGCGCGCTGCTCATCACACTGGTGACGAGCATCCCGGCGGGGTACGGCCTGGCCCTCACCCGGTTCGCCGGGCGGCGGCTGCTGCTGACCACCACGCTACTGGTGATGATCATGCCGAACGTGGCGCTGGTCCTCCCGCTCTACCTGGAGATGGAGGCCGTCGGCCTGGCGGGGACGATCTGGTCGGTCATCCTGCCGTTCTCGTTCTTCCCCTTCGGCGTGTACCTCACCTACATCTACTTCTCCTCCACCATCCCCCAGGATCTGCTGTCGGCGGCCCGCCTCGACGGCTGCTCGGAGTGGCGGGTCTTCACGAGCATCGCGCTGCCGCTGTCCAGGCCGATCGTGGCGCTGGTGGCCTTCTTCAGCTTCGTCGGCAACTGGAACAACTTCTTCCTGCCGTTCGTGATGCTCCCCGACAGCGCGCAGTACCCGGTCCAGGTGGGGCTGAACAACCTGCTCACCTCCTCGGCCGTGTTCAACACCTCCAGCGGCGTGGGGAACCAGATCATGCGGCCCGAACTGGCGCTGGCGACGATCGTCACCGTCATCCCCGTGCTGCTGGTCTTCCTGTTCTCCCAGCGGGCCCTGGTCTCCGGCATGCTGGCCGGGGCGACCAAGAACTGAACCTCCACGCCCCGGACGGAGAGGGCCGGACGGAGAGGGGCCGAGTGGAAAGAGGCGACCGGGAAGGGACCGGACGGAGAGAGGCCGGACGTTAACACGGTTTAATGGCGCCGTATCGCCCCGATCGTGACCGTGAAACAACGGGCGGCCAGGCTGCCCGCATGAGCGATGCACATGACACGGTCCCCGCACGCCCTCCACGTCCCCGCACCTCCGCCTCCTGGAAGCACGACGTGGCCGAGCTCGCCGCCCTGTTCGTCGCGGTCGGCCTCGCCCACCTGCTCGCCACCCTGCTCGGGCACGACGACCCGGGGCCGGTGGTGCTGGTCGGGCTGGGGGTGGCGCTCATCTGCGGCGCCGCCGTCCACAAGCGGCTCGCCGCCCGGCGCGGGCACCACCCGCGCCGGGCGGCGACGTCCCGGGAGAACGGCGCCGCCGACGTGGAGGAGCACCGGAACATGACCCTGTGGCGTATCCGCACCCGCGTGGTGGACCGGCCGGGCCGCCTGGCCGAGCTGGCCGGTGCCTTCGCCCGCCTGCGGTGCAACGTCCTCGCCCTGCAGATCGCGGCGACCGGCGGCACCGCCATCTCACCCGCGGGCTGCGACGCTCTCGACGAGTTCGTGATCGAGGCGCCCGCGGAGCTGACCGCCGCGGATCTCCGATCCGCGGTGGACGGTGCCGGCGGCGCCGACATCATCGTCGTACCGGCCCAGATCAAGGACCTCGTCGACCCCGGCGTCCAGGCCCTGGTTCTCGCCCACCGCGTCGCCGACGA
The DNA here is from genome assembly GCF_014204985.1 of Streptosporangium becharense. Classification (NCBI taxonomy): domain Bacteria; kingdom Bacillati; phylum Actinomycetota; class Actinomycetes; order Streptosporangiales; family Streptosporangiaceae; genus Streptosporangium; species Streptosporangium becharense. The sequence goes on along the minus strand of NZ_JACHMP010000001.1, from coordinate 7,022,948 downwards.
TCCCGACCAGCTGCCCCAGGCCATGTCGGAGCTGCTGCGCACTCCGGACGTCGAGTGGCGGCGTCCGGGCGACACGGTCGACGACGACGGCACCCTGAACACGACCATGGTGGTCTCCGTCCACGCCGAGCGCACCCTGCTGGTCAGGCGCCCCGCCCTGCCGTTCACCCCGCTGGACGCGGCCAGGGCCGCGGCGCTGGCCGCCACCGCCAGGCACCGCCGATACGCGGCCGGCGGCTGAACAGCGGACGGACGGCCGCGTTCACCACCGCGTTCCGGTCATCCGGGACGGGACGGACGGGCCACCGGAGGCCACCGGGAACCCCGGGCATCAGGCGGCGTCACCGCAGACCGTCGAAAAGGTCGTCCTCCCGGTCGGCGGCGGGGACGCGGCTGAAGTGGCGGATGAACGCCTCCTGGGCGAACACCCGGTGCTGGGCGTCGGCGGGCATGCGCAGCAGGAAGATGTTCTCGCCCTGGCTCGCGTGCGCCTCCAGCGCCTTGACCTTGCGCTCCACATGGGGTGTCACGTCGACGACGGCGGTGATCTGCTCCTCCGGCACACCGAAGTCCGGCGGGAGCTCCAGGTCTTCGGGGGCGGCGCCGCTGGACCGGAGGAAGTCGAACAGCTCGGCGATCCGCTCGCGGGGCACGGCCGTGTAGTAGAGCTTGGCGGGCACCCCGCTCAGCTCGGCCGCCGCGACGGTGATCCGGTGGGCCTGGATGTGGTCCGGGTGGCCGTACCCGCCGTTCTCGTCGTAGGTGACGACCACCTGCGGCCGGTAGCGCTCCATCAGCGCGGCCAGCCGGGCGGCCGACTGCTCGACGGGGACGTTCGCGAAGGCGTCCGGCGCCTGGTTGGCGGCCCAGCCGACCATTCCCGAGTCGCGGTGCCCGAGCAGCTCCAGGTGGTGGATCCCCAGGTGGGCCACGGACTCGCGGAGCTCCTCCAGCCGCCGCGCGCTCACGTCGGCCTCGTCGTGGCCTTCCTCCCCTGGCTTCACGCCGCCGGGGCCGTCGCCCTGCTCACCGTTCGTGCAGGTGACCAGGACGGTCCGGATGCCCTCGTCCGCGTATCGGGCGAGGATCCCGCCCGTCCCGATCACCTCGTCGTCGGGATGGGCGTGCACGGCCATCAGCGTCAGTTCGTCAACCATGGATCTCCGGTTCCTCCGTACGAGGGGCCACACGCCCCCGGCCACTCTACGGCGGCCCACCGGCGTCGGAGCGGGCCGGCGGCGTCTGTTCCAGACCGGTGAGCTCCAGGGCCTGCGTCCAGAGCCGTCCGGCGAGCACGGCGTCGGTGGCGACCGGCGCCGGTGGCCGTTCCTGATCCAGCTCGAAGTAGCGTCCGGTCACCCCGGCGACCTCGTCGGCCAGTGCCAGCCTGACCACGGGCCCGGCACCGACCTCCGGGCTCTTCCACAGCAGTTTCACGGCCTTGAGCAGGTAGCCCAGTGGGCCGCCGCGGTCTCCCAGCCCGGTGCGGATCACACCGGGGTGCACGGCGTTGACGGTCACCCCGGTGCCCTGCCAGCGCTCGGCGAACCGCGGCACCAGCAGCAGGTTGCACAGCTTGGTGTCGGCGTAGGTGCGCACCGGATGGAAGTCGAGCCCGGTGGGCGTGCGCTCGGGGTCGACCCGCCCCTTGACGTAGAGCCCGGCGCTGACCTGCACGACCCGCGCGGCGGAGGCCGTCAGCAGCGGCTCCAGCTCGTGGTTGAGCAGGAACGGCGCGAGGTGGTTGGTGGCGAACGCCTGCTCCAGCCCGTCCTCGTTGAGGACTCGGCGGCTCGGCCACAGACCGGCGTTGTGGACGAGCACGTCGATGCGGGGACAGCTGTCACGGAGCGCCTGCGCGGTCGCGCGCACCGTCCGGACGCTGGACAGGTCGCCGACGACCAGGCGCACGCGCGTCCCCGCCGAGGCGGCGAGCGCGCTCCGCGCGGCCTCACCCCGCTGCCCGTCACGTGCGACCAGCACCACCTCGCACCCGTTCCGCAGCAGTTCCGCGGCGACGGCGTACCCGATGCCCCGGCCGCCGCCCGTCACCACGGCCGTCGGGGCGGGAACCGACCGGCCTGTCTGCGCACTGTCCATGGCCGGAAGTGTAGGGAAAACTGGAGCGCCCCTCTAGAGCGAATCTCCAGTTCTTGTCACCGGAACACCCCGCCGGGAGGACGGCGACCGATGCCGACGCCTTCGCCCCGGACCACCCACACCCATGATCACGTGGCCCACCGGCGGAGGCCGGAGGATCCGGACACCTCGGACGACCCCGGCAGCCCGGACGATCCCGAAGAGCCGGACGAGCCCGGACAACCCCGGACTCCCCGGACGAGGCCGGACGACCCCGAAGGGCCGGACGGAAAGGCGCCGGAGACGCATCCCGAGGCCCCCACATCTCACCGCCTCACCATTAATCCATAAACCCCTTGAAATTCTGGCCCTCCCCCCGAAAAGCAGGTGAAGCCATTTAAATCTACTCACAGTTATTCTCAAACCACCTTGGCCGAAAGTGGACACAGGCCCACCCCGCCTCTCCCGGAAGAGTCCCGAGGAAGGTCCACCTCCCCCTACGGGAAAGCGAATCCGGCTCATCGCCGCACCTCGGAGCCGCTATCCATCTCCTCAAATCGTACTTTATTGCATATATAACATTTAATGGAGGCAATCTTATTTACATAAAATGTCAAGACGTTGATTTGCCTGGGGCTTAATGAGATACCGGATTCCGCACACCAACACCCTCATGGAGGAAATCCAGTGAAAATCCCCCCGAGCACTCAAAAGCCCAGCCGGCTCACCCGCCGTCTCGCGGTGACCCTGGGAGCCACCCTGGTCGCCGCGGCGATGGGCGGCGCGCAGGCCGCCACCGCACAGGACCCCGACAAGGACACCCGGACCCAGGCCATCAAGCAGGACGGCCCGGTGCCCGGAGGCTTCGCCTCGTGGCAGGAGCTCCTGGCCACCCAGGAGCGGCTGGTCAGCGCCGCCGACCGCGTCGCGGCGACGGCCCAGGCGCAGGGCGCCAACGGCTACGCCGGCATCGTCGTCGCGCCGGAGAACCGCGAGGTGCGCGTGTACTGGAAGGGGAACGCCCCCCAGGCGGTCGCCACCCTCGCCAGTGAGCTCCGCGACGAGGCGAACGTCAGGGTCATGCCGGCCCGGCACTCCGCGCGCCAACTGGCGAACGAGGCCGCCCGGATCACCCGGAGAGCCGGTGGTGCCATCACCTCGGTCGCGCCTCACCCGGACGGAACCGGTCTGACCGTGACCGGCCCGAACGCGAGCGCCGTCCGCTCCGCGGCCCGTGCCGCGGCCGTCGACTCGACGGTTCCGATCACCGTCGAGGTCGGCGTCACTCCGAAGCTGATGACACGCTGGAACGACTCCGCCCCCTGGTGGGGCGGGGCGGCCTGGCGTAACGCCAGCAGCGGCGGCGGCTGCTCCACCGGCTTCGCCGTCTGGCACGGGGGCGTGACCAAGATGCTCTCCGCCGGTCACTGCGGCTCGGTGGGCAACACGGCCACCGACCCGACCGGCGAGGTCATGGGTCCCATCTCCCAGGACAACGACGGCCGGGACGTGCTGCTGATCAACGCTCGCTCCGGCGGCCGGGTCTTCAACAACGCCATCGGCAACACCAGCGCCGAGTTCAGCAACCCGGTGATCGGCACCAGCGGCAGCTACGTCGGCATGTGGGTGTGCACCTCCGGCGCCTACTCCGGCACCAACTGCAACGTCCAGGTCAAGCAGACCGGCGTGAGCATCTGGGTCGGATACTGGATCACCGGCACCGTCCGGGCCGAGCAGGTCGCGCACACCAACGCCGTCGGGCAGGGTGACAGCGGTGGCCCGGTCGAGGTCGTCAACTCCGCCAACACCACCCAGGTGTACGCGGCGGGTGTGAACAGCGCCATCGACACGAGCACCGCGGTGCCGTGCACCGGCTACGTCACCAGCGGCCGGACCTGCGCGTGGCGGATGTACTACGCCCCGTGGAGCAACGCGGTGGCGGCCTTCCCCGGCATCTCCATCGTCCTGGGCTGACGCCCGGACCTGACCGATAACCCCAGGGAGGCCGGTGCGCACGCACCGGCCTCCCCCTTTTCGAGCCTCTTCTCACGCCCTTTTCCGGGCACGAACCCCCACACGTGGCTGAACGGTTCCCCGACCGGATCCGTTTCAGGTGTGTTGGCAAGCCTCGTCTCTGCCGGCTGGAGGAAACCATGGATTCGAACCATCGCACGAGCCGCGCGGTCACCGTTCTCACCGCGGCCCTCCTCTACTGCCTCCTCACCGCCGTGGCCGCGTGCGCAGCCCCCGGCCGGGCGGGTGCCGACGGCCCCGACCCCAGTCCGGGCGGCGGCTCCCCGCGGTACGGCCACGCGGAACTCGACGCGGCGGCGACGCGGATCGACGACTACCTGCGGCGGGACTACCCCGGACACTACGCGGGCGTCGTCCTCGACACCGCGGCCCCCGCGGTGGTCGTCTACCGCCGCGCGTCCGCCGAACTGGACGCCGCACTCCGCGGGAGGTTCACCGGCGTCCCCTTGCGACTGCGCGACGCGCCGCACTCGGCCCGGGAGCTGAACGCGCTCGCCGAACGAGTCCGGGGCGACGCCGACCATTGGCGGCGCCAGGGGATCACCATCACCTCGGTCGCCGCCCGCCCGGACGGCACCGCCGTCGAGGTCGGCACCCGGGAGGTCGCGAAGGCGACCGTGGAACTGCCGGAACGGTACGGGCGGGCGCCGTTGCGCGTCTTCGGGGAGAACCCCACGCTTCTCACCCCGTCCGGCTGATCCCCGCTCCCACCCCGTCCGGCTGACCTCCACTCCCCCACCCGGCCGGCCCCGCCTCCCCGCCCTCCGCCTCCCCCGCCGGGTCGGCGCGGTCACCGTCCGGTATGGTCGGCGCCGGGCGACCTCGGCGACGGCCCGGCGACGGATCCGTACGACGACCTTGTGCGACCGATCCCGCGGAACCGGGGCAGTACCGCGACACCGACCGAGGAAGCATGGAGCGCGACGACGTCACCCGGCACGGCCACCGGCCCGTCGCCCCCACCCCCCTCACCAGGACCGCCGACGTGGTGATCGTCGGAGCCGGGGTGCTGGGCGCCGCGACGGCGAGCAGGCTGGCGCGCGACGGGCACCGGGTGGTCGTGCTGGAGCGCGGTGCCCCGGGCCGGGAGGGGTCGGGCACCATCGCGGGTGACCTGCACGTGCAGGTCACCCGCATCCGCCGTCCCGGGGAGACCGCGCCGCCGGACGGCGCGCGACTCCTGCCGCTGCAACGGGCCGCGAGCGCGCTGTGGGAGACCGTCGAGGACGACCTGGGCGCCTCCGTCGAGTTGCGCCGCTGCGGCGGCTTCACCGTCGCCGAGACCGAGGGGCAGGTCCGGGAACTGCATGACAAGCACGGCAGGGAGATCGCAGCCGGCGTCGAGACGGAGGTCCTGGACGGTGACGCCGCGCGCTCGGCGCTGCCGCTGCTGGGGCCGGCCGTCGCGGCGGCGACCTGGTGCCCCTCCGACGGTTACGCCAACCCGCTGAAGGTCACCCCCGCCTACCTCGCCGACGCGGCGCGGCACGGGGCCGAACTGGTGCCGTTCACACCGGTCGAGCGGATCACCCGGACCGGCGGAACGTGGCGCGTCGAAGCGGGCGGACGGACCCTGGAGGCACCGGTCGTCGTCGACGCGGCCGGGCCGTGGCTGGGTGAGGTCGCCGCGCTGACCGGGGTCGGGCTGCGATTGACCCCGGTGACGCTCCAGATGCACGCCACCGTACGCGCTCCCGCCACGCTGCGACCCCTGGTACGGCACGCCGGCGCTGGCCTGTCGGTCAAGCAGGCCGCCGCGGGCAACCTGCTGGTCGGCGGCCGGTCGGCCGGAGCCGTGAACCTCGCCGGGCGGAGCGAGCCCGCGGTGGACGGCCTGGTGGGCGACATGGCGCTCGCCGTGCGGATGCTGCCGTTCATCCGGGACCTGCGGCTGCTGCGGGTGTGGGCGGGGCCGCTGGCGGCCACACCGGACGGGATGCCGGTGATCGGCGAGGTGCCGGGCATGCCCGGGTTCCTCGTCGCGGGCGGCACCCGCGCCTTCACCCTCGCACCGCTGTGGGCGGAGACGCTCGGCTGCCTGGTGGCGGGGACGGCGCCTCCGGTGGACGTCGCGGACCTGGGGCCGGACCGGCTGGTGCGGCGGAACCGCGCCGGGTGAGGCGCCTACAGCGCCTTGAGGAACCTGGCGGCGACGGGAGCCGCCACGGCGCCGCCGCCGCCCCCGTTCTCGACGAGCACCGCGAAGGCGAGATCGCCGCGATAGCCGATGAACCAGGCGTGGGACTCCTTACCCGCGACCTCGGCGGTGCCGGTCTTCCCGGCGGTCCCCTCCGGGAGTCCGGCCTGTGCCGCCGTCCCCTGGGTGACCACCGCACCCATCATCGTCCGCAGGCCGGCGGCCACGTTCTCCTCCAGCGGCACCGCGGGCGGCGCGTCGACGGGTGGCGCCTCGGTCATGATCGCGGGTCTCCAGGTTCCGCTCGCGACCGCGGCGGCGACCTCCGCCATGCACAGCGGACTGGCCAGCACCGAGTTCTGCCCGATGGCGTCGGAGCCCAGTTCGTCGGGGGTGGCGGCCTGCCCGATCCGGCAGGTGCTCTCACCGGGCTTCTCACGGAAACCGAAACGGTCGGCGGCCTCGGCGCGCAACCGGCCGTCGCGGAGCCGCTCGTGGGCCTGCTGCACGAAGCTGGTGTTGCAGGAGAGCGCGAAAGCCCGGGTGAGAGGCACGGTGCCGTGGTCGGCGCCGTGGTCGTTGGTGAAGGGCTTGGCGTTGGGGGCGGTGTAGGACGCCGGGCAGGGCACGGGCGAGTCGGGGGTCAGCCCGGCGCGCAGCAGCGCCGCGGCGGTCACCGCCTTGAACGTCGAACCCGGCGGGTAGAGGCCGGTGAACGCCCGCCGCCCACCACCCAGCGTGTCCGCCACCGCGCGCACCTGCCCGGTCGGGATGTCCACGGCCACGATCGCGGCGGGCCGCCCGACCCCGTCCAAGGCGCGGGCGGCGGCGGCCTGCACCGGCCGGGAGATCGTGGTCCGGGTGCCCTCCGGCGGCCGGGCGGGCGAGGCCAGCAGCACCCGTCCGCCGGGCTCCTCCACCACGGCGAGGTCGATCGCCGTGCCGGTCAGGCCGGTGTAGTAGTCGCCGGCCCTGCTCTCGCGGGGGAACGGCGTCCCCTCACGGGTGAGCGTGGCCGGCCGTCGGGCCCGGGTCTCGCGCAGGCGCAGGCTCACCCCGTCCCTGAGCGAGGGGTGGAGCGTCTCGGCCGACCAGAGCACCTGCCAGGTGCCGTTCTGCGGAGCCAGGCGCAGGACGGACGAGAACTCCCACGCACCCAGCCCGGCGACCTCGCGTACCCCGGAGAAGGGGACCTCGGCCGTGTCGCCCTCCCGGTGCGGCTGCCCGGGGGTCAGGGAGAGCGAGGAGACCTGCAGTTCGGTGTCGAAGCGGCGGTGCCGCTCGGCGAAGTCGGCCGGGGGGCCCGCGACCAGACCGGCCATGGTGGTGAGGTCACCGGCCCGCCACGCGTCGAAGTATCTGGCCGCGACCTGCTCGGGACCGTCCGGCGGGGCCGGGGTGGGCGTGGGGTCGAAGACGGGGCTGGGGGTGGGGTCCGGGACGGGGGAGAGCTCCACGACCTGCCCGGCCGAGCCGCCCGGCCGGGGTGAGGGGGCGGCGCCCACGCTGCCCGGTGCCATCAGCACCGCGTACACGCCGAACGCGGCGATCGCGACCGCAACGGCGATCAGCACGAGGAACCGCCGGCTGCGCATCGCGTCCACTCCCCTGGTGCTCCCCGGGTACCCGTCAGAGAAAAGATCGTAAAGGCGCCGTGCAGCGATGAACCAGGCTTTTCACTCAATCATCTGACATCGAGTGAATATGGGGCTTTTCCTTCACCGATTTGGTATCCGGCCGTGTTTCAGGACGGTTCGGCGGGGCCGAGCGGGGGCAGCCCGGCACCCACCCTCGCGAAGGTCTCCCTCAACCACAGGTGCGCGGCGTCGGCCTGGCGCACCGGGTGGTACCAGAACGCCTCCCGCAGGGGGGCGACCTCACCGGGACACGGCAGGATCCGGAAATCGGCGACTCCGCGCAGGCGGTTCGCCAGACGCTCCTGGATCAGCGCGACCCGGTCGGTGCCGGCGACCAGGAACGGCAGCGCTGGGAAGTTCTCCACGACGACCTCCGCCCTCGGTTCGACGCCGGGCATGTGGGGTCGACGGGCTGCCGAGGCGACGGCGGCCGGGCCGCGGGAGGCCGCCGCCCAGGGCAGGGAGTGCAGGTGCTCGGTGGTCAGGCCCTCCCGGAGGGCGGGGTTGTCCCGGTCGGCGATGACCACCCACCGGTCGGTGTAGACGTCGACGGCGGGGTAGGCCGAGATGAAGCCGTGCGGCATGAGCAGACCGTCCACCGAACGCAGCGCGGTGTCGGCGTCGTCGACGAGCGCGGGAGTGATCTGGACGAAGCGGATCCGGACCCGGGGCGCCTGGGCCCGCAACGTCCGGGTGAGCGCCTCACCCAGGACGGTGAGCGCGTGGTCGGAGGTGGCGACGGTGAACTCGTGCTCGAAGGACGCCGGGTCGAACTCCGGCCTGGCGGAGAAGACCCGCTGCACCACGCGTACGGCCAGCGCGGCCGGGTCGACCAGGGAGACGCCCAGCGGGGTCAGTTCGTAGCCGCCGCCGACCCTGATCATCAGGTCGTCGCCGAAGTGGCGGCGGAGTCTGCTCAGGCAGCCGCTCATGGCGGGCTGACTGAGCCCGATCCGTCGTCCGGCGCGGGTGACGTTGCGCTCCTGCAGCAACGCGTGCAGGGCGTTGAGGAGATTGAGATCCAGACTGTCCAGCCGCACCACGTCGCCCATCTGATGAATGAATATCGGTCATGCGAATATCGGTTTTTCAGATTGTCACCACGACGGAACGGTGATGGCAACAGTGTCGGCGACACTGCGGCGGGAACTCCTCCGCGTCCTTCCGGCGGCTTCGCCCCGGGCACGGTCGAGACGGCGGGCCAGAGTCCGGCCGGGAGGGCCGTCGCCCGCCTCGGCCCTCGGCACGGCCCTCGGCACGGCCCTCGGCACGGCCCTCGCCTCGCCGGGCTCCCCCGGCTCGGCGATCGGACTCAGTGTCCGGGCATCGCGATCGCCTCGCATCGTCGAATCCGGCCGTCACCCGGCGAGGCGCCGTGCCCGGATCTCGTCCGCCCGCCCCCGATGGCGGCCCTGCTGGACGGATGATTCCGTCCCCGCCCCCGTACAGGCGAAATGTCTAACCTCGGTTGCGGGCACACGGTGAGGTGGCACGATGCGGAGACGTGAGCGATAACGATCTTCTCAACGGCCGCACGTTCGTCATGGTCAGCTCGACGGCGAGCACGGTCGACCCGGACGGGCCCACCGAGTTCTCCTACCGGGAGGCCGGCGGGGTGGTGTGGGGTGACTACACCGGCGACACCGTGATCCACGGGCATTTCATCGGCACCCGGGACGGCGACCAGCTGAAGATGAACTACGTCCACCTGCTCAAGAGCGGTGAGCGCGCCGCCGGGCAGAGCGGCAGCCGCATCGAGGCCCTTCCCGACGGCCGTCTGCGCCTGGTCGAGGAGTTCCAGTTCGCCGGTGACGACACGGTGCACGTCAGCGTGTGCACCGAGGTCGCCTGAGAGAGACGCGCGGCCACCGGGGAACACCCCCTGAGGAGCCGGCCGGGCCCGGGTCCCCGCGGGAGGAGCCCCAGACCCCCACGGCAGGACGGCCCGGATCACCACGGAGGATCCCGGGTCACCGCTCCGGCGGGTCAGACACCCCGCTGGAGCTGGGCACGGCCCTCGGCCGCGCCCACGAAGCGCATCTTGCCCAGCGGCACGTCGGCGGCGGCCGGGTCGGGGGCCGGGCGGCGGACCTGCTGGCCGGCGCCTCGGTCGGTCGGCAGGACGTACGGACGCCTGAGCACCTCGTCGAGGATGAAGACGGTCTCAGTGGCCTTGACCGCCGGGATGTTGGCCAGCCGCTCGGTCACGAGGGTGTGGACGGCGGCGACGTCGGCCATCCGCACCTGGATCATCGCGTCGTGCTGGCCGGTGGTGATCGCACAGTACTCCACCTCGGGCATCTGGGCGAGTTGCGCGCGGAACTGGCGCCACATCTGCTGACGGACGGTGACGAAGACCAGCGCGGTGATGCCGAGACCGGCGCGGACGTGGTCGATCTCCGCGGTGAACCGCTTGATCGCGCCGTCGGCACGGAGCGCCTCGAACCTCGTGTAGGCGTTCGCCCGCGAGATCCCGACCCGCTCGGCGAGAGCCGCCACGGAGATCCTGCCGTTCTCCCGCAACACCTCAAGGATCTTCAGATGTGTCGCGTCGAGCTCCAGGCCGATGCCGATCCGTCCAGGCTGACCGCCCTCGTGAGCCTCGTTCCTTGACATTTTCGGCCACCACCCTATCCCTCGGTGCAGATTCGTCTCAGGTTACCGGTGTGACCTGGACTTTCTGCCCGACAATCCTGGACGATCGGCGACCAAACGTCCACATGGACTATTTCGGAGGATACAAAATGACGATCCGTTCACGGCGTCCGGGAGCGAATGCGGCGCTGCTGCCGGTGCTGCTCACCGGCGCCCTCGCTCTCGCCGCCTGCTCAAGCGGCGGTTCGTCCCCGGCACCTCAGAGCGGCGGCGCCCCCGCGGGCGCCAAGACGCTCGTGATCGACACCTCCTTCGACCTGAAGACGGCGGACCCGGGCCGGACCTACGAGCCGACCGGCCTGATCATCGGCAAGGCGACCTACGAGACCCTGCTCACCTTCGAGGGCTCCAACGTCACCAAGCCCGTCCCGGCCCTCGCCGAGTCGTTCGAGCTGTCCAAGGACGGCAAGACGCTGACGCTCAAGCTCCGCCAGGGCGTCACCTTCGCCGACGGCTCCCCGGTGACCGCCGACGACGTCGTCTTCTCGCTCAACCGCGTGCGCGACATGAAGGGTACGCCGTCCTTCCTGCTCGACGGCGTCCAGGTCGAGAAGACCGACGACACGACGATCACCCTCACCTCGGAGAAGGCCAACCCGGCGCTGCCGTACATCCTGCCCAACCCCGCGCTGGGCATCCTCAACTCCAAGGTGGCCAAGGAGAACGGCGCCACCGCCGACACCGGCGACAAGGCCGAGCAGTACCTCAACTCCACCTCGGCGGGCTCCGGGCCGTACACGATCGAGTCGTTCAACGTCAGCAGCCAGGTCGTGCTCAAGGCCAACGCGAAGTACTGGGGCCAGCAGAAGCCGGTCTACGACAAGGTCGTGATCCGCAACGTCGAGGCGGCGACGCAGAAGCTCAACGTCTCCCGCGGCGACAGCCAGGTGGCGCTGAACCTCTCCGGCGACCAGGTCTCCGGCATCCCGGGCACCCTGCAGGTCAAGAAGACCCCGTCGGCCAACGTGATCTTCCTGTTCGCCAACCAGGACCCCTCGATCAGCAAGGTCACCTCCAACCCCAAGTTCGCCGAGGCCGTGCGCAAGGGCATCGACTACGCGGGTCTGCTGGAACTGGCCGGCGACGGCTCGGTCCAGGCTCCCGGTGTGATCCCGTCGATGCTCCTCGGCGCTCTCCCGCCGGACTCGGGGATCACCCGCGACCTCGAGGGTGCCAAGGCCGCGCTCCGGGAGAGCGGCGTGACGAACCCGACGGTCAAGCTGGAGTACCCCAGCGAGCTGACCGTCAACGGTCTGTCCTTCCAGCCGCTCGCCGAGCGGATCCAGGCCAACCTCAAGGAGGTCGGCATCACCGTGGAACTGGCCCCCGCGCCGGTCGCCACGGCCCTGGACAACTACCGCAACGGCAAGGAGGAGATGGGCCTGTGGTACTGGGGCCCTGACTACCCCGACCCCAGCGACTACCTGGCGTTCCTGCCGGGCAAGCTGGTCGGCCTGCGGGCCGGGTGGAAGGCCGGCTCCGACCGGGCGCTGGAGGCGGCCGGCGACAAGGCGGCCCTCACCCTCGGCGACGAGGCCCGCAGGCAGGCCTACGTCGACATCCAGAACAAGCTGAACGCCTCGGGCCCGTTCGTCACGCTCATCCAGCCCAGCCAGAACATCGTGACGGCCCCGTCCGTCACGGGCCTGGAATTCCACCCGGTGTGGACCGTCGATGTCGCCGACCTCGGTGTCAAGTAAGGACCCGTCCGGGCCGGTCAAGGACAGCCCCGCCGCTCCGCCCAAGCCCGGTCGCCCGGGCCGGGGCGGCCGGCGGCACCCGCTGGCCCGCTTCCTGTTCCGCCGGGTGGTGACCGCGCTCCTGCTGGCCCTGGGCATCACGCTGGTCACCTTCGTGCTGACCAATCTGGTCCCCGGCGACCCGGTCGCGGCCAACCTCGGTCAGCGGGCCCTCGGCGACCCGGCGATCGTCGCGCAGTGGCGGGCGGAACACGGCCTGGACAAGCCGCTCCCCCAGCAGTACCTCCTGCACCTTCAGGGGGTGCTCCAAGGTGACTTCGGGATGAGCCAGCAGAGCCACCGCCCGGTGGCGGACGACCTGGCGGAGGCGGTCCCGGCCACCCTGGAGCTGGCGGGCACCGCGATCCTGATCTCCGTCGTGCTGGGTGTGGCGTTCGGCGTGGTCGCCGCGCTGCGCCGTGACCGGCTCTCCGACCACGTGCTGCGGGTCGTCAGCCTGGTCGGCATCTCGGTGCCGACGTTCTGGCTGGCGCTGATCGCCTTCTACGTCTTCTTCTACCGGTTGCAGATCACGCCGGGCAGCGGTCGCATCGACCCGGGCATGAGCCCGCCGCCCACGGTGACCGGCCTCTACACGGTCGACGCCGCGCTGGCCGGGCAGTGGGACGTGTTCTCCTCGGCGCTCGGCCACCTGCTGACCCCCGCGCTGGTGCTGGCCCTCTACACGATCGGCCTGCTGACCCGGTTCACCCGGTCGGCGGTGCTGGAGGTGCTCGGCCAGGACTACGTGCGCGCCGCGCGGGCCAAGGGCCTGCCGCCCCGGGTGATCCTGTTCCGCTACGTGCTGCGCTCGGCCCTGGTGCCGGTCATCACGGTCGCGGGCCTGGCCTTCGGCAGCCTGCTGTCCGGCACGGTACTCGTCGAGGCGATCTTCGCCTGGCCGGGTGTCGGGCAGTACGCCTACAAGAGCGCCACCTCCCTCGACCTGCCCGCCGTGATGGGCGTCGGCCTGGTGGTGGGCTGCGTCTACCTCGTCATCAACCTGATCGTCGACGTGCTGTACGGCATCATCGACCCCCGAGTGAGAATGTCGTGAAACTTCCCAAAGCATGGCGGCAGCCGCTGGCGATCGTCGGCGGGGTCGTGGCACTCGCGTGGCTCGTGATCGCCCTGGCCGCCCCGTGGCTGGCCCCGCACGACCCGCTCGCCCAGGACCTGCCGCGGCTGGCGGCGCCGGGGCCGGGCCACTGGATGGGCACCGACCAGCTCGGCCGCGACGTCCTCAGCCGCGTCCTGTACGGCGCGCGCGTGTCGATCCCGCTGACCCTGCTGCTGGTCACCCTGTCGGTGCTGGTCGGCGGCCTGCTCGGCGCCTGCGCCGGATACTTCGGCAAGTGGGTGGACGAGACGATCATGCGGTTCGCGGACCTCGTCTTCGCCTTCCCCACCGTGATCCTGGCCATGGTCGTCGCCGCGGCGCTCGGCGCGAGCCTCACCAACGCCGTCCTCGCCGTCCTCGTCGTCGCCTGGCCCGCCTACGCCCGGGTGACCCGCGGCCTGGTGCTGGGCGTGCGCGAACGCGAGTTCGTGGTGGCCGGGCGACTGCTCGGCTTCTCCGCCTGGCGTTCCCTGCGCGTGGACGTGCTGCCGAACGTCACCGGGCCGATCCTGGTGCTCGCGACCCTGGACATCGGCACCGCGCTGCTGCTGCTCTCGGGCCTGTCGTTCCTCGGGCTCGGCGCGAAGCCGCCGTCTCCCGAGTGGGGTGCGATGGTCGCCTCCGGCGTCGAGGTGTTCGACAGCTGGTGGGTGGCGGCCTTCCCCGGCCTGGCCATCCTGACCGTCGTGCTCGCCTTCAACTTCCTGGGCGACACGCTGCGCGACGCCCTCGACCCCCGCACGGCCCGCGCCATCAAGGAGCGTGCGCTTTGACCCTCACCATCTCCGCGCTGAAGGTCTCCGTCGGCGACAAGGAGATCCTGCACGGGGTCGACCTCGAACTCCAGGCCGGCCGTGTGCACGGCCTGGCCGGTGAGAGCGGCTCCGGCAAGACCATGACCGGCCTGGCCGTGCTCGGCCTGCTCCCGCACGGGGCCCGCACCAGCGGCCGGATCGCCCTGGGAGACCGTGACCTGCTCACCCTGCCCGCCAAGGAGCTCAACGCGGTGCGCGGCGGCGAGGTGGCCATGGTCTTCCAGGACCCGGCGACCAGCCTGCACCCGATGCTCTCGGTCGGCCGCCAGCTCACCGAGCACATGCGCCACCACCTGGGCCTGGACCGCAAGCAGGCACGGGCCAGGGCCGTCGAGCTGCTGGGCCAGGTGCGCATCCCGGGCCCGGAGACGGCGATCGACCGCTACCCGCACCAGTTCTCCGGCGGCATGCGCCAGCGCATCGCGATCGCCATCGCGCTGGCCTGCTCGCCGAAGGTGCTCATCGCCGACGAACCCACGACCGCCCTCGACGTGACCGTCCAGGCCGGGATCCTCCGGCTGCTGCGCGGCCTCTGCGACGACCTGGGCCTGGCCGTGCTGCTCGTCACCCACGACCTCGGCGTGATGTCGGCGGTCGCCGACGAGGTCAGCGTGATGAAGGACGGCCTGGTCGTGGAGACGGGCCCACGCGGCAAGGTGCTGCGCGACCCGGCCCACCCCTACACCCGTGCCCTGCTGGACTCACTACCCGGGGAGACCTCGTGACGCTGCTGAGCGTGGACGACCTCGTCGTCGAGCACCGCACCCCCGGCCGTCCGCTGGTGCGCGCCGTGGCCGGAGCCAGCCTGACCGTCGCGGCGGGCGAGGTCGTCGGCCTGGTGGGCGAGTCGGGGTGCGGCAAGTCGACCCTGGCCCGCGCGGTGTGCGGGCTCAACCCGGCGGCGTCCGGGACGATCACCTTCGACGGGCACCCGGTGACCCCGCTCGGCCTGCGCCGCAGGAACCGTGCGCTGGCCGGGATCCAGATGGTCTTCCAGGACCCCTACGCCTCGCTGAACCCGCGGCGCCGGGTGAGCGCGCAGATCGCCGACGGCCTGCGCACGGCGGGCGACACCACGACCAGGCCCGCCGACATGCTGGAGCGGGTCGGGCTGCCCCGTGACTTCGCCGACCGGCACCCGCACGAGTTCTCCGGCGGCCAGCGGCAGCGGATCGCGATCGCCAGGGCACTCGCCGCCCGGCCGTCCCTGCTGATCGGCGACGAACCGATCTCCGCGCTCGACGCCTCCGCCCAGGCGCAGGTGGCCAGGCTCATGCGGGACCTCGCGGTCTCCTCGGGCGCCGGTCTGCTGTTCATCAGCCACGACCTGTCGGTGGTACGGCTGATCGCCGACCGGATCGCGGTGATGTACCTCGGGAAGATCGTGGAGATCGGCCGCACCGCGGAGGTGTGGGACGACCCCCGCCACCCGTACACCCGGGCGCTGCTGGGCGCCATCCCCGCACCCGACGGCGCGGGCGTGCTCCCCGCCGAACTGCCCGGAGACGTGCCCGACCCGGCCGACCCGCCGTCCGGTTGCCGGTTCCACCCGCGGTGCCCGCTGGTGATGGACGTCTGCCGGGAGCGTGAACCCGCGTTCGGTCCGGTCGCCTGCTGGTTGCACGAACCCGCATGATTAGTCCATGATCGACGAGGTTCGCCGCAGGATGACGCAGGAGGGGATCGACGCCCTCGTGCTGCGTCCCTCCCCCGACTTCCGATATCTGGGCGGCCGGGGGGACGGGTACCTCGTCCTGGTCGGCGACGGGCCCCCTGCCGCCGCGGCCGGCCCGCTGGAGGCCGCCGCGCTCATCCCCGCCTCCGCGCGCCGCGTCGGCGTGGATCCCGAGATGCGCGCCTGGGAGTTGTTCTCGCTGCGGGTGGAGGCCGAGGTCGTGCTGGCCTCCACCGTGCTGGCGCCGCTGCGGCTGCGCAGGGGGGCCGAGGAGGTCGCGGCCATGGAACGCGCGGCCTCCGCGGCGGACGCGATCGTGCTCGTCACCCGCGAGCTGGCCTGGTTCGGCACCACCGAGCGCGCGATGGCCCGGCGGTTGTGGGCCATGATGGTCGAGACCGGGTGCGAGGAGGTGCTGTCGGTGCTCGTCGCGGCCGGCGAGCACACCGCGCTCCCCCGGCACGTGCCGTGCGACCGCGTGATCAACCCGGGTGACGCGCTGCTGGTCTCGGTGTGCGGCCGGTGGGATGGTTACCACTCGGAGGTGGCCCGCGTGTTCGCGGTGGCGGAGCCGCCCGACGACTTCGAGGCGATGTACTCCGTCGTCCTCTCCGCGCAGCGCGCCGCCCTCGACACGCTGCGGCCCGGCGCCACGGCGGCGGAGGTCTGGCGGGCCGCCCGGGAGACGATCGACGACAGTGGGTACGGCGACTACGCGGGAGAACGGCCCGGACGCGGCGTCGGCCTCGGCCGGGAGGAGGGCCCGTGGCTCACCCCCGACGACACGACCGTGTTCGCCCCCGGCATGACGGTGTGCCTGGAACCGGCGATCTACCTGCCGGAGCTGTTCGGGGCCCGGGTCGCCGACGTCGTGGTGTGCGATCCTGAGGGGGCCCGGCTGCTCAGCACGAGCCCGCAACCCCTGTACGTCCTCGACCACTGAACGCCCAGGGCGGCCCGCACGCGGCTGGACGGGCGGCCCGGTACGCCGGTCCGGGCACCGGGCACCGGGCACCGGGCACCGGGCACCGGGCACCGGGCACCGGTGGGGATCTCGGCCTTGTGCGGGGAGCGTTACACCGGTACGAGGTCCAGCTCTATCTTCTGCTTGGGACGCAACACCACGCCGGGAAAGGGGGTGAACGGCCCGGAGTTGCGCATCCGCGGCCGGAACCGGCTCAGGATGGTGGCGACGGTGAGCAGTGCCTCGATGTAGAACAGGTGCTGGCCGATGCACTGGTGGGGGCCGCCGCCGAAGGGGAAGTAGGCGTAGCGGTGCCGGCGCGTGTCGATCTCCGGCAAGAAGCGCTCGGGGTCGAAGTCGAGCGGGCGGTCCCAGAACTCCTCCAGCCGGTGGGTGGCGTAAGAACAGATCAACACCGTCGAGCCGGCGTCGATCGGCACTCCGCCGATGTCTTCGGACACGACGGCGGTCCTCGGAAGGATCCACCCCGACGGGTACAGGCGGAGGACCTCTTGCAGGACCATCTTGGTGTAGCGCAGTTCCGGGATGTGCGACGAGAGGACCGGTCCGGTGCCGACGACGCGGTCGATCTCGTCGTAGAGCCGGGCCGCCACCCGCAGGTGGGTGTGGAGCACCGGCCATAACCAGGTCAGGGTCTGCGTCGTCGTGTCGGTCGCGGCCATGAAGGCGGTGACGAGGTCGTCACGGACCTGCCGGTCACCGACCTCGCTCCCGTCGCGTGCCCGGCACAACGCGGAGATCACGTCGTGGCCGTCGTCGGAGGCGGCGCGGGCCTTGCGGATCAGCGGATACACCACCTCGTCGACGGTCTTGACGGCGTTCGCGAAGGCCCGATCGCCCGGCAGCGGGACGGAGTCGGGCACGAGAGGCATGATCGTGCGGAGACCCCCCAGCTTGACGGCTCTGTCGAACGCCCGGGTCAGCCGTTCTCCGTTCTCAAGGGAGCTCTTCTCGCCGAAGAAAAGCCTGGTGGTCATCGCGATCACGATGTCGGCCATCGTCTTGGCGGCGTCGATCGGCTGCCCCGACCGGGCTGCCCCATCCAGCCGGTCGACACGTTCCGTGATCACGTCGGCCAGTTCGTCGTTGAGCGACGTGACGCGCCTGGCCGTGAACATGGGTTGAAGAGCCTTCCGAGCCGACTCCCAGTCCGGCCCCTCGGTGGCGAGGGTGGTACCGCTGAGCCGTTGCATGGTGCCGTAGACCTTGCCGACCCGGGGGTAGTTCGTCCAGTTGTCACGCATCACATGCTGGACGTGCTCGGGATGGGTGACCAGATAGGGGCGGAACGGCCCCAGATCGAGCCGTACGACTTCCCCCCGTGCCCGCCTGCCGACCTCCGCGAACGCGTTGACCGGGCCCCGTGCGAACATCGGCAGCAAACGGTACAGGGGAATGACGCCGGCCTGCCGGGAAGCGCCGCCACGGCTGCTCTCTACGGGCATCGCAGCTGTCTCCCGTCTCAGACCGTGCCGCGATCGAGCAGGTCCCACCACCAGGCGATCGCGGGGATGGGAAGCGGATCCGCAGCCCCGACCGGCGGCCTGTCGGTCAGGCTTGAGGTGATGTGGACCGCGCCGGGGTGGGCACCGTCGGGGTTGGTGTAACGCGCGGTGGTGACTCCGACGTCGACCGTGGCGCGCATGCTGGTGCCCAGGGCGTTGACGTAGTGGCGCAGCGGGGCACTGGCCGTGGGCAGCACCTGCTCGCGCAGCCGGACGAACAGGTGCGTCGTGTGGTCCCGCATCCGGGTGGCTTCCTGCAGAGCCTGGTCGCGGGTGTAGCCGTGAAGGTCTATGAGCACGTCGACGAGGTTGGTGGCGATGCCTTGCCGGGCATCGGAGGTCTGCTGGGCGTACCAGAGTTCCTTGCCGTAGGAGGCCAGGTCGTTGTCCCAACCGGCGGTCAGGCACGCGGCCTCGGTGAGTGCGCGCACCTTAGGGCCGTTCAGCTCACTGGCGGGCACCTCCTCCTCTTCCACCATCGCGGCGCAGGGGAGGCCGCCGCAGGTGCCCAGGCGCATGACCGTGTAGTCGTTGAGACTCAGCCGGGTTCCCGACGACTGGGCGGCGATCTGCCACGCCACGCCGAGCAGCCACGTCCGGTGCGCCTCTATCCAGCGCCGGACCTGGGCCGGGGTCGCGCAGCGCCGGACGCGCAGGGCGAGGTCGCGGATGGGGGCGGTGAAGGGGTTGGCGGCGTCCATGGTCGCACCGTCGGGGGCCTCGAACAGGTGCATGATGCGGGCGGCGGCCTCGACGAAGGCGTTGGTGTTCGTGCTGCTCTCGCCCGTGTCGCAGAACAGGTCGTCGAAGACGAACATCAGGTAGGTCCAGTCCGTGGCGACCTGCAGGCGCTCGGGGCCGGCGTGGGGCATCGCCTGGGCACACCACTCCGCCGAGTCGGTGTCCGCGACCCGGAGCCGGGCCGCGTCATCGGGGCAGAATCCGTGTTCGCCCATCCAGCTCAGGCCGCGGCGCTTGCACTCTTCGAAGTTGTCATTGATCTCCGCGGGAATCGGGCAGTAGGCGGGGGGCAGATCGATGCGCAGCGGGGTCGTGATGGCCATGAAAGCTCCACGGGACTAGTAGTGTGAGCGAGATCGTCAAGCCCCGGCGAAGAGCCCTACGGCTCCCCCGGGTTCAGAGGCAGGGCCCGAACTCGGCCAAGGTGGCCCACCGCCCTTGTGGACGGCTTGAATCGCTTGTCGGTGTTGCCCCCGGCCTTGCGGACACGTGATCACTCGGGAGGACGTGCCCGGGGGGAGCCCACGCCGGCCGGCACGGCCTTCGACCGCGGCGCCAGGACTTGTCACGAAGACGGTCACGAGGAACCCGAGCAGCGGATATCCGGCGCAGGACACTAGCGATGCCTCATACGCACCCACACCCCGTCCTTGGCGCGGGCACTGGCCGCCATGCCGACCTGATTCTCGCGTCCCGGTACGGGCGCCAGGATGTAGCGCTGGACCGCTCGGGCCAGAACGAGATGCGCCTCCGTCAGGGCGAACTCTTTTCCGATGCATTGCCGCTGTCCGGCACCGAAGGCCATCAGCGCCTGCTTGTGCCGCCCCTCCGAGCGCTGCGGCGTGAAACGATCCGGGTCGAAACGCAGCGGATCCGGCCAGACCTCCGGGTGATGGTGGATCAGATACGTGGCGATCAGCACCTGCCGTCCCGCCGGAATCCGGAACCCGTCGATCTCGTCCTCCCCTACAGCCGTACGAGTCAGGTAGTAGGCGGGCGAGTACAGGCGGACCGCCTCGAGCAGCACGTTACGGGTGTAGGGCAGTGCGGCCAGGTCGCCGAAGCCGGGCCTGCGCCGGCCGAGCACCGTGTCCACCTCGTCCCGCATCCGCTGGGCCGCCTCCGGGTACTGGGCCATCAGGTGGAACGCGAAGGACAGCGTCACCGCGGTGGTCTCGTAGCCGGCCGCGAAGAGCGTCACGGTCTCATCCCGGAGTTGCCGGTCCGTCATCCGCTCGCCCGTGTCCGCATCCACCGTGTTGAGCAGCAGGGCGAGCAGGTGAGCCCCGTCCTGATCCAGGCCCTGCCGTCCCCGATCGACGATGTGGCGGACGATCTCGTCGATCTTCCGGATAGCGCGGTGGTAGCGGGCCCGGCCAGGCATGGGCAGCCATTGTGGCCACCTCGTCGACAATGAGCCGATCATCATGTAGCGGATGGCGTAGTCGAACGCCTCGCCGATCCGCTCCGGCTCGCCCGGCTGCATCCCCGTACCGAACAGGGCACGCACGAGCACGTGCATGGTCAACCGGTTGCAGGCCGCCCCGATGTCGAAGGGCTCGCCCGCCTGGGCCCATCCGGCCCAGTCGTCGAAGACCTCGTCAATGGCGTCCACCATGCCGTCCACCAGCCCGATCAGCCGCTGGCGGTGGAAGGCCGGCTGCATGAGCAGGCGGTTCCTCTTCCAGACGTCGCCCTCGACGAACGGCAGCCCGTCGCCCAGCAGTGTCCGGATGCCATCCCACAAGGGACCGCTCTTGACGTAGTTGCGCGTGTTGTCCACCAGGAGGTGTTGCGCGTGCCGGGGGTGGCACACGACGGTGAACACAGCGAAACCGAGATCCAGCTCGAAGACGTCACCGTACTTCTCCCGGGTCTCCCGCAGAAAGCCGAACTTGCCCCGTAGCAGGGCCGGCGACGAGCCGACCAACGGGTAGCTCGGAACCTTCGGCGGTATCAGGCTCTTCGATCGCATCCGTGCTTCAGCCGGTTTCACTGGCGAACCTCTCTATCCGCTGGTTCAGGCAGCTCAGATCATGGAAAAACCGGATCGGCGTCAACCCCGGCTCACCCGAGCCTCTTGCGGCAGGGCGAAGACCGTCGTTTCCCGCGCACCCGCCACCGCCGTGACATCGGTGAATCCCCGCTCGACCAGCCAGGCCAGCGTGTCCTCGACCAGTACCTCGGGCACCGAGGCCCCTGCGGTCAGCCCGACCGTGCCGGCGTCGGCCAGCCACGCGTCGTCGATCTCGTGGGCGAAGTCGATGAGATGGGCGGCGCGGGCGCCGGCGTCGAGTGCGACCTCGACAAGACGCACCGAGTTGGAGGAGTTGCGTGACCCGACGACGATGACCACATCGCAGGATGGCGCGATCTGCTTGACCGCCTGCTGCCTGTTCTGAGTGGCGTAGCAGATGTCGTCGCTCGGCGGTGACGTCAGCAGCGGGAACCGTTGCCGAAGCAGCTCCACCGTCTGCGTCGTCTCGTCCACCGACAAGGTGGTCTGCGACAGCCAGGCCACCTTCGCCGGGTCGCGCACCGTCACATCCGAGACGTCCTGCGGACCGTCGATCACGTGGATGCGCTCGGGTGCCTGGCCAGTGGTGCCGATCACCTCCTCGTGTCCCTGGTGACCGATGAGAAGGATGTCGTAGTCGGCGGCGGCGAAGCGGCGCGCCTCGTTGTGCACCTTGGTCACCAGGGGGCAGGTGGCGTCGATGGTCTTCAGCGCGCGAGCCGCGGCCGAGGCGTGCACCTCGGGTGCGACGCCGTGTGCGGAGAACACCACGACGGCGCCTTCGGGCACCTCGTCGTTCTCCTCGACGAACACCGCGCCGCGCGCTTCGAGGGTCTCGACCACGTGCCGGTTGTGCACGATCTGCTTGCGTACGTAGATCGGCGGCCCGTAGGTCTCCAGGGCCTTCTCCACGGTCCGGACCGCCCGGTCGACACCGGCGCAGTATCCGTGCGGTCTGGCGACCAGGACCCGTTTAGTGGGAGGTTCCATTACCTTGCCCTTCTTCGCTCGTCGGGTCGTCATGCTCTCCGCTCCGGAAGGTCCCTACTTCATGAGGGGGCCGGGGTGTTCGCCGCGGCCGACGCGTCGGCGGGTGGTCGGACAGCCGGCGCAGGATGTCCTGCTCCAGCGCGGCGGGGGTCAGACCGAGTTCCTCCAGCAGTTGACCGCGTCCGGCCACGGGCAGGAACTCGGCGGGGATCCCGAAGGCGCGGCAGGGCACCGCGAGGCCGGAGTCCTGCATCATCTGGGTGATGGCGGCGCCCACACCACCGATGCGCGTGTTGTCCTCGACCGTGACGACGAGGTCGCACTGTCTGGCCATGTCCAGCAGTGCCGGGTCGATCGGCTTGACCCAGCGCGGGTCGACGACCGTGACCCCTGTGCCGTGGGCGGCGAGCCGGTCGGCGACCTGCAGGCAGGTGGAGGCCATCGCCCCCACGCTGACCAGCACCACCTCGTGGTGGTCCGCGGCCGCCGTGGTGCGGGCGAGCACGTCCAGGGTGCCGACGCGCTCCACCGCCGGGATGTCCGGCCCGACCGCCCCCTTGGGGAAGCGCACCACCGTCGGCGCGTCATCCACATCCAGTGCCTCATTCAGCTGTGCCCCCAGCTGGGCGGCGTCGCGAGGCGCGGCCAGGCGCAGGCCGGGTACGACCTGTAGCACCGACATGTCCCACATCCCGTTGTGACTGGGCCCGTCATCACCGGTGACCCCGGCCCTGTCCAACACGAACGTCACCCCGGCGCGGTGCAGCGCCGCGTCCGTCAACACCTGGTCGAAGGCCCGGTTGAGGAAGGTGGCATAGACGGCCACCACCGGATGCAGGCCCCCCGCCGCCAGACCGGCCGCGCAGGTCGCCGCGTGCTGCTCGGCGATGCCCACGTCGATCACCCGATCCGGATACGCCTGGGCGAAGGGGCCCAATCCAGTTGGGGCGAGCATCGCCGCGGTCAGCGCCACCACATCGGGGCGTGTCGCACCGACCCGTACCATCTCCGCACCGAACACCGACGTCCAGCTGGGTGGGAGTCCGGCTCCGGCCGACCGGCCAGTGAGCGGGTCGATGACCCCGATGCCGTGGAAATGGTCACGGACGTCATCTTCCGCATGCCGGTACCCCCGCCCCTTCTGCGTCACACAGTGCACGACCATCGGCCCACCCGCCTCGCGAGCCGCCCGCAGCGCCGATTCGGTCGCACCGATGTCGTGGCCGTCGATCGGGCCGATGTAGGGCAGACCCAGGGCGTCGAAGAACGCCGGCCGCGCAGGACGCCCGTCGCGGTCGGCAGCTCGTAGCGTGCCCAGGTGCCCGGCGAGCGCCCCGACGGTCGGGGCGTAGGAGCGGCCGTTGTCGTTGACCACGATGATCACGGGAAGGTCGGGGCTCGCGGCGATGTTGTTCAGCGCCTCCCAGGCCATCCCACCGGTCAACGCGCCGTCCCCGATGACCGCGACCACGGCTCTGCCGGTCATGCCCTGAACGCGCAGTGCCCGCGCGATGCCGTCGGCGTACGACAGGGCCGTGGAGGCGTGGGAGTTCTCGATGACGTCGTGCGCGGACTCGGCCCGGCACGGGTAGCCGGACAGCCCGCCTTGCTGCCGTAGCCGGGAGAAGTCCTGCCGGCCGGTGAGCAGCTTGTGCACGTAGGCCTGGTGACCGGTGTCCCACAGGATGCGATCCCCGGGGGAGTCGAAGACGCGGTGCAGCGCCAGCGTCAACTCGACCACCCCGAGGTTCGAGCCGAGATGGCCGCCGGTGCGAGACACCGCATCCACCAGGAACGCGCGAATCTCCGCACCGATCCCGGCGAGTTGCCCCGGTGTCAGAGCCTTCAGGTCTCGGGGCGAACGGATATCAGCCAACACGATCGCGCGCTCTTCCTTTCGGCCGCTCTCGGCGGTCAGCGTGTACGGGTGACGAAGCTCCCGCTCATACCGCACAGCCGGTCGGTGCAGTCTTCCGCCGACGATCGCCGCCCCTCCTTGTGAACGGCTTGCCACGCCTGTCGACGACCATCGCGTGCCTCCCGGGAGGGCGAGAAATCTCCGGTGGCCCCCCGGCGGCCCTGGCGGCACACCCGGCACCCGGGCCCGATCCTCCTGCTCGGCGATGGTCGGACCCTCATCGTGGCGACCTTCATCGCGGCCGGCGCGGACTCCTCGGCCGGTTCCTGCGGCGTCCGGCCCGCGTGGACCGGCTCAACCGTCCGCCGCCGGAATCCGGCGGGTACGGCGGATGTGACGTCGGCACGGGCGGATCCCTGCCCGGGCACATCCTCCCAAGTGATCACGTGTTCACAAGGCCGGGACAACACCGACAAGCGATTCAAGCCGTTCACAAGGGCGGTGGACCACCTTGGCCGAGTCCGAGTCCTGCTTCCGCACCCGGGCGGAGCCACTCCTGAGAGCGAATGCCCATGTCGAGCGAGCTTAGTGGCGCATTGTCGAATGACACTTCGATCATAGACCTCCTCTCCCCATCGGCCGACCCGCGCAGTTCCGTCAGGTCCGGAGCGCGAGCCGGCACGGTGACTTCGGCCGCGCAGGTGCTCGCGGAGGCGGAGGCGTTGGTGCGGCCGGCGCTGCGCCGGACCATCGTGAAGCTGCCCGAGCGAGAGCGCCGCGTGGCGGAGTACCACTTCGGATGGGCGGACGGGTCGGCGGCGGATGAGGCGACGTCCGGGAACGGGGGGAAGGCTCTGCGCTCAGCGCTGGTGCTCGGTGCGGCGCGAGCCGTGGGCGGGGACGCGCGGCGCGCGGTCCCCGGAGCCGTGGCGGTGGAGCTCGTGCACAACTTCTCGTTGCTGCACGACGACGTGATGGACGCGGACCGGATGCGGAGGCATCGACCGGCGGCGTGGGTGCGGTTCGGCGTCGGGGCGGCCGTGCTCGCCGGAGACGCCCTGCAGATTCTCTCGCTTCAGGTGCTCACCGGCACGGGGGACCCGGCCCTGACCGACGTACTGATCGACACCATGGCGGATCTCATGCGCGGACAGAGCGATGACCTCGCGTTCGAGTCCCGAGACGACGTCACCGCGGCGGAGTACCGATCGATGGCCGAGCTCAAGACCGGCGCTCTGCTCGGCGGCGCGTGCATGCTCGGCGCTCTGCTGGGGGGCTCGTCCCCGGAACGGGCGAGAGAACTGGGCCGTTTCGGACGGCATCTCGGAGTGGCGTTCCAGTGCGCCGACGACATCCTGGGCATCTGGGGGCGGGCGGACCGGACGGGCAAGCCCGTGGGGGCGGACGTCGCCGCGCGCAAGAAGACGCTGCCGGTGATCACGGCACTGGCCGACGCGAGCGAGGCGGGCCGGCGTCTCGCCGCGCTGTACCGACGCCCGGAGCCTCCGGGCCGGGAGGAGTGCGCGTCGATGACCGCCCTGATCGAGGCGGCGGGGGGCCGGGCGGCGGTGGAGGCGGAGGGCCGGCGCCAGATCACGCTGGCTCTGGCATGTCTGGACCGTGCCGAACCGCAGAAGACAGCGCGTGCCGATCTCGCCACGATCGCCGAATGGGCGATGCATCGCGACCGGTGAGCGCGCGCTGCGGTTGTCCGCCGGTACACCGTGCTCCCGGGCCGCGACAGAAGATCACCGTGATGTCCGTCCGGATTTCCCACGAGCCCTCATAGCACCCAAACGTCATGAGCACCGCCCGAAACAGGAGATAGCTACGATGTCCGTCCAGATCGGCCGCGGCAGCGCCGGATCGGCACGACAGGCCACCGTCGTTCCCCTCCGTCGTCTGCTGCCGATGCTCGTGCGGGGCCCGGTGAACGCGTTCGCGGAAGTCGGCAGGCAGGCCCGCGGACAGGTGGTACGACTTGATCTGGGACCGTTCCGTCCCTATCTGGTCACTCATCCCGACCACGTCCAGTACGTGATGCGCACCGACTGGACGAACTACCAGCGGGTGGGCAAGGTGTGGGACCCCGTGGAACGGTTCCTCGGTACCACCTTCGCCGGTGAGGGGCCGGACTGGGAGTCCAGCCGGAAGGCTCATCAGCCCATGTTCACGGCCAGGCATGTCACATCGCTCACCGGGCGACTGGCCGACGTGATCGCCGAACGCGTCGACCGGTTGGACGAGTCCGCCCGGTCGGGGCGGCCGATCGACGCCACCAAGACGATGACCGACATCGTGGTCGCGGTGAACACCATGTTCTTCTTCGGGGAGAAGAGCTCTTTCGAGGAGGGAGAACGGCTCGCCCGGGAGTTCGGCACAGCCGTCAAGTGGTTGAACGTCCGCCAGATCATGCCGTTCGTGCCCACCGCCGTCCCGCTGCCGGGTGACCGGGCCTTCGCGAACGCCGTCAAGGCCGTCGACGAGATGGTGTATCCGCTGATCCGCAAGGCCCGCACCGCCTCCGGCGACGGCCACGACGTGATCTCCGCGTTGTGCCGGGCACGCGACGGGAGCCACGCCGACGACCGGAAGGTCCGTGACGACCTGGTCGCCGCCCTGGTGGCCGGCACCGACACCACGACGCACGCCCTGGCCTGGATGTGGCCGGTGCTCCGGGACCATCCCCCGGTGGCGGCCCGGCTCTACGACGAGATCGACCGCGTCGTCGGCACCGGACCGGTCCTCCCGTCGCACATCCCGGAACTGCGCTACACCAAGATGGTCCTGCAAGAGGTCCTCCGCCTGTACCCGTCGGGCTGGATCATGCAGCGGTTCGCCGCCGCGTCCGGAGAGATCGGCGGAGTGTCCGTCAACGCCGGCTCGACGGTGTTCGTCTCCCCCTACGCCACCCACCGGCTGGACGAGTTCTGGGACCGCCCGCTCGACTTCGACCCCGAGCGCTTCTCGCCGGACATCGACACGCGGCGGCACCGCTACTCCTACTTCCCCTTCGGCGGCGGCCCCCACCAGTGCATCGGCCAGCACCTGTTCCAACTCGTCGCGCT
This sequence comes from Streptosporangium becharense, assembly GCF_014204985.1. NCBI lineage: Bacteria > Bacillati > Actinomycetota > Actinomycetes > Streptosporangiales > Streptosporangiaceae > Streptosporangium > Streptosporangium becharense. The sequence goes on along the minus strand of NZ_JACHMP010000001.1, from coordinate 6,995,893 downwards.
GCTCACCATCGCCACCCTCGTGAGCCGGTTCCGGCCGTGGGTGCGCAACTCCGGGCCGTTCACCCCCCTCCCGGCGGCGTTGCGTCCCAAGCAGAAGATAGAGCTGGGCCTCGTGCCGGTGGAGCGCTCCCCGCACCGGGCACGGTGAGTCACACCGGTCCGGCGGCCACCCCGGATGCGGGCACCCGGGCACGCCCTCACCTCGCCGGCGGGCCCGGACGACGGTCCGGGTCGCGACTTCAATGGTGGTAGGCGTGGACCACGGCGTGGCCCCTGCCCCGGCCGATGATCCACTTATTGACGGGCACGGTGACCAGGAAGGCCACCAGGAGGGCGAAGGCCAGCGCTCCCCAGAACAGGCCGGAGGTCAGGCCGGCGTCCATCGCGCCGGGAACCGCGACCATGACCGCGTTGTCGACGATCTCCATGACGACGATGGACAGAGTGTCGGCCGCGAGCGCCAGCCGGACGGCCTTGCGCCAGTCGACACCGGCCCTGCGCAGCCCGACCAGGGTGAGCGCGTAGCCGAAGAAGAAGGCCAGCGCCACGGCCAGCGCGATGGTGGGCCCGCCGGACCAGCCCAGCGCCGTACCGATCACCATGCCGAGCACCTCGCCGATGGCGCATCCGGTCAGGCAGTGCAGAGTCGCCGAGGCGGCCACCCGCCACGTGGCCTTCTGGCCGTGACTCCCGTGACTCCCGTGACTCCCGTGACTCCCGTGACTTCCCTGGCTCTCGTGGCCTCCGTGGCCCTCGTGTCTCCCATGGCTCCCGTGGCCTTCGTGCTCCGCGGTCGCGTGGTGCCCGTCCCCGTGGCGAGCGCCGTGCACGGAGCGGCCCAGGTGCTTCATCGGCTCGGACATCGCCCTCTCCTCTACTCATCCGGCGGTACGCACACCTCCAACACATACCCCCCACCCGTATATTCCACGCGTGGGCCGCGGTCGTCGGCCGGCCGGTCACGCCGACCTGACGGACGTCTCAGCCCGGTCCGCCGGAAGGCGCCCCGCTCCCCGCCCTCCGATGCGGCCGGTCGGCGGGGACGGGCACGACGGCGACGGGACAGGAAGCGTGCTCGATCATCGCCCGGACGACCGCACCCAGGTGACCGCCGTAGTGCCGGTTGCGGTCCGCGCCGACGACGACGAGACTCGCCCCGGCCGACGCCACGCCCAGAGCCTCCTTCGGCGTGTCGGTGACGGCATGGACCTCGACCGGAACGCCGGGATACCGGCCGCGCCACGGCGCCGATCGCTCCTCCATCTCTTCCCGCCCGGCCCGGGTGAGGGCCTCGGCGTCGAGCACGGGTGCCATCGCCGTTCCCCATGGCATCACCGGCAGGTGGGCGGCGTGCACGATCACCAGGCGCAGCCGCCGCAGGGTGGCCTCGCCGAAGGCGAACTCCAGCGCCTCGTCGGGTGTCACCGGGCTCAGGCCGAGTACCACGGGCCCGGGGCTGGCCGGCATAGGGATCGGGCCGGGACCGCGCACGACGATCACCGGGCAGCGGGCGTGAGCCGCGACGTAGGTGGTGACGGAGCCGACCACGGACCGGGCCAGGGCTCCCAGGCCGCGGGAACCGATCACGACGAGCTCCGCGCCGGCCGACAGTTCGACGAGGCGCTCACCGGCCGAGCCCTCGTACAGGTCGGTGCCGACATCGGTGACCGTGCTGCACGAGCGCGCGCAGTCGGCACCGTGGTAGAGGACGTGCTCGGCGGCCTTGCGCAGGTGGAGCTTGGCCTCCTCGGGGGCCTCGCCGTACGGCCAGCGCCACGCGTGGGCGACCGTCAGCGGCAGCCTCCTCAGTTCGCACTCGTCCATCGCCCAGTCGAGGGCCTGCATGGAGAAGTCCGAACCGTCGTAGCCGACGACGACCGCGCGGGTTCCGGTCATGATCCTCACCTCGAATCCGTCATCGAAAGCGGCCCCCCCGCGGAAGACCACGACGACGATGCCGGGACCGGCGGACGGACCCGCGGCGCGCACCCGCGCCGCACGGCGGCCCGGACGACCGCGACGACCGCGACGACCACCGGAGGCGAACCGCCAGAGGCGACCGGCACGTGCGCCGTGCTGTCCGGGTGCGTCGCCACGTCGTCCTCCTCGAAAGGTCACTCTCCCCTCCGGTCTCCTTACCCCGAACAGCCGGGACCGGACGGGACGGCGACGTGAACGGCGGGCCGCGCGTCATCGACCCCCGGTACGGGCCATGCCCCGCGGTCCAATAATGTCCAGACCATGAGCACTCACTTTGACGTCGTCGTTCTCGGCGCGGGCCCCGGTGGATACACCGCCGCGGTCCGGGCCGCCCAGCTCGGCCTGCGCACAGCCGTGATCGAGGAGAAGTACTGGGGCGGTGTGTGCCTGAACGTGGGATGCATCCCCTCCAAGGCGTTGCTGCGCAACGCCGAACTCGCGCACATCCTCACCCGCGAGGCCAAGACCTTCGGCATCCGTGTCGAGGGCAACATCACGTTCGACTACGCCGAGGCGTTCACGCGCAGCCGCAAGGTGGCCGACGGCCGCGTCAAGGGCGTGCACTACCTGATGAAGAAGAACGGCATCACCGAGTTCGACGGACGCGGCACCTTCGTCGACGCCAACACGATCCGGGTGAACGACCAGACGGTCACCTTCGACCACTGCATCATCGCCGCGGGGGCGACCACGCGGCTGCTGCCGGGCACCGCGGTGTCGGACCGGGTGGTGACCTACGAGGAGCAGATCCTCACCCAGGACCTGCCCGCCGACATCATCATCGCCGGCGCCGGGGCCATCGGGGTGGAGTTCGCCTACGTCCTGCACAACTACGGCGTCAAGGTGACGATCGTGGAGTTCCTCGACCGCATCGTGCCACTGGAGGACGAGGAGGTCTCCACCGAACTGGCCAAGCGCTACAAGCGGCTCGGCATCGACGTGCTGACCTCGACCCGGGTGGAGTCGATCGACGAGTCCGGTCCGAAGGTGCGCGTCATGGTCTCCAGGAACGGCGAGCAGCAGGTCCTGGAGGCGGACAAGGTCATGCAGGCGATCGGCTTCCAGCCGCGCGTCGAGGGCTACGGGCTGGAGAACACCGGCGTCAAGCTGACCGACCGCGGCGCCATCGACGTCGACGGCCGGGGCCGCACCAGCGTGCCGAACATCTTCGCCATCGGCGACGTGACCGCCAAGCTGATGCTCGCGCACGCCGCCGAGTCGATGGGCGTCATCGCCGCCGAGACCATCGCGGGCGCCGAGACGATGGAGCTCGACTTCGTGATGATCCCGCGGGCGACGTACTGCCAGCCGCAGATCGCCAGCTTCGGCTTCACCGAGGCGCAGGCCCGCGACCTGGGGTACGACGTCAAGGTGGCGAAGTTCCCGTTCACCGCCAACGGCAAGGCGCACGGCCTGGGCGACACCGCCGGCTTCGTCAAGATCATCGCCGATGACACGCACGGCGAGCTGCTCGGCGCGCACCTGATCGGCCCCGAGGTCACCGAGTTGCTGCCCGAGCTGACCCTGGCCCAGCAGTGGGACCTGACGGTCCACGAGGTCGCCCGCAACGTGCACGCCCACCCCACCCTCGGCGAGGCGGTCAAGGAGGCCATCCACGGGCTCGCCGGACACATGATCAACATGTGACGTCCGCGGGAGGACACCCAGACCGGACAGGCGTTCCCGGTCCGCACGGCAGGCGCGGGGTCGGCGCGCGTCCGCCGCGACGGCGGTGGGGCCTGTCCGGCGGCCGGTGGAAGACCGTCCGGAAGTCGCGACCCCACCGCCCTACCACGTCACCGTCTCGGGTGTCCCGGGCGTCTCAGTAAGGATCCAGCACCGTGACGTCACGGCCGGAAGCGACCACCAGGCGGCCACGCGGTGTCGTGGCCAGCGCGGCGACCCAGGTCGGGAGCATCAGCGCCGGGCCCGCCGGGCGGCCGATGACCAGGTCCCACACCCGTATCCGCCCGTGCCCGTCGTGCCACTCCCCGCTGACCGCGACGGGGTGGCCCTCCACGGCCGAGGCGACCAGCGCATGGGCTCTGGCGTCGTCGGCCAGGGGTGCGCCGGTCTGCCGGCCGGTGACCGGGTCCCAGACCCGTACCGTCCCCTCCGGGCCGCTGCCGGTGATCACCAGCGGGCGATCACCGGTGACCACCACGGCCACCTGCCCGGGACCGCCCCCGTCACGGATGAGCGTGCCGGCTCGCTGCCCGGTGGTCAGATCATGCAGCCGCACCTCGCCGGCGTCGTCGGCCGCGACCATGAAACGGCCGTCCTCCGTCACGGCCACCGCACGTATCTCGGCGTCATGGCCAGCCGGGGCCTGCGGCGGCGCACCGGCCGGTGGGGATCCCGTGGCCCAGGACGGCCTCCACCACGCTACGGGACGGTCGTCCGGCCACGTCGCGGTGGCGGGGAAACGCGCATCGGTCGGCATCCCGCTCTCTGCCTCCAGAGCGGGAGGCGGGTACTGGTCGGACATGCCGGGCAGAATATCCGGACCGATCACGGGTCCCCGGGGACGCCTGGCCCGGACCGGCCGCCGCCGGTGACGACCGCGTCCGGGGGCCGGTCGTCAGGCGGCGGTTTCCGGCGGGGAGTAGGCGAAGGCGGCCCGGGCTGCGTTGGCCTGGCAGCGGGCCTCCGTCTCGGAGGTCCAGCCGAAGCCGGCGCGCAGGGTCGCGAACTCCCGTTCCAGGGAGGTGTCCGAGGTCGTCCGCGCGTCGGTGCTGATGGTGACCTGGAGCCCGGCCGCCAGCAACCGGTCGGCCGGATGCTCACGCAGTCCCGGCACGGCTCCGGTCTGCACGTTGCTGATGGGGCACATCTCCAGTGCAACACGCTCGCGCCGCAGCCGGTCGACCAGGGCCCGGTCGGTCGCGCAGCGCACGCCGTGGCCGATGCGGTGGGCGCCGAGGACGTCCAGCGCCTCCCATACGCTCTCCGGCCCGGCGGCCTCACCCGCGTGCACGGTGCACGGCAGGCCCGCCGCGTGAGCGAGGTCGAAGGCGGCCCGGTGCGGGGTGCCCGGGAAACGTTCGTCGCCGGCCAGGTCGAGCCCCGCGACGTCGTGGCGGTGCCGCAGCGCGGTCTCGGCGACCGCCAGGCTCTCCTCGGGCGTCTGATGGCGCAGGCAGCACAGCAGCAGCCCGGTGCGCACTCCGGTCGCCTCGCGGCCGGCGGCCAGCCCTTCGGCCACCGCCCGCACCGCCTCGTCCTGCGTCATGCCGAGCCGGCCGTGCAGTTGGGGGGCGAAGCGCGCCTCCCCGTAGACCACGCCGTCGGCGAACCAGTCCTCGACCAGCTCGCGCGCCGCGCGACGCAGGGCGTCGGGTGTCTGCAGCACCTGCAGCGGGAAGTCGATGTAGGTGAGGAAACTGGTGAGGCTGCCGCAGTCGCGCGGAGCGACGACCAGCTGCTCCACCGGCGCGGTCAGGGGGATCCCCTGTTCACGGGCCAGTTCCTCGACGGTGCCCGGGCGTACCGAGGCGTCGAGATGACAGTGCAGTTCCACCCGGCGCGGGCGGACGGATCCAGCGACGTCAATCATGTAAGTCTCTCCAGGTTGATCCGGGCCACAGAGTCGGGGGCCGGGGCCGCAGCAGGCGCGGGGCCTGGCCGGGCCGCGGTGTCCGAGCGGGCCGCGGAAGCCGATCCGAGCGGGCCGTGGCGTCCGAGCCGGCCACGGAAGCCGATCCGGGCGGTGGGGGTCAGGCGGGCAGCGGAGTCCGGGCACAGGTGTCGAACAGCATCTTCTTGAAGCCGGTCTCGTCGACCCGGCGTACCAGGGTCACATTGGGTTCGGCGGCCGCTCGGCGACGGTCGACGATCATCTGCCCGCGGGTCTCGTCGCCGACGGCGATCTCGACGTGCGCCTGTTCGGACTCGGTGACCAGTTCGGGCCGCAGGGCCACGGCCATGGCCACGGGGTCGGGCAGGTCGTAGCCGGCCAGGCCGGTGACGTCACGTGCCCACTCGGCGACCGTGCGGTTGATGCGGTGGGCGAAGACGGCCATCGGCGTGCCCAGTCGTTCGAGGTGAAGCTGGTCCGCGGGCGTCATGACGGCGTCCTTGCGGGAGACGTCCCAGCCGATCCAGGTGACCCTGTCGGGTGTGGCGGCCTGCAGGACGACGCGGGCGGCCTCGGGGTCGGCCCACACGTTGAACTCCGCGGTGGCGGACACGTTGCCGCGGGCGTCGGCGGCTCCGGCCATGCAGTAGACGTGCCGGTAGCGGGTGAGGAGGTCCCGGTCCCGCACGAGGGCGGCGGCCAGGTTGGTGAGCGGCCCCAGGGTCACCAGGGTGAGCTCACCCGGGAGGTGGCGGGGGTAGGACAGCAGCACCTCCACGGCGTGCTCGGAGTGGGGCGTCCGCCACGGGTCGGGAAGCCCCACGTCGCCCATGCCGTCCTCGCCGTGCACGTGCTGGGCACTGGACGGCGACCGCAGCAACGGACGCTCGCAGCCGGGGTGCACGGGAACCTCGTCGGCCCCGGCGACCTGCAGTGAGATCAGCGCGTTGCGGGTGGCGAGCTCCAGGGGGACGTTGCCGGCCACCGTGGTGACGCCACGGACGTCGGCCAGGCCGCCGGCCGCGGCGAGCAGGAGCGCGACCGCGTCGTCCGACCCGGTATCGGTGTCGATGATCATCGGTATGGCGGGCATGGGAGGACTCCTTGGACGGGGTCTCCGGGTGTCCTCCGGCATGCGGAGGCCGGCGGAGGCACTCGGCGGGACCGTTCCGGCCGCCGCCCGAACGGTGCGGACGGCGCGCGGAAGCGCTGACGTTTCCATTATCTAATCGTTTAGATGAGAGAATGCAACCCTCCCCGACGAACGGAGTGGCGCGATGGCAGTGACGCTCGCGGACGTGGCCCGCCGAGCCGGCACCTCGACGGCCGTCGTCAGCTACGTCATGAACGACGGTCCCCGTCCGGTGGCGGCGGCCACCCGGGAGCGGGTGCTCGCCGCGGCGGCCGAACTCGGCTACCGCCCCAACCGCATCGCCCGCGCGCTGCGGGCCAGGGTCTCCGGCGTCGTCGGACTGGTGCTCGCCGACGCCTCCAACCCCTACTTCGCGGCCCTGGCCCGCCACATCGAGCAGGCCCTCGAATCACACGGCAAGCTCACTCTGCTGGGCAACGCGGGCTTCGACCCCGAGCGGCAGCGGCAGTTGGCGGAACGCTTCCTGGACGCCCAGGTCGACGGGCTGGCCGTCGTCTCCTCCGACGGCGGCCTGGACGTGGCCACCCGGGCCGCCGCGGCGGGGGTCCCCGCCGTCTACGTGCACCACCGCCCCGATCGCGCTCGCACGCCGCTGGTCGCCGCCGACAACGAGGCTTCCGTGCACGCCGCGGTCGAGCATCTGCGGTGGCACGGTCACCGGCGGATCGCCTTCCTGACCGGTCCCGACGATGTCGGTCCGGTGGGCGAGCGCCGGCGCGCGTGGCAGGAGGCCGTCGCCCCCCACGAACGCGAACCCCGGCTGCTGCGCTGCGACTTCTCGCGTGCCGCGGCGGCCGCCCTGGTGCAGCGCCTGGCCGCCGAAGACATGCTGCCGCGGGCCGTCATCGTCGCCACCGACGAACAGGCCATCGGGGTCCTCTCCGGTGCCTCGGCCGCCGGCCTGGCCGTGCCCGACCGGCTGGCCGTGATCAGCTGCGACGGCGCGCCGGAGAGCGCCTACACCGCCCCCTCCCTGACCGTCGTCGCACAGCCCCTGGAGGCCATGGCCCGATACGCGGTGGACCTGCTCTTCGACCGCGCCGCACCGCCGCCCGCGCTCCACGCACCCCTCATCCCGCGCCGCAGCTGCGGATGCGTCGTCCCCGCGGCCGGACCGCCCGGGTGAACGATCGGTGATCACTGCGGCGGCCGTCCCCTGTCGCCCGTCTTCCGTCCCCCGTCCTCTGTCGCCCGTCCCCGTCCCTGTCCCCGTCCCCGGAGCAAGGCCGGACGTCACCGGCGCCCGTGTCACGCACGCGGTAGGCCGTCCCCGATCCGGGGAAGACCCTCCTGACACGAGCGGAGGCGACGATGACGGGCACAGAGGTGAACCACCCGCTCTTCGCACGGTTCTACGCCCGCATCAGCCGGGTGGTGGAACGCGGCGGCCTGGCCGAGCGCCGGGAGGCGCTGCTGGCCGGGCTCAGCGGGAAGGTCGTCGAGGTGGGTGCCGGGAACGGGCTGACCTTCGCGCACTATCCTCCGACCGTCACCCGGGTGCTCGCGGTCGAGCCGGAACCGCGGCTGCGGCGGCTCGCCCGCGACAACGCCCACCGGGCCCTCGTCCCCGTCGACGTCGTCGGCGGTCTCGCCGACCGGCTTCCGGCGGAGGATGCGAGCTTCGACGCCGCGGTGATGTCGCTGGTGCTGTGCTCGCTTCCCGACCAGGCGTCGGCGTTGCGGGAGGTGCGACGGGTGCTCAGGCCCGGAGGAGAGCTGCGCTTCCTCGAACACGTCCTGGCCGACTCGCCCGGCATGATCCGCGTTCAGCGCCTGCTGGACGCCACGGTGTGGCCGCGCCTGTTCGGCGGGTGCCACACCGGCCGTGACACCGCGGCGGCGATCGCGAGAGCCGGGTTCACCGTCGAGCGGCTGGAGCGCTTCCTGCTGCCCCGGGTCCGCACGCCGCTGTCCTTCCTCATCCTCGGCGTGGCGCGCCGGTAGGAGCCGGTGAGAGACGAGCCCCGCCTCCGGCGCCTCCCGCCGGTGGGGAGACGCCCCCACCCTCGGACCTCCCGCCGGTGGCGGACGAGCCCCGTCCTCGGCGTGGCGTGCCGGCGGGCGACGGACGCGAAGGATCCCTCCGCAGCCCCAGCGGTCAGGAGCGGACGAGGCGGGCGATGGCGGCGGACGCCTCCCTGACCTTCTCCTCGGCTTCGGCGCCTCCCTTGGCGGTGGCCTCGGCCACGCAGTGCGCCATGTGCTCCTCCAGCAGGGAGAGGGCGAAGGACTGCAGGGCCCGGTTGACCGCCGACACCTGGGTGAGGATGTCGATGCAGTACTTGTCCTCCTCGACCATCCTCTGCAGGCCACGGGCCTGACCCTCGATCCGGCGCAGTCGCCGCAGGTGGTCCTTCTTGTTCTCGGCGTATCCGTGCATCGTTTCTCCTCACCTCGGCCTCTCCCGGCCAACACCCTACCCCTGAGGGGTATTCCGCCGGTGCGGGCCGGGTCTGCGGCGGCCACCGGTTCCCGTCGGGCCGACGGTCTCACGACATCGGATTCGGCGGAAGGCCCCGCGGCCCCGGCGTCGGCGGCCGGAGCCGCGGGGCGGCGGGCGTGCGTCAGTACATCGAGATGTGCGGGTGGTCGAAGTGGTTGGCGGTGACGCTGCCGCGGTCGGACATGGCGCGCCAGCCGGAGCCGTGGTTGATGCGCTGGCGCCAGATCACGTACTTGACGCCGAGCCGGTCCTTGTTCTTGATGGCCCAGGCGGCGATCTCGTCGCCGAGCTTGAGGTTGGCCGCCGAGGGCATCGCGCCGCCGGTGCTCATCATGAAGTCGCAGGCACGGCCCAGGGGGTGCTCGCCGCCGTCCTGCGTGGAGCGGTAGCAGCCGACCGTGTACGGCAGGTCGAAGCGGCGCATGACGGCGTCGCGCATGATCCGGGTCCGGTCGGTGATGTTCTCGGCGCCGGTGGGGCTCTGCGCGACCCAGGTGCCGTCGGCGCGGCGGCCGGAGCCGAGGGGTGCGATCAGGCCGAGCTTGCCCTTGATGTCGCCGACGGCCTCCTTGGCCTCGTCGCGCCGGGCCCGGGCCTCCTTCACCTCTTCCCGCGTCTCGCCGGTGAGCTGGACGGCCTTCTCTACGGCCTCCTTCCTGCGGTCGACACCCGCGGCGAGGTCCATCAGGTGGGCACCCTGCTCTGCGGCGAACCGCTCCATCACCGCGGTGCCGCCCAGATCGGGGGTGAACAGCACCGCGACGGTGCTCTGCGCGCCGCTCGGCTGCGAGGGCGGGGTCACGGCGGCGGCCTTCTCCCTGGCCTCCTCGTAGACGGTTTCGGCCTTCCGCAGATCCTTCCTGGCGACCGCTTCGGCCTGCTGCGCCTTCTTCAACTCCCCGCGCTTGGCGGCGTACGTCTCGGCGAGGCTGCCGACCTTCTCCTTGAACCTGGCCAGGTCGGCGCGGAGTTCGGTCTCGGCCGGCTTGGGGGCCGCGAGCACCGCGTCCGCGTGGCCGAGGGCGACCGCCGCGGCGGCGAGGGCGGCGAGGGCGGCGGTCGTCCGGTGACGGGACATGGGGGACGTGACAGTCACACGTTTTCCTCTCGTCTGCCGACCGGGTTAGCTGACGGGTTCGGGCTGGAGGAAGCCCGTCCACGGGTGTGGATTCACCCCGGGTGAGGTGGGTCCCCGGTTCCCGGGCGAGGCGCCCGGGATTAGGCATATCGGCTGTTACAGCCGAGGCAGAACGGAGCTTAGTGGTAAATAACCGGTCATGTGAACCCAATCCACCATAAAACAGTGATCGACTCGCGATTGACTACATAACCCCACAAAACGGACTATGCTCGCCGGGGTGCCTTCCCTCCAGGCGTCGCCCGGCCGGTTGAGGCGGGATCGGCGGGCCGTCGGAGGGTGATCAGGCCACACTCCACACGTCCGGCGTGGACTCACGGCGGCGTCCGACACGCTTCCCGCGGTCACGCGCGTTCACGGTCACGCGCGTTCACGGTCACGCGGCGGAAGCGGTGAGCAGGCGACGGGCGTGGGCGATCGCGGCCGGGGTGTCGGGGAAGATCAGGCCGTCGCGGCGCAGGTGGCCGGCGACGCCGAGGGTGACCAGCACCTGGTCATGCCGGGGACGGACCCCCGAGAGCAGGACGACGATGCCTCGGCGCTCCAGCCGGGTGATGGCGTCGCCGAGCACCTGAGCGCCCGTGGCGTCGAGGGTCGAGACCCGGGACATGCGCAGGATCACGACTCGGACGTCGGCCACCTCGGACAGCTCCAGCAGGAAACGATGGGCGGCGGCGAAGAACAGCGGGCCGTCGAACCGGTAGGCGACGATGTGCTCGGCCAGCAGCCGCCGTTCTTCCGCGTCGTGGTCACCGGTCTCCAGCGGCACCTGCTCCAGTTGCGCCGTACGGGCGACCGCGCGCAGGGCCAGCACGACCGCCACGCCGACGCCCACCGCGACCGCGGTCACCAGGTCGAAGACGACGGTGACGGTGAAGGTGAGCAGGAGTACGAGGCCGTCGGAACGGGTGGACCGGGCGATGGCGCGCAGCGAGCCGACCTCGACCATGCGGACGGTGGTGGCGATCAGCACCCCGGCCAGCGCGGCCAGCGGGATCCGGCCCACCAGCCCGCCGGCCGTGAACACGATGACGGCGAGGATGACGGCGTGGGAGAGCGCGGCCAGCCGGGAGCGTGCGCCGGCCCGGACGTTGACCGCCGTGCGGGCGATCGCCGCCGTGGCCGGGACGCCACCGAACAGTGGGACGACGAGGTTGGCGATCCCCTGCCCGAACAGCTCCCGGTCGGGGTCGTGCCTCTCACCCACGCTCATCGCGTCGGCCACGGTGGCGCACAGCAGGCTCTCCAGCGCGGCCAGCGCCGCGACGGCGAGGGCGGGCGGCAGCAGTGCGGTCAGGGTGGCCGGGTCGGCGAAGGCCAGGGACGGCGCGGGCAGCCCGGCCGGGATCGCGCCGATCGTGGCCACGTCCAGCGGGGCGACGGCGGCCACCGCGGTGGCCCCCACCACAGCGACCAGGGAGAACGGGATCGCCGGCCGCACCCTCGCGCCGACGAGGATCAAGGCGGTCACGGCCAGCGTCATGATCAGGGGTACCGGACGGGGGTCGGCGACGTAGCGGCCGAAGGCGTCCGCGGCCGTCTGCCACACCTTCTCCCCCGGCGTGCCTTCCACCCCCAGCGCGGCGGGTATCTGCTGGAGCGCGATGACGACCGCGATCCCCGCGGTGAACCCCTCCACGACCGGCGTGGGCAGGTAGCCGGCGAGACGGCCGGCCCTGACAGCGGCCAGCGCGATCAGGATCAGTCCGGCCAGCAGCCCGACCGTCAGGACGCCCCCGACGCCGTGCCTGTGCACGATCGGCACCAGCACGACGGTCATCGCACCGGTCGGCCCGGACACCTGCAGGTTACTGCCACCGAAGATCGCGGCCAGCGCCCCGGCGACGATCGCGGTGACCAGTCCGGCCTGGGCTCCCAGGCCCGAGCTGACTCCGAAGGCCAGGGCCAGCGGCAAGGCGACGACCGCGACGACGAGACCGGCCACCAGGTCCCTGCCGGGGTCGCGGCGCGCGGGCCCCCAGTCGGAGCGGGCCGGAAGCAACCGCGGCAGGCGCCGCGGGATGGTGGTGGCGCTCACGCCTCGCCCTCCCCACTGTGAGCGGTGAGGGTGGTCTCGGCCTGGGGCGGCGGGACGGGCATGACGGACTCGGCTTCAGGCGGGGGCAGGACGTTTCCATCATGTACTAAATTGAAGAATTATGCAATTTACAATGATTGATCGACGGTGACGGGGGAACAGCGTGCCCGCCTCCCGGGAGAAGGCCGTCGCGACCCTCGACGGGCCGTTCGCGGCGCACTCCGTCCTCCGGGTGAGGGCGTCCGGCCGGAGGTCCACGATTCGCGAGCCGCCGGGGCCGGGGCATCGGCCGCGTTCCACCTCGCCCGGCCCCGCCGGACGGCCCGCGACCGCCCGGCGACCGCTCAGACCGCGGGACGGTCGACCGGCCGGTAGCCCCTGACGTAGTCGACCGTGAACCGCTTGGGATAGGGAAGCTCCCGCTCCCCCGGCCCGACCGGCTCGGGGAACTCGTAGATGTTGAGCATCAGCTGCATGGGATAGGCCGGTGACTGACGGACCGTCCTGACATGGCGGCCGTCGACGAGGAACGCGACGTGATCGGGGGTCCACTCGGCGGCGTACACGTGGAAGTCGCGGGCGTCGACGGGGACGGTCTCCACCGTGAAGTCGTCGGCGATCGACGGGTCACCGAAGGGATGGACGCCCATGCCGATCCGCGCGGCGTCCGGCCGGACGTCACGCCCGAAGATCTCGCAGACGCAGATCTCGGCCGACCGCTCGGGCTCGTCCTCGTAACCGATCATCCACAGCGCGACCATGGACCGCGGGTCGTCGGTCGCCCTGGCCCGCATCTCGACCAGGCCGTATCGGGGGGTGTAGAGCCTGACGTTCGGCTGTTTCTCGCGGACGACCTCACGGGGGTCGCGTCCGTGCTGCCCGACGGAGCTGCCCACCGGCCCGGCGAAGACGCCGGTCTGCAGGGACGAGACCCGCAGCCCTCCGTGGAGTTCGGGATGCCACGGGGGCTGGTCCTCCTCGATCAGCAGGTGCAGGTGGCCGCCGTCGAGCCGGTACCGGGCCGCGGAGGCGGCGCGGCCGTTCCACTGGGGCAGGTAGTAGGGGACCCAGCGGGTCTCGTCGAGACGGTCGCCGTCGAACGTGTCCTCGAACTCGAGCTCGTAACCGGCTTTGGTGACCGGGTCGGGCCGGTCGCCGACGGTCTCTGTCACTGCCTGCCTCTCGAACTGCGGAAAGGTACGGAACGGGCGGCGAGGTGTCGTCGCCGGACGCATTCCTCGAAGCCGGGACGACGGTAGCCGCTCCCCTTCCGAGGTGTCCAACCGGCCCCGGCACGCCCGATCGGCCTGCGGATCGTCACTCCGGCCACCATGTGGCGCCGTCACCACGCCAGGGTCTCCGCCGACGAGCCCGGCTTCGGGGGCGTCCGGGCGCTGACCGGCGAGCGGAGAGGACCCGTCTCCACCGGCCCGGGAGGCAGACCGAATACGCCGCGGAGAGGCGTCGGCGCCGGTCAGCACCTTGGCGAGAGGTGGGCTTCCACCTCGGGCCCACTGTCTTCACGGTTCGTTTTGAACGAAAAGTTGAAAACGAAGCGTTTTGAAGCCATGATTCATCCATGCCTGACATGGATCCCTTCACCCGCCCCGACCCGGCCGCACAACGCGCGGGACGCACCTACGCCGCCCTGATGCGCCTCGCCGACCGGCACGCGGACACTCCCGGACGCCGGGCCCGGCAGGTCCATCCCTCGATCCCCTCGCCGCACGAGGTGGTGCGGCTGGTCGCCGTCATGGCGGGGGGCTCGGTCCCCGCCGAGGCAGGCGAGCCGGAGATCGACACCACCGATCTGATCGCGGCGTTGACCCTCCTGCCGCAGGCACGCGCGGAACTCGACGCGACGGAACTCGGCCTGCTGAAGATCGCGCGTGGCCGCGGGATGACCTGGCAGGACATCGCGTTCAGCCTCGGGCTGAGCACGCCGCAAGCCGCCCGGCAGCGGTGCGAGCGCCTGGAGGCGCGCTCCGACCAGGACCCGGCAGATTGAGAAGCAGGGCTCCCGGTCGTGCGGCTGCGCAGCGCCGCCGGCGGATCAATGGGCACGCCGCCGGTGGATCAGGGGCACCGGGTGTCCACGCCGGACACCGGGTCACGACCCCTCCGCGGGCATGTCCCGCATTCCGCGCAGCGGCGAGAACAGCACGAACAGCGCGGCGCTCCAGACACCCAGCACGCAGATCCACAGAGCGGTGCGCAGCCCCAGCCAACTGCCGAGCAGGCCGCCGAAGAGGGCTCCGAACGGAATGACACCGAGGCATATCCACATGAAGGCCGCGTTGACCCGGCCGAGCAGGTGGGACGGGGTGATGTGCTGCTGGTAGGAGTTGGCCGCGATGTTGTAGAGGCCGGCGTTCGCCGCGAAGGCGGCCAGGCCCAGGCCGTACAGCAGCAGCCCCCGGCCCTGCCCGGCGAGGGGCATGAGCAGGTAGAGAGGGCCGGGGACCGTCATGGCCACCCAGATGACGCGCGCGGCGCCGATCCACGCCGACAGCCTGGCCGCCACCGCGCCGGCGGCCACTCCGCCGACGGCGCTGACGCTGAAGACCAGGCCGACGCCGACGGAGGAGGCGTGCAGCTCGCGCACCAGGAAGGTGACCTCGATCGAGTTCTTGGCGATGACGAAGAAGTTGGAGGTCGTCGTGCACGCCAGGATGGCCCGCAGGACCGGTCGGCTACCGATGAAGGTGAGCCCTTGGGTCATCTCGGCGCGCACCGAGGTCCGTTCGAAGGTTCTTTCCCGCGCGGTCCCGCCGGATCTCTCCTGCGGAAGCCGGATCAGCCACAGTGTCAGGGCACTGACCAGGAAGGTAAGCCCGTTGGCGAGGAAGGTCTTCGCGGTGCCGATCAGGTCGATCAGCGCGCCGCCGACGGCGGGTCCGGCCAGTTCGGCGGAGTCCTGCCCCATCGCGAGCTTCGCGTTGGCGTCGACGAGTCGCTCCGGCCGGACCAGCCGCGGCAGGACACTCTTGTAGGCCACGTTGAACAGGACGGTGAACACACCGCAGACGCCGACGACCACGTAGAGGTACCAGAGCGTCAGCCATCCGGCGAATCCGGCCGGCGGCAGCGACAGCATCAGCGCCATCCGCACCACATCGCACAGGATCATCAGCTTCCGCAGATCCACTCGATCGACGATCATCCCGGCGGGCAGGGAGAACAGCAGGTACGGCAGCCAGGTCAGGAAGGTCAACAGGGCGATCTCGAAGACGTCGGCCTTGAGGGTGGACGCCGCGAGCAGCGGCACCGCGACGCCGGAAACCCGGAAGCCCAGCTCTCCGACGGTTTGTCCGCCCAGCAGGAGCAGGAAGTCGCGGCTGCGCAGCAGCGGCGCGGAGCCGGCCCTTTCACCTTCCAGGGGCGCGGGCTCTGGCCGGGTCATCCGGGGAAGACCTCCGCGTGCATGTCCTCAAGCCGACGACGCGCCGACGAGCCGAGCCGGCGATTCCCGGAGAGTGGCCGGGCCCACACCGCCGACGGTTCTCGTTCCGAATCTCCCCGAACCCCTGGCGTGAGAGTGCCGGCCGCGCTGCTGGTGATCTTCACGCCGCGAGGATACGGGCGGCGGGAGATGCCGGTCCACGGTTCATCGCCGTCAGCTCATGGCGGCTCCACGCCGCCGCGGCGGTCCGCCTCACCGCTTCACGGGTCGCCGTGGCCGATGGATGCGCGACCGCCCGGCAGAAACGCTTTCTTCAGCACCGCTGATGTGACTTATCCCACTTCACATACTGAAATGTTACACAGTATGAAATTTCCGCCCTATCATGATTCAGTGATCATCGTGGACAGCAGTGAGACGCTCGGCCGGAGGGACCGCAAGAAGCTCGAAACCCGGGCGGCCCTGGAGCGTGCCGCCCTCACGCTGGTCGCCGAACGCGGTCTCGCCGGCGTCACGGTCGAGGACATCGCCGCGGCGGTGGACGTCTCCTCCCGGACGTTCTTCAACTACTTCCCGTCCAAGGAGGACGCCCTCCTCGGCACCCACCCGACGGCGGGGACCGAGCTCCGGGAGAGGCTGGCCGCCGTGCCCGCCGGCGTCCCCTCGCTTGAGGTGTTGCGCCTGGTGCTGCGGGAGGAGGCCGAGCGCATCCAGGAGCGGCGCGAGCAGTGGCTGCTCCGGCTGAGCGTGTTCGAGCGGAATCCGTCGTTGCTGCCACGGCTGATCGCCGGTGGGGCGGAGACCGAGCACATCGTCAGGACCTTCCTGGCCGAGCGGATCGGCACCGGCCCGGCCGCCGACGGTCACGCCCAGCTCGTCGCCGCCGTGGCCCTCGCGGCCTACCGCGCGGCGGTGCTGCGCTGGAGCGTCGCGCACGGTGACCCGGCATTGCCCGACGTGGTCGACGACGTCTTCTCCCGGCTGACCGCCGGGCTTCCCGACCCCGGGCCGCTGCCCGCCTGAGCCCGGACCGCCGCCTTCACCGCCCGCGCGAGACCTTCCCGGGTCTCCCCACACAAGACCTTCTTGGCCGTCTCCCCGTAAGAACCGCCCCGGTGTCCCGCCGGATCTCCATGCCGCCCGGAACGCCGTGCCGGCCCGCCCGAGAAACCAGAGGAAGAATGACAACCACCAGCGCGCAGCCCGAAGCAGCGGCGGCGCCCTCCCCCACCTCCCGCCGGAAGGTCCTGCAGGCGATGTCCGGGCTGATGGTGGGCATGTTCGTGTCCATCCTGGCCTCGACCGTCGTGGCCAACGCCCTGCCGCGCATCATCACAGAGCTGGGCGGTTCACAGACGGTCTACACCTGGATCGTCACCTCCGAGCTGCTGGCCATGACCGCCACCGTCCCGCTCTGGGGCAAGCTGGCCGACCTCTACAGCAAGAAACTGCTGATCCAGCTGTCGCTGGGGCTGTTCGTGGTGGGATCGCTCATCGCGGGTCTCACCCCGAATGTGGAGATCCTCATCGTCAGCCGCGTCGTCCAGGGCATCGGCGCGGGCGGCATGAGCGCGCTGGCCATGGTGGTGATGGCGGCCATGATCCCGCCGCGTGAGCTCGGCCGCTACTCCGGCGTCTTCGGCGCCGTGTTCGGCGTCGGCACCATCGCCGGGCCGCTCATCGGCGGCCTGCTCGTCGACACCTCCTGGCTCGGCTGGCGCTGGTGCTTCCTGATCGGCGTGCCGTTCAGCATCGTGGCCATCGTCCTGCTGCAGCGCACGCTCAACCTGCCGGTCGTGCGCAAGGAGGTCAAGGTCGACTACCTCGGCGCCTTCCTGATCACGCTGGGCGTCTGCACGCTGCTGGTGTGGTCGTCGCTGGCGGGCCAGCAGTTCGAGTGGGCCTCCTGGTGGACCGCGGGCCTGGTGACCGGCGGCCTGGTCACCCTGGCGCTGGCGGTCTGGGTGGAGTCGCGGGCGCCCGAGCCGATCATCCCGCTCTCCCTGTTCCGCAACCGCACGGTCACCCTGGCCACCGTGGCCAGCGTGCTGGTCGGCGTGGCGATGTTCGGCGGCACGGTGTTCCTGTCGCAGTACTTCCAGATCGCGCTCGGCAAGACGCCGACCGTCGCGGGCCTGATGAGCCTGCCGATGGTGTTCGGCCTGCTGGTCTCCTCCACCATCGCGGGCCAGCTCATCACCAAGTGGGGCCGCTGGAAGGGCTTCCTGGTGGCCGGTGGCGTCGTCATGCTCGCCGGGATGGGCCTGCTGTCGACCATCGACGCGCAGACCGGCACGCTGCTGCTGTCGGTGTACATGGCGGTGCTCGGCATCGGCGTCGGCATGCTCATGCAGAACCTGGTGCTGGCGGCGCAGAACGACGTGCCCGCGCACGACCTGGGCGTCACCACCTCGACGCTGACCTTCTTCCGCAGCATGGGCGGCGCGGTCGGCGTCAGTGCCCTCGGCGCGGTGCTCGCCAACCGGATCACCACGCTGATGACGGAGAAGCTCGGCCCGCTGGCGGCGGGCGCCCCGAGTGCGGCCGGTGCGGACAGCCATTCCGTCCCCGACATCTCCAAGCTGCCGCCCCCCGTGGTCAGCGCCATCCAGGACGTGTACGCCACGGCCACCGCAGAGTTGTTCCTCGTCGGCGTGCCGCTGACCGTGTTCGCCCTGGTGGCGGTGCTGTTCATCAAGGAGAAGCCGCTCAACACGCTGTCGGGTGAGGAGCGGCTGGCGCAGGAGCGGATGACGGCGGCTCACTGACCCGACGATCGGCCGTGGTTCACCGACCCGGCGGCCGGCCGTGGTTCACGGCCCGGTGATCCGCTCTCCGGCGGGTCCGCCCCTCCTTGAAGGGGCGGACCCGCCGTTCGCCCCGGATTCTCCGGCGATTTTTCTGCGCGCGTGGATCTCCGGGGTGAGCTGGTGGAACGCGGGAGCGCACGGGAGCGGGCCGCCGGGCCGTCGCATGGGCGGCGCCGGAGCGGGCAGTCTCCCGGTGCCCGCGGGAAGATCGTCTCAGCGGATCCGCCGAGACCGTCCCCTTCGGCGGGGCGGACGGGGTGACGCCCCCGGTCCGCCGCCGGCGGCGGGTGCTCAACCGGAGAACCGCAGACGGAAGGACAAGGTGATGCCAACCAATCGCGACATGCCGCACGAGCGAGAGCGAACCGGAGCGGGCAGGGCACCTCGGAGGATCGCCCGGCCGGTGATCGGCGCCGCGGCGCTGGCGCTCCTGGCGTCGGGGGGTATCGGGGTAGCCTCGGCGTCGGCCTCGGCGCCCGTACCACCGCCCTCGCAGACCCCCACCCCGACCGAGACCACCGGCGGAACGCCCGCCCCGGCCGAGACCCCCGCTCCGACCGGGACCGCCGGTGGGACTCCCACGGAATCCCCCACCGGCACGCCGACCGAGACCTCGGTTCCCGAGCCTGTCCCCACCGTCACGGCCGTGCCCACCGCACACCCCCTGGAGTTCTCCGGCGCGGTGCACGGCGAGTTCCTGGCCGGTACGGACGACCCGTGCGTTTTCGTCACGGTGTTCGCCCAGACGGGCGAGGCGACCGCCGTCGAGGACGGGTCGATCACCGTGCGGAGCGTCGACGGTTTCGAGCAGGTCTACACCGTCGACGACGACACCCGTGTCGAGGCGGGCAGGCGCGGCAACAGCGAGGTCAGGCAGGGTGACTGGGTGGCCCTGACCGCGACGCGAGACGGCGAGACGGCCACGGCCTCCTATGTCTACGACCTGTCGCGGCAGAGCAAGAAGAACCGGCGGGGCGACTACTGGTCGCAGCACCGGAGGGGATGGCCCGGTGCGGTCAAGTGGCGGCCTCCCGCCGCCTGCCCCACGCCGCCGCAGACCCCGATTCCGACGGCGACCCCGACGGTCACCGAGACTCCCACCGCACCGCCCACTGTGACTCCCACGGTGACCCCCACCGCGCCGCCCACAGCGACCGCCACCGTGACCACGACTCCCGCGCCGGCTCCGGCGTCCTCCGGCGCGCCGGCCCCGGCGCCGGTTCCCAACCCCTGAGCGCCGTTCCCGTTCCCGATCGGGCACCGGTATGACGGCCCCGGTGCGGCCCCGCCGCACCGGGCCGTTCTCCGTGCCGCGCACGGATGGAGATGCGCGGACGAAGGTGCCCGGACGGAACGGACGGAGGCGCGGGTCCTGCGGGAACGGCCGGCGGTCACTGCGGGCGTGCGTCGTGAGACGCCGGGGACGACCGGTGACCGCTTCCAGCCATACCCGCCGACCCGCCGACCCACCGGCCCGCCGACCCGCCGACCCGCCGGAGATGACCGACGGCCGCTCCGGGCGGGACCTTCGGCCCTGTCCCGCCCGGCCGCCGCGGCGGAAGACTCGAAGGTGAGCCCAAGGAGAGTGGAGAACATGCGCGCTGCCGTCGTCACCTCGTTCGACAAGCCCCTGGAGATCCAGGAGGTTCCCGTCCCCCAGCCCGAGGCCGACCAGGTCCTCGTCCGGATCGAGGCCAGCGGGCTGTGCCACACCGACATCCACGCCGCCCACGGTGACTGGCCGGTCAAGCCGACGCCGCCCTTCACCCCCGGGCACGAGGGGGTGGGCGTCATCGAGAGGATCGGGTCCGCGGTGACCGGCCGGTCCGTCGGCGAACGCGTCGCCATCCCCTGGCTGGGCTACGCCTGCGCGACGTGTGAGTACTGCGTCAGCGGTCGCGAGACCCTGTGCGAGTCCCAGAAGAACAGCGGATACGCCGTCGACGGCGGCCACGCCGAGTACGCCGTGGCCCACGCCGACTACGTCGTCCCGGTCCCCGACGGTGTCTCGCCCGTCGAGGCGGCCCCCCTGACCTGCGCGGGCGTGACCACGTACAAGGCCGTCAAGGTGTCCGGCCTGCGGCCCTCCGAGCGCGCGGCGATCTTCGGCATCGGCGGCCTCGGCCACCTCGCCCAGCAGTACGCGCAGATCTTCGGCGCGGAGACCGTCGCCGTCGACATCACCGAGGAGAAGCTCCGCCTCGCGCGCGAACTGGGCGCCACCCACACCGTCAACGCGGCCACCGGCGACCCGGTCGCCGAGATCAAGGCCCTGGGCGGCGTGGACGTGGCCGTCGTGCTGGCCGCGAGCCCGCGCGTGCTGGAGCAGGCCCACGCGTCGCTGCGGCGCGGAGGACGGCTCGTGCTGGTCTCCCTGCCCAAGGACAACGCGATGAGCCTGCCGATCTTCGAGACCGTCCTGGGCGGCATCAGTGTGATCGGCTCCATCGTCGGCACCCGCGCCGACCTGGCCGAGGTCTTCCGGCTGCACGCCGCCGGACGGACCAAGGTGATCTACGAGACCCGCAAGCTCAGCGAGATCAACGAGTGCTTCGACGAGGTCCTCAACAGCGGTGTCCCGGCCCGGCTGGTCTTCGAGATGTGACACCGCTTGAGGACCGGCCGCTCCCGGGCGTGCGCGTCCGCGGAGGGTACGCGACCTTCCGGCACATGCGCAACGGCATGTGCCGGTGGTGCTGGTCGCCAACGCCACGACCCGGCTGGAGGAGGACCTCGCCCGTCTCGGGCCGGCGTAGCTCCCGGGATGGGATGACCGGGAGATGCGCTCGGGAACCCGGGGGTTGTTCCTTGCTGACGGAGGTCTCACGCTCACCCCATCTGCCCGCGAGGCGGATGACCCATCGTCAGTCCACGCCGATCAGGCGTTGCAGGGCGTGTTCGCGGGCCAGGGCGGCCGCACCCTCCACGGTCGCCCTGGTGCCCAGGTCGCTCTGCCGGATCTCCACGGGGATGTGCATGTCGCTCACGGTCTCCTGAACTCCCCGCAGGAGCAGCGGGTTGGAGCCTATGCCGCCGCCCAGCACGATCAGCCCGGGGTCCAGCAGCGAGACGACCGCCATGAGCAGGCGGCCGACCTGCGTGGCGTGCTCGGCCACGGCCCGGCGGGCGAGGGCGGAGCCGTCGACGGCGCGCTGGAACAGCTCCTCGGCGCTGCCGGGCGGTAACCCCTCCGAGCCGGGCCAGTCGGCGGCCGTGCGGGCCAGGAGCTGCTCGGCACCGAGGTAACGTTCGAGCCCCTCGGGTTCGGGGCTGTGCCCCGGCGCCCAGGGGAACGGCAGGTGGGCGACCTCGCCGGCCCATCCCGACGCGCCGCGCAGGAGCCGGCCGCCGATCACCACGGCCGCGCCGATCCGTACGCCGACCTGCACGTATCCGAACTGCGAGGCCCCCTTGGCCACGCCCACGTTGCCCTCCGCGAGCGCTGCGCAGTTCACGTTGTTCTCCAGCAGCAAGGGGGCCTCGGGCAGCGGGAGCGCCTTGAGCATCTCGCGTACCTCGGGAATGTGCGACGGCGCGGAGGGGTCGCGGTCGCTCACCACGGTGGGCAGCGCGATCACCACCTGCCGCGGCGGGCCGTCCTCCCCGGCCTTGAGCAGGGTCTCGCGCAGCAGGGCACCCGCCGTGGCAGCGCCGGCGGCGGGCTCGGCGACCTCGCGGCTCTCGCTCAGCAGCCGACGGCCGCTGAGCGTCTGGGTGTGCACCCGCACCCGCGTGACGCCGACGTCGACGCCCACCACGTGCCCGGCGCTCTCGCCGATCCGGTACAGCAGCGCCGAACGGCCGGTGTAGCCCTGGATCGAGCCGGCCGTGGTGACCAGCCGGTGTTCCTCCAGTTCGGACATGGCCGCCGAGACGGTGGGCTTGGACAGGCCCAGCGCCTGGCTCACCTGCGGCCTCGTGGCCTCTCCGCGCCTGACCAGCTCGGCCAGGACCGCTCGCGCGCTCGTGCTCAGTGATGTCATCCGATCCCCCTGCTCGGCTTGATCCTCTCGTATCAAGCCTTGACAAAGCATACTCCACTTCGTTAGGTAATTTGCCTAACGAACTAGGAGAAGCCACATGCCACACCCCTCGATCTCACGCCGCCGACTGCTGGGCCTCGCCGCGGGCCTCGGCGCGGCGGCGGCGCTGCCCGGCTGTGCCGTACCGCGGGTCGACCGCACCGGCAGCGGGGGCCCCGTCACGCTGAACGCCCTGTTCATGAAGCAGGCCAGTTACAGCGAGGACGACGTCCGCGCCATGCTCAAGGCGTTCACGCAGGCCCATCCGGACATCACGGTGCAGCCGACCTTCGTCGCGTTCGAGGCCCTGCACGACAAGATCGTGGTGTCCGCCCCCGCCGGCACGTACGACGTGGTGCTCATCGACTGCACCTGGCCGGCCGAGTTGGCGAGCAAGAACATGCTGCTCGACGTCACCGCCCGCTACGAGCCCGCCTGGCTGGACGACATCCTGGCCGGAACCCTCGGTGGCATCTCCTACCAGGACCGCAAGTACGGGATCCCATGGAATCCCGGCGGCAAGATGTTCTTCTACAACACCCGGATGCTCAAAGAGGCCGGGATCGCCGAGGAGGCCATGACGACCTGGGACGGCGTCCTCCAGGCCGCCAGGACGCTCAAGGCCAAGAAGATCGTCGAGCACCCGATGGTGTGGAGCTGGGCCCACGCCGAGGCGCTGATATGCGACTACGCGCAACTGCTCGGCGCGTTCGACGGCCGCTTCCTGGACGAGTCGGGCAAGGCCGCCTTCCACGTCGGCGGCGGGGTGAAGGCGCTGGAGTGGATGAAGCTCACTCTCGACGAGAAGCTGAGCGCCCCCTCCTCGGTCAAGCTCCTGGAGGACGACGTCAAGCGCGTCGTCTGCCAGGGGGACGCCGCCATCGCCCTGAACTGGGACTACATGTACGCCGAGTCGAACGACCCGAAGCAGTCGAAGATCGTCGGTGAGCTGAAGCCCGCGCTCAGCCCCAAGGGCCCGGGCGGCAAGGGCCCCGCGGTGAACGGCTCCATGGGCCTGTCGGTCACCGCCACCTCCAAGAACCCCGACGCCGCCTGGGAGCTCGTGGCGTTCCTGGCGGGCAAGGAGAACCAGCTCCGGTACGCCGAGCGTTCGCTGCCGGTGTGGAAGAGCGCCTACCAGGACCCCAAGCTCACCACCGGGCCTATGGCGCCGCTGGTGGCGGCCGAGCAGGCACAGCTCGAATCGCTGATCGAGCGGCCGGCGGTGGTGCAGTACAACGCGGTCAGCCAGCAGATCCAGGCGGCGGTGCAGTCGTGCCTGGTCGCCGGTACGCCTGCCCAGCAGGCGCTCGCCGAGGCCGCGGCCAAGGTCGACAAGATCATCGGAGAGCGTTCGTGACCTCCGCCGCACCGGCCCGCGACAGCGGGGGCAGGAACGAGCGACAGTGGCCGCTCGCGCTGGCACTGCTGACCCCGAGCCTCATCGTGGTGCTCGGCGTCGTGCTCTACCCCATGGGCCGGACCCTGGCGCTCAGCCTGGTCGACGCCACCTCGGCGCTGCAGGCCGACTTCGACTTCGTCGGGCTCGACAACTACACGACCCTGTTGTCCGACTCCGACTTCTGGGCCACGGTCTGGCGTACCGCGGTGTTCACCGTGTTCTCCACCGCCGTGGAGCTCGTGGTCGGCCTGCTGGTGGCCCAGTTCCTGAACCAGCGCATCCGCGGCCAGTGGTTCTTCCGCAGCCTGGTGGTCCTGGCCTGGGCGTTGCCCACGATCGTCGGCGCCAACATGTGGCGCTGGATCCTGCACCCCGAGTACGGCGCGCTCAACGGCCTCCTCATGCGGCTCGGCCTGCTGGAGTCCTACCAGGACTGGATCGGCGGCCCGCAGCAGGCGCTGTTCGTGGTCGCCCTGATCGACGCGTGGAAGACCGTCCCGCTGGTGGCGATCCTGTTGCTCGCCTCCATGCAGACCATCGGTGACGACGTGTACGAGGCCGCCGCCATGGACGGCGCGGGAGCCCTGCGCCGCTTCTGGTCGATCACGATCCCGATGCTGAAGCCCGCCATCGCCGTGGTGCTGGTGCTGCGCACGATCGAGGCGTTCAAGGTCTTCGACATCATCTACATCATCACCAGGGGCGGTCCGGACTCCGGGACCACCACGATGGCCTTCTACACCTACCTTCAGGCCTTCTCCAACCAGCAGTTCGGCATCGGCTCGGCCGCGGCCTACCTGACCGTGCTGTTCATCTTCGTACTGTCGCTCGTCTACCTGCGCATGTTGCGCACCGAGCCGAGGGGACTGGCATGAGGGCCTCACGTTCGTACCACGTCGCCATGTACGTGTGCGGCGCGCTGCTGACCCTGGCCGTGCTCGGGCCGTTCGCACTGCTGGTCCTGGCCAGCGTGGCCCAGCCCGCCGACCTGCTGGGCAAGCCGCCCGGCCTGTGGCCGGACCCGCCGACGCTGGACCGGTACGTCGCGATCTTCACCCAGGCGGCCGGCAGCGTGGCGGGCGACTTCCGGGAAGGGCTGCTCAACTCACTGGTCGTGGCCGGGGTGAGCGTCGCGGTCAGCATGGTGGCCGGCGTGCTGGGTGCCTACGCCTTCGCCCGGCTGCGTTTCCGGGGGCGGCGGGCGGTGCTGTTCCTGTTCATGCTGACGTACATGATGCCGCCGCTGGCGCTGGTGGTGCCCATGTACATGACGGGTGCGGCGCTCGGCATGCTCGACACGCGTACCGCGCTCATCGTCGTCTACTGCTCGCTCACCACGCCGTTCGTGCTGTGGCTGCTGTCCGGATACTTCCGGTCCCTACCGGCCGAGCTGGAGGAGGCAGCGCGCATCGACGGCTGCGGCCGGGTGGGTGCGCTGGTGCGGGTGGTGCTGCCCGTCGCGCGGCCCGGCCTGATCTCGGCCGGACTGCTGGCCTTCCTCATGACCTGGGACGAGTTCTTCTACGCGCTCATCTTCACCTCGTCGCCGGCCTCCAAGACGGTGCCCGTGGCGCTGGCCGAGTTCACCGGCCGCTACAGCCTCGACTTCGGGCTCATGGCCGCGGGCGGGCTCATCGCGGCGGTCCCGCCCGTACTCATCGCCCTGATCTTCCAGAAGCACATCACCCGCGGCCTGGCCGCCGGTGCGGTCAAATGAAAGAAGGTTCGATGTCCCACGACATCACGTTGTCCGAAGCGCTCGAACGGCAGCCGGAGCTGCTGGCCTCCGCGGTGTGCGGCCTGCGCGAGCAGCTCGCGGGTTCGTGGCCGGCGCCACGCCGCCCGCTGCTGCAGGCGATGGGCGCCAGCCACGCGGCGCTGGCCGCGCCCGTGCACCTGCTGCGCTCGCGCGGCGTGTGGGCGAGCCGCGCCGGGTACGGCGAGCTGCCCGGGCCCCTGGACGACGCCGACCTGGTGGTGGGGGTGTCCCAGTCCGGACGCAGCGCCGAGACCGTGGCCGCGCTGCGCGGCGTGCCCGCCGGGCGTCGCCTGGCCGTGGTGAACATCCCCGGCTCGCCCCTGACCGCGCTGGCCGAACGCGTGCTCAGCTGCGGCGGCGTGCCCGATTCCAAGGTCTCGACGTCGGGGTTCAGCGTCACGCTGGCCGCGCTGGGCATGCTCGCCGACACCTGGACGCTCGGGGCGCCCGAGGAGGTCTGGTCATCCCTGGCCGACCGGGTGGCCGCGGTACGGCTCTCCCCCGGCGGCCTGGCCGAGGAGGTCGCCGAGTGCGTGGCGATCGACGTGGTCGGGGGCGGCGCGTCGCTGACCGCCGCCGAAGAGGGTGCGTTGATGATCCGCGAGGCGTGCCGCGTTCCCGCGGCGGCCTTCGAGACGCGACAGTACCTGCACGGCCCGATGGAGGCCGCCGGGCGTACCGCGCACATCGTCATCGGTGACGAGCGCGAGGCCGAGCTGGCCGGGCAGCTGGCCGCGGCCGGTCACCGGACGCTGTACGTCGGCCCCTGCGCCGCCTCCGCGCCGAGCGTGCCGGTTCCCGCGCTCTCGCCGGTGGCCAGGGCGGTGCTGGAGAACGCCGTCCTGCAGCGGCTGGTCGCGGCGGTGGCCGAGGTCCTCGGGGCTCCCGTGGGCGAGTTCCGCTTCCCGGTGGGCGACACGAAGGTGGACGCCGTCACCGCGGAGAACGCATGAGCGCAGTGGCGGTCGGCGTCGACGTCGGCGGCACCAAGACCCACTGGCGCGCCGTCTCCTCGCACGCGGTCGTCGCCGACAGGATCGTGCCCAGCGTCCTGGGGGCGGGGATCGGCGACCTGGCGGAATGGCTGGCGG
Organism: Streptosporangium becharense; assembly: GCF_014204985.1. Taxonomy (NCBI): domain Bacteria; kingdom Bacillati; phylum Actinomycetota; class Actinomycetes; order Streptosporangiales; family Streptosporangiaceae; genus Streptosporangium; species Streptosporangium becharense. The sequence goes on along the minus strand of NZ_JACHMP010000001.1, from coordinate 6,969,077 downwards.
CCGGGCTGCGCGAGCTGGAGATCCCCTGCGACGCGCTCGGTGTCGGCGCGCACGGGTGCGACAGCCCCGCGCTGTGCCGCCGACTGCGCGAGGAGCTGGGCCACCGGCTCGGCGCGCCGGTGCGGGTCATGAACGACGCCCACCTCCTGCCGTACGCGGCGGGCGAGCCCGGCGCGATCGGCGTGATCGCGGGCACCGGCTCGGTCGCCGCCGGCACCCTCCCCGGCGGGGAACCGCTGCTCGCCGGGGGGTGGGGGTGGGCGCTCGGGGACGAGGGCTCGGCCGCCGGGCTCGTCCGCGAGGCCGTGCGCGCGGTGCTCCGCGACCACGACGCCGGACTTCCGGCGGACGAGCTGGCGACCGGACTGCTCGCCGCCCTCCACGCCGACGAGGTGCCCGCGCTGTCGCAGGCGCTGGCGTCCGCACCGGGCGCGGAGGAGTGGGGGCGGCACGCCCAGGTCGTCTTCGCCGCGGCGGAGGCGGGCTCCCGGACGGCCGCCCGCGTCGTCGAGGAGGGCGGTCAGGCCCTGGCGGCCCTGGTGGAGACGTTGATCTCGCGCGGCGCGCGGGCCAGCGCCGTCGTGGCGGCGGGTGGCGTGATCACTAAGCAGCCGCGCCTGTTCGCCGCTCTCGCCGACGCCGTCGCGGCCCGCCACCCCGACCTGCCCGTCACCCTGCTCGCCACCGACCCCGTGGCCGGCGCGGTACGCCTCGCCCAGGAGCTCCTGACCACCTGACCCCCGCGGATCATAGGATGCACCGTTCCGCCGTGCCGCGCTGCTTGTAGAGCCCGGCATCATGACCGACCGGCCGGCCGCCGCGGGAACCGCGCTTCTCGTGGTGGGCCGCCTGGTCGGCCTTCTCCGGGATGACCGCCTTGGTGCGACGCCGCCGCAGGTGGGCACGGTTACCGCGGGAGGGATCCCGATGACCGTGTCAAGAGGGCGATGAGATCGCTCAGCCACTCGGGCAGGGTGGTCGGCTCGTTGTCGCCCAGGCCGAGCGTTGCCCTTTCATCACCGGCCACTGCCCGGCAGCTCAGGAGTCGCTTCCGCTCCTCGTCGCGCTCAGCGGCGCGACCCCGACCGGCTCCGATTCCCGGCGCGACCCCGGCCGGTTCCGGTCAGCCCTCTGTCCTGCCGGGCCGGTCGCCCTGGTAGACGTCCGGCACGCCGTCGTGGTCGAGGTCGGCGGTCTCGGCCTCGTGGATGCGCCGGTAGGCGCGGTTGCGCAGGCGCAGGACCACGGTCGCCAGCAGCGCCGCGACCAGGGAGCCGGTCAGGACCGCCACCTTGACGTGGCCGTCGTGACCGGTACCGGCGAAGGCCAGTTCGCCGATCAGCAGTGAGACCGTGAACCCGATCCCCGCCAGGATCGCCAGCCCGGCCACGTCGATCCAGGCCAGCTCCTCGTCCAGGTCGGCGCGGGTGAAGCGGGCCACCAGCCACGTCGCGGCCATGATCCCCACCGGCTTGCCCACGACCAGTCCGGCGACGACGCCCACCGCGACCGGGTCGGTCAGGGCTCCGGCCAGCCCGGCCGCCCCACCGAGGGAGACGCCCGCCGACAGGAACGCGAACACCGGCACGGCCACACCCGCCGAGAGGGGGCGGAAGCGGTGCTCGAAGTGCTCGGCCAGGCCGGGCCCGGCGTCCGGGCCGCCGGCCTGCCGACTGCGCAGGACCGGGACGGCGAAGCCCAGCAGCACACCGGCCACGGTGGCGTGCACACCCGAGGCGTGCACCAGCGCCCAGGTGACGGCGGCCAGCGGCAGCAACAGCCACCAGGAGCGGACCCGGCGCTGCACCAGGGCGGTGAAGGCCGCCAGCGGCACCAGCGCCGCCAGCAGCGGAACCGGGGACAGGTGGTCGGTGTAGAAGACGGCGATGATGACGATGGCCACCAGGTCGTCGACCACGGCCAGGGTGAGCAGGAAGGTGCGCAGCGCCGCCGGCAGGTACCGGCCGATGACCGCGAGCACGGCCAGGGCGAAGGCGATGTCGGTGGCGGTGGGGATCGCCCACCCGGAGGCCGCGCCGGCCGTGCCCCGGGTGAGGAGCAGGTACAGCACCGCCGGTACGACCACCCCGCCGAGCGCGGCCGCGATCGGCACCGCCGCCCGGCCCGGGTCACGCAGGTCGCCGGCGACGAACTCGCGTTTGAGCTCCAGCCCCGCGACGAAGAAGAAGATCGCCAGGAGGCCGTCGGCGGCCCAGGTGGCCAGGCTCAGGTCCAGGTGCAGCGCCGCGGGCCCGAACCTGACGGCGCGCAGCGTCTCGTAGGCGCCCGCCCACGGAGAGTTGGCCCAGATCATCGCCGCCACCGCGCCGGCCAGCAGCAACGCTCCACCGACGGTCTCCTTGCGGAGGATGTCGGCGACCCGGCGGGCCTCGGCCCACGAGCCGCGGCCGAACAGGCGGGGAGTGCGCGGCGGGACAGGGCTGGTCATGGGCGCTCCGTTTCCGGGGTCGGGACAGACGTTGCCGACCAGACTTCCCGGCGCACCGTCCTCCACCTTACCGGCCTGCTCACGGATGCCATCGGGGTGGGGGGCCGCGCGGTCGTCCCCGCGTCCGCCGGGCGGCCGGCGCCCGCTGTCGGCGCGCTCCGGCGGTCCCGGCGGACGACCGCCCGCCGACCGCGCGTCGGCGGGTCCGGCGGTCTGCCGACCGGCTGTCCTGCAAGTTGAACCCCACCGGCCGCGCGTCAGCGGGTCCGGCGGTAGCGGACCATCGGGCCGAGCAGTCCCGGGACCGTCGCGAAAGGGATCATGCCCAGGCGTTCGGCGACGGCGGCGGACGCGGTGTTGCCCTCGTCGACCTCGGCCAGCACCTCGGGGAGGCCGAGGGCGGCCAGCGCGTGGTCCACCACGGCCCGCGCCGCCTCGGTCGCGTAGCCGCGGCCCCAGGCGTCCGGCGCCAGGCTGTAGACCACCTCCGGCCCGAGGTCCTCCAGCTGCCGCAGCCCGGCCGTCCCGATCAGCCCGGCCTCCCCGCGCCTGCGGACGACCCAGAGCCCGTACCCGGACGCGGCGAAGTCACGCTCGCTCGCCCCGATCGCCTCCGCGACCTCCGCCGCCGACATGACCGCACCGTCGAACAGGAACCGCCGCACGTCCGGCGTGGTCCAGTGCGCGTGCAACTCATCCCGGTCGAGCGCGCACACCGGCCGCAGCACCAGCCGCCCGGTCGTCAGGACGTGGTTCATCGAAAGCCTCCAAGGGGGGTGACCCGGGTGTGGGCCAGGTCGGCCTCCATCCGCGCGGCGGTCTCGGTGAGCGCGGGCAGGACGTCGCGGAGCAGGTCGTCGCGGGTGGCGCGGCCGGCGTGGGTGGCGACGTTGACGGCCGCGACGACCCGGCCGGTCCGGTCGCGGACGGGGACGGCGATGGACCGCACCCCCTCCTCCAGCTCCTGGTCCACCAGGGCGTAGCCGTCCGCGGCGGCCTGGCGGACGGCTGTCGCGAGTCGCTCGGCGGAGGTGACGGTGTGGCGGGTCAGCGGCCGGGGGATGATCGAGGCCAGCCGTTCCCCGGATACGCCGGCCAGGAGCACCCGGCCCATCGAGGTGGCGTACGCGGGGAAGCGGGTGCCGACGGTGATGTTGACCCGCATGATGTTCACGGTGGGCACCCTGGCCACGTAGACGACGTCGTCGCCGGAGAGCACCGCGACCGACGCCGACTCGTGGACGCGGGCCACCAGGTCGGCCAGGTGCGGCTGGACGATCTCGCCGAAGGAGAGCCCCGACAGGTCGGCGTATCCCAGCTCCAGCACCCTGGGCAGCAGCACGAAGCGGCTGCCCTCGGCGGTGGCGTACCCCAGCCGTTCCAGGGTCTGGACCGCCCGCCGCACCGTGGCCCGGGGCAGCCCGGTGGCCTTGGCGGCCTCGGCGAGGGTCAGCCCGCCGCGGGCCGAGCCGAGCGACACCAGCACGGCCAGGCCGCGGGCCAGCGACTGCAGGTAGCCGGCTCCCAGTTCCTGCTTGACGGCACGCGAGGTGTCCACGGCGGGGACGGCCGGGCGGGGAGCGGGCACCGGCGCCGGCCCGCTCAGCGCCGCCTCCATCTCCGCGACCGTCGCGCGCATCCGGGGCAGGGCGTGGGCACGCAGGCCGGCGACGGTGTGCCGGCTGGTGTGGCTGACCACGCTCAACGCGCAGGCCACCTCCCCTGCCGCGTCCCGGACCGGCACCGCGACCGCGATCAGGCCCGGCTCGATGAGCTGGTCGTCCTCGGCCCACGGCGCGGCAGGGTCGAGGAGGACCAGGCCGGCCGCGCAGCGGTCGGCGGGCAGCAGGTCGCCGACCCGGAAGGCGACCGACATGGTGCGCCGCCGGGTGAACTGGCTGACGAAGCGGACGCCGTCCGCGTCCCGCACGGCCAGCGACACCGAGTCGTCCACCTCTTCGGCGAGCCGCTCCGCGAGGGGGCTGAGGGTGTCGCGCAGGCCGCCGCAGGCGAGGTACGCCTCGCCCAGCTCCATCAGGCGCGGGGCGAGCAGCACGGCGCGTTCCTCCAGCCGGACGTAACCGAGCTGGGCGAGGGTGGCCAGGACGCGGTCGACCGTGGACCTGGCCAGGCCGGTGGCGCGTACCAGATCCGTCGCGCGCGCCTGCCGCGGCTCGGCGGCGAGGGTGCGCAGCACGGTCAGCCCCCGCTCCAGGGTTCCGGCCGGTTCCATCGGCTTCTCCTCTCGGCGGCTGGAAGAACTTTGACAGGAGCGTCTCCGGTCCGCATACTCGACCCGATAATAATGAACTAAAGTTCATTCAGCGAACACTTCTGGCCGAACGGAGCGTCGTGCGGAGAGACGTCGTGCGGAGAGACAAGGTGGTCGCCTCGGCCGAGGAGGCGCTGGCCGACGTGCGGGACGGCGCGTCGTTCGCGGTCGGCGGTTTCGGCCTCAGCGGCATCCCGAACACCCTGATCCGGGCCCTGCACACCACCGGTGTGACCGGCATCGGCGTGGTGTCGAACAACTGCGGGGTGGACGGCGGCGGCCTGGGCGTCCTGCTGGCCGCCGGGCGGATCGCCCGGGTGACCGCCTCCTACATCGGCGACAACAAGGAGTTCGCCCGGCAGTACCTCACCGGGGAGCTGGAGGTCGAGCTGACCCCGCAGGGCAGCCTGGCCGAGCGGCTGCGCGCGGGCGGCAGCGGCATCCCCGCCTTCTACACCCCGGCGGGGGTCGGCACACCGATCGCCGACGGCGGGCTGCCGCTGCGTCACGCTCCCGACGGCTCGATCGCCGTCGCCTCGCCGCCCAAGGAGGTCCGGGAGTTCGACGGCAGGCGATACGTGCTGGAGCACGCCATCACCACCGACTTCGCGCTGGTCCGGGCGGCCAAGGGCGATCGCCACGGCAACCTGGTCTTCAACAAGGCCGCCAGGAACTTCAACCCGCTGGCCGCGATGGCCGGGCGGATCACGATCGCCGAGGTCGAGGAGCTGACCGAACTGGATCCCGACGAGGTGCACCTGCCCGGCGTGTTCGTCCAGCGCGTCGTGGAGCTCACCGCCGAGCAGGCCGCCGACAAGGGCATAGAGAAGAGAACCACGTCATGAGCTGGACCCGCGACGAGATGGTCGCCCGGGCGGCGGCCGAGCTGCGCGACGGCGACTACGTCAACCTCGGCATCGGGCTGCCCACCCGCATCCCCTCCTTCCTCCCGCCGGAGGTGGACGTGGTCCTGCACTCCGAGAACGGCGTCCTGGGCGTCGGCCCCTACCCCGCCGAGGACCGGGTCGACCCGGATCTGATCAACGCGGGCAAGGAGACCGTCACCGTGCTGCCGGGCGCGTCGTTCTTCGACTCCGCGCTGTCGTTCGGCATGATCCGCGGCGGCCACGTCGACGTGGCGGTCCTCGGCGCGATGCAGGTCTCCGCCCGCGGCGACCTGGCCAACTGGATGGTCCCCGGAAAGCTGGTCAAGGGCATGGGCGGGGCGATGGACCTGGTCCACGGCGCCCGCCGGGTTATCGTGATCATGGACCACACCGCCAAGGACGGATCCCCGAAGATCGTCAGGGAGTGCTCGCTGCCGCTCACCGGCAGCGCGTGCGTGCACCGGATCATCACCGACCTCGGCGTCCTCGACGTCACCGAGAGGGGCCTGGCACTGGTGGAGACCGCACCCGGCGTGAGCCTGGCGGAACTGCGCGAGCGCACCGACGCGGAGGTCATCGCATGAGACACGACCACACCGACACGGAGGTCGCCGCGTGAGAGCCGTCTACGTCGTGGACGCCGTCCGCACCCCCTTCGGCCGGTACGGCGGAGCGCTGGCCGGGGTCCGCCCCGACGACCTGGCCGCGCACGTCATCCGGGCGCTCACCGAACGCAACGACCAGGGGGGCGTCGACGAGGTGATCCTCGGCAACGCCAACGGCGCCGGTGAGGAGAACCGCAACGTCGCCCGCATGGCCGCGCTGCTCGCCGGGCTGCCGGTGACCACCCCGGGCGTCACCGTGAACCGGCTGTGCGGCTCCGGCATGGAGGCCGTGATCCAGGCGTACCGGATGATCGCGCTGGGCGACGCGTCGGCCGTGATCGCGGGCGGTGTGGAGTCGATGACCCGCGCGCCGTGGGTGCTCCCCAAACCGGACAGGGCGTTCCCGGCGGGCGGCCAGGAGCTGGTCTCCACCACTCTCGGCTGGCGGCTGGTCAACCCCGCGATGCCCGCCGAGCACACGGTCGCCCTCGGTGAGGGTGCCGAGCTGATCGCCGACAAGCACGGCATCACCCGCGCCGAGCAGGACGCCTTCGCCCTCGCCAGCCACCGGAAGGCGGCCGGGGCCTCCTTCGACCGTGAGATCGTCCCCGTCGCCGGCCTCACCCGGGACGAGGGCATCCGCGAGGACACCTCCACCGAGGCGCTCGGCCGCCTCAAGCCGGTCTTCCGCCCCGGCGGCACGGTCACCGCGGGCAACTCCTCCCCGCTCAACGACGGGGCCGCGGCGCTGCTGCTGACCGACGAGGCCGGGCTGCGCGGCCGTGAACCGCTGGCGCGGATCACCGCCGGTGCCGCCGCCGCGCTGGAGCCCCGCTACTTCGGTCTCGGCCCGGTCGAAGCGGCGGGAAAGGCCCTGGCCAGGGCGGGCAGGCGATTCGGCGACCTGACGACCGCCGAGCTGAACGAGGCGTTCGCCGCGCAGGTCCTCGGCTGCCTGGCGGAACTGCCCGACCTCGACCCCGGGATCGTCAACCCGCACGGCGGGGCGATCGCGCTGGGCCACCCTCTCGGTGCCTCCGGTGCCCGCATCACCGGCGCGGTGGCCCACCGGCTGGCCGCGGCCGGTTCGGGCACCGGGCTTGCTTCCCTCTGCATCGGTGTCGGCCAGGGCCTGGCCGTCGTCCTCGAAAGGTAGGCGTCATGCCCCAGCCCCTCACCCAGGCGGACATAGACCGCGAGATCGCCGAGTTGCACGCGGCCCACGCCGGCCGCGAGGCGGACCACCCCTCCCGCGACTTCGCCCCCTACCGCAGCACCCTGCTGCGCCACCCCAAGCGGCCGCCGGTCGCGGTGAGGGACCCCGAGGCCGCCGAGCTGGCCGGGCCGGTCTTCGGCGTCACCGACGTGACCGCCCTCGACTCGGACCTGACCAGGCAGCACCCGGGTGATCCGCTGGGTGAACGGATCACCGTGGAAGGGCGGGTGCTCGACCGGGACGGCCGCCCGGTGCGCGGCCAGCTGGTCGAGGTGTGGCAGGCCAACGCCGCCGGCCGCTACCTGCACCAGCGCGACGACCACCCCGCGCCGCTCGACCCGAACTTCTCCGGCGTCGGCCGCTGCCTGACCGACGGCGACGGCCGCTACCGGTTCACCACGATCAAGCCCGGCGCCTACCCGTGGCGCAACCACACAGGGGCCTGGCGGCCCGCGCACATCCACTTCTCCCTGTTCGGCACGGCCTTCACCCAGCGGCTGGTCACCCAGATGTACTTCCCCGGCGACCCACTGTTCCCCTACGACCCGATCCTGCAGTCGGTGACCGACGAGCGCGCCAGGCAACGGCTGGTCGCCGCCTACGAGCACGACCTGTCCGTGCCCGAGTGGTCCCTGGGGTACCGGTGGGACATCGTGCTGGACGGCCCCACCGCGACCTGGATCGAGGAAGGCCGATGAACCGCCCCACCCCCTCCCAGACCGTCGGCCCGTTCTACGGCTACGCGCTCCCCTTCCCCGGGGGCGGCGACATCGCCCCTCCCGGCGACGGGGCGGCGATCACCGTCCGCGGTCACGTCTACGACGGCGCGGGCGACCCCATCCCCGACGCGCTGCTGGAGTTCTGGCAGGCCGACCCGTCCGGCAGCCTCACGGGTGCCCCCGGCACGCTGCGGCGCGATCCGGTGACCGGTGCGGTCGTCGGCCGGCACGGGGTCGACTTCACCGGCTTCGGCCGGGTCGCCACCGACGCCGACGGTCACTGGACGCTGCGCACGCTCGTTCCCGGGACCGGGTACATCAGCGTCTGTGTCTTCGCCCGCGGCCTGCTCCACCACCTTTTCACCCGCATCTACCTGCGGCCGGACGCCTTCCTCGGCTCGCTGCCGCCGCAGCGGGGCCGGACGCTGGTGGCGACTGCGGAACGCGAGGGCGTCTACCGCTTCGACATCCACCTGCAGGGCGAGAAGGAGACGGTCTTCCTTGACTTCGGGTGAGGGTGGGACGGCCCCCGGTGAGGGCCTCGCCGGAGGCGCGGACCTCGGGCTGCTGTCCCCCATGCGGGCGGCGGCGGAGGTCACCGGCGACACCGCCTTCCTGAAGGCCATGCTGGACGCCGAGGCCGCGCTGATCCGTGCCCAGGCCGGTCTCGGCCTGGTGCCGCCGCAGGCGGCCGAGGCCGTGTCCGCCGCCGCCCGGGCCGGGGCGTTCGACCTGCCAGGCCTGGTCGTGCGGGCCCGTTCCGGCGGCAACCCGGTCATCCCGCTGGTGGAGGACCTCCGCGCGGCCGTGCCCGAGCCGTACGCCGCCCACGTCCACCGCGGCGCGACCAGCCAGGACATCCTCGACACCGCGCTCATGCTGGTGGCGCACCGGACGCTGGGCCTCGCCCTGGCCGACCTGGACCGGGTGGTCGCCGGGCTCACCCTCCTCGCGGCCGGACACCGCGACACCCCGATGGCCGCCCGCACGCTCACCCAGCAGGCCGTCCCCACGACCTTCGGCCTCAAGGCGGCGGGCTGGCGGAAGCTGGCCGTCGACGCCCGGGCCCGCCTGCTCCTCGTGCGGCGGACGCTGCCGGCGCAGCTCGGCGGCCCCGCCGGAACCCTGGAGCAGCCCCAGGGACCCGCCGTGGCGGCCCGGTTCGCCGCCGAACTCGGCCTGGTCGCGCCCGTGCTGCCCTGGCACGTGCTGCGCACCCCCGTCGCCGACCTGGCCGGGGCCCTCGCGTTCACGGCCGGGGCGCTGGGCAAGTTCGCCGCCGACGTGCTCGTGCTGTCGCGCACCGAGATCGGCGAGGTGTCCGAGGGCGTGGGCGGCGGCTCGTCGTCCATGCCGCACAAGCGCAACCCGGTCAGAGCCACGATGATCGCCGCCGCGGCCCGCCAGGTGCCCGCGCTGAGCGCGGTCCTGTACGGCTCGCTCGCCGCCGAGGACGAACGGCCCGCCGGGGCCTGGCACGCCGAGTGGCAGCCGCTGCGCGAGTCGCTGCGCCTGGTGGCCGGGGCCGCCCGCGACGCCGCGGAGCTGGCCTCCGGCCTGCGGACGCACCCCGAGCGCATGCGCGCCAACCTGCGTGTCGCCGGATCGCCCGGTTCGGCCGCCGCCCTCGTCGACCGGGCGCTGGAGGAGGAATGACGTTGTTGCAGCACCGGACGGACGGGCCCGAGCGCGGGGAACCCCTCGTCCTGGGACCGTCGCTCGGCACCTCCGCGCGGGTGTGGGAGCCCCAGCTCGCCGCGCTCGCGCGGACCTTCAGGGTGATCAGGTTCGACCTGCCGGGACACGGCGGGTCGCCCCCGGCCGACGTGCGGACCGTGGACGACCTGGCCGGCCTGGTGCTGGAGCTGGCCGACGCGCTGAGCCTGGAGAGCTTCCACTACGCGGGCGTCTCCCTCGGCGGCGCGATCGGCGCGACCCTCGCGGCACGCCGCCCCACCCGGCTGCGGTCGCTGGCGATGCTCTGCTCCTCCGCCCGGTTCGGCGAGCCGCAGGCGTGGCGGGAGCGGGCCGGGCTCGTACGGGATCGGGGCACCGGGCCGCTGCTGGAGGCCACGGCGCGCCGCTGGTTCGCCGGGCCCGCCGACCGGGCGTTGCTGGACGACCTGGCCGGCGCCGACCCCGCCGGGTACGCCGCCTGCTGTGACGCGCTGGCGGGCTACGACCTGCGCGACCGGCTCGCCGACATCGCCGTCCCCACCCTGGTCGTCGCCGGGCGGGACGACCCGGCGACGCCGCCCGCCCACGCCAGGCGGCTGGCCGACGGCATCCCGGGCGCCACGCTCGTGGAGGTGGCCGCCGCCGCCCACCTGGCCAACGTCGACCGGCCCGAGCCCGTCACCGCGGCGCTGCTGGCGCACCTGCCCGCCGAACCGGGCATGAAGGTGCGGCGTGAGGTGCTCGGGGACGCCCACGTGGACCGGGCGATCGCCCGCACCACCGGCTTCACCTGGGACTTCCAGGATCTGATCACCCGCTACGCCTGGGGCGAGATCTGGACCCGTCCCGGGTTGGACCGCCGCACCCGCAGCTGCGTCACCCTCACCGCGCTCGTCGCCCACGGCCACCTGGAGGAGCTGGCCATGCACGTCCGTGCCGCCCTGCGCAACGGGCTCACCCCGGACGAGATCGGCGAGGTGCTGTTGCAGACCGCGATCTACTGCGGGGTTCCCGCGGCCAACGCCGCCTTCGCCGTCGCCCAGCGCGTGCTGGCCGAGACCTCAGGAGAATGATCATGAAGCACACCCGGGTGGGAATCATCGGCGGCGGCCCCGCCGGACTGCTCCTGGGCCACCTGCTGTCGGCGCGGGGCATCGAGAACGTGGTGCTGGAGAGCAGGACCCGCGAGTACGTCGAGCGCCGCCAGCGCGCGGGGATCCTGGAGCAGAGCACCGTCGACGTGCTGCGCGCCTGCGGGGCGGGCGAGCGGATGGACCGGCAGGGCCTGGTCCACGAGGGCATCGAGCTGCGCTTCGACCGGCAGGCGCACCGGATCGACTTCCCCTCCCTGACCGGCGGCAGGACCGTGATGGTCTACGCGCAGACCGAGGTCGTCAAGGACCTGATCGCCCTGCGTGAGGGTCCGCTGCTGTTCGAGGCCGAGGCGCTGTCCGCCGACCCGGCCACCGGGGTGGTCCGCTACCGCCACGAGGGCGCCGAGCACACCATGACGTGCGACGTCGTGGTGGCCTGCGACGGCTTCCACGGCATCGGCCGGGCGTCCATGCCCGCGGTCACGACCTTCCGGCGCGACTACCCGTTCGCCTGGCTGGGGATCCTCGCCGACGTGCCCCCCTCGTGCGAGGAGCTGATCTACGCTCACCACGAGCGGGGCTTCGCCCTGCACAGCATGCGCTCTCCCCACGTCAGCCGCCTCTACCTGCAGGTCGACCCGGGAGACGACCTCGCCGACTGGTCCGACGAGCGGATCTGGGACGAGCTGGAGACCCGCTTCGCGGTGGACGGCGACTGGAAGCTGGAGCGCGGCCCGATCACCGACCGGAGCATCACGCCGATGCGCAGCTTCGTCGCCGAACCCATGCGGCACGACCGGTTGTTCCTCGCCGGGGACGCGGCGCACATCGTGCCGCCCACCGGGGCCAAGGGCCTGAACCTGGCGGTCGCCGACGTGACCCTGCTCGCGCAGGCCCTCACCCGCTGGCACGGAGTAGGCGACGAGAGCCTGCTCGACGCCTACTCCGAGACCGCCCTGCGCCGGGTGTGGCGCGCCGAGCACTTCTCCTACCTCATGACGACGATGCTGCACCGGGACCCGCACCAGGACCCCTTCGACGACCGGCTGCAGCTCTCCCAGCTCCGTTACATCGTCGGCTCCACCGCCGGGATGACCTCGCTCGCGGAGAACTACGTGGGTCTCCCCCTCGACTGAGGCCGGGGCTCGCAGCCGATCTGGACTGTCATCATGGAAATACATCGGAGGTCTAGGGGGCATAACAGCCCCTTACTCACTCCCTACCCGCGACAGCCCGGCCGATCTGCCGTATGTGCGCCGCCAGGTGAGGCGGGCCGGGAGGGTGCGTCCGCCGTCTCGTGATCCGCCGAAAGGCTTGCTTCGCCTGCCGAACATATTCTTACGAGTATTGAAGCAAGGTCGATAATCTTCGCAGCGAAGAAGCCACGAAGGGACGCGACCATGAGCGACGAGGCCGGGAGCTACTTCCACACCACGACCCCGGGAGGGCTGTTCGCCCTGGTGCGCGACGGGCGGGCCGACTCACGCTCGGCGCTGTCGCACCTCACCGGGCTGGCGATGTCGACCGTGGGGATGCGGGTCGACGAGCTGATCCGGGCGGGCTACCTCGTCGAGGCGGGGGCGGGCGCCTCCCGGGGAGGCCGCCGGCCCCGGTCGCTCGCGGTCGCCGCCGACGGACGGCTCGTCGCCGGCGTCGACCTCGGCGCCAGGCACGCGAACATCGCCCTGTTCGACCTCGCGCGCGCCAAGGTCGCGGCCCGCTCGCTCGCGATCGACGTCGCCCGGGGTCCCGAGGAGGTCCTCGCGAACGTCCATCGCGCCATCCTCGACCTGGTCGGCACCCTTGACGGGGAGGCCGTCCTCGTGGGGATCGGCCTCGCGGTGCCCGGCCCCGTCAGCGTGCCCGGCGGCCGGGTCGTATCGCCCTCGCGCATGCCGGGCTGGAACGGCGTCGACCCCGCCGCCCTCCTGACGGCGATGTCGGGAGTCGTCACGCGGGTCGAGAACGACGCGAACGCGATGGCGGTCGGCGAGTACATCGCGACCGGCCGGGCGATCGCCGACCTGGTGCTCGTCAAGGCGGGTTCGAGCATCGGCGCGGGCGTCATCGCGGCCGGCGCGCCGCACCGGGGGTTCCGGGGGATGGCCGGCGACGTGAGTCACACCCCGGTCGCCGGCGCACCCGCGGTGTTGTGCTCGTGCGGACGGCTCGGCTGCCTCGACGCCGTCGCCGGCGGAACGGCGATCGCGCGGGACCTGCGAGCCGCGGGCGTCGAGGCCGGCGACACCACCGGAGTGCTGGATCTCGCCCACGACGCGCACCCTCTCGCCACGCGCCTGCTCCGCGAGGCCGGGACGCGCGTCGGAGCGGTGCTGGCCAACGTGGTGCACTTCTTCAACCCGCAGCGCCTCGTGCTCGCCGGCAGCCTCTCGGCGGCCGACGCCTTCTGCGCCGGAGTGCGTTCGAGCGTCTACGACCTGTGCTTGCCCATGTCCACGGACGGCCTGGAGATCACGGTGAGCGCGGCGGGGGCCGACGGCGGAAGCCTGGGAGCCGCCGCGCTGGTGCTGGACGGCCTCCTGGACGCCGCGGCGGTCGACCGGGCCTTACGAAAGCGAACTTAATTCGATAATCGAAGTAAGTAGGTCTTGTTATCCCGATTTTCGTAACAAAAGGATTCCATATCGGACTTAGGACTGCCCCTGGGGACGCGCCGGTCCCAGACTCAACTGACATCCGATGTTTGCGAGCGGGGGAGCGCCAACGGGTCAGCCGCAGCGACGCGGCGCAAGAGCGAAAGGTTGACCATGAAACTTCGAATCGCGGCATTCTCCGCCGCGGCCGTCGCCATCATGACCGCGGCGAGCGCCTGCGGCTCAAGCTCCGGAGAAGGCTCCGGGGAGGGGTCCGGCAGCGGCTCCGGAGCGACGATCACGTGGAACATGTGGTCGGGTGACAACGAGTCGACGAAGAAGCTCGAAGCCCAGATGGCCGTCGCGCAGCAGCTCGTCCCCGATGTGAAGATCGAACTCCAGACCGCACCGTGGACGGACTACTTCACCAAGCTCAACGCCAACATGGCCTCGGGCAAGCTCGCCTGCATCACCTCGATGAACGGCCAGCGCCTGTCGGGCTACACCGCCGCGCTGACGCCGCTCACCGACGAGGACCTCAAGGTCGCCGGCATCTCGCGCGGCGACTACAACCCGGGTGCGCTGAGCGTCATGGAGCACGGCGGCAAGCTCTACGGCCTCCCGTACGACACGGCGACCATGTTCCTGTACTACAACGCCGACCTGTTCAAGAAGGCGGGCGTCGCGGAACCCACGAACACCTGGACGGTCGACGACTTCGAGGCCGCGGCCAAGACCATCACCGAGAAGACCGGCGTCAAGGGATTCGCGGTGAGCATCGACGAGTTCCAATGGCTCTCCCTGCCCATGGCGAAGGCGGGCCTGCAGGTGGTGACCGAGGACGGCAAGCTCGACCTGACCAACCCGACCTTCGTCAAGGCCGCCGAGTGGTACTCCGGTCTCGTCACCGGCCTCAAGGTCTCCAACGCCGTGCCTTCGGCCTCCGAGACGACCTGGGACCCCGGCCAGTTCGAGACCGGTAAGGCCGCGATGATCATCGATGGCACGTGGAACGCCACCAAGTACACGGGCAAGGACATGCCGTTCACCGGCGGCGCGGTCCGCATTCCGAGCGGCGCGGCCGGCCCCTTCGGCGTCGCCCTCGGCTCGGGCTACGGCATCGCGGCCAACTGCGAGAACAAGCAGGCCGCGCTCAAGGTCCTCGGGGCCCTCGCCGGGCCGAAGGTGCAGGCGGTGATCGCGCAGCAGGGCGGCTACCCGGCGCAGCTCGGCAGCCAGCCGCTCTACTTCCAGGCGCTTGCCGCCGATTCGAAGGAGAAGCTCACCGCGGCCTTCACCTCCGCCTTCGACGGCGCGTCCGCGCAGCGGGTGACCGAGAAGTGGACGCAGGTCACGACCGCTTTCCCGCAGGAGCTCGTGAGCGTCTACGCCGGCCAGAAGACGATGGCCGACGCGCTCGGCGGCCTGCAGCAGCGTTTCGCCCAGTGACACCCGGGATCCGGGCGGCCCGACCGGCCGCCCGGCGCTCCCCGCGTCTAGGAGAGGGAAGATGACGCCCCGCCACTCACGCACGGGCTGGTTCGAACACGACAGGTTCGGCATGTTCGTGCATTTCGGCCCCTACAGCGTCGCAGGCCGACACGAATGGGTCATGAACTACGAGGAACTCACCGTCGCGGACTATGCCCGCTACGTCCGTTTCTTCGACCCGGATCTGTTCGATGCCCGAGCGATCACCCGCACCGCTCGTGAGGCGGGTGCGCGCTACGTGGTCCTCACGACGAAACACCACGACGGTTTCTGCCTGTGGAAGACCGGACAGGGTGAGTACTCGTCGTGGGCGACGATCGGCCGCGACCTCGTCGGCGAGTTCGTCGACGCCGCCCGCGCGGAAGGCCTCCGCGTCGGCTTCTACCACTCGCTGCTCGACTGGCACCACCCCGACTACACGATCGACCGCCACCACCCGCAGCGGAGAGCCGCCGACGTCGCCGCACGCAACGCCCGCCGCGACTGGGGCCGCTACCGCGACTACCTGCACGCCCAGGTACGCGAACTGCTCACCGGGTACGGGACGATCGACTACCTCTTCTTCGACTTCACCGAACCCGCCGCGGAGAACGGGCTGCCCGGCAAGAGCGCCGACGACTGGGACGCCGAGCGCCTGCTCGCCCTGTGCCGCGAGTTGCAGCCGGACATGCTCGTCAACGACCGTCTCGGCATCCCGGCCGACCTCGTGACGCCGGAACAGTACCAGCCGCTCCGGCCGCTGGAGCGGGACGGCGAACGCGTGCTCTGGGAGGCGTGCCAGACGGTCAACGGAAGCTGGGGCTACCACCGCGACAACCTGGACTTCAAGTCGCCCGAGCTCCTGGTGAGCATGCTCGTCGACACCGTGTCCAAGGGGGGGAACCTGCTGCTCAACGTCGGCCCGACCGGCCGCGGCGAGATCGCCCCACGCGACCGGGCGATATTCGAGAGCATCGGCGGCTGGATGCGCCACCACTGCGTCTCCGTCTACGGCGCGGGCCCCTCCGCGTTCACGCCACCGCCCCACGCCGTCTACACGCAACGCGCGGACCGCCTCTACGTCCACGTGCACACCTGGCCGTTCGGCCACCTGCACCTGCCGGGGCTCGCCGGCCGGATCCGGTTCGCGCGGCTCCTGCACGACGGCTCCGAGGTGCTCTTCACGCAGATCCCGGCCGACCAGCAGGCGAACACGATGACACCGGCGGGGCCTCCGCCGGGCACCGCGACGCTGCTCATGCCCGTGCAACGTCCCGACGTCCTGCTTCCCGTCGTCGAACTCGTGCTGGAGGAGCCGTGATGGCGCGGCGGAGCGGCATCCGGCGCACCGACGCGCTCATCCGGACCGAGCGGTGGCAGGCGCTCGGCTTCATCACCCCCGCCGTCGCCGGGCTCTCCCTGTTCACCGTGGTCCCGGTCGCCCTCGCGATCATCATGAGCCTGTTCGACTGGCCCATCTTCGGCGAGCGGACGTTCGTCGGGTTCGACAACTACGCCGAACTGCTCACCTCGAGCCCGGACTTCTGGCCGGCCCTGCGCAACTCGGTCGTCTTCACCGTCCTGTACGTGCCGATCAACCTCGTCGTCGCCCTGGGACTCGCCCTGCTCCTGGGGCCGCGTATCCGCGGCCGTGCGGTGTTCCGCGTGCTGTTCTTCATCCCGGTGGTCACCCCGATCGTCGCCAACGTCCTGGTCTGGAAGCTGATCCTCCAGCCGGACGGCCTGCTCAACGGCCTGTCACGGACGATGTTCGGATTCGAGCTGCCGAACTTCCTCGTCGACGCCAACTGGGCGATGATCTCGATCGTCGTCATGAGCGTGTGGGCGGGCATGGGTTACAACATGCTCGTGCTGACCGCCGCGCTCGAGCAGCTCCCGGCCTCCGTGGTCGAAGCCGCCCGGATCGACGGCGCGCGCGGCTGGCGCATCCTCGTCCACATCACGATTCCGCTCATCTCACCGGCGATCTTCTTCGCGACCGTCATGACGATCATCTCGTCGCTGCAGGTGTTCGCGCAGCCGCAACTCCTGACGGGGGGCGGGCCGGGCACCTCGACGATGCCGATCGTGATGTTCATCTACAACACGGGATTCAAGTTCCAGGACCTCGGTCTCGCGGCGGCGGCCGCCTGGATCCTGTTCGCCCTCATCATCGGCGTGACAGCCCTGCAGTTCCGAGCGCAGAAACGGTGGGTGCACTATGAGCACTGATCCGGTGGTCCTGCCCGCCGGCCACGCGGCCGGCGGCGGTCGTCGCGGGCGGGGGCCGGGCCGGGAGGAGAACCGGCGCTTCGGCGCCGTCATCGCGTACGCCACGGTCCTGATCGCGGCGGTCGTCTTCGCCGCGCCGCTCGTCTACGCCGTCTTCTCCGCCTTCAAGCCCTCACGCGAGGTCATGCAGACGCCGCCGAGCCTCTTCGGCTCGGAGTTCCGGTGGGAGAACTTCACCGAGGTCTTCACCTACGCGCCGTTCACCACCTACATCACGAACTCCTTCTTCGTCTCGATCGCGGGCGTGCTCGTCGTGCTCGTGGTCTCGGCCACGGCCGGGTACGCGTTCGGCCGGTTGCGCTGGCCGGGGCGTGACATCGTCTTCGTGCTCTTCCTCGGCACCCTCATGGTGCCGCAGGAGGTGCTCGTCATCCCGATGTTCGTCCTCATGCAGTGGTTCGGCTGGGTCGACACCTACCAGGCGCTCGTCTTCCCGTGGGCCTTCACCGCCTTCGGCACCTTCCTGATGCGGCAGTTCTTCCGCGGAATCCCGTACGAACTGGAGGAGGCCGCACGCGTCGACGGGGCGGGCCCCCTGCGCACCTTCCTGCAGGTGATCCTGCCGCTCGCGGGTCCGGCGCTCGCCGTGCTCGCCGTCTTCACCTTCCTCAACTACTGGAACAGCTACCTGTGGCCGCTCATCGCGGTCAACGACTACGCGGTCCGTGGCACCCTGCCGATCGGCCTGGCAAGCTTCTCGACCCAGAACGGAACCCGATGGGACCTTCAGATGGCCGCCTCCATCATCTCGATGATCCCGACGGTGATCCTCGTGATCGCCCTGCAGAAGCACCTCGTCAGGGGCATCGCGACCTCGGGGCTGGGGGGGCGGTGACCGCCGCGTCCACGCCACGGCCGGTGCCCCGGATCGCGGTGGCCGGGATGGCGATCGAGTCCAGCGCCTACTCGCCGCACCGCGCCGGCTACCGGGACTTCGCGACCTTCAGCGGCGGCGAGGCCGTCGACCGCTACCCGTTCCTCGCTCCCGGCTCCGAGCTCGCCGCCTCGGCGCGATGGACCGGCGTCTTCTACGCCAGATCCATCCCGGGCGGACGGGTCCAGGCCGACGTCTACGCCGACTTCCGCGAGCGCATCGTCGAGGGACTGCGCCGCGAGCACGAGCGCGAACCGCTCGACGGCATCCTCCTCGACGTCCACGGCGCGATGAGCGTCGAGCACATGGACGACGCCGAAGGCGACCTCGTGGAAGCGATCCGCGCGGCGGTCGGCTCCGGTCCGCTCATCTCGGCCTCGATGGACCTGCACGGCAACCTCTCCGAGCGGTTCGTGCGGGCCTGCGAGCTGATCACGTGCTACCGCCTCGCGCCGCACGAGGACGCCCTCGAGACGAGGGAGCGTGCCGCGCGCAACCTCGTCCATCACCTGCGGACCGGGGAAAGGCCCGTACGCGCGTGGTCCCGGATCCCGATCCTGCTGCCGGGCGAGAAGACGAGCACGCGGGTGGAACCGGCCAGGAGCCTCTACCGGCGGATCCTCCCCGTCGAGGCGAGCGAGGGCGTCACCGACGCGTCGATCTGGATCGGATACGCCTGGGCCGACGAGCCGCGCTGCCACGCGAGCGTCGTCGTCACCGGCACGGACACGGCCACGGTGCGGGACGCCGCGAGCGGGCTGGCCGGCGAGCTGTGGGCCGTCCGCGACGCGTTCGGCTTCGTCGGCCCTCCCGGAACGCTCGAACAAGGCGTGGAACGCGCGCTGGCCGCGACCGCCAAGCCGTACCTCATCAGCGACTCCGGCGACAACCCCGGCGCCGGTGGGACCGGCGACGTCACCTGGACGCTCAGCCGGCTCCTCCGGATGCCCGAACTGACCGCGGACGACGCACCGGTGACGTACTGCGCCTCCGTCTTCGACGCGGTCGCCGTCGACGAGCTCTTCTCCGCCGAACCGGGCTCGCAGGTCTCGGTCACCGCGGGGGCACGCGTCGACTCCCGGGTCAGCGGGCCGGCCCTCGTCCAGGGGATCCTCCTCTCACGCTTCGAGGGAGACCCCGCCGCGGGACGCATCGCCGTCGTACGCCGCGGCGGCCTCCACGTGATCATCACCGAGTTCCGCAAGGCGTTCCACGACGTCGCCGACTTCCGGGCCATCGGCCTCGAACCGCTGGAAGCCGACATCATCGTCACCAAGATCGGCTATCTGGAACCCACCCTCTACGACGTCGCGGCCGGCTGGACGCTCGCGCTCACGCCGGGACCGGTCGACCAGGACCTCGAACGACTCGGACATCAGCGGATCACCCGCCCCATGTTCCCCTTCGACCCCTTCGACGTCGAACCCGACCTCGCGGCGGTGGTCTACCGGTGACCGTAGGCGAACTCGCGGCGCGGGACCGCGCCGGCGTCGAAACGGCCGCGCGGGCCGAGGGGGACCGGATCGAGCCCCGCTCAGCGCTCCCGCCCGGCGGGCTCACGCCGCCGGCGGCCGTGCGCGCCGCCGACCGGGACCGGCTGCGATGACGATCCCGTCGTATCGTGTCGGTATCGACCTCGGGGCGACGTCCACCAAGGTCGTGGTCGCCGTGTCCGGCGATGACGGGACGCTCGCCGTCGACGCCGTCGTCGACCGGTTCACCTTTCCCACCCCGCGGGGAAGCGATCCCGTCGACCGGCTCGCGAGCCACCTGGCGCGCGTGGCCAGACGCCCGATCGGCGCGGGCGGGGTGACCGTCCCCGGGATCCTCGACGAGGACAGCGGCCGCGTCCTGCGGAGCGTGAACCTCCCGTGGCTCGACGGCGCCGACCTCGGATCCGCGCTGGGGAGGCGGCTCGGTTTTCCCGTCCGGGCCGTGCACGACGGTCGCGCCGCAGCCGAGGCCGAGGCGTTGCTCGGCGCGGGGCGGGGGTTCGCCGACGCGTTCGTCCTCGCCCTGGGAACGGGTATCGCGGGTGCGCACGTCGAAGGCCGGCGGGCACGCCGCGGTGCCCACGCGGCCGCGGGCGAGGTCGGCCACATCAGTCAGGACCCCGATGGGCGTCTGTGTGGCTGCGGACAGCACGGATGTCTGGAGACGTTCATCGGCGGAACGCATCTGGCGAGCCGGTGGAGCTCCCACACCGGCCGGCCGGCCACCGCCCGTGACCTCTTCGAGGCCGGCCACGCGGGCGACCCCGCCGCGCTCACCATGATCGACGAGGCGACGACGGCGCTCGCGCGCTGTGTCCTCGGCGTCATCGCCACTCTCGACCCGTCCGCGATCATCATCGGCGGCGGCATCTCCGGAGCGCGCGACCTCATCGTGACACCGACCGCGCGGAAGGTGTACGAGGCCGCCACCTTCCACGCCCGCCCTCCGATCCTCAGCGCCGAGCTCGGCCGGTGGGCCGGGGCGTGGGGCGCGGTCCTGGCGGCGGGGTGCCCCTCACCGGAGGAGATCACCTGTGGCTGAACCCGCCTCGCCGTCATCCGGCCCCGCCCCCGGCGAGGCGTGCCCTCACTCCGTTCACGCGTACCCTGGTCGGGCGCGGACGGCCGGCGGCTTTTGATCGTTTTCCACAACTGGAGCCGCGTAACGTGCGCTGTCTGCGACATGGCGCCGCCGGCCGGTAGACGGAATGGTGGACACTGCCGGGGGCCGCCGTATCGCGGCGCGCACATCGTTGGTCTGCAGGAGGGTTCGGTCGGGTGTTCAGTCGTGTCGCCATCGTCAACCGTGGTGAGGCCGCTATGCGGCTCATCCACGCCGTACGGGACATCTCCGCGGAGACCGGGACACGGATCGAGACCGTGGCCCTGTACACCGACGTCGACCGCACGGCCACCTTCGTCCGCGAAGCGGACCTGTCCTACGATCTCGGTCCCGCGTCCGCGCGGCCCTACCTCGATCTGAAGGTGCTGGAGCGCGCGCTGGTGGAGACCGGTGCCGACGCCGCATGGGTCGGCTGGGGCTTCGTCGCGGAGGACCCGGCGTTCGCGGAGTTGTGCGAGAAGGTCGGGGTCACCTTCATCGGGCCGAGCGCGGAGGCCATGCGCAAGCTCGGCGACAAGATCGGCGCGAAGCTGATCGCCGAGGAGGTCGGTGTTCCGGTCGCGCCGTGGAGCCGCGGTGCGGTCGAGACCCTGGACGCCGCCCTGACTGCGGCGGCCGAGATCGGCTACCCGCTGATGCTGAAGGCGACCGCGGGCGGCGGCGGACGCGGCATCCGCGTGATCACGAGCGAGGCCGAGCTCGCCGACGCCTACGAGCGCACCAGCCAGGAGGCCGCTCGGGCGTTCGGCAGCGGTACCGTGTTCCTGGAGCGGCTGGTAACCGGTGCCCGGCACGTCGAGGTCCAGGTGATCGCCGACGGCCAGGGCACCGCGTGGGCGCTCGGCGTCCGCGACTGCTCGGTGCAGCGGCGCAACCAGAAGGTCATCGAGGAATCGGCGTCACCGGTGCTCAGCCCGGCGCAGACAGCCGAGCTCAAGACGTCGGCCGAACGGCTGGCTCTCGCGGTCGGTTACCGCGGCGCGGCCACCGTCGAGTTCCTCTACCACCCCGGCGACAAGCTGTTCGCCTTCCTCGAGGTCAACACCCGCCTGCAGGTCGAGCACCCGATCACCGAGTCCACCACCGGATTCGACCTGGTCAAGGCGCAACTGCGGGTGGCGTCAGGCGGCAGGCTGGAGGGCGGGCCGCCGGTGGAGCGCGGGCACGCCATCGAGGCCCGGCTGAACGCCGAAGACCCCGACCGCGACTTCGCGCCGTCCCCGGGCCGCATCGCGCGGCTGGACCTGCCCGCCGGACCGGGGATCCGCGTGGACACCGGCGTCAGCGAGGGCGACACCATCCCCGCCGACTTCGACTCGATGATCGCGAAGATCATCGCCTACGGCCGCGACCGTGACGAGGCACTCGGCAGGCTCCGCCGGGCGATGGCGCAGACCACAGTGATCATTGAGGGCGGCGCGACGAACAAGAGCTTCGTGCTCGAACTGCTCGACCAGCCCGAGGTGATCGACGCCAGCGCGGACACCGGCTGGATCGACCGCGTCCGCGACGAGGGCAGGCTCGTCTCACACCGGCACTCCGCCGTCGCGCTGGCGGCCGCCGCCATCGGCGCGTACGAGGAGGAGGAACACCTCGAGCGGCAACGGCTGCTGTCGACGGCGTCCGGCGGACGCCCGCAGGTGCAGCACGAGAGCGGCCGGCCGCTGGATCTCAAACTGCGTGGCGCCGGCTACCGCGTGCGCGTCGCGCGGGTCGGCGCGCATCGCTTCCGCGTCGGCATCGAAGCGGGTGACGACGTTCGCACCGCCGACGTCGAGTTCGACCGCTTCGACCGGCACACCGGGCAGATCATCGTCAACGGCACCCGCTACCGCCTGGTCACCGGCGCGCACGGGCCGGTCCACCTGGTCGAGGTGGACGGCGTGACGCATCGGATCAGCCGCGACGAGGGCGGCGTCGTCCGCTCGCCCGCGCCGGCGTTGGTCATCGCCACGCCGCTGGAGGTCGGCTCCGAGGTCGAGGCCGGCGCACCGGTGCTGGTGCTGGAGAGCATGAAGATGGAGACGGTGCTGCGGGCGCCGTTCAGGGCACGGCTGAAGGAATGCGGCGTGTCCGTGGGCAGCCAGGTGGAGACCGGTGCGCCGCTGCTGCGGCTGGAGCCGCTCGCCGACGGCGTCGAGGCCGAGGACACCTCGGCCGCCGGGTCGGTCGAGCTGGACCTGCCCGTCGTGCCGGAAGGCATCCCGGCGCGCGAGCGCGCCACGCGCGGCCAGGAGTACCTGCGCAGCCTGCTGCTGGGCTTCGACGTCGACCCGCACGACGAACGCCGGATGCTCGACGACTACCTCGCCGCGCGCCGGGCGGCCGCCGAGGAAGGCCACCGGCCGCTCGCCGAGGAACTCGAACTCGTCGCCGTGTTCGCCGACCTCGCCGAGCTGAGCCGTAACCGGCCGGCGGGCGAGGACGGCGGCGGTGACGGCCATGTGTACAGCGCCCGCGAGTACTTCCACATCTACCTGCAGAGTCTCGACGTCGAGCGGGCCGGGCTGCCGGAGGCGTTCCGGGCCAAGCTCGCCAAGGCACTCGGGCACTACGGTGTCACCGATCTGGAGCGCTCCCCCGAGCTCGAAGCCGCGGTGTTCCGGATCTTCCTCGCCCTGCAACGCGCGTCCGCCGACGCCGCGGTCGTCGCGGCGTTGCTGCGCGCGTGGCTGCGGGAGCCGCCGCCGGACGAGACGCTGCGCGAGCCCGCCGGCCTCGCGCTGGAGCGGCTGGTGGCCGCGACGCAGGTCCGCTTCCCCGTGCTCGTCGACCTCGCGCGCGGCGTGGTGTTCGCCTGGTTCGGCCAGCCGCTGCTGCGCCGCAACCGTGCCCGCGTCTACGCCGACGTCCGCAGGCACCTGCGCCACCTGGATGCGAACCCGGACGCGCCGGACCGCGCCGAGCGCATCGCCGAGATGGTGCGCAGCACCGAGCCGCTGGTGCGGCTGCTCGGCCAGCGGCTCGTCCGCGGCGACCTGGACAACGCGATCATGTTGGAGGTGCTGACCCGGCGGTACTACGGCAATAAGGGCCTCACCGGCGTCCGCACCCGCGAGGTCGCGGGCTGCACGTTCGTGGTCGCCGAGCGCGCGGGATCGTGCGTCGTCTCCTCCGCGGTGAGCTTCGAGGCACTGGGCGACGCGCTGCGCGGGCTCGCGGAGCTGGCGGGCGGCGAGGACGCCATCGACGCCGACATCTATCTCGCCTGGGAGAAGCAGCCGGAGGACTCCGACGCGATGGCGGCCGCGCTGCACGAGGTCATCAGCAGGCACCGGTTGCCGGACCAGGTCCGCAGGCTCACCACCACCGTCGCGGGTAGCGGCGGCGCGGTGATGCACCATCACTTCACGTTCCGCCCGTCGGCCACCGGGATGGCCGAGGAGCGGCTGATCCGCGGACTGCACCCGTACATCGCGCAGCGGATGCAGCTGGAGCGGCTGAGCAAGTTCGACCTCACCCGGCTGCCGTCGTCGGATGAGGAGGTCTACCTCTTCCAGTGCGTGGCGCGGGAGAACCCGTCGGACGACCGCCTCGTCGCGTTCGCGCAGGTGCGCGACCTGACCGAGTTGCGTGAGCACGACGGCAGGCTGGTCGCGCTGCCGACGGCCGAGGACACCGTCGCCGCCTGCCTCGACTCGATCCGCCGCGCGCAGTCGCGGCGACCGTCGAAGAGACGCTTCACCACCAACCGGATCGTGGTCTACATCTGGCCGCCGAGCGACCTCACCCGCGCGGAGCTGGAGATGATCGTCGGACGCGTGCTGCCGACGACCGCGGGTGCCGGGCTGGAGGAGATCCTGTTCATCGCGCGGCAGCGTGACCGGAGGACCGGCGAGCTGGCCAAGATCGCCGTGCGCATCTCCTTCGACGCCACCGGCGGCACCACGCTGACCGTCGGCGAGCCGTCGGGCGAGCCGGTCGAGCCGCTCGACGACTACCGGCAGAAGGTGCTGCGCGCGAGCAGCCGCAACACGGTGTACCCGTACGAGCTGACCGGCCTGCTCGGCGACTTCGTCGAGCACGACCTCGACGGCGACCACACGCTGGTGCCGGTCGACCGGCCGAAGGGGCGTAACACCGCGGCGATCGTCGCGGGCGTGGTCAGCACGCCGACCCGGCGGCACCCGCAGGGCGTCACCAGGGTCGTGCTGCTCGGCGACCCGACGAAGTCGCTCGGCGCGCTGTCGGAGCCGGAGTGCCGCCGCGTGATCGCGGCGCTGGACCTGGCCGAGCGGATGCGGGTCCCCCTGGAGTGGTACGCGCTGTCCTCCGGTGCCCGGATCTCCATGGAGTCGGGCACGGAGAACATGGACTGGGTGGCCGCGGCGCTCAAGCGGATCGTCGAGTTCACCCAGGACGGCGGCGAGATCAACATCGTGGTCGCGGGCATCAACGTCGGCGCGCAGCCGTACTGGAACGCCGAGGCGACGATGCTCATGCACACCAGGGGCATCCTGGTGATGACGCCGGACTCGGCGATGGTGCTCACCGGCAAGCAGTCGCTCGACTTCTCCGGTGGCGTGTCGGCCGAGGACAACTTCGGCATCGGCGGTTACGACCGGGTGATGGGCCCGAACGGGCAGGCGCAGTACTGGGCGCCGAACCTGGCCGCCGCGCGGGACGTGCTGATGTCGCACTACGAGCACACGTACATCGCACCCGGTGAGGAGGCGCCGCGGCGGACGGAGACGACCGACCCCGTCGACCGCGACGTCTGCGACTTCCCGCATTCCGTGGCGGGCAGCGACTTCACCACCGTCGGCGAGATCTTCTCCGCCGAGGCGAACCCGGACCGCAAGAAGCCGTTCGACATCCGGACCGTGATGCGGGCGCTCTCCGACCAGGACCACCCGGTGCTGGAACGCTGGGCGGGCATGGCCGACGCGGAGACCGCGGTGGTGCAGGACGCGCATCTCGGTGGCATACCGGTATGCATGCTCGGCATCGAGTCACGGGCGGTGCCGCGGCGCGGCTTCCCGCCCACCGACGGCCCGGACACCTACACCGCGGGCACGCTGTTCCCGCGGTCGTCGAAGAAGGCCGCGCGGGCGATCAACGCGGCCAGCGGCAACCGGCCGCTGGTGGTGCTGGCGAACCTGTCGGGCTTCGACGGTTCGCCGGAGTCGATGCGGAAGCTGCAACTGGAGTACGGCGCCGAGATCGGCCGCGCGATCGTGAACTTCCGGGGGCCCATCGTGTTCTGCGTGATCTCCCGGTACCACGGTGGCGCGTTCGTGGTGTTCTCGAAGGCGCTGAACCCGAACATGACCGTGCTCGCGCTGGAAGGCTCGTTCGCCTCGGTGCTCGGCGGTGCCCCCGCCGCCGCGGTGGTGTTCTCCGGCGACGTCAACGCCCGCGCCGCGGACGATCCGCGCGTGCGGGAGCTGGAGACCCGCGTCGCGGCCGCCTCCGGCGCCGACCGTGCCGCGTTGGCCGCGGAGCTCGACGAGCTCCGCTCGTCGGTCCGCGCGGAGAAGCTCGGCGAGGTGGCCGCGGAGTTCGACCGTGTGCACGACATCCGGCGCGCGGTCGAGGTCGGCTCCGTCGACGCCGTCATCCGCGCCGCGGAACTGCGTCCGCGGATCATCGAGACCATCGAGTCCCGCCTGCGCCGGGGGTGAGGCACCGGGGGTGAGGACGGCTCCTCACCCACGTGCCGTCCTCCCGGCCTTCCGCGACGCCTCCGCCTCCGCCTCCGCCGGCGCCGGGCCTCGCCCGGCGCCGGCGGCGCCACGACCGTCTCCGGCGTCAGCTCGCGGGGCCTGGCCGGGCGACCCGGCGGCGGGCTCGGACCGTGTCGTTGTGATCCCAGACGCGGGGGTTGACGTGTCATGGAGGTAGACGTAGTCCATGCCCTGGTACATGTGGTCTCCGAGCGTGGCCACTGCGACGGCCCACTCGCGCAGCCGGGCCGCCTGCGCCGTCAGGTGAGCGGGAACCAGCATGACGGGGTCGGCCGGTTCGGCTCTCACGGGGTGCCCGGTCGGCCGGGGGACGCGACCCGGCCGACTGGGCACCACCCAGGAGTGGGCGGTGAACCGGCTGGAGGGTCCGGTCACCGCCTCCGAACCACATGTCCGACGTTATGACTCCACTCCCAGGAAGTCAACATTACCTACTAGGTTTGCATGGAAAGAGTCGCGCGAGACGCGCCGGATCTCTTTACGCAGGTCAACGGCTCGCCCAGATTCGGACCACACTTCGAATGTCTATTGACCCTGCAGGTAATAGAGAGATTATGGGGGAATGGCACTCTGGACACCGGACCCGACCTTCTACCCGTCGCCGCGGGACGCCGCCGCCGCTCCCGCCGAACGGCTCGCCTACGTCGCCGCCTTCGACCGCCGGGCGGAGAGGCCCGACGCGATAGCCGTCCTCGACACCGACCCCTCCTCCCCCGGCTATGGCCGCGTGGTCGGCTGGACGGATCTGCCCCACACCGGGGACGAGCTCCACCACTTCGGCTGGAACGCCTGCAGCAGCGCGCTGTGTCCCTCAGCCCCGCATCCCCACGTCGAGCGCCGCTACCTCGTCGTGCCGGGCCTGCGCTCCTCGCGCATCTACATCCTCGACACCAAGGACCGGGTCAGCCCCGAGATCGTGAAGGTGATCGAGCCGGAGGAGCTGGCCGCGCGGGCCGGGTACTCCCGGCCGCACACCGTGCACTGCGGGCCCGAGGGGATCTACGTCTCGGCGCTCGGCGGGGCGGACGGCCAGGAGGGGCCGGGCGGCATCGCGGTCCTCGACCACCGGTCGTTCGAGGTGCTCGGCCGCTGGGAGGCGGACCGGGGCCCGCAGTACCTCGCCTACGACTTCTGGTGGCACATCAACCACGACGTGCTGGTCAGCTCGGAGTGGGGGACCCCGTCCATGATCGAGGACGGGGTCGTGGGCGAACTGCTGCTCGGCCGCAAGTACGGTCACCGGCTGCACTTCTGGGACCTGCGCAAACGCCGCCACCTGCAGCAGGTCGACCTCGGCGACCAGTACCAGATGACACTGGAGCTGCGACCGGCCCACGACCCGACCCAGACCTACGGCTTCGCCGGCGTCGTCACCAGCGTCGAGGACCTGTCGGCCTCGGTGTGGACCTGGTTCCACGAGAACGGCCGCTGGCAGGCGCGCAAAGTGATCGACATCCCCGCCGAGCCCGCCGACGCGAAGGACCTGCCCGACGTGCTCAAGCCGTTCGGCGCGGTGCCGCCGCTGGTCACCGACATCGACCTGTCCGTGGACGACCAGCGCCTCTACGTCTCCTGCTGGGGGACGGGGGAGATCAAGCAGTACGACGTCAGCGACCCGTTCAAACCGGTCGAGCTGGCGTCGCTGCGGATCGGCGGGATCGTCCGCCGGGAATCGCACCCGGCCGCCGACGGCCCGCTGAGCGGCGGGCCCCAGATGGTCGAGGTGAGCCGGGACGGCGGACGCGTCTACGTCAGCAACTCCCTCTACGGGTCGTGGGACGACCAGTTCTACCCCGACGGGGTCGGCGCCTGGCTGGCCAAGATCGACACCGGCTCGTTCACCTTCGACGAGCGATTCCTGCCGAACGGCGACGACTTCCGGGGGCTGCGTCCCCACCAGGTCCGGTTGCAGGGTGGTGACGCCTCCTCCGACTCCTACTGCTACCCGTGACGATCGCGACGGTGCTCCTGCTCGGTGCCTTCCACGGCCTGAACCCGGCCATGGGCTGGCTCTTCGCGGTCGCCCGCGGCCTGCAGGAGCGCAGCAGGGACGTGCTGCTCGCGTCGCTGCCGGCGATCGCGGCCGGGCATCTGGCCTCGGTGGCGCTGGTGGCGCTGGTGGTCGGCGTCACCGGCTCCCTGACGACGGGCACGGTGGTGTCGGTCGCGGGGGGCGTGCTGCTGGTCGGGTTCGGCCTGTGGCGGCTGCTGTCGGACCGGCACTTCCGCTGGGTGGGCATGCGGCTGTCCCTGCCGCAGCTGGCCGCCTGGTCGTTCCTCATGTCCTCGGCGCACGGCGCGGGGTTGATGCTGATCCCGGTGTTCGCCGGCCTGCGCACGGCGGGCACCGGCCATGACGGGCACGCCGGGCACGTCGGGCACGCGCTCTCCGGAGGGCTGGGGGTCGCGGCGCTGCACACGCTGGCGATGTTCGCCGTCGCGGGCACGGTGGCGGTGATCGTCTACGAGGTGGCCGGGCTGACGGTGCTGCGCCGCGCCTGGTTCAACATGGACCGGATGTGGGCGGTCGCCCTCGTGGGAGCCGGCGTGTTCACGCTGTTCAACGCCTGAGCGGCCGGCACCGCCGGCCGCCCGCTCCTCACGAGGATCGCGTGGACCCGCTCAGTTCGATCATCTCCTCCAGGGTGTCGGCGCCGATGGCGACGCCGGGGAAGCCGAGGAACTGCCGCATCGGCATGGAGGCGACCATCTTGAGCATGTCGGCGTTCTCCTCGGCCTGCCGCCGCTCCTGTTCGTCCATCCCCTCGCGGAGGGACCGCGTGAGCGCGGGGCCGACCGCGGGGTGCGAGAACCAGTCGCCGACCGTGGAGTCGAGCGACAGGACCTTGGCGACGACCTCGCCGGTCAGGGTGACGGTCCGCTCGGCGACGACACGGGCGGCGTTCTCCCCGATCTGGACGGTGTACTCGCCGGGGGCGACCGTCCAGCGGCCCAGCTCGACGTCCCAGTAGGCGAAGGCGCGGCGGTCGAGGACGAGTTCGACGGTGCGGGCCTCACCGGGTTCGAGGAAGACCTTGGTGAAGGCGCGCAGCTCGCGCGCGGGCCGACGGACAGGGCCGGCGGTGGTGGCCACGTAGACCTGGACGACGTGCTTGCCCGCCCGGTCGCCGGTGTTGGTCACGGTGACCGACACGGCGGCGGTGTCGTCGCCGGTGGGGGTGACGGTGAGGTCGCCGGTGGCGAAGTCGGTGTAGGACAGGCCGTGGCCGAAGGGGTAACGGACCCGACGCCCGACGCTCTCGTAGTGGCGGTAGCCGACCATGACGCCCTCGCCGTAGCGCACGTGCCCCTGCTCTCCGGGGAAGGTGAGGTGGCAGGGGGTGTCCTGCAACCGCAGCGGGATCGTCTCGGCCAGGTGGCCGGAGGGGTTGACCACACCGAACAGCAGGTCGGCGATGGCGCCGCCGCCGGCCTGGCCGAGCAGCCAGCCCTCCAGGATCGCGTCCACGTCGTCGTGGAAGCCCTCCAGGGAGACCACGCCGCCGTTGGACAGCACCACGACGGTGCGCGGTGCGGCGGCGGCGACGGCGCGGATCACCTCGACCTGACCGGCGGGCAGGTCGAGGTGCTCGCGGTCGAACCCCTCGGAGTCCTCCTCCGATCCGGCGAAGACGATCGCGAGGTCGGCCCCGCGGGCGAGTTCCACGGCCTGCTCACGCAGGGCGTCCTCGCCGCCGGAACCGGCGCCGATGCCGATGCCGGAGCCGGAGCCGGAGCCGGAGCCGCCGATGGTGAAGCCGGGTGCGTAGGTGACGCTCTGCCCGCGGCTACCGGCGAGCACCCGGATCTCCTCCAGCGCGGTGTCCACGCGGGCGGGGTTGATGTGTGAGCTGCCGCCGCCCTGGAAACGCGGCTCGGCCGCGAACGCGCCGACGACCGCGATCCGCCGCACCCGCCCGGTGACGGGCAGGGTGTTCCGTTCGTTTCTCAACAGCACCGCGCAGTCGGCGGCCAGTTCCCGGGCCAGCGCGTGGTGGGCCTCGACGTCGAGTTCGCCGGTCTCCTCGACACGCCGTGCGGTCAGGGCCGCCACCCGGCGTACGGCCGCGTCCACGACCGCCTCGTCCAGGTCGCCGTCGCGTACCGCCCGTACGATCTCGGCGTCGGTGGCGCCGCCGCCGGGCATCTCCAGGTCCGTTCCGGCGGCCAGCGCGGCGACCCGGTCGTAGACCCCGCCCCAGTCGGAGACCACCGCCCCGTCGAATCCCCACTGTTCGCGCAGCACGTCGGTGAGCAGCCAGGAGTTCTGCGAGGCGGCGACACCGTTGATCTTGTTGTAGGAGGCCATCACCGTCGCCGGCCGCGCCTCGGTGACGACGCGCTCGAACGCCGGCAGGTAGATCTCGCGCAGGGTGCGCTCGTCGACGTCGGCGCTGACGCGCATCCGGTCGGTCTCCTGGTTGTTGGCCGCGAAGTGCTTCACCGACGCCCCGGGCCCCTCGGCCTGCATGGCCTTCACGTGCGCGGCGGCCAGCACGCCGCTGATCAGCGGATCCTCGGAGTAGTACTCGAAGTTGCGTCCGCACAGCGGGGAGCGCTTGATGTTCACCCCCGGCCCCAGCACCACGCTCACCCCGAACACGCGCGCCTCGCGGCCCACCGCGGCTCCCAGGCGGGCGGCCACCTCCACGTCCCAGCTGGAGCCCACCGCGACCGCGGGCGGGAAGCAGGTTGACGGCAGGCTCTCGTGGACGCCCAGGTGGTCCTCGCCCTCGCCCTCGCGCTGGCGGCGGATGCCGTGCGGGCCGTCGGTGAGGACGATCGACGGGATGCCGGCCTCCTCGACCGGCTTGGTGGTCCAGAAGTCCTGCCCGGACAGCAGGGACGCCTTCTGCTCCAGGCTCAGCTCGGTGGGGTCGGTCTGCGACATGTTCGGGTTCCTCACAGGGTCGGCGGACGGGTTCGGAGTGGTGGTGCGGCGGTGGAAGGGAGGGGAGGCGTGACGGCGGGCCTGCGGACACGCCTCCCCTCCGTGAATCCGGCGGCCCGGGTTACTAACACGTGTAACCGTCTGCGCGAGGACGGTAACACCGCAGTCGTACGGCGGCAACAGCGGGCCGGACGCGAGGCGGCACCCGGCGCGCTTCGCCCGCGCATCCGGTCATCGGACGCGCGGAGGACGGGCCGGGCACCTCGTTCCCCGGCGTTCCCCCGGCCGGCGACGACGGCGATCACCCGGTCGGCGACGACTACGGCGATCAGCCTGCCGTGTTCACTGGTGGGCGCCGCCGTCGACGCGGATCTCGGTGCCGGTGATGAACGAGCCGTCGTCGGAGACGAGCATGGCCACGACACCGGCGACCTTCTCCGGCCCCGGGATGCCGCCGGGCAGGGCGGGGGTGAGCTTGAGGAACAGGTCCCAGTCGGTGTCGGCGGGCACCAGGCCGCCGATGTTGTTGGTGATCCCGCTGCTGATCCCTCCCGGCACCACGTTCACCGCGCGCAGCCCCTGCTTGGCGTACTCCTGGGCGATGCTGTGGGTGAAGGAGAAGATGCCGCCCTTGCTGGCCGAGTAGGCGGCCATGAACGGGTGGGCGAAGAAGGCGGCGGTGGAGCTGAAGTTCACCACCACGCCCCTGCCGGTCTCCAGCAGGGCCGGCAGCGCGGCGCGGGTCATCAGGAAGGTGCCGGTCAGGTTGACGGCGATGACACGGTTCCACAGCTCCAGCGAGCAGTCGTGGGTGTGCGCGCCGCGCAGGATCGCCGCCGCGTTGACCAGCGCGTCCAGCCCGCCCAGCTCGGCGACCGCCGTGCTCACCACGGAGTTCACCGAACCCTCGTCGGCGATGTCCACGGCCGTGACGGTGAGCCGCTCGGCGACGCCCTGCTCCGTGGCCAGCACGAGGGTCTGCTCCAGCCCGTCCTCGGCGACGTCCGCGGCGACCACGCGGGCACCCTCGGCCAGCAGCCGCAGCGCGGTGGCCTGCCCGATGCCGGAGGCGGCTCCGGTGATCAGCACACGCCGGTCGGTCAGTCGCATCATGGGTGTCCTTCTTCCTTCTCTGGGGTCTTCACTTCTGGGTCTGGGACGTCCGGCATGGAGCGTCCGGTCCCGGGGCGTCCGCTTCGGGACATCCGGTTCAGGAGAGCCGGGCGAAGCCGGCCTCGATCTCGGCGGGCAGGTGGTCCCCGCCCGGGATCAGCGCGATCGCCTCACGGACGGTCATGTTCTGCTGGGCGGCCCCGAGCCCGCCCGCCACGTGTTCGGCGATCTCCGGCAGGTGCCGGACGATGACACCGGTGAGGACCCGCATGGCTCCCGGCCTGTCGGCGACCTCGGCCAGGCTGCTGTCCAGTGTGAGCGGCACGGCGACGGCCCGGTCCTCGGCGTACGGGACGCTCCAGCTGTGGGTGCCCGAGCCGACGGTGATGCGGTCACCGCCCGGCAGGGTCACCTGGGCGGTGGTGTTCGCCGGGACGACCGCCTCGACGGTGATCCGCCCGTCGTCGATCCGCCAGGAGGAGGCGGCGACGCCGTACGGGGTGCGCAGCCGGGCACTCGCGTGGGTCAGGCCGCCGCCGGGGCGGGGGGTGACGGTGAGGCTGCGGTAGCCGGGCTCGGCGGGTGCCAGCCCGGCGACGGTGCGGTGCAGCCAGTCGGCGATCGCGCCGAGCGCGTAGTGGTTGAAGGAGGTCATGCCGCTGGGATTGACGGTGCCGTCGGGCAGCAGGCTGTCCCAGCGCTCCCAGACCGTGGTGGCGCCCATGGTCACCGGGTACAGCCAGGACGGGCACTCACGCTGGAGCAGCAGGCGGTAGGCGGCCTCCAGGTGACCCGCCTCGGCCAGGGCGTCGCAGATCAGCGGGGTGCCGACGAACCCGGTGGCGACGGTGTAGCCGCTGCCGCGCACCAGCTCAACCAGGCGGGCCGCCGCGCGGCGGCGCCGGGCGGGGCCGGGCAGCAGGGCGAACTCCAGGGCCAGGGCGTAGGCGGTGGGCGAGTCGCTGAGCAACCGCCCCGACGCGGTGGTGTACTCCTCGGCGAACGCCCGGCGCACCTCGTCCGCCAGCGTCCGGTAGCGGGTCTCCTCCTCGGTGCGGCCCAGGACCGCCGCGGCCCGGGCGAGCAGGTCGGCCGAGCGGGCGAAGTAGGCGGTGGCCACGATCTCGGGGTAGGTGCGGGCCTGCTCGGGCCGGTTGGCGGGGGCGGTGGGGTCGAGCCAGTCGCCGAACTGGAAACCGCTGTTCCACAGGCGGTCCCGCCCGGCCAGGCCCGCCACGTGGTCGACCCAGCCGCGCATGCTCGCGAACTGCCGGTCCAGGATGCCTGCGTCGCCGTAACGGCGGTACAGCACCCACGGCACGATCACCGCGGCGTCGCCCCACGCCGCGGCGGCGCTGTCGCCGCCACTCGTCACGTTGGGCACGATGAACGGCACCACGCCGTCCTCGCCCTGCTCGGCCGCCAGATCGGCCAGCCAGGAGGTCAGGAATCCGGCGCTGTCGAACAGGAACGACGCGGTGGGTGCGAACACCTGCAGGTCACCGGTCCAGCCGAGGCGCTCGTCGCGTTGCGGACAGTCGGTGGGCACGTCCAGGAAGTTGCCGCGCATGCTCCACACGACGTTCTCGTGCAGGCGGTTCACCAGCGGGTCGGAGCAGTCGAACCAGCCGGTGCGCTCCAGGTCCGAATGGCACACCACGGCGACCACCTCCCGCACCGGCCCGCTGATCTCGGCGTAGCGGAACCCGTGGAAGGTGAAGCGCGGCTCCCAGGTCTCGTCGCCACCGCCGCGCAAGGTGTAGGTGTCGGTGGCCTTCGCCGTACGCAGCGGGGCCAGGCACAGCTCGCCGTCCTGGAGCACCTCGGCATGGCGCAGCACGACCTGCTCCCCGGCCTGCCCGCGCACGGTGACCCGCAACCGGCCGACCAGGTTCTGACCGAAGTCGACGATCATGGTGCCGAGCGGGGTCGTGCGCGTCTCGACGGGGGTCAGGACCTCGGTGCGGCGCACCGGCGGGCCGTCCGGGGCGACCAGGGTGGCCGGGTCGCGCTCCACGAGCTCGACCGGTGACCAGCCGGTGACGTCGTGGCCGGGCAGCGACCAGCCGGTGCGCTCCAGCCGCGCGTCGTGGGTCTCCCCGTCGTACAGGTCGGAGGAGACCAGCGGCCCGGACGCGGACCGCCAGGAGAGGTCGGTACCGGCCGTCTGCGTCGTCCCGTCGTCGTAGACGATCTCCAGCTGGGCCAGCCAGGCGAGCCGGTCGCCGTACAGGGCCCGCCTGCCCTCGAAACCGAGCCGGCCCCGGTACCAGCCGTCGCCCAGCGTGGCACCCAGGCAGTTGACGCCCTCACGCAGCAGGTGGGTCACGTCGAAGGTCTGGTAGCGCAGGCGGTGCCCGTAGGCGGTCCAGCCGGGGGCGAGCACCTGGTCGCCGACGACCTGCCCGTTCAGCTCCGCCTCGTAGACGCCGAGCGCGGTCGCGTACAGACGGGCCGCGCGTACCCCCGCGCGCACGTGGAACTCCCCGCGCACCAGGGAGCCCTCCCCGGGGCCGACGAACCGCGCCGACCAGTCGCCCACCTCCAGCAGGCCCGCCTCGGCACATGCCTCCTCACTCCACGGCGACCACCCGTCGGGCCCCTGCACCCGCACCCGCACCGCCACCCGCTCCCGGGAGGCCAGCGGCGCGAAGGGCCAGGCCACCAGCACCGACTCGGCGGAGTCGATGCGCACCCGCTCGCCGCGGGCCTCGACCTCGTACGCCGACTGCGTCCACCCGCCGCGGGCGGTCCGGGTGATCCATGACAGGCGGGGGCGTGCCGTCCCGGCACCCAGTGGTTCACGCAGGTGCTCGAAGCGAACATCGGTCACGTGTGTCGTCATCACGGTCTCCTCGAACAGGTTACTTACACGAGTTAGCAAGGATGGTGTTCACCGTATCCCCTTGATGGGGCGGACGCTCAGGCCGCCCGCGACCGCGACGCCGGCGGCGACCAGGAAGAGCAGGGGGTAGTTGGCGCCGCCGCCCACGGCCAGGACGAACGGGGCCACGACCGGCGCGGCCGACTGGGGCAGCGCTCCGGCGATGCCGAAGATGCTCATGTACTTGCCCGCCTCGGTCTCGCGGTTGGGCAGCACGTCGGCGACCACGGCCAGGTCCACCGCGCCGAACATCCCGGCGCCGAGCAGGATGAACTGCGAGCCGACCAGGACCGGGGCGAACGACGAGGCGAAGGCGATGATCACGAACCCGACGACGAAGAGGGCGACGGCCAGGTAGACGAACGGCTTGCGCCGCCGCAGCCGGTCCGACAGGTACCCGCTGGCGATCGCACCCACCGAGGTCATCAGCAGGCCGGCGCCGCCGGAGATCGCCAGCAGCCCGGTGACCTCGACCAGCTCGTAACCGAGGTGGTCGGTGAGGAAGTAGAGCTGGTAGGTCGACAGGAACATCAGGCTGAACTGGATGAGGAAACGCCCCAGCCAGGTCCAGGCGAAGTCGGGGTGGCGGCGGGGGTCGAACCCGAGGTCGCGCACCAGGCCGGCGAGATCGAGGGTGCCTCGCTCCGCCTCGGACAGGCGACGGTCCGGCATCACCACGACCAGCAGCAGCACCGTGGCGCAGGCCACCAGGGCGGGCACCAGGAACAGCGGCAGGGGCGAGCCGCCGGGCGCTCCCGCGAACTGGAACCCGGCGACACCGGCGATCTGCGCGGTGAACCCGAGCAGCCCGCCCACCACGCCGCGCTGCTCCTCGGGCACCTGGTCGGGCATGACCGCCATCAGCGGCGTCATGACGAAGCTCACGCCCACCTGTCCGACCACGTAGCCCAGCAGCACGCCGGGCACCGAGTCGAGGACGGCGGCGAGCACGGCCCCGATGACCAGCAGGGGCATGCCGGCCAGCATCCAGGGCCGGCGCCGCCCCAGCCGGGAGACGGTGTTGTCGCTGAGCAGGCCGACGATCGGGCCCGCGACGATGTTGACGAGCGTGCCGACCCCGATCACCAGGCCGAGGGCCACCTCCTTGCCGGTCGGGTCGATCTGCTGCAGGCGGATCGCGAGCGAGGCCAGCAGCGGGGTCATGACCGCCACGTACAGCCCGAGATAGGCCAGGACGTAGACGGCGATGAACCCGCCGCCGGCCCGTGGCGGCCGTTCGGGGGTGGCGACGGCCGGGGATCGGGGGGTGGTGTCGGACATCGCGATCTCCGTGATCAAATCGTTTTAACAAGGGTCCGGACCCGGCGGGGACGGATTTCGTCTACGGACTCGACAGCCGTGCGGCGACAGGGGACATCACGCGGGCACGGACGCACTAACACGTGTAACCTACTGGTGCGAGGACGTTAACATCGGTGTCGCATCACGGCAATAGGGTGCCGGGCGACGAAGACGAGCAAGGGGTGCGCGTGGCGGGGAAGAGACCTGCGCGGAGGGTCACCAGCACCGACGTGGCGCGGGAGACCGGCCTGTCGCGCGCCACCGTCAGCTTCGTGCTCAACGACACGCCCAACCAGTCCATCCCGCAGGCCACTCGCGAGCGCGTCCTGCAGGCCGCCGCCCGGCTCGGTTACACCCCCTACGCCCCCGCCCGCACGCTGCGCAGCGGCCGCAGCGACGTGGTCGTGCTCGTGCTGCCCGGCTGGCCCCAGGGCCCCGCCATGACCGAGTTCGTCGACCGCGCCGCCGGGGTGCTGACCGGCGCCGGACTCACCCTCGTCACCCACGTCCACTCCGGCGACCCGGGCATGCTGGCGAACCTGTGGGCGGCGCTCACCCCCGCCGCCGTGTTCGGCATGCGGCCGTTCACCTCCGAGGAGGCCGAGGGCATGCGCCGGGCGGGCGTCACCGCGGTCCTGCCCCCGCCGCAGTCACCGCCCGGGCACGACCTCGGCTCCAGCCTCTGGGTGCGGGGGATCGGCCGCGTCCAGGCCGAGCACCTGATCGCCAAAGGGCACACCCGCCTCGCCTACGCCCTCCCCGACGACCCCCGCCTGACCGACCTCGGCAGGGGACGTGCCGAGGGTGCCGCGCGGGCCTGCGCCGACGCCCGCCTGTCACCCCCCGTCGTCTCGGCGGTGCCCGCGGACACTTCGGCGGCGGCCGAGGTGCTGACGGCCTGGCGTGCCCTCCCCGCTCCCCCCACCGCCGTGTGCGCCTTCAACGACGAGGTCGCGCTGGCCCTGCTGTCCGGAATGCGCACCCTGGGGCTGGACGCCCCGGCCGACCTGGCCGTCGTCGGCGCCGACGACATCCTCGCCGCCCGCTTCGCCGTACCGTCCCTGACCACCGTCGCCATCGACAGCGGCGACCTGGGAGCCCGCATCGCCCACGCCCTGCTGCGCATCCTGGACGGTGATCCCGCGGACCCGGCCGCGTTCCCGGGCGTCGGCCCGATCCCCCTTCCGGAGAGCGTGCACGTGATCGAGCGGGACTCCGCCTGACACCGTTGCGGTCCGGCGGAGGCCGGGTCCGGCCGGTTCAGCCGTGCCGGTCGGAGCGGGGCGACGGCCGGGCGGGACCGACGGGACGGTCGCCGCGCAGCGTGATGCGGTGCATCACCCTGCGGGCCGTGCCGTAGTCGCGGTTGGCGTAGTGCGCGGTGCTGCGGTTGTCCCACATGGCGACGTCACCGACGCTCCAGCGGTGACGGATCGTGTGCTCGGGCTTGGTCAGGTGCGCGTAGAGGAGATCCAGGATCGCCCGGCTCTCCGCCTCCGACACCCCGGCGATGTGCGAGGTGAATCCGGGGTTGACGAAGATGCCCTTGCGGCCGGTCTCGGGGTGGACGCGGACGACGGGGTGCTCCACCGGGTCCAGCCGGGTGACGGCCTCGCCCTCCCAGAGGTTGCCCCGGCCGCCGCGGCGCTGGGCCAGGTAGTAGCCGAACTCCCGGGTGCCGTCGTGCACCGCGGTGAGCCGATCCACCAGGTCGCGTACCGGCGCGGACAGCGAGTCGTAGGCCAGCTGGCTGTCCGCCCAGCTCGTGTCGCCGCCGGTGGGGGGCAGGACGACGGCCCGCAGGATCGACCCGAGCGGCGGGCGGGGCATGAACGTGACGTCGGTGTGCCAGACGTCGGCGAAACCGTCGTCGGCGCCGTCGAGCGCGTAGATCTCGGGGTGCTCCTCGTCGAGGCCCTCGACGACGGGGTGGGACACGGTCAGCTCGCCGAGACGCCGGCCGAGCGCGACCTGGCTGTCCTCGTCGAGGTTCTGCCCGCCGAAGAACAGCACCTTCCGTTCGATCAGCGCCGCCCGCACCGCGGCCAGTTCGTCGTCGGTGGCCGTCGCCAGGTCCAGTCCTTCGACCTGGGCTCCGAAATGCGGGCCGAGCGGGTTCAGGGTCAGCCTGACAGCGGTCTGCGCGGTCATCTCGATCCTCCTCGTGGGTCGGGTCTCACTCCGCGGCGGCGCGTACGGCCTGGCCGACGGTGGTGCGGAAGGCGGCGTAGTCGGGAAGAGCGCGCAACTCGTCGGGTTCCGGCCCGGTGCGCGGCAGGGTGATGTCGAGGTCGAGGGCGATCCGGCCGGGCTGGCGGGTGAGCACGACGACGCGGGTGCCCAGGAACACGGCCTCCTCGACGCTGTGGGTGACGAACACGAAGGTGCGGCCGGTCTCGGCGCTCACCCGGCGCAGGTCCTCCTGGAGCCGTTCGCGGGTCAGCGCGTCCAGGGCGGCGAACGGCTCGTCGAGCAGCAGCAGCGGATCGTCACCCGCCATCGCCCGGGCGATGGCCACGCGCTGCTGCTGTCCTCCGGAGATCTGCCAGATCCGGCGGTCCGCCACGTCGTGCAGGCCCACCCGTTCCAGCAGGTGCGGCACCCGGCGGGCACGCTCCGTCCGGGGCACGCCCGCGTACCGCAGGGCCAGCTCGACGTTGCCGCCCACGGTCCTCCATGGGAAGAGCCGGGGCTGCTGGAAGACGATCCCGGCGCCCCTGCCGGGAACGGGTTCGGCGCCGCCGGTCCGCACGGTGCCGGAGGTGGGCCGTTCGAAACCCGCGATGAGGCGCAGCAGCGTGCTCTTGCCGCAGCCGGAGGCCCCGACGATCACGAGGAAGGATCCCCTCGGGACGGTCAGGGAGATCGGGCCCAGGACGGTCACGGCGTCGCCGCCCGCGCCGTAGACGTGTTCGACCTCCCGCACGTCGACGGCGGCCTCGCCCGCGGAGCCCCCACCGGGCCCGGCCGCGGTGGCCCCGACGCCCTCGCCGGGCCCGGCCGCGGCGATCCCGGCTTCTCTACCGGGCCCGGTCCCGATGGCCCCGACGCCCTCGCCGGGCCCGGTCGCGGTGGCCGCGAGGTCAGGAGGCGAGGACATCGGGCAGTCCCTTGTTGTAGACGGCCCGCTGGACCGTCGCGAGGTCGGGCACGGCGTCGATCTTCTGCTGGTCCTTGAGGAACTGCGCCGCGCTGACCAGGTTCTGCGCCAGGCCGCCGACCTTGCCCGGTGTGCCGAGCCACTCCGGTGAGGCCAGGTCCTCGGGCTTGAGGAAGACTCCCTGGCTGAGCTGCGCCTTGGCCTCGGCCTGGCCGAGGTTCAGCTCCGCACCCACCGCCTGCGCCGCCGCGTCGGGATCGTCGGCGATCAGGTCCAGTGCCCTGGCCTCGGCCTTACGCCAGGCGTCGACCGCCTCGGGGTGCGCCTCGACGAACGCGGTGGCCACCACGCCGAGGTCCAGGGTGGGCTTGCCGGCGGTCGCCAACTCGCGGCTGGTCAGGAGCACCTTGCCGGTCTTCTTGAGCTCGTCCAGGGTGGGCAGCCAGGTGTAGGCCGCGTCGATGTCGCCGCGCTGCCACGACGCCAGGATGTCCTGGGGCTCCAGGTCGACGAGCGTCACCTCGGACTCGGGAACGCCCGCGCGGTCCAGCGCGGCGAGCAGGCTGTAGTGCGCGGTGGAGGCGAAGGACGTGGCCACCTTCTTGCCCCGCAGGCCGGTCACCTCCGAGATGCCGGCGCCGTTCCTGACGACCAGGGCCTCGTTGTCACCGGCCACGTCCAGGACGAAGGCCACCTGGTACGGGATGTTCAGCGGCGCGGACAGGCCGCGCGCGACCGGGCTCGATCCGATGGTCGCGATGTCGACGCTTCCGGCGACGAAGGCGGTGTTGATGCTGGCGCCGGAGTCGAACTTGGTCCAGGTGATGGTGTAGTCGGCAAGCGCCTGCTCCAGCCAGCCCTTGTTCTTCACGACGAGGTCGCCGCTGGGGAACGCCTGGTAGGCGATGCGGATGGTCTTGCCGGCCGTGCTTTCGCCCCCCGCGGAGGCGGCGCCGTCGCCGCACCCGGTCAGGGCGAGGGCAACGGTGGCCAGGACGATCGGGAGCAGGTGTCTGAGGCGCGGTCGGGACATGGTGCGGTTTCCTTCTGAGCTGGGCGGTACGGGAGCCGGCGGGGACGGTGAGCGGGACATCGGATCGGGAGGGCGGATCGGGACGGCTCAGGCACGGCCCCGCCACGGGATGAGACGGCTCTCGGCGGCACGCAGCAGGCCGTCGATGAGCAGCCCGGAGACGCCAATGGCGAGCAGGCCGAGCACCACGACGTCCGTCTGCAGGTAGCGCTGCGCGTCGCGGACCATGCCGCCGATGCCCGGCACCCCGTTGACGGTCTCCGCGGCGACCACCGAGGAGTACGCGATCCCCACGGCCAGCCGGACGCCGGTGAAGATCTCCGGCAGCGCGCTGGGCAGCACCACGTCGGTGATCGTGCGCCATCGGGAGGCGCCCAGTGCCCGGACCGCCTCCACCAGTCCGGCCGGCGCGCCGTGCACCGCGGCGGCGGTGGCCACCGCGACCGGAGGCAGGGCGGCGATGGCGAGCAGCCACAGTTTGGGCGTCTCGTCGATGCCGAACCAGATGATGAGCAGGCTGAAGTACGCCAGCGGGGGAAGCGCCCGGACGAAGGTCACCACCGGTTCGGCCACCACGCGGATCCACGGCACGACGCCGAGCACGACACCCAGCACGAGCCCGGCGGCCACCCCCAGCGCCGAGCCGATGAGGATGCGGCGCAGGCTGATCCCCAGATGCTCGACGAGCAGATGGCCGCTGTAGCCGCGGACCCCGTCGTGGGTGGTGGACAGCAGCACCAACTGGTCCCAGACCGCGCGCGGCGCCGGTACGAACGACGGGTTGCCGGCCGCGACGGCGGCCAGTTGCCAGAGCCCGAGGAGCACGAGGACCGACAGCACCCGTACGGCGATCCGCCGGGACGCACGGGCGAGCCGGATCGTTCCGGGGACGGCGCGCGTCCCTCCGCCGGTCC
This sequence comes from Streptosporangium becharense, assembly GCF_014204985.1. Taxonomy (NCBI): domain Bacteria; kingdom Bacillati; phylum Actinomycetota; class Actinomycetes; order Streptosporangiales; family Streptosporangiaceae; genus Streptosporangium; species Streptosporangium becharense. Next base: position 6,927,388 of record NZ_JACHMP010000001.1, on the reverse strand, counting down.
GCGGGCCGGCGGACCCGGTGAGGGTGCCGGAGTCGCGCGGACCGGAATCCGGGAGGGCGGGGGCGGGGGTGGAAGAGGTCACGGCGGTCGCTCCGGGGGTAGCGCGATCGGTCCGGGCCGCCGGGACGCGGGCACGGATGACACGGGGAGGCGGGAGATCGGCCGCGGGCACCTCGCGGGTACGGGACCGACGTCAGGAGCGACAGGCCGAGCCGGTCATCCGGCACAGGTCGAGGTGGAGACGCCGGACCAGGCGCATGGTCATGGACACAGATAATTCCTACCAAAAAAGTAGGCAATAGGCAATCGGCGAACCGGCCGGTAACGGGAGACCCGACCCGCGCGGGAGACGGCGGCGGACCGGCGCGGGAGATGCGGCGAACCGGCCGGTCACAGGAGACGCGACCCGCGCGGGAGACGCGACGGACCGGCGCGGTACGACCCGGGTGGTACACGGCCTGCGGCGCGGTACGACCCCGGTCGCACCCGATTCCCTCCTCCCGGCGGATGGGTGGGCGCCGATCCTCCGGCGAGGATGGTCGAATGACTGAGACGATCGCGGGGCTCGGCGTTTCCCCCCTGGAGATCCCCGTCGTACTGGGTGCCGTGGTCCTGATACTGGCCCGCTGGTTCCCGGCCCGCGCTCGCGGGCCGATCACCCTCGCCGGGGTCGCGGCCGTCGTGCCGGCCGGGGCGGCGCTGCTCGTGCTCGGGGTGCGCTGGCAACTGGTGCCCGTCCTCGCGGGCGCCGCGATCGCGCTCCTATTCGCCGCTCCCCCGCTGCTGCGACGGCGTCCCGAAAGGCCCGCGCGGCGGGCTCCGTGGTGGGCGGCCCTGCCGGGATCGGCGGCATGCCTCGGCCTGGTCGCCGCGGGGGCGGCGGCGGCCTGGGCGTTCCCCCGGCCGGTGTTCCCCGAGCCGTCGGGCCCGTACGCGGTCGGCACCACGGTGACGCAGTGGACCGACCCGGACCGCCCCGAGACCGCCACTCCCGGCCCCGGCGACCGGCGCACGGTGGTGGTGCAGCTCTGGTACCCGGCGCGGAAGAGCCCCGCGAGCGTCGAGCGGGCCCGCTACCTCGGCCGCACCGAGCGGGAGGCGCGCGTCGTCTCCCGTGGCCTGGCCGACTACATGGGTGTGCCCGGGTTCCTGCTCGACGAGGTTCCGCGTGCCCGTACCCGTTCGGTGTCCGGCGCGGCCGTGGCCGACGGGGGCGGACGGTTCCCCCTGGTGTTGTTCTCCCCCGGCCTGGGAGGGGTGCGCACCCAGAGCACCGCCTGGGCGGAGGAACTGGCCAGCCGCGGCTACGTCGTCGCCGCCCTCGACCACCCCTACGACTCGGCCGCCGTCGTCCTCGCCGATGGCCGGACGGTCCGCACCCGGATCGCGGCCACCGGCGACCCGGCCGAGGACGCCAGGCGGGCGGCCAGCTGGACGGCGGTCCGGGCCGGCGACCTCAGCTTCGTCCTCACCCAGCTCGGCCGTCTCGACCGCGGCGAGATCCCGGGTTCACTGGCCGGACGCCTCGACATCCGCCGGGCCGCGGCGACCGGTCACTCCCTGGGCGGGGCCGCCGCCCTTCAGGCCGCCCGCCAGGATCCCCGGTTCGCGGCCGTCATCAACCTGGACGGCTTCCCCCGCGACCCCGCCCCGCAGCCGTTCCGCCAGCCGGCGCTCGCGCTCACCGCTCCCGTCGCCCCGGGCGAGAACCCCACCTACATCCCCCGCCTCACACAGGTTCTCAAGCTCAGCACCGCGGCGGGCTACCACCTCACCGTCCCCGGGTCGGCGCATCTCACCTTCACCGACGCGCCGCTCTACCTGCCGCCCGTCCCCGCCCTCGTCGGCTCGCCGGGCCGCACCGCTGGGCCGCGCCTCACCGCCGCGGCCACCGTCGCCTTCCTGGACGTCGCGCTCCGGGGCCGGCCCGGCGACCCGGCCGAGACCCTGCCGGCGTACGGGGACCTCACCGTCCACCGGCCGGCCGGCGGGCCGGTGCCCGGCACGACCGGCCGCCCGGACGCGGACACGGCGCGGTCCGGGACGCGTCCGTGATCGGAGCCCGGCGGGGTCTCACCTCGGCCGCCCGCCGCTACGGGCGGGGACGCCGGAGGATGCGGACCTGCCGGGGGGCCAGGGTCGCCTCCCGGGCCAGGGAAGGGCCGGCCAGGGGGTCCCCCGGCAGCGCGGAGAGGTTGACGTGCCCGTCGGTGCGGTTGATCAGGAACAGGTAGTCGTCCGTCCCGTCGGTGCGGACGGCCAGGTCGACCAGGCCCCGGGCCTCGAAGGGCAGCTCGGAGCGGACGCCGCTGACGTCCAGCAGGCGGGGAAGGACGACGGCCAGGCCGTCGGGACCGAGCCGGGTGGAGACGTAGGACGCCGACCCGGTCTCCGCGCGGCGCAGCGTGATGGCCGGGCGGCCCGCGTGGTCCCCGCTCTTGTAGGTGGCCAGAACCTCGGTCGCGGGGTCGGTCAGGTCGATCCGGTCGGTCCACAGGGTGCCGGTGACACCGAGGTCCAGGTCGACGGTGTCGCCGTCCAGCAGGGGGCCGAACTCCTGGATGCGGATGCCGAGCAGGTCGCGCAGGGCTCCCGGGTAGCCGCCGAGCAGCACGTGGTCGTTCTCGTCGACGACCCCCGAGAAGTAGGTGGTGACGAGGTGGCCCCCGGAGGCGACGTAGTCCTCCAGCCGCCGGGCGAGCGCGTCGGGCACGACGTGCAGGATCGGCGCCACGAGCAGGTCGTAGCCGGTGAAGTCATCGGTCTTGTCGATGACGTCGACGCGGACGCCCGCGGCCAGGAAGGCCGAGTACCAGTCGAGGGCCTCCTGCCGGTAGCGCAGGTGGGAGGTGGGCTGGGAGTCCAGTTCGCTGGCCCACCACGACTCCCAGTCGAACACGATCGCGGCGGAGGCGCGGAGCCGCCGGGTGCCCGCGATCGGCGCCAGCGCGGCCAGGGTGGCACCCAGGTCGGCCACCGACCGGAACACCTCGCTGTCCTCGCCCGCGTGCGGGACCATCGCCGAGTGGTACTTCTCGGCCCCGCCCGCGGACTGCCGCCACTGGAAGAAACAGACCGCGTCCGCGCCGTAGGCGACGTGGGTGAGGGAGTCGCGGACCATGCCGCCGGGCTTCTTGGCCAGGTTGATCGGCTGCCAGTTGACGGCGCTGGTGGAGTGCTCCATCAGGTACCAGGGCCGGCCTCCGGCCAGGGAACCGGTGAGGTTCGCCGAGAACGACAGCTCGTCCTGCGCCTGGGGACCGGTCAGCAGGTAGTGGTCGTTGGAGACGAAGTCGACCTCGGCGGCCCAGTCGGCGTAGTTCATGCCCTTGGTCTCGCCCATGACCATGAAGTTGGTGGTGACGGGGACGTCGGGCGTCAGCTCGCGAAGGATGTCCCGCTCGGCCCGCAGGTAGTCCTTGAGCGCGTCGGAGGAGAACCGCTTGAAGTCCAGTTGCTGGGTCGGGTTGGGGTAGGAGGCCGCCAGGCGCGGCGGCAGGATCTGAGCCCAGTCGCTGTAGTGCTGCGACCAGAACGTGGTCGCCCAGGCGCGGTTCAGCTGCTCCAGGGTGCCGTACCGGGACCGCAGCCACCGGCGGAAGGCGGCCGCGGCGTCGTCGGAGAAGTCGTAGACGTTGTGGCAGCCGAGTTCGTTGGAGACGTGCCAGGCGGTGAGGGCGGGGTGGTGGGCGTAGCGCTCGGCCAGTGCCCGGACAAGGCGCAGCGCGTGCTCACGGAACACCGGCGAGGTCGGCCGCCAGTGCTGCCGCGCGCCGGGCCACAGCGTGCGGCCGTGCTGGTCGACGGGGAGGATCTCCGGGTGCTTGGCCGTCAGCCACGGCGGTGGCGAGGCCGTCGCGGTGGCCAGGTCGACCGCGATGCCGTTGGCGTGCAGCAGGTCCATCGCGTCGTCGAGCCAGTCGAAATCCCAGACGTCCTCGCCGGGCTGGATCCGTGCCCACGAGAAGATCGCCAAAGAGACGATGTTCACTCCGGCCGCCCGCATCCCGCGCATGTCCTCATCCCAGACCTCGCGGGGCCACTGTTCGGGGTTGTAGTCGGCACCGAACGCCAGCCTCGCCCGTGCGGGGTCCGACGGCCAGCGCAGCCACCGGCGACCGTGATCAGCTTCCACAACGACTCCTGCCCTCAACATGGTGATGGTTACGTGAACACGCCGGGAGGCCGGCGTGCGGGTGATGGTCGGAACGACGTGCCGGACGCCTTCCGCGGGGGCCGGCCCCACGACGCCGGGACCGGACGCCCCTGGCCGCGGCGCGGGAAGGCGACGCCCACGCGGCGCGGAGGGGCGGTGCCCGCGCGCCGCGGCGGCGGCGGCCGTCCCGTCCGGGTGACGGGCCGCCGCCGGCCGGAGCGTCCCGCCGCCGCGCTCCCCGCGCGCGGCGGCGGCGCGTGCCGGGCCGCTACTGCTGGATGGTGAAGCCCTGCTCCTGGCCGTACTTGACGGAGGCGTCCTGCCAGGCCTTCAGCGCGTCCTGGAGGGGGGTCGCGGAGGTGTACGCCTTGCCGACGGTGTCGTTGAAGATGCTGTTGGCGTAGACCTGGAAGGGCAGGTAGGACCAGCCGCCGACGACCTGGCCGGCGGAGGCGGCGAGCACCTCGTTGGCCTTCTGGCCGTCGAAGTACGGGAACTCCTTGTTCAGGAACGCCGGGTCCTTCAGGTGGGCGGTGGTGGCGGGGAAGGCGCCGCCGTCGATGCGGGTCTGCACGCCCTGCTCGACGTTGGCGTACTTGATGAAGGCGTAGGCGAGGTTCTTGTTGGTGCCGGCCTCGGGGATCGCCAGGGAGCTGCCGCCGTTCTCGGCGGTGGCCTTGCCGCCGGCCTCCCACTGCGGCATGGGGGCGACCCGCCACTTGCCCGACGCGGCCTTGACCCCGGATTCGAGGTTGGCGGGCATCCACGCGCCGACGACCAGGGTCGCGATGGTGCCGTCGCCCAGGCCCTTGTACCAGGCGTCGGTCCAGCCGGTGACCGGCGACAGCAGCTTGCCGTCGATGAGCTTCTGCCAGGTCGCGGTGAACTTCTGCACGCCGGGGTCGGTGAAGTCGACGCCGACGGTGGTGCCGTTGACGGTGTAGGGCTTGCCGCCCGCCTGCCAGATCATGCTGGTGGTGAAGCCCGCGTCGCCGGTGTCGCTGGTGATGTAGGCCTTCGGGTCGGCCTTGTGGAGCTTCTCGGCGGCGGCGACGTACTCGTCCCAGGTGGTCGGGACCGCGATGTCGTGCTTGTCGAAGACCTCCTTGTTGTAGAACAGGGCCATCGGGCCGGAGTCCATGGGCAGGCCGTAGATGCCCTCGCCGGTGTGGACGGAGTTCCACGGGCCGGGCGTGAAGGTCGACGCCAGCTTGTCGGCGCCGAAGGCGTTCAGGTCGGCGAGCGACTTGCCGAGGGCGAACTGCGGCAGGGCGAAGTACTCCACCTGGGCGACGTCCGGCACCCCGGACCCGGCCTTGATGGCGTTCTGCAGGGCGGTGTACTGGTCGTTGCCGCTGCCGGCGTTGACGAGGTCGACCTTGACCTTCGGGTACTTGGCCTGGAAGTCGGCGACGACCTGCTTGAGGGTCGGCTCCCAGGCCCAGACCTTGATGGTGCCGCCGGTGTTCAGCGCGTTCTGGAGGTCGGCGTCGGACACGGTCGTCGCCGGCTTGGCGGCGCCGGAGTCGCCGGCGCCGCCGGAGGAGGAGCCGCACGCGGCGGTGAACGACATGGTCAGGGCCGCGCCCAGCACGAGGGCGTGACGACGGGTTATCGCCATGGGTGGTGCCTTTCTCGGTTCCTTGAGGGGGATGCGACGCGTCGCGTCGGGGCGCCGGTCACTGTCACTCCTTGACGCTTCCGGCGGCCAGGCCCGACTGCCAGTACCGCTGGAGCAGCAGGAACGCCGCGATCAGCGGGACGATGGTGAGCAGTGATCCGGTGATCACGAGGTTGAACACGGCCTCGCCTCCCGTGGTGGCGGCCTGCTGGTTCCAGGCCTTGAGGCCGATGGTGAGCGGGTACCAGTCGGGGTCCTTCAGCATGATCAGCGGCAGGAAGTAGTTGTTCCAGGTGCCGACCACGTTGAACAGCAGGACCGTGACGATGCCGGGTGCCAGCAACGGCAGGCTGATCCCGAAGAACGTCCGGAACTCACCCGCTCCGTCCACGCGCGCCGCCTCCAGGATCTCCCTGGGAACGGCGTCGGTGGCGAAGGTCCACATCAGGTAGAGGCCGAACGGGGAGACCAGCGTCGGGATGATGACCGCCCACGGGGTGTCGGTCAGGCCCAGGTTGGAGAACATCAGGAAGGTGGGGACGGCCAGCGCGGTGCCGGGCACCGCCACCGCGCCGATCACGACGGCGAACACCGCCTTCTTGCCGGGGAAGTCGAACTTCGCCAGCCCGTAACCGCCGAGCGTCGCCAGCATGGTCGCGCCGCCCGCGCCGGCGATCACGTACAGCAGGGTGTTCAGCAGCCAGCGGGCGAAGATCCCGTCGTTGTAGGCGAAGGTCGCGCCGATGTTGTCGAACAGGGCGAAGTCGTCGGCGAACCACAGGCCGAAGGAGTCCAGCAGCCCTTCCTGGGTCTTGGTCGCGTTGATCGCCAGCCACACCAGGGGAAGCAGTGTGTACACCAGCACGAGCCCGGTCAGGACGGTCAGCGTCGCGCTGCGCCGGCCGCGCGCCGACCGGCGGCGCCTGATCACCAGCGGGCCGTGTGAGGAGGCCGGCGCGCGCTTCGGGCCGGGCGTCCGGTCGGCGATGTGCGTTGTCGTGGCCATGGCTCAGACCGCCTTCCGCATGCCGCGCAGCTGGACCACGTAAGCGATGATCATTGTGATGACGCCCATGACGATGGCGACGGTCGCGGAGTAGTTGAACTGCTGCCCGGAGAAGGACAGCGAGTAGGCGTAGAGGTTCGGCGTGAAGTAGGTGGTCACCAGGTTCGGGTCCAGCGTCTTGAGGATGCTGGGCTCGTTGAACAGCTGGAAGCTGCCGATGATGGAGAAGATCGTCGCGATCACCAGTGCCCCGCGCAGCGCGGGGATCTTGACCGACCAGATGATCCGCAGCTGCCCGGCCCCGTCGATCTCGGCGGCCTCGTACAGCGAGGGGTTCACCACCCGCAGCGCCGAGTAGAGGATCAGCATGTTGTATCCCACGAACTCCCAGGTGACGATGTTGCCGATGGAGGCGAGGATCAGATCGGGTGACAGCGGGTCGGGCAGCGAGAGGCCGAACGCCTCGTTGATGTTCCCGACGAGGCCGAACTGGGTGCCGTACATGAAGCCCCACATCAGCGTCGCGACGACCGCGGGCACCGCGTAGGGCAGGAACACCGAGATCCGGAAGAACGCCGTCCCGTACAGCCGTCCGCTGTCGATCGCGAGCGCGAGCAGCAGCGCCAGGAACAGCATGACCGGCACCTGGACGACCAGGAAGATCGCCACCCGGCCGAACGACGACCAGAACTGGGGGTCCTGCAGGACCTTCAGGTAGTTGTCGGCGCCGACGAAGGCCGTCCCGCCGATCAGCTGGGTCCGGAACAGGCTCAGGTAGATCGAGTAGCCGATCGGGGCCAGGAAGATGAGCGCGAACACCGCCATGAACGGCCCGACGAACTGCCAGCCGATCCACGAGCGGCGCTTGGAGGTCGGTGGCCTTCCCAGGGCCTGAGCATGTGTATGACCTACCGAGACCACCGGCTCGCTCCTCTCAGCCGCATGCTAGCGACGACCCTTGTTTACGTAAACATCATCATCGGGCGGAATTCCTGGTCAGACGCCGGATGGGGTGGTGCCACGAAACACGAAGGAAATGTTTACGTAAACTTCCGTTGCGGTATGGTGGCACCCGTCACACCGGAGGTCAAGGGCCCCCCTCCTTGACCCCTCGGCGGATCCCACAGAGGATGCACCACGGATGGGGAAGCGATCAGGTGGGAGTGACACGGCGATGGACCTGGACGACCCGGCCCGGCAGATCCCGGTGCCGGTGGGCGGCGCGCAGCGCGGCGGCTCCGGCATCCCGGGCGGACGCCGCAAACAGCGGGTGTCCATGGCGGATGTGGCCAGGCTCGCGGGCGTCTCCTCCCAGACGGTCTCCAGGGTCGCCAACGGGTATCCCGGCGTGATCGGCACGACCCGTGAGCAGGTGCTCGCGGCCATGCGGGAGCTGGGCTACCGGCCCAACAGCGCGGCCCGGGCCCTGCGGTACGGGCAGTTCAACACGATCGGCGTGATCCTCTTCGGCCTGGCCTCGACCGGCAACAGCCGTACCGTGGAGGCGATCGCCACCTACGCCGCCGCCGAAGGGTACGCGATCACCCTGATCCCCATCGGCGTCCCGACCCAGGACAACATGCTGGGCGCCTTCACCCGGATGGGCGAGCTGGCCGTCGACGCCGTCATCGTCATCATGGAGGTCCACCTCCTCGACACCGGCACGGTGACGCTGCCCCCCGACGTCCACGTCGTCGTCGCCGACTCCGACGCCGGAGACCGCTACAGCGTCGTCGACACCGACCAGGCGGAGGGCACCCGCCTCGCCGTCACCCACCTCCTCGACCTCGGCCACCGGACCGTCTGGCATGTCACCGGCCCGCAGGGGTCCTTCGCCAGCCAGCGCCGTGCCCAGGCCTGGCACCGCGTCCTGCGGGAGGCCGGGCGGCCGGTCCCGCCGCCGCTGCACGGCGACTGGTCCGCCGAGTCGGGGCACGCCGCCGGGCTGGTCCTCGCCGACGAACCCGGCTGCACCGCGGTGTTCGCCGCCAACGACCAGATGGCCCTCGGTCTGCTCCGTGCCTTCTCCGAGCGGGGGCGAGCGGTCCCGGACGACATCAGCGTCGTCGGTTTCGACGACATCCCCGAGGCCGCCTGCTTCATCCCGCCGCTGACGACCGTCCACCAGGACTTCGCCGAGATCGGCCGACGCTGCGTCCAGGGCGTCCTGCGGCAGATCCGCGAAGGCGGCACCTCCCGTCCCGGCACCGAGTTCGTCCCCACACGTCTGGTGGTCCGCGACAGCACGGCGCCGCCGAACGGCTGAGCAGAGGCCGGCGACCGCTCCCCGGGGGCGGGCGGGGAGGCGCCGGCGTACGACCTCCGGATCCTGAGGCGGTCAGCTCCCGGGCCGGTAACCGGGGACGGTGACCATCGGGGGGCGTTCGGCGACGGCGACGTCGCGGACGGTCACCCGGTGGCCGGCGGCGTCGCGACGGAACTGCGCCAGGCTCGCGACAGGGGTGTGCAGGGCCACCATCTTGCCCTGGCGCTCCAGCCGGGACCAGGCCGCCTGCAGGATCTGGGCGGCCATCCCGCCGAGGGCCTCGGTCGACTGGTGGGAGTGCACGCGGCGGCCCAGATCGACCTGGGCGAGGGCGTCGAGCCCGACGAGGTCGAGCAGGTCGACCAGCATGGCGATCTCCACGCCGTACCCGGTGACGAACGGGATCCGCTCCAGCACGGACCTGCGTCCGGCGTACTCCCCGGCCAGGGGCTGGACGAAGCCCGCGAGCTGCGGCCAGTGCAGGTTGAGCAGGGGCCGGGCGACGAGCTCGGTGACCCGGCCGCCGCCGCCCTGCAGGTCCTGCAACGGCCGGTCGTAGCAGCCCTTGACGTAGGCCACGCCGGGGTCGGCGAGCAGCGGGCCGAGCAGCCCGGTCACGAAGGACGCGTCGAACTCACGCAGGTCGGCGTCGACGAAGACCAGCAGGTCGCCGGAGGTCGCGGCCAGGGACTTCCACAGCGCCTCCCCCTTGCCGTCCAGTGGTTTGAGATCGGGCAGGATCTCGTCCTGGGCGACCACCCGGGCACCGGCCCGCGCGGCACGCCCGGCGGTGTCGTCGACGGACCGGGAGTCGACGACCACGAGCTCGTCGACCAGGGGCACCGCCTCCACGAGCTCCCGGCGGATCGCGGTGACGATCTCACCGACCGTCTCCTGCTCGTCGCGGGCGGGGAGGACGACACTGACGGTCGTCTCCCCCTTGGCCGCCGCCAGTTCGGCCGCCGGCCAGTCGCCGGCGGATGAGGTGCGCCTGCGCAGCCATGCCTCGACCTCAGGCAGCACGGCTCACCTTTCCCATCACTTCGGCGCTTAGGGGTATCACCTTATGCGGCGCTGATTCTCCATGAGCACCGGCTCCCGTTCACCGCCGCACAAGTGGGAGGATCAGTCCAGACCGGAACGAGGGGAAACGATATGAACCCGGTAGCCGTGGTGCGGGCGGCACGCACGGTCCGTGACGAACTGGACGACCTGATGGGCCGTTCCGCGGGAGAGCTCCGCGGTCGCCTCGACCCGCTGCTGGCCGAGGCGGGCGACCGGCCGGCCGCGCAGCTGGCCGACTCGCTCGTCATGCTCATCGCCGAGTACGGCCCCGCGTGGGACCGGCTCGCCACCCTGCTCAGCCTGGAGCACGGGCTGACCGCCGAGCAGGTGATCCCCATGCTCGCCGAGCCGCGCAACGCCAAGGCTCCGGCGTCCCGGGACCACGGATTCGCCCGGGAGTCCGCTCCCGGCGGCACGGCTCCCGAATGGCCCGTCCCGGGAGAGTGGCCCGCCCCGGAAACCGGTACGGAGGCCGGCGCCGAGGCTGTGCCGGGAGGCGTGCCGGGAACCGGCCCCCAGGCCCACCCGGGGTCCGCGCTCTCCGAGTGGCCCGCCGCCGGAGCCACCGCGCCGCCGTCCGGGCCCGGCCACCTCCCGCCGCCCCAGGCCCCCGGCGCGTACGGGCCGCCGCCGGACGAGGCGGCCACCGCCATGTCCCGCGCGCCGGGCGCCGAACGCGGCCCCTCCATGCTGGACCGGCTCACCGGGGCCTTCCGCAAGCGCCGCAAGGAGAGCGCCGACGCCCCCACCGGGACCTTCCCCGCCGTGCGTTTGCCCGCCGACGGGCCGGAGTGGGAGGCGGCCCCGCTGATCGAGGCGCCCGGCGAGGTGGTCGGCGGCTGGGGGGTCGACATGGTCGTCGGCGTCGGCCCCGGGGAGGGCCTGGAGGAGGCGGTCCCGCGCGGGCCGGTCGAGCTGGACATCCAGCTCGTGGCCGAGGGCTTCGACGCGCCGGCGGGCTGGCGGGTCCGCCTGCTGGCCGACCAGGCGAACCCGTACCCGCGGGCCGCGGTCAGCCTGGTCGCCCTGCCGCACGAGGAGACCGAGACGGCCCGGCAGATCGAGGCGGTCTACACCGTACGCGGCCAGGTGGCCGGGTACGGGGTGCGCGCGATCACGGTGCTCGGCTCGCCCGGCAAGCTGAGCGGGGAGGAGGTCCCGGAACCGGTCTCCGGCACCCGGATCAACCCGGCCGCCCTGAGCGAACCGCCGGACGTCACGGCGGTCATCGTCCACGGTGACCGTCCGGGCCGGTTGTGGTGGACGTACCAGTCGCCGCACTTCGTCACCCCCGACCGGCCGGAGAGTTGCGACCTGGGCGAGCGGGCCTCGGAGTTCGGGCGGCGGCTGACCGCCGCGGGCGAGCTCTCCGAGGAGCTCGGACGGCGGGTCGCCATGCGGATCCCGCCGGGGTTCTGGGAGCTGCTGGACGCGGTGGCCGGCCGGGTCGCCCCGCGCCGGCCGAGCGTGCTGTTCCTCTCCCAGGAACCGCACGTCCCCTGGGAACTGGCCGTGCTGGAGCACTCCTACGACCCGGCGCTGCCCCGCTACCTGAACTGCCAGACGGTGACCGGCCGCTGGCCCGTCGGCGGCAGGCGTCCCGAGCTGCCGCCGCCCGCCTGGGCACGGGCCGACGGCATGGCGGTGGTGTACGGCGAGTCGCAGCCGCACCCGCTGGTGGGCGAGTACGGTGCGACGCAGGTCTCCCCCGCGCTCGGCGACGTGCTGGACATGCTGGCCGACGCGCCGGACGTGATCCACTTCACCGCCGGCGCGTCGGCGGCCGAGGCGCTCGGGCACGACCTGAAGGGGGCCCCGTTCGTCTTCCTGGAGGAGCCGGGCGACGCGCACGCGTTCCTGCTGGCGGGTGCCTGCGGGGTCGTGGCCCCGCTCTGGCCGAACGGCGGCGGCCTGGCGCAGGAGTTCTACCGGCGCTGCTTCGCCGGTGAGCCCCCGGCCGAGGTGCTGCGCTCGATGCGCGGGCAGGGGCACGGCGCCGCGGAGGCGTACCGCTTCTACGGCCATCCGTGGCTGACGCTGCGCCGGGCGGTGCCGCCGGTGTGACCTCCCGCCGCCGGACCCGGCCGTGCCACTGCGGGCCCGGCGGGTCCGCCGGCCCGGTGAGGCGGGCGGGCCCGCCGGTTCACCGGGCCGGTGAGGCGGGCGGGTCCGGCGGCGGGGTCCGGCGCAGTAGGGGGTCCGGTGAGGCGGGCGGGTCAGCTCCCGGAGTGGCGTTCCAGGAACGAGTAGACGTCGGCCTCGTCCACCCCGGGGAAGGACCCGGGCGGCAGCGCGGCGACGACGTGCGAGTTTCCCCAGGCCGACGGCCAGGCGTAGCCCTCCCAGCGCTGGGCCAGCTCGACGGGTGGGCGGCGACAGCAGTCACCGGTCGGGCAGGCCGATCTGGTGCGGTTCGTCGTCTCGCGTCCCCGGAACCAGCGCGACTCCCGGTACGGGACGCCGAGCGTGATGGCGAAGTCGCGTTCCCGCGACGGGTCGACGTGGGCGACGCAGAAGTAGGTGTCGGTGGGCGAGTCGGAGTACTGGTAGTAGACGGAGAACCGGTCGGGCGACAGGAAGACCTGACGCCCGGACCACTGCAGGCACATGCGCTGTCCCTCGATCGCCCCCTGCTCGTCGGCGGGGAAGACGATGCCGTCGTTCTCGTACGCCTTGTAGATGATGCCGCCGGCGTCGTTGCGGACGAAGTGGCAGGTCAGGTCAAGGAAGTGGGTCGCCAGGTTGGTGAAGCGGTGCGCGGCCATCTCGTAGGAGACGGCGAACACGTCGCGCAGGTCCTCCACGCTGAGCGCCCGGTCCTGTTTGGCCTCGCGCAGGTACGGCACCGCGGTGGTCTCGGGCACGAGGATGGCGGCGGCGAAGTAGTTGGCCTCGGTGCGCTGGCGCAGGAAGTCGGCGAAGTCACGGGGCTTGTGGTGACCGAGGGCGAGGTGGCCGAGCGTCTGCAGCAGGATCGTGCGCGGGGTGTGCATGCCGACCTGCTCGTGCTTGACGTAGATACGCCGGTTGCGTAGGTCGGTGATGGAGCGGACGGTGCGCGGCAGGTCCGGGACCGTCTGCACGGTGTAGCCGAAGTGGCTGACCAGCGCCTGGACGGTGCTCTGCGACAGCGCGCCGGCGCGGTAGCCGACCGCGGCGAGCGCCTTGGCCGCGGCCTGTTCGATCTCGGCGAAGTAGTTGCCCTGCTCGCGTTGCTTGCGGCGGAGTTCGGCGTTGGCGACGCGTGCCTCCTCGGGGGTGGCGGTCCCCTTGGCCTGGCGCGCGCGCAGCTCGCCGTAGAGACCCAGGATGTGCTCCAGCACGTCGTTGGGGACGCGCGCGGAGACCTTCAGCCTGGCCAGGCCGAGCCCGGCGTACAGCGGATCGCGCTGCGCCTCCTCCAGGGCCATCTCCAGCTGGGCCCGCCGGCTGGGGGCCTGGCGGCGCAGCAGTTCCTCGACCGGCACGTTGAGCGCGGCGGCCAGCGACTTCAGCAGCGACAGTTTCGGCTCGCGCTTGCCGTTCTCCAGCAGGGAGAGCTGGCTGGGCGCCCGGCCGACCCGCTCACCCAGGTCGGAGAGCGTCAGACCGCGTTGCTTGCGCAGATGCCTCAGTCGCTGGCCGAACGCGATGAGGTCGAGCTCCTGCGTCAAGGACAGCGGTTCTTCACCGACCAACGATGCCATACCACGATGCTAGACGAAATTTCTGCTGAAATTTCACCGTCCGCTCCCCTCCGCCAGGGACCGCCTCCGGATTGGTCTAGTCCATAGCGAAAACTCAGAAGTTCTTCTCAGTTGAATACCGGACAGTATTCGCCGATAGAGAAAAAACTTGATTCTTTCGTGAAAATTGGTCTTGTTTGCCGCTTTCGTCGGAGCGGACACTCGGAGCAAGGCACCCAGGGGACGAAAAGGAGTGAACAATGAATGATCGCCTCAAGGGAGCCGCAGACGAGCTGCGGCGCGAGTGGGACACCAACCCCCGCTGGAAGGACATCGAGCGGACCTACACGGCTGAGGACGTGGTTCGACTGCGAGGCTCCGTCCAGGAGGAGCACACTCTCGCCCGGCTCGGCGCCGAGCGGCTGTGGGGCCTGCTGAACACCGAGGACTACGTGCACGCCCTCGGCGCGCTGACCGGCAACCAGGCGGTGCAGCAGGTCAAGGCGGGGCTGAAGGCGATCTACCTGTCCGGCTGGCAGGTGGCCGCCGACGCCAACCTCGGCGGGCAGACCTACCCCGACCAGAGCCTCTACCCGGCCAACTCGGTCCCGGCCGTGGTGCGCCGCATCAACAACGCGTTGCTGCGCGCCGACCAGATCACCTGGTCGGAGGGGGACGAGGACGCACCCCACTGGCTCGCCCCCATCGTGGCCGACGCCGAGGCCGGCTTCGGCGGCGTGCTGAACGCCTTCGAGCTGATGAAGGGCATGATCGCCGCGGGTGCCGCCGGAGTGCACTGGGAGGACCAGCTCGCCTCAGAGAAGAAGTGCGGCCACCTGGGCGGCAAGGTGCTGATCCCGACCGGCCAGCACATCAAGACGCTGAACGCCGCCCGCCTGGCGGCGGACGTGCTGGACGTGCCGTCCCTGATCATCGCGCGGACCGACGCCCAGGCCGCGACGCTCCTGACCACCGACGTCGACCCCCGCGACCGGGCGTTCACCACCGGCGAGCGCACCGCCGAGGGCTTCTACCGGGTGCGCAACGGGGTGGACGCCTGCATCGCCCGCGGCCTCGCCTACGCCCCCTACTCCGACCTGCTGTGGATGGAGACCTCGACCCCGGACCTGGACGTGGCCCGCGAGTTCGCCGAGGCCGTCAAGGCCGAGCACCCCGACCAGATGCTGGCCTACAACTGCTCGCCCTCGTTCAACTGGAAGAAGCACCTGGACGACTCCACCATCGCCAAGTTCCAGCGCGAGCTCGGGCACATGGGGTACAAGTTCCAGTTCATCACCCTGGCGGGCTTCCACTCGCTGAACTACTCGATGTTCAACCTGGCCAAGGGGTACGCCGAGGACGGCATGACCTCCTACGTGGAACTGCAGGAGGCCGAGTTCGCCGCCGAGTCGCGCGGCTACACCGCCACCCGCCACCAGCGCGAGGTCGGCACCGGATACTTCGACCTGGTCAGCACGGCCGTCGCGCCGGACTCCTCCACCACGGCCCTGAAGGGGTCGACGGAGGAGGAGCAGTTCGCAGAGGCTCACTGACTCTCCGGACCGGGCTCGCCCGGAGGGCGTCCAGGGCATGGGACGGCTTCTCCGGACGGGCTCGACGGCCAGGTCGTCGCCAGAGGCCCCGCCACGTGGATCTCCCCCGGATCCATGAGGCGGGGCCTCGCCCGTCCGCCGGGCCTCAGCTGCCGACGGCCTCGATGAGCTTGCGACGCTGCTGCGCGCCGAGCCCGCCCAGACGGCGCGCCTCGTCCACGTCCGCCTGCGCCATCAGCTGGGCGGCCTTGACGGTGCCGATCCCGGGCAGGGCCCGCAGGGCCTGCGACACCTTGATGCGCTTGGCGACGTCGTCGTCACGGTCGAGCAGTTGCTCCAGGCTGAGCGCACCGGCCTTGACCTCGGAGAGGAGCTTGGCGCGGGCCGTACGGATCTCGGCGGCCTTCGCCAGAGCGGCCTGACGCTGTTCGGGGGTGAGCTTGGGCAATGCCATGTTCGTTTCTCCCTGGTGACTGGAATCCCTGCGTCCTGTTACCCGTGGCGACGTGGTTAATCATCCTGGGCCTGGTGGAAAGCCGGAAACCTGGGGTAAAGCAGGGGACACTCACCATGCATCACGATATGCCCGTTTAGTTACCCCGCTCTTACCCGGCTCTTCGTAGCCTCTGCTCATGGGTATCTGGAGAGGCCCTGAGGGCATCGAGGTCGAGGCGGTCGTGATGGCCGACCTGCTGTGCCTGCGGATCACCCGCCGCGTCGGCGGCCTGCGCTTCCTGGTCGCCTACTGCACGGACGTGCGCGAGGTGGGCGAACACGTCGACCTGGCCGAACTGGTCCCGGCCTGACGGCGCCCGCGCACCGGGCCGGGCCGAGGGCCGGCGGAAGAGCCAAGCCGAGAGCCGGCGGAAGAACCGGGTCGA
The DNA here is from genome assembly GCF_014204985.1 of Streptosporangium becharense. Taxonomy (NCBI): domain Bacteria; kingdom Bacillati; phylum Actinomycetota; class Actinomycetes; order Streptosporangiales; family Streptosporangiaceae; genus Streptosporangium; species Streptosporangium becharense. Next base: position 6,911,175 of record NZ_JACHMP010000001.1, on the reverse strand, counting down.
GAGCCGGCGGAGGAACGGAGGACCCGGGCGGCCCCCCGCTCCGCGGAACAGCCCGGGGCGGCACCCCACCCTCTCCAGAGACGATCAAGGTTCGATCACGGATCCAGCTTGTTCGCGACCCCGTGTCAACGCGTGCGGCGGGTGGGGCGTCCGAGTACTCGGGAGGCCCGATGGAAGTTCTGTTCGGCCTCATCGACGACGATCTCCTCCTGGAGCTCATCCTCGTCGAGGCCCTTCACACCGAGGCGGAACGGCTGGCCGCCCAGCCCGACCGCTGAGGGGGGCGCCCGCCGGTCGAAGACCGCGGGCGCCCACCCGAGACCCCCACCCGAGACCCCCACCCGAGACCCCCACCCGAGACCCCCACCCGAGACCCCCACCCGAGACCCCCACCCGAGACCCTGGGCGGGCGGTGAGCATCGGGGAATCCGGGGCGGACGAGCCCTTGCACCCGTCTCCTCCCTATGTAAAAGTTTTACTCATGCCTCCACAGATCACCCTCGCGGTGGCGACGATCCTCGGGGCCTTCCTCGACGACCCCGGCAGGGACCGCTACGGCTACGACCTCATGAAGGAGACCGGCTTCCCCAGCGGGAAGATCTATCCGCTGCTGGCCCGGTTGCAGGGCGCCGGGTGGCTGACCGTGACGGAGGAGGACATCGACCCGGCGGTGGCGGGCCGCCCGGCCCGTCGCGGATACCGGCTGACCACCGAGGGTGTGCGCGTCGCCCGGCTGGAGCTCGCAAAGCTCAGTGAGCGGCTGCGACCGCCGCCCGGGCTGCGTACCCTGCGTCCCGAGAAGGGGCTGCGATGAGCCAGGTGCTGATGACGGGCGGCGTCGTCGTCGCCTTCCTCGGCCTGCTCGTCCTCGCCGCCCTGCAGGACCTGGTCAGCGAGGAGATCCGGGCGCGCCTGGAAAGGCTGCCCTTCGCGATCCTGCGGCTCGCCGCCCGCCGGCTGCCGGAGGAGTTGCACGCTGAGGTCTACGAGAAGCAGTGGCTGCCGGACCTGGAGTTCCAGCTCAGCGGGGAGACCGGAGCGGGGCCGATCACCCGGCTGGTCGCCGCCAACAGGTGGGCGTTGTCCATGCTCCTGCGGCGGGGCGGCGTACGGACCGCGCAGGAGCTGTACGCCTGCGATCCTGTCGGCATGCGGGGGTTCGAGGACATCCGCCAGCTGTCCCGGCGCCGCCGCAGACAGTTCGACGCGCTGACCGCGCGACTGGGCGAGCTGTGCCGTCTTCCGGCGGACGACTTCGACGACGACACCCTGGCGCGCCTCGCCTCCGCCGTCGCGATCGCCTGCGAGGCCCTCGTCAACGACCGGGCCGAGCGACTGGCCGTGACCCTCGCCGCCCCCCTCGCCGGCGGGCGACACCCGGTGGCCGGGCGGCTGGCCTCCGATCATCCGGCCATGCTGGGCGTACGCCGTTCACACGCCCACGCGCGGCTCCAGCTCGGCCATCCGCAGGCCGAGGGGCTGCTGCGTGAGCTGCACCGGGACGAGACCGCCCTCTTCGGCCGCGACGACCCGCGCACCTTCCCCACCCTGCAACTCCTGTGCTGGGCCGCGGCGCAGGCGGGACGGCACGAGGAGGCCGAAGCGGGACTGCGGGCCCTCGAAGCCCGCATCGCACGCCTGCCCGACCCCGACCTGTCCCTGCTCAGGCACATCCAGTGCAAACGCCACTGGGTGCAGAGCGAACTGGGCAGGAGGCACCGAGCGGCGGAGGGATATCGCGAGGTCATCGCGGACCGGTCGAGCGAGCTGGGCTTCAGCCACGGCGACACCCTGGACACCAGGCACAGCCTGGGCAAGATGCTCGTCCTGGACGGAGACGGGGCACAGGCCCTGGAAATTCTGCGTCCGGTGCTCACCGAACGGCGGCGGCTGCAGGGACGCCGACATCCCGACACCCTGGAGACGGCGAAATACCTCGCGCTGGCCCGCCTCACGGCCCACCCCGAGCCCGGCCCTGTCGCACGCCACCGCCTGCGGCGACGCCTTCACCGGATCCTCCGGACACAGATCCACGCGCAGGGCGCCGATCACCCCGCCGCCTGCGACACCCGGCGGTGGCTCACCCGGCTCACCGCCCCCGCGAAGAGATCATGAGACCCGCGCGCCCGGACAGACGGCCGGCGGAGCGGGCCACCGCACGGTCCTCCCCCGGTCGCGACGCCGTTGATCCTCCCCGTCAGGCAGTCGGTACCGTACCAGGGACGGTGCGTCGCCGTTACGCGTCTTCTCCCCGGGCCCGGGCCCGGGGTCTCCATCCTGGAGGAATTCGATGAACAAGCGCGAGCTGGTCGAGAAGGCCGCCGCCGAGGCTGGACTCACCCGGCGGCAGACCGCCGCGGCTCTCGACGCGATCCTGGGAACCATCCAGACGGCCGTGGCGGCCGAGGAGAAGGTCGCGATCCCCGGCTTCGGCTCCTTCGAGATCGTGCACAAGCCGGCCCGGACCGGACGGAACCCGCAGACCGGAGAGCCGCTGGAGATCGCCGAGACCTGGACCGCCAAGTTCAAGCCCAGCCCCGGGTTCATGGGGCTCATCCGCCAGCGCAAGAAGGACTGACCCCGGCGCGGGCACGGAAAGGACCGCGAACCTGTCCAACCGGGCCAGCCACCTGGATCGACACCGGCGCGGGCACGGAAAGGACCGGCCCCGGCCCACGAGGACGCTCTCCCCGCGGGCCGGTGCGCTCGGCGGCCCCCGCCGGACATCGCGGAGGCGTCAGGCCCACAGCGCCCGCGCGGACCAGCGGCCGTCGAGGCGTCAGACCCGCAGCGCCCGCGCGGACCAGCGGCCGTCGAGGCGTCAGACCCGCAGCGCCCGCGCGGACCAGCGGCCGTCGAGGTGGTCGACGCGCAGCGGGCGCCCGAAGCACTCCGACAGGTTCTCCGCGGTGAGGATCTCCGCCACCGGGCCGCCCGCCTGGATCCGCGCGTCGCGCATCAGCAGAGCGTGGGTCGTGATGGCCGGGACCTCCTCCAGGTGGTGGGTCACGGTGATCTTGGTCAGCGCCGGGCGGCTCTCCGCGAGACCCTCCACCGCGCTGATCAGATCCTCCCGGGCGGGCAGGTCGAGCCCGGCGAACGGCTCGTCTCAACAGGAGAGATCACCTTAACGGTGATCGACTTCGTGGCGGCTACGAGGGAAGGGTCACCGTCCATCACGGGGACCGCCCACATCAACTCGCCTGTCGCCTTGTCGCGAGCCGAAACCGGCTTTCCTTGATACTCGCCTCGAAATCGAGGACTTGGGATACTTCACCCACGACATAGCAGTCGTGGGGTAACACCAGATGATGAGAAACAGGGATCGGACCCTGCAAAATCAACAATGACCCCTTTCGCCGTTCCGGATAACTTGTACCCGACCAACGGCCGAAAGCTCCGCAAAGCCTCTCAAATTAAGCATTTACTAGGCACATCCTTAATCGGAAATAAGGACCGCCCACAAACCGGCCTATAGATATTCAAAGCGACTGAAACGCAATATAAGGGTATCCGTAAAGCCTCTGATCTGCACTGCTGCCACCACCTCCTTGAATGCTCTTGTCACGCTCCAAAACTGGCGTTTGGATCTAGGAGTGATCTTCTGCGGCGCATCCGCAGGCGGCGGGGCCCGGACGCGTCCCCCCATGTCGCCACCTGTCCTTCCCCGGCCCAGTCCTCTCGTACTGGCAGGCCAACAGCCTGCACCGTCCTCAAAGGAGGAGTCGCGACCGTGACCGCGCTGACCTACACCATCCTCACTGACCCAGCGCCCCTGGAGGCGTCAGCGGCCGGGAGGCAGTCCAAGTCCATAGGAACGGTGCACCTGGTCGTCACCAACACCGCAAGGAGGACAGACTGGTCCACGATCGAGGTGAAGGTACCCGTCGGCGACGGCGCCGGCGACCTCACCCCGAACATCCCGGAGATGAAGGGCACGTACACCGAGAACCAGTGGGGAGCCCAGGAGAGAACCCGGGAAGTGAATATCGAGCGGCAGCAGGGAACCAACGTCTTTAAAGTCACTCCCCAGACCGGTGGCACAGCCTCTTTCAGATTCGGCGACTACATGGTGCTGACGCTGGAGAACTTCACCGTCGCATCCACCGCCGGGCCGACCGTGCTGACGGTGAGGGAGAAGACCGAAGACGATGACGGGGAGCACACCCGCTACACATCAGTGGCGCTGGTGAAGACCGCTCCCAAGGAGATTCCCGCGCCGCGCGACTTCCGCCCGGACAAGGCGATGGTGGACGCCGGAGAAGACCTCACGCTGAGCTGGGAGGGCTCCGCCGACTTCACCTATGAGATCCGGTTCCCCGGCGGGCAGGCGGCCATCACCCCGGGCACGCGTACCTGGTCGCCGGCCGACGCCCCGAAGCGGGCCACCACCTACATCTTGGTCGCCACCGACCCCAGCACCCAGAAGCAGCACTTCCTCACCACGACCGTTCAGGTGCGCTATCCCGTCCTGGAAACACTCACCGCCACGACTGGCATCGACACCCCCTGGGTCCAGGGGACGGCGAACAAGGGGCGCGTCACCTTCACCGGCGCAGGGGTGGAGATCTCCAACGACTCCGGCGGGCAGGGGGCTGTGACGGCCGACAGGGCTGATCTCAATGGTGTGAACACCGAATGGGTGCAGGGCAGAAGCACCGACGACGGAAAGATCACCTTCCCCAAGGACGGGCTGAACATCCGCCAAGGAAGCGGAGCATGGGGAACCGTGCACGCCGACAAAGCCGACCTCAACGGCATCAACACCGAATGGGTACAAGGCAGAAGCACCGACGACGGAAAGATCACCTTCCCCAAGGACGGGCTGAACATCCGCCAAGGAAGCGGAGCATGGGGAACCGTGCACGCCGACAAAGCCGACCTCAACGGCATCAACACCGAATGGGTACAAGGCAGAAGCACCGACGACGGATGGATCAGCTTCCCCAAGGAAGGCCTGAACGTGCGCAAGGGGGCCGGACAGGACTGGGGAATCGTGTTTGCTGACAAGGCCGACGTGAACAGCGTGATCACCAACCAGGTCCAGGGGGCAGGCGAAGGTAAGGGGTACATCAAGTTCCTGGAAAAGGACAAGGGGGTGCGGATATTCGGTGGTGTGTCCGCCGGCTGGATACGGGGACTTAACGATGGCGAGGCATGGATCCGCTTCAATGAAAAGGGAATATGGGTGCTCAAGAACCAGAACGGCAAGCGTGAGAGCGCGAACGTGACTTGCTCCACGGTCAATGATCGGCCCGCATGATCACGGTGTAGTCAGCACTGTCGGCGAATACCAGGTCACACGCACTCATGCCGCAACCGGCGGCTTGCACTCGGCGATCGTCCAAGCATGCAAGCCCGAACGCTGACGCGCGGACGCAGCCAAGTGTCCGATCTCGTTTGATGCTTGACGCAATGGCGACCGCAGCGCATTGCCGAATTGTTCTTATAGAGATCGAGATGAACGCTACGCAAGAGTGACCATCCGTCTTGATCATTACTGCGGGAAGACTCGGTTAGAGAAGACGCCTCCGGCGGGGGCATTCCGGCTCCGGGGTAGGGCAAAGTGTGCAGCGCGCAGGTTTGATGGTGGCTGAGGTAGGGCCTGCTCATCCCGTCTGCCGTCGTCCCGGAACAAGCCGTAGCAGACCGGCACCAGGGCACCAAAGTCGGTCGTCCGGTAGGGCGCTCCACTTCGGCGCCCTGGCACCGACCCGCCACCCCTACGGGCGGGACGACGGCAGACGGGATGAGCAGGCCAGGGGAAAGATGTGCGGGTGCCCGCATGGCAGAGACCCAGAAGTGTCACAATCCAGCATCGGGCTTCCCGGCCCCGTTCGGGCCGAGCACCACCCAGTGCTCGCCGTACCCCACCCGCCAGTCGATATCGCCCAGCGGGGTCCGGCCCACCACCCGGACGCTGACGTCGCTCAGCTCCACCGCCCCGGGCACAGGCTCGCCCATCGATATCCCCCTCCGCGTCGATTCGCGGCGCTCACTCAACCGATGCGCCAAAAAATCCTGGCGAAACGGTTAAAAACGGCGTTCATTGCCGAAGGCTGGCCGTCCGTGCCCCCCGTGCCCCCTGCGTCCACCTACGCAGGCCCGCCGGGCACGAGCCGGTGCCGTCCGGGCCGCGGCGGATGCGGCACCGGCACCCAGATCCGCGCCAGCGCGCCGGCGACCGCCTCACGCCGGTCCCGCGGGGCACCCGCGCCGCCCACGGCCAGCAGCGCGCCGAGCAGGTCGGCGGCCCGGGGCCGGTCGGCCGGGTTCTTGGCCACGGACGCCTCGACCGCCGGACGCAGCGGCGCGGGCACCGAGGCCAGGCACGGCTGCTCCAGCAGGATCCTCCGGCTCAGCTCGTCATGCCCGCCACCGCCGAACGGATGGCGGCCGGTCGCCGCGTACGCGACCACGCAGCCCCAGGCGAAGACGTCCGAGGCGGGCAGTGCGAGCCCGCCGGTGAGGCGCTCCGGCGAGACCCAGCCGGGACTGCCCATCACCTGACCGGCCCGCGTGTGCGCGTCCACGCCGGTGACGTCCCTGGCGATACCGAGGTCGATCAGCCGGGGACCGGTGTCCGACAGCAGCACGTTGCCCGGCTTGAGGTCGCGGTGGACCAGCCCCGCCTCGTGCACCGCCACCAGTGCGGCGGCCATCCCGAGGGCGACCCCGTAGGTCAGGTCCGCGGGGAGCGGGCCCCAGGCGGCGACCACCCGCGACAACGCGGGCCCGGGAACATACTCCGAGACGAGATAGGGGCGGTCGCCGTCGACGCCGTCCTCCACCACCGCGGCCGTGCAGAACGGGACCACCCGCCGGGAGAACTCCACCTCCTCCGCGAAACGGGCACGAAGCACGGCGTCGTGGAGATGCTCCGGGTGGAGCGTCTTGAGCGCCGCCACCCCGCCCCGCGGATGCCCGGCCAGGTAGACCACACCCATGCCGCCGGCACCGAGGCGGCCGAGCAGCGGACGGCCTCCGATGGCGGCCGGGTCGCCCGCGGTCAGCGGTCGCACCCCGGGCGGCATGCCGTTCCCGGAACCGGTTCCCCCAGGCGCCATGTCGTCGGACCTCTCGTGTGCGAGCCGCGGCAAGCACACTGTGACCGGTTCGCGGGGATTTCACCCCTCACCTGCGCCAAGAGATATCGCGGGTAAGGCGAATGATGCCTCCAGGTAAGGCATGGGTGATGCGACACGGACCCGGTGAGGTCCCAGAGACGGCTGCGACCGGAGTGGAGGAAGCAGCCGGGCGGAGGGGACGGCCACAGGAGGGGGACGACGACCGGGGATGACGGAGAGGAAAAGAACAGCCGCGCAAGCGGAACCAGCCGGGAGGGCGGGGCGGCTCAGGCCGCCGCGGAGCCCGGCCGCGCGAGACCCGCTTCCTGCCCGGCCGCCGCGGCGGACGTCCCGTGGGCCGGCACCTCACGGACCGGCAGGTTCTGCGCCGCGGCCAGGAACCGGGCGATGTGCGGGTAGACCCGGCGGGCCTCGGGGACGACGTCCGCCAGGATCGCGAAGACGTGCGGCATCCGGGGCCACTCCTCATACGTGACCGGCACCCCGGCGGACCGTGCCTGCTCGGCGACCCGGCGGCCCTCGTCCCGGAGGACCTCGGTGGAGCCGGTGACGACCATCAGCGGCGGCAGGCCGGTGTAGTCGCCGAGCACCGGCGAGATCAGCGGGTCGTGGGGGTCGAGCCCGGCCGTCCAGCGGCGGGCGAGCCAGTCGACGCGACCGGCCGGGATCATCGGGTCCAGCAGGCGGTTGACCCGGCGAGGCGTGCCGGTGAGGTCGGCCCACGGCGACAGGCACACCGCGGCGGCGGGCAGCGGCACACCGCGGTCGCGGAGCGCCAGGAGAGTCGCCAGGGTGAGATGCCCGCCCGCGGAGTCGCCGGCGACGATGATGTCGGCCGGGTCGTAGCCGCATTCCAACAGGCCCTCGTAGGCGGCGATCGCGTCGTGCAGCGACTCGGCCAGCGTGTGCACCGGGCCCTGACGGTAGTCGACGGCCAGCACCGGCCGCCCGGCCGCGGCGGACAGCCGCCAGGTGATCGGCCGGTGGGTCGCCGGGGAGCAGGCGAAGTAGGCGCCGCCGTGGAAGTACAGCAGCACCTTGTCCTCGTCGAGGTCCTCCCCCGCGCGGACCCACTCACTGGGGCAGGGTCCGTCACCGTCCGGCGTCACGGTCACGTGGACGGGCAGGGGAAGCGGGACCCGCGCGGCCAGTGTGGCGATCCGGGAGGCCGCGGCGATCCCGGCACCGGTCCGGAGCAGCAGGCCGGAGATCGGTTTGAAGGTGCTGTGCATGATCATGCTGAGGGCCGCCGCCTGCCAGCTGAAGGGGTAGGCGGGACAGACGTCGATGTCGAGCTCGTCGTGCATGCGCACCTCCACCGGGGAGCATTCCCCGCAGAACATCCTTCTATCGGCGAGGGGATGTGTCGGGAGAATGACAGATACGTACCTCACCGCCCCATCCACTCCTTCGTCATGGCCGAACACTCCAGCCCCCGCTTCCCCGGAAACCAGGAGTCACGCCCGCCCCTTCCGCAGCCCGGACCGGACCAGAGCGATCCGGAGCGGATCCGACCACCCCGACCAGACCGGAGCGACCAGGCCGGACCGGCCGGGAACCGGTGACCGGAAAACTCGTTGCCCGGCCGGAGGACCACGAGGAATATAGGAGGGTTGTCCTGACCGGCTCTGGAGGCAGTCTTCTTCCCGCTCTACCTGCGTATCGCCCGGTACGGCTTCCGCCGGCATTCCTCCTACCGTGCCGCCGCCCTCGCCGGAGCGTTCACCAACACCGTCTTCGGGATCCTGCGCGCCTACATCCTGATCGCCCTCTGGCAGGCCCGCCCCGGCCTCGCCGGATACGACGTCGTCGACGCCGTGACCTTCTGCTTCCTCAGTCAGGCGTGCATCGGTCCCATGCAGGTCTTCGGCACCATGGAGCTGTCCGGCCGCGTCCGCAGCGGCGACGTCGCCGTCGACCTGGTCCGCCCGGCGTCCCTGCAGATGTGGAGCCTGGCCGACGACCTTGGCCGGGCCGCCTACCTCTTCCTGCTGCGCAGCCTGCCGCCGATGGCCCTCGGCGCCGCGCTGTTCGGCATCGTCACCCCGCCGACCCCCGCGGCCTGGCTGTTCTTCGCGGCCAGTTTCGTCCTCGCGGTGGTCGTCAGCTTCGGCTGGCGCTATCTGGTGGCGCTGTCGGCCTGCTGGGTGATCGACGACCGGGGCGTGCAGGCCCTCTCCCTGATCCTGACACTCTTCTTCAGCGGCATCACCCTGCCGCTGAACCTCTTCCCCGGCTGGTTCGGCGTCCTGGCCGACGCCCTGCCCTGGTCCGCGATGGTCCAGGTGCCCGCCGACGTCTACCTCGGCAAGCGCGACGGCCTCGAAGCGCTCGGCTTCCAAGCGGCCTGGGCGGCGGCGCTGCTGCTGCTGGGTGCGCTGGCCACCCGCGCCGCCCGCCGGAAGGTCGTGATCCAGGGTGGCTGACCACACGACCGCCGCGCGACGGACCGGAGGCGGTCGCCCGTGGTGAGGACCTACCTGCTGCTGGCCTGGACGTGGCTGCGGGCGTCCGCGCAGTACCGCGCGCAGTTCGCCATGATGATCCTGGGCTCCCTCGCGGTGAACGTCCTGGACGTGACGGCGATCCTGCTGATCTTCCAGCACACCGAGACGCTCGCCGGGTTCGGGCTGGCCGAGGTGATGTTCCTGTACGGCACCACGGAACTGGCCTTCGCCGTCTCCGACATGCTCTTCGGCAACGTCACGCGGCTCAGTGAGCAGATCAGGACCGGCGGGTTCGACACCATGCTGATCCGCCCGGCCGGCGCGTTCGTCCAGATGGCCGTCGACCGCTTCGGCGTGCAACGTCTGGGCCGCGTCACCCAGGCGATCGTGGTACTCGCCATCGCCCTGCCCCAGCTCGACGTCCCCTGGAGCAGGGCCTGGATGATCCCGTTGATGATCCTGTGCGGGATCGTCATCTTCACCTCGATCTTCACCCTCGGCGGTGCCCTGCAGTTCCTGCTCACCGACGCCCCCGAGGTGGCCAACGCCTTCACCTACGGTGGCAGCGCTCTGACGCAGTACCCGCTGAGCGTCTACGGTGCCGAACTCGTCCGAGGCGTGACCTTCGTGGTGCCGCTGGCGTTCGTGAACTGGCAGCCCGCGCTGTTCGTCCTGGATCGCGAGGACCCTTTCGGCCTGCCCCACTGGCTCAGGTTCGCCTCACCTCTGGCTGCGGTCGCCATCGCCGCCGTCGCCGCCCTCGCCTGGCGGACGGGTGTCCGCCGCTACCGCTCGACGGGGAGCTGAAAAATGATCGAACTCGACCGGGTCGGCCGCTCCTTCACCGTGGGCCGTCGCAGGACCGCGAAGACCGTGCACGCCGTACGGGACTTGTCGTTCACCGTGCACGCCGGGGAGTTCGTCGGCTACCTGGGCCCCAACGGCGCGGGCAAGTCGACCACCATCAAGATGATCACCGGCATCCTGGCGCCGACCTCGGGAAACCTGCGGGTGGCCGGGCTCGACCCGACACACCGCCGCGTGGAGTTGGCCCGCAGGATCGGGGTGGTCTTCGGCCAGCGCACCACCCTGTGGTGGGATCTCCCGCTGCGGGACAGTTTCGAACTGGTCCGACACCTGTACAAAGTAGATCAAAAGGATTTCCGGCGTCGGCTGGCCGAGCTGACAGACCTGCTCGGCCTCTCCGACTTCCTGACCACCCCGGTCCGCCAGCTCAGCCTCGGTCAGCGCATGCGGGGCGACGTCACCGCCGCCCTGCTGCACGACCCGGCCGTCCTGGTGCTGGACGAGCCGACCATCGGCCTGGACGTGGTCAGCAAGGCCGCCATGCGCGACTTCCTGCGCCGCCTCAACGCCGAGCACGGCACCACCGTCCTGCTGACCACCCACGACCTCGGCGACATCGAGAAACTCTGCCGCCGGGTCATGCTCATCGACCACGGCAGCCTCGCCTTCGACGGCACCCTCGACGAACTGCGCGCCACCGCCCCCGAGGAGGACTCCATCGAGGACGTCGTCGCCCGCCTGTACACCGGGGTCCAGCCACTGCCCGCAGAGGGGTGACCGGCCACCCCGGCAGGCCGGGACGGTGCCCGGCAACCGGCGGGCGACGAGCGACGAGCGGGGGCGGGTCCTCCGCCACGTGGCATGCCGATTTCTGGATCACAACGGAGTGTCCGCCCGTCCCAATGATCTACAACTCGTTTCCCAGCGCCGGTCAGTACCGTCCCCATCGGTCCCCCTGTGCGAGAAGACGCCGGAGACGCGTACCAGGACCGCACAGCGCAGAGGGCCCGGAACCGCAAGCGACGACGAGGGGAAGAACATGGCGGAGTCCGAGAGCGGTCAGGTGACCGCCGCCGCGCGGATCGACAGGTGCGTACGAGAGGGGGCGACCCGCCTCGACCTGTCCGGGCTCAGCCTGAAGACGCTGCCCGATCCGCTCGACGGCCTCATCCACCTGTCCGAGCTCGATCTGAGTGGCAACGAACTGGCCGCCCTGCCCGAGTCCCTCGGCGACCTCACCGGCCTCACGAAACTCGACCTGAGCGCCAACCGGCTGACCGAACTGCCCGGGTGGGTGGGGAACCTCACCGGCCTCACCACGCTCGATGTCAGCTACAACCGGCTGACCGCCCTCCCCCGGTCGTTGGGGAGCCTCACCGGACTCACCGGACTCGACGCGAGCTACAACCGGTTGACCACCCTGCCCGAATCGCTCGGCGACCTCGGCGACCTCACCGGACTCAACCTGGTCCAGAACCGGCTGACCACCCTGCCCGAGTCCCTCGGCGGCCTCCGCGACCTCACCGAGCTCCTTCTGTGGCACAACCAGCTGACCACCCTGCCCGAATCCCTGGGAGACCTCGGCGACCTCACCTACCTCCACCTGAGCCAGAACCGGCTGACCACCCTGCCCGAGTCCTTCGGCGGCCTCGGCAGCCTCGCCCGGCTCCAGCTGTCCCAGAACGAGCTGACCGCCCTGCCCGAGTCCTTCGGCGACCTCACCGATCTCACCTACCTCGACCTGGGGAGCAACGAACTGGCCACCCTGCCCGAGCGGTTGGGCGACCTCCACGGGCTGACCGAGCTCAACCTGTACGGCAACCGGCTGACCACCCTGCCCGAATGGCTGACGGAGCTCACCGGCCTCCGTCGTCTCGACCTGAGAGAGAACCGGCTGACCACCCTGCCCGAGCTCCTGGGAAACCTCGGCGACCTCACCTACCTCGGCCTGAGCCGGAACCGCTTGGTCACCGTGCCCGCGTCGCTGGGTGACCTCACGAACCTCGTCGAACTCGATCTGGACGCCAACCGGCTGACCGCCGTGCCCGGCTCCCTGGGCGGCCTCACCCACCTCCGCACCCTCCGCCTGGGGGAGAACCGGCTGACCGCCCTCCCCGGGTCCCTCGGCGACCTCACCGGCCTCCACACCCTCCAACTGGGCGGCAATGAGCTGGCCGCCCTGCCCGAATGGCTGGGCGACCTCCGCGATCTCACCTCCCTCGACCTGAGCTCCAGCCGGCTGACCGCCGTGCCCGGGTGGGTGAGAAACCTCGCCGAGCTCGCCTATCTCCATCTGAACCACAACCTGCTGACCACCCTGCCCGAGTGGCTGACGGAACTCACCGGCCTCCGCAGCCTCGACCTGCGGGAGAACCGGCTGACCGCCCTGCCGGAATCGATCGAGCTTCACCCCCTGCGCCGGAACCTCCGCCTGGACGGCAATCCACTGGATTAGTTATCCCGGGATCCGCCCGGCCCCGCGCCGCCACGGGGAAGTTCAGAGGGGAACGGCGGCCGACACCGATCGGAGCCGACCTTTCCGGTCGCCCCCCCAGAATGAAAAATCCTCACCGGAATTTCTCCACCCCGATGAACGGGTGCACGAATCCACTTTCCGGGTGAGCCTCTGATTCCGCATGGCCCGCAGAACGGATCAGGCCGATCCTCGTTTCCCTGCGGGAAGGAATACCGGATGAATCCTCCGGCGCCGGAGGCGTTTCTCCCCGGGGAGCGCGCACAAGCGCACCAGAGGCGACTTCCGTCGATCAGGGCCGACCAAGCGGCCCGTTCTTCGCCGCCGACGACATCTCACGTCGATAACATCGGAGAATGACTGCGTACCTCGAAGAGTTTGACGTCTTCGGTCATGACTTCGCCGTCGATCCCTACCCCACAATGGCGGCCCTCCGTGCGCACGCCCCGGTCCACCACGACCCGCGCACCGGCTTGTGGCTGCTCAGCGGCTACACCGACGTGAAGGCGGCGTTGCTGGATCCGGACACATTCCGGCCGGACAACGCGCTGGACGTTCTCGTCGACCTGGGGACGCCGGCCCTGCGCGTTCTCGCCCGCGCGGGTTTCAGACTTCCGCCGACGCTGGCCAACAACGGCACGGAAAGCCATTCCGGCCTACGAGGTCTGATCACCCGGATGTTCAGCACGTCGGCTGTGCGGGCGAACAGGCCGGTGATCGAACGCGTCGTCGCCCGGAATCTGGAGCGTGTCGAGACGGAACTCGCGGCCACCGGCGGCCATGAGCTGGTCGGCGGTTACGCGCGTGACGTGCCCTACCAGGTCATGTTCGAGATGCTCGATCTGGACGGCCTGGTGGACGTCGACACGGCCACCCTGGCGCGGTGGACGCAGGCATCGCTCGAACTGTTCTGGGGGCACCCGAGGCCCGAGCGGCAGGAGGGCCTCGCCCGGGAGGCGGCGGACTTCTACCGGTGGCTGACCGGGCTCGTCCGGCGCTCCGACCGGGAGGAGTCCGGCTTCTTCCGCGCTCTCAGCGCTCACCGCTGCCCCGGTGACAGGCCGCTCGACACGGCGGAGGAAGTGGCCCTGTGCTATTTCATGATCATCGCCGGGCAGGTGACCACCGGGCAGATGTTCGCCACCATGTTGTACCGGGCTCTGGCCGAAGAGGGACGGTGGGCGTCTTTCCGCCGGGAACCCCAGCTCATCGCGCCGTGGGTGGAGGAAGTGATCCGGCGGGACCCGCCGATCACCACCTGGCGCCGTGTCACCGGCCGCCCCGTCCGTGTCGGCGACGTCGAGCTGCCGTCGGGGGCGAAGGTGCTCCTCATGCTCTCCGGCACCGGATCGGACCCGGACGTCTTCCCGTCTCCCGAGGAGATCTGCCCACACCGCGTCAACCAGCGCCAGCATCTGGCCTTCGGGCTCGGCCGCCATCGATGCCCGGGTGCCGAACTGGCCCGGACGGAAGCCGAGATCATGCTCCGGATGACCTCGGCCCGGCTGCCCGGTCTCCGGCTGGCGGAGCCGGGCCCCCCGCCCATGCTCAGCGGTCTGCTGTCGTTCCGGTCCCCCGCCCGGGTCGTGGTGACCACGACGTGATCGGCTCTCCGTCCGATCCGGCGATCCGGAAACCCACCGCCGCGGGGCCCGGGACACCCCGCCTCACGGTGAGGCGGGGCACATCGGCGCGCCGCCGTCACCCCTGCCGGCCGGCGTCCTTTCCCGGGGGAGGAAGGAAACCGATGTCCACGAAGTAGGACAGGTAACGACCGAAGATCTTCGAGTCGATCCTCACCGGACGGATCCGCGTCCCACCGAGACCGGCGAGGGTGGCGTCCGCCGTGAACGTCACGCCGGGTCCTCCCGTGAGCGAACCCGCTCCCAGCTCACCGGTCTCCCCCGGGTGCAGGACGCTGAGCAGCGGGTAGGCGGCGTTGCCCGGATCCGCCCGGACGCCGTCGAGCCACTCCGCGGAGGTGACACCGGCCAGGTCGTAGCCGAAGTCACGGACGTACTCCAGCAGCCGGTTCATCTCCACGGGTTCCGCACCCACCAGATGGAAGGTCCGGCCGATCGCCCCCGGACGCGTCGTCAGGGCGACGATCGCCGCGCTCACGTAGTCCACGGGCACCAGGTCCACCGGTGACCGCAGATCCGCCGGGCAGCTGCCGAGCTGGACGCACGCCTTCATCACCCGCCACAGATAGTCGTCCGTCTGGCAGGCACCGGTCGCGGAGTGGCCGACGATCCGGCTGGGCCGATGGATCGTGACAGGGATCCCCGCCTCGGCCGCGTGGGCGACCAGGCGCTCGCCCACCCACTTGCTCTGGGCGTATCCCTGCCGGATGGCGGAGGGAGGGCCCGGCGGGTCCAGTTCCCCTATCGGCCGGCCCGGTCGCCCGGCCCCTTCGAACACCCCTATGGTGGACACGTAGTGCAGCGGAGCGCGTCCTGACATGTCCGCCAGCCGGATGATCTCTTTCGTCCCGTCGACGTTGGCCGCCCTGAGGCGTGAGTACGGATGGACGACGTTGACGACGGCGCCGCAGTGATAGATCGCGTCGACGCGGCGGGCCAGGTCGGCCCGGTCCTCCTCGGTCAGTCCCAGCCCGGCGTCGGCCAGATCTCCGCGTACCGGGACGATCCTGCGCTCGAACCCGTCCTGCCACAGGCCGTACCTGCGCAGCGCCTCCCGCAACCGCGTGAATGCCCCGGCGTCGTCCTCCGCCCGCACCAGACAGCGGACGTCGGCTCGGGTGGAGGTCAGCAGTTCCCCGAGCAGGAACGCACCGAGGAAACCCGTGCCGCCGGTCAGCAGCACCTCTCGCGGGTCACTGGGATCCTCCGGCGCGACGAAGCCGAGGAGCCCTTCCAGCGGAGCCGCGTCCGCCGCCGGATCGGCCGTCACCGGGTCGACCACGGCCGGTTCCGTGCCACCCCGCTGGAGGGAGCGCAGCAGCGCCGCCACGTCGGCCACCCGGGGTGACTCGAACAGCGCCTTCATCGGCACGTCGACCCCGAACGCGTGACGGAATCGCTGGACGAGCCGGGTCGCCGTGAGTGAGTTGCCGCCCAGCGTGAAGAAGTCGTCACCGGGATCGACCCGGTCGAGGCCGAGGACCTGAGCGCAGAGGTCGGCCACCGCGCCGTCACAAGCGCCGGACACGGTCTCCGGCACGGAGGCCACCCGGTCGGGGGACGCCTCCAGGATGGCCTCGAACCGCTCGCGGAGCGTGCGTTTGAGCACCTTCCCCATCGAGTTGAGCGGGATCTCCGGCACGAAGGCGTAGTGGGCCGGTGCTTTGAACTCGCCCAGCCCGTCCACGACCCACCGGTGGAGCTGCCTGCCGGTGACCATGCCCCGGGGGACCACCGCCGCCGCGATCCGCTCGCCGAACCGCGCGTCCGCGACCCCGAAGACGGCCACGTCGGCCACGCCCTCATGGGTTCTCAGCACGGACTCGATCTGCAACGCGGACACGTTGAGCCCGCCCACGTCGATGAGGTCGCTCGACCGCCCCGCCAGGTGCAGGGCCCCCGTGGTGTCGAGAAGACCCACGTCGCCCATGCGGACCCAGCCGTCGCGGAACACCGTCGCCGACGCGGCGCCGTCGGGGCCGTAGTAGTCGCGCAGCGGTCTGCGCGGGGTTCGCAGGTAGACGTCGCCGACGACGTTCGGCGGGCATCGTCCGCCCGTCTCGTCGCGGACCTCCACCTCGGTGTCCTCGTTTGGGTACCCGACGCAGATCATGCCGGGATGGTCCTCGGGCCGGTGAACCGGCCCGGCCGGAGGCGACCCCGCCGGCGGATAGTGCAGGTTGGTCGCCGCGATGCCCGCCTCGCTGGAGGAGTACGAGTTGATGACGACCGCGTTCCCGAACGTGGCGCGCACGGATTCCACCAGGGCCGCCTCGGTGGGGGCGGCGGTCATGACGACGCTCCTCACCGCCTTCGCGGCCTCCGTCCCGGCCAGCTCCGGCAGGTCGCGTATGAGCGCGCGCATCTGCGACGGCGCCAGCATCAGATCACGCGGGCGGTGGGCGTTCAGGGACCGCAGGAATCCCCCCGCGTCGAGCCTCGCGCTCCTGATGACCGGCCCCCTGGTCAGTGCGAAGATCGTGAAGAGCACGCCCGCCGCGGTGTCGAAGGGGAAGGAGTGGATGATGCCCTCGCTGCCGAACCCGGGCCGCCAGTCGAGGAAGTAGGCGAGGTTCTCGTGGTCGCACCGGACGGCGCGCGGCCAGCCCGTCGTGCCTGACGTGTAGACCAGGCATCCTCGTTGCGGGCCGGTGGACGGCCTCTCCCCCGACGTCTCCCCCGGCGGCCCCTCCAGCGCCTTCGCGAACTCCAGGATCCGCGCACCGGCGTCACGCCCGGGGAGGGAGAGCCCCGGACCCACGATGAGCCGCGCGACGGAGTACTTCTCGACGATGGCGGCGACCTCGTGCGGATGGAACCGGCTGGACAGGGGCAGGGCGAGACCGCCCGCGCGCATGATCCCCAGGAGCCCGACGGCCGCGTCGATCCAGTCGCGGTCGTCGAACCACATGGCCACCGGGCCGTCGGAGAGCACCCCCCTTGACAGGGCCCGCGCGATCCGCGAGGCCCGGTCGTCCCAGTCGGCGTACGTCAGCGACCGTCCGTCCTGATCCACGATCGCGACGGCGTCTCCTCTGTCCGCGGCCGAAGCGGCGAGCGTCTCGGGGATCGTCGGCATCACGTCATCCTCCGGCGGGTCGGGCGGCGAGGATCACCTCGACGGCGCGCTCGACGTCGGCGTCCGTCAGGTCCGCTCTGGCGGTCAGGCGGAGCCGGGAGAACCGGTCGGGCACGGAGGGCGGGCGGAAGCAGCTCACCGCCACCCCCTGCGACCGGCACGCGTCCGCCCAGGCCACCGCCGCCTCGGCGGACGGAGCCAGAACGGACACCACGGCGCCTTCCGGCGGTGAGACGGTGAGCCCGGCCTCCCGCAGCCGGGTGTGCAGTCCGGCGGCCACCCGGCGCGTGCGCGCGGGGAGATCCGGCCGGTCGCGTAGTACCCGCAGGGCGGTCAGCGCTCCCGCCACCGGGGCCGGCGCGAGACCGGTGTCGAAGAGGAAGCTCCGCGCGGTGTTCATGACATGGTCGATCACCCGGCGCGGGCCGAGGACGGCCCCGCCCTGCGACCCCAACGCCTTGGAGAGGGTGAGGGTCCACACGACGTCGGGAGCGCCCGCCAGCCCCGCCGCCGCCACGGCCCCTTCTCCCCTCTCCCCCACGACTCCGATGCCGTGCGCGTCGTCGACGAGGAGCGCGGCGTTGTGACGGCGGCACGCCTCCAGGGTCGCCGGCAGGTCCGCGAGGTCGCCGTCGACCGAGAAGACCGACTCGGTGACCGCGTGGACACGGGCCGACCGGGTGTCCGCCAGCGCCTTCTCCACCGCCTGGGGACTGTTGTGAGCGACGGTCTGGACCTGTGCCCCCGCCAGCTTGTACCCGTCGATGAGCGAGGCGTGGTTGCCCGCGTCGACGACGAGGAGCGTACCCGGACGGCTGAGCGCAGTGATCATTCCCAGGTTGGCGAGATATCCGGAGGAGAACACCAGAGCCGCTTCCGCCCCGCAGAAGTCCGCCAGTTCCTCCTCCAGTTCCCGGTGCAGCACGGTGGTGCCGCTGACCAGGCGGGCGGCCGTCGCGCCGCTGCCCCAGACCAGCGCGGCCTCGGCTGCGGCCCCGGTCACCTCCGGATGGCGGGCCAGGCCGAGATAGTCGTTGCCGGCCAGGTCGACGAGGGCCGAGCGGGCGGGCCGTACGAGCATGCGACGGGTCAGGCCCGCGCGGTCACGGCGGCGCGCGCTGACGTCGATCCAGTCGAACACACCGGTCACGGCTCTCCTCCGGGCCCCAGGACCAGGCAACCGTTGTGCCCGCCGAAACCGAAGGAGTTGGACAGGGCAGGCCCGGGGGCCCACGCGCGACCGCTCCCCGTGACCACGTCCAGGGACATCTCCGGGTCGACCTTCTCCAGGCCGATGGTGGGCGGGATGACGCGGTGGCGCATCGACAGGAGCACCGCAACCGCCTCGAGCGCGCCGCCGGCGCCGAAGGCGTGACCGGTCGCTCCCTTGGTGGAGGTCACCGGCGGGGTCTCCGGCCCGAAGACGGCGGACACGGCTCTGGCCTCCGCCGCGTCGTTGAGCAGCGTCCCCGTCCCGTGGGCGTTGATCTGGCGGACCGCCGCCGGCTCGACCCCGGCGTCCCGCAGCGCGAGCCGCATGCATTCCGCCGCTCCCGCCCCGTCGGACCGGGGAGCCGTGATGTCATGCGCGTCAGCCGTGCTGCCGAGCCCCATGACCTCGCCGTAGATACGCGCTCCCCTGGCTGTGGCGGCGTCCCGTTCCTCGAGCACCAGCAGTGCGGCACCCTCGGCGATGACAAAGCCGTCGCGTTCCCCGTCGAAGGGACGCAGCCGCCGGGTGGACGACAGCGCGCGCATGTTGGTGAAGCCGGCGACGACCAGCGGAGTGGCCGCGGCCTCCGTGCCTCCGGCGAGCATCAGATCGCACTCGCCGTTCGCGATCAGCTTCGCCGCCCGGCCGATCGCGTGGGTGGCGGCCGCGCAGGCGGTCTGTATCGTCTCGCAGGGACCGCGCCAGCCGTTGCGCATGGACACGGCCGCGGGTGCGGCGTTCGGCATGAACATCGGCACGAAGTGGGGGGAGACCCGCCGCTCCCCGCGTTCCCGCAGCGCGACGGCCTGCCGTTCGACCGTCGCCATTCCGGCCAGCGCGGTGGCCACCAGCACCCCGGAGCGCGTGGGATCGGACACCGGACGCCCGGCGTCGCGCAGCGCCAGATCCGCCGCCGCGACCGCGAACTGGGTGAACCGGTCGAGCACCCGCGTTTCGCGCGGGCCCAGCCACGGAGCCGGGTCCCAGTCCGCCATCGTCCGGTGACCGGGTGGCGGCGGGGTGAACAGGGAACGCCAGAAGACCTCATGTCCGTCGCCGTCGGCCGTCACCACGCCCAGACCGGTCACGGCGACCCTCCGCGCCGCGTTCACGACAGCTTGACGACGAGCCTGTGGACGTCTCCGATCGTGCGCACGTCCGCGACCTCCTCGTCGGGCACCTTGATGTCGAAAGCCTCCTCCAGCGCCATGAGGAGCTCGACCCGGATGAGGCTCGTGGCGTGCAGATCGTCGAAGAGGTCGGCCTCGGGCGTCACCTGTTCGGGTGCCACGAGCAACACTTCTGAGGCACATTTTTGGATTGTCCGAAATACGTCATTCACCGCGTCAGCCCTCCATGCCGCCGGAAACAGGAAGTCCTCCAGGGATCGAATATAGTTCCCCATTCCTTGACCGGCGGCGCGGACGGCTGTTTCCAGTTGAATTCGGATCGGGCGGATTTAAAATATCCGCGTCGTACCGTAGCCTCCTGACCATGTCCCCTGACGAGCTGACAGCCCTCGACCTGGCCCATGTCTGGCACCCGTACGCGCCGATGCCGGGCCGGCAGCGGCCGTTGGTCGTGGAATCCGCCTCGGGCGTACGACTCAGACTGGCCGAGGAGATCGAAGGCGTCAGTGAAGTGGTGGACGGGATGTCCTCGTGGTGGGCGGCCATTCACGGATATCGTCACCCCGTCCTCGACGAGGCGGTGCGCGACCAGCTCGGCCGGATGAGCCATGTCATGTTCGGCGGCCTGACGCACGAGCCCGCCGTACGACTCGCGACCACCCTGGTGGAGATGACACCCGCTCCCCTCCGGCACGTCTTCCTCTGCGACTCCGGCTCGGTGTCGGTGGAGGTCGCGGTCAAGATGTGCCTGCAGTACTGGCGGTCCCTGGGCCGTCCGGAGAAGCGGAAGCTGGCCACCTGGCGCGGGGGGTACCACGGCGACACCTTCATGCCGATGAGCGTCTGCGATCCCGAGGGGGGCATGCACAGTCTCTGGACGGGAGTCCTGACGCCCCAGGTGTTCGCCGACCGGCCGCCCGCGGGGTTCGACGCGGGCGTCGATCCCGTCTACGCCCGGCATCTGACCGAAGTGATCGAGAGGCACGCCGGCGAGCTGGCGGCGGTGATCGTGGAGCCGGTCGTGCAGGGTGCGGGTGGCATGCGTTTCCATGACCCGGGATACCTGCGGGTTCTCCGTGAGGTGAGCCGCGCCAACGACGTCCTGCTGGTCTTCGACGAGATCGCCACCGGATTCGGCAGAACGGGAGCGCTCTTCGCGGCCGACCACGCGGGGGTCGATCCCGACGTCATGTGCGTCGGCAAAGGACTGACGGGCGGGTACATGTCGATGGCGGCCGCCCTGTGCACCCACGAGATCGCCGACGGCATCGGCCGCGGGGAGTTCCCTGTCCTCGCCCACGGCCCGACCTTCATGGGCAACCCGCTCGCCTCGGCCGTCGCCTGCGCCTCCCTCGGCCTGCTCCTCCGCGGCGGATGGGAGCAGGACGTCAAGCGGATCGAGACCGGGTTGACCCTGGGGCTGTCACCCGCGCGAGACCTCCCCGGGGTCGCCGACGTCCGGGTCCTGGGAGCCATCGGCGTCGTGCAACTCGACCACCGGGTGGACATGGAAGCCGCCACCCGCGCGGCGCTGCGTGAGGGGGTCTGGATCCGGCCGTTCCGCGACATGATCTACACCATGCCCCCCTACGTCACCGACGACGAAGACCTGGCCAGGATCTGCTCGGCGATCCTGGCGGCTGCCCGCGCATCCTGATCGCACTCGAGAAGCAGGTGGGAACGGTATGGGAATCATGGTGGTGACCGGGACCGGCACCGATGTGGGGAAGACGGTGGCCACGGCGGCCATCGCCGCGCTGGAGGTCGCCGCCGGCCGCCGCGTGGCCGTGCTGAAGCCCGTGCAGACCGGGGTGGACGGCGACGCGCCGGGCGACGTCGCCGAGGTTCTGCGTCTCGTCGGCGACGTCGCCCACCGGGAGTTGCTCAGGCTTCCCGAGCCGCTGGCGCCCAACACCGCCGCGCGCCGGGCGGGTCGCCCGGCGCCGCGGCTGGACGACATGGTGAACGAGGTCAGGAGGCTCGAAGCCACCCATGACCTGGTCCTCGTCGAAGGCGCCGGCGGGGTTCTCGCCTGGTTCGACGATTTCGGCACCACTCTCGCCGACCTCATCGCGGCCCTCGGCGCGCCTGCGGTCGTGGTCACCGCCCCCGGCCTGGGAACGCTCAACGCCACCGCCCTCACGGCGGAGGCTCTCAGGCGTCGCGACCTCCCCTGCCTCGGGATGATCATCGGAAGCTGGCCGGTGGAGCCGGATCTGGCCATGCGGTGCAACCTGAGCGACCTCCCGGTGGTCTCGGGCCTGCCTCTGCTGGGCGTGCTGCCCGAGGGGATGGGGAGGCTGTCGAGGCCGGAGTTCCTCGCCTCCGCCCGGAGGGGACTGGCCCCCGAACTCCGGGGCGACTTCAGAGCTGACGATCTCATCGCGGCGGTCGGCTGATCCCGCCGGTGAGCGCTCGTCGCGGGCCTCCGGTCCCGGCGGGCGCTCCCGCGTGGCGGGCACGGCTCCGGTCATCCCGGGGGCGACGCCTCCGCTATGCGGGTCAGCACCTCCCGGAGGTTGGACGGGCTGGTCGCGAAGTTGAGCCGGGCGAACGCGGAG
This sequence comes from Streptosporangium becharense, assembly GCF_014204985.1. Lineage (NCBI taxonomy): Bacteria > Bacillati > Actinomycetota > Actinomycetes > Streptosporangiales > Streptosporangiaceae > Streptosporangium > Streptosporangium becharense. Next base: position 6,888,734 of record NZ_JACHMP010000001.1, on the reverse strand, counting down.
GTGTCGACGGCGGTCTCCTGGGAGAAGTCGGCCCCCTCGGTGAGCTTGACCCTCGCCAGGCGTTCGAGGTGTCCGGCGGGTGCGTCGGTCCCGTACGGGCTGCCGGTGAAGTCGAGCCAGCTCAGGTAGGTCCCCTGCGGGGAGTGGTAGCGCGGCTCCCACGGCAGGGCCCTCACCCACTCCTCGATCATGAGCCGGTTGCCCTCCAAGGTCCGCAAGAGGGCTTCCAGCCAGGCGTCGGACCGGCGCCAGGCGGCGACGGTGGCGACCCGGCCGAGGATGCCGGGGGTGCCGAAGTAGTCGAGCGGGGCCCGGGCCAGCGCGTCCCGGACCCGGTCCGGCCCGATGTGCGCGACGGCGCAGCGGAGCCCAGCGATGTTGAACGCCTTGGTCGCCGAGGTCGTGGTGATCGTCCGGGCGGCGGTGGCCGGCCCCAGCGAGGCGAAGGGGACGTGCCGATGCGGGGCGAACACCAGGTCGGCGTGGATCTCGTCGGCCAGCACCACCAGGTCCAGTTCCCCGGCGACCTCGGCGAGGGAGACGAGCTCGCCACGAGTGAGGACACGGCCGGTCGGGTTGTGCGGGTTGACGAGCACGAGCATGCGGCAGCCCTGCTCCCGCAGGCGCCCGGCGAGCCCGTCGGCCGAGAAGCCCCAGCCCGCCTCCTGCCGGACCATCGGCAGCGGCACGATCCGCCGGCCGGAACGGGCGATGCTCGCGAGGAACGGCGGGTAGGAGGGGACGTGGATCGCGACACCGTCACCCGGTTCGGTCGCGTACTCGACCATCACCTGGAGGATCTGCAGGACGTCGGCGAACACGCGCGTCCGGCCGGGGTCCGGCCGCCACCCGTGACGCCCGGCCATCCGTTCCTCGAACGCCTCGACCACGGGGTCCTCTCCGGGCCAGTACGGGTACCCGAAGTCCTCGCGTTCGGCCATCCGGATGACGCTCTCGCGCACCGCGGGCGGGATGCCGAAATCCATGTCGGCGACCCAGGCCCCGATGGTGCCGGGGGCGAGCGAGCCCCACTTGACGCCGTGTCCGGAGCGCAGACGCTCGACGTCGATGGTCGCGAACGGGTCGGCTGCCGCGGAGGCGGCGGACGGCTGGGAGGGCTCTCGGCTCACCGGCGCGCTCCGATCCGCTCGACGTGCTCGGCATCCTCAGCGCGCTCGGTGCGGACGGCGTGTTCGGCCTGCCCAGTACGTTCGGCGCGGACGGCGCATTTCGTGCGGACGGCGTGCCTGATGCGAGCGGCGCCGATGCCGGTCATCCCGGCCTGAGCCCGGTCGGTGTGGTGGAGGTGGTCGTCATCGGTGATCAATCCGGCTCCAGGGTCGTCGGATCCACGTCCCCCGACAAGCGGGTGACGCCACACTGCGCGCTCGGAACGTCGCCTGTCAAGATCGTGAAACGGGCTTCGTCTTCGTCAGCGGCAACCGCCGGCGATGCGGCATGAGGAGCGCGGAAACAGTGTCACGGCGGCGAGCCACCGCCCGGCGGCCGAACGCCGTCCCGGCAGCCCGTGCACCACCCCGGCCGCCCCCGCGACGCCCCGCCCCGGGGCCCGTCCCGCGGCCGTGACCGGCGGGGAGGCGGCCCCGGTCCGGACGGATACTGTTAACCGTGCTGAGCAGCCACCGCCTCCGGGTTCTCCTGGAGGTCTTCCGTACGGGGAGCATCGCGGGAGCCGCGCGAACTCTGCGGCTCTCGCCGTCCGCCGTGTCCCACCAGCTCTCCAAGCTGGAGGAGGAGGCCGGCGTGGGCCTGGTCGAGCGGGGTGCGCAGAGCCTGCGGCTGACCGGTGCCGGGCGGCGGCTGGCGACCCGCGCGCAGGAGGTGCTCGACATCATCGAGGCCGCGGAGAAGGACCTGCTGGCGCAGGCCAGGGCGGACGCCGGTCAGCTGCGGATCGGGTTCTTCGCCTCTGCGGGCTACCGGCTGCTGCCGCTGGCGCTGTCCACCTTCACCGCGCGGCACCCCGCCGTGGAACTCGACCTGGTGCTCGGCCAGCCCCACGAGCTGCTGCCCGACCTGGAGCGCGGCGCGCTCGACGTGCTGGTGGTCTTCGAGCACGCGCTCGACCCGTGGAAGCCGCCGGAGGGAGTGGAGATCACCCATCTCTTCGACGAACCACATCTGCTGGTCGTACCACCGGGCCACCCGGCGGGCCAGCGGCAGCGGGTACGCCTGGCCGACCTGGCCGACGAGCCGTGGATCACCACCTACGGCACCGGCACCCCGGTCTCGGTGCTGGAGCGGGCGAGCGCGCTGGAGGGGTTCAACCCGATGATCCGCTGCCGCAGCGACCACTACGAGGTGACGCTCGGCCTGGTACGCGCCGGACTGGGGGTGGCCCTGGTGCCCAGCCTCGGCGCGCAGGGGGCCTCGGGCATCCAGGTGTGCCGCCTGGACGGGCCCCGGCTCTACCGCAGGATCGGCGCGGCCGTCCGGCCCACCAACCCCAACCCGGCGCTGCGCTCCTTCATCGCCTACCTGCGCGACGCCTCGACCCAGATACGCAACGCCCTGCGCTGAACCGGGCGCCCGTCCATGCCCGGACGCCTCAGCGGGTGCCGGGGCCGCCCGCCGGGGGAAGGCCGGTCTGGGGAAGACCGGCCGAGGGGAGGCCCCCCGAGGGGAGGGCGGCCGGGGGCAGGCCGGTCAGGCGGCCGATCTCCAGGCCGGCCCGGCGGACGGCCGTCACCAGCGCGTGCTCGCTTCCGGCGGGCCCGTTGGCCAGCACGGCGTAGCCGATCCGCCGCTCCGGGCCGATCATCACGCCCACGTCGGCCCGCACTCCGGTGTCGGTGCCGGTCTTGTGCGCCACCCAGACCCTCCCCTCGGGGGCCGCCCTGGGCGCCTCACGTTCCTCGGGGTCGTGCGGCAACAGGGCGGGGACCAAGCCCCGGTCGGTGTTGCGGGCCATCCAGTCCAGCAGGATCCGGGTCCACTCCCGCCGCCCGTCGAGCCCGGCGGCGAACCGGGCGAGCTCGCCCGCCGTACCCACGGCGAAGGCGGGCGGGTGCGACGGCAGCCGCCGGTCACGGATCCGGTCGAGGATCCGCGTCCGGACGAGGCCCAGCCCGGCGGCGTCCTCGGCCACCCGGTCCAGGCCGATCCGGCGCAGCAGCGCGTTGGTGGCGGTGTTGTCGCTGACCGACGCGGTCAGCACGGCGAGGTCCCGGATCGTCCAACGGAGTCCGGACAGGGCGCCGAGGAGCCCGGAACCGCCGCAGCGGTCGTCGTCGCGGAGTTCGACGACCTCGGCGGGGTCCAGTTCCCCCGCGGCGATCCCCCTGGCGACCGAGGCCAGCAGGAGCAGCTTGCCGGTGCTGGCGAGGACCAGCTCGGCGTCCTCGTCCCGGGAGATCATCCCCGGCACCGAGACGGCCACCGTGATGGAACCCATGCGCTCTTCCCCCTCTCCCCGGCAGTCCGGACCTCCGTGACCGCCCCGGTTCCCGTGTTCGTCCCGGCCGCGCTCGTTCCGGGCCCGCTCGTCTTGGCCGTGCTCGTCCCCGGCGTGGGCTTCCCCGGTGTCATCCTCCCTGATGTGGTCTTCCCGGCCCCGGGAACCGCGACCGTCCCGGTGCCCGGTGGTCCCGTGCCGTCCGCTCATGCGCGCAGCACCGTCCCCGGCCGGGCGCCCGTCTCCGCACCGTCGCGGACCACGGTCTCGCCCGCGACGACGACCGAGTGGATCCCCGCCGGCGGGAGGAGCGGGGCGGCGAAGGTCGCGCCGTCGGCGACCGCGGCGGGGTCGAGGACGACCAGGTCGGCGTGGGCGCCGTCGCTGAGCACGCCGCGGCCCGTCAGCCCGAACCTGTCGGCGGCCATGCCGGTCATCTTGTGCACCGCCGTCGGCAGGTCGAGCAGGCCCAGCTCCCGGACGTAGTGGCCGAGCACGCGCGCGAACGTCCCCGCCCAGCGTGGGTGGGGGCGGCCTCCCGGTTTGGGCACCCCGTCGGAGGCGATCATCGAGTACGGCGCGGCCAGCACCCGCCGCACGTCGTCCTCGACCATGGAGTGGCTGATGATGGTGACCTCGCCCTGTTCGGCGAGGAGCATGTCGGCGGCCGTGTCGAGGGGGTCCTGCCCGCGCGCGGCGGCCAGCTCGGCGATCGTGCTCCCCTCCGTCTCGGGGTGGCGCGGCGCGCAGGCGACCGAGATGCGGTCCCAGCCGCCGTTGCCGACGGTGTTCTCCCAGCCGGGCACGCCCTCGGCGATGGCCCTGCGCATCCGGTCACGCTCGCCGGGGTCGGCCAGCCGCGCCGTCAGCGCGGCGATCCCGCCGTCGGCGGCCCACGGGGGGAACATCGCGGCCAGCACGGTGCTGCCCGCGGTGTAGGGGTAGACGTCGCAGGTGAGGTCCATTCCCTCCGCGCGCAGTGCGGCGATCCTGGGCAGGGTGCGCTCGGTGCGTCCCCAGGCGTGCCTGCCGGCGGTCTTGTGGTGGGAGACGTGCAGTGCGGCGCCGCTCCGCCGGGCGATCTCCACGGCCTCCTCCAGCGCCTCCTCCACGCGCGACATCTCGTCGCGCAGGTGGGTGACGTACGGTTTGCCGTGCCGGGCGGCGACGGCGGCGAGCGCGACCACCTCGTCCGTGCCCGCGTACGTGCCGGGGGTGTAGATCAGTCCGGTCGACAGCCCGGCGGCCCCCTCCGCGAGGGCCCGGTCCAGTAGCGCGCACATGGCGTCCAGCTCGGCGGGGGTGGCCGGCCGGTCGACCGGGCCCATCACCCCGCTGCGCAGCGTACCGTGCCCGACCAGCGAGGCCAGGTGGTTGGCCCGGGGCACGGCGGCGTGCGCGGCGGCGAACCCGGCGAAGCCCTCGTAGACTCCGACGTCGCCGCCGAAGTGGACGCGGGCCTCGGCGCGCATCGCGTCCAGCCGCTCCGGCCGCGCCGGGAAGAGGCTGGAGCCGCAGTTGCCGCAGATCTCGGTGGTGACGCCCTGCAGGACGGCGGCCCGGACCATGTCGCGGCCGAGTTCTCCGGCGATCAGGGCGACCCCGTCGGAGTGGGTGTGCACGTCGATGAAGCCGGGGGTGACGACGAGGCCGGTGACGTCCTCGGTCCGCGCGGAGTGCGCGGGCTCTCCCGGGGGCAGCAGGGCCAGGCGCCCGGCCAGGACTCCGACGTCGGCGTGCCGGGCGGCGTCCGGGGACGCCGTCCCGTCGATCACCAGGCCGCCGCGGAGCAGCAGGTCGAAGCGGGTCACAGCACCTGCCCCAGGAAGGCGCGGAAACGCTCGTGGCGGGGGGCGGCGAGCACCTCGCGGGGGTGGCCCTGCTCGACGATCACTCCTCCGTCGATGAAGACCAGGTTGTCGCCGACCTCGCGTGCGAAGCCCATCTCGTGGGTCACCACCATCATCGTCATGCCGCTGGCGGCCAGGTCCCGCATGACCGCGAGCACCTCCTGGACGAGTTCGGGGTCGAGAGCGCTGGTCGGTTCGTCGAACAGCATCAGCTTGGGATCCATGGCCAGGCTGCGGGCGATCGCCACGCGTTGCTGCTGGCCTCCGGAGAGCTGGGCGGGGTAGTGGCCGGCGCGGTCGGCGAGGCCCACCCGCTCCAGCAGTTCCAGTGCCCGTTTCCTGGCTCGGGCCGCCGGGACGCCCTTGACGACGACCGGGCCCTCCATGACGTTCTCCAGGGCGGTGCGGTGCGGGAACAGGTGGAAGCGCTGGAAGACCATGCCGATGTCCTGCCGCTGGCGGCAGAGCTGGGCCGGGCTGAGGTGGTGGAGCCGGTCGCCCTGCTCGGCGTAGCCGATGAGGTCCCCGTCGACCCAGATGCGGCCCGAGTCGATGGTCTCCAGCCGGTTGACGCAGCGCAGCAGCGTCGACTTGCCCGACCCGGAGGGGCCGACGACGCAGACCACGCCGCCTTCGGGCACGTCCAGGCTGATGCCCTTGAGCACCTCGACCGATCCGAAGCACTTGCGGACCGAGCGGATCCGCACCATGGGCTCGGTCATCGGACGCCCCTCCCACCGAACGGCCGCAGGTTGCGGCGGACCCTGGCCGGCAGCGCGTGGTGGCCGCGCTCGAACCGCTTCTCGATGAAGTGCTGGGCGACGCTCGCGATGGTGGTGAGCACGATGTACCAGACGGACGCGACGATCAGCAGCGCGATGACCTCGAAGTTGCCGAGATAGATGCGCTGCGCCACGGTCAGCAGCTCGGCCCCGGCGATGACCGAGACCATCGAGGTGGTCTTCAGCATGGAGATGAACTGGTTGCCGGTGGGCGGGATGATCACGCGCATGGCCTGGGGGAGCACCACCCTGCGGAGCACCTGCCGGTGCGACATGCCGAGCGACTCGGCCGCCTCGCGCTGGCCCGGGTCGACCGAACGGATGCCGGCCCGGACGATCTCCGCCATGTAGGCGCCCTCGTTGATGGCCAGGCCCAGCAGCGCGGCGGTGAACGGGGTGATCAGCTCGTTGGCCTGCCACTCCACGAGCTTGGGGCCGTCGAACGGGATGCCGATGCCGAAGCTGGGGAACACCAGCCCGATGTTGAACCAGAAGATGAGCTGGACCAGCAGCGGGGTGCCGCGGAAGAACCAGGTGTAGAGCGCGGCGGTCCCCCGCAGGACGGGACTGTCGGACAGCTGCATCACCGCGGTGACGATCCCCAGGGCCAGGCCGATGGCCATCGACAGCACGGTGAGCTGGATCGTCACCCACAGGCCGCCCATGATCCTGCCGTCGCCCAGGTACTCGACGATGACGTCCCAGTGCAGGTTCTCGTTGACGATGATCGTGTAGGCCAGCCAGACCAGGGCGAACCCGGCGAGCAGCGCGGCGGCCCACCGGCCCGGCCGGGGCGGCCGGACCGCGTCGATCGGCAGTTCCGGGGCCTCGACGGCCCCGGGGGTCTTGGTCACTTCCACGGCTTGGTGTTCACCGTGACCTCGGACACCGCGTTGGCGCTCACGCCGTACTTCTCCAGGATCGCCTTGTAGCCGCCGTCGGCCAGCAGCTCCTGCATGGCCTTGGCCACGGCGTCGCGGAGCCCGGTGTTGCGCCGGTCGATCGCGATGCCCCAGGGGCCGGCGTCGTACTGCTCGGGCAGCACGTCGTACTTGCCGGTCTCCTTGGCGTACATGGCGGCGACCGGGGAGTCGACGATGGTGGCGACGGCGCGGCCGGAGTCGATGCTCAGCAGGCCGGTGGGGGCGTCCTCGCTCTGGAGGATCTTCATCTTCTCGGTGCACTTCTCGTCCTGGCGCTGCCCGATCGCGAGGTTCGAGCTGCCCTTGGCCAGCACGACGGCGCGCCCGCACAGGTCCTCGAGGTTCTTGACGCCCTCGGGGTTGCCCTTCTTGACCATGACGGCGCCGCCGGCGTTGAAGTAGTCGACGAAGTCGACGGCGGCGCGGCGCTCCTCGGTGTCGCTCATCGAGGACATGACCACGTCCCAGCGGCCGGCCTGCAGGCCGGGGAGCAGGCCGTCGAAGGCGGCGTTGGTGACCTTGACCTTCAGGCCGAGTCGCTCGGCGATGGCGGCGGCGAGGTCGGGGTCCACGCCGGTGAGCTCCTGGGTGCCCGGCTTGTACATCTCCATCGGCGGGTAGCCCTCCGAGGTCGCCATCCGGAGCTCGCCCGTCTTGCGCACGGCTTCGGGCACCAGGTCCTTGGCGGTCTTCCCGGCCGCCGCCGCGGCTCCCGCGCTCGTGTCGTTCTCCGAGGAGGAGCGCCCGCAGCCGGCGGCGAAAGCGGAGACGACCAGCGCCGCAGCAATGACCGATTGAAGCCTCTTTGTCATGTTGTCTCCCGTTTTGCGAGGGGGTGAACTCATCGTGACGGCGGTAGGTAACGGCCCCAACACAGGTGAACGCTTGCGACTCTGAGCATCGAAAACCTCGATCCTCAGACCGGACAAAACCCTCAAAGCCCTACCTTCGTCCCCATGAGCCTGGTGATCGAGAACGGCTGGCCACGGAGCGCGGCATGGACGGGCGGGGAACGCGGGGAACTGCGTCTCGGCGGGATCGGCGTGCGGGAGCTCGCCGCGGAGTTCGGCACCCCCGTGTACGTGCTCGACGAGGAGGAGTTCCTCGCCCGTTGCGCACTGTGGCGGGAGGCGCTCCCCGACGGGGAGGTGCACTACGGCGGCAAGGCGTTCCTCTGCCCGGAGGTGGTGCGCTGGCTCGATTCGGCCGGGCTCTGCCTGGACGTGTGCACCGGCGGTGAGCTGGCGGTGGCCGTGGCCGGCGGGATGGACCCCGCGCGGGTGGTCTTCCACGGCAACAACAAGTCCGCGGCCGAACTGCGCCGTGCCGTCGCCCTGGGCGTCGGCTGCGTCGTCGTCGACTCCTTCACCGAGATCGAGCGGCTGACCACCCTGGCGGAAGAGGCCGGGATACGGCAGCGCGTGATGATCCGGGTGACCCCCGGGGTGTCGGCGCACACCCACGAGTTCATCGCCACCGGCGGCGACGACTCCAAGTTCGGGTTCTCCCTCAACGCCGGGCTGGCCGCCGAGGCGGTACGCCGGGTGCTGGCCGCCCCCGCCCTGGAACTGGCCGGCCTGCACTCCCACATCGGCTCGCAGATCACCGACCTCGGCGGCTTCGCGCTGGCCGCCCGCCGGATGTCGGCCTTCCTGCTCGACTCCGAGCGCGAGCACGGCGTGACGATCCCCAAGCTCGACCTCGGCGGCGGCCTGGGCATCGTCCACCGGCCCGGCGACCCGGTCCCGCCGAGCCCCGCCGAGGTGGTCGCGGCGCTGCGCGAGGCCGTGCCCGCCCGCGTACGCCTCGCCGTCGAGCCGGGCCGCTCGATCGCCGGGCCCACGACCGTCGCCCTCTACGAGGTGGGCACCGTCAAGGACATCCCCGGTGTCGGCCGCTACGTCAGCGTCGACGGCGGCATGAGCGACAACCCCCGTCCCGCGATGTACGGCGCCGCCTACACCGCGGTCGTCGCCTCGCGCGCCTCGCAGGCCCCGCCGCGCGAGGCCACCGTGGTGGGCAGGCACTGTGAGAGCGGCGACGTGCTCGTCCGCGACCTGCCGCTGCCCGCCGACGTACGCCCCGGCGACCTGCTGGCCGTCCCGGCCTCCGGCGCCTACCAGCGGTCGATGGCGAGCAACTACAACCACGTGACCAGACCGCCGGTGATCGCCGTCCGCGACGGCTCGGCCAGGGTGATCGTGCGCCGCGAGACCGAGGACGACCTGCTCCGGCTCTACACCTGACCCCTCCGGCGGCGCCCGTCCCACAGCGCGAGCCACCGCCCGCCCCACAGCGCGAACCGCCGCCCGTCCCACAGCGCGAACCGCCGCCCGTCCCACAGCGCGAGCCGCCGACCGCCCCGTGGTGTGAAGTGCACAGCGGCGGTCACCGCGCGGGCGTGAGAGCATGGGGCCACCATGCGTGCCCGCCTCCCGCTACGCCTCGTGCGGGCGGCCGTCTTCTCGGCCGTCTGCGTGGCGCTCGCCGTCCTCGGCCACACGGCCGCGGGAGGCTCCGGGCCGGTGCCGTGGGCGGTGGCCATCGGCGGGTCGGCGGTGGCCGCGGCGGCCGTGCTGCTCGCCGGACGCGAGCGCTCCACGGCGACGATCAGCACCGGCCTGTCAGCCCTGCAGTTGCTGCTGCACGAACTGTTCGCGCTCGGCGATCCGGCGGGCACGTCCCTGGCCCCGCACCCGCACGTCAAAGGGCTGGGCGAGAGCGTGGGCATGCTCGCCGCGCACCTCACCGCGACTCTGATCACCGGCTGGTGGCTGTCACGGGGCGAGGACGCGCTGTGGTCGCTGCTCCGTTCGGCGGGACGCCGGCTGCTGGCGGTGCTGTCGCCGCCGCGGCCCCCGTCCGCACCCGCCCCGTCCGTGCTCCGCCCGGCCTCGGCGCCGCTTCCGGCGGGCACGGTCCTGCGGCACTCCGTCAGCCGGCGCGGCCCTCCACTCCGCACCGCCTGACCTGTCCCGTTCCCGGCGTCCTGGGCCGTTTCTGACGTCCTGCCCCATTCCGGCACCCCAATCTGTCTCCGGCGTTCCGATCCGCCGGCCGAAGATCTCGGCGTCCGGCCTGTCGGCCCGATGACGTGCCGATATCCCGGCATTCTGGCCTCACGACGTCCCGACGTATCAACGTACCGACGTACCGAAGTGGAGAACCCCATGTCGTTTTCGCGTGCCTGCCGCGGTCTGGCGGTTGTCACCGCCGGTGCCGCAGCCCTCACCGTGGGTCTCGCGCTGCCCGCCCTCGCGCACGTGACCGTCAACCCCGCGAGCGCCGAGCAGGGAGGCTTCTCCAAGGTCGCCTTCCGCGTGCCGAACGAGCGGGACGACGCCTCGACCACCAAACTGGAGGTCGCCCTCCCCCTGGACCACCCGCTGGCCTTCGTCTCGGTCAAACCGGTGCCGGGCTGGAAGATCAAGGTGGTCGAGGGCAAGCTCCCCAAGCCGGTCAAGACCGAGTACGGGGAGATCACCGAGGCCGTCACGAAGATCACCTGGTCGGGAGGCAGGATCGAACCCGGCCAGTTCCAGGAGTTCGAGGTGTCACTGGGGATGCTGCCCACCGACACCGACCACCTCGTCTTCCCCGCCACCCAGACCTACAGCGGCGGCGAGGTCGTCAAGTGGGCCGACGAGCCCAGGGCCGACGGCTCGGAACCCGAGCGCCCGGCCCCGGTGCTCAGGCTCACCCCCGCCACGGCGTCGGGTGAGGGCCACGGCGCGGCCACCACCACGGCGCCCGCCACCACGGCCCCGTCGGTCTCCGCGGTTCCCGCCGCCGCGAACGCGGCGGACGCCTCGGACGGCACCGCCCGCCTGCTGGGCGGCGCCGGTCTGGCGGTGGGGCTCGTCGGGACCGCGCTCGGCGTGTTCGGCCTGCGCCGCGGCGGCCGGTCCTCCGCCTCCTGACCCGCTGGGCACCGCGAAGCGGGCGGGTGCCGCCGCGGAGCCGGAACCACGACGGTCACCCGCGACGGCGTCGCCGCCCGCCGGACCCGCTCCAAGAGCGCCACCGGCGGGCAGACCGGGAACCACCTCCGCAGGAAGCCCGGGTGGACGCCCGCCCGCTCGGGCAGCGGAGGAATACAGCGCGGATTCACCGGGTAGGGCGAACGGAAGTTCGAAAGGGGAGCATCATGGACCGAGGACCGGTGGAGAAGGATCCCGAGGAGTGGGCGACGGGGGACGAGCCGATGACCGCACCCCAGGAGTCGTACCTGCGCACACTCGCCAGGGAGGCCGGGCGTGACGTTCCGGAGGGGCTCAGCAAGGCCGAGGCGTCCAAGCTGATCGACGAGCTCCAGGGCAGGAGCGAGCGTCTCAACCAGGGAGACGGGTGAGCGCGACCGGGTGAGCCCGCGGCGCGGGCGGGACCCGTGGTGGCCGGAGACGGTCCGGGGCGGGTCCCGTCACTCGAAGTCGTCGGGGTTGAGCTCCTTGGTCCGTTCGTAGACCTCGTCGCTCACCTCGTCCGCCCCGGTGTCGTCGCCCCGGTCGTCACCGGCAACGGAACCGGGGGTGACGCCGGGAGCGGAGCTGGGAGTGGCGCCGGGCGTGACGCCTGCGGGGCGCAGTGAGTTCTTCTCCTCGGCGGGCGTCAGCGGTGTGCCGCTCGCCTCCTCGCCGCCCCCGCGCTCGACGGGCCGCTCCCCCTCGTCCCCGAGTCGCTCGCTCATGGCTCTCCCCCCGGGCCCGTGTCACGGTCGAGAGCACGCTTACCCGCCCTGACCTGCTATTACACCTGAAGAGGCGCTTGCGGGCCGCGGCGGCCCGAATGCGACGGCGGCTCAGGAGGTGATGTCCTTGCCGGTGAACCGGGCCCAGGCGACGGATCCGAAGACGACGACGTAGGCGCCGAAGACCAGCAGGCCGTCCGCCATCTCGTCGACGGCGACCGGGGCACGCAGAACCCCGTCGAAGTGGCTCCACCAGGTGGTGAGCAGGTAGGGCTGGATCGCGGCGAGCTGCGGGATGGCACCGAGGACCTGCGCCACGATGACGACGACCACGGTCGAGGCGATGGCGCCGATGGAGACCTCGGTGAACGTCGACAGGGCCAGTGCGACGGCCGCCAGAGCCGCCATCCCCGCGGTGACGTAGAGGACGACGACGCCGATGCGCAGCACGCCCTCGGCGAAGGGAACCGTGACGCCCGACAGCAGGGTGATCGGGCCCGCGGGGAAGAGCACCAGGCCGGTCAGGAGCCCGGAGAGCGCCACCGCGGTGACGGCGGCCAGGCAGAAGACGACCGCGTTGACATATTTGACGGCCAGCAGGCGGGTCCGGCCCGCGGGCACCGCGAGCAGGTAACGCAGGGTGCCCAGGCCCGCCTCTCCGGCGACGGAGTCACCCGCGACCACCGCGACGACGACCGGCAGCAGCAACTGCACGAGGATCGAGAGCGCGGCGAAGGTCAGGAACAGCCCGTTCCCGGTGACCTGCTGCAGGATCGCCGTCCCCCTGCCGGGCCCGCTCTCCTCGGGGCTGCCGAACACCCGCAGCGCGACGCCGACCAGCACCGGGATCACCACGAGGAGGCCCAGCATCGCGGCGTTCCTGGGCCGCCGGAAGGTCAGGCCCGCCTCCGAGCCGAGCAGCCGCAGCCATGCCCGGACGGCGGGCACGGTGTTCCCGACGGTGTTCCCAGCGGTGTTCCCGACGCTGTTCCCGGTGGACAGGGCTTCTCTCCCGCCGACCATCGGCGTCTGTCTTCCGCTAACCGTCGACATCGAAGCCCTCCCCGGTCAACCCGACGAACACGTCCTCGAGGCTCGGCCGCTGCACCGCCAGGCCGCGGACGGCGACGCCTCCGGTGACCAGGGCGGCGCAGATCCTTTCCGGGGCCTCGGTGGCCAGGCCCGCGCCGACCTCGCCGTCACCGACGCGGATCTCCGGCAGGCCGAGGCCGGCGAGCACCGCCACGGCCTCGGCGGTGTCGGGGGTCTCCACCCGGATCCTGACCGCCTCCGCGGCCCGGAGGTCGGCGATGGGCCCCTGGGCGACCAGCAGGCCGGCCCGCATGACGGCGACGTGTGAGCACATCTGCTCCACCTCGGCCAGCAGGTGGGAGGAGACGAACACGGTCGTCCCGTCGGCGGCGATCTCCTTGACCAGGGCCCGCACCTCGCGGGTGCCCTGCGGATCCAGGCCGTTGGTCGGCTCGTCGAGGATCAGCAGTTGCCTCGGGACGAGCAGCGCCGCGGCGATGGCCAGCCGCTGGCGCATGCCCAGTGAGTACGCCCGGTAGCGCTTGCGGGCCGCAGCGGACAGCCCCACCCGTTCCAGGGCGAGCCCGATCCTGGCCGAGGCGGTGCGCGGGTCAGCCGACCGGTCGGCCGCGTCATAGCGGCGCAGGTTCGCCTCACCCGACAGGTAGGGGTAGAAGGCGGGCCCCTCGACCAGGGCTCCCACCTTCGACAGCACGGTGCCGGCCCCGCCGGGCATCGGCGTGCCGAGCACCCGGCAGGTGCCCGAGGTGGGCGTGACCAGGCCGAGCAGCATGCGTATGGTCGTGGTCTTGCCTGAGCCGTTGGGGCCGAGGAAGCCGAAGACGGCTCCGGCGGGCACGGCCAGGTCGAGGGCGTCCACGGCCACCTGGCCGCCCGCGAATCGTTTGGTCAGGCCGTCGGTGACGATCGAGAGGTCCTCATCGGCGCCGGTCCTGCCTGTCATCGGTCTCTCGGCGGTCAGCACGGCTCCCCCTCCCGGTCCGTCGTCCGGGACCTCACCGGTCCTGGTGTTCTGGGCGATCGGCACGTCTCTCCCACTGCTCGTCGGCTCATCATGTTCATCGACGCCTCCGTCCCCGGGCGGGGTGTCCCGGCCCCGGGGGCGGGCCCGCGCGGGCGGGAAGGCGGGGCGGTCCGGGAGGGCCGGGAGGGCACCGTCGCGGGCCCTCCCGGCGTCCGGCTCACTTCTGACCGGCGGCCTCGGTCAGCTTCTCCGGGGTGACCGCGCCGACCAGCAGGCGGCCGTCGTCGGTCAGCAACGCCGACACCAGCTTGGTCTGGATGACCCTGCCGCTGCCCCAGGGGCCGCTGACCTGCCTGGCGGACTTCAGGACGCTCTCGACGAGCGCACCGGCGTCCTCGCCGGCCGGCCGGCCGTTCTCCGGGGCACCGCCCTTGAGGTCCTGTCCGGAGACGGGGAGCACCGCGACCGTGGTCCAGCCGTCGCCGACGGTCTTGACGCCGCCCTTGCGGGACCCGTCCCTGAGATCTCCGTCCTCGACCCCGTCCCCGGGCCGTCCCGCCCCGGCCGGCCCGGGGCCCGCGCCGTCACCGTGGCCGATCCCGCGCTCCTCGAAGAAACCGGCGAGCGGCTTCTCCTCCACCTTGGCGCCCGCGGGCGGGGTGAAGGCGAAGTTGCCGGCGGCGGGCGGGGAGAACGTGACGGAGGTGAAGCCGACCTCGAAGGCGGGCTCGGTCGCGCTCCTGGCGTAGACCTGGACCCGCAGCGGGACGAGGGTCTCGCCGTCGAGGGCCAGCCTGACCTCCTTGACCAGCGACGACGCGTCCTTGGGTGCGAGGGTGAGCTGGTATGCCGGGCGGTCGGCGACCCGCTCGGCGTTGGTCACGCCGACCACGGTGTCGGCCTCGGCCGCCTGGAGCACCTTCCGCGCCAGTTGCTGCGGCGTGGTCGCCGGCAGGGTCTCCTCGGGTCCGGGCCCGCCGCGGCTCCCGGGGTGGGCGTCGGCGTGGGCGCCCGCGTCGACCTTGACCCGGGTGGCCGTGTTGGCCCCGCTCTCCCACAGCCACACCTGGTCGCCGTTGACGATCAGGTCGGTCTCGCTCATCCGGCCGGGCAGCGCCAGGCGGATCCTGCCCTGCCCGCCGTACCAGACCTTGAGCTCGTGGGAGCCCGCCAGGAGCGTGGCGGGCGAGGCGCCGCCCGTGCCGCCCGGCAGCTCCGGAAGCCCCGGCAGGCCCAGGGATGCGGTCTGCATGACCGTGCCCGACATGGGCCTCACCCCGGACTGGGCGGCGCGGGCGGCGTCGGCCAGCAACTGCTCGGCGGTGCGCTCCGGCAGCGCGGGGTCCCCCTGGACGGCGGCGATGACCGGCCCCGCGCCGACCGCCCCGGCGACCACCGCGAACGCGGCGACCGGCACGGCCCACCTCACCATGCGGCCCCGTCTCTTCTCCTGTGACATCTCACTGCTCCACGGTATGTCGTCGATCACTGTCGACCGTCAGACTGCGTGACCGTTCCTGTGCCGAAGCTGAGACAGACTGAGAGGGCTCACAGGGTTCTCAGCCGGCTCTCAGGCCGGCCGGTCGAGAATGCCGGGAACGAGATCGCCGACGGGGAAGGGGTGGGGATGCGAGTTCTCGTCGTGGAGGACGAACGGCGGATGGCCGCGGCCCTCCAGCGCGGGTTGCAGGCCGAGGGGTTCGCCGTCGACCTCGCGCACGACGGGGAGGACGGCCTGCACCAGGCCCGCCACGGTGAGTACGACGTGGTGGTCCTGGACATCATGCTGCCCAGGATCTCCGGCTACAACGTGTGCAAGCAGTTGCGCGCCGAGGAGAACTGGGTGCCGATCCTGATGCTGTCGGCCAAGGACGGCGAGTACGACATGGCCGACGGGCTCGACCTGGGTGCGGACGACTACCTGACCAAACCGTTCTCCTACGTCGTGCTGGTGGCCAGACTGCGGGCGCTGCTGCGGCGCGGCGCGAACCGGCGACCGGCCGTGCTGCGGGCCGGAGACCTGGCGCTCGACCCGGCGCGGCGGCGGGTGAGCAGGGGCCAGACGCCGGTGGAGCTGACCCCGAGGGAGTTCTCCCTGCTGGAGTACCTGCTCCGCCACCCCGACGAGGTGGTCTCCAAGTCGGAGATCCTGGAGCACGTCTGGGACACCTTCGACACCGACCCCAACGTGGTCGAGGTGTACGTCGGCTACCTGCGCCGCAAGATCGACGTGCCGTTCTCCCGGAACGCGCTGCAGACGGTGCGGGGAGCGGGCTACCGGCTGGCCGGCGATGGCGGCTGACCCGGTGCGGGACCGGACGCCCCCGCGGCGGGAGCCGGCACCCGGCTCGTCCCCGGGCCGGAAACCGCCGGACCGGACACCCGGCTCGTCCCCGCCCCCGCCCCCGGCTCCGCAGGGAAGGCGGCGCACGATCGGCTGGTGGCGGCGCAAGAGCCTGCGTTTCCGGTTGACCGCGGCGGCCTCGGCGGTGCTCGCGGTGGCGCTGGCGGTCTCCTCGTACGCGATGATCGGCGTGCTCGGCAGGGCGTTGCTGACCACGATCGACGACTCGATCCGCCAGCGGGCCAGGAGCACGGTCTCCCTCGCCGACGCCGGCCGGCTGCCGGACGAGCTGAGCTCCCCCGACGGTGTCCTGCTGCAGGTGGTCGACGCCACGGGGCGGATCACCCACGCCACCGCCGGCACCGACAGGCTGGTGCCGCTGCTGGACGCGCGGCAGCGGGCCACCGCGATCCGCAGGGGCGAGGCGCGTTTCGTGGACGGCAGGCCGTACGGCATCCCGCACGTGCTGCGCGTCCGGGTGCTCAGCGCCGACGGGGGGCGGGCGGTGATCGCCGCGCGCTCCTTCAGCGAGGTGCAGACCAGCATCGCCACGGCCGGTCACGTGCTGCTCGTCGGCACACCGCTGCTGCTGGTGCTGCTCGCCGGGGCCAGCTGGCTGATCATCGGTAGGACCCTGCGGCCGATCGCCGCGCTGCGCCGGGGGGCCGACGAGATCACCGACACCGCCCGCTCCCGCCGCCTGCCGGTCCCCGAGGCGCGCGACGAGGTGCACAGCCTGGCCACCACGCTCAACGACATGCTGGCCCGCCTGGAGAAGGCCGACAACCGGCAGCGGGCCCTGGTCTCCGACGCGGCGCACGAGCTGCGCAGCCCGCTGGCGAGCATCCGGCTCCAACTGGAGGTGGCGCTGGGGCACCCCGAGGGGCAGGAATGGAGGGAGACCGCCGAAGGCGTGCTGGAGGACACCATGCGCCTGTCCCGCCTGGCGGAGGACCTGCTGGCGCTGGCCCGGCTGGACGAGCGAGGCGGCGCGCTGGCCCGGCGGGAGCCCGTGGAGCTGGACCGGCTCGTGCCGCAGAGCGTGGAACGGTACGGCGAGGCCGTCACCGTCGACCTCACCGCCGGTCCCGGCGGGGAGGCGATCACGGTCACCGGGGACGCGCTGGCTCTGGGGCGGGTGCTGGTCAACCTGGTCGACAACGCGCTGCGGTACGCCTCGGCGCCGGTGGCCGTCGAACTGCGGGCCGAGGGGGCCGACGCGGTGCTGACCGTCACCGACGACGGGCCCGGCATCCCGGAGCCCGACCGGGAGCGGGTGTTCGACCGCTTCACCCGGCTGGACAGCGCCCGCAGCCGCGACGAGGGCGGCGCCGGGCTGGGCCTGGCGATCGTGCGCGAGACGGTCCACGCCCACGGGGGTGCGGTGCACCTGGAGGACGCCTCCCCCGGCCTGCGGGCGGTCGTACGGCTTCCGCTATCTTGACCGCTCTTTGTCAATCAGGTGCTTGGCCGGGCACTCCGGCCCCCCCTAACGTCGCAGTCATGACTTCCGGCGACGGCGACCGGCGCGAGACGATACTCCGGGTCGCGACCCGGCTGTTCGCCGCGCTGGGGTACGACGCGACGACCACCAGTCAGATCGTCGAGGCGACCGGGCTGAGCGCCGACGCCCTGCGGGAGGAGTTCGGCAGCCGGCGGGAGCTGTACCTGGCGGTGATGGAACGCGCCTACCTGGCGGAGCGGGCGTCGCTGGAGGCGGCACTGCGGGGAGGGTCCGCGGCGACTCCGGAGCAGACGGCGCTGATGGTGCACCGGATCGTCGACCACTACATCGACTTCTGCCTCGCCTGGCCCGAGGTGCCCGCGCTCTGGCTGCACCGGTGGCTCTCCGACGCCAGCGACCTCACCTCCGTGGAACGCGACTACGTCCGGCCGCTGCTCGAAATGGGCGGCGACGCCGTCGGACCCGCGGTGTCCGCCGGGCACATCGCCCCAGACGCGGACCTGGACCTGCTGTTCGCGGCGATGATCTGGTGCGTGCACGGCTTCATGCTCGGCGGGGTGCTCGGCGCGGACGACAGGCGCCACGGCGCCGACGACCCCGAGATGCTGCGGCGGTTCCGCGGCTGGCTGCACCGGACGCTCCACCGCGCCGCGGGCCTGCCCGGTCCGCCTCCTTCCTGACCTCGCGCCGGCGCCGTCCCGCCGGGCCGGGGTGATCTGTGTGATCCTGGCAGCCCCGGTGGTCACCGGGACACGCCTTCCCGGCTCCCCACGAGCCGTACCCCCCGAGGAGACCGATGAGCCTGCCCGACAAGGGCCGCAGCGCCGAGGAACTGCTGGCCGAGATCGCCCGGTTGCGGCGGGACGACCTGCCGGTGCGCGGGGGCAAGGTGACCGCGTACGTCTACGACACCGGGCGGCCGGAGGTCCACGAGGCCGCCGCGGCGGCGTACTTCGAGATGCTGGAGGTCAACACCCTCGACCCGACGGCCTTCCCCAGTGTCGTGGAGATGGAGAAGCAGGTCGTCGGCGCGGTCGCCGAGCTGCTGGGCGGCGGCCACGGCATCTTCACCAGCGGCGGCACCGAGTCGATCATGCTGGCCGTGAAGGCGGCGCGGGACACCCGGCGGGTGCCGGGGCGGCCCCGGATGGCGGTCCCGGTCACCGCGCACCCGGCCTTCCACAAGGCCGCGCACTATCTCGGGGTCGAGGTGGACCCGGTCGCGGTGGACCCGGTGACGTTCCGGGCCTCACCGCAGGCGGTCGAGGCCGCGATCACCGGGGAGACCGTGCTGGTGGTCGCCTCGGCCCCGTCGTACCCCCAGGGCGTGGTCGATCCGGTCGCCGAGATCGCCGGGATCGCCGCCGCGCGCGGGGTGCCGTGCCACGTGGACGCGTGCGTGGGCGGGTGGCTCCTGCCGTGGCTGCGTGAGGCCGGAGCGGCGGTCCCGCCGTTCGACCTGTCGGTGCCCGGGGTGACCTCCCTCTCGTGCGACCTGCACAAGTTCGGCTACTCGCCCAAGGGTGCGTCGGTGGTGCTGTTCGCCGACCCGGCGCTGCGGCGCGGGGCCTACTTCGCGTCGGCGTCCTGGCCGGGCTACACGGTGATCAACGCCACCGTGCAGAGCTCGAAGTCCGCCGGGCCGCTGGGCGGCGCGTGGGCCACCCTTCAGGCCCTGGGCCGGGAGGGTTACCTGGAGCTCGGCCGCGCCACCCTGGCGGCCTCCCGCAGACTCCGGGAGGGGATCGGGGCGATCGAGGGCCTGCGGGTGCTCGGGGATCCCGAGTCGGCGCTGGTCGCCTTCGGCTCGGACGAGCTCGACGTCTTCGTGCTGTCGGACGAGGCCAGGAAGCGCGGCTGGTTCCTGCAGCCGCAGCTCTCCTACGCGGGCATCCCGGCCAACATCCACGTCACGGTGACGGGGGTCACCCTGCGGGGGGTCGAGGCGATGCTGGCGGTGATCGAGGAGTCGGCGCGGGCCGCGCGTGAGCGGGGGCCGGCGCGACTGCCCGAGGGGCTGGTGGAACTGGTGGCCGGCCTGGATCTGGACGCGCTGGACGACGCCGCCTTCGCCGAGCTGGCGGCCTCCGTCGGAGTGGACTTCGGCGGTTCGGGCCGGCCGGAGATGGCCGTGGTCAACGCGGTCCTGGACGCCCTTCCGGGGAGCAAGCGGGAGGAGATCCTGACCCGGTTCCTGTCGGTGATCTATTCGTGAACGCACCGCCCCCCCACTCTGTAACAGAAAAATTTACTCCAGTCAGGATCTTGCGGTAAGCATCGCGCTGACCGACGATGGTGACTCCGGCCACCGTCCGGGGCCCATCGGAGCGCCGGAGCGGTTCCAGCCGGAAGGTCCACGAGCATGGCCTGAATCTCCACCGGCCACGCGGCGGGCATCACGCCGCAGGACCTTGCGAAGAGCGAGGCGCGCCCCCGCCTCGCGACCCGGGCCACCCGTTTCCCCCGCGGGTGGCCCGGCCGGTCTCCGGGTCAGCGGCGCAGCGCACCGATGACCGCCAGCGCGGTGCGGGCGGAGGCGGCGTCGTGCACCCGGAAGACCCTCGCCCCCTGCCACGCGGAGATCGCGAGGGTCGCCATGGTCCCGGCGTGACGTTCGTCGACGGGCAGGCCACCGAGGGTCTCGCCGACGAAGTCCTTGTTGGAGACCGCGACGAGCACCGGCCAGCCGGTGTCCACCAGTTCGTCCAGGCGGCGGCCGATCTCCAGGGAGTGCCGGGTGTTCTTGCCGAAGTCGTGCGCGGGGTCGATGAGGATCGACTCCCTGGGCACGCCCGCCGCGGCGGCGCGCTCGGCCAGGGCCACGGTGTATCCGACCACGTCGGCGACCACGTCGGCGTAGGCGATGCGATGCGGGCGGGTGCGCGGGGCGACGCGGCCGGCATGCGCGCAGACCAGCCCGATGCCGTGTTTCGCGGCGACGCCGGCCAGCTCGGGGTCGACTCCGCCCCAGGTGTCGTTGAGCAGGTCCGCACCCGCCTGGGCGACGACCTCGCCGACCTCGGCACGCCAGGTGTCGACACTGATGACGAGCTCGGGGTGGCGCCGCCTGACCGCGGCCACCAGGTCGGCCACCCTGCGGATCTCCTCCGCCGGATCGACCTCGGCTCCGGGGCCCGCCTTGACACCGCCGATGTCGACGATGTCGGCTCCCGCGGCGACCGCCGCGTCCACCGCCTCCAGGGCCGCGGGGAAACCGTATGTCCTGCCCCGATCGAAGAAGGAGTCGGGGGTGCGGTTGACCACCGCCATGATCGCGAATTCGCCGGGCCGGAACTCACGGCCACGCAGGCGCAAGATAGTCATCGAAACCGAGCCTATCGCCCGGCTTCGGAGAGGACGGCGCTCCCACCTGCGCCGCCTCTGGGGGAATTGAGAGAACACGGACGACCCACGGCGTCCTTACGCGGCCGACCCACCTTCGGCCACGGACAGGAACTCCTGGGCCGAGGCGGGCAGCCGCCGCCGCGCGTGCACGAGGGCGATCACCCGGCGGACCGAGGGGTCGAGGGTGCGGACCACGAGCCCGGCCCGGACGGCCTGGTCGGCCGCCCCCCGGTACCAGAGCATCGAGGCCGTGCCCGAACGGACCGTTCCCAGCCAGTTGCCGCGCTCGTCGATGTGGCTCACCACCACGGGGGCCACCCCGTGCTTGGCGAAGAGCGCGTCGAACTCCCTGCGCCTGGCGCTGTCGGGACTCGGCAGTGTCAGGCGCATGCCGTTGAGTCTCCGCATCGGCACCGGGTCGGGCAGGTCCACTCCGGGCGGGGAGATCAGGACGATCTCCTGCCGCTCCAGCGGATGGCTGACCAGGTCGGCGGGGACGGGCAGGTCCGTCAGGCCGAGGTCGGCCCGATGGTCCCTGATGGCGCTGACCACACCGTCCCGGCCGTCGCAGCGGACGATGTGGACGCGCACCCCGGGATGCTCGGCGGCGTAGGCGGGAAGGAGGCGTCCGGCCAGCCCCGGTTCGAGACTGGGCGTCGAGGCGATGCGGAGCTCCGCCTCGGAGGTGTGGCCGTGCGTGGACAGGGCCTCGATCTCGCGAACCGCGTCGAGGGCCTCCCTGGCCAGCTTGACCACCCGGCGTCCCTGCGCGGTGACGACGACCCCGCGTCCGGAGCGGGCGAACAGCGTCATCCCGAGTTCCCGTTCCAGGTCCCTGATGGCACGGGAAAGCGCAGGCTGGGCGATGTAGAGCGACCTGGCCGCGTCGGTCATGGTGCGATGCTCCGCCGTCGCGACCACATAGCGGAGCTGCTGCAGATTCATGGTTTTGAAGCTAGGTCACGGCACCCGGTCCGGTCCCGGACATCGCGGAGATCACCTTGGATGATTTCGGAATGTAATCGAACGCGGCTACATCCGTGACGGCTGATAAATCAGTATGCTTACGCCCCAAATCCCACAATAGTCCGGACCCATCTGCCGCACTGGACACTCAGCCCGACAGGGGACGGTGTGCCACAAAAAGGACAACAGCACCTGTCGTCCCACCTGCCCCACCCACCACACCGCCGGCCGCCACGCCTCCGCCGGCACGACCACGCGGGGGAAAGCCGACGGCACGACCACGCGAGGGGAAGCCGACAGGACGACCACGTGGGAAAAGCCGCCGGCACGACCGCCCGAGGAAAGCCGCCGGGACGATCACCGGGACGGCCACACCGGTGTTCGGCGCACCGCGCCGCCCCCTCCCCCGGACCGGCGACCGGCCTCCCTCCCCGGCCGTCGCCTCGGGGCCCCCTCCACGGTCACGGCCGCACCCGGAGCTCTCCGCACACCCCGCATCCGTGACGCCGTAGCTTAAGTAGTCATTCACCCTGGATTGGTCATCTGTCCGCCATGTTCCTGTATGGGGACTAGAATCCTGCCAATTCCGTGGAATCGGGGAACCATGGCCATTTTGCCTGGTGGACCGGGATATACATAGTTAGGAAGCGGTGTAACGATGCGCCTTGGGCAAGACTCGGGGGATCTCGCCGGCGAAGGCGGGAAACGGCGCCCCCGGCGACGCAGCGGGGGCCGCGGCCCCAGTGGCGCGTCCGGCCCCGCGGGTCCGCCCGGCCCTGTGAACACCCCCGCCCCCACCCCCGGCGGCGACCCCGGCCAGGCAGGACCACCCGGCGCTCCCCCCGGCGCAGGCTCGAACGGCGCTCCGCACCCGGCGGCGGCCTCGAGCACCCCCGGTGCGGACGCCGTCCCACCCTCTGGAGCCCCCCGGGCTTCCGCAACCTCCCAAGCTTCCGGAGCTTCCGGAGCTTCCGGAGCTTCCGGAGCTCCCGGAACCGCCGGGTCCGCCGAGGCCCCGGGAGCTTCCGGGCCTTCCGCGGCCTCAGCGCCTTCCGCACCTTCCGCATCCTCCAGGGCCTCAGCGGCTTCCGGGCCCGCGGGGGGCCGAGCCGTCCAGGACCCCGGAACACCCGGCGGGCCCGCCACACCACGCCCGGGCGACACCGCTGCGGCAGGAGCATCGGGTGCGGCCCTCCCCCAGGAGGCGCACGGGAAGCGCGACACGGGTGAAAGGCAGACGACCGGCGAGAACCGGGAGGCGGTTCCGCCGGGAGCGCGCCCCGAACCGGCCGCGAACCCCTCCGCCTCCCCGGCCGGCCGCCCCGCCAAGCCCTCCGGCCGCCCTGCCGGCCGCCCCGCCAAGGGTGGCCCCCGGTTCGCCAAGCCGCTGACGCCCGCCGCACTCATCGGCTGGACCGCGCTGTCGGCGATCCTGCCCGGCTCGGCGCACCTGCGGGCGGGACAGCGCCGCGTCGGCTACATCCTGCTCGGCGTCTTCGGCCTGCTGCTGGCCTCGGCGGCGGTCGCCGGGTTCATCCTCAGCGACCCGGACAACACCGGTTTCGTCGCCCGGGACAGCACGCTCACGACCGCCGTGGCCCTCGCCGTCGTCGGCGGGGTCGCCTGGTTCCTGCTGATGCTCTTCTCCTACATCTCCCTGCGGCCGGAGCGGCTCAACGGCAGGGGCCAGATCGTCTCGGGCATCGTGGTGGGCGTGCTGTGCGTGTCGGTGCTGGCGCCGTTCGCGCTGACCGCGAGCACCGTGCTGACCCTCAAGGAGACGGCCAACAGCATCTTCGGGAGCACGGCGGACGATCCCACCGCGGCCCCGATCAAGCATGAGGACCCCTGGGGCGGACGCAAGCGGGTGAACTTCCTGCTCGTCGGCGGCGACGGCGCCGGGAACCGGGAAGGCGTCCGGACCGACAGCATGACCGTGGCCAGCGTGGACGTCATGACCGGCAACACAGCCATGTTCAGCATCCCCCGCAACCTCCAGCACGTCCACTTCCCGGCCGGCACCCAGCTCGCCAAGCGGTTCCCCAGCGGCTTCATGCGCGAGCTGCCCAACGGCGGCCTGCTCAACGAGGTGTGGCAGTACGCCGAGGACCACCCCGAGGTCGTACCGGGCAAGAAGGACGGGCAGCGCGGCCCCCGGGCGCTGATGGACGCCCTCGGCCACACACTCGGTTTCAAGATCGACTATTACGCCCTGGTCAACATGTACGGCTTCGCCCACCTGGTGGACGCCATCGGCGGCCTGAAGATCAAGGTGGAGCGCGACATCCCGTGGGGCGGTCTCTACGGCACCGCGGGCACCATCAAGGCCGGCTACCGGACCCTCAGCGGTGAGGAGGCGCTCTGGTACGGGCGATCGCGCGTCGGCAGCGACGACTTCTCCCGGATGGCCCGTCAGCGCTGCGTCATCGGCGCCTTCGCCCAGCAGGCCACCCCCGCGGTCGTGCTCACCAACTTCGCCAAGATCGCAAATGTGGCGAAGAAGACAGCCAAGACCGACATCCCGCGTGAGCTGCTGGAGCACATCGCCGAGCTGGGCCTGCGCGTCAAGGACGCCAGGATCGTCAGCCTCCAGTTCGTGCCGCCGGAGTTCTACACCGGCTCGCCCGACTGGCAGAAGATCCGCACCGCGGCCGCCAGGACGGTGCGCCAGTCGATGCAGTCCCCCCGTCGCGCGCAGGCCGCCCCGGCCTCCCCCGGCGCGAGCGGCACGAGCCCCGCCCCCTCCGCGAGCGGCACGGGGACCTCCCCCTCCGCGAGCGGCCCCGCGACCACCACTCCCACGCCCACCGCCACGAGGACGACGGCGGCCAAGCCGAGCCAGACCCCCACCCAGAACGGCAAGAACGCGCAGACGCTCGACGAGATCTGCGGTTTCTGACCCGGGACACATGTGGCCCGCCCTCCTTCCGCACATCGGAAGAAGGGCGGGCCACCGCTTTTCCACCCGGGCCATCCGGACCACCGGACCACCGGAGACGGCCGAGGGCGACCGGGGTATCGCAACCATCGCGACCACCAGGCGGGGTGTACCGGCACCGCCCGGCCGCCGGAGCCGCTCACCCGGCCCGCGCGGTCCTGGGCAGCAGCGCGAAGGCCCCGAGGTAGACCACCCCCGCGACGACCAGCAGCGCCTGGTAGCCGACGACCAGCGCCAGGTACTCCAGGCAGCCTCCCACCATCGCACCCAGCAGGTTGGCGCCGAAGGCGACCGTGCCGTCCGCGGAGCCGGCGAAGCGCTTGGCGAACACCACGTTGGCCGCGAAGATCGGCAGGAACGCCACGACCACGGCGACCACCGCGCGCACCGGCAGCGGCAGGCCCAGCAGCCAGGAGTTCGGCACCAGCCAGGCCAGCAGCAGCCCGGCCAGCAGCACGCCGTACATCACCGGCAGGGAAGGGACCCGGAAGCGGCGGGTCACCTCCACGGCGGCGAGCACCGCGACCAGGACCCCGGCGAACACGATCGCGTTGACCACCCAGGTGGTGCCGAACAGCAGCGCGAACCCGGTGACGCTCTTGGTCTCCAGCAGCAGGAACGCCACCCCGAGCAGGAATAGGTCGGCGTAGGGACGCATCCGGGCGTAGGGGCCGGCCACCGCGCGGACGGCGAGCATGCTCACGATGAGGATCAGGCCGAGGGTGAGGAGGTAGATCTGCGGGATCGTCCGGTCCTTCAGGTAGAGGAAGGGCCGGTCGTCACCGGCCGGCGGCGGGGTGTCGGCGGTCGCCCCGGCCCACTCGCCGCCGCACCGCTGCGCGTCCGGGGTCAGCCCCGCGGTGATGACCGCCTGCTGGCCGGTCTCGCTGACGATGTCGACGCACGGCCTGTGGCCGAAGGCGGACTGGACGGTGGAGGCGAGCCGGTCGACCAGCCAGCCCTCACGGTAGTAGTTGTACATCGAGAAGGAGCCGCCGGGTTTGAGGTGCTCGCGGGCCGCCTCCATCGCCTGCGACGTGAACAGGTAGCTCTCCAGTCGCAGCGAGCTCGCGCCGGAGACCAGGGTGAGCGAGTCGGGCAGCGCGAAGAGGATCAGGTCGTACCTGCCGGAGGTGCGCTCCAGGAAGGCGCGGCCGTCGGTGACGTGGGTGGTGACCCGGGGGTCGTCGTAGGGCCGGTCCGGGTGGTGCCTGCGGCCGAGTTCGAGCAGCTTGGGGTCGATCTCCACGGCGTCGACGTGCCTTGCTCCCTTGGACAGCGCGATCGACACGTCGGTGCCGCTGCCCGCACCCACGATCAGCACGTCGTCGAGCCTGCCCGTGGCGGAGCGCTCGTACGGCAGGGCGTACTGGCGTTCCCACTCCAGGCGGCTGCGCGCCGGGGTCGCCTGCTGGTGCGGGATGCCGTTGACGTCGATGTTCATCAGCGGCACGTCGTTCCAGTGACCGCGCACGTAGGTCACCTTGTAGTACGGCGACCACAACGCCCCGGCGGTCAGCGTCTCGACGGCGAGCGCCCCGACGACGACCAGCGAGGGCAACAGCAGCGCGACGCGGGCCCAGGGCCTGCGGGGCCACAGCAGCACCGCGTAGGCGAGCGCCGCGATCCCGCCCCACACCACCGGCGGCGCGCTGAGGAACGACAGGGCGGTGAACAGCGCGATCCCGGTCAGGCTGCCGATCAGGTCGTAGCGGTAGGCCTCCAGCCGGTCGAGTTCGGGGAAGCACCGCCCGACCAGTTCGGCCGGGCCCATCAGCACGACCGCCGCCGCGACGAAGATCACCGGCAGGATGAGCCAGGGGGGCGGCCCGCTGGCGCTCAGGCTCGTCCAGTACAGGACGCCCTCGGTCTGGCGGTCCACGGTGACCGGGAACAGCAGGACCACCAGCACCAACGCGGCCAGCACGATCGGCGAATAGTACGGCTGCCGGGTGGTGCGTCCGACCCGGAGGAACCCGAGTCCGATCCCGAGGAAGGAACCGAGCAGGACGAAATTCGTGAAATAACTCAGATGGACGATGTTCGATCCGGTCCACCGGATCAGCGCCAGCTCCAGGAAGAGCATGAAGCCACTGGCCACGACCAGCCGTGGCCGGGTGCTCAGCCAGTGCCCGTGCCGGGATGCGGAGTGCGGTGTCGGCGTCGTCTCGGCCGCTGTGGTCATGCCCTCCAACGCTAGTGACCGGCATTCCCCCAGGGAAGGAAATCCACGCCCGCGATTTGTGGATTCTGCGAGTTATGCGTCCCGATTGGAGATGGATTCGACCGGTGGCGTGATCAGCGGCAATGCAGGAATGTGGTGAGGTTGGCTCCCCCTCACCGCCGGTGGTGCACCATGCGAGTCCTGCTCCAGCTCCGCCCCTCACCCGACGTCGTCGCCGCCGTGGCCGACCCCGCGGTCACCACCGCGGCGGCCGACGTGGCCGACACGCTTCCCGGGGTCGTCCTCGACCCCTCGTTCGCTCCGGTCGTCGTGCCCAGGCCCGTGCCCGGCGGCGGGGGCGACCCCCTCTCCCTGCACCAGCCGCTGACGTTCTCCATGGCCGCGGGGGACGCCTCGGTGCTGGTCCGCGGGGAGATCTCCGACGACGAGATCTCCACCCGGGTCAGCCTGCTGCCGGCGTTCCGTCCCGACGTCGTGGGGGTCTTCGCCGACCCGGTGATCGGGCCGAACCTCACCTGCGGCGGCGACCCCCCGGTGGGCGACTGGCACGACGTGGAGCGGCTGCTGCGGGTCGCCGAGCTGGCCGAGGAGGGCCTGGACGGCTCGGGCGTCGCCGTCGCCGTGCTCGACACCGGCATCAACGCGCGGCACGTCACCCGGCGGCTCGACCGCGAGGTGAGCCTCGACGCGGGGCGGAGCTGGAGTCCGGCGGGGGTGAACGGCGGGCCGGGCGAGTTCACCGTCGACCACGGCACGATGTGCGCCTTCGACGCGCTGATCGCCGCCCCGCGCGCCTCGTTGATCGACGTCCCGGTGCTGCTCTCCCGGCGGCCGGGCGGTTCGGCCCTCGACGGCCTGCTGTCGGACGCCATCGCCGCCTTCGCCCACCTGCGCACCGTCCTGGAGGGGCAGCCCGCCGGATCACGCTCCCTGGTGATCAGCAACAGCTGGGGCTCCTTCTCCCCGCTCTGGGACTTCCCCGTCGGCCACCCGGGCAACTACTCCGACAACCCGGCCCACCCGTTCAACCTGATCATCTCCAGCCTCGACCGGGCCGGCGCCGACGTGCTGTTCGCCGCCGGCAACTGCGGTCGCGAGTGCCGCGACGGCCGGTGCGCCTACCCGGACCGGCCGATCGCGGGCGCCAACTCCCACCCGGACGCCCTCTCGGTCGGCGGCGTCGACGTCCGCGGCGACCGGGTCGGCTACTCCTCCCAGGGGCCGGGCCGCCTGACCGCCCGCAAGCCCGACCTCTGCTGCTACACCCACTTCGCGGGCTCCGGGGCCTTCGGTGACGGCGAGCCCGACTCGGGCACCTCGGCCGCCTGCCCGGTCGCCGCCGGCGTGGTGGCGGCGGTGCGCACCCTCTGGCCCTCCTCCCGGCTCTCGCCCGCCCAGCTGCGCACCCTGCTACGCCGTACCGCCGACGACCGCAGCGACGTCGGGTTCGACGACGACTACGGGTACGGCGTCCTCGACACGCGCGGCCTGATCGCCTCGTTGCGCCGCCGTGCCAGGCGCGTAGCGTGAGGTCATGCTTCTGGTCAGCGTACGACTCCCGGCCCGGGCGACACTCGCCGACGCGATGCGCCGCCTGGGCCTGGCCCAGGACGAGGTCGACACCGCCTACGGCCTGGTGTCCGTCGATCCCGACCTGGGCCTGTACGTCCTGCGGGTGAGCAACACCGCCGCCCGGCGCGTCGGCGCGGAGGCGGACGGGGACGGGAGCGTCCACTCCGACCCGGGGATCGAGCCCTACGGCCCGCCGCGGACGGACGCACCCCCGGAACGCGGCGTGTCAGGCGTTCGCGCGGTTGAAGACGCGGGTTCCCACGACGACGCAGGCCACCGCCAGGACCACGGACACCGCGGCGCCGGTCGCGACGGTCCCGGTGACGTAGTGTCCGGCGAAGAGCTCACGCAGGGCTTCGAGCACGTGGCGGAACGGGGTGGCCAGGGAGAGCGCGTCCAGCCAGCCCGGGGCCATGGACATCGGCAGGAAGGCCCCGGAGAGCAGGATCAGCGGGATGACCGCCGTGCTCATGACCGGGGCGAACGCGTCGGGGTTCATGGTGAGCGCGATCGCGTTGGACAGCGCCGCCAGGCCGACACCGAGCAGGATCATCAGGACGAGCCCGACCAGCACGCCGGGTACCGCCGCCCGCAGGCCGAAGGCGTACCCCACCGCGACCAGCACGAGTGACTGGAGCAGCAGGACGACGGAGCCGGCCAGCACCCTGCCGAGCAGCAGGGCCACCCGGCGCGCCGGGGTGACGCGCAGCCGTTCCAGCACCCCCGACCTGGCGTCGAAGACGATGCCGAACCCGGCCAGGCCCGCGCTGAGCAGTGCCACCTGGATCAGCAGTCCGGGGATCAGGGTCTCCCAGGTGCCGATGGTGGCGAACAGCGGGCCGAACAGCACCAGGTAGAGCATCGGCTGCAGGACGCCGAAGACGATCCCCGCCCTCTGCCGCAGGGAGATCCGGACGTCGTGCCGGAAGATCAACCAGGTGTCGCGGATGACGTTCATCCGGTCGTTCACCGTCCCTCGTTCTCGGCGTCGTCCCGCAGGGAGCGACCGGTGATGGAAAGGAAGGCGTCGTCGAGGGTGCCGGTGCCGCCCTTGAGCTCGGCCGGGGTGCCCTCGGCGACGATCACGCCGTGGTCGATGACGAGCAGGCGGTCGGCCAGCGCGTCCGCCTCGTCGAGATAGTGCGTGGTCAGGAAGACCGTCAGGCCGTCCTCGTCGCGCAGCCTCCGGATGTGCGTCCAGAGGTCGGCCCGACTCCGCGGGTCGAGACCGGTGGTGGGCTCGTCGAGGAAGAGCAGCGACGGGCCGTGGACCAGCCCGAAGGCCAGGTCGAAACGGCGGCGCTGACCTCCGGAGAGCGCACCGCCGGGCCGGTTCTCCAGGCCGGTCAGGGAGAGCGAGCCGAGGATCGCCGCGACCCGCTCACGCGCCTCGGCCTGACGCATGCCGTACAACATGGCGTGCAGTTCCAGCTCCTCCCCCACCGGATTGGCCGGGCCGATTCCACCGCCCTGTGAGACGTAGCCGATCCGTCGTCGTACGTTCCGCGGATCGGTGATCAGGTCGTGCCCGGCGACCGTGGCACTGCCCCCGCTGGGGGTCAGCAGGGTGGTCAGCATCCGCATGGTGGTCGTCTTCCCCGCCCCGTTGGGGCCGAGGAATCCCACGATCTCTCCCTTCTCCACCGTCATGTCGACACCCCTGACGGCCTCGACACCACCCGGGAAGGTCTTGCTCAGTGCCGATGCTTTGATCATTGTGCACCTCCATTTTTAGGTTAACACTATTTTTAGAGTCACATCAAAAATTGCTCGGCACCTAGAATGAGGCCATGAGCGAGGGCCTGCGCGAGCGTAAGAAGCGGGAGACCCGGCGACGCATCTCCGACGTCGCGACGGGGCTGTTCCTCGCCCGAGGGTTCGACAACGTGACGGTGGCGGAGGTCGCCAGGGTCGCCGACGTCTCGGTCAACACGGTCTTCAACTACTTCGCCACCAAGGAGGATCTGCTCCTCGACCGCGCACCCGAGGTCGAGGACACGCTGGCCCGGGTGGTGCGGGACCGCAAGCCGGGCGAGAGCGTGCTACAGGCGGTACGCCGCGACTTCCTGGACGCCCTGGACACCGGCCACCACCGCTACGGCTTCCACGAGGGCGGCGGAGACTTCATCCGGATGGTCGAGGCCAGCCCGACGCTGGTCGCCCGGACCCGGCAGATGGCCGAGGCCCGGGAGCGGAGACTCGCCCAGGCCATCGCCGAGGAACTGGACGCCGACCCCGACGATCTCACCCCCGCCCTCGTGGCGGCGCAGATCGACGCGACCCTGCGGACCCTGGTCGGCGAGGCCGTACGGCACATGCTCGCGGGCGAAATCGTCGGCGCCATCACCCCGCGTCTGCGACGGCAGGCCGAACACGCTTTCGACCTGCTGGAATCGGGGATCGGGGGATACCGCGTCCGGCGGGAGGACACACCTGGGTGAACCCGGGTGACCCGGGCGGGGTGAGCAGCGAGCGGTCCGGGCTTCCCGATCGATCACCGCAAGGCCCTGTTTTCCGGGCATCCGTTAAGATCGGGCGCTGTACTCGGCCGCCGACACCCAGGAGCCCCCGTGCCGGTGCGCGAACGTCTTCGCGCCGCCCTGGAGACCCCCCGTTTCCAGCACCTCATCATCGCCGTCATCGTGATCAACTCCGTGACGCTGGGGCTGGAGACCTCGGCGACGGCCGTCGCACGGTACGGAACGGCGCTCACGGTCGTCGACCACCTCGCGCTCGCCGTCTTCGTCGTCGAACTGTGCGCCAAGGTCTACGCCTACGGCTGGCGGTTCTTCCGCAACCCGTGGAACCTGTTCGACACCGCGATCGTCACGGTCTCGCTGCTGCCCACGGCGGGCGGCCTGTCGGTGCTGCGCACCCTGCGGATCCTGCGGACGCTGCGGCTGATCTCGGTGGTGCCGAGCCTGCGCAGGGTGGTCACCGCCCTGCTCGCCGCCGTACCGGGGATGACGTCGATCGTGCTGTTGCTGAGCCTGGTGCTCTACGTCGCGGCGGTGATGGGCACGAAGCTCTACCACGAGACGGCGCCGAAGTACTTCGGGGACCTGCCCACCTCGCTGTTCACACTGTTCCAGATGATGACCGGTGACGCCTGGTCCGACATCACCCGCGAGGTGATGACCCGGCACCCGTGGGCCTGGGTGTTCTTCGTGCTCTTCATGCTGGTGTGCACCTTCGTGGTGCTGAACCTGTTCATCGCGGTGGTCGTCAGCGCGATGGAGGAGGAGCACGCCGAGGAGTCCGTGCATGCCACCGAGGAGCTGGGGGCCGTGCTCCTGGCCGAGCTGGCCGAGCTGCGGGCCGAGGTGCGGGAGCTGCGCGACCGGGTCCCCGCGGCGCAGAACGGGCCCGCGGCACGGAACGGGCCCGCGACGCAGAACGGGCCCGCCGCCCGGCGGGCGGCGGGCCGGTAGGACGGCTCAGCGGGAGTAGAACTCCACCACGAGCTGCTCGTCCACGGGGACGACGACCTGCTCGCGCAGCGGGCGGTTGACCAGGGTGAACCGGAGCTCACCGTGGTTGACGTCGATGTAGGGGGCGACCCGGTCGTCGGCGTAGACGCCTTCGGAGGCCGCGACGAACGGCTGCATGCGGCGCGACTTCTCACGCACCGCGATGACCTGTCCGGGCTTGACCAGGTAGCTGGGGATGTCGACCTTCCGGCCGTCCACGGTGATGTGGCCGTGGGTGACGTACTGGCGGGCCGCGTAGATCGACGGGGCCAGGCCGGCGCGCAGGACGAGCGAGGCGAGCCTCGACTCCAGCAGCACCACCAGCTCGGCGCCGGAACGGCCGCTGCTGCGCACCGCCAGGTCCCAGTAGCGGCCCATCTGGCGCTCGGACACGTCGTAGTACCAGCGCAGCTTCTGCTTCTCCATCAACCGGAGCCCGTAGTCGCCGGTCTGGCGGCGGTTCGTCTTGCGCCCGTGCTCGCCCGGCGGGTAGGGCCGCTCCTCGAAGTAGCGGACGGCCTTGCGGGTCAGCGGGACGCCCGCCCGGCGAGAGAGCCGAACCTTGGGTCCGGTGTAGCGCATCATCACTCCTGTGTGATTAGGTCTACCTTAGTTAGGTAAGACTTACCTTAGCTGTAGAAGACGTCCGATCTCAAGGAGAGCCGGTTCATGCAGCCCGTCGTCGCCCCGCCCGTCCCGGAGCGGGTTCGTACGCTCGCCGCCGCGGCGGCCCCCACCCACGTCTCGCTCGCCGGTTCCGACCGGCCCGCGATGCCGGCGAGGGGCGGCGTGGACGGCGCAGGCCGCCCGGTGCTGCTCGTGCTGCCGGACGAGCCGCTGTACGACATGCGGGACGAGCCGGTGGTGACCGTCGACCTCACCTCGAACCGCCTGCTGGGGGAGCGCGAACTGTCGCGGGGCCTGCTCAAGGTGCAGGGATGGCTGCAGGCCGTGCCGGAGCGCGAGGCGCGGGAGACGGCGGTGGCCATCGCGGAGCGGTGCCCGGACGAGGCCCTGTTCACCGCGCTGGAGAGCACCGGCGGGGCCCGGCTCCTCCGCGTCGACATCGGCCAGGTGGTTCACATCACCGCCACCGAGTCGGGCATCCTGGACGCCGAGGAGTATCTCGACGCCGCCCCCGACCCGTTGCTGGGGGAGGCCGAGCGCATGCTGCACCACGTCAACAACGCCCACCGTGAGCAACTGAGGAGGGCGGTGGGCTTCCTGCTCTCCGCTCCCGCGCCTGACGCCTGGCTGTGGGAGCTCGACCGCTTCGGGGCGACGATCCGCTGCGACATCGACGACCCGACGCTCGTCCGCCTGCCCTGGCCCACCCCGGCCGGCGACGTCGCGACCCTGGAACACGCCCTGCACTGCCTGCTCTGCCACCGCTGACCCCGGCACGCCGCCGCCCCCGCCACGCCGCCGACCCCGCCATGGCGCCGGTTCGCCACGCAGACCGGGACGATCCGCCCCCCGCGCGGAGGAGCTTGATCACACTCCGGCGGGAGGGGCGACCACACGATGTGTGATGATTGCCGCATCATGTTCGTCACGTCGTCCTTCCGCCTTGCCCGCGCCTCGGCGTTCGCCGCGGTGTGCTCGGGGCTGGGAGTGGTCGCGCACGTGTTCGCCGGTGGCACGGTCACGGCGGCGAGCGCGGCGGGCGGGCTGGCACTGGCGTTCGGGATCGCCCTTCCGGTGACCGGCCGCGAGCGTGGCGTGCGGACGATCCTCTCGCTGCTCGGCGGCGGGCAGGCGGCCCTGCACATGCTGTTCGCCGTGACCTGCCCGGTGGTGGGCCACGCCGGCGCGGCACATCCGCACTCCGGCCTGCTGGCCGACGTCGCGATGCTGACCATGCACGGCTGGGCCGTGGTGTTGACCGCCCTGTGGCTCGCCCGGGGCGAAGCCCTGCTCTGGTCCCTGCTGCGGCGCCTCGGCGCGCGGCTCGGCCCGGTGCTCCTCGGCGAACCGTGCCCCGCCGGGGCACCCCTGCTGCCCCCTTCCCAGGGCGGGCCGGGCCTTCCCCGGCTGTCCGCGCTCCGCCATGTGCTGCACCGGCGCGGCCCTCCCCCGCGGCGTCCCGTCTTCCTCTCTCTGGTCCCCGGCCTCTGACGGCCGGCCACGACCGTCCGGCGTGACCGGGTCTGTCGTGTGCCCGCGCCCGTCTCCACCGGCGACCACGCCGGTCGTACGCTCCGCCGTCCGACGGCCGTCTGACGGCCGTTCGACGGCCGTCCGAGCGACCCGGCGCCCTGTGGCCCAGAGGCTCCCGCACCCGCGGACCGGTTCCGTCCGGTGGCGGGGTCCCGCATGACTTACCCGACGCTTCCGCGTGCCCGTCGAGCACCGCTCCCGGCCGCGGCACCGTACATCGAAAGGCTTTTTCATGATTGTTCGTCGTGTTCTCCGCACCGGTCTGCTGGCCGCGCTCACCAGCGTGTCCCTGGTGGCCTGCGGCGCCCAGGAGAGCGGGCAGTCCACCGCGCGACAGGAACCGCAGGTGACCGCCTCCGCCCCCGCGACCGCCCCCGTGTCCGGCCCGGCGGCCGCCGGCGCGGTCCTGTCGGTGGTGGACCCGTGGGTGAAGACCACCAAGAAGGGGATGACCGCGGCTTTCGGCACCCTGGTCAACAACACCGACGCCGAGGTGACGGTCGTCTCCGGCAGCACGCCGCTGTCACCGAAGGTCGAACTGCACGAGGTGGTCGAGTCCGGCGGAAAGATGGTCATGCAGCCGAAGCAGAGCGGCTTCGTGATCCCCGCCCGGGGCACGCACCGGCTCCAGCCGGGCGGCGACCACATCATGCTGATGGGCGTCACCGAGGAGGTGAAGCCCGGCGCGCAGGTCGCCTTCACCCTCACCCTCAAGGACGGCAAGACCCTGGAGTTCACCGCCGTCGGCAAGGACTTCGCCGGCGGCAAGGAGGACTACCAGCCCGGCCACGGCACGGGCGGTGAGAACGAGGGCGGCCACGAGGGCAACGGCTGAGCGGGGAGGAGAACCTGATGCAGGAATCCCCCACCGGGAGCCTCCCCGGCCGGGAGGCCCCCAGGCCGGAGGGCACCGGGCCGGAGGCCCCCAGGCCGGAGGGCACCGGGCCGGAGGGCACCGCCCGGCGACCCCGGCTCAGCAGACGCGGCCTGCTCACCGGAGGAGCCCTCACCGCCGTCGGTGCCCTGGCGGCGTGCGCTCCGGAGAAGGACGCCTCCAGGCTTCCCGCACCGGGTGCCGCCGCCGCACGGCAGGTCACCGGCGAAGGATCCCCGGGGCAGGGGACGGGCCGGGCGACCGCGGTGCCCGGCGGCGTCGCGACCGAGCCCTTCCACGGTGCCCACCAGGCGGGAATCGCCACGGCACCGCAGACCTACGGGATCTTCGTCGGCCTGGATCTGCTGCCGGACACCGATCGTGAGGCGATCACCCGGATGATGCGGCTGCTCACCGACGACGCCCTGCGGCTGACCGAGGGCAGGCCCGCCCTGGCCGACACCGAGCCCGAGCTGGCCGACCTGCCCTCCCGGCTGACGGTCACCTTCGGCTTCGGTCCCGGCCTCTTCACCGCGGCCGGGCTGGAGGACCACCGCCCGGAGTCGGTGGCCCCGCTGCCCTCCTTCAAGATTGACAAGCTCAGGAAGGAGTGGAGCGGCGGTGACCTGCTGTTGCAGATC
This sequence comes from Streptosporangium becharense, assembly GCF_014204985.1. NCBI lineage: Bacteria > Bacillati > Actinomycetota > Actinomycetes > Streptosporangiales > Streptosporangiaceae > Streptosporangium > Streptosporangium becharense. The sequence goes on along the minus strand of NZ_JACHMP010000001.1, from coordinate 6,853,100 downwards.
TGCGCCGACGACGCCCTGACCCTCTCCCACGCCCTGCGGATGACGGTCAAGGACGCCCGCTCGTTCGCGAAGGTGCGCTGGACCCAGCGGGGGTTCCGGCGCAGCCCGCAGACCCAGGACCCGGGGCTGACCCAGCGCAACGTGATGGGTCAGCTCGACGGGACCGTCAACCCCAAGCCGGGCACACCCGACTTCGACCGGGCGGTGTGGGTGAGCGACGGGCCCGAGTGGCTGCGCGGCGGCACCACACTGGTGCTGCGGCGCATCCGGGCGGAGATGGAGACCTGGGACGCCGTCGACACCGTCGGCAAGGAGTTCACCGTGGGCCGCCGGCTGGACACCGGCGCTCCGCTCACCGGGCAGCGGGAGCACGACGAGGCCGACTTCGGCAAGCTCAACGCGACCGGTTTCCCGGTGATCTCCGAGCAGGCCCACATCCGCCGGGCCCACGTCACCGACCCGGGGATGCGGATCTTCCGCCGCCCCTACAACTACGACGAAGGGCTCACCGAGCAGGGACACTCCGACTCCGGGCTGCTGTTCGCCTCCTACCAGGCGGACATCGCCCGGCAGTTCATCCCCATCCAGAAGAGGCTGGCCGAGGCGGACCTGCTCAACGAGTGGACGACGCCGATCGGCTCGGCGGTCTTCGCCATCCCGCCGGGCTGTTCGGCCGGCGGGTGGATCGGGGAGACCCTGCTGTCCTGAGCTGTCCTGCCCCCTCTTCCTCGACCCGCCCGCCGCCAGGACCGTCCCCGGACACCCGGGCACCGGCGGCGGGCGGGCTGAGACCCGGCCGGTACGCCTACCTCGTTTCCGCCGCCTGAGCTTCCGCCCTCGCTTCCTCCCCCGCCTCCGCCGCGAGCCTGGCGCGGAGCGTGCCGAGCGCGTCGTCCACCAGTTCCGGTTCCCCCTCCCGAAGGCCGAACAGCACGTCCAGCGCCGGATCGGCCAGGCTCCAGAAACCGAGCTTGCGCGCCAGCAGGCCGGTGAACGGCAGACCCCGCCGGGCCTGCACCCGCCGAACGAACCCGGACCCGGCCTCGGCCCACAGGTAGGACAGGTCGTAGTCGGGATCGCCGATCTCGGCGTCGCCGAAGTCGATGAGCCCGGTGATCTCGTCCCCGGTGACCAGCAGATGGTCCAGGCTCACGTCGCCGTGTGTCAGCGTGGGACGGTAGGCGAAGTTGGCGTCGTCCTCCAGATAGCCCTCCCAGGCGTCGAGCAACGCCCGTCCCTCCCCCGGCGTCAGCTTCGGGAGCACCTCCTCGCGGATCGACGACAGGTCGGCGGCGAAGTCGTCCCGCAGGTCCCACGTCGGCATCCCGAGCTTCCCGGCCTTCTCCACCGGGAAGGCGTGGACGGCGTCGAGCGTCCGGGCGACCTGCTCGACCGGCCCCGGCAGGTCGAGCAGCCCCCGCGCGTGCCACTGCCCGGGGGAGAGCACCTTGCCGGGGACCAGGGCGTAGCCGCAGAACGAACCGGGCCCGAGCGGGTTGGGTGCGGTGAACAGGAACCGGGGGATGGGGAGGTCGAGGACGAGCTCGGGCAGCAGCCGGGCCTCCCGCTCGATGCTCTCGGCACCGTCGTCGTTCTTCGGCAGCCGCAGCACGATCGACCCGTCCAGGAGCACGGTCACGTTGTCCAGACCGGCTCCCAGCGGCCGGAGCGGGGCGTCCCGCAGTCCGGGCAGCACGCCGCCGAGCGCGCTGCGCACCCTCGGCTCCCAGTCTTCCGGCAGTGAGACTCTCCTGATCATCGCTCCACGCTATCGGCCACGGCGCCGCACCGCTCCCGGCCTGGAGGGCACACGTTTACGCCCCACCCTGAGGGCAGGGACATCCCTGGATGGCAAAACTTCACAAAAGGGAGGAAGCCTACGATGGGTGCCGAGGACAAGATTGCCAACAAGGCCGAGGAACTCGGCGGCAAGGTCAAGGAAGGCGCCGGTCGCGCCACCGACGACGAGCGCCTCGAGGCGGAGGGCCGCAACGACCAGGCCAAGAGCCACCTCAAGCAGGCCGGCGAGAAGCTCAAGGACAGCGCCGAGAAGGTCAAGGACGCCTTCAAGAGCTGACGCGGGCCGTCACGCGGCGGGGTCCCGGCACGCCGGAACCCCGCCCCGGGCCCACCGGAACCCTCACGAGGCGGGGCCGACCTCCGGTTGGGCGGTACCGGACTCCTCACCCTCGGTGGCCTGGTCGGCGGTGCCGGCGGCGCCGGCGCGTTCCTCGTCCGGGGTGCGGCGGGCGTCCTCCGGGTCGGCCGGGAGCGGCCGTTCCGGGAAGGAGGTGTCGGCCCCCGAGCGCTCGGCCACCACGCGGGTCTCACCGTCGACGCCGCGCGGTCCGGCGGGCGGCTGATCCGTCTCCGGGGTGTCCTGCTCCGGGGTGTCCTGCCGGGTCGTCTCTTCGTTCGCATCACGCTTGTCGGTCATGCCGCTCCCCTCCCCCGGCGACCTCCGAATATGTCGCCCGGCAGGAATGGAGCCGGACGACCGGGTAGGGGACGGTCGACGAAGGGAGTGAGATCATGACGGTGACCCGATTCCAGGACCTGCCACTCGCCGACGCCGACAGGACCTGGGACAGCGGCGAGGCCGACAAACGCGTCCGCTCGTGGGCCGGTGCCGAGGAGGAGCCCAACGCCCGCTACCGCGAGGCCCACGTCTGGTACGACGGTGACGCCCCGGGCGACTTCGGGTCGTACAAGCTCCCGATCGCCGATGTGATCGGGGGCGAGCTCAAGGTCGTGCCGCACGCCGTGCGGGCCGCCGGCGGGGTCATGCAGGGAGCCCGGGGCGGGGTCGACGTGCCGGCCGAGGAGGTCGCCCGCATCAAGTCCCACCTGGCCAAGTACTACGCCAAGATGGGCGAGACCGCTCCCTGGGACCGTTGAGCGCCGCGTTTCGCGTTCCACGTCGACCCGGTGCGGCGCATCCCGATGCGACCGTGACGGCCTCCGGCATCGAAGGACTGGTGGACGCACTCGGCGAGCCCGAGGGCACATGACAGCGAGGCATCCGGGTACGGGATGCGTCTTGATCGAGGAGAGGGGAACATGACTACTCCTGAGGGACAGCAACCAGAGGAAACCTCCGCCGACGGCAGGGCCATGGTGCCTGCGACGCCGCGCGACGTGGTTCACATCCGTCTCGGCTCGTTCGTGCTGGTCGCGCTGATCGGCATCAGCGTGATCGGCTTCGTGTCGGGCCTCACCTGGCTGCTCGCCGTGACCGCCGTCCTGGCGGTGGTGGTGGTCGTCGACATGGTTCTGGCGATGCGCCGGCAGAGCCGTGCCCGCGGCGGGATGCCGGAGGCCGGCTGACCACCCGCCCGGGAGGGGATGCGGCCGGTGCGCTTCGGGTGCCCGGCCCGCCCTTCGGACGTGGGAGCGGGCGGTCGTCCACCGCCCGTGGGAGGGAGAAAGCCCGGTCCGCCTTTCAGAGGTGAGTGCGGGCGGTCCGGGGCGGGTGGGTGCCGGGGGAGTCGATCGCCTCGGGTGACAGGATGTGGTCCAGGACCATGTGCGCGCAGCCGGTGATCCCGGCGCCGGGGCCGAGGCGGCTGCGCTCGATGCGCAGGTTGCGGGTCGACAGCGCGGTCGAGCGGCGGTGGACGACCTCGCGGACCCCCGAGACGAGCGGCTGGAAGGTCTCGGCGACGTCGCCGCCGAGGACCACCACCGAGGGATTGAGCAGGTTGACCGAGGTGGCCACGACCTCGCCGAGCATCCGGGCCGCGTTGCGCACCACGGTCATGGTCTCGGCGTCGCCGGCCCGGACCAGGCTCACCACGTCGGCCAGGGTTTTGACCTCGTGGCCCCGGGCTCGCAGGTCGCGCAGGATCGCGGTGCCGCTGGCGACGGAGTCGACGCAGTCGACGTTGCCGCAGCGGCACAGCACTCCCCCGCCGTCGCGCACCGGGATGTGGCCGATCTCCCCCGCGGCCCCCAGCGCGCCGCGCAGGATCTCGCCGCCCGCGATGATGCCGGAGCCGATCCGGGTGGAGACCTTGATGAACAGCAGGTCGTCGGCTTCGCCCGCGTAGACCGCGCGGTGCTCGCCGATCGCGATGACGTTCACGTCGTTGTCGAGGAAGACCGGCCCGGGGAAACGGCCGGCGATGATCGGCGGGATGGCCACGCCGGTCCAGTTGGCCATGATGCGGGCACTCTCGGTGCGGCCGGCGGCGAACTCCACCGTCGCGGGGACGCCCATGCCGACCCCGCGCACCAGGGAGACGGGCCGCTCGCCCAGCAGGTCGTCCCAGGTGTCCATCACCAGGGGGAGGACGATGTCGGGCCCCTCCTCCACGTCGATGTCCAGGGCCGCGCGGGCCAGCGGCTCCCCGGCGAGGTCGCAGACCGCGATCTGTGCCCGGCTGGCGCCGAGGGAGGCGACCAGCACCACGCCCCCGGCCGCGTTGAAGCGCAGCCGGGTCGGCGGGCGCCCGCCGGTGGAGGGGCCGTCGCTGTCTTCCACGACGAGCTCGCGGTCGAGCAGCTCGGTGACGCGGAGGGAGACGGCGGGACGGGACAGGCCGGTCACCCGCCCGATGTCCGCGCGCGTGACGGCCTCACCGGTGCGGATGAGGCGGAGCACCTCACCGCTGGTGGCGAGCGCGGCAGCGGGACGTCGAGGCATCGGTCAAGTGAATCACATCTGCTTAGGGAATGAAAAGTTCGAACTTTCTCAGTACGAATTACAAAACTCCGCTTGTGTAGAGCGCAACATCTGGCTAGTGTCCGATCTATCCCCAATTCCGGTCGACCCCATGGAGAGTTCCCCCATGTCCGAGACCCCGCAGCCCGCCGACCTGATCGTCTTCGGCGGCACAGGCGACCTCTCCATGCGGAAACTCCTCCCCGCGCTCTACCACGCGGACCGGGACGGGCTCCTGGCCCCCGAGACCCGGATCATCGCGATGTCCCGCGGCGGGCTCGACGACGACGACTTCCGCGGCAAGGTGGACGCGGAGGTGCGCGGCTTCGTCCCGGTCGACGACCCCGGAGTGTGGCGGCGCTTCGTCGGCCGCCTGCACCACGTGACCATCGACATCGGCGGCCAGGACCCGACGGGCTGGAGGCGGCTGGCCGGCCTGCTCGCCGGGCACGAGCAGCGGGACCGGGTGTTCTACCTCGCCAGCCCGCCCATGACGTTCGGCCCGTTCTGCCGCGAGGTGAACCGCGCGGGCCTGGTCACCCCCGCCTCACGGGTGGTGCTGGAGAAGCCCCTCGGCCGCGACCTGGCCAGTGCCCAGGGCATCAACGACGAGGTCGGCGCGATCTTCCACGAACGGCAGATCTACCGCATCGACCACTACCTGGGTAAGGAGACGGTCCAGAACCTGCTCGTGCTCCGGTTCGCCAACGCGTTCCTGGAGCCGATCTGGAACTCCCTGTGGATCGACCACGTCCAGATCACCGTCGCCGAGACCGTCGGCACGCCCGGCCGCCGCGGCTACTACGACCACGCGGGCGCGCTGCGCGACATGGTGCAGAACCACCTGCTCCAGCTGCTGTGCCTGGTGGCCATGGAGCCGCCGTCCCGCAACGACCGCGAGTCCATCCGCGACGAGAAGGTCAAGATCCTGGAGGCGCTGCGGCCCATCACCGGCACCGAGGTCGACCGCTTCACCGTCCGCGGCCAGTACACGGCCGGCGAGTCCGGCGGCGTGCCGGTCCCCGGCTACCTCGACGAACCCGACAGCACCGCACCCACCGAGGAGTCGCACCGGGTGGAGACCTTCGCCGCGATCCGGGCCGAGGTGAAGAACTGGCGCTGGGCCGGCGTGCCGTTCTACCTGCGCACCGGCAAGCGCATGCCCGACCGGCGCTCGGAGATCGTGGTGCAGTTCAAGGACGTGCCCCACTCGATCTTCCCGGGAAGCGCACCCAACCGCCTGGTGCTCCGGCTCCAGCCGAGCGAGGGCATCCAGCTGCACATCATGGCCAAGGAGCCGGGGGCGGGCGAGGTGGCGCTCAAGCCGGTCCCGCTCGGCCTGAGCTTCGCCGAGACCTTCACCGGCCGGGTGCCCGACGCCTACGAGCGGCTGCTCCTCGACGTCCTGGCCGGCAACCCGACCCTGTTCATGCGCCGGGACGAGGTCGAGGCCGCGTGGCGGTGGATCGACCCGATCCGCAGCGAGTGGGACGCGCAGACCATGCCGCCCGAGCCGTACCCCGCGGGGACCTCGGGGCCGGCCGGCGCGCTGGACCTCGTCACCCGCAGCGGCCGCTGCTGGCACGAGGAGGGCACGGCGTGAGCGGCCGGACCGGCGGCGGCCCTGTTCCCGCGTCCGGCGGGGGACGCGGAAGCGACCGCGCGGACCGCGGCGAGCACACCGGCGGCACCTGCGACGCGGCCCGGACCGGCCGGGCAGACCATACCGACGGCGCCGCCCGAGACGGGCACGCCGACCGAACCGACGAGTACCGAGGAGGCCGGGTGCACCCCGTGATCCAAGAGGTGACCGACCGCCTGATCGAGCGCAGCCGCCCCAGCCGCGCCGCCTACCTGGCCCGGCTGCGCGCCGAGGCGGAGGCGGCCCGGCTGCGCGGCCCGGCCAGGTCCAGCCTGGGCTGCGCCAACCTCGCCCACGGCTTCGCCGCCGCGAGCGAGACCGACAAGATCGACCTGCGCGGCACGGTCAAGCCGGGCGTGGCGATCGTGTCGAGCTACAACGACATGCTGTCGGCGCACCAGCCGTACGAGACCTACCCGGCGATCCTGAAGGCGGCGGTCCGCAAGGCCGGCGGCGTCGCCCAGTTCGCCGGCGGCGTGCCCGCGATGTGCGACGGCATCACCCAGGGCCGGGCCGGCATGGAGCTGTCGCTCTACAGCCGGGAGGTCATCGCGATGGCCACCGCGATCGCGCTCTCGCACGACATGTTCGACGCGTCCCTGATGCTCGGCGTCTGCGACAAGATCGTCCCGGGTCTGCTGATCGGCGCGCTGCACTTCGGCCACCTGCCCGCAGTGTTCGTCCCGGCCGGGCCGATGGGCTCGGGCCTGCCCAACAAGGTCAAGGCCCGCACGCGGCAGCTGTTCGCCGAGGGCAAGGTCGGCAAGGACGAGCTGCTGGACGCCGAGGCCAAGTCCTACCACTCCCCCGGCACCTGCACCTTCTACGGCACCGCCAACTCCAACCAGGTCATGATCGAGGTCATGGGCCTGCACCTGCCCGGCGCGACGTTCGTCAACCCGCGGACCGAGCTGCGCGAGGCACTGACGCGGGCCGCGGGCCGGCGGGCGGTCGAGCTGACCGTGCACGGCGAGGAGTACACCCCCGTGGGCGAGGTCGTCGACGAGAAGGCGATCGTCAACGCGTGCGTGGCGCTGCTGGCCACCGGTGGTTCGACCAACCACACCATGCACATCGTCGCCATCGCGGCGGCGGCCGGCATCGAGCTGCTCTGGGACGACCTGGCCGCGCTGTCGGACGCGGTCCCGCTGCTGACCCGCATGTACCCCAACGGCCAGGCCGACGTGAACCACTTCCAGGCCGCGGGCGGCATGCAGGTGCTCATCGGGGAACTGCTCGACGCCGGGCTGCTCCACGGTGACGTGCTGACGGTCGCCGGACGCGGGCTCGACCACTACCGTTCGGCCGCCACCCTCAAGGACGGCGAGCTGATCTGGGAGGAGCGCACCGAGGGCAGCGGTGACCCGGACGTGCTTCGCCCGGTCTCCGACCCGTTCTCCGCCGACGGCGGCATCCACATGCTCGACGGCAACCTGGGCCGCGCGGTCAGCAAGGTCTCCGCGGTCAAGCAGGAGCACCTGGTCATCGAGGCGCCGGCGAAGGTCTTCGACGACCAGCTGGAGCTGCTGCGCGCCTTCGAGACGGGCGAGCTGGACGGGCAGGACTTCGTGGCGGTCATCCGCTACCAGGGCCCCAGCGCCAACGGCATGCCCGAGCTGCACAAGCTCACCCCGCCGATGGCGGTGCTCCTGGACCGCGGGCAGCGGGTGGCGATCGTCACCGACGGCCGCATGTCCGGCGCCTCCGGCAAGGTTCCCGCCGCCATCCACCTGTCGCCCGAGGCCGCCGACGGCGGCCCGATCGCGCTGGTCCGGGACGGCGATCCGATCCGTCTCGACGCCGCCGCCGGCACGCTGGAGCTGCTGGTCCCGGCCGAGGAGCTGGCCGCCCGCACCCCGCAAGGCGCGCCGCTCACCGACGCGCAGTGGGTGGGCACCGGCCGCGAGCTGTTCGGCGCCTTCCGCCGCGCGGCGGGCCCGGCCGAGCGCGGCGCGAGCGTCTTCGCCCTCAACGGCCGCGCCGAGAGCCTCGCGGCCGCCGCGGGGCAGGGCCGCACGGCCGCTCCGGGACACAGCCCCGCGGGTTCCGCCGGGGGCAGCCGGTGAGCCTTCCCTGGCTCGTCGCCGACGTCGGCGGCACCAACGCCCGGTTCGGTCTGGTCACCGAGCCGGGCGGACACCCGGAGTCGGTGGCCGTGCTCGCCGGCGCCGACCACGGCGGCCTGCCCGAGGCCGTGGCCGCCTACCTGGCGGACCACGCGGGCGGAGTGCTGCCCGGGGCGGCGTGCATCGCGATCGCGGGGCCCGTCGAGGGCGACCGCTACCACCTGACGAACGCCGGCTGGACCGGGTCGGCGCGCGAGCTGGGCATCCCGAACGTGTGGCTGCTCAACGACTTCGAGGCCCTGGCCGCCTCCCTGCCCCACCTGGGCGGCGGTGACCTGGTCGCGCTGGGCGGTCCCGAGCCCTCGCGCGGCGTCAAGGCCGTGCTCGGCCCGGGGACCGGCCTCGGCGTGGGCGGCCTGGTACCGGCCGGGGACGACTGGGTGCCGCTGCCCTGCGAGGGCGGGCACGTGACGATGCCCGTCCGCGACGAACTGGACCGGGAGATCCTCCGGGCCCTGCGCGCCGACGGGCTGGAGTACCCGGTGGCCGAGCACCTGCTGTCCGGGCCCGGGCTGTCGCGTCTGCACCGTGCGCTGGCGCTGGTACGCGGCGTGGACGCGCCGCGGTTGCCGGCCGCGGACGTCGTGGCCAGGATGGACGACTCGCTGTGCGCGGAGACCGTCGAGGTCTTCTGCGGCATGCTCGGCACCTTCGCCGGGAACGTCGCGCTGACCCTGGGGGCCCGCGGCGGGGTCTACGTGGGCGGCGGGGTGCTGCCGCGTATCGTGGACCGGGTCGCCGCCAGTGGTTTCCGCCGCCGGTTCGAGGCGTCCCCCACCCTGCACGACTACCTCGCCGACATCCCCACACTGCTGATCGTGGCCGCCCAGCCCGCCCTGACCGGCGCCGCGGCGTGGCTGGACCGGCGTCTCGCCACCATGGAGTACACATGAGCCTGCTCGACATCGCCCCGGTCGTCCCGGTCGTCGTCATCGACGACCTGGAGACCGCCGTCCCCCTGGCGCGTGCCCTGGTCACGGGCGGCCTGCCCGTCATCGAGGTGACCCTGCGCACCCCCGTCGGCCTGGAGGCCATCCGGCGCATCGCCGCCGAGGTCCCCGACGCGGTCATCGGGGCGGGCACCGTGCGCACCCCGCAGGACGTGGCCGCCTCCGTGGAAGCCGGGTCGAAGTTCCTGGTCAGCCCGGGGAGCACCCCGGCCCTGGTCGACGCCTTCGAGGCGAGCGGCGTGCCGTTCCTGGCCGGTGTGGCGACCGCGTCGGAGGTCATGGCGCTGGCCGAGCGCGGAGTGACCGAGATGAAGTTCTTCCCGGCCGAGCCCGCCGGCGGCCTGGCCTACCTCAAGGCGCTGGGCGGCCCGCTCCCGCAGGTCCGGTTCTGCCCGACGGGCGGCATCAGGCTCGCGACGGCCCCCGACTACCTGGCGCTGCCGAACGTCGGCTGCGTGGGCGGGACCTGGCTCACCCCGGCCGACGCGCTGGCCTCCGGCGACTACGCCCGCATCGAGAAGCTCGCCGCCGAGGCGGCCGCGCTGCGCTGACCCGCCGCCGCGTCGCGTCACGCCCGTGCGACACGGCGGCCGGGACCGCCCCGCACGGCCCCGCGGTCAGGACCGTGCGGCGCCGGGCTCAAGCCGGGCGGCGGGGCGTCCGGTCGTGGCGGGACGCGCGGCGCTCAGCACGAAGCCGCTGGCGGGGCGGGCCGGAACGCGCCGCAGCGAGATGGACAGGTCCTGCTCGGGGACGTCGTAGTCCAGCCCGGCCAGCTTCGGGATCAAGGTCCGCAGCAGGCTGACGGTGATGGCCTCGCCGGGGCACCGGTGACCGGTGCCCGGATCGCCGCCGCCCTGCGGGATCAGGTCGAACACGCCGATGTCCCGGCCGACGAACCGCTCCGGGTCGAAGGTGTAGGGGTTCTCCCAGAGTCCGGGGTCGTGGTTCTGGCCGTAGACGTCGAGCAGGACGAGCGCGCCGGCGGGGATCGGCTCGCCGCGCCAGGAGAGGTCCCGGACCGCCCTGCCTCCGACGAACGGCGCGAACGGGTAGAAACGCCGCACCTCATGGGTGAACGCCTCGGCGAACGCGGTGTCGCCGTCCCGCAGCGTCGCGCGATGGCGGGGCCAGCGGTGCAGGGCGTGCGCGGCGAACGTGACGAACCAGGTCACGGCCACGGTCGGGCGGATGACGTTGAGCAGTTCCACCGCCGCCACCCGGGGGTCGAGGAGTTCGCCGTCGGCGTCCCGGTGGCGGGCGGCCACGCGGAGGGGGGAGCCGGGCGGCGCAGCGACGGTGCCCTCCCGCACGTCCTCCACCAGGCGGCCCAGCCACGCCTCGCGGCGCGCGCGGGCCCGCCGCGCCCGCCAGTGCCGCGGCCCGAGAGTGGCGAACCCGTCCACCATGGCCACCAGGTCGGCGGCGAGGTCCGGCACGTCGTCCTCGTCCAGCGGGATCCCCGCCCACGGGCAGACCGCCCGGGTCAGGATCCTGGCGGTCTCGTCGAAGAGCACGACCCGGTGCCCGCCGCTCCACGACGCCGCGGCTTTGTCCCAGGCCGCGGCGGTGGCGTCCACGAGGGCGGCGATGCCCGCGTCGGTCATGAGGGAGGTGAACATGGCCTTGCGCACGCGGTGGGCGGTTCCGTCCAGGGTGTGCACCGCCCCGTCGCCGAACAGGGTGCTCTTCACCGGGCCTGGCAGCGCCGTACTCCGCTCGACGTGGTCCTCGTCGTAGAAGAAGCGCGCCGCGTCCGGCCCGCACAGGGCCACGGCGCGCTGCCCCATCACCCGGGTGCGCACCACCTCCTTCGGGGTGCGCCGCCGCCGGGCGGGCAGCCAGCCGTAACCTTCGAGCAGCAGGAGAAAAGTGTTGTCGAGATCGGGCATGTCGCCCCTCTCCCCCCGTGCCTGCGGGTGAAACCGTGTCCCCGGTGAAACCGGGGGCTCACGCCCCGGCGGGCACGCCCTCACGCACGGCGTCCCGGCGGATCGGCGCCTCCGTGTCCCGTCCCGGCCGGGCGGTGCCGAGCGGCGGGGACGAGACGTCGCGCGCCGCTCGGCGACCGGGGACGTCCTCCAGGTCTCGTCGCTGCTACCCCCGGCCGGATCGCCAAGGGCGAGTTGAAGACCGCGCATCCGCCCTCCCATCGCGCGCCGTGGTCCTTTAGCCTGGGACAGGACGAGGGGAGTACTTCCCAAGAACCGCTCCGGTCAGTACGGGCGCCCCATGGCGTCCCCGGACGGTCGCCCGCAGCACACGGGTGAAGGAGACCTCGAATGGCCGAGCGCATTCGAGGAGTCCCATGCCCGCCAGCCGAAGCGGATCCCCTGCCAGCCGGAAGGCCTCGCACCTCATGACGAGACAGTCCCCCCGTCCCGCCGAGGCGCGTGAGGCGACCGCGCCGACCCCGCCTCCCTCCCGCGCTCATGCCCTCGCCGCCGAGGACCTGCGTTACCCGGCCGGGTCGCTGGTGCTCCTCGCCGGCCTGCCTGGCGCGGGCAAGAGCACCCTGCTCGACCGGCTGTACGGGCTGCGCGGCGACGAGAAGGAGCCGGTGCGCGCGGACGGGGCATGGGTGATCGACTCCCGGCAGGCCCGTAACTGGTGGGCGCCTCACCTGCGGGTCCTGCCGCCCCGCATCCGCATCCCGTTCGTGTACGCCACCCACGTGTGGCGGATCTCGCGCGTCCTGCTGGGCGGCGGGCACGGCACCGTCGCGCACACCAGGGGCACCTGGCCGCACATCCTGTACGGCTTCGCCTGGCTGGCCAGGCGGGCGGGCGGCGAGGTCCACCTGATCCTGCTCGACGTGGATCCGGAGGTGGCCCGGGAGGGGCAGGTCGCCCGCGGCCGGGTCGTCACCGACGCCACCTTCGCCCGGCACTGCCGCCGCTGGCGGTCGATCGTCGGCCGCGCTCGCGACGGTGCCCTCCCCCCGGCCGCGGGTGTGACGGTCCTGGACCGCCCGGGAGCCGACCGGTTGCGCGCCATCCGTTTCGACGAGCGGCGGGCCGCCTGAACCGGCGCGGGCAGCCGGCCATCGTGGGGGAGGCGAGAAAGAAGATCACTCTAGGAGCGGTAGCCACGGGCCGGGCGGGGTAGGCGCGGGGCGGGCGGCTTTACCCGCGCCTGGCACTGTCCCCCGCACACCCGGGGCAGGTCTCACAGGAAGCAGGAGGAGCACCGATGACCGACGTACTGGCCCTCGCCGAGGAACATCTGGCTCTGGCCAAGGGGAACCCGCACGGCCGCAGCACCCACACCTACGTCAACGAGGGGCTGCTGCGCCAGGCGCTCATCGCCCTCACCGCGGGGACGGCCCTCGGCGACCACGACGCCCCGCCGGCCGCGAGCCTGCACGTGCTCTCCGGGCGGGTACGGCTCATCGACGACGAAAAAAGCCTGGAACTGCGCACGGGGCACGCCGCCCCCATCCCGCAGCGGCGCCACTCGCTGGAGGCCGACGAGGACTCCGTGGTCATCCTCACCAGCGTCGTCAACGTCCCCGACTGATCCCGGCCCGTCAGGTGGCGCGCTCGCCGGACCCCCGGGGCTTGGAGGAGACCGGGGAGGAGCACAGGCGGGCACGGCGGCGGGCCGATGTCAGGGGCGGGTGGGCAGCCTCGGGACGCTGTCGATCAGGCGGCGGGTGTAGGGGTGGCGTGGGGAGCCGAGCACGGCCGCGGTCTCACCCTGCTCCACGACCCGCCCGCGTTCCAGGACCGCCGTGTACTGGCAGAGCAGCGCGACCACGGCCAGGTCGTGGGAGACCATCACGACGGTGAGGCCGTGGCTGTCGCGCAGCTCGGCCAGCAGGTCGATGACCCGGACGCGGGTGGAGACGTCCAGCGCGCTGACGGGTTCGTCGGCGAGCAGCACCCGGGGCTCGCACACGATGGCCCGCGCGATGGCGATGCGCTGGCGCTGGCCGCCGGAGAACTCGTGCGGATAGCGGTGCGCGGCGTCGGGCGGCAGCCCGACGGACTCCAGCGCGGTGGCGACGCGGAGTTCGGCGAGCGCCGCGCCGCTCCGGCCCCGGGGCACCACGCCCAGCGAGCGCAGCGGTTCGGCGACGATCCTGCCGACCCGCTGCCGGGGGTCGAGCGAGGAGTACGGGTCCTGGAACACCATCTGCACGCTGCGCCGGAACGCCCGCATCCGGACGCGGTCACGCGGGGAGAGCGGCGCCCCGTCGAAGAGGACGCGACCCGACGTGGGCGTGGCCAGGCCGAGCAGGAGCCGGAGCAGCGTCGTCTTGCCCGCGCCGGACTCGCCGACCAGCGCCGTGCTGCGTCCGGCGAGCACCTGGACCGAGATGTCGGAGAGCACGGGGGTGCCGCCCCGGTAGGCGAAGCCCGCTTCGCGCGCCTCCAGGATCGGTGGAACCGCGGCGTCCGGGATGGGCGAAGCCGCCGCGTCCCGGGCCGGCGGGGCCGCGCCGTCTTTCGTCACACGGTCCGTCGTGCCGGACGCCGACTGTGCCTCCGTGCCGGCTCCAGACGCCGACTGTGCCTCCGTGCCGGGTTCGGGCGGGGGCACCGCCCCGCCGGGGGTGGGCCGGGTCATCGGGTCGTCCAATCCAGTGCGTCGTCGAGCTCGCGGGCGCCGGCCACCAGCGAGCGGGTGTACGGGTGCTCCGGCGCGTTCACGACCTCCAGGACGGTTCCCGACTCGACGGCCCGGCCGTCCTTGAGGACGAGCACCCGGTCGGTGATGCCGGAGACGACCGCGAGGTCGTGGCTGATGAACAGCAGGGCCATGCCGCGGGCCGAGACCAGGCCGTCCAGCAGCGCGAGCACCTCGGCCTGGACGGTCACGTCCAGGGCCGTGGTCGGCTCGTCGGCGATGAGCAGCGCGGGTTCGCAGGCCAGGGCCATGGCGATGGCGACGCGCTGACGCTGGCCGCCGGAGATCTCGTGCGGGTACGCCCGCGCGATGCGCTCGGGTTCGGGCAGCCTGACCTCCGTCAGGGCGGCGGTGACGGCGGCGCGCAGGGCCGCGCCGCGCAGGCCACGCCGGCGCCTGATGGGCTCGGCGAGCTGGCGGCCGACCCTCATGAGCGGGTCGAGTGCCGTCAGCGGCTCCTGGAAGACCACCGACGCGACCCGGCCGCGGATCTTCCGCAGGTGCCGCTCGGCCGCGCCGACGACCTCCGTCCGGCCCGTCCCGGGCGTGTCCAGTGTGATGCTTCCGGAGGCGGTCATCCCGGGCGGGAGCAGTCCCATGATCGCCAGAGCGGTCAGCGACTTGCCCGATCCGGACTCGCCGATGAGGCCGAGCCTGGAGGAGGACGGGATGCCGAAGGTGAGGCCGGAGACGAGGTCGCGGCCGTCCGCGGAGCGGATGCCGAGTCCCGTGACGTCGAGCAGGGTCTCCGTGGCGCCGGGTGGGGTCATCGCGTCCTCCGCCGGGTGGGGTCGGCCACGTCGCGCAGGCCGTCGGCGATCAGGTTCACGCCGACGACGAGCATGACCAGCAGCACGCCGGGCGCGACGGCGCCGACCGGCGCGGTGAGCACGGTCGTCTGGGCCTCCTGGAGCATCCTGCCCCACGAGGCGTTCGGCGGGGGCGGCCCCAGCCCCAGGTAGGACAGGGACGCCTCCGCCAGCACCGCGAGGCCGAGCTGCAACGCCAGGTTGACCAGCAGGGTCGGCCAGATGTTGGGCAGGACGTGCTCGGTCACCACCCGCGGCCAGGAGGTCCCCGAGGTGCGGGCGGCCGTGATGTAGTCCTGCGCCAGCACCCGTTTGACGAGCACGCGGGTCAGCCTGGCCACGACGGCGGACATGCCGAGGCCGATCGCGACGACCGCCGACCACAGCGACGCCGACTGCACCGCGACGACCAGCATCGCCAGCAGCAGGGTCGGGAAGGCGATGAGGATGTCGAGCAGCGCCGCGACGGTGTCGTCGAGCCACCTGGTGGCGAAGCCCGCCGCCAGGCCGCCGAGCACGCCGAGCACCCCGCCGAGCAGGACCGAGCCGATCCCCACCGTCAGCGCGATCCTCGCACCGATCATGAGCTGGGTGAGCAGGTCCCGGCCGAGCTTGTCGGTGCCCAGCGGGTGGGCCGCACCCGGCGGCATGAGCCGGTCGCCGGAGGTGTCGTCGGGGGCGTACGGGAGCCAGACGAGCGAGACGACGGCGATGGCGACGACCAGGCCGGCGAGCACGCAGCCGGCCACCAGGGTGACGGACCGGCGTGACCGGGCGACACGCCGCGCGGATGCCCCGGCCGGTGCTTTGGGCGACGTCTCCACCGACGCCTCGGCCGGGGTTGCGACCGGCTGCCCGGATGGGGTCTTCACCGCCTGCCTCCCGTCGCGGAGCCGCGCAGCCGCGGGTCGATGAGCCGCTGGACGAGGTCGGCGGCGAAGCCGATCAGCAGCACCGCGAACGTGCTGACGAACAGGATGCCCTGGATGACCGGGTAGTCGTGCTGGGCGATCCCCTTGACCAGCATCCCGCCGAGGCCGGGCAGGACGAAGACGCTCTCGACCACGACGGCGCCGAGGAAGGTGGTGGCCAGCTCGATGCCGAGGATCGACACGACGGGCACGGCCGCGTTGCGCAGGCCGTGCCGCCACATCGCCCCGGTGAAGGAGGAGCCGAGCGCCCGGAACGTCCGCAGGTAGTCGCTGCCCAGCACGTCGACGGTGGCGGAGCGGACGTAGCGGATGAGCGAGGCGGACATGACGAGGGCCACGGTGACGACGGGCAGGGCCAGCGAGGTCAGGGCCGCGACCGGGTCGGCCCAGTCGTCCCGGGGGAACCCTCCGGCGGGCAGCACGCGCAACTGGAGCGCGAAGACGGTGATCAGCAGCATGCCCACCCAGAAGACCGGCACCGCGATGCCCAGCTGAGAGAACCCGCTGAGCAGGGACCCGTACCAGGTGTGCGCGCGGTGCGCGGCGACGAAACCGACCGGGACGGCGACGACGACCGCCAGCGTGAAGGACAGCAGCGTGAGCGGGACGGTCACGACCAGGCGGGCGGCGATCTCCGGGCCGACCGGGAGGGTGCTGACGAAGGACTCGCCGAGGTCGAGGCTCGCCATCTGGCCGACCCAGGTGGCGAACTGCTCCGGCAGCGGGCGGTCCGAGCCGATCCGGTGCCGGGCGGCCTCGATCTGCTCGGGGGTGGCGCCCACCGAGAGCAGCGCGTTGGCAGGGTCGCCGGGCAGCAGCCGCAGCAGCAGGAACAGCACGACGCAGGCGAGGAGGAGCGAGACGACGAGGAACGCCGCCCGCCGCAACAGGTAAGTGATCATAGGAGACCAGACGGGTCGCCGGCGGCCGGACGCCCCGGCCCGGCCCGTCGCGTGAGGCGGCGGGCCGGGCCGGGGCGTGCGGCCGATCCGGGGGTCAGCCCTTCTTGATGGCGTAGGCGGGGAACTGCGAGTTGAGGCCGTTGACCGGGTAGCCGGACAGCTTCGAGGAGGCCACTACGATCTGCGGGTAGAGGTAGAGCCAGTCGCTGGCGGCGTCCTCGGCGATCTGCCGGTTGGCCTTCTTGAGCAGCTCGGTCTGCTGCTCGGCGGTGTCCGAGCGCTCGGCCTCGGCCACGAGCTTGGTCACCTCGGGGTTGTCGTAGCCCCAGTAGAAGTCGGGGTTGCCGTACCAGACCACGTCGCGGTCGTTGACGTGCTCCTGGAGCGTCGCGCTGAAGTCGCGGTTCTTGAACACCTTGGTGTACCACTCGTCGGCGGTGATGACGTTGATCGTGACGTTGACGCCGATCTTGGCCAGCTCGCCCTTGATGAACGTGGCGACGGTGGGGTGCGGGTCGTAGTTGGGGGTGTCGAGGGTGAACTCGAACCCGCCGGCGAGGCCCGCCTCGGCGAGCTGCTTCTTGGCCAGCTCCACGTCGTAGGGGTCGACCGCGGTCAGGTCCTCGTACCACGGGTCGGTCGGCGGGACCATGGAGCCGATGAGCGTGCCGTAGTCGCCCCAGATGGAGTTGAGCAGCTTGCGGTCGTCGATGGCGGAGCTGACGGCCTTGCGGACGAGCTTGTTGTCGAACGGCTTGACCCGGTCGTTGAAGGCCAGCAGGAGCTTGGTCGTGGACTGGCCGTCGTTGACCTTGTAGGCCGGGTTGTTCGCGAACTGCTCCAGCGCGTCCGGGCTCTGCTCGCTGGTGACGACGTCCACCGCGTCGGTGAGCAGCGCGTTGTTGAGCGCGGTCGCCGAGGTGAAGTAGTGGAACACCACGCCCTTGTTGGTCGGGGCGGTGCCCCAGTAGCCGTCGAAGGGCACCAGGCTCAGCGTGGAGCCGCGCTTCCACTCGCCGAGCTTGTAGGGGCCGGTTCCGTCCTCGGACTTCGCGAGGTCCTTCGCGGCGTCGTTGACGACCCAGATGTAGCTGAGGTTGTAGACGAACGAGATCGACTTGTCGGACAGCTTCACGGCGACCGTGCGGTCGTCCGGGGTCTCGACGCTCTTGATCACGGACAGGCTGCTCTTGCGGGCCGACTGCGAGTCCTTCGCGGTGACCTTCTCGATGCTGTACTTCACGTCGGCGGCGGTGAGGGGGTCGCCCGAGTGGAACTTCACGCCGTCACGCAGCGTGAAGGTGTAGGTCAGGCCGTCGGAGCTGACCTCGTGTTTCTCGGCGAGCAGGTTCTCGACCTTGCCGTCGTCGGTCAGCCGGAACAGGCCCTCGTAGACGTTGCCGTTGAACGCCTCGGTCACGCCCTGTCCGCCGCCGCCGGTGTTGTCGAGGTTCTGCGGCTCGTAGAGCGAGCCGATCTCGATCGTCGCGTTCGGGTCGAACGCGCCCGCCGGCGCGGCGCTCGCCGAGCCGCCCCCGGAGGCGCTCCCCCCGGAACCGGAGCCGGAGCCGCAGCCCGCCAGGGCCAGCGCGGCCGCGAGGGCGGCTCCGATGAGCGAGGTCGTCGTCCTTTTCACTGTCTCTCCTGAGGTGTGGCCGTACGGCCGGGTGGAACGGGCGGGCCGGGGCTCGCCGGGGGTGGGACCGCTCGGTGCGCCGGTGCGTACCGGGTGCGTCGCGGTGTGGCGCGGTGTGGCGCGGTGCGTCTCAGTGCACCTGGTAGCCGTCGCGGAAGACGGGCAGCTTCTCGCCCGCCTCGACCGGCACGTGCAGGCGGTTCTGCGGCGGTGGCAGCGGACAGTTGTAGTGCACGGAGAACCCGCAGGGCGGGACGAAGGCGCGGTTGAAGTCGAGCACGACCCGCTCCTCGCCGGCCGGGCGCCGCACCAGCAGGAACCGGCCGGCGCCGTAGGTGGTCACGCCGTTGGTCGGGTCGGCGAAGACCAGCAGGAGCGACCCGCCGTCGTCGAACGCGCTCAGCGTGTACGAGACGCCGCCCAGGGAGACGGCGAGGTCGCCGGGAACGACGAGGTCGCGGGTGGCGCCGCCGTCGCGGATGTGCTCGAACGGGAAGACCCGCGACTCGGAGACCGGGGTGAAGACGGCCTCGGTCACCCAGCGGGGGTCGAAGGGGAAGGCGTCGACGGTGGTGAAGTGCCGGATCGCCGGGGAGGCGGCGTCCCATTGGCGGATGCCGTGCTGCACCTGGCCGGTGACGAGGTCACGCCGCTCCAGCCTGGTGACCGTCACCCCGTCCGGCCGCCCGGTCGGCGTGTCCTCGGCCGTGTCCTCAGCGGGGGCCTCCTCGCCCGGGGCCGACCAGCGGGTCTCGACGAGCGCGAGGTTTCCCGTGGGTGCGGTGAGGGAGGTGAGGCGGGACGCACGCCAGGCGTCCCAGCCTGCGCGGGCGGACTCGACGACGTGCGCGGGGGCCGTTGCGGACATGGTTTCGGACAGCTCACTTCGTTCGGGCGGGCCTGGGGCTCACCGGGGTGTTCGACGCATACGTCACCGTCTGTGGGAGTTCCTCCACTTGGGCGACTTATCTGGTAATCCTACAAAAATAGTAGGATTTTTCCAATTTCGGACACCACGGGCTGTCATACGGCCCACCCGTGACGACCGGATCCCGGCGGACGGCGCGCGGACGGCCACGCGCCGCAGCGACCGCGCAGGGCCGGGCAGGACCGGGCAGAGGCAGGCGGGGCCGGGCAGGGGCGGGCGGGGCCGGGAGGGAACGCCTCCCCCCGGTCTCAGCCGGCCTGGATCGTGGCGCGGATGTCGCCGATCCGCCCCTGGCCGTCGAACTCCACCCGCAGCTCCGACCCGCCGGGGTGCCGCCCCGCGATGGCCGCCGCCGCCGTCTCGACCTGCCAGCCCTGCTGGGTCAGGAAGCTGCCGACCAGTGTTCGATGATCGAGCTCGCACATCCCGATGGCGTGGGACAGGACGGCGACGGCGCGTTCCGGCGGCACGGGCGCCAGCACCGAGTCCGGCACGGCCTCCACGAGCAGGAACACCGCCCCGCCCTGGTGGGACCCGCGGTAGTAACAACGCCCGGTCAGCCCCGCCGACAGCAGGGCGAGAAGGTGCCCGTCGGCCGAGTCGAGCGGCACCTGCGCCTCGGTCAGCTCCGGGATGCGGTGCTGCAGCCCGTACTCCCGCAGCCAGGTGGCGGCGCGCAGCAGAGCAGGCGGGAGGTTGCTCCGCGTGTTCGCCCAGGCCCAGAGCCAGGTCTGCTCAGCGTCGCTTTCCGTGCCCAGGAGCTGGATCGGAAACCTGAGGTCGTCGCCGAACGTGATCGTCCCGGTGTTCACGTCCACGGCCCAGCCCAGGTGGCCGGTCAGCTCGCCGAAGGCGATCTGACGCGCCAGGGAGGAGGCGATGCACCGTGACAGGTGTTGCTGCAGGTTGTTCAACGAACACGCCTTTTCTGCGGTGGGAAGGTGTCGCGATGCGGTTCGCACTCGCGCGCCGATCCTAGGAACGGCCACCGACAGAACCGGCGACGCAGCGGTACGCCGGGGGCACCTCGCGCAGAGCCAGCTCGGTGAAAGCGGCGGCCATGGGCAGCGCCGCACCGTCCCCCGGGAGACCGAGCATGATGGTGCGCGTCTCCTCCGGCTCAAGCGGTATCGCGCAGATCCCCGTGGTCTGCGCCGGAAGGGCCAGCTCAGGGATGATCGACACGCCGAGCTCCTCGGCGACCATGGCGAGGATGCTGCCGGTCTCGCGGACGCGGTAGTGACAGCGCAGGGTCGCCCCCGCTCGTCGTACAACCTCCATGATCAGCGGCTCACAGCCGCCCGCGGACATGATGAAGGGGTGACGGGCCACGTCGGCCACGGTGACGGCGGGTCGGGAGCTCAGCCGGTGGGCGGCCGGGAAGACGGCGAGCATGCGGTCACGGGAGAACGGGGTGACGGTCAGGTGGGGGGCGGTGGTGGTGATGGTGGCGACGTCGACCGCGCCGGTCTGGAGCCAGTCCAGGACCTCGGGGTCGGATCCCTCCAGCACGGTGAGGGTAACGCGGGGATGCGCGGCGGTGAAGGCGCGCAGGACGGACGGGAGCAGGTGCGCGTTGGCGCTGGGGATGACGCCGATGCGCAGGCGGCCGCCCGACTGGCTGCGGGCGACCGCCACCTCCTGGTCGAGAGCCTCCAGCTGGGTCAGGATGAGCGCGGCCCGCCGGCTCACGGTACGGCCGGCGGGGGTCAGGGTCACCCCCTGGTTGCCCCGGATGAACAGGGGCAGACCGAGCTCGCGTTCCAGCAGGCGCAGGGCGTGGCTCACCGCTGACTGGGTGGTGGCGAGTTCCTCGGCCGCCCGGGTCATGTTGCCGGTGCGCGCCACCGCCTGCAGGATCCGGAGCTGGGTGAACGTCATGCCTTCAGCGCCGCCCTCAGGAAGCCGGTGATCAGCGGGTGCGGCCCGGCGCTCGACGAGCGGGCCTGCGGGAGGAAGAGCGTGGCCAGGTAGAAGGGGTGGCCGGGCACTTGCAGGATGCGGGCCTCGCCGTCGGCGTCGGTGCCGATCACCCGCAGGCCGCCGTCGTGGAGGGTCCGCTGGTGGTCGGGGTTGAGCCCGAAGTTGCAGTAGTACTCCTCCTCGACCTTCTCCTCACCGTACAGGGCGGCGGCCGTCGAGCCTGGTACGAGCATGACCGGCATGGTCTTCCCCACCAGGGAGCACGCGAGCCTGGAGACGAACAACCGCGAGGCGTAGGGGTCGTACTCAGCGTGCTGCGCGTCGGTGAAACCCAGCACGTTGCGGGCGTACTCGATGACGATGTGCTGGTAGCCGCCGCACGTGCCCAGGGTCGGGATCCCGTGCTCACGGCCGTGGCGCATCGCACGCAACGCCCCTGACAGGCTGCGGTAGGGGCTGCCGGGGGCGCACCACAGTGCGTCGGCCGACCGGACGGCCGACAGGTCGGTCTCCAGGGGAGGGGTCGGCAGCCAGCGGATGTCCACCTCCACCCCCAGGTGCCCGGCGGAGTGGCGCAGGGCGTCGTTCGTGGTCAGGTAGGAGGCGGACGTCTCATCGGAATCGCCGATGACGGCGACGGTCAGGGGTCGGTGCATGGGGTCAACTATCGATGACCACGGTCAGGAGTGCCAATGCTGGACGGCGCGTACGGCATGAGTGAATCCTCATACCTGGAAGCGGGCGCCATCGGGCGGCAACCGGCCGACCATGCGGAAACCGGGCGGTGCCTGCGGCTCAGAGCGGGAGGACGCCCCCGGGCTTGAGGGCCTTCATCGCGATCTGCGAGGTCAGCTTGTCGAGACCGGGCAGGCGACCCAGCTTCTCCAGGCAGAGCTGGCTGTAGGCGTCCATGTCGGGGACCGCCACCCGCAGCACGTAGTCGGGACGGCCGAACATGCGCAGGCACTCCACCACGTCGTCGATCTCCATGACGGCGGCCTCGAAAGCGGTGACCGTCTCGGCGTCCTGGCCCTCCAGCTCGACGTAGGCGACCACCTGGAAGCCCCGCCCGACGGCGACCGGGTCGATCACCGCACGGTAGCCGGTGATCACCCCGGACTCCTCAAGGTTGCGGACCCGGCGCAGACAGGGCGACGGCGTGAGCCGGACCCGCTCGGCCAGCTCCAGGTTGCTCAGCCTGCCCTCGGCCTGCAGAAAGCTCAGAATTGCGCGATCCGTCACATCCATGGCATCTGATGCTAACCCCCGGCACATCCCTACGAAAGATTGACATCGAATTCCGTTCTCTGTGACATAACCTTTCGGCAATCGCAGGAGTCCGACAGACGGGACCACGCTAATGACGATCTCCGCCGATGCCGGTGAGGTCTCCCCCGACGACCGCTACCTGCTGGAACAAGGCCGGGTGTTCATGAACGGCACCCAGGTGCTCGTCCGCGTGATCCTCGACCAGATGCGCGCCGACCGCGCCGCCGGGTTCGACACCGGCGCGATGGTCTCGGGCTACCCCGGCTCCCCCCTCGGCGGCTTCGACCAGGAGCTGGCCCGCTCCCGCGCGTTCGCCGAGCCGCTCGACGTCGTGCACCGCCCCGGCCAGAACGAGGAGCTCGGCGCCACCGCGGTGTGGGGCAGCCAGCTCGTGCCCACCCTGCCCGACCCGCGCAAGGCGGGCGTGCTGGGCGTCTGGTACGGCAAGGCGCCCGGCGTGGACCGCGCGGCCGACGCGTTCCGGCACGGCAACTTCGTCGGCGCCCATCCCCTGGGGGGCCTGATCGCCTTCTGCGGTGACGATCCGACCTGCAAGTCCTCCACACTCCCCTCGGCGACCGAGAGCTCGCTCGCCGCCCTGGGCATGCCGGTGATCCACCCCGGCAGCGTCCAGGAGCTGCTCGACCTGGGCCGCCACGCGATAGCGGCGTCCCGGGCCAGCGGCCTGTGGGTCGCGGTGAAGGCCGTCTCCAACGTCGTGGACGCCACCGGCACCGTGGACGTCGGGCATGGCCGGATCACTCCGGTCATGCCCGTCGTCGAGCACCAGGGCAGGCCCTACCGGCACGTGCCCGACGGCACGCTGCTCACCCCCTGGTCGCTGGAGATGGAGCGCACGCTCACCGGCCCCCGCCTGGAGCTGGCCCGCGCGTACGCCCGGGAGAACGAGCTCAACCGGATCACCGCCGACCCCCGCGACGCCTGGCTGGGCATCGTCGCCTCCGGCACCGCGTACTACGACGTCCGGGAGGGCCTGCGCAGGCTCGGCGTGACCCCGGAGGAGCTGGGCATCCGGCTGCTGAAGATCGGCATGCTCTGGCCGCTGGACCCGGAGATCGTACGGACCTTCGCCCGGGGGCTGACGGAGATCCTCGTGGTCGAGGAGAAGGGCCCGCTGCTGGAGACCCTGGTCAAGGACGTGCTGTACGGCACGGCCGACGCACCCCGCGTCCTGGGCAAGCTCGACGAGAACGACGCGCCGCTGATCCCGCGGCACGGAGCGGTCGACGCCGACCTGGCCGCCAAGGCCGTCGCCTTCCGGCTGCGCCGCCGGGGAATCGGCGAGCGCGTGGAGAAAGGGCTGGCCACCGTCTCTCGCCCGGCGCCGCTGAAACTGATCACGGCCAGCCGCACCCCGTTCTTCTGCTCGGGCTGCCCGCACAACCGCTCCACCGCCGTCCCGGACGGTGCGGTGGTGGGGGCCGGGATCGGCTGTCACACGATGGTGGTGCTCAACCGCGAGGGCAAGGGCACGCTGGCCGGCCTGACCCAGATGGGCGGCGAGGGTGCGCAGTGGATCGGCCAGGCGCCGTTCACCGGCACCCCGCACATCTTCCAGAACCTGGGCGACGGCACCTTCCACCACAGCGGCTCGCTCGCGGTCAGGGCCGCGGTCGGCGCGGGCGTCAACATCACCTACAAGATCCTCTACAACAGCGCGGTCGCGATGACCGGCGGCCAGACGATCACCCCGGCCCTGTCGGTGGCCGACCTGACCCGCTGGCTGGAGACCGAGGGGGTCCGCCGGGTCATCGTCACCACCGACGAGCCCGAGCGCTACCGGGGGGTCGCGCTGGCGCCGATCGCCGAGGTCCGCGACCGGTCGGCGCTGCAGGACGCCCAGCGTGAGCTGGCGGCGACCCCGGGCGTGACCGTGCTGGTCCACGACCAGCAGTGCGCTGCCGAGAAGCGGCGGCTGCGCAAGAAGGGCACGCTGCCCGACCCGGTCAGACGGGTGGCGATCAATCAGCGGGTCTGCGAGGGCTGCGGCGACTGCGCGCGCAAGTCCGAGTGCCTGTCGGTGCTGCCGGTGGAGACCGAGTTCGGCCGCAAGACCGAGATCCACCAGTCGTCGTGCAACAAGGACTACTCCTGCGTCGACGGCGACTGCCCGTCCTTCGTCACCGTCGTGCCCGCCGGGAAGGGGACCGCCGGGAAACGTCCCCCGGTGCCGGCCCCGCCGCGGATGCCCGTACCCGGTCTGCCCACCGGGGAGACCTCGATCCGGCTGGTCGGCATCGGCGGCACGGGCGTGGTGTCGGTGGCGCAGATCCTGGGCACCGCCGCGATGCTCGACGGCAAGCGGTCCCGCGGCCTCGACCAGACCGGGCTGGCGCAGAAGGGCGGCACGGTCGTCTCCGACATCCTGATCTTCGAGGGCGACGGCGACCGCACCACGCCGAGCGGCGCCGCCGGCGTGGACGCCTACCTCGCACTCGACCTGATCGGCGCCACCGACCCCAAGCACCTGGCCGCCGCCGACCGCGACCGGACCGTCGCCGTGGTCTCCACCAGCCTGGTGCCGACCGGTTCGATGGTGCTCGACCCGGCCACGCACCTGACCGACCCCGCCTCCCCGGTCGGCGCGCTGGAGGCGCGGACCCGGCGCGAGCTGAACGTCTACCTCGACGCCGAGCGGGTGGCCCAGGCGTTGTTCGGCGACCACATGCCGGCCAACACGATCGTCGTCGGGGCCGCCTGGCAGCGGGGGCTCATCCCGATCCGCCTGGAGTCGATCGAGCGGGCGATCCGCGCGGGCGGCGGCCGGGCGGCGGAGCGGACCATCGCCGCCTTCCACTGGGGCCGCGCCGTCGTCTCCGACCCGGAGGCCGTGGCGCGCGCGACCCGGCCCGCGGTCCCGGTCCCGCCGCCGGTGGCCCGGGAGGCGGCACGCCTGGTCGACGCGCTCGCCGAGCCCGGCACCGAACTGCACCGCATCCTGTCGGCCCGGGTGCCCGACCTGGCCGCGTACCAGAACCCGCGCTACGCGGTCCGCTACGCCCACGCGGTCCGCGCGGTGCTCGACCGGGAGCGGGAGGCGCTCGGCGCGGAGGGCTGGGAACCGGCCGGGAGCTTCCCGGTCACCGAGGCCTACGCCCGGCAGCTGCACCGCCTGATGGCCTACAAGGACGAGTACGAGGTGGCGCGGCTCCACCTCGACCCGGCCGAGCGGGCGAGGATCGCAGCCGAGTTCGGCCCCGGCGCCCGTATCTCCTACAACCTGCACCCGCCGGCGCTGCGTGCCCTCGGCATGAAGCGCAAGCTCCGCCTGGGGCCCTGGTTCGACCCCGCCTTCCACCTGCTGTACGGCATGCGCGGGCTGCGCGGCACCCGGCTGGACCCGTTCGGCCTGGGCCGGGTGCGCAGGACCGAGCGGGAGCTGGCCGAGGAGTACACCCGTGATCTCCATCGTGCCCTCGCGTTCCTGGATCGGGGCACCGCGGAGCGGGTCCGGGAGCTGGCCGAGCTGCCCGACGTCGTCCGCGGCTACGAGGACGTGAAGCTGCGCGGCGTGGCCGCCTACCGCGAGCGGGCCGCCGAACTGCTCGGCGACCTGCGGCGCGGGTAGGGGCCCGGGTCCCGCCGCGGAGGCGGGGGACGGCGTCCCCGCGGGGACGCCCCTCCCGCCCCGGCCGCGGACTGCCGGACGCGGGCGGCCCCTCCCCCGCGGGTTCCCGGCCCGCTACCGGGTGGGTTCCCGGGGCTCACCCGCCCGGTCGAGCAGGGTCGCCTCGTCGATCGGGTTCTCGTGGGTGCCGGCCGACGTGCAGGCGTGGGCCCCCGCCACCGTCCCCAGCCGGACCGACTCGTCGAGGATGCGTCCGGAGAGCAGGCCGTACAGGACGCCGGAGACGAACGCGTCTCCGGCACCGTTGCTGTCGACCACCGGGCCGGGCAGAGGCGCGGCGGGGAAGGACCTCGGCCCGGCCGCGTCGAGCACGTGGCAGCCCGCCGCGCCGTCCGTGCAGACCACGGCACCGGCCCGGCCGCGGGACAGGATGTCGCGCATGACCTCCTCGCGGCGCGCGCCGAGGGCGGATGCCGAGAGGAAGACCAGGTCGGAGGAGTAGGCGTAGTCGTGGTGGAAGTCGTCCTCACCGTCCCAGTCGTGCAGGTCGGTGGAGACGAACCGGCCGTCGAGGTCGGGGTAGACGTGCCGGGAGAAACCGGTGAGGGACACGTGGACGTGCCGGGCGTCGCGCACCGCCTCCAGGTACAGCTCCCGGGGCAGCCGTTCCCCCTCGGCGGCGCGCGGGTCGAACAGGGAGGTGCGGCGCCCGTCGGGGCCGACGAGCAGGACGCTGCGCCGGGTGCCCTGCGGGGCGAGCGCCCAGCCGGTGTCGATGCCGCCGCCCTCGAAGCGGGCCCGGATGAACCGGCCCTGCGGGTCGTCGCCGATCAGGTCGACCAGCTTGACCCTCAGTCCCAGCGCGTGGCACCCCAGGGCCACTCCGCTGCCGGTGTTGCCGATCCGGTCGATCACCGGAGGAACGGCGTAGGTGTCGGCGTAGGGCAGGGGCAGCGAGGGGACGTAGACGGTGGTGTCGACCCCGGTACCGCCGATGACGACGACGTCATGGCCAGGTTTCATCGGATTTCCTTGAACGTGGGCCCCGGGCTCCGGCCGCGGGGGGAGGTCGGGCGGCCGTGACCGTGTCGCCGGCGGCCCCGGCGGGTCAGCGGTTCACGAGGGGGCCGGAGCCGGTCGAGCGGCGCACCACCAGTTCGGGCTGGAACATCAGCTCCACGTGCTTGTTCCGGACGCCGTTGATCTCCTCCAGGAGGGTGGCCACGGCGGCCGAGGCCATCGCGCCGATGGGCTTGCGCACGGTGGTCAGCGGCGGATCGGTGAACGCGATCAACGGCGAGTCGTCGAACCCCACCACCGACACATCCCCCGGCACCGACAACCCCCGATCCCGGCACGCCCGGATCGCCCCCAACGCCATCAGATCCGACGCGCACACGATCCCCGTACACCCCCGCTCCAGCAACTGCGCCGCCGCCGCCTGACCACCCTCCACCGAGAACAGCGAATGCGAGACCAACCCCTCCACCTCCACCGCCCCCAGCAACTGCGCCATCGCCTGCCGATACCCCTCGATCTTCCGGATCACCGGCACGAACCGCCGCGGCCCCACCGCCAGCCCGATCCGCTCATGCCCCAGATCCACCAGATGCTGCACCGCCAACCGCGCCGCCGCCCGATCGTCCGGCGAGACGAACGGTGCGTCGACGTGGGGGGTGTAGCCGTCGAGCAGGACGATCGGCAGCCCGCGCTCGGTCAGGCGTATGTAACGGTCCATCTTCGCCGTGGTGTCGGCGTGCAGGCCGGAGACGAAGATGATGCCGTTCACCCCGCGCTCCATCAGCAGTTCGGTGAACTCGTCCTCGGGGGCTCCGCCTGGCAGCTGGGTGCAGAGCACCGGGGTGTAGCCGTGCTGGGTGAGCGCCTTCTCGATGGCCTGGGCGAACGCCGGGAAGATCGGGTTGTCCAGCTCCGGGGTGACCAGGCCGATCAGCCCGTTGCTGCGCTGACGCAGCCGCTGCGGGCGTTCGTACCCCATCAGGTCGAGTGCCGCCAGCACCGCCTGCCTGGTCGACGGCGAGACGCTGGGCTTGCCGTTGAGCACCCGGCTGACCGTGGCCTCACTGACCCCCGCCTGCGCGGCGACGTCGGCCAGCCTGATCCCGGTTCCGTCGGGTCGGGAGCGTGCGGTCTCCGTGAGTTCACCGTCCATCAGAAGCCACCCCACCACGCGACCGGATCACACGCAAGTCGATCGGCACGCACAGCCGACGCCCTCGCGTGAATTCATTTTCAAAAGCTTTCGCAAACTGTAACATCTCGCGCTCAGCGCGATCCCGCGCGGGAAAGGCCCTCCGGCCGCGGGCCGTACCCGGCCGACCTGACCGAAAAGTAACCGGCGGATGTGCATTTTCTAACGGCATCTATGGACACGCAGGCAAAGGTCGCGATGTACTACCTCATCAATCACACGGCTGGATCCGGGCGCCGGAGCCCGGGGGGAACGAGCGCGCCATGAGTACCGTCGTCCTCGACAACGTGAGCAAGGTTTACCCGGGCGGGTACCTCGCGGTTGACCGCATGAACCTGCGCACCGGAAACGGTGAGCTTCTCGTCCTGCTGGGCCCCTCCGGGTGCGGCAAGTCCACCCTGCTCCGGATGATCGCGGGGCTGGAGGAGGTCACCGACGGCGACCTGTGGCTGGGCGGGACACTCGCCAACGACCTGGCTCCCCGCGACCGCGACGTCGCCATGGTCTTCCAGAACGGCGCGCTCTACCCGCACCGGACGGTACGCGGCAACATCGCCTTCCCACTGGAGATCGCCAAGGCCGACCCGGCGATGGTGCGGCAACGGGTGACCGAGCTGTCGAAGGCCCTGCACATCGACGAGATGCTCGAACGCCGTCCCGGAACGCTCTCCGGCGGCCAGCGCCAGCGGGTCGCGATGGGCCGCGCGATCGTCCGCCAGCCCTCGCTCTTCCTGATGGACGAGCCGCTGTCCAACCTGGACGCGGGCATGCGCACCGAGCTGCGCATGGAGATCTCCGCGCTGGTCCGCTCCCTCGGGGTGACCACGATCTACGTGACGCACGATCAGGTGGAAGCCCTGACCATGGCCGACCGGATCGCCATCATGAACCGCGGGGTCCTGCAGGACCTCGGCACCCCGGGCCAGGTGTACAACGACCCGGCGACCGCCTTCACCGCGGCCTTCCTCAGCTCCCAGCAGCTCAACCTGCTCGCGGCCACCGTGCGCGCTCCGCAGAACCAGTTCATCCTGCTCGACTTCGGCCCGCACCAGATCATGATCCCCTGGACCGATCCCAGGGCGTACGCCATCTCCAAGCACGTCGGCCAGCAGATCATCGTCGGCCTCCGCCCCGACTGCCTGGCCCCGGTCCCCGACACCTTCGAGGGGCCGACCTTCCTCGGCCGTGTCCGGGCCCTGGAGTATCACGGCCACGAGTGGCTCGCCTACGTCGAGAGCGGGCTGACCGCCGTGGCGGTGCCCGAGCCGCCCGACCCCCGGCGCGCCGCCCGCGCGGGCTCCTCCACTCTCAACGGCGGCCGGGCCCGTTCCGTGCTGCGCCGCCTGATCCCCGGCTACGGGGCCGGCGACACCGGTGACCCGCACCAGGAGCAGGAGCAGGTCGGCGGCAGCCACCGCCGGGCCGACCTCATCGTCCGCCTCGGCGCCCGTCCCGTCTGGCGGGCCGGCGATCCGGCGCGGGTCGGCGTCGACGCCGGCCGCCTGATGCTCTTCACCATGGACGGCTCCCGGGTCGACCCGCCGCAGCGCTGACCCCGTCTCCTGCGTACTCCATGTGACGCACCGAGCCCGAGCGGCACCAGGCGGATCTCGGGCGGCGCTGACCCCGTCTGCGGCGTACCCGATGCGGCCCAGGGTTCTTCCGGTGCCTCCCCGGCCGTCCGGCCGGTCAGGACAGGCGCATGGTCCGGCCGATCCGGTCGAAGAGCCGCTGCCGGTCCTCGCTGTCGGTACTGAGCGTGATGATGCAGGTCCTGCCCGAGGAAGGGAGGTAGTACTGCGTGCCGCGGATGTCGACACCGCCGGCCGGGAAGGTGTAGACGATCCGCGCCGCCTCCGCCGAGCCGAGCCTGACCGTGTCGGCTTCGGTGACCTTGGCGTTGAGCTGCTCCAGTTGTTCCTTGGTCTCCCTGATCAGCTGGTCCATCGCCGGCGCCTGGACTGGCTGGCAGAAGCCGTTGAGGTTGGTCGCGAAGCCGTTGGGCGACGTCTTGACCGACTCGGAGTCGGTCGCCCAGATGCCCTTGTTGTCGATGAGGGTCTGCAGGCTCCGCCTCGCCTGTTCCGCCGCGTCACCGGTCAGGCCGCTGCGCTTCAGGCCCTCCTCCAGGTTCTCCTTGCTCAGGTCGAGCGCGACCCACTTCTGCGGGACGGCGACGGTGAGGCCGTTCTCCACGCCGCCGATCCGCTTGAACCCTTCGGGCACCGGGGCCGGCTCGGGGGTGGGCGAGACCGTTCCGCCGGGGGTGGGCGAGGCCGTTCCCCCGGGAGGGGGTGGCGTCCCCTCGGGCTCACCGGTGGCGGGCGGCTGGGTCGGGTCCACCGCGGCCGGTCGGGGGCCGGCGGCCTCCGTCGCGGTGGCCGCCCGCCCACCGCTTCCCGAGAAGGCGGTGAGCGCCAGGCACAGGCCCAGTAGCCCCGTGGCCGCGACATGGTGGCGGTCAGGCATCGAGCTGCCCCCCTCACGGGCCGGTGAAAGCCCGATACCGATATGACCTGTGGTGCCCGTCGGGGGGACGATCTCTAATACGGAGACATGCGCTGCCACCGTATCAACGCGTTCAATACCCAATTTCGGTTATACCGGAAACGCCATACTTCAAGAGATACGGCCGATAATCGAGATGATTTCCAGGACCCGCCCGGCACGGTCCAGTTCGGCGCGGTGGAAGGGCGGCCCCTGATTCCTGGCCAGGATCAGGTGCAGACCCGTCCCGGGCACGGGCAGGCTCATCAGTTGCTGCCCGCCCGAGCTGAGAGCGGCGGGACGCAGGGGCGTGAGATCGGCCGCCTTCACCCCGGCCAGGCCGCCCGTCTCGTCGAGGACCTGCGGGGCCTGCCAGCTGTGGTGCGTCAGCTCACCGCGCTCGGCGCACATGACCACCGCCCACTCGGCGCTCACCAGGTCCGGCATCGCGTCCACGAGGGTGGCGAGGGCCCTGCCGGGCTCTCCCGCGACATGCCGCAACAGGTCGTAGTCCGGCGCGGCACCGGGGATCTCACGGGTGGGCCAGACCCCCTCGACGCGCATCCCGGGAATCACCGAGAGACGGTCCCTGACCGTCTCGGCGTCGGTCGTCCCCGGCCAGGAGACGGTGAAGTCGTCCACCGCACGCCCCGCCTCACGTTCCAGGACCGTCACCTGGAGGATGTCCGCCCCCAGCGTGCCGAGCACCCGGGCCGCCTGGCCCAGGGCACCGGGCCGGTCGGGGAAGGAGACCCGTAGCCGCAACATCATCGCCGATCACCTCACTCTGGGCATCACAGTGCCGTAGCCAGGTTTCAGCGAGGTTCCGGGGCGATGTCCAGGATAAATCCCGCGACGGGAAAAAGTCAGTGCTGGTAGGCACCCGCGGTGGGAGCCTCGGGCAGCGCCGTCCCCGCTGCGTCGCGGGCCAGCGCGGCACCGCCGTACCAGTCCGGGCCCAGCCTGAAGCCGCGGCCGATGGCCGGGGAGCCCGGACGCAGGCGCAGGTCGTCCCGGCCGCGGAACCGGGGGTCGGCCATGACCGACCGGGGCCCCAGCGTGAACTTGCGGGAGCGGCCCCGGTAGACGCTGCCGCCCTCGTCCGCGCCTTTGCCGTCCTCGAAGCCGACCTGTCCGCCGACCACGATGACGTTGTTGCGCAGCTTGAGGATGCCGGGTGCGCAGCCGTCGTGGCAGACCCAGCCGCTGGTGTCGCGTCCGGGCAGGTGGACCGAGTTGTGCACCGCGACGGTGCCCTTGACCGGTCCGACGGCGTGACGGGCGCCGCGGGTGACGAGGAAGGAGCCGCGCTCGCGCGAGGAGGTCACCACGTTGTGCGCGAAGACGTTGCCCGTGGCGGTCTTGCCCTTGCGTGCTCCCAGCTCGACGAAGGTCAGGTTGTCCTTGGAGACGTTGTGCGTGACCCGGTTGCGGTCGCCGTTGAAGACCTCGACGGCGGCGCCGTCGAAACCGTAGTCCTTGCTCGGCGCGTAACTACCGGTGATCACGTTTCCGGTGATCAGGTTGTCGTCGCCGTTGAGCAGCACGCCGAAGGCGCCCGAGTCGTCGTCGCCGCCCTCGTCGTTGACGCTCATCCGGTTGTTGCCGGCCAGGACGCTGTTCCTGACGACGTTGTGGGCGCCGATGATGTGGACCCCGGTGACGTTGCGGTCGGCGCGGACCCGGTCGAGCTCGTTGCGGTTGCCGCCCACCTCGAAACCGGCCCACAGGCAGTCGCGGGCGTGCACGCCCGTCACCCGTACGTAGGATCCGGAGATGACGACGCAGGCGGTCTCCCTGCCGCTGATCTTCGGAGCGGCACCCTTGCCGTACGGCTCGACGGTGATGGGAGCCGCGGCGGTGCCCTTGCCGGACAGGGTCAGCGTGCCGGGCCAGCTTCCGCCGCGCTTGAGCCGCACCGTGTCGCCGGGACGCAGTTCGGTGGCGTTGACCTGGTCCAGGCTGCGCCAGGGGGCCGTCTCCGAGGTGCCCGCCGCGGCGTCGTCACCCGCGCGGGAGTCGACGTAGTAGACGGTGCCGGCCGTGCCGGCCCTGCCCGCCCCGGTGCCGGCCGTGCTCACCGGGCCCACCGCAGTGGCCGCCACTGTGCCCGCCACTGTGCCCGCAGCGGTGCCCGCCGCAGTGGCGGCGATCGGTGCCGGAACGGCGACGAGCCCGCAGCCCGCCACGAAGGCACCGAGCACCGGCCCGGCCCAACGCCTCGTCGAATCCATCGTGTCGCGCTCCATCACACCGTGACCGCCGATTACTCAGCGCAGATCCTCGCACAACGGTCACGGCAACGGCGATTCCGTGGACGGAGACACAGCAAGCCGTTACGTTCCCTCTACCCGCGCCTCCGCCGGCGGGTGCCGGCCACCGGAAAACGCGCCGTCCGGCCCCCGGGGTGACCGGAGAACGGGATGACGGAGGGAGCGGGCAGGGGGAGGACCCGGGTCAGCGGAGGACCTTGGGGCCGGAGCCCGTCGAACCCCGCACGATGAACTCGGGCTGGAAGATCAGTTCGGAGTGCCGGCCGGGGGTGCCCGCGACGGCCTCCAGGAGGGTGTGCACCGCGGCGGTCACCATCGACTGGACCGGCTGACGCACGGTGGTCAGCGGCGGATCGGTGAACGCGATCAACGGCGAGTCGTCGAACCCCACCACCGACACATCCCCCGGCACCGACAACCCCCGATCCCGGCACGCCCGGATCGCCCCCAACGCCATCAGATCCGACGCGCACACGATCCCCGTACACCCCCGCTCCAGCAACTGCGCCGCCGCCGCCTGACCACCCTCCACCGAGAACAGCGAATGCGAGACCAACCCCTCCACCTCCACCGCCCCCAGCAACTGCGCCATCGCCTGCCGATACCCCTCGATCTTCCGGATCACCGGCACGAACCGCCGCGGCCCCACCGCCAGCCCGATCCGCTCATGCCCCAGATCCACCAGATGCTGCACCGCCAACCGCGCCGCCGCCCGATCGTCCGGCGAGATGAAGGTCGCCGGCACGTCGGCCGCGTGCCCGTTGAGCAGGACGATCGGCACTCCCTGCCCGATGAGCTGGGTGTAGCGGTCCGAGCGGGCCGTGGTGTCGGCGTGCAGGCCGGAGACGAAGATGATGCCGCTCACTCCGCGCTCCACGAGGATCTCGATGAACTCGTCCTCGACCGCGCCGCCGGGCAGCTGGGTGCAGAGCACCGGGGTGTAGCCGTGCTGGGTGAGGGTCTTCTCGAACGCCTGGGCGAACGCCGGGAAGATCGGGTTGTCCAGCTCCGGGGTGACCAGGCCGATCAGCCCGTTGCTGCGCTGACGCAGCCGCTGCGGACGCTCGTACCCCATCAGGTCGAGTGCCGCCAGCACGGACCGGCGGGTGACGGCGGAGACGCCCGGCTTGCCGTTGAGCACCCGGCTGACCGTGGCCTCGCTGACCCCCGCCTGCGCGGCGATGTCGGTCAGCCGGGCGGTGCCGTTGCCGAACGTGCCGGCACCGCTATGCGTCATCGCGCCGCCACCAGACCGCCGAGTCGGGGGCGAGGCGCGCGAGGCCGCCCTCGACGACCGGCGGGACGCTGGCGAGCAGGACCCGGCCCTGGGCGGGCAGCTCGACCGGCTCGCCGGTGAGGTTGACCGTGCAGGCGAAACCGCCGTCGCGGGCGAAGGCGAGCGTTCCCTCGGGGGAGTCGAGCCAGACCGGCGGGGCGTCGCCGAAGGAACGCAGCTCCCGCCGGATCCGCAGCGCGTCACGGTAGAGGTTCAGCGTCGAGCGGGGGTCGCCGAGCTGGGCCTCGACGCTCAGCGGGCCCCAGGACTCGGGCATGGGCAGCCACGTTCCCTCGACACCCGGCAGGCTGAAGCCGAAGTGCGGCTCGCCGTCGGCCCACGGGATGGGCACCCGGCAGCCGTCGCGGCCGTCGTCGGGGTTGCGCAGCCGCTGCGGGTCGAGCAGGAACTCCTCGGGCAGGTCGAGGACCTCGGGGAGGCCGAGCTCCTCGCCCTGGTAGATGTACGCCGAGCCGGGCAGGCCCAGCGTCAGCAGCATGGCGGCGCGGGCACGGCGCAGGCCGGCCTCGCCGTGCCCGTAGCGGGTGACGTGCCGCTTGACGTCGTGGTTGGACAGCACCCAGGTGGTGGGGGCACCGACCAGCCCGGCCGTGGCGAGCGACTCGTCGATCACCGCGCGGAACCGGGCGGCGTCCCACGGGGCGGTGAGGAAGTGGAAGTTGAACGCCTGGTGCAGCTCGTCCGGCCGGATGTAGTTGGCCAGTCGCAGCGCGGACGGCGCCCATGCCTCGGCGACGCCGATCCGCTCGCCCGGGTAGGAGTCGAGCAGCCTGCGCCAGGCACGGTGGATCTCGTGCACGCCGTCCTGGTCGAAGAACGGCACCACCTCGGCGCCGATCATCCGGACCTGGTCGGGATGGCCGACGTCGGGCAACCCCGGCGCCTTGACCATGCCGTGGGCCACGTCGATGCGGAAGCCGTCCACGCCCAGGTCGAGCCAGAACCGCAGGATCGACTCGAACTCCGCATGGATCTCGGGGTTGTCCCAGTTCAGGTCGGGCTGTTCGGCGGCGAACAGGTGCAGGTACCACTCGCCGTCCGGCAGGCGCGTCCAGGCGGAGCCGCCGAAGACCGACTCCCAGTCGTTGGGCGGCAGTTCCCCGCCGGGGCCCTTGCCCGGCCGGAAGATGTAGCGCTCCCGCGCGGGGTCGCCGGGCGCCGCGGCGAGCGCCTCCTGGAACCAGGCGTGCCGGTCGGAGGTGTGGTTGGGCACCACGTCCACGATGATCCGCAGGCCGTGCCGGTGGGCCTCGTCGATCAGGGCCCTGGCGTCGGCGAGCGACCCGAAGATCGGATCGACGTCCCGGTAGTCCGCCACGTCGTAGCCGAAGTCGGCCATCGGCGAGGTGAAGAACGGGGTGAGCCAGAGCGCGTCCACCCCGAGGTCCGCCAGGTACGGCAGCCGGCTGCGCACGCCGAGCAGGTCGCCGATCCCGTCACCGTTGCCGTCGGCGAAGCTGCGCACGTAGACCTGGTAGATCACCGCGTCGCGCCACCATCGGGTGGCGGTCGCGGCCTCGTGGACTGGGTGGGCAAGCTCGGTCATATTAAATCCCCCGTCAGGTGACATATCAGGACGTGGATGGCACGGTGGTGTTACGACTTCGTGGCACCGGCGGTGAGGCCGGTCACCAGATGACGCTGTACGAGCAGGAAGACGATCGCCGCGGGCACCGCGATCAGCACCGCCGACGCGGTGAGCAGACCCCAGTCCGACCAGTGCTGCCCCACGAACTGCTGCAGCCCGACGCCGAGGGTGCGCTTCTCCTCCTGCGACATGAAGACCGTGGCGTAGGCCACCTCTCCCCAGGCCGTCATGAAGGAGTAGAAGGCGGTGACCGCCAGGCTCGGCCGGGCCAGCGGCAGGATGAGCCGCCAGAATGTGCCGAACGGGGTGAGGCCGTCGACCAGCCCCGCCTGGTCGATCTCCCGCGGGATGGAGTCGAAGTAGCTCTTCATCATCCACGCGCAGAACGGCACGGCCACGGTCATGTAGGCGATGACCAGGCCGGGGACCTGGTTGAGCAGCCCGAGGCCCGCCATCAGGTTGTACAGCGGGACGATCAGGATGGCCACCGGGAACATCTGGGTGATCAGCAGCATCCACATCACCCCGCGGTACCCGGGGAAGCGGAAACGGCTGATGGCGTAGCCGGTCGTGGACGCCAGGAACACGCCGAGGACCGTGGTCAGCCCGGCGACGATCACCGAGTTGAGCAGCCAGGTCGGGAACTGCGTCCCGGTGAGCACCCGGACGTAGTTGTCGAGCGAGGGCTGGTTGAACAGCTCCAGCTCGCTGGAGAGCCAGCCGTCGCGCGGCTTGAGCGAGGTCAGGACCAGCCAGATGATCGGGAACACCGAGATGCCGACCGCGAGCAGCAGGGTGCCGTGCAGCAGGATCGAGGCGCTGACGCCGCGCTCCCCGCGGCGGCGGGCACGCCGGCCGGTCGGGGCGGGGACGGCCGGACGGGTGCCTGCGGTGACGGAGCTCACCAGACCTCCCCTTGCTTGCGCAGCGAACGGCGGTAGACCACGGCCAGCACCACGAGGAGCAGCAGGATGATCACTCCCCAGGCCGCGGAGTTGGAGTAGTTGCGGACGCTGGTGAACGCCTCACGGAACGCGTAGGTGACCAGGATCTCGGTGGAGCTGCCCGGCCCGCCGCCGGTGATGAGGTAGATGACGGGGAACATGTTGAAGGTCCAGATCGTGCCCAGCAGCACGACGGTGCTCGACACGGTGCGCAGCCCGGGGAGCGTGATGAAGCGGAAGCGCTGCCACGGCGTCGCGCCGTCGACCTCGGCCGCCTCGTAGAGCTCACCGGGGATCGACTGGAGCCCGCCGAGCACGGCGACCATCATGAACGGCACGCCCATCCAGACGTTCACCGCGATGACCGCGACCTTCGCCAGCGTCGGGTCGTCGAGCCAGCCGACCGGGCCCAGGCCGGCGGCCCTGAGCATCGCGTTGATCACGCCGAAGTCGCTGTTGTACAGGTAACGCCAGATGAACGCCGAGACGAACCCGGGGATCGCCCACGGCAGGATCAGCAGCAGCCGGTAAGCCGAGCGGAAGGCGACCCTGCGGTTGAGCATCAGGGCCAGTCCCAGCCCGAGGCCGTAGTGGAGCGCGACGCAGGCGACGGTCCACACGACCGTCCAGGTCAGCTTCTCCCAGAACAGGCCGCTGGTGAGGATCCCGACATAGTTCTCAAGCCCCACGAACTCATACGTCGAGGGGATGACGTTGACGCCGATCGTGCGGCCGATGTTGGCCTCGGTGGCGTCGGTCAGGGAGAGGTAGACGCCCCGGGCGAGCGGCCAGCCGATCAGCAGGGCGGTCACCAGGACCACCGGGGCGACCATGGCCCAGGCGTACCAGTGCCGGCTCGCCGCCCGCCGGAACGGGCCGGGCTCCCGGCCGCCCCGACCGCGGGCGCTCTCGGCGCCCGCGGTCAGGTCCCTGGTCGTGCCGCTCGCACGTCCAGTCGAGAGCGCCACAGGTCAGCTCCAGTCCTTGAAGATGCCGCGGTACTTCTCGTCGACCGTCTTGAGCATCTCCTCGGGGGTCGTCTTGCCGCCGACCAGGGCCTGGTAGCCCTCCAGCAGCGGCTGGAAGAGCTGGCCGCCCTCGGGGATCCACGGCCGCGCGGTGGCGGTGTCCATGATCGGCTTGAAGACGGCGACGTCCTTGTTGCCCTGCACGTCCGGGTTGTCATAGGCGGAGGCGCGGGTCGGCAGGAGGCTGATCTCCTTGGCGACCTTGGCCTGCGACTCGGGGGTGCTCATGAAGCGGACGAACTCGGTGGCGGCCGGGATGTTCTTGGAACCGGCGTAGATGGCGAGGTTCCAGCCGCCGGTGGGGGCGCCGGCCTTGACCGAGCCCGCGGGGACGGGAGCGATGCCCAGGTTCTCCTTGTCCTTGAACTCCTTGCCCTGGTAGACCTCCGCCAGCGCCCACGGGCCGTTGTAGATCATCGCGGCCTTGCCGTCCTTGAGGGCGGTCATCGCGTTGGCGTAGCTGTCCTGGATGGCGGGCTTGGGGGCGGCGCCGGAGGTGACCAGGTCGGCGACCGTGGCCATGGCCTTCACGTTGGCCGGGGAGTTCACGGTGATCTTCTTGTTCTGCACGTCGAGGAGATCGCCACCCTCGCCGTACATGAACGGCAGCAGGAAGTAGGAGTCGACGTTCAGCGCGAGCCCGTTGACGCCGGTCTTCTTCTTGACGTCCAGCGCGACCTGCTTGAGCTCCTCGACCGTGGTCGGGGCCTTCTCGTGCCCGGCCTCCTTCAGGAGCCTCTTGTTGTACAGCAGCGCGAGGGTGTCGGTGACCTGCGGGACGGCGTAGGCCTTGCCGTTGTACTTGGTGCTGCTCAGCGGGCCGGGCAGGAAGTCGGACTCGTTCTCCACCGCGCGGGAGCCGTCCAGCGGCTGCAGATATCCCAGGGAGGCGAACTGGGAGGTCCAGGCGACCTCGGAACGGATCACGTCCGGGGCCCCCGTACCCGCCTGCGCCGCCGTCTGGAACTGGTTCTGCGCCTGGTCGGAGGGGACGTTGACGTACTTGACCTTGATGTTCGGGTACTTCGCCTCGAAGTCCTTGATGAGCGCCTGGAACGTCGGGCCCTCACTGTCGGGACGGACGGTGTCCCACCAGGTGATCTCACCACTGATCTTCGACGGGTCCGCGGGGGCGGCCTGGGAGGGTGCAGCCGCCGTTCCGCCGTCGCCGCCACCGCAGGCGGAGACCGCCAGGGCGAGGGCCGCGACGATCGTCACGGCTGAGAAGGCTCGCCGCATGTTCTCTCCTCAATGTTCAAGGGAACCGGCCCGGACGGCGGGGGCCGTCCGGGCCGGTGTGGAGTACGCCGGACGTTACGCCCACGTGAACGCGGTTGGAAGAAGTTTCTGCAAGAGTCTGCAAAGTTGTTACATAGCTACCCCAAAACGGCCAGCAGGGCAATCGCGACGTGCAGCACACCCTCCGAAGTCATCGCAGGCCACGCGATATACGGCCACCTCCGCCCACGTTCGGTCGCACGCCGACACCCTTTGCGGACGTACCGGAACAGCAGTGATTCAGAAAGTTGCGGCAAGGCATTGCATAGAGGATGTCCAGTGAGTAACTTCCGGGCAA
Source organism: Streptosporangium becharense (assembly GCF_014204985.1). Lineage (NCBI taxonomy): Bacteria > Bacillati > Actinomycetota > Actinomycetes > Streptosporangiales > Streptosporangiaceae > Streptosporangium > Streptosporangium becharense. The sequence goes on along the minus strand of NZ_JACHMP010000001.1, from coordinate 6,813,694 downwards.
CGCCCCCGAAACAACCCTCCGTGGAGGCCCCCCAGTGGTCTGGCCACTCCCCCCACGGCGTGCGAGATCGTCCCTCCTGCCGGGCGTCGCCCTCGTGACGACCCTGTCCGCGACCATCCTCGCCGCCACCCCCCTCCCCACCGCCGCCCTCGCCTCCGGATCCCCCGCCGCCCCGTTACCCGTGTCACAGAACGACGGCCCACTGTTACCGGTGGCCGGACCCGTCGTCTCCCCGCCGAACCGCTCGGCCGGACCCGTCGTCTCCCCGCTGAGCCGTTCGGCTGAGCCGTCCGATCGCGACCTGGCCCGCGACGCGCTCCGCACCGCCCTGAGCCGCGAGCGCTTCTACTTCGCCATGACCGACCGGTTCGCCAACGGCGACCCCGGCAACGACCGGGGCGGCCTGTCCGGCGACCGGCTCACCACCGGCTTCGACCCCACCCACAAGGGCTTCTACCAGGGCGGTGACCTGGCCGGCCTGATCGGGAAGCTCGACTACGTCAAGAACCTGGGCAGCACCGCGATCTGGATCACGCCCGCGTTCGAGAACCGTCCGGTGCAGGGCACCGGCGCGAACGCCTCGGCCGGATACCACGGCTACTGGATCACCGACTTCACCAGGATCGACCCGCACCTCGGCACGAACGCCGAGATGAGGAAGCTCGTGCGCGAGGCGCACCGGCGGGGGATGAAGGTCTTCTTCGACGTCATCACCAACCACACCGCCGACGTCATCGGCTACCGGGAGCAGGGCCGCTCCTACCGGTCCAAGGGCGCCTACCCGTACGTGGACGTCCGCGGCGTGCCGTTCGACGACCGCGACCACGCGGGCGGGGAGACCTTTCCGAAGGTCGGCACCGGTTCCTTCCCCTACACGCCGGTGACGTCCGGGAACGTCAAGACCCCCTCCTGGCTGAACGACCCCACGATGTACCACAACCGGGGCGACTCCACCTTCAGCGGGGAGAACGACCAGTACGGTGACTTCTTCGGCCTCGACGACCTGTGGACCGAACGGCCCGAGGTCGTCAAGGGCATGATCGACATCTACCGGACGTGGGTCCGCGACACGGGGATCGACGGTTTCCGGATCGACACCGCCAAGCACGTCAACATGGAGTTCTGGGAGAGGTTCTCCCCCGCCCTGCGCGGATACGCGGCCGGACTCGGCAACAAGCGGTTCTTCATGTTCGGTGAGGTCTACTCCGGCGACCCCGCGTTCACCAGCCGCTACTCCACCCGCGGCGGGATGGACGCCACCCTCGACTTCCCCTTCCAGGAGGCCGCCCGCTCCTTCAGCGGCGGCACGGCGGCCGCGGACCGGCTGGCCCGGCTGTTCGCCGGGGACGACCACCACACCGACGCCGACGGCAACGCCTCGTCACTGCCGACCTTCCTCGGCAACCACGACATGGGCCGGATCGGCCGCTTCATCGCCCAGGACAACCCCGGCGCCCCCGACGCCGAACTGCTGCGCAGGGACCTGCTCGCGCACGAGCTCATGTTCCTCAGCCGCGGCCAGCCCGTCGTCTACTACGGAGACGAGCAGGGCTACACCGGGAAGGGCGGCGACCAGGACGCCCGCGCGCCGATGTTCGCCTCCAGGACCGACAGCTACCTGAGCGACGATCTGATCGGCACCACCGCCACCCATGCCCAGGACAACTTCGTCCCCGGCCACCCGATCTACCAGGGCATCGCGGCACTGGCGAGACTCCGCGACGCCCACCCGGCCCTGGCCGACGGCGCGCAGATCGAACGGCTGGCGCGGGGCGGCGTCTACGCCTTCTCCAGGATCGGCGCCGCCGAGCAGGTCGAGTACGTCGTGGCGGTCAACAACGCCGAGCGGGCGGAGACCGTGAGCGTGCCGACGTTCTCGGCGGGCACCGCCTTCACGAGGGTGTACGGCGAGGCCGCCGCGTCCGCGACGACCGGAGCCGACGCGAAACTGGCCGTGACCGTCCCCGCCCTGTCGGCGGTGGTCTACCGGGCGTCGGCGAAGCTCGCCGCCCCGGCGGCGGCCCCGGCCGTCTCGGTCGCGCTGCCCGGAGCCGAGATCAGGGGCACCGAGGAGGACCGCCGGATCCCGGTCACTGCGACCGTGCCCGGCACCGGTTTCGACCAGGTGACCTTCGCCGCCCGGACCGGTGACGGGCGGTGGAAGGTGCTCGGCACCGACGACGCACCCACCGTCGCCGGCCAGGACGGCGACTCCCCGGGCTCCCGGGTGTTCCGGGTCTTCCACGACCTACGGGGCGTCCCCGCCGGCACGAAGATCACCTACAAGGCGGTGGTGAAGGACTCCGCCGGACGCCTCGCCTCGGCGACCGCCACCGCGACCGTCGGAGCCGACCCCGCCCCCGAGGAGCCCGGTGCCGTCAAACGCGACTGGCTGGTCGTGCACTACCAGCGTGACGACTACGCCGGCTGGGGACTGCACGTCTGGGGCGACGTGGAGAACCCCACCGAATGGGACAAGCCCCTCCCCCTCACCGGGGAGGACGCCTACGGCCGGTTCGCGTGGATCAAGCTCAAGCCCGGCGCGGCCGACGTCAGGATCATCGCCCACAAGGGCGACGAGAAGGACGGCGGCGAGCGGATCGTCAACCCCACCAGGACCGGCGAGGTCTGGCTGGCCGAGGGCGGCGCGACGACCCACGCCTCCCGGGCCGCCGCCCAGGGCTACGCGACCGTCCGCTACAGCCGCCCGGACAAGGCGTACGACGGCTGGGGGCTGCACCTGTGGGGCGACGGGCTCGCCGACGGGGTGCCCACCGAGTGGGCCACGCCGCGACCGCCGGACGGCGTCGACGCCGCCGGCGCGTTCTGGAAGGTCCCGCTGAAGAACGCCTCGGTGCCGGTGAACCTCATCGTCCACAAGGGCGACACCAAGGACCCGGGCCCTGACCAGTCCTTCACCCCCGCCTTCCAGCCGGAGGCGCACGTCGTCTCGGGCGCGGCGAAGGTCCACCCGACCCGGGCCGCGGCCGAGAACGTGGCGATCGTGCGTTACCACCGCCCGGACGGGAACTACGACGGCTGGGGACTGCACCTGTGGGGCGACGTGGCCCAGCCGACGGAATGGGCCACCCCGCTCCGGCCCGCGGGCGAGGACGCCTTCGGGGCGTACTTCCGCGTCCCCCTGAAGGAGGACGCCAAGACCGTGAGCTACATCATCCACCGGGGCGACGAGAAGGACCTGCCCGACGACCAGGCGCTCGACCTGACGACCGCGGGTCACGAGATCTGGCGGATCGCGGCCACCGCGGGCCACCTGCTGCCCCAGCCCGCGGCACGCGGCGCGGACGCCGACCTGTCGAAGTCCGCCGCGCACTGGATCGACCGCGCCACGGTCGCCTGGAAGGTCGAGACGTCCCCCTCGCGGGCGTACTCGCTGGCCTTCTCCGCCAAGGGTGACATCGCCTACGCCCGCGGCGACCTGACCGGCACCTTCAAGGTCATCCGCCTGCTGCCCGGCGAGCTCACCGCGGCGCAGAAGGCGAAGTGGCCGCACCTGGCCGGGCACGCCGCGTTCACCGTCGACCCGCGCGACACCCGCCTCGTCCGCGAGGCGCTGCGCGGCCAGATCGTGGCCGTCGAGCGCGACGCCTCCGGGACGCTGCTCACCGCGACCGGCGTGCAGTCGCCCGGCGTGCTCGACGACGTCCACGCCGGGGCGGTGACCGCCGAGCTCGGCCCGTCCTGGCACGGCGGCCCCCGGCTGTCGCTCTGGGCGCCGACCGCGCGCACGGTGGAGCTGGCGCTCTACCGCGACCCGTCCGGCGGGAACCGCACCGTCCACGCGATGCGGCGCGACGACGAGACCGGCGTCTGGTCGGTACGCGGCCGGCCGGACTGGAAGGGGCGTTACTACACCTACCTGGTGACGGTCTACTCCCCCGCCGCGGGCGAGATCGTCACCAACGAGGTGACCGACCCCTACAGCCTGTCGCTGGCCGCCGGCTCGGGCCGCAGCCACCTGGTCGACCTGTCCGACCGGGAACTGCGGCCGGACGGCTGGTCGTCGCAGGCCAAGCCCCGGGCGGTCCCCCAGGAGAAGGCGTCGGTCTACGAACTGCACGTGCGCGACTTCTCCGCCTCCGACGCGACCGTCCCGGCCGGACGGCGCGGCACGTACGCGGCGTTCACCGGCGACTCCGCGGGGATGAAGGAGCTGCGCGCGCTCGCCCGGGACGGGCTGACCCACGTGCACCTGCTGCCCGTCTTCGACATCGCGACCGTCCCCGAGCGCAGGGAGGACCGCGCCGAACCCGGCTGCGACCTGGCCTCGATGCCCGCCGACTCCGAGCGGCAGCAGGAGTGCGTGGCGCGGACCGCCGCCCGCGACTCCTTCAACTGGGGCTACGACCCGCTGCACTACACCGTGCCCGAGGGCTCCTACGCCTCCGACCCGGAGGGCTCCGCCCGGATCAGGGAGTTCCGCGGCATGGTCGGCGCGCTGAACGGGGCCGGGCTGCGGGTGGTGATGGACGTGGTCTACAACCACACCCACGCCGCCGGGCAGGACCCGACCTCGGTGCTCGACCGGATCGTGCCCGGCTACTATCACCGGCTGCTCGACGACGGCGCCGTGGCCACCTCCACCTGCTGCGCCAACACCGCGCCCGAGCACGCGATGATGGGCCGGCTCGTCGTCGACTCCGTCGTCACCTGGGCGAAGCAGTACAGGATCGACGGCTTCCGGTTCGACCTGATGGGCCACCACCCCAAGGCCAACATGCTCGCGGTCCGCCAGGCCCTCGACGCCCTCACCCCCGCCCGGGACGGCGTCGACGGAAAGTCGATCATCCTGTACGGGGAGGGCTGGAACTTCGGCGAGGTCGCCGACGGCGCCCGCTTCGAGCAGGCCACCCAGGCCAACATGGCCGGCACCGGGATCGGCACCTTCAGCGACCGGCTGCGCGACGCGGTGCGCGGCGGCAGCCCGTTCGACGCCGACCCCCGCATCCAGGGCTTCGGCTCCGGGCTGGCCGGGGCGCCCAACGGGTCGCCGGCCAACGGCACGGCCGAGGAGCAGCGGGCCCGCCTGCTCGGCTACCAGGACCTGATCAAGCTGGGGCTCGCCGGCAACCTCCGCGACTACACCTTCACCGCCTCCGACGGCAGACGGGTCAAGGGCTCGGAGGTGAGCTACAACGGCTCGCCCGCCGGGTACGCCGCCGCACCCGGCGAGGTCGTCACCTACGTCGACGCCCACGACAACGAGACACTGTTCGACGCGCTGGCCTACAAGCTGCCGCAGGCCACGACCATGGCCGACCGGGTACGCATGCAGTCGCTCTCGCTGGCCACGGCCGTGCTGGCGCAGGGCACCTCGTTCGTGCACGCCGGCAGCGAGCGGCTGCGCTCCAAGTCGCTCGACCGCAACTCCTACGACTCCGGGGACTGGTTCAACCGGCTGTTGTGGGACTGCTCGGCGGGCAACGGCTTCGGCGCCGGGCTTCCCCCCAAGGCCGACAACGAGGACAAGTGGCCGTACGCCAGGCCGCTGCTCGCCGACCCGGCGCTGCGGCCGGACTGCGCGGCGATCGGCGCCGCGCGGGCCCGCTTCGGCGAACTGCTCGCGATCCGCTCCTCCTCACCGGTCTTCGGCCTCGGCTCCCTCACCGAGGTGCAGAAGCGCCTGACCTTCCCGGCCGCCGGCGCCGCGGAGACCCCCGGTGTCGTCACCATGCACCTGGACTCCTCGGGCATCGACCCCCGCTGGAAGTCGGTCACCGTCGTCCTCAACGCGACCCCCGAGGCTCAGCGGCAGACCGTCGCCGCGCTGAAGGGAACCCGGGCGGCACTCCATCCCGTCCAGGCGACCGGCGACGACGCGGTCGTGAAACAGTCGACCTTCGACCCCGCGACCGGCACCCTGACGGTCCCCGCCCGCACGGTCGCCGTGTTCGTCCAGCCCTAGACACGGGCCCGTCCGGCGGCACCCTCCAGCGGCGCCGTCCGGTCGGCCCATCTGAAGGTCCGCCCGGTCGGCCCGTCCGGTCGGCCCGTCGCGTGCGGTCCACGGGGCCCGCGCGGGAGGCCGCGAGCGGTCCCGGGCAAGACCTTTCGCATGCCGTCGGGCCGGGTGTTGCAGCACCCGGCCCGACCAGGGAACCCGTCCATCGATCCTGGAGGCCCCCACCCATGAGACCCTACAAACTCATCGTCGCGACGGTGTTGAGCACCCTGGCGGGTGCCGCCGTCGCCGTACCCGCCGTGCTGGGCACCCCCGCCCAGGCCGCGCCGCCCCACCCCGGCCCGATCGTCAAGCTGTGGAACTGGAACTGGAACTCCGTCGCCAGGGAGTGCACCGACGTGCTCGGCCCGGCCGGGTACGGCGCGGTCCAGGTCTCCCCGCCGACCGACTCGATGTCCAAGGGCGGCTCGGTCTGGTGGGACGTCTACCAGCCCGCCCGCTACACCCTCACCAGCAAGTTCGGCGACGAGAACGCCTTCAGGAACATGGTGAAGGCCTGCCACGACGCGGGCGTCAAGGTGCACGTCGACGCGGTCATCAACCACATGACCGGGCAGGGCAGCACCAGCTACGGCGGCTACACCTTCGGCAAGTACGACTACCCCGGGCTCTACTCCTCCGGCGACTTCCACTCCCCCACCTGCACGATCAACGACTCCGACTACGTCAACGACGGCTGGCGGGTGCAGAACTGCGAACTGCTCGGCCTGTCCGACCTCAACACCGGCTCCGAGTACGTCCGCGACCAGATCGCCGGATACCTCAACAGGCTGACCGACCTCGGCGTGGACGGCTTCCGCGTCGACGCCGCCAAGCACATCCACCCCGGTGACCTGGCGGCGATCAGGTCGAAGCTGAAGGGCTCGCCGTACATCCACCAGGAGGTCATCCAGGGCAAGGACGAGGCGGTCCAGCCCGGCCAGTACACCGGCGTCGGCGACGTGCACGAGTTCGTGTACGGACGCAAGCTGAAGGAGCAGTTCACCGGCCAGATCAAGTGGCTTTCGAGCTTCGGCCAGAGCTGGGGCCTGTCGGTGCCCAGTGACAAGGCCGTCGTCTTCGTCGACAACCACGACACCGAGCGCAACGGCTCCACGCTCAACTACAAGTACGGCGACGCCTACAGACTGGCCAACGTCTTCATGCTCGCCTGGCCGTACGGCACCCCGCGGGTCTACTCCGGGTTCACCTGGAACGACAAGGAGGCCGGCCCGCCGTCCGCAGGGGGCGGCTTCGTCACCGACGCCGACTGCGGCAACGGCCGGTGGACCTGCTTCCACCGGCAGATGACCGGCATGGTCGGCTTCAACCGCGCCGTCGCGGGCACCCCGGTCGGCAACTGGTACGACAACGGCAACAACCTGATCGCCTTCAGTCGCGGCGGCAAGGGCTGGGTCGCGATCAACAATGAGGGCGGCAGCGTCACCCGCACCTTCGCCACCGGCCTGCCCGCCGGAACCTACGCCAACGTCGCCGGCGGCGGTTCGGTGACCGTCGGCGCGAACGGCTCGGCGTCGGTGACCGTCCCCGCCAGAGGCGCGATCGCCATCCACACCGGGGCCGGGCCCGGCCCCACCCCGACGGTGAACCCGGGCAAGGTCGCCACCTCCTTCAACGCCACTGTGACGACCTACTACGGCCAGAACGTCTTCGTCGTGGGCAACGTCGCCGAACTGGGCGGCTGGGACCCGGCCAAGGCGGTGGCGCTGTCGTCGACCGGCTACCCGGTCTGGAAGGCCACGGCCGCTCTCCCGGCGAACACCAGGATCGAGTACAAGTACATCAAGAAGAACCCGGACGGTTCGGTGACCTGGGAGAGCGACCCCAACCGCTCCTTCACCACCCCCTCCGGCGGCACCACCACCCGTGACGACACCTGGCGCTGATCCCGCCGACCCCGCCGACCGGCGCGGTCACCCGACCGCGCCGGTCCGGCGCACCGATCACCGTGCCGATCACCATGCCGGTCCCCGTACCGGCCCTTGAGCCGGTCGCACCGGTCCTGCCGGTCGGCGGGCCGGTCACCGTGCCCGTGGGCCGGCCACCGTGCCCCGTGCTCCCGCCCTACGGGCCGGCCCCGGATCAGCCCAGGCGCCAGATCCGGACGGTGTCGTCGCCACCACCGGTGATCGCGACGGGACGCCCCCCGCGCTCGGCCACCGCGGTCGCGAAGACGTTGTGGTCGTGCCCCTTGAACGGCTTCCCCGTCGGCTTGCCGGTGTCGAGGTCGTACACCCGGGCGTCGGAGTCGTTGCTGCCCGAGACGACGACCGTCAGCGACCCCACCCGGCCCACGGCCAGGGAGTAGATCCAGCTGCTGTGGTCGCGGATCGGCGGGCGGGCCTCGTTGCCCCCCTTGGCCTCGTCGATGTAGATCTCCTGCTCGCCTCCGGCGGACAGCACCACGAGCCTGCCGTCCAGCTCGGCCGTGGTCACGGCGGAGATGTAGCCGGTCTGGTTGCGGATCATCTCGCCCTCGGCGCCCACGCGCAGCGGCTGACGGTACACGATGCCGTCCTGCCCGCCGGTGAAGGCGACCGGCTCGCCGTCGTGGACGGCGGTGGCCAGCCCGAACACCGCTCCGGCGGAGACCTTGCGGGCCTTGCCGACGGCTTTACCGGTCCTCAGGTTCCACACGCGCACGTACCCGTCGTCCCCGCCGGTCGCCACGACGGGCTCGCCGTCGAGGACGGCCACGTCGAGCGAGAAGACCCCGGCGCCGGTACGGATGGGATCGCCCACGGCCTTGCGGGCGGCGAGGTCCCACACGCGTATGGTCCCGTCGTCGCCGCCGGAGATCGCGATCGCGACGCCGTTCAGCTCGGTGACCGCGATCGAGCGGACCCAGTTGGTGTGACCGGTGAGCGTGGCCAGCGGCTTCCCGCTCTCCAGGTCCCACAGCCGGACGGTGCGGTCGTAGGCGCCCGAGACGATGACGGACCGCCCGTCGACCTGGGCGACCTTCACCGCCGCCACCTCGTCGCGGTGTCCGCGCAGTGGATCGCCGACCGGCGCGCTCTTCCAGTCTCCGGTGACGGCTGTGGGCGTGGCGGCCGGGGTGGGTGGGGTGGTGTTTCCCGGGGTCGGCGACTCGTCCGGGGACGGGGAGTCGCCGGACGCCGGGGAGTCGCCGGACGCCTGTGAGGCACCGGTCCCCGGGGGGTCGCCGGCGTCCGGGGTGCCGGTCAGCGCGGCGGGCGGGGGCCCTTCCGTACCGGCCAGCAACGGCGAGAACGCGAAGGCGCCGGCGGCGACCGTGACGGCGGAGACCGCCGCGGCGGCCCCGATCCACCACGCACGCGTCCTGCCCCCGCCCCGCGCGGTCACAGCCGTGTCATGGGGCCGTCGCCCGGCCGGGAAGGTGGAGTCGTCCGGCCCCGGTGAGAAGCCCGGCATGCCGCTCCCCCTCGGATCCGTCCCTCCCGGGTCGGCGCCCCTGGGGAAGGTGGAGGTCCCCGGGACGGGCGGGAAGGTGGAGGCCGCCGGACCTGTGGGGAAGGCCGGGGATCCGTGACCCGCCGGACCGGACGGGAGGCCCGGGACGTGGTGACCCGCCGGACCGGATGGGAGGCCCGGGGCGGCGGCGTGGCTGCGCTGCCCGTACCAGGTCGCGGTGTCCGGCGCGGACGGAGGCGCCGGGGACGACGGGGTCCCGGCGGACGCCGCGGCGTGCGGGAGGGCGGGATACGCGGGCCCGGAGTCGCGGGGCCGCCCGGCGTCGGGTGCCCATACCCTCTCGGGTGCCCGCCCGGTCCCGGGCTGGTGGAAGGGGCTGGGAACGGAGGGGGCGGACTGACCGATCAGCCGGAACATCAGTTCGGACGCCGTCGGCCGGGCGGCGGCGTCCTTGGCGAGGCAGTCGCGCAACAGCGGCACGAGGCTCGCCGGCACCCCCGACAGGTCGGGCTCGGCGGTGAGGACGCGGTTCAGCACCGCCGGGATGGTGTCGTCGCCGAACGCGGGCCTGCCGGTGGCGGCGAACACCATCGTCACGGCCCAGCTGAAGATGTCGGAGGGGGCGGCGGCGGGCTCGCCGTGGATCTGCTCGGGCGACATGTAGGTCGGTGTCCCGACGATGGCGCTGGTGTTGGCGGTCGCGGCGTCCAGGTCCTTGGAGATGCCGAAGTCGATCACGCGCGGCCCGCCGGAGCCGAGCAGCACGTTGGCCGGCTTGAAATCGCGGTGCACGATGCCGGCCTGGTGGATCGCGACGAGCGCGGTGACCGTGCTGATCGCGATGCGTTGCAGGGTGGTCCCGTCGCGCGGCCCCTCGGTCTCGACGGCCTGCTGCAACGACGGCCCGTCGATGAACTCGCTGACCACGTAGAGGTGGCCGCCGCTCTCCCCCGCGTCGAGCACCCGGGCGGTGCAGAACTCGGCGATCTGCCGGGCGACGGCGATCTCCCGTTCGAAGCGCTGCCGCGCGGCCGGGTCGGCGGCGAACCTCGGGTGCAGGATCTTGACGGCGACGCGCTCGCCCTCCGGGGCACGGCCGAGGTAGACCGTGCCCTGCCCGCCCTCACCGAGCCTGGCGTCAAGCGTGTACGGGCCGAGGCGAGCCGGGTCGCTCGGCCGCAGGGCCGTACCGGGCATGGTGTTCCTCCCGAGTCGTGGTCGCGTGGGCCGGCGGGCGGCGCACGCGACCACCGTATGCCGGAAGGGAAGCCGACCGGATCCCCCTGGCGGGTGACCCAGGGTCCCCCGGAGATCCCCTGCCCTCCTGCCCTCCGGGACCCCAGGCAGGAGACTGCCATCATCCCGGGATTGCGACAAATCGGGCGAACGCTCCGACTTGGGTGTGTGTCCCCCCTGAACGCCCCGCCACCGGCGGCCGGCCGCCGGTCACATGCGAACCAGCTTCGCCAGGCCCGGGTAGTCGACCACGATCCCGTCGTCGTCCAGGGTGAGGTCGGCCGCGGAGCCCTCGCTCTCGAAGCGGACCGCGTTGGGGCCGAGGTGGGCGTACCGCCGGGGATGGCGGACCACGTGCAGGTGGGGCACCTGGACGAACGCCATGACGAAGTCCATCCGCCCCTCGCGGGCGGCGAGGTCGTGGCGGAGCACCGGCATGGTGTCCGTCAGCGGCGAGAACTCCAGGTCGCAGTCGAGGGCGTCGTTCAGGACGCCCATGTCCCCGCCGGGGAAGGGCCCCTCCAGGTGCCCGTCGGCCTTGGTCTCGCACGACCAGGCGCCGTGGGCGGACCGGCGCAGGTCGATCGCCCGCTGCCAGCCCGCGCCGTGGACCCGTACGGAGAGCAGCTCGGTCATGTATCCGGGGAAGGTCCGCAGGGTGTACTCCAGCCGGTAGGGCACCGGGTCCGTCCCGATCGCCACGCCGACCGCGGCGAGATCGGCGGAGAGCTCCACCTCCGCGTACTCGGCTCCCCCGTCCTTCATCCATACGAGCCCACGCATCGCCGTTCCCCCCGTCGTCCTGCCCGGCCGCGAGACGGCCGGACGCCCGCCCACGAGGCAGCCGATGGCACCGGCGTACCCCGGTATGCCCGGACGGCACCTCCCCGCACGGGTAATCGGTTTCCCATCTCTTGCGGTCCGCCTCGGCCCCCTCCCGGCATGTGAGCTTCCAGTGATCACTGTGACGGGAGAGAATCGTCCTGTGAAACGCACCCTCGTACGCCTGGGAGTCCTGCTGCTGTCCGCTCTCGCGGTGACAGCGGTACTGCTGGCGTTGCTGACGCCGTTCACCGCCGACGACACCGGCGGGTACGGGGCGACGGCGACGGAGATCCCCGACTTCCGGGTGAACAGGCTGGGTGAGCGCGACCACGAGCTCACCGTCGACTCCGCCGCTCTCGGCCGCGACGGCATGGTCCGGGTCCTGCTGCCCGCGGGCTGGAAGCCGGGCTCGGGCCCGTGGCCGGTGCTCTACCTGCTCAACGGCTGCTGCCAGGCCGAGTACGACAGCTGGATCACCGACGGCGAGGCCGCGCGGCTCACCGCCGGGTACCGTGCGCTGGTGGTCGTCCCCGAGGGCGGCGCCGTCGGCTTCTACTCCGACTGGCGTGACGGGCCGGGCTGGGAGACCTTCCACCTGATCGAGATCCGGCAGATCCTGGAGAGCGAGTACGGCGCGGGCGAACGCCGGGCGGTGGCCGGACTGTCCATGGGCGGGTTCGGCGCGATGTCGTACGCCGCCCGTCACCCGGGCATGTTCCAGGCCGCGGCCTCCTTCTCCGGAGTGCTGGACACCCGCGACGGCGAGACCGTCAGCCGGCTCCTCGAACGCCACGGTGAGAGTCCCGCCAAGCTCTGGGGCGCCCCCCGGGATCCCGCCTGGGCGGCGCACAACCCCGCCGACCTGACCGGCAGCCTGCGCGGGGTGCGGCTCTTCGTCTCCAGCGGCGACGGCTCCCCCGGCCCGCTGGACGTCCCGGCCGCCGCGCGGGACGACGGTGAGGCCACCCTGTTCCGCCAGACCCGCACCTTCACCGAGCGTGCCCTGGCGAACGGTGTCGAGGTGACGGCCGACCTCTACGGCCCCGGCACCCACACCTGGCCCTACTGGCGTCGCGGCCTCGAACGCGCGCTGCCCATGCTCATGGGTTCCATCGGCGCCGCCCCCTGAAAGGCTCGCCGGGGAACCATTTGAAAGGGACCTGAAGGATCATTAGTGGGCGATCCGTAAGGACGGAAAGTTCAGACGGGCGACTCTGCACGTTCAGCTCAGGCACCCCTGGTCGGTCACCCCCGTGGCTAGGTTCCAGAGACACCCCAGCTCAGGGGCGTACATCAGATGTCTTGAGGAGCCACCTTGCGAGTCCTGGCCGTTGTCCCCGCCCGCGGAGGTTCGGTGGGCGTCCCGCTGAAGAACCTGGCCGCGGTGGGCGGCAGTCCCCTGGTCGCCCGTGCGGTGAGGGCCTGCGTACGAGCCGAGCTGATCGACGAGGTCGTGGTCAGCACCGACCACGCGGAGATCGCCGAGGTGGCCCGCGCCGCGGGTGCGACCGTGATCGACCGGCCGGCGGAGCTGAGCGGTGCGACCGCGTCCAGCGAATCAGCCGTGCTGCACGTGCTCGACCACCTGAACGACACGCCGGACATCGTGGTCCTCGTCCAGTGCACCAGCGCGTTCATCGACCCGGCCGACCTCGACGGCGCGATCGTCAAGGTCATGGACGGCGGCGCCGACGTGGTGTTCTCCGGCCTGGAGACGCACGAGTTCCTGTGGAGCGCCGACGGCGCCGGCGTCAACCACGACCCGTCCCACCGTCCGCGCCGCCAGGACCGCGAGCCGCACTTCCGCGAGACCGGCGCGTTCTACGTCATGCGGGCCGCGGGGCTGCGCGAGCACGGCCACCGCTTCTTCGGCGCGGTCGCCGTGCAGCCGGTGTCGCCGCGCCACGCCATCGAGGTCGACACCCCCGAGGACCTGCAGATCGTCCGGGCCCTGGCACCGTTCGTGGACGAGCCCGAGCCCATCGACGTCGACGCGGTGATCACCGACTTCGACGGGGTGCACACCGACGACCGGGCCTACGTCGACCAGGACGGCCGCGAGATGGTCGCGGTCAGCCGCGCCGACGGCATGGGCATCGCGCTGCTGCGCCGGTCGGGCGTCAAGCTGATGATCATGTCTACCGAGCACAACCCGGTGGTCGCCGCCCGTGCCCGCAAGCTCGGTGTGCCCGTCCTGCAGGGCCTGACCGACAAGCGGACCGTGCTGCGCGACTGGCTGGCCATCGAGGGGCTCGACCCGGCCCGCGTCGCCTACGTCGGCAACGACGTCAACGACCTGGGCCCGATGAGCGACGTCGGCTGGCCCGTCACCGTCCCCGACGCCCACCCCAGGGTCCGCGCCGCCGCCAGGACCGTGCTCAGCCGGCCCGGCGGGGCGGGTGCCGTGCGGGAGCTGTGCGACCGCGTCCTCGCGGCCCGCCCCGTGAACGAGGCCGCTCCCGTGCCCGCCCCCCGCGCCGAGCTGCGGATCACCCCGGTCGCCAAGCCCGTCCAGATCGGCGACACGCTGGTCGGCGCCGGGCAGCCGGTGTACGTGATCGGCGAGATCGGCATCAACCACAACGGCGACCTGGACATCGCGCGCAGGCTGATCGACGTGGCCGCCGACGCGGGCTGCCAGGCCGTCAAGTTCCAGAAGCGCACCCCGGAGATCTGCGTGCCGCTGGAGCAGCGCGACCAGATCCGGCAGACGCCGTGGGGCGAGATGACCTACATGGAGTACAAGATCAGGACCGAGTTCGGCCTGGACGAGTACACCCAGATCGCCAAGTACTGCGCGGAGCGGGGACTGCACTGGTTCGCCTCGCCCTGGGACGTGCCCTCGGTGGAGTTCCTCGAGGCCATGGACGTGGTGACCCACAAGGTCGCCTCCGCCAGCGTGACCGACCTGGAGCTGCTCCGCGCGCTCGCCGAGACCGGCAAGCCGATCATCCTGTCCACCGGCATGTCGACCCTGGAGGAGATCGACCGGGCAGTGGAGATCCTCGGCACCTCCAAGCTCGTGCTGATGCACGCCACCTCCACCTACCCGCTCCCCCCGGAGGAGGCCAACCTCCGCACGATCATCACCCTCCAGGAGCGGTACGGGGTGCCGGTCGGCTACTCGGGCCACGAGCGCGGCCTGCAGATCTCACTGGCCGCGGTGACCCTCGGCGCGGTGACCGTGGAGCGGCACATCACGCTCGACCGCACCATGTGGGGCTCCGACCACGCCGCCTCCCTGGAACCGTCCGGCCTGGAACACCTGGTCCGCGACATCCGCATCATCGAGACGGCCCTCGGCGACGGGGTCAAGCGGGTCTTCCCCGGCGAGGAGGCCCCCAAGTCCCGCCTGCGCCGAGTGACTGTGTGAATGGCTGTGCTCGATGGCGACGCTGCGCGTCGCGGTTCGGACGCTGTGACCCGGCTCCTTCGCTCCTCAGTCCAGTCGCCGGCGCGTCCTCACGGGCGCTTCGCGGTGACGCTGGCCGGTCTTTCCGTATTGTCGTGAGGAAAATTTGATCAAGTTGTCCGTCGTCGTTCCGGTGCGGGACGCCGAGCTCTACATCTCCGACGCGCTGACGTCACTGGTCAGGAACGCGCGCAGGGACTTCGAGTTCATCGTGGTGGACGACGGATCGGTGGACGCCACCGGGCAGATCATCGAGGACTTCCGCGATGACCTGCCCGGTCTCGTCGTGCTGCGCAACGAGACGCCGGTCGGGCTCGCCGACGCCCGCAACCTCGGGCTCTCGCTGGCCTCCGGCCGTTATCTGACGTTCATGGACGGTGACGACTGGCTCGCGCCCGGATACCTCGCCGATCTGCTCGGGGCGATCGAACGGCTCAGCTGCGACTTCGTCCGGGTGGACCACGTGCAGGCGGAGGGCCGCCGGCGGGTGATCCACCGGGCACCGCTCGCCATCCGCGACACGGTGCTGAAACCGCGCGACCACATCCTTCCCGCCCGGTCGAAGACCATGGTCGACTACCCGTACGCCTGGGCCGGGGTCTACCACCGCGACCTCGGCGACCTGCTGACCTTCCCCGGACACCTGCACACCGCCGAGGACCGGCCGTGGATCTGGCGGCTGCACCGTCAGGCGGCGTCGTTCGCGGTCGTCTCGCTCGCCGGGCTGTTCTACCGGCGGATGGTGGCGGGCTCGCTGACCCAGATCGGCGACGCCCGGCAACTGCACTTCTTCGACGCCTTCGACCTGGTCTTCGCCGATCTGGAGGAGGAGTTCACCCCCAAGGCGGTGCGCATGTTCTGCGCGCTGCTGGCCCACCACCTGGAGCTGCGCGACCGGTTCTCCCCCGAGCTGCGCACCAGGTTCGAGGAACGCGGCGCCGCGGCCCTGCGGCGGCTCCCCGCGGACGTGCTCGCCGAGACCCGGCTGGACCCGGAACGCGACGAGATCCTGCGGAGACTTCTGGAGGCCCGATGACGCAGCTGTTCTACGCCTCGACCCTGTTCGGCGCGATGACCCTGGCGGCGGCGATCGACGAGGGCCGTTTCGGGCCGCGCGACGGACGCCGCATCCTGATCGTCTCCAACAACGCGGCCATCCCGGAGATCACCCCGTCGCTGGACGAGACCCCCGGTTTCGCCGCGCTGCGTCCGCGTTTCGACGAGGTCCGCTCCTGGAACGAGATCGTGGCGCCGCTGCACCCGTCGGACTGGAAGGCGCGGGTCATCGAGGTGCCGATGCTCGGCCGGCTGCTGCGCGCGTACCTGTCCCTCGACGAGAGGCCGAGCGAGCTGGTCGTCGAGTCCATCGCGGTGCCCCCGGCCAGGACCCTCGCCGGGCTGGTCAAGGACTGTCCGATCTCGGTGTACTCCGACGGTCTGATGAGCTACGGGCCCACCCGCGACCCGCTCCCGGCGGAGATCTCCGGCAGGATCGGCCGGCTCCTCCATCTGGACCTGGTGCCCGGCCTGACGCCGCTGCTGCTGTCGGAGTACGGCGTGCCCGCCGAGACCGTCCCGGACCGGGCGTTCCTGGACGTGCTCGGCACGGTCGGGGTGGACGCCGGGGGGCTGCCGGCCGGGCAGCCGATGATCCTCGGCCAGTACCTGTCGGCGCTCGACATCGTCACCCCCGAGGAGGAGGCCGAGCTCCACGCCGGCATGCTGCGCGGCCTGGCCGCCCGGGGGTTCGGCGCCGCGCTGTTCAAGCCGCACCCGGCCGCGGGGCGCCGCCACGCCCAGCAGCTCCGTGAGACGGCGCACGAGCTGGGGGTGGAGCTGACCGTGGTGGCCGAGACGGTGCCCGCCGAGTCGTGCTTCGCGGCGCTGCGGCCCGCGCTGGTGGTCGGCTGCTTCTCCACCGCCCTGGTGACCGCCCGGCGGTACTTCGACCTGCCGGTGGCGACCGTGGGCGGCGAACTGGTGCTGGACCGGCTGACCCCGTACGAGAACAGCAACCGGATCCCGGCCACGATCACCGACGCGACGCTGCCGCGCCTTTCGGCGGACGGGTCGCTGGAGGATCCCCCGCCGGTGGACCTCGCGGCCCTGGTCGGCGCGGTCGGCTACTGCATGCAGAGCCAGGTGTATCCGCGGCTGCGCGAGACCGCCGCCGCGTACGTGGACGGGCACGGCCCGGCCCGTTACTTCAAACGCCAGCGCCTGGCCGCCCTGGAACTGCCGGGCACGCCGGCCGGTGCCGCGTCCGCCCGGGAGGTGAGCCCGCTGGGCAGGCTGCGCCGCCGCCTGTCGCGGGCGTTGTCCTGACGGACGCGGCAGGCGGGGCCCGCCCCGGCATCTTCGACCCGCTGCTGCGCGTTGTCCGACGGACGCGGCAGGCAGCCCACGCCCTGTCCTCCCGGACCGCCGGACGGTGCGGGTCAGCCGGGGGACCGGCGGGGCCGCACCGTCCGGGTCAGCCGAGAACCTTCAGGTAGCGGCGCATCCGGCGCTTGGCCCGGTATCCGACGCGTAGCACCTTCGGCGGCACCTCCACGCGTAGGCGGGCCCGGCGGCGGGCGGCGGCGAACTCGGGGCCGTCGAGCAGGGAGCGGGCCGGGACGAGCCGTCCCGAACGGGCCTGCCCGACGAGGGAGACCAGCCGCGAGATCCAGTCGCTCTCGTCGTCGGGGTGGAAGTAGTTCGCCTTGCACCACGCCTCGTCGGGGGTGAGGAACCGTCCCCGGGCGAGGTCGTCCAGCGTGCCGAGCAGGCCGCTGCCCTCGAAGACCAGGTTGATCATCTCGGCGCCGACCCCGAAGTCCGACAGCACCAGCAGCGGCACCCGCTGGGCGATGGCCTCCAGGGCGGCGGTCGAGCTGACGGTGACGAACCCCGCCGCGTGCGCCAGATGCTCGTGCATCGGCCCCACCGCGAAGCGCACGGCGCCGGGATCGACCCGGCCGTCCGCCGCGAGCCGCTGCCACAGGCGCTGGTAGTGGTAGCGCTCGTTGTGCGTCTGGCGCTCGGTGTCGAGCGCGCGGAGCTTGACCACCACGTCGAGGTCGGGCCGCTCGCCGGCCAGTTCGGCCAGGGTGAGCAGGATCCGCTCCCGCTCCTCCCTGCGGCGGGGCACCTTGGCCTGGGTGGCGAAGACCACCCGGTTCCGCGGCCCGGTGACGGGGACCTCGTCGCGGGTGTGCAGGAACGGCAGCCGGGCCAGCCCGACCTCTCCGCCGCCGCCCAGCCGCCGGCCCGCCGCGGAGAACTCCTCGACCTCCCGCCCGCTGTGCAGCACGAACAGTTCGCATCCGCTGCGGAACAGCCACGCCTTCTCGGTGGCGGGGACGGAGATGCCGGGCAGCCCGGAGACGAACACCGGCCTGGGCCGCAGCCCGGAGAGCACCTCGCCGACCAGCACGTCCACCACGGGCCCGGTGCACGCGACCAGCACCGCGTCGGGCCGGAACCGTTCGGCGACCCGGCGCAGCCCGCGGGCCGAGAGCACCGGCGGGTCGGCCGCGGAGCCGGCGACGGCGGCGTGGATCTGGGCCTCCGACGGGACGATGGGCGTGCGGATCACCGCCAGTTCCGTGTCGCAACCGGAAGGCAGGTCCCGCAGCAGGCAGGCCGCCCACTTCAGGTACGAATCAGAGTCGGCCACGGCCAGGACCTTCAACCGGTAACTCCAGTGTCGTGATGGGCGAACATCGAAAGGTGGGAGCGGAGCGAAGGCGCCGCCTCGGTGGTCCACCACTCGTCCGGCACGTCCACCGTCTCCACGGCGACGCCGCGGGCCGACAGCAGCACCCGCAGGGAGGTGACCGCGGTGGACGGCAGGCTCAGCACCCGCTGTTCGGCGGCCAGCCCGCGCAGGGTCATCTCGGCCGGCATCCCGCCGTCGTAGACGGTGATCCCGGGTTGTTCCCCGACCCGGACGAGGTCGTCGGGGTCCTCCCGGCGGTGCGGGAAGTAGGCCACCGGCCCGGCGGACCCCAGCCCGGCGAGCCAGGTGAAGTAGTGGTCCCGATGGATCAGACCGTTGCGGACCAGCGAGGTGCCGAGCACGACGGTGCGCTCCGCCGGGCGTGGCCCGCGCAGGGGTTGTGAGCGCAGCCACGCGAAGTCGTGGGTGACCAGCTCGGCCCCCCTGTCCCGGACGGCGCGGGCGAGTTCCTCGGGGACGGGCAGCGCCGTGAAGATCGACAGTCGTCCGGCGCGGGCCGCGGCACGCAGCCTGAACCCGGCGGCCACGCCGAGGAGCGTCCTGAGCCGGCCGGATCGCCCCCGGGCCCGCAGCAGAGGCGTGCCCGCCGGGGCGGTGAGCAACTCCAGGAGCCTGATGGTGGCCAGCCCGTCGTCGACGATCACGGTCCGCCCGGGGAAGGCCGTCAGCCAGCGCGCCTGGACCTTGCCGGAGAAGGCGTCGCCCACCGCCCAGGTGGCGCCCCGGCGGGGGCGGGGCACGTCCGGCTCGGGGGCGGTGAGCTCCAGGCCGGGCGGCAGGTCGAGGTGGTCGAGTTCGCGGCCCGTCACGGCCAGCGGGCGCAGCCTGGCCCGGGGCACGAGACGGGTGCGAGGGCCGAGCAACCCCGCGTGGTGTGCCTCCACCGCGCAGAGCATCTGCAGCGGGGACTCCACCCATGCGACGGCCGAACCCTGCTCCCGCGCGTGGTCTCGACCGTCTTCCACGCCGGGCGATGACCCGTTCACGACCGCCTCAACGTAACCCGGCGGGCTTACGCCCCCGGGAACTGCGGGTGAACAGCCGACCACGCCCGCTTGCGTCCTCTTGGGACGCCCTTTACCGTAGTGTACGGAACCGTTTCGTACACCACAGGGAGCACATGATGTGGACCCCCGGCGACATCCCCGACCTGACCGGCTCCACCGCGGTCGTCACCGGCGCCACCAGTGGCATCGGCCTGCCGACGACGCTGGAGCTGGCCCGCCACGGCGCCAGGGTCATCCTGACCGCGCGAGACCCGCAGCGGGGCCGGGCGGCGCTCCAGGCGATCCGGTCGGCGGTCCCGGAGGCGACGGTCGAGGTCGGTGAGCTCGACCTGGCCGATCTGCGGTCGGTGCGCGCGTTCGCGGCGACCGTCGAGGAGCCACTGGACCTGCTGGTCAACAACGCCGGAATAGGCATGACCCCCCGGCGGACCACCGCCGACGGGTTCGAGGCCCAGTTCGGCACCAACCACCTGGGCCACTTCGCGCTGACCGGGCTGCTCCTGCCCCGCCTGCTCGCCCGCCCGGGAGCGCGGGTGGTCACGGTCTCCAGCGACGCGCACGCCCTGGGCACGATCGACTTCGACGACCTGGGGCTGAAGCGCCGGTACAACCGGTTCTCCGCCTACGGACGTTCCAAGCTGGCCAACCTGCTGTTCGCCACGGAGCTGCAGCGCCGCGCCACCGCCGCCGGGGTGGACCTGCTCAGCCTGGCGAGCCATCCGGGTGCGACGGCCACCGGGATCGCGAAGCTGGGCGTCCTCACCCGCCCCGCCGGTGTCCTGATGCGCCTGGTGATGCGGTCACCCGCCGAGGGTGCCGTGCCCTCCCTCTACGCCGCGACCTCTCCCGAGGTGAAGGGCGGCGAATTCGTCGGCCCCGGCCTGAAGGAGATGCGCCGCTCGCCGAAGGCGCTGGACGCGGCCCTGGCCGCGCGGCTGTGGGAGACGTCGGAGGAGCTGACCGGCGTACGATTCGAGGTGGCCCGACAGCACTCGTGATCCACCGGAGGCACCTTGCGTCTCGACCCCCTGCGGGAGCGGGCGATCCTCGACGCGACCTCGGAGCTGCTGTCCGAGGTCGGATACGACCGGATGTCCGTCGACCAGATCGCCAGGCGCGCCAGCGCCAGCAAGGCGACGATCTACCGTCGCTGGCCGGGCAAGGAGGCCCTGGTCGTCGACCTGGTCTGCAACCACCTGCAGGTCGACGCCCCGGCCCCGCCCGACACCGGGACGATGCGCGGTGACCTGATCGAGGCCGTGACCGGTTTCTGCCGGACCCTGGAACAGAAGCACTCCCTGATCTTCGGCCTCTTCCCGGCCCTGCTCAACTCTCCCGAGCTGGCCGCCGCCCTGCGCGACCACGTGCCCAGGGCCGACATCACCGGGACCACGCCGCTGCTCGACCGCGCCAGGGAGCGCGGCGAGCTGTCCGGCCGCGTCGATCCGGCGGAGATCAAGAAGATCACCGAAGCGACGGTGTGGTATCGCCTGTTCTTCACCGGCGACCCGCTCGACCGGACGTTCGTCGAGGAGACGGTCGACCGGATCCTACTTCCGCTCATCCGCGCCTGGTCGGCCGCCGGGACCTGAGGCGCACCAGGCGGCGCGAGCGCACCGCCGGGTGCCCTCGGCCGAGAGCGGAGCATCCCGTCCGGAGGTACCCGGACCGAGAGCGGAGCATCCCCGGTGCCCCCGGACCGAGAGCGGCCCTCCGGTGAGGGCGGATCGCCATGACCGTCCCATGGGTTTCATGGTGCGGCACGTACCATCGCCATACTTTTTACCATCGAAATGGTGTTCGAACAATCAGCGATCATGGAAGGGGTGTCCGGAAACGGCCCGGCAGGGTCGCCCACACCCTTCCACGAAGATCGTCCGGCGGGCACGGAACACCTGGATCCCCGTCGCCGCAGGGGTTTCCGGCCACGACGCCCTGACCACCCGGGCCGCCGGACACGACGACTCCGACGCCGGATCGCCCCTTCGGGACCCCTCCTCCGTACCCGGCGACGCCCCGTTCTACCCCCCGTTTTCGGACGTACTACCAAGCGACGGCAATGTGTCGTGTTTGTAATCCTCTGTCCGAATCACGTACCTTCGTCCTGTTCATGACGAACGCCTAGGTCTTCCGAGGCCTGAGCATTGCCGTCACATTGCCCGACCGCGTTCCGCCCGGACGATCCCGTCCCGGTGAGCGCGGCCGCCGAATCCGCGACACCCGTCGCGGAACCGGGGAACCACGTTCCAGGGGTGAATCAGCGCTCGTACGCGCTGTAGGGCACTTCCCAGCCCGAACCCGTCAGCTAACCCGGTAGGCGGAATGGAAGCGAAGCAAGGAGCTGAACCCCCGCATGGCCAAGCAGTACCCCACCCCCAACGCCCCCCGCCTCACCAAGCTGGTCCTCGGCGTGTCCGTCGCCGTCGTGAGCGGCATCACCGCCCCCGCGGCGCTCGCCGACAGCCACTCCCCCGTCGCCGCCCCTCCGGCGGAGTCCGTCAGCACCGCCAAGAACGCGCCCGTCGCGAAGACCCCCCTGGAGATCCAGGCGGAGAAGCTGCCCAAGGTGTCGGCCGGCCAGGTCCTGGAGCTGGCCTCCAAGCAGATCGGCGTCCGCGAGAACGCGCAGGGCGGCGGGACCAAGTTCCACAGCTGGTACATGGCCTCCCAGCGCGCCCGTGAGACCGTCGCCCGCGACGGCGGCAACGTCCGCGCCTACGCCAACGCCCCCTGGTGCGCGATGTTCGTCTCCTGGGTCGGCGAGCAGGCCGGCATCCGGCCCACCATGGGCTGGGACGCCTACACCGTCACCCACGCCAAGTGGTTCAAGGCCAACAAGCACTGGGGCCAGGCCGCCAAGCCCGGCGCCGTGGTCTACTTCGACTGGAACGGCAGCAAGGACATCAGCGCGATCGACCACGTCGGCTTCGTGAAGAAGGACAACGGCGACGGCACGATCACCACGATCGAGGGCAACACCGGCGAGGGCCGCGTCGAGCAGCGCGTCCGTCCCAAGTCCCAGGTCGTCGGCTACGGCTACCCGGTCTACGCCGGATGACCCGTCCGCTCCACCCGGCGCGACACGGGCCGTGCACACACCGCCGGCCCCCGGCATGACACGAACCGCCGGCCCGCCCGCATGACACGGGCCACGCGTTCGCCATCGCCCCACCCGGCGCATCCGGTGCCGCGCGGACCGCTCGCAGCCGGTCCGCCCGTCGCATCCGGTGAACCGCAGGCCACCCGCGTGTTCCGCCCGGCGTAGCCGGTGCCGCACGGGCCGGCCCACCGTGCTCCACCTGATATGAACCGGGTACGGCATGATCCGTTCCCCTCCGCACCCGGTGAACCCCCACGGCCTGCCCCGCTCCCGCGGCGGCGACGCCGGCCTCGCCCGGCACGGCGCGCGACCCGCGCCGTCCGGCGCACCGCCGGATCACAGCGCCCGGGGGCGCCGCTCGACCGAGCGGCGCCCCCGGGCGCTGTCGCGCGTGGGCCGTGGTCACAGCCGTCGGGCGGGTTCCTCCACGGGCTCGTCCCCGCGGGCCAGCCCGGACGCCTCGGGCACGTCGGGCACGCGGGCCGGGTCGGAGCCGACGTCGACGGGACGGTTGTCCCGGTCGACGAACACGATCTTCGGCTTGAGGTCGCGGGCCTCGTCGTCGGTGACGAGCCGGTAGGCGATGATGATCACCAGGTCGCCGGGCGAGATGAGCCTGGCCGCCGCGCCGTTGATCCCCACGATCCCACTGCCCCGTTCCCCCTCGATGACGTAGGTGCTGAGGCGGTTGCCGTTGTCGATGTCGACGACGTCCACCTTCTCGCCCGGCAGGAGGTCCGCCGCGTCGATCAGGTCTCGGTCCAGGGTGAGTGAGCCGACGTAGTGCAGGTCCGCCTGGGTCACCGTGGCACGGTGGATCTTGCTCTGCAGCATGGTGCGGTACACGTGGTGTCCTTCGCGATCGGGGAAACGGATCGGGCGGTGGTCGGAGTGAGCCGCGGGTGACGGTCGCGCTCGGCCGGGACGTTCCGCGTGCGCGACGGACGGACGTCTCCGTCGGCGGATCGCCGGTGAACGATGTCCGTCGAAGCCGCCCCGGGATGGGACGCCGATCGGAGAGTGCGCCACACCCCTCCGGAAAGGCATTCAACCGAGCCACGTCATGACGCTGCCCGGACGGTCGGCGGCGAATCGGAGACCGAAGGCATGACGACCGATGTGATCATATTCCACGGCCGTCACGACGGGCCGCCGGACGTGACCGGCCATACCCTTCTGCGGTCCTCCAGCGGCCCGAGGGCCGTCCGACGGCCACCCGCCATCGGCGGAGAGCGGCACCCCCGGTTCACCGGCGCTCAGATCGGACCACGCGGTTCACCGAGGCCGAGCCGGACGCCGACGACCGGACCGGACCACGTGGTTCCCCCACGCCTCAGGGGTGATCCGCGCGGCTCACCCGCACCCGTGAACCCCGAAATGCCCTGACTGTGCGTGCATGTGATGGGAGCGCTCCCAAGTCACCATATGGGGCGTATATCCCCTAATTCGCCGACCATCCCTTCAAACCGAGCCAGATGTAACGGTTGAGTTTCGGCATATTGACGCCTTGGTTGCCGATCGTCCACGCTTCGTGGGAGCGCTCCCAAAGCACATTGAGTACACCGCACCGTGGACGACACGTCATTCGGGGACCGGTCCGCGGTGTCACCTCCCACTGATTCGGGCGACCACCTGAGAGGGGTCCGGAATGTTGAACAGCAAGCGGCAGGGCAGGCTCGCCGCGGTCGCGGTCATGGCGGTGACCGCCCTGGCCATCACCTCGTGCGGCTCCGGCGAGCCCGCCGGTTCCACCGCGAGCGGCGGCGCCGCGGCCGAGCCGGTGACCATCACCGTGCACACCTTCGGCGGTGGTGAGAACTTCGGCTACGACAAGGCCGTGGAGAAGTGGAACGCCGAGCACCCCAACATCCAGGTCAAGTACCAGAACCTGACCGACCGTTTCGAGGACGTCTACCTGCCCCAGCTGCTGCAGAAGCTGCAGGCGGGCAGCGGCGCCGCGGACATCGTCGGCATCGACGAGGGTGCCATGGGCCTGATGAAGGCGCGGTCCCAGTTCTTCGCCGACCTGTCGCAGTACGGCCTGGAGAGCCGCAAGGCGGACTTCCCCGCGGCCAAGTGGGAGAACGGCCTCAACAAGGACGGCAAGCTCTTCGCGCTCGGCACCGACATCGGCGGCATGACCATGTGCTACCGCACGGACCTGTTCGAGAAGGCCGGTCTGCCGACCGACCGCGAGGAGGTCGGCAAGCTCTGGCCCGACTGGAACGCCTTCATGGAGACCGGCAAGAAGTTCCAGGCCGCCAACAAGGGCAAGGACGACCCCAAGTTCATCGACGGGCCGAACACCCTCTACAACGTGCTCCTGTCGCAGGAGGCGCCGAAGAACGGCAACATCTCCTACTTCGACAAGTCGAACCAGCTCGTCATCGGCACCAACCCGGCGATCAAGACGGCCTTCGACACGGTGAAGTCCTTCAGCGAGGCGGGCCTGACCGCCAAGCTCGCCTCCTTCACCCCGGAGTGGAACGCGGCGATCAAGAAGGGCGGCTTCGCCACCATGGGCTGTCCGGCGTGGATGCTCGGCGTGGTCTCCGGCGCGGCGGGTGACGAGAACAAGGGCAAGTGGGACGTGGCCGCGGTGCCCGGCGGCGCCGGCAACTGGGGCGGCTCCTACCTGGCCGTTCCCAAGCAGAGCAAGCACCCCAAGGAGGCCGCCGAGGTCCTGAACTACCTCACCGGCAAGGAGGGCCACGTGCTGGCCTTCCAGGAGGCCGCGGCCTTCCCCAGCTCCATCCCCGCCCAGCAGGACCCCGCGGTCGCGGAGCTGAAGAACGAGTTCTTCAACGACGCCCCGACCGGCCAGATCTTCGGCGCCTCGGTCAAGGACCTGCTCCCCGTCTTCCTGGGTGAGAAGCACGCCCAGGTGAAGACCGCAGCGGAGAAGGTTCTCGAGGGCATGGACAAGGGCTCCATCCCCTACGGCGAGGCCTGGACGAAGTTCGTCGAGGCCGGCACCAAGGCGGCGGGCTGATCCCCGTCCCGATCCGCACGGGCCCGGCGACGGCTGTTCCGCCGCCGGGCCCGTCGCCTGCCCCCTCGCTGAAAGGCTGACCGATGTCCCTGAAAGTCGACGCACCCGCCCCCGCGCGGCGGCCCGGTCCCCACCCGCCCGGACCCGCGAAGCCCGCGCGGAGCGGCGGTGGGCTCGCCAGGTTCGACCTGCGGGCGACCCCCTACTTCCTCGTCTCGCCGTACTTCCTGCTCTTCACGCTCTTCGGGGTCTTCCCGCTGGGCTACACCCTGTGGGTCTCCCTGCACGACTGGGAGCTGGGCGGGGACAAGACCTTCCTCGGGCTCGACAACTACATCGAGCTGATCGCCGACGAGGCCTTCTGGAACTCGGTGATCAACACAGTCGGGATCTTCGTCATGTCGACGATCCCGCAGCTCGTCCTGGCGCTCATGCTCGCCAACGCCCTCAACAAGCGCATCCGGGGACGGCTGTTCTTCCGCCTGGGCATCCTGCTTCCCCTGGTGACCTCGGTCGTCGCGGTCGCCGTGGTCTTCACCCAGCTCTACGCGCGCGACTACGGCATGGCCAACTGGTTCCTGGGCCTGTTCGGCGTCGACCGGATCGAATGGCAGAACCAGAGCTGGACCGCCTGGATCGCCATCTCCACGATGATCGACTGGCGCTGGACCGGCTACAACGCGATCATCCTGCTGGCCGCCATGCAGACGATCCCCAAGGACCTCTACGAGGCCGCCTCCCTCGACGGCGCCTCGGCCCGGCGGCAGTTCTGGCAGATCACCGTCCCGATGCTGCGTCCCACGCTGATCTTCGTGGTGTTCATCTCCACCATCGGCGGCCTGACCCTGTACGCCGAACCCGTCATGTTCGAGGGCAACCCGACACTCGCCGGAGGTGCCACCGGCCAGTACCAGACGGTCGCGATGTTCATCGTCAAGGAGGGGTTCCGGGACTTCGACATGGGTTACGCCTCGGCGGCGGCCTGGCTGCTGTTCGCGCTTATCCTCATCGGCACCCTGATCAACTACTCCTTCACCCGCCGGATCGGGGGCAACAAGTGACGGCGATCAAGACGGGCCCGCGCCCGGTGGCCCGGCGCCGCCCGGCCGGGCGGTCCGCGTCCGTGAACCGCATCTGGGACGCCGGCCCGCTGACGAAGGCGGTCCTCGCCTTCGCGCTCGTGCTGTCGGCCTTCCCGATCTACTACATGTTCATCATGGCCACGCGGACCAACAGCGAGGCCATCGAGACCCCGCCGCCGCTGCTGCCCGGCGGCCACCTCGGTGAGAACGTCCAGCGGCTGCTGGCCGCCGAGGACGCCCACTTCGCCACCGGCCTGATCAACTCGATCATCGTGTCGACCACGGTGACGGTCTCGGTGGTGCTCGTCTCCACCCTGGCGGGCTTCGCCTTCGCCAAGCTGAGGTTCCGCGGCAGCAAGATCCTGCTGGGCCTGATCCTGGTGACCATGATGGTCCCGCTCCAGCAGATGGGCATCGTCCCGCTCTACGAGATGATGGTGACCCTCGGCTGGACCGGCCAGATCCAGGCGGTGATCCTGCCCTTCCTGGTCAACGGGTTCGGGGTCTTCATGATGACCCAGTACACCACCCAGGCGGTGCCGGACGAGCTCATCGAGGCGGGCCGCGTCGACGGCGCCTCGACCATGCGCATCTACGCCAGCGTCGTGCTGCCCGCGGTGCGTCCCGGCATGGCGGTGCTCGCCCTGCTGACCTTCATGCAGAACTGGAACGAGTTCATGTGGCCGTCGATCGTGCTGGACCCGGCCAATCCGGTGGTCCAGACGTCGATCGCCGCGCTCAACCAGGCCCACGGAACCGACTACGTCATGCTCTTCACCGGCACGGCCGCCTCGGTCCTCCCCCTGTTCATCGTTTTCATCGTGTTCGGCCGTCAGATCGTCGGCGGACTCATGGAAGGTGCGGTCAAGGCGTGACGACGCAGGATACGCAGATTCAGACCCCGGACCTGGTCTTCCCGACGAACTTCGTCTGGGGTGCGGCCACCTCCGCCTACCAGATCGAGGGGGCCGTCGCCGAGGACGGCCGCGGCGTGTCCATCTGGGACACGTTCGTCCGGCAGCCCGGCCGGGTGGTCAACGGCGAGAACGCCGACGTGGCCATCGACCACTACCACCGCTACCGCGACGACGTGCGGCTGATGGGCGAGCTGGGCCTGGGCGCCTACCGCTTCTCCGTCTCCTGGCCCCGCATCCAGCCCGACGGCGGCGGCGCGGTCAACACCAGGGGGCTGGACTTCTACGACCGCCTGGTCGACGAGCTGCTCGCGCACGGCGTCGACCCGTGGGTGACCCTCTACCACTGGGACCTGCCGCAGGCGCTCCAGGACGCGGGCGGCTGGCCGTCACGCGAGACGTCGAAGCGCTTCGCCGACTACGCGGCGATCGTGCACGCGGCGCTGGGCGACCGGGTCCGCAACGTCAGCACGGTCAACGAGCCCTGGTGCGCGGCCTTCCTCGGCTACGCGTCGGGTGAGCACGCCCCGGGCCTGCGCGACCCCGCCCAGGCCGTGCAGGCGGCGCACAACCTCCTGCTGGCGCACGGCCTGGCCACGCAGGCGATCCGGGCCCAGCGCGCCGACACCAGGATCGGCGGCTGCGTCAACCTCTACGCGATCTCGGCCCAGAGCGGTTCCGAGGCCGACCTGGACGCCGCGCGCCGCATCGACGGCCTGCAGAACCGGTTCTTCCTGGACGCCCTGCTGAAGGGCGCCTACCCGGCCGACGTCCTGGTGGACCTCGGGCGGTTCGCCGGGTTCGTTCAGGACGGCGACATGGAGATCATCTCGACGCCGCTGGACATGCTGCTGATCAACTACTACAGCCGCTTCACCGTCTCGGGCACCCCCGGCGGGGCCGCCTCGGCCGCGGCGGCGCCGACCGACAGCGGGTCGCCCTGGGTCGGCAGCGAGCACGTGTCGTTCGTCGAGGGCGGCCGGCCCGTGACGGCGATGGGCTGGGAGATCGACGACGCGGGGCTGCTGGAGATCCTGCACCGGCTGGCCGCCGACTACCCGCGGATCCCGCTGGTCATCTCCGAGAACGGCGCGGCCTTCGACGACGTCGTGGGCGCCGACGGCGTCGTGCACGACCGTGACCGCCTGGACTACATCGAGGCCCACCTGCGCACCTGCCACGCGGCGATCGAGGCCGGCGTGCCGCTGGAGGGCTACTTCGCCTGGTCGCTGATGGACAACTTCGAGTGGGCGTGGGGGTACGGCAAGCGGTTCGGCCTGGTCCACGTCGACTACGAGACCCAGACCAGAGTTCCCAAGGAGAGCGCTCTCTGGTATGCCGGGACCATCAGGCGTGGCGGCCTGAGCGGTCCGGCAGAATAAGGACCGGCGTAATCCATCGATGGGGGCTAACGCACATGAACGGCGACCGTCGTCCGACGCTTGAGGCGGTCGCGGCCCTGGCCGGTGTCGGCCGCGGCACGGTGTCGCGGGTCATCAACGGCTCGCCCAAGGTGAGCGAGAAGGCCCGCGACGCCGTGATGAACGCGATCGATGAGCTGGGGTACGTCCCCAACAGGGCGGCACGCGCGCTGGTCACCCGGCGCACCGACACCGTCGCCCTGGTCGTCTCCGAGTCCGAGCTGCGCGTCTTCGACGAGCCCTACTTCGCCGGGACCATCCGCGGCATCGGCTCCGCCCTGTCCGAGACCGGCCTGCAGCTCATCCTCGCGATGGCCCAGTCCCCGCAGGAGCACGAGCGGCTGGAGCACTACCTGACCGGGCAGCACGTCGACGGCGTGCTGCTCATCTCCCTGCACGGCGCCGACCCGCTGCCGGGGCGGCTGGAGGCGATGGGCGTGCCGACCGTCATCGGCGGACGCCCCGTCGGCCCGGCCCCCTACAGCTACGTCGACGTGGACAACCGCGCCGGGGCCCGGCAGGCGGTCAAATACCTGCTGGGCCGGGGCCGGCGGCGGATCGCCACCATCGCCGGGCCGCAGGACATGGGGGTGGGCGTCGACCGGCTCGCGGGCTACCGCGACGCGCTGCTCGCGACGGGGCTCACCGAGATCGTCGCCTACGGCGACTTCAGCGAGGAGAGCGGCATGGTCGCCATGCGCGAACTCCTGGCGCGCACCCCCGGCCTGGACGCCGTCTTCACCGCCTCCGACCCCATGGCCCTGGGGGCGATGCGGATCCTCCGGGAGGAGGGCAGGACCGTGCCCGGCGACGTCGCGGTGATCGGCTTCGACGACTCGCCGGCGGGCGCCCACTCCTCCCCCGCGCTCACCACCGTGCACCAGCCCACCGAGGCGATGGGCCGCCAGATGGCCCACCTCCTCGTCGCCCGCATCAACGGCGAGCACCTGGAGCAGCCCGTGGTGATACTGGACACCCACCTGGTCGAGCGGGAGTCCGCCTGACCGGTTCCCCGGCGGCCGGAGCCTTCCGCCCCGGCCGGGGGCGGCCCCCCGCCCTCCCCCCGTCCCCTCACCGAAAGGACACCCGTGTCCCGGCAGTTCACCCTCCGCAACGGCACCATGCACGCCGAGATCACCACGCGGGCCGCGGCCCTGCGCGTGCTCCGGCACGGTGAGCGCGACCTGGTGACCAGCTGGCCCGCGGACGAGCCGATCCCCTACTACAGCGGGACCCTGCTCGCCCCGTGGCCCAACCGGATCGCCGGCGCCGCCTACACCTTCGGCGGACGGACCCACCGGTTGCCGGTGAACGAGCCGGATCGTGGCAACGCCCTGCACGGGCTGGTCGCCGACGTCGAGTGGCGGGCGGTGGACCGGTCACCGGCCGAGGACGGGGACGGGGACGCGGACGGACACCGGGACGGGCGGGGACACGACTCCGTGCGGCTGACGCACACCGTCGAGCCCTCCCCCGGCTACCCCTTCACCCTCGACCTGACCGTCCTGTACTCCCTGGCCCCCGACGGGCTGACCACCACACTGACCGCCGAGAACACCGGGGACCTGCCCGCCCCCTACGGCTGCGGGCCGCACCCGTGGCTGCTCCCGGGCGACGTCGAGGGCTATGAGCTGCACGTACCGGCGGAGAAGGTGCTGCTCGTCGACGACAGGCTGCTGCCCGCCTCGCTGGAGGACGTCGCCGGCACCCCGTACGACTTCACCGGCCCGCGCGCGGTCGGCGCCACCGCGGTCGACCACGCCTTCACCGGGTTGCGGCCCGACGCCGACGGGCTGGTCCGGGTGCGGGTGACCGGCCCCGGCGGCGGAGTCGAGGTGCGCTGGGACCCCGCCGCGCTGCCCTGGGTGCAGGTGTGCACCGGCTCGGCCCTGGCCCACTCCGGCCTGGCGGTGGAGCCGATGACCTGCCCGCCGGACGCCTTCAACTCCGGCACCGACCTGATCGTGCTCCAGCCGGGCGACAAGGTCGAGTCGTCCTGGACGATCGCCGCCGTCTGACCCGGCCCACCGACGATCACCAGGAGGAGCATGGACAGCAGGACCAAGCGCGCGCTCGAACCCGGCGAGCTCGACGCGCTGACGCGGCGTGCCCTGGGCACCGGGGTCGCGGCGTCCACGGAACTGACCGACGGGTTCGCCAACGCCGTCTGGCGGCTGCGGCTGCTCGACGGGCGGGAGGTGGTGCTGAAGCTGTCACCGCCGCCGGAGCTCGAACAGCTGCGGTACGAGCGCGACCTGCTGCGCACCGAGGCCATGGTCTACGGGCTGGCGGGCCCCGCCGGGGTGCCGGTGCCCGAGCTGCTGTGGGCCGGGTTCGACGATCCGGTGCTGGGCGGCGACTACCTGGTGCTGTCGGCGCTCGACGGGGTGCCGTGGAACCAGGCCCGGGTGGACGAGGCGGACGGGCACGCCCTCCGCCGGGAGCTCGGCGGCCACCTGGCCCGGTTGAACGCGGTCACCGGCGACGTGTACGGCTACCCGCACGCGGGTCTGACCGGCGCCACCTGGCGGGCCGCCTTCCTGACGATGGTCGGGGCGGTCCTGGCCGACGCGGACCGGTACGCCCTGACGCTGCCCCGGCCGCCGGCGGAGATCTCCGCGGTGGTCGAGGCGAGCGCGGGCGTCCTGGACGAGGTCACGGTGCCGCGCCTGGTCCACTTCGACGCCTGGCCGGGCAATGTCTTCCTGACCCGCGGCGCGAGCCCGCGCGTCCAGGCGATCATCGACCACGAGCGGGCGTTCTGGGGCGACCCGCTGGCCGACTTCGTCACCCCGACGATCTTCGGCGAGCTGAACGAGGACGATGAGATCGTCGCCGGGTACCGCGAGGCGGGCGGCATCGTGGAGTTCACCCCGTCGGCCCGCGCCAGGATCGCCCTGTACCGCCTCTACCTCTCCCTGATCATGCTGGTGGAGCACGGGCCCCGCCAGTACCCGCAGGAGCACTACGCCTTCATCCGCGACCTCTGCGCCGCCGACCTGGCGAAGGCTCTCGACCTGCTCTCCGCCGCGTCCTGACCGCCCCGCCCGGTGTCCGCCCGTCATCGGGCGGACCCCGGGCGGGGCCGGCGCGACGGTCGTGCGTCCCGACGGCTCCGGTGTCACCCGTCCGTGCCGGGACCGCTGGTGCGGTACCGCTCGATCTCCGACCACGCCGACGCCATGCCGGCCAGGCACCGGTCGAAGGTCTCGGAGTGCCGGAGGTAGGCGGCCCGGTCCGGGCCGGGCCGCACGCACAGGTCGTCCTCGTCGCTCACCGACCAGGGCCGGACGTCGTGGCCGAGCGCGGCGGGCAGCAGTGAGGCGACCCCGCGCGCACCCAGCTCGGTGGTGAGCTGGCGGCGGACCGGGCGGCCCAGCACGTCGGCGAAGATCTGTGCCCAGACCTCCGAGCGGGCGCCGCCGCCGGCCAGCCGCCAGGGGCGGTCCCCGATGTCGGCCCCGCTGGCCAGGACCCGGTCGAGCTGGACCCGGTGGTACTGGGCGACGCCCTCGATGACCGCGCGGGTGAGGTGCCCGCGCCGGTGCATGCCGCAGATGCCGAGGAAGGTCCCCGACGCGGCGGGGTGTTCGGGGGCTCCGTTGACGAAGGGCAGGAACATCAGGCCGTCCGCACCCGGGGGCACGCCGGCCGCCTCCCGCAGCAGGTCCGCCGCGGGAACACCGCCGGCCTGGGCGTGCGGCACCGCCGTGGACGCCAGCCATTCGAGGTTGGCGGCCGACGTCGGCGCGACCTCCATGGCCAGCATCGTGGCGGCGTCGGGCATCAGCGCGCTCAGCGTGACCTCCGGCGCCGGGGTGCGGGCGGGCACCACGACCCCGTTGATGGCCCACGTCCCGACGATGATCGTCACGTCTCCGGGGTCCCGTCCCCCGGCGCCGAGCGTCGCCGCCACGCAGTCCATGCACCCCGCGATCACCGGCAGCCCCTCGGGAAGGCCGGTGATCGCCGCGACCCGGGCGGTCAGCCCGCCGACCACGTCGCCGGACCGCCGCAGCGGGGGGAACCGGTCGAGGTCCGCGGCCGGCAGTCCCACCAGTTCCAGCGCCGTCGCGCTGTAGGAACGGGTGTCCAGCGCCACCAGGCCGAAGGCGCTGGCGTCGCTGAGATCGGCGCTCGCGACGCCGGTGAGCTGCGAGGTGACCCAGTCCTTGCAGGACAGGGCCCACCGGGTGGCCCGGTAGGCCTCCGGCTCGGTGTCGTGCAGCCAGCGCAGGAGCACCGCGGGCTGGGCCGCCCACGGGATGGAGCCGGTCTCCTCGGCCAGCCGCCGGGCCTGCTCCGCCGGGATGGCGTCCACGATGTGCTGGGCCCGGCTGTCCGACGACGCGATGGCGGGCCCGACCGGCCGCAGCGAGGCGTCGACCGGGTACAGGCCGTTGCCGTGGGCCGCCACGCCGATGCCGGCCGGCGTGTAGCCGTCGGCGGCCAGCTTCCCGGCGAGCTCGCCGAGCAGCGAGACGACCGTGTCGGCCAGGGCGGGCATGTCGACGTCGTGCCGGTGCGCGGTCACGCTGGTCCGGGGTGTGCGCGCGTGGACGACGCCGAGCTCCCGTCCCTCGCTGTCGAAGGCCGCGGCCTTGGAGGCCGTGAGGCCGATGTCGACGCCGATGTAACACGTGCTCGGGGCTGTCACGAGGCCCTCCTGTCACTGCCGGGGGGTGTCGCCGAGGCGGCGAGGATCCGGGGCCGGAAGCGCCGCAGCTCGGCTTCGTAGCCGGCGAGCTCGGCACGGGCCCGCCCGGCGTCCCAGCCGGCGTGGCGCACCGCGACGTCCGCGCAGGCCGCCGCCGCGTCCAGGCCCATGTCGGCGCCGAGACCGACAAGCATACGTCGCAGCAGTATGTCACCCAATGTGACGGCCCCCTCCTCGCGTACCGCCACGACCACTTCGGCGGCGATCGCGCCGGTCTCCTCGTGCACGACCTCGGCGAGCTCGGGGTCGGCGACGGCGAGGTCGAGAACCCTGCGTGCCCGTACACCGTAGACGTCGAGGAGCCGGCGCGACTGCGCGGCGGTGAGCGGCGAGGAGCGCATGAAGTCCTCGGCGAAGGCCGGCCAGTCGGCGGTGTCGGCGCCCGGGAACGCCCGGGAACGGGTGAGGCACCGCCGCGGCCCGCGTCCGAGCAGCCGCAGCACCTCGTCGGTGACGTCCTCGGCGAGCGCGCGGTGGGTCGTCAGCTTGCCGCCGACCACCGTGAGCAGCCCCGCGTGGGCGGGGGCGTGGCTGTGCACCGTGTGCCCGCGACTGATCTTGGCGTTGTCCGACACCCCCTCGGTGTAGGGCAGGGGGCGGATGCCGGCCACGCTGTACAGCACGTCGCCGGGGGTGAGGCCGGCGCCGGGGAAGATCCGGTTGGTCTCGGTGAGCAGGTAGTCGATCTCGGCGTCGCTGGCGACGACCTCGTCGAGGTCGCCCTCGTAGGTCAGGTCGGTGCTTCCCAGCACGTACCGGCCGGCCCAGGGGAAGACGAAGATCGGCCGGTGGTCGGCCGCGGCCTCGAAGAAGATGCAGGTGTCGGGTGCTCCGGGGAACGGGTCGACGACGACGTGGCTGCCCTTGGTGCCGCCGTTGAGGCGCCGGCTGGCCACCTGCCCGTCGAGGATCCTGTCGATCCACGGGCCGGCCGCGTTCACCGTCATGGCGGCCCGGATCTCCGCCGGCTCGCCGGACCGGTTGTCCTCGATCCGTATCCCGGCGACGCGGCCGCCCTCGGTCAGCAACCCGGTGACCGTCGTGTGGGTGAGCACCCGCGCGCCGAGCCGCCGGGCGTCGAGGAACAGCTCCACGCAGAGCCGTTCGGCCCACGGCACCTGCGCGTCGCGGAACAGCACCGCCCCGCGGAGCCCGCGGGTCGACAGGGCGGGCCACCGCCGGGCCACCGCGCGGGCGGGCAGGCCGCGGCTGCGTCCCCGCTGCCGGCCCGCGGCCAGCACGTCGAACGCCACCAGGCCGAGGCGGATCAGCGGGCCGGGCCTGCTGTCGCCCGCGTAGAAGGGGATGAGCATCGGGTAGTCGTGGACGAGGTGCGGGGCGTTGCGGAAGAGAAGGTGCCGCTCGCGGATGGATTCCCGCACGAGCTTGAAGTCGTAGCGTTCGAGATACTTCAGGCCGCCGTGGATCAGGCGGCTCGACGTGCTCGACGTGCCCGAGCCGAGGTCGGCTCGGTCGACGACGACGACGCGCAGCCCGCGGGCGGCGGCGTCCCGGGCGATGGCGAGCCCGTTGACGCCGGCTCCGATGACGGCGAGGTCGACGTCCTCGGGGCCGGCTTGGTGGTGCGGCATGGGAGCTCCCGGAGGTGGCGGGGGCGGGCCCGGCGGTCTCGCGCCGGAACCCGCCCCCTTCGGAGGAGGGGTCAGGACGCTGCGTTACCGGCCGAGGCTCTCCCGGAAGAGCTCGTGGGCCTCCTCGGGCTTGGCGCCGTCGTGCACGACGGCGCGGACCGCCGCGAGCATGCCGGCCGGGCTCTCGCTCTGGAAGATGTTGCGGCCCATGTCGACGCCGGCGGCCCCCTCCTGGATGGAGCGGTAGGCCATCGTCAGGGCGTCCAGCTCGGGCAGTTTCTTCCCGCCCGCGACGATGATCGGCACCGGGCAGCTCGCGGTGACGGTCTCGAAGCCCTCCTCGACGTAGTACGTCTTGACGATGTGCGCACCCATCTCCGCGCTGATCCGGGTGGCCAGGCGGAAGTACCGGGCGTCGCGGACCATGTCCTTGCCGACCGCGGTGACGCCGAGCACGGCGACGCCGTGCCGCTGACCCGCGTCGACGAGGGCGGCCAGGTTCGCCACCGACCGCGACTCGTGCTCTCCGCCGATGAACACCTGGATGGCCAGGGCCGCGGCGTTGAGCCGCAGGGCGTCCTCGATGTCGAGGGCGATGTGCTCGTCCGACAGCTCGCGCAGGATGCTCGGGCCGCCGCTGGCGCGCAGGACGATCCCGGCGCCGCTGTGCGGGGGGATGCTCGTGCGCAGCGCACCCCGGGTCATCATGATCGCGTCTGCGGCGGGCACCAGCGGGGCGATGTTGACGTCCAGGCGTTCGAGCCCGGCCATCGGCCCGACGAAGTATCCGTGGTCGAACGCCAGCATGACGGTCCGGCCGGTGTCCGGCCTGAAGATGCGCGAGAGGCGGTTCTGCAGGCCCCAGTCCTGCGCGTGGGCGCCCTTGACGTGGAAGCCTCCGGCCGTCACGGCCGGGGCCGCCCCGAAGTCGCGGGCGTCGAGCAGACCGTCGGTGTCAGCCATGGGTGTCGTCTCCTGAGGTTGTGATGGTCGCGGCCGCCGGACGCGGCCGTCGTCTGAAGAGGGGGGGCGTGTCGGCGGCGCGACCACCCCCACCGGCGAGGAAGAGGACCAGGAGCACCAGACCGCCCTTGAGGAGGTTCTGCGCCGCGGTGCTCCAGCCCACGAGGTTGACCAGGCCGTCGAGCAGGATGAAGAAGAGCGCCGCACCCCAGACGCCGACGGGCACGGCCCGCCCGCCGGAGATGAGCGTCCCGCCGATGACGACCACGGCCACCGAGTCGAGCAGGTAGCGGGTGCCCAGGTCCGCGGAGGGTGCGATGTAGGCGGCCAGCAGCGAGCCGGTCAGGCCGGCCAGCGCGCCGCTCGCCAGGTACGTCGTCGCGATGATCCTGGCGACGGGGACGCCGGCGCGCTCGGCGGCCCGGCGGTTCTGCCCGACCGCGATCAGCGACCGACCGTAGACCGTGCGCCGCAGCACCGCGATGACCAGCGCGGTCACGGCCGCGACGGCCACCGCGAGGAGCGGCACGCCCGCCGGTCGCACGTTGAGCAGCTGCCGCAGCCCCGGATCCGGCACGGCGGCGAAGCCGTCGGCCAGCGAGAGCGTGGCCGAGGAGGCGACGAGCCCGGCAGCCAGCGTGGCGATGATCGGCGGGACGGACAGGCCGAGGATCGCCACGGTGCTGACCGCGGCGACGGCGAGGCCCACGCCGACGCCCGCGGCGACTCCCGCGACCGCCGAGCCGGTGGACGCGGCCGCCGCGACCGAGACGAACCCGGCGAGGGAGATCACCGGCGCGACGGAGACGTCGATGTTGCCGGGCCCCGCGGTGATGACGAGCATCTGGCCGAGCCCGACGACGACCAGGTAGGGCGCCAGCGAGAGGGCGAGGGAGACCGTCTGGCCGCCGCCCTGACCGGAGATGGCCAGGATGGTCAGCCAGACGAGCACCGCCGCGACGAAGCTCCAGAGCCACGGACGCGTGCCGAGCGCACGGATGTTGTTCATCGAATCTCCTTGAGCGTGGAGAACGTCGCCTTCGGGCGTGCCGGGGAGGTCACCGCAGCACCTTCCCGACCACCACGCGGCCGGCGAGCACGGCCAGGACGATCACGCCCTGGACGGCCGACTGCATGTTGGTGGGCACGTCGAGCAGGCTGAGGACCACGCTGACCAGGCCGAGGGTCACGCCGCCGATCGCCACCCCCCAGGGCACGGCGCCGCCGCCCTGGAAGGACCCGCCGCCGAGGATCACCGCCGCCACCGTCATGAGGGTGTAACCGGAGGCCGACGACACGTCCCCGCCGCCGGTCTGGGAGGCCAGGACGAGACCGGACAGCACGCCGAGCGCGCCGGCGGTGGCGTAGGCGGCGGCGCGGGCCGCCAGCGGACGCAGCCCGGCGCGCTCCAGCGCCACCGGGTTGCTGCCCAGGCCGCGCATCCGGACGCCGGCGGTGCTGCGCACGGTCAGGAGGTAGACCAGCGCGGCGACGAGGAGGATCGGCAGCAGCGGTGCCGGGAACCCCTCCGGCTGCCACGCGCCGAAGGACGCCAGCCACTGCGGGGTCGTCCCGCCGGGGGTCGGCAGGATGAACATGCCCAGGCCGAGCCAGACGAATGACGCGCCGAGCGTGGCGATGAGCGACGGCACCCGGCGCAGGTGGACGAGGGTGCCGAGGACGGCGTATGCGGCGACGAGCCCGAGGAGGATCAGGCCGCCGACGAGCGGGGACGACACCAGGCTGGTCGCCGAGACCACGGTGACCAGGCCGACGAAGTTGCCGATTCCCAGGTCGATGTCGCCGACCGACATCAGCGTCATCTGGGCCTGGGCCGCGATGACCAGGGGAACGGTCGCCGACAGGACCAGCGAGAGGCCGGCCACGGTCAGGACGTCCGACTGCAGCGACGCGCAGACGATGATCATGGCGACCATGGCGGCGGCGCTGACCACGGCCGGGGCGGTCCGGCGCATCCGTGCCCGGCTCGGCAGGGCGGGGGCGAGAAGTTCAGCCACGGCTCGGCACCCCGTCCCGCCGACCCGGCGTCCCGCCGTCACGACCGGCTGTCCCGTCGTCACGACCGGACGCCCCGCCGTCACGACCGGCTGTCCCGCCCTCATGACCGGACGCCTCGTCGGCCTCGGCGAACGAGACGGCGATGATCCGTTCCTCGGAGATCTCCTCGCCGGTGAGCTCGGCCACCACCCGCCCGGCGCGCAGGACGTAGACCCGGTCGCAGTGGACCATCTCCGCGTTCTCGCTGGAATACCAGACGACGCTCCGGCCCCGCGCCGCCTCCTGGCGGATGAGCTGGTAGAGGTCGGTCTTGGTGTGCACGTCGACGCCCCGGAAGGGGTCGTCGAGCAGGACGAGGTCGGCGGCGGAGGCGAACGCGCGGGCGACGATGACCTTCTGCTGGTTGCCGCCGCTGAGCTCGGTCATCGCCGCGTCCGGGCCGCCCCGGATCGCCAGGCGCTCGACCCAGTCCCGCACCGCCGCGCGCTCCTGCGCGGGGCGGCGCACACCCCGGCGGGCGATCCCCCGCATCGCGGTCACGATGAGGTTCTCCGCGACGCTCCACAGCGGCAGGACCCCGGAGCGCTGCCGGTCGCCCGGCACGTACGCGCGGGTGCCGTGCACGCTGGTGTCGCGCCGCGCGGGCCGCCACAGGCGTTCGAGCACCTCCTGCTGGCCCTGACCCGCCAGCCCGGCCAGGCCGACGACCTCACCGGCGCCGACCCGTACGGAGACCTCGCGCAGCCCGGGACCGGTGGCCCCGCGCAGCTCCGCCATCACCGGGCGGTCGCCGGAGGCGCCCGCGGCGGCCACGGCCCGCTCGTCCCCGGTCCGCTCGGCGACCTGGGCGCCCATCAGGGTGAGCACGTCGTGCTCGCCCAGCCCGGCCGCGGGACGTTCGGCGATGACGGCCCCGTCCCGCAGGACGGCGACGCGGTCGGCCACCGAGAGGACCTCGCGGATGCGGTGCGAGATGAGCAGGACGGCGACCCCGCGGGCGGTGAGGTCGCGGACGTAGGCGTACAGCGAGCGCGCCGCGTCCGGCCCGAGGGACTCGGTGGGCTCGTCGAGGATCAGCAGGTCGAGCCGGTCGCACAGGCTGGCCCGGACGATCTCCACCATCTGGCGCTGGGCGAGGGAGAGGTCCTCGATCCTGTCGCGGGCCGTCACGCCGTGCCCGGGGAACATCTCGTCGAGCCGGCGCCGCGCGGCGTCACCGGCCGCCCGCCGCCACCTCAGCCGCGGCAGGCTACGGCGCGAGGACACCCAGATGTTCTCCGCGACCGTGAGGTCGGGGCAGAGCGACGTCTCCTGGTAGGCCATCCGCACCCCGCGGAACGCCTCGGCCCGCGGCCCGGTCCCGTCGGGCACCTCCTGACCGCGGACCGCGACCGTGCCCTCGTCGCAGGCTTCGAGTCCGGCGAGGACACGCATCAGGGTGCTCTTGCCGGCGCCGTTGTGGCCGACGAGGCCGAGCACCTCGCCGGCGCCGACCTCCAGGTCCACCCCGGTGAGCGCGCGGGTGCGCCCGTACGTCTTGGTCACGCCCCTCGCGGTGACGACGGGCCGCCGCTCCGGGGCTCCCC
Organism: Streptosporangium becharense; assembly: GCF_014204985.1. NCBI lineage: Bacteria > Bacillati > Actinomycetota > Actinomycetes > Streptosporangiales > Streptosporangiaceae > Streptosporangium > Streptosporangium becharense. Next base: position 6,773,725 of record NZ_JACHMP010000001.1, on the reverse strand, counting down.
GGCCCGTCCCCCGCGGGGCGGCGGAGGGGCCGGGGGTGAAGTTGTCGACGTGCATCACGAGATCTCCCATGTGCTTCTCCCGGTGCTTCTCCCGGTCAGCCGGCGGCCGTCGGGATCGGCGGACGGACCGGCTCGCCACCGGTCTGCACGGCCTTCACCTGCTGACGGAACAGCTCACGCGTCCAGGGCCAGGCGGCGTACTCGTCGGGCTTGAGCGCTCCGGCCCACGCGTCGCGGTCCTTCTGCTCGATGAGGACGATCGGGAAGGTCATGCGCTTGGGGATGTCGCGCTTCTCCAGCAGGTCGAGCGCCTCCCACAGCGCGGCGACCGACTGCCCGGGGTCGGACATGACGGCCACCGAGCCGTTGTCGATCTTGTTGTCCTTCCAGTAGTTCAGCGCGCGGCCGTTGGTCTCGAACGTCACGGCGGGCACGGGCTTGCCCGCCGTGGCGAACGCCTGGGCGACGCCGTATCCGTCTCCGCAGCCGATGACCCCGTCGATCTTCGACACGCTGGAGAGCACGCCGAGCACGGCCTTCTGGGCAGTGGCGCCGTCGCACATCCCCGTCACCGTGGCGGCGGTCTTCACGCCGGGGTACTCGCCGAGGATCTTCTTGGTGGTGTCGAACATCTCGGCCTCGGGCTGCGAGCCGACGACGCCCCGGCTGACGATGACATCGCCCTTGCCGCCGATGCCCTCCAGCAGCGGCTTGGCGGCGTGCGTGGCCCAGTCGACGAAACTGTTCTGCAGCACGTAGGCGCACTCGGAGTCGATCGCGGAGTCGAAGACCACGACGGTGACTCCGGCGGAGCACGCCTGCTGGATGACCGGCTTGAGCGCGGTGGGCGAGGCCGGGTCGATGAGCAGGGCGTCCGGCTTCTGGAGCAGGAGGCTCTTGATCTGGGCGACCTGTTCCGTCGCCGAGTTCTCCCCCGGCGCGTTGACGACCTTGTACTTGCTGATCAGGCCGTCGGCCTGGGCCTGCTTGGCGGCCGCCTCGAACTTGGCGATCATCGTCTGGCGCCAGCCGTTGCCGATGAAGCCGTTGCTCAGGGCGATGAACGGCTTGTCTCCGCTCGACTCCTTGGCGCTGGTGTCGGCTCCGGAGCCGCCGGAGCCGCAGCCCGCGGCCAGGACCGCGAGGGCGGTCAGCGACGCCGCGGAGGCCGCACGCCAGGGCCGGGATGTGGGACGGGTACGCATCATGGTCTCCAGGAAGAGAGAGCAGGTCCGCCGGAGCGGTGGGAGCAGGGCCGCGAACTCATCGCTCACAGGCGGCGGGGCGGCGTAGTCATTACAGGCCTGTAGTGACAGGTACGCTAAGTCGGCGTTACCTGAGTGTCAAGGGTCACTGTCTTTGGGTAACAAACCAGTTATATGGCGGGTGATCTCCACGACGGGTCTGGCAACCTGTCACTACAAGGTTGCTATCCTGTAGTGACAGGTCTGCTCGCATGGCATGCTTTTCTCGACGCTGCCGTCCAAGGAGGTTCCCGTGACGATGACGTATCCGCGCCTCAACCGCGACGGGGCCGAACCGTTGTGGATGCAGATGATGCGGGCGTTACGCACGCAGATCGAAAGTGGCGAGCTGGGCCCGGACCAGCCGCTGCCGTCCGAGGCCGACCTCAGCGACATGTTCGGCGTCTCCCGCACCGTCGTCAGGGAGGCCCTGCGCGAGCTCGTGCAGCAGAAGCTGATCTATAAGGTCAAGGGACGCGGCGCCTTCGTCTCACCGCGCAAGACCGAGGTACGGTTCATCGGCTCGATGTCCGGCTCCGCCGACGACCTGCGGGAGTCGGGCCGCCGGGTGACGACCCAGACCATCGGTCAGTCGCTCGGCGAGGCCGACGAACGCGAGGCCGCCCTGCTGCGGATCCCCCAGGGGGAACAGGTCGTCAGGCTGCGCAGGCTCCGCCGCGTCGACGGGCGGCCGTGGCTGCTCGTCGACACCGCCCTGCCCGCGCGCCTGGTGCCGGGCCTGGAGCGCGCCGTGCTGGAGAACCAGTCGCTGTACGACGTGCTGCGACGGCGGTACGGGATCGAACCGGCCGCCGCCGACCGGTGGATCGAGGCCGTCTTCCCCGACCCCGAGGACGCCGAACTGCTCGAGGTATCCGCCTCGACGCCGCTGCTCGGCATCGAGTCGGTCGCGTGGACAGGCGACAACACCCGCTTCGAGGCTTACTACGCGCTCCACCGCAGCGACCAGACCCGGTTCTACGTCGGCATCCGCTGACCGAGCCCGTCCCACGGCCGGGTTCCGGGCCCCTTCACCGCACGGGACCCGTCCGGCATCCGGGCTCGGTGGCCTGCGGTTCCCGTCAACGCGGCGGCTCGAAGGGGTTGACCACTGACACGCCCGTCCCTTCGAAGTCCTTGACGTTCCTGCTCACCAGGGTCCACCCGTTCACCCTCGCCGTCGCGGCGATCAGAGCGTCCATCGTCGGGAGCGGGCGGATGGCGTTCAATCGTCCCCATTCCTCCGCCACCTCGGGGGTGACGGGAATGATGCGATCTCTGAACTGTCGGTGAAGCGCGTGTAACCAGCGTTCCAGAACCGTCGCCTGCACGGGATCGCTGCGCCTGCGGAGCTCCACCCCGCAGCGGATCTCACCCACCGTCAGACTGCTGAGATAAAGCGTGGGCCCGTGAGCCCCGCTGACCCAGCCCCTGACATTCGGGCTTCCGTTCCGTTTGCGCACCTCAGAGACTACGTTCGTGTCAAGCAGGTAGCCGACGCCCATCAGTCGAACTCCACCTCTCGGGGAAGGTCCCGGTTCCGGGGGAAGTCAACGTCGTCCTCCCAGTCAGGGTTGGAGAGAAGGAACCGCCGGAAATCCGGGGCCGCCTCCTTGAGACGGCGATACTCGGCGATGTCGATGACCACGGCCACCTCCTCCCCATGTCGGGTGACCACCTGCGGGCCTTCGCTCACCGCCCGCCGCACGACCTCACTGAAGCGCTGCTTCGCCTCCTGAACCTGCCACCCGGCCATGACGACCTCCTATCTAGTCTGTCTAGATCGAGAGTAGGCCAATGTAAGATCACACACAGCGATAAAGGCCATACTCCATGCGACGGCGACTCCTTCTCCAGGGGCGTCTGGCGGCCGGAGGACACCGGCCGGGGCGACCGCTCTTCCGACGGCGGTCGACGCGAAGCCCCCTCCGGGCGGCATGCGACACGCCCACCGTCGGACCCGGAACCCGGCCGTGGCACACGGCCCCTTCCGGAAGCGGCGGACCACGCCGGTCCCGGACAACAGGCCGTCAGGAGGCGGGCCGAATGCCCGCGGGCTCGCACCTGGATGGTGCGAGCCCGCGGAGTTCTCACTTGCGGCTGACTGCGGTTAGTCGCGGCCGCTGACGCGGACGGTGCCGGTCACGGACGGTGCCGGGCCGGTGCGCTGGTTGTCGTAGACCAGCCCGCCGTCCTTGCCCCACGCCCTCAACCGGAACCGGTCGGTGTGCGGATCCGACGCCGTGATCTCGAAGGTGACCTCGGTGGTGTCGTTGACCCGGCCGGTGCCGCGCAGGGTCGCCGTGCCGTCCGCCGCGGCGAGCACCGTGTAGGCGGTGTGCCGCAGCGTGAACCCGGGGGCGTCGTAGCGCAGCTCACCGGTGGGCGCGCCGCCCTGCGACGGGTAGCCGGCGGTGACGGCGAAGGCCGCCTTGCCCGCCGCCTCGCACGCCGCGCTCAGCCGGCACGAACCCGCCGGTGACGCCACCTGGCCCTCACCGCTCAGCGACCCGGCCCTGGCCAGGACGAGCACGTGGGCCTTCTTGGCGGTGGTGGAGGCGCCGTCGTCGTCGGTCACCGTCACCGTGACCGGGTAACGCCCGGGCTTGGTGAAGGTGTGCGTGCCGATGGTGCTCCCCTTGCCCTCGTGCCCGGCCAGGGCACCGGCGACCTTGTGGCCGTCGACGGTCCAGGTGCCCGTGTGGGTGTCGGCGGTGCCCGGATCGGTGAAGGACGCCTTCAGCGTGACCGGGACGCCCACCGCGGCGACGGTGTCGGCGGCCGGCTCCTCCAGCTTCACCTCGGGGGCGGCACCGGCGGCCTTGACCTTCAGCCGAGCGGTGCCGGTGGCGCCCCTGTCGTCGGTGACCGTCACCGTGACCGTGCGCTCACCGTCGTCGGTGAACACGTGCTCCAGCTTCAGCCGCGTGCCGTCCACGGGCAGCACCCGGGGGCCGGTGCCGTCGCCGTAATCGACGGTCGCCGTCCACGCCTTCGACCCGGGGTCGCTCAGCGACCCGGACGCCTTCCAGGCGGTGCCCTCGGTGACCTTCCCGGGTCCCGACAGCGTCACCTCGGGCGCCTGGTTCGGCGTCTGCCCGGTGACGACGGTGGCGGTGAAGACCACCGAGGTCTGCAGGCCGCCGTTGTCGCGTACCGTCACCACGACCGGATACCTGCCCGCGCTCGCCCACCGGTGCTCCAGAGTGATCTGCGCACCCTGGGCAGTGACCGCCACCGGGCCGGTGCCGTCGCCGTAGTCCACGCTCGCCGTCCAGGACGCGGAGCCGGGGTCGGACACCGGCACCACCCGCTGGAGCTTCTCGTTCACCGTCAGCTCCACGTCGGTGCCCGCGGCCGCCACCGGGGCGGTGTTGGCGGCCGGGGCGGCCGCGATGACGTAGCGGATGCCGTCGCTGTAGCCGGTGTCGCCCTTGCTGTCGGTGACCATCACCGCGGCGACCCCCTCGGAGGGGGCCCTGAACGTCCCGGTCACGGTGACGGTGCCGCCGCCGCCTTCGGCCTTCGGCGTCACCTCGACCTTGCTGGTGGGCTCGAAGTCACCCAATTCCACCCCCCACCAGACCTCGGCGGTGTGGGTGTCGGCCGGGTCGCCGTCGCTGAACGGCACGGTCAGCGTGAACGGCTGTCCCACCACGCCCGTCAACGGGCCCGCGGGAGTGTCGACCTGCGGGACGGCGTTGGATTCCTTCCCCTGGCCGGTCAGGGTCGTCACATACGACGGCTGGTCCCCGCCGGTGGTGACGGTGAGCTTCCCGCTGGCCGCTCCCACCTGGGTCGGGGCGAAGCTCACCCACATCAGGCACGTCTTGCCCGCCTCGAGCGTCGCGCCGGCGGCGGGGCAGTCGTTGGTCTGCGTGAAGGGGCCCTCGGTCTTGATGGCGGTGATCTTCATGGGGTCGCTGCTCCGGTTGGTCAGCTTCACCTCCGTCGGGTAGGCGCTGCTCGTGCCCACCCGGACGGGATCGAAGGTGATCGCGGTGCGGTTCAGCGCGTGCCGGACGGTGGCGGTGGCCTCGGCCCTGTTGTTGCCTCTGGCGGGGTCGGTCACGTCCAGGGTGTGCGCCGTCGCCGAGGTCTTGACCTCGACACCGTCGCCGGCGCCGGCGGGGATGGTGGCGGTCACCGTGACGGTGGCGCTCCCGCCCGGCTCCAGGACCTTGACCGTGTTGCGGAACCCGCCGCCGCTCTTGAACGGGGTGCACAGACCCCGCGAGGTCTCACACACTCCCCCCGAGAACGCGGGAACGACCATGTCCAGCTGGACGCCGGTCGCGGTGTCGGGACCCTTGTTGGTCACGGTGCTGGTCCACGTGACGCTCGCGCCCGGGCCGAACTCGGCCGAGGAGACCTTGTGCGTGACCTCCAGATCCGCCCGCGGGGCGGACGGGGTCAGCAGGTAAGCCCGCTCCCCCTGTGAGCCGGTCCCGTCCTTGATGAAACCGCGCGCCAGGATCTGGCCCGAGGAGTTGACGTCCGCCACCGAGATCAGGCGCATGCAGGGCACCGCCCCCTCGGCGCACGCGGGCAGGGGAAGCAGGTCCTGCAGGTTGTAGCGCCGCTCCTGCAGCCACACGACCGGCGTGTCGTTCTGCTGACCGGTGAAACCGGCCACCAGGCCGTGGTCGTTGACGGCGTACGCCCTGCCCTCACCCAGGTCGGTGCGCCGGCCGTCCTGCCAGGTGTAGGCATGCGTGGTGAGCTTCCCGTCGGTGTCGCACATCGCCTCGCCGACCGCCAGGCCGCCGGCGTTGACGTCATGGGCGACGCCGCCCTCGCGCGTGCACTCGGGGATCTCCAGCGGCGTGGTCACCCCGTCGTGGTGAACGGCCGGGCCCCACCCGGTGGCTTTACCGGAAGGGTCCTGCTCCTTGACATAGGCACCGGCGGCCATCCCCCGGTCGTTGATCCGGCCGCCCCCGACGCTGCTGGTGTATAGCGGGGTGTCGGGCAGCCGCCGGAACTCCCTGCCGTTCCATATCCAGTGGTAGCCGTCGCTGCCGTCCCACTTGCCGATACGGCCGAGCACCTGACCGGTGTCGTTCAGGCCCACCGCGGCACTGGACGTCGACGCGTCGTCGCTGGAATGCAGGTCCGTGACCGACCCGCCGCGGTAGACCACCGCGTGCTCGCGCAGCACGTCGTTCTGCCACTTCTCGGCCCAGCCGGCCACGTCGCCGGCCTCGTTGATGTCCGTGGCGCCCGACGGGCAGCGGGCCTTGCCCGACCCCTCGCACGACAGGCCGCCCAGGTCGGTGAACACACCGTCCTGCCAGCGCACGGCCCGCCGGTCATCGCCCCTTCCCACCGTGGCGGCGACCTGACCGTGGTCGTTCAGCGCGACCGGCTCGGTCTGATCGGCGGTGTAGCCGGGCAACGCGCCAAGCTCGGTCACCGTGTAGGAGCCGAACCTGGCCTGCACCGTGTGCGGGCCGTCCATGACGACGGTCAGCGCACCCGGACCCCGCTCCTGGCCGTCGATCACCCATCCGATCAGGATGCGTCCGGCCTCGGGGGTCGCGGTCAGCGTCACCTCGGTCCCGGCCCGGTACTTCTCCTGCGCCGGCGACGCCGACACCGACCCGCCCGGCCCGGCCGACAGCGTCAGCTCGAACTCACGGGTGTCCGGCTTGGCCACCTTCACCGCCGCGAGCGTGGTCCGCACACCCTTGGCCGTCTCGGCCAGGACCGTGACGGGATACGCGCCATCGGCCAACTCGTCGGTCACCACACCGTACGTGCCGTCGTCGGTGGCACCGTCCCCGCTGTTGCCGTCGTCCTTCAGCGTCAGCTCCTTGCGGGTGCCGTCCCCCAGGGTCAGCGTGGCCCGCACCGGAACCCCGGTGACCGGCTGCTCACCGTCGACGACGGCAGCCGTCACCGTGGCCTTGCCGTCCTCCGCCACCGCGGTCGTGGCCGTCACCGTCACCGGGTTACCGGCGACCCAGGCGGCCAGAGCGGCCTGGACCGGCTCGGCGCCGGTGTTGGTGATCTCCAGCTTCCACGCCCCCGCCTGCGGGGCGGCCACGTTCAGCCCTTGGACGACCTCCTTGGCCTCCTCGCTGCCCGCCGCGTACTGCGCGGCCGGCTGCCCGGCCGGGTCGCGCAGCAGCAGCCCCACCGTCTCCGGCAGCGCTGCGATGACGCCGAACGCCGTGCCCTGCGGCACGTCCAGCGGCACGATCGCCGTCTTGCCCGCCTCCACCGTGACCTCGGGGAAGGCGAACATCGAATCCGCATCACCGGCACCGGCGGCCGCGGCCGTGGCCTTGGTCTTGGCCTTCTTGTCCCCGGTCGTGGGAGCCGTCCCCCGCAGCCCAGGCACGTCCTCCGAGCCACCGGCCAGCAGCGACGCGAGCCGCGGCTTGACGTAGTCGTTGAACGCCTCCTGCGAGCCGGTCATGCTCGTGTGGCGGATCTTCATGGTGGGGGTGTCCGTGAGGTCACCCCGAGCGCTCCAAGTCGGCACGAACAGATCACTGTCGACAGGGGTACCCGGAGGCTCGGGAACCGGCTTCCCCTTGACATTGGTCCCGCAGAGCAACGGGTAGCCGTTGCCCACGAGGTTGGAGACCCGCACGCCCTTCAGGTTCTTGGTCTTCGGGTTGAACTCCTCCTGCATGAACTCCGTGGTGTTCTCCCACGTGGCCGGATACCAGGGAACCCCCACGTTCGCCCCGTTCGCCCACTGCACGATCATGTCGGCGCAAGGGCTTCCCTGGTTCGGGGTGCCCATCTCGATCAGCTGGTTCACCACCGGCTTGTCCTCGACCTGCCCCATCCCACGGGCGATGTACTCCCGGCTGATCGTCCCGCCCATGGAGTGGGCGACGATGTTCACCCGCCAGGCGTTCTCGAACTGCCGCATATATTCGACCGCCTCGCCCAGCATGGAGGCGTTCAACGGCAGAGGGTAGGTCATCGTCTGCGGAGCCTCGTTGAAGCCGGTGACGAAGGTGCTGATCGCGCTTCCTCTCAGCAGCGGATGCGCGGCCTTCAGGAAGGTCTCGTACTTGCCCCAGGTGTGCGCGCCACTCCTCCAGCCGTGCACCAGCGCCACGGGCATCGGCCGGATGACGATCGGCTTGGTGTCCTTGCTCTCATCCTGGACACCGTTGAGGACCCGGGCGGTCACCGAGCGGTTCGAATACGGTTCACCGTTGCGCCAGGCGAGGCCTTCGGTGTCCCAGGCCACCTGCTTGGTGACGGTCTCCCCCGCGGGGATGGTCAGCCCGAACCTGCCGTTGCGCACGACCTTCCCGGTCCCGTCCTCGACCACCTCCAGCGTCCGGTACACCGGAATGACGTTGGGGTTGTGAAGCGTGACGGTGGCGCGGACCTTGTTGCCCTCGACCGTCCCCTTCTCCGGTACCGGAACCCAGTTCGTGGAGGGGTAGAGTCGCGTCTCCAGGTCGAACGACTCGATCCGGGGCTTGCCGAGCTTCAGGTCGAGCAGGAAGGCGTGGTCCCCCGTGGTGTTGCCGTACCGGCCGACGACGGCGATCTGGCCCAGGTCGTTGATACCGGTGGCGCCCCTGAGGGTCACGTCATGGCCCGCGGCCCGCACCATGTCGGTCAGGTCGATGCCCTTACCGCCCACGTAAAGAGCGGCTCGCCGCGCGCCGTCGGCGGCGAACATCACCCCCGCGCCGACATCGGCGTCATTGATCGCATACACGATGCCGCCGTGGGGGGTGTTCTGCAGATGAAGTTCGTCATTATCCTCCCAGATGGCAGGGATCTCACCACCGTCCGCTTTTTTCACGTAGCCGGCGACCTGATTGCGGTTGTTGACGTCGAAGGCTTGAGTCTCCTGGTATGTGGCGTCGCCGCTCAGGAAGTCTCGCGAGAGGTTTATGGTTTCGTTGGGCTCGGTACGGAAGGCACGAAGCTTCTTGGTTGCCGGATCGGGGTCCATGTCGGCTATGCCAACGACCGAACCGGACTCGTTCAGCGCGTAGGCGTCTATGAACTGATCGGGGAACGCCTCGAGCCTCAGGATGGAACCGTCGGGATCACGGATCCATCCGAAGCCCGCGACCTGCCCCCGATTGTTGATCGAGGTACCGTAAAGCAGGCCCAAACGGGTCGCCTTGCCGTCCTTGTAGATGAAGGTATCGGCATAGGGCTCTCCTCCCTGGGCGGCGACGCGACCGACCACCGTGCCGTCATCGCTGACATCCTCGGCGATGCTTCCCCTGCCCGGGTTGCCGAGGGCCGCGTGAATGTCCACAGAGGACCCGCCGGAGAACAGCACGGCGTTGTTCACACCGGTGCCCGCGTTCCAAACGTAGCCGGCGACCTGGCCCTTGCTGTTGATCTTTCCGAGGTTGCCGTCGGGGGTGTTGAGGGCGCCGAGATGAGTGAGCTGGAGCTCGGGGGGTTCCTCCGCGCTCTTCTGGGACGGCGCCGGCGCGGACGCGGCGATCGCGGACGTGGGAGGTGCGAGGGAGCCGACCACCACGGCGGACAGCACGGGAAGTGCTATCCGCCGCGCGAAAGTGCGGCTGAATAACCAGGACAAGAAAGGATCTCCGAAGGTGAAGCCGTGCACCGGGCACGGCGTGAAGATGTCGAGCGGGACTTCGTCGTGGGGCCGGAGGGCTCTCGATCGCGTACATGGCCGTGGCCGGCACCGGCGTGTCCGTCATTCGAGGCGGGACGTCTCGGATCGCGGCCATGGACTTGCGTGCGGATCGGGCGCCGGGCCTGTCGGTCCTGGTTCGCGCGTTCGCCGGGCGAGGATCGCCTGACCGGCCGACATGCGCGAAGAGGGCGGGAGCACCGCCCTCGCAGAACCACGGATTTCGGTGACGCGTTCGCGTCTTCCCCCGGGGTGCGGATCCCGGCGGGGGCGAAGCGGATCCCCTTCGACAGAGAGGAAGCTTTATACCTTGCAGACGTTAACCGGAATGCCTCACCTGAGCTTGATACAGACCCCCTTTCGGAGGTCTCCGTGCGGGACCGTTGATCGATGAGATCGGCTTAGGGTGACAAACCATCCTTGTGGATCGTTTGAGCCGCTTGTGATGAACTGTTGCGCCTTGACGTCGCAGGCCGTTACCTCATCAGGAATCACCGGACGTCCGCGTACGACCTCGCGGGATCGCCCTCGTGGCCGCCGGCGAGCGCGACCCGATGGATTCACGTCTCGCCGACCGGTGATCGTCTCCGTAGGTGGAAGCCCGAGAATTCAGAACCCCCCGAACAGGGGTGAAGAATGTCCGCGCGGATTCGGACGCGGCGGGATGTGCGGTCGTCACGCGTCGACCGGCCGGGCGACGCGTGACGACCGATGGCGCACATCGGGGCCGCGGGCGACGGCCGGATCGGATCGGGTGTCCAGTGACCGCCGGACGACGGCCGGATCGGGTGTCTAGCGGGGTGCGGTGAGGCGGAACATCTCCGCCTCCAGGCCGAAGAAGCGGTCGGTCCGGCCGAGCGGGGTCATCCCCAGCCTGCGGCAGACGGCCAGGGACGCCTCGTTGTCCGGCTTGACGAGCGCGAGCACCTCCGCCAGGCCGGCGGCGAAACCGCGCTCCACCGCACCCCGGGCCGCCTCGGTGGCGTAGCCGTTGCCCCAGGAGTCGGGGTGCAGGTGCCAGCCGACCTCGACCTCGCCGTCTCCCCCGGGGATCGGGCGGAACAGCACGGTCCCGGCGGCGACGCCGGTCTCCCGCACCTGCACGGCCCAGGAGCCGAAGCGCCCGTCGGCCTCGTGCATGGCCCGCCAGCGCTCCACCGCCGGGGCCGCCTCGAACGTGAAGGGTGGCAGCCAGCGCAGGATCTCGTCGCGGGTGTAGATGTCGGTCAGCCGGTCGAGGTCGGCCTGGTCGGCGGTCCAGCGGCGGACGACCAGCCGCTCGGTCTCGTAGACGGTCATGGCCCCACCGTCTCCCATCCGGTCCGGACGCGCGTCCCCCTCGGGGCGGATTCCCCCGGGTACGGCATCCGCGGCTCCGCCCGGGACGCGACGTCCACGCCTCCCGCCGGAACGCGGCACCCGCGCCTCCGGCCGCGACACGGCATCCGCCGATTCCGCCGACCCGGGTCGCCCCTTTCCATCGCGGGCGTCTCGTGCAATAATTTCAACAGGTGATGAATTATGACTCAAAGCACATGCGTGATCGCCGGGGGCGGCCCGGCGGGGGCCATGCTGGCACTGCTGCTGGCCAGGGCCGGCGTCCAGGTGACGCTGCTGGAGAAGCACGCCGACTTCCTGCGCGACTTCAGGGGCGACACCATCCACCCCTCCACCCTCCAGATCCTCGACGAGCTGGGGCTGGCGGAGGAGTTCCACCGGATGCCGCACCGCAAGGTCGACAAACTGACACTGAAGACCGACGACTCCACGACCCGGATCGCCGACCTGTCGCGGCTGCCGGGCAAGTACCGGTACATAGCCTTCGTCCCGCAGTGGGATTTCCTCAACCTGCTGACGGAGGCCGCCGGGCGCCACCCGAACTTCCGTCTCGTCATGGAGGCCGAGGTGCACGGGGTGATCCGCGAGGGCGACGCGGTGCGCGGGGTCCGCTACCGCGACCCGTCGGGCGAGCACGAGTTGCGCGCCGATCTCACCGTGGCCGCCGACGGCCGCCACTCCGACGTGCGCCGGGCCGCCGGGCTCGTCCCGGTGGAGCACGGGGCCCCGATGGACGTGGTCTGGTTCCGCCTGCCGCGCCGTTCCGACGACCCGGACGGGACGTTCCTGCGGGTCTCCGCGGGGCACCTGATGGTGTCGATCAACCGCGAGAGCTACTGGCAGCTCGCGTACGTCATCCCCAAGGGCGGGTTCGACGACCTGCGCTCCCGGGGTATCGAGGCGCTGCGCGAACCGGTCGCGCGGCTGCTGCCGCACCTGGCGGACCGGGTGGATCTGATCGTCGGGTTCGAGGACGTCAGCGTGCTGTCGGTCGCGCTCAACCGGCTGCGCCGCTGGCACCGGCCGGGGCTGCTGGTCATCGGCGACGCCGCGCACGCCATGTCGCCGGTCTTCGGCGTCGGCATCAACCTGGCCGTCCAGGACGCGGTCGCCGCCGCCAACCTGCTGGGCGGTCCGCTCGCGGCCGGGGCGGAGATCCCCGAGTCGCTGCTGGCGCGGGTCCAGCGCCGGCGCGTCCCGCCCACGGTGGTCACCCAGTTCGCCCAGCGCGCGGTGCAGAACCTGCTGATCCGCCCGGCCCTGTCGGCGCGCTCCCGGCCGGTGCGGATGCCGCACGACCTGACCCGGGTGCCGGTGCTCGCCCCGCTGGCCCGGCGTTTCGTCGGTCTGGGGGTCCTGCCGGAGCACGTCGAGAGCCCGGTTTTCTCCCACCCGGTATGAAGACCTTCTCACTCCGTGGACATCGAGGTCGGATAGCGGACCAGGTTGCAATAGCCTGGTATGTCGTGAGCATCAACCTCGATTCCTGGCGGGAGCTGCCTGCGGCGCAGCAGCCCGAGTGGCCCGACCGCGGCGAGCTGGACAAGGTCGTCACCGAGCTGAAGGGGTTGCCGCCCCTGGTGTTCGCCGGAGAGTGTGACAACCTCAAGGCGGACCTGGCGGCGGTGACCCGCGGCGAGGCGTTCGTCCTTCAGGGTGGCGACTGCGCGGAGACCTTCGCCGGCGCCACCGCGGCCGACGTGCGCAACAAGCTCAAGACGCTGCTGCAGATGGCGATCGTGCTCACCTACGCGGCCAAGGTCCCCGTGGTGAAGATCGGCCGGATGGCCGGGCAGTTCGCCAAGCCGCGTTCGAAGAACACCGAGATCCGCGAGGGTGTCGAGCTCCCCGCCTATCGGGGTGACATGGTCAACGGCTTCGAGTTCACCCCCGGGGCCCGGGTGCCCGACCCCGGCCGGCTGCTGCGCGCGTACCATTCCTCGGCGGTGACGCTGAACCTGGTCCGCGCGTTCACCAAGGGCGGCTACGCCGACCTGCGCCAGGTGCACGCCTGGAACCAGGACTTCGTGCTGGAGTCGCCGGCCGGCAAGCGCTACGAGCAGCTGGCCCGCGAGATCGACCAGGCGCTGGCGTTCATGCGTGCCTGCGGGGCCGATCCCGAGGAGTTCCACACCGTGGAGTTCTACTCCTCGCACGAGGCTCTGATCCTCGACTACGACCACGCGCTCACCCGCATCGACTCGCGCACCGGCCGGCCGTACGACGTCTCGGCGCACATGGTCTGGATCGGTGAGCGCACCCGCCAGCTCGACGGCGCGCACGTGGAGTTCTTCTCCCGCATCCAGAACCCGATCGGCGTCAAGCTGGGCCCGACGACCTCCGCGGAGGACGCCCTCGCGCTGTTCCACAAGCTCAACCCCGAGAACGAGGCCGGGCGCCTGACGTTCATCACCCGGATGGGCGCCGGGAAGATCCGCGACCACCTGCCCGAGCTGGTGGAGAAGGTGACCGCGAGCGGGGCCCAGGTGGCCTGGATCTGCGACCCGATGCACGGCAACACCTTCGAGGCGCCCAGCGGGCACAAGACCCGCCGCCTGGACGACGTCCTGAACGAGGTGGCGGGCTTCTTCGAGGTGCACCGCGCGCTCGGCACCCACCCGGGCGGCGTGCACATCGAGTTCACCGGCGACGACGTCACCGAGTGCGTGGGCGGCGGGGCCGAGATCGTCGAGGACGACCTCGCGCTGCGCTACGAGACCGCCTGCGACCCGCGCCTGAACCGCGGCCAGTCGCTGGACCTGGCCTTCCGGGTCGCCGAGCTGTACCGCTCGGTCTGACCGGCCGTCCGGCCCCTCCCCCGTTCCCGCCTCCGTTCACCGGGCGGGAACGGGACAGGGAGGAGCCTCCCGCCTCGTTCTCCAGGACGACCTGACGGTCACGAGGGTCCCGGGTGTCGGCCGCAGGTGAGCGTTCATCCGGACGGCGGTCCGCCTGCGGTCAGGCCTGGCGCCGGTCGGCCAGGACCCGGGCGAGGATGACGGTGACGAGGCCGGCGAGCACGACGCTGAGCAGGCCCACGCGCAGGCTGACGAGGTCGGCGACGAACCCGACGAGGGGTGGGGACAGCAGGAATCCTCCCCGCAGCAGCCAGCTGACGATGGTCAGGCCGGTGCCGTCGGGAAGCCCGGGGAGTTCGTCCGCGGCGTGCATGGCTGCGGGGACGAGGGTGGCGACACCGAGGCCGGCGAGGGCGAAGCCGGCCAGCGCGGTGCCCACGGTGGGGACGGCAAGGGCGGCGCCCATGCCGACGGTGGCGAGGGCTCCTCCGGCGCGGACGACGGTGCGCTGGCCGAAGCGGTCAACGGCGCGGTCGCCGGTGAGACGGCCGACGGTCATGGCGACCTGCAGCGCCACGAAGGCCAGGCCGGCGGTGGCGGCATCGGTACGCAGGTCACCGCTGAGGTAGATGGCACCCCAGGACGCGCCGGCGTCCTCGACGAGTGCGCCACAGGCGGCGAGCACACCGAGCGCGGCGAGCATCCGCGCGGTCGAGCCGGCGAAGGCGCGCCGGCCCGCGTCATGGGCGGCCGGAGCGGCCGGGTGGCCGTCGGCGGCGGGGTCACGGGTCGCGGCGGGGTCGTGGTCCGCACCCGGGACGCGGGTCACGGCGGGACGTTCGGCGTCTTCCGGCCCGGGGAGCAGGAACCGGTAGGCGACGAGGGCGACGACGCCGAACAGCGCCGTGGAGACGCTCAGGTGTATCGCGAGGGGGACGCGGAGGCCGGCGGCGGCCGAGCCCATCAGGCCGCCCAGGACGGCGCCGATGCTCCACACGCCGTGGAAGGAGTTGACGATGGACCGGCCGTAGAGGCGCTGCACCCGCAGGCCGTGCGCGTTCTGCGCGACGTCCACGACGGCGTCCAGTGCGCCGATGACGAACAGCACGGCGCCGAACGCGATCCCGTTCGACGCGAACGGGATGACGAACGTCGCGACGGCGAGCAGCACGACCCCGAGCGCCGCCACCCGTGAGGAGCGGAACCGGCGGATCGCGGCGGCCGCGAGGAGCCCGGCCAGCAGCGCGCCGAGCGGAAGCGCGGCCAGCGCGGCGCCGAGGACGGCGTTGCTCAGGCCGAGGTCGGCCTTGATCTGCGGGTATCGCGGTACGACGTTGGCGAACAGGGCGCCGTTGGTGAGGAACAACGCGGCGACGGCGACGCGGGCCAGACGCGTCTGCCGCGTGGACTCGACGGACGCGGTGGGGGACGCGGTGGCAGCGGACATCGGTGATTCCGATCGCGTGGTGACAGGGGGAGGTGTAAGCACAGGCGGTGGCTTCGGCGCAGGTGGCGGCTTCGGCGCAGGTGGCGGAGGACGGCGTGGCGGATCTGCTCGGGCGTCATCGGGTCGGCCGGCGGAGCGCTGTGCAGCACGGGCCCACCTCCTCGGCCGCCGCGGCGGGGGCCTGGGCGGCACCCGGCCACTCGTCGAAGACGCGGGTCGCCGATTCGGCGTGCCGGGTGAACGCCTCGGCGAGCACCTGGTCCGGAGACGCGAAGTGGCAGGTCATCGCCCCCGTCCGGGCGGCGGACCGCTCCTGCGGCCTTCCCCGCGCGCCGTCGTACGGCGGGCGGGGGCCGCGTGCCGGGGCCTCGGGATCCGGGGCCTCAGCCCTTCTGCACACCCAGCTCGTTGGCCAGCTCGGCGCGGATGGCCTCCATGTCGAGCGCGCGAACCTGGCCGATCAGGTCTTCCAGGGCCGGGGCGGGCAACGCGCCGGGCTGGGCGAAGACCACGATGCCGTCACGGATGGCCATGACCGTCGGGATCGAGGTGATCTCGAAGCCCTGGGCCAGCGCCTGCTCGGCCTCGGTGTCGATCTTGCCGAACTTGATGTCGGCGTGCTTCTCCGACGCCTTCTCGAAGATCGGTCCGAAGGTGCGGCACGGCCCGCACCAGGCCGCCCAGAAGTCCAGCAGGACGATCCCCTCGTCGGCGATCTCGTTGAAGTTCTTCTCGGTTACCTCGATGGTCGCCACCGGTGGCTCCTCTTGTCTCTCACTCCTGTACGCGTGGCATAACCAGTTCCCCGCCCTGGGCATTCCATCCCGTGCCCGGCCTACCGGACGCGGCCGGATTCCCGTCGGCCCCGGAGAGCCTTCCGGGGCCGACGGGAGCGGGATCGCCGTCGCGTGATGGGGACCGGCCCGGCGCGCAGGCCGGGCCGGCCCGCCACGGCTAGCGTCCGCCGGGAATGGTGAGGCCGACGATCACGGGGTCGTGGTCGGAGGAGCGGAACGCGTCGGGCCGGTAGAGGCCCGGCGGGTTGTACTCGGTGTTGTAGTCGGTGATCCGGCTCTCGTCGGAGTTGATGTGCCAGATCGTCGCACCGGTGACGCGCTTGAGCAGCTGCTTGCCGACCATGGCGTGGTCGAGCTCACCGCTCAGGCCGTCGAACAGGTAGCTGTAGCGCAGCGGCGCGGGGACGAACTTCTTCGTCACGCTGGACAGGCCGCCGGCCTCCAGGGTGTCGATCGGGTCCTCCTCGCCGTAGGCGTTGAGGTCGCCGAGCACCATCGGGTTGGGCAGCTCAAGGCTGTCGATCAGGCCGAGTGTCGCCTTCGACTGGAGGATGCGCCGGGCGTTGTAGCAGCTCTGGCCGTCGCCCTGGTCGGTGTCCGGGCCGGTGGCGTCGTCGCAGCGCTTGGACTTGAAGTGGTTGACCATCACGGTGAAGGGCTGGCCGCCCTTGACGCGGCGGAAGGTCTGGATCAGCGGGGGGCGGCTGAAGACCGGGTCGGTCGACGACTGGGTGGCGCCCACCAGCCGGAGCTTGGCCGGCTTGTAGATCATCGATACCTGGACCACGTCGGTGCCGGGGTGCGGGTGGGCGAGCGCCGCGTAGGTGCCCGCGCCGACCTCGGCGTTGAGCGCGTCGACGAGGGCCTGGACCGCGGTCTGCCCGTTGTTCTCCACCTCCATGAGGCCGACCACGTCGGCGTTGATGCCCTTCAGGGCGGCGACCAGCTTGGCGAGCTGGCGCTGCTGCTCCTCGGGGGTGGTGGCGCCGCGTGAGCCGACGGTGGTGAACCAGTTGAGGGTGTTGAAGCTGGCCACCTTGACGTTCCCGACGACCGGGAGCGGCACGGGCAGCCGCGGGTTGAGCGGCAGGAACCTGATCTGCTTGGTGGGCTGGAGGCGGTACTTGCCGAACCCGTAGCCCACCACCCCGGTGACGCCCACCGCGGTGTCGCCCAGGCGGACGACGCGCGGGTCGGTGTAGGGGATCGTCTGCGGGTTCTCCGCGGAGGAGCCGTCGTCGACGAGCAGGCTGCGCCGGGCGTTCAGCTCGGCGCTGACGCCGGGCCGGTCGGTCGGCTGGTACAGGCGCCCCTCGGAGGAGACCGTGACCTCGCCGTAGCGGCCGAGGTTGTAGTGGTCGGTGACGGTCAGCGGCTCGGGGAAGGTGACGAGCATGCTCTCGACGGGTTCGAAGGTCGCACCCTCGGCGCGCGGCAGGCTCTGCCGGGTGGGCGTGACGGTGCCCGTGCCGCAGACGTCCACCGCGGTCACCGGGGACAGCTCGGTCCAGCCGTTGAACTCCACGACCTTGCCGGTGACCAGCACCCGGTCGCCGACCTTGACGTCCTTGAAGGAGCTGCGGGCGAAGGCGAACAGGCCGTCGGAGGTCGCCGGGTCGGCGTCCGGGGTCGGGTCCTGGAGGAAGAAGCCGCTGAGCTGGTTCGTCGCCTGGAAGTCGCCGGTCACCACGCCCTCGACACGGACGGTCTTGCCGACCAGCGGGCTGGCGTCCCCGTTCCCCTGGACCTCGGCGATCTGGTGGGTGGCCGGGATCTGGCACGGCTCGCCCGTGGGCGTCGGCGTGGGCTCCACCGTCGGGGTGACCGTCGGCGTGGGCGTGGGCTCCACGGTCGGGGTGACCGTCGGCGTCGGCGAGGGCTCGCCGCCGCAGGGAGCGGGGGCGGTGGCCCGGTTGCGCGGCGCGGGAGCCCCGGTCTCCACGTCCGCGCCGTTGACGTCGGTGTCGGCGCAGCCGTGGTCCTTGCGCAGCCCCGCCGTGGTGGGCGACAGGCCCGGGGCGGCGGTGCCCTCGTAGTAGTTCGCGGTGCCGTACCCGACGAGGTCGGCGATCAGCGCCGTCTGCTCCGGTGTGCAGGCGGTGGAGCCGCCGTTGCACGCCAGGCCGTCGGCGGAGCGGACGAGGACCGCCTTGCCGGCGCTGCCGCTCATGTTGATCGTTCCAACGGTGTCCGGTGCGGGCAGCGCGGCGCCGTTGGCCCCGCCCGCCAGCTGCACCAGGTGGTACTGGCCGGGGGCGAGGGTGCCGGACAGCGGCACGACCGGGTTCGCGGCGAAGTTCCCGGTGCCGGTGGCACTGGTGTACTGGACGGACCAGCCGTCCAGGGCGACGGGCGCGGAGCTGCGGTTGAACAGTTCGACGAAGTCATGGGTGAACGGCGCACCGTTACCGCCGCCTCCGCCGTAGACCTGACTGATGACGACGGTGCCCGGCTCGGCCAGGGCCGGGGCTGAGATGAGGGCCGTGACGCCGGTGGCGGTGACGCCAACGGCGGCGAGGGCGGCGAACGCCCGCGATAAAGCACGCATGACCGGGAGCGTAGAGCCCAATTGATCTAACCACACTTACCTATGGGTGGATAGGAAGTGAAATCGGCGAATCTTGACAGTTCATGTCTATCCAGGGCCGCCAGATATGGCTTTCCTTGACCTGGAAGTCAGTGCGATCGTGCCGTGCGGGTATCACCAAGGTATGAGAAGTCTGGATGTGGGCTGGGTCACCTGTACCGCCTCTCCGGAGTGCATCGGGGCGGCGCAGCGGCCGTACGGGCGCTGCCTGGCCCATCTGGACGCCGCCGAGCTCGACGAGGTCCTCGGCCGCCTCTCCCCCGGTTCCCCGGTCGACCTGCGGGCCACCGTCGTCGACAGGCCCCTGCTGGAGCGTGTCCTCACCGCCGCACGCGGCAGACTGGGCCGTGCCCGCTTCGACTGGGCGAGCTTCCCGGAGAGCCTGCGCTTCGGCGACGTCCGGTTCGACGGGGACGTCTCCTTCGACCACGCCCGCTTCCAGCACCTCGCCTCGTTCTGCGACGCCCGCTTCGCGCGCAACGTCTCGTTCCGGGAGGCGCGCTTCGACCGCGAGCTGTCACTGCACGGCGTCGTCATCACCGGGCACGCGGCCCTGGACGGGGTGCGCGTCGGCGGCGACGCCCTGTTCGGCGCGGCGGCGTTCGGGCGGACCGCGTCCTTCGAGGGCGCCGACTTCCGTGGCTTCGTCGCCTTCGACGGCACCCGTTTCGCGGGTGACGTGACCTTCAGGGGCTGCCGGTTCCGCCGCACGGTCTCCTTCCGCAGGGCGGGTTTCGGCGGGGCCGCCGGGTTCGAGGCGGCGCGCTTCTCGGGAGGCGGCTACCTGACCCCGGTGTCCGTCGGCCGCCACCTGACGCTCGCCGGGGCCTGGGCGGGCAAGAACCTCGACCTGACCGCCGGCCGCTGCTCGGTGGACCTGCGGCGTCTGCGGGTGGCCGGACGACTGACCGTACGCCTCGACGACGCCGTGGCCGACCTGGAGGGGGCGACCCTGAGCGGTCCGGCCACCGTCCGCGGCCGGGGCGGCGCCCGGGTCATCTCGCTGCACGGGGTGGACGCCGAGGAACTGGCGCTCGACTCGCTGGACCTCAGCGCCTGCCGCTTCACCGGCCTGCGCCACCCCGAGCGGATCCGGCTGACCGGTTGCGCGCTGGCTCCCGCCCCGCGCGGGGTGCGGCTGGCGCTGCGCTGGTGGCACCGGCACCGCCCGGCGGGCGCCTGACGGGCCAGGGTCGTCTCAGGGAGGTTCCGGATGCGCCGCCCGCCGGCCGCTGCCAGGATGGGGGCCGACCGCCCCTGGCGGGGACCGGCCGACTGGAGAGCACATGGCGAACACCGGGGTCATCGACGACTACGTGGCCGGGCTCGGCCGTGCCCTGAGGGGGCCCCGGCGCCTGCGGCTCGACCTGGTCGCCGAGGCCCGCGACAGCCTGCTCGACACCGCCGAGGCGCTGGAGGGCGACGGCCTGGACCGGGCCGAGGCCGAGCGGGTCGCCGTGGAGGAGTTCGGCCCGGTCGGCGTGATCGCCCCGGCCTACCAGGAGGAGCTGTCCATCGCGGCGGGCCGCAGGCTGGCCGCGGTGCTGTTCGTCACCGTGCCGCTCACCACGCTCATGTGGAGCGTGATCTGGCGGCTCTACCCGGCCTCCCTGACGGAGTACGGGGCCCGGCCGGACTGGTTCCTGCCGGTCGCCCGCGGTCTGGACATCCTGCAGCTGCTCGTCGGCCTGGTCGGTGGCGCCGCGCTGTTCGCGCTGGGCCGGGGACTGCGCAGGATCAGGCGTCCACTGCTGGTCACCCGCCGGCTGGCCCTGCTCGTCTGGCTGATGCTGCCGGTCACGCTCGCGCTGTCCGTGGCCCTGACGACGGGGTCGCGACATCCCGTGGTCCTCGGCGACTACCCGCCCGGGGTGGGCATGTCGCTGGTGAGCTACCTGTTCTGGACGGTCCAGCTGTATGCGGCCACCCGCTGCCTGAGCCTCACCCGGCGGGCTCCCGCTCCGGTCACCGCGTAGCCCCCCCGAACTCTTCCCGGACCCGGCGCACGACGCGCGGTTCCAGGACGCTGCCGATGACCCCGGCGAACTCGCGCCAGGCCGAGCGCTCGCTCGCGAGCGCCGCGCGGCCGGAGGACGTCAGGCGGTAGGTGCGGCGCCGGCGCCCGCCCACCGTGACCCACTCGCCGGCCAGGTATCCCGCCTGCTCCAGCCGGCGCAGCGCCGGGTAGACGGTGCCGGTCGGCACGTTCAGCGCGCCGCCGCTGCGCTCCTGCAGCGCATCGATGATCGCGTAGCCGTGCAGGGGCTCGTGTTCCAGCACGGAGAGCAGCAGGGCGTCCATGTGCCCGCGCAGCGCGTCGGCGTTCACGCGGCCCCCTCCGTCCGTCCGGCGCCTTCCACCGGCGCGGTTCCCGTCACCCGCGTGGCCTGCCGCACGGCCGCCGCTCCACCCGTCGGCGCGGCCCTCCCGGCGGGTGCGTCCCCCTTCGACGGCGCGCCTCCCCACGCCCGCCGGCCGGACATCGCCCGGCCGCGTCCGGCGGCCCGTTCGCTTCGTTCCGTCACGGGGTCAGCCTATCTCCGCGCAGGCACGCTACATGTAGTCTGTCTATATATAGATTGCCTACCTGTAGACAGACATGACAACGGAGGTGAAAACCTTGGACGTGCTCGACCTGGCCCGGACGCAGTTCGCGGTGACGGGCGGTCTCCACTTCCTGTTCGTGATGCTGACCCTGGGCCTGGCCCCCCTGGTCGCGATCATGCACACCCGTCACGTCATGACCGGCGCTCCCGTCCACGAGCGGATGACCCGCTTCTGGGGGCAGGTCTACGTGATCAACTACGCGCTCGGGATCGCCACCGGGCTCGTGATGGAGTTCCAGTTCGGCATGGGATGGAGCGGGCTGTCGCACTACGCCGGAGACGTATTCGGCGCGCCGCTCGCGATCGAGACGCTCGGCGCCTTCTTCCTGGAGTCCACGTTCCTCGGCCTGTGGATCTTCGGCTGGCACCGGCTGCCCCGGTGGCTCCACCTGGCGTGCATCTGGATGGTGACGCTGACCGCCTACCTCTCCGCGTTCTGGATCATGGCGGCCAACGCGTTCCTGCAGAACCCGGCGGGTGCGGTGGAGCGCGGCGGCCGGCTGGTCCTGACCGACGTGGGCGCCCTGCTCACCAACCCGATGCTGACCGCGGCGCTCCCCCATGTGATCGGTGCGGGCCTGTGGGCCGGCGGCTTCGTGATGATGGGGGCCGGCGCCTACCGGCTGTTCACCGGGACCGACGATCGGGAGTTCTTCTCCCGATCGCTGCGGACCGGCGTGGTGACCGCCCTGGTCGGCTCCCTGGTCACGGTCGGCTTCGGCTACGCCCAGCTCGCCCCGGTGCTGGAGTTCCAGCCGGGCAAGTTCCAGGGGTCCCCGCTGGCCGGGATCGGGCTCGGTTTCATGGTCTTGATCGGCCAGATCCTCCAGCTGGCCCTCATGTTCGTCCTGGCACCCACCGTGTACTGGCTGCCGCGCTGGCGGTGGGCACACCCGATCCTGATGCTGATCACCCCGCTGCCGTTCCTGGCCGCGATCCTCGGCTGGCTGGCCCGCGAGGTCGGCCGGCAACCCTGGCTGATCCACGGCAGGCTCACCGTCGCCGACGCCATGTCACCCGGCCTCACCTCCGGGATGGTCACCGCGTCCCTGGTCGCCTTCACCGGCGTGCTCGGCCTGCTGGCGGTAGTCGACTACGCGCTGATCGTCCGGACCGTCCGGCGCGGCCCGGACGCCGTCGCCCTCGGCGCGTTCGGGCCCGTCGAATCCGCCGGGCACGTGCCCGTATCGGCCCACTAGGGAGACAGACCGTGGACATCCTCTGGCTGGGCATGCTCGCCCTCCTGCTGACCGGTTACTTCGCCCTGGAGGGCTTCGACATCGGCCTGGGCATGCTGCTGCCCGTGCTCGGCCGGTCCCAGCGGGACCGGGACCGGATCGTCGCCGCCATGGCCCCGTTCGTCCTGGCGAACGAGGTGTGGCTGGTGGCCGCGGCCGGCGTGCTGTTCGGCGCCTTCCCCGAGGCCGAAGGGAAGGTGCTGTTCGGTCTCTACCCCCTGGTGGTCGCGCTGCTGGTCTCGTGGATCCTGCGGGACGCCGGGCTCTGGTTCCGCCGCCGCGCGGACGGCCGCGTGTGGCGGGCCGCCTGGGACTGGACGATCTGCGGCGCCTCCTGCGGTCTCGCCCTGAGCTGGGGCACGGCGCTGGTCGCGATGGCCGGTGGCCTGACCGGGCCGATGCCCGTCCTGCCCGGCCTGGCGGGCGGGACGGCGGTCGCGGGCCTGTTCGCCCTGCACGGCCGGACGTTCGTCTCCTGGCTGCTGCCCGGCCAGGTGACGGCCGGGCGCCGCAACGGGTGGGCCCTGCTGCTCTCCGCGTGCGCCGCCGCCGCACCCGCCGCGGCGTTGCTCGCCGCGGCGGCCCCGTGGCTGCTGAGGCATGCCGCCCCGGCCGGGACACTGAATGTGCTCAGTGTCATGATTCTGCCGTTAACACCGCTGATGGTGGGTGCGCAAGTATGGGTATGGCGCACGTTCGGTCCCCGGCGTGCCGCCGACCCCGTCCCATCGTTCTTCTGACGAGCCCTCCGAGGATGGCATGCACAAGGATCTCGTGAGGCTGGCACGGAGCGAGCGGGCCGTCCGCGGCCACCTGGCCCTGTGTCTGGCCGCCGCCGTCCTCGCCGGCCTGCTCGTCCTGGTCCAGGCGGAGCTGCTGGCCGGAGTGCTCTCCGGGCGGTTCGCCGCCTCCGCGCTGCTGCTGCTGGCACTGGTCGTCGGCGTGCGGGCGCTGCTCGCCCTCCTCCAGGGCGTCGCCGCGGGCCGCGCGGCCACCGGGGTGAAGTCCGTGCTCCGACACCGCCTGCTGTCACGGTTGCAGGAGCTGGGCCCGGTACGGCCGGCGGCGCAGCGCTCGGGCGAGCTGGTCACGCTGACCGGCCGCGGGCTGGACGCCCTCGACCCCTACCTGACGGGCTACCTGCCCTCGGTGGCGGTCGCCGGCGTCGTCCCGGTCGCGGTGCTCGTCCGCCTGTTCGCCGCCGACCTGACCAGCGCGGTGATCGTGCTGGTCACCCTGCCGCTCATCCCGGTCTTCGGTGCGCTGGTCGGCATGCACACCAAGGCCGTCACCGAACGCCAGTGGCAAGCCCTGTCCCGCCTCGGCGGCCACTTCCTGGACGTGGTCCGGGGCCTGCCCACCCTGCGCGCCTTCGGCCGGGCCCGCCACCAGGCGGAGGTGATCCGGCAGGTCGCCGACGCCCACCGGAACGCCACGATGCGCACGCTCCGGGTGGCGTTCCTGTCATCGCTGGTGTTGGAGCTCGCCGCCTCCCTGTCGCTGGCGCTGGTCGCCGTCCCGGTGGGCCTGCGGCTGCTGTCCGGCTCGCTGGACCTGCCGACCGCGCTGCTGGTGCTGCTCCTGGCCCCGGAGGCGTACCTGCCGCTGCGCGCCATGGGCAACAAGTTCCACGCGGCGATGGAGGGGGTCGCCGCCGCCGACGAGGCCTTCGCCGTGCTGGACGGCACGGCTCGGCCGACCGGCACCGCCGACACCCCCGTCATGGCCGCCGCTGTGGGAACGGGCGCCTCCGGGAAGGACGGCCGGGCGCCGGAGATCCGGCTGGAGAACGTCACCGTGCGCTACCCGGACCGCGAGGAGGCGGCGCTTGAGGACGTCTCGCTGGTGATCGCGCCCGGTGAGCGGGTGGCGCTGGTCGGCGAGAGCGGAGCGGGCAAGAGCACCCTGCTCCACCTGCTGCTGGGCTTCGTCGGCCCCGCTTCGGGCCGGGTGCTGGTCGACGGCGTCGAACTGACCGACCACGGCCCCTGGCGGGACAGGCTGGCGTTCGTGCCCCAGCGTCCGCACCTGTTCGCCGCCTCGGTGGCCGACAACATCAGGCTGGGTGCGCCGGAGGCGACGGCGGACCAGGTCAGAGCCGCGGCGCGGGCCGCGTACGCCGACGAGTTCGTCGCGGCGCTGCCCGACGGGTACGACACCGTGCTGGGCGAGCGGGGGGCGAACCTGTCGGCCGGACAGCGGCAGCGGGTCGCGCTGGCCCGCGCGTTCTGCCGGCCGGAGGCCGGGCTGCTCCTGCTGGACGAGCCGACCGCCCGCCTCGACGGCCGCAGTGAGAGCGCCGTCGTCACCGCGACCCGTGACCTCGCCGAGGGCCGCACCGCCGTGATCGTCGCGCACCGGCCGGCGATGATCGACCTGGCCGACCGGGTGATCCGGATCGCCGACGGCCGCGTGGTGGACGACACCCGGGCCGGCACACCGGACGGCGGGGGCGATAGGCGGGCCGGCACACCGGACGGCACGCGGAACGGCGCCGGGGCCGGCACCCGGGACGACGGGAAGAACCCGGCCCGCACGCGCAAGGAGGTCCCGTCCCGATGACAGGAATCAGGGATCTCGATCCCGGCATCCGCACCGACCGGATGGGCCGGCGGCTGGGCCTCGCCGCGGCGGCGGGCGCCGCCGCCGAGCTGGCCGGGCTCGGGCTGATCGGGTCCGCCGCGTGGCTGATCGCCCGGGCCGCCGAACAGCCTCCACTGGCGGCGCTGAGCGTGGCGATCGTCGGGGTCAGGGCGTTCGCGACGAGCAAGGGCGTCTTCCGGTACGCCGAACGCCTGGCCGGGCACGACGTCGCACTGCGTGCCCAGGCCACGACCAGGGAAGGGCTCTACCGGGCGCTCATTCCCGCCGGGCCGCTGAACCAGCGCGGAGCCGACCTGCTGAGCCGGATGGTCGACGACACCGACGCCGTCCAGGACCTGTGGGTGCGCTGCCTGCTGCCGGCCGCCGCGGCGCTGGTGACCGGGGTGACGGCGGTCGTGATCGGGTTGTTCGTGCTGCCGGCCGCGGCGCTGGTGCTGCTGGCCGGGCTGGTGGTGGGCGGGGTCCTGATCCCGGCCGGCACGGCCGCCGCCGCACGGCGCTGGGCGGCACGCATCGCCCCGGCCCGCGCCGACCTGGCCGCCAGGGTCGCCGATCTGGTGCACGGCGCGGCCGACCTGGCCGCGTACGGGGCCAACGGGCGGGCGCTGGCCGCGGCGGACGAGGCGGACGCCCGCCTGGCGCGGCTGGAGGGCCGCCGGGCACGGGCGAACGCGCTGGCGGCGACCTTGGGCGTGCTCGTCCAGGGTCTGACGGTGGTGGCGGTCGTCCTGGTCGCGCAGGGCGCCGGGGTGGGCACCGTCGCCACCACGGTGCTGGCGCTGACGTCGCTGGTGTCGTTCGAGCCCGTGCTGCCGATGGCCGCGGCCGGGGAGCGGCTGACCGGCGTGCTCGCCGCCCTGCGGCGGCTGCGGGAGATCCGTTCGACGCCGCCCGCGGTGACCGACCCGGCCACGCCCGCGGCGCCTCCCACGGGGCCGCTGACGGTCGAGGTCGAGAACCTGGTGGTCCGCCACGGCGCCGATCGCGCTCCCGCGCTGGACGGCGTCAGCCTGACCCTCACCCCCGGCAGGCGTGTCGCCCTGGTCGGGCCCAGCGGCGCAGGGAAGAGCACGCTGCTGTCCGCCCTGATGCGCCTGGTCGAGCCCGAGTCGGGGACGATCCGGGTGAACGGCGTCGAGCTGGGGGAACTGTCCGCCGACGACGCCCGGCGGCTGATGACGGGGCTCACCCAGGACCCGTACGTGTTCCAGACGTCCCTGCGCGACAACCTGCGGCTGGCCGGTCCCGACGTGGGCCAGGGGGAACTGGACGAGGCCGTGCGGCGGGCGCGGCTGGAGCGGTGGGTGGAGCGCACCGGCTGGGACGCCGTGCTCGGCGAGGACGGCCGGACGGTCTCCGGCGGCCAGCTCCAGCGCCTGGCGCTGGCGCGGGCCCTGCTGCACGACCCTCCGGTCCTGTTGCTGGACGAGCCCGCCGAGGCCCTGGACGAGACGACCGCGGACGCCCTCATGGCCGATCTGCTGGACGCCACGCACGGACGCACCACGCTGCTCGTCACACACCGCCTGCGCGGGCTGGAACGGGTGGACGAGATCGTCGTGCTGGAGAACGGCTCGGTGATCCAGCGGGGCACCCACGAACAGCTGGTCTCCTCCCCCGGTTACTACCGCGACCTGTGGCGTTCGGAGGCTCTGACCGCCGGGCGCTGATCCCGGGAGGGAGAGAGACACGAATGCGCCGCCGGACCGTCACGGTCAGGCGGCGCATCCCCCAAGGGGGCAACCAAGGGTCCTTTACTCGCCGGTCTTCTCGACGAGGGTCACGGTGACGGTCTGGGAGCGCCCGTCGCGAACGTAGGTGATGGTCACCTGCTGGCCGGGCTTGAAGCCGCGGACCGCGCCGACCACGGTGGCGGCCTCCTCGACGGCCGTGTTGTTGATCTTGGTGATCAGGTCGCCCTGCTTGAGACCCGCCTGGGCCGCCGGGCTGCCCTCGGTGATCTGGCCGATCAGGGCGCCGCCGGCGTCGCCCAGCGCGTCGGTGACGCTGACGCCCAGGAAGGCGTGGGAGACCTTGCCGGTCGTGATGAGCTGCTGGGCGACCTGGCTCGCGGTGTTGATCGGGATGGCGAAGCCGACGCCGATGTTGCCCTCGCCGCCGTTGGTGAAGATGGCGGTGTTGATCCCGACCACCTCACCCTTCGCGTTGACCAGTGCGCCGCCGGAGTTGCCGGGGTTGATCGCCGCGTCGGTCTGGATGGCCCCTCCGATGGTGGTGGGCGCGCTTCCCCGGGACTCCCCCCCGCCCCAGCCCGGCGGCAGCTGCTGACGGCCCTGGTCGCCGCCCACGGTCAGCGTGCGGTTCAGCGCGCTGACGATCCCGGCGGTGACCGAACCCGACAGGCCGAGCGGACTGCCGATGGCCAGGACGGAGTCGCCCACCTTGAGCCGGTCGCTGTCGCCGATGGCCGCCTTGGTGAGCCCGGAGACGCCGTCCGCCTTGATGACCGCGAGGTCGGTGGCCGGGTCGGTGCCGACGATCTTGGCGTTGGCGGTCTTGCCGTCGCTGAACCTGACGATCACCTGACCCCCCTGGCCGACGCCGTCCACGACGTGGTTGTTGGTGAGGATCAGGCCATCGGCCGAGAGCACCACGCCGGACCCTCCTCCCGCACTGTTGGAGGTCCTGACCTCGATGGAGACCACCGCGGGCTGGACGGCCTGGGCGATGTCGGCGACCGTGGCCGTGCCGCTCACCGCGGTGCCGGCGATCGGGCTGGACGCGGCGACCGTGGTGGACTGCCCGAAGCTCGTGGCGGTGAAGGCCCCCACCGCCCCACCCCCGACGGCCATGGCGGCCAGCGCGAGGCCGGCGCCGAGCCTCTGCCCCACGGTGAGCCTGGCCCGGGGTGCGGGCACCACGGCGGGTGCTCCCGGCATCCCCGGCATCCCCGGCGCTCCGAGCGCTCCGGCCACTGCGGGTGTCCCCGTCGCCCACGGCGCTCCCGGGGCCCCCGAAGCCCCCCGGACCCCGGAGCCCGGAGTCTCCCACGCCTCAGGCGTCCCGGCGGCGGGCTGTACGGGCACCGGGGGGACCAACGTCGGCTGCGGTGCGGTGTCACCAACGGAACCATGGGCGGCACCACCGGGACGGTAGGCCCCGGCACGCGGCGGGACCTTCCCGAACTGGGTCCAGCCATCGTTCCCGGGGGCGGCCTCGGCCGGCGCGTTCTCCTGATCGTCTCTGTTCGCTTCCATGTCTTCCCCCATGTCCTACGCCCCGGATCCCCAGGGCCAAGACCGGTGCTCACCGGCTATGAGAAACAATGCCTCACCGCGCGTAAGACCCGGCTAAGGGGATGATCGACTTGATCGCCTTCCACTGACAGTGGTCTTATCTTCCCTGGTCAGAGGTGGTGTCGGAGATCCGGAACGGGTTTCCGCCGCCCCCTGCGGATCTGGATGTGGGAGAAGGGGCCGACGACCGGAGAGGAGGAAGGAGTCGACAGGCGAAGAGAAGCGGGAACCCCCTCCCGGCCCCCGAGGCCGACCGGCCGCACGTTCCGGAGGAGGCCCGCCGGCGCCTCATCGACGAAGAGCCGGCCGCGTCGGCCGGGGGCGGGGACACGCCGGTCAAGGCCGGCAACCAGGACACGGACGCGTCCGGGGGCGGGATCCGGGCATACGGAACCCGGGACGTCGGTCGTCCGCTCCCCACTGGAAAGCGGCACAGAGTCAGCCGGTCTGGTCGTCGACCGGCGCGTCGGCGTTGGCGCGGACCGACTCGATGCCCGCCAGGGCGTTCGCCTTCGTCGTGTAGGACTCGCTGGTGGCGATGATCTGCCCGTTGGGGGCGACGAGGTTGAAGCGGTAACCGTTGGATGCCTTCTTGAGCACGTAGCGCGCAGCCATGATCATCCCTTCTGTATGTCCGTCTTGGTAAGACTCTCCCCTTCCCGAGTAGATACATGGCATGCGTCTGCTTTGCTGGCTCATTACTTGTGCGCACCGTTCCACGGCCGACGGTGCACGGGAAGCGGGAGCACACCTCTCACCAGGTGCCCGATCATCAGGACCTGTTTCGCCGGGCAGCCGGTCGTGGAGAAACCTGAAGCAACTTCGTTGAGGATGACACCCGGCGGTTCATAACGTCGTGCCATGAGCTTCGACGCACTCCCCGACGGCGTCTCATCGGCCGTTCTCCACCGCCGGCCGGGCCGGATCGAGGTCACCCGGGAGACGGAGGGCGTACCCGACCGCGTCATCGCGGCCGTCAGGCAGGGCCGGCCCGGACGGCGCGCCGCATGACCCCGCAGAGGCCGGCCATCACGCTCGCCCGCCGTCGGCACCTGTCCCGCGGGGACCTGGACTCCACGGTCGGCGCGCTCGGCGTGAGGCGCGTCACCGGCGACGAACGGGCCCAGGTCGAGGCATGAGAAGCCATCGGCCGACCCGGGAGGAGTTCCACGAGATGTGGAAGCGCGGCGAACAGGTCTGCGCCGCCTGCCGTCGCCCGATCGTCCCCGTCGACAGCGGGTTCGGAACCCTCTACGTCGACTCCCGGTGGATGGGCAGTTGCCACGGCGAGCGGCGCGGCGTCCACTGGCCCTGAAGACCTACGGCCGGGTGTGTGCCGGGGCGTTGCGCCGGGACCGGCCGGCTCCGGCGCCCCGGCCGACGGAGAAAGACGGTCCCGCCTGCCCGGCCGCGGCCGAGAACGGCCGGTCACCGGCTTCGGACCGTCCGATCAGGACCGCATGGCCTAGTTGGGGATCTTGTCCCGGTGACGGGGGCACAGGGTGACGATCGCCGCACCCGCCACGTAGGCGGCCGACTCCAACTCCAGACCGCCGGCACCGCTGGTCGCCACGTCCGTCAAGCTGCTACCGCCGTCGAGGGACGCGCACATCTGCTTGCCGATCTGGATCAACTTGACGCTGGGGATGTTCCGCAGCGCGTTGTTCTGCCGCAACGCGGCTATGAACAGGGCCTCCTGCCCCTTCTGGTTCCCCGAGCCGGCCGTCTCGCTGGGCTGCGTGGTGGGCTGAGTGGTGGGTGGCGTGCTGGGCTGGAGGCTCTGCTCCGGCACGGACCCGGCGGTCGGCTCCCCGGTAGGCTCCGCCGTCGGTTCCGTCGGTTCCGTCGGTTCCGCGGTCCTCTCGTCCTGCCCGGCTCCGGCCGACGTGCTCGGCTTCGCCACCGTCGGCCGGGACGCGCCTGCGTCCTCCCCGTTCAGCAGGACCACGCCACCACCGACCAGGGCGAGCACGAGCAGCACGCCACCGGCCACCGCGAGCCCGAACCCGCGCTTCTTGGGCGGCTGGGGCGGGCCCTGGGGCCACCCGGGCGGCGGACCCAGCGGGGGCTGCTGCCAGCCCTGGGGCGGCCCCCCCTGCTGGTAGTGCGGGCCGGCCTGCGGGTACGCCTGGGTCGGCTGCCCGTACGGCTGATGGGGCTGACCGCCCTGCGGAAACTGGTGGGTCGGCTGCCCGTACGGCTGATGGGGTTGGCCGGCCTGCGGAAACTGCCGGGTCGGCTGGTCCTGTCGACCCGGCCACTGCTGGGGTTCCTGCGGAGGATGCACTCGCGCACTATACGCCTTCCGCATGACAATCCACCCCAAAACCCCGGAACAGCCACCCATGCCAACCACTCGCAACGGACACGACATCTCGCTCGGCTACCGGGCCCCGGGAGAATCCACGGACCCGCCCTCGCCGCACCGGAGCCGGAGCCGACGCAGGGACGGCCCGGATCAGCGGGCCGTGCGGGGACACCGGCTCCGCGGGTCAGGACGACTTCGCGGGCCAGTACTCGTCGCGGAGCAGGCGCTTGTAGAGCTTTCCCGTCGGATGGCGGGGGAGCTCCTGCCTGAAGTCGACCGACCGGGGACACTTGTACGCCGCGAGCCGGGCCCGGCAGTATTCGATCAGCTCGGCCTCCAGCTCCGGACCGGCCAGGTCCATGGAGACCGGCTCGACGACTGCTTTGACCTGCTCTCCCATCTCCTCGTCGGGGACGCCGAAGACGGCCACGTCCGCCACCTTCGGATGGACGGCCAGGACGTTCTCGGCCTCCTGCGGGTAGACGTTGACCCCGCCAGAGATGATCATGTACGAGCGGCGGTCGGTGAGGTAGAGGAAGCCCTCCTCGTCGAGGTAGCCGATGTCGCCGAGGGTGGTCCAGCCTCGTCCCCGCGGGTCGCGGGAGGCTCTCGTCCTGTCCTCGTCACCGTGGTAGACGAAGTCGGGGCCGTCGGAGAAGTAGACGGTGCCGTGCTCGCCCGGCGGCAGTTCGTTGCCGTCCTCGTCGCAGATGTGCGTCACCCCGAGCAGGGGGCGGCCGACGGTGCCCTTGTGCTTGAGCCAGTCTTCGGAGCCGACATAGAGGAAGCCGTTGCCCTCGGTTCCCGCGTAGTACTCGTGGATTATCGGCCCCCACCAGTCGATCATCTGTTCCTTGACCGGGACCGGGCAGGGGGCTGCGGCGTGGACGGCGCACGTCAGGGCGGAGAGGTCGTAGCGGGCGCGGGTCTCCTCGGGCAGCTTGAGCATCTTGATGAACATGGTCGGCACCCACTGCGAGTGCGTGACCCGGTGTCTTTCGATGAGCGCGAGCGCCTGTTCGGGGTCGAACCGCTCCATGACGACGATCGTGGCACCCAGACGCTGGAAGCTCAGGCAGTAGCGCAGCGGGGCCGCGTGGTAGAGCGGCGCCGGGGAGAGGTAGACGCTGTCGGCCGAGGGGGCGAAGAGGAACTGGATGAGCTGGAGCAGCGGACCGGGCACGTCCAGCGGCGCCTTCGACAGCGTCGGCTTGACCCCCTTGGGCCGCCCGGTGGTGCCGGAGGAGTAGAGCATGTCCACGCCCTGGCACTCGTCGTCGACGGGTGTGGCGGGGTGGGCCGCGACGGCTTCCTCGTAAGAGTCGAAGCCGGGGGCGACGCCGTCCAGCATGAGCCTGCGCTCGACCCCCGGCGTGGCGTCCGTGATGGAGACGGCCACCTCGGCGAGGGCGGCGGAGGAGATGAAGACCCGGGCCCCGCAGTTGTCGACGATGTAGGCGAGTTCGTCGGCCTTCAGCCGGGAGCTGATGGCGGTGTAGTACAGGCCGGAGCGGTGCGCCGCCCAGGCGACCGCAAGGAACAGCGGGTGGTTCTCCAGCATGAAGGCGATGTGGTCGCCCGGCCGGAGCCCGGCGGCGCGGAGGAGGTGGGCAAGGCGGTTGGACTCCTCGTCCAGCTCACGATAGGTCACGACCCGCCCGGAGCCCGCCATGATCACAGCGGGCTTGTCCGGCGAGACTGCGGCGATGGCTCCCGGGTGCATGAAACCGAACATTACTCGGCCCACTCTTCGCTGAGAAGTGTTCACTTATCCGCCGTCGGTCGTCCCGCGCCGGGAGGCCGGCGACGGACACCGGATCCCCCGGCGCCGAGCGCCGGGCACCCGACATCCGATGCCGGACGCCCGGCGCCGGACGACGGCCCCTCGCTCCCGGACGGCGGCGGGCGGCGTGATCGTCGTCGCCCACGCCTCCGCATCGTGCCCCGCCCCCGGGCGGCGTCAGCTCGTGGCGGGGATGACCGCCCCCTTGTAGGTCTGCTCGATGAACTGCTTCACCTCGGGCCCGGAGAGCAGCGCGGCGAGCTTGGTCACACGCGGGTCCTTCTCCTTGCCCACGGCCACCACCAGGCCGTTGGCGTACGGGTTGCCCTCGGCCTTCTCCACCAGCAGAGCGTCGGAGGCCGGGTTCAGGCCGCCCTCCAGGGCGTAGTTGCCGTTGATCACCGCGGCGTCCACGTCCTGGAGGGAACGGGGCAGCTGCGCGGCCTCCAGCGGCTGGAACTTCAGCCCCTTGGGGTTGCCGGTCACGTCGCGCTCGGTGGCGGCGGTGCCGACGCCGTCCTTCAGCGTGATCAGCGAGTTGTCGGCCAGCAGCTTCAGGGCCCGGCCGAGGTTGGTGGCGTCGTTCGGCACGGCCACGGTGGCCCCCTGGCCCAGGGCGGCGGCCTCGGTCACCTTCTTGGAGTACAGCCCCAGCGGCTCCAGGTGCACCGGCTGGACGAAGCTCAGCTTGGTGCCCTTGGAGGCGTTGAAATCGTCCAGGTACGGCTTGTGCTGGAAGTAGTTGGCGCCGAGCTGGCCCTCGTCGAGCTGCACGTTCGGCTGGACGTAGTCGGTGAACTCGACGATCTCCAGATTCAGGCCCTCCTTGGCGGCGAGCTTGTCCTTGACGAACGTGAGGATCGCCGCGTGCGGGACCGGGCTCGCGCCGACCCTGAGCACCTCACCGGCCGGGGCGGCTCCCCCGCCGGCGGTGGAGGTGGACTCGTCCGATCCGCAGGCGGCGAGTGTCAGGACGAGTGCTGTTACAACAGCCGTAAAAGCCGACAATCTACGCATTATGCGCTCCTTGTGGGTATGAGAAGCCACGGGATCCCGCTCGTGGCCGGATCCCGGGAGGAAAGGGAGAGATTCAGTTACGGGCGAGGCGGCGGGCCACCATGTCGCCCAGGGTCTGCACGAGCTGGACCACGACGACCAGCACCACGACCGTGACGATCATGAGCGTGGTCTCGAAACGGTGGTAGCCGTAGCGGATGGCCAGGTCTCCCAGTCCGCCCCCGCCGATCGCCCCGGCCATCGCCGAGTACGAGATCAGCGCCACCACGGTGACCGTGAGCCCGGCGATCAGACCGGGCATCGCCTCCGGCAGCAGGACCTTGGCCACAACGGTCGAGCGGCTGGCCCCCATCGCCTGGGCCGCCTGAACCTTGTCCCTGCCCACCTCACGTAGCGCGGTCTCCACCAGGCGGGCGAAGAACGGCGCGGCGCCGAGGGTCAGCGGGACCACCGAGGCGCTGCTGCCGATGGTGGTCCCGACGATCAGCCTGGTCAGCGGGATCACCGCGATCATCAGGATGATGAACGGCAGCGAGCGGCCGACGTTGACCACGAATCCGAGCACCCGGTTGAGCACGGGCGAGGGGAACAGCCCGCCGCGGTCGGTGACGACCAGCGCCACCCCGAGCGGAAGCCCCAGGACCACGGTGAACAGGGTCGACCACAGGACCATCTCGACGGTCTGCCCGGTCGACTCCAGCAGCAGCGGAAGCATGTCGTCCCAGGTCATCACGCCTCCTGAACCAGCAGGCCGCGCTCGGCCAGGTAGGTGAGCGCCGCGGCGCGCTCGTCACCGGTGAGACGCAGGAGCAGGCGCCCGGTCGCGACACCGGCCACCTCCTCCAGTGCCCCGCCGAGGATGTTGACGTCGACGTCGAACTTGCGGACCACCCGGGAGACCACCGGCTCGTCGGCCTGCCCGGTGAAAGTGACCGTGACGGTGCCGGGCTCCGGCTCGGGCAGCGGGAACAGCTCGGCGGCGAGCCGGGAGCCGGGCCGGGCGATCAGCTCGGGGATGGTGCCGGACTCCTCGATGAGACCGTCGCGCATGATGGCGACCGAGTCGCAGATCGCCTTGACGACGGACATCTCGTGGGTGATCAGCAGGATCGTCAGGCCGAGCTCGCGGTTGAGGCGCTTGAGCAGGGCGAGGATCGACTGCGTGGTGCCCGGGTCCAGCGCCGAGGTGGCCTCGTCCGACAGCAGGACCGAGGGGTTGCCCGCCAGCGCGCGGGCGATGCCCACCCGTTGCTTCTGCCCGCCGGACAGCTGCCCGGGATGCGCCTTCGCCTTGTCGGCCAGCCCGACCAGCTCCAGCAGCTCGGCGACACGCCTGGCGCGCTCGGCCTTGCCGACCTTCATGACCTCCAGCGGAAACGCCACGTTCCCCGCGACCGTCCGGGAGGACAGCAGGGCGAAGTGCTGGTGGATCATGCCGATCCGCTGGCGCGCCTCGCGCAGTTCCCGCTCCCCCAGCGTGGTCAGCTCCCGTCCGGCCACCGAGACGGTGCCCTCGGTGGGCCGCTCGAGGAGGTTCACGCAGCGCAACAACGTGCTCTTGCCGGCACCGCTCTGCCCGAGCACACCGTAGATCTCCCCCTCGCGGACGCGCAGGTCGACGCCGCCGAGGGCGACCACCGCCTTGCGGCCCTTGACCTCATAGACCTTGCGCAGGCCCGACACTTCGATCACTGCTGTCTTCCCAACATCGACGACATCGACGAAATTCACGGCACGGCTTCCGGCGGGCGGGTGCCTACCGGGTGCCGGGGGGAAACGGCAGGTGGCTCAGGCGGCGCAGAACGAGGTCGTCCGCGGGGCAGGTCATGGTCTCGGGCCTTCGTGACTTCTGGGCGGGAACGGGCGGGGCGGCGCTCAGCACATGCGACACGCGCGCGCCATGGCGCGCGTGCCGGCCGTCTCCGAGCTCCGGCACACACGCATGCGACGACAGATGACCCGGCCCTGCGGGGTCATGCCGACATCGGGTGCCACGTTCACGCCTCCCTCAACATAACCCTTTCTTCCCCTTATTCCCGACATCTAATGTGACAGTGATCACTCCTCCGGTGTTTTTCCCGCCCGGCCCCGGTACCCGGTGCCGCCGGCTGCGACCGACGGGAATCCGTCGCGGCACGGCCGGTCGGTCTCAACCACAAGCAGTTACAAGTTTCTCCAAACGCCACCAAGGAGATGCCATGCGCCGTCGGCGAGTCTCGCAGGACCAGCATTCCGGTCCGTGGGAGTTGTCAACGATGCAGGACGAGGCCGAGATCCAGGCGCGATGGGTTGAGGGGCATGAGGCCCGGGAGCAGATCATCGAGCTCCGACGGCGCGTGTTCACCGGCGAGCAGGGCTTCGGCGAGGACATGGTGCATCACGAGAGGGATGCGGACGCCCTTCACCTGTGCGCCATGTCCGGCGAGACGATGGTGGGGGCGATAGCCGCCTACCTCTACGAGCCGGGGGCACCCGAACTGGCCGACCTGCGCCTGCCCAAGGTGGACGGGCTGAGCGTCCAGATCGGCAAGCGGGTGGAGCTCGCCGAGTACCGGGGCCGCCTCGTCACCGAGCAGCTCGGCACCGCGATGATGCGGCAGATCTGCGAATCCCTGCGACCGGCCCGTTTCTTCCTCATCATCCGGGGATCCCATCGTCGGCTCGCCGACCGGTACGTCCGCCGCGGTTTCGTCCGGCACGCCGACATCGGCTCCGGTGACGACGCCATGACGGTGATGGTGGTGGAGGGCCGCGAGGCCATGGAGGAGTTCTACGCCGAGCACCGGGCGCTGAGCAAGAGAGCAGCGAGTGACGGCCGCCGGCTGACGGTCCCCTCGCTCGTCCGGTTCCTCGCCGACAGCGGGCGTGACGACCTGCTGGCCTGGAACACCCTCATGACCGAGAACAACTACCTGGAGCCGCTGTCGCTGACGGACGAACTGCCCCGGCTGGCCGCGCAGGGGCAGATGATGATCGCCGAACAGCGTCCCCGTCTGGCGGCGACGCCCTTCCCCCCGGCGCCCGCGTCGCTGCTCGACATCGGTACCGGGCCCGGGGACTACCTGGCGGCGGTCGCGAAGGAGAAGGTCCTCTCCGGATATCGCGTCCAGGGTGTCGAACCCTCCTCCCAGCTGCTCGCCAGGGCACGGTCCGCCTTTCCGGAGCTGACCTTCCGGCGGGGCAGCGCGTACGCCACCGGTGAGCCGGACTCGTCACACGATGTGATCACGGCGAACTTCCTCTTCGTCCACCTCAGCAGTCCTGACCTGGCTCTGATGGAGATGGCGCGGGTGCTGCGGCCCGGCGGGCTGCTGTACGTGGTCGACGTCAACGACGACAGCTTCCGCGGACCCGACGAGATCCGCTCCCTGGTGGAGGCGCACGACCGCCACTACACCGGGGACCGCACCGTCCTGACCGACCTGCCGCGGCGGGCCGGGGAGTTCGGTCTCGTGCTGGAGAGACGTTTCGCGACGACGCTGCGCAACACCGGCGGCCCCGAACCGGTCCTCGGCCAGGACGAGATCCTCCTGGGGCGGCGGGAGGGGTGGAGCCTGCTGTCCTTCGTGCGTTCGCAGAAGGTCGCCGAGGACATGTTCCAGGAGGCGGAGGAGTACTACTTCCGCACGGGATGCGAGATCAGCCTCGACATCGAGACCCAGGTCTACCGCAAGCAGGCGGCCGGGGAGGAGTAGGCCGGGCGGTGTCCCGTCACCGGCGTCCCGGCCCGCGGGACCGGCTATCCGGTACCCCGGCCCGCCGGACCGGGCGTCCGGCGGCCCGGCTCGGTGGGCCGGTCATGACGGGCGGCCCGCCCCCGAGAACCGGGGACGGGCCGCCCGGCGGGTGGGCCGGGTCAGGCGGCGGCGCGCTCGGCGACCTTGGCCGGGGTGAGCGCGATCTCCAGCACCTCGCGCACGTCGCTCACCGTGTGGATGGTGAGCTCGTCGCGGACGGCCTGCGGGACGTCGTCCAGGTCGGGCTCGTTGCGCGCCGGGATCAGCACGGTCGTGATGCCCGCCCGGTGGGCGGCCAGCAGCTTCTGCTTGACCCCGCCGATCGGCAGCACCCGGCCGGTGAGGGAGACCTCGCCGGTCATGGCCACGTCGGCGCGGACCTGGCGGCCGGAGAGCAGCGAGGCCAGGGCCGTGATCAGCGTCACGCCCGCCGACGGGCCGTCCTTGGGGACGGCGCCGGCCGGGAAGTGGACGTGCACCGAGCGGTCCTTGAGGGAGCCGACGGGCAGCTCCAGCTCAGCACCCCGCGAACGCAGGTAGGAGAGCGCGATCCTGGCCGACTCCTTCATCACGTCGCCGAGCTGGCCGGTGAGGGTCAGTCCGGTGTCGCCGGTCTCCGGGTCGGCCAGGGACGCCTCCACGTACAGGACGTCGCCGCCCGCCCCGGTGACCGCCAGGCCGGTCGCCACGCCGGGCACCGCGGTGCGCTGGCGCGACTCCGGGAGCGACGACTCCGGGACATGCCGGGGACGGCCCAGGTAGGGGACGAGGTCGTCCACCGTCACCGGCAGCTCGGCCTCGCCGAGCGCGACGTTCGCGGTGACCTTGCGCAGCACCCTGGCGATCGAGCGCTCCAGGGACCGGACGCCGGCCTCGCGGGTGTACTCGCCGGCGAGCCTGCGCAGCGCGTCCTCACCGAGGACGACGTCGGCGGCGGTGAGGCCGGCTTTGTCGAGCTGGCGCGGGAGCAGGTGGTCGCGGGCGATGGCGACCTTCTCGTCCTCGGTGTAGCCGTCGAGCGTCACCACCTCCATGCGGTCGAGCAGGGGGCCGGGGATGGCCTCCAGCACGTTCGCGGTCGCCAGGAAGAGCACGTCGCTCAGGTCGAGCTCGACCTCCAGGTAGTGGTCGCGGAAGGTGTGGTTCTGCGCCGGGTCGAGCACCTCCAGCAGGGCGGCCGTCGGGTCGCCGCGGTAGTCGGAGCCGACCTTGTCGACCTCGTCGAGCAGCACGACCGGGTTCATCGACCCGGCCTCGCGGATGGCGCGGACGATGCGGCCGGGCAGCGCGCCGACGTAGGTGCGCCGGTGGCCGCGGATCTCGGCCTCGTCGCGGACGCCGCCGAGCGCGACGCGGACGAACGTGCGGCCCATGGCGCGGGCCACCGACTCGCCGAGCGAGGTCTTGCCGACCCCGGGAGGGCCGGCCAGCGCGAGGACCGCGCCGCTGCGGCGCCCGCCGACCACGCCGAGGCCCTTCTCGGCCCTGCGTCCGCGGACGGCGAGATATTCGATGATGCGGTCCTTGACGTCGTCGAGGCCGGTGTGGTCGGCGTCGAGGACGGCGCGGGCCGCGATGATGTCGTAGGAGTCCTCGGTCCGCTCGTTCCACGGGATGTCGAGGACGGTGTCGAGCCAGGTGCGGATCCAGCCGGTCTCGGGCGACTGGTCGGAGGTCCGCTCCAGCTTGTCGACCTCCTTGAGCGCGGCCTCGCGCACCTTGGGCGGCAGATCGGCGGCCTCGACGCGCGAGCGGTAGTCCTCCTCCTCGGAGGCGGACGTGTCGCCGTTCAGCTCGGCGAGCTCCTTGCGGACCGCGGCGAGCTGCTGGCGGAGCAGGAACTCGCGCTGCTGCTTCTCCATGCCCTCCTGGACGTCCTTGCGGATCGTCTCGGCCACGTCGAGCTCGGCGAGGTGCTCGCGCGACCACTCGACCAGCTTCTCCAGCCGGTCGGCCGGGTCGGGGGTCTGGAGGATCTCGGCCTTGCGCCGCGTGGTCAGCCAGGGGGCGTAACCGGAGTTGTCGGCGAGGGTCGACGGGTCGTTCATCTGGTTGACCGCGTCGACGACCTGCCACGCACCCCGCTTCTGCAGGATCGTGGTGGCCAGCGCCTTGTACTCCTTGGCGAGCTCGTGGGCACGCTCGCCGGCCGGGACGGGCGCGATGCGGGTGGCCTGCACCCACAGGGCCGCGCCGGGGCCGGTCGTGCCCGCGCCGACCCGGACCCGGTCGACGCCGCGCACCACCGCGGCGGGCTCGCCTCCGGGCAGCCTGCCGACCTGCTCGACCACCGCCCGGACGCCCACCGATCCGTACTGGCCGTCGATGCGGGGAACGAGGAGCACCGCGGGCTTGTTGTCGGCGAGAGCCTGGGCCGCGTCGATCGCGGCCCGGACCTCGGTCTCGGACAGGTCAAGCGGCACCACCATGCCCGGCAGCACGACCTCGTCGTCGAGCGGCAGGACCGGGAGGACCAAGCTCTCACTCATGTGCACTCCAAAGGTTGAGTTGTACACACTCAATTAATGGGAGTCCGTGATTGTTCCCGAGCTTGAGCGTGTTCGCCGTGAGCGATCGTAATTCTGTAATCGAAGACGCGAAAGCCCAGGCAACTGCGGACATTCCCGCACGTGAGAGCGGTTGATGACAGGGT
The DNA here is from genome assembly GCF_014204985.1 of Streptosporangium becharense. Lineage (NCBI taxonomy): Bacteria > Bacillati > Actinomycetota > Actinomycetes > Streptosporangiales > Streptosporangiaceae > Streptosporangium > Streptosporangium becharense. Next base: position 6,733,706 of record NZ_JACHMP010000001.1, on the reverse strand, counting down.
GTCGTCATCGACTTGACGGACATCTCAGCCTTTGTGACACTTTGTCATGAAAATTCCCCCTCGCCGCGGAGTGATCATGAGCGATGCGCCGTTCTCCGAAGTCCTCAGGAACGCCACCTGGGGAGACCACGAGTCCGCCGAGGACGGCAGCTACCTCAAAGCGCTGATGGCGGGCCGGCTCAGCCCGGAGGCGTACGGCGAACTGGTCGCCCAGCACTACTTCGCCTACGTCGCCCTGGAGAGCGCCTCCCGCGCGCTCGCCGCCGACCCCGTCGCCGGATCGTTCGTCTTCCCCGAGCTCTACCGGGAGGAGGCGCTGGTCCGCGACCTGGAGACGGTCTACGGGTCCGGCTGGCGATCCAGGATCGAGCCGTCCAAGCCGACGCTCACCCTGGTCGCCCGCATCAACCAGGTCGCCGACTGGCCCGCCGGCTACATCGCCCACCACTACACCCGCTACATGGGGGACCTGTCCGGCGGGCAGTTCATCCGGATGGAACTGCAGAAGATTTACGGCTACCGGCCGGGCGGCGGCGTCGACTTCTACCTCTTCGACGGGATCGGCAGCCTGCCCCGATTCAAGAACGAGTACCGGGCCCGGCTGGACGCGCTGCCCCTCGACGAGGCGGAGAAGCGCCGGCTGGTCCGCGAGACGAAGCTCGCCTACCTGCTCAACACCGAGGTCCTGGCCGAACTGGGCCGGGTGGCGCGCGCCGAACTCGTCGCCTGAGCCCTCCTCCCGGTGTCCGCCCCCGAGGTCCCGCCCGGCCGCCCCTTCCCGGGACCCGCCAGGACGCCCGGACGCCACCGACGTCTACGCGGCAACGTACGTGCCCCTCCCCGGGCCCGCCGGGACGCCCGGTCGCGGTGCCGAGGTGCGCCGGGATGCCCGCCCACGGTTCCGGACACTGTGCGACCATGGGACGATGCCCCGCATTTCGGCCGCGACCATCGGCGAGCACCGCACTCAGACGCGTGAACGCATCCTGCGGGCGGTCTCGCGTCTCATCCGCGAGCAGGGCATCGACACCATCTCGATGACGGACGTGGCCGGCGAGGCCGGCATCACCCGCACCGTCCTGTACAACTACTTCCCCGACAAGGCCGCGCTGCTGCTGGCCTTCACCGAGCGGGTGACGCACTACTTCATCGACAGCTACGAGCGGGAGCTGCCCGAGCGGGCGACCCCCGCCGAGCGGCTGCGGGTGTTCGTCAGGCTCCAGCTGGCCGGGCTGCTCGCCCACCCGCACCCCGGCCCCGCCGACCTGTCGGCCGCGCTGGGCCCCGACGCGTACCAGCGCCTGGCCGACCACGTCGAGCCGATGCAACGCATCCTGACCGGAATCATCGACAGCGGGGTGGCGTCCGGCGACTTCCGGGCCGCCGACGTGACCGCCACCGCGCGCATGATCCTCGCCGTCATCGGCGCCGAGCGGGTCCCCCTGCTCAGCGGCGCGGTGACGGCGGACGAGGCCGAGGAGCTCGTCTCCGGGTTCGTCCTGCGCGGCCTGGGCTGCCCGCCCGCCTGAGGTGCCGTGGGCCCCACGCGGACAGACCGGTCGGCGTCCAAGCCCCCGGGGCGGGTGAGGGCCGTGCTCAGCGGAGCGTCGGCACCTCGCCGCACTCCGCCCACTCGACGGTGACCCCGCGCAGGCCCTCCGCCCACGGGCCGGCGATCTCGGCGAGCCCCGCAGCGTCCGGCGGCGTGCGGCCGAGCCCGATCGCGAACCGCACCAGCTCCGGCCCGGTCTCGGACGGCCGGGGCCAGGCGTGCGCGTCGCGGACCCCGGCACGCTCCAGCGAGGTGAGCAGGGCACGCACCCGCCCCCGGACGCGGCCCAGCATCACGCCGAGATCCTCGCCGGGTGCCCCTCGTACGGTCACGACCGCCCACGCCGCGTGCCGCCGGTGCGGCGGAGGCGCCGGCAGTTCGGGCCTGGGGTCGCGGCGGCTCTCCGCCGCCGCCTCGGTGATCTCCCAGGCGTCGTAGAGCTCCCGCGTCAGCAGGTCCCTCCAGCCGGCGCCGACCTGCTCGGTGCAGGAGCGGACCGGGGCCGTGGGAGTCATGATCGTGACGGCCGCGCCGACGACCTCCTCCGGGCCGGCCGGCGACTCCCCCTTCGTGTGTCCGGTCTGCGGCTCCCCCGGCTCCGGCGGGAGGGCCGCCGGAAGGAGCGCGACCGGGTGCCGCCAGTCCCACGCGGCCCACGTGCCGAAGAAGTGACGGAGCAGGTCGCCGGGCGGGAGATCGCCGGCCTCGCGCACCGTCCGCGCCGCCAGGACCGCCCAGGCCACGCCCGGCAGCCCGCCGAACGGGGCCGAGTCCAGCCCTCGCGCCTTCGCCCACGCCTTCACCTCCACGGCCAGGGAGACGAAGGCGGCCCGGTGCTCACCGGCCGCGGCGAGCACCGCGTCGGCGTCGGCGACCGCGCTGAGCGCGATCGCGGCGGCCTCTCCCAGCTCGGCGCGGCGCGCGACCGCCTCCGCGGGGGCGACGTCCCCGGTCGAGACGACGATCAGGTCGACGTCCAGGTCGCCGGCCCGCAGCCGCAGCCCTGGAACCCGGGCACCGGTCACGTACCGCATCCCCGCCGCCTCCGGCAGCGCCGCCTCCACCCGGGCCCGGACGTCGCCGAGGTCGGCCTCCCCGGGCAGCGCCGCCACCAGGTCCAGGTCGGCGCCGGGCAAGGCGCAGTCCAGGCGCCGCGACCCGGTGACGTGGACGACGCCCTCCGGCAGCGCGGCCCGCACCCGTTCCGCGACGCGGAGCGCCCGTGTCTCCCCGCGGCCGTCCTCCGCCCGCGGGCCGGACCCCGGAGTACGCGGTCCGGGCTCCGTGGTGCGCGGTCCGGGCTCCGTGGTGCGCGGTCCGGGCTCCGTGGTGCGCGGTCCGGGCTCCGTGGTGCGCGGTTCGTGGTCGAGCCAGCGCACCTCTCCCGTTCCCAGGGCCACGCTCGCCCGGGGAAGCATGGGTTCCGCACCCCGGCGTGACAGCAGGACCAGTTCCTCCACCCGCGTGGAGACTCCGCCGAGTCGTGCCGCGCATTCGGCGGCGACCCGCTCCGGCTCCCGCGTCCTGCCGAGGGTCAGGTGCGGGGTGTAGCCCTCGGCGCGGCCCCGGCAACGGGGGAACCCCCGCTCCAGCGCGTGGCGCAGCGCGGCCCATTCCTCCGGCCCGGCCGCGGCCGGGTCGAGCCAGACCGTGGAGTCGTCCCCGTGCGAGAAGGCGCGCACGCCTTCGAGCCGGGCGGTGAACGGGGCGGTCGCGGCCGCTGCGGCGGCCACGATCGGGGCCGCCTCCTCGAAGGCGGACTCCGGGACGAAGCCGAACATCACCGTGACGTGCGGCGGCCATCTGCCGGCCTGCGGATCGTGCCTGCGCCGGATCTCCTGGATCGCCGGCCAGAGGTCCTCCGGCGGGATCCACGCCAGTGCCGTCCGCGCCGTCGGCCACATGTCGAGGACGGCGGGCTTCCCGGGCTCCTCCGGCTCGTCGGCGCCGTCGCCGACGGCGATGTCCGCGGCGACACCGTAGTGGTCCGACACGAACAGGCCGTCCGCGGTCGCGGGTGAATCGCCTTTCAGCGTCGCGGCGACGGCCCGCAGGCCGGGGCCGCGCAGCAGGACACGGTCGAGCCGGACCGCCCGGCCGGAGATCGTCGAGATCGCCGCCAGCGGGTTGACCAGCGGGTCGAAGGTCGCGGTCGCGTCGCCGGGCCCGCGGACCTCCGTCCAGGCGTCCCGCAGGCCCAGCGCCGTCTCAGGCCCGCTCCCGCCGTCGTTGAAGTCGCCCAGCAGGATCACGTCCCCGTCCACACCGGCCAGCGCGTCGGCGAGCCGGGCGAGTTCGGCCTCGCGCCTGGCGGGGCCGTCCTGGGTGTGGTCACTGGTCAGGTGCGTGGCCGCCACCACGACCGGCCCGGCGGCGGACTCCACGGTGACGGCCGCCACGGCCTTGAACGGTCCGAGGACGCATCCGCCCGCCTCCCGCACGGGCAGGCGGCTGAGGATGAGCAGCCCGCTGTCGTCGACGTCCCGGCGCCTGGGGTCGGTGCCCAGCGTGTAGCCGGAGCGGACCCACGAGGCCCGCAGCAGCATGTCGAGCAGTCCGGTCTCGACCTCCTGCAACGCGATGACGTCGGCGTCGGCCCGCTCCAACGCCTCCAGCAGCAGCGGCCTGCGCCGGGCGGTGTCGATCCGGTCGCCGTCGTAGCGGTCCCACAGGGTGTTCCAGGTGAGCACGCGCAACCGCGCCGCCGTCGCCGTCGCCCTGCCGGGCGGCACGGCTTCCGCGGGACGCCACCCGGCGACCGGATCCCAGGCGAACGGTGTCCCGGCCGTGAAGAACGGCGCCCGGAGCCTGCGCGGCTCCCGCACCCGGCCGGCACCCGAGGAGTCGACGCGGTCGACACCCGACGCCCGGTCCCAGACCACCTCGCCGTCCGCCTCGACGAACAGGATCCGGTGCCAGGGGATGTCCCCTCCGGGGACGAACGCGGGCAACGGCACACGCTTGGGAGCGGCGCCACGCACGTTGACTCCCAGCACGAACCGCGCCGGATCGAAGCGCGCGTCCCAGCGGATCCGGTGGTAGATCTCCTCGCTCGTCCGCATGCTCACCCCTCCCCGCCGTCGAGGGCTCCGGCGACGTCGCGTACGTCCCCCTCCGGTCCGATGTACCACGTGCGGTGCGCCTCCCCGGGGTAGGGCGGGGAGAAACGGCGGAGCTGGGCGGAGAGCACCTCCGGCGGCACCCGGTCCGCGCGGCCGGCGTTGCGCCGGGTCAGCGTCTCCTCGGGGACCAGCATGACCGCGTGCGTCGTGAGCGCGTCGCGGCGGCGGGCCACGGCGTGCACCAGGGAACGCTGGGCCGCGTTCAGGGCGGTGGCGTCCCAGACGACGGTCCCGCCACCCGACAGGAGCGTGTCGAGGCGGTGCAGGCCCTCACGGAGGACCTCCGGGTTGGCCCGCTGGTCCGACCGGGACCCGCGGGCCTGGCGCAGGTCGTCGAGCGAGACGACGCCGGTGCTCGGGATGTTCCGGGCGAAGGTGCTCTTCCCACTGCCCGACGGCCCCACCATGACGACGAGCCGGGGGAATCCGCCGGATCTCCACCGCCAGGTCAGCGCCGACGCCTCCGCCGCCGTGGCGATGCGGCCCAGCGCGTACGCCTCGCGGGTCTCGGCCCAGCACCGGTCCGCCACGTCGGGGGCGTCCCCTCCGGAACCGTCCCCTCCGGAACCGTCCCCGCCGGGTGCCGGCCCGTCACCGGCCGCCCCGGAGCCCTGCCCGCCGAGTGCCAGGCGCAGGCCCGCGCGCAACGGCTCCAGCGGCGCCTCGCCGAGCAGCCCGGCCTCCTCCGCGTGCAGTTCGGACCAGTCGACCTGCTCGCGGGCGGCGACGGCGTCACCGTCGCCGCACCCGGCCAGGACCGCGGCGGCGACCGCGTGCAGGACCCCCAGGTCTGCCGCGGCTGCCAGCCGCACCAGGCCGCCCCGGCGCTCCTCGTCGGGGAAGGGCCGGTGCAGGATCGCGTGCAGCCCGGCCAGGTCGGCGACGCGCCGCGCCAGGGGCATGCCGAGGGGGGCCACCAGCCGGGGCGCCAGGCGGGCCCTGCCCACGTCGTGCAGCAGGGCCGCCAGTACGCCCGCCAGCCTGGCGTCCCCCGTCCTGCCCAGCAGGCCGAGCCGGGCGGAGACGTCGGCCACGGCCGCCTCGGCGCGCTCGGCATCGGCCCCGCCGGGCCCGGCGACGTCGAGCCCGGCTGTGACGTTCCCGGCGGCGAACGGTTCCGCCCCGCCGGGCTCACCGGGGTCGTCGGCCGTCATCCCCAGCGCCGCCAGCAGCGACGGAACGCCGGGAACCGCCCCCGAACGCACCTCCCACAGCGCGGCGGCCGGGCTCAGGCCGTTCTCGACGACGGGTGCGAACATCCAGTGCCCGTCCGTCGCCACATGCCCGGCGCGTACCCATTTGGCCACGCGGTACGCGAACTCCTCCCGGCGGAACCCCTCGACGGTCCGGACGACGTATCCCTCCTGCCGCGCCGTGTCCAGGCGCAGTGCCCGCAGCGCCCGTTCGTCGAAGACGCCACGCCACAGCACCCGCGGGACCGGCAGACCCAGTCCCCGCACGAAGCGGACGGTCGGATCCCAGTCGAGGCAGTGGTCGCCGTCCCAGACCGAGAAGGCGTAGAACCAGCTCTCCAGGTCCTCGTACCCGACCGAGTGCCGGGCGTACAGGTTCTCCCCGCACACCCGCCGGCCCGGCGGGATGAAACGGGCGATTCTGCCGTGCAGGGCCTTGACCCACGCGCGGGACGGATGGTGCGCCGAGTCGAGCGACCGGGCGTGCAGCCCGTCCGGATACAGGGTGGTGTTCTCCCCGTCGAGCTTCTCGGTGACGACGACCTCCCGGCCCACCAGTCCCGACAGGCCGCCGGCGCGCACGTCGTCCGAGGACGCTCCCGGCGACCAGGGCAGGTGGGGAGTGCGGGGGTAGTGCACTCGCATGGTCTGCTCCCGGTGACGACGTGATGCTCCGGTGAGGGTAGAAGGGAGAAGGGGGGTTGAGCCACCGAATAATCCCCGATACCGGCCGAGCGGACGAAGCAGGCCGAGCGAAGCGGACCGGACGGAACAGGCCGGCGTGGCTACCGGGAGAGCCGGGCCGGGATCCGCTCCAGGACGCCGCCGGCGAAGACGTCGTACAGGCCGGTCGGCTCCAGGTGCACATAGCCGATGTGACAGTCGCACACCGCCGCCGGGCACGGCGCGGCGCGGGGCCGGAAGGTGCCGTCGTACAGGTTACCGAGCGTCTCCGGGACGAAGTGGCAGCGCCGCACAGTGCCGTCGCCGTCGACGGAGACGACGCTCTCCCCGGTGCGGCAGGGCATACCGGCGCTGCGGTGCGGGAACCGGCTGTGGCGGAACAACGGGTCGATCGCCGTCCAGGCGGCCGCCTCCTCGTCGGTGTAGATCAGCCCCTCGGCGGCGTTCACCCACAGGTAGACCCCCTCCGGCAGGTCCGCCCGCAGGCGGCGGGCCGGCTCCAGGTGCTCGGGCAGGCCGACGACGCCGACGCTGAAACGCACCCCGCGCGCCGACAGGTCACGGCAGCGGTCGAGGAAGCGCCCGTAGGAGACCTGGCCGGGGTGATAGGTGGCCCACAGGGCGAGCGTGTCCAGGTCGGCGCCGTCCAGCCAGCCGGGGCGGCGGCTGAGGTTGGTCTGGATGGCGACGCGCCGCACGTGCGGGAGGCGGCTGAGCTCGACCATCGCCCGGCGGTACCAGGAGCGGACGAGCCCTTCGCCCCAGGGGGTGAACAGCACCGAGACGGGGTGATCCCGCCCGGTCACCCAGGCGGCGAACCGTTCCAGCGCCGCCCGGTCGCGCCGCAGCTTCTCCGGGTCGTCGCGGCGCTTGGCGAACGGGCAGTAGGGGCAGTCGTAGTCGCAGCTCGCCAGCGGCCCCCGGTAGAGGACCGTCAGGTGACCCGGCTCCCCCGGGCCGCGCGGTGTCGGGGCGGTCGAGACGCCGCGCGCAGCGGAAACGGTGAACCCGGGAGATACGCCGGGCGTACCGGGCACGTCAGGAGGGCCGGGAACGGCGGTCATCGTCCTCATCGCTCCTCGTAGGAGGCCATCAGCGTGCGGACCCGGCCGGAGAACAGGGCCGGGCCGACCGCGTCGGAGTGGGCGAGGCCCTCGGCGGTGAGCCGGAGCCATCCGGGGCGGGGGTCCCCGCCGCCGGGCGGCGGGGCGTCGCGTTCCAGCCAGCCCCGGTCGGCCAGGCGTTCCAGATCGTCCCCGAAATGCTCCTCCGGGCCGGCGCCGAAACGGTCGCGGTAGAGGACCGGGTCGAGTCCCCCTGCCTGGAGCAGCGACTGGATCAGGTGACGGCGGCGCCGCTCCTCCTCGTCCAGCCGGAAGCCCACGTTGGCGACGGCGAACTCCCCGGCGGCCAGGCGCACGTACTCGTCGACGATGGCGCGCACCCGGCCGGCGGCGACGGCGTACTCGTAGGAGTAGTGCAGCCCGGAGGTGTAGGAGCGGGCGCCGCAGCCGAGGCCGACCATGCCGTCGCTCTGGCAGGTGTACTCGGCCGGGGACTGTCTGCCGGGCAGCCGGAACATCCGCATGGAGACCTGCTCGTACCCGGCGGCCAGCAGGTGGTCGCGGCCCTGGCGGTAGAGGGTGAGCCGGTGGTCGTCCCAGTCGCGGGCACGCTTGGCGAGGCCGGTGAGCGGGCGGACGTACAGCGGGTAGAGGTAGAGCTCCTCGGGCTTCCAGACGAGCGCCGCGTCCAGCGAGTGCCGCCAGGTTTCCCCGGTCTGCCCGTCGATCCCGTAGATCAGGTCGATGTTGAGCGTGTCGAACCCGGCCGCCCGGATCCGGTCGAGCGCCGCCTCGACCTCCTGCCGCCGCTGCGGCCGGACCGCCGCACGGGCCTCGGCGTCGACGAAGCTCTGCACGCCGATCGAGATCCGGGTGGTGCCCCGCTCGGCCAGGACGGCGAGCCGATCGGCCGTCGCGGTCGCCGGGGAGGTCTCCACCGACATGGGGACGGCCCGTAGGTCGGTTCCCATGACACGCTCGGTGAGGTCGAACATCCGGGTGAGCTCGGCGGCGCTCAGGTAGGTGGGCGTGCCGCCGCCGACCGCCGCGGCGGCGAAGCGCGGGCCGTCCAGGGCGTCGCGCACGGCCGTGGCCTGGCGTTCCAGCGCGTCGAGGTAGGCGGCCACGAGTTCCTCGGGCGCGCCGGTCCGGGTGAACAGGTTGCAGAACCCGCAGCGCATCTCGCAGAACGGGATGTGCAGGTAGAGGAAGAGACTGTGCAGCGGCTCGTCCGCCCACACCTCGGCCAGCGGGGGACGCGGCTCCAGGGGACGGTAGGCCGTCTTGTGCGGGTACGCGTAGACGTATCCCTGGTACGGGCCCGTGTCCGCCTCCCCTTCCCGGGGCGGTCTCACGTCCGCCGCGGCGCCGCCCGCCACGACCGCCCGTCCCGGTCCTTCCACCGACCGCACCGTCACCGCCCGTCCCGGTGCCGCCCCTTCCACCGGTCGCACCGTCACCGCCCGTCCCGGTTCGAGCCCTTCCACTGCCCGTCCCGGTTCGAGCCCCTCCACCGGCCCTGACGCCACCGTCCGATCCGGTTCCCGCGCCGCCTGCGCCGCCTTCGCCTCCTGGCCCGGTCCCGGCGTCACCGCCACCGCCCCCGCTCGATCGTGAACTCCCCGTAGGGCACGGTCCAGACGACCTCGTGTCCGATCCGGTGCCCGACATATCCGTCTTCACCGTAGGCGGTGCCGTGATCGGAGCAGACGATCGCGTACCCCGGGCGTCGCTCGCTCACCAGCGCGAACAGCCTGCCGATGTGCCGGTCGACGTACTCCAGCGCGGCGGCGTGGCTGGCCCGGCTGTCACCGTCGTCGCGGGTGGCCCCCGGCAGGTGGAACCAGTTGGGCTGGTGCAGCGCCGAGACGTTGACGAACAGGAACACCGGGCCGTCCGCCCCCGCCACGGCCCGCTCGGCGCGGGCGATCTGCGCCTCGAACGACGTGGGCGAGGTGACCCCGAACTCCGGTTCCCAGTGACTCTCGGCGAACAGCCCCGGCAGGACGGACCCGAGCGGGGTGAGCCCGTTGAAGAACCCCACTCCCCCGACGCAGATCGTGCGGTAGCCCACGCGGGCCAGCCCGCCGGGCAGGTCGGCCGCGTCGAACACCCACGTGCCCGCGGCCGTGGTCTCGCTGCCGGGGAAGGCCGCGGCGAACGGCCGCGGATGCGGGCCGGGTGCGGCCGGGGTCGGTAGGAAACCGGCGAGGATCGCCGCGTGGGCGGCGTAGGTGAAGTTGCCGGGGCTGTGCCGGCGCTCCCACCGCCCACCGGGCAGCACCCGCGCCAGGGTGGGCAGCCGCCCCGCGGCCATGAGCTCCTCGGCCACGTCGTAGCGGAGCGTGTCGAGGGTCACCAGCAGCAGGTCGTGGCTGCCCACGACCTCGTTCATGTCACGCACCGGCCTCTCCTTCCGGTTTCCGGGCCGCCCGTCGCACCGGCCCTCCCCCGGGCGTTCCCCGGACGCCGGGCTCCGGCCGCGCGGGCCGGATCACCGGCCCCACCGCGTGCCGCCCGAGGTGCACACGCCCCACCGTGTGCCGGCCGAGGTGCACACGCCCCGCCGCGTACCCGCCGAGGATCGCGCGGACCTGGGCGTCGTAGGTGTCGAGCCCCTCCGCTCCGCCGCCCGGCAGACCCTCCAGCCGGGGCAGCAGGTCGCCGAAGGCGTTCACCTCCGCCACCGCGAGGCCCCGCCAGTCGGCCCCGATCATCAGGTCGACCCCGACCGCGAGACTGCGGGGGAAGCACGCCGCCGCCCCCGCGCACACCTCCAGCGCGCGTGCCCACCCCGCCGGGCCCAGCCCGGCCGTGACCGCGTCGAGGTCGCCCCGGACGCCGCCGAGGTGCAGGTTGGTCATCGGGGCACGGCCGGCGCGGACGACCGCGTGGGTGGGCGTGCCGTCCACGACGACCACCCGCAGGTCGATCACCCGCCCGCCGATGCTCGCCTTGGGGAACCAGCGCTCGACGTGGAGCCCGTCGGCGGCCAGCCGGTCGACGATGACCGCCAGGTCGCGCTCGTCCTCGTAGGACCTGACCCGCAGCGAGTTGTACAGCTCCCCGCCGGACAGGTCGGCCGAGGTCACCGCTTTGACCCGGTGGCCGGAGGCGTGCAGGGCGACGACCCCGGACGCCGACGAGCCGTGGGCCGGTTTGACGAACACCCGGCCCCAGCGTGCCTCGCCCATCCGCCGTCGCAGCTCGGCGTAGTCGCGGACCGGCCCGGGGAGCGCGGGCGGGACCGGCACCCCCGCCGCCGCGAGCCTGGCGTGACAGAGCCGCTTGTCGAACATCACCGCGATCTCATCGGGGTCGGCGAGCAGCACCGCGCCGGGCGTGCGGCCGGCCGCCTCCCGCACGCGCGCCATCCCCGCGGTGAACGCCGCGTGCCAGCGGGCCCCACCGCCGACCCGGGACGGCTCGCCGGGCCCGCGCAGCAGTTCGTCGGCTCCGGGGTCCTCCCCGGGTGAGTCGATCCGCACGAGCGCGCCGGGCTCCAGCCGGATCTCCTCGCCGCGCAGCACGCGGACCCACGGCACGACCGCCGGCGCGGCCAGGCCGTGCCGGGTGCACGCCGCGGCGAACAGGTCCACCCGCCGGTCACCGGGGGTCCCGACGACGGCGAGGGCGGTCACTCGGAGACCGCGACGTAACGCCGGGTGCCGTCGGGCCGCTCCCGGCCGGAGAGGTCGAGCTCGACGCCGGTGCCCGCGAACGCCTCCCGCAGGCGCCGCTGCATGGCGTCGGACAGGAAGTGGTGGTGCAGGTCGAGGCGCTTGAGGTGGGCCAGCGACCGGCCGGACAGCAGCGCCTCGGCGCCGGTGTCGGTCAGCGTGCCCATGGACAGGGCGAGCGACTCCAGCCGGTCCACGACCGGCGCCGCCGCCACCGCCGCGGCCACCTGGTCCTGGATCTCGCTGTCCTGCAGCCCCAGGTGCCTGAGCGCGGGCAGCCGGGCGCCGGACAGGACGGCCTCCATGTCGGTCACGGCGACGTCGCCGCCGTACTCGCTCACGCCGAGCCAGAGTTCCAGGTATTCGAGCGCGGGCAGCTCGCTGTCGCCGACCGCCCTGACCACCTCGGCGGGCAGCCCGCCCGACTCCAGCCGCAGCATCCGCAGGCGGTCGTGGCCGACCGGCCGGAGCGCCAGCCCGGAGCCGCCGCGCACCTCCAGCCGTTCCAGCAGCGGGAACGCCTCCAGCAGGGGCGTGACGTCGCTCTGCTGGATCCAGGAGATCTCGCACTCCTCGGCGGGCATCGCGCCGAGGAAGAGCGAACGCAGCGCGGGGAAGCGCGGCGCGTTCTCCACCAGGAGCCGGACGGGCACCGACGAGTCGTTCTCGTAGGCGTCCTCCCAGCCGCCGACGATGAGCGCCCTGACCTCGGTGGTGTCGACGGTCTCGGCGAAACGCGCGAAGTGCTCCTCGAACGTCTCCTCGGCGTCGTAGGTCTCGACCGAGACGCGCCAGGCCGCCTCGCCCGCGGCGGGCATGGGGGCACCCGGCGGGCGAAGGCCGACGATCGGCAGGCCGGCGTAGTCTCCGCGGTGGAGACCGTCGACGTCGTCGTTGAACTCGGAGTGGTCCATCGGGGCTCCCGTCGGGGTTAACGTGACAGGACCCGTCCTACCAGAGACCGCCGACGCTTCCCGAATCGGCGTGGGCCCGACGGGCGAGAGGTCGGTGATGATGAGCGGCGTGGACAGCGCCCCGGAGAACGGTCACATCCGTCTCGGCTCCCCGGCGGGCCGGCGGGTGCTGCTCGCCACCGTGCTCGGGTCGGGCATCGCCCTGCTGGACGGCACCGTCGTCAACGTGGCCCTGCCCGCGCTCGGCGCCGACCTGGACGCCGACATGGCCGGCCTGCAGTGGACCGTCAACGCCTACACCCTCACGCTGGCGGGCCTGATCCTGCTGGGCGGTTCACTGGGCGACCGGTACGGCAGGCGCGGGGTCTTCCTGGCCGGCGTGATCTGGTTCGCGGTCGCCTCGGCCCTGTGCGGGCTGGCACCCAGCGTGGAGACGCTCGTGGCGGCCCGCGCGCTCCAGGGGATCGGCGGCGCGCTGCTCACCCCGGGCTCCCTCGCCATCATCCAGGCGTCCTTCGACCGCGACGACCGGCCCAGGGCGATCGGGGCCTGGTCGGGGCTGGGCGGGGTGGCCGCGGCCGTCGGCCCGCTGCTCGGCGGGTGGCTGGTGGAGACGGCCGGCTGGCGCTGGGTGTTCCTGATCAATCTGCCGGTGGCCGCGCTGGTGGTCGCGGTGACCGTGCGGCACGTCCCGGAGAGCCGCAACCCCGAGGCCACCGGCCGGTTCGACGTGCTCGGCACGGCGCTGGCCGCGCTGGCGCTGGCCGGGATCACCTACGGCCTGGTCGACCTGCGGCCGGTCCCGCTGGCGGCCGGCGCGCTGCTGGGCGCCGCGTTCGTCCGGCTGGAGATCAGACGCTCCCCCGCCGCGCTCGTCCCGGTCGAGGTCTTCGCCTCCCGGGTGTTCACCGCGGTCAACGCCGTCACGTTCGTCATGTACGCGGCGATGGGCGTGGTGTTCTTCCTGCTGGTCGTCCAGCTCCAGGTCTCGGCGGGGTTCCTCCCGCTCGCGGCGGGCTCGGCGATCATCCCGGTCACGGTCCTGATGCTGCTGCTGTCGTCGCGCGCGGGTGAGGTGGCCAGGCGGATCGGGCCGCGGGCGCCGATGACCGCGGGCATCCTGATGTGCGCCGCGGCGCTGCTGCTGATGGCGCGGATCGGCCCCGGATCGTCGTACGTGGTCGACGTGCTGCTCCCGGTGAGCCTGTTCGGCCTCGGTCTGTCGGCGGCGGTCGCGCCGCTCACCGCGACCGTCCTGGCCACCGCGGACGATCGGCACGCGGGGGTGGCCAGCGGCGTCAACAACGCCGTCGCCCGGACCGGCGGGCTGCTCGCGGTGGCTGCGATCCCCCCGCTGGCGGGCCTGACCGGTGACGCCTTCACCTCCCCCGCGACGTTCACCGCGGGGTTCCGTACGACGATGCTGATCGGCGCGGCGATGATGGGCGTCTCCGCACTGATCGCCTTCGCGGCCATCCGGGAGAACGTCCTGGTCCGGCCGGAGCCGACCGGTCCGGCCGGAGCCGACGACGAACCGTCCGGTGACGACGCTCCGACCGGACCGGGCCGGACACGTGGGTGACCGGCCCGGACGGGTGAGCGGGCGGGCGGACCGGTCATCCGCCCACCCGAGCCGTGTCCGGCGGGCGGACGCCGGGATCAGAAGGCGAACGCCTGGCTGCGGACGCTGTTGTCGAAGTTGGAGAGCAGCAGCTCGGGCTCGCCGACCGAGCAGATCTCCGGCAGCCGGGTGAACAGCTCCCGGAACATGGTCCTGATCTCCTGGCGGGCGAGGTTGGCACCCAGGCAGAAGTGGGGCCCGGGACCGCCGAAACCGACGTGCGGCTTGGTGTCGCGGGTGATGTCGAACCGGTCGGGATCGGGGAAGACGTCCTCGTCGCGGTTGGCCGAGCCGTAGAAGAGCACCACCTTGTCCCCGGCCTTCAGGTGCAGGCCGCGCAGGTCGTAGTCCTGGGTGACGGTCCGGCGGAACTGGATGATCGGCGAGACGTGGCGGACGATCTCCTCGATCGCGCCGCCGATGTGCGCGTCGAAGTCCTCGACCAGCAGGCGCCGCTGCTCCGGGTTGTCGGTGAGCAGCTTGATGCCGTGCGCCATGGTGTTGCGGGCCGTCTCGTTGCCCGCCACGAGCAGGAGTGTGAAGAACGAGCCCAGTTCCCGGTCGGTCAGCCTCTCACCGTCGACGTTGGCGGTGACCAGCGCGGAGACGAGGTCGCCGCCGGGGTTCGCGGCACGCTCCCTGCCGAGGTTGATCACCAGGCGTTGCAGGGCGAGCAGCGCGAGCGTGTTCTGCCCGGCCATTCTGACCGTGTGCGCCAGGCTGGGCCGGACGCCGGAGTAGGCGGTGGAGATGTCGACGTGCCGGTGAACCCGTTCCCTGATCTCGCCGGGGATGTTCATCATGTCGCAGATGACGTTGATGGGCAGTCGGGCGGCCACCTGGCGGACGAAGTCGCGCGGTCCGGAGGCCACCACGTCGTCGACGATCCGCGTGCACGCGGCCTCGATGTCGCCCTGCAGGTTGCTCAGCATCTTCGGGCTGAACGCGCGGGAGACGATGCGGCGCAGACGGGCGTGCCGGGGGTCGTCCATGTTGACCATGGACTCGCCGAACACGTGCTTGACCCAGCCCGGCGGCTCGGGGCTGGTCACCGCGGGTTCACTGGAGAACACCTTGGCGTTCCGGCTGGCCTCGACCACATCCGCGTGGCGGACGAGCGCGTAGAATCCTCCGCCTGAGCGGAGCAGCGGGATCCGTTTCTCCTGGAAGAACACCGGCCGGTCCAGCTCGCGCAGCCGCGCGAACGCCTCATGCCGCTCCTTGAGCGGCCGCCGCCAGAAATCCAGATCCGCCAGATCGATTTCCATGCCCCCAATCCTGGCATGTTCTTTACCCGCACCGGCCACGTGGATTTCATGTTCCGGTGGGCCGCGTGTCCGAATGCCCGGAAACCATCGTCGGTATGAGAGCAGCGTTTCTCGCCCCCGCCGTTCTGGCCTCCCTGCTCGTCCCGGCCTCGCCCGCCTCGGCGGTCCCGGTGACCGCGGACCCCGCGGCACGTGCCTGCTCCGGCCGCGCCGCCGACTTCGACGGCGACGGACGGGCCGACCTCGTGGTCGCCGCCCCGTACGCCGAGGTGGGCGGGCACGCCCGCGCGGGTTCCGTCACCGTGCTGTACGGCATGCGCGCCGAGAGGCGGCTGACCCAGGACGGCCCCGGTGTGCCCGGGGAGGCCGAGACCGCGGACTCCTTCGGCTCCGCCCTGGCGACCGGCGACTTCGACGGCGACGGCTGCGCGGACCTGGCCGTGGGCGTCTCCGAGGAGGACCGCGCCAGGGTCGGCGCCGACGGGGACGGGGCCGTGCAACTGTTCCACGGCTCTTCCGGCGGCCTACGTCCCGGCAGGACGATCGACATCGGGGATCTGGGCGGCAAGCGGGGATCGGCCCGGTTCGGCGCGGCCCTGGCCGCCGGGGACCTGGACGGGGACGGCGACGACGAGCTGGTGATCGGCGCTCCCGGGCTGCGCGGCGGCGCGGTCGGCGTGTACGGGTTCAAGGGCCGCCGCCCGTACCTGGTCACGCAGGAGACCGGGTGGATCGGCCAGAACGAGCGGACCACCGACCAGTTCGGCGCGGTGCTCGCCACCGGCGACTTCGACGGCGACGGCCGTGACGAGATCGCCGCGGGCGCCCCCGCGGACACGATCCTGAAGAACGGTCAGGGTTCGGTCACCGTGCTCGACGTCCGCCGCAGGAAGGCCGTCCTGCTCACCCAGGACAGCCCGTGGATCACCGGCCTCGCCGAGGCGTGGGACTCCTTCGGCGCGGCCCTGGCGACCGGCGACTTCGACGCCGACGGCCGCGACGACCTGGCGATCGGGGTGCCGGGGGAGGGCCTGACCGACAACCAGCGGGCGATGGAGTACGGCGACGGCACCGTCAACGTCGTGTACGGCTCCCGTGGCGGGCTGCGGACGGCGCGCTCGGAGGCGTGGTCGCAGCGGGCCCTCAAGGGCACCCCGCGTTACTTCGACCGGTTCGGCGCCGCCCTGGCCGCCGGGGACCTCAACGGCGACGGGGACGACGAACTGGTGATCGGGGTGCCGGGTGAGAACGCCGTGCAGGTGCTCGCCGGGACCCGGTCCGGCGGCCTGACGAAGAACCACAATCTGTTGTTCACCGGCAAGGGGGGACACTTCGGCGGCGCGCTCGCGGTCGCCGGCCGCGGGCTGGTCGTCGCCGCCCCCGGCGACGGCAGGCTCACCCTGCTGCGGACGTCCGCCAGGCAGGGCTCCTACCCGGGCGTCCGCCCGTCGACGGCCAAGACCCTGGCCACCGTCGACGGCGCCTCCCTGTTCGGCTACGCCATGGCGGGACCGGCCTCCTAACGGATCCGTATGCCGGCCTTGATGGTGCGGCGGATCTTCTTGGTGAGCTTGCGGAGATCGGCCTTCGCGTCCTCGGTGACCAGAGCCCCGAACCGGACCGTGGCCGTGCCGCGGCGGGTTCCGGCCCAGGCGCGGATCCGCACGGTCGTCGAGTCGCCCCTGTCGAGGGAGGTGATCCAGCACGACAGGTCGAGGCGCTTGACCCCGCACTTCACGCTGCGCGGCTTGGAGATCACCTTGATCCTGCGGAAGCGTCCGGGGAAGTCGCCGACGAGCGCCACGTAGTGCTGGCCGCGGGCCTTGCGGTTGCGGACCTTGACCGTGAAGACGAGCGACTGGCCGCGCCGGACGTGCTTGGGGAAGGAGATCTCGTAACGGAAGTCGGCGGCGGCGGGCCCGGCCGCGGCCGGCGACACGGCCTCGGCGGAGAGCACGGCCTCCGCCGAGGACACGGCCGCCACCGAAGGCACAGCCTCCGCTGAGGACGCGACGTCGGCGGGGGAGGCCGCGGCGGAGACCGTGACGGCCGCGGCGGGGTTCTGGACGAGGAGGGAGCCGCCCAGCGCGGCGGCGACGGCCGCGGCGGTGAGCCTCGTAGCGATGGACCTCATAGGCGGCATCATCCATCAAATACCGCGAAATTCCGCTGCGGTTCAGGTCAGGGCAGACTCCCCCGCGGGGATGGTGAACGTGGCGCCCGTCTTCGCCGGGGCTCCGCGGCGGCTGATGTAGTCCAGCGTGCGGAAGTCGGCCCGCAGTTCCTCCGCCTCCAGGCGGCAGACCAGGTAGCCGCGGCGCTGGTCCAGGTAGGAGATGTGCGGGTTCTCCGCGATCGTCTCGGCGACGCGCGCCTCGTCCCGGTAGCCGTCACCGTCGCTGGCGATCGACGAGGTGACCAGTTCCACCGCTACCCGGGGGGAGTCGGGGTCGTCGAAGTCGAGCTTGAGGTCTGCGGCGTGGTGCATGTGCGCGTCACCGGTCAGCACCACCGGGTTGGCCGCGCCGGAGTCGCGGAACCCGGTCAGCAGCCGGGTGCGCTCGGCGGCGTAACCGTCCCAGGAGTCCATGTTGACCTCGGTGCCCGGACCGGCCTTGACGTCGCGCTGGGCCATCAGGATCTGCTGGCCCACCAGGTTCCAGCGGGTGCCGGACTCGGCGAGGCCGTCCAGCAGCCAGCGCCGCTGGTCCTCCCCCAGCAAGGTACGCCCGGTGTCGAGCCGGTCGTCGCAGCCCGCCCTGATCCCGTCCTCGCACGCCTGGTCGTCGCGGAACTGCCGGGTGTCGAGCAGGTGGAAGCGGGCCAGCGGCCCCCAGTCCACCCGCCGGTGGACCCGCATCGACGTCCCCCCGGGCACGCTGGAGCGGCGCAGCGGCATGTTCTCGTAGTAGGCCTGGAAGGCGTTGGCCCTGCGCCGGGCGAAGGACGGCGCGCCGGTGCTGGAGACGTCGGCGGCCCAGTTGTTCTCGATCTCGTGGTCGTCGAAGGCGACCAGCCATGGCGCGACCGCGTGCGCCGCCTGCAGGTCCGGGTCGCTCTTGTACTGCGCGTGCCGGATCCGGTAGTCGGCCAGCGTGGCGCACTTGCCCGAGGTGTGCCGGCGGACGCTGCCGCCCAGCGCGGTGTACCCCTTGGGTGCGTACTCGTAGATGTAGTCGCCCAGGTGCACGACCAGATCGGGGTCCTGCTCGGCCAGTCGGCGGTACGCCGTGTAGAAACCGTGCTCGTAGTGGGCACAGGCGGCGACGGCGAAGGTCAGCGGCGACAGTGCGGCCGGGGCGGTGCGGGTGCGGCCGACCGGTGACAGGTGGCCTTCGGCCCGGAAACGGTAGAAGTACTCCCGGCCGGGCTCCAGCCCCTCCAGCTCGACGTGGACGCTGTGCGCCCGCTTCCAGCGCGCGGTCTCGGTGCCCCTGCGGACCACCTTGGCGAACCGCTCGTCGGTGGCGAGCTGCCACTGCACGTCCACGTCCCGGACCGGCATCCCGCCCCGGCCGTTCGTCCCGAGCGGGTCGAGGGCGAGGCGGGTCCACAGCACGACCCCGTCCCCGGACGGGTCACCGGAGGCGACGCCCAGGGTGAACGGGTCAGTGGCGAGGGTCCGGCTCGGGCCGAGCCCGGCCCCGGTCAGCAACAGGCCGCCCGCACTGGCTGCGGCGGCGGAAAGGAACACTCTGCGTGACGGCGTCTGCTCCACACCGCCAGTGCAGCCGCCCGAGCTTTCCCCGCTGTGGCCCGTGCGTCAAGGCAGGGTGAACAGCCGCTGCACAGGCGGGCGCGTTACCCACCGTGATCGAACCCCGCCCGGCCGGCGGGCGAAGGACGCGCGAAGGGGCCGTGAAGGGACCGCGAAGGACCCGGGGACCGCGCAACCGTCAGTCCGGGGGATGCTCCTATGGTCAGTCAGGCCAAGAGCCGAGCTCTACCGGGAGGCGTTCACCTACATCCTCACTGTCGGTCCAGGTACGGCGTGAGGTGGGGGATGAGCGCCTCGCAGCCCAGATACTTCTCGGCCGTGTGGAAGTCGATCCAGTCGAGGTCGACGAGGACCTCCTGGTCGACGCCGGTGAAGCAGCCGCGCAGGTTCGGCGGGATGGCCGCGATGTCGTCCTTGTCGGCGATGTTGACCCAGCGCCGCACTCCCGGGGGCCGCCCGCCCCTGCCGCCGACCGGGGCCGGCACCAGACGTTCGAAGATCACATCACGCATGCCGAGCGGGCTGCCGAGCGTGACCAGCAGCTCCACCTCCAGGTCCGGATGGGCCCACAGCGTCTCGTACGTCACCACGCTGCCCAGCGAGTGGGCGATCACCACCTTCGGCCGGTTGCGCCGGATCACCTCGGCCACCGCGGACCGGCACCCCGCGCGCGTCTCACCCCCGGCCGCCATGTAAGCGGCGACCTCCGGGCAGAAGAACCCGGCGAAGTCGGCGGCGCCCGCGTCCAGACGGTCGAGGAGCCAGCCGGTCACCCGGTGCAGGGCCCCGGTCAGCCCCTCCCCCACCGCGTCGAGCTGGGCGGCCCAGGCGGCGAACACCTCCTGGGTTCCGGCGTCCATGGCCTGCACGGCGCGCGGCGAGTCGTCCTTGCGCTCGCCGAGCAGGTGGGCGTAGTAGGCGACCTCGGCGATGTAACGCTCCCCGGCGTGCGGCCTGCCGCCTCCCAGGCCCCGGTGCAGGTAGCGGTCCCACTTGCCGCGCATCGCGGCGGCGGCGCCGGTGACGGAGTTGCCGGCGCCGCGGTAGTAGCGGTACTTCCCGATCCCGTGCACGCCGACGATCACACTCATGCTCCCCGCCTCCCGATTGCCGGATCCGCCCGGTCCGCGGGCACCCTCGGCCCGCCCCCGAGCCACTGTGGCGGACGGATCCCGGCGTCACAAGAGCGCGGTGGAACCGGCCGGAGCATCTGCGGTACAGAACTCATCAACACTCATGAAACGGGCATAAATTCATTTGATCGGCACCCGTGACCCCCGGCTAACCTGAGACCACACCCCGCCACCAGCACTCCTCCCACCCGAAGGACGTCACCGCCATGCCCGGCCCGCTCCACATCAGCGGCTCGATCTCCATCCCCGAGACCGAGCTCGGCTGGCGCTTCTCCCGCTCCTCGGGCCCCGGCGGGCAGGGGGTCAACACCACCGACAGCCGGGTGGAGCTGAGCTTCGACCTGGCCGCCAGTGAGGCACTGGGCCCGGCTCTCAAGGCCCGCGCGCTGGAGCGCCTCGGCCCGCGCCTGGTGAACGGGGTGATCACCATCGCCGCCTCGGAGTTCCGCTCCCAGCTGCGCAACCGCGAGGCCGCCGGGATGCGCCTGGCCCAGCTCCTGCGGGAGGCCATCGCCCCGCCGCCCAAGAGGCGCCGCCCGACCAAGCCCGGCAGAGGCGCCGTCGAGCGGCGCATCGCCGCCAAAAAACACCGCTCCGAGCTCAAGCGCCTACGCGGGACCCACGACTAGGTTCCCCCGCCGGGAGGGCACCGGCCCCTCGGAGCCCACGTCCGCAACGGCGATCAGGCGCGGCGATCCTCTGCCGGACTCCGAGCTTGCGGGCGTACGTCCGCTCGGCCACCACTCGGTGGCGTGGCGTGTAGGCCGCCAGGTTCTCCAGCGCCTCCTGCGACCTGCCGATCCGGCACCATCCCGGCCACTCGGTGGAGCAGGCGAAGACCTTCTTCGGGCCGACCTAGGGATGAACGCGTGTCATACCCGGCAGCACGGCAGCCCCACCTGCCAGGTTCCGTCAGGTATCGGCGT
This sequence comes from Streptosporangium becharense, assembly GCF_014204985.1. Classification (NCBI taxonomy): domain Bacteria; kingdom Bacillati; phylum Actinomycetota; class Actinomycetes; order Streptosporangiales; family Streptosporangiaceae; genus Streptosporangium; species Streptosporangium becharense. The sequence continues at coordinate 6,712,831 of NZ_JACHMP010000001.1, read as the reverse complement.
CGATCAGCGGGATGAGGTCGGCGATCGAGTCGACCACCTGCGAGGGACGGAACGGGTAGCGGTCGACCTGGCCCTCGCTCACCACCCCGCTCAGCACCAGGATCGTGTGCAGCCCCGCCTCCATTCCGGAGACGATGTCGGTGTCCATCCGGTCGCCGATCATGGCGGTGCTCTCGCTGTGCCCGTCGATGGCGCGCAGCGCGCTGCGCATCATCATCGGGTTGGGCTTGCCCACGAAGTAGGGCTCCACCCCGGTCGCCTTGGTGATCATCGCCGCGACCGCGCCGCACGCGGGCAGTGAGCCCTCATTCGACGGCCCGACCGGGTCGGGGTTGGTCGCGATGAACCGGGCGCCGCCCTCGATCAGCCGGATGGCCCGGGTGATCTGCGTGAAGCTGTAGGTGCGGGTCTCCCCGAGGACCACGTAGTCGGGGTCGATGTCGGTCAGGACGTAGCCCACCTCGTGCAGCGCGGTGGTCAGCCCCGCCTCGCCGATCGCGTACGCCGAGCCGCCGGGACGCTGGCCGTCGAGGAACCTGGCCGTGGCCAGCGCCGAGGTCCAGATCGACTCCGGCGGGATCTCCAGGCCGGCCGCGCGCAGCCGGACGGCCAGGTCACGCGGGGTGTAGATCGAGTTGTTGGTGAGCACCAGGAACCGTTTTCCGGACTCGCGCAGCCGGCGGATGAACTCGTCGGCACCGGGGACCGGGTGTCCTTCGTGGACGAGCACGCCGTCCATGTCCGACAGCCAGCACTCGATCGGCTTGCGCACGTTCACCGTTCCCCCGTCACGGAGCCCACTAGGTACGGGACAAGGATGGCAGGTACCAGTCGTACACTGCGTCACCAGCCCCGCACCTTACCGGATTATCGACCGAAAGCCCCATAGGCCCCAAGTCGCATTAATCGGCAACAGGACGCCCGACACCACTCGGTCACTGCACGGTCCGCCAAGCCTGCTCCGCGACCATCCCCCTGCTTCGCCAGCCGTACATGGTGCGGACCAGCCGGTGGTGGTACCACCCGCCGCCCCGGACGAGCCCGGCGACGTCGGCGGCGACCATGTCCCTCGACGGCGAGAGCGTGTCGGCGAACGGGGCCGTGACCGCCGCCTCGTCCCCGTCGAACCTGACGCTCACCGCCCCGATCAGGTGCTGGCGTCCCGGCCAGGCCGACAGCGTCTCGGCCAGCCATCGCCGGGCCTCGTCCCGGCCGCCCCGGATGCCGCCGGCCGAGGTGTAGTCGATCACCGCGTCGGGGGTGAAGACGAGGTCGAGCCGCTCCCAGTCTCCGGTGTCCACCGCGTAGGCGTACCGGGCGAGTAACTCGCCGATCTCCAGGCGGTCCGCCATCTCCCGTTCTCTCATGCACCTATCGAACCAAACGCTTGGTCATGGCGCGAGGGCCTCCAGGGCCGCCTCCGCCCGGCGCATCGACTCCCCGGGATCGGCGTCGGGCGAGCCGATCTCCGGATCGAAGTTGAGGTCGTGGAAGACGTCGGTGACGCCCCTGGCCGCGAGCGCGTCCACGTCCCGCCGGATCTCCTCGAACGAGCCGGTCAGCGGGGACCGGTCGGCCGCTCCCGAGGGGCGGATCCGGGTCACCCCCCGGGTGACGAAGCGCAGGGCCTCCGGGTCACGGCCCGCTTCCCGGGCCGCTTCCTTTACGATGTAGATTTTTTCATCGATGCGGTCGAGGTCCTCACGACTGGAGCTGATCCAGCCGTCCGCGAGCCGGCCCGCCCGCCGCAACGCGACCGCCGCCGACCCGCCCAGCAGGACCGGCGGCGGGGAGGCCGGTTTGGGATCCTGGTGCACCGGCGGCAACTGGTAGAACTCGCCCCGGTGCTCCACGGTCTCCTCCGACCACAGGCGCCGCAGCAGGTGGATGAACTCCTCCGCCCGCCGCCCGCGCCGTTCCTGCGACACCCCCGAGGCGGCGAACTCCTCCGGCAGCCAGCCGAGCCCGAGGCCGGCGTCCAACCGCCCGCCGGAGACCGCCTGCAGGCTCGCCAGCTGCTTGGCCAGCAGCGCCGGCGAGACGAACGGCATGTTGAGCACCGCCACCCCCAGCCGGATCCGGCCGGTCACCCCCGCCAGGTAGGACAGCGTGACCACCGGATCGTGCACGCTGCGGTAGACCGGGCCCATCTCGTGCCCGCGGGGATAGAGCAGGCGCTGGAAGGTCCACAGCTCGTGGTACCCGAGCTCCTCGGCCCGGCGGGCGACCCGCACCATGTTGGCCGGCGTCGCCCACGACCCCGACACCGGAACCGCGAATCCGATCCTCATGCCCGCACCCTACGCGGCCCGCCGGCGCGCCGTGGATCAGTGGTTCACTTACCCGGTGGACAGCGACGACCTGATCGACGAGCTGCACCGGATCGGACTCCGGTACGGCGGCGCCCCCGGCACCGTACTGCCGACCAGACCAGACGTGATCATCCTGCGGGCCGGCCCTGTGGTGGTCAAGGCGCACAACCCCGGAGCCGAGCCGGAGGCACTGGCCGAGCGGATGCGGGCCGCCGCCCACCCGGCGCTGCGCGGGATCCTGCTGCGTCCGGTGACCGAGGAGGTCTTCCCTGTCGGAGACCGGCTGGTCACCGTCTGGCCGGCCGGGACCCCGGTCGACCACGGCGACCCGGACGCGGCCCCCTGGGAGGACGCCGCCCGGCTGCTGGCCCGGTTGCACGCCGTACCGGCCGGCGACCTCCCCCCGCTGCGGGCGGCGGGCGGCCCGGCGCGGGTGGCCTCGACCGTCGCCCGGCTGGACGGCGGCTCCGCCGCCGAGCTGGTCGTGCGCAGGGCCTTCACCACCCTGCCCGAACCGGGAACCGTTGCCGGCGACGGGCCCGGCACCCTCACCCACGGCGACTGGCACATGGGCCAGCTGGTCCGCGCACCCGGGGAGTGGATCCTCATCGACATCGACGACCTGGGTCTCGGCGATCCGGCGTGGGACCTGGCCAGGCCGGCGGCCTGGTTCGCGGCCGGCCTGCTCGACCCGGCGGTCTGGCACCGTTTCCTGGACGCCTACCGCTCCGCCGGCGGGACCGCCGTCCCGCCGGCCGGCGACCCGTGGGAGCGGCTCGAGATCCCGGCGCAGGCGATGACCGTGCAGCTCACCGCGGCGGCGGTCGCCACGGCGGAGCGGGAGGGACGCCCGCTGGACGAGGTCGAGCAGATCCTGGTGGACGCCTGCCTGAGGATTGTTCAGTTCCGGGACGCCCGTCATAGGGTGCCCACGCAGTAAGTTGTGGTTACGTCGGTAACCACCGAGCAAGGAGACCAACCAGATGCAGTGCCCGAAGTGCCGGGGCCCGATGCGCACGTACGAGCGCAACGGCGTCCACATCGACCAGTGCGAGAGCTGTCGCGGAATCTTCCTCGACTACGGCGAGCTTGAGACGCTGACCCGCATCGAGAGCCAGTGGTCTCAGCAGCACGCCGCTCCCCCGCCCCCGCCTCCGCCGCCGGTGCACGGCGCTCCCGCCTGGGGTGCTCCGCATCACGGCCACTACGGCCACCACCGCCAGCGCAGCTGGGTGGGAATGCTCTTCTCGACCTGATCCGGGTCAGGGACGACGCCGAGACCGCGATCCCCCGAGGGGGTCGCGGCCTTCACGTTCCCGGCGGGCGTGTGCCCGCCGGGGCGGACACGGTCAGGCGGGGAAGTCTCCGGGCTTGACCTTCTTGGGCGGCACGTTGCCGCCTCTGCCGGCGTTCATGGTGATCGTCCAGTTGTTCCAGCGGATCTGCCCGCCGGAGGTCGTGGTCTTGAAGCGGATGGGCTCGCCGAACTGCTCGAAGGTGCACGACCGGGTGAACACGCGGTTCCTTGCGTCCCAGTCCTCGCCGAGGGAGTAGTAGATCTTGTAGTTCCCGTCGCGGACCCCCTGGATCCGGTACTTCGACTTGCCGCGGACGTACAGGCTCATGGCCTTCTTGCCGCCGCGGACCAGAACGACCACGGAGTCCAGCCCGTAGCCGTTCTTCACCTCCAGGTACGCGTCCGCGGGCAGGCTCTCGGAGACGATGAACCTGCCGTTGGGCAGGCGGCGCTTGCGCTCCTCGGCCACCTTGACCGGGATGACGTCCGCCGGATAACCGGTCAGCGCCTCGGCCGCCTTCGCCACGTCGGCCAGCTCGCCCGCCTTGCCCATCCGGCTCAGCGCGGCCGGGCCGGTGCACACCTTCTGGGCGTCGGCGTCCTGACGGGCGTGGCCGAAGGCCACCGAAAGGTCGCGCAGGGCCTGCACGTAGGCGTCGTGCCCCGCCTTGGCCTCGGGCGGCGGGGCCAGAGCGGCCAGCCGGGTGACGGCGCCGTCGATCGCGGCGGCGGTCTCGTCCAGCCGCTTGCCGAGATTCGTCAGCTTGGTGGTGGCGGCCACCTTCTTCACCGCGCTCCGCACCGGCCCGCGCGCCTCCTCCAGCTCGGCCCGGTACTGCTCGGCGGTGAGCGCCACGGCGCTGGGGGGTGCCGAGTTCTGCCCGCCGGAGGAGCCGCCCAACCCGGCTACGCCTCCCGCGGTGGACGGCCCCTCCACGGGATCCGTGGCGGTGCAGGCGGTGAGGGTCAACAGGGTGACCACGGCACAGGTGAGGATACGGGGTGTAGTCACTTGCCCAACTATTTCGCTATCGATCATTGTCCGTCAAACAAAGGCGGGGAATCCAAGCCATCGACCAGCATGCCCTGATTGTCGATGAAGAGCCACCTGGTTATCCCGATCGACCGCAGGAACGGCAGATCGTGACCTGCCACGATCAGCGCGCCCCGGTAGGCCGCCAGCGCCTGCGCGAGCTGCCGGACGCTGGCCATGTCCAGGTTGTTGGTCGGTTCGTCCAGCAGCAGCAGTTGGGGCGGCGGCTCGGCGGACAGCAGTGCCGCGAGCACCGCGCGGAACCGCTCACCGCCCGACAGGGTGCCCGCCGGCCGCTCGGCGCGGTCCCCCCGGAACAGGAACCTGGCCAGGCGGGCCCTGACGGCGTTGACCGAGGCGGAGGGGGCGAAACGGCGGACGTTGTCGACCACGCTGAGCGCGTCGTCCAGCAGGTCCAGCCGCTGCGGCAGATACCGCACGCCGGGCACGGTCACCGCGACCGAGCCCCCGGCCGGCTCCAGTTCCCCCGCGACGGTGCGCAAAAACGTGGTCTTGCCCGCCCCGTTGGGCCCGAGCAGCGCGATCCGCTCGGGCCCGCGGACCACCAGGTCCCCGGGCGCCTTTCCGCCCGCCGTCCGCAGCCCGGTCGCGGTCAGCACGACCCGCCCGGCGGGAACCTCGGTCTCCGGCAGCTCGATCCGGATCCCGGACTCGTCGCGGACGGCCCGCTCCGCCTCGGTGAGCCGCTCGCGTGCCTCCGCGAGCTTGCCGGCGTGCAGGTTGCGGTGCTTGCCCGCCGACTCCTGGGCCTCCCGCTTGCGCGTCTGCATGACGATCTTCGGCCGGCTCTTCCGCTCGTACATCGTGTCGGCGTAACGGGCCCGCCGCGCGAGCTTGACCTGGGCCTCCTCCCACTCGCGTTTCTGGCGCCGTACGTCCGACTCCGCGACCCGGACCATCCGCTCGGCGGCCTCCTGCTCGGCGGCGAGCATCTCCTCGTAGGCGGAGAGGTTGCCGCCGTACATGCGTACGACGCCGTCGTTCAGGTCGGCGATGCCGTCCATCAGCTCCAGCAGGGCCCGGTCGTGGCTGACCACCACCAGCACCCCGGGCCACGACTCCACCGCGGCGTAGAGCCTGCGTCGCGCGTCGAGGTCGAGGTTGTTGGTCGGCTCGTCCAGCAGCAGGACCTCGGGGGCGTCCAGGAACAGCGCGGCCAGCCCGACCATGACGGTCTCCCCTCCGGAGAGGGTGGCCACCGTGCGGTCGAGGCCCACGTGGTCCAGGCCGAGCCGGTCGAGCTGGGCACGGGCGCGTTCCTCGATGTCCCAGTCGTCGCCGAGGACGGCGAAGTTCTCCTCGGCGACCTCCCCGCGCTCGATGGCGAGCAGGGCGGCCCGGCGCCCGGCGATGCCCAGCAGCTCCGCGACGGTGCGGCCGGTGTCGAGCGGCAGGTCCTGGGGGAGGTAGCCCACCCGGCCCGCGACGCTGACCGTGCCGGACAGGGGGGTGAGCTCACCGGCGATCAGCTTGATCAGGGTGGACTTGCCCGAGCCGTTGACCCCGATCAGGCCGATGCGTCCGGCGGGGAAGGCGGCGTCGACGTCGTCGAGGACGGGGGTCCCGTCCGGCCAGGCGAACGACAGCCCGTCGACGACGACGGAGAAGGGTGCGGCGGTAGAAGGCATGAAGCGGCTCCCGTGAGTGTCGTGGTGATCGGACACGAGAGACACCGCGGGCGCGCACGCGTGCACTGGGGATTCCACCGGGAACCGTCGCCGGTATGAGAGCGGAGTCAGCCGAGGTCGGATGCGCGCCTGGCCGCGAGGGCGGCTCGTGTGGCGCGGTGTCGGGACCTCAGAACTCCAACACGCTCTCCTGTGGGACGGCGATGTGACGGGAAGATCCTACGTCGGACGCCCGCGGCGATGTCAAGTTCGCACCGCGCCGGGCCGGAGCCGACCAGGGCGGTCCGCACCCGGCGCGGACGGTCCGGGGGACCGCACCGGGCCACGGCGGTCCGGGGCGGTCCGGGGCGGGTGAACGGTCAGCCGGGCCGAACGATGGCCCAGACCGCGCGGGTCACCTCGGGCCCGGCGAGATCGAGGTCGAAGGAGCCGGGCGCGGCGAGATAGCGGCGGGCGCACTCGTGGGCCGGACCCATGACGACCGCGTCGAGCGCCCAGGCCGGGAGGGCCCGGACCTCTCCCGAGGCGGCGCGGGCGGCGAACCAGGCCGCCAGCGGCGCCATGATCCCGGCCTTGAACCCTGCCACCTCCTCGCTCCAGGCCACCCCTCCGGCCGAGGCCAGGTAGACGAACCCTCCCCTGGCCGGGTTGTCGCGGATCCAGTCGAGGAACCGTGCGGCGATCTCGGGCACGACGACCTCGGCCGGGCGTCCGTCGAGGGCGGGTGTCATGGCGTCGACGAGATCGGCGAAGCTCTCCCGGTAGAGCGCCGCGACGACCCCGCCCCGGCTGCCGAAATGGTGGTAGATGCTCCCGTTGGAGGCACCCGAGACCTCCGCGAGACGGCTGACCGTCATCGCCTCCAGCCCGGACTCGGTCACGATCGCCAGGGCCGCCGTCAGGATCGCGCGCCGGGTGTCACCTCTGGCCACGGTCTCAGCCGCCCGGCCGGATCACGAGCAGCGAACGGGGACGCTTGGTGAACTCGGCCTCGCCGCTCACCTCGAACGTCTCACCGTCGCGGGCCAGGGCCAGCCGGCCCGACGGGGACGACACCCGCAGCGTGTCGGCCTGCCACTGCTGGTAGTGGCGCGACAGCTTCACCCGGCCGGCGAGCAGGCTGAGGAAGACGCGCAGCCGGGGCAGCCGGTCGGCCGCGGCGAGCACGCGGATGTCCAGCAGCCCGTCCTCCAGCCGCTGGCGCCGGGTCGGCGCGGCACCCCGCGCCTCGTAGCGGCAGTTGCCGACGACGATCATCCAGACCCGCCGGGGTACGCCGTCCACGACGAGGGCGACCGGCTGCGCGCCACCCGGGCCGAGCACCTCCGCCATGGCCCAGAACAGCGCGGGCCACTTGCCGATGCGTCCCTGCCTGCGCTCCCGGCGCTTGACCACTTCCGGGTAGACGCCCAGACTCGCAGTGTTGACGAAGGTCCGGCCGGCGACCTCGGCGACGTCGACGGCCACGACGTCCCCGCCCCGGTAGGCGGCCACGGCCTCCTCCGCGCTCTCCACGCCGAGCGTGCGGGCGAAATGGCCGGTGGTGCCCGCCGGGACGACCAGCAGCGGGGTGACCCCGCCCGCCGTCTCCTGGGCGGCGAAGTTCACCATGTCGTCCCCGCCGGCGACGGCGAGCACCTTGGCGCGTGAGGCGGCCCGGCGCACCGCGTCCGCCAGGTCGGCGCCCGGCTCCACCTCGACGATCTCGGCGTCCGGCAGCGCGGCCCCGAGCGTCCCGGCGACCGACGCGGCGTCACCCGCCGAGCTGTCGACCACGGCGACCGTCCCCTCGCCCTCCGGGTCGAGCCGCGCGGACGGCGCCGTGACGGCCGCCCGGGCGTGACCGGCCTCGGAGGCGTCGGGCCAGATGCGCCGGGTGAGCAACCCGGCGGCCAGGCCGATCCCGGCGCCGGCGAGCACGTCGCCCGGGTAGTGCACCCCGGTGTAGACCCGGGAGAAGCAGACCGCCGCGGCGAGGACCGCCACCGGGGTCGCGACGGCGCGCGGCGCCTCCAGGGCCACGGCGGTGGCGAAGGCCGCGGCCGACGCCGAGTGGCCCGAGGGGAACGACGCCGAGGTGGGCATCCTGACCAGCCGGGGCAGTGGCAGACCGTCCACCGACGGCCGGTTCCGGCCGAACGCCTGCTTGCCCACCAGGTTGACCAGCGGGCTGGCCAGGCTGACCGCGAGCAGGCTCCGGGTCGCCGCGCGGCGCAGCGGCCGGCGTCCGCTGACCGCCAGCGCACCGGCCAGCCCCGCCCACAGGAGCGAGTTGTCGGCCGCACGCGAGAGCGCGGGCACGACCCGTTCGAGACCGCGCAGCCTCGCGCCCGCCACCATGGCGAACAGCCGCCGGTCCAGCCTGCCCAGCCGCGAGCTCAAGCGCATGCGCGCACCCTCCTGAAAAGACGAGCGAACGGACAACCCCTCATTCTGTCGCCTGCCCGGCCCTGCGGCGCGCCTCCCCGCCGGTCCCCGGCCCGCGCCGCCGCCTCCCAGTGGCTCCCCGGCCCGCGTGCCGCCGCCTCCCCGCCGGGTCGGCGAGCGCGCCGGCGCCGGGTTCAGTCGTCCAGCTGCGGGGACGGGACGTCCAGCGTGTGGCCGCGGGCGGTGAGCTCGGCCTCGACGGCGGCGCAGACCGTCTCCACCACCATGACCCGGGCCAGGCGCTTGTCATCGCCGGGGACCACGTGCCACGGGGCCTTCGGATGGTCGGTGCGGGCGAGCATGTCCTCCACCGCGGCCTCGTACTCCGGACGCTTGGCCCTGTTGCGCCAGTCCTCGTCGGTGAGTTTCCAGGTCCGCAGCGGGTCGGTGGCCCGGTCCTGGAAACGGCGCAGCTGCTCGGCGTCGGACACGTGCAGCCAGAACTTGACCATGATCATGCCCTCGGCGACGAGGGTCCGCTCGAACTCCACGATCTCCTCGTACGCGCGGGACCACTGTTCCGGGGTGGCGAAACCCTCGACCCGCTCCACCAGCACCCGCCCGTACCAGGACCGGTCGAACACGGCCATGCCGCCCCAGCCGGGCAGCGCCGGCCAGAACCGCCACAGGAAGTGGTGGCGTTTCTCGTCGTACGTCGGCGCGGAGAACTGGGCGACGCGCACGTGGCGTGGGTCGAGCGGACGCACCAGGCGCTTGATGGCCCCTCCCTTGCCGGAGGCGTCCCATCCCTCGAAGACCACGCACAGCGGCGGGCCGATGCGCTTGTCACCGATCTGGCCGCCCAGGATGAGCCGCAGGCGGAGCAGGCGTTCGAGCGCGGCGTCGAGGCGTTCGGCGGCCTCCTTCTTGGGGAGCTTCCCGGACAGGTCGACTTCGGAGAGGCGTTTCATGCCGACCAGCCTCGCATGTTCCGCTTCTCGGCCGTCGGCCCCATCCCGCCGGCGGGCCGCAGAGGCGCGGCCCCGGCCCGCTGGCCCGGCGCCCCGGCCACCGGGTCAGCGGGCCGGGGCCGGCTCCCGTGGCGGTTCCGCACCCAGGCGCATCCGCATCGCGTGCTCCACGAGGGTGATCAGCACCTCCTTGCCCGACTCCCGTTTCCGGGCGTCGCACAGGATGATCGGGACGTCCGGGTGGAGGGTCAGGCCGAGCCTGACCTCGTCGAGGTCGTAGCGGCGGGCCCCCTCGAAGCAGTTGACGGCGACGACGAACGGCGTCTCACGCCGCTCGAAGTAGTCGAGGGAGGGGAAGCAGTCGGCCAGCCTGCGGGTGTCGGCCAGGACCACCGCCCCCAGCGCACCCAGGGCCAGCTCGTCCCAGAGGAACCAGAAGCGCTCCTGCCCCGGGGTGCCGAACAGGTAGAGCCGGTAGGCGTCACCGATGGTGATGCGGCCGAAGTCCATGGCGACCGTGGTGGTCTGCTTGGTCTCCACCCCGGACAGGTCGTCGACCCCGATGCCGCGGTCGCTCAGGGTCTCCTCGGTGCGCAGCGGCTCGATCTCGGAGACCGCGCCGACCAGTGTGGTCTTCCCCGCCCCGAACCCGCCGGCGACCAGGATCTTGACCGCCGTGGGGAGTTTCACCCGCCCGGCGTCGCGGCCGGAGCGCACCGGGTCCGGGTCACGGTCAGAGCGCACGGAGTCCATCCAGCACCGCCCTGTACAGCCTCTCATCATGCATGTCCGTCTCCGAGTGAGGTTCTTGCAGTGCGATGTACCCCTGGTCGAGCAGGTCGCCGAGCAGGACACGGACGGTGCCCGCGGGAAGGTTGAGGTGGGCGGCGATCTCCGCGACGGACTGGGCCTGGCGGCAGAACCGGACGATGGCGAGACACTCCGGGTCCATGCCGGGTTCACGGGGCGAGACGGGACGGATGGCGACCGCGAGGGTGATGAGGTCGAACCTGCCGAGGCTCGGTTCGGTCCTGCCCCGCGTGAGGATGTACGGCCGGACGATCGGTCCCGCCTCGTCCCCGACCCACTGCGCCTCTGGCTGCTCCTCGGACCGGCTCATCGCGTGGCGTCGTCCCCGAGGGAGGACTCGGCCGTCCGGGTCGGCGCGGTGAGGTACTGGCCGACGCGGGTGACGAGCATGGCCATCTCGTAGGCCACCAGGCCCACGTCGGCCTCGGTGCCGCAGAGCACCGCCAGGCAGGCGTTCTGCCCGGCGGCGGTGACGATCAGGTAGGCCGCCCGCATCTCGATGATGGTCTGGCGCACGGGACCGCCGCCGACACGCTCGCTGACCCCGCGTCCCAGGCTCTGGACCGCCGATCCCACGGCGGCCAGGTGCTCGGCGTCGGCCGGGGAGAAGTCCGCCGACGCGGCCAGCAACAGGCCGTCGGTGGAGAAGACGACCCCGTGATGAGCGTCGTCCACGCGCTTGACCAGGTCGTCCAGCAACCAGGCCAGGTCGGTGAAAGATCCTGTTCCCTGCACCACTCGTTGTCCTCCTTTACCCGCAGACGTCCGGCGGCGGAGTCTGGCGGATCGTCGGCGCCGGCGGTCGGCACGCGCGAATCGCGATCGTCACTGTGGTCACACGGCGGGTCCGTCCTCGTCCGCGGTGGCGCCTCCGGTCAGCAACCGCGCCGCGTCGTCGCGGCCTCGGCGCGTGCCGCTCTGGAAGGACGCCATGGCGGCGCGGACCTGCTCCGGCGAGCGCTCGTCGTCGTCGGCCGGCGGGGGCGGCACGGGGGCGGGGTCGGCCTCCTGCAGGGGGGCGGCCAGGTGGGTCTGCGGGACCCGCCGCGGCAGGCCGCCGGGGGTGTGCGTGCTGTCGGGGGGAGGCAGCACGGGGGGAATCGTCGTCCCGTTCACCGCTCGCGCCGGTTTCTTCGAGGGGCCGCCGGTCCGGCCGGGGGACGCGGCGCGGCCCGGACCTCCGGAGTACCCGGCGCCGTCGGAGTACCCGGTGTCCGGCTCCTCCACGCCGTTCTCCTCGGCCGGGGCGATCGTGTCGGTGAACGCCGACGGCTCACCGACCCGGTTGCGCACGGCGGCGACCGCGGCCGTGGTGCCGTTCATCTCTCCGGCGCCCGCCGTGCGGGCCTGCGGCACGCCGACCCCGGCGTGGTGGCCGCCCTCCTCCTCTTCGGTGACCAGTTCCTTCGGGATGAGGACGACGACGGTCGTGCCGCCGTACGGGGACGCCTTGAAGGTCACCCGGATGTCGTGCCGCTCGGCCAGGCGGCTGACGACGTACAGGCCGAGGCGGGCGTTGCCGGACAGTTTCAGCTCGGGCGGGTCGGCGATCCGCTCGTTGGTCGCGGCGATGTCCGCCGCGCTCATGCCCAGGCCCCGGTCCTCGATCTCCAGTGCGTAGCCGTGGGCCACCGTGCGACCGCTGACCTGCACCGTGGTGTAGGGGGGTGAGAAGGACGCGGCGTTCTCGACCAGCTCGGCGATCAGGTGGATGACGTCGCTGACCGCCCGGCCGTCCAGCGAGACGTCTCCCAGCGGCATCACGTCGATGCGGGTGTAGTCCTCGATCTCGGCGAGGGAGCCGCGGACCACGTCGATCATCGGGACGGCCTCGCGCCAGGTGCGGCCCGGTGACGCGCCGGACAGCACGAGCAGGTTCTCCGCGTAGCGGCGCATGCGGGTGGCCAGGTGGTCGAGCCGGAACAGGTCGCGCAGCTCCTGCGGATCGTTCTCGCGCCGCTCCATGACGTCGAGCACGCTCAGCTGGCGGTGCACGAGCGACTGGGTGCGACGGGCCAGGTTGCGCAGGATGTCGGCGATGTCGCGCCGCAGCTGGGCCTGCTCCGCCGCGACCTTGACGGCGGTCCGCTGCACGGCGTTGAACGCCTGGCCGACCTGGCCGATCTGGTCGTCGCCGAACTTGAGCGGCGGCGCCTCCGCGGCGACGTCGACCGTCTCCCCGTGACCGATCCGCTCGACCACCGAGGGCAGCCGTTCGTTGGCCAGCTCCCAGGCCGCCACGCGGAGCTTCTCCAGCTGCCGGACCAGTGCTCGGGCCGTGGTGATGGACAGGACGACGGAGGCGATGACGGCCAGCAGGCCCAGGCCACCGGCGAGGGCGAGCCGCACGATGACGCCGGTGGCCACCGGGCCGGACCGCTCGACCACGCCGCTGCCGGCGGTGAGCACGACCTTCGCCAGCTCGGCATGCGCCGGTTGCGCGGCGGCGCTCCAGCGCCGGGCGTCGACCAGGCCGGTCAGCACCGCGTTCGCGTCGTCGATCAGTAGCGACTCCATGGCGTGCAGCTGGGTGAACTGCTCGGTGCCGGCCAGTTTCCGGTAGGCGTCCCGGTCGGCGGCGGGCAGGTCCAACACCGCCTGGTCGAGCAGGAACCGCCGAGTGCCGCTGATCTCCGCGAGCTGGACACGCTCACCGGCGGTCAGCCGGCCCGCCGTCAGGGCACCGATCACCAGCGCGTCCTCCTGCGACAACAGGTCGCGGGCCCGGTTCATCGTGATGAGCGTCCGGGTGTCCTTGGCGATCTCCTCGTCGTCCAGGGTGGCCATCGAGTCGTAGACGCGGAAGACGGCGCCGAGGATCTCGGTGAACGCCGTGGCGGCCTGGGCCCGCTCCGCCTGTCCGCTGTCGATCGCCTTGCGCGTGGCGGCCAGCGAGTCCAGCAGCCGGACGGTCTCCGCGATGCGGCGCTTCAGCGGCGCGCTTCCCAGCAGTTCCACGCCGCTGCCGGCGGTGAGCTCCCGGAAGTCCGCGCCGCTCTCGTCGGTGCGCTTGCGCTGGGCGGCCAGCGCCTCGTGCCGCCGGCGCTCCGTTCCCGGTCTGCCCAGCGCGATCATGCTGAGCCGGCGTTCGGCCTGCAACTCGACGATGAGCCGCTCGCTCGGGTCGGCCACATTGGCGTTGAGGGTCGTCACGCCCAGCATGTTCAGACCGTCACGGACCGTAACCCATGCGGTGAACGCCCAGAGCGCGATCAACGACACCAGCAGTGCCGTCACCTTGGCCCGCAATCGCTCGTTGCGCGCGCGCATAGCATCCATCCTGACGAAAGTAAAATAAACGCGGGACGCGCTTAACGGCGACCAACATACGAATGACTCAACGCCCCATCGCATTGGGCGGCGGCATCCCGCATCACACCCGGTGAACCTTAGCAATGTCCACAAATAGGCTCAAGGCGACATTGGTTACATAGTACCTATGTCCTTTTTTGGACATTTTTGGAACGTTTCTAGCGACTCTCCGTCATGGTCGGGTGGCAGGCGGGCACCCACCGGGCGACGACACGGACGCGGCGGACTCGGTGAGCGGATACCGCCGTGCGAGGTGGAGGGCACCCAGCACGACCGCCCGCACGACGGTCTCCGGGCAGTAGAGGTCCTTGTCGTGCCAGAGCGGCGGGGCGTCGACGGGGCCGCCGTCCTCGGTGACGGCCCCCAGGAGATAGCGGTGTCCGCGGCGCACGGCCGCCGCGCGCCGCTCCTCACCCAGCGAGTCACCGGCCAGCAGCAGCGTCTGCAACGCGTACGCGGTCTCCTCCGCCGTTCCCTCCCACCGCCCCCACGACCCGTCCGCCCGCTGGCTGCCGAGCACCCAGCGGGCGGCCCCGCGCACCGCGGCCCTCGACTCGGCACCGCCGAAGTCCTCCAGCGCGAGCGCGCAGCACGCCGTCGCGTAGTACGGCGAGGCGTGCCAGCGGTCCAGCCAGCTTCCGTCGGCGGCCTGCCGCGCGCGCAGCCACGCGGAGAGCCTGGGCACGACGGCGGCGTAGCGGGGAGCGGGGTTCCCGCCGCGGCGCAGATACTCTCCGACGGCGTCGAGCACGTGCGCGTTGACCGTCGGGGACGCGCCTTCCTCCCCCTGCCAGGTGCAGAAGTGGGTACCGGTCTCGTAGGGCCACAGCCCGGACGGCTCGACGGGGTCGCCCAGCAGCGCCAGCGCGTGGAGGGCGACGGACGTGGTGTCGGCGTCCGGCGGCAGCCCGGGGCCGGTGGGAGTGCCCTCGGGACCGAGCGCCTCACGCAGGCCGGTCACCAGTCCGGCCGGCACCTCCAGCGGAACTCCGGCGCGCAGCAGCCAGCTCAGCACCCAGCCGCGCTCGAACACCGTGATGGGGACGGCGCACGGCACCGGCCCGCCGAAGGCGGATACGACCGCCTCCAGATACCGTCGCACGGCCGCTCCCGCCCCGGCGGGCCCCGCCGAGCCGTCAGAGGCATCCTCACCCCGCACCGCGCTCTCTCCCAGCGCGGCCAGCCAGGCGGCGCTCGCCCCGGGGGAGGCCCCGACGGCCGCCATCCGGCCTGGCATCGGTGTGGGGACGACTCCGGCGGCGGCCACCGTCTCCCCGTCCGCGACCTCCAGCGCGTGAACCAGTTTCTGGGGCACCGGCGCACCCGACGCCAGCCGCTCCCTGACCTTCGCCAGCTTGGCGCCGCCGACACCCGGCAACGGCCCCGGAGCGCCGGGGAGTCCGCCGACCGTGCCCGGCGGTTCCCCGCCGAGGTGGCCGTCGATCAGAGAGAGCAGGGACGGCACGATCAGTTCGATCGCCGGCATGTCCGGCAGGCAGGCTCCCACGCCCTCGAGCGACCAGCCCCGCACGACCTCCAGTCCGCGGCCGGCGACCTTGGCCAGGAGATCGGGATCGACGCAGGGGTGCTCCCGCCGGCGCTCGGCCAGGAGCGCCTCGACGGCGCTCAGGGTCGGGACGAGACCGTAGCCCTCGGGGGGACCCCAGCAGCCGTCCGCTCGCTGGGTGGTGAGCAGGAAGTCGACCCGCTCGGCGTGACCGTCCAGCCACGGCGCCAGGCTCACCACCCGGCCGGTCTCGTAGGGGGAGGCGGACACCCGGCCCCACGGCGTGGCCGACAGCCCGGCGACCAGTTCCCGTGCCGCGTCGGCCACGTCGATGTCCGCCGGGACTCCGGACGCCGGCCGGGCGGCCGGGAGGCCGGGCCTCACAGCGTCCCCCAGTAGTCACCGACCCGGTAGAACCCGGCGCAGAAGTCCATCTGCCGTTCCATGTAACCGGCCAGTTCCGGATGGGTGTCCAGCGAGGCGAGCAGTCCCCGGGCGTGGGCCGTCAGCTCGGTTATCCGCCGCTCGACCGCGGCGCGGTCGTCGCCGAGCAGGAGCACGTTGAGGTCTCCCCAGACGACGTCCCGCTCGTAGGTGCCCAGGTCGTTGAGGAGGCGGATGACCCGTTGCACGGCCCGGCCCGCCTCACGCATCCGTTCGACGTCCGTCACCGGGCCATGGCCCGTGACGTGGATCCAGTGGGCGGTGAACGCGAAGGAGAAACCGAGGTTGTCGGCGTTGCCGAGGTACTCCTCGAACGTCGGCGCGGCCTTCTCGCTCCTCCAGTCCCACTCCACGAGCATCCCGTCCAGCATGCGCCGCAGCTCGTCGCGCCAGACCGGGCCGAGTTCGGGGAACGCGGGTGAGCAGGAGAGCTCGTCCCGGATGTCGGCGAGCATGCGGGTGAGGTCGTCGCCGGGTGACGGCGGGCCGCCCGCGGCCACCTCCAGGCATCGCCGGGCGATGTCGCCGACCTCCTGCCGCGAGGTGGCGGCGTAGTCGACGAGCCAGTCCAGTCCGAACGCCCAGAGGGAGGTCTTGTTCGCCATCCGCAGTTGCCCGGCGGTGAACCAGGGTCCGCTGAACGCCATGGCGAGTGAGAGCGTGCTGTACAGGGCGGCGTCGAAGGGGCGGGCCGAGAAGAGGCCGGGGTAGGTCTCCGCCCATTCGCGCATGTCCCGCTGGGCCCGCCCGGCTCCGGCGCAGATCGCCCCGCACTCCGCGGCCGTCGGCCGGCCGCCGGGAAGGGGCCGGGTCGTCATCGGCAAGCCCCGCTCCGGTCGCGGCCGGCGAAGGACAGGCCCAGCTCGACCCGCTGCCTGGGACGCAGCGAGGCGGCCCACGAGGTGCTGAACGGCCCCGGGGTCCGCACCGACAGGCGGAAGCGGCTGAGGATGGACGCCACCACGAGCGGCGTCTCGACATGGAACAGGTGCTCGCCCAGGCATTTGTGCGGGCCGCCGCCGAAGGGGAAGTAGGCGTACCGGTGCCTGCGCTCCCCGTTCTCCGGCGCGAACCGCTCGGGGTCGAACTCGCGCGGGCGCTCCCAGAACTCCTCCAGCCGCTGGGTGGCGTAAGGGCAGATCAGCACGGTCGAGCCCTTCCGCACCCGCACACCGCCGATCTCCGCGTCCTGCATGACGTGCCGGGGCAGCAGCCAGCCGGCCGGGTACAGGCGCATGGTCTCCAGCAGGACCATGCGGGTGTAGCGGAGCCGGGGAACGTGCTCGGGCCGGGCCGGGCCGTCGCCGACCACCTCCTCGATCTCCGCCTGGAGGCGTGCCGCGACGTCCGGGTGCTCCTCCAGCAGCAGCCACAGCCAGGTGACGACCATCGCGGTGGTCTCCGACGAGGCGGCGTACACGCCGACCAGGGCGTCGCGGATCTGCCGGTCGGTGAGCCTGTCGCCGTTCTCGTCGGTGGAGCGGCAGAGCATGGAGATGACGTCCAGGCCGTCGTCGGGCTCGGCCATCGCCTTGCGCACCACCGGGAACACCACGTCGTCGATCTGCTTGACGCCCCGCAGGCAGGCCCGGTCGCCGGGCAGCCGGATGGCGTAGGGCATGAACGGCATGAGGAAGCGGGAGACGAGCGAGTGGGAGACCGTGTCGAAGGCGGGGATGATGCGTTCCCCGTCCTCGCGGCCCAGCTTGTCGCCGAACAGCACCCGGTTGACGATGTGGCTGAGGAGACCGGACATCTCCGCGGTGGTGTCGAGGCTCCGCCCCGTCCGGACGTGTTCGTCCCACTCCTGGATGCGGTCCGCGACGCGATCGGCCACCTCCTCGGCGATCGTGGCGATGTACCGCACGGTGAACAGCGGTTGCAGGATGTCGCGGCTGGCGCGCCAGTGCGCGCCGTCGCTCATGATGCTGTGCCCGAAGAGCCGCTCCAGGGGGCGCCAGAACATCCCCACGCGCTGGTAGTTCTCCCACTCCAGGCGCATCACCTGCTGGACGTGGTCGGGATGGGTCACCAGGTAGGGGCGGAACGGGCCGAGGCCCAGCCGGACGATCTCCCCGCCGCTCCGCTGTGCGAACCCGGCGAGCGCCTCCGCCGGTTCGCGCAGCAGCCCTGGCAGGGCCCGGTGCATCGGAACGGTTCCGGCCCGCCGGGACACCCGGGTGCCCGCGTCGATCGACATCGGCCTGCTCTCCCACCTAGCGTCCGGTGAACGCGCGCAGCGTGGCGGCCGCGCGTCACGGGGCACGCGGACGGTGCGGCGCGGCCCGGAGACGGGCCACCGGGTGGTGGACGTTTCCCCGCGGGAAAAGCCCCCGGCCGGGCGTCGCCCGCCTTCCCGCACCTCACCACGCACTTTTCGCGCAGCACACCAGTAAAAGATGTTTATTGCGGCATTCGTAACTCTCGGCGTGAATTATCACATGATCGACTAGGGGCGATCAAGGTCGCATCAAACATTATTTTCCGCTAATCGGACGAAAGGTATCATTAATCCGAAAAATGCCACACGGAATCATGACATGGTTTGACCGCGCCAGTCGTCGTGACGGTGAGTGAGGAAAACCTCACGAGTGTCCATCGCCGCCGGATGCCGTGCCCTCAGACGTAGACCGACTCCTTGACGTCCCCGCCGATGACGGTGCCGTGATGCTCCCCCCGGCAGATCGCCGCCATGAGCCCCGGCCGTTCGATGTCGAGGACGTGCAACGGCATCCCGTGGTCCCTGGCCAGGATGAAGGCCGACTGGTCCATCACCCGGAGCCGGCGGTGGAGCACGTCGTCGTAGGTGAGCCTCTCGAACCGGCGCGCGGCGGGGTCGACCCGGGGGTCTCCGTCGTAGACGCCGTCGACCCCGTGCTTGGCGACCAGCAACCCGTCGGCGCCGAGTTCGAGCGCGCGCTGGACGCTGGGGTAGTCGGTCGTCAGGAACGGCTGCCCGATGCCGCCCGAGAGGATGAGCATCGCCCCCTTCTCCAGGTGATGGACCGCGCGCAGCCGGATGAAGGGCTCGGCGACCGTGTCGATGGGCACGGCGGTCATCACCCGCACGTCCTCCTCCCCCAGGGCGTTGAGCTTCCCTCGCAGGAGCAGGCTGTTGATCACGGTGGCCATCATCCCGATGTTGTCCGCCTCGACCCGGTCGATGCCCCAGGCGCCGGATCTGTCCCCCCGGAACACGTTGCCGCCGCCGACCACCACGGCGATCTCCACCCCCATCCTGCGGACCCCGACCACCTCGGCCGCCAGATGCGCGAGGGCCGCCGCGCTGAACCCGTAGTCGTCCTCCCCCGCGATCGCCCGCCCGCTGAGCTTGATGACGACCCGCTTGTACCTCATGACCGCTCCTCACCTCGGATGACATGGCCGGTGCGTCCCGGCAAGGATAGGCGCGCACCGGCCCGCCGCCCGGGAACGCCGGGGCGTGGCACACCAGCGCGCCACGCGGCCCGCGGCCCGCGGGCGACCAGCGCGGGAACCGGCGGGGGCGGGACGGGCCGCCGGCGGTCGAGGAGGGGACGAGGAGGCGAACGGCGGGAAGGCGGGAAGGCGGGAAAGGCGGGCAGGGCGGCGCTCAGCGGGTGAAGGCGTCCAGCAGTCGCTCGGCCGCGAGGGACGGGGGGAGGGTCCCCTCCCGAACCTGGCGTTCCACCTCGGCGGTGATCGCGGCGACCCCGGGATGACCGCGGAAGCGCACCAGCAACCGATCGGTGATCATCTCCCAGGTCCAGCGGACCTGCTGGAGGCGGCGCCGCTCGGCGAGCTCACCGGAAGCCTCCAGGGTGTCACGGTGGCAGACGATCTGCCGCCAGAGCTCCTCAAGACCCTTCCCGGTCATCCCGCTGCAGGTCAGCACCGGCGGAGTGCGCTCGGCGCCCAGCAGGCGGAGCGCCCCGGCGAGCTCCCGGGCGGCCCTGCGGGCGTCCAGCTCGTGGGTGCTGCCCTCCGCCCCGTCGGCCTTGTTGATCGCGATCACGTCGGCCAGCTCCAGCACGCCCTTCTTGATGCCCTGGAGCTGGTCGCCGGTCCTGGCCAAGGTGAGCAGCAGGAAGGTGTCGACCATGTCGGCGACGGCCGTCTCGGACTGGCCCACCCCGACGGTCTCCACCAGCACCACGTCGTACCCCGCCGCCTCGACCACGACCATCGCCTCGCGGGTCGCCCTGGTGACGCCGCCCAGCGTGCCCGAGGTGGGCGAGGGCCGGATGAAGGCGCCCGGATCGACCGCCAGGCGGGCCATCCTGGTCTTGTCGCCCAGGATGCTGCCGCCGGTGCGGGTGGAGGACGGGTCGACGGCGAGCACCGCCACCCGGTGCCCCTCGCCGGTCAGCCGCACGCCGAGCGCGTCGATGAACGTCGACTTTCCCACGCCCGGCACCCCGGTGACACCGACCCTGCGGGCGGTTCCGGTGTAGGGGGTGAGTTCGGCCAGCAACCGCCGGGCCAGCTCCCGGTGGTCGGGCCGGGAGGACTCCACCAGCGTGATCGCCCGCGCGACCCACGCCCGGGAGCCCTCCTTCACGCCCCGGACGTAGTCGTCAAGCGTCCGCGTCATGGCCCAGCCGGGTGAGCAGGTCCGCCAGCAGCCCACGGGCGGCGTCGGCGATCACGGTGCCCGGGGGGAAGATCGCGCTCGCACCCGCGGCGCGCAACGCCTCGAAGTCCCCCGGCGGGATGACGCCGCCGACGACGATCATGATGTCACCGGCGTCCTGCTCCACGAGCGCCTCGCGGAGCGCGGGCACCAGCGTCAGGTGCCCGGCGGCCAGCGAGGAGACGCCGACCACGTGCACGTCCGCCTCCACAGCCTGGCGGGCGACCTCCTCCGGCGTCTGGAACAGCGGGCCGACGTCGACGTCGAAGCCCAGGTCGGCGAAGGCGGTGGCGATCACCTTCTGGCCCCGGTCGTGCCCGTCCTGCCCCATCTTGGCGACCAGGATCCGGGGGCGGCGGCCCTCCAGCCGCTCGAACTCGGCGCACGCCGCGCGGACCTCCTCCACGCCGGACCCGACCTCCTCGCGGTACACCCCGGTGATCGTACGGATCTGACCCGCGTGCCGCCCGAACACCCGCTCCAGCGCGTCGGAGATCTCCCCCACCGTGGCCTTGGCACGGGCGGCCTCGATCGCCAGCGCCAGCAGGTTGCCGTCGCCCGCCGCCCCCTTGGTCAGGGCCTCCAGTGCCTGGGTCACCAGCTCGGGGTCGCGCTCGGCGCGCAGGCGGCGGAGCTTGTCGAGCTGCTGCGCGCGGACGGCGGTGTTGTCGACCTTGAGCACCTCGATCGGCTCGTCGGCGTCGGGCCGGTACTTGTTGACGCCGATGACCGGCTGGCGTCCGGAGTCGATGCGCGCCTGGGTGCGGGCGGCGGCCTCCTCGATGCGGAGCTTGGGCAGCCCCGCGTCGATCGCCTTGGCCATGCCCCCGGCGGCCTCGACCTCCTCGATGTGCCCCCACGCCCGCCCGGCCAGCTCGTGGGTGAGCCGCTCCACATAGTAGGAGCCGCCCCAGGGGTCGATGACCCGGCAGGTGCCGGACTCCTGCTGGAGCAGCAGCTGGGTGTTGCGGGCGATCCGCGCGGAGAAGTCGGTGGGCAGGGCCAGCGCCTCGTCCAGGGCGTTGGTGTGCAGCGACTGGGTGTGCCCCTGGGTGGCGGCCATCGCCTCGACGCAGGTGCGCACCACGTTGTTGAAGACGTCCTGGGCGGTCAGCGACCAGCCGGAGGTCTGCGAGTGGGTCCGCAGGCTGAGCGACTTCGGGTTCTCGGCCCCGAACCCGGAGACCAGCCGGGCCCAGAGCAACCGGGCGGCGCGGAGCTTGGCGACCTCCATGAAGAAGTTCATGCCGATACACCAGAAGAACGACAGGCGCGGCGCGAACCGGTCGACGTCCAGGCCCGCTCCGACGCCGGCCCGCAGGTATTCCACCCCGTCGGCCAGGGTGTAGGCGAGCTCCAGGTCGCAGGTGGCCCCGGCTTCCTGGATGTGGTAGCCGGAGATCGAGATCGAGTTGAACTTCGGCATCTTCTCGCTGGTGTAGGCGAAGATGTCGGAGATGATCCGCATCGACGGCCCCGGCGGGTAGATGTAGGTGTTGCGGACCATGAACTCCTTGAGGATGTCGTTCTGGATGGTCCCGGCCAGCTGTTCGGGCGCCACCCCCTGCTCCTCGGCGGCCACGACGTAGAGCGCCAGCACCGGCAGCACCGCGCCGTTCATGGTCATCGACACGCTCATCCGGTCGAGGGGGATCCCGTCGAACAGCTGCCGCATGTCATAGATCGAGTCGATCGCCACACCCGCCATGCCGACGTCGCCGGCCACGCGCGGGTGGTCGGAGTCGTAGCCGCGGTGGGTGGCCAGGTCGAAGGCGACCGACAGGCCCTTCTGTCCCGCGGCCAGGTTGCGCCGGTAGAAGGCGTTGGACTCCTCCGCCGTGGAGAACCCGGCGTACTGCCGGATGGTCCACGGCTGGTTGACGTACATCGTCGGGTACGGCCCGCGCAGGAACGGCGCGGCTCCCGGGTAGGTCGACAGGAAGCCGAGCCCGTCGAGGTCGGCGGAGGTGTACAGCGGTTTGACCGCGATCCCCTCGGGCGTCTCCCACACCAGCTCCGCGGGGTCGTTCCCGGTGGCCTCGCGGACGGCGCGCGTCCACTCCCCCAGGTCCCGCCCCCCCGCCGCCGGGGTGCCGGGGCGGGGACCGAGTGCGATCTCGGAGAAGTCGGGAATCATCGGGTCACCCCCAGGTCGTCGAAGGTCGTCCGGAGCACGTCGAGCGCGTCGCACCCGGCGTAGAGGTTGGCGTCCACGCCTTCGAACTCTCCCTTCCCCGCCAGCCAGATCTTTCTCGCCCCCGCCTTCCTCAGCGCGGCGGCCACCGCCTCGGCGTGCTCGCCGTAGAACCGGTCGCTGGAGCACAGGCACGCGACCGGCGTGCCGGCGGCGGCGAACGCGGCGGAGATCCCGGCTGGATCGACGGCGGCCCCGCCGGACGCCCCGCCCGACGCCCCGCTCGACACGGTGGCGATGCCGCCCGCCTGGAACAGGTTGGCGGCGAACGACGCCCTGGCGGTGTGCGCGGCGGCCGGGCCGATGGTCGCCAGGAAGACCGACGGCCGGCGTTCCTGCGCGTCGGCCAGGTCGCGCAGCGCCTCGAAGTCCTGCGCGTAGTGGACGCCCCCGGCGCCGCTGCGGACGTCCCGGTCCTGCCCGGCCCCGCTGCGGACGTCCCCGGCGCGGAGGCTCCCCTCGCCCTCGCCGCCGGGGCGGGGCCGGCGGGTGAGCGGCCTCTCGTCGAGGTTCGGGAACTCGCTGACCCCGGTGATCGGGTCACGTCGCCGGGCGATGGCGGCCGAGCGCCGCTCCCAGGTCGCGGCGATCCGGCCGGCGACGAGCCCGGCGGCCGGGGCGGCGGTCATGCCCCCGGCGCGTTCGATCTCCTGGAACCACTCCCACGCCTTGGCCGCCAGCTCCTCGGTGAGCCGCTCGACGTACCAGGAACCGCCGGCCGGGTCGATCACCCGGGCGACGCCCGCCTCCTCGACGAGCAACGCGTGGGTGTTGCGCGCGATGCGGCGGGCGAAGGCGTCCGGCAGCCCGAGCCGGGTGTCGAAGGGCTGCACGGTGACCGCGTCGGCCCCGCCCGTCCCGGCGGCGAAGCAGGCGAGCGTGGTGCGGAGCATGTTCACCCACGGGTCACGGGCGGTCATCATGGCCGAGGAGGTCACCGCGTGCTGCCGCTGCCCCACGCCGGGCGCCTCGCCCACCCCGCACACCTCGGCGACGCGTGCCCAGAGCCTGCGGGCGGCGCGGAGCTTGGCGATGGTCAGGAACTGGTCGGCGGTCGCCGCGTAGCGGAACTCCAGCTGCCCGAACGCCTCCGCCGTGGTCAGGCCGGCGCCGGTCAGGACCCGCAGGGCGGCGACCCCCACTGCCAGGGAGCAGCCGAGCTCCTCGGCGTCGGCGCCGCCGGCGTCATGGTAGGGGGTGGCGTCGACGACGACCGCCCGCAGCCCGGGGAACTCCCCGGCGCAGCGCCGGGCCAGCTCGGCCGCCGTCGCGGGGTCGCCGAGCGCGTCGGCGCCCAGGGTGCCGGTGAGCGCCGTGACACCCCTGGCGGCGGCCAGCGCGAACAGCGTCCCGGCCGCCTCGCGGGTCCGCCCGCCGGCGTCCAGCGCGACCGAGATCAGCTCCAGGTGGACCCGTTCCAGGACGCGGGGCAGGTCCTCGGGCTCCAGGGGCAGCCACAGGGAGGTGACGCCGTTCTCCAGGTCGGTGAGAACCGCCTCGGGGTCGGGCGCCTCGTGGCGCTGCCGGACGTCCCAGCTCCCGCCCCGGGGGCGGGAGCCCCGGACGAAGGGAGCCGCCCCGGGAAGACCCGGATCTCCGGGCAGGTCCGACGCGTCGTAGAGCGGAGCGATCGTCACACCGTCGTATGTGGTGGAAGCCAGGGCTTCCTCGGGGGAGCCGGTCTCGACTCCGGACTTGCGCAGGACCCCGAGTGCCAGCTCCCGCCACCGTTCACGGGTGATCGGCGGGAACTCAGGGAGTGATCGAGGTTCCTCAGGCGGCACCGTCATGCACCGGATACTAGGCGCCACCGCCGGGTGAGCCCGGCCCGGGTCCCGTTCAGTGGTCGATCGAGGGGTGAACAGGGGGGCCGGTAGGGGCCGCACCCCGCGTCGGAGGCCCCGTGGAGGCACGCGGACGCACGACGAGACCCCGCGGACGCACGACGGCCGTCGCCGGCCTGCCCGGTGGCCGGCCCCGCCGGCCCGGAGGACGAGGACGGCGAGCCGGTCAGGTGACCGGCGCCTCCCAGGCGGCGTTCCAGGTGGCGCGGTCGACGGCGCCGGTCACGGGCAGGCCCTTCTCCCGCTGGAAGGTGCGGCAGACCTCGCGGGAACCGGGGCCGTAGAGGCCGTCGACGTCGATGTTCCAGCCGCGCTCGCGCATCCGCCGCTGCCAGGTGCGGACGTCCTCGCCGCTCATGAGCGGCGGGTACGCCAGCGTGCGGCCGGGGAAGGCCGGGGGCGGGTCGGCGGGTCCGCCTCCGCCGCCGGGACGGGGGGCACCCCGCCTCACCCACGCGTACAGGGCCTCGCCGGGGCAGCTGGTGGAGTAACCGTCGCGGTGGCCCTTGATCTCCCTGCCCGCGCCGCCCTTGTCCCGGAGGTATTCGACGGCGTCCAGGATGCCGTGCAGGAGGTCGTCGTTCGGTTGGGTCAGGCCGGACGAGCCGACGAGGCCCAGCACCGCGTAGTGGGCACTGTTGAGCCCGGACCCGTTGGCCGCCGGGACGCGGTTGGGACCGCGGCCCTCGAAGACCTTCCGGTGCGGACAGACCAGCATGGAGTAGCCGACGTCCATCCACCCGTTGCCGTCCATGTGGTGGTTCTGGATCGATCTCACCAGGGCCACGCACTTGTCGTGGTCGTTCACGATGTCGGGGCTGACCTGACCGCCGGTGTAGTGGACCTTCACCCCTCTGGTGGAGGTGAGGCGCCCGTAGGCGCCGCGCGGCGAGCGGGCGCCCCACTCGCGACGGGTGACAAGATCGATGGCCACGAGACTCTCCGCTGTCTGAGTGATAGGGGGCTACCGGAGCGTAATGGTTGACGCATCACCCTATGGCGTGGTTCGCCAACTGATCTACTGACAGACCGGAACGCACCGAAGCTCCAGATCTTCGCCGGGCGGTGGAACAGGCGTCCCCCTAACCGCCGGACCGCCCGCTAAACGCGCCGTGCGCGTCGCCCCCCGGCCGGCGGCCCGGCCTTGGCCACCCGGCCTCAACCACGCCGCCTCAAACACCCAGCCTCAGCCGCCTGGCTTCAGTCACCCGACCTCAGCCACCCGGCTTCAGTCCCGCGGCCTCACTCCAGCGGACCGGCGAAGACCACGATCTCGTCGATGTCGCCCCGGGGAGTGACGTGCACCACGTCCGTCCCCGACAGCAGGCCGCGGCCGTTGGCGTCCTCGTAGCGCCAGCCGAAGCGTGCCCACTCGTCCGGCGCATCCACCCGGGTCGTGCGCACCATCCGGGTCAGGCCCGTCGGGTGGCCCTGCACCACCTCGGTGATGAAGTCCTCGACGGCCTTGCGGCCGACGCCGCGGCCGAGCGGCCCCCAGAAGACGACGTCGGCGGCGAGGGCACGGCTCAGCAGTGTGGCCCGCTGCTCCGGGTCGGCCGTGTTGGCCGCCGCGATGAAGGCGTCGACGGCGTGGCTGTGGGCGTGGGAGCGGCCGGTGGAGGAGCCGGGGTCCGGGGAACCACCGGCGTGAGCGTGGAAGTCGTCCGTCACCCCGCGATAGTAGCCACTGGATACCGGCCCCGGCCCGGTGCCCCGACCCGCATGTGGAACGGTCCTCCCGTCCGGCTTTCCCGGCCGCGCCGTGGAGGTCGCGTCCGGCGGGCGGAGGGGCAAAACCCGTCGACCGGGGAAGCGGCATGGAGGATCATTACCGGCATGTCCGTAATCAAGGAGGTCCACTTCACTTCCGAGCCTCGTCCGGACGAGCTCCCGATGAACATCTGGCTCGACGACGGCGACTCGGCGGTCGACGTGATCGACGCGCTGGCGCTGTCGCCGTTCGCCACCGGATCCCAGCCCTGGTCCCGCACCGCGACCCTGGAACGGGTCCGCCCCGACGCCTCGCTGATCCCCGCCACCGGACAGGTCGTCCGGGTCGCGGCCGAAGACGGCCGGGAGGCGCGGCTGGTGTGCGGCGAGGGCTGGACCCTGCGCGTGATCCGCTACCGCAACCGCGCCGCCACGGTCATCGTGACGGCGGTCGACGAGGAGCTGGCCCGCTCGGTGATCGAGGAGGTCACCAAGGACGTCGAGGAGCCGGCCCCGGAGAACGACCACGTCGAGATGGGTTTCTGGTGGTACGGAGCCCACGGCAGCCGCCGCTCGGAGAAACCGATCACGGCCTCCCCGTGGCGGGAGGTGAGCGGCAACTACGCGGCGGCCCTGGAGTCCCCGCTGACCCGCCTGATGTCGATCACCCCCGCCGACGTGCACGGCAGGCTGATCCTGCTGCACGGCCCGCCGGGCACCGGTAAGACGACGCTGCTGCGGACGCTGGCCCACGAGTGGCGGTCGTGGTGCCAGGTCGACTGCGTACTCGACCCGGAACTGCTGTTCGGCTCGCCCGGTTACCTCATGGAGGTCGCGGTCGGCACGGACGACGACGACAAGAAGTGGCGCCTGCTGGTGCTGGAGGACTGTGACGAGCTGATCAGGGCCGGGGCCAAGGAGACGACCGGGCAGGGCCTGTCCCGGTTGCTCAATCTCACCGACGGACTGCTCGGCCAGGGCCGCGACGTGCTGGTCGCCATCACCACCAATGAGGACCTGGCGCGTCTGCATCCCGCGGTGGTACGGCCCGGCCGCTGTCTGGCCCAGATCGAGGTGGGCCGCCTCCCCTACGACGAGGCCGCCCGCTGGCTGGGCACCTCCGAGGGCGTCTCCCCCTCAGGCGCCACCCTCGCCGAGCTGTTCGCCCTGCGTGAGGGCGTCGTGGGTCTCACCACCGCCACCGAGAACACCGGCCTGTACCTGTGACGGAGCCGTCCGGCCGGGCCTACCTGTGACGGGGCCGTCCAGCCGGGCCGCCGTACCGGCGGACCGGCGCCCGGCGGCGGTCAGGGCCGCGCCAGCAGGTCGTGCAGGCGGCGGCACTCACGGGTGAACCGGCTCGATGACCGGCGCGCCGCCGCCGAAGCGAGCGCGGCGATCTCGCCGCGGGCCCCGGCCCGGCCGGCGACGGTGACGCCCAGGGCGACGAGGTCGGTCACACCGGGGGCCGGTCGCCCGCCCGGCTCCGGCAGCAGGTGGGGCAACGCCTCCCGGATCACCTCCCAGACCTCCCGGTGGGCGCCCCGCCGGGCCGCCTCCTCCAGCCCGGTCGTCGCGTGCGAGAGGCTCGCCGAGGTGTACTCGACGAGCAGGGTGAGCTGCCTGCCCAGCTCGGCGGCGGGCAGGTCGCCCCGGGCCGCCATCGACAGCAGGAGCCGCACGCCTTCGGCCTGGTCACGCCGGGCCAGGAAGAAGGCGAGCAGCAGCGCGAGGGGTTCACCCGCCGGGCCGTCGGACGCGGCGAGCCTCGCGACGTGGTCCGGGCGGACCTGGGGGCGTTCCCACGAGTGGAGCAGGTACGGGAGGTAGTGGGCGGCGACCACGTCGCGGTGCGAGGGCAGGAGGGCGGGCCACCAGTCGAGGTAGCCGCCGTGTTCTCCCCGGTCGCGGTCGGAGACCTCGCCCAGCAACCCGTCGAAGGTCAGCCCGGCCGGCTCCACGGTGAGCCGGGAGACGGGTCTCGCCCGGGAGGCCGCGCGCGGTTCCCGCTCGTCGGCGTAGTGCTCGATCATGCCCTCCGTGTACTTCCAGCGGACCGCCGCCTCCGGATCGACCGGCCCCTCCGCCAGCCGGCGCGCCGCGCGGCGGCCGGCCTCCGAGGTGAGCCTGCCGGCTCGGGCGACGACCTCGGGGTCCGCGGCCCTCGGCAGCCGGAGCAGCGCCTGCTGGAGGTCGGCGGCCGGTGGTTCGGCCCCGGCGGCCTCGACGGCCTCCAGCCGGGCCACGAGGTCGGCCGGGTCGAGGTGACCCGTGTCGTGGGTCGGCGTGGCGAGCAGGACCGGCGGGAGCGTGTCCGCCTTGAGCGCGGCGAGGACCTCGGCGTACCGGCGTAGCAGGAAACGGTGCGGCGGGGAGACCGCCTTCTCCCCGGGCAGCCGGTCGGGCACGGCGACGCCCCCGGCGAGTCCCATGACCCAGTTGAGGACGCTGTCACGCATCCCGGCGAGCAGGTCACCGAAGGACGGCCCCCCGCCGTCCGCGTCGCCGGCGCCGATCGCGGCATCGCGCCGCACCTCGCCGGGAGCGGAGACCGGGGGCTCGCCGACCGGTGGCCGGGAGTCCGTACCCCGGTGGACCAGCTCCGCCGCCATCGCGGCGAACCAGTCCTCGGCCCAGTACCAGTCCTCACGGGTGTGGAAGCCGGAGGGCCGGTGGGCCCGCCCGGAGAGCGCCGCGCACAGTGCCTCGCGGTCCTCTGCCGCGAACCGGACGAAACCCGCCAGCCAGATCTCCGCCGCCTGCCAGGTGGAGGCCCGGCCCATGCTCACGAACTCGGCGACCGTGCCGGGGAGAGGGGGGAACGGCGCCGGCGGCTCCGGCGCGGGGAGCTCCGGCGGGACGAACACCTCGGGTTCGGGCTCCGGTCCCACCTCTCCTCCGGTCACCTTGGCCAGCCGCCGTCCCAGGTCCGGCGGGAGCCCGGGGAGCGTCGCCCGCAGGGGCTCGGTACCGAGCGGGGAGAGGTGGGCGGCGTACTTGACGGCCACGCGCACCGCCCGCTCCTGCACGGCGTACGTCTCGTGGCCGAGTGCCGAGGCCAGGGCGGGGGCGAGCTCGTCGGCCCGTTCCGGCCGCTCCCGCAGGATCCGGTCCAGCCAGGTGAGCCCGGCCCGCACCAGCCCGCCTTCGGCGCGGAACAGCAGGCCGCAGAGCGCCTCGGCCACGTCGGCCGGGTCGAGCGGGGTGTCGGGGGAGTCGAGGCGGCGCAGGTGCCTCAGTGACAGGTCGGCGACCGGTCCCGGCGCCGTCGGCAGCAGACGCAGGTAGTCGCGGGCACGTGACCCCACCTCGGCGGAGGAGGGCCTGAGCAGTTCGTGGAGCCGGGCGAAGAACCTCAGCTCCCGGGCGTCTCCCCCGAGCAGGAAGCGGCGGACGCAGCCGTCCAGCAACATCTCGCGGGAGATCCTGCCCTCGCCGCTGAGCGTGGCCAGCGCGCCGAGCCACGAGCCGGCGCGCGGCGGATTGCTCCGCTCCTCACGCAGGGCCAGGCCGACGCCCTGTGCCTCGAAGATCCTCGGCAGCAGCACGTCGAGGAGCGGATCCTCACGGAGCCGGCGCACGCCGGGGGGTGTGGAGACCCAGCCCACCACGAGTGGGTCGTGTTCGGGCGGCGTCACCCCGGTACGGCGGAGCAGGGCCAGGGCCAGCGGCAGCCCCGGGGAGCGCCGGTCGCGGATCCGGAGCACGAGCCGGGTGACCAGGTCGGCCTGCCAGTGCGGTTCCCGCGCAGAGATCACCGTGACGAGCGCCTCGGTGTCACCGGGCGTCTCCCCCTCGAAAGGCGCGAAGTCACGCCGGCCGACCCAGGCCGCCACGGCGGCCGCACCGCCGAGCGAACCCGCGCCGGCCACCCGCATGGGTTCGGCCCAGTCGCCCACCCCCCTCTCCCAGGGGGAGGACGCGGCGTGCCTGCGGCGCAACAGCTTGAGGTATCCGGGAAGCTCCCGGGCGA
The DNA here is from genome assembly GCF_014204985.1 of Streptosporangium becharense. Lineage (NCBI taxonomy): Bacteria > Bacillati > Actinomycetota > Actinomycetes > Streptosporangiales > Streptosporangiaceae > Streptosporangium > Streptosporangium becharense. The sequence continues at coordinate 6,682,796 of NZ_JACHMP010000001.1, read as the reverse complement.
CTTCCTTCCGCCCGGTGTCGTCGAGCACGGCCATCCGAGCCGTCAGGCGGTCGATGTCGCGGGTGGTGATGAGAGCACGCACCTCGTCCCAGACGCTCATCGGGCGTTCTCCCGGGTGAGGATCCTGGCGGCGAGCACGTGCTTGCAGGGGCCTCTCGAACCGCGGTGGTCGTACCACCACGGGCAGGTGCACGAGCCGTCCGCCAGCCGGACGAGGCGGACGCCGCCGCCGGTGGTGACCTCCGCGGAGTCGGGGCCGGTCATCCGGACGGCGCCCGCGGTGACCAGGGTGCGGGCGGAGGTGAGCCTGGGGTTCAGCGCGGCCACGTGGTCGCGGTCGTAGGGCAGCTCGCGGTGGAAGTGGGCGGCCTCGGCGAGGTCGTAGCCGACCCGGCCGGCCGTGCCGAGCTGGGTGAGCGCGGCCCGGACCCGCTGCGGGGAGAGCCCGGAGCGCTCGGCGAGCACGCCGAGTTCCAGGGTGGGCTCGAAGTCGAGCAACACACCGACCAGGTCGGCGTCCTCGGCCACCCGGTCGCCGGACAGGTCGTCGAGGACGGCTCCCTCCCCGGAGAAACCGCGCCAGGTCTGCGGGGACAGGACGAGGGTGTAGCGCATGCCGGGCAGCTCCAGCTCCCAGGCGCAGGCTCCGGAGCCGTCCGCCGGCCCGTAGACGCGCAGTGCCTTCGCGAAGCGGAGCAGCGGCATCATCGTCGCCAGCCGCCCGACCCCGGCGAGGTGGACGGCGCCCGGCAGGGCCTGCTCCGACAGCCGCAGCTCCTGCCCTGCGGGGACGGCCCACACCTCGGCGGCGGCTCTCCTGGGCAGCCCGCGCAGGAACCGGACGGCCTGCGGCCCGGCCAGCTCGGCGCGCAGGTCGAACCCGGCGGCGATCACCTGGACCTCGGCGAAGCCGCGCAGCCACCGGCTGGGCAGCGGCACCTTCTTCTCCACCACCGCGCCGTCGAGAGTGGTCACGGTGAGTTCGTCGGGGCCGACCCCGACGTGCAGCGGGTCGCGTCCGCCGACTCTGGCCAGCGCCTCACGGAGCGGGTTGTTGACATCCACGTTCGTGGTGCCCCGGTCGAACACCTCACCGTCGAGGGCGGGGCCCAGCACGTCCAGCCGGGAGTAGACGCCGCCGCAGGCGGAGAACGACTCGAACCGGAGCCGGTCGCCGCCACAGGTCACGACGGGGTCACGGGTGAATCCGGGCTGCGGCCGGTGGTAGCGCGCCAGCGCGACATCGGCGACGGCCAGCAGCCCCGCCGCCGCGGGAGCGGCCTGGATGAGCAGGCCGCTGAAGAACCGCGGGTGGTCGAGGAAGCCGGTGGACGTCCGGCCGCCGGAGGTGGACAGCCCGAGACGGCCGCCGGAGAGGGTGGAGGGGCCTGCGTAGGCGTACGCCTGCACTGCACTTGTCATGCGCCGGACGGTAGGGATCACTACCGACAAAACGCGGAACGCCGGCGGATCCGGCCGGCCGCCGCGCCGACGGCAGCCCCGGCGACCGGCGGCGTCTCTCCCCGCGTCCGCCGGACCCGCGCGGCGTATTCCACACCGGGTCTCCCGGCTCCGCACCGACAATTCCAAGAACACCGGTCGATCCGCGGCCCGGTGGAACGGGCCAATCATCGGCGGCCCCCGCGCAAAGAACCGCCGGAACATAGTGCCCGCACAATACAGGACGATCGTAATCGCCGGTGCGGCGAGACGGGACTTGCTCGCCCCGGGGTACGTCGAGGCGCCCCGGGATGACCGCCCCGCTGCGCGCCGAGGGCTCCCCCCGAAGGCCGGCGGCCCACCGCACGGACAAAGCCGAGACCCGGCGGAGCACATTTTGGACCATGGTCACGTCATTTGTCACCCGGAATGCCGGGACGCGTTCCTGGACGGAAGCCGGAACGTGTGAATTACGCGGGGACCCGCGGCCCGGCGTGGGCGGCGACCGCGGGTGGCGTCGCGGGGCACCGCCCGGACCGGGCAGCCGCCCACCGACCGGCCTCCGCCGGTCACCATCACCTCACCTGCGGAAAAGCCGTCTCCTGTCACCGGAAGGCCGCCGGCCGGGGGGAGGTGACCGAGCCGTGCCCGGCCAGCGGACGGCTGCGCGGCGGACACGGGCGATCCCGGACCGCGGGGGCCGATTTTCTCCGCGGTGCGCGGAATCCACCTGAAGGTCATGAAACTCCAAAGCGTCCGCCCGCCATCGTCCGGAAAACCCACCACGGGTATCACGGTCATCTCTGTGCACAAGACACGGGCCTCGTTCGACGACCCTTCGTTTTTAATCTCCGCAGACGGGAAGCAATTCCCAATGACAACGGGAGACATCGTCCCGGTCTTAAGCAATTCACCCGGAGGGTGGATCTCCGGCGGACGCGGGTTTCATGTGCGCGGCGGTGAAAGGAAGGGCTAGAGTTTTAGTCGCCGGGAGAAGACGTTGAAGCCGTCGTCGGCCGGTTCGCAGCCGCACACTCTGGCACCGCGATTAGGGAGCGACACAATGGCACGTCAGCAAGTCGTCACGTTCACCGACGACATCACCGGGAAGCAGGCGGACGAGACGGTCTCGTTCGGCCTCGACGGCACCAGCTACGAGATCGACCTGAGCGCGAAGAACGCCTCCAAGCTCCGTGAGGCGCTCCGGCCGTTCCAGTCCGCCGCCCGCAAGGCGGGTTCGGCGACATCCCGTAAGGGCAGGTCGAAGGGGGCCGCCAACCGGGAGCGCAGCGCGGAGATCCGGGCGTGGGCGAAAGCACACGGGATCGAGGTGAGCGAGCGCGGACGCATCGGCGGAAAGGTCGCGGCGGCCTTCGCGGCGGGCGACCCCAGCATGGCCAAGGCTGAGCCTGCGAAAACGCGGTAGGGGTCTGCGGGGGGCGGAGGCCCGGATCCCCACTCCCCGCCGGACGCCACGACACCGCAGCCGGCCGTGAGCACCACGGCGCCCCGTGGCGGGACCACGGCGCGGGTCCGGCCGGACGCGGCGCACGGCGGGGCCGCGCCACCGCGCGAGCGGCCCGGGACTCCGCTCATCGGGTGAACGCGGCCCAGGCGGCGCCGTACCCGAAGTCCTCGGGCTTGGCGTACCCGATGCCGACGTCACCGGCCGAACTCCAGTGTGCGCTTCCGTTCGCCCGCCCGGATGCGCAGGACCTCCTTCCCGGCCTTCCCGGCTTCCCTGCCCCGCTGTCGCCGGCCGTGACGGACTCCACCCGGCCGTCACCGTTCAGGTCGATCGGTTCGATCTCATGGTTTCCTTCTTTCCTCCCACCGCCCTCCCGGTCCAGCGGGATCGTCGTGGACGCGGCAGGACCCTCGCGGCCTCCGGTCAGGATCTCGCCGGCGTACGACTCCGACGCCATGACGTCGGAGGGATCCCCGGGGGATTCCCACGGGCCGCGCCAAACCCGTTCCGGAGGTGTTCCGTGCCCCGTGCGCGTCCGCCGCGGACCCGTTCCGGAGGTGTTCCGTGCCCCGTGCGCGTCCGCCGCGGACCCATACCGCATGATGGCGAGCCGCACGGTGGTGATCCGCATACCATGATGACTCCCCCCATATCCCGGGCACGGCTCACCTGAAACTGCGGCATCATGATTAACGTGCTGTTTCTCAGGTGTCCCCCACCGGCCGTCCGGTTTCCCCGCCGGAGACGGGATCCGGGAGCACATCCCCCAGCCGGGTTCCCGCACCCGTACGAACCGGTCGCGGAAGACGGCGGCCCGGCGTCCGGCGGACTCCCGGCCGGGCCCGCGTGGTGAACGAGGAGGACACCGGGCCACGAACGCCACCCGGAGGCGAGGACGGCCCGGCACACGCGGCACAGGCCCGGACGCGGGCGGGCATCGGCCTCGAGACAGCCGTCGGCAAGGCCGGCGCAAGCGCTCCGGCCGATGATGACGACACGACGCACGACGGAGGCGACCGGGCGATGAGCCAGACAGCGACCGAAGACCGGGCAACTGGCCTTGTGGCCCGCCTGCGCAGGGACCTGAGGAACCCGCTGTTCCTCCAGGGATACGCGCTGATGACCAACACGGCGATCACCGCCGTGCTCGGCCTCGGTTACTGGCTCCTCGCCACCCACCTCTACTCCCCCGCGGCGTTCGGCGAGGGGCAGGCCACCATCACCGCGATGCGGTTGTTCTCCTCCCTGACCGGTCTGGCGTTCACCGGCGCCCTGGCCAGGTTCATCCCGGTGGCCGGGCGGCGCACCGCCGAGTTCGTGCTGCGCGGTTACGCGATCGCCGGGGCGGCCGCCGTGGCGGCGACGCTCGGCTTCCTGCTGACCCTGCCGCTGTGGGGAGAGGCGTACGCGGGCCTGCGGGGGATCGGCCCGGGGCTGTTCTTCCTCGTCTCGGTGCTCGTCTGGACGATCTTCACCCTCCAGGACGTGACGCTGGCCGGGCTACGCCACGCCGTATGGGTGCCGGTCAACAGCCTGGCCTTCGGCCTGGTCAAGATGGCGATGCTCGTCGCGCTGGCCGCCGCACTGCCCGACGGCGGCCTCTTCGGCGGGATCTTCGTCTCGTGGATCGTGCCGACGGCCATGGCGCTGATCCCGATCAACTGGCTCATCTTCGGTGTCATCGTCCCCAAGCACGTCAAGAACACCGAGGAGAGCGCGACGAACCCGCCGCGCCTGCGCGAGGTCGGCCGCTTCCTGGCCGGGGACTTCCCCGGCGCGTTCTCCATCCTGCTGATCCTCTTCCTGGTGCCGGTCATGGTCGCGGCCTGGCTCAACGACCCGGCGACGTTCGGCTACTTCTCGATCGCGCACACGCTCGGCTCGATGCTCGGGCTGCTGGCGGCCAACATGGCGGTCTCGCTGACCGTCGAGGGCTCCTTCAACGCCGCCCAACTGGCGCAGAGTGTGCTCAACGCGCTGCGCCGCACGTTCCTGGTCCTCGTGCCGGTCGCCGCGGTGGTCATCATCGGGGCACCGCTGATCCTGGGGATCTACGGTCCCGGGTTCGCCGAGGCGGGCGTCCCGCTGCTGCGCCTGATGGCGCTGGCCGTGCTGCCCCAGGCGGTGATCGAGATCTCGCTCAGCATGCTGCGCGCCCGGAGCGAGGCCCGCAAGCTGGCGATCGTCCAGATCGGCCTGGCGGTGCTGGTCCTCGGTTCCATCGTGGTGATCTTCCCGTTCACCGGCATCGCCGGGGTGGGTTACGCGATGCTCGGCAGCCAGTCCCTGGTCGCGCTATTGCTCCTGCCGGAGATCCGCAAGGTCGTCAAGCAGGGCAGGGCGTCCGAGAAGGCCGCCGGGTAACCGCCGGCCACCTCGCGGCGGCTCGCGGCGACCGCGTCGCCCGTCCCCCCGCACCCGCACCCGATCTCGCCGTTCACCGCCGCGTGTCACCGCCGGGTCACCGAGCCCGTCTCGCCACCCGGGTGAACACGCCTCCTGGATCATGGCGCCGCCGGGCCACCGTACGTGGCCCGGCGGCGCCGTTTCAACCGCCCATATCCCCTTGTGCTGTCATGTCGGGCTTGCCGTGACAACAACCGACGTGATAGACGATCTCCGGTGACTCCTGAGCACATTGTGGCGAACAGGACAGGTCGCTTCTGCCTCCCGCTGCCCTCCAACCGTCTGGGCCTGTATCTGGCTCTGCGGCACTGGTGCCATCCCGGGCAGCGGCTGCTGATGTCCCCCCTCTCCGCCGATGAGATCCTTTTCCTCGTGCTCGCCGCCGGGCTACGCCCGGTCATCGCACCGCTCCACCCCGACGACGGGAACATCGACGTCGACGGCGTCGACCTGGGCACGGTCGACGCCGTGCTCACCACCAACCTGTACGGCCTGCCGGACCGGGTCGCGGCGTTCGCCGGAAAGCTTCTGATCGAGGACGTCGCGCACGCGATCGAGACGACCGTCGACGGCAGGCCGCTGGGCACCTTCGGAGTGGCCGGGGTGTTCAGCCTGTCCAAACACGCGGGCGCCGGTTCCGGCGGCGTGCTCGCGGTCGAGCACCGGTCGGACCTGCGCGCACTGGAACGCGACCGGGACCGGCTGCTGGAGCCCGGCGCCTTCAGGAAAGAGGTCTACACCGTGCTGACCTCGGCGGCCCGGCACGCCGCGCTGCGCCTGAACATGGTCAGGCCCGCGCTGCGCGCGATGCGTGCCCTGGGGATGGAGGAGGAGCGCGAGGGCTACCGGATCGCCTCACGACCCCATGACCTGCTCACGGCGTTGAGCGACGCGCCGAGCCTGCCCCTGTTCGACTCCTGGGTCCGGGCGGACCTGCACGACTACCGCGCCAGACGCGGTCACCTGTCCCGCTGGTACCAGGCGCGGCGGCTGCGGGTGCTCCCCCGGCAGCGGTCGCGGCGGATCGCCGGGGTGGCGACGCTGGCCACACTGCCCACGGTCGCGCCGGGTGTCCGCGGCCATCTGGACCAGCCGTTGTTCCGGGTGCCGCTGCTGGTCTCCGGCCGGGACGCGGCCATCGCCGTGCTGGAGCGGCACGGGATCGCCACCGGCTACCTGTACGACCCGCCCTACGACCGCTACCTTCCCGACTTCACCGATCCCTCTCCGCGACCTGAGGTAGCCCAGTGGTGGGGGCGCCACGTGCTACCGGTCGACCCCCTGTACGCCTACCGTGCCATGCCGGTTCTCACCCGTCTCGCCCCGGCGCCCCCGCTGCCGCCGCGGCTCGCGACCTCACCGGCACCGCTCCCTCCGGCCGCCTCCGGAGCCGTCTAGGGCACCGGCGCGGGGCTCGCGCACCACGCCGGTACGCCCCGCGCTCAGCCCGTTCCCGCCGCCGTGACGCACCGGGCGAGCAGGGTACGGGCCTCGGCCGCCGGGGGCAGTCCGGCCGTGTCCCCGGGGGTCTCCACGACACGGGCGGCCAGCAGGGTGCCGACAGTGGCGGCGCCCTCGGGGGAGCCGCCCGACAGGCGTGCGGCGAGGTAGCCGCCGAGGAAGGCGTCGCCGGCTCCGACGGGGTCCCGGACGGTGCGGGCCGCGCTGGGCAGGTGGCGGGGGCTCCCGTCCGGGCCGGCGAACCAGACGCCGTCCGGGCCGCCCTTGAGCACCGTCTCCCCGGCGCCGGCCTCCCGCGCCGCGGCGAAGACCCGGCCGGGGTCGGTCTCACCGAGCAGCGCCTGCGACTCGTCCTGGCCGAGCACCAGCAACCCGGTGTACGGCAGCAGCGGACGCAGGTCGGGGACGGGCAGCGCGGGCCGCAGGTTCGGGTCGAGCACGACGAGGGCGCCGGTGGCCCGGCAGAGGGTCCTGACCAGTTCCGCGGGGCCCTCGCCCAGGGCGGCGGTGATGCCCGAGACGACGATCGCCCGGGGGGACGCGGCCAGGACCGCGGCGGCGTCGGAGGCGTCCATGGCGGAGGCCGCCGAGCCGTCGCGGTAGTAGTGCACCCGACGTGCCCCGTCGGCCCTGATCTCCTTGAAGAACACGCCCGTCCGGCGGGCGGGGTCGGTGCGCAGCAGGGAGGTGCCGATGCCGAGCGCTTCGGCCGCCCGGCGGACCCGCTCGCCGTGCGGGTCGGCGCCGACCCGCGAGGCGAAGGCCGCGGCCAGCCCGAGCCGGGCCACCGCCGCGCAGACGTTCAGCTCCGCGCCGGCCACGTGCACCTCGAACCGGTCGTCCGTGCCCAGGTCGGCCGCCTGCATCAGCACCATGGCCTCGCCGACGCCGACGACGTCGATCGCCGCGTCCACGTCCGGGTCCGGGGCCGTACCGGGGGACATCACAGGAACCTCGCCCGCAGGTCCGGGCGGAGGTAGGCGGCGGGCGAGGTGATGGACAGGCCGCCGTCGACGGGCAGCGTCACCCCGGTGACGAAGGCGGCCCCGGCCAGGAAGAGCACCGCCTCGGCGACGTCCTGCGGGGTGCCGGTGCGGCCGAGCGGGTAGCCCTCGGCGGCGTTCTCCAGGTGCTCACCGCCGATCATGCCGGGGGCCACGGTGTTGACGCGGATGCCCGCGGGACCGTACTCCAGCGCGATCTGGCGCATGAGCGCGTCCAGGCCGCCCTTGGCCGCGGCGTAGGCGGGCACGCCGGGGGCGGCGAGGAAGGAGTTGACGGAGCCGACGGCGACGACGGCGCCGCCGGGGACCATCCGGGGCAGACTCTCCCGGCACAGGTGGAAGGCCGCGTCGAGGGTGGCCCCGATCGCGGTCCGCCACTGCTCGTCGGTGGTGGCCGTCACCGGGGCCACGGGCATCGCGGCCGTGGCCGGCACCAGCACGTCGAGCCCGCCGAGCAGGTCCGCCGTCTCGGTGACCGCGGCCGCGGCCTCCTCGGGGCGAGCACAGTCGCGCACCAGGAACCGCCGGTAGGCGGGGTCGTCGCAGGGGGTGAGACCGACGCCGACGACCCGGTCGCCCCGCGCGGTGAACGCGGCGGCCACGGCCAGCCCGATCGGCGAGTTCCCCCCGGCCAGCAGCACGGCACGGCCACCCGGCCGGGGCCCGGAGGCCGCGGGCGGTCCGACCGGAGCGCTCACCACAGGCCCTGGAGCACGTCGTCGAGGAAGGCCAGGCTGCCCGCGTCGAGGGGGCGGGCCGGGGAGCGGACGGCGGCCGAGGCGATGAGGCCGCGGCGCACGAGGATCTCCTTGTGCACCGCCCAGGCGATGCCCGGCTGCATGCCGAAGCGGATCAGCGGGAGCAGGCGGGTGAAGGCGGCGAGGGCGTCCGCGCGGCGCCCGGCGGTCCAGTCGGCGAGCACCGGGGCGAGCAGGTCGGTGAATTCGCAGGCGGGCATGGTGCCGACGGCGCCACGTCCGTACTCCTCCAGGCAGAACAGCGCGTTCTGCCCGCCGAACACCGCGAAGTCACCGGCCACGCCGCCCACCACGGCGCCGACCTTGGGTGCGGTGGGCGGCGCCTCCACCTTCACCGAGGTGACGCCGCCGAGCTTGCTGAGCTCGACGATCAGGGACTCGGGCATGGCGACTCCGGTCGCACCGGGCGCGTCCTGCACCATGACGTCGATCCCGGACCGCTCGGCGACCTCGCCGTAGAAGTCGACGAGCTGCGCGCCGGTGGGCTTGACCAGGTAGGGAGGGAGCACCATGAGGGCGTCCGCGCCGCCGTCGGCCGCGGCGAGCGCCTGTTCCACCGCGGTGACCGTGCTGGTCGCCCCGACTCCCGCCACCACGGGCACGGCATCGCCCGCCGCGTCCCGCACCTCGGCGAGGATCCGCGCGCGGTCCTGGCCGGTCAGCGCGAAGCCCTCGCTGGCCATGCCGAAGATCGCGACGCCGTCGGCGCCGGAGGCGAGCTGCCACTCGGTCAGCCGCCGCAGGCTCGGCAGGTCGAGTTCGCCCTGCTCGGTGAAGGGCGTGGCGAGGATGGGGATCAATCCGGAGAGAACCAACTTCATGCCTCCTGACGAGAAGACGGACGGGAGATGCGGCGCGGGTGACGGGCCGACAGGCCCCGGAGGAAGGACGCGTTGGGCGGACACGGCGCGTGCGGGGCCGTCGGTGGCCGGCACGCGCTGGTTCCGGTCACGGCGGTCAGCCCGCCAGGGCCAGGACGGCGTCGAGGTCGACGTCGACGCCGAGGCCGGGACCGGTGGGGACGGGGAAGCCCTCGGGGCCGCCCGGGAGCGGCTCACGCAGGATCGCGCCCGCCACCTCACAGGTGGTGGGCTGGTATTCGAAGAAGGCCAGGTTGCCCAGGGCGGCGCTGACGTGCACACCCGCGGCCAGGGCGACGCCCAGGCCGGTGGAGTGGTGCGGGGCGACCGGCACGTGGTGGGCGGCGGCCAGCTCGGCCACCGACAGCAGCTCGGTGATGCCGGTGCGGGCCACGTCGGGCTGGGCGATGCCGAGCGCGCGGCGACCGAGCCAGTGGGCGAACTCGTAGCGGTTGCGCAGCGACTCCCCCACCGCGACGGGCAGTTCGGCGCGGCGGACGAGCTCGCGGTGGCCCTCGACGTCCTCGGGGGCGAGCGGCGCCTCCAGGAACAGCGCGCCGCGTTCGGCCAGCCCGCGGGCGAGCCGGACGGCCCGGGAGACGTCGTAGACCCAGTGCGCGTCGACCGCGACCTTCAGCCCGGAGGCGGCGACGGCGTCGACGGTGGCCAGGTCCTCCTCGACCCCGTGGCCGAGGTGGAGCTTGACCAGGGTGGCGCCCCGGGCGGCCCAGTCGCGGGCCAGCTCGGCCCGCTCGGCGTCGGTGGGCCGGGGCAGGCCGCTGACGTAGACGGGGACGGTGTCGCGGAAGGCGCCGCCGATCAGCTCGGCGACGGGGCGGCCGGTGATCCGGCCGGTCAGGTCCCACAGCGCGATGTCGACGGCGGCGAGCGCGTCGGCCTGGTGCCCGACGAGGTGGCCGCGCTCGCGCATGAGCCCGGAGAGCCGGTCCCAGAGCGGGCGTATCCGGGTGGGGTCCTGCCCGATGAGGACGGGGGCGAGCAGCCGCTCGACGATCGCGGCGGGCACCTCGGGTGCGACGGGCGCCAGCGCCTCCCCCCAGCCCACCGTGCCGTCGTCACAGGTGATGCGGACGAGCAGGGTCTCGAAACGAGCGGAGTAGAGGCTGCGCCAGGGCGGGCGGAGGAAGTACGCGGTGTCTTCAGTGTTCCCGCTGTTCCCGCTGTTCCCGCTGTTCCCGGTGGCCCCGGCGCTCCCCGAGGCCCCGCCGCCCCCGGCTTCCCCGGTGTCCGCGGCCGGCGTGCCCGGCGCCGTCCCCTGGCGGGCCCCCAGGTAGGCCTCCCGGTGAGTGACCTTCACCGGATAGGCGGCGACCTCGGTGATTTTCGGGTTCATGGGGGGTTGACGTCCTTGCAACATGTGCGTAACCATCCCACATACCGCAAATCAATTGCAATGGAGACAGGGTGGCTTCCGATCAGAGCAACAATCAGAGCGTGGAGCGGGCGATCTCCGTTCTACGCGCGTTCCTGACCGGCCGGCCCGAGCTGCGCGTGTCCGACGTCGCCAAGGCCACCGGGCTGGGCACGTCCACGGCCTCGCGACTGCTGGCCACACTGGAGACGCTGGAGTTCGTCGAGCGCGACCCGATCAGCGGCCTCTACCGGTTGGGCACCGCTCCGATCACGCTCGGCGGGGTCGCGCTCAACCAGAACCCGGTGCACCGCGAGGCCCGTCAGGTCGCGCAGGAACTCGCCGCCTCCGTCGGCCTGGGCGTCAACGTGGCGATCCGCCAGGGCGACTCGCTGTTCTACCTGCTGAACTTCGAGGGCCGGCTGGCACCCCGCCCGTTCGTGCTGACCGGGCAGCGCAAGCCGCTGTACGCCACGGGCATCGGCAAGTGCCTGCTGCTGGCCCTCAGCGGTGAGGAACGGCGGGCACTGGTGCCGGAGGAGACGATGCAGCCCTTCACCGCGCACACCATCACCACGCACGCCCGGCTGGACGAGGAGCTGGCGGCCGTGCTGAGCCGCGGTTACGCCAAGGAGGTCGAGGAGCTGGCCTTCGGCCGGGCGTGCGTCGCGGCGCCGATCCGCGACCGGTCCGGCGCGGTGGTGGCCGCGATCTCCATCTCCGGCCCGCTGTCGGCCATCGACCTGGCGACCCGGGAGGCCGAGCTGGCCAGCACCGTCATCGAGACCGCCGACTCGATCAGCATCGGGCTCGGCTACGTCGGCCCGGTCAGCGCGTTCGCGATGAGCGCGTCGTGAGCGCCGTGAACACCGCGGACGCCGCGGACGCCAGGCGCGCGGCGGGCGCCGGGCGGGGGCTCAGCAACGGGCAGTTCGCCTGGCTGCTCATGCTTCCCGGCCTCGCCCTGTTCGCCGCGATCATCGTCTACCCGTTGGTGTCGGCGCTGGCCACCGGCTTCTTCGAGCAGAGCCTCGTGCGGCCGGGCCGCACGTTCGTGGGCCTGGCCAACTTCGCCGACCTGCTCGGCGGCGACTTCTGGCCGGTGCTGCGCAACACCCTGGTCTTCACCGTCGGCGCCACCGTGGCGCCGTTCGTGATCGGTTACGCGCTGGCCCTGGCGCTCAACTCGGGCATCCGGGCCAGCGGTTTCCTGCGGGGCATCTTCCTGTTCCCCTGGGTCATCCCCGGTGTCGTGGTCTCCTTCCTCTGGCTGTGGATCTTCAACGCGAACTACGGCGTGCTCAACGCCGTGCTCCTGAAGCTCGGGCTGATCGAGGCGAGCGTCAGCTGGCTGGGCGAACCGACCATGGCCATGATCGCGGTGATCGTGACCAAGACGTGGGCCAGCTTCCCGTGGATGATGGTGATGCTGCTGGCCGGCCTGCAGACGATGCCCAAGGAACTGCACGAGGCCGCCTCCGTCGACGGCGCGGGCGCGATCCGCAGGTTCCGCTCGGTCACCGTGCCGCACATGAAGGGCATCGCCGGGATCGTGTTCCTGCTGGAGTTCATCTGGAACTTCCAGCACTTCGACACCATCTACGTGCTCACCGGCGGCGGTCCGGCCGGGGCCACCAAGACCTTCGCGGTCGCCGTCTACGACACCGCCTTCAAGGGCTTCGACCTGGGGCACGCCACCGCGCTCGGCGGCCTGTGGATGCTGCTGCTGCTCGTCCTGGTGGCGGTCTACCTGCGCCGGGAGACGAAGGAGAACGCATGAGCGTCACACTGCCGAGGTCCGCCTCGATGTCCCGCGGGGCCACGGGCAGGCGGTACCGCCGCCCGGACCGGACCCGCTCGCGGGTGGCCGCCTGGACCGCGGTGACCGTCATCGGCCTGTTCGGCATGCTGCCGGTCTACTGGCTGGTCGCCACCGCGTTCACCCCGGACGACCGGGCGTTCTCCTTCCCGCCGTCGCTGATCCCCACCGAGATCACCTTCGACCACTTCACCCGGCTGGCCGAGAACGAGCACCTGTTCCGCTACCTGGTCAACAGTGTGATCGTCTCGGTGGTCACCGCCGCGCTCAGCGTCGTCGTGTCGGCCTACATGGCGTACGCGTTCTCCAAGTTCCGCTACCGGGGCCGGCGCTCGCTGATGCACCTGGTGCTGGCCTCGCAGATGTTCCCGCAGGCGGTGCTGCTGATCACGCTGTACGCGGTGTTCAGCGCGACCGGCCTGCTGGGCGGCTACACCGCCCTGGTGCTGTCGTTCACCACCTTCACGCTTCCGCTGTGCGTCTGGATGCTCAAGGGCATCTTCGACACGGTGCCCGACTCGCTGATGGAGGCCGCCTCCATCGACGGGGCGTCCCGGTGGCGGACCCTGCACACGGTGGTGCTGCCGCTGGCCGGGCCCGGCATGGTCGCCGCCGGGCTGTTCGCCTTCGTCCGCGCCTGGAACGACTTCATCTTCGCCCTCACCCTCACCGACCCCGAACGGCAGACCCTCCCGCCCGGGCTGGTGCACACCTATCTCGGGGAGTTCCAAACCGCCTGGCCGGACCTGATGGCCGCCTCCCTCGTCGTCTCGCTCCCGGTCGTCGCCGCGTTCATGTTCCTGCAGCGGTACCTGGTCGGCGGGCTGACGGCGGGCGCGGTCAAGGGCTGACCTCCTCACCCCCCATGTCACCCCAAGGAGCGACACCATGAACACCCTCAGCCGCCGTGACGCGCTGCGTCTGTTCGGCCTCGCCGCCGGAGCCGCCGGGGCCTCCGCCCTGGTCGCCTGTGCCCCCGACGCCTCGGGCGGCGCCCCGGCCGCGGGCGGAGACGCGGCGGCCAAGACCTTCTCCTTCACCTCGTGGTCGCTGAACGAGGAGGCGCAGAAGGCCGCGGTGCAGTCGATCGTGGACGCCTACGCCACGGCGAACAAGGTCACGATCAAGACCGCGTCCTTCCCGTACAACGAGTACCTCAACCAGATCACGCTCAAGCTGCGCGGCGGGCAGCTCAGCGGGGCGATCCAGCTCGACGTGGCCTGGCTGGGTGCGCTCGCGGCGATGGGCCGGCTGACCGACCTGGGTGCCCAGGCGGCCAAGGGCGGCTACACCGAGGCGGCGATCAAGAGCGGCCAGCTCGGCGGCAAGCAGTACGGCCTGCCGTGGACGACGGGCTCCATCGGGCTGATCGGCAACAAGGAGATCCTGGAGAAGGCCGGCGTCAAGGAGATGCCGGTCACCGTCGAGGAGTTCGAGGAGGCGCTGCGCAAGGTCAAGGCGCTCGGCGGTGGCGTCGTGCCGTACGCCGCCGCGACCAAGGCCGCCCAGCTCAAGGACATCCTGCCGTGGATGCGGACGTTCGGCAGCCCGCTGCTGGAGGGCGACACGATCACCATCGGCGACGAGGGCTCGGTCGCGGCCGTCGAGTGGTACAAGAAGCTCTACGACGACAAGCTCATCGCCCCGGACGTGGACCGCTTCGACGCGCGGGCACTGTTCTCCCAGGGCAAGGCCGCCTTCTACGACGACGCGATCATCGCCAGGGGTGTGGTGTCCGCGCAGGCCGCCGACAAGTCGCTGACGGAGAAGATGGTCCCGCTGGCCCGCCCGGTGCTCAAGGCCGGTGACGCCCCGCAGGCGCTGCTGTGGGGTCATGTGATCGTCGTGGTGGAGGGCGAGGGCTCCCAGGCGGCGTCGGACTTCGCGCTGCACGCCACCTCCGACACCGCGACCACGGCCACCTTCTTCGAGAAGGTGAAGATGCCCCCCACCACCACGGCCGGGCTCGCCGACCCCAAGGTCAGCGGGGACACCTTCACCACCGAGTGGACGGAGAAGATCACCAAGACCGCGAGCCAGAACCCGTTCTGGCGCTACGCCGGCTACGGCCAGATCGAGACGGCCATCGCCGAGCAGGTGCAGGCCGTGCTGGTCGGGCAGTCTCCGGCGAAGGACGCGCTGGCCAAGGCCGCGGAGACGGCCAAGCCGCTGCAGAAGTAACGGCCGCGGACCGCCCGGCAGGGGCTGCTCCTCCCCGCGGAACCGCCATTCCGCACGAGACGCCGCACCCGCCGGGCGGCCCTGAACACCCTCCTGCCCGTCACGACAGAGGTGCTTCATGTCCATGCTCGCACGCGCGCTGACCGGCGCGCTCGCCTTACCGCTCGTCCTCGCCGCCACGTCCCCCGCCTCCGCCGCCGCTGTCACACCCCTCGCCCCCGTCTCCGCCGCTCTCGTGGCCCCCGCCCCCGTCTCCGCCGCTCTCGCGGCCCCGGCGTCCGCACCCGGTGCCGTCGCCGCGACCGTCTCCACCACCCGCGACCCCGGATACCACGAGACCGGCGCCTGGACGCAGGCCCAGCGGACCGGCTACCTGGACGGCACCACCCGCTTCACCCGCGAGGTGGGTGCCACCGCCTCCTGGACCCTCACCGCCCCGGCCGAGGGCGAGTACACCCTCGGCGTGTGGATCCCCCGCTCCGCCGACGTCAACGACCCCGCCGTCACCTACTCCTGGGACGGCGGCACCCCGGTCACGGTGAACCAGGCCGCCATCGGCGACGCCTGGCACACCGTCGGCACCGTGCGGCTCGCTGCGGGCACGTCCCTCACCGTCACGGTGACCGCCCGCACCGCGGGGAAGGTGACCCGTGCCGACGCGGTACGGCTGCGCTCCACGAAGCCCTCCCAGGACGTGCTCGTCAACCAGAGCGGCTACGACCTGGGCGCCTCCAAGCGCTTCACCGCGCCACGCGCCGAGGACGGCAGCCCGTTCACCGTCACCCGTGAGGGCTCATCCACCGTCCTGTTCCGCGGCACGGTCACCGGCGGCGCCGGTGACTTCACCGCCTTCGACCCCGCCGCACCCGGCCCGTACGTGATCACCGTCACCGGGACCGCGGCCGGGACCGGCACCTCGCACCCGTTCGGGATCGGGGCGAACTGGACCTACCGCGTCTCCCTGCAGCGGGCGATCGACTTCATGGTGGGCAGCCGCTGCGCGCACGGCGACGCCACCGAACTGGTCTTCACCGACCCCGCGGGCAACCACTGCAACCGGGGCAACACCGGTGTCGCCTGGCGGGACGACCACCAGTTCTCCTTCTCCCTGCAGGGTCTGATCTCCATGTACCTGGCCAACCCGGACGCCTTCACCGGCACACCGGGCACCGGCCGCTACGACGGGCTGGCGATCCCCACGACCCCCGACGCGCCGGAGATCGCCAAGCTGGTCAACTGGGGGGTGGACCTCTACCTGCAGGGCCAGGTCAACCACGACCTGCTCAAGGAGCAGCTGGCCTGGTTCGTCCACGCCTACCCGCACTTCTCGCGGTGGATCCCGCGCGAGCAGTACGTCAAGGCCCGCGACCACCTGGTGCGCCTGTGGGGCGACCCGGACCGCAGGCGGTGGAACTGGTACGACATCGCGCACACCGCCGACCTGTTCCAGACCTACACGGTCGTCGGCACCGGCAAGGGCCAGTTCCCGCCCGGCCACTCGATCGTGCCCAACCTGATGATGTACGAGGTCGCCAAGCGCGACGGGCTCCCCGACCCCGGCCGTTACCTGGCCTCGGCCACCGCGCAGGCGAAGTGGATCGTGGACAACCTCGACTGGAACGACCCCGCCACCACCAAGGGCCAGCGGATGAGCGAGCACGTGACGGTGACCTCGCTCGTCTACCTCCTGCGCAACCACCCGGACGCGGCGCCGCCCGGCCTGGCGGCCAAGATCCGCCAGTGGGCCGACGTGGTGGTCGCCCGCTCGGCCAACATGTGGGACTTCCGTAAGTACTCGGCCGACCTGTGGATCATCCCCGAGTTCAACGAGCCGGGCAACGTCGCGGGCCTGCCCGCCGCCGCGCTCGCCGCGGCGGGGGTCGTCGGTGACGCGACCGTCGCCAGGACGCTGCGCCGGATCGCCGCCTCGCACGTCGACGGCGTCTTCGGCCGCAACCCCGCCGACGCGCACTTCTCGCACGACGCCGCCACCGCGGACGGCTTCGAGGGGGTGGAGCGCGGCTGGCCCAAGGAGTATCCGCCGGGTAAGGGCGCGGGCGAGCTGGAGGAGGTCCGCGGCGTGCTCGACGGCTCGCCCAAGGAGGCCGGTTACCCCTACGACCCGGACGCCGACCTCGGCTACACCGAGGGCTGGGTGGCGTTCAACAGCGCGTGGAACGCCAGCCTCGCCCAGCTGTCCGCCGACCGGACGAGCCTGCGCGCGGCGGCGGTGGCGCCGGGCCGGCCGTTCTCCGTACGGCTGCGCGCGGCGCTCAACCTCGACGCGGCGACGGCGGAGACCGGGACGGTGCGGGTGACCACCTCCGGCGGCGACGACGAGACGCTCACCGTCACGGAGGCGGGCAGGAGCTCACGGGACTTCACGGGGACGCTGCCCACCGACGCCGGAACCGTCCGCGCGGACGACGGGCGGCTGCAGATCCGCCCCGGCCAGACGATCACCGTTCGCTACGGCCTGGACGGTTTCGCCAGGACGGCCACAGTGCGGGTCGTCTCCTGATCGCCGGGGTCCGGGCCACCCCCTGGCCCGGACCCCGGGTGCGGAGACGGGCGGATCCCCCTCTGTCCGCCCGTCCCCTCCCCACCCCTGTTCTCTCCCCTCGGGGACACTCCATGCCCGTTCGTACACTTTTAATCCTTTTGATCTTCTCTATTCTTTTTCGCCCTTTCACTGACCGAGCAGAGTGAGGTTCAGCTCCATGGCCGAATACCGCTGGCGTCTCGCCGAGCGCGTCGTCTCCGACCGGGTGATCGGCATCATCCGGGCCCCGGACGCCGACACCGCGGCCGAGCTCGGCACCCGCCTCATCGGGGCCGGCCTCCACTCGGTCGAGGTCTCACTGTCGACGCCCGCGGCGCTCAGCGCGATCCGGCGGCTGGCGGGGGGTGCGGCGCTCGTCGGCGCGGGAACCGTCCTGGACGCTCAGCAGGCCGGGGCCGCGATCGAGGCCGGAGCACGTTTCCTGGTCTGCCCGACGCTCAGCACCGACGTGATCCGGTCGGCCCACCGCCACGGCGTGCCCGTGGTCGCCGGAGCCGCCACACCCACCGAGGTCCTGACCGCGCTGGAACACGGGGCCGACCTGGTCAAGATCTTCCCCGCCTCGCAGTCGTCCCCCGGCAGCCTGCGCGACCTCCTCCAGGCCCTCCCGTACGCCCCGCTCGTCCCCACCGGCGGCGTGAGCGCCGCCACCGCGCCCGAGTGGATCGCCGCCGGGGCCGCCGCCGTCGGCATCGGCGGCGAGCTGACCCGCGGCCCCGCCGCCGAGACGCCCGGCCGCGTCGCCGCGCTGCTCTCCGCACTGCGCACATCCGCCTGACCCGCGCCACCCCGCCCCGCGCGGCGTGCATCCGCCCGACCCGTACCCCACCGCCCCACCCGGGGCACGCCCTCGGCCCGTCCCCCTTCCCACCCGGGGCACGCCCACCGGCCCGCCCCCTTCCCGGCTCGATGCACCGCCTTCCGGCCGGCACCCGATGAACACCGAAGAAAGGCAGCACATGACACCCCCCGAATCACGTCCGTCGCCTTCCCATTCGATGCCGTCGCCCGTTTCCCGCCGGAGGAGCGGTCTGGGCACCCGGACCGCCCTCACCGCGGTCGCGCTCGCCGGCCTGGCCTGCGCGGCGCTCCCGGCCACCGCCCAGGCCGCACCCGACCGGCAGGCCGGACGGGCGCCCGCCCCGGCGGTGGAGAAGCTCCCCTTCCCCGTGGACACCTCCAACCAGGCCGGATGGTGGCGTCCCCTGGACCGGTTCAAGGGCGTGACGTACTTCGCCTACAACGCCCCCGTCACGGCCGCCGGGCAACACGAGGTGCACGTCGCGGCACGCGGGACGGACGGCACCTGGACCAGCGGCTGCCTGCGGACCGCCGCCGGGGCGTGCGTCGCCTACGGTGACGACGTCGGGCACAACCAGCCGTCCATCGTGGTGGACGGCGAGGGCCACATCCACGCCTTCGTCTCCATGCACAACCACCCCTGGCGCTATTACCGCACGACCCGGGCCGGTGACGTGACCTCCCTGGTGGACGCCTCCGCGGACATGCCCGACGGCGAGTCGCGCTTCACCTACCCAGTCACCGTGCGCGGCGGCGACGGCGACGCCTACGTGATGGTCCGCACCGACCAGGACACCCTGGGCAGGCGCAGCGGCCGGCTGTACCGCTTCGACACCGCCACGCACGCCTGGAGCCGGGTCGCGGTGATCGCCTCGGCGAACGGGCACTCCTTCTACCCCGACGACCTGAAGGTGGACCCGCGCGGCCGGGTGCACATCCTGTGGGAGTGGGGCCCGTGGCCGGCCAGTGCCCTGCGTCACCTGGGCTCCTACCTGGTCTACAACCCGGCCGACGGCTCCTTCCGTGACGTGAGCGGCACCGAGCGCACCGTGCCCGTGACGCCCGACGCGGGTGAGCCGGTGGTCTACCAGCCCTACGCCGAAGGCGAGACCATCACCTCGGAGAGCCCGGCGATGCAGACCGCGAAGATCGCCCTGAAGGGGAACCGGCTGCACGGCATCGCCTACCGCTATCGTCCGGCGACCGGCGGCGGCAACTTCGCCGGGTTCGACGTGCGCTACGCCACCTGGAACGGCTCGGCGTGGACCCGCGAGACCGTCGCCGACCGGACCGAGGCGGGCCCCGCCGTCGAGACGTCGGCGGCGATCGACGCCACCCACTCCGCCGGTAAGACCCGCATCTACTTCGTCGCCCAGGCGACCGGGTGCGGCGGTGTCCGCAGCCAGGTGGTGGTGGCCGAGCGGGCGGCCTCCGGAGGCCCGTGGCGGTTCACGACCGTGGGCGACCCCCAGCGCGACCTGCAGCGGCTGCGTGCCCTGCCGCACCCGAGCGGGACCGACGTGCTCTATGTGACCGCGCCGCTGGCCGACGGCGGCCGGGGCGGACTCTGGCACGCGTCGGTGCCCCGAGCCGGCGGCCCCGTCACCGGGAAGACGTTCCCGCAGATCACCCAGGAGCTGTTGGGCGGCGACCCGACCGGCACGAACCTCGCACTCGGTGCCCAGGTGACGGTCTCCTCCGCCCTGCGCGCCGACACCGGCGGCGACAAGGCTGTCGACGGCCTCTGCACCGACGCCAGCCGGTGGATCTCCGCCCAGGGCGACACGGCGCCGACGATCACCGTGGACCTCGGCTCTCCGGCCGCGATCGACCGGGTCCGGGTGCAGACCGGCTACACCCGCGCACCCGTCCCGGGCACCGACGTGCTGCGCGACTTCACCGTCGAGGCCCGCGTCGACGGCCAGTGGCAGGAGATCGGCCGCGTCACGGGCAACACCTCCGGCACGGTGACCGTGGACGCCGGTGACGTCCAGGCCGACCAGGTGCGGCTGCTCATCACCGACCCCTCCGGCAACGCCCTCGACGTCGCCCGCGTCTTCGAGATCGAGGTCATCGGCTGACCGCCCCGCCCGCCGGCGGCCGAACCCGCCGGCGGGCCGCCGGCGGGCGGGTGCGCGACACGACGGCGACGATCGCCCCCGCGGCGGCGAACACGGCCGCGGAGACGAGCGCCGTCCGGCTCAGACCGAGCTCCAGGGAGCCGACGAGCTGCGGGGCGACGCTCGCCCCGGCGAACAGGGTGAACGTGTAGAGCGCGGTTCCCGCCCCGCGATGGGGCAGCGCCAGCGGCATGACGACCTCGATCATCGCCGGAGCCGCGACCGAGACCGTGAGCGCGACGGCGAACATGCAGACGCCCACCGTCCACACCGATCCGGGCAGGACGGCGAGCGCGGCACCGGCCACGGCGGCGACCGTGAACGCGGCGAGCAGGCGGCGGGCCGGCGGGACCCTCGAGAGGAACCGGTTCGCGAACGGCGCCGCGATCAGGGCGGGCAGCGCGCTGGCCCGCAGCGCCAGCAGCGCGTCCTGCGGGATGAGGCCGGAAAGCTGGATACCCGTGTACAGGCCCACGAACGGGCCGAGGACGGCGGGTGTCGCGAGAAGGAAGGCCAGCAAGCGCCGGCGTGTCACGAGCCGGCCCAGCGGGGCAAAGGGGTTGCCCGGCGCGGGGGCGACGGGCGGATCCCTTCTGAGGACGAGGGCTGTGGCGATGACGGCGGCGGCGAGGAAACCGGCACTCGTGAAGAAGAACCAGCGCCATCCCTGCCAGACGCCGACCGCCTGGGCGAACACCTGCCCGATCACCGCCGCGGCGAGGAAGGAGCTGGTCAGGACCGTCATGGCCAGGCCCCGCCTGCCGGGTTCGACGCGGCTGCCGAGGTAGGAGAACGCCGCCGGCGCGAACGCAGCCGAGAGCAGCCCCTGCGCGGCGCGGGCGACCAGCACCCAGGTCAGGGTCGGTGCGAGCCCCGCGGCGAAGGTCACCGGGATCAGCAGCGCCAGCCCGGAGAGCATCACCCGCCGGGCACCGAGCCGGTCCACCACCACGCCCCACAGGATGAAGCCCACCGAGTACGCGAACCCGAACACGCTCTGGACCGATGCCGCCGAACTCGGGGAGACCGACAGGGTGGTCCCGATGTGACCGAGCAGGGGGATCACACCGTACAGCTGGGTCAGCAGCCCCAGGGCGGTGAACGCGAGAGCCACGGTGGTGCGTCCGAACGGGACGGACTCCCCGGTCGAGGGGATCGCCGGGGAGGAGGTGTCCACCGGTGAGGAGGCTGGGGGCATGCCCGGACCGTACCAACCATCTAGTTGGTTGACAACCATCCGGTTGGTTGCCCGGGTGGGGGCCGGCTCCTAGACTCGTCGGCATGCCAGGTCCCCGATCCACCAGGCGTGCGTTGCTGGACGCCGCCCGCGGTGAATTCGCCGCCCATGGCCTCGCGGGAGCCCGGGTGGATCGGATCGCCGCCGCCGCCGGCGTGAACAAGCAACGCATCTACGGCCACTTCGGCAACAAGGACGGATTGTTCGCGGCGGTCGTCGACGACGCCCTTGACGATCTCCTGGCCATCGTCACCCTGCCCGACGGTGAGCAGGGCGAGACCGGCGCTCTGCTCCGCGAGTACGTCGGGCAGGTCTCCCGCTACCATCGCGACCATCCCGAATTCCTGCGCCTGCTGCAGTGGGAGGCACTGGAGAACGCCTGCCCGGCCGATCCGGCCTCGGCACGCGCGGCCAGGTACCGGGAGAAGGTCGAGCAGTTCGGCCGGCGTCTGGGGATGCCCCGCGATCAGGCCGCCTCCGTGCTTTTCGGGGTCATCGGCCTGGCCGCGTGGCCCCAGGTCCTCCCGCAACTCGCCGCGCTCATCGTCGGCGCCGAGAACGGCAGGGAGTTCGTCGAGGAGCGGACCCTGGACTGGGCCCTGGGCGTCGCGGAGCGGGCGGGCCCGCAGGCGTGAGGCGCGGCGGACGGATGACTCACGCCGGTCGCCGGGAGGCCGGGCTCCGAGAGGCCGGGCTCCGGGCTGCGGAGATCAATGGGGCCGTGTCCTGCGGATGGCTGCGTCCTGGCGGCCGCGTTCTGCGGATGGCGGAGGACGTCACCTGACGCCCGCCAGCCTGGGCGTGCGGACGACGGCCGGTTCCAGCACGAGTTCGAACCAGACCCGGTTGGAGCCCCCCTCCCTGACCAGCCCCCAGCGGTGGGACAGCGCCTCCAGCAGGGGCAGGCCGCGACCGCCCGTCGCGTCCGGGTCGGTGTGGCAGACGCACGGGACCTGCGGCGAGCCCTCGTCCTGGACGCACACCCGCACGCTCCGCGCGGAGCAGACCACGGTGACGGTGAAGACCCCGCCGTCCCCCGAACGGGAGTGGACGACCGCGTTGGTGGCGATCTCACTGGTCAACAGGACGCAGTCGTCGTGGAGGGGGTGGTCGCGACCGAGGGTCATCGAGATCAGACGGCGGGCTCTGGCCACCTGGTCCGGGGCACCCGCCAGGCGGAGCGCCCATTCCCCGTCGCCGTACTCCGATGACTCCATACGCCGCCCCCTCCGATGCTGCCGTGCGTCTGAAAAGACGCTCGGCTCACCGAAGAAGATGTCACGGAAAAGTATGAATAACGTCACTTATAGGGCAGGCAGGTGGGTCTTGCCATAATAGCCCCAATGTGCATTACCGCACCTGCCGTCCCTTATATCCCTATCTGTCACATCCGGTGCCAGCGGGCCTCGAAGAAACAGTAGCCCGCGAAGAGGAGCAGGCCGATCGCGACGACGCCGAGCAGCCACGGCCCTGCCGGGGTGTCCGCCAGCGAGCGCAGCGTCGAGTCGATGCCCTTGGCCCGGTCGGGCTCGTAGGTCAGCGCGGCCTGGACGACGAAGACTCCGGCCACTGCGGCGATCACTCCACGCGCGAGGTAACCCGCCATTCCCAGTTTCTCGGCCAGGTCCCGCGCTCGCGGGGGCATCTGACCGGTCTGCAGGTCCTGCAGGAACCTCTTCTTCCACCCCTTGTGGATCCAGTAGGCCCCGAGCCCGACCAGGCCCAGCCCGACCAGGCCCACGAGGAGCTGGCCGGCGGGTAGGTCCATCAGCATCGCCGTGAGGTCCTTGGAGTGCTCGTCGGTCGAGCCGCCCGAGTCGCCGCGCAGCAGCAGGCTGAGCAGGGTGGCCACGATCAGCCCGTACACCACGGTGCGTGCCGCCGACTCGACCCGGTCCTTCGTCCGGCCCCGGCCGATCACGGCCTCCGATAGCTGCCACAGGGCCAGCGCGGTGAAGCCGACGACCATGAGCCAGAGCAGCACGGTGCCGAAGGGCTGCTCGGCGACCATCTCGATCGCGCCGGTCTTGTCGGCCTCCTTGCCCTCGCTCCCACCACCGAAGGCGATCTGCAGGGCCAGGAACCCGGTCAGTCCGTAGAGGACTCCGCGGCAGGCCATGCCGAGGCGGGCGAGCCTGTCCAGTATCTGACTGTTCGCCGCTCTGCGCGCGGCGCCTTCCAGCTGAGCGCTTGTCATAACAATGCGCTCTTACCGATTCAAGGTTCGGTAAACTTCACCGTTCGGGCATCGCGTCCAGCCGACGCAGGATGACGCCCTCGCGCAGCGCCCACGGGCACACCTCCAGCTCCGCCACGCCGAACAGGTCCATCGTGGCGTCGGCGACGATCGCCCCGGCCGGCAGCTGGGGAGCCCTCCCCTCCGAGACGCCGGGCAGCGCGGCCCGCTCCCGGACGCCCATCGTGGCCAGCCGGCCGGTCCAGCCGACCAGGTCCGCGTGCCGGAGCACCCGGCGCGTGTTCGGCCCCTCGATCGTGGGAGCGGCACCGGCGATCCTCGCCAGCTGCTTGAACGTCTTGGACGTCGCCACGGCGTGATCCGCCTGCCCGTACCGCAACACGGCACCCACGGTGCGGGCGATCTCCGCCCGTACGTGCTTGCGCAACGTCCTGACCTCCTCGGCGGGCGGGGGGTCGGCGGTGAACCGGCCGCGGGTGAGGCGACCGGCCCCCAGCGGCAGCGACACCGCCACGTCCGGCTGCTCGTCGATGCCCGAGGCGATCTCCAGCGAGCCGCCGCCGATGTCGAGCACCAGCAGCCGTCCGGACGACCATCCGAACCACCGCCGCACGGCCAGGAACGTCAGCCGCGCCTCGTCCTGCCCGGAGAGCACCTCGATCCCGACGCCGGTGTCGACCTGCAGGCGGGCGAGCACCTCCTCACCGTTCACCGCCTCCCTGATCGCGGAGGTGGCGAAGGCCATCAGATCCTCGACGCCCTTGTCCTCGGCGATTCGCAGAGCCTCCTCGACGGTCTCGCGCAGCCGCGCCGCCCCCTGCGCCGAGAGCCGCTCACCGTCCTCCATGTGCTCGGCGAGCCTCAGCTCCACCTTGTGGGAGTACGCCGGTAGCGGCCGGGCCCCCCGGTGTGCATCCATCACCAACAGGTGCACCGTGTTGGAACCGATATCAAGAACGCCCAGTCGCATGGGATGAAATTACTATTTCTTGGAGAGCTCTCCGGCAGCGGCCCGCAGATGAATGCTGACCGCGTACCCGCCCCCATCGTAGGGGGCACCTTCCCATGTCGCGAGGCGGCGCAGCGGCGTCAGTCCTGCGGCCTCGCACCAGGCGTCGTAGTCGGCCAGCCCCACCGGGGCAGAGGCGAGCGGAAGGTGCGCGGCGTCCAGCCCGAACCCGCTGACCAGCAGCCCGCCGGGCCGCAGCAGGGCGGCCAGGCCCGCGACGGCCCGCGCCTCGGTGCCCGGAGCGAGCAGCGGGATGACGTTGCCCGCGGCGACGACCAGGTCGAACGGCCTGACGCCCGCCGGGCCGGAATCACCGGAGCTAAAGTCACCTGAGCCGGGGACAGCGGAGCCGGGGATGAGGCCCGGAGCGCCGGAATCGGAGACGGCGGCGGAACGGACACCGGGGCCGGGGACTGAGCCGGGGCCAGGGACTGGGCCTGGGGCTGGGACTGGGCCGGGGACTGGGGCCTCGGGGTCGAGGACGGTCGGGGAGGCTCCGGAGCCGAAGAGGCTGAGGTCGAGGGCCCCGAGGTCGGCCAGGATCCAGAGAAGCCGTGGCGCGGCCCGCCGGGCGACCCGGAGCATGGACTCGTCGAGATCGACGCCCACGCAGTCGTAGCCCAGCTCGGCCAGCCGGATGGCCACCCGGCCCGTCCCGCAGCCGGCGTCCAGCACCCGGGAACCCGGAGGCACCAACTCCGCGCACAACCGCGCCTCGCCGTGGACGTCCGCTCCGGACTCGGCCAGCGCGGCGAACCTCGCCGCGTACCGCTCCCCCGCGTCGCCACCCGTGATGTCCGCCCAACGGCTTCTCGGCTCCACCATGCCCCCATGATTCCACCGCCGGCGCGGAGGGAACGCCCCGGCACGGGCAGACTCAGCGGAGGGAACACCCCGGCGCGGCCAGGCTCATCCGTAAGGGAAAGCCCCCGCACACCCAGACTCACCCGTAGGGGAAAGCCCCGGCGCGGCCAGACTCGCCCGTACGGGAAAGCCCACGTATGGGGAAGCCCACCGGTTCCACCAAACCCTCGGAGGCCGCCGGCCACCGCGCGGTAGCGTCGCCACGTCGTCGACGACATCCGATACGCCGTCGGTGAACATCGGCTGATTGACCGGCGCGTCGTAGTTGTCCAGCCCGAACGACGTTTTCCGGCAACCGGTGCACCTTACGCAACCGGTGCGATGATCAAGGAGAAGCATCGTGACCCTCATGCGTGCGATCAGCCAGGACACCTTCGGCGGGCCCGAGGTGCTGCGTCCCGTGCAGGTGGAACGACCGGAACCGCTGCCCACCGAGGTGCTGGTCCGCGTTGTCTCCGCCGGAGTGAATCCGGTCGACGTCAAGACCAGGACGGGGGCGGGCATGGCCGGAGTCCTGGGCGAACCGCCCTTCGTCCTCGGCTGGGACGTCTCGGGCGTCGTCGAGGAGGTCGGCTTCGGAGTGCATACCCTGCACGTGGGGGACGAGGTGTACGGCATGCCGTGGTTCCCCCGCCAGGCCGGCGCCTACGCCGAGTACGTCACCGCACCCTCACGGCAGTTCGCGCGCAAGCCGCGTTCCCTCGGCCACGACCAGGCCGCCGCCGTGCCGCTGGCCGCGCTCACCGCCTGGCAGAGCCTGGTGGACGCCGCCGAGGTGCGGGCCGGGCAGCGTGTGCTCGTCCACGCCGCCGCGGGCGGCGTCGGGCACCTGGCCGTGCAGATGGCCAAGCACCTGGGTGCGTACGTGATCGGCACCGCCCGGGCCGGCAAACACGACTGGCTGCGCGGCCTGGGCGCCGACGAACTGGTCGACTACACGGCCACCCGCTTCGAGGACGCGGTGCGCGACGTGGACGTGGTCATCGACCTGGTCGGCGACGAGCACGACACGACCAGCACCCGGTCGCTCGGCACACTCCGCCCCGGCGGTCTGCTCGTCGCGGTGCCCTCCGGTGTCTCCCCTGAGCTGACCCGCGAGGCCGAGAACAGGGGCTTGCGTGCCCGTCCGTTCCTGGTGGAGCCGGACGGCGCCGCGCTGACCCGGATCGCCGAGCTGATCGACGCGGGGAAGGTCTCGATCGAGGTGGAGGAGGTGTTCCCCTTGGAGCGGGCAGCGGACGCGCACGAGCGGATCGCCACAGGACGCACCCAGGGCAAGCTGGTCCTGCGGGTCGCCCCCTGACATCCGGGAGGCGCCACCTCCGGCGCTCCCCGCGGGTCGCGCGCCGGAGCCGGTCAGTTCGCCTCGGCCGTCGCGGTGATTCCGGCATCCGAGGCGAGCAGACCCGCCTGGGTACGGTTGGACAGGCCGAGCTTGACCAGCATGCGGGAGACGTAACTCTTGACGGTGGCCTCCGAGAGGAAGAGCCTGCGGGCGATCTGGGCGTTGGAGAGTCCTTTTCCGAGGCAGGCGAGCACCTCCATCTCGCGGTCGGTGAGCTCGCCGATCCGGGCCAGCGCCTCCTCCCTGGCGGCGTCGCGGCCGGCGGAGGCCGACAGCAGCCTCCGGGTGGCCGCCGGGGAGAGCACGGTGTGGCCGTCCGCCGCCACGCGCACCAGCCCGATCAGATCCTCCGGCGGGGTGTCCTTGAGCAGGAACCCCGCGGCCCCCAGGGTCATGGCCCGCAGCACGTAACCGTCGCGGTCGAAGGTGGTGAGCACCACCACCTTCGGCGGCGCGGGGAAACGGGCGATGTGCTCGATCGCGGCCAGCCCGTCGACGCCGGGCATGTGCAGGTCCATCAGCACCACGTGCGGGCGGTGGCGGATCACGCATTCGACCGCCTCGGCACCGTCGTAGGCCTCACCGACGATCATGAGGTCGTCGGCCGCCGACAGGATCGTCCGCAGCTGGGTACAGACCATCCGCTCGTCGTCGACGATCAGCACCCGGATCATCGCGGCCCCCGCCTTCCTTGCGGGACCGCCTCTCCGGCGGGGCCGACCGGTGCGCCGAGGACATCACAGGCGGCGGAGACGACCGGTGGGATCGGAACACCATGGGTCACGGGAGCGTCCGCCGAGCCAGGAGCCGCGGACGCCGTGGGAACCGCCCGCGTCGTGGGAACCGCCCGCGTCGTGGAGACCGCCCGCGTCGTGGAGACGGCCGGGGGAATCGGCAACGACGCCTCGACCTCGAAGCCTCCGTCGTCCGCGGGGCCCGCGTGCAGAGAGCCGTGGACCAGCTCCACGCGCTGGCGCAACCCACTGAGACCGGTGCCGCCCTCACCCAGGGTGATCCCCGCCGGACCACCGGCCGGGCCGTTGCGCACGGCGAGACGGATCAGGTCTCCGGTGTGGCCGACCCGGACGGTGACCGCGGCCCCCGGCGCGTGCTTGTGGACGTTGGTCAGCGCCTCCTGCACGACCCGGTAGGCCGTCCGCGCCACGACGGGCGGCGCCGGATGGGGCACACCGACCACGGTGAGGTCGATCTCGATGCCGGCGGCCCTGGACTCCTCGACCAGGGCGGACAGGTCGAGCACGACAGGTTCGGCGGTGCGGGCCGAGCCGAACGTCTCCTCGGAGCGCAGCACGCCGACCAGGTCACGCAGCTCCTCCAGCGCCTGGCATCCGACCTGGCGCAGTTCCTCCGCCGCCTCGCGGACCACCTCGTCGTGGGCGATCGTCCGCAGCGCGCCGGCCCGCAGCACCATGAGGCTGACCCGGTGGGTGATGACGTCGTGCATCTCCCCGGCGAGCCGGGCCCGCTCTTCGGACCTGGCCTGCTCCGCCATGAGTTCCCGTTCTCGTTCGGCGCGCTCCGCCCGGTCGGCCAGGGCCTGGATCAGCCGCCGCCGGTAGGCCAGCCACATGCCGAGCAGCGCCGGGGCGAGCACCAGCAGCGACGTGGTCAGCGTGTTGAACACGATCTCGACCGGCGGAAGCCGCAGGGTCCACGGACGGGCGAAGAGCAGCGCCAGGACGATGACCGGGTTCCAGTCGCGGGCACGCCCCCGGCCGTGGCGGCCCACCGCGTAGGCGGCGAAGGGGCCCGCGAGCGTGGCCGCGAACGCGCACAGCACGACGCACAATGTCACCACCGCGGCCGGCGCGCGCCGCCGGGCGACCAGGGCCAGGCCCGCGACGAGCTGCGCGGCGCCGTTCGCCCAGGCAGCCGGTGACAGCGGCGGCTCGTGCCCGCCGGGCTCGACCAGCCCGGACCACGCGCCCACGCAGCCGACGACGAGCGCCAGCACCACATCACCCACGACCGCCCGGTTCGGCTTCCACTTCACGCGACGACGCTATCCACTGCCCCCATACGGAGCCAGCGCCGGGTCGCAACAGTCAACTAAAGCGGATGCCGGTGCAACTTTCGTCGGTTCGGGCCGCAACCTTGGCCGCTATCGAGGGGCGGTGCCGAAGCTGAACGGTAGGGGGTGACAACCGTTCCCGAGGGGATTCCATTGAACGCTCTCACCCGGATAAGTCTCGCCAACAGGGCACTGGTCGCCCTGCTGTCGCTTGCGGTGCTGATATTCGGCGCGATCGCCACGATGTCGTTGAAGCAGGAGTTGCTTCCCTCATTCAGCGTGCCCACGGTGGGCGTGACCGCGGTCTATCCCGGCGCCGCCCCACAGATCGTCGAACGCGCCGTCACCGAGAAGATCGAGGAGGCCGTCAAGGGCGGCGCCGGTCAACAGAAGGTCACCTCCTTCTCCAGCGGCGGCCTGTCGAGCGTCCTGATCGAGTACGAACACGGCACCGACGTCGACGAGGCCATCCAGGACCTCCAGCAGCGCGTCGGCCGGATCCAGTCGCAGCTCCCCGACCGCGTCACCCCGCAGGTCGCCCCGGGCACCTCGACGGAGTTCCCGGTCATGAGCCTGGCGGTCTCCGGTGACGACGAGCGCCGGCTGGCACGGCGGCTGAAGGATCTCGCGCCCGGCGAGCTGGGTTCGATCGACGGCGTGAGCCGGGTGCTGGTCGGCGGCGGGCAGCCGGAGACCGTGGAGGTCCTTCTCGACCAGCGCGAGCTCAACAAGCGCGGCCTCACCGCCGACGCGGTCGCCGTCGCGCTCGGTTCCGGCGGCACCGTCGTGCCCGCCGGCACCCTGACCACCGACACCGAGTCGCTCGCCCTCCAGATAGGTGAGAACTTCGACTCGCTCGCCGACGTACGCGGCCTCTACCTGGCACCGAGGGTGAAGCTGGACGATGTCGCCGACGTCCGCGTGGTCGAGGAGCGCGCGGAGTCGCTGACCCGCACCGACGGCAGGCCCAGCCTCAGTCTGGCGATCATGGCCAAACCCGACGGCAACACCGTGGCCATCGCCGAGGAGGTCAAGAAGCGGCTGCCCGGCCTCACCCGGGCCCTGGGTGCCGGCTCCACACTGACCGTCGCGTTCGACCAGTCCGAGTTCATCCAGCAGTCCATCGGCGACCTGACCACTGAGGGCCTGCTCGGGCTGGGCTTCGCCGCCCTGGTGATCCTGGTCTTCCTGTTCTCCTTCCGTTCCACCGTCGTGACGGTCATCTCGATCCCGCTGTCGCTGGTGGTCGCGCTCATCGGCCTGTGGGCCAACGGCTTCACGCTCAACATGCTGACCCTCGGTGCGCTGACCATCGCCATCGGGCGGGTCGTCGACGACTCGATCGTGGTCATCGAGAACATCAAGCGTCACCTCGACTACGGGGAGGACAAGCTCCGCGCGGTCACCACGGGCACCCGTGAAGTGGCGGGGGCGGTCACCGCCTCCACACTGACGACGGTGGCCGTCTTCCTGCCCATCGCGTTCACCGGCGGTATCACCGGAACCCTGTTCTCGGCGTTCGCGCTGACCGTCAGCATCGCGCTGATGGCCTCGCTGCTCGTCTCGCTGACCGTGATCCCCGTCCTCGCCTACTGGTTCCTCAAGGCGCCCAAGAACGCGGTGACCCGCGAGGCAGCCGAGGCCAAGGAGCGCAACGGACTGCTCCAGCGCCTGTACGTCCCGGTCATCCGGTTCGCCGTACGGCGACGCTGGGTCACCCTGCTGGCCGCCATCGCGATCTTCGCGCTCACCGGAGGCCTGGTCGGCCAGCTGAAGACCGACTTCATCGGCGACTCCGGGCAGAACACCTTCCAGGTGCGCCAGGAGCTGGCCTCTGGCGTCAGCCTGGAGGGAGCCGACCAGGCGGCCCGGGCAGTGGAGAAGGTTCTGGAAGACACCCCCGGCCTGGAGTCGTACCAGGTCACCGTCGGTCCCGACAACACCGACACGGGCGGGGCACGGCAGGTGGCGACGTTCTCGCTCACCGCGAAGGACGACACCGACGTCAAGAGGCTGCGCGAGACCGTCCGTGTCCGCGTCACCGAGCTGACCACGTCCGATCCGGAGCTCGGCAGGGTGAGCGTCCAGGGTGACCAGGGCGGCCTGGGCGACGACCTGGCGGTCACCGTCTCCGCGCCGGACGACACCACGCTGGCGCGCGCGGCGGAGCTGGTCGCCGACGCCATGCGGCAGGTTCCGGGCACCTCGGAGG
Source organism: Streptosporangium becharense (assembly GCF_014204985.1). Classification (NCBI taxonomy): domain Bacteria; kingdom Bacillati; phylum Actinomycetota; class Actinomycetes; order Streptosporangiales; family Streptosporangiaceae; genus Streptosporangium; species Streptosporangium becharense. The sequence goes on along the minus strand of NZ_JACHMP010000001.1, from coordinate 6,651,647 downwards.
TGAAGTCCGGTGTCACGGGCACGTCACGGCAGATCTCCGTGCGGATCGACAGCAAGGCCGCCGTCGCACATGGGCTCAACGAGCGACAGATCATCCAGGCGGTGGCCCGGGTGACGCAGGGCGAGCGGGTCGCCGACATCACCCTCGACAGCGAGGAGCGGGAGATGTCCCTGCGGGTCGACGCCCCGGCGGACGACCTGGCAGCGCTACGAGACCTGCGGATCCCCACCCCCATGGGCCGGACCGTCACGCTGGACGACGTGGCGACGGTCAAGACCGTGACGGCCCCCACCAGGTTGAGCCGGATCGACGGGGAACGCGCCACCACGGTGAGCGCCAAGTTCACCGGCGAGGACCTGGGCACGGCGAGCGGCGCGCTCGAGAAGCGCCTCGGCACACTGGCGCTGCCCGCCGGTGCCGCCGCCGAGATCGGCGGGGTCAGCCAGCAGCAGGCCAGCTCGTTCAACAGCCTGTTCGTGGCCCTGGGAGCGGCGATCCTGATCGTCTATTTGATCATGGTGGCGACGTTCCGGAGCCTGGCACACCCGCTCATGCTGCTGGTGTCCGTCCCGTTCGCGGCGACCGGTGCCCTTGGCCTGCTGGTCGCCACCGGAACCCCGCTGGGCCTGTCCGGCCTGATCGGCATGCTGATGCTGGTGGGCATCGTGGTCACCAACGCGATCGTGCTGCTCGATCTCGTCCGCCAGTACCGTGAGCAGGGCATGAGCGCCCGCGAGGCGGTCGTCGAGGGCGGTCGGCACCGGGTCCGCCCGGTCATCATGACCGCACTCGCGACCATCCTCGCGTTGACGCCGATGGCCACCGGCCTGACCGGGGAGGGCGGTTTCCTGTCCAAGCCCCTGGCCGTGGTCGTCATCGGTGGTCTGACCAGCTCCACGCTGCTGACGCTGATCCTGCTCCCCACCCTCTACACGATCGTCGAGGGCGTCAAAGACCGCTTCCGGAGGGTGCCCCCGGCATCCGTGGCCCCCATCGCCGAGCGGGAACCGGCTCACGCGCACTGATGCGCCGGCTCCGCATCACCCATTCCGCGGTTCACCCCGCGGACGCCCGCACGGGCCTCCGCGGGGTCCCCCCGGTGCCCGCACGGGCCTCTGCGGGGTCTCCCCGGTGCCGGGTGACGGCCTCTGCTCCACGACCGTCCGGCCGAGCCCCACGTCCTCCACTGGTCGCGGGCGTCGCTCGCACCCTCGGCGGACCGTCGCGGCCCCTCCCGCCGGGTGACCGCGCGGCCCGGTCCCGCGGCCCCTCCCGCCGGGGCAGCTCACACGGCCGGACCCCACAGCCCCTCCCGCCGGGTGGCCGCGCGGCCCGGCCCGGTCAGGGCAGCAACTCGCGGTGGACGGCCCGCATGGCCTGGTCACGAGCCCATTCCGGGCCCCGGCCGGGCAATCCGAGCAGGACGTCCCCCGCGAGGCTGTCCATGATCCGGCACATCCGGATCGCGAGGCCGGCGGGGTCGTCGACCGGGCGGAACACTCCCTCGCCCATCCCGCGGACCACGATCGCAGCAAGCTCGCGTGCCCATGCCTCGGTGAACCCGGCGATCCTGGCCAGCGTCTCCTCATCCTGCGGAGGACGGGCGATGACCTGGGCCCAGAGCCGCCAACGGACGTCCCCAGGGCCGCCGGGCAGGTAGAGCTCCACCAGGCGGGCGACCGCCTCCGCCGGGCCGCCCGCGGCCGCGAGCTCCGTGACCAGGCGCTCGGCCAGTTCGTCCTCGCTGAGCAGGAGCGTCGAGACAAGGATGCGGTCACGCTTGCCGAAGTAGTACATGACGTGCCCGCTGCTCATTCCGGCCCGCTCGGCGATGTCGCGCACGCGCAGGCGGTCGGGGCCCACCTCGTCGACCGCCTGCAACGCCGCGCGCAGCACATGTGCCCGTACGTCGGGGCGCTCCAGCTTCGCAGTCATGGCCCCTACCGTATCGGTTTAGAATGCTGATCTAATCTCGAAACCTGTTCTAAACGCTCAAGGAGGCGACCGTGCGGCTGACACCGACGGAGCGCGACCGGCTGCTGCTGTTCACGGCGGCGGAGCTGGCGCGCACCAGAAGGGAGCGGGGGGTGCGCCTGAACGTCCCCGAGGCCACCGCCCTGATCGCCGACACGGTCTGTGAGGCGGCCCGTGACGGGGCCAGACTCGCCGAGGCGATCGCGGCGGGCCGGAGTGTGCTCGGCCCCGGCGACGTGCTGCCCGGGGTGGCCGACGTCGTCACCGAGGTGATGGTCGAGGCGGTCTTCGACGACGGCACCCGGCTGGCGGTCGTCACCGACCCGTTCGGTGGCGGCTCGCTCGGGGACGAGGGCCCGGGTGCGGTGATCGAGGCGCCACGACCCCCGGTGGGGGAGGACGTCGTCGAGGTCGAGGTGCTCAACACCGCGACCGTGCCGATCAGCGTCACCTCGCACTTCCACTTCTTCGAGGTCAACCCACGCCTCCGCTTCGACCGGGCGACGGGTTACGGCCGCCGACTGGCCATCCCCGCCGGTTCCACCCTGCGCTTCGACCCGGGTGAGAGCCGCACCGCGCCACTGGTCCCGATCGGCGGGGCACGGGTGGCGATCGGGTTCGCCGGCCTGGTCGACGGCCCGCTGGACGCCCCCGGGGCCTTCGAACGCGCCATGGAGAAGGCACGGGCCTGCGGTTATCTCGGCAGCGAGGCCCCCTCCGCCGCGACGGACGGCGAGCGCACGGCGGGTGGGCGATGAGCGTCTACGGGCCGCGCCGGGGAGACCGGGTCAGGCTCGGCGACTCGGGCCTGGTGGTCGTGGTGGAACACGACTCACAGAAGCCGGGTGAGGAGTTCCTGGCCGGATTCGGCAAGACCGCCAGGGACGGCCTTCATCTGAAGGCGGCCTCGGTCGCGGAGACATGTGACCTGGTCATCAGCAACGTGCTGATCCTCGACCCGATCCTGGGGGTGCGGACCGCGTCGATCGGCGTCCGCGAAGGACGCATCCACGCCGTGGGGCGGGCCGGAAACCCCGACACGCTCGACGGCGTGGGCGTGGTGACCGGCACCGGGACGACGATCGTCTCCGGCGAGGGGCTCATCGCCACCGCCGGTGCGATCGACACCCACGTGCACCTGCTGAGCCCGCGCATCATGGAGGCCTCGCTCGCCTCCGGCGTCACCACGATCATCGGACAGGAGTTCGGGCCGGTCTGGGGGGTCGGGGTGAACTCGCCGTGGGCACTGCGGCACGCGTTCAACGCCTTCGACGCCTGGCCGGTGAACATCGGGTTCCTGGCGCGCGGCTCGTCCTCGGATCCGACGCCCCTGGTCGAGGCGCTGGCCGAGGGCGGCGCCAGCGGGTTCAAGGTGCACGAGGACATGGGAGCGCACACCCGCGCGCTGGACACCGCGCTCCGGGTGGCCGAAGACCACGACGTGCAGGTCGCCCTGCACACCGACGGGCTGAACGAGTGCCTGTCGGTCGAGGACACCCTCGCCGTCCTGGCCGGTCGCACGATCCACGCCTTCCACATCGAGGGGTGCGGCGGCGGCCACGTGCCGAACGTGCTCCGGCTCGCCGGGGTGCCCAACGTCATCGGGTCGTCCACCAACCCCACACTGCCCTTCGGCCGCGACGCCGTCGCCGAGCACCACGGGATGATCATCTCGGCGCACGGTCTGCGGCCCGAATTGCCCGGCGACGCCGCGCTGGCCAGAGACCGGATCCGTGCGGGCACGATGGGCGCCGAGGACGTGCTGCACGACCTGGGAGTGATCGGCATCACCTCCTCCGACGCGCAGGGCATGGGCCGGGCCGGTGAGACGGTACGGCGTACGTTCGCGATGGCCGGGAAGATGAAGACCGAACTGGGTGCGGCGGACGACTCCGACAACGAGCGGGTGCTGCGCTACCTGGCCAAGCTGACGATCAACCCGGCCGTCGCGCACGGGCTGGCCCACGAGATCGGCTCGCTGGAGCCGGGCAAGCTGGCCGACATCGTGCTGTGGCGGCCCGACCACTTCGGCGCCAAACCCCAGCTCGTGCTGAAGGCCGGCTTCCCCGCGTACGGGGTGACCGGCGATCCGAACGCCTCCACCGACACCTGCGAGCCGCTGGTGCTGGGCCCGCAGTTCGGTGCGTACGGAGCGACCCCGGCGGACCTGTCGGTGGCCTTCGTCAGCGGGGCCGCCGTACAGGCGGGCGATGACCGCATGACGACCCGGCGGCGGCGCGTCGCCGTGCGCGGGACGCGGGGCATCGGTCCCGCGAACATGGTGCGCAACGGGCGGCTCGGGTCAGTCGAGGTGGACGCGCTCGGCCGGGTCACCCTGGACGGCGAGCCCGTGCGCTCCTCTCCCGCCGACTCGGTGTCGCTCAACCGCCTCTACTTCCTTTGACCTCCCGGCCCCGATCCCCTTTCCCACCTCCCCAAGGAGCGCCGACCGTGTTCTTCATGCCGCCGGAGTGGCACCCGCACACCCGTACCTGGATGTCCTGGCCGGTCGCCGGCTACGCGCTGGCCGACGCCGAGGCGTCCTACCGGGCGTGGTCGGAGGTGGCCAACACGATCGTCCGCTACGAACCGGTCACCATGGTGGTCGATCCAAGCGGACGCGAGGCGGCGGCCCGGTGGCTCTCCCCACAGGTGGAGGTGGTCCAGCAGCCGCTGGACGACTGCTGGATGCGCGACAACGGCCCGACCTTCCTGGTGGACGGGCAGGGCGGGCTGGCCGGGGTCGACTGGACCTTCAACGGGTGGGGCTGGCACGCGCACGCCAAGGACGACCTGGTCGCCGCGGAGGTGCTGCGGCGCGCCGGGGCGCGGAGGTTCCGCTCAGAGATGGTCAACGAGGGCGGTGGCATCCATGTGGACGGCGAGGGCACGGTGATCGTCACCGAGACCGTGCAGCTCGGCGAGAAACGCAACCCCGGATGGACCAGGGAGCGGGTGGAGGCCGAGCTGCACGCCCAGCTGGGCGTGCAGAAGGTGATCTGGCTGCCGCGCGGGCTGACCGCCGACTACGGCGCGTACGGGACCAGCGGGCACGTGGACCTGCTGGCCTCCTTCGCCCGTCCCGGGCTGGTGCTCTGCCATGTCCAGCCCGATCCGTCGCATCCCGATTACGAGGTCACCCGGGAGAACCTGGCGATACTGCGTTCCGCCACCGATGCCAGGGGCCGGGCGCTGGAGGTCGTGGAGTTGCTCGCCCCGCAGACCCGGGAGGTCGGCGGGGAACTGGTCGACTACTCCTACGTCAACCACTATCTGGCCAACGGCCTGGCGCTGCTCTGCTCCTTCGACGACCCTCGCGACGCCCCCACGGCGGAGATCTTCGCGAAGCTCTTCCCCGACCGGGCCGTCGAGTCGGTGGACGCCCGTGACATCTTCGCGCTGGGCGGCGGGATCCACTGCATCACCCAGCAGGAGCCGAGGCCGTAACGGCTCCGCGCGGCGCTCAGCAGGGGCCGAGGCCGTAACCGGCTCCTGCTGGGTGACGCGGTAGGAGCCGAGGCCGTAACGGCTCCGCGCGGCGCTCAGCAGGAGCCGAGGCCGTGGGCGTGGGCGGCTCCACGTGGCGCGCATCAAAGACGACTGCACACCAGATGTCCAGAGGAATGTCCGAATCTGGCCACGATAATAATTAGATCTTGTCAGTAAGGGCGAATACTGCGAATACTTGCCATTTGTTCTTATTCGCGAGAGAGGTTGGCAATGAAGCACGTCATTGTTCACAAGCCCGGTACCGTCACGCTCAGCGGCGCCGCCAGCCCCAAGCACGTCGGCTGAGCCAATCCCGGAACCGGCGCCCGGCGCTGGGCGCCGGCCGGGGTACGCGACATAGCCAGTTATCATGCAATACCATCTAAGTCGCTATAAAGGAGTCTGGTGAGCCGGGCACCGCACCCGACGGGAGAGCCGTCACCTCCCGCCCTTCTGCCTCCGGTGAACGCGGACCGGCGCCTGCGCGGGCCGTACACCCTCGGGGGTGCGCTCGTCTCCGCGCTCGTCCCCGCCGCCCGGCCCGAGCTCGTCGCCCGCTACGACATCGAGCTGCGTGCCCTGGCACCCGACATGCACGACGCGATCCCCGCCCGGCGCCAGTCGGTGGCCGCGCACCTGCCCAGCGCGGAGCGGATCCTGGTGCACGCGCCGAAGCGCACGTTGCGCCTGGCCAACGGGGTGGCCGAGTTCCTGCGTGAGCATCTGGCCGACATCGGCCCCCACACGCTCGTCGTGGAGAACCTGCACGAGGCCGACCCGACCGACCGTGAACTGCTGGCGGTGCTGCGGCGCCGGATCCCCGCGGAACTGCTGACCGTGGTGACACACGAGCGGCCCCCGGCCGACGAACCGCTCAGCGAGGAGGAGCACGACGCCCGCGCCGACGCGCTGGAGCGGGAGGGCACGATCGGCGCGCGGCTCGGCGCGGTCCCCTACCACCGCGAGCACGGTGGTGACCCGGCCAAGGCGGTGGAGGCGTTCCGGTTCGCGGTCCAGTGGTGCCTGGACGCGGGCTGCCACGACGCCGTGGTGGATCTCGGCCGGCGGGCCCTGCGGCTCACCGACCCGCAGGACGATCCCGAGACCCGATGGCGGTTCACCCACAGCACCGCGACCGCGCTGGCCGCGCTGGGCCGGGAGGAGGAGGCCGAAGAGCTCTTCGACCAGGCCAGGCGCGAGAGCGTCTCCCCCGCCGTGCACTCGGCCGCCGCCTACGCGACCGGGATGCTCAAGGTCCGCCACCACGACCCGGCCCGCCGCGACCCGGATGCGGCACTGGCCTGGGTGAACCAGGCGATCGCCATCTCCACACTGCTTCCCGACCCGCATGAGCGGGCGTTCAAGCTGGGGTTCGACCTCAACGGCCGGGCTCTGGTGGAGGTACGACGAGGTGACCCCGGCAAGGCTCTGGAGCTGGTCCAGCAGGCCGTCGACCTGGCCGAACGTGATCTGCCGCCCGGCGCGCACCCGATCCACCGGCTGGTGCTGCTGGCCAACCGGGCACAGCTCACCGTGATGATGGGCCGCCCGGAGGAAGCGCTGGGCGACCTGGACGCGGTGATCGCAGCCGACCCCGGCTACCCCGACTACTACATCGACCGGGGCAACCTGCTGCACCGGCTGGGCCGGATGGACGATGCCATCGCTGACTACGAGACGGCCATGCGGGTCGGCCCGCCCTTCCCCGAGCCCTACTACAACCGCGCCGAGATCCGGTTCTCCCAGGGTGATCACCGGGGTGCGCTCGACGACCTGGACCACGCGCTGGAGCTGGATCCGGAGTTCGTGGACGGCCTGGCCAACCGGGCGGGGCTACGCGCGGCGTTCGGCGAGTACGGCAGGGCGAGGGCGGACGCGGAGGCCGGGCTCGCCCTGGATCCGGCCAACCCCTACCTGTTGTGCGCGCTGGGCCAGGTCGAGATGGCCGAGGGCCGGCACGGCAAGGCACGGGCGGCCTTCGACCGGGCGCTGGAACTCGCCCCCACGCTGACCGCCGCCTGGGCCAACCGGGGAATGCTGGCCTTTGAGAGCGGTGACCCGGAAGGTGCCGTGGCCGACTTCACCCGGGCACTCGACCCCGGCGCGGACCCGGCGCTGCTGTTCAACCGCGCGATGGCGCTGCGCGCCGCCGGGCGGGAGGAGGAGGCGGTCGCGGACCTCGTCCGCGCGCTGGAGCTCGCTCCGGACGACGAGGACATCCGGCGCGAACTGAAGGACCGGAAGACCCGCGGGTGATCCGCCCGGCTTCCGCCGCGGCGCGGCCACACCGGGAACCGGGATCCTCTCCGGGGAACCGGGATGCTCTGCGCGGGGAACGGGCGGGCCCGCCGGGAAACCGACCGCTCCGGGAAACCGGCCCCTCTCTCACCCCAAGCATCAATCACCAACGAAAGAGCATTACCCTCCCAGTATTACCATCAGTAATACATGCCTGCCATAGCGTACTTTTTAGCTCATTAGATTAATTTATCAGCACATATCATAAATTGCTGATATATGGCTACCGAGCGCGACATTCCAGCCGCCTCAGAGAATGTCACGGCCCCGGCTCGGGCGTTCCGGACGCCTCCCCAACCGAACGTTCCAGACGAACACCACGACCGAGCGCTCCGGACGAACACCACGACCGAGCGCTCCGGGCAACGGGCCCGACCGGGCACCCAGATGAACATCACGACTGGCCGTTGCGGGCAACGGGCCCGATCGGGCACCCGGGAGACGACGTTCCGGGCACGGACCGGCGGAGCGCCGCACACCTGCGCGCACCCGGTAAGCCCCCACACCCGCCCGGACCCGTCCACCGCGGGCGGCGCCGGGTCAGCCGAGCGTCCCGGACAGGTAGCGTTCGGCGAGGTCGCAGGTGCCCGCGGTGTAGCCGGCGCCGAGCTCCGCGGCGATGTCCGCACCGGTGTGGGTGCCGATCCAGGCGACCAGCAGCAGACGGCGGAACATGATGAACGTCCAGATCTCCGCCTCGTCCTCGACCGGGAGATCCATGACGAGGCGGTAGCCGCGCAGCCAGGAGTCGACCAGCTCGGGAACCTGGGGCCGGTCCTCGATGAAGCTGAGGGCGGCGGCGAGGTCGTAGAGGTGCCAGCCGAAACCGCAGTCGTCGAAGTCGATGACGCTGGGGGGTTCGTCACCCGCCACGAGCAGGTTGGCGAGCCGCAGGTCGGCGTGGATCAGCCCGTAGCGGTGCGGGTCGCGACCGAAGCGGTGGAGCCGCTCGCGTAGTTCCTCGTCGAGCCGGCGCAGCAGCGCCAGGGCGTCGGCCTCCATACCCAGGCCCTCCTGCCAGCGGCCCCACCGCGACTCGGCACCCAGGGCGGCCTCGTAGTCCCAGTGGAAGCGGGTGAACCCCGCAGGCCGGGACCAGTGTCGCGCGTGCCGGTGCATTCGCGCGGTGACGGCGCCGAGCCGCTCGAACCCGGCCGCCAGCCGGTCTTCGGGCGGCTCGGCGCCGGGCAGGAACTCGAACATCACGCAGTGGCGGGGCTCCGCGCCGGGGACGGTCAGCACCCGGGAGCCGTCGGGGGCGGGGATCACCCGCGGGGTGCGGACCCCGGCCTCCTCGCGGAGCGCGTCCAGCCAGGCGAGCTCGGACAGGATCGCCGGGGTGGCGTGGTAACCGAGGCGGTGCACCCGCAGGATGGACCGGACCCCGGTCACCGGGTCGTCGACCCGGTAGGTGGCGTTCTCCGACACGTTGATCAGGGTGATCTCCGCGCCGGGCAGGCCGTGGGCCCGCGCCGCCGCGCGGGCCGCCTCGTGCACCCGGACGAGCACTCCCCCACCGCCGGACAGGTCATGAACCCGCACATCGGAACGATCCCCGTCGTACGCGCCGACCGGCGGCCCCCCGCCCGCGGGCAGATCACAGGCCCGCACGCCGGAACGATCCCCGTCGTGCGCGCCGACCGGCGCGCTCCCGCCCGCAGGCAGAGCATGGGCCCGCATCGGTCCTCCAGAGCAGTCGCGCGAAGCGCCAGATCCTATCCCAGGCCGTTCGTGCGGAGCGCGCCGAGGGAGGATCTCCCCGGCCGGGGACCCTCAGGAGAGGCGGCTGAGATCCGGCGTCAGCCGCTCCGCCCCGGAGTCGTCCGGCAGCGGCGGGGCGTCCGCGGAGTGGGACCCGGCATCACCGGAGCTGTCGCGCTCCGCCGCTTCCCCCGTGGGGCGCCCTGAGGCGGGGAGCGTGATGCGGATCTTGGACTGCCGGTGCGGCAGCCGCTCCCAGTCGTCCATGAAGACCGCGTGCAGTCCGTGCTTGGCGGCCAGGGCCACCAGGGTCTCGGTGCGGTAGTAGAAGTCCTCCCGGAGCACCTGGTGCTCCTTGCCCTCGGTGCGGTCGAAGGTGAAGTCGAACCAGCCTCCGGGCTTCATGATCCGGGCGACGTGCTGGAAGCACTCCTCGATCACGGGGAGCGGCGAGTGGGAGAAGACGCTGTGCGCATGGATCACGTCGAACAACCCGTCCGGCAGGGCGGCGAAGCGCAGATCCCTGACCGGCATGAGATACGGGAGCTTCTCGCGCAGGCCGTGGGTGACGAGGGTCTCCTGCGCGGCGATGAGAATGTCCGGGGAGATGTCGATGCCGTAGTAGTTGCCGGCGTCGAGGTAGTCGATGAACAGGCGCCCGGCGCGCAGGTTGCCGCAGCCGATCTCCAGCATGCGGTGTTGCGGCTTCAGCCCGTGCCGCACCAGGTAGTCGAACTGCGTCTGCCCCATGGCCAGCCAGCGCCGGTGCGACTTGCTGCCCACCGCCGCACGGGGACTGCGCGCGGTGTCGGATCTCATGACCGCCCGGTAGTAGGCGACGTGGTCGCGGGTGGACAGGCGCAGCCAGGTGTCGCGGACCAGTCGCCGCAGATGGGGCACGATGCGCGCCGGGTGACGAAGCGCGTACCTGAGCTGGTGGACGATGCTCGCGCGGTTGTGGTTGTGCATGGTTCTCCCGGGTCGGACGGCACCTCGAAGGTCCTGGCGGTGAGAGGATCGTACCTCAGGGTGGGCGGTCAATTACTCTGCGTGACGACGCTCCGGCCGGTGAGCTCATCCTGGCGCGCGCGCCATCAGGTGACGGGTTCTCATCGGTCCTCCGGGCGGGCCGGGCAGGCGTCGGACTCTATGTGAGACCTTCCATACCCCCGACGGCGCCGGACGTGACCCGCTCCGCGCGCCTCCGCGGGATCCCGCAACGGTGAGGAGGCCGGTGAACCTCGAACTCGCGCTGCGCATGTGTGAGGCCGCGATGAGGCAGGCGCGCCGGGAGGGGGCCCTGATCTCGGTCGCGGTCGTCGACGAGGGCGGTCATCTCGTCGCCTTCCAGCGGATGGACGGCGCGCAGATCGCCGGCCCCGCCCTCGCCCCGGGCAAGGCGTACACCGCGGTGGCCCATCGCATGCCGACCGCCGACCTGGCCCGGCTCGCCCGACCGGGTGGCGAGCTGTACGGTCTGGCCGCCGGCGACCGGTACGTGTGCCTGGGCGGCGGCATCCCGCTCGCGGAACCCCGCCCGGGCAGAGGGGTGATGGGCGCCGTCGGCGTGAGCGGCGGCACCGTCCCCCAGGACGTCGCCTGCGCCGAGGCCGCCGCCGCGCTCTGGGAGGGAGAGTAGGCCCGTTCCGTCCGGGCCGCCTCGGCCACCGCTTCTACCGAGACTCCGACCTGTCTCGGCCACCGCTTCCACCGAGACTCCGGACCCCGTCAGACGCCGGCTCCGCCGAGACTCCGGTCGATCTCGGCCCGGGTGGGCATGGAGGTGCTGGCGCCCGCGCGCTGAACCGACAGGGCCGCCGCCGCGGTGGCGAAGCGCACGGCCTGGTCGGGCCGCTGCCCCTCGGCGCGGGCGGCGGCGAGTGCTCCCACGAAGGTGTCACCCGCGGCCGTCGTGTCGACCGCGGTCACCCGGCGCGCCTCGACGTGCACGACCTGGCCGTCGCTCTCCGCGGTGAGCGCGCCGCGCGATCCCAGGGTGACGATGACCCAGCCGACCCTGCCCCGCAGTTCCTCCATGGCACGCTCGTGATCCGCCTGGCCGGTGATCGCGATCGCCTCGTGCTCGTTGGCGACCAGGACGTCCACCGCCTCCAGCAACTCGGCCGGGAGCGGCTGCACGGGAGCCGGGGTGAGGACCACGGTGGTCCCGGCCGCGCGGGCGGCCCTGGCGGCGGCGGTGACGGCCTCGATGGGGAGTTCGAGCTGGAGCAGGAGGATCTCGGACCGGGAGATGACCTCGACGTCCGTCGCGGAGGGGGCGGTCATCGTGCCGTTGGCCCCGGGAACCACGATGATCGAGTTGCCGCCACCGTCCTCCACCACGATGTGGGCGATGCCGGACGGGCCGGGGACTGTGCGCAGGTTCGTCACGTCGACGCCCGCGCCGGCGAGCGTGCGGCGCAGCTCCGGGCCGAAGGAGTCGTCGCCCACGGCGCCGAGGAAGGCGACCTCGGCGCCGGCTCGCGCGGCGGCGATGGCCTGGTTGGCACCCTTACCGCCGGGGATCGTGCCGAACGTGTGCCCCGTCACGGTCTCACCCGGCGCGGGAGCGGCCTCGACGTAGGCGACCAGGTCCATGTTGACGCTGCCGAACACCGAGATCATGGTTCCTCCACCGCCGTGGCCGGCGATCCGGCCGGCCAGTTCGTCCGGACCGGCCCCACCCGAACCGGCGACACCGACCGGCCGGTCCTCCCGGGACCGCTCCTCTGGTTCTCCGGCGCGCCGTGCGGCGCGCCGGAGATCGAGCCTACGGTCCCGCCCGCGGAACGCGTGCTCCGGCCCCCTGCCGCCGGCCCACACGGAGCCGGACGGGCGTCGGCGTTCCCCGCGCCGGACGGCGGAAGCCGTCAGTATCGCACACCACAAACACCACTCAAATCCCCAAAAAACCCCAGGCTTTCTGTATTAATCAAATCTCACACCGTATTTACATACCTCACCTAAAGGCGGATCAATTCAACGAGACAATCACCTCGACGACAACCGGTGAAAGCAGCAAAAGGCACACACCACCACCACGTGAACGGCGAATCGCACCTCATCGGAGACCTTTGACTAATTCACGGAAGCGCGCTTCCGGCACGGCCTTTCGCGTTATCGTTCCACCGGAGGCGGCCGGAGTCTCCGCTGGTTCGGGCAGGGAACCGGTGAATCCGGAGTGCACCGCCCGAAACCTGCAGCACCCGACTCATGCGAGGAATGACGAGGAATGACCATGCGCCGTTCTGGTGTCAGCGTTACCGATGAAATCCCGTCCGCCCTCTCCTGCGGGAATCCCGCAGGGCGGTCCGGGCGGAACCTCAGGCGATTCGCGATTCTCACCGCCGCGATGACGGCCGGGCTCGTCACGGCGACCGGTGTCTCCCACGCCGACGGTTTCCGGCCGAACGAGGCCTGGACGGCCAACCCCTACTACGGCACCCGCGGCACCTACTTCGCCGATGCCACCGGCGACGGCCGCGCCGACGCCATCGTCGTCAACGACGACCGCGTCACCGTCCGCCGCTCCACCGGCACCCGGTTCAAGCCCAACGAGGCCTGGACGGCCAACCCCTACTACGGCACCCGCGGCACCTACTTCGCCGACGTCACCGGTGACCGCCGCGCCGACGCCATCGTCGTCAACGACGACCGCGTCACCGTCCGCCGCTCCACCGGCACCCGGTTCAAGCCCAACGAGGCCTGGACGGCCAACCCCTACTACGGCACCCGCGGCACCTACTTCGCCGACGTCACCGGTGACCGCCGCGCCGACGCCATCGTGGTGAACGAGGAGGGCGTCACCGTCCGCCGTTCGATGGGCGATCGTTTCACCCCGAACGAGACGTGGACCACCAACCCCTACTACGGCACCCGCGGCACCTACTTCGCCGACGTCACCGGCGACGGCCGCGCCGACGCCATCGTCGTCAACGACGACCGCGTCACCGTCCGCCGCTCCACCGGCACCGGATTCGCCCCCAACGAGACGTGGACCACCAACCCCTACTACGGCACCCGCGGCACCTACTTCGCCGACGTCACCGGCGACGGCCGCGCCGACGCCATCGTCGTCAACGACGACCGCGTCACCGTCCGCCGCTCCACCGGCACCGGATTCGCCCCCAACGAGACGTGGACCACCAACCCCTACTACGGCACCCGCGGCACCTACTTCGCCGATGCCACCGGCGACGGCCGCGCCGACGCCATCGTCGTCAACGACGACCGCGTGACCCTCCGCCGCTCGCATGTCGCCGACCGGGGCGGCCGGTCCCGCCAGGGCCTCGGGTGAGTCCCGTCACGACCTCAGGTAGGCGAGAACCGCGAGGACACGGCGGTGGTGGTCGCTGTCCTCGGAGTACAGGCCGAGTTTGGCGAAGATGTTGCGGATGTGCTTCTCGACGGCCCCGTCGCTGATCACGAGTTGGCGACCGATCGCCGGATTGGACTTACCCTCGGCCATCAGGCCCAGCACCTCGCGCTCGCGCGGGGTCAGCTGGGCCAGGGGGTCGTCACGGCGGCGGCGGATCATCAGCTGGGCCACCACCTGCGGGTCGAAGACCGTCCCGCCGGACGCCACCGCGCGCAGGCCGCCCATGAAGTCGTCCACGTCCACGACCCGGTCCTTGAGCAGGTAACCGACCGCTCCCCGGGCGTCGGCGAGCAGGTCGTCCGCATAGGAAACCTCCACGTACTGGGACAAGATCATGATCGGCGTGCCCGGAACCTTCCGGCGCGCCTCGACCGCCGCGCGGAGCCCCTCGTCGGTGAAGCCCGGCGGCATCCGGACGTCGACCACCGAGACGTCCGGCCTGTGCTCGACGACCGCCTGCACCAGGCCCGCACCGTCCCCGACGGCGGCGACCACCTGGCAGCCGAACTCCTCCAGCAGCCTGATCAGACCTTCCCTGATCAGCACCGCATCGTCGGCCACGACTACCCGCACGGAACCTCCGCCACTATGACCGTCGGCCCGCCGACGGGTGAATCGACCGTCAGCTCGCCGTCCACCGCCCTGAGGCGGTCGGCCAGACCGGACAGACCATGTCCCTTGGCGACATGGGCGCCGCCGACCCCATCATCCCCGACGGTGAGCATCAGCGTGTCACCGGTCCGGCTCAGCGTGACGGTGCAGACCGTGGCGCGGCTGTGCTTGGCGGCGTTGGCCAGCGACTCGGCGGTGACGAAGTACACGGTGTTCTCGATCGCGGCGGTGAAGCGCCCGGTGACCTGCACGTCCAGCTCGACCGGGATGGGCGAGCGGCCGGCCAGGGCGGCCAGCGCCGGGGTCAGCCCGCGGTCGCTGAGGATGGGCGGGGCGATGCCGCGCGACAGGGCACGCAGCTCGTCGAGGGTCTCGCGGGTGGAGGTGATGGCCTGGTCGAGCATCTCCTGCACCGCCTGCGGGTCGCGCTTGAGCTGGCGCTGGGCCCGGGAGAGGTCCATGGCCAGGGAGACCAGGCGCTGCTGGGGGCCGTCGTGGATGTCGCGCTCCAGCCTGCGCAGCGCGTTGGCCTCGGCGGAGACCGCCGCGGCCCGGCCCTCGGCCAGGTCGTCGATGCGCTCGTGCAGCTCGGCGACGCCGGTGAGCATGGCCCGGCCGAGCCCGGCCTGGAGCAGCGCGGCGCTGCGCACGACCACCGGCAGGGTCAGGGCGAACAGCACCCCGATGACGGTGTTGATCACGACGTCGACCGCGGTGCCGCCCAGGCCGAGCAGGTGGGCCAGCCCGCCGTCGTTACCGGGGATCGCGGCGACGATCCAGCCGTAGAGCGGGTAGGTGAGGCCGAGGATCGTCCCGGCCCACCAGGTCACCGTGAGCACGAAGGTCACGACGGCGATCGGGAAGGCCACGATGCCGTGGAGCAGGTCCAGCCATGACTGGCCGTTGGTCAGCGGGTTGGCCATCCTGCGGAACCAGCCGGCCCCCTCGGGCGCCGGCCGGTAGCGCGGCCGGGCGACCGGACGCCCCAGCACCTCCGGCAGCCAGCGCCGCTCGACGTCGGCGAACCCCCTGGCCAGCATCAGTGTCATCGCCAGGATCGGCACGCCCACCCACACGACCACCGTGCCGATCCCGGCGGCGAAACCGGTCACCATCACCGCGAACCAGACGACGGCCAGGGGAAAGCCCGCCAGCAGGTAACGGGTGTCGGTGCCGACGCGGCTCAGGAGCGCTCTCATGCCGTCCACGCTATGGGGAAGGCCCCGCGTGATCGACCCGGCCGACCGGCGTCCCGGGGGTGGGGTACGCCCTACCTCCCGCAGTGGGGTGATCTTGCAGGAAAGACTGCTGTCCGCGTGACTGCGCTCGCGGAGTCGGGACGAAAGGCTCTTCACATCGCTCCCCGCCCCCGCAGAGGAATCGAGAACCCTGTGACCACCCTGATCCCACGTCCGGCGACCCGTACGGCCTCCGCCGTTCGTGACCCGTTCATCGACGTGCTCCGCCTGCTCGGCATCGCCCTGGTGGTGCTGCAGCACTGGAGCATGCCGGTGCTGTCCTTCGCCGGCGACCGGCTGGCCACCGGCAACGCGCTCGCCGCCGGGAACGGCTGGATGATCACATGGGTCAGCCAGGTGATGCCGCTGGTGTTCTTCGCCGGCGGGGCGGCCAACGCGATCAGCCGGCGGGCCGCGGTTCGCCGCGGCGGCGCGCCCGCCGCGTGGCTCGCGGTGCGGCTGCGGCGTCTGGCGTGGCCGGTGGTGCCGCTGGCGGCGGTGTGGCTGCCCCTCCCCCACCTGCTGCTGGGGCTCGGCATGCCGGAGCAGCCGGTGATCACGGCCTCGCGGCTGGCCGGACAGTTGCTGTGGTTCCTGGCGATCTACCTGGTCGCGGTGGCGCTGACTCCCTGGATGCTCCGCCTGCACACGGTGTACGGCCGGTGGGTCCCCGCGGCGCTGGTGGCCGGGGCCGCCGCGGTGGACGTCCTGCGCTTCGGCACCGGCCTGGAGGCGATCGGCTTCCTCAACATCGTGCTGGTCTGGATCGCGGTGCACCAGCTCGGCTTCCTGTACGTCGACGGGCGCCTGGGCCGCCCCTGGCTGCTGGCGGCCGGCGGGTACGGCGCGGCCGCGGTGCTGGTGGTCTTCGGCCCGTACCCGCTCAGCATGATCGGGATGCCGGGCGCGGCCGTCTCCAACATGGCGCCGCCCACGATGGCGCTGCTCGCCGTGGGGATCGGCCAGATCGGACTGGCGCTGGGGCTGCGCCCGTGGATCGTCGTCCTCGCCGGGTGGCCGGGGGTGGCCCGGGTCATGAGCTGGGCGGGCTCCCGGATGATGACCGTCTACCTGTGGCACATGAGCGCGCTGTTCGTCATCACCGCGGTGGTCGTGGTCGGTCTGGGGATCTCCACCCCGCTGCCGGGTACGTCGGCCTGGCTGTCCGGCTGGCCGCACTGGCTGGTCCTGCTGGTGTTGGCGATGTGGCCGATGCTGCGGGGTTTCGCCCGCTTCGAGGAGCCGCCCGCCGTCGCGCCTTACACCGGGGGGACGGTCAGGATCGCGGTGGCCGCCGCGCTGGTCGGAGCGGGGCTGCTCACGCTCACGGTGATCGGCTTCACCCCGGGCCTGGCTCCGCTGCTCGGGACGGGCGCGATCGTGGCGGGTCTGGCGCTGACCCGCTCGGCGCCCCGGGCCACCGTGGTCCCGGCTCCCCGGCCGGTGCCGCCGGCCGAGGGAGTCGCGACGTCCGCCGGCGACGGCAGGTCAGTTGGTACAGTCCTGGTCGTTGAGGGCCAGGCCCACCTGTGAGACCTTGCTCCCCGAAAGCAGGAAGTAGTAGGAGGCCTTGGGGTTGCCTGGGACCGCGGCGACGGGGTATCCGCTCGCCGACTGCTTGAGCCTGGGGTAGGCCCTCTTCAGCTGCGCCTTGGTGGAGCCGACGCCGATCCCCTGGGGAGTCCTGACACCCCGGGGGGCGAAGATCAGCGCTACGCCGCGCCGCTTGGAGATGTACAGGCCCACCCCGTCGCGGCCGGTCGGGTGCGCCTTCAGGTCCCAGGCCGCGCACGGGCCCTGGAAGGGCTTGCGCACGATCTTCCCGGTGGCCTGGGCCTTCTTGGCGCTCATCCCGAGCGTCAAACCGCCGTATCCGAACGGTCCCAGTTTGCCACCGGCGGACTCGGCGACCGCCGTGGGGGCGAGGCCGGTCAGCAGCATCCCTCCGGCCAGCGCCGCCACCAGCGCCGGACGGCCCAGACGGCGGACGGTAGCGTGTTTCATCACTGTTCCTCCATGATCGTGAGTCGTGCGGTGGTTTAGAGTAAAGATCACCCTCAGAAGTTCGTACCATCTTGGTGCCGAATCCGTACGACGATCGCACCCGGTGCCACAGACCGGCCCGACCACTGCCGGTTCTTCGGCAGTATTGGACCGTGAGCCTTGTAGACCGACTGCCAGAAGAGATCGACGCCGACGCCGACACCATCTTCGACGCCTTCGTCGAGTGGAACTCCGAGCGAGGGCTCACCCTGTATCCGGCGCAGGAGGAGGCGTTGATCGAGGTCGTCTCCGGGAACAACCTGATCCTGGCCACCCCGACCGGGTCGGGCAAGAGCCTGGTCGCCGCCGGGGCCCACTTCACCGCACTCACCCGCGACGTGCGGACCTTCTACACCGCCCCGATCAAAGCCCTGGTGTCGGAGAAGTTCTTCGACCTGTGCGCGCTCTTCGGCACCGAGAACGTCGGGATGATGACGGGCGACGCGAGCGTGAACCCGGGGGCGCCGATCATCTGCTGCACCGCCGAGATCCTCGCCAACGTCGCGCTGCGCGACGGCGCCAAGGCCGACATCGGCCAGGTGGTGATGGACGAGTTCCACTTCTACTCCGAGCCGGACCGGGGCTGGGCCTGGCAGGTGCCGCTGCTGGAGCTGCCGAACGTCCAGTTCATCCTGATGTCGGCGACACTGGGGGACGTCACCAGGTTCGAGGGGGACCTCACCCGGCGCACCGGCCGGCCCACCGCGGTGGTCAAGAACGCCGAGCGGCCGGTCCCGCTGGTCTACTCCTACCGGCTGACCCCGCTGCACGAGACGCTGGAGGAGATGCTCTCCACCAACCAGTACCCCGTCTACGTCGTGCACTTCACCCAGGCCGCGGCCATGGAGCGGGCACAGGCGCTGATGAGCATCAACATGTCGACCAAGGCGGAGAAGGAAGCGATCGCCGCCATGATCGGCAACTTCCGCTTCACCACCAGGTTCGGCAAGGCCCTGGCCCGGCTCGTGCGCCACGGCATCGGCGTCCATCACGCCGGGATGCTCCCGAAGTACCGCCGCCTGGTGGAGCGGCTCGCGCAGGCGGGCCTGCTGAAGGTCATCTGCGGCACCGACACGCTCGGCGTCGGCGTCAACGTGCCCATCCGGACCGTGCTGTTCACCGCGCTGTCGAAGTACGACGGCAACAAGGTGCGGCGGTTGCGCGCGCGCGAGTTCCACCAGATCGCGGGCCGGGCCGGCCGGGCCGGTTTCGACACCATCGGTTATGTCGTCTGCCAGGCCCCCGACCACGTCATCGAGAACGAGAGGGCGTTGGCCAAGATCGGCGACGACCCCAAGAGACGGCGCGGCTACGCCAGGAAGAAGCCGCCGGAGGGGTTCGTCGGCTGGAGCGAGGAGACCTTCGAGAAGCTCCAGACGGCCGAGCCCGAGCCGCTCAGCTCGCGGTTCAAGGTCAGCAACGCCATGCTCCTGGCGGTCATCAACCGCCCCGGCGACTGCTACGCGGCGATGAGGCACCTGCTCACCGACAACCACGAAGACCGCAAGTGGCAGCGGCGGCACATCAGCCAGGCCATCGCGATCTACCGTTCGCTGCTGGCCGGCGGTGTGGTGGAGAAGCTGAGCGAGCCCGACGAGCAGGGGCGGATGGCCCGCCTCACGGTCGACCTCCAGGAGGACTTCGCGCTCAACCAGGCGTTGTCCACGTTCGCGCTGGCCACGCTGGAGCTGCTGGACATGGAGTCGCCGACCTACGCCCTGGACATGGTCTCGATCATCGAGTCGATCCTGGACGACCCGCGTCAGATCCTGTCGGCCCAGCTCAACAAGGCGCGAGGTGAGGCCGTGGCGCAGATGAAGGCCGACGGCGTCGAGTACGAGGAGCGGATGGAGCTCCTCACCGAGGTCACCTACCCGATGCCGCTGGCCGACCTGCTGCTGGGCGCGTACGAGACCTACCGGCGCGGCCACCCCTGGGTGGCCGACTACACGGTCAGCCCCAAGAGCGTCGTGCGCGACATGTACGAGCGGGCGATGACCTTCGCCGAGTACGTCCAGTTCTACGAGCTGGCCCGCTCCGAGGGCACGGTGCTGCGCTACCTCGCCGACGCCTACCGGACCCTGGCCAGGACCATCCCGGAGCACCTCAAGACCGAGGATCTCGTCGATCTCATCGAGTGGCTCGGCGAGCTGGTCCGCCAGGTCGACTCCAGCCTTCTGGACGAATGGGAGCAGTTGCAGAACCCCACCGGGGAACTGGAGCAGCCCTCCCTGGAGGAGAGCACCAAGCCGGTCACCGCGAACACCCGCGCGTTCCGCGTGCTCGTCCGCAACGCGATGTTCCGCCTGGTCGAGCTGGCCGCCCTGGAGAATGAGGAGGAGCTGGCGCAGCTGGCGCCCGACGTCGACTGGGGGGCCGCGCTCGACGCCTACTACGAGGAGCACGAGGAGATCGGCACCGGCCCGAACGCCCGCGGTCCCGGCCTGCTCCGCATCGAGGAGGAGACGGGGCTCTGGCGGGTCCGGCAGGTCGTCGACGATCCGGCGGGCGACGGCGACTGGGGCATCGACGCCCAGGTCGACCTGGCCGCCTCCGACGAGGAGGGCCGGGCGGTGCTCCACGTCATCGGGCTGAACCGCCTCTGAGCGGGTGGCCGCGCCTGGCGCGCTGCCCCGAGAATGACGGCATGAACGACGAAGCGATCAGGCAGGTGCTCGGCCTGCTCTACCAGGAGGACACGCTGCGGGTGCTGTCGGCTCTGGCGCTGGGCGGTACGCCGGAGGGGGCCGGGCTCGACCGGGAGGCGACGCGGCGGGCACTGGACCGGCTGGAGCGCGGCGGGCTGGTGTCGCGGCAGGACGACGGCGCGTGGCGGGTGCGGCGTGAGCGGTTCCGCGAGCTGCTGCACGCCACGGCCAGGCCCGCGCCGCCAGCCTCCACCGAGGAGAAGGTGCTGCAGTCCTTCCTCGTCGACGGGCGGCTGCGGGCGATCCCCAGCAAGCGCGACAAGCAGCTGGTCGTGCTCGACTACGTGGCCCAGGTCTTCGAGCCGGGGGTCCGTTACTCGGAGAGGGAGGTCAACGTGGCGTTGCGCGCCTTCCACGACGACTACGCGGCACTGCGCCGCTACCTGGTCGACGAGGCGCTGCTGAGCAGGGAGAACAACGTCTACTGGCGCAGCGGCGGCTCGGTCGACGCCTGAAGGCGGGCGGCCAGTTCCCGGATGAGGCCGACCAGCTCGGGCGGTTCGTGGACGGTGAAGTCCAGGCCGAGCAGCCCGATGGTCAGGGCCAGCCACTCCAGCGAGTCGCCGCCGGTGCGCAGCAGGCAGCTTCGCTCGTCCAGTTCCTGGAGAACCCAGCCGGGTCCGGAGTATCGCTCCGCGACCGTCGCCGGCGGCGCGTGCACGGTGACCACCGCCCGGTGCCGGCTGATGGGGGCGACGATGGACGCCTCGACGTACCCGGGGGGCGGCTCCCGCGGCGGGAAGCGCACACCGGTGCTCCGCGGCGAGCTGAGCCGGTCGACGCGGAAGGTCCGCCAGTCCTGCCGGTCGACGTCCCACGCCACCAGGTACCAGCGCCGCCCGGTGGAGGCCAGCCGGTACGGTTCGGCGATCCGGCCGCCCTCCTGGCCGTCGCGGCGGCGGTAGCCGAAGCGGATCCGTTCGCGGTCGCGGCACGTCTGGGCCAGCAGGGCGAGGGTGCCCGCCTCGACGGTGGGCGTGCCGCCGACCGGCGTCACCGGCTGGGTCTGGGACTGCAGGGTGTGCACACGCCGCCGTAGCCGGGAGGGCAGGACCTGTTCCAGCTTCGCCAGGGCACGGGCCGAGGTCTCCTCGATCCCGGCCACCGTCCCGCTCGCCGCGACGCGCAGGCCCACGGCGATGGCCACCGCCTCCGCGTCGTCGAGGAGCAGCGGCGGCATGGCCGTGCCCGCCTCCAGGCGGTATCCCCCGGCCGGGCCGGTCGTCGCGTGCACCGGGTATCCCAGATCGCGCAGCCGCCCGACGTCGCGCCTGAGCGTGCGCGCGCTGACCCCGAGCCGTCCGGCCAGCTCGGGGCCGGGCCACTCCCGGTGCGCCTGGAGGAGGGACAGCAGCCTGAGCACCCGTCCCGCGGTGTCCGCCATGGCATCCACGATGCCACCGATTGCGGCCGGAATCTGACCTGAACCCTGGTTAGGGTCGCGGGAATGAGCCACATCGAGATAACGGGCGCCCGTGAGAACAACCTCAAGAACATCTCCCTGAAGATCCCCAAGAAGCAGATCACGGTCTTCACCGGCGTCTCGGGGTCGGGCAAGTCGTCCATCGTCTTCGACACGATCGCCGCGGAGTCGCAGCGGCAGCTCAATGAGACCTTCACCGCGTTCGTCCGCAACCGGCTCCCCCGCTACGGTCAGCCGGACGCCGACGCCATCGAGAACCTCTCCGCCGCGGTCGTCGTCGACCAGCGGCGGCTCGGCGGCAGTTCCCGCTCCACCGTCGGCACCGTCACCGACATCTACACGCTGCTGCGGCTGCTGTACTCGCGTGTCGGCACGCCGCCCGCCGGATACTCCAACGCCTTCTCCTTCAACGACCCGGCCGGGATGTGCCCGGAGTGCGAGGGCGTGGGCCGGAAGGTGACCCTGGACGTCGACCTGGCCCTCGACCGGTCGAAGTCGCTGAACGCAGGCGCGATCCTGCTGCCGAGCTTCCGGGTCGGCACGTGGTACTGGAAGACGTACACCAACTCGGGGCTCTTCGACAACGACAAACCGCTGGCGGACTACACCGAGGAGGAGTGGAACACGCTGCTGCGCGGCAGCGGGCCGGAGGTGTTCTTCGAGACGAAGGGCGGGACGGTCCCGCAGAAGTTCGAGGGGATCGTCGACAAGTTCCACCGGCTCTACATCGACAAGGACATCGAGGGGGCGTCCAAGCGGGACGCCCTGCTGGAGTTCGTCTCCATGCGGCCGTGCCCGTCATGCGGGGGTGCCAGGCTCAACCGGGCGGCGCTGGACTGCCGGATCGGCGGACGCAACATCGCCGAACTGGCCGCGATGGAGGTGCGCCACCTGGGGGACGTGATCGCCGCCGTCGACGACCCGGCCGCGGTGACGGTGGTGCCGGCGATCCTCGCCAGGCTGCGGCACATGGTCACCATCGGCCTGGGCTACCTGAGTCTGGACCGGCCCACGCTCAGCCTGTCCGGCGGGGAGTCGCAGCGGATCAAGATGGTCAAGCACCTGGGCAGCAGCCTGACCGACATGACGTACATCTTCGACGAGCCCACCGTGGGTCTGCACCCGCGCGACGTGTCGAACATGAACGACCTGCTGCGCGAGCTGCGCGACAAGGGCAACACCGTGCTCGTCGTCGAGCACGACCGCGACGTCATCGAGATCGCCGACCACGTGGTGGACGTCGGTCCCGGGGCGGGTACGTACGGCGGCGAGATCGTCTACGAGGGCGGCGTGGAGGGCCTGCGGCAGTCCGACACCCTCACCGGCAGGCACATGCGCCGCAACCGGCCGCTGAAGGAGTCGTTCCGGAAGCCGACCGGCGCGCTGACCGTCACCGGCGCGAACGTGCACAACCTCAGGGACGTCACGGTCTCCTTCCCCACTGGGGTGCTCACCGTGGTCACCGGGGTGGCCGGCTCCGGCAAGAGCAGCCTCGTCAACGAGGCGTTCGCCGCCGCGTACCCGGACGCGGTGGTGATCGACCAGTCGGCGATCGGCACCTCGGTCCGGTCCACCCCGGCCACCTACACGGGGTTGATGGACGAGGTCCGCAAGCTGTTCGCCGCCGCGGGCGGGGTGAGTCCCGCGCTGTTCAGCTTCAACTCCAAGGGGGCCTGCCCGGAGTGCCGGGGGCTCGGGGTCGTCTACGTCGACCTGGCGTTCATGGACGGGGTCACCTCGGTGTGCGAGGTGTGCCGGGGGCGGAGGTTCCGCGAGGAGGTCCTACGGCATACGCTGCGCGGCAGGTCCGTCTCCGACGTGCTGGAGATGACGGTCGGCGAGGCCGTGGAGTTCTTCACCGAGCCGGGGCCGCTGCGGACGGTGCACGCCCTGGCGGAGGTGGGGCTGGGCTACCTCAGACTCGGCCAGCCGCTCAGCAGCCTGTCCGGGGGCGAGTGCCAGCGGATCAAGCTGGCCGGTGAGCTCCACAAGAAGGGCAGCGTCTACGTGATGGACGAGCCGACCACCGGGCTGCACATGGCGGACGTCGAACGCCTGCTGGCGATCGTGGACAGCCTGGTGGACGGGGGCAACACGGTCGTCGTCATCGAGCACGACCTCGACGTGATCAGGAGCGCCGACTGGATCATCGA
The DNA here is from genome assembly GCF_014204985.1 of Streptosporangium becharense. Classification (NCBI taxonomy): domain Bacteria; kingdom Bacillati; phylum Actinomycetota; class Actinomycetes; order Streptosporangiales; family Streptosporangiaceae; genus Streptosporangium; species Streptosporangium becharense. The sequence goes on along the minus strand of NZ_JACHMP010000001.1, from coordinate 6,627,630 downwards.
CCTCGGTCCCGACGGGGGCGACCGGGGCGGCACCGTCGTCTTCGAGGGCACCCCGCTGGGCCTCCTCGACGAGCCGGGCTCCTTCACCGCCGAGCACCTCCGTCGCGATCTCGCCCGCCGGTAACCTCCCGTAATCTCCCGGAACATCCCACGGTGCCCCGGTGTCGCGGGCCGCCCATGAGCTCGCGGCCCGGGTCGCGCACGGACTCTTCAACGGCGTCGCGGCGCACGTGGCAGACTGTCCTGCCGCAGTGCTGTCGTTCGTTGCGCCGATCCGTGGATGGTGGGGATGGGGTTGCGTGTTCTCGGCCCTGGGGAGGTCTACGACGGTGGAGGCCCCGTCGAGCCCGGTGAACCGCCCCTGCCCGAGGCACCTGCGCAACAGGCTCTGCGCGGGCGGGAGGACAAGCTCGCGAAGCTGATGACGCTGCCGGACCGGTCCGCGTGGAGCGGGGTGAGCGTCGCCGCGGTGAGCGGCGAACCCGGCATCGGCAAGACCTACCTGCTACGGGCGTTCCGCGACCGTTGCGCCGGCCTCGGCCACGTCGTGCTCTGGGGACGCTGCCCCGACGCGCAGGGGTCACTGCTGCTGTGGCCCTGGATCCAGATCCTGAGCTCGCTCGAACGGTACCACCCGCCCCCGGACCGGGCGGCCCTGGCCGGGCTTCTCGACGACGAGATCCCGGTCGGCCCCACGGACGTGGCGCGGTTCCGCCGCAACCAGGCCGTCGCCCGGTGGCTGGTCTCGGCGGCGCGGGCCCGTCCACTCGTGATCGTCCTGGACGACCTGCACTGGGCCGACCCGGCCTCGCTGGAGCTGCTCGGAGATGTGATCGCGCTGTCCGGCGGGCCCCCGCGGAACGCATCCCTCACCCTGGTCACCGCGTTCCGCGACACGCCGTACGGCACCGGCGTACCCGAGACGCTGAGCCGTCTGGCCCGGTACGACCTCCTGCGTCTCCCGCTGAACGGCCTCGATGTCACGGCCGTGCGGGCCATCGCGGCCGACGTGGGCGGCGAGGTGGACGAACCGACCGCCCGCCGGCTGGTCGAGCGCACCGGCGGAAACCCGTTCTTCGTCCGCGAGAGTGCCCGGTTGCTCGCCCAGGGCCGCACTCTGGACACGGTGCCCGCCGCGGTCGCGGAGGTGATCAGGCAGCGGCTCGCCCCTCTCGGGCCGCGGGTCCGCGAGACGCTCGAGATCGCAGCGGTGGCCGGCCGGGAGTTCTCCCCCGCCGTCGTCGCCGCCGTCGGCCGTGCCCCCGTCCACGACGCGCTGGACCGGGCGGTACGGGCCGGGCTCGTCACCTCCTGCGCCAACCGGATGATCTTCACTCACGATCTCGTCCGTGAGACCCTCCTGCGCGGCATCCCACCGCTTCGCATGGCCGCCCTTCACCACGACGTCATGACCGCCCTGGCCGCCCGGCCCGGCAGCGACATCGCCGCGATCGCCCACCACGCCGTGGAAGCCGGTCCCGGCGCGTACGGGCAAGCGGTCCACTGGGCCAGGGCCGCCGCGGAGCAGGCCGGTCGCCGGCTGGCCTACGAGGACGCGGCCGTCTGGTGGGGCCGGGCCGTCACCGCTCACGACGCGGCCGGCGGCGATCCCGAGACCCACGTCGAGTTGCTGCTGCGGCAGGTGCGTGCCCTCCTGGAGGCGGGGGACGCCCTGGGTGCGCGGCGAGCGCGGGCGGAGGCCGTGCGGGTCGCCGATCTCGCCGGAACGCCCCCGGAGCTGATCGCCCGAGCGCTGGCCGCGCTCGACACCCCCTCGGTCTGGACGCTGCGTGACCCGTACGAGGCCGTGGAGCTCCGGCTCGCGCAGAAGTTCGAGGCCGCGTTGCATGAGCTTCCCGAGGCGGACAGTCCCGAGCGGGCCCGCCTGCTGAGCGGGCTGGCGCAGGAGATGTACGACGGGAGCGACGACCCGCGCCGGAACGCCCTGTCGTCCGAGGCCGTCGCCATGGCCCGCCGGCTCGGCGACCCCCACCTGCTGCTGGCGGTGCTCAACGGGCGGTGCCTGACGCTTCCGACGGTCCCGGCCCACGTCCCCGAGCTACTGGAGATCAACACCGAGATGCTCGACGTGGCCGTACGTACCCGGGCGCCGGGGTTCGAGCTGCTCGCCCTGATGTTCTCCACCCATCTGCGGTTGCAGACCTTCGACGTGGCCGCCGCCGACACGGCCGCCGCGCGCTGCGACACCATGATCCAACAGCTTCGGCTGCCGTGGCCCCGCTTCCAGCACACCATGTGGCGGGGCCTCCGGCTCGCCCTGGACGGCCGGTTCGACGACGCCGAGAGCGTGTACGACGACGCGGAACGCCAGGCCGGACGTATCGGCATGTGGTACGCGGGAGGAGCGGTGGCCATCGGGCGCCTGACGCTCCGTTATCACCGGGGCGGAATGGCCCACGCCCGGCCGTTGCTCGACGCGTTCGCCGGCGTCCAGGACTCCCTGGACCACGACGCGAAGGTCCTGCACCTGTGCGCCGAGGGCCGCGCCGAGGAGGCGCGGCGGCTGGCGGCCGAGGGGTGGCCGGCCCGGATTCCCGACTGGTCGTGGCTGACCATGACCTGCCTGCAGGCGGCCGCGCAGGCCGCCGTCGGCGACCTTCCCGCCTGCCGCGCGAGCTACGCCGAACTGCTGCCGCACAGCGGGCGCCTCACGGTGGGATCCGGGGTGGCCGGCCTGGGGCCCGTCGACTGGTTCCTGGCCCTGCTGGCCTCGGCCACGGGCGACCGGGACACCGCGAGGGGACACCTCACGACGCTGGTACGACTGGCGAGCAGGGCCGGATTGATCTGGTGGCGGGAACGTGCCATGAACGCGGAGAGGTCACTGGGCCGGGGCCTGCCGATCGTTCCCTACCGGTGCGACGGGCGCTGAGCGACCGGTGCGACGGGCACTGAGCGACCGGTGCGACGGGCACTGAGCGACCGGTGCGACGGGCGCTGAGCGGCGGGCCGACCGCGGGGAGCCGGGCGAAGGACGACGACCCGGGCGGCGCGACGGCTCAGGCGGCGGAGGAGGACCGGGCCGGCGCGGCGTCGCCCACCAGGTTCACCGACGCGGGGACGCGACGCTCCAGCCGCAGCACCTGCATCGCGACGAGGCCGAGTACCAGGGCGAGAGCGGCGAACAGTCCCACTCCGTGGCCAGCGCCGAGTGCGACACCCGCCACCCCGGGGCCGATGATCTGACCGCAGGTGCCTGCGAGGGTGTAGGCCCCGTTGTACCGGCCGCGTGTCGCGTCGGACGCGAGGTCGTTGACCAGCGCGGGAATCGTCGGGGACATGAGTGTCTCCCCGACGGCGAACACGATCATCACCACCGTGAACCCGGCCGCGCCCGCCACCCCGCCCCCCAGGAACGCGGTGACCGGTACGGCGGCCCAGGCCACGGCCATCAACCCGGCCGAGAGCGCGAATCCGCGGGTGCGGCGCCGTCCGGCCAGGAGCCGGAGCACCAGGAGCTGGGCCAGCACGACCGTCAACGTGTTCGCCACGAAGGTCAGTTGCAGCTCCGCGGCGTCCAGCCCTCCCGCCTGGGTGGCGAAGATCGGGTAGGCGCTGTAGTACTGCGCGTACCCGCAGGCAAACACCGCCGCCACGCACACGCAGATCCGCAGCAGGACGCGGTCGGCGAGGATCTCCCGGTACCCGCCTCCGGCGGGGACGGGGGCCGGTTCGGGGACGTCCGGCTCTCCGGCGCGGGTGTCCGCCGTCAGCGCGATCAGCACGGCGAAGGCGACGAACGTGGCCGCGTCCAGCGCGTAGATCGCGACGAAGGTCTCCGGTTCGGAGAAGCTGACGAGGAACGCGGCGAGCAGGCTGCCGGCCCCCAGGCCGACGTTGAACACCGCGTGCCGGGCCGCGAACACCTGCGAACGCCTCTCCGCGGGGACCGACGTGCCGAGAATCGTCTGGAAGGACGGCTCGGTGATCGCGACCCCCAGTCCGTACACCCCCGCCGCGAGGAAGCCCTGCCACGCGGACTGGACGGCGATCATTCCGGCGGTGCCGGCGGCGGCCACGACGAGCCCCGCCGCGGCGGGACGCCGCGGGCCGAAACGGTCGGTGAGCAGCCCGCCCAGGGGATTGCCGACCAGCCCCATGACCGCGATCGTCGAGAGGATCGGCCCGGCCACACCGAGTTCGATGCCCCGCACCTGGTGCAGGTAGACGAGGAAGAAGGGCAGCGTGAGCCCGCTGCCGAGCGCGGACACGGCGTCACCGCCGAGAACGAGCCACGCCTGCCGGGGAAGCCGCGGTACCAGTGTGCCTACTGACGTCATTCAGATCTCGATCTCTCCTCGGCGGCGTGTCGTTCACCCGGAGAGCCCGGGATGGCCGCTCGCCGGCATGCTTCAAGGTTGCGCAGGCACGCCCGCCGGACCGGGTGATCCGGCTCCACCAGGTCTCCGAGCAGGGCCGCCGCCCGCGCGAAGATCGGCACGGCCGCCCCGGGCCGGTCGCTCCTCCACACGGCCATCCCGAGGTTGTGCAGGGTCAGGGCCAGCTCCGGATGGGTCTCGCCGAGAACCCTCTGCTTGATCGCGAACACCCGGCGGTACATCGACGCGGCCGCCGCCGGGTCGTTTCGCGCGTATCGGATCGCCGCGAGGTTGTGCAGGGCCGACGCGACCTCGTAGTGGTCGGTGCCCGGCTCCGCCTCGAAGACCGCGAGGGCCTCACGCAGCAGGCCCTCGGCCTCGTCGTCGCGGCCGAGCCCGCACAGGAGCGCGGCGAGTGCGGCCTTGTCCGCGGCGACGCTCGGATGCGCGGGGTCGACGGTCCGCTGCCGTATCTCCACCCCGCGGCGGGCGAAGACCTCACCCCGGGCATGGGTGCCGCGCGCGTGGTTCAGCCCGCCGAGGTTGTGGCAGATGTCCGCCATGAGCGGGTGATCCTCGCCGACCCGCGCCTCGATGATGGTCAGAGCACGGCTGTACGATCTTTCGGCCTCGTCGAAACGTCCGGTGTACTTGTGCAGCACGCCCAGACTGTTGAGGACCCGCGCGGTGATCAGAGAGTCGGGCCCCGCACTCTCCTCGGCGAGCCCCAGCGCCTCGCGGAGCAACGCGTCACAGTCGCGGTAGCGACCCTCGACGCGAAGCCGGTCGGCGCGCTCGACCAGCTCGCGCAGGTGAGCCTCCGGCCCGGGGCCGTCGGCCGTGGCGGAGGGGGTGCCGGCGGGCCCACCGAGCCCTCGGGGAATCCTGCCGAGGTGATCCTTCCCCGGGTGGGGAGGCGTTTCCTCCTCGCGAGGACGCCCTCCCCCCGCGGGAAGACGCGCCTCCCCGGCGTGCATGTACGCCTTCCCGGTTTCGCGCCGCGGGCCGTCGGCCACCATGCACCCCCTGCCGTCACGGATCAGGTCACACGGTCTCGATCAGGGTCTCGTTGTGGTTGAGGCTGAGGCCGGGCTCGTCGTCCAGCAGAGTCTCGTTGTGGTTGAGGCTCAGACCGTCGAGGTACAGCAGGATCTCGTTGTGGTTGAGGCTCAGGCCGGGCTCGTTGTCCAGCAGGATCTCGTTGTGGTTGAGGCTCAGACCGCGTTCCATGGGGTTCTCCCTCTGGAGCGGCTCCGCGTGAGATACGGAACCGGTTGGTTCGGACACGGCCACACTGACTTCTCGTCCTTGTGAAATGATTGGGACATTTGTGACAGTCAGTGGCGGCTGTTGCCGAGGCCAAGCGCGGCGTTGACATCGTCGAACGAGTCCGCGCCGAAATCGGACCGGCGGTTCCCCGCATATCGGTCCTCCGGCCGCCGTCAAGCGGCCACAAGCGGCCTACCGAGCCGGCAGTCCCCCTGACCGGGGGGCTTGCGTGCCGTTTTCGGACCCGGTACCGCCCTGTCACGGGTGCGGGGGAGGCGTCGGTCAGCCGCCGTGGTACTTCCTCGCCCCGTCGTGCAGGGGCACCGGTTCGGTCCTGGACGCGTTGCCGCGGGTGATGTCCTTGGCCGCCGGATGGATCTTCTCCAGGTCCGGCTTACGATCGAACAGCAGCCTGACCAGGCTCTCCGCCAGCGCCGGGTCCATCTTCTGGTGCACGACGAGCAGGTTGGGCACGGAGATCGTGGACACGTCGGCCGGGGTCCCGTAGACGTCCTTGGCGATCGTGCCCGCGGCGTACACCTGGCCGTGGTCGCGCCGCATCGCGGGCAGCACCCCGTCCAGCGGGACGAGGACGACCTCGTCCCCGAGCGAGGTCAGCAGGTCGGTGATACCCGGCGTGGGCAGCCCGCCCGACCAGACCAGGGCGTCCAGATCACCGTCCTTGACCGCCTGGACGCTCTCGGGCAGGCCCAGCGACTGGCGGTCGACGTCCTTGTCCGGGTCGAGACCGGCCGCCCGCAGCAGGCGCAGCGCGATCACCTCGGTGCCGGAGTTCGGCGAGCCGGTGGAGACCCGCCTGCCCCGCAGGTCGGCCACGGACCTCACTCCCGACGCGGTGGTGGCGACCACCTGGGTGTGGTTGTCGTACAGGCGGGCGATCGCGCGGATCGGCTGCGGCGCGGTGAAGGCGCCCGTGCCCGCGACGGCGTCGGCGGCGGAGTCGGCCAGGGTGAAGGCGATGTCGGAGTCACCCCGCACGATCCGCTGGATGTTCTCCACCGAGGCGCCGGTCGCCTCGGCCGTGGCCTGGTATCCGGGGAGGTTCCTGCCGATCTGTTCGGCCAGCCCGCCGCCCAGGACGTAGTAGACGCCGGTGGTGTTGCCGGTGGCGATCGACAGCCGCCCGCCCCCGGCGGTCCGGTCCGCACTCCGGTCCGCCGACCGGTCGCCGCCGCAGCCGCCCAGGAACAGCACCGCCGCGGCCAGCAGGACGGTCATCCGTCTTCCGGTCATGACAACGCCTCTCTTCTTCGTACCAGCAGATGGAGAAAGACGGCCAGGATCAGGACACCCGCCCCGGCGAGCACGGGCAGCGGGGACAGAAACAGCAGCAGCACCGCGGCCACCCCGCACAGCGCCCGCTCTGCGGCCCCCGCCGGGCCGAGCAGCCACCCTCCGGTGGCGGCGGCGAGTGCGGCGACCGCGAGGGACGAGACCGCGGTGGCCGTCAGGATCTCCGCGGGCGTGCCCTGGGCCAGCAGCGCCGAACCGCCCGGGGTCAGCACGAAGGCGAAGGGCACCAGGAACGCCGGCAGCGTGTACTTCCAGGTGGCCATCATGGTCCGGTAGGCGTTGCCGCCGGTGATGGCCGAGGCGGCGAAGGCCGACAGCGCCGTGGGCGGGCTGACCTCCGACAGCACGGCGTAGTAGAAGATGAACAGGTACGCCTCGGCCTGGCTGACGCCGAGGTTCGCCAGCGCGGGCCCGATGATGACGGCGGCGATCACGAAGGACGCGGTCACCGGTACGGCGAGGCCGAGCACCAGCACCGCCGCCGCGCACAGCAGCGCCGTGACCGCGAGGATCCCGCCCGAGACGCCGACGATCAGGGAACTCGCCTTGAGGCCCAGCCCGGTGAGCGTGACCACCGCGACGATCAACCCGGCGGCGGCGCAGGTCGCCGCGACCGGAAGCACCCCCGTGGCGCCCGCCGCCAGAGCGCGCGCCGCCCGGCGCGGGGTGAGGGCGTGCTCGCGGTCGAGGAAGGAGAGCGCGACGGCCAGCAGCGTCGCGTACACCACCGCCCGGAACGGTGACTGCCCCAGCGCCATCAGCGCGATGATCACGAACAGTGAGCTGAAGTGGTAGCCGAACCGTCCGACCAGCGGCCGGAACCGCGGCGCGTCCACCTCGACCGGCCGGGTGCCGTACTTGCGGGCGTCGATCTCGATCGCCAGGAAGACGCCCAGGTAGTACAGAACGGTGGGGATGGTGGCGTAGAGCAGGACGGTGAGGTAGCTCACCCGCATGTACTCGGCGATGATGAACGCGGCGGCGCCCAGCGTCGGAGGCGACAGGATGGCCCCGATGCCCGCCGCCGCCAGCACTCCCCCGCCCTGCTCGGGCGGGTAGCCCGCCCGGCGCAGGATCGGCCAGGCGACGCTGCCCACGCTGACCGTCGTCGCGACACCCGACCCGCTGACGGTGCCGAGCAGGAAGCCGGCCATGGTGACCGTGCGGCCCGGCGCCGAACGTGAGCGGCGGAACGCGGCCAGGGAGACGTCCACGAAGAACCGGCCCGCCCCGGAGTGGTCGAGAACCGCCCCGTAGACGGTAAACAGGATGATGTACGTGGCCGCCACGTCCAGCGGCACGCCGTACACGCCGTCGGTGCCCATGACGAACGAGGCGATGATCCGGTCGGCGTCGTAGCCGCGGTGCCCGACCGCCCAGTCGAAGGGCAGGTGACCGCCGTAGTAGGCGTAGGCGGCGAAGGCGAGGCAGACCGCGGGCAGGATCCAGCCGACGGTGCGGCGGCAGGCCTCCAGGATCAGCAGCACGATGACCGCCCCGGCGGCCATGTCGAGGGCCGTCGGGGCGAACGCGCGCCGGATGAAGTCGTCGAAGACGACCAGCGGGTAGAGGCAGGCCGCGAACGACAGCGCGGCCAGTGCCCAGTCGGCGGCGCCCGGCCGGTCGGTGCCGCGCCGGCGGGGCTTGTAGCAGACGAAGGTGAGCGGCAGCACGACCGCGAGGAAGAGCATCCGGTACGGCAGCACGGAGCCGGGCCGGAAGGCGTGGTAGAGCACGTAGAGCGAGAGCCCCAGGGCCACCAGGGTGACGGCTCCCGCCACCCGGCCGTCCAGGCGGCGGGCGGGCCGCTCCGCGTCGAACTCCGCGATCAACTCGTCCGCTGCTGTGGTGCCCGTCAAGTGCCGTCTCCACGTGTGAGCCCCGACGTCTGACGGATCATTACCCGCGAGGCTGACCCACGCCAGTCAGGTCGCGGTCACGGTCTGGTTACATCGTTCTCACGGAGAGCACCGGGCACACGGGGAACACCGGCCACGCGAGGCGGCGCGCCGGTCTACGGCGGCGGGTCAGCCGCCCGAAGTGTCGAGTTCGGCGTCGGCGGACGGGACGGCGAGGTCGTACGGATCGTCCAGCCAGCCGGCCGGCAGGTGGACGCGGTCACGGGAGTGGGTCTTGCCGCGGGGGGCGTCGACGCCGTCGGGCCACGGCTGGGCGGGGTCGAGCTCGGCGAGACCCTCGCGCAGCCCGGCGAGGGTCTCCGCGGTGGCCAGGCGGCGGCGGAGCTCGGCGCCGACGGTGAAGCCCTTGAGATACCAGCCGACGTGCTTGCGGAAGTCGGCCACCGCGTGCGGTTCGCTGCCGAAGCACTCGGCCAGCAGGGTGGCGTGCCGGTCCATGGTGGCGGCCACCTCCCCCAGCAGGGGGCGGCGGCGCTCGGCGCTCCCCTCGCACATGGCCGCCAGGTCGGCGAACAGCCAGGGGCGTCCCAGGCAGCCCCGGCCGACGACGACGCCGTCACAGCCGGTCAGGTCCATCATCCGGCGGGCGTCGCCGGCGCTCCAGATGTCGCCGTTGCCGAGCACCGGGATCTCCGTCACGCTCTCCTTCAGCCGGGCGATCGCCTCCCAGTCGGCGACGCCCCCGTAGTGCTGGATCGCGGTGCGCCCGTGCAGCGCGATCGCCGAGATCCCCTCCTCCACGGCGATCCGGCCGGCGTCCAGGTAGGTCAGGTGGTCGTCGTCGATGCCCTTGCGCATCTTCACCGTGACGGGGAGCGTGCCGGCGTTGCGCACCGCCTCGCGCAGGATGGCGCGGAACAGGTGGCGCTTGTACGGCAGGGCGGAACCGCCGCCCCGGCGGGTCACCTTGGGCACCGGGCAGCCGAAGTTGAGGTCGACATGGTCGGCCAGGTCCTCTTCGACGATCATACGGACGGCCCTGCCGACGGTCGCCGGGTCGATCCCGTAGAGCTGGATGCTGCGGGGCTTCTCGTCCGGCCCGAACCGGATCATCGTGAGCGTCTTGGCGTTGCGTTCCACCAGCGCCCGCGTGGTGATCATCTCGCAGACGAACAGGCCGCCGCCCTGCTCCCGGCAGAGGGTGCGGAACGGCGCGTTGGTGATCCCCGCCATCGGCGCGAGGACGACCGGCGGCCACACCTCCAGGGCTCCCAGCTTCAACGACTCCACCCGGTTTTTCTACCGCACCGCGGGCGGCCGGACGAATCCACCGCTGGGTATGGTGTCCCTGACCTAGCCGAACGTGGAACGGGAGGCTCGCGGATGCTCCTGCGGCTGCGGATCACACTGCCCGACGAACCGGGCTCCCTGGGAAAGGTGACCCGGGCCCTCGGCACGGCCGGGGCCGACATCACCCAGGTGGTGGTCCTCGACCGGGGCGGAGGCCGCGCGCTGGACGACATCACCGTCTACTGGCCCAACACGGCGCCGCGCGAACCCCTGCTGGAGGAGCTGGGGAGCGTGCCGGGCGTGGTGGTGGAGGGCGTGTGGAGCACCCGCGAGGCACCGGGCACCTACCCCGAGCTGGAGATCCTCAAGTACATCACCACGGCGGGCGACCGTGCCCTCGCCACCCTGATCGACTCCATGCCGGTGCTGTTCAGCGCCGACTGGGCCGCGGCGGCGACCGAGAGGACACCGCGTGCGATCGTGCACTCCAGCTGGCGTGCCCCCGAGGAGGTGCCGTTCCCCGACGACACCCCGGCCCGGCCCACCGCGTCCACCCTCCCCTCCGGCCTGCACGTGATCGCCGCCCCGCTGCCGCCGCTGGCCCTGACGTTCCTGCTGGCCCGCGCCGACGGCCCGGCCTTCCACCGGATGGAGGTGCACCGCCTCACCCGGATCCTGGAGATCTTCCTGACCCTTCCCGCGGTCGAGCGCAGCGTCGCCCGCCAGCTCCGCCGCCAGACCGAGCAGGCCGGTGGTTGAACGCGCGGTTACGCAAGCACTCGGAAAACCCGCTAGAGTTCTCTCGTCGCCACCGGGAGCGAAACCCGGAGGAAGACACGCGGAAGTGGCTCAGTGGTAGAGCATCACCTTGCCAAGGTGAGGGTCGCGGGTTCGAATCCCGTCTTCCGCTCGAAGGCCCTTCAGGGCCTCACTCCGCCGGGATGACCGGATGTGGGCCACCGCCCCCAGGTCTCCGGCTCGGACGATTAGCTCAGCGGGAGAGCGCTTCCCTGACACGGAAGAGGTCACTGGTTCAATCCCAGTATCGTCCACCACGCTCCACAGCAGACCAGGCCCGACCTGGTCAAGCAGGAGGCAAAGCCCCAGCTCACGGCACGCGCCGCGAGGCTGGGGCTTCTTGTCGTCCCGGGTCGATCACCGATGTCGTCGGCACCGGTGCCGACGTTGTGCCGACCCGCGACAACCGGACGCGGCGGACGCCGAAAGCGAGATCCCCGACCTGAGCGCCGCGACTCGCGACGACTGCGCGATCTTCGGCCCGGGGCTCGACCTCTCGCCGGTTGGCCGTAACCTCGGAGTGCCGGACGACGCCCTCCGGCCCCGCCCCGTACCGGGCACTCCCGCCGTGCCGCACGACCTGCCGTACCGAGCGGTGATGCCCGACCCGTGAGAGGAGACCACGCACGTTGTCCGGGAAGCACGACCACGCCGAACCCGTCCCCGGTGGCGAGCGGTCCGACCTGCGGGCCGACTGCGGGAGCTGCTTCGGGCTGTGCTGTGTGGCGCTGCCCTTCGCGGCCTCGGCGGACTTCGCGATCGACAAGGACGCCGGGCGGCCGTGTCCCAACCTCCAGTCCGACTTCCGCTGCGGCATCCACCGGGACCTCAGGCAGCGGGGCTTCTCGGGCTGCACGGTCTACGACTGTTTCGGCGCGGGGCAGAAGGTCTCCCAGGTCACCTTCGGCGGACAGGACTGGCGGCGGGCCCCGGGCACCGCGAAGCAGATGTTCGCGGTGTTCCCCGTCATGCGGCAGCTCCACGAGCTGCTCTGGTACCTGGCAGAGGCGTTGACCCTGCCACCGGCTCGACCGATCCACGACGAGATCCGCCTCGCGCTCGACGAGACCGAACGCCTCACCCGCAACGACCCCGGCGCTCTGCTGGAGGTGGACGTGGCGGCGCACCGGCAGGAGGTCAACGCGTTGCTGCTGCGCACCAGCGAACTCGTCCGGGCGGGGGCCGGGCAACGCAAGAAGGACCGCAGGGGCGCCGACCTCATCGGAGCCAGGCTAAGAGGCGCCGACCTCGGCGGCGCCGACCTCAGGGGGGCGTACCTCATCGGGGCCGACCTGCGGGGAGCCGACCTGAGGTCGGCCGACCTCATCGGAGCCGACCTGCGGGGAGCCGATCTCAGCGGCGCCGACCTCACCGGGAGCATCTTCCTCACCCAGCCGCAGCTCAACTCGGCGAAGGGCGACGCCGCCACGAGGCTGCCGTCTTCGCTCACTCGTCCGGCGCACTGGCCGGACTCGGCCGCTCCCACCGCGGCACCCGCTCCTTCCCGGCCCCGGCGGAGGACCGCCCGCCGGAGATGACGCCGGGCGGAGGAGACGCCGGGCGACGCCGAGGTTCCCGGACGGAGTCGCCCCGGGCAGGGGCACGCCTCCCGGGCGGTGGGCGGACCGCCGGCCCGCGACCCGGTCGCCTCTCGCGGACGTGACCGGAGTCTTCCCGGGCGGCGAGAGGAGTGGATCATGGCAGCTCAACCGGCGGAACGAGTGGATCACGGTGGTGAGCAGGGTTAACCCGACGTATCCGGACGTGTGCGGAAACCGTTAACCCTGTGCACGTAGGCTGTCCCGGGGCCGGAGCGGCCTTTCGTACAGGGGGAAGATCGTGATTTCGTCACCGGCCGACACCGAGGCACCGACGCGAGCGCTGCTGCTGGGAGGCCGCGCACCGCAGGCCAGAACCCTGCTCGACATCCTCGACCGGACCGTCCGGGACCACCCCCACGCTCTCGCTCTCGACGACGGGCGGACCCGTCTCGACTACACCGGCCTACGGGACGAGGCCGGGCGGCTGGCCCTGGAACTGCGGGAGGCGGGCGTCGGACGCGGTGACCGGGTCGGGGTGCGGATCCCGTCGGGCAGCGTCGGCCTGTACGTCGCGATCATCGCCGTCCTCACCGCCGGTGCCGCCTACGTCCCGGTGGACGCCGACGATCCGGAGGAACGGGCCGAGCTGGTCTTCGGCGAGGCCGGCGTGCGCGCGGTCATCGGCGACGGCGGGAAGATCGTCCCTTACGACCTCGGTGTCCTCCCTCCCGGTGGCCCGGCAGCCCCCGCGGGCAACGGTGCCGACCGCCAGGCGGGGCCGGAGGACGGGCGGGTCAGGCCGGAGGACGACGCGTGGATCATCTTCACCTCCGGGTCCACCGGCAAGCCCAAGGGCGTGGCGGTGACGCACCGCAACGCGGCGGCGTTCGTGGACGCGGAGGCGCGGATCTTCCTCACCCGGGAGCCGCTCGGCCCCGGCGACCGGGTGCTGGCCGGGCTGTCGGTGGCCTTCGACGCCTCCTGCGAGGAGATGTGGCTGGCCTGGCGGCACGGCGCCTGCCTGGTCCCCGCGCCCCGGGCGCTGGTGCGGACCGGCATGGACCTCGGGCCGTGGCTCATGGAGATGGGCATCACGGTGGTGTCGACGGTGCCGACCCTGGCCGCGCTCTGGCCGGTGGAGACGCTCGACGACGTACGGCTGCTGATCTTCGGCGGTGAGGCGTGCCCGCCCGAGCTGGCCGAACGTCTGGCCGTGCCGGGGCGGGAGGTGTGGAACACCTACGGTCCGACCGAGGCGACGGTCGTGGCGTGCGCGGCGCCGCTGACCGGTGAGGGACCGGTGCGGATCGGACTGCCGCTGGCCGGCTGGGACCTGGCGGTCGTCGGCGCGGACGGCGGACCGGTGGCCATGGGTGAGACGGGTGAGCTGGTCATCGGCGGGGCCGGGCTGGCCCGGTACCTCGACCCGGTCAAGGACGCCGAGAAGTACGCCCCGCTGGAGTCCCTCGGCTGGGAGCGGGCCTACCGCAGCGGCGACCTGGTGCGGGCCGAGCCGGAGGGGCTGCTCTTCGTCGGGCGGGCGGACGAGCAGATCAAGCTCGGCGGACGCAGGATCGAGCTGGGCGAGGTGGACGCGGCGCTGCGGGCCCTTCCGGGGGTCGCCGGGGCGGCCGCGGCGGTCCGCACGACCGGCGGCGGGCACCAACTCCTGGTCGGCTACGTCGTACCGGGCGAGGACTTCGACCAGGCCGACGCCAGGGACCGGCTCCGCGAGAGCCTGCCCGCCGCGCTGGTCCCGCGGATCGCGCTGGTGGACGACCTGCCCACGCGCACCTCCGGGAAGATCGACCGGGACGCCCTGCCGTGGCCGCTCGCCGAGAAGGCCGACCCGGCCGGGGACACGGTGCCCGGCGTCGACCCGTGGGTGGCGGAGCGCTGGCTGGACATCCTCGGCGGCGTCGAGGGCGACTTCTTCGCCGAGGGCGGCACGAGCCTCGCCGCGGCCCGGCTGGTCTCGGCGCTGCGGGCCCGGTATCCGGCGGTCACCGTCGGCGACGTCTACGACCACCCGACGCTGCCCCGGCTCGCCGAGCACCTGTCCGCGCTGGACGCCCCGGAGGTGGCGACGACCGACCGGGTCGTCACGCCGATGCCGCGCCGTGCGGCGCTGGCGCAGGCGGCGCTCACCGTGCCGCTGCTCAGCGCCGGCGCGCTGCGCTGGGTGGTCGCGCTGGCCGCGCTCGGCAACCTGGCGGGTCCGGCCTGGGCACCGGCCGTCTCGTGGTGGTGGGTGCTGGCCGGCGCGCTGCTGTTCGTCTCCCCCGCCGGGCGGATCGCGCTGGCGGCGGGCGCCGCCCGGCTGCTGCTGCGCGGGCTGAGACCCGGCACGTACCCCCGCGGCGGGGGCACGCATCTGCGGCTCTGGTTCGCCGAGCAGCTCGCCGAACGGCTGGGCGTGGGCGAGATGGCCTGCGCTCCGTGGCTCACCCACTACGCGCGGGCGCTCGGCGCCCAGGTCGGCGACGACGCGGACCTGCACTCGATGCCGCCGGTCACCGGGATGCTCAAGCTGGGCAGGTACGCGGCGGTCGAGCCGGAGGTCGACCTGGGCGGCTACTGGATCGACGGTGACCGGGTGCACGTCGGCGAGATCAAGATCGGGGCCTCGGCCACGGTCGGGGCCAGGACGACGCTGTTCCCCGGCGCGCGGATCGGCAAGAACGCCCAGGTGGCGCCCGGTTCGGCGGTGGCGGGTCCGATCCCGTCCGGGGAGCGCTGGGCGGGCGTGCCGGCCAGCCGGATGGGCAAGGCCCGTCAGACGCCCGGTGAGCGGCCGCCGCGTTCGCGGGTCTGGGCGGGGGTCTACGGCCTGTCCGCGCAGGTGATCGGCCTCGTCCCGGTGATCGCGGCGCTGCCCGCCCTGGCCGTGCTGCCGGACGGCACGCCGTCCCTGGCCGGTGTCCTGGCCCGGGTGCCCGCGGCCACCGTCGTCTGGACGGCCTGTCTGGCGTTGCTGACCGTCGTCTCGGTGCGGCTGCTGGCCGTCGGCCTGCACGCGGGCCAGCACCCGGTGCACAGCCGCCAGGCGTGGCAGGCGTGGGCGACGGGCCTGCTGATGTCGATGGCGCGGGTGTGGCTGTTCCCGCTGTACGCGAGCACTCTCACCCCCGCCTGGCTGCGGGCGCTGGGGATGAGGGTCGGCCGGGACGTGGAGCTGTCCACGGTGCTGGCGCTGCCGTCGATGACCTCCGTCGGCGACGGCGCCTTCCTCGCCGACGACACGATGGTGGCCCCGTACGAGCTGGAGGGCGGGCGGCTGCGGGTGGATCACGTGCGGATCGGCAAGCGGGCGTTCCTCGGCAACTCGGGGATGACCGCGCCGGGCCGCAAGGTGCCCAAGGACGGCCTGGTGGCGGTGTTGTCGGCTGCGCCGAAGAAGGCCAAGGCCGGTTCGTCGTACCTGGGCATGCCTCCGGTGGAGCTGCGCCGGGCGACCGAGGAGGTCGATCGCGGCCGGACCTACGACCCGCCGCCACGGCTGCGGGTCGCCCGCGCCGCCGTCGAGGTGTGCCGGATCATCCCGGTGATGTGCACGGTCGCGGTGGCCGTGCTCGTGGTGGCGGCCGTGAGGTGGCTGGCCGAAGCGTACGGGTTCGCCGCGGCGGCGGCGCTGTCGGGCGTGGCGGTGCTCGGCGGCGGGGTGCTCGCCGCGTCGGTCGCCACCGCGGCCAAGTGGGCGTTGGTCGGCCGGATCGCGGTGGGCGACCGGCCGCTGTGGAGCTCGTTCGTGTGGCGCAACGAGCTGGCCGACACCTTCGTGGAGGTGCTGGCCGCCCCCTGGTTCGCGCAGCGCTGGCTGGGGACGGCGCCGCTGAACCTGTGGCTGCGTTCGCTCGGCGCGCGCGTGGGCCGCGGCGTGTGGTGCGAGACCTACTGGCTGCCGGAGATCGACCTGGTCTCCCTGGGCGACGGCGCGACGGTGAACCGGGGCTGCGTGCTGCAGACCCACCTGTTCCACGACCGGGTCATGAGCGTCGACACCGTGACCCTGGACCGGGGGGCGACGCTCGGCCCGCACGGGGTGGTCCTGCCCGCGGCGGCGATCGGGGAGAACACCACGGTCGGCCCGGCCTCACTGGTGATGCGCGGCGAGTCCGTGCCGGCCGGGACCCGCTGGTTCGGCAACCCGATCGCGGCGTGGACCGCGGGAGGCTGACCCGGCGAGAATGGGACCGGCACCGGACACCCGCCGCAGAGGCCGGCCCGGCGAGAACGGGACCGGCACCGGGTATCCCATCGCGGAGGCCGGCCCGGCGAGAATGGGACCGGCACCGGACATCCCGTGGCACCGGACATCACAGAGGAAATCCAGCGTGGTTCTGAGCACGACCCCTGCCCCACGGCTCTACTTCCCCACGCACGGCGACGACGGTTACCGGGTGGCGCACTACGACCTCTCCCTCGACTACCGGATCGGCCCGAACCGCCTGGGCGGGGTCGCGCGCATCTCGGCGGTGGCGCTCCGGCCGCTGACCCGGCTCGCCCTGGATCTGGGGGCGTTCCGGGTGAGCGCGGTGCTGGTCGACGGCGTAGGCGTGCGCTTCACCCACCGTGACGGCAAGCTTCACCTGGCGCCGCTGCGGCTGTGGCCGGGCACGTTCACGATCGAGGTGCGCTACGCGGGCACGCCCCGGCCGGTGAACAGCCACTGGGGCGGGCTCGGCTGGGAGCAGCTGACCGACGGCGTCATCGTGGCCAGCCAGCCGATCGGCGCCCCGTCGTGGTTCCCGTGCAACGACCGGCCCGACGACAAGGCCTCCTACCGGTTCTCGGTGACCGCCGCCTCGGCGTACCAGGTGATCGCCAACGGCGAGCCCGTCTCCCGACGGCGGGCGGCGTCGGCGACCACCTGGGTGTACGAGCAGCGCGAGCCGATGGCCGCCTACCTGGCGAGTGTGCAGATCGGCCGCTACCAGCTGGCGGAACCGGCCCCGGGGATGCGCCTGGCGTTCCCCGCCCGGCACGCCTCGCGGGTGCGGCACGACTTCGAGCGGCAGGCCCGGATGATGGAGGTCTTCGGCGAGCGGTTCGGGCCCTACCCGTTCGGGTCGTACACCGTCGTGGTCGTGGACGACGAGCTGGAGATCCCGGTCGAGGCGCAGGGCATGTCGATCTTCGGCAGGAACCACGTGGACGGCAGGCGGGGCGAGGAGCGGCTGGTCGCCCACGAGCTGGCCCACCAGTGGTTCGGCAACAGCCTGACGGTGGCCGACTGGCGCGGCATCTGGCTGCACGAGGGGTTCGCCACCTACGCGGAGTGGATCTGGTCGGAGGTCTCCGGCGGCCTGTCATCCGATGATCACGCGCTTCGCTGGCATCGCAGGCTCGCGGCGCTCCCACAGAACTTCGTCCTCGCCGATCCCGGCCCGCGGCGCCTGTTCGACGACCGCGTCTACAAACGCGGCGCGCTCACCCTGCACGCGCTCCGGCGCACCATGGGTGACGACGCGTTCTTCGCGCTGCTCCGCGAGTGGACGGCCGGGCACAGGCACGGGACCGTCACCACCGAGGCGTTCACCGCGCTGGCCGCGCGCCGCACCACCGCCGCGGTGGACGGGCTGTTCTCCGCCTGGCTGCACGACACCCGCCTGCCCGCGCTGCCCTGACCCGCCCCGGCACATACATCGGACCACTGCTATAACGGTCTACGACGTCAACGGAGGTACGGCATGCGCGTCGCGTTGCACACCCGGCTCAAGCCGGGCAGGGAGTCGGAGTACGAGCAGGCGCACCGACAGGTGCCCGCCGAGCTGGTGGAGGCCATCAAGAAGGGTGGCGCGCACGAGTGGACGATCTGGCGCAGCGGCCAGGACCTGTTCCACGTGATCGAGTGTGACGACTACGAGGCGCTGCTGTCGTCCCTGGCCGACCTGCCGGTGAACATCGCCTGGCAGGCCCGGATGACGGAGATGCTGGAGGTCACGCACGACTACTCGCAGGAGGGGGCGGGCAAGGGCCTGCCGGTGGCCTGGAAGCTCCCCTCCTGACCCCGTTCCGGCCGGTGATCGCTATTGTGGGCGGGTGTCGCCCGTTCTCCGTACCCGCCTGCTCGCCGCGCTGACGGCGTGCCTGACCGTCGCCGCCGGGCTGACGGTCCGCGCGGTCACCGGCGGCTGGTTCGGCAAGTACGCGGGCGACGCCCTCTACACCGTGCTGGTCTACGCGCTGATCGTGTTCCTGCTGCCCCGCCTGTCACCATCCCGGGTGGCGCTCGGGGCCCTCGCCTTCAGCTGGGCGGTCGAGTTCGCCCAGCTGACGCCGGTGCCCGCGGCGCTGTCGGAGGTGAGCGTCGTGGCCCGGCTGGTGCTCGGCAGCACGTTCGGCGCGGCCGACCTGGTGGCGTACGCGGCCGGGGCGGCCTTCGCCGCCGCGGTCCACACCCCGTTGCGGCGCCGCCGGCCGGGACGGCCGGTCGAGGTCCCGCCGGGCACCGGCGGACGCCCCGTATGATGTGCGGGCCATGCCTGAAGGACACACCATCCATCGTCTCGCCGCCGAGCATCGCCGGGCGTTCGCCGGCCGGACCGTGCGCGCCGAGAGCCCGCAGGGCAGGTTCGCCGCCGGAGCGCTGCTGATCGACGGCCGGGTGCTCGTGGAGGCCGACGCCCACGGCAAGCACCTGCTGCTCGGTTTCGACGACGAGCGGTGGCTCCACATCCACCTGGGCATCTACGGCAAGTACACCTTCGGCCCGCTGCCCGCGCCCGCGCCGACGGGCGCCGTCCGGCTGCGCCTGAGCGCCACCGGAGAGCCCGGGGAGACCGGGGAGACCGGGGAGCCGGGCAAGCCCGGCGAGTACGCCGACCTGCGCGGCCCCAACGTCTGCGAGCTGCTCGACCCGGTCGGGAAGAAGGCGCTGCACACCAGGCTGGGGCCCGACCCGTTGCGCGCGGACGCCGACCCCGAGTCGGCATGGCGGCGGATCAGCCGCAGCCGCGCCTCGATCGGCGTGCTGCTGATGGACCAGTCGGTCGTCGCCGGGGTGGGCAACATCTACCGGGCGGAGGCGCTGTTCCGGCAGGGCGTCGATCCGTCGCGTCGCGGGTGCGACCTGGGCCGCGAGCGGTGGGCGGCGATCTGGGCGGACCTGGTGGAGCTGATGGCCGAGGGCGTGCGGGTGGGCCGGATCGACACGGTCAGGCCGGAGCACACCCCTGAGGCGATGGGCCGCCCGCCCCGCGTCGACGATCACGGCGGCGAGGTGTACGTCTACCGGCGCTCCGCCCTGCCGTGCTTGCTGTGCGGCACCGAGGTCCGCACCGAGGTGCTCGCCGGACGCAACCTCTTCTGGTGCCCGGCCTGCCAGACCGGCTGACGGCCCCGGACCGGCTGACGGGCCGCGTCCGGGGTGTCGCATCGGGGTGCGGGCGGCGCCGCCGGAACGGGCCGGACGGCACTCCCCGGGGTGTCACATCAAGGTGCGGGCGGTCCAGAGTTCGGGGAAGACCTGCCGCCGCATGCTGCGCTCCAGCCAGCTCAGGCCGTTCGACCCACCGGAGCCCGGCTTGGCGCCCATCGAGCGGCGTACCGCCATCACGTGCCGGTAGCGCCAGTCGGAGAACTGCTCGGCCAGGTCGGTCAGCGCCTCGGCCAGCGGTGCCAGCGGCCCGGCGTACACCTCGGCCCAGACCTTCTCGACCGCGGGGTCCGGCTCGTACTCGGTGACGGGGTCGCGTTCCAGCACGGCCCGGGGAATCGGGTATCCGGCGCGGGCGAGGAAGGCGAGGACGGAGTCGTACAGGCTCGGCCGGTGCAGCGCCTCCACGAGCTCCCGGTGGGCCCTGGGGTTGCGGCGGTGCGGCCGGATGAGCGCCTCGGACTTGTTGCCCAGCAGGAACTCCACGTGGCGGTAGAGCGCCGACTGGAAGCCGGACCCCTCGCCGAGGGCGTCGCGGAAGCCGTTGAACTGGGCGGGGGTGAGCCAGCTCAGCGACGCCCACGCGGCGTTGAGCGCCTGGAAGTGGCGGACCGTGCGCCGGATCGTCTGGGTCGCGGCGGAGGCGTCGTCCGCGTCGAGCTGCCGCTGGGCGAGCAGCCACTCCGAACGGAGCAGCCCGAAGTACAGCTCCATCACCTGGGTGGTCACCAGGAACGAGAGCTCCTCGGGGACGTCGGTCACGGGGCGCTGAAGCTGGTGCAGCACCTCGGTGCCCACGTAGTCGTCGTACGGGGTGGTGGCGTCGAACGCCAGCGTGGGCAGTCCTTCGTTGGCCTCGGCCCGAGCCCTGCGGTCCTGCTCGGTGAGCTGCCTGATGCCGGTCATCGTTTCTCCTCCGCGTGTTTCCCTTCCATCGTGGCCTGGAGGCACCGACACCTGAATGATGAAGTAACGGCACTTCACCGGTTTCGCCTTCAGAATGGCATGCGATCGGGCAGAACGACTTAATTCATGACGGAGAGTGACAATGGATGCGATGGACTGGGCGCTGCTGGCCGAGTTGCAGGCCGACGCGCGCCTGTCGTACAGCGAGCTCTCCCGGCGGGTGCACCTGTCGGCTCCGGCGGTGGCCGAGCGGGTGCGGCGGCTGGAGGAGACCGGCGTGATCACCGGTTACCACGCCCACGTCGACCCGGCGCTCGCCGGGCGTGGGGTGGCCGCACTGATCAGGATGTCGTGTTACGGGCCGCGCTGTGTGCTGCGCGACGAGCAGGCGCTGGCCTGGCCGGAGATCCTGGAGGTGCACCGGGTGACCGGCGACACCTGCTGCCTGCTGCGGGTGGCCGCCTCCTCGATGGCGGCCTTCGAGGAGCTGATCGACCGTCTCGCGCCGTACGGCCACCCGTCGAGCATGATGGTGCTCTCCAGCCCCGTCCCGTGGCGTCCGCTGTCGCCCTCCTGAGCCCGGCGGCCCGGCCGTCGGCGGTCAGGGGAGGAAACGGTCGGCGATCACCCCGGCGGTGGCGCGCCAGATCGGCGAGGCGGGGTCGATGACGTCGAAGTGGTCGCCGGACATCTCCAGGTACGTCACCTCGTCGCCGGCGGTCCGGGCGGCCCGCGCGTAGCGGCGGCCGAAGTCGACCAGGTCGAGGTCGTCGCCGCCGCCCTGCACGATGAGCTGCGGCACCCCCAGGGGAAGGCGTTCCAGCGGCCCGGACCTCCGGTAGACCTCGGGCGTCCCGGCGGCGGACCCGCCGAGGGCCGCGGCGACCGCACCCGAGCTCAGGTGCCGCAGGTCCCCCTCGACCAGGTCGAGCACCCCGGCCAGGGAGACCGCCAGGCAGACCCGGGGGTCGTCGGCGGCGGCGCGCAGGGCGAGCTGCCCGCCGGCCGAGTGGCCGATCACGATGACCGGGCCGCCGCTCTCCTCGGCCACCAGGGCGACCCCGTCGGCGACGTCCCGGGTGGTCGCGGCCCAGCCGTGCAGGTCGGGGCGGCGGTATTCGAGGTTCCAGGCCGCGAACCCCCGCTCGGCCAGGTCGACGCAGAGGGCGTCCATCAGGTCCGCACCCCAGACGGAACGCCAGTAGCCGCCGTGCAGCAGCACCACGGCGGGCACCCGCCCCGCGCTCTCCCCCGGCGGGCGTGTCTCGGCCCACTGGTCGGGGTGCTCACCGTAGGCGACTCTGCGCGCGGGCCGGCGCAGCCGGTGCACGGCGTGCCTGATCGCCCACGTCAGGCCCCAGACCCCCCGCCCGTGCAGGTGGGTGCCCGCCGTCCCGTCCGCGGGCGCGGGGAGCGGGGCGTCGGACCGGGTGAGATCGAGCCAGACCACGCCGGGGTGCTCGGCCGCGAGGCTCCTGGCCCCGGGGTCGGGTCCGGGCAGGGCGACCACCGCCCCGGGGAGGACGAGCGCGGCCCGGAAGGCGGCGAGGTCGGGGGCCGGCGTCACCGTGCCGGTGACGCCGAGGGCCGCGAACTCCCGGTCGGCCACCTCGGTGAGCAGCCTCAGGTCGGCCACGAGGCCGGGACCGGTGACCACGAGCACGGCGGGGTTCGGAGGGGTCATCCGATCATTGTGCGGCACGCCGGGGCACCGCCTCGTTTCGGTACCCCGGGAAACGGGACGACACTCCCATGACACGCGCAAAGTTCCCGGATTTATCTGATATCCGGGTATAAGATCACTAACGTGATGGTATGTCCGCATCATGGGATGATCTCTAGCCGTGTGACGCCCGAGACGTTAGCGTCTGCCCATGCGCCACGTTGAGATCTCCGGTAAGAGACTCCGGTTGAGGGAGGTCACCCTCGACGACGTGGACGCGCTGCACGCTGTCTACGGCGACCCCACGGCGACCGAGCACCTGCCGTTCGACCCCCGCACCCGCGAGGAGGTCGAGGAGGGCGTCGTCGAGGCCATCAAGGCCGCTGAGGCCGAGCCCCGCCGGCTGTACGTGCTCGCGGTGACCGACGTCGACGGCGGCGAGGCCTTCGGCGTCGCCCGGCTGCACATCGAGGCCGACCACCCGCACAGCGCGGAGATCGGCCTCGGGCTCCGCCCCGACCACTGGGGCCGCGGCATCGGCACCGACCTCATCCGGCTGATCCTGACGTTCGGCTTCCGCCATCTGCGGCTCCACCGCATCTGGGGTGCCCGCTCACCGGCGAACACCGCCGCCCAGCTCGCGATGCTCGTCGCCGGGATGGTCGAGGAGGGCAGGATCAGACACCACGTCCGCGCCCGCGGCGCCTGGCGCGACTCCATCGTGCACTCGGCGCTGGAGGACGAGTGGGAGGGCCACCGCGACGTCTGACCCCGCGGTTCCGGCGGTACCGGAAGGCATCGCGTGCCGGGACCTCCCCCGACCGCCCCGGCCCGCACCGACCGTCCGAACCGGCCACCGGCCACCCGGACCGACCTCGGGCCACCCGAACCGACCACCTGAGCCGACCGCCCGAACCACCCTCCGCCCCGGCCCGCACCGACCACCGCGCCGCCGATCGACCTCCGCGCCGTCGATCGGCGGCGCGGTCTGCGCCGGAAGTCGCCCCGACGACCGGTGTGGTTTACCTTTTCACTAGGTTGTGATGGAATCGCCGCCGTTTCTGACAACGCGAAGCGCCGAATGGCCCTAAAGTCCGCGCATGTGAGTGAGAGTTCCACCCTCCCCGTACGAGGACGTGCCGCCCGGCCCTCCGGCAGGCACCGCAGACCTGTGCCCTCCCAGCTTCCGCCCGAGGCCCCAGCGCTGGTGCTGACCGCACCCGGCGACGCCTCCGGGGTCGCCGCCGACCTCGCGGCCCTGATCCAGGTGGACAACCCGCAGATCCAGGTCCGCCTGGCCGGTCTCGGCGAGGACGGCGGACGGCTGGTCGCCGAGTTGGAGGCCGCCGCCGAGGAACGGCCCGAGGACGCCGCCGCCGCGGTCGTGGTCCCGCTGCTGACCGGCCGGCACCCGGTCGCGGACCGGCTGATCTCCACGGCGGTCGCGGCGAGCGGGGTTTCGGTGACGGTCACCGACCCGCTGGGGCCGCACCCGCTGCTGGCCGAGGCCCTGCACATCCGCCTGGCGGAGAAGGGCCTGGCACGGGCCGACCGGATGCGGCTGCTCAACGTCTCCAGCCCGGTCGACGGAGTCGTACTGGCCACCGTCGGCGGCGAGCGGGCGACGGTGGAGGCGCAGCCGACGGCGGTGTTGCTCGCCTCGCGGTTGACACTTCCGGTGCTGGTGGCCTCCCTCGACAGCGCTCCCTCGGTCGCCGAGGCGGTCGAGCGGCTGCGCGAGATCGGCGCCCGGCGGATCGCGCTGTCCCCGTGCGTCGTGGGCCCGGAGGCACCCCCCGGGCTGGTGGACGACGCGGCCGGGGCCGTCGGGATCGAGCGCGCCGACCTCCTCGGCGCTCACGGCCTCATCGCGGACCTGGCGGCCCGCGCCTACGGCAGCATCCTCTCGGCGGAGTGAGCCCCCGCCGGTCCCGCGCGGCCCCTGCCGGGCGTGCGGGACCGGGCGTTCCAGGGCGTCCGGCGACCGGCGGCCCGCGGAGCGGCCGTCAGGGCTCCAGCCAGACGTAGCCGGCGAACCTTCCGGTGCGGCCCTCCCGCCGGTGGGAGAACAGGTCCGCGGTCTCGATGGTGCAGCGGGTGTCGTGGACGACCTTGGCGACACCCGCCCTGCCGAGCTGCGCGGTGATCGCGGCCCGCAGGTCGAGCGCGGGGGTGTCGCGCCGGGTGATCGACCATGCCTCGGGAAGCGTCGCGGCGACCTCCTCGCGCAGCTCCGCCGGGACCTCGTAGCAGGAACCGCACGCCATCGGGCCGATCATGGCGGTCATCCGCCCCGGGTCGGCACCGCGCGCGACCATCTCCGCCACGAGCGCGGGGACGACTCCGGCGACGGTGCCCGCCCGCCCGGAGTGCGCGGCCCCGGCCAGGGCGGCCTCGGGGTCGGCCAGCAGGACGGGCGCGCAGTCGGCGCAGAGCGCGGCCAGACCGAGGCCGGGCACGTCGGTGCAGACCCCGTCCAGCGGCGGCGGGTCGTCGCCGAACGGCTCGGTGACGTAGCGGACGTCGGCGCCGTGGACCTGCCGCATGAACACGACCCGGTCGAGGCCGAACTCGGCGGCGGTGCGGGAGCGGTTGGCCGCGACCGCCTCCGGGTCGTCGCCGCACATGCCGCCGAGGTTACGGGTGTCGTACGGCTCGGCGCTCACGCCCCCGTGCCGGTCGGTGATCCTCATCTGAAAGTTCACGGCCCGACCCTACTCGCCCCTCCGGCCGCTCCCCTGGGGCACTCAGCCGGCCGGCGCGACCTGTTGGCGGGCCACCCGCCGGTAGAGGTCGGCGGTCCGCTCGGCGATCCGCTCCCAGGAGAAGTGCTCCACGGCGCGGACCCGCCCGGCCCGGCCCATCCGCGCGGCGAGAGCGGGGTCGGCCAGCAGCCGGTTCACCCTCTCGGCGAGGTCGGCGGCGAACCGGCCGGGGTCGTACGGGGTGCCGTCGGCCCCCGCCTCGATCGGGACCAGCAGCCCCGTCTCGCCGTCGGCCACGACCTCGGGGATGCCGCCGGTCGCGGTGGCCACGACCGCCGTCTCACACGCCATGGCCTCCAGGTTCACGATGCCCATCGGCTCGTACACCGAGGGGCAGACGAACACCGTGGCGTGGGTGAGGATCTGGATCACCTCGGGCCGCGGGAGCATCTCCGAGATCCACACGACGCCCTCGCGGTCGAGCCCGCGGACCAGGCCGGTCACCTCGGCGGCGATCTCCGGGGTGTCCGGCGCGCCGGCGCACAGCACCAGCTGGGCGTCGGGGTGGAAGTCGCGGGCCGCGTGCAGCAGGTGGACCAGGCCCTTCTGCCGGGTGATCCGGCCCACGAACACCACGTACGGCCTGGCGGGGTCGATGCCGTGCCGGGTCAGGACACCGGTGTCGCGGTCCGGCGCGTACTCGGCGGTGTCGATCCCGTTGTGGATCACCGTGACCTTCTCCGGCGCGATCTCCGGGTAGGCGGCGAGCACGTCGCGCCGCATCCCCTCGGAGACCGCGATGATCGCGTCGGCGGTGGCCAGCGCGCCGCGCTCGGCCCACGACGACAGCGTGTACCCGCCGCCCAGCTGCTCGGCCTTCCACGGCCGCAGCGGCTCCAGGCTGTGCGTGGTCACCACGTGCGGCGTGCCGTAGAGCATCTTGGCGACGTGCCCGGCGAAGTTGGCGTACCACGTGTGGCTGTGGACCAGGTCGGCACCCTCGCACGCGGCGGCCATCTCCAGGTCGACCCCGAGGACCTGGAGCGCGGCGTTGGCCGTCTCCAGCCCGCCGGGCACCCGGTACGCCTCCACGCCTTCCCCGGGCCGGGGGGCGCCGAAGCAGCGGACCCGGGTGTCGGTCAGCCTGCGCAGTTCCCGGGCGAGATACTCGACGTGGACACCGGCCCCTCCGTAGACGTCGGGGGGATATTCACGGGTCAGCAGATCCACTCGCATACGATCAGCCTAGTGTTTCAGCCCTGTTCGTCAGGTTAAGGTCCAGGTATGAGAGTCCTCGCGATTGTGCTTGCCGGCGGTGAAGGGAAGAGGCTCATGCCTCTGACGGCTGATCGAGCCAAGCCGGCGGTGCCGTTCGGGGGGATATACCGGCTTATCGACTTCGTGCTGTCGAACCTGGCCAACGGTCACTACCTGCAGATCGTCGTGCTGACGCAGTACAAGAACCACAGTCTCGACCGGCACATCTCCCGGACATGGCGCCTGTCGGCGATGCTCGGCAACTACGTGACGCCGGTGCCCGCCCAGCAGCGCCTCGGGCCCCACTGGTTCTCCGGCTCGGCCGACGCGCTGTTCCAGAACCTGAACCTGATCTACGACGAGATGCCGGACCACGTGATCGTGTTCGGCGCCGACCACATCTACCGGATGGACCCCCGGCAGATGGTGCAGCAGCACGTCGAGTCGGGTGCCGACGTCACCGTGGCGGCGATCCGGCAGCCGCTCTCCCTGGCCGACCAGTTCGGGGTGATCGAGACCGACCCCGCGGGGCGGCGCATCGTCGCCTTCCGGGAGAAGCCCAAGGACGCGGTCGGCCTGGCCGACGCGCCTGACCAGGTCTACGCGTCGATGGGCAACTACGTCTTCAAGACCCAGGCCATGATCGACGCGCTGCGGGAGGACGCGCTCGACCCGACGAGCAAGCACGACCTCGGCGGCAACATCATTCCGATGATGGTCAAGTCGGGCAGCGCGGAGGTCTACGACTTCGCCGACAACGTCGTGCCCGGTTCCACCGAGCGCGACCGGGGCTACTGGCGCGACGTGGGAACGCTCGACGCCTACTACGAGGCCCACATGGATCTCATCTCGGCGCATCCGGTCTTCAACCTGTACAACAGCCAGTGGCCCATCTACACCGGTCACGACCCGCTGCCCCCGGCCAAGTTCGTGCACAACGACGGCGACCGGGTGGGCCGGGCGATCGACTCCCTGGTCTCCGCGGGCGCGATCGTCTCGGGTGGCCTGGCGCTGCGATCCATCCTCTCCCCGGGCGTGGTGCTGCACTCCCACTCCCAGGTGGAGGACTCGGTGCTGATGGGCAATGTGAAGATCGGCCGGGGTGCCGTCGTCCGCCGGGCCATCATCGACAAGAACGTGATCATCCCGGACGGCGCCCGGATCGGCTTCGACCCCGAGTACGACCGCAGCCGCTTCGCGGTGACCAACAGCGGCGTCGTCGTCATCGGCAAGAACGAGATCGTGGAACGCTGACCCGGGCCGGCGGCCGGCCCGGGTCCGTACCGGCCGCCGGGTCCACACCGGGTCCCGGCGGCCGGCGCCGGCCTGGATCATCGGTCCGGGCCGCCGGCGCGGGCGCCCGTGGTCCCCGTCCCGGCCATTCGCGCACCGGCCGGGCCCCGGACCGCCCCTCGGCCGCAGGGCCGCAAGGATGTACGGCCGCTTCCCGATCTCAGCGTGCCCGGGTACGGCGGCTTCCTGTCGCACTTCGGGAGGAGTCAGGGTTCCTGGAGATCCCCGCAGGATAGATTCTTGCCGAACATTCCCCCGATATGCGGCTAGGCCGCATCGAAGCATGCGAGATCAAATGTTCGGCATAATTCGCCCCTGTAGCTCCCACTCCTGCCCGACCCTGCAACGCGCCTGGCGAGCGCACCTGTGCGGGCTGTGCCTGACCCTCCGCGACAGGCAGGGGCACGGGGCACGGCTGGCCACCAACTACGACGGGCTGATCCTCTCGGTGCTGACCGAGGCGCAGAGCCCGGCGGGCTCCCCGCACCGGACCGCCGGCCCCTGCGCGCTGCGCGGGTTCCGGTCGGCGGACGTGGTGGACGCCCGGGCGGAGGGGGCACGGCTGGCCGCCACGGTGTCGCTGGTCCTCGCGGCGGGCAGGCTGCGCGACCATGTGGCCGACGGCGACGCCGCCCGCGGCACCGGCCCGGCCCGCGAGAGGCTGGCGGCCCGCTGGGAAGCGGCGGGGGCCAGGATGGGTGCCGGGATCGGGTTCGACACCGCCGTACTGACCTCGACGGTCGAGCGCCAGCTCGACCTGGAGGGCCGCCCCGGGGCGACCCTGCTGGAGCTGACCGGCCCCACCGAGGAGGCCGTCGCCGCCGCGTTCGCGCACACCGCGGCCCTCGCGGGTGCCCCCGGCAACGCAGCGGTCCTGGCGGAGGCGGGCCGGTTCTTCGGCCGGATCGCCCATCTGCTGGACGCGGTGGAGGACCTGGAGGACGACGCCGCCCGCGGGGCGTTCAACCCGCTCACCGCGACCGGCACCCCGCCCCGGGAGGCGCGGCGGCTCTGCGAGGACGCCGCGCACGGCCTGGAGCTGGCGCTGCGCGAGCTGGAGCTCGCCGACCGGCACCTGGTGGACGTGCTGCTCGGCGCCGAGGTGCGCCGGGCCGTACAGCGGACGTTCGGCATGTCGTACGAGCGGCCGGGGGTGTTCCGCAAGACCGCCGCCGGGGTCGGGACCCTGCTCACCTGCGGTCTGTGGCGGCCCCGATGGAGCCGCAAGCGGAACAGCTCGTGCAAGAACCGCTGCCTCCTGGACGACTGCTGCGAGTGCTGCAACTGCTGCGACTGCGACTGCGGCTCCTGAGCGAAGGCCCGCGCGGCCCTCGCTCAGGAGAGGTCCGGCGTGCCGTCCCGGTGCCCCGGCCCCGGGACGCCGTCCGGCCCGGCGAACAGACCGGGCACGGCCGGGGACGACGGCTCGGCGTCCACCCGGAAGCGGGGCAGCGACTCGGGGTACTTCTCCCGGATGAACGTCACCATGTGCTCGCGGATGTCGCACTTGAGGTCCCAGGCGCTGGCGGAGTCGGCGGCGCTCATCAGCGCGCGCAGCTCCAGCAACCCGCTGGGCAGGGTGTCGGTGACCTGGAGGGTCCAGTCCTTCTGGTCCCACAGCGGGTGCGCGCGCAGGGCCTGATAGAGCTCGGCGCGCAGCTCCTCCACCGGCACCGACCAGTCGACCCGGAAGTAGACGTGGCCGATCACCCGGCTGCTGTGCCGGGTCCAGTTCTCGAACGGGTTGGCCGTGAAGTGGGAGACCGGCAGGATCAGCCGGCGCTCGTCCCACAGCCGCAGCACCACGTAGGTCAGGCTCAGCTCCTCGATGCGGCCCCACTCGCCCTTCACCACGACGACGTCGTCCAGGCGGAGCGCGTCACTGAAGGCGAGCTGCAGGCCGGCGAGCATGTTGCCCAGGGTCGCCTGGGCGGCGATGCCGACCACGACGCCGGCGATCCCGGCCGAGGCCAGCAGCCCGGCGCCGAGCGCCCGCACCTGGGGGAAGGTGAAGAGCATCGCGCCCAGTGCCACCACGATGATGACCGCCGAGGCGACCCGGCGGACCAGGGTGATCTGGGTGCGGATCCGCCGGGCCTTGCGGTTGCGCTCCCCCTCGACGCTGATCAGCCGTTCCAGGACGACGTCGGTGACCGCGTAGGCCGCCTGGATGACCAGCCAGGTGACGCACCCGATCATCAGCAGGCTGAGGACCCGCTGGATCGTCCCGCTGACGGACCTGTCGGCCATGCCCGGTTCGTAGACCGTGTAGGCCGTGGCCACCGCGGCCGCGGCGAACCCCGGCCAGGTGCAACGGCGGACCAGCGGACCGGCGAGAACCCATTTCTCCCCGATCAGCCGCGACTGGAGAATCCGGCGCACCGCCTCGACGGCCACCACTGCTGCGAACACGGAAGCGATCATGAGGATCCATTCCGACACTGACGGCGTCCCCCTCGTGCTTTCCTCCTGAAAGATCATTGCGCCGGACAGGGTTCCCCCCTAGATCGCCAACAAATCAGAAAGTCTCATCAAAAGTGACATTCCCCTCAACCGCCACCTGGTAGGCGGAAACCCTCCTCTCGAAGAAGTTCGCCAGCTCCTGCACGTCCTGCAACTCCATGAACGCGAACGGATTGGCCGTGCCGTACCGGACGGGCATCCCGAGCCGGGCCAGCCGCCGGTCGGCGACGTACTCCAGATACTCGCGCATCCGCTCGGCGCTCATGCCGAGCAGGCCGTCGCGGCACAGGTCCTCGGCGAAGGCCAGCTCGGCCGCCACCGCCTCCTCCAGCATCCGGGTGACCTGCTCGGCGAGCTCGTCGTCGAACAGGCCGGGCTCCTCGGCCCGCACGGTGTCGACGACCCCGAAGGCGAACTCCATGTGCAGGGACTCGTCGCGGAACACCCAGTTCGTCCCCGTGGCCAGGCCGCTGAGCAGGCCCCGGGAGCGGAACCAGTAAACATAGGCGAAGGCACCGTAGAAGAACAAACCCTCGATGCACGCCGCGAAGCAGATCAGGTTGAGCAGGAACGCCCGCCGGTCCTCGCGGGTCTCCAGCCGGGTCAGCCCGCCCAGCGAGTCGATCCACCGGAAGCAGAACTCCGCCTTGTCGCGGATCGAGGGGATGTGCTCGACCGCGGCGAACGCCTTGGCCCGCTCGTCCGGGTCGGGCAGGTAGGTGTCGAGCAGGGTCAGGTAGAACTGGACGTGCACGGCCTCCTCGAAGAGCTGCCTGCTGAGATACAGGCGCGCCTCGGGTGCGTTGACGTGCTGGTAGAGGTTGAGGACCAGGTTGTTGGCCACGATCGAGTCGCCGGTGGCGAAGAACGCGACGAGCCGGTTGATCAGGTGGCGTTCCTCGGCCGTCATCTTCGCCAGGTCCGCCAGGTCGGAGGCGAGGTCCACCTCCTCCACGGTCCAGGTGTTGCGGATCGCGGCCCGGAAGCGTTCGTAGAACTCCGGGTAGCGCATCGGCCGCAGGGTGAGATCCATGCCGGGGTCGAGCAGCATCGGGCGGTGCCTTTCGGAAGGGGATGAGGGGCGTCTACTGGCAGGCGTCGCAGTACTCGGGGTTCTCCAGCGAGCAGGCGACGGCCTCCGGGTCGGGCACGGGCCCGCCGGGCGCCGCGGGCCGCACGGGGGACGCCGCGGAGGACGCCACGGTGGCCTGGGCGATCCGGGTGGCCGGGCGTGAGCGCAGGTAGTACGTGGTCTTCAGGCCCGACTTCCAGGCGTAGGCGTACATCGAGGAGAGCTTGCCGATGGTCGGGGTGGCCATGAAGAGGTTCAGCGACTGCGACTGGTCGATGTACGGTGCGCGCGCGGCGGCCAGGTCGATCAGCGCCTTCTGCGGCAGCTCCCAGGCGGTCCGGTAGAGCAGCCTCAGGTCCGCGGGAATCTGCGGGATGTCCTGGACGGACCCGTCGGCGGCCTTGATCGCGTCGCGGATCTGCGGGGTCCACAGCCCGCGCGCCGAAAGATCCCGGACCAGGTATCGGTTGACCTGGAGGAACTCCCCGGAGAGCGTCTCGCGCTTGAAGACGTTGGAGACCTGGGGCTCGATGCACTCGTAGCAGCCCGCGATGGAGGCGATGGTGGCCGTGGGGGCGATCGCGACCATCAGCGAGTTGCGCAGGCCGGTCACCGCGATCCGCTCGCGCAGCGTGGTCCACTCCGCGGAGGTCCCCGCCCCGTAGTGGTCGGGGTGCAGCACCCCGGCGGCGGCCCTGGTGTCGTCGTAGGAGGGGTGGCGGCCCCGCTCGACGGCCAGGTCCGCGGAGGTGGCGTACGCGGCGAGCGCGATCTCCTCGGAGATCCGGGTGGACAGCGCCATCGCCTCGAGGGCGTCGAACGGCAGGCGCAGCGCGAACAGCACGTCGGCCAGGCCCATCACGCCGAGCCCGATCGGACGCCAGCGCCGGTTGGCCGCCTCGGCCTCGGAGGTCGGGTAGAAGCCCAGGTCGATGGTGCGATCCAGGAAGCGCACCGCGGTGCGGACGGTGGCGCGCAGCCGCGTCCAGTCGAGGTCGCCGCCGGAGGCGTCCAGGTGGGCGGCGAGGTTGACCGAGCCCAGGTTGCAGACGGCGGTCTCCGCGTCGCTGGTGACCTCCAGGATCTCGGTGCAGAGGTTCGACAGGTGGATGACGTTCCCGGGACGCGCGGTCTGGTTGGAGGTCCGGTTCGCGGCGTCCTTGAAAGTCATCCAGCCGTTGCCGGTCTGGGCGAGGGTGCGCATCATCCGGCCGTACAAGGTGCGGGCCGGGATCCGCCTGACGAACCGTCCCTCGGCCTCGGCGGCGCGGTACGCCTCGTCGAAGGCGGCGCCGTACAGGTCGACCAGGTGCGGGACGTCCTTGGGGTCGAACAGCGACCAGGTGCCGTCGGCCTCGACCCGGCGCATGAACTCGTCCGGGATCCAGTTCGCCAGGTTCAGGTTGTGCGTGCGGCGCGCGTCCTCGCCGGTGTTGTCGCGCAGCTCCAGGAACTCCTCGATGTCGGCGTGCCACGTCTCCAGGTAGACGCAGGCCGCACCCTTGCGGCGGCCGCCCTGGTTGACCGCGGCGACGCTGGCGTCGAGCGTGCGCAGCCACGGCACGATGCCGTTGGAGTGGCCGTTGGTGCCCCGGATCAGCGACCCCCGGGAGCGGACCCGGCTCCAGGAGATGCCGATGCCCCCGGCGTACTTCGACAGGCGGGCGACCTGACCGTAGCGCTCGTAGACGGCCTCCAGCTCGTCGCGCGGGGAGTCGAGCAGGAAGCAGGACGACAGCTGGGGCCGGCGCGCGCCGGAGTTGAACAGGGTGGGCGAGCTGGGCAGGTAGGACAGCGTCGCCATGAGCCGGTAGAGCTCGGCGGCCTCGGAGACCGTCTCCGAGAGGCCGCAGGCGACCCGCAGGAAGAAGTGCTGCGGGCGTTCCAGGACCCTGCGGGTCTCCGGGTGGCGCAGCAGGTAGCGGTCGTAGACCGTGCGCAGCCCGAAGTACTCGAACCGGTCGTCGGCCCCGGTGTCGACCAGCGCGTCCAGCGCCGCGGCGTTGACGGCCACGAACTCCGCCAGCCGGTCGGCGACCAGTCCGGCCGCGTGGGTGGCGGCGACGGAGTCGGAGAAGCTCAAGACGCCGTGCCCGGCGGCCTCGTCGGCGATCAGCCCGGCCAGCAACCCGGCGGCGACCCTGGAGTTCTCCGGGTCGGTGATGACCCGGGCCGCGGCCTCGTCGATGGCCAGTCTGCGGTCGGCCTCCGACGCCCCACCGGTCCCACCGGTCCGCGTGCCCCGGATTCCCGTCCCGGCGTCCCGCCCGGCGGCGTCCTGCCCGCCCGTTCCGGCGGTCTCCCCTGCGGCGTCGACCACGGTGTGCGTCACGTCCTGCCCCTCGCTCGTTCGAATTCCCCGTGCGGCTCCCGGAGGACGGGCACGCGGATACGAGCGATTCCGGGCACGCCGGACCGCCTCGTCCGCGGGCCCTCCCACGAGGCCCTGGACACTTACGTCACCGGCAGGTCTTCGGACTCACGGGCACCGTGCACACGCCTACCGGCCGTCGCTTCCCGGGCATGACGCACCCAGTGCTCAATGACGGCTTTCGTTCCCGTTCACCGCTGCGGGGCAGCCCCGGAATCTCACCGGGTTCCCTCTCTCGTCGCCCCTCCCGGGGCGAACCAGCAACGAGCAGGATCCTACATCTAGTGGCGTCGGACGCAACTACCCCAACAAGTTGTGTCGGAAGACTTCAACAGTCCGAGGTCATGCAGCACCTCGCGGGTGCGCGCCGTCTCGGTGGACAACCACTGGCGGAAGTCGTCGCCGCTGAGATAGACCCGGCTCCAGCCGTTGGCCGCGCACCGGGCCCGCCAGTCGGGGGCCGCGTCGATCCTGTCACACAGGGCGACCGCCGCGTCCAGGTCCGCCTCCGCCATGCGCGCCGGGCCGAGCAGGCCGCACCAGTCGCTGTACTCCAGCCGGACGTCCAGCTCCATGAGCGTCGGCGCGTCGATCCCGTCGACGCGCTCCCCCGAGGAGACCACCAGGGGACGCAGCCGGCCGGCGGCGATCCCGGACCGGAACGACCGGGCCGGCCCCAGGAGCGCGGCCACCCGGCCGAGGTGAAGCGCCTCGGCGGCGTCCGCCGCGGTGAGGTACCCGGCGTAGTCGAGCAGCCGGGCGTCGGCCCCCAGGCACTTGCCGATCATGCCGTAGAGCACGTGGTCCGAGCCGCCCTCCAGCCGGCCGCCGACCGCCAGCCCCGCCGGGTCCCGGCGGACGCCGGCGGCGAAGTCGTCGAAGGAACGCAGCCGGGAGCCGTCCGGGACGACCAGGGCGGCCCAGTCGCCCACGAGGCGGGCGAGCGGGGTGGTGGCGCCGACCAGGGGGGCGGTGCCGGCGATCTCCGCACCCGCCACCAGTGACATCCCGGCGACGAGCACCCTGCCCTCGCCCGTGAAGGGGCCGCCGGGGGAACCCAGCCGGTCCAGGACGGCGGAGCCCGCCCCGGCCGGGTGGTCGACGATCTCGACGGCCCTGGCCAGGCGGCACCGGGTCAGGACCCCGGCCAGGGTGCGCGGCATCGCCTCCCAGCCCTGCCCGCGGACGGCGGGCGCGACGACGGACAGCCGGTCGACCGCCGTGCCGGCCGGACCGCCGGCCGGGCCGCAGCCCGCGGCGGCCACCACCCCGGTGACCAGCGCCAGAAACCCCCTGCGGCGCATGAGCGCCCCTCCCCCCCGGCACCCCGTACATCTCGGGCTACCCGCGTGTCACCTCATGTCACACGCCCGGGGCCGTTATCGCCGAGCCCTTACCGAGGGGGCCGCACCGAGGAGATGCGGAGTGGGTGGATCTACTCCACCGTGACGCTCTTGGCCAGGTTGCGGGGCTTGTCGACGTCCCGGCCCAGCGCCACGGCCGCGTGGTAGGCGAAGAGCTGGAGCGGGATCGTCAGCAGGATCGGGTCCAGCTCGATCTCGTTGCGCGGCACCACGACGCAGTCGTCGGCCAGCTTGGGGTCGGCGGCGCGGTGCCCGACCATGAGCACCCGCCCGCCCCGGGCACGGATCTCGCCCAGCGTGGTGAGGTTCTTGTCGAGCAGCTCGTCGTCGGGGACGATCGCCACCGTGGGCATCCCCGGGCCGATCAGCGCCAGCGGCCCGTGCTTGAGCTCGCTGGCCGGGTACGCCTCGGCGTGGACGTAGGAGATCTCCTTGAGCTTCTGCGCGCCTTCTCGGGCCACCGGGTAGCCCCGGACCCGGCCGACGAACATCATGCTCGGCACCTCGGCGTACTTCTCCGCCAGCTCCTTGATCTGCGGCTCCAGCGCGAGGATCTCCTTGATCTGGTCGGGCAGCCTGCGCAGGCCCTCGCAGATGCGGCGGCCGTCGGCCGGCGAGAGGTCGCGCACCCGGCCCAGGTGCAGCGCGAGCAGGGCGAAGGCCACGGCGGTCGAGGTGAACGCCTTCGTGCTCGCCACCGAGACCTCGGGCCCGGCGTGCAGGTAGACGCCGCCGTCGCACTCGCGGGCGATGGCGCTGCCCACGGTGTTGACGATGCCGAGCACCCGGCCGCCCTTGCGCTTGAGCTCCTGGACCGCGGCGAGGGTGTCGTAGGTCTCCCCCGACTGGCTGATGGCCACGTAGAGGGTGTCGGCCTCCACGACCGGGCCGCGGTAGCGGAACTCGCTGGCCGGCTCCGCGTCGGCCGGGATGCGCGCCAGCTCTTCGATGAGCTGGGCGCCGATCTGCCCCGAGTAGTACGCGGAGCCGCAGCCGATGATCTTCACCCGGCGGAACGAGCGGGTCTCCCGC
The DNA here is from genome assembly GCF_014204985.1 of Streptosporangium becharense. NCBI lineage: Bacteria > Bacillati > Actinomycetota > Actinomycetes > Streptosporangiales > Streptosporangiaceae > Streptosporangium > Streptosporangium becharense. The sequence goes on along the minus strand of NZ_JACHMP010000001.1, from coordinate 6,591,715 downwards.
GCGTCCATGTTGAGCCCGCCGAGGTGGGCGATGTGGAAGCGGTCGTCCAGGCGCCCGCGGAGCGTCCTGGCCAGCGTCTCGGGCTGCTCGGAGATCTCCTTGAGCAGGTAGTGCTCGTAGCCGCCGGTGTCGTAGTGACCGGCCTCCCAGTCGACGGTCAGCGGCTCCTTGGCCGTCTCCCGGGCGTCGCTGGCGAAGGTGTTGAACCCGTCGGCCTTCAGCACCGCGATCTCGCCGTCCTCCAGGTGGACCACCTGACGGGTGTAGCGGACCAGGGCGGCCACGTCGGAGGCGGCGAACATCTCCTTCTCGCCGATGCCCAGCACGATCGGGCTGCCGTTGCGGGCGACGACCACCTCGCCGGGACGCTCGGCGTCGAGCACCGCGACGCCGTAGGTGCCGACGACCCGCTTGAGCGCCACCCGGACCGCCTCCACGAGGGAGTCGGCCTCCTTGACCGTGCGGGCGATCAGGTGGGACAGCACCTCGGTGTCGGTCTCGGACACGAAGACCGCGCCGTCGGCCTCCAGCTTGACGCGCAGCTCGTCGGCGTTCTCGATGATGCCGTTGTGCACGACCGCGATGCGCTCGTCCCCCGAGAGGTGCGGGTGGGCGTTGACGTCGCTCGGCGCGCCGTGGGTGGCCCAGCGGGTGTGGCCGATGCCCAACCCGCCCTTGAACCGCGCGGGCACGACCGCCGCCAGGTCGGCCACCCGGCCCTTGACCTTGCGCAGCTTCAGGCCCTTGTTGGAGACCACCAGCCCGGCCGAGTCGTACCCCCGGTACTCAAGGCGCTGCAACCCCTCCAGCAGGATGGGCGCCGCGTCCTTCGGCCCGACGTAGGCCACGATTCCGCACATCTGACAGCTCCTTCTACCCGTGTTACCCGTAGACGATCCGGCGCAGCTGGCGCAGGGAGAGTTCCGGTGCCGCGACACGGCGGAGCGCGAGCTCCGCGGCCACCCTGGGGAAGATCTCGTCGTTGATCAGGCCCCTCGCCCTCAGCTCCGTGTGACGCCGCCGGACGAAGTCCTCGACCGGCTCGGAGAAGTAGGCCAGCACGTCCGCCACGACCCGCGCCGCCTCTCCCGGGCCGAGCGCGCTCGTGCGGGTCAGATGGGCGATGAGGTCCTCGTGGGGATGCCGTGCCGTGGACACAGAGCAGGACCATACGCAAACCGAAGGGAGATCACCAAGTTTTCTGCCCGTTTTCGGGCAAGAGCGCGCTTCGACCCAGCAATCCGACACCGGATGGCGACAATCAGTAATCTCAACATCACCTTGAGTGGCCGATCGGGGGAAGGACCACTATGCGTCATCTGTCAGGGATCGCAGCCGTCGCCGTGCTCACGGCGCTGGTCCCGGCCGCCCTGGGAGGGGCCGCCTCCGCCGAACGGCCCGACCGGCCGGGGCACGCCGGCCGGTCGGGAAGGCCGGGGAACCCGGCGCCGCCGCAGCCCGGCGGACGCGAGCAGCCCGGGAGACAGGCGGGGCCCGGTGAACCCGCCGTACTCCGGAGACAGGCGGGGCCCGGGAGACAAGCGGACTTCGCCGGGGCTGCACGGGAGTACGGGGTGCCGGAGAGCGTGCTGCTGGCGGTCTCCTACCTGGAGTCCCGGTGGGACGGCAACGCCGGGCTGCCCAGCGTCTCGGCGGGTTACGGACCGATGCACCTCGTCGACGGCCGGGCCGAGCCGGGCCGCCCGCACGGGGCGGGAGAGGACCGGCGCGGAGACGAGACCCGGCCGCACGTGGCGCGCGTCCCGCGCACGGCGGTGACACCGCCGGAGGACACCCTGGGACGCGCCGCCGAGCTGACCGGCATCCCGGCCGAGGTGCTGCGCGAGGACCCGTCCGCCAACATCCGCGGCGGCGCCGCGCTGCTCGCCGACTACCAGCGGCGCACCGGCGGAAGGACCGGCGGCGGCCCGGCACGCTGGTACGACGCCGTGGCACGCTACTCCGGCGTCCACGCCGGCACCACCGCCCCTCCCCCGCCCGCCCCGCACGAACGGCGCGCGGACGCGGCGCGGCACGGCTACGCGGCCGACCTGAGCCTGGCCCGCACGAAGGCCGCGCGGTCCTTCGCCGACGAGGTCTTCGCGACGATCCGGTCCGGGGCCGCGCGGGTGACCGACGACGGCGAGCAGGTCTCGCTCCCGGCGACCCCGGACCTGCCCGTGCCCCGCGACCGCACGGCCCGGCGCCGCGCGGCGGCCGGCCCCGACTGCCCGGCGGACGTCTCCTGCACGTGGATCCCCGCCACGTACAAACGCCTCAAGAAGGGCGGGTACGGCAACCACGACCGGTTCGACGGCGACCGCCCGATCGACTACATCGTCATCCACGACGGGGAGACGACGTACGACGTCATGACCCGCCTGGCCAAGAACCCCTCCTACCTGAGCTGGCACTTCACCCTCCGCTCCAGCGACGGCCACATCGCCCAGCACCTGCGGGCGCGTGACATCGGCTGGCACGCGGGCAACTGGTACGTCAACTCCCGTTCCATCGGCCTGGAGCACGAGGGCTACCTGGCCAAGGGCGGCGCCTGGTTCACCGAGGCGATGTACCGCTCGTCGGCCAGGCTGGTCCGCCACCTCGCGGCCGAGTACGACATCCCCCTGGACCGGTCGCACATCCTCGGCCACGACAACGTGCCGGGGCCCACCCCGGACACCGTGCGCGGCATGCACGACGACCCCGGCCCCTACTGGGACTGGGACCACTACTTCGAGCTGCTCGGCGAGCCGTTCGACGCCCCGGAGGTCAGGCTGGTGAGCGGGCCGGGCCGGACACCGGCGGAGGAGGAGACCGTCCGCTCGGTGCTGATCAGACCGGAGTACGCCACCAACGCCCCCGGCTTCACCGGCTGCAAGGGGGGCTGCCCCCGCCTGGGCGGCGCGTCGGTCTGGCTGCGCACCCGCCCCTCCGCCACCGCCCCGCTGGTGAAGGACGTCGGCAAACACGCCGGCGGCGGCTCCAGTTACAGCGTCTACGACCACGCCGCCCGCGCCTCCACCGGCCAGCGTTACGCGTTCGCCGAGCGCAGGGGCGACTGGACCGCGATCTGGTACCTGGGACAGAAGGCGTGGTTCCTCGACCCGGAGGACGCCCGTACGTCCGTGACCGCCTCCGGCCCTCTGGTGACGCCCAGGCCGGGCCTCTCCTCGGTGAAGGTCTATGGCAGGGCCTACCCGGAGAAGGCCGCCTACCCCGAGGGCGTCCCGGTGCAGGAGCAGGCCCCGTTGCAGTACTCGATGCCCGCCGGGCAGGCCTATAGCGTCGGCATGACCGTCCGCTCCTCCTATCTCCGGGCGGCCGGCTTCGACCCGGCCGGGCACCGGATCGTCCGGGGTGCGACCCGGTACCGGCAGATCCAGTTCGGGCACCGGATCATGTACGTCCGGGCCGCCGACGTCAGGCTGCTTCCCGGCTGAAGATCCTCCGGTTGCGCGCATCCACCCCGGGGAGGCGCTAGAGTTTTCCACGTGTCCCGGAGCAGGTGGCCGGGTGACACGCGGAAGTGGCTCAGTGGTAGAGCATCACCTTGCCAAGGTGAGGGTCGCGGGTTCGAATCCCGTCTTCCGCTCCAGCAGGTCCTCGCGGGCCTGTCTGGTGGAGTGGCCGAGAGGCGAGGCAACGGCCTGCAAAGCCGTCTACACGGGTTCAAATCCCGTCTCCACCTCAGTGCACGACCGTCGGACCTTCCGGGATCCGGTAAGGTAGTGCAGGCGCCGAGGGGAAACCCGAAGCACACGCGGAAGTGGCTCAGTGGTAGAGCATCACCTTGCCAAGGTGAGGGTCGCGGGTTCGAATCCCGTCTTCCGCTCTGGTTCACCCGAGGACGATTAGCTCAGCGGGAGAGCGCTTCCCTGACACGGAAGAGGTCACTGGTTCAATCCCAGTATCGTCCACTCGAGAAATCCCAGGCCGCGGCCTGGGATTTTCCTTTTCCCGCCCGTTCCCTCGCGGCTCCGCCGCGTCCCTGTGCGCCGCACCCTTCCCGGGAGGGTCGAGCCCTCGCCGCCCGCGCCGATTCCCGCCCGGCCGTTCACGCTCTCCCGGACCGCTCCACCGGCGGCGGGAGGGGACCGCAGAGGAGCCGGGCCGCCTCGCAAAACATTACGATCATCTTTTTGCCCTCCGGTTCGGGCGAGCAAAGAGGCACCATAGGAGGACGCATAACCTTAAACCAGGTTAATCGCTATGCTCTTGATCCACGCTGAAGGGGGCGAGCCTGTGCAACGCGTGGTGGTCGACCCGGAGGTGCCCGCGGACGTCGCCGATCTTCTTCGCCGGAACGGGCCGTTGCTGTACCGCTTCCGGACCGGGCGGACCCCACGGGCGACCGACGGCCCGCGGATCCCCAGGCCGCTGCTGGGTGTCTTCGGCGCCACGACGGGGCTCGGCGCGCTCGCCGCCGTCCCCCTCGCCGTACCGGCCCCGGGGGTGGCGGCCTTCCTGTTCGGCAGCATGGTCAGCGTGTACGGCACCATCCTCAGCGTGGTGTACATCGCCAGGAAGCCCTCGCCGATCGACTCCGAGGAGAACGTCCTGTACCGCCACTCGCAGCAGTGGCAGGGGCACTACCTGATCCTGGAGGACTTCGACTACGGCGCCAGGAACCTGCTCGGCCGGGTTCAGCGGGCGATCGACTTCATCGTCCATTCGCGGGTCAACGCGCTGGGCATGCTCGACAGGGTGCGCAACGCGGTGATGCTGCCGGCCGAGGAGTGGGAGATCGCCCGGCTGCTGACCAAGCTCTCGGCGCTGCGGGCCAAGCACCGCAACCTCGCCCGGGGCGGCAGAAGCCCTGAGGTGACCGCCGCGATGGTCCCGTTGGAACGTGCCCTGAGCGCCAGCGAGGCCGCCGTCGTGGCCCGGGTGGAGGCCCTGGAACGCTACGCCGGGCACGTGGCGGAGGCGGAGAAGGCGCTGCGCGCTCAGAGCCAGCTCGACGTGCTCCGGCAGCACCTGCCCGAGTATGAGCAGCTCGTCGCGGAGACGGGTGCGGCGCGATTCTCCGCACCGGAGATCGGTTACCTGAGCGACGACGCCGAGACGCTCAGGCGGGCGCTGCGCGACAGCTTCCACTCGGCGCACGAGGCGTTCCGTCACCTGGACGGCCCTCCCCCGCCGCGCGACGCGCCTCTCGCGCCGGGAGACCACCGGAACGGGTCTCCCCCGCTCGGGGACCACCGGGACGCGCCTCCCGCTCCCGGGGACCACCGGAACGGGTCTTCCGCCGCGGACCGCGGCGACAGGCCCACCACACCGCCCGGAGACTGCCGAGGCGAGCCTTCGTGAGGCGTAGGTGACGTGACGCGGGCGTGACACCACCGGGTCTCCGTCCGCCGTAGTCCCGGTGGCGGACGGCCTCCGGTCCGGAACGCTCTTGTCACCGCCTCCGAAGAAGGCGAGGATGGCCCGCGTTCTCTGGAGGTAACATGCGGGTCCGCCTGGACGTCACCCTGGGCGTCGTCGTGCTGGTCGACGTGTTGCGGGTCTTCCTGCCGTCGATGATCACGCTTTTCGGCCGGGCGGGCAGCACCCCCGCCGAGCTGATGGGCCTGTACGCCCTGTCCTGGTTCGTCCTGGCCTTCCTCGCGGTACCGCTGGCCCGGCGCGTCCGGCCCTCGTCGACGGCCCTCGGCGCCGGGGTGCTGCTGCTCCTGGCCCGGCTGGGGCTGCAACTGACCGACGGTGGCGGCCCGCAGCTGTACGTGGCGAGCGCCGGGCTGCTGGCCGGGCTGGTCTGGCTGGTGGCGACCGCGATGGGCAGCCGGGACGCCCGGCCCGTGACGGCGGGTGTGATCACCGGTCTGGCGGTCGCCACGGTGGTCCACACGGCACTGGACGGCATCGACCTGATGTGGCGCCCGGGACCGTTGCCGTGGCTGCTGCTGGCGGCGGAGCTGGCGCTGTTCGGCTGGGCCCTGAACCGGGCCGCGACCTCCGGGGAGGCAGCCGCGTCCCAGGGGGAGGAACGTTCCGGCGCGCCGCGCGCCTGGCTGGCGATCGGCCCGGCCGTGCTGCTGTGGGGCCTCTACACGGGCAACGCCGCGCACGCCCAGGCGGCGACCGTCTCGGCCCAGCAGGCGGCGGCCGTTGGGGTGGCGATGTTCGCGGTGCTGTCGGCGGCACCTGCCGCGGTGCCGTTCCTGCGGCGTCCGCTGCTGCCCGCGGTCGCCCTGGTGGGGTCCGCGGTGGCCCTCACCCTGGGCAGGGTCACCGTGGACGGGATCCACGGTGTGGCGCCCGTATGGACGATCGCCGCGCAGTTCGTCGGCCAGGTCGCGCTGGCGGCCTGCCTGGCGCACGCCGCGACCGTCCCGGGCCCCGACCGTCCGGTCCGCCGGGGCCTGGCCGCGGCCGGGGGCATGTTGCTGTTCGTCGTACTCGTCTTCGGCTACTACGCGGCCTACGACCTCTACCTGCCCAACCAGTGGGTGCCGGTGACCGCGGCGCTGGTGGTCGCGGCCGTGGGGCTCGCCGGGACGGGCCTGCCGCGCGTCTCCCCCGGCCGCGGGTTCTTCGCCGCCGCCGCGGCGGCCGTCGCCCTGGTGGCGGCCGTGCCGCTGTGGCAGGGCGAGCGGCCCCGCTGGCAGCCGGCGGGTGACGGGCTGCGGATCGCGGCGTACAACATCCGGATGGGGTTCGGCGAGTCCGGCAGGCTCTCGCTGGAGCAGCAGGCCGACACGCTCAGGGCGATGCGGCCGCACGTGGTGGTGCTCGGTGAGGCCGACCGGGGCTGGCTGCTCAACGGCGGCCACGACGGGGTCCGGCTGATCGCCGAGCGGCTGGGCATGCACTACATCTGGGCCCCGGCCGCCGACGAGGTGTGGGGGGACGCGCTGCTCACCAACCTGCCGATCACGTCCATCCGCAACCACGTGCTCGTCCGGGGCGGCCCGACCGGCGCGCAGGCGCTGGAGGTGGGCCTGCGCTGGCGGGGGCGGCCGATCACCGTGATCGGCACCCACCTGCAGCCGCCGCCCGGCTGGCGCGAGCTCGGCCAGGTCGAGCAGCTCGGCCGGATCGTCCGGGACGCGGCCGGAGGCGGTGACCCGGTGATCGTGGCCGGTGACCTCAACCTGGAGCCAGGCGACCGGGCCTGGCAGGTGCTGCTGGGCTCGGGCCTGACCGACCCCGCCGCCCCGGTCAGGCCCTTCACCACCGTCCCGGGCGGTGACCGCCCGGTCGAGCAGATCGACCACGTGCTCGTCACCCCGGGTTTCACCGGTGCGGACCACGCCAACCCCGATGTCCCGCACTCCGACCACCGCCCGATCGCGGTCACCCTGGTGCCGGAGCCTGACCGGCCCCCCGGCGGGTAGTGTCCGCCGTATGACGGGACGACCGGTGCTGCTCTTCGACGGCGACTGCGGTTTCTGCACGGCGAGTGTCCGGTTCGCCGAACGACGGATCGGGGTCCGCGCCCGGGTCGCCCCCTGGCAGTGCGAGGACCTGGCCGCGCTGGGCACCACGCGGGAACGGGCCGAGCGTGAAGTGCTCTGGATCGAGGGCGGCCGGGTGCGCGGCGGGGCCCAGGCGGTGGCCGCGCTGCTGCGCGCCGCCGGTCTTCCGTGGAGCCCGCTGGGGTTCGCGCTGCGCGTCCCGCCGCTGCGATGGGTGGCGCAGGGGGTGTACCGGCTCGTCGCCGTCAACCGGCACCGCCTGCCCGGCGGCACCCCCGCCTGCGCGGCGCGGCCGGGACCCGCTGATCAGAGCGGCACGGCGTAGATCGCCCGGCGGCCGACGAACTCGGTCACGCTCCACAGCGTCCCGCTGTCGCGCACGCAGGTCAGGTCCTCCGGGCCCACCGGGTAGGGGCGCCTGCGCGTCGTGTCGCCCACGACGACGAGGGCGCCGTTCCTGGTCGAGCCCCCGGTCTGGCTGAGGTACCAGGTGCCCCGGTGGGAGAGCGCTCCTTGGACCCGGTCCACCGGGAGCCGGTAGGCGTCCACGGCCCGCGCGGTGCCGCCGCCGGCGTCCAGGCCGCCCCCGGCGGTCAGCGGCCAGCGGGCCACCCGGCCCACGGCGCCGGGCTCGTCGACGTACTCGCCGGAGATCAGAGTGTGGCGCTCGGTGCTGCGGTCGACGGCGACGAAGGAGAAGCGGGCCGAGCCGCCTCCGGCGGTGGTCCAGGCGTCGGTCTGCGGCATCACGTAGCGGTAGCCGAAGGCGTGGTAGGAGCCGCCCTTCCTGCCGATCGCGTCGTCGTCGTCCCCGTTCACCTCGAAGATCTGCCGGGTGTCGAAGACGCGCAGACCGCGGGTGGTGTCGGCGACGTAGAGCAGGTCTCCGTACCAGGCGACGCCTCCGGCGTGGATGTTGACCGGCGCGATGTCCCCGCCGGGGAGGGCCCGCACGAGCAGGACGTGACGGTAGCGCAGCGTCGCCGGGTCGAGGAAGGTCAGGCGCACGCCCCGCTCCGCGCCCGAGGACGGCTTGTGGTACCAGCTCACCACGAACGCGTCCCCGCCGCCTCCCGCGTCGGAGGCGGAGCTCAGCCCCTGGGGGTACCACTCCCTGGTGGTGTTGTCGCCGGTGTTGAAGGAGTACCAGTCGACCGGTCCGGGCTTCATCCCGGCGAACGCTCCGGCTCCCGCCCGCCCCTTCCTGACCGCGACGCGGTTGGCCTCGGCCAGGACGGTGCCGAGCGTCACCCGCGGGAGCTCCTTCTCGAGGATCCGGATGCCGGCTGCGAGGTCACCGCCGTTCCGCGTCAAACCGAATGGTTCAACCGGTACGGCCGTCATCGCGCTCATCGATCCTCCTCGTCGGGTCCCACCGGTTTCGGCGGAGAAGATGCGGAGTTCATGAGTATGCCGCGATTCAAATACGTCTGTTGTGATACCGACCATGTGAGCGTTTTCCTGTAGAGCTCCTCCCTCGGGGTGATGATCCCACGGCACGTGCCGGATCACGGTCGGGTCGCGGAGAGACCCGGCGGGTGTGTCGCCGTGTCGCGGATGAAGGTGTGTCGCCGTGTCGCCGGTAAAGGTGTGTCGCGGGTGAATGGGAGCGGCCCGCCGGGAGCCGATTCGGCTCCCGGCGGGCCGGATGTCCGCGGGTTCCCGCCAGAGGTGACGGAAACCCGCGGAGTCGTCGGTCGCGGCCAGTCGTGGCTAGTCGCGGCCGCTGATTCGGACGGTGCCGGTCACGGCCGGCGCCGGGCCGGTGCGCTGGTTGTCGTAGACCAGCCCACCGTCCTTGCCCCACACCCTCAACCGCAACCGGTCACCGTCGGCCGCCTTGCCCGCGTCGACGGCCGTCACCTCGAAGGTGACCTCGGTGGCGTCGTTGACCCGGCCCCTGCCCCGCAGGGTCGCCGTACCGTCCGCGGCGACGAGCACCGTGTACGCGGTGTGCCGCAGCCGGAACCCCGGCGCGTCGTAGCGCAGCTCACCGACGGGCACGCTGCCCTTCTTACCCCGGTAGGAAGCCGTGACGGCCAGGCTCGCCTCACCCTTCTTCTCACACGCCGCAACCAGCCGGCACGAGTGCGCGGGCGAGACCGTCTTGCCGGTGCCGGTCAGCGCCACCTTGGGCCCGGCAGCGGCCCCCTTGCCCACCGCCGGCGCGGCAGCGGAGGCCGACCCGGTGATGACATAGGGCACGTCCGCATCACCGGTGTCGCCCTTACTGTCGGTCACCCTCACCCAGGCGTACCCCTCGTCCACCGGTTCGTCGAAGGTCCTGGTCATCGTGACGGTCCCGCCGCCGGTCTGCCGGGTGACCTGCGCCACGGCCTCCTCACCGTCGCCCCAGTACGCCTTCACCGTGTGGGTGTCAGCGGGGTCGGTGTCGGTGAACGTCACCGTCAGGGTGAACGGCTCACCCGTCTTGCCCTGCAACGGGGCATCCGGGAGCTTGACCACCGGCACGGCGTTGGCCTCGGCGCCCCGACCGGTCAAAGTCACCACATAGGCGGGTTCGGTGCCGTCGGTGGTGAAGGTCAGCTTCCCTGCGGCCGACCCCACCTCGATCGGGGTGAACCACAACTGCACCGTGCACCCCGTGCCCGGAGCGAGCTTGTCCGGCTCCTTCGGGCAGGTGTTGGTCTGCGTGAACGGGCCCTCGGTCTTGACGGCCGCGATCGGCATGGGGTCGGTGCCGCGGTTGGTCAGCGTCACCTCGATGGGGTACTTGCTGGTCGACCCGACCCGGACCGGCTCGACCCAGTTGACGCCGGTCTTGTCCAGCGCGTGCTTGACCGTGGCGGTGGCCTCAGCCTGGTTGTTGCCGGGCTGAGGGTCGGCCACCTCCAGGCTGTAGGCCCGCGCCTGCGCGGTGAGCCTGGTGTCGGCGGCGGTACCGGCCGGGATGGTGGCGCTCACCTTCACGGTGGCGCTCACGCCCGGCTCCAGCACCTTGACCGTGTTGCGGAACCCGCCCTTGATCGCGGCGCACAACCCCCGCCCGGTCTCACACACCGCACCGGTGACGGTCCCGGGGATGAACACGTCCAGCCGCACGTCGGTGGCGGCGTCATCGCCGGTGTTGGTCACCGTGGCACTCCAGGTGACCTTCGCCCCCGGCGCCGGCTCGGCGGCCGACACCGTGTGCGTGACCTTCAGGTCGGTGCGGGCGGTGGTCGGGGTCAGCAGGAACGCCCGGCTCACCTGGGTGAACCCGCCCGCCTCCACCGGTGCGGGCTCGCGCACGAGGCCCTGCACCAGGATCTGCCCCGATTCGTTGACGTCCAGCACGTTGCCGATGCCCACGCACGGCTGGGTCGTCTGCCGGCCGTCTCGCGGGCACCCCGGCCGCGACAGCACACCCGACAGCGGGTACTTCACCCCGTCGATCCACATCACCGGCGGCTTCTGCACGTTGATCGCGTCATCCGGCTCGGACCCGACGATCACCCCGTGGTCGTTGACCCCGGTCGCCTCACCGGCCCCCAGATCGGTCGCGACGCCGTCGCGCCAGACGTAGGCGCGCTTGGTCCGCGTGTTCTCGTAGCGGCCACAGCGCAGCGTGCCGACCACCAGGCCGGTGTCGTTGAGATCGGAGGCCCGCCCGCCCGTGGTGGCGCACCCCTCGACCGTACCGGGCAGCTTGGTCAGCACACCGTCGGCGTACAGCATCGGGCCGGTGTCACGGACGGTGCCGTCGGGCTCACGGCCCAAGGCGTAGCCGCCCGCGACCGCACCGCTCTCGTTGATCCGCGGCGGACGGATCTGGTTGTTCTCGTCGTGGTAGCTCAGACCGGACCCGGCGTAGTCGGCGGGCAGGGGAACCGCGATCCCCCGGTCCCAGATCACGCCTGCGGACCGGGTATGACCGAGCACCTGACCGGTGTCGTTCACGTCGAAAGCGCCCGCGCCGCCGTCACCCGGTTGCAGGTCGATGACCGAGCCGTCGGCGCGCCACACCAGAGCGCGCCCGGAGGTGCCGCCCGACGACGTGCTGCTCCACCCGGCCACGTCACCGGCCTCGTTGATGCCCAGGGCACCGCTCTCACAGGTGCCCGCACCGGCCGGGCAGGCCGAACCGCTCAGGTCGGTGACGGTGCCGTCCTGCCAGCGCACCGCGTGCCGCCGGCCGTCCTTGTCGGCCACCATGGCCGCGACCTGGCCGCGGTCGTTCAGCGCCGCCGCGTCGACCCGCTGCGGGTCCGCGCCGGGCAGGGTACCGATCTCGGTCACCTTGTAGGTGCCGAACCGGGCCTGCACCGTGTGCTCACCGTCCATGACGACGGTCAACGCACCCGGGCCCCGCTTCTTGCCGTCGACGGTCCACCCGATCGGGACCCGCCCGGCCTCGGGAGTCGCGGTCAGCGTCACCTTCGTCCCGACCCGGTACTTCTCCTGCGCCGGCGACGCCGACACCGACCCGCCCGGCGTGGCCGACAGCTTCAGCTCGAACTCCCGCAGATCCGGCTTCTTGACCTCCACGGTGTCGTTCGCGGTTCGCAGGCCCTTGGCCGTCTCGGCCTTCACCACCACGCTGTAGAAGCCGTCGGGCAGTTCCTCGGTCGTCGCGGCGTACACCCCGTCGCCTTCGGCGCCGTCGTCGGACAGCGTCAGCTCATGCTGGGCGCCGTCCTTGACCGCCAGAGTCAGGGTCGCCTTCACCGTAGCCCCGGTGACCGGCTTGCCGTCGTCGGTGACCGTCGCCGACACCTTCACCCGGCCCTCGTCGCCGGTCTGCTCGACCGTGGCCGCGGCCTTCACCGGGGTGCCGGCGATCCACGCGCTCAGGTTGGCGGTGACCGGTTCCGTGCCGGTGTTGGTGATCTCCAGCTTCCACGCCCCGGCCTGCGGCGTGGCCACGTTCAGCCCCTGGATGACCTCCTTGGCCGCGTCACTGCCCGCCGCGTACTGCGCGGCCGGCTGCCCGGCCGGGTCGCGCAGCAGCAGCCCCACCGTCTCCGGCAGCGCGTCCACCACCCCGAACCGGGTGCCCGCCGGAACCTCCAGCGGCACGACCGCGGTCTTGCCCGCCTCCACCGTCGCCGACGGCGTGGCGAACACCGACACCGCGTCGTCGTCGGCCGGCGTGGCCTCCCCGTCGGCCGCCGCGGCGCCGTTCTCCTTCGCCTTCACTCCGGCGCCCTTCGCCAGGCCGGACGCCTGGCCGTGCGGGAAACCGGCGATCTCCTCCACGACATAGGAATCGAAGGTCGTCTCCTGGTCGAGCAGTTGCAGGTGCTTCAGGGAGGTGGTGTACCTGTTCTCGGACCGGTGCTCCGCGCTCTTCCGCGTGACGACGCCGTCTCCGTCCTCCCAGGGCGGGATGGCGACGTACACCGGCGTCCCTATACCGGCCAGGGTGGAGAGCCGCGCACCCTTCAACTTTGTGTGAACCGGGTCGAACTTTTCTTTCATGAATCCCGTGGTGAGATGGTAGAGAGCCGGCCACCATGACCGTGGGAAGCCCATTTTGGTTCGTCCCACCAAGAGCGCGTCCGCCCACAGCGACCCCAGGTTCGGAGCGCCGATCTGCATCAGATGGCGCACCGGCGGATACCCGCCCACCGACTCCGGCATCATGGTGTCGATCACGAGCCGGCCGATGATCCCGCCCATGGAGAACCCGATGTAGTCGACGTGCCAGGCACCCGTTCTCTCCTGCACCTTGCGGGTGTAATCCCATGCCTGACGGGCGTTGGCCACCAGGTCCAGGGTGGGGGCGGTGTAGTCGATCGGGTGGCCGGTGTTCATCTCACCGGGGACCTGCCCGTCGCCGACCGCGAACACCAGCTCCTTGTACAGGTCGCTCTGGTTGGCGAAGAACTGCTTGAAGCCGTCGAACGCCGCGGCGTCGCTCCTGAAGCCGTGCAGCATGACCACGGGCGTCGGCCGGACGACGACCGGCTGGGTGCGGGTGGCCTGCACCGCGCCGTCGGCGGCGACGACATCGGCGACCACGGCGCGGTCCGACCGCGCCATGCCCTGATGCCAGGCGAACCCCGTGGTGTCCCAGGTCACCCGCTTGGTCACGGTGCTGCCGGGAGGGATTGTCACGTCGAACGTTCCATCCGGCAAGGCCTTGCCGGACACCTTCTCGCGCAGCACGAGCTTCCTGCGCGCGGGATAGACCAGGTCGGGGTTGTTGACCGAGACGGTGACCTCGACCCAGTTGCCGTCGATCGCCCCCTTCTCCGGTATGTCCACCCATGACCCGGAGGGGTAGACCTGCGTCTGAAGGCTGAGCGAGGTGATGATGGGTTTCTTGACGCCCAGGTCGAGCAGGAAGGCGTGGTCCCACGTCGTCTGCTTGCCCCACCGGCCGATCACGGCGATCTGGCCCAGGTCGTTGATACCGGTGGCGTGCCTGAGGGTCACGTCGTAGCCCGCCGCCCGCACCAGGTCGGTCAGGTCGATCCCCTTGCCGTCCACGTACAGCGCGGCTCGCGGCGCGTCGTCGGCGGCCTTCATCATCCCGACGCCGACACCGGCGTTGTTGATCGCGTTCACTGTGCCGCCGCGATCAGCCGGGGTCTTCATCACCGTGGCATCGCCGTCCTCATCCCAGATGAGGGGACGGTGAACGTCGTTCGCGTCCGTCCCGGCGCCGGCCACCTGTCCATGGTCGTTGACATCGGTGGCCAGGGTTTCACCGACGAAGTTCAGGCTGTCCTTCGTGGGGTCGAGACGCTTGCCGGGCTCGGTCCGGAAGGCACGGAACTTCTCGATGTCCCGATCGGGGTCCATGTCGGCCATGCCGACGACCGCACCGGCTTCGTTCAGCGCGTAGGTCTCTATGGCCTGATCGGTGAACGCCTCGAGCCGCAGAACGGAACCGTCGGGATCACGGATCCATTCGAAGCCCGCGATCTGCCCCCGATTGTTGATCCCGCTGCCGTAGAGCAGGCCCAGTCGGGTCGCCTTGCCGTCCTTGTAGATGAAGGTGTCGGCATAGGGCACTCCACCCTGGGAGGCGACGCGGCCGATCACCGTGCCGTCGTCGTTGACGTCCAGGGCGTGGCTTCCCTTACCCGGGTTGCCGAGAGCCGTGTGGATGTCCACAGGGGACCCGGCGGAGAACAGCACGGCATTGTCCATACCGGTGTCCGCGTTCCGGACATAGCCGGCGATCTGGCCTTTGCTGTTGATCCTTCCGAGGTGGCCGTCGGAGGTGTTGAGGGCGCCGAGGTGGGTGAGCTTGAGCCCGTCGGGTTCCTCCGCGATCTTGGAGGACGGGGAGGGTGACGGTGCGGGTGCGGCGGCCGCCGGCGCGGGCAGGGCGAGAGAGCCGAGCGCCGCGACGAGTGCGGGAACCGCTATCCGCCGCGCGGAGGCGCGGCCGAATAACCAGGACAAGGAAGGATCTCCGGAGCAGGGGCCGCGCACCGGGCGCGGCACGGAAACAAGGGGAAGGTGGCATGCCCCCGGGACAAGGGGCGCCGTGGCCGGCCGATCCGGCGTGACGGAACAGACGCACGCCTTCGTGAGGTCCGATGGATCCTCGGCCGGGCGTTCGCGTCCTTCTCAGCGATACGGGGCGCGGCGACGACTCGGGCCCACCGCGGCGCGGCGAGACGTCTCCGCTTCTGCACAGCACCGGTACGGGTGCGCTGTATAAGCGATATCAATCCCTTTGGGTGCTACATAGCTCGTAGCGCTGAATCGACCGGACCGCCATAGGGTGGCCCATCCCCCTTGTGAGCCATTTGATGTCCTTGGAGAAGATCATCCTGGCTTGTCATCACAGACCGTAGCCCTGGTACGGATCACCAGATGCCCGCGTACGACCTGGTGAAGCCGCCGTGCCGTACCGGGGCCGCCGTGCCGTACCAGGGCCGCCGTGCCGATCCATGTCGGAGCGGCGTCGGACCGACGCGGAACCGGCGTCAGAGCGGCCAGGTGTGCACCGGCTCGCCGCTCAGCGCGAGCTCCCGGTACCGCATCACCATGCGTGCCCGCGCCGCCGCGTCACCGCCCATCCCGGCCAGGGCCTCCCGTTGCCAGATCGCGCCGGTGCGGCGGCGCCTGACCCGTTCCCGGATGACGTCCAACGCCCACCGGGCCTCGTCCGCGTCCACCCCCACCCGCCCGAGCCCGGCCTCGGCGACCGGCAGCAGGTCCAGCGCGAGCTGCTCGGCCGGGACCTCCTCCCGCAGGCCCGGCCAGCTCAGCGGGGCGTCCAGGCCGTGCACGGCCGCGCGGTAGAAGTTGCGGTACGCCCCGGCGAAGGGGAACTCCTCCACCGGCTGGACGGCCAGCGCCGCGGTCAGCCCCAGCAGGAACGCGGTGTTGGCCGCCATGTCCACGGCGCTGGGCCCCGCAGGCAGCGCGCGCATCTCCACCCGCAGGTGACCCCCGTGGTCCGGGTCGTAGACCGGCCGGTTCCACTGCCACACGGTGCCCTGGTGCAGCCGGAGCTCGGCCAGTCGCGGGATGTCCCCGGCAGGCGTGACCACGTCGTCGGAGATCATGGGCAGCACCGGCTCGTAGTCGCGGACGCACGTCTCGAACACCTCCGCGACGTCGTGCACCCAGCCGGACCCGAAGGCCACCCGGCGGTCCCTGCGATCCAGCCGGGCCACGTCGCGGTCGTCGGCCGACTCCTCGAACAACGCGATCCGCGTCTCCTCCCAAAGGTGCCTGCCCAGGAAGCCGGGTGAGTTTCCGCTGACCGCGAGGACCGGGCCGATGGCCAGCTGGGCGGCGTTGTAGATGCGGGCGAAGTCCGCGGGGGGCGTGCGCAGGTGCACCTGCCAGGAGGTGTTGGCGCTCTCCAGGATCACCCCCTCGACCTCCAGCTCCAGCAGTTCGACGCCTTCGATGCGCACCCGGAACGGCTCGGCCCGCAGCCGCCGCATGCCCCGGGCCAGTGCCCGGTAGCGGCTCTCCCTGCTGAGCGCCTCGTGGGTGAAGTCGAACTCGCTCAGCGAGGGGAGGATCCCGATCGCCACGGCCTGCCCGCCCCAGGTCGCCGCCGCCGCGTCCACCACCGCGGTGATCTCCTGTAGCTCGCGCACCAGGGCGGTGAAGGGCCGTCCGGCGATCGGCAACGGCGTCAGGTTGGCCTCCAGGTTGAACCTGCCCAGCTCCAGGGTCAGCCGGTCGTCGCCGGCCGCCGCGCGGACCTCCTGGTTACGCGGGAGCGGCCGGCCGTCGGACGTCACGAGGAACATCTCCAGCTCGGCCCCGATGGTCGCGGGGCCGGTGCCGAAACCGGGCCGCGAGAGCACCTCGCGGAGCTGCCGGAGCTGCTCGGTCAGCCGCTCCCCGAAGAGGGCGAACTCCGCCTCGGTGAAGTGCTCCTTGTCGACTCTCTGCCCCATCACACCGTCCGATCAGTCGGGTCTCCTGCCCCCTCCCACTCTCCCGGCAGGACCGTTCTAATCAGCGCGACGCGCGATCGGCGCCACACCTGGCCCCGACGGGCCGGACGGACCCGGCGGGGGTCCGGCACCGGCCCGCCGCCGCCCGTGCCGCGGTCGCCCGTTCACCGGAGTTCACAACTGATCCGCAGGCCGCTTCCAAGAGACCGTGCCCAGACTGTGCGATCTCGACGGAAGGAGAACAGTTGTGAAGATCGCACTGGTGACCGGAGCCGGACGGGGCATCGGCCGGGAGACCGCCCGCCGGCTCACCGAGCACGGGATGACGGTGTTCGCCGGGGTACGTGAGGAGAGCCACGCCCCCGAGGGGACCCGCCCGGTGCTGCTCGACGTCACCGACCCGGCCATGGCCGCGAACGCGGCCAAGCTCATCGGTGAGGAGTTCGGGCGGCTGGACGTGCTGGTGAACAACGCCGCGATCTGCGGCGACGCCGGGGTGACCCCCGCGGAGGCGACGGCCGAGCACATGCGGGCCACCTACGAGGTGAACGTCTTCGGAGTCGTCACCGTCACCCACGCGATGATCCCGCTGCTGCGGGCGTCCGGAACGGGCCGGATCGTCAACATGACGACCCGGCTGGCCTCGGTCGGCCTGACCGTGGCCGGGGACGACTTCAACGCCGGGTGGCCGATGCTGGCCTACAACTCGTCCAAGAGCGCGCTCAACGCCCTCACCGTGCTCTACGCGAACGAGCTGCGCGAGTCGGGGATCACGGTCAACGCCGTCGATCCCGGCCTGTGCGCCACCGACATGACCGGTGGCACCGGGAACCGCACGGCGGCCGAAGGCGCGGCGGCGGTCGTACGGATGGCGACGCTCGGCGCCGACGGCTCGACCGGAACGTTCATCTCGGAGGAGAGGCCCTTGCCCTGGTAGCCGGGTCCGGCGTCCGCGGCCGGACGGCACGGACCCCGGCGGGCGGCGCTCCGGCGGGCGGGATGTCACCGCCGGTGGCCTGACGCGGGACCGCCCAGCCCGGGTCACGGACCGTGAATCCTGACCCGGGACCGCTCAGCCCGGGTCACGGACCGCAAGTCCTCACCCCGGACCGCTCAGCCCGGGTCACGGACCGCAAGTCCTGACCCCGGACCGCTCAGTCCAGGTCGCGGACCCTGAGTCCTCCGCCCCAACGCCCGACGGCCTCGTCGTCGGCGAAGGCCAGGGCACGCAGCATGTTGCCGCCGTCCCCGGTCTCGACGTTGCGGCGGAGGCGCTCTTGCAGCGAGGCGGGCAGCTTGGTGGTGCCCGCCTCGATCGTGTCACCGTAGAACGGGGCGAAGGCCACGGCCGCGAACCCGCTGCGGCGCAGCAGCGCGGGCATCGTCTCGGCCGAGTAGAACATCAGGTGGTTCTTGGTGAAGCCGTTCCAGCCGCTGCCGTACGCCTTCAACTGCAGGGAGGCGGCGTTCACCGTGAGGATGAGCAGCACGCCGCCGGGGGCGAGCAGGTCGCGGAAGCGTTTGAAGTCCTCGAGCGGGCGGGGCAGGTGGGCCAGGACGGACCACAGGGTGATCACGTCGAAGCCGCCCGCGGCGATCTCGGGCACGTCGTCGGGAGCGCCGAAGTGGGCACGGGCCCGGGTGAGGCGCTCGTTGGCCATGTCGACCGAGTCGGCGGAGAGGTCCACCCCGACGGCGTCGAACCCGCGCTGCTCGGCCAGTTCCAGGAAGAGCCCGGCGCCGCATCCGAAGTCGAGCAGCCGCCGGCCCCGCCCGATCTCGAACACGGGGTTGAAGGCGTCCATGGTCAGCCGGTAGCGGCGTTGCCGGTTGGCCGCGTAACGCCCGGTCAGGAAGCCGCTGTAGCTGTTGGCGTACAGCTCGCCCAGGCGTTCGGGCCGGATGTTGGGGTTGCGGTACAGGAAACCGCAGGCGGGGCAGCGCACGACCTGGTAGCTCCAGCCGCGCCTGGTGTCGGTGGGCTGGAACAGCGGCTGCTGGCGGGTCTCCCCGCACAGGTGACAGCTGACGAACTCCTCGATCTCTCCCAGCGGCGTCCGTTCCCGGTACTCCTGCAAGGTCATGACGGGGGCCCGGCGCAGCCGCAGCCGCCACTGGAGCTCGCGGACGAACCGCTCGCCCGGCCGGATGTAGATCCGCTGCCCCCAGGGCACGCGGTCGTAGCGCGAGCCGTACACGACTCGGGAGATGACTCGTCTGGCAGACACCGCGAAACGTCCCTTCACCGGGGTCACGTCGAGAAAGAGAGTTCCCATTAAAAGTGACATGCCATCACTAATGACTCAACCGTCATTTAGTTTTGATGTCATCCGGTATTTGGCTTGATCTCGACAAGTCCCCCCAATGGCGTACGGCATCTCCCGGCCGAGATGACCAACCATGATATAAAGGACAAATACCTTAAAGATCATTAGGGCTGGCGAATTCGGTGATAGCGTCATTGGAATGCGCGCAGAAGACCTCGCCTCGCTCCACGTCCCCGGCACGGTCACGCTCCACGACGGCCTGCTGCTGGTCGACGTGGCCCGGCCCGATCTGGAGACCGACTCCTACCGCGGGAACCTGTGGCGGTTCTCGCCCGACGGCCCGCCCGTCCCCTTCACCTTCGGCGACCACGACACCGCACCCCGCATCTCCCCCGACGGCGCGTGGGTGGCGTTCCTCCGGACGCAGGACGACGACAGGCCGCAGCTGCACGTGATGCCCACCGGCGGCGGCGAGGCCCGGCCCGTCACCGACCTGCCACTGGGGGCGGGCACACCGGTCTGGGCACCCGACTCCCGCCGGATCGCCTTCGTCGCCCGGGTGGCCGAACCCGGCCGCTACGGCACCGACGAGGGCGTGGACGCGGCGGCCGAGGCGCCCCGGCGGATCACCGGTCTCCGGTACCGGCTGGACGGCGTCGGCTTCACCTTCGACCGGCGTCCCGCGCTGTTCGTGGTCAACGCCCTGGCCGAGGCGCCCCAGCCGGTGCGGCTGACCGAGGGGGCCTACGACGTCGACTCCCCCGCCTGGACCCCGGACGGCCGGCACGTGCTGGTCTCCGCCTCCCGCGACCTCGACGGCGAGAGCCTGCACACGGACGTGTACGCGGTGCCCGCCGACGGGGGCTCGCCCGTCCTCGTGGTGCGCAGCGGCGGGACGGCCGAGTACCCGGTCCCGCTGCCCGGCGGCGAGCTGCTCTACCTCGGCACGGAGTTCTCCGGGATCGACGCGGTGGCCCGCAACGCCGGCCTGTTCCGGGCTCCGCTGCGGATCGGCGGCGAGGCCGCCACCGGGGTGCGGCTGACCGAGGAGGAGTCGGTGGGCTGCGAGGCGCTGCCGCCCGTCCCGATCAAGGACGGGGTCCTGGTCGCGGTGCGGGTGCGCGGCGCGATCGAGCTGCGCCTGGTCCCCGCGGGCTCCCCCGGGGCCCCGCTGGAGAAACTCGTCCTGGTACTGGGTGAGCGGGCGAGCGTCAAGGCGTTCGCCGCGCACGGGGAACAGATCGTCGCGGTGGTCTCCACCCCGCGAAGCCCCGGTGAGGTGGTGACCCCCGCCGGGCCGCTCCCCGGCTTCCCCGGGCCACCGGCCGGGCTCGGCTCCCTGGAGGAGATCACCGCTGTCTCGCCCGACGGTTACCCGGTGCACGGCTGGCTGGCCCTGCCCGAAGGCACGGGCCCGCACCCGGTGCTGCTGAACGTGCACGGCGGCCCCTTCCACCACCACGGGTGGGGGTTCCTGGACGAGAACCACGTCTACGCGGGCGCCGGGTACGCGGTGGTGCTGCCGAACCCGCGCGGCTCCGCCGGATACGGCCAGGAGCACGGCCGGTCGGTGGTGGGTGCCCTGGGCACCGTGGACGCCGACGACGTGCTCGCCCTGCTGGACGCCGCGCTGGCCCGCCCCGAATGCGACGCGCGGCGGGTCGGCGTGATGGGCGGCTCCTACGGGGGGTTCATGACGAGCTGGCTGGCCGCCCACCACGGCGACCGGTTCCGGGCCGCCTGGAGTGAACGCGCCGTCAACGCCTGGGACTCCTTCACCGGCTCCTCAGACATCGGCTGGTACTTCACCGAGGCGTACTGCGGCCCCGACGCGGAGACCCAGCGCGCGATGAGCCCCCTCTACCACGCCGGCCGGATCACCCTGCCGTTCGCCGTGGTCCACTCGGAGGAGGACTGGCGCTGCCCGGTCGAGCAGGCGCAGCGCATGTTCGTCGCGCTGCGCCGCAACGGCACCCCCGCCGAGTTCCTGCTCTTCCCCGGTGAGGGGCACGAGCTCACCCGGAGCGGGCGTCCCCGGCACCGGGTGCAGCGCTTCGAGGCCGTGCTGGAGTGGTGGTCCCGTCACCTGTCCTGATCACCGGGTCCGCCCGGCCGGTCAATGCCCGCGTCATGACGGCTTTCCGATCCTTGACGCGGGCTTCCGCATGATCGGTTACCGCCCGGGGTATCGCACATCCGGCTGAGCGGACACGCCGTAGCCGACTCCCCCTGACCGCGGAAGCGGACCGACGGGAATCGGGTGACGACGGCGTCACCCCGCAGCGAGCAGGAGAGACAGCGCGGATGACGACCTCCCTCACGGCCGCCCGGCGGCACGGTTCCGGCGGGCCCCGATGACGGGTACGCTCCAGCGGACGCCGCCCTCCCCCGCGCGGGCGGCGCGGCACCTGATCACCCGGCCGCCCGTCCTGCTCGCACTGGTCTGCCTGGCCTACGGTCTCACCCAGCTGATCATGGTCTCCGTCCACATGGGGATCGGCTGGGACGAGTCGATCTACGCCAGCCAGTTCGCGGCGCACACGCCGCCGGCGGACTTCAGCGCGCCGCGCGCGCAGGGGATGCCGCTGCTGGTCGCACCCGTGGTGGCGTTGACCGACTCGGTGGTCGCCCTGCGGGTCTACCTCACCGTCCTGTCCTCGCTCGCCCTGTTCGGCGCCTTCCTGGTCTGGACCCGCGTGCGTCCCGGCTACGCGGTCCCGCTCGCCGCGGCGCTGTTCGCGGGCTGCTGGCTGTCGCTCTTCTACGGCAACGAGGCCATGCCCAACCTGTACGTCGCGCTCGGTACCGTGGCGGCGACCGGTTTCTTCCTGCTCGGCTCCTCCCGGGGGGCGACGGCCGGCCTGGCCGGGTCACTGGCCGCCGTGTCACTGATCCGCCCCTCCGACGCGCTGGTCGCCGCGGTGCCCATGGCGGTCGCGGCGCTGCTGGCGCGACCGCGGCGGATCTCCTCACTCGCGGCCGTCCTGGCCGGGCTGGGCGTCGGCTGGGGCGAGTGGCTGATCGAGGCGGAGCTGAGGTTCGGCGGGGTCGCCGCCCGGATGCGCGGAGCCGGGGAGGCCAACCTGACGGGCCTGACCGTGTCCGTCCTCGAACACGCCCGTGCCCTCGACGGTCCCTCGCTGTGCCGGTGGAACGTCGACTGCGGGGACGTCTCCCCCGTCGCGCTGACCTGGTGGCTCGCGATCCCGCTGATGACCGCGGTCGGCCTGTGGGCGGCGTGGCGCGAGCGCCGTCCCGGGCCCGTCGTGCTGGTGACGGTGACCGGGCTGGCGATGGCCGCGTCGTATCTGTTCTACGTCGACTACGCCGCTCCCCGTTTCCTCATGCCGACCTACGCGCTGCTGTCCCTTCCGATCGCCGTGGGTGCGATCGCGCTGGCCCGTGCCGGCCGGCCGCCGCTGCGGTACGCCGCCGTCGCGTTCGTGGGCGCCGGGCTCCTGGCGCACTTCGCGCTCCAGGGCACCTACGCCTACCACCTGTCGGCCGGCACGTACGAGCGCCGGGAGGAGGTGCGCCTGGCCACCGAGGAACTGCGCCGGATGGGGGTGCGGGCACCCTGCGTGGTCTACGGCCAGTCGGGCGTCCAGGTCGGCTACATGCTCGGCTGCCGTTCGCAGGGGCTCACCCGGGGCTTCCCCGCCGCGCAGCCGCCGCGGGTGCGCCAGGCCCTGAAGGACGGTGTCCAGCTCGTCATGGTCTACTCGGGTGCGCGGCCGCCCCGGTACGCCACCGAGTGGCGCGTGGTGAAACTGCCCGGCGGCTGGCGGGCGCGGTTCGCCCCGGTCGGGACGAGCTGACCCGGCGGGCCCGCGCCGCGGTGAGGCGAAAGGATCGATCCGCCGGATGGCCCGGTAAACAGATCGGACCCTTCTCAACAAGAGCGCATATATAGCTATTTATCCCATCAAAAGACCGGTCGCAGCAGGGGGCCGTTGCAGCGGATTCCAAGTGGGGCAGGAAGAAACCGCTCGCCATGCAAGCGACTTCCAAGCCCGGCACCCTACCGTGAGCCCGATCTCTCCCGCGCCGGACGACCGACCGTCGCCTTCTTCGCCGCGCCGGCGTCTTCTCGCGGGTCGTGATCTGCACGTCGCACCGAAGCACTATGTCCCGTTGGCTGAACAACGTCCGGGCGCCCGACCTGAGGCTCCCCGGACGCCCCCTTGGGAGGTCTTCGACAATGGACCGCGAGAACGGCATCGAAGCGCGCTGGGTGACATGGCAGGAAGCCGGAGAGGAGATCGTCGATCTACGACGGCGGGCGTTCGTGGACGAACTGGGCTGGAACGAGCGCTGGGTCCGCCATGCCAGGGACCCCGAGGGCCTGCACCTGTGCGCGATGTCCGGCGGGAAGATCGTGGCCGTCATCTCCGCGTACCTCTACGAGCCGGGAGCTCCGGAACTGGCCGACGCGGCGTTCCCGGACGCGACGGGGCTGTCGGTTCAGCTCGGCAAACGGGTGGAGGTCGAGGAGCACCGGGGACGCCTCGTCAGCGCGCGGATCGGCACCTCGATGCTGCGCCAGATCTGCGAGTCGCTGCGTCCGGCCAGGATCTTCCTACTGCTGCTGAGGAACGGGCACCCCCACCTCGCCGACCGGTACGCCCGGCGGGGTTTCGTCCGGCACGCCGACGTCGGCTCCGGTGACGACGCGCTGACCGTGATGAAGGTGGAGGGCGAGCAGGCTCTGGAGGACTTCCACCTCAACAACCGCCACCTGGACAGAAAGGCGGCCACCGCCGACGACCCGATCCACGTCCCCTCCCTCGTCCGCTTCCTCACCGACAACGGCCGCGCCGACCTCCTCGCCGTGGACCGCCTCAACACCGAGAACCTCTACCTGCAATCACTGCCCCCCGGCGACGAACTCCCCCGGCTCACCGCCCAGGGCCGGCTCGTCCTCGCCGAGCAACGACCGCGGCTGGCCGAGACGCCGTTCCCGCCCGCACCCGCCTCCCTGCTCGACATCGGCAGCGGACCCGGCGACTACCTGGCGGCACTCGCCCAGGAGCCCCCGTTCGCCGGATACCGCATCCACGGCGTCGAACCCTCCCCCGAACTCCTCACCACGGCCCGGACCGCCTTCCCCGGCCACACCTTCCACCCGGGCAGCGCCTACACCACCGGCCAGCCCGACTCCTCCCACGACGTCGTCACGGCCAGCTTCGTCTTCATCCACCTGCGCAGCCCCGACCTGGCCCTGCTGGAGATCCGCCGCGTCCTCCGCCCCGGCGGCCTGCTGTACGTGGTCGACGCCGACAACTCGACCTTCCGCGGCCCCGACCCGGTCCGCCGCCTGATGGAGGCCTACGACCACGACTACCCCGGTGACCGTCTGATCATGAAGGACCTCACCGCGCGGGCCGCGGAGTTCGGCTTCCG
Source organism: Streptosporangium becharense (assembly GCF_014204985.1). Lineage (NCBI taxonomy): Bacteria > Bacillati > Actinomycetota > Actinomycetes > Streptosporangiales > Streptosporangiaceae > Streptosporangium > Streptosporangium becharense. The sequence continues at coordinate 6,567,298 of NZ_JACHMP010000001.1, read as the reverse complement.
GCCCGTCCGGCGTTTCGTCACGACGATGCGCAACACGGGTGGCCCCGAACCGATCTTCGGCCCGGACGAGATACGGCTGGGCCGCGAGGAGGCATGGAGCATCCTGTCCTTCCTGCGCGCGCAACGCGGCGGCGCGGACGCCTTCCGGGAGGCGGAGGAACACTACTTCGGCACGGGGTGCGAGATCAGCATGGACGTCGAGACCCGGGTCTACCGGCTCGACCCCGCCGATTAGGACACCGGCCGGTGATCCCGGGCCGGAACCGCCGGTCGTAGGCTGGGTCCGGACCGGGTGATCGGGAGGTTTCCATGGAGTACGTGCGCCTGGGCACGACGGGATTGAAGGTGTCGCGGGTCTGCCTCGGCATGATGAGCTACGGCGACCCCGCCAGGTGGAGCGAGTGGGTCCTCGACGAGGCCGCCGCGGAGCCGATCGTGCGGCGGGCGGCGGACGCCGGGGTGACGTTCTTCGACACCGCGGACGTGTACTCGCAGGGTGCCAGCGAGGAGGTGACCGGCCGGCTCCTCCGCGCCGTCTTCCCCAGCCGGGACGACTACGTGCTGGCCACCAAGGTGTTCTTTCCGATGGGCAAGGGGCCCAACGACGCCGGGCTGTCCCGCAAGCACGTCATGGCCGCGATCGACGACTCGCTGCGCCGCCTGGGCACCGACCACGTGGACCTGTACCAGATCCACCGGTGGGATCCGGACACCCCCATCGAGGAGACCATGGAGGCCCTGCACGACGTGGTCCGCGCGGGCAAGGCCCGTTATCTCGGCGCCTCCAGCATGTTCGCCTGGCAGTTCGCCAAGGCCCAGCACGTGGCCGAGGTCAACGGCTGGACGAGGTTCGTGTCCATGCAAGGTCATTACAACCTCCTCTACAGGGAGGAGGAGCGGGAGATGAACCCGCTCTGCGCTGACCAGGGGGTGGGCCTGATCCCGTGGAGCCCGCTGGCCCGGGGGGTGCTCGCCCGCGCCGGGTCGGCGGAGACCACCACCCGCGCGGGCAGCGACCAGCGCATCGGTGCCCTCTACACGGACGCGGAGAACGACCGCCAGATCCTCGACCGGGTCGCCCACGTGGCCCGGGAGCGCGAGGTGCCGCCCGCCCGGGTGGCGCTGTCGTGGGTGATGCGGCAGCCGGGCGTGACGGCCCCGATCGTGGGCGCCACCAAGGAACGGCACGTGGACGACGCGGTCGCGGCGGTGGAGCTGGAGCTGACCGACAAGGAGCTCGCCTTCCTCGCCGAGCCGTACCGCCCCCGCCGCGTCATGCACTGACGGGCCCGGCCGGCGGGTACGCCGCGGTCCGCAGGCCGGCCGCGGCCCGGGGCCGGAGCCGGCCTGCCGCGTCACCGGGCCAGGCCACCGGGCCGGGGCGGCGGCCCGGTGGGCGGGCGGCACGCAGGGCAGGCGGCCCGGTGGAGCGGCCGGTCTGCGGGGCAGCCGGTCCGGCGGGCGGTCCAGCGGTCGGTCCAGCGGGCGGTCCGGCGGTTCAGGAGCCGGCGGCGGTGATCACCTCGGTGACCAGGGCCGGTGAGGTGACCAGGCGCGCGTACTCGGGCCGACGCAGTTCCCCGCCCATGAACGGGTGCGGGTTGCGGTGCACCGCGGGGCTGGGCGCGTCCACCAGGGCGGCGAAGTGGAGCTCGGAGGCCCCGGTCGCCTCGACCACGCGACGCGCGTTGCGGGGCGTGATGCCGCCGCCCGGCATCACGATCACCCGGTCGCCGGCCCGTTCGATCAGGGAGGCGATCAGCGGCGCGCCTTCGAGCGCGGTGGTGTCCTGGCCGGAGGTGAGCACCCGGTCGACGCCCAGCGCGATGAGGGTGTCCAGCGCGGCGAACGGGTCGGCGGTCATGTCGAAGGCCCGGTGGAAGGTGACCGAGAGTCCCTCCGCGGCGCCGATCAGGCGTTCGGCCACCGCGACGTCCACCTCGCCCGCCGGGGTGAGCGCCCCGATCACCACACCCTGCACGCCCGCGTCCCGGACGGCCGCCACGTCGCGTTCCATGGCGGCGATCTCGTACTCGTCGTAGATGAAGTCGCCGCCCCGGGGGCGGATGATCGCGTGGACCCGGATCGACGAGACTGCGGCGAGGGTCGCCTCGACGGCGCCGAGTGTCGGGGTCAGGCCGCCGTCGAAGAGCGCCGAGCACAGTTCGACGCGGTGCGCGCCGGCCTTCTCCGCCGCCACGGCGCCCGCCGTGCTGTCGATGCAGATCTCGTAGGTAAGGCTCATCTCTCCTCTTCCAGAGCGTGGATCTCGCCGACCGGGACGCCCCCGCCCAGCACCGGGACGCGCGCGAGGTCCGCGGCGGCCGTGACGTCGCCGCCCGCCGCCCGGAGCGCGGCCAGGGCGATCGCGGTCGTCGCCCGGGGGCTGCCGTCGATGACCTTGACGGCCGCGGCGTGCCCGGTGGCGAGGGCGACGACGAGGACCCCCTCGGCCCCGCCCTTGGCCACCGCCCCCGGCAGCGCCCGCATCAGGGTGGTGTTGACGTGGCCGGTCCCGCCGACGTACTCGGGGTGCTCGCGCATCGCGTCGGCGACCGCGCGCGGCGCGGTGCCGGGGGCTGCGACGACCAGGCCGCGCGCGGCCCGCGCCAAGCCGGTCAGCGAGACCCCGAACAGCGGCGCGCCGCACCCGTCGACGGCGACGTGGGCCGTGTCCTCCCCCGACAGTTCCTCGACGACGGCTCTGACCTTCCGCTGCACGGGGTGGTCCGCGTCGAGGTAGGAGCCGGTCTCCCAGCCGGAGGCCACGGCCGCGGCGAGCATCGCGGCGTGCTTGCCCGAGCAGTTCATCCGCTCGCGCGCGGCGGTGCGACCGTCCCGGATCAGCGCGTGCCGGGTGGCCTCGTCCTCCGGCCAGTCGGCGGGGCAGCCCAGGGCGTCCACGTCCAGCCCGGCCTCGGCGAGCATCTCGGTGACCAGCCGCACGTGGAAGTCCTCGCCGGTGTGGCTGCCGGCGGCGATCGCCAGCCTCGGCCCGGGCAGGCGGGCCCCGGACAGCAGGCACGCCAGCGCCTGGAACGGCTTGGCCGACGAGCGCGGCAGCACCGGCGCGTCGGCCTGTCCGCGGGCGACGGCCACGGTGCCGTCGGGGGCGAGCGCGACGGCGCTGCCGAAGTGGAGGCTCTCCACGAACCCGGAGCGCACCACCTCGGCCAGGGGGACGAGTTCAGGCACGGACGGGACTCCTTCTCCGTCGGCGGGCCCGCGGGACGCGGACCTGCGGGGTGCGCGCCTCCAGGACGCGGGCGAGCTTGGACAGCGACGCGTTGACCGCGAGGTAGATCAGCGCGACGACGATGTAGGTCTGGATGAGCAGGCCGTTGTAGGTCGCCAGGACCTTGCCGCTGTAGAGCAGCTCGGCGTAGCTGACCACGAAGCCGAGCGAGGTGTCCTTGAGCAGGCCGACCGACTGGCTGACGATCGAGGGCAGCACGCGCCGGGCCGCCTGCGGCAGGACGATCATGCGCATGGTCTGGCCGTGGGTGAGTCCCACCGCGAGGCCGGCCTCGCCCTGACCGCGTTCGACCGACAGGATGCCGGCGCGGAAGATCTCCGCGAACGCCGCGGCGTTGGAGACCGCCAGCGGCACCACGAGCTTCCAGAACAGCGGCAGGTCCAGCCCGTAGCGGGGCAGCGCGAACAGCACGACGTAGACCAGCAGCAACGCCGGGATGGTCCGCACCACCTCCACGTACGCGGCGGCGGGCAGGCGCACCCAGCGCCGCCGCGACAGCCGGCCGAGGGCCAGTGCCAGCCCGGCCGCCATGGCGAGCGCGGCCGAGACGACCGCGGCCAGCGCGGTGGCCCAGAGCCCGTTGAGCAGGTAGCGCCACATCGGCCAGGTCGCGTACGGTGCCCAGCGGTCGGCGGTGAGCTGGCCGGCGGCGGCGAACTGGCGTACGGCCAGCGCCGCCAGGGCCAGCACCGCGACCGCCCCCACCACGGTCGCGATGCGGATCCTGCGCCGGGCACGCGGGCCCGGCTCGTCGAAGAGCAGGTTGCTCACCGGGCCACCGCCAGTCGTCGTTCGAGCCGCCCGGTCACGAAGCCGGCGCAGGCGGCGATCAGTGCGTAGGCCAGGCCCGCCCCGACGAAGATCGGGATGGGCTGCGCCTCGACGAGGTTCACCCGGTTGGCCGCGGCGGTCAGGTCGACCACGCCGACCGCGGCGGCGAGTGAGGTGTTCATCGTCAGCGCGATGAAGACGTTGCCGATCGGCTGGATCACGGTCCGCAGCGCCTGGGGCAGGACCACGTGGCGCAGGGACTGGCCGAAGGTCAGCCCGAGCGCGCGGGCCGCCTCGCCCTGACCGGCCGAGACCGCGTTGACGCCGGAGCGCAGCGCCTCGGCGATGTAGGCGGCCTCGTACACGGCGATGACGATGACGGCCGTGACCAGCAGGTCGGCCTGGAGGCCGATCTCCGGCAGGCCGAAGACGGCGAGCACCAGCAGCACCAGCAGGGGCAGGTTCTGGAAGGTCTCCACGTAGACCGTGCCGATCCCGCGCAGGACGCCGACCGGGCTGACCCGCATGGCGGTGATCACGAGCCCCAGGACCGCGGCGCCGGCGAAGGACGCCGCGGTCAGCTGGAGGGTCACGATCAGTCCCTGCCAGAGCTCGGGCAGGTGGTCCAGGAGAGCGGACATCAGGAACCCGGGACCGATCCGATCTGCGGCGGGGTGGGAGCCTCGCCCTGCACGACCGTGCCGATCGAGTTCTTCCACGCCTTCTGCCAGACGCCCTGGTCCTGCATCTTCTTCAGCCAGTCGTTGACGAACTTCTTGAACTGCTCGTCACCGTGCTTGAGGCCGATGCCGTACGGGTCCGCGGTGAAGGGCGTGCCGACGACCTGGACCGTGGGGTCCTTCTTGGCGTTGGCCACCAGGAGCGTCTCGTCCTGGACGTACGCGACGCCGCGGTCCTGCTTGAGCGCCTGCATGCACTCAGGGTCGCTGCCGAAGGTGACGATCTTCGCCTGCGGCGCGAGCTTCTTGATCGCCGGGATGGCCGGGGTGTTGGCTCCGGCGATGACGGTCTTGCCGTTGAGGTCCTCCGGCCTGGTGATGCCGGTGGTGCCCTTCTTGACGGCGAGGGTGAGGCCGGAGGAGTAGTAGGGGCCGGCGAAGGAGACCTGCTCGGCCCGTTCCGGCGTGATCGTGTAGGTCTGGAAGACGACGTCCACGGTGCCGTTGCTCAGCAGCGCCTCGCGCGTCTCGGACGCCGAGTTGACGATCTTCACCTTGGGCTCGCCGATGATGTACTTGGCGAGCGCCTTGCCCATGTCCGCGTCGAATCCCTCGACCTCGCCGGTCACCGGGTTCTGCTGCGACAGCAGCGGCGCGTCGAGCGAGCCGCCGACGATCAGCTCACCGCGCTGCTTGATCTTCTCCATCGTGGAGCCGGGCAGGATGTCGGCGGCGGCGGCCACGGGCGCCGAGGCGACCACGTCGTTCGTCTTGGCCTCGCCGGGTACCGCCTGGCCACCGCCGGGCACGGCCGAGTTGCCTGCGTCCGTGCCGCCGCAGGCCGTCAGGCCGAGCATCGACACGGCGGCGACAGCGGCCAGCCGCTTCATGGACACCATCGGGCCCACCATCCTTTTCGATCAGTGCGTGAGTACTTTGGCCAGGAAGTCCCTGGCCCGGTCGGTCCGGGGCGCCTCGAAGAAGGCGGCGGGCTCGGCCGTCTCGACGATCTGGCCGGCGTCCATGAACACCACGCGGTCGGCCGCCCGGCGGGCGAAGCCCATCTCGTGGGTGACGACGACCATCGTCATCCCGTCCGCGGCCAGCCCGGTCATCACGTCGAGGACCTCGCCGACCATCTCCGGGTCGAGCGCGGAGGTGGGCTCGTCGAAGAGCATCACCTTGGGACGCATGGCCAGCGCGCGGGCGATGGCCGCCCGCTGCTGCTGCCCGCCGGACAGCTGGGCGGGCAGCTTGCCCGCCTGCTCGGCGATGCCGACGCGGGCCAGCAGCTCCCGCGCGGTCGCCTCCGCCTCGGCGCGGCTCACGCCGCGGACCTTCACAGGCGCGAGCACGATGTTCTCCAGCACGGTCTTGTGCTGGAACAGGTTGAACGACTGGAAAACCATGCCGACGTCGGCCCGGAGGGCGGCCAGCGCGCGGCCCTCCACCGGGGCCGGTACGCCGTCGATCAGGATCTCCCCCGAACCGGCCGTCTCCAGGCGGTTGAGACACCGGCACAGCGTGGACTTGCCGGAACCGGAGGGGCCGACCACCACGACGACCTCGCCCTGGGCGACCTCAAGATCGATGTCGCGCAGCACATGGTGATCGCCGAACCATTTGTTCAACCCTTTGACCTGGATCATCGTCATCTTCCTTCGAAATCGAAGACAAGGCGGAACGTAATGGATGATTCTTGCGCAAGTCAACACGTTGCCGGAGTAAGTACAGCCGTGGTATTCCTCTGTTCATGTCAGGCAAAGAGCGGCTGCTCGTGCGGGGAGCGCAAGGCGACCTTCTGCGTCTCGTGGCCACCGGCCACGCCGAGTCACGCGCACAGCTGGCCCGCCTCTCCGGCCTGGCGGCGTCGAGCGTCTCCCTGCGCGTCGAGGAGCTCATCGGCACCGGCCTGCTCGTCGAGGAGGGCTCGGGCAGCTCCAGCGGGGGGCGGCGGCCCCGGCGACTGCGGCTCAGCCCGGCCGCCGGGCTGCTCGCGGTGGCCGACCTCGGAGCGCACCACGCCCGTTTCGGCCTGCTCGACCTCAGCGGCACCCCTCTGGTCGTCGAGGAGCGTCCCTGCGACATCGCCCGGGGCCCGGAGGAGACGCTCGACTGGATGGCGGCCTCGTTCGAGGAGTTGCTGCGCACCCACGGCCTGCCCGGCGTCCCGCTGCGCGGCGTCGCCACCGGCATTCCCGGGCCCGTCGACCCGGCCAGCGGCCGGGTGGTGTCACCCTCCCGGATGCCCGGCTGGAACAACTTCCCCGTCGCCGAGCACCTCGGCGCCCACTTCGACCTGCCGGTGCTCGTGGAGAACGACGCCAACCTCATGGCGGTCGGCGAGGCCCGCTCGTGGCCGGAGTGCGCCAACCTCATGGTGCTCAAGGCCGGCAGCGGCATAGGGTGCGGGGTGATCGTCGACGGTCGGCTGCACCGGGGCCGCGGTTCCGCCGGCGACATCAGCCACGTCCGGGTGCGGACCGACTCCTCCACCATGTGCTCGTGCGGTCACCCCGACTGCCTGGAGGCCTACGCCAGCGGCGCCGCCCTGATGGGGGCCCTGTCCGAGCTGGGCATCGCGGTGGACCGCCCCTCGGACGTGGTCGCCCTGGTCGAGGACGGCGTGCCCGAGGCCACCGCCCTGGTCAGGAACGCCGGGCGGCTCATCGGCGAGGTCCTCACCGTCCTGGTCAACTTCCTCAACCCGGACGCGATCGTGATCGGCGGCAGCCTCTCCACGGCCGAACCGCTGATCGCCTCCATCCGCGCGGCCGTCTACGAGCGCTGCCTGCCGCTGGCCACCCGCGACCTGGAGATCGCCGTCACCCGCGGCGGCCCGGACGCCGCCCTGCTGGGCGCCGGTTCCCTGCTGCTGGACGCCGTCCTGAGCTGAGCCCGCGCAGCGCCCCGGCCGGACGGCGGGCACGCGCGCGCGGCATCCCGCCGGCCGAGGGAGGGATCCACGCGATACCCGGCCGGACGACCGGCAATGGCTCCCCTATCGGGGTACATTCACCCTTTTGTCAGGATTTACCGCTTGTGGCGCTACACGGTCACAGATAAGCGCATATGTCAGAGAGATGTCTGTTCTGACCTTGAAATGATCCACGGAGGACTCCGATGGTTCGAAAGATGATCATCCTGTTGGCCGCCGCCGTCACCGTACTGGGCGGCACCGCCGGCACCACCGGCTCGCCACCGGCGCTGAGCAAGCAGGACAGGGCGTTCCTGGTCCAGGCGCACCAGAGCAACCTGGCCGAGATCGCGGCGGGCAGGGCCGCCCAGGAGAAGACGGGCGGCCAGGAGGTCCGGGAGACCGGCGAGGCCGTACGCGAGATGGGCATGAAGCTGGTCGGCGACCACACGAAACTCGACGCGGATGTGCGGCGGGTCGCCGACCAGCTCGGCGTGGAGCTCCCCGACGAGCCCAGCCAGGAGCAGCGCAGGCAGCTCGAAGAGGTGAAGGCCAAGAGCGGTGCGGACTTCGACCGGGCGTGGATCGCCGCACAGGTGGCCGGCCACCGCCAGTCACTCGCCGACGGGCGGAAGGAACTCCAGGAGGGCTCGGCCCCCGAGGTGAAGAAGCTCGCCACGGACGCCGAACCCGTCGTGCAGGAGCACCTCGACATGCTGCTCAAGGTCCAGGCCGGGGAGTCGCCCGGCATGACGGAGAGCCCCTCACCCGACATGACGGAAAGCCCGGAGCCCAGCCCCACCGAGAGCTGAGAACAGCCGCCTCCTCCGCGGTCCCCACGATCGCGGGTGGACGGCGGAGGAGGCGGGCCGGGACGGCGAACCGGGGAACCGGGGAACCGGCGGGGGAACGGGCATGGGCCGGACTCCTCGGAAGGCGGAACACGATCTCCCGCATCCTGCACGCCGCCGCCCACGGCGTGTTTTCCACCGGGCGCGGGGAACCTCCGACTCGGGGAACCTCCGGCGCGGGAGATCTCAGGCGCGAGAGATCGAGACCATCACATCATTAAAAACCAGGAAAAGAATGGCAAAGATTTGCCCTACCCGCCTGCGGGCCGACCGGGCGACGTTCTCTCCGCGCGAGGTGGCGGACGGAGCGGGCAACGCCCGGACCAGCGGGGTTTTCCGCTCCGGTACCGGCTTCGATCGGCCGCCGGTCCCTGCCGATCCGCCGGATTCGAGCATCGGCAGGCACTCAAGAACACGCAAAAATACACTTATGCTGCGGTGTAGTCGAAAACCTGAAGTGGGTGCCGACCCGAAGCAATAGAGAACAGGTGTGAGCACCTGCCACTTCGAAAGGTCGATCAATGAACAACGACGCCGTGTGGGTACGAGGTGTGACAGGCATCCAGATGCACCACACCACAGACCTCCAGGACGCCGGCCGGTTCCTGGGTAACGCGGTGATGGCGCTGCGGGCCGCGCACGTACGGACCGGCGATGACCGCTACTCCGGGCTCGCCGCCCAGCTCAAGACCATCGTGGCCGAGGCACGGACGCTGGAGGCCCAGGCCCGGGCCAGCCTCCACGGATTGCACACCGAGGATCCGGAGCAGTTCGTCCGTTGTCGCGAGGGCGAGGAGCCGTGGCCGGACGAGATCCAGGCGGGGTTCGTGCCGCGGCACACCTGTAAGGACCAGTGCCTTTACCACGACCACGACGTTCTCGACGCCATCATGCAGTGCACCTGCGGGCGGCCCCCGTGCCGGGCGTGCGCCATCGGCGGTGAGCTCTGAGATAGGCCCCGGGCCGGACAGCCCCGTCAGAAGCAGCCGCCGACGGTGTGCGAGGCCCGGATGGCGCGCGCGAGCTCCGCGGGCGCGCTGTAGTTGAGGGTGTGGCCCGCGTCCGGCACCTCTGCCAGGTCGCCCCGTGGAAGCAGCCCGGCGACCTGGCGTGCCCATTCCCTCGGGGCGATGAGGTCGCGGGCCCCGCGCACCACCAGGGTGGGTGTGCGCACATGACGCAGTTTGCGCTCGACCGGGTCGGCGAGGGCGGCGGAAAGGGTGGCGAAGTACCGGCGCGGGCCGCAGACGAGGTAGTCGCGGGCCAGCAACGGTACGAGGCCGGCCCGTTCGAACCGGGTGTTGGCCGCCAGCCGCACCCCCTGCCGGAACGCGGAACGTGCCCGGTCGTCCATCGTGGGCCCGACGAGGACCACCGGGCCGAGCAGGTCGGGTGCGTGCACCGCCATGTCGACGACCACCTGGCAGCCGACGGAGTTGGCCACCAGCGGCACGCCCCCACGCCCGGTGGCGCGCAGCCAACCGGCCAGCGCCAGTGACAGGCCACGGATGTCCAGCGGCTCACCGGGGCCAGGAGTGCGGCCGAACCCGGGCAGGTCGACGGCCACCACCCGGGACGCCGGGGCGAGACACCCGGCCAGCGGCAGGAAGTAGCGGTGGGAGCAGCCCAGCCCGTGGACGCACACCACCTCGGGAGCGGACGCGGGCCCCAGCACGGCGGCGTGCATCCGCGTCCCCGCGACGGCCGTGACCTCCCGCCCGTCCCATCCGCCCGGCCCGCTCCGTCCGCCGGACCCCTCGTTCCCCCTCTCGGCCGCGATCCTGCGGGAAGGGGGCATTGCGTGATTCCCGGCAGCCCGTTCCATCGCACTCCCCTCCCCGGAGGGCACCCGTCGAAACAGGACCGCACGGTACGTTTCCGGCGTCCTCCGGCCGTTCCTCCTCTGCCGCCTCACGGCTCGCCGGAGCTTCGGGAGAACGCTTGGGGAGGACAGGATCGTGACGGCCCCGGGCCGCATCGGCCCTCCTCCGGAAAGGCCACCGGGACGAAAAGACTGAAGTACAGTCCAGTGGACTGCACTTCAGTGATGAGGTGACCACCCATGGCGCACAAGCCGGATCATGTCTTCGGCCGGGATGAGGAGTGGGAGGCGCTCACCTCCTTCGCGACCGGCTCCCAGCCCGAGGTCGCGCTGGGAGTCGTCAGCGGCCGTCGCCGCCAGGGGAAGACCTTCCTGCTCAAGTCTCTGACCGAAGCCCTCGGGGGCTTCTACTTCGAGGCGACCGAGGGCACGGACATCGAGTTGCTCCGCCTGTTCGGCATGGCCCTGGCCCGGCACACCGGTTCCCCCGTGGGCTACCCGTTCGCGGACTGGCGGGACGCCCTCGTCTTCTTCTTCTCACTTCCGGGGGATCGCCCGATGCCGTTGGTCATCGACGAGTTCCCGTACCTCATGAAGGCGAACCCCGCGATTCCGTCCATCCTCAAGCAGGAGATCGATCTACGCGGACGCACTCACCGGGGAAGCAGCAACGCCAGGGTGCTGATCTGCGGCTCCGCGCTGTCGGTGATGGGCAGGGTCCTCTCCGGGCAGGCGCCGTTACGCGGGCGGGCCCGGCTGGAACTCGTGGTCCAGCCGCTGTCGTACCGGGAGTCGGCCGCCTTCTGGGGCATCTCCGACCCCCGGCTGGCCGCGATGCTCCACGCGATCGTCGGTGGCACTCCGGCGTACCGGGACGAGTTCGTGGCGGGCGACCGGCCGGCGTCGGCCGGCGACTTCGACGCGTGGGTGACGCGCACCGTGCTCAACCGGCGGACGTCCCTGTTCCGCGAAGGACGGTATCTGCTGACCGAGGAGTCCGACATCCGCGATCCCGCGCTCTACCACTCGGTGCTCTCCGCGGTCGCGGACGGCAACAACACCTGGGGTGGCATAGCAGGTCACATCGGTTACAGGTCATCGGACATCGCCCACCCCCTCAACGTCCTGGAAGACTGCGGCCTGCTGGTCAAGGAGAAGGACGCCTTCCGGTCGGGGCGGACCCGGTATCGCATCGCCGAACCGCTCATCACCTTCTACCAGGCGATCATGCGGCCCGAGTGGGCGGACCTCAGTCTCGGCCTCGCCGAGGAGGTCTGGCGACGGTCGTCCCAGCGCTTCATCTCCAAGGTCATGGGTCCGCACTTCGAGACGCTCTGCCGTGAGTACGCCCTGCGCCACGGCAGAGCGCACTTCGGAGAGGGCGGCATCGGCGAGGTCTCGGCCGGAACGGTGGCCGATCCCGCCGCCAGATCCCAGATCGACGTGGACATCGCCGTCCTCGGCCCCGCCTACCCCGGCGAACCCCGTGCGATCAGATCCCTCGGCGAGGCCAAGTGGGACAAGGTCATGGACCTCCGCCATCTGACGCGCCTGCGCCGGGCCCGTGACCTGCTGTCGGCCAAGGGCTACGACACCGAGGGAACCGTGCTGGCCTGTTACAGCGGTGCCGGCTTCACCGAAACCCTGCGCGCCGAGGCACGTCACGACCCCTCCGTGCTGCTCGTCGATCTCCCGACGCTGTACGGGGCCGGCAGCCGTGACCGGTGACCGGCCGCCGGGCGGGCGTCCGGGAAACGTCGGTGCGATCTTCTAGGCTTGCCTCATGGCACGAGCTAACGACGACGTCGCGGCAGCGCTGGAGGAGTACGCCGAGCTGTTCGCGATGACGGGCGGCGACGCGTTCCGGGTGCGCAGCTACCAGAAGGCCGCCAAGGCCATCTCGGGGTTCCCGGAGGACATCGCGACCACGGCCGTGCGGAGCGTGCCGGGGGTGGGCGAGGCGATCGCCAAGAAGGTCGAGGAGTATCTCGAGCGGGGCAGCTTCCGGCAGCTGGACGACCTGCGGGAGAAGGTCCCCGAAGGGGTGCGGAGGCTGACCCGGGTTCCCTCCCTGGGCCCGAAGAGGGCCGTGTTCCTCTACCGGGAGCTGGGCGTCGACTCCCCCGAGGCGCTGGTCCGCGCCATCACCGAGGGCCGGCTGAAGGGGGTGCGCGGCTTCGGCGCCAAGACCGAGGAGAACCTGCTCAAGGGTGTCGAGCAACTGGAGCAGAGCAGCGCCAGGGTGCACATCGGCGTGGCGATGGACCTGGCGGAGCGGATCATCGCCTCCCTGCCCGCCGAGCGGATCGCGTACGCCGGGTCACTGCGCCGGATGAAGGAGACCATCGGCGACGTCGACATCCTCGCGGTCGGCCCGGAGTCGCTGATGGACGTCTTCAAGGCGGGGCCGCACGTCGCGGAGGTCATCGCCTCCGGCGACAAGAAGACCTCGATCCGCACCCCCCAGGGGGTTCAGGTCGATCTGAGGTTGGTCCCGGCCGAGTCGTGGGGCGCCGCGATGCAGTACTTCACGGGGTCGAAGGAGCACAACGTGCACCTGCGCGAGATCACCGTGAAGAAGGGGTGGAAGCTCTCGGAGTACGGCCTGTTCGAAGGCGACCGGGTGATCGCCGCCGAGGACGAGGAGGACGTCTACCGGGCGCTCGGCATGCAGTGGATCCCGCCCACCCTGCGCGAGGACGGCGGGGAGATCGCCGCCGCGCTCGCCGGTGAGCTGCCCGCGCTGGTCTCCGTCGAGGATCTCCGGGGAGACCTGCACACCCACACCGACCTGACCGACGGCATCGCGTCGCTGGAGGAGATGGTCGCCGCCGCGCACGCCCTCGGCTACTCCTACTACGCGGTGACCGACCACGCGCCGGACCTGGCGATGCACCGGATGACCCTGGAGCGGGCCCTGGAGCAGCGTGAGCGGCTCCGGCGGCTCCAGGAGCGGTATCCGGACATGCGGCTGCTGCACGGCACCGAGCTGAACATCGCCCCCGACGGCTCGGTCGACTGGCCGGCGGAGGTGCTGGCGGGCTTCGACGTGTGCGTGGCCAGCGTCCACTCGCACTTCACCCAGTCGCGCGAGGAGATGACGCGGCGCTTCGTGGCCGCCTGCGAGAACCCGCACGTGCACGTCATCGGCCATCCGACGACGCGGCAGATCGGCAGGCGTCCCGAGGTGGACGCCGACTGGGACGAGGTCTTCCGCGCCGCCGCCCGCACCGGCACCGCGATGGAGATCGACTCCTTCCCGGGCCGCTCCGACCTGCCCTCCGACCTGGTGCGGCTGGCCCGTCACCACGGCGTGCGGTTCTCCGTCGACAGCGACGCCCACGCGGTTCCCCACCTGGGCAACCAGCGGTTCGGGATCGGCATCGCCCAGCGCGGCCGGCTGACCGGCGACGACGTGATCAACACCTGGCCGCTGGAGCGGCTGCTGGACTTCCTCGGCCGCTGAGAACATCGGAGTCCCGCACCCCCTCTCGAATTACATTGTTTCCTGGTAGGAAATAGATGAGGAAGGGAGGAGTCCGATGTCACCCGAAGGTCTCGCCGATCCCGCTCACCGGGCCGGTTCCCGCCACGCCCGCGAGGAGACACCGGCCGGACGGTCCTCGCCGGGGATCGTCAAGCCGCTGCCGCCGGAGCTGTTCGTCGTGCACGACACCAACGCGGAGATGCGCTGGGAGGCGATGCGCGACGCCGGGTTCCACGTGCCCGCCGAACGGTTCTTCGTCCGCAACCACACCGCCACGCCGATCGTCGACGCGGCCTCCTGGCGGCTGCGACTGCACGGCACGGGGTTGCGCAACCCCCGGAGTTTCAGCTACGAGGACCTGCTGGCACTTCCCGCCGTGACGCTCGACGCGGCGATCGAGTGCGCGGGCAACGGCCGCAGCCTCTTCACCACCCAGCAGGGCCAGCGGGTCTCCGGAACCCCCTGGCTGCTGGGCGGCGTCGGTGTGGCCCGCTGGCGCGGAGTGCCGCTGGCCACGGTGCTCGACCTGGCCGGGATCACCTCGGACGCCGTCGACGTCATGGCCCGCGGCCTCGACCCCGGCTACGTCCACGACGGGGTCGACGTCGGTCCGGTGCGGCGGCCCGTCCCGGTGACCAAGGCGCTGCACGACGTCATCCTCGCCTACGAGATGAACGGCCGCCCGCTCCCGCCCGACCACGGTCACCCGGTGCGGCTGATCGTCCCGTCCTGGATCGGCCTGGCCTCGATCAAGTGGGTCGGTGACATCGAGGTCTCCACCTCACCGCTGTCCTCACCGTGGAACACCGTCCTCTACCGGATGTTCGGCGCGTCCCACCCGCCGCGGGGCGGCGACCCGCTGACCTCTCGGGGGGTCAGGAGCGCCTTCGAGCTGGCGTGGAACGCGACCCTGGTCGCCGGGCGGCCACACGTGCTGCGCGGACGGTCGTGGTCGGGACACGGCCGGATCGTCGCGGTGGAGGTGAGCACGGACGGCGGTGCCACCTGGCGGCACGCCCGCCTCCTCGACCCGGGGCCGGCACCGGCCTGGACCCGCTGGCAGGTCACCTGGAACCCGCCGGAGACCGGCCCGTACGCGCTGCTCGCCCGCGCCACCGACGAGACCGGCGCGGTGCAGCCGCCGCGCACCCCGCACAACGAGCTCGGCTACCTCTTCGACGCGGTCGTCCGCCATCCCGTGACCGTCGTCCACCCATGAGAGGTGTCCCCGACTGAGGACCGGCCGCCTCAGCCGAGGGCGTGGGCGATCAGCTCGGCGACGGCGTCCGGGTCGATGTGGTGCCCGGTGAGCTGGCAGAGGTTCTCCTGGTAGAGCAGCACCGCGGCGAAGGTGACCGCGGCGACCTCCAGCCGGGCGGCGTCGCCGCGCCGGGTGGGCAGCGCCAGCTCCAGCGCGAACCTGGCCCGGCGGATGATCTCACCGTTCAGCCGGCCGAGCCGGTCGCGCACCGATCCGTGCGTGTCGGCCTCGCGGAACAGGATGCGGCGCATCGCCGGGGAGGCGCTGAGCGGCAGGCGCCGGGCCAGCCGGGACAGGGTGCCGGCCGCGTCGCCGGGGACGGCCTCCACCTCGGGTGACTCCTCCACCAAGGTGCGCTCGTCGATCAGGGTGACCAGGACGTCGATCTTCCTGGGGAAGTAGTGGAAGACCAGCCCTTTGGGCACCTCGGCCAGCCGGGCGATCTCCGCGGTGGGGGTGGCCTCGTAGCCGACCCCGGCGAACAGCTTCTCCGCGGCGTCGAGGATACGGGTGCGCGCGTCGGTGTCGGAGGCGTCGCGCGCTCGACCGGGTCGGCCGGAGCGGCCGGAGCGCTGTCGGAGGCTGCCCACAGACAGACGATAGCCAGGGGCGGGCCCGCATTTCCATGCCGACGGGGCGACAGGGCCGTACGGAAACCGCCCCCTGCCCCGGGACGGGAAGGGTGAGGCCCGGCCGCAAGGGGGGACGGCCGGGCCTCGGGAGGGGGACGGGAGTGGTCAGTGATGGACGGCCTTCTCGGCACCGATGCCGGTGAGCGAGCGGACCTCGATCTCGGCGTACTTGCTCTCGTTGTGCTCCTTGCTGAGGCGGGCGCCGAGGTACCCGGCCAGGAAGCCGATCGGGATCGAGACGATGCCGGGGTTGCTCAGCGGGAACCACGCGAAGTTCGCGTTCGGGAACAGCGCGGTGGCACTGCCCGACACGACCGGAGAGAAGATCACCAGGACGAGTGCGGAGACCAGGCCACCGTAGATCGCCGAGACCGCACCCGCGGTGTTGAACCGCCGCCAGAACAGGCTGTAGAGGATCGCCGGCAGGTTGCCGGACGCGGCCACCGCGAAGGCGAGCGCGACCAGGAAGGCCACGTTCTGCCCCTGGGCGAGGATGCCGAGCCCGATGGAGACCGCGCCGATGACGAAGGCCGAGATCCGGGCGACCAGCACCTCCTCCCGGTCGGTGACGTTGCCGTGCTTGAACACGTGTGCGTACAGGTCGTGGGCGAAGGAGGAGCTCGACGCCAGCGTCAGACCGGCGACCACCGCCAGGATCGTGGCGAACGCGACCGCCGCGATGACGGCCAGCAGGATCGTCCCGCCCACGTCGCCGAAGATGGCCCTGCCGACCGCCTCGGCCAGCATCGGGGCGGCCGTGTTGCCCGCCTTGTCCTGCGCGACGATCGCCTTGCCGCCGACCAGGGCCGCCGCGCCGAAACCGAGCACGAGGGTGAGCAGGTAGAAGACACCGATGATGCCGATGCCCCACATGACCGACTTCCTGGCCTCCTTCGCGGTGGGCACCGTGTAGAAGCGGATCAGGATGTGCGGCAGACCCGCGGTGCCGAGCACCAGCGCCAGGCCGAGGCTGATCAGGTCGATCTTCCCGGCGATCCCCTGCGCCTCGGTGCCGTACTTCAGGCCCGGCTCCAGGAACGCCTCGCCCTTCCCGCTCTGCGTGGCGGCGTCACCGAGCAGCCCGGAGAGGTTGAAGCCGTACTTGCCGAGGACCAGCAGCGTGACCAGGGTGGCACCGCTCATCAGCAGCACGGCCTTGACGATCTGCACCCAGGTGGTGCCCTTCATGCCGCCGACCACCACGTAGATGATCATCAGGATGCCGACGCCGACGATCGTCAACGCCTTGCCCGCGTCCGAGGTGACGCCGAGCAGCAGGCCGACCAGCGCGCCGGCGCCGACCATCTGCGCCAGCAGGTAGAAGATCGACACGACGATGGTGGAGACGCCCGCCGCGGTGCGGACCGGCCGGGGGTTCATCCGGAAGGCCAGCACGTCCGCCATGGTGAACTTGCCGGAGTTGCGCATCAGCTCGGCGACCAGCAGCAGCGCCACCAGCCAGGCGACGAGGAACCCGATCGAGTACAGGAAGCCGTCGTAGCCGGACAGGGCGATGATGCCGGCGATGCCCAGGAAGCTGGCGGCCGACATGTAGTCGCCGCCGATCGCCAGACCGTTCTGCACACCGCTGAACGAGCGGCCGCCGGCGTAGTAGTCGGTGGCGTCCTTGGTGTGCCGGCTGGCCCAGAAGGTGATCCCCAGCGTTCCGGCGACGAACAGCAGGAACAGGATGGTGGAGAGGGTCTGGTGGCTCATTCGGTCTTCCCCTCGACCTCGTGACGGATCTCGTCTGCCATCGGGTCGAGCTTCCTCTCGGCGAAGCGGGAATAGGCCCAGGCGATCCAGAAGGTCGACACGAACTGGAGCAGGCCGAACACCAGCGCCACGTTGATGTTGCCGAAGAGCTTCATGCCCATGAAGTCACGTGCCCAGCCGGACAACACGACGTAGAGCAGGTACCACGCGAGAAACGCCGCGGTCATCGGGAACGCCCAGTTCCGGAAGCGCCGCCTCAGCTCCTGGAACCGTTCAGTGGCCTGGATCTCCTCATAAAGCGATGAGTCATGTTGCCTGGTGGTCACCGGACCTCCCGCAGATGTGATCTGGATCACGGACAACGTAGGAGGGGACCATGCCCGGTGAGGAGCCCCGCATCCCGCCTCTTCGCCGAGGCGCCGCCGAGTGGCGTTCAACTGGTGCTGTCATGCGGTGAAAGGTCCGTATCGCGCGACGAGCGGTCCGGCGGGCGGAGAAGCGCGTCAGAAGGCCGGTGCCGAGGCGCCCGCGGCTCAACGCCGGCGGCTTGGCACGGGGGCCTCAGCGGGACACGGGAGGCTCACAGGGACCGGGGACGCCAGTCGCCGCGGTCGAGATCAAGGGTCTCGGGAGCGTGCAGGCGCACCATCGTGCGCGCCACGTTCGGCGGGATGTGCCCCGGGGTGAGCAACGACACAGCCACCATGACGACAAAGGCGATCGGCACCGTCCACGCGGCCGGTTGGGCCAGCAGGGCACCGAGCAGACCGGTGTGCGGCCCGCCGCCGATCGTCGTCAGCACCGCGCCGCAGGCGAGCCCCCCACCGACGAGCAGGCCGGCCAGCGCACCCACCGGGGTCAGCCGCCGCCACCAGATGCCCAGCACCAGCAGCGGGCAGAAGGACGAGGCCGCCACCGCGAACGCCAGGCCCACGACGTCGGCGACCGGCAACGCGCGCGCCGACGTCGCCAGGACCAGCGGCACGATCACGGCCACCACCGACGCCGCCCGGAACGAGCGCACCCCGCCCTTGAGGATGTCCTGCCCGATGACCCCCGCCACCGAGACCGTCAGCCCGGAGGAGGTCGACAGGAACGCCGCGAACGCCCCCGCCGTCACCAGCGCCGTCAGCAGATCACCGGCCACCCCGCCGACCAGCCGGCCGGGCAGCGTCAGCACCACCGTGTCGCTGCCCTTCAGCTCCGGCACGTAGATCCGGCCCAGCACGCCGTAGACGGCGGGCAGCAGGTAGAAGGCGCCCAGCAACGACAGCACCACCAGCGTCGTGCGGCGGGCGGCCCGGCCGTCGGGGTTGGTGTAGAAACGGACCAGCACGTGGGGCAGCCCCATGGTGCCCAGGAAGGTGGCCAGGATCAGCGAGTAGGTCGAGTAGAGGCCGTACTCCCTGCCGCTGGACAGCGGCAGCGCCCACACCGCCGCGTCCCGCGCGCTCATCCCCGGCGCCCCCTCGGCCCGCCAGGCCAGCAGCAGGAACACCAGTGGCACGGCGAGCGCGGTCAGCTTCAGCCAGTACTGGAACGCCTGCACGAACGTGATCGAACGCATGCCGCCCGACATCACGTTCACCGAGACCACCGCCGCCACCAGTAGCCCGCCGGCCCAGGTGGGGGCACCGGTGATGGCCCGCAGCACCAGGCCCGCGCTCTGGAACTGCGGCATCAGATACAGCCAGCCGATCAGCACGACCAGCACCCCGGCCGTCCTGCGCACCGCCATCGACTCCAGCCGGGCCTCGGCGAAGTCGGGCAGGGTGTACGCACCCGAACGGCGCAACGGCGCTGAGACCAGGACGAGCAGCACCAGGTAGCCGCCGGTCCAGCCGACCGGCAGCCAGAGCATGTCGGCACCGTAGGTGAGAATCAGCCCGGCGATCCCCAGGAAGCTCGCCGCCGACAGGTACTCCCCGCCGATGGCCGAGGCGTTCCACAACGGTGAGACCGTGCGGGAGGCGACGTAGAAATCCGAGGTGGTCCGCGACAGGCGGATGCCGAACGCGCCGATCAGCACGGCGGCCAGCACCACCAGCACGACCGCCGTCACCCCGTACGCCGTGCTCACCGGCTCACCGCCCCCGTCCCGGGGTGCGTTCGGGTCGGCGGTTCATCGCTGCCGTCCTGGAGCACGGCCCGGAGTAGGCGGCCTCATCACTCCCGGCGCGCCGTTGGTCGTCTCCGGTCCGCCGGTTCATCGCTCCCGGTCCACGGGTCCGCCGGTTCATCGCTCCCGGTCCACGGGTCCGCCGGTTCATCGCTCCCGGTCCACCAGTTCGGCGAAGTGGCGTTCGTTCCGTTCCGCCTGCCGGACGTACAGCCAGGCACCGGCCACGAACGCCGGGTAGATCAGGCCGGCCAGCACCGCCCACGGCAGCGGAACCCCCAGCAGCCGGACCTCACGAAGCTCCGGCACCAGCAGGAAGAGCAACGGCAGGCCGCCGACCACGCAGCCGAGCACCGTGCAGACGAACAGGGCCAGCCGGAACTGGGTACGGATCAGCGAGCGCATGTACACCTCGCCCAGGTGGGTCTGCTCGTCGATCTCCCTGGTCACCGGGTAGCGGGGGTGGCGCGCGGCCAGGGTACGGGGGCTGGTCACCACCTCACGCCGCGGCCGTTCCGCATCCCGGCGCGGCCGTTCCGCGTCCCGGCGTGCACGTTCCGGATCCCGGCGTGCACGTTCCGGATCCCGGCGCGGCCGTTCCGCGTCCCGCGGCGGCCGGTCCGGCCCTTCCGGAGAGCCGCCCGGCTCTCGCGGCACCCGGCCGGCCTCCCGCGGTGACCGGACGGACGGGCGGGCCAGCCGGTCGGCGATCCAGCGGAACGGCTCGGTGCCGTCGCGGGACTCGAAGTCACGGCTCATTCGGACCGGCCCCGGCGTGCCCGGCGGACCAGGAGGTCGCGCAGCTCCCGGGTGTGGCGGCGGCTGACCGGGATCTCGGTGTCGCCGACGCGGACCACGCACCGGCCCGAGTCGATGTGCAACTCGTCGATGTGCTTGACCGCCACCAGATGGCTGCGGTGCACCCGGACGAAACCGGCCGACGACCAGCGCTCCTCCAGCGTGGCCAGCGAGATGCGCACCAGGTGGCTGCCGGACGCGGTGTGCAGGCGGGCGTAGTCGCCCTGCGCCTCGACATAGCGGACCTCGGTGCTGGCCACGAAGCGGGTGACCCCGCCGAGCTCGACCGGGATGGTGTCCGGCTCGACGCGGGAGACGCTCTCACTCTCCGGCAGGTCCGCCGAGACGCACACCCGCCGGATGGCCTCGGCCAGCCGCTCCGGCCGGACCGGCTTGAGCAGGTAGTCTTCCGCCTTGATCTCGAAGGCGTCGACCGCGTGCTCCTCGTAGGCCGTCACGAAGACCACCCGCGGCGGGTTGGCGAACTGCGACAGCAACCGGCCCAGCACCACCCCGTCCAGGCCGCGCATCCGGATGTCGAGGAAGACCGCGTCGATCGGACGCCCCTCGGCGATCGCCCGGTCGAGGACGCGCAGCGCGGCGGCACCGTCTCTCGCCGTGCAGACCTCGCCGATGCGGGGGTCGTCCCGCAGCAGATAGGCCAGGTCCTCCAGCGCGGGGAGCTCGTCGTCCACCGCAAGGACGCGCAGGCCGGTCACGGTTGCTCCTCCGGGTCGTCCACCTACGAATCTCTAGAGATTTATGAACCAGACATCACGTGTCAACTGTCTCAGATTCGACTGTCTCAGATTCGATGACGGCGCACACCCTGTCACCGCGCGGAGACGTTCGGATGATACTTCGGCAGACGGACGTTCACCTTCGTCCCCGCCCCCTTGGCCGTCTCGACCACCAGACCGTACTCGTCGCCGTAGACCTGACGCAGCCGTTCGTCGACGTTGACCAGGCCCACTCCCCCGGCCCCCGAACGCTCGTCACCGTCACCGGCGAGGATCCGGCGCAGCCGCTCGGGATCCATGCCGACCCCGTCGTCCTCGACGCTGATCCGGCACTCGGACCCGGCGTCCTCGGCGACGATCGAGATGCGGCCGACGCCCGGTTTGCTCTCCAGGCCGTGCTGCACCGCGTTCTCCACCAGCGGTTGCAGGCACAGGAACGGCACCGCGACCGCCAGCACCTCGGGGGCGATGCGCAGCGTGACCTGGAGCTGGTCCCCGAACCGGGCGCGCTCCAGGGTCAGGTAACGGTCGATGGACCGCAGCTCCTCCGCCAGCGTGGTGAACTCGCCGTGCCGCCGGAAGGAGTAACGGGTGAAGTCCGCGAAGTCCAGCAGCAGTTCCCGGGAACGATCAGGATCGGAACGGACGAAACTGGCGATGGTCGTCAGCGAGTTGTAGATGAAGTGCGGGGAGATCTGCGCGCGCAATGCCCGCACCTCCGCCTCCATCAGGCGTGTCCTCGACCGGTCCAGCTCGGCCAGCTCCAGTTGCGAGTCGACCCAATTCGCCACCTCGTGGGCGGCCCTGACCAGGCCGGCCGAGGCGTGCCCGCCATAGGCGGCGAGGGACCCGACCACCCGGCCGTCGGTGGTGAGCGGCACCACCACGGCGTACCTGATCGGGCACTCCGGGAGGTCGCACGAGACGACGTCGGGCCCGAGAACCCGGGTCCGGCCCCCGGCGAGGGTCTTGGCGGCGTGGGCGAACGCCTCCCGGGCGTGGTGGGCGCCCTCCCCGTCGTAGACCAGCAGCCGCTTCTCATCGGTGATCGCCAACGCCGGCGAACCCAGCAGCGCGCGCAGGTATCGGGACGCCTTCTGTGCCCCCGCCTCAGTCAGCCCGGCCCGCAACGGTGGCGCGGCCAGGGAGGCGGTGTGCAGGGTCTCGAACGTGGCCCGCTCCGCCGGGCTGCTGCCCAACTCCCGGCGACCGCGCAGAACCCGCCACAGCACCAGGGCGGGCACCCCTACCAGGGCGGCGACCAGCAGCACCACGACGACGGGCTCCACAATCCGGACCCTATACGCCCGGCTTCTCCCGTGTCCTTTCCGCGAGCCCGCCGGCACGCTCCGTATCCCGGGCACGGACCGTTCCAGGGCTTACGGGGGTTACGGGACGCGGCTTGCCCTTAGTGCACTCTCACAGAACGTGCATACGAGCTCCAAGACGACGGATACGCTCGCGGTAACCGTAACGTTCGAGATCGAGGAGGGTCCGGACGGCCTGCCGGGCCATCGGATGATTACGGATGAGCAGGGGAGCGACTTTCTCCGCACGTTCCAACTCGTTCAGAGCAGCCTCGCGCTTGCCGCACCAGAGCAGGCCGCGGGCGTAGTCAAGATGATGGTGTCCGACTCGGCTCGCTTGCAGATTTTTTGGAAGTCGGACAGTTTCCCCCCGACGTACGGCCTCAGGACCGTCGCCGAGCTCCACCGCGATGGCGACACCGTGAATGTCGATGTTGGGCTGGATGGTGCATAAGTCGTAGTAGTTGGCGTGTTGCCGTTGCCCGAGGCGTGCCACGGCCTCAGCCGCGAGCGCATGACGTGACCATGCTTCGTCGGCGTCGTTCTTCCGGGCAGCGGTGATCGCGGCCCGTAGCTGGAGTCCGCCCCAGAGAGCAAGCGCCTCCGGCCGACCGACGGTGTACTCGTCCTCGACACCCGCACATGCCCTGTCGAGCACGGCGAGCGCATCGTTCCACGAAGTGCTGGACCACAGATTCCGTATGCGCAGGTAGGCGAAAACCGCTTCATGATGCGGATCTCCTGAGCATTTCACCGCCCAGCGAACCCGATCAGTGGCGATCACCGACAGATCGGCGTAGCCCAGGTTGTACGCGACCGTATCCGCCGCCTGATAGATCAGGGAAAGCAGTCTGAACGCTGCGCTCCGATCAGGCTCGGCGCAGAGATAAGTCGCCGCCTGCAGCTCGGAGAGAAGACCGGGAAGCTCCTCAGCGAGCTCCGCATAACGCGCCTGCCGTCGTAACATGCCGGCATGCTCAGTTGCGGCACTCAGCTCGGGCAGTGATCGCACCTCACCATCCCATTCAGGATCCAGGTCATAGCGCTCCAAATGGCGGCGAATTTCAGGGATAGCCGAATGTCCGCGGTCCTCGATCGGCGTCTCACCTCGGTAGGGACGCGCGGTGAGCTCGTTGGGATGCACACGAAGCACACGGGCGAGGATGTTGACCAACGCGATGGAATCCAGCGGAATGCTGTCGTTCTCCACCCCGGACACCCATGACTGCGCCCGGCCGACACGCCGGGCCAGCTCACGCTGAGTAATGCCCGCACGCTTACGAGCCCGACGCACGCGTGTTCCGGGGCTCTCACCCACCGGATCTGAGTAGGCCATGACTTCAAAGTAACGTGCGACAGGACTCATGACCTTGCCGCCGCCAAAGTATCAGTCACACTGATCTCCATACCTCTTCGCGTCTCTAGCATTACTCATTGTGATCATCAATGGATGTGGCGGCGCCGGAGGACCCCTCCGTCGTCCGATCACCGCGACGACGGCCAGGACAGCCATCGAACAGCTCGGCCAGCGGCTTGAGATGCTCGGCGTAGCGGGAGACGTGCATTATCGAGACGGGTTAGCGTTGTTGTCCCTGTGGACCGACCTCGTCGTGTGGTCCGACGGTCAAAACTACTGGTGGCGGGCTGGCTGGGGTAGCGAACGCAGGCGTTCCGTCTACGCTTGGGACTCGGTGACCGAGCCGGACCGGGCCGCTCGCCGGATCGCGTTCCGCTATGTGAGCCTTCGTGAAGCACTCCCCCCGCCTGTGCCAGTCTGCTCGGCGGAATCGACAGGAGATCTGGTAGCGCCGCAGTGACGCGGACGGAGCTGACGGCCCGTTTCGGGCGGCACTGGATGATCTCGTCGGGAGTCGGCGCCGACTGGTACGCGGTCCGGCGCACACCTCTGTCCGCACGCGGGCTGGAGCACGGCCTGTGTGACGTCCGGTGCGGGGCCGACCTCTCCGAACTGGGTCGTCGGCTCGACGCCGAACTGCGGCTGGAAGGACAGATGTGGGGACACGCCCCCTCGCAGCGGGCGTCGTGACCCACCTCGTGGACGGGCGTGGCGGCGCGTCGCTTGGAGGGGCACCGCCGCCACGCCTCTACGCCGGACGCTTCAACTCGCCGGGGAACGCCCTCACGCCGGTCGGTTTCCCTGCCCCGGTGTACGGCGCGGCCTCCGATCACCGGTGTGCGGCGCGGCCTCCGGTCACCAGAGGCTCGGTGACCGGTTCGCCTTCTCCGGGGTGGCCTGGAGCTCCGCCTCCAACTCCTCGACGATCCGCTGCACGAGTGCCCGGAGCCGGTTGCGCCGGCCGGTCAACTCCTCGGCGAACACCCGTGCCGCCGGGCCCACCCAGACGGCCTTCCCGGTGAACGATGCGTGTGCGGGGTCCAGCGCCGCCTCCAGCTGCTCCGCGTGCTCTTGCACCCGCGCCAGGGCACGCCGGAGTTCTTCCCGGCGAGGATTGGACACCATTCCATCAGGCCCGGAACCCATCTATTCCGCCCTCCATTTCGGCGTCCCTCCGGCATGGCTTGCGTGTTCCCATGGACGATATGAGATCGTGCGTTCAGTCGGCCAGTGCTGCAAAGGAGACTTGATGTCCCGTTCCGCCCTTGGCTTCCCCATAAGGATTGTTATGACGCTTCTACTGGCCGGGACGGCTCTAAGCGCCTGCGGGGGCAAGGAGCCTACCGCCGCCGAGGCTGGAGAGACCCTCAAAACGCATGTTCTAAAGCTTCTCGGGGAGGTGCGCGCGAAGAACATAACGGTCACCGACCCGGGAGGGAAGGACGTTCCCTGCGGGGACGGCGGGGCCAAACGGACCTTCGCCGCGACCGGGCAGGGCGAACCTCCGCATTCAGAGGCCATATTCATGAAGGATGAGATGCGAGGAGCCGTTGGTCGTGTAGCAAAATACACCGGCGTTGGCGTGCCGGACCTCTCCAAACCATCCAAGATCGCAAGCGAGGAGAGCAGGACCATCTTAGTCCTCGACGCCTCCTCCACAGGGGACTACATAGTGAGCGGCGAGACCGAATGCCTCAGTCGGTCGTGAGCTTTCCCTTGTAAAAGATCGCCCGCTCGTATCCAAAATTCTTGCGTCCATCAAATTTATCCGCCGTCGAACGACTCAGCTCCCCATTGGAGACATTTTCTCCAGCCCCCATCCCATTACTGATGAACCACTTCTCCAGAGCCTTCATGCCGACGTCCCCCTGCTTGGCGATCTCATTGAAGGGCCGTAGGTTTCCGTTCGCGTCGGTGATGGCCGGGTCGGACGGGGGGACCTTCGGAGTGAAACCCTGCTCGGCGAGGAGTTCGGCTATCACGTACTGACGACCGAGCGTTTCGGCGCCGTCGAGTTCGCGGAGTTCGGCGACCTGTTCCCTCGGATCGGGCTTGTACGTGTCGGCCGTGGACCACCCGATGGAGAGCATCCCCCAGGTGCGGGCGGCGAGGGAGAAAGGAGGAACGAGGCCCATCAGCCCCAGCGTGGTGCCGATCGTCAGGCTTCGGGCATCGTCGGCGTCCTTGACCCGCTCGTCCTCGGGCTTGAGAACACGCGCGGCGGCGGCCAGTTCGAAGCCCCGGACGTTTCCCAGGGCGGCGAACAGGTCATCCAGGACTTTCACGTTCTCGGTGCTCCTGGCGTAACGGGAAGCCTGGGGCAGGAGACGCTCGACGAGCCGGCTCATGCCCGCGTCGAACGGGAGGCGGTTCTCGGCGGTTCCGGCGAAGGTGGTCATGAAGCGGAAGGTGTCCTCGGGGCTGAGGCGGAAGGCGCCGCGCAGGCCGGGGACGGTCATCGGCTCGAAGTATCCCGGCGTGACCCGGAGAGCGCTGTCCTCGGTCATGTCGGTGTCACCGATGTCGGCACCCAGGGTGATCTCCGTGGCGTAGGAACCCGCGATCTCCGCCAGGTGCGGCCGGGTGGCGTCACCCAGTTCGAGGTCGTCTGCCATGGTCATCACCGTGTATGCGAAGAACGCGGCTTCTTCGCGGTGCTTGTCCTGTGGCTCGTCGTAGGCGCCCGATGCGGCGGCCAGCAGCCGTCCGAAGCCGCTCGCCGTGTCGGGTGACCCGTTCGCGCGCTCGTTGAGCGTCGTGAGGAACGCGGCCAGTTCGGGTCGCGCCTTCCATAGTTGCGGGGAGCCCGGCAGCGCTCCGAAAGGGGATCTCACGGAGGCCGGGACCGGGCTGAGATCGGTGGCGGAGCTGATGGCGAGTCTCGCCGCGGCGGGGTTGTTGCCGAGGGCTTTGAGGATTCCGCCCAGGGTGGGGCCGGCCACCCGGCTGTCCGCGGCGAGTGCGGGAGCGGCTATCCCGGCCAGCCAGGCAGCCGGGTAGCGGCCGTGGCTCAGCAGGTCGGCGACGTCGTCCAGCGCGTCGAGCTTCTCCACGGCTTTGACGACCGCGGCGAACCCCGGCACCTTCGTCCCGGCCGCGACAGCGGTGGCGAAGGCCGTTCCGGCGGCCCGGACCGCTTCTTCGTCGTCGGCCAGGCGGCGCAGCCGCCCGGCGAGCTCGCGGGTTCCTCCGGGGCCGAGGGCGGCGAAGAAGGCCGCGGTGAAGTCGGCGTCGTGCCGATGGGTCCTGAGCTCCTCGACGAGCGCGGCCATCCGGTCGGAGGCGTACGGGCCGGCGAGGGAGAACTCGTCGAGGTCGAGGTCCGCGATGCGTTCGCCCAGGTCCTTGCCCTGGCGCCGGGCTTGCGCGGGAGTGAGGGAGGCGCTCTCCCGGTACCCGGTCAGGCCGCCGCCGAGCAGCGCGGCGGGCTCGGCGGAGATGGTCTCCACCCGCCGGCGGAGCCCGGGGAGTTGTTCTTCGGCCCAGCCGCCGATCTCCCTGACCGGGGTGAGCGAGGCGGCGGGGAGGTTCACCGCGGCGAGCTCCCTGCGGATCTTCTCGGTGTGCTCGGCGATGACCTGGCCTGCCCGTTCCAGGTCGGCGATGAAGCCCCGCATCAGCACGGGGTCGATGCCGTTGAAACCGGGTGCGAGCGGCCCGGTTCCCGGTGTCACCGCAGGTGTCTCCCCCACGTCCTCACCTCCACACGACCATCATGACCGTCGTGTCCCGCTCCTGCGCGCGATCGCCATGACTGCCCGCCCCGTACCCGTCACCGAGCGAGTGCGGACGGGAGAGGCAGGCGGGAGAGGCGGACGCGGGTCAGGAGGCCGCGGCGAGGGCCTTGCGGATGCGCAGGGCGTACGACTCGGCTTCGGCCTGGTCGGCGTACGTGGTGCGGGGCCAGAAGAAGCCGCGCAGGCCGTCCTTGCGGTTGCGGGGAACGACGTGGACGTGCAGGTGCGGGACGCTCTGGCTGATCCGGTTGTTCATCGCGACGAACGTGCCCCCCGCCTCAAGGCCGTGCTCGACGGCGGCGGCGACGGTGCGTACCCGCTCGAAGAACGGGCCGACCTGCGGCACCGGGAGGTCCGGCAAGGTCTCGACGTGGGTGGGCGGCACCACCAGGACGTGCCCCTTGAAAACCGGCCGCGTGTCGAGGAACGCCGTGCACACGTCGTCGGAGAGGACGACATGGCCGGGCCGCTCCCCGGTCAGGATGGCGCAGAACGTGCACTGTTCGTCTGGCATCACGCCAGGATAGGAGGCTACGGGCCGTTCGACGGCCTCCCGGAGGCGACGGGCCGCCCGGCGGGCGTCCGGAAGCCACAGGCCGTTCAACAGCCACCCAGAGACGATAGGCCACTCGGCGGGCGTCCGGAAGCCACAGCCGTTCGACGGCCTCCCGAAGGCGGTGGGCCACTCGGCGGGCGTCCGGGGGCCGAACCGGTTACCAGCCGACCTGGGAGTCACCCGATATGAGGGATCGCGCGATGACCAGCCGCTGGACGTCGTTGGTGCCCTCGCCGATGGCCATCAGAGGCGCGTCGCGGTAGAGACGTTCCAGGACGAACTCCTGGGAGTAGCCGTAGCCGCCGTGGATCCGCATGGCCTCCATGGTGGTGCGCAGGGCGACCTCCGAGGCGAAGTACTTGGCCATCGCCGCCTCGGCGTTCACCGCGCCGCTTTCGGAGCGGACGGCCGCCCAATAGGTCAGCAGCCGGGCGGCCTGGATGTCGGTGGCCATGTCGGCGATCTTGAGCTGGACGGCCTGGAAGTCGGCGATGGGCCTGCCGAACGCGTGGCGTTCCCGGGAGTAGCTCAGCGCGGCGTCGTAGGCGCACTGGGAGATGCCGACCGCGCGGGCGGCGATGTTGATCCGGCCGAGTTCCAGGGCCGACAGCGCCTGTTGCATGCCCCGCCCCTCGACCCCGCCGAGCAGCTGTGAGACCGGCACCCGGACGTCCTGGAGGACGATCTCGCAGGTCTCGGTGCCCTTGTAGCCGAGCTTGGGCAGGTCGCGGCCGACGGTGTAGCCCGGGGTGTCGGCCTCGATGAGGATCAGGGACATGCCGCGGTGCGCGGGTTCGGTCACGGCGGTCTTGACCAGGACGGGCATCGGGTCGGCGTGGCGGGCGTTGGTGATCCACGTCTTGGTCCCGTTGAGCACGTAGTGGTCGCCGTCGCGGACCGCCCGGGTCTGGATGCCCTGCAGGTCGGTGCCCGCGCCGGGTTCGGTCAACGCGATGCCGGTGCGGCGGGCACCGGTGGCGAGGTCCGGCAGGTAGGCGTCGCGCTGCTCCCGGGTACCGTACCGGGCGATCATCCACGAGGCCAGGGAGTGTGAGCCGAGCACTCCGGCCACGCCCATCCACCCGCGTGCGATCTCCTCGAAGACCAGGGCGAACGACACCCGGTCCAGCGCCAGCCCGCCGTACTCCTCGGGGATCGTGATCCCGAACAGTCCCAGGTGCTTGAACCGTTCGACGATCTCCGTGGGGTAGCGGCCGGTCCGCTCCCACTCGGAGGCGACCGGCATGATCTCCTTGTCGACGAATTCCCGCAGGGTCTGGCGGAACAGTCTCTGCTCGTCGTTCAGCTCGAAGTCCATGGAGGTCCTTTCGAAGACGGGAAGCCGGCGAGCGGTGCCATCGGGTCACGGGAACCGTCCGGTCCGGCCGGGCCGGGGCCGCCCTGCCTCCCCTTCGGAGCCTTCCCCACCCGGGCGGGGCCCTTCACCGGGTGCGGTGACCCCGGCGGGGTGGGGCCGGGGAAGTTCACCGGGCGGGGAGGGCACAGACGGGGCTGGTCCGCCGGGCCCGGGAGGCCCGCCGGGCCGGGGGAGATCTGCCCGGCCCGGGCGGCCCTCAGGGGGTGAGCGGGCCGTCCTTGGCCCGGGGGAAGTAGCCCTTGTCGTGCGGGGCGTCGCGCCGGTAGACCATGACCGTGCGGCGCCAGGACATGATCTCGTCACCGTCCTGGTTGAGACCGCGGGTCCGGCAGGTGACGATCCCGGCGTAGGGCCGCGACTTCGACTCCCGTTTCTCCAGCACGACCGACTCGGCGTAGACAGTGTCGCCCACGAAGACCGGGTGAGTGAGCCTGATCTCGTCCCAGCCGAGGTTCATCAGGGCATTCTGGCTGACGTCGATCACCGAGAGGCCCAGCACGATCGCCACGGTCAGCCCCGAGTTGACGATGATCTTCCCGACCGGCGCACGCTCGGCGAAGTGGGCGTTGAAGTGGTTCTGGTTGGTGTTCATCGTCAGCAACGTGAACCAGGTGTTGTCGGCCTCGCTGATCGTACGGCCGAGCGGGTGCTGGTAGACGTCACCGACGACGAAGTCCTCGTAGTGGCGGCCGAGGCCGGCTGCGTGAACGGTCACGGTCTCTCCCTCAGCGGTGAGACCTCGACGCTAATAGTCTGATGTTTTTGCGGTCAATGGCTTGCTTGGTCATTTCTCGGCCGGGGTTCGGTGTCGTCCGCGGGACCGGTGTCCGGCCGCGTGGGGCACGCCCGGCTCGCCGGGCCCCGGCCCTGCTGTTCCGGCTGCTCCACGCTGGGGTAGTAGACGGTCCGGAGGTTCTCCAGATGGCCGAGGGCCGCGGATCGCGCGCCTTCGGCGTCCCCCGCCTCGACCCGGTCCAGGATCGCGCGGTGCTCGCGGTCGATGCGGCCGAGGGCGGCGCGGGGTGCCCGGTCACGGACGAAACGGCCCTCCAGCACTTCGAAGAGCGGCCGGGCGACCACCTCCAGCAGCGGGTTGCCCGCCGCGCGGAGCAGCACCACGTGGAAGTCGCGGTTGGGTTCGAAGACCTCCCCGGGCGCCCGGCCTCCGGCGTCGGCGATGCAGTCACGCAACAGGCGCAGGTCCTCGTCGGTGCGGCGCAGGGCGGCGAGTCCCGCCGCGGGCACTTCCAGCAGTTCGCGGATCTCGGTGAGCTGGTCGATGCCCACCCGCATCAGGTCGAAGCTGGTCCGCAGGTAGGCGCTGATGTGGTCGGGATCGGGACGGACGACGAAGCTGCCGCCGGTCACGCCCCGGACGGTCCTGATCAGGTTCTGGCTGGCCAGCAGGCGCAGCGCCTCACGGACCGTGCTGCGGCTGACCCCGTACCTGGCGCACAGGTCGGGTTCCACGGGCAGCCGGTCACCGGGCTGGAACTCTCCTGAGACGATGCGACGGCGCAGGTCCTCGGCGAGTGCCTGGTAGGCGGTCACATCCAGCGATGCTAGGGCAGAACATCCGGTTTTCCACCCTGTCCCGCCGACCCGCACCCGGAAGTGGACCGGACCGGCCGCCGGTCCCGGTCGCGGGTTAGCATCACGATGGCCGACACGCCGAGACCGCGAGGAGAACACCGTTGACGCCGGTCCCCTACGACGAGTGGCGCGCGGACGCCGCCGACCCCGCCTTCAGCGAGTGGCTGCGGACGCAGAGTGAGCCGGAGTGGACCGCGGTGGTGAGCCACCCGTTCGCCGCCTCGATCACCCGTGGCGACGTCCCCGATGCCGACATGCGCCGCTACCTGGTGCAGGACTTCCAGTTCGTCGACGCCTTCACCGCACTGCTGGGAGCCGCCGTGGCCAGCGCGGACAGCTTCGAGGCACGGGTTCCGTTCGGCCGGTTCCTGGGTGAGACCGCCACGACGGAGGAGAAGACCTACTTCCACCGGGCGCTCGCCGCCCTCGGCGCCACCCCCGCCGAGATGACCTCGCCCGAGTCGGAGCCGGTGACGGCCGACTTCCGGGCACTGATGGACGAGGCCAGGACCAGCCTGGACTACCCGTTGATCCTGGCGGTGCTGTGTGTGGCGGAGTGGAGCTACCTGGGCTGGGCGAGCCGCGCCGAGGGTTCGCCGCCGGAGAACTTCGTCCACCGCGAGTGGATCGACCTGCACGAGGGTCCGGCCTTCCGTGCCTGGGTGGGCTTCCTGCGCGGTGAGCTCGACCGGCTGGGGCCCGCGCTGGAGGAGGAGCGGCGGCTGCGGGTGCTCGACTTCTTCCGCCGCGCCGTGCGGTTGGAGCTGCGCTTCTTCGACATGGCCGCGGGTGGCTCCCCCGCACACCCGTGACCACACGTCCCGGACCGCGCAGTCGTGACCACATGTCCCGGACCGCGCACCCGTGACGTCACCTCCCCGACCGCGCACCCGTGACCGCACGCCCGCGGGCGGCGCCCGGCCATGACCGCCGGTCGCGGGTGGCTCCCCCGCCCGCCCGTCGCCACCGGGCGGGCGCCGGGGTTCAGGACGCCTCGCCGGCCTTCTTGAGGTTGGCCACCAGTTCCTCCAGGTAGTCGGCGTAGCCCTGGTAGCTGAAGGGAGCCTCGGCCCGCCACGGGTAGACGTGCCCGGCCCTGACCGCGGGGAGCTTGGCGAAGGTCGGTTTCTTCATCATCTCCTCCAGCTTCAGCGCCTGGGTCCTGGAGTCGTACAGGATCACGTCGGCGTCGTACTTGTCGGCGTTCTCCCAGCTCAGGCTCTGGAAGAAGCCTCCGTCGTCCACCTTGTCGGGCGTGACGACGTCGAGACCGGTCTCGGTCAGGTGCTTGATGTCGGGGTACTCCGGAGGGTTGACCACCCACATGGTGTCGGGACCACCGGACATCATGAGGACCTTCAGGCCGGTCTCGGAGATCTTCTTCAGCTCCCCGTTCGCCGCTTCGAAACGGGTTCTGGCGGAGCTGACCTCGGGGGCGTCGAGGTCGGCCCCCAGGGACCGGGCGAGCTCGGCGTACTTCTCGATCACCTGGGTCGCGCTCTGACCGGTCAGCATGATCCCCGCGGTGGGCGCCACCTGCTCGATGGTGTCCTTGGACTTCTCCGGGACGTACCAGAGCGTGCCCTTGACGTACATGCTGCTGACCAGGAGCTCGGGCTGGAGGGAGATGTACTGCTCCACGTTGAACTCGTCCCAGACGTTGCCGAGCCCCGTGACCTTGGTGATGTCGACGTTGCCCACCTGGGGGTCCCTCTCACCGCTCTTCAGCCTGTGCGGGCCGAAGATCGCGATGGGCCGGACCCCGAAGTCCCACAGCGCCGCGGCCGAGCCGACCTGGGCCACGACCCGGGCGGGCCGCCGCGGCAGGTCGATCTTCTTGCCCCGGTCGTCGGTGAACGTCCAGGGCCCCGCGGGGGCCGCGCTCGACGAGCCCGCGCTCGACCCCGCGCCGGGGGCGGCGGGTGCGGGGGCGGCCTGCCCGCAGGCCGCCAGGGCCAGCAGGGCACCGGCGCCGCCCGCCACGGCGAGGAAACCCCTCCTCGATACGGACACGTTCACTCCTTAGGTAAGGCTGACCTAAATGACAAGCTTTAGATTAGCCTTACCTAAGAAGAAGGGTTCGGGAGGGGGTACCGGAGGGTGCTCCGGTGCTCTCGCAGCGTGTCAGTCGCTCTCGACGGTCGGGAGGGGGCCGGGTCGGTAGACGCGCTCGGTCTCCGCCTCGCCGTCGAGGGCGGCGTGCACCCGCTCGTCGGCGGCGTACAGGCGGATCTGCACGCCGTCGGGATCGCGGAAGCCCATCGCGTACCCGGAGGAGGCCCTGACGATGGGGCTGTGCGGGACGCCGAGCTCGTCGAGACGGGCGGCCCAGGCATCGAGACCCTCACGGGTCGCCTCGAGCCCGAAGGGGTCGGCGTCGGAGAGAGCACGGGCGAGACCGGGGTTCTCCCTCAGCGCGATCTGGAAGCCCGCACCCGGCACGCCGAAGCTCATCCCTCTGATCACACCGTCGTCGTCCTCGAAGCTGATCCGGTGCTCCAGGCCGAGTACGCGCTCATACCAGGAGCGGCTCCGCGCCAGGTCGCTCACCCAGATCTTCACATGGTGGACACCGGTCAGTGCGGCCTTCAACGCGCCTCCTCAGGAGTTCGCCGCGGTGGTGACGGACGTGTTGAAACGGTGGTTGCAGAACTTCTCCCGCGCGGCCTGCCGGCTGTAGCGGCGCGTCGACTGCTCGCGGGTGAGACTCTCGAAGCTGTCGAAGCCGAGCCTGGCGGTGCTGGTCCCGCTACCCCCGGAGGGCGACTTCGCGTCGAAGACCACCTTGCCGCGGTTCGGCATCGTGCTGCCGGCGGCACACCACACACCGTCGGAGTGCTTACGGCAGGTGAGCACCGCCACCCGCGCGCCGGTGGCGTCGAACAGCGTCGCCCGCGACAGGCCGCGGGTCCCCGCGGGGAACCGGCCGCCCACCCAGAAGGTGCCCCAGTAGGGGGCGAAGGAGGGGGTCGACGTCATGGTGTAGTCGAGGGTGTAGGCGATCCGTCCACCGGAGCGCAGCACGCTCTTGGCGGTGACATCGATGTCGATCATCGGCTTGCCGTCGCACTTCTTGACGGAGGCGACGAGGCAGGCGGCCTGGGCGGTCGAGGGCGGGACCAGAGCCGCGGCGATCAGGACGAGACTCGCGACGAACCCCAGTGCGCGGTGCATGAGACCTCCTGTTTGACCTGCCTGCAGAACACCGTCCGTTCCGGCACCCCGACGTTCGGGATCAGGATAGTGCGCACAATGTCACGTAACCGGTCAGATCGGCGTAACAGTGTCGAGAAGAGGCCCGGGCGGACGGAGAGGAGGGGGTCCGCCGTCCACCCGGAAACGGTCAGATTACCCCGCCAGACCTGAGTTTGGCTCGCCTATGCCGGCGGATACTCCGGGAATCACATTAAATTACGGAGAATTCCGCCTATATCCCTGCTCAACCACCATCGGACCGGCACCTCCTCGGAGGCGACATCCGCCCGGCACCCGATCGGCACCCGATCAGGGCAGCCCCACCCGGCGTGGCACCCGATCGGCACGGCCCCACCCGGCGTGGCACCCGATCAGGGCAGCCCACCCGGCATCCAGCCGGCCTGGAACCACCCGGCCTGGAACCACCCGGCGAGCCGGCCCTGGACCGGCCTGGAACCATCCGTGAGCCCGTGTCCACCCGGGGGTCAGCGCTCACCGGGGCCGGGAGGGTGACCGTCGTCCTCGGGTTCGTCCCGGGGTTCGGCGTACGGCTCGGCCTGGGGCGGGTGACCCGCGGCGATCTGGCGCGCGCGGATGAGCTCGGCGTCGAACTCGGCCCCCAGGAGGATGGCCATGTTCGACAGCCAGAGCCAGACGAGGAAGACCACCACGGCGCCGAGGGTTCCGTAGGTCTTGTCGTAGGAGCCGAAGTTGGCCACGTAGACCGCGAAACCCGCGGAGACGAGCACCCAGAGCAGCACGGCGAGCAGGCCACCGGGGCTGATCCAGCGGAACCCGGGCTGGCGGACGTTGGGCGCCGCCCAGTACAGCAGCATCACCAGCCCTGCGGCGACCAGCACCAGGACCGGCCACTTGGCGTAGTTCCAGACCGTGACCGCGCTCTCCCCGAACCCCAGGACCTCGCCCGCGGCCTCGGCGAGCCTCCCGGTGAAGGTGACGGCCACCGCCCCGGCGGCCATCAACACGACGAACACCAGCGTCAGCCCGACCCGCAGCGGGGTCAGCTTCCACAGCGGGCGTCCCTCTCGGATGTCGTAGATGGCGTTGCCCGCGCGGACGAAGGCCGCGATGTACCCCGAGGCCGACCAGAGCGCCACCAGCAGGCCGGCGATCGCCAGGACGCCCCTGGCGCTCCCGCTGCCGCGCAGCCGACCGAGCTGCTCCCGTACCAACTCGGTCACGTCGCCCGGGGCCAGCGTCGCCACCTGCGACAGGATCGTGGAGATCACGTCCTGCCCGACCAGGCCGAGCACGGACACCAGCACGATCAGGCCGGGAAAGATCGACAAGACGGCGTAGTAGGTCAGGGCGGCGGCCCAGTCGGGCAGGCCGTCCTGCTGGAACTCGCTGACCGTCCGTCTCAGCACCCCCCACCACGCCTGCCGGGACAGTTGCGAGGGGGTGTCGGGGACGGCGAACCGCCCCCGTTCCCCGGAGGCGGTTCGCCGTGACGTCTCGGATGAAGCGGACCGCGGCCTCCTCCCGGAGGCGGTTCCGCCGGTGGTGGGCGGCACCTGCCCGCTTCCTTACCTTCCCTGCTTCCTCTTGCCCCGCCGCAGGATGCGCAGCAGGACCAGGAGCAGCGCGACGACCGTCGCGGCGGTCGCGACGGGACGCTTGCCGGCCTCGGTGCCGACCTTCTCCGCGGCGCTTCTGAGCTCGACGGGGGTCTTCTCCTTGACCCGGCCCACCATCTCGGGCGCCGCCTCCCGCATCCGGCCCACCATCTCGGGTGCGGCGCCCCTGACCCGCTCCACCAGGTCGGTGGCGGTCGCGGCGGTGGCCGTCCCCATTCTGCGCAGGTCGTCACCCACCTGGGTGGCGGTCTCCTGGACGCGGCCCTTCACGTCGGTCTTGTGCACCAATGCCTCCACGGTGTCGCCCAGTTCGCGACGGGCCTCCTCGATGTCCCGTCGCACGGATTCCTTCTCGTCCAGGTCACCGGCGCTCGCACCGGTGACGGTCGTGCCGGGTGTGCCGCCCTCGGCGCCCGCGGGCGGGGCACCGGAGGCCGTGACCGAGCCGCCGGTCGAGCCGGCCGCACCGGTCGCGGTGGTCGCGGTGGCAGGACCAGACCCGGCGGCAGAGCCGGTCGCGGTGGCAGAACCGGCCGCACCGGCCCCAGTGGTCGAAGCGGACCCGGCGGCCGAACCAGGCGCGAGCCGGGGCGTGCCGTCACGCTCGGACGGCGGTACGCCGAGGTCGTCGGCCTCGGCCGTCGGCGTGCCGATCGGCTGCTTGGGCGGGATGTTCAACGACTCCCTCTCGTCCGGCGTTATGGGCTCGCCGACCTTCTTGCGATGTGCCCCGGTGGTCCCGGCGGTGGGCGTCGGGTCGGGCCCGCCCGGGTCGGTCTCCGTCATCGGTGCACCCCCTCTCTCACGGCGTCGATGTCGTGCTTGACGCTCTCGATGGTCCGCTCGGGCGTCGGCGGCACGGCCTCGGCGACCTGTCGCCTGCCCATGAGTCCGAGGCCGGCGGCGACGATCAGCAACGCCGCGCCCACGACCGCCGCGGCCGCCCACGCGGGCATGACCCGGGCGAGCAGCAGGATCACCGCGGCGACCAGCGAGGCCGCGCCGAGCAGGGCGACGACACCCGCCCCGCCGAACAGGCCGGCGCCGCGTCCCGCGTGCTTGCCCTTCTCCGTGAGTTCCAGCCTGGCCAGCTGGAGCTCGTCCCTGACGAGGCGCGAGACCTGCTCCGACAACTGCCGGATCAGCTCCGACGTCGACAGTGACTCCTTGGTGGTGGTCATGGCGTGCCTCCTCCCTACTGGGGAAGGCGTCTACCCCCTCTGGCCGTGGCAAACATCCGCCCGGCGACGGCGACCGCCGCGACCCGCGGCCGGGCGGTGTACGACTTCCGCGGTATACGCGGTCATCCGATCGCTTGACGATCGGAGCGGCACCGCTGGCTAGCATGCCGCGCATGCGAGTACGAGTGGCGGCGGCGACCCGGTGGGCCGGCGGGATCGACCCCCGGATCGTCGACATCGTGTTCGCCCTCGTGACCACCGGGCTGATGCTGACCTGGGCGGCCGCCGACCACAGCGGGCCGTGGCGACGTCCGGACGCGGCGGCGGTCGCCCTGACCTGCCTGGCCAACCTGCCGATCGCCCTGCGCACCCGGGCGCCGTTCACGGTGCTCGCCGTGTGCTGCGCCGCGTCGGCCTGCCACCACGCCCTGGGCTACCAGGCCGACCTGAACAACGCGGTCACGCTGCTCGCCCTCTACACCGTCGCCGCCCGGTGCACGACCCGGGTCTCGCTGGCCGGGGCGGTAATCACGGTGCTGACATGGTGGTGGGCCTCGTTCCTGGCGGCGAGCGGCCTGGAGTTGCTGAACGGCCTGCAGAGCGCGGTGTTCGTCGCGGCGGCCTGGGCGTTCGGCACCGGCACCCGCAGGCTGGCCGAACGCAACGAGCAGCTGGCCGAGCTGAGCGAGCGGCTCCGGCTGGAGCAGGAGGAGCGGGCCCGGCAGGCCGTCTCCGCCGAGCGGGTGCGCATAGCCAGGGAGCTGCACGACATCGTCGCCCACCACATGTCGGTGATCTCGGTGCACGCGGGCCTGGCCCGATACGTGTTCGGCAGCGACCCCGGTACCGCGAGGGCGGCGCTGGCCACGGTCGCCGACACCAGCCACGAGGTGCTGGAGGACATGCGGCGGCTGCTGGTGCTGCTCCGCGTGGACCACGACGGCGCGGACACCGGGGGGAACGACGTCTACGACCCGACCCCCGGCCTGGCGCAGCTCGGACGGCTCGTCGAGCGGGTGCGCCTCGCCGGGGTGCCGGTGGAGGTGGACGTGACCGGCGACGTCAGAGGACTCAACGCGGGGATCGAGCTGTGCGCGTACCGGGTGGTCCAGGAGAGCCTGACCAACGTGATCAAGCACACGGTCGCGGCCGGAGCGCGGGTACGGCTGCACTACGGCGCCGACGAGCTGGTCGTGGTGGTCACCGACGACGGTTCCCCGTCTCCCGCCGCGGAGGGCGGCGGTCACGGCTTGCTCGGAATGCGCGAGCGGGTCAGGCTCTACGGAGGTGCGGTGTCCGCCGGCCCGCTGCCCCAGGGCGGCTTCGAGGTCGTGGCCAGGCTTCCGCTGTCGTCGCCGGGCGGTGAGTGAGGAGACGGATGATCAGAGTGCTCGTGGTGGACGACCAGGCGCTGGTCCGGGCCGGATTCGCCGCGTTGATCAGAGCGACGCCCGACCTGGAGGTGGCGGGCGAGGCCTCCGACGGGGAGGAGGCGGTCACGCTGGCGGCGTCGGCCCGCCCCGACGTGATCCTGATGGACGTGCGGATGCCCAGGCTCAACGGCGTCGCCGCGACCAGGCGCATCCTCGCCACGGCCGGACGCACCCCGCCGAAGGTGCTGGTGCTGACCACGTTCGACCTGGACGAGTACGTCTACGACGCACTGCGGAGCGGCGCCTCGGGTTTCCTGCTCAAGGACACGTCGCCGGAGCGACTGATCGCGGCGATCCGGACGATCGCGGCGGGCGACATGCTGTTCGCGCCGACCGTGACCCGGCGCCTGGTCGAGTCCTATACCAGCGGCCGGGACACCGCACTGGCCGCGGACACCGGGCTGGACACGCTCACCGCCCGCGAACTGGAGGTGCTGCGCCTGGTCGGCCGGGCGTTGTCCAACCGGGAGGTCGCCGAGGA
The DNA here is from genome assembly GCF_014204985.1 of Streptosporangium becharense. Lineage (NCBI taxonomy): Bacteria > Bacillati > Actinomycetota > Actinomycetes > Streptosporangiales > Streptosporangiaceae > Streptosporangium > Streptosporangium becharense. Next base: position 6,528,432 of record NZ_JACHMP010000001.1, on the reverse strand, counting down.
GCTGTGCGTGAGCGAGGCGACGGTGAAGACCCACCTCAACCGGGCCATGACCAAGCTGAGCCTGTCCAGTCGTGCCCAGGCCGTCGCCCTGGCCTACGAGACCGGCCTGGTCCGCCCCCGCCGGGTGGGCGGATGACCCGCGGCAGGGGCGGCATCCCGGACCCGCCGGGCAGATGGACGACCCGCGGCGGGGGCGGCATCCCGGACCCGGTGGGCTGGCCCGTGATGCCGTCCCCCGCCGTACACCCGCCGCCGGGACGGTCAGCCGAGAAGGCCGTCGAGGAAGGCGTTGCTGAAGACCCGGTGCGGGTCGAGGGCGTCGAGAGTCGCCACCGCGGCGTCCCAGTCGTCCCCCGCGGGCCGGCCCGCCCGATAGGCACCGGGGACGACGGTGTCGCGGATGTGGGCGTCGGCCCAGGCGGCGCTGCCGGAGTACGCCCAGCCCTTGGACCACTCCGGCCGGACCGCGGCGTAGGAGCCGGTGTAGTTGCCCAGGATCCACTGTTCGGTCTCGCGGTAGAACCGCTGGGAGTACGGGGTGCCCGGCACCGTGAGGATGTCCAGCCAGACGGCGACGTCCCACTCCGGGTGGTCGGGACGCGGACGCAGCGCCGACAGCTGCGGGGAGACCGCCCCCGCCACCTGGACGTCCGCGGGCCGGTCCAGGCCGGTCACCCGGATCTCCAGCGGGCCGTTCATCGGGTACCGGCCCTGGGCGGCGTAGGCGTTCAGGGCGTTCCGGTAGTACGTGTAGAACTCGCTGACCACCCGCTGCACGTTGTTGCGGGCGGTGAGGATCGCGTAGCCGTTGGCCGTGACCCGCAGCGTGGTCGGCCGGACGTAGAGCAGGGTGTTCTTCGACCAGCCCCAGATGTCCCAGCTGCCGGTGACGATGAGCCCCGAGCCGACGATGGCCATCTGGGTGTTCTCGAACGCGGGGGTGAGGCTCGCCTCTCCGGCGACGATGCGGGAGAGCTGGTCGGACGCCTCCTCGGAGAGGAAGTCGGAAAAGGGGTAGTTGTAGGGGGCGTTGACCTGTTTGGACAGCAGCGGCTTGGACGGCGAGACGCTCCAGACCTTCAGCCAGGGCACCGTGGTGAAGGGGAACCAGATCACCTCCACCCGGCCCGTCCGGTTGACGTGGGCGGCGAAGGAGTCCGGCCCGGCCGAGGCGGGCGGGGCGAACATCGTCTCGACACCGATGTGGTAGAAGCTCTGGCAGCGCAGCCGCTTGTCGGCCCCCACCCGCAGCGTCACCTCGGTGACGAAGGTCCGGCCGAGCCCGACCAGCAGCGCGGCGGCGGCCGGGTCGGAGCGCCGGAAGACCTTGACGGCGTACCGGCCTGCGGCGGCGTCCCACACCACCGCCTTGAGCTGGACGACCAGGTTGCTCACCGAGCCGAAGGTGTGCCCGGGGGTCGTCGTCTCCCCGGTCTTCGGCACCGCCGTGCCGTGCCCGTCGATGGCCAGCACCCCGCCGATCGTGAGGTCGCCCGGGGCCGGGGTGGCGGTCAGCCCGTACCCGGCCGCCTCCAGGACGGTCAGCAGCGACTCCATCGTGACGCCCGCCTGCGCGGTGACGGAGGCGGGCGAGCCGGGGTTGACCGTCACGGCCGTGAGGTGCCGCGTGGTGTCGACGAGCAGCACGTTCCCCGGGGCTCCCGCGGGGACCACCAGCGGCGACCAGTTGTGCGACATGCCGCGGGGGCGGATCCTCCAGCCGTTCGCGTGGGCCCAGTCGGCCAGCACGACGATCTGGTCGGCACCGGTCGGCGCGGCGGTCCAGACGCCGTCGACCTCGATCTCCCCCGACCAGTTCTCGAACACCTGCTGGTACAGGGTGACACCGGCCGGGAAGTTCGGCGGCGCGGCCATCGTCGCCCCGCCGGCCGGGGTGAGCCGGGCGGCGGGCGTCCACTGCACCGCGCTGAGCGCCGCGGCTCCGACCGCGCCGCCGAGGAGCGCTCGCCGGGACATGCCTCTGCTCTCGCCGTGTGCCATTGCTGGCCTCCACTTGTTTCGGACGGGAGGGGGTGACAAGGGTGGCGGGGACCCCGGGGATCGTGAGCGCGCGGGAGGACTCGGACGGCGCACCGGACGCATACCGGTGTCCGGCGGACGGACGCCCGGTTTCCGATGACTTCTTATACGTCGCCACACCATGCCGGTCAAGCATTTGCTTGGTTAGCGGGGACGGGGACGGACATCCCGGGGCACCGGACGTCCCGATCACCCGGTATCGCCGGGACTACGTCATGATCTCAAGGAACGGCCCACGGCCGAGGGATGGAAAAGTAGGGATACGCGGGAAGATAAGCGTCTCGCGATACTTCACGGCACAATAGGCACGATCAGGAAGGCGGCGCACGGGAGATGGCACAGATCGTCGGCGGCGGAAGCCCGGTCAACGACGCCGAGCGACGGGTCATCGCCCATCTGCGGGACAATGCCCCGGCCGACTGGCTACTGCTGCACAACATCGAGGTCCCTCGCGGCGACGACGGCTTCGAGGTGGACGTGCTCGTGCTGACCGGTCACTCACTCTGCATCATCGACGTCAAGGGCACGCGCGGCCGGATCGAGGTCGCGGGGACCCGCTGGTTTCCCGAGCGGCGGGAGACGTTCGGCTCCCCGGTGACCAAGCTGCGCGGCAACGGACGCGCGCTGAAGGGCCTGCTCATGCAGCGGCGCCGCGAGCTGGAGCGTGTCTACGTCGACAGCCTCGTCGTGCTGACCGGCCAGGACGCCGAGCTGGTGGACCCGGCCGGGCGAGACTCACGGCACGTCACCGACCTGGCCGGGCTGATCGGCGCGCTGAGCGACGTCTCGCGCGTCAGGCGCGGCTACACCACCGACACCACGCCGTACGGCACCGCGATCATCGAGGCGCTGAACGGCAGCGTGCGGCGTTCCACGGCGCCGCCGAGGTTCGGCAACTGGCAGGTCGAGGAGCAACTCGGTGGCGACACCCGGGTCACCGAGTACCGGGCGATCAACGCGACGGTGCCGGACAGCGAGACGGTCCTGCTGCGCGTCTACCGGGCGGACCCGCTGGCACAGGAGGGGCCGAGGGCGGCCGAGCGGCGGCTGATCACCAACGCCTATCAGGCCCTGACCAGGATCCCGCCGCACCCGTGCGTGGTGCGCGCGCGCGACTTCTTCGCCATCGACGACGAGAGCCGGTTCGTGCTGGTGCTCGACGACGTCCACGGCCAGGCCCTGCACCTGCACCTGACCGCCCCCCGGCAGACCCTCTCCACCGAAGCCAGGCTGGACGTCGTGGAGGACATGCTGCTGGGCCTGGCCCACGTCCACGCCAACAACGTGATCCACCGGGCGCTGAACCCCGCGTGCGTGCTCGTCACGGAGAACGGCCGGGCGATGCTCACCGGGTTCGACTACGCCAAGCCGGGCACCCGCACGCACACCGTGGCCGGTGAGCTGCCCAACGTCCTCGACACCCACTACGCGGCCCCGGAGTTCCTGACGATGTCCGCGGTGATGACGGAGGCGTCCGACGTGTACGCGGCGGGGGTGATCGCCTTCCAGCTGCTGACCGGCCGGCTGCCGTCGGCGGGGGCGGACGCCGATCCCACGGCCGGCGGGGCCCCGGCGGAGGTCATGGACGTGCTGCGCCGCATGCGCGACCCCGCCCCGCACAGGCGGCCCACGGCCGCCCAGGCCCTCACCGACCTGCGCGGGGCCCGCAGGCCGCAGCCGCCGTCCCCCCGCCCCCCGGCGCCTCACCCGGTGGGACTCACCCCGGTGGAGTCTCACCCACCCGTGCCCCACCCGGCGACCGGCGTTCCGCCGGAGCCCGCGTGGGAGGGGACGCCCCGCGCGGACGGCGACGCGCCGGGGCGGGAACCGCTGTTCGACAAGATAAGGATGCGGTTCCGCCGGCTGTCCGGGCGGTGACCGCGATGGCGGCGCACAAAGGTGGGCCGACGCACAAAGGCGAGACGGCGCACAGAGGTGGGCCGGCGTGCGGAGGCAAGACGACGCGCACAAAGGGGAGCCGCACCCGCCGGGGAGGCGGGTGCGGGCGGGCCCAGGAGGACCGTACCCGCCGGAGACGGGCTACCGGTGGGTGTGGCCGGTGCGGAAGCGGCTCAGGAGCTGACGGGCCTTCTGCTGGTGGCGCGGGTCACGGGCCATCGCCTTGGCCTTCTCCATGTTCCTGCGGCCGCTGGGGGTTCTGAGGTAGCTCTTGATGCGGTCGATCAGAGTCATCGTGTCCTCCCTCTCTTGGAAAAGGACGACTACCCACGAATCACCACATCAATCAGCTCAGGAATCGACGAAGTCGGCGGGGACCATCACCCGCAGGCCGTTGGGCACGGTGCGGAGGGTGATGGGGGTCATCAGGCGGACCTCGCCGTCGATGTCGGCGGCCAGCGGAGGGTCGGTCTCCAGGTGCATCTCCCGTCCCATGACGAACGGACCGCCCGCGAGGCTGCGCCAGCGGCCGGTGGTGGCCCGCACCAGCGTCTCCACCAGCAGGCGCAGGCGCTTGCCCGAACCGAGCTGGTAGGCGACCAGGCGGCCGTTGTCGATGCTGATGTCCTTGGCCACCTGCCAGCCGCCGTGGAAGCGGCCGTTGGCGATGTTGAGCTGGTGGGTGAGCAGTTCGTGGCGGCGGCCGTCCACGGTGAGGAAGGCACGGAACGGCCGGTGGCCCGGCAGCACCGTCAGGGCGGTGAGCGGGTAGGCCGCCCGGCCCAGGAGGCGCTTCAGCCAGTGCCTGACCGTGCCCGCCACCTCCACGGAGACCCCGAAGCTGGCCAGGTTGGCGAACTCGCGGTCACCCGCGACGCCCAGGTCGATGTCGGCGACCTTCCCGGTGCGGAAGACCCGGATCGCACCCGCGAGGTCGAGCGGGATGCCGAGGCTGCGGACGAAGTTGTTGGTGGTGCCCAGCGGCAGCACACCGAGGGCGACGTCGCGGTGGGCGACGTGCTTGACGGCGGCGCTGAGCGTGCCGTCGCCGCCGCCGACCACGAGCAGGTCCGGACCGGCCTCCAGCGCCTCCTCCAGGGTGGCGCGCAGCCGTCTGGGGTCGACCACGGGGAAGATCCGGATCGGCTCGAAACCCTCCTGCCTGAGCAGCCGGGCGACCTCCGGGTAGCGGCGCCGGCCACGGCGCGAGCGTGTGTTGACCACCACGCAGACCTTGCCTCCGGCCTGGATGACCCCGGTGTGCTCGGCCTTGCTTCGAAGCTCTCCCACGCTGCCCCTATCGGTCGGGTGCCTGCCCGTGTTCGTCCGGACATCTGCCCGCTCAAATGGTAGGGCCCCGCCGCGGGTGGCGGCGGGGCCCCTCATCCGGTGGGGTGGTTCAGTTCTTGGGCGGGGTGACGTGGACGATCGCGCCGATGTTGCCCGGGAGCGGGGTGAGGAGCTTGAGCTTCACGCCCAGCGCCTTACCCTCGTCACCGGGGTTGCCGGAGCCGAGGACGTTGCCGTTGCCCATGTCGGTGCCGTAGGCCTCGGTGGCCGGGGTGCCGTCGGGGTTGACGACCCGAGTGCTGTACGACTGGTCGCCCTTGGACGGGACGACCACCGAGGCGTCGAAGTCGCGGTAGAACAGGCTGTCACCGCGGAGTTCGAAGCCCGGGTACCAGGTCTTGGCGTCGGTGAACTCCGACACGCCGCGCAGCCTGTCCACCTTGGTGCAGTACTCGCTGAAGGGCTCGCCCGGAGCCTCGAAGCACTCGGTGAACGGGTAGGTCCTGCTGAAGGAGAAGGCCGCGTTCGAGGTCTGCATGCGGCCCTGCATGTTCTTCAGCGTGGTGGGGTCCTTCTCGGCCGCGGTGCCGGTCCGGCGCAGCGGGTCGAAGTGGGAGTCGACCAGCAGCAGGCTTCCCTTGGAACCGATGCTCGGCGCCAGGTCGAGGTTGTTGGCCAGGGAGTTGTTGGTGTAGGTCGAGTCGCGGTACCAGACGAGCATGCCGGGCGCGTTGTACTTGACCTTCTCCGTCTTCCACGCACCCTCGCGCGAGTAGTTGGTGCTGTAGGCGTACTGCAGGCCCTTGTCGAAGCCGTCGAAGTTGCGCCACTCCGCGAGGTAGAACCGGGAGATCTCACGGAAGCCGTCGTTGACGACCCAGCCCTGGCCGTGCGTGTTGGTGTACGTGCCGCCGGCGGTCGTCCAGCCGTTGTTGCCGCTCTCGACGTCGTCGCTCCAGACGGTCTGGTCGCCGTTGGTGAGCGAGAAGTCGTCGGCGTGCCAGCCGCGCGGGGTGAAGGCCGCGTCGGTGTCGTAGACCAGCCGGAGCTTGACGGTCTTGCCCGCGTACGGGGTCAGGTCGACGTAGTCGTGCCGCCAGCCGTCGGTCGTACCGGTGAGGCCGTACTTGCGGTTGCCGAACTTGGCGAGGTTCTTGTTCGGGTCGGTGTAGTCGTCGTCGGTGGAGACCAGGACGCCGCCCTCGGTGTAGACCTTCTGCTGGGTCCAGGTGGCGCCGCCGTCGGTGGAGACCTCGATGAAGCCGAAGTCCCAGTCCTCTTCGATCTCGTAGTTGTTCCAGAGCCGGAACTTCACGTCGGTCCCGGCCGGCACCTGGAGGTCGCGGGTGAGCTTGGAGTCGGCCCACTCCTGGTCGAGGTTGGACCACCACGTCTTGGTGCCGCTGTGCGGCTTGACCATCTCCAGGGGGGTGCTGGTCAGGTTCACCCGCACGCCGTCCTCGGTCAGCTTCGGCGTGCGCGAGGCCTGGCCGATCGTCACCGCGCGAGCGCGGTCACCGGGGTTGAAGACCTTCGGGCTGGCCCAGCCGAGGATCCACTTGTCCCACAGGCCCATGTGGGACGGCATCGACTGGAAGATCGGGCCGCTGTGCGAGCCGCTGGACATCAGGTCCCAGAAGTCGACCGCCGAGGACGCCTGGCCGGTGGTGTCGTAGAGGTCGGGCAGGCCGAGGTCGTGGCCGTACTCGTGGGCGAAGACGCCGACGCCGGAGTCCTCGGGCTGGACGATGTAGTTGGAGATCTTCACGTTCGTGCCGGGCACCTGGTAGCCGCCGGCCACCGCGCTGGAGTGGGCCCAGATCGCGTAGGTGCCCTCGGCGCCGCCGTCGGAGGACTTGTCCTTTCCGGCGTGCACGAGCACCAGGTGGTCGACCACGCCGTCCGGCTCGGCGAAGTTCCCGTCACCGTCGGAGTCGGCGACGTCCTCGATGTCGTAGTCGGCCCAGGGGAAGGACGGGTCGGAGGCGGCCAGGGTGTTCACCGCGTCGATGGCGAGCTGGCCGGGGCCGAGCGGGTTGCTCGGGTGACCGCTCATGTCCTGGACTTCCTTGCCGCAGGCTCGGGCGCCGTAGTACGCCTCGGAGTGCGGGACCTTGATCCACTCGCTGGCCTGCCCGGTGACGGTGTAGGCGCCCTTGGACATCTCCTCGTACATGTTCTTCATGGTGTGCTTGGAGATGTCGATGCCCTTGCGGCCGTCCCGGGGGTCGGTCAGGTCGGGGCGGACGCGCTCGGTGATGCCCTCGGAGCTGTAAAGCATCTTGTTGAAGTGCTCGGGGCTGAAGTCCGGCACCCAGAAGCTGTTGTTGTCCTTGTGCGCGAGGGTCGCCGGATTGGGGATCTTGTTGTGCAGCGGGCCGTTGAGCAGGGTGCCCGGCGGCTCGGTGACGCACTCGGCGGGGTCCTCGCTGTCGACGCTCGCCGGGCGGACGAACCCGGAGAAGTCATCGTTGGCCTTGTCGTTGAACTCCACCAGCAGGGTGAGCAACTTGGCTGTCTTGACGGTCTTCGACTTCTTGAAGAGGAAGTCCGCGGGGTTGAGCCCCGTCTTGATCGCTTCTGCCTCACGGGCGGCCAGCACCCGCGCAGCGGCCGGGTTTCCGCCGGAGAACTTCCGGTCGAGCTTCTTGGACGGGCTGGACTTGCGGGCCTTGGCCGACGGCACGGCCGGGTCGGCGACCTCGGGCTCGTCCCTGGGCGGAGCGTAGTTGATGTAGTAGTCGGCCGCGGTCGGCTGGTACCGCGCGACCGAGGTGTCACCGTCCGCGGACGCAGTCCCCGCCGCGAGCCCCGCGGCGGCCAGGCCGAGCACGGGCACGATCGCGAGGAGGCGCTTTCGGGCGCCCCCACTCCTCACTCTGCTGGACAACGCTTTTCCTCCCCTGCCCCGGATTCACGGGGCGCGGAATCCCGGCGCGCCGGATGAGCGCACCGAGCGGGAGGTTAGAGGAGAAGGTAAAGCCGTAGTAAACGGACCGAATTATGTTGCAAAATTGCAATCATTATGTTTTGTCAAGTTATGGAGATGGTTTCCATTGCGGCATCCGCCCGGCTGCGGAGCGGAGTCGCGTCGTCTCACCGCGGCCACGACGGCCCCTGAGGCTTCCTGCGGGCTCCCGGCGGGCTTCCATGCACACTGGTAGCGTTCTGCACCACATAAACCGTTAGTCGGGTTTCGTCCAGGGGGTATCGTGGCACAGCCGCTCACGGCGGAAGATCCGCGGCGCCTGGGCGTGTTCGAGCTGACCGGACGACTCGGCGAGGGCGGCCAGGGCGTCGTCTACCTCGGCCGGGGGCCGGCGGACGAGCAGGTCGCCGTCAAGCTCCTCCACCACGGGCTGGCCGCCGACCCCGAGGCACGTGCCCGCTTCCTGCGCGAGGTGTCCGTCGCCCAGCGGGTGGCCCGGTTCTGCACCGCGTCGGTGCTCCACGCCGATCTCGCGGGCAGCCGGCCGTACATCGTGAGCGAGTACGTCCCCGGCCCCTCCCTGCGTCAGCTCGTCGGCCGGGAGGGACCGCGGCGCGGCGCCGCGCTGGAGCGCCTGGCCGTCAGCACGGCCACCGCGCTGACGGCGATCCACCGGGCCGGCATCCTGCACCGCGACTTCAAGCCCGCTAACGTGCTGATGGGCCCCGAGGGCCCGGTGGTGATCGACTTCGGCATCGCCAGAGCGCTGGACTCGCCGGGGATGACCGCGACCGGGATGGCGATGGGGACACCCTCCTACCTCGCTCCCGAGCAGCTCGGCCCGGGTGAGGTGACCCCCGCGGTCGACGTCTTCGCCTGGGGCGTCACCATGGTCTTCGCGGCGACCGGCACGCCCGCGTTCGGCGAGGAGTCGATCGCCGTCGTGATCAACCGGATCCTGAACGCGGAGCCGGAGCTGGGCGATCTGGAGGGGCCGCTGCGGGACCTGGTGTCCGCCAGCCTGTCGAAGGACCCGGCCCGACGCCCCACCGCGGATCAGCTCGTCAACCACCTGATGGGCGGCATCCCCGCCGTCCCCGCGCAGCCTCCCGCGTCATCCCGCCCCGCCCCGGGGTCCTCCGGCTCCCCCGCGTCATCCCATCCCGCACCCGGGTCTCCCCACTCCCCCGCGTCCGCCCACCTCGCACCCGGATCCCCCCACTCCCCCGCATCCGCTCCTCCCGCCGCCGCTTCGCGCGACGCCGGGCAGGACGTCCCGCATCCGGGCGGGCCACGTCAGGACCGGCCGGATGACGGCGGGATCCCGCGGGACGGCGTCCGGCGGGACGGCTCGGCGTCTTCCCCGCGAGGACGGCGGGCACTGCCGGTCGGGCTCCTGCTCTCCGGCGTGGCGGGCGTGGCCGCGCTCGCCGTGGCCGCCGGGGCCGTCGTGGTCCTGCGCGGCGACGGGAAGGCGTCGATGGCGCAGGCCGCCGTCACCACGGCGCCCGCCGCCGCCTCCCCGGGCGCCGGGGGGCGGCCGGACCCCGCGCGCGGCCCCGGCACCTCACCGACGGGCGGCGGGACACCCGCCCCCACCGAGTCCCGGGACGAGGAGCGGGCGGGGATCATCACACCCAGCGTGTCCCGCCAGACGGCACGCCCCTCCCCGCCCCGGGCGGGCGGCCCGGACCGGGCCACCGGGCGGCCGAGCGGGGGCCCGGGCGGGAAACCCTCGCAGAGCCCCGGACCGCGGTCCGGGGCCGGGCCGAGCCCGACCGCCACGTCCCCCTCGGCACCCAAACCGACGCCCGTGCCCACGACCGTCCCGAAGCCGACCCCGAAACCCACCCCGAAGCCCACCGTCACCGCCAGGCCCACCGCCGGCCCCACGACCACCGCCAAGCCGACCCCGAAACCCACGAGCGCAACGCAGAAGCTCAACCCGTACACGGCGACCGGCGTGTGCGGCAGCGGTTACAAGGTCGTCAACTCCAGAGCACTGGGTACCGTGGCGACCGTCTACCTGCTGTACAACTCCGGGGCGGGCAAGAACTGCGTCGTCACGATGTCCAAGTACGTGATCCCCGGCAAGATCTCGATGAACGCGATCCTCCAGGTGCAGGGCGGCGCGAGCGGGAGCAACCCCGGCGCGTTCACCTCGTACGCGGGCCCCGTGCGGCTGTCCGCCGCCAGGAAGTGCGTGATCTGGGGCGGGTCACACGGCTCGATCTCGTGGAAGAGCGGCTGGAGTCACTGCGGCTGAGCCGGCGGTCCCTCACCGTACGGGGCGTCTCCGCGGCGGGCCGGACCGGCCGCGGCCCGGACCGGCCACGCCGCCGCAGCGGGCTTCGACGGGCCGGGCCGCCGCAGCGGGCTTGGACGGGCCGGGCCCCCGCGGTGTCCTGCGGGCGGCCGACGGATCCTCAAGTCCTCACAGGACGATTCCAAGCCACTCGCAACTCGACCTTGACAGGCTTGGTCATCGTATGACCCAGCCTCGAGAGGGAAACGTGAGAAATATTCTTTTCAGGACGGCGGTGCTCAGTCCGCTGCTGGCCGCGCTCCTGGCCGGGCCCGCCCCGCTCGCCTCGGCCACCACCGGAGCCGTCACCGCCGCCGGCGGCTCCGCGGCTCAGGTCAGGGTGAGCGTGGGCAACGTCAAGGCCGGACCGGCCCGCTACTCGGGCGCCTGCCCCACCACGGTCGGCTTCTCCGCCAGCCTGGTGGCGCGCGGCTCCGGCACGGTGCGCTACCGCTGGGTCCGCAGTGACGGCACCCGTAGCGCCGTCAAGACCGTCACGGTCAAGGGCACCCGCAAACTCCTCGTCCGCGACCGGCAGACCTTCGACTGGGAGGCCCGCGGCTGGCAGGCCGTGGAGATCATCGGCAGGAAGGGCCTGTCCCGCAAGGCCCACTTCACCGTCGGCTGCGCCGGCAGCGAACCCGTCGTCTACGACGGCAGCCACCCGCTGCCGGCCACCCCACCGGCCCGGCCGCACACCCCGCAGTCCCCCCAGACCCCACAGGGCGGAGGCGGCGGACCGGAAACCCCCACCGAGCCGATCCGCGCCGCCGCCTCGGTCACCGCGCATCCGGCGACCTACAAGGGCCAGTGCCCGGCCACCGGGCAGCCGGTCCGCTTCAACGGGCTCATCCAGGTCTCCCAGCTGCCCGCCCGGGTCGGCTACCAGTGGATCGACAGCGCCGGCGGTGAGGGCCCCATCCAGCAGCTGGACTTCCCGGCCAACGGCCCGCGCAGCCGCCCGGTCGTCGTCACCCACCCGGTCAAGGCCACCTCCACCGGATGGAAGGCCATCCGGATCGTCAGCCCGTCCGGCATCGACTCGCCGCGGGCGACCTACAGCGTCACCTGCGACGACCCCGGCCCCGACCTGGTGGTGACGCCGGCCGCCGCGGTGGACAGGCCCACCTACACCGGCGCCTGCCCCACGACCCTGACCTTCACCGGCACGATCGCCGTCAACCGGGTCCCGGCCGAGGTGAGGTACCAGTGGCTCGACAGCGAGGGCGGCGCCGGCCCGGTCAACACGCTGTCCTTCACCGGCGCCCCGGGGGCCAAGGACGTCGTGCCGCACACGCTGACGGTCCGGGGCGACCGTGAGGTGCCCGTCGTCAAGGGCTCGGGCACCCTCAAGATCATCTCCCCGGTGACGGTCCCGGACACCGCACAGGCCGCCTTCACCGTCACCTGCACGGACCCGACGCCCCCGCCGACCAACACGGAGGTCACCGCCTCCGACATGAAGGTCGTCCCCGCCTCCCACAACGGGCCCTGTACCGGGCAGTACGGTCTGCGGCACGACGTGTCGGCGACGATCACGGTGACCAAGCCGATGACCGTCAAGTACGTGTGGGTCAACCAGCAGGGCCCCTGGCCCGGCCCTGATCCGGTGTCCGTGACGTTCGACAAGGCCGGGAGCAGGACCGTCTCCAACGTCTTCTTCCGCACCACCTCCCTCAAGGGGAGCATGCGCCTGCGGATCGTCGAGCCCGCGGGCGTGGCGGAGACCGAGCGCGCCGAGTTCGACACCGTCTGCACGAACTAGCCCGCCCTCGGGCGGCCCGGAGCCCGGTCCGAGGCACGGCCGGAAACCCGCTCGGGCGGGACCACGACCCTCCTGTGAGACCCGTCGCGAAGAGAGGACGACAGCGAGATGCCGGAGTGGTACCCGAAGATCTCCCAGCGGTGGAGCGACGGTCCCGCGCGCGCGGGGATGTGGGTGGCCGAGGAGAAGGTGCACGGCGCTCACCTCGCGCTGGTGACCGACGGCGTCCGGACGCGGGCGGCCCGCCGCCGGGGCATCCTGGACGAGAGCGAGCTGGACGTCTTCTTCGGGGTGGCCCGCATCTGGCCGCTCCTGGCCACCGCCGCCTCGACGGTCGCCCGGCGGGTGGGGCACAGCCTCGGCGGCGTGCGCGAGGTGGTCCTGTACGGCGAACTGGCCGGCGGCCACTACCCGCACCCGGAGGTAACGGCCGAGGACGGGGCCCAGCCGGTGCAGACCGGGATCTGGTACAGCCCGGGGCTGGTGTGGCTGGCGTTCGACGCGCTCGTCCACACCGCGGCCGGGCAGACCTGGCTGGGCCGTGCCGACCTGGAGGAGCACCTGGCCGGGACCGGGCTGCGCTGCGTCCCGCTGCTGAGACGGGGGCGGCGGGCCGAGGTGCAGGAGACCCCGGTGGAGTTCCCCACCGAGGTGCCCGCGCTGCTCGGCCTGCCGCCCCTGCCCGGCAACCTCGCCGAAGGGTACGTGGTCAAGCCGGCCGGTCGCTGGCCGGTGGAGGAGCACGGTCCGCGTCCGGTGCTGAAGGTCAAGCTCCCCGCCTTCGCGGAGGACTCCCGCTACGACGGTGCCAGGCCCTTCGTGCCTCCCGCCGACGGGGCGGCCGGGGTGCCCGGCTGGCTGCTGGCGGCGGCGGTCGACCGGCTCACCCCGCCGCGGGCGGCCTCGGCCCGCAGCAAGCTCGGCCCCGGTGCCGGTCCCGACGTGCTGGCGGCGGAGGTCCTCGCCGACCTGCTCGCCGACCTCTCCGAGGACCTGGGCGGCCTGGCGGACGACGAGCGCCGCCGCCTGGGCGACGCCCTGGCGCCGGGGGTGCGCCTGCTGGTCTCGGACCCGCCGGCCGTCTGATCCGGCCGGCCGCGTGACCCGGCCGGCCACCCGCTCCGTCGGCCGCGTGACCCCGCCGACCCACCGACCGTCTGATCCCACCGACCGTCTGATCCCGCCGACCGTCCGATCCCGTCGGCCGCGTGATGCCGCCGACCCGCCCCGCGGAGCGTTCTCGCAGCTCAGGGCAGGTGGGAGTGCACGTGTCCTGCAAGTGTCCGTCAACCGGGCCGGGTCACTGTTGCCTCCTCCCCCCAGGACACACGATCCACGAGGAGGCGACGATGAGGGACACGTGGGAGACGGCCGGTCCACCGGCCGTGCGGGACGGCGGCCGGACGGCGGCCCGTCCACAGCGGGGAATGGTCATCACGCTCGCGGTCTCCGGGCTGTGTGCCCTGGCGACCCTGGCGTTCGTCCTGGCGGGCAGCGGCGGCGACGGGTTCGGCCTGTCCGTCGCCCTGGGGGTGGCGCCCCTGCCCGTCCTGCTCGCCGCGGTGCTGGTGCTCGACCGGCTGGAACCGGAACCGCGGCTCCACCTGCTCTTCGCCTTCGTCTGGGGGGCGGGGATCGCGGTGGTCGTCTCCATCGGCCTGGAGACGGCCGGTGAGGCGACGGTCTCCGCGCTCGGCATGGGCCCGCAGGACGCGCGGACGGTGACCATGGTGGCGGTGGCCCCCGCGGTCGAGGAGGCGGCCAAGGGCGCCGCGCTGCTGTGGCTGCTGTGGCGGTGCCGTCACGAGCTGGACGGGCCGACCGACGGCATCGTCTACGCCTCCGTGGTGGCGCTGGGATTCGCCGCCGTGGAGAACGTCCTCTACTACTCCGCGGCGTTCGGCGTGGCCGGGACGGCGGCGACGGTGGCCACCTTCGTGCTGCGGGGAGTGCTCACCCCGCTCCTGCACCCGATCGCCACCTCGATGATCGGGCTCGGCGTCGCGCACGCGGTCACCGGACGCGGCGGGGGCCGCTTCGCGCTCATCCCGCTGGGTTACGCGGGAGCCGTGGTCCTGCACGGCATGTGGAACGGGGCCGCCGCGCTGAACTCCCCGGCCGCACTGGGCGTGGTGTACCTGGTCGGCGCGGTCGTCATCGCCGGCCTGGTCACCGTCGCGGTCCGGGAACGACGGCAACTGGTCACCGGGATCAGCCGCGACCTGCCGGCGTACGTGCCGACCGGGCTCGTCACCCCCGAGGACATCGGCATGCTGAGCTCGCCGCGCGTCCGCAGGCAGGCCCGGCGGTGGGCCGGGCGCCTCGGGGCCGGACGCGCGATGTCGGACTACCAGCGGGCCGCGACCGCGCTGGCCGCGCTCCACCACAGGGCCGGGCGTGACGCCCGGGTGTCACGGCGGTTCGCCGACGACCGCGACGCGCTGCTGGCGGTCATGGCGGCCTCCCGTGCCCATCTGGTGATCCGTTCCGCCGTGCCGCCGCGGACGCGGGGCTGCTCAGCGACCCCCGCTCTGGCCCTTCCTCTCGTCGGACCAGGCGAGTAGGGCCGCACCCAGGCCCGCGCCGACGGCGAGGCCGATCCCCATGCCCATGGCGAGGTTGCCCAGCAGAAGCCCCAGAGCGGGGCCCAGGGCGACTCCGATCGCGATCGCGATGGGCAGGCTGACGGCCGACCCGGGGGCGTGATTCTTCGACTTGTCGTCCATGCACCGTGACTTTCCCGGCGAAGGCGGAACATGCGTACGGATCTGGCGGGTGGACGGGCGATGGGCTACCGTGACTGGCGTGATCATCACGTCCGAGACTCCGCCCCGCGGCTGACCGCCGTCATGCTCGACGTCTCCGGCGCCGAATACCTGTCCCGGCGCGAGGCCATGCTCGCCAAGCTCGCCGAGCTCGACGCCGAGCACGCCAAGGCGGTGGCGGGCGGCGGCGGCAAGTACGTCGAGCGGCACCGCCGGCGGGGCAAGCTGCTCGCCCGGGAGCGGATCGAGCTGCTTCTCGACCCCGACTCGGCGTTCCTGGAGCTGTCGCCGCTGGCCGGCTGGGGCAGCGAGTTCCCCGTGGGGGCGAGCGTCGTCACCGGGATCGGGGTGATCGAGGGCGTCGAGTGCGTGATCGTCGCCAACGACCCGACCGTGCGGGGCGGCGCGTCCAACCCGTGGACCCTGCGCAAGACCCTCAGGGCGGCCGACATCGCCCTGGAGAACCGGTTGCCGCTGGTCAACCTGGTCGAGTCGGGCGGGGCGGACCTGCCGACGCAGAAGGAGATCTTCATCCCGGGCGGGCGGATCTTCCGTGACCTGACCCGCCTGTCCGCGGCCGGGATCCCCACGATCGCCCTCGTCTTCGGCAGCTCCACCGCCGGTGGGGCGTACGTCCCCGGGATGAGCGACCACGTGGTGATGGTCAGGGAACGCGCGAAGGTCTTCCTCGGCGGGCCGCCGCTGGTCAGGATGGCCACCGGCGAGGAGTCGGACGAGGAGTCGCTGGGCGGCGCGGAGATGCACGCCCGCGTCAGCGGCCTGGCCGACCACTTGGCCGCCGACGAGCACGACGCGCTGCGGATCGGGCGGCGGATCGTCCGGAGCCTGAACCACCGCAGGCTCGGCGCCGCGCCGCTTGCCGTGCGCGACCCGCTGCGTGAGGAGGACGAGCTGCTGGGCATCGTGCCGGAGGACCTGCGCATCCCGTTCGACCCGCGCGAGGTGATCGTACGGGTGGTGGACGGCAGCGAGTTCGACGAGTTCAAGCCGCTGTACGGCGGGAGCCTGGTGACCGGGTGGGCCCGGCTGCACGGCTACCCGGTCGGGATCCTCGCCAACGCCCGGGGTGTCCTGTTCAGCGAGGAGGCCCAGAAGGCCGCGCAGTTCATCCAGCTCGCCAACCGGACCCGCACCCCGCTGGTCTTCCTGCAGAACACCACCGGCTACATGGTCGGCAGGGAGTACGAGCAGGGCGGCATCATTAAACACGGCGCCATGATGATCAACGCGGTGTCCAACTCGACCGTCCCGCACATCACGATCGTCATGGGCGCCTCGTACGGGGCGGGCAACTACGGCATGTGCGGGCGGGCCTACGCCCCGCGGTTCCTGTTCTCCTGGCCGAGTGCGAAATCCGCCGTCATGGGGCCCGCCCAGCTCGCCGGGGTGTTGTCCATCGTCGGGCGTGCCGCGGCCGAGGCCCGAGGGCAGGTCTACGACGAGGAGGCCGACGCGGCGATGCGCCAGATGGTCGAGGCGCAGATCGAGGCCGAGTCGCTGCCGTTCTTCCTGTCCGGCCGTCTCTACGACGACGGGGTGATCGACCCCCGTGACACCCGCACGGTCCTCGGCCTGTGCCTGTCGGCCGTCAACAACGCCCCCGTCCCGGAGCCCGCGGGCTTCGGCGTCTTCCGGATGTGAGCCCGTGACCGTCCCCGGATGTGGCCCTTGAGCGTGATCGGCCGGCTCCTCGTCGCCAACCGGGGAGAGATCGCCCGGCGTGTCTTCCGTACCTGCCGCGACCTCGGCGTCGAGACCGTCGCGGTGTTCTCCGACGCCGACGCCCGCGCGCCGCACGCGGCCGAGGCCGACCACGCCGTGCGGCTGCCCGGCGTCACGCCCGCCGAGACGTACCTGTCGGTGGAGCGGATCGTCACGGCGGCCCTCCGGGCTGGGGCGGACGCGGTCCATCCCGGTTACGGGTTCCTCTCGGAGAACGCCGGTTTCGCGCGGGCCGTGCTGGAGGCCGGCCTGACCTGGGTGGGGCCTCCCCCGGAGGCGGTCGCCGCGATGGGCTCCAAGATCGAGGCCAAGGCGCTGATGGCCGCCGCCGGGGTCCCGGTGCTTCCGGATTTCACCGCGGAGCCCGGCTGCCCGGCGGCCGACCTGGAACGCGGGGCCGACGCCGTCCTCGCCGCATTGGGCGGGTCCGCGGCCGGGCCGCGGACCCCTCTTCTGGTGAAGGCCGCGGCCGGCGGCGGCG
The DNA here is from genome assembly GCF_014204985.1 of Streptosporangium becharense. NCBI lineage: Bacteria > Bacillati > Actinomycetota > Actinomycetes > Streptosporangiales > Streptosporangiaceae > Streptosporangium > Streptosporangium becharense. The sequence goes on along the minus strand of NZ_JACHMP010000001.1, from coordinate 6,511,215 downwards.
GGCGCGGGATGCGCGTGGTGCGGCGGGCCGGTGACCTGCTCGCGGCGGTCGAGTCGGCGCGCCGGGAGGCCGCGTCCGCGTTCGGGGACGGCGCGGTGTTCGTCGAACCGCTGCTGGAAGGCGCCCGGCACGTCGAGGTGCAGATTCTCGCCGACATCCACGGGACGGTGTGGGCACTGGGCGAGCGGGAGTGCTCGATCCAGCGGCGGCACCAGAAGGTGATCGAGGAGACGCCCTCGCCGGGGATCTCCGCGGCGGCCGGGGCACGGCTGCGCGAGGCGGCGGTCACGGCGGCCAGGGCCATCGGTTACGTCGGCGCCGGGACGGTCGAGTTCCTCGTCCGGGGTGACACGGTGGCGTTCCTGGAGATGAACACCCGCCTCCAGGTGGAGCACCCGGTGACCGAGTGCGTCCACGGCGTCGATCTCGTCGAGCTCCAGCTCCGGATCGCCGAGGGTGCCCGGTTGCCCGCCTCGCCGCCGGAGCCGTCGGGGCACGCCGTGGAGGCGCGGCTCTACGCCGAGGATCCGGCCCGCGGCTGGCTCCCGCAGAGCGGTGTCCTGCACCGCTTCGAGGTTCCCGGCGTGCGCTCCCGTTTCGAGGCTCCACCGGGCGGGCGGTACGGCCTGCGTCTCGACTCCGGGGTGGAGGACGGCTCGGAGATCGGCGTCCACTACGACCCGATGATCGCCAAGGTGGTCGCGTACGGCCCGACGCGCGGCCAGGCCGTGCGCGTGCTCGCCGCGGCCCTGGCGGGCGCCCGGATCCACGGTCCCGTCACCAACCGGGACCTGCTGGTGGAGGTCCTACGCCATCCGGCGTTCCTGGCGGGTGAGACCCACACCGGGTTCCTCGACGAGCACGCTCCGGCGGGACGGGTCCCCGACGCGGCGGCCCCTGATGAGGCGGCACCCGGTGGGGCGGCGGCCGGTGAGACCGCGCCTGATGAGACGGCACCCGGTGGGGCGGCGGCCGGTGAGACCGCGCCTGATGAGACGGCACCCGGTGAGGCGGCGTCTGCGGTTCGGGGGCACGGCGACCCCGGAAACCGCGGAAGCCATGGCGGGCCCGCCGACCGGGACGGCGCGGGTGACCGGCCGGGGACGCTGGAGCTGTCCGCCCTCGCCGCGGCGCTCGCACAGGCGGCGGCCAACCGGGCGGCGGCGCCCGTGCAGGCCACCCTGCCGAGCGGGTGGCGCAACGTGGTGTCGCAACCGCAGCGCGTCTCCTTCGCGGAGGCCGAGGTCGCCTACCGGATCACCCGGGACGGCCTGCGCGCCGAGGGATTCCCGGACACGACACTGGTCGGGGCGACGCCCTCATCGGTCGTCCTGGAGACCTCGGGGGTGCGGCACCGGTTCGCCGTCGCCCGCTACGCCGGGGCGACGCACGTCGACTCCCCGCTCGGCGCGGTGCGGCTCACCCCGCTGCCCCGGCTGCCCGAACCGGCCGAGCACGTGCCCGCGGGCTCCCTGCTGGCCCCCATGCCCGGTACGGTGCTGCGGGTCGACGTCGAGGCCGGTGCGGACGTCGGCGCGGGGCAGGTGGTCGTGGTGCTCGAAGCCATGAAGATGGAGCACCGGATCACCGCGCCCGTCGCGGGCACGGTGTCCGCGCTGAACGTGACGCCGGGCCGTCAGGTCGAGGCGGGAACCGTACTGGCCGTGATCGAGGAGCGGGGATGAGAGACGACGAGGACCGACCGGTGGAGCGGCTGGTGCGCAAGGAGGTGTCCGGAGGGGTCGCGACGATCACTCTCGACTCCCCCCGCAATCGCAACGCGCTGTCGGTGCGGCTGCTCGGCGACCTGGAGGACCGGCTCACCTGGGCCCTGGCCGAGGAGAGCGTGCGGGTGGTCGTGCTCACCGGCACCGGGCCGGTGTTCTGCGCGGGTGCCGACCTGAAGGAGCAGCGGCTCGCCCCCTCCGGCGCAGGTGAGGCGCCGGTGACCGCGTCGTTTCCGGAGATCATGAGGCTCGTCTGGGAGAGCCCGAAGCCCGTGGTCTGCCGCCTGAACGGCACCGCGCGGGCGGGCGGCCTGGGCCTGGTGGCAGCCTGCGACTTCGCGATCGCCCCCGATTCGGCGTCGTTCGCGTTCACCGAGGTACGGCTCGGCGTGGTGCCCGCGATGATCGCGGTGACCGTGCTGCGGCGACTCGACCCGCGTGCCGCGGCGGAGTACCTGCTCACCGGCGAGACCTTCGACGCCGCCCGTGCCCAGGAGATCGGGCTGCTCACCCGGGCCGTGCCCGAGGCGGAACTGGACGCGACGGTCGCCCACTACACCGGCATGCTGCTGCGCGGCGGCCCGGAGGCGCTCGCGCTCACCAAGCGGCTCGTGCGGACCGTGCCGGCGCTGAGCGTGGAGGAGGGCATGCGGCAGATGGCGGAGCTGTCCGCCCGGCGCTTCACCTCCGCCGAGGGACAGGAGGGCATCGCCGCCTTCATGGACAAGCGGCTCCCGTCGTGGGTTCCCACCGCCGGGGAGCCGGCCGAGGAGGCATGATGCTGCGCGTCGCCAACTGCTCCGGCTTCTACGGCGACCGGTTGTCGGCCGCCCGGGAGATGGTGGAGGGCGGCCCGATCGACGTGCTCACCGGCGACTGGCTCGCCGAGCTGACCATGCTGATCCTGGCGGGCAACCGGCTCAGGGGGCGTCCTGGGTACGCCACGACCTTCCTCACGCAGCTGGAGGAGGTGCTGGGGACGTGCCTGGACCGGGGAATCAAGATCGTCTCCAACGCGGGCGGGCTCGACCCCGCCGGGTGCGCAGGGGCGGTCGCCGAGCTGGCCGGACGCCTCGGGCTGAACGCGCGGGTCGCGCACGTCACCGGGGACGACCTCACCGGCCGCGACCTGGGCGGCGCGGTCAACCTCGACACCGGTGAGCCGCTGCCCGCGGCGCCGCTGACCGCCAACGCGTACCTGGGCGGGCGGCCCATCGCCGACGCCCTGTCCGCCGGCGCCGACGTGGTGGTGACCGGCCGGGTGACCGACGCCGCGCTGGTCACCGGACCGGGGATCTGGCGTTACGGCTGGGGCCCCGGCGACCACGACGCGCTGGCCGGGTCGATGGTCGCCGGGCACGTCATCGAGTGCGGCTGCCAGGCGACCGGCGGCAACTACGCGTTCTTCGCCGAGGTCCCGGACCCGGCCCGCTGCGGCTTCCCCCTGGTGGAGCTGGCGGAGGACGGCTCCAGTGTGGTCACCAAGCATCCCGGGACCGGCGGGCTGGTCTCGGTGGGCACCGTCACCGCACAGCTGCTGTACGAGATCGGCTCACCCCGCTACCTCGGCCCCGACGCGGTCGCGCGTTTCGACACGATCCGCCTGGAGCAGGAGGGGCCGGACCGGGTCCGGATCCGGGGAGTGCGCGGCGAGGCGCCGCCCGACACCCTCAAGGTCGCCGTCAACTACCTGGCCGGTCACCGCAACACCATGACACTGGTGCTGACCGGCCTGGACATCGAGGCCAAGGCGAGGCTGGCCGAGGAGGCCGTCTGGGCACGCGTCCCGAAGGAGTCGTTCGACCGGGTGCACGTGGAGCTCACCCCGCTCGCCGGGACGGCCCTGCTCCGGATCACCGTGATGGACGCCGACCGGAAGAAGGCGGGGCGGGCGTTCTCCTCCGCCGTGGTCGAGACGGCCCTGGCGAGCTATCCCGGCTGCTACGCCCTCACCCCTCCCGGGGACGCCTCGCCGTACGGGGTCTACTGGCCGACGCTCGTGCCGGCGGAGAGCGTACGGGCGCGCGTGTGGCTCGACGGCCGGGAGATCTCCGGCCCGCCCGGCGGCGGTGGATCCGGTGCCGCCCCTGTGGTGTGGGAGGCCGGTGCGGACCCCGCGGCCGGGACCGGTGCCCCGCCGGAACCCGATGAACGAGCCGGAGACGGCGAGCGGACCGGGGACGGCGAGCGGACCGTGCGGGCCGCGCTGGGGACCATCGTCGGCGCCCGTTCCGGCGACAAGGGGGGCGACGCCAACCTGGGGGTCTGGGTCCGCACGGCAGGGCAGTTCGAGTGGCTGGCCGCCTACCTGACGGCCGGACGCCTGGCGGAGTTGCTGCCGTCCACCGCCGGGCTCAGGATCGAGCGTTTCGAGCTGCCCAACCTGCTCGCCCTCAACTTCGTCGTCCACGGCCTGCTGGGCAGGGGCGTGGCCGCCAATCCCCGCCTCGACGCCCAGGCCAAGGCGCTCGGCGAGGAACTGCGTGCCCGGCTCGCCGACATCCCCGCCGAACTGCTGTGAGGCACCGGCCCCGCCGCGAGCGCCGTGGGTGCGCTGTTGACCGTCACCGGCGGCGGCCGTAGATTCACCTTCGCTAGAACATCATTCGGTTAAGGTGGACGCATGACTTCCCTGCACATCGACGTCACCGCGATCGACTTCGACGTACTCGGCGCCTGGATGGACGAGCAGGGCCTGCCGGGCGGGCCGTTCGAACAGGTCGCACCGGTGACCGGCGGCACCCAGAACGTGATGGTGCGCTTCACCCGGGGCGGCGCGGCGTACGTGCTCCGCAGGCCGCCGCTGCACCCGAGGGCCAGGAGCAACGAGGTGCTGCGCCGGGAGGCCCGGGTGCTCACGCTCCTGCGGGACACCCCGGTCCCGGCACCCCGCCTCGTCGCCGCCTGCACGGACGAGAATGTCATGGGTGCGGTCTTCTACCTGATGGAGCCGGTCGACGGGTTCAACGCCGCCGTCGGGCTGCCCGAGCCCCACGCGAGCGACCCCGCGATCCGGCACCGGATGGGCCTGGAGGCGGCCTCGGCCCTGACCGACCTGGGGCGGGTGGACCACCGGCCGCTGGACGGGTTCGGCCGGCCGGAGGGCTTCCTGGAGCGGCAGGTGCCCCGCTGGATGGGAGAACTGGACGGCTACGCGGCGCTGGAGGGCTACCCGGGTCCGGACATCCCCGGCCTGGAGGAGACGGCCGCCTGGCTGGAGCGGAACCGGCCGCGTGACTTCACGCCGGGGATCATGCACGGCGACTACCACCTGGCCAACCTCATGTTCGCCTGCGACGGTCCCAGGGTGGCCGCGATCGTCGACTGGGAGATGTGCACGGTGGGCGACCCGCTGGTGGACCTGGGGTGGCTGCTCGCGACCTGGCCCTCCCCCGACGGCACGAGCGCGCTGTACGGCGGCGTCACCGGGCTGGCCACGACCGCGGAACTCGTCGAGTGCTACGCGGCGCTGTCGGACCGCGACGTCTCGGCCGCCGACTGGTACGCGGTGCTGGCCTGCTTCAAGCTCGGCATCGTCCTGGAGGGCACCCACGCGCGGGCGTGCGCGGGCAGGGCCCCCAAGGAGCTCGGAGACCTGCTGCACGCGACCACACTGAACCTGTTCGCCCGTGCCCGCGCCTTCATGTGAGACCCGCGCGGCCCGGGACCGTGCCGTCGCCGCACACCCCTCGGGGAGAAACCACACGGTCTCGGGGACAAACTACACATCCCACGGGATAAACCACACAGTCCGAGGGACAAAAAGTCACAATCGCTTGATTAGCCTCACAAGATCATGCGATTCTCTGTCGGGACGGAGGTGACGCACGATGCTGGACACGCTGTCCTGCCTGGAGAGGTTCGTCGCCGCGGTGCGGCACCACGCGGACCTGACCGTGCAGCGGCTCTCCTTCGGCGACCCCGCCTACGTGTGCGTCCGCAACCGCTTCAGCAGCACCCTGATGGAGACCGTGACCTGTTCGCAGGACGGCGGCTTCATCACCTCGTGGGGCTACCGGCTCGGATCCGCGGACAACGTCGAGGACGCCGCGGCACGGCTGGCCTTCCTGCTCGCGGCCCTGCCCAGCCGGGGCTGACTCTTCCGCTCGCGGCCCTGCCCAGCCGGGGTTGCCCCTCCCGGCCCCGGCCGATGCCGCCGGGGCACCCGGGGCGCCCCGGACCGCCGCCGGAATCCACCGCGGCGCTCCACCCTTCGGGCCGGGGAACGTGTCAGGAGACCTCGGCCGGGTCGGCGGGGAAGGCGGAGGGATCGAGGCCGACCTCCCGGGCGGCGGCGACCCGGGCGTGGTGGAGCAGCCGCGACCTGGACATGTTGCCGGCGTGCAGGGTGTAGCGGACGACGAGGCCGTCGAGCATGCCGTCGATCCGCTCGGCCGACCCCTGGGGGTCGTCGCAGGCGAACTCGCCCGCGGCCACGCCCTCGGCGATCACCCGGCCGAGGATGTCGATCCAGACCCCCTCCAGCTCCAGCAGGATCGTCCGGACGGACTCCTCGCGCACCCCGACCGCCCAGGCGTCCAGCCAGAGGATCCAGCTCTGGTCGGAGCGGGAGGCGGGGATGTAGAAGCGCAGGACGCGGTCGAGGCGCTGGATCGCGCTGCCCGGCTCGGCGGCGATCTCCCGGAGCCGCTGGACCTCCGCGTCGCTGGTGCTGCGGAGCATCTCGGTGATGAGGTCGTCCTTGGTGGCGAAGTGGTAGTGGACCAGCCCGCCACTCACGTTGGTCGCCCTGGCGATGTCGGCGACACGGGTGCTGGCCAGCCCCCGCTCCAGCACCACCCGCCTGGCGGCCTCGAGCAGCTCCGCTCGCCGCTGGTCGGCCTGGTCGGCGCGGCTGCTACGCGCCCCTCCTCCGCTGTGCACTGCGCAAGACTACAGCAGCGCGGGGCCGTGATCTCAATACTACTGATTGGCTAATCAGTCAATAGTCCGGTTCCGTCCCGGCCGTCTCATCCGGCAGCCCGGCGGACGGGACGGAGCCAGGACAGGGCCGGGCCGGAACCGTCCCGCCGGAAGGTCAGCCGCACCGGTACAGCGGCGACTGACCCGTGGCGCCGCCGTACTCCGCGGCCACCACGGCGGTGCAGTTGGCCCGCACCCACTCGGTCACCCCGGTGTCGCCGCCACCCCCGGGACCGCCCCGGCCGCCGCCGGTCATGACGTACCTGAGCCGACCGGAGGAGACCAGCGAGGCGAGCCGGTCCACGGTCATCGCCGGGTCGCCGCCGGTGAAACCGCCCATGGCGATGACGGGCAGTCCGGTCGACAGGATGACGGACGAGGCGCTCTGCGCGCTGCCCACCGCGACCAGCCAGGTCGCGCTCCCCCGGTTCCTCCTGAGGTATTCGATCATCCGCTGGTCGACGGCCCCGCCGGGACCGCCCCGCATGCCGTCCACCGGCCCGTCCACCGGCCCGTCCGTCGGCCCGTCCGTCGGCATGGACGGCTGCCCGGCACCGCCGGACACACCCTCCGGGGCATCCTGCCCGGCCCCGGCGGGGAGGTCGCCGTCGCCGGGAACCTGGTCCGTTCCGTCCGGCCGGGCACCACCGGGGAAGCGCCCGCGCATGCCCCCGAACCCGGGACCGCTCCCAGCGGGACCCGCGGTGGGGTTGGTGCCGTTGACCGGGGAGCCGAGCGGGGTCAGCGCGTAGGCGGCCGGACCGGCGAGGGCCGCGAGCGTCCCGGCCGTCAGGGCGACCGCGGCGACGCGCGTCCTGAGCCCGTGCCCCAGCCGGGCCAGGACGAGCCCGGCCACGGCCGCCGCCGAGACCCCCGCGACGGCCCACGCCAGCCAGGGCACGAAGTCCTCGGTGCGGCGCAGCACGGTGAACGCCCACGCCCCGGTGACCGCGATCCCCGCCGGGAGCACCCACGACCACACCGGGGAGTCCCGGTACGCCCGCCACAGGAGCGTCCCGCCGAGCCCGGTCAGCGCGGCGACGGCCGGGGCCATCGCGGTGGTGTAGTACGGGTGGAAGGTGCCGCTGGAGAAGCTGAACACCGCGTAGTGGACGGCGAGCCAGCCGCCCCACAGCAGCAGCGCGGCCCGGGTGCCGCGCGCGTCCCGGAGCGGCCGGCGCACGGTCAGCACCAGCCCCGCGACCAGGGCGAGCACGGCGAAGGGCAGCAGCCAGGAGATCTGCCCGGCCATGATGTCGTTGAACAGGCGTCCCGCACCCGGCTCGCCGCCGAACCCTCCCCCGCGACCGCCGCCGGGACCACCGCCGCCGAAGATCCGGCCGAGGCCGTTGTAGCCGACGACGAGGTCCCGGACGGAGTTGTCGGTGCTGCCGCCGACGTAGGGGCGGCTCGACGCGGGCCACAGGTCGACGATCACCATCCACCAGCCGCTGGCGGCCACCAGCACCGCCCCGGCCGCCGACAGTCGCCCGAGGCGGCGCCACGGCGTGCCCGGCGCCATGGCCAGGTGGACGAGGGTGAAGGCGGGCAGCACCAGGTACGCCTGGAGCATCTTGGTGTTGAACGCCAGCCCGACGAGCAGCGCCGTGGTCAGGAGGGCACGCAGCCGCCCGGTGCGGGTCGCCTCCTGGCAGAACCAGGCGGCGAGCACCAGCAGCAGGACGAGGACGGTGTCGGGGTTGTTGTCCCGGTCGATGGCCACGGTGATCGGGGTCAGCGTCATCACCAGGGCGGCGACCGACGCCGCCGCGTGCCCGTACCCGCCGGGCAGTGCACGCCGGACGGCCGAGTGGACCACGGCGACCGCGGCGACCCCGGCGAGGGCCTGGGGCACGAGCATGCTCCACGTGCCGAATCCGAAGATCCTCGCCGACAGTCCCATCACCCAGAGCGCGAACGGCGGCTTGTCCACGGTGATGAACGACCCGGCGTCCAGGGCACCGAAGAAGAACGCCTTCCAGCTCCGCGTGCCCGACAGGATCGCGGCGGAATAGTAGTCGTTGGCGTGACCGTTCTGCCCGAGCCCCCACAGGTGGAGGACGGCGGCCAGCGCCAGCACCCCCCACAGGGCGGGCCTCGCCCACCGGGGGTCGCCGGGGCGGCCGAGGAACACCCGGCGTGCGGCGTCCCCCGCCCCGGCCGTCCGCGACGGGAGTCCCACCGCGCCGGACGTCGCCGTCGGGCCCGCCGGGTCCGGGACGGTCACGGACGCCCCCACCGCGCCGGGGCCCGCTGTGGGCGGGCCCGCCGGGTCCGGGACGGTCGCGGGCGGCTCCGCGTCGTGCGCGGCGCCGATGGTCATCGGCCGGCCTCCTTCGTCCGGCGCGGGTTGAAGACCCAGGTGCGCAGAAGCAGGAAACGGACCAGGGTGGCCAGAGCGTTGGCCACCACGACCGCGACGACCTCGGTCGCGGTGGAGGCGCCGGGCGCCAGGAGGGTGAGCAGGGCCAGGCCGCCGGTGCTGAGCAGCAGGCCGATGAGGAGGGCCAGGCCGCCTTCGAGCTGGTGACGCAGCGCTCCGGCCCGTCCGACGACGCCGAAGGTGAAACGGCGGTTGGCGGCGGTGTTGGCGACGGCGGTGACGAACAGGGCCAGGCCGTTGGCCGCCACGGCGGGCAGCACCGTCCGCAGGGTGACGAACAGGCCCAGGTGCGCCAGCGTGCAGAGCACGCCGATGACGGCGAAGACGGGCAGCTGACGCGCCATGCCCCGGGGCAGCCGAGCCCGCTGCACCCGCGGCGGCACCGGGATCCGCACCGCCCCCGACAGTGTCCTGCGTGCCACCCTCGCCATCCCCCTGAGGTCGTCCTTGGCGGTCTTCACGATGTCCACGCGACTGTCGGGGTCGTCCACCCAGTCGACCGGCACCTCGTGGATGCGCAGGCCGTGCCGCTCGGCCAGGAGCAGCAGCTCGGTGTCGAAGAACCACTCCTCGTCCTCGACCGCGGGCAGCAGCGCCTGCGCGATCTCGGTGCGGGCCGCCTTGAACCCGCACTGGGCGTCGGAGAACCGGGCCCCCATCGCCGACCTGAGCAGCAGGTTGTACGTCCGCGAGATGAACTCCCGCTTCGGCCCGCGGACCACGTTGGCGCCCTTCGACAGCCGGGTGCCGATGGCCAGGTCGCTGTGGCCGGACAGCAACGGGGCCACCAGCGGCAGGAACGCGTCGAGGTCGGTGGAGAGGTCGACGTCCATGTATCCGACCACGTCGGCGTCGCTCTCGGACCACACCCTGCGCAGTGCCCGCCCCCGCCCCTTGGCGTCCAGGTGGACGGCGCGCACGTGCGGCAGCTCACGGCCGAGGGCGGTGGCGATCCGCCAGGTGGCGTCGGTGCTGGCGTTGTCGGCGATGGTGATGCGGAAGCCGTAGGGGAAGGTCCCCGTCAGGTAGGCATGCAGGCGGCGGACGCTCCCGGCGAGCACCCGCTGCTCGTTGTACACGGGGACCACGATCTCGACCAGCCGGGTGCGTGGCGGTGCCGTCAGCCGTCCCACGGCGTCTCCCCGGGACGGCGGTTCGGTTCTCTCATGCCGCCAGGGTCATCAGGTGATCTTGAGTGGGCCTGAGGCGTTCGTTAACGCCGGGTGAGAAACCGGGGCCGGTCCCGCGGCGGCCCGGAGACCACCGGCCGGACCGGCCGCCGGTCGCGGTCACGCACCCGAGCAGGGGACGCGGTGATCCGCGGAAGCCGCCGCGGACGACGGCCGGACCACCCGCGCTCGCGGAGGGTGTGGAGGGCACGACCGGGAAGGGGTCACCCGGTGCCGGGGAGGAGCCGGGCGGCGGCGCGGCTCCCGGTCGCGCGTGACCGGGAGCCGGAGGCCCTACCGGCGGCCGACGTAGCCGCGGAGGTGTTCGGCGGTCAGGGAGGTTCCGGTCTCGACGAGCTCGGCGGGGGTGCCGGTGAAGACGACCCGGCCGCCGTCGTGACCGGCCCCCGGGCCGAGGTCGATGATCCAGTCGGCGTGGGCCATCACGGCCTGGTGGTGCTCGATGACGATGACCGTGTTGCCGTCGTCGACGAGGCGGTCGAGCAGGGCGAGCAGCTGGTCCACGTCGGCGAGGTGCAAGCCGGTGGTCGGCTCGTCCAGGACGTAGGTCGTGCCGTTCCTCGCCATGTGGATGGCGAGCTTGAGCCGCTGCCGCTCGCCGCCGGACAGCGTGGTGAGCGGCTGGCCGAGGCTGAGGTAGCCGAGGCCCACCGCCGCGAGGCGGTCGAGGATCACCCGGGCCTGACCGGTGGTGAACAACTCCCGCGCCTCGGTCACCGGCATGCCGAGGACCTCGCTGATGTTCCTGTCGCGCAGCCGGTACGACAGCACCTCGGGGGTGAACCGCTTGCCCTCGCACTCCTCGCACACCGACGCCACCTCGGCCATCATGGCGAGGTCGGTGTAGATCAGGCCGATGCCCTTGCAGGCGGGGCAGGCGCCTTCGGAGTTGGCGCTGAAAAGGCCGGGCTTCACCCCGTTGGCCTTGGCGAACGCCGCCCGGATCGGGTCGAGCAGCCCCGTGTAGGTGGCCGGGTTGCTGCGGCGGGAGCCGCGGATCGCCGACTGGTCGGCGACGACCACGCCGTCCCGCCCGGCGACGTAGCCGTGGATGAGGGAACTCTTGCCGGACCCGGCGACGCCGGTGACGACGGTGAGCACGCCGAGGGGGATCTCGACGTTCACGTCCCGCAGGTTGTGCAGGTCGGCGTCCTTGATCGCCAACGTCCCGGAGGGCCGGCGCACCTTCTCGCGCAGGCCCACCCGGTGGTCGAGGTAGCGGCCGGTCAGGGTGCCGGACGCGCGCAGCCCCGCCAGGTCGCCGGCGTAGCAGATCCGGCCCCCCTCGGTGCCGGCGCCGGGGCCGAGGTCGACGACGTGGTCGGCGATCTCGATCGTCTCCGGCTTGTGCTCCACGACGAGGACGGTGTTGCCCTTGTCGCGCAGCCGCAGCAGCAGGCCGTTCATCCGCTGGATGTCGTGCGGGTGCAGCCCGGCCGTGGGCTCGTCGAAGACGTACGTGACGTCGGTGAGGCTGGAGGTGAGGTGCCGGACCATCCGCACGCGCTGGGACTCGCCGCCGGACAGCGTGCCGGACTCCCGGTCGAGGCTCAGGTAGCCGAGGCCGATCTCGACCAGCGAGTCCAGCGTCTCCAGGAGGGTCTCCAGCAGCGGCCCGACGCCGGGGTGGCGGATGCCCCGGACGAACTCGGCCAGGTCGTTGATCTGCATGGCGGAACACTGCGTGATGTCACGGCCGTCGATCGTGCAGGAGCGGGCGGCCTCGTTCAGCCGGGAGCCGCCGCAGGCGGGGCAGCCGGTGAGCCTGACCGCCCGGTCGGCGAACGCGCGTGCCTGGGCCTGCATCGCCTCGCGGTCCTTGGCCAGGTAGGTCCGCCGGACCTTGGTGACGAGCCCCTCATAGGTGAGGTTGCTCGTCCCGATCTTGACCTTGGTGGCGGGCTTGTGCAGGAGGTCCTCCCACTGGGCGGGGGTGTAGTCCTTCAGCTTGAGGTCGGGGTCGAAGAAGCCGGAGTGCGCCACCAGCTGCCAGTGCCAGGTGTCCACCGCGAACCCGGGGACCGTGATCGCCCCCTCGTTCAGCGACAGCTCCCTGTCGACCAGCTGGTCGACGTCGATGTCGGAGACCTTGCCGAGCCCTTCGCACTCCGGGCACATGCCCTCGGCCCGGTTGAAGCTGAAGGCGAAGGGCGGGCCGACGTGCGGGGTGCCGATCCGGCTGAACAGGATGCGCAGCATGGTGTGGGCGTCGGTGGCGGTGCCCACGGTGGAGCGCGCGTTGGCACCCATCCGCTCCTGGTCGACGATGATCGCCGCGCTCAGGTTGCGCAGCGAGTCGACGTCCGGGCGGCCGAGACTCGGCATGAAGTTCTGGACGAACGCCGTGTAGGTCTCGTTGATCAGCCGCCGCGACTCCGCGGCGATCGTGTCGAAGACGAGTGAGGACTTGCCGGAGCCGGAGACCCCGGTGAAGACGGTGAGCCGTCGCTTGGGGATGTCCAGGGAGACACCGGTCAGGTTGTTCTCCCTGGCGCCGCGGACCTGGATGAGGTCATGGCTGTCCGCGGCGGTGTGATCCGCCGCGGGAAGGTCGTGGTGGTGCCGGACGCCGTCTGCCTGATGGCTGAAGACCACGGTTCGTTTCCATCCTCAACTGGTTGTTCACACGATGGGGGGAAGGATCGCGGAAGACCACAGCGGACGCCCGTCATGCGTCGTCGCCGTCCCCGATATTCATTCCTTCGAGTATTTCATTGAAGTCAACGTTGACACTTTTCCTTCGGTGGAGCGGTATATGCTGCGGACCCATGCGTAGAACCCTCAAATGCCGAGTGAATCCCGTCGTGGAGGGGGCGAAGCGATGAGCGGGGAACGGGCGAAGCTGCGTCCCGTCGACCTGGCGCGGCTGGCCGGTGTCTCCACGCAGCAGATCCGTAACTACGCCGACGCCGGCATCCTGCCTCCGGCTCCGCGGACGGCCGCCGGTTACCGCAGGTTCGACGCGAGGCACCGCCGGGCCCTGGTCACCTACCGGGCCCTGGCGAGGGGGTACGGGTGGGACACCGCCCGATCGGTCATGCAGGCCGTTCACGCGGGTGACCTCCCCACGGCCCTCGCCCTCGTGGACGCCGCCCACGCCGCACTGCACGAACAGCGGCTCTCCCTCCGGGCGGCGGGTGAGGCGCTCGAGGCGGTCGCGGGACAGACCCCGGAGATCCCCGCGTCACCGCGTTCGGGCATGCGCGTCGGAGAGGTCGCCGCCCACCTCGGAGTGCGCGCCTCCGCCCTGCGCGTCTGGGAGTCCGCCGGTCTTCTGACTCCGAAGCGCGAACCGGGCACCGGGTACCGGCGCTTCGGCCCGGACGACGTCCGGGACGCCCGGATGGTCGACATGCTCCGGCGGAGCCACTACCCCTTCCCGCAGATCCGGCTCGTCCTCGACGACCTGCGCCGGACGGGCGGCAGGGACGCGCTCCGCGCGGCCATCGAGCAGCGCCGGGCGGAGCTGACCCGGCGGGCGACGGCCATGCTCGAAGGCTCCAGCCATCTGCACGACTACCTCGAAGGCGGGGAACCGCCTCCCGGGCCCTCCCGTTGATGAAAAATCACCCGCAATGGCGATATTTTGTATTATTGAATAAGGGATTCCGTCGAGCCTCGTCAATGACGGAAGAATCGCAAGGCATTTTTCCACCTTCCGTGCGCACGTAACGACACAGACGATTCTCCGGACGTCGCATTACCTGGGAGAGGCTCGAAATCCGGAGATCGGAAGGGATCCCCACAATGTCGCTCATGCGCCGTCACATCACCACTCTGGCCCTGGCCTCGGCCGGCCTGGCCACCACCGCCGTCCTCGCGGCGCCCGCCCACGCGGCCGGCGCCACCGTCACGATGGGGTCGTTCGGGAACATGTCCGTCGTGGGCACGCTCGGCGACGACAGCATCGACATCAACGTGTTCGGCGGCAACGTCACCGTGTCGTCCCCCCTGCACTCGGTCACCGCGGGAGCGGGCTGTGCCCAGCTGGGGCCCAGCGTCGCCTCCTGCCCCGGGGTCCAGACCATCCTGGTCAACGTCAGGCCGGGCAACGACACCGTACGCAACAACACCAACCGGTTCGCTGAGATCTTCGGTTCGTCCGGCTCCGATCGCCTTTCCGGCGGTTCCGCCCGCGACGTCCTCGTCGGCGGCAGCGACAACGACTTCCTGTTCGGAAACGGAGGCAACGACACCACCGACGGCGGCCCCGGCTTCGACACCTGCGTCGGCGAGTCCGAGCCCAACTGCGAGGCGTAGCGGGGCGGGAAGCCCGTCCCGACCCCGGAAGATCCGGACCCTGGAAAGGGAGAACGAATCCCGGGGAAAGGGAAAAAGGGAAAAGCGGAATGGGGATCGGTGGCGGGGCACCGGCCCCCATTCCCATGGGTGACGGGTCAGGATTTCCATGGGGCGACGGGTCCCCATTCCCATGGGCACCGGTCCCCATTCCCACGGGCGACGGGTCAGGAGGCAGCAGACCCCGCCACGTCCCCGGCCCGCGGTGAGCCGGGCAGCCGCACCCGGGCCAGGACGCCGCCCCCGTCGGCGTTCTCCAGGGCGACCTCTCCCCCGGCGTCCCGGACGGCCTTGGCCACGATGGCCAGGCCCAGCCCGGAGCCGGGCATGCCGCGGGCCGCCGGAGACCTCCAGAAGCGGTCGAACACGTACGGCAGCTCGTCCGGCGGGATACCGGGGCCGCGGTCCCCGACCGTGAGCTCACCGTCGCACAATCGCACGGTCACCGGGCCGCCCCCGCCGCCGGAGAACTTGATCGCGTTGTCCAGCAGGTTCATCACGGCCCGTTCCAGGGCCGCCTGGTCCCCGTGCACGTACCAGGGTGCCGTCTCCACCTCGACGGGCAGGTCCGGGGCACGGAGCCGGGCCCGGCGCACGGCGGACTCGACCACCTCGTGCAGGCCCACCTCGACGTGCGGCTCGTGCTCGTCCTCCGAGCGGGAGAGCTGAAGCAGGTCCCCCACCAGCGTGGACATCTCCTCGAACTGGGCCTTGAGGTTGCCCAGCAGCCTGTGCTTCGGCTCCGGTTCGAGCGGCCGCCCGGTGTTCTCACTGCGCAGCAGCAGGTCGACGTTGGTGCGCAGGCTGGTGAGCGGGGTGCGCAGCTCGTGCCCGGCGTCGGCGATCAGCCGCCGCTGGCGTTCACGGGACCCGGCCAGTGCGGCGGTCATCGCGTTGAAGGAGGTGCTGAGCCGGGCGATCTCGTCGGTGCCCTCGACCGGGATCCTGGTGCCGAGATCCTCGGTCCGGGCGACGTGCTCCACCGCCTCGGTCAGGCGCCCGACCGGACGCAGCGCGGCGCGGGAGACGAGCTGCCCGGCCGAGGCCGCGCCGATCACCCCCAGTGCGGCCACCCCGGCGAGGACCCAGGCGAGCGTGGTCAGCGTGGAGTGGACGTCGTCCAGCGACCGCGACTCCATGACCACGAGGCCGGGACCGGCGTTGCGGGTCATCACCAGCACCTCCTCGCCGCCCTCGGTCACTCCCTCCCGCAGTTGCCCGGCCCCGGGGCCGGCCCGGGTCAGGGCCAGGTCGCGCGGGGTGACCCTGACCGGCGTGCCGCCCACGGCGCACGTGGTGCCGTCGGCGTAGACAAGCTGAACGGGCACGGGACGGGGCGGCAACGGGCGGTCGGGGACCGCCCCCGAGCAGTACTGCTGGATCCAGTGGACGTTCTGCGCACCCTTGGGGCCGTCCAGCGAGCGCTCCACCTGCCGGTACAGCTCGGCCCGGACGACGAACCAGCACAGCGCCGCGCACACGGCGATGGCCAGCGCCACCGCCGCGGCCACGAGGAGGGTCAGGCGCGAACGCAGGGAGCGGCGACGGCTCACGGGGAGTTCCGCAGCACGTAGCCGACACCCCGGACGGTGTGGATCAGACGGGGGCGCCCGCGCGCCTCGGTCTTGCGCCGCAGGTACATCACGTAGACGTCCAGGGAGTTGGAGGACGGCTCGAAGTCGAAGCCCCACACCTCGCTGAGGATCTGCTCGCGGGTCAGCACCTGCCGGGGATGCGTCATGAGCAGCTCCAGCAGCAGGTACTCGGTGCGGGTCAGGTCCAGCGGGGCACCGTCCCGGGTGACCTCGCGGCCGGCGGTGTCCATGCGCAGGTCACCGAAGACGAGGACCTCCTGCTCCCCGGCCGCGGGCGCCGCCGCGGCGCTGCGCCGCAGCAGTGCCCGGACCCGGGCGAGCAGTTCGTCCAGCTCGAACGGCTTGACCAGGTAGTCGTCGGCCCCGGCGTCCAGGCCGGAGACCCGGTCGCCGACGGCGTCGCGGGCGGTGAGCATGAGCACCGGGACGCGGTTGCCCGCGGCCCGCAGGCGGCGGCAGGCGGTCAGCCCGTCCAGCCGGGGCATCATCACATCCAGCAGGACGACCTCGTAGGGCTCCCGCTCCAGCGTCCGGAGCGCCTCCTGCCCGTCGGAGGCGAGCCCTACCCGGTAGCCCTCGAACTCCAGGCTGCTCTGCAGCGCCTCCCTGAGCGCGGGCTCGTCGTCCACGACCAGCACGCGCGCCGTCTCACCGTCAGCCATGGTCCTCACGGTAGACGCCCATCATGAGAACCCGATGAACGGCATCGCGGTGCTCCCCGGTGGGCTCATCAGGGAGCACCAGGGAGCCCACCGGGGGCCCGGCTGAGCTCAGGTGGGCCCTGGGGAGCCCAGGTGGGGTCAGGCCAGCACCGCCATGGCGGCGTTGTGGCCGGGGATGCCGCTGACCCCGCCGCCGCGCCGGGCGCCCGCGCCGCAGAGCAGGATCCGCTCGAAGGAGGTCTCCACCCCCCAGCGTCCCGGCTCGCCGTACGGCCAGGACAGGTCCCGGTGGAAGATGTGCCCGCCGGGCAGGCCCGCCTCCGTCTCCAGGTCTACCGGGGTCTTGACCTCGAGGCACGGGCTGCCGTCCGGAGCACGCAGCAGGCAGTCCTCGATCGGCTCGGCGAGCACCCGGTTCATCGAGGCGAGCGTGGCGCGCAGTGCGGCCTCGCGTGCCCCGGCCGGGTCGTCGCGGAACAGCCGGGCCGGCATGTGCAGGCCGAACAGTGTCATCGTGTGGGCTCCGGCGTCCCGCAGCTCCGGGCCGAGGATGGAGGGGTCGGTCAGCGAGTGGCAGTAGACCTCGGCCGGGGGCAGCGCCGGGATGCGGCCGGCCGTCGCCTCCGCGTGAGCGCGGGCGAGCTGGTCACGGCCCTCGTTGATGTGGAAGGTGCCGCTGAAGGCCGCCGCCGGGTCCACGTCGGCGTCCCTGAGCCGCGGCAGGCGCGACAGCACCATGTTGACCTTGAGCTGGGCCCCCTCGGGGGCCGGCTCGGCCGTGCCCAGCAGGCGGGCGAGCACGGCGGGCGGCACGTTCGCCAGAATCCGGTCGGCCCGGACCGCGTGCTCTCCGGTCGCGTCGCGGAAGGTGACCTCTCCCGAGGGGTCGACGGCGACGACCTCGGCCCCGGTGAGGATCTGGGCCCCGGCCGCGCGGGCGGCGTCGGCGAGACCGCCGGAGACCGCTCCCATACCGCCGACGGGGACGTTCCAGTCGCCGGTCCCGTCGCCGACGACGTGGTAGAGGAAGCAGCGGTTGGCCAGCAGACCCGGGTCGCGGGGGTCGGCGAAGGTGCCGATGAGGGCGTCGGTGAGCACCACGCCGCGCACCGTGTCGTCGGCGAAGCGTTCGTCCACCACCTCGCCGATCGGCCGCTCGAACAGGTCGCGCCACGCCTCGTCACCCACCAGGTTCCGCATGGCCCCGCGGTCCATGAGGGGTTCCAGCAGCGTCGGCGCGACCCGCTCGGCCACCGCGGCCGTCATCCCGTAGAAGCGCCGCCACGCCTCCAGGTCGCCGGACCCGCCGGTGACCCGGGCGAAGGAGGCGGCGGTCCGCCCGGCGTCGCCGTTGTCGACCAGCAGTCCGGTCTCGCCCACGGGCGTGTACGAGGCGTAGCGGCGGCGGCGCAGCGCGACCTTGAGCCCGAGATCGGCGACGATCTTCGACGGCAGGAGGCTGACGAGATAGGAGTAGCGCGAGAGCCTGGCGTCGACCCCGGGGAACGCCCGCGCGGAGACGGCCAGGCCGCCGACGTGGCCGAGACGTTCGAGGACGAGCACCCGGCGGCCGGCGCGGGCGAGGTAGGCGGCGGCGACGAGGCCGTTGTGGCCGCCGCCGACGATCACGACGTCATGGTGGAAACGTGGCATGGGACATCCCGGTCGAGGTGAGGGGTATGGGCGAGGGGCGGGGGAGACGGTTCCGGTCCCCGTGGTGCCGACGGCCACGGGGTCGCCGCCGGCGGTCACAGGAGCTGTCGCCGACGGTCACGGGCTTTGTTGCCGGCGGTCACGGGTGGCGGAGAGGGTGATGTTCAGCAGGGTGGCCGCGGGGCCGGTGGGTGTGCGACCACGGCGCCACACCGCGCGCAGCCGCCGCTCCAGGTCGATGCCCCGGGTGGGCACCTCGATCAGGCGGCCGGTGACGAGCTCGGTCTCCACCGCGTAGCCGCTGAGCACGGCGGGTGCGGCGCCCTCGCGGGAGGCGCCCTTGACGGCCGTGTTGGAGCCGAGCTCCAGCCTGGGCGCCGCCACGGTGTGGCCGGCCAGCGCGCGGTCCAGGGTCTCGCGGGTCCCGGAGCCGCGCTCGCGGACCACCAGCGGGGTCGCGGCGAGCTCGGCGGCCAGCAACGGGGTGCGGCGGCGCGACCACGGGTGCCCCGGCGCGACCACCACCACCAGACGGTCGGTGGCGACCACCCGCGACGCCAGCCCCGGCGGCACCGAGGGCCCCTCCACGAACCCGAGCTCGATCCCCGCGCCGACCAGTCTCGCGACCTCGGCCGAGTTCTGCACGTCGAGGCCGACCTGCACCTGGGGCTCCCGGTTCTGCAGCTCTCCCAACCAGCGCGGCAGCAGGTATTCAGCGACGGTCATGCTGGCCGCGATGTGCAGGTGGGCCGCCCGGACGTGCCGTACCGCCTCGGCGCCCCGCATCAGCTCCTCCGCCGCCGCCAGCACCTGCGCGGCCCAGGCGGAGATCATCACTCCCTGCGGGGTAAGGGTGGAGCCGCGCGGGGTGCGTTCCAGGAGCGGCAGCCCGAGGCGGCGTTCCAGCAGCGAGATCCGCTTGCTCACCGACGGCTGGGCGATGCCGGCGGCCCTGGCCGCCTGACCGAGGCTGCCCAGGCGGTCCACGTCGACGAGCAACCGCAGGGATTCGAGGTCGGGCAGCTCACTCATAGCCCTAGGCTATGACCTCACACACAGCCGGCGGCTACCCGGCGCGCCGCGGCGCCCGGACACTCGGACCGTGAGTCTCCTTTCGCGCCTGCGGACCTCCGTGTTCTCCGGCCGCCCCCGCGCCGCGGGCTCCGGGGTTCGCGCGCCGAGGTCCCACACGGCGAAGGCTGATACGACGGGGGCCGGCACGGCGGTGGCCAGTCCGACGAGGGCCGGCACGGCGGGAGTCGGCACGACAAGGGCCGGCGTGAGGGGATCCGGCGCGGCGTACACGGTGACGGCCGTGACGGCGTACGCGGTGGCGCTCGCGCCGGGGCTGGGCGTGGCGGCGTGCGCGGTGGCGGTGGCGACGGCGGTGAGCCGGATCTTGCCCGGGGTGAACCCGGCGGTGCTCGCGGTGCTCCTCGGAGCGGTGGCGGCCAATCTCGGCGGGTTGCACCGGTCGCTGTCGCCGGGGTTGAGGTTCGCGTCCCGCCAGGTGCTCCGCCTGGCGGTCGTGCTGCTCGGGCTGCAGATCGCGCTGCCGGACCTGCTGGCGCTCGGCTGGCGTGCCCTGGCGGTGGTCGCGCTGGCGACCGGCGTCACGTTCGCCGTGACGCGCCGGCTCGGGGACCGGCTCGGGGTGAACCCCCGCCGGTCGCTGCTGATCGCGACCGGGGTGTCCGTGTGCGGCGCCGCGGCCGTGGCGGCCATGCATGAGGTCGCCGGCAGCGACGATGACGACGTCGCCGCCGCGGTCGCCGTCGTCGTCCTGTACGGCAGCGTCTCGATCGTCACGCTGCCGCTGCTGGCGGGGATGCTGGACCTGTCACCGCACCGGCTCGGCCTGTGGGCCGGCGCGGCGGTGCACGAGGTCGCGCAGGTCGCGGCGATCGGCGCGGCGGCCGGGGCGGGTGTGCTCACGAGTGCGGTGGCGGTCAAGCTCGTCCGGGTCGCGCTGCTCGCCCCGATGACCGGGCTGGTCTCCGCCGCACTGCGCCGCGCTCCGGAGGCCCGCCGCCCCGGCACGGAACCGAACCGGCCGGAACACCCCACGCCGGAACCCGGCGAGCCCGGACGTCCTAGGACGGAACCGGACCGCCCGGAACGTTCGGCGGAAGGGCGGGCGGGTCGGCGTCCGCCGCTGGTGCCGCTGTTCGTCGTGGGGTTCGCCGCGATGGCGGCGGCGCGGAGCCTGGGCGTCGTACCGGCCGAGGTCACGCGGGCGGTGCCGGATGTGACGGCGGCGCTCCTCGCCGCGGCGCTCTTCGCCCTGGGCACCGGCGTCCGCCTTCGCGAGCTCGCCAGGGGTGGACGCTCGCTGCTCCTGGGCGGGCTGGCAACGGTGATCATCGGTGGGATCTCACTGATCGGAGTCCTCGTCATTGGCTGATGTTTGAGTGGACGTCTACCGCCAACAGCCGTAACGTGCTCATTTTGGAGAAGAGAGTACCGTTTACACCGTTCCCAAAAAGGGCAGTGACTACGGCCTCGGACGAGGAGACAGAACCAGCTCATGGGTATCACCCGACAGCCCGACGACAGCGTGCTCCGACCCTCGGCCGAGGTGGCGGAGGCACTGGAGCAGGGTGCCCCGGTCGTGGCACTGGAGTCCACGATCATCTCGCACGGCCTGCCCCGCCCCCGCAACCTGGAGGTCGCGCTGGAGCTCGAGGAGATCGTCCGGGAGGCCGGCGCCGTGCCGGCGACGATCGCGGTGCTGGACGGTGTGGCGCACATCGGTCTGGACAAGAGCGAGCTGGAGCGGATCGCCGACGACCCCGGCCTGCGCAAGCTCAGCTTCCGCGACCTGCCGGCCGCCACCGCGCTCAAGGCGAGCGGGGCGACGACGGTGTCGGCGACCTCGTTCCTGGCCGCGCGGGCGGGCATCCGGATCTTCGCCACCGGCGGCCTGGGCGGTGTGCACCGCGAGTGGGCCGAGACCCAGGACGAGTCCGCCGACCTGGACATGCTGAGCCGGACGCGGATCACCGTCGTCTGCGCGGGTGTGAAGTCGATCCTCGACGTCCCGGCCACGCTCCAGCGGCTGGAGACCCGCGGCGTGACCGTCGCGGGGTTCCGCACCGACGAGTTCCCCGGCTTCTACCTGCACTCCTCCGGCGAGCGGGTCGACTGGCGGATCGAGACCCCGGCCGAGGCTGCGGGCATCATGCGGGCCCAGGACACGCTCGGCGGCCCGGAGACGGCGCTGATCGTCGCCAACCCGGTGCCGGTGTCCGAGCAGCTCGACCCCGAACTGCACGACCGTGTCCTCGCCGAGGCGCTCGCCGCCGCCGAGCAGGAGGAGGTCACCGGCCAGGCCATCACCCCGTTCCTGCTGGGTTACCTGGTACGCGGCACCGACGGCGCCTCCCTGGAGGCGAACCTGGCCGCCGTACGGGGCAACGCCCGTCTCGCCGGGAAGATCGCGGCCGCCTTCCGCCGCGGAGACTGAGGAAATCTTGACCGGAACGGGCCTGCTGGTCATCGGCGACGTGGTCACCGACGTCGTCGCGCTTCACGACGGGCCGGCCCTGACCGGCCTGGCCGTCGGCACCGACACCGCAGCCGACATCGTGCTGCGGCCGGGCGGCTCGGGGGCCAACACGGCCTCCTGGGCCGCCCGGCTGGGTGCGGACGCCCGCATCCTGACCCGCGTCGGCTTCGACACCGGCGAGTGGCACGCCGCGGAGCTGCGCCGGTTCGGGGTCAGACCGCACCTGAGGATCGACCCGAACCGGCCGACCGCGGTGGTGATCGCCATGGTGGACGGGAGCGGTGAGCGTTCCATGCTCACCAACCGGGGTGCGGGCGGGCACATCGGCATCGACGACTGGGACGAGAGCCTGCTCGACGGGGTGGGCCACCTCCACCTGTCCGGATACACGTTGTTCGCCGAGCCGGGGCTGCAACTGGCCCGGCTGGCGCTGGCCGAGGCGTCCCGGCGCGGTGTGTCGATCAGCGTGGACCCCTCCTCGACGGGGTTCCTGCGCTCGTTCGGGCCCCAGCGGTTCGTCCGGGAGACGCTCGCCGCCCGGCTGATCATCCCCAACCTGGACGAGGCGCTGTTGCTCACCGGTGAGACCACCGCCGAGGGTGCGGCGGAGGAGCTGAGCCTGCGTTACGGGGCGGCGGCGGTGAAGCTGGGCGCCCGCGGTGCCCTCATGGCCAGGAACGGAAAGTTGTCCGCCCGGGTTTCGGGACTCGCCGCCGAGGTGATTGACTCCATCGGAGCGGGGGACGCGTTCGCCGCCGGCCTGCTGACCGCCCTGCTGAACGGGGCCGACGACGGGGCCGCGCTGGACGCCGGACGCCGTGCCGGGGCGGAAGCGGTGTCGGTCGTGGGCGGCAGACCCCGTATTCTTCCGTCTGACATGAGTCCCAATCGGCTTTACCCTCTTAGTACCAATTGATAGCTTGCGGCGTAGGCTGCACCATTAGCCACATGCGTCACTTTGGGGAGGATGCGGTCCGTCGATGGATGCCGAGTCATCGATCTGCCTGAGTGATCTGATCCCGGCCCTGCGCTGGAGCCGTCCGCAGCAGGTCGCCGAAGCCCTGGCCGACTCCCGGCTGCCCGCCGGCTGGTGGTCCTCGGTCACCCTGTCCAGAGCGCTCGGCACCGCCGGGCTCGACTGGATCTGCGACCGCCTGGCCCGGCTCTCGCTCTCCCGCTGGGACCACCTGCCGCTGAGCGACGTTCTCCCCGCGTTGCACGTGCACACGGTCGACCCCACCCTGCCCGGCTGGCCCGAGGCGACGCGCTCGGCCATCAGCGGGCTGGGCGGCTGGTCCCGGCTGCGCCGCCTGACCGCCGCCGACCTGGCCGGCCCCGCGATGGCCTCCAGCCCCCAGGACCTGGTCACGGCCATGTTCCGCGAGGTCCTCGGCCACGTTCCCGGTGTTTCCGATGTCGCCGGTGTCGCCGGTGTCGCCGAGCAGGAGGCCACCGCCGAGGCCGCCGTCCAGGCGCTCCCGCAGGTCCCCGCCCAGGCCCCGCCGCAGGGCCCGGTCCCCGCGCCCGTCCCGCCGCAGGCACCGCAACCGCGGGAGCAGCGGCAGGCGCCGTCCGCCGAAACCGCCCCGGCCGCACCGGCCGCTCCGCCCGAGCCGAAGCCCGTCCGCCTCAGCGACTACCCGCTGGTGGGCCTGGTGGAGAACATGTTCCGCGACTGGGGGCCCCTGGAGCGCGCGGTCGCGGTGGAACGACTGTTCGCCGTCGACCCGATCAGCCTGCGGGCGCTCGCGCACAAGCTCAACGCCGACCGCGACGCGCTCTCCGCCGCGCAGCGGGCCGCCGAGGAGCGCATCCTGCTCTGGCTCCGCTCCCCCGAGTCAGCCCCGCTGACCGGCCACATGTTCGGACTCACCGAGTGGCTCGGCGCCGCGGCGACCGAGGACCAGCTCGTCGGCGCCGATCCCGCGCACCCCATCGAGGTGCCCACGCTCCGCACCCCGCTGTGGCGGGTGCTGGTCACCCTCATGCCCGACCGGCGGCTCCAGGACGGCTGGCTCGTCGTGGGCGATCTGGGCGGCCTGCGGGAGCGGACCCGCCGGCTGCTGGCCGTCAAACCGGCCGACGCCGACGTCTTCGCGCTCCTGGACCACCAGCTCGGCATCCGCACCCACTCCGCCCAGGCCTGGCTGGACGCCCTGGCCGCGAGCGGGACGCAGGAGTCCGCGTCCGCGCAGCCGGCCGCCGAGGCCGCCAGGCAGCTGCCGCGCCGTACACCGGGTGCCAACGGTCACCACCACCGGGGCGGGCAGCCGATCCCGCAGGTGACCGCCTCCGGTATCGACCCCCGCGCCGCGCTGGCCACGCTGTCGGCGCTGTCCGGGGGCAACACCCGGCCGCACCTGATCACCAGCCAGCGCGCGCCGCTCCACCCGCCGACGAGCCCGTCCACCGACCCGAGCCGCTGGCAGCGGATCGAGGTCACCAGCGACCACCTGCGGGGCGGCCCGGTGGCCGTGCCGGAGGGGTACGCCACCCAGCTGGGCATGCGTCCCGGAACGCTGCTGTCGGTCACCGGCCCCGGCGACAACGCGGTGGTGCTCGTCTGGCGGGACCAGCCGGTCTTCGACTCCCTGCAGCCGGTGCTCATGCGGCTGAACGCCCGTCCGGGCGACCAGGTCTACGTCACCGTCGACGGCTACCGGCTGGAGGCCCAGCTCCCCGCCTGAACGACGTCCGGCTCCCCGGCCGAACACCGCGCGCCCGGCCACCGGCCGGGCGCGCCATGATCTACTGAGTGCTTCCGGGATCTCTGAGCGCTTTCGGCCCCGGAGCTCCCGGTCTCACCTTTGCCGGTGCCGGGCCTCCGGCCTCTGACTCCTCCCGGAAGATCCCTGCGGACCGTTTCCCCGGGGAGGTCCCTGGGGCCGTCTCCCTTCGGGAGATCCCTCTGGGCCGCTTCCTCCGTAGTGAAGGTTCCTCCGCAGTGAAGGGGGGCCGCGTCCCTCAGACCGTGACGGCGGCGCGGCGGCGCTGCCAGAGGGAGTCGACGGCGAGGGCTCCGCCGCCGCTGAAGGCGATGGCCAGCGCACCGGCGGCGAGGGCGAGGACGAACTCGTAGCCGCCCTTGTCGGCCGAGAAGCCGTTGGCGCCGTGAACGAAGACGATCGCGCCGAGCATGGTGATCGCGAGCAGCGGGCCGAAGACGGGCAGGGCGGCACCCAGGATGAGGGCGACGCCGCCGACGACCTCAAGGGTGGCGACCACCGGGGCGGCGACGCCCGCCAGCGGGATGCCCACGGATTCGAAGAACGCCGCGGTCTGGGCCAGCCCCATGGTGGTGAACTTCTGCCAGCCGTGGACGAAGAAGATCACGCCGAGCGCGATCCGTGCGATCAGCAGGGCATATGGCCGCACCTGGTCAAGCATGATGACTCCCGTTGTCATTCGAATTTGTACAAACCATAGCGGGTGGTTCAAATTTGAACAAGCCATAGAATGTGGAGGTGAAGGACACGAGATGGCTCAGTGAATCCGAGATGGACGCATGGATGGCCTATGTCGCCGCCACACACCTGCTTGAGCGCCGCGTCGAGGAGCAGCTGAAAGCCACCTCCGGCCTGACCCACGCCCAGTACGAGATCCTGGCGAAGCTGTCCGCCTCCCCTGACAGGCGGATGCGGATGACCGAGCTGGCCCGCGAGATCGTCGTGTCCAAGAGCGGGCTCACCTACCAGATCGGACAGCTGGAGAAGCGAGGACTCGTCGAGCGGACGACCTGCCCTTCGGACGACCGAGGTGTCCTGGCCGTGCTCACCGACCAGGGGGTGCGCTGCCTGAAGCAGACCGCGCCGGGACACGTGGCCGTCGTCCGGGCCTTCCTGATCGACCGGCTCACCCCGGAGGAGATCGAGACCATGCGGCGCGTCATGACCAAGGCGCTCGCCGCGATGGAGTCGGCCCCCGGCCCCGTCTTCCGGTCCGCGGCTTCCGCCTGCTCGCCGCGGGACCCGTCCCTGCCGGAGGGCTGACCGGTCCCGCCTCCCGGTCGCACCGGTTCGCCCGCGCGGACCCCGCCCGATTCCGGTCCCGCGCGGACCCCGCCCGGCTCCGGTCCGGCCGTCCCGGGCCGGGCCGGCCGGAGGAGCGGGACACCGAAGCCGGTACGGCTCGCCCGGGGGCGTGCCGTGCGAGCCGTACCGGTTCTCGGGCCGCACCACCGGGTCAGGCGGTGGTGCAGCCGATCCGGGAGGGCACCCCGTTGGCTCCGGCCCAGGTGCCGGTGAAGCCGAAGGAGGTCGAGGCGCCCGGGGGGAGATCGCCGTTGTGGGAGACGTTCCCGACCGAGACGTCCGCCCCGCTCTGGGTGTGCCGGCCGTTCCAAAGCTGGCCGACGGTCTGCCCGTCGGGGAAGGTCCAGCCGACCGTCCAGCCGGTGATCGGCGTGGTGCCGCTGCTCCTGACGGTCACCTCGGCCTGGAACCCGCCCTGCCACGAGCCGACGACCTTGTACGTCGCCGCGCAGGCCCTGCCGCCGGTCGGGGTGACCGTGGGGGTCGCCGTAGGGGTGACGCTGGGCGTCGGGCTGGGTCGCGGGGCGGCCATCGCCAGGTCGTAGGCCCGCTGCGGCACGAACTGCCCGGCCCCGGCGATGCAGCCGTCGGCCTCGCCCGGTGGTTTGACCCACAGGAAGGCGTCGATCGCGGGGTCGCCGGTGGCGTCGGTGCTCGGCGTGCCGATCGCCCGTCCGGCCGGGTCGCACCACTCGCTCCCCTGTGGGCCGTTGCCGTTGCGGCTGGTGTCGACGACCGCGCGCAGCCGGGAGACGCCCGTCGCGGAGATCACGCTCTTGGCGTACGCCACCTCGGTGGAGGTCCAACGGTAGTTGGAGACGTTGACGGAGATCCCGTCCGCGCTGCCCGCCACGTCGGCGGCCTTCAGGCGGACGGCGGCCTCGGACGCCGACAGCCACCCGGAGTGGCCGATGTCGAAGTAGACCTTCGCCGCGGACGAGGCGGCCCTCAGCTTCCTGCCCGCGTACGCCATGGAGGCGTTGGTCTCCTGCTGCTGGGCGGGGCTCATGCAGTTGGTCATGATCGGAAGCACGTCCGGCTCCAGGATGATCGACGCGGGGCGTCCCTGGAGCCCTGCCGCGACCTCGTCGATCCACTGCCGGTAGGCCGCGTGGCTGGGTGCGCCGCCCGAGCTGGCACCGCTGCAGTCACGATTGGGGATGTTGTAGACGACGAGGATCGGGATCTTGCCCGCGCTCGCCGCCGCTCCGGTGAACGCCGACACCTCACCGCGCACGGTGGAGGTGTTGGTGGTGGTGAACCAACGCCCCTGAGGCACGGCGGCGATCCTGTCGCGGATGACGGGCGCCCGGGAGTCCCCCGGATTGACCGCCACCCATTCGGCGGCGTTGGTCTCCGGGTCGACGTAGAAGGGCGAATCGGCCGCCGCGGCACCCGAGGCGGCGGTGATCGCGGCGCCGGACGCGACCACCAGGGCCGCGCAGAGCGCGGCCAGAACTGACCTTCGTGGCATGGGTGGCTCCTTGCGGGAGGTGTGGGAGCGCTCCCAAAATAGGCACAACGCGTCCCGGGAACGCAACCGTGAGCGCCCCCTCCCCGCCGTCCACCGCTCTCAGCTGGGCGGACCTCATCCCCACCCGATGAAAGTTTCACCCTGTCCGGCATGGATCGACGGTATCCACCCTTTTGTCAGACCTGTGACACCCCGGACCACGGCCAGGACGCCCGGCGTCACGACAGGGCACCAGTAACCGCGGACAGGACACCCGACCCCCACCGACAAGGCCCCCAGCACCACCGACAGAAGGCCCGGCCTCCTCCACCGGCCCCGGCGCGGCCTCGGCGACCTCCGGATGGGACGATCACAGTCGGCAACCGCGCGTGACACCCGAGGACGACTCGTGAACATCTGGCTCACCACCGCTCTCGCCGTCGCCGGCGGACTGGTGGTGCTGTGGCTGGCGGCCCTGGTCACCCTGGCGATCACCCGGCCGCGCGCCGGTCTGCTCACCGAGGCGATCCGGCTCCTGCCCGACCTGCTGCGGCTCATCCCACGCCTGGCCCGCGACCGCACCCTGCCGCGCGGGGTCCGCGTCCGGCTGTGGCTGCTGCTGGGCTACCTGGCCCTGCCGATCGACATGGTCCCTGACTTCATCCCGGTCCTCGGCTACGCGGACGACGCCATCGTGGTCGCCGTGGTCCTGCGTGCGGTCGTCCGGGCCGCCGGGCCCGAGGCGCTGGAACGCCATTGGCCCGGCACCGACGGCGGGCTCGCCGCCGTTCGTCGCCTGGCCGGCGCGAGCCGCTGACGTCGGCCCGCGCGAGCCACCGGCGGTTTCTCCGCGCGCGGCACCGGAGGGGTGCCCGGCCGGAGTCCACGTCCCCTGCAAGCGGGACACAAGCCGGTACTGGCACGCTTTACCCCAGCCGCAGTAAAGAGGGGGCATATGTTTGGAATCGTCCGCCCGTGTCGCCATGGGATGTGCAGCGGGCTGTTCAAGGAGTGGATGGCGCATCTCTGCGGGCTCTGCCTGGCGCTCCGCGATGAGCACGGTCACGCCTCCCGGGTGGTGACCAACTACGACGGCCTGCTCGTCTCGGTGCTCACCGAAGCGCAGGCGGTCGCCTCGGCGCCGCAGCGACGAGCCGGGGCGTGTGCCCTGCGCGGGTTCAAGGGGGCCGACGTCGTCGAGGCCGAGGGAGTGCGACTGGCCGCGTCGGTCTCGCTGATCCTCGCCGCGGGCAAGGTCAGGGACCATGTCGCGGACGGGGACGGCGTCTACGCCCGGAAACTGGTGGCGGCCGCCGCCGAGCGGGTCGCCGCCCGCTGGTCGGCCTCGGGGTCCCGTACGGCCACCGCGCTCGGCTTCGCCCCGGAGCCCCTGACCCGCGCGGTCGAGGCACAGGCGCTGCTGGAGGGCACCCCGGGCCTGGGCCTGCTGGAGCTCACCGGCCCCACCGAGGAGGCGGTCGCCGCCGCCTTCGAGCACACGGCCCTGCTCGCCGGCAAGCCGCACAACCGGGAGACGCTGCGGGAGGCGGGGCGCCACTTCGGCCGGCTGGCCCACCTGCTCGACGCGGTGGAGGACCTGGCCCGCGACCGTGCCGACGGCGCCTACAACCCGCTGCTCGCCTCCGGCACCGACCTCACCGAGGCCCGCCGGTACGCCGACGACGCGCTGCTGGGCCTGGAGCTGGCGGTGGCCGAGCTCGACCTGGAGAAGCGCAGCCTGGTCAAGGCACTGCTCGTCAAGGAGACCGGACGCTCCGTCGCCCGCGTCTTCGCCGCGGGCGGGCCGGACGCGGCGGAGACCGAGGAGGAGGCGCCCGGGGCACCGCCCCGCGACCCACGCCTCAAGCCGGACCCGGGCGGCCTGCTCTCGATGATGTGCGCCGCGATGGCCTGCTGCACCTGCGGCCTGTACCGGCCGCCGTGGGACGAGGACCGCTACAAGCCGTGCTCCGAGCGGTGCGACGGCGGTGGATGCGACGGGTGCGGCTCGTGCTGCGACGGGTGTTCGGGCTGCTGCGAATGCTGTAGTTGCAGCAGCGACTCCTGTAACTGCGACTGCAACTGCGGTTGATCTCCGGCGCGGGCCGCGATCGGGTGTTCCGGCCGGTGGAACGCGCGGGCGCCCGCGACGTGACTCCCACAACCGGCGACAAGCGCTTTCCATGGGGCCGCCGGCAAGGACGGTGATCGTTCCGCCGGCGGCCCGCGCCTCCGTAAGCGGCGGCCCCGCGACCGCCGATCCGGGGTGCGGCCTCACGCCCCGGTCCGCCGCCTCGGGGCCGGAACCACCCCGCGACCCGGGCCGTCCTGCGGCGGGGTGCCGCGGTCACGTCGGGTACGCGTGGTTCAGAGGCCGGACAGGCCCAGCTCGCGGGCGATGAGCATGCGCTGCACCTCGCTGGTGCCCTCGCCGATCTCCAGGATCTTGGCGTCGCGGTAGAAGCGACCGACCGGGTACTCGTTCATGAAGCCGTAGCCGCCGAAGATCTGGGTGGCGTCACGGGCGTTGTCCATGGCGGCGTTGCTGGAGACGAGCTTGGCGATGGCCGCCTCCTTCTTGAAGGGCTCGCCGGCCAGCATCTTCTCGGCCGCGTGGTAGTAGGCCAGGCGGGCGGTGTGGGTGCGGGCCTCCATGTCGGCGACCTTGAACTGGATGGCCTGGTAGTGGCCGATGGGGTGGCCGAACGCCTGCCGCTCGCGGACGTAGCGCAGCGACTCGTCCACGCAGCCCTGGGCCAGGCCGACCGAGAGGGCGGCGATGGCGATGCGGCCCTCGTCGAGGGTCTGCAGGAACTGCGCGTAGCCCCGGCCTCGCTCGCCGAGCAGGTTGGCGGCCGGGACACGACAGTCGTCGAAGGAGAGCTCGCGGGTGTCGGAGCAGTTCCATCCGACCTTGGAGTACTTCTTGGAGACGGTGAAGCCCGGCGTGCCGGCGGGCACCAGGATCGTGGAGATCTCCGGCTTGCCCCCGCGGCCGTGCGGAAGGGCCTCACCGCCCTCACCGCGGTAGCCGGTGATCGCGGCCACGCCGACCACGCCGGTGATGCCGGTGCCGGAGTTGGTGATGAACGCCTTCGTGCCGTTGATCACCCACTCGTCCCCGTCCAGCACGGCCGTGGTCCGCATGCCGCCCGGCACGTCGGAGCCGCCGCCCGGCTCGGTGAGACCGAAGGCGCCCAGCATCTCACCCGAGGCCAGCCGGGGCAGCCACTCGGCGCGCTGCTCCGGCGTGCCGAACCGGTAGATCGGCATCGCGCCGAGGGAGACTGCGGCCTCCAGGGTGATCGACACGCTGGAGTCGACCCTGGCCAGTTCCTCCAGGGTCAGGCAGAGCGCGAAGTAGTCGCCGCCCATGCCGCCGTACTCCTCGGGGATCGGCAGCCCGAACAGCCCCATCTCGCCCATCCGCCGCACGATGTCGTAGGGGAACTGCTCACGCTCGTAGAGGTCCCCGATGACCGGGGCCACCACGTCGCGGGCGAACGCCTCGACGGTCTTGCGGAGCTCTTCGTACTCGTCGGACAGCTTGGGCATGGTCACTCCTTGACGTCTCGGTCGGCCGTGCGGCGTGCCGGGCTCACGCCCAGCGCCTGGACGACCCGGGAAGGGCTGGGACGGCCGAGCTCGGCCGCCAGCCAGGTGCTGGTCTCCACCAGGGATGCGAGGTCCAGGCCGGTCTCGACGCCGAGACCGTGCAGCATCCAGACCAGGTCCTCGGTGGCGAGGTTGCCGGTGGCGCTCTCGGCGTACGGGCAGCCGCCGATGCCTCCGGTGGAGGCGTCCACCACGGTCACGCCGGCGCGCAGCGCGGCGAGGGTGTTGGCCAGTGCCTGGCCGTAGGTGTCGTGGAAGTGCACCGCGAGCCGGGAGGGGTCGCCGAAGGCGCCGATCAGCGCGACGACGTGGCCGGGGGTGCCGACGCCGATCGTGTCGCCGAGCGAGAGCTCGAAACAGCCGAGGTCGAGCAGCCTGCGGCCCACGGAGACGACCTGGCCGACCGGCGTCGGGCCCTCCCACGGGTCGCCGAAGCACATCGACACGTACGCCCGCACCCTCAGGCCGTGTCCCAGCGCCCGCGCGACCACCGGCTCGAACATCTCGAACTGCGACTCCAGCGTGCGGTTCAGGTTCTTGCGCGCGAACGTCTCGGTGGCGCTGGCGAAGACCGCGATCTCCTCGACACCGTGTTCGAGCGCCCGGTCGAGACCGCGCTCGTTGGGCACCAGCACCGGGTAACGCACCCCGGGCATCCGTTCCACCCGGGTGAGCAGTTCCGCGGCGTCGGCGAGCTGGGGCACCCATGCGGGGTGGACGAAGCTGGTGGTCTCGATCACGCGGTGCCCGGCGGCGGCGAGCCGGGCGACGAACTCGGCCTTGACCTCGACGGGGACCACCGCGGCCTCGTTCTGCAGCCCGTCGCGCGGCCCGACCTCGTAGACCGTGACCCGTTCGGGAAGCCCCGCCGCGGTGACCGCGTACGGCTCGCGCATCACGCCTCCTCCCGCCGGACCACGGCCAGCACGGCGTCCATGGCGACCGCCTGGCCGGCGCGGACCGGCAGCTCCGCGAGCACCCCGCCGACCGGCGCGGTCACGGCGTGCTCCATCTTCATCGCCTCGACGACCAGCAGCGGCTGGCCTTCGGACACCCGGTCGCCGACCGCCGCCTTGACCACCAGGACGGTGCCGGGCATCGGGCTGCGGACGACCCCGTCCGCGGAGCCGCCCGCGCCCGCCCGGTCGCCCGGGTCGCCCAGGTGGTGCCGGGTGAGTGCCCAGGCATGGCCGTCGCGGGCGAGCCAGACCGTGTCACCGTCCCTGGCCGCGGCGTAGCGGCGGATGGTCCCGTCGAGGGTGACCAGCAGGTCGTCGCCCTCGGTGGAGAGCCTGGCGCGTACGGTCTCCCGCTCCCCCGCCGTGCCCGCGCCGGGACGATCGGGGCCCGGGGCGTCCTCGGTGGTCTCACCTGCCGCCGGGAGGCGGACCTCGGCGCCGGAGGCGGGCAGGCCGCGCACCCGGAGCTCGGCGACGCCGTCGCGGGTTTCCAGGCGGTAGACGGTCCACGCGGCCTCGCCCAGGCGCCAGCCGTCGGGGACGTCCCACGGGTCGGCGGGGGCCGCGGGGACGTGCTCCCCATGCAGGACCAGGGCTGCGGCGGCCAGGACGTCGGCGGGGGCGGGATCGCGGGTGACGAGCTCGTCGAGGTGGCGTTCGACCAGCCCGGTGTCGAGGTCGCCGGCGACCACGCCGGGGTGGTTGACGAGAGCGCGCAGGAAGGCGACGTTGGTCGGCACGCCGAGCACGGCGGTGCCGGCGAGCGCGCCGTCGAGCCGCCGCAGGGCACTCGCCCGGTCGGGCCCCCAGGCGATGATCTTCGACAGCATCGGGTCGTAGTCGCTGCCGACCGTGCCGCCGGCCATCAGGCCGGAGTCGACGCGGACGCCGGCGGGCTCGCGCAGGGCGAGGACCCGGCCGCCGGTCGGCAGGAAGCCCCGGGAGGGGTCTTCGGCGTAGACGCGGGCCTCCACGGCGTGGCCGTCGAGCCGCACCTCGTCCTGGGTGAGCGGGAGAGGCTCGCCGGCCGCCACCCGCAGCTGCAACTCGACCAGGTCGAGGCCGGTGACCAGCTCGGTGACGGGGTGCTCGACCTGCAGCCGGGTGTTCATCTCCATGAAGTAGTAGTCGGCCGTGGAGCCCTGCACGATGAACTCGACCGTCCCGGCGCCGACGTACCCGACGGACCTGGCGGCCTCGACCGCGGCGGCGCCCATGGCCGCCCGGGTGGCGGCGTCGAGCAGCGGGGAGGGGGCCTCCTCGATGATCTTCTGGTGGCGGCGCTGGAGGCTGCACTCGCGCTCGCCCAGGTGGATGACGTTGCCGTGGGCGTCGGCCAGCACCTGGATCTCGATGTGCCGGGGGTTCTCGACGAACCGCTCCACGAGCAGGGTCGCGTCGCCGAACGCGGCGGCGGCCGTGCGGCGGGCGGACTCCAGCGCGTCCGGCAGCTCCGCGGCCGAGCGCACGAGCACCATGCCCTTGCCGCCGCCGCCCGCCGAGGGCTTGATCAGCGCGGGGAAGCCGATGCGGCGGGCGGCCTCGGCGAGGTCGTCGCCGGGCTCGGCGCCGCCGGGGACGACGGGGACGCCGGCCGCGGCGACGGTGGCCTTGGCGCGGATCTTGTCGCCCATGGCCTCCACAGCCTCCGGCGGCGGGCCGACGAAGACCAGGCCCGCCTCGGCGCAGCGCCGGGCGAAGGCCGGGTTCTCGGCCAGGAAGCCGTAGCCGGGGTGGACGGCCCGGGCCCCGGTGGCCGCCGCGGCGGCGAGGATGCCGTCGACGTCGAGGTAGCCGCCGGGCAGCCGCACCGCGACGTCCGCCTCCCGGGCGTGCCGTGCCCCGGCGTCGGCGTCGCTGTACACGGCGACGGAGCGGATGCCCAGCCTCCTGAGCGTGCGGGTGATCCGCAGGGCGATCTCGCCGCGGTTGGCGATGAGGACGGTGTCGAACGTCTGGTGAGGTACTGCCGAGTGGGTCATGGGTGCGGTCACATCCGGAAGACGCCGTAGCCGACGGGGTCGAGGGGGGCGTTGGCCGAGGCGGACAGGGCCAGGCCCAGGACGGTTCGGGTGTCGAGGGGGTCGATGACCCCGTCGTCCCAGAGGCGGGCGGTGGAGTAGTAGGGGTTGCCCTGCTCCTCGTACTGCGCGCGGATGGCGCCGGGGTCGGCGTCGCCCACCGTGGACAGCACGTTGGCGGCCTGTTCGCCGCCCATCACGGAGATGCGCGCGTTCGGCCACATCCACAGGAACCGGGGCGAGTACGCCCGCCCGGCCATGGCGTAGTTGCCCGCCCCGAACGAGCCGCCGACGACGACGGTGAACTTGGGCACCCGGGCACAGGCGACGGCGGTGACCATCTTCGCGCCGTGCTTGGCGATGCCGCCCGCCTCGTACGCCTTGCCGACCATGAACCCGCTGATGTTCTGCAGGAAGACCAGCGGGGTGTTGCGGCGGTCGCACAGCTCGATGAAGTGCGCTCCCTTGAGCGCGGACTCGGCGAACAGGATGCCGTTGTTGGCGACGATCCCCACGGGGTGACCGTGGATGCGGGCGAACCCGGTGACGAGCGTGGGCCCGTACTCGGCCTTGAACTCACCGAACCTGCTGCCGTCGACGACGCGGGCGATGATCTCGCGGACGTCGTACGGCGTGCGGGTGTCGGCAGGGACGATCCCGTAGAGGTCCCGGGGGTCGTGCGCCGGCTCCTGCGCCGGGACGCGCTCCCACGGGCAGGGGGGACGCGGCGCAAAGGTGGAGACGATGTCGCGGACGATCCGCAGCGCGTGGCGGTCGTCGTCGGCCAGGTGGTCGGTGACGCCGCTGACCCGGGCGTGCAGGTCGCCGCCGCCGAGCTCCTCGGCGCTGACCTCCTCACCGGTCGCGGCCTTCACCAGCGGCGGACCGCCCAGGAAGATCGTTCCCTGGTTCCGGACGATCACCGCCTCGTCGCTCATCGCCGGGACGTACGCGCCTCCGGCGGTGCAGGAGCCGAGGACGGCGGCGATCTGCGGGATGCCCCGCGCCGACATGGTGGCCTGGTTGTAGAAGATCCGGCCGAAGTGGTCGCGGTCGGGGAAGACCTCGTCCTGCCTGGGCAGGAAGGCCCCTCCGGAGTCGACCAGGTAGACGCACGGCAGGTTGTTGTGGAGGGCGACCTCCTGGGCCCGCAGGTGCTTCTTGACGGTGATCGGGTAGTAGGTGCCGCCCTTGACGGTGGCGTCGTTGGCGACGACCACGCACTCCCGGCCGGAGACGCGGCCGACACCGGTGATGATCCCGGCGGCGGGGGCCTCGTCGCCGTACATCCCGTTGGCCGCGAGCTGGGAGAGCTCCAGGAAGCGTGAGCCCGGGTCGAGCAGGGAGTCGACCCGGTCCCGGGGCAGCAGCTTGCCCCGGGAGACGTGGCGTGCGCGCGACCTCTCCGGCCCGCCCAGCGCGGCGGTCGCGACCCGTTCCCGCAGCTCCGCCGCAAGGCCCTCGTTGACCTCGGCGTTGCGCTTGAAACCCTCGCCCGCTGGATCACAGGCGCTTCGCAACACCGGCCAGCCACTCATGCGCTCCCCCTCGCCCGGCTCCGTCGCCGCTGGGTTAACGGTCACTAACTCCACCGCAGATGTTAGTCATCATTAACCTCACCGTCTACCATGCGAGGGTGACAACCGCTCAGCCCCCTACCCGCAGCCGCCGGTCGCGACGCGCGGAGATCCTGGACGCGGCGGCCGGGCTGTTCGCGGCACGCGGCTTCCACGGCGTCTCCATCGAGGACATCGGCGGCGCGGTCGGCACCTCCGGCCCCGCCCTCTACCGGCACTTCACCGGCAAGGAGGCACTGCTCGCGGAGATGCTGCTCGACGTCAGCGAGCGGCTGCACACCTCGGCGACCCTCCGGGTGACCGAGGCACCCGACGCAGAACGGGCACTGGACTCCCTGCTGGAGGGGCATGTCGAGTTCGCGCTCGGCCATCCCGCACTGATCACGGTGCACGACCGCGAACTGGGCAGCGTCCCCGAGCCGGCCCGGCGGCGGATCCGCCGGCTGCAACGGCTCTACGTCGAGGAGTGGGTGACCGTGCTGAGCGAGCTCTACCCGGGCTGCCCGCCGCCCCGGTTGCGGGCCGCGACGCACGCCGTCTTCGGGCTGCTCAACTCCACCCCGCACAGCGCGGGCGAACTGCCGCCCGCGGCGATGGCCGAACTGCTGCGGGGCATGGCACGTGCGGCACTGGCCTCCGTCCAGAGTTAATAATTGCTAACATGACTCATCGCCCGGCCATGGGCGGGACGTGCGACGGGGTGACCACGAGCGTGCACGGCGCCTCCCGCAACAGCGCCTGGCAGACCGGGCCGATGGGCAGGGCGGCCGGGTCGTCGCGTTCCCGGTTCGGGACGATCAGCAGGTCCGAGCGGTCCGCCGCGTGACGCAGCACCTCCGGATGCGGACGCGTCTCGACGACGGTCTCCACGTTCACCTGGGGGTACTTCTCCTCCCACACCCCGAGGTTGGTGTGGAAGCGCACGGCCGCCCGGCGGGTGTCCTCCGTACCCTCGGGGCAGAGGCAGATCACCAGCAGCGCCGCCCTGCGCAGTCTCGCCTCCTCGAAAGCGAGACCGAGGTCGGCCGGGTCCAGGTTCCCGCCGTCCACGCCGATCGTCACGCGGTCCGCGCGCGGGTGGACCGGCTCCCTGACGACGGCGACCGGGCAGTGGGCGTGCGCGACGAGCTGGGCGGTGGTGGCGCCGATCCGCAACTCCTGGAACCCGCCCGCCCCGCGTGGTCCGATGACGACCATCTCCGCGGAACCCGACGCCCCCACCAGGGCACCCGCAGCCGACCCCTCCACCAGCCGTCCCCGCACCGGGCTCCGGGACGCGAAGTCCTGCGCCATGGCCAGGCCGGTGTCGAGGACGTGCCGGCCCACGCGCTCCATGATCTCCGGGGCACCGGGAGTGATGGAGACCAGGTGGTAGGGCCACTGCCAGGCATGACAGACGACCAGCGGGAGGAACCTCAGCCGGGCCTCGTCGGCGCCCCAGCGCAGAGCCCGCCGGCTCTCCGGCGACCCGTCGAATCCGACCACCACCGGCCGTTCGTCGTCCTGTACTCGCATTGCGGCTCCTCTCCCGCGGCGCTCACCTCCATACTTCTCTGATCCACCTGTCGTGCCAGACGGCCTTTCACAAGACTTCCCTCGTTTTACGGCTGGCACCGGCAAAGACGGTGCGGGGGGATCGGCGTCCCGGGTGCCCCGCCGGCGGCTCCGGACGTCCGCCGGTGAATCCGGTTCCCCGATGCCGCAAAGCCCGGTGACGGCGGCGGGCGGTCAAGCCGAGGAAAGGGCCAGGCGGGATCACACTGTGATCGGGACACCGGAAAAGGAAAAGCAGCGCGGCGGGCGACGGTTCGTCCAAGGATCGGGTCCGGACCGGATCCGGCGATCCCGGACTTCACGATCCAGCGGACTTGCCGTTATATATCGGATATATAGATATAAGCCCGGTCGCAGTGAAGAACAACCGGGTGGCGGCCCCCGGACGCGCTCCGGGAGTCACGCGAGCGGAACGTTCCCCGTCTCCGCCGGCAGCGGCCAAGGGCGGGGCAACGGCCAAGGATGCGGCAGCGGCCGGGAGGGGGGCAGCGGCCGCGCGGCCGGCCGCGGTTCGACGCACTCGTACTGCGGGCAGGGCGTGGTGATGCACTGTTTGGGCGACGGCACACAGATCCGCCCGGGGCCGCAGTTCACCGCCGCGCAGGGCGACCAGGGCGGGCACGGCGCACCCGTGACCGCGGGCGGTGACGTGACGGGCACCGCCGCCGGAGCGACCGCCACCAGACCGGCCAGGATCAGTTTTTCGAGCATGTACGTCTCCGTTCGAATGATCGACCGCGGTTCTCCGACGATGCTGACAGCCGCCGCCCCCGCGGACGGCAAAGCCACTCTCCGAAAGGGGGACGGTACGAAAACGGGCGGAGAACAAGGAGAACAAGTGGCGCCACCCGCCGGGTGAGTTCCCCTGGGCTGGACGCGCATGGCGCGGGGAGGAAATACCGGTGCGGCGGGAAGCTGCCCGGTTTTCGGATCTATATGGTGTTACCGGAAGGGCAGGACGTCCTGGACGGCACCGGACCGTTGACTCGGTGACACCAAACCCGTCAAGGTCCGGACGGGATCCATCCGGAGGGACATAATCGAGCTGTGGCGCGCGACACTGTTGAAACCCACTTCACCGAGGCCGTGACCGCCCTGTCTCCCGGGGCGCCGCGCGATCCCTCCCTGCCCGTTCGAGAGGGCACGGGCCTGACGGGGGCCCGCTGCCGGGAGCTGTTCGAGTTCCAGTTGGGCAGCCGGCTTCTCGACGTCACCGCCCGCTGGCTGCGTGAGCAGGGCCAGGGCTTCTACACCATCGGATCGGCCGGGCACGAGGGCAACGCCGCGATCGCCTCCGTGCTGCGCACCACCGACCCCGCGCTGCTGCACTACCGCTCGGGCGCCTTCTACCTGACCCGGTCCGCGATGGCGGGGCGGCTGCCCGAGGAGGGGCTGCGCGACGTGCTGCTCGGCCTGACCGCCGCGGCCGAGGAACCGATCGCGGGCGGGCGGCACAAGGTCTTCGGCCACCCCGACCTGGCGGTGATCCCGCAGACCTCCACCATCGCCAGCCACCTGCCGCGCGCGGTGGGCGTGGCCTTCGCCATCGAGCGCGTCCGCCGGCTCGGCGTGCCGGGCCCGTGGCCGGCCGACGCCGTCGCGGTCTGCAGCCTCGGTGACGCCTCGGTCAACCACGCCAGTGCCCTGACCGGCTTCAACACCGCCGCCTACGGCTCCCACCAGGGGCTGGCGCTGCCGATCCTGTTCGTCTGCGAGGACAACGGGCTCGGCATCAGCGTGCGCACCCCGAACGGCTGGGTGGAGTCCTCCCACCATCCGCTGCTGTGCTACTTCGAGGCCGACGGCTGCGACCTCCCCGACGTGTACGACACCGCCCTGGCCGCCGTGGAGCACGTCCGCACGCACCGCGCCCCGGTCCTGCTGCGCGTCGGCACCGTCCGGCTGATGGGGCACGCGGGCTCCGACGTGGAGTCGTCCTACCGGACCAGGCGTGAGATCAACGCCGACCTGGAGCGCGACCCGCTCGTCGCGACCGCCCGGCTGCTCGTCGAGGCCGGACTGACCACCCCCGACGAGGTGCTGCTCCGCTACGAGACGACCCGCGAGCACCTGTTCAAGATGGCCCTGGAGAGTTCGCGGCGGCCGAGGTTGGTCTCCGCCGTCGACATCATGGAGCCGCTGGCCCCCCGCAGGCCCGAGGCCGTCGCCGTGTCCGCCGCGGTGGTCTCCGGGTCGCGCGCGCGGGTGTTCGCCGAGCGGCTGCCCGAGCAGGAGGGGCCGCTCACCCTCTCCCAAGCCGTCAACCGCACCCTCGCCGACGCGCTGGCCGCCCACCCGGACATGCTGGTCTTCGGGGAGGACGTCGCGCGCAAGGGCGGCGTCTACGGCGTCACCCGGGGCCTGCAGAAGCGCTTCGGGCTGAGCCGGGTGTTCGACACCCACCTCGACGAGCAGGCCGTGCTCGGCCTGGCTCTCGGCGCGGGGGTCTCCGGTCTGCTGCCGGTGCCCGAGATCCAGTACCTGGCCTACCTGCACAACGCGCTCGACCAGATCCGCGGCGAAGGTGCGACGCTCTCGTTCTTCTCCCGGGGCGCCTTCCGCAACCCGATGGTGGTGCGCGTGGCCTCCTACGCCTACCAGAAGGGTTTCGGCGGCCACTTCCACAACGACAACTCCGTCGCCGCGCTGCGCGACATCCCCGGCCTGGTGGTGGCCTCCCCCGCCAGGCCCGACGACGCCGCCTCGATGCTGCGCACATGCCTGGCCGCCGCCCGCGCCGACGGCAGCGTGTGCGTCTTCCTGGAGCCCATCGCCCTGTACAACACCCGCGACATGTTCGAGGATGGCGACAACGGCTGGCTCGCACCGTACGTCCCCCCGGCCCGCTGGGCGGAGACGCACGTCCCGATCGGGCGGGCCCGCAGCTACGGGGACGGCCGCGACCTGACCATCGTGACCTTCGGCAACGGCCTGCGGATGAGCCTGCGCGCCGCGGTCAGGCTCACCGCCGAGGGGCACAGCTGCCGGGTGCTCGACCTGCGCTGGCTGTCCCCCCTGCCGGTGGACGACCTGCTGCGCGCCGCGGAGCTGACCGGCAACGTGCTGATCGCCGACGAGACCCGCCGCACCGGAGGCGTCTCCGAGGGCATCGTCGCCGAACTGCTCGACGCGGGCTTCACCGGCCGGGTCGCCCGGGTGACCTCGGCCGACAGCTTCATCCCGCTGGGCGACGCGGCCAAGCACGTGCTGCTGTCGGAGGCGGAGATCGAGGCGGCGGCCCGCAAGCTGCTCGGCTGACCCGTCCGGGATCGCACCGCCCCGCCGGGTGGCCGGGCGGGTGCCGGGATCAGGAGCGGGATCCGGGCGGCGCGGTCACTCGGCGGGCTTGCCGCTGCGGCGCTGGCCGTACCACTGCAGGGTGCGGTCGGCCAGGCTGTACAGGCGAGGACTGTCGAGGATGCGTTGACGCACGCGGCGGACCGGCTCGGTGCGGGCCCAGTGGGCGGCGGCACGCCCGGTGCGCCTGCGCACGATGCCTTCGCCGACCGGAACGTTCCTGCTGCTCAGCAGTCTCTTGTACTCGTAGCCGGTGGCGACGCTGAGGTCGATCGAATTGATCCCGATCTTGGCTCCCTCGTCGGCCATGTGGAAGTGCTGGATGATGCCGGGCGAGTACTTGCCGTAGGCGGGGTCGTAGGCGGGGAACCAGTTGACCAGGACCGAGTCGGAACGCAGTCCGAAATGCCCCGCGACCGGCTTGCCCCCGGCGTACAGCACGGAGAGCACGCCGCCGAAGTCCTTCGTGTCGATGGCGTGCAGCCGTTCGACGAGCCTGACCACCCACGTCTTACCGAAGCGGTCGGCGCGGCCCATGCGGGCGTACTGCGCGGACTTCCACTCCCGGACCAGCCGGAGCTGGTCCTCGGACTTCTCGGCGAAGACGAAGGACACCTCACCGGCCTCCCGGCCGAGCTTGCGCTCCTTGTACCGCATGGTCTTCATGAACTTCGGCGACCTCTTGGTCAGCCGGTCGATGTAGGCCGGGTAACCGTCGGACAGGTCCATGACGGCGGCGTCGTGGCTGACCGTCGTGAACGGCCCGAACCACGGCTGCTCGACCACCAGGCAGCCGAACTCCCACACGTGCAGCCCGCAGGCCTTCATCAGGGCTTCCAGATCGAAGTCGGCGCCGGGGCGGTGGATCAGCCCCTGGCACAGCGACACCCACGCGCCGACGGCCGTGGCCACGCCGGAACGCTCCTCGTACGGGAAGAACCCGACGATGCCCTCCCCGTCCTGGATGACCGCGACCCGCACACGACCGGAGACCTCCCCCATCCCGATGGTGAACTCGGGGCTCAGGAAAGGGTTCGCCAGGTGCGGCTGTGCCCGCTGCATCTCGCGCCACGCGTCGATCTCCGACGGGCCCAGTTCACTGGGCCGAATCACTGACACGTCCGTCATCCGTCACTC
Source organism: Streptosporangium becharense (assembly GCF_014204985.1). NCBI lineage: Bacteria > Bacillati > Actinomycetota > Actinomycetes > Streptosporangiales > Streptosporangiaceae > Streptosporangium > Streptosporangium becharense. The sequence goes on along the minus strand of NZ_JACHMP010000001.1, from coordinate 6,469,631 downwards.
CTCATACGACATCTGATCCGGTGAGGACACCGGCCTGACCCATCAAAAAGTCGGGACATGTCCACCGTATGGTGATCACACTAACGAGACGCCGCCCGACGCGGGCGAGTTCGCAGGCAACATGGGGAAGCCGGCCCGGCCCCGCCCGGCCGCACCGTGAAGGCCCGATGTCCGGCAGCCGGGTTTCGGGCCCGGCGGCCGGGGTTCAGAGCCAGTCGCGGCGTTTGAAGACCAGGTAGAGGGTGAGGCAGACCCCGCCCATCAGCAGGATGGCGAAGGGATAGCCCCATGACCAGTGGATCTCCGGCATGACGTCGAAGTTCATGCCGTAGATGGTGCCGACGAGGGTGGGGGCGAACAGGATGGCGGCCCAGGCCGAGATGCGTTTGACCTCCTCGTTCTGGGCGTTGCTCACCTCGGTGAGCCTGGTCATGTGCTCGTTCTGCGCCTGGGCGACCATGGTCGAGTTGACCACCAGGATGTCGTGGAGCATCTGACGGAAGCCGCTCACCCGCTCCGCGACGGTGATCGCGTGGTCGGCGACGTCACGCAGGTAGCGCCGCAGTTCCTCGTCGACGCCGTACTTCGGCGCTCCCGCGATCAGGCCCTCGATCATCCCCAGGAGCGGCTGGGTGGCCCGCTGGAACTCGATCACCTCACGGGAGAGCTCGTAGATCCGCCGGGAGACGCCCGGCTCGTTGCCGAAGACCTGGACCTCGATCTCGTCGATGTCGTTCTGCAGACCGGCGACGACGGGGGCGTAACCGTCCACGACGGCGTCGACGATGGCGTACAGCACCGCCTGCGGGCCCTGGGCGAGCAGGTCGGGGTCGTGCTCCATCCGACGGCGGACCTGGGACAGGTCGGGGGCCTCGCTGTGCCGTACGGTGATCACGAAGTTCTGGCCGACGAAGACGTGCAGTTCGCCGAAGTCGACCTCCTCGACGTCGTCGAGGTAGCGGGCCGGGCGGAGCACCACGAACAGCGTGTCGCCGTAGCGGTCGGCCTTGGGCCGCTGGTGGGCGACGATGGCGTCCTCGACCGCGAGCTCGTGCAGGTCGAACTCCTCGGCCACGTTGAGGATGACCGCGTCCTCCGGCCGGTAGAAGCCGATCCAGGCCATGCTGTCGGGGGTGTTCTTCAGGCACTCGAACGCCTCGGGCAGCGACCCGGGGGTGGCGGTGCGCCGCCCGCCGACGTAGATGGCGTTGTCGATGACGCGCGAGCGCGGCTCGGGCTTCCCACCGTCCGCGGAGCGGGGGTCCATCGACCGTTCTGGGGAGTCCTGCCCGCTGGCGGAACGTCCGCGTACGAGGCTGCGCAGGCCGCGCACTCGCCGGTCGGTCACCGGTGTCTCCTTGTCAGGCGCTCATGAACTCCTGCAACGACTGCATTGCAGTACCCCGGATCTTCGCCTTGAACATCGGTGTCCAGCCGAACAGGCGCCCGGCCGTCCGGCCGACGGCCATCCGGGACCAGCGCCCGAGGTCGAAGTGGTCGCGGTGCCGGACGATCAGGCCGTCCTCGAAGCGGAAGAAGGAGTCGATCTCGTTGACGACCTTCCGGCCCGTCCGGCTGAAGGTGTAGTGGGCGGTCCAGTGCGCGGTGCCGTCGTGGCGGCGGGCGGCGATGTCGCGGGCGTCGACCTGGAGGTCGGTGCTGCGGCCCATGAGCATGCGCCACATCGCCATCACCGTGGCGCGGCCCGCGAGGTGCTGGAAGACCGGGTCACTGAAGGTGACGTCGGGGTGGTAGCAGCGCTCCATGGCGTCGGCGTCCCGCCGCGCGAAGGCCTCGTAGAACGCCTGGATGATCTCGGCGTTGTGCTGCTCTTTCACGTGCTTTCTCCCGCTCGTCAATGTGCTGGCGATTGAGTGTAACGGGAGGGGAGATTGCACTTATTGTCGGCATTGTCCCAGCCCAGGACCGGCGGCACCCTCAGTGCGGACCTCGGTGTTCCCCCAGTTGTGCGCCGGTGTTCCCCAGCGCGACGGCGAGCCGGCCGGCGCGGCCGGGCGGGCACCCTCGCCTGCCCCCTCCGCCGCTCATCCGGCCGGCCGGACTTTATCGCCAGCACACCGGCGCTCATGGGACGCTTTGCTCCGACGCCGAGAAGGAGAAGTGACCGTTGTCCGAGTTCTGGGTGACTCTGGCCACAGCCCGTCCTGAGCCGTCCCCCTGGGTCGTGCTGTTGTCCGCGCTGGTCGCGCTGGGCGTGGTGTCGTGGTCCACCTCGTGGCAGCTGTCACGGGGCCTGATCACCATCGCCCACGAGGGCGGGCACGCGCTGGTGGCGGTGCTCACCCGGCGCAAGCTGGAGGGCATCCGGCTGCACTCCGACACCTCCGGCGTGACCCTGACCCGCGGCAGGCCCACCGGGCCGGGCATGATCATGACCGCCGCGGCCGGATACGTCGCGCCGTCCCTGCTCGGGCTGGGCGGTGCGTGGCTGACCTCCGCCGGTTACGTGGCGATCCTCATCACGATCGTGGTCGTGCTGCTGTGCTGCATGCTGCTGCTGATCCGCAACCTGTTCGGCGTGGTGAGCCTGCTGGCCACCGGGGGGGCGATCACCGCCTTCACCTGGTACGCCGCACCCGACATGGACGCGGTCCTCGCCCACCTGGCCGTGTGGTTCCTGCTGTTCGGCGGCGTCCGGCCGATCATCGAGCTGCAGCGCAAGCGCCGGTACGGCCAGGCGGGCAACTCCGACGCCGACCAGCTCGCCCGGCTGACCTTCCTGCCCGGCGGCTTCTGGGTGTTCCTGTTCCTGCTGGTGGCGGGCGCCAGCCTGGTGGCCGGGGCCTACCTGCTTTTCCCGGTTCCGCTCGGACTTCTCTGACGGCGGGGGCGGGTGCCGGACCCGTCCCGCCCGCCCGCCGGGAAGAGCTCCCTGCCGGGACGTCCCATCGCCGACGTCCCGTCGCGTCACGGGCGTGTCCGGCTCTCGATGCGGGCCTGCTCGGCCAGCGCCGCGTAGGCATCCTGCTCGCCGGGGTCCAGGCGATGGAACATCGACACCGACCACGGGACGGGGCACGATGGAGCGTGGTGCGGATCCGGGCACAGCAGCTCGATGATGCGTTCCTTGACGTCCTCGGCCTGCTGCCGGGTGGCGTACACGCCCAGCCGGATCTCCCAGACACCCGATTCTTCCGACATCATCCGCCTTTCCTCTCTAAAGCTATGCAAGATCAACTTAGGGCGATATATCACTATATTTACTTACTAAACCCCACCATTCTCCAATACCTCGCACACCATCGCCGGCGACCGGACCCGGTTTGACTACTGATCTTTTCCGAGGGTATTGCTGGGCATCCCGTTCCCCTCACGAAAGGCACTCGATGCCGTACCAGATGAACGTCGTCGGGGCGGTGGCCGCCGGAACCCTCCTGCTCTCGCTGAGCACCACGCTCGTCCTCGCGGTGCGGGTCAGGCGCCTGCGCGCCGAGCGGGAACGGGTGGTGGCCGGGGTGCGCGAGGGGTTCGCCCGCGACATGCACGACATCGTGGGGCACTGGCTCTGGCTGGCCTCCGTCAAGGGCGAGCTGGCCCGCCGGCACGCGGACGGCGACGCGCGGCTGCACGGGGAACTGGAGGAGGTGCTCCAGGCCGTACGGCAGGCGACGCGGGCGGTGCGGAACGTGTCGGCGGCCTACCGGGGGCTGTCGCTGCCCGCGGAGGCCGAGCGGGCCCGGGTGCTGCTGAGGGGCTTCGGAGCCTACTGCTCGGTGCGGATGGAGGTGGCGGACCTGCCCGGCGAGGTGAGCGCCGCGCTGGGCACCGTGGTCCGCGAGGGGATCACGAACGTGCTGCGCCACAGCAGGGCGACGAGGTGCGCGATCGAGCTGGTCGAGTGCGGCGGCGGGCTGCGACTGACCGTGGTCAACGACGGGGCCCCGCGCCGGGATCCGGTCGGCACGGGCAGTGGCAGTGGCCTGGACAACCTCCGCCACCGCGTGGGCGAGTTGGGCGGCACGGTCCAGGTGTCGGACGGCACGGACGGATGGTTCACGCTGATCGCCGAGGTGCCCGTGAACCATTCCGAAGGTTTTTCGCGTCTACTGGGAAAGCGCAGGTGGTCCGCCGTTTAATGGGACGCCTTGTGCGTTTCGCACGGGTGAGTCGTTTAACTTGTAACTAGTGGATCGTCGGGTTATCCGAAATTCTCTCTTCTGGAAGACAGCAGGGAGAATGCCGTGGATGACCAGTACGAGCTGTATTGCCTGGCGGATCCGCTCTTTTACGACACGCTTGACGGCCGCCGGGGGGACCACCCCGACTTCGCGCTCGCGACCCGGGACGTCCCGCAGGGGTGGGAGCACCGGGTGACCGACACCTGGCTCCACTACGCGCCGGTGTCCGGCGGAACGCCCGCCCAGGGGTGGAAGGTCCACGTGTCCGCGTGCGCCGCGGACGCCGAGCGAGCCCTGGAGACGGTGTGGGACTACTGCGTCCCCCGCGGCATCGCGTTCAAGTTCCTGCGCAGCCTCCCCGTGATGACCATGCTGAACTCCAAGGCGGCCCCCCGCGGCTCCAGCGGCAAGCTGGTGACGCTCTACCCGGTGGACGAGGCGCAGCTGGAGCTGACGCTGAAGGAGCTCGACGAGCTTCTCCGCGGCGTCGAAGGACCCTACATCCTCAGCGACCTCCGTTACGGCGACGGGCCGCTGTTCGTCCGGTACGGCGGCTTCGCGGCCCGGCACTGCCCGGGGGAGAACGGCGATCCGGTGCTGGCCGTCGAGGACGGCGACGGGCGACTGGTCCCCGACGTCCGCGGGCCGGCCTTCTCCGTGCCGTCCTGGGTGACCCTGCCCCCCTTCCTCGAACCGCACCTGGCCGCCCGCAACGCGGTCACCACCGAGGGCCTGCCGTACCGGATCGAGAGCGTCATGCAGTTCTCCAACGGCGGCGGCGTCTACCTCGCGCAGGACGTGCGCACCGGGACGCGGGTGGTGCTGAAGGAGGCGCGCCCGCACGCCGGGCTCGACGCCGCCGGCCGGGACGCGGTGGCGCGGCTGGCGCACGAGCGGGACATGCTGGCGCGGCTGGCCGGACTGGACGCGGTGCCCGCGCTGATCGACTACTTCACCCTGGGCGGCCACCACTTCCTGGTCGAGGAGTTCGTCGACGGCGACCCGCTGCAGCGGCAGCTCGTGCGGCGCTACCCGCTGACCCGCGCGGACTGCGACGAGGCGGCCCTGGCCGACTACACCGCGTGGGTGCTCGACGTGCTGCCCAAGGTGCGGCGGGCCGTCGAGTCGCTGCACGGCCGCGGGGTCGTCTTCGGCGACCTGCACCCCAACAACATCCTCCTCACCGAGGGCGGCCGCCCGGTCCTGATCGACTACGAGGTGGCGACCCTCACCACGGACGGCGGCCGGGCGGCCCTGGCCCATCCGGCGTTCGGCGCGCCGGCCGACCGGCGGGGCACCGACGTCGACGCCTACGCCCTGGGCTGCCTGTGCCTGGGGCTGTTCGCCCCGCAGCTCACCATCATGCTGCCGCTCGACCGGGCCAAGGTGACCCGGCTGGCCCGGCTGATCACCGAGACCTTCCCGGTGCCGCCCGAGGTGGTCGGCGAGGCGGTCCGGGTCGTCACGGGCCCGGACCCGGTGCGGCCCGCGCCGCTCCCCAGACCCGGTCGCGACGACTGGCCGCGGCTCAGGGAGGCGATGGTACGGGCCGTCCTGGCGAGCGCCACCCCCGGCCGCGACGACCGGCTCTTCCCCGGTGACGTCGCCCAGTTCGAGCCCGGCGGCGGCCTCTGCTTCGCGTACGGGGCGGCGGGCGTGCTCTACACGTTGGAGCGGTGCGGCGCCGAGCGTCTCCCCGAGGGGGAGGACTGGCTGCGCCGCAGGGCACTGTCCCCCGACGCCGGGACCCGGATCGGGTTCTACGACGGGCTGCACGGCGTGGCCCACGTGCTGGACCTGCTCGGGCACCGCCAGGACGCCGTCGACATCGTCGAGGTGTGCCTGCGCGAGAGGTGGGAGACGCTGGGGCTCGGCCTGTTCGGCGGCCTGGCGGGGATCGGCCTGAACCTGCTCCACCTCGGCGGCACGACCGGTGAACGGTCCTTCACCGAGACCGGGCTGCGGATCGCCGACATCTGCTCCGGCCGGCTGGGCGGCCCGGACGACGTCCCGGAGACCAGCGGCGGCACCCATCCGAGGGCCGGGCTGATGTACGGGTCGTCGGGGCCGGCGCTGCTCTTCCTGCACGCCTACGAGCGGACGGGCGACACGGGGCTGCTCGACCGGGCGGCCGTGGCGCTCCGGCAGGACCTGCGGCGGTGCGTCACCGGCGAGGACGGTTCGCTCCAGGTCACCCAGGGCTGGCGCACGCTGCCCTACCTGGACGAGGGGTCCGCGGGCATCGGGCTCGTCCTGGCCCGCTACCTGCTCCACCGCGACGACGACCGCTTCCGGGAGGCACTCGACGGCTGCCGCCTCGTCACCCGAGGACGCTACTTCGTGCAGTCCGGCCTGTTCACCGGCCGGAGCGGCATGATCGCCGCCCTCGGGTCGGGGCTGGGCACCCCGTCGCACACCCCGGGCACGGAGTCGCACACTGCCCCGGGCACGGACCCGGGCACGGACCCGGGCACAGCCCCGGACGCAGCCCTGGGCACGGACCTGGGCACGGACTCCGCCGAGCAGCTCCGCGGGCTCGACTGGCACGCCCTGCCCTACGGCGGCGGGCTGGCCTTCCCCGGTGACCAGTTGCTCCGGCTCTCCATGGACTTCGCGACCGGCACGGCCGGAGTCCTGTTCGCGATGAGCACCGTGCTGCACGACCGGCCGGTGTTCCTCCCCTTCCTCGAACCGCCCGGCGGCACGGGCTCCCGCGCGACGGCGCGGCCCGTGCACGGATCCGCCGCGCGGTCCCGTACCTGCGACTCCTCGAAGGAGGTGTAACGACATGGTTCTTCTCGACCTGCAGACCCTGGAGACCCCCAGCGGCGGCCACGGCGGCGGTGGCAGCACGCTCACCGTCCTGGGCTGCGCCTCGGCCAAGCCCAGCAACCTGAGCCTGCTGCTCTGCCACTGACGGCCGGCGGCACCTCCTCCCCCATAGCGGTTCCCCAAGAAGTCAAGAAGTGAGGTAACGACATGGTTCTTCTCGACCTGCAGACCCTGGAGACCCCCGGCGGCTACGGCGGCCACGGCGGTGGCAGCACGCTCACCGTCCTGGGCTGCGCCTCGGCCAAGCCCAGCAACCTGAGCCTGCTGCTCTGCCACTAGTCGAGGAGCGGTGCCCGGGACAGCCGGCGACGGCTGTCCCGGGCACACCCCGTTTCCGCTGAAGGAGGGACCGTGCGGGCAGCCGACCGGCTGGTGACCGAGGCCGTACGGCGCGGTGGCGCCTGGCCGGCGGTCCTCGCGGTCGCCTCCGTCCTCGGCGCGGCCGCCGAGCTGGCGCTCCCGTTCGCGCTGGGCCGGGCCGTCGACGAGCTGGTGGCCGGCGGGCCCGGGGCGACGGTCTGGCCGCTCATCTGCGCCACCGTCGTCACCCTGGCCGTGGCCTGTGACGCCCTGGGCGTCTGGGCCTCGGGGGCGAGCGGCGCGCGCTCCTCGGCGTGGCTGCGGGAGCGGGTCGTACGGCACATCCTCGGCGTCGGGCCGGCGATCACCCGCAGGTTCCCCGAGGGGGAGCTGGTCATCAGGACGACCCTGAACACCGAGGAGATCGGCCGTGCCCCCGAGGCGGTCGTCACCGGCGCCGCGCTGCTCATCCCCACCGCCGGCGGTGTGCTCGCGCTGACCCTCATCGATCCCTGGCTGACCGCGACGCTGGTCGCCGGGATCACCGTCATCGCACTCGTGCTGCGAGCCTTCCTGACCGCGAGCACCTCGATCGCCGGCGGCTACCAGGAGGCGCAGGGCGACATCGCCGCCCGCCTGGTCGACGCGCTCGCCGGCGCCCGTACGATCGCCGCGGCCGGCACCGCCGACCGGGAGAGGGCCCGGGTGCTGTCCGCGCTGCCGAGGTTGCGCCGGCACGCCATGGAGATGTGGCGGGCCAACGCGCGGGCCGGCGTGCAGGCGGGTGCCGTGGTGCCGCTGCTGGAGGTGGCTGTGCTCGCGATGGGCGGGCTGCGGCTGACCTCCGGCGACCTGACGGCCGGGGAACTGTACGCCGCCGCCCGGTACGTGGTGCTCGGCGCGGGCCTCGGCTCGGCCCTGGGGCACGTCGGCCGCCTGGCGCGGGCACGCGCCGCCGCCGCGCGGGTCGCGGAGCTGACCGCCGAGCCCTCTCGCGACCACGGCACGCGGTCGCTGCCCCACGGGCCCGGCGACCTGGAGCTGCGCGGGGTCGGCGCGGGGGTGCTGGACGGGATCGACGTGTTCGTCCCGGGCGGCCGGGCGGTGGCCGTGGTCGGCCGCTCCGGCTCCGGCAAGTCGCTGCTCGCCGCGCTGGCCGGCCGCCTGGTCGACCCGGAGCGCGGGACGGTCAGCCTGGACGGCGTCCCGCTGCCCGAGCTGTCCCCCTCGGCCCTGCGCGAGGCCGTCGGATACGCGTTCGAACGCCCGGTGCTGCTCGGGGGCACCGTCGGCGACGCGATCGCCTTCGGGGCCGGCGCGTCCGGGGAGGCGGTGCGGGCCGCCGCGCGGGCGGCACGGGCCGACACGTTCGTGCGGCGCCTCCCGCTGGGGTACGACACGCCGCTGGCCCGGGCGCCCATGTCCGGGGGGGAGCGGCAGCGGCTCGGTCTGGCCCGCGCGTTCGCGCAGGGACGGCGGCTGCTGATCCTCGACGACGCCACCTCCAGCCTCGACACCGCCACCGAATGCCAGGTCGCCGCCGCGCTCACCGGCGAGCTGCGCGACCGGACGCGCCTGATCGTGACCCACCGGGCCGCGACCGCGGCGGCGGCCGACCGGGTGATCTGGCTGGACGCAGGGCGGGTGCGCGCCTTCGGCAGCCACCGGGACCTGTGGTCCGACCCCGGCTACCGCGCCGTCTTCCAGGTGGCCGCCCCGTGAGCCGGGTTCCGGACGACCGCGCGAACCGCTTGAACGGCTTCGCGAACCGCCCGGACGGCTTCGCGGACCGCCCGGATGATCCCGTGAACCGCCCGCCGGGCCGTCACCGGAACGACTCGGCACGTGCCCGCGCGGGGCGTCACCGCAGCGAGCCGGTGCGTGCCCGCGTGGGCGACCGCGTAGGCGACCGCGTGGGCGACCGCGTGGACCGCCCCGTCCGGCGGGCGCTGCGGCGCGACCCGTACCAGCTGGTCAGACTCGGCGCCTGGTCCGCCGCGGAGACCGCGCCCGCGCTGGTCGCCGGCCTCGCCGTGGCGCGGGCCGTCGACGACGGCTTCGCCGCGGGGCGGCCGGTCACCGGGTTCGCCTGGCTGGCCGTGCTCGGCGGTACCTGGCTGCTGGCGGCGGCCGGCGCGCGGCAGGTGGTGATGGCCGTCGCCGCGATCGTGGAACCGTTCCGTGAGGACCTGCTGGCCCGCGTCGTCGACGGCGCGCTGCGCGGCTCGGCCGCGTCCGGGCGGGGGGCGGGCCCGGCGGCGGTGGCCCGGTCCAACCTCCAGGTCGAGCTGGCCCGCGACGCCCTCGCCTCGGTCATCACCGTGGTCAGGTCGTTCGCCTTCACGGTGGTGAGCGTCGCGCTCGGGCTGGTGGCCCTGGTCCCCGAGGTGCTGGCGCTGGTGCTGCCTCCCTTCGCCGCGGGGCTGGGCCTGTTCCTGCTGTCGCTGCGGGCCCTGGCCCGGCGGCAGCGGGACTTCATCCTGGCCGACGAGCGCACCGCCGAGGAGTTGACCGGCATGGCCGGCGGGCTGCGCGACATCGCCGCCTGCCGGGCCGAGGAGCGGGTGGCCGCCGGCGTCGGCCTGCGGGTGGCGGAGCAGGCCCGCGCGGCCCGGTCGCTGGCCCGGGTGACCGCGTTGCGCACCCTGTCACTGGCGGTGGGCGGCCGGTTGCCGGTGCTGCTCGTACTGATCGGGACACCGTGGCTGATCGGCCGCGGCGCCGGTCCCGGCGTGATCCTCGGTGCCCTGGTGTACGTCACGCAGTCGCTGGCTCCCGCGCTGGACGACCTGGTGGAGGGGCTGGGGATCAACGGGGTCCGGCTGAAGGTGGCGCTCGACCGTCTCCTGCGGGACGACGGCCCGCTGCCCGCGGCCCGCCGGCGTGTCCCCGCCCTGGACGGCGGCGCCGAGCTGCGGGGGGTGACGTTCGCCTACGGGCCGCACGCCGAGCCGGTGATCGACCGCCTCGACCTGTCCGTCCCCGAGGGGGACCACATCGCCGTGGTGGGGCCCAGCGGCATCGGCAAGTCCACGCTGGCCGCGCTGCTGAGCGGTGTGCTGCGGCCGGACTCCGGGCTGGTCCTGGTGGGCGGGGTGCCCGCCGACCGGCTCGATCCGGCCGACCGGGTGCTGATCCCCCAGGAGGCGTACGTCTTCCGCGGCACCCTCCTGGCGAACCTGACCTACCTCGCCCGTGCCCCGCGTGAGGCGGTGGACGAGGCGGTGGCGGCGGTCGGGCTGAGCGACCTGGTGGAGCGGCTGGGCGGCTACGACGCCGAGATCGGCTCCGGCCTGCTCTCCCCGGCCGAACGGCAGCTGGTCGCCCTGGCCCGCGCCTACCTGGCCCCGGCCAGGCTGGTGATCCTCGACGAGGCGACGTGCCACCTGGACCCGGCGGCCGAGGCCCGCGCGGAACGGGCGTTCGCCGAGCGCGGCGGCACGCTCCTCGTCGTCGCGCACCGCCTGACCTCGGCGCTGCGCGCCCGGCGGGTCCTGGTCATGGACGGCACCAGTGTCCGGCTCGGCACGCACGAGGAGATGCTCACCGCCTCCCCCCTGTACGCCGACCTCGCCGGTCACTGGAACCCTTCGAGCACACAGGAGCTGGTGCCTTGATCTACCCTCCCGCCGAGCGGCTCCCGATCGTCGACCACCTGCACGGCCATGCGGTGCCGGACCCGTACCGGTGGCTGGAGGACCCGGACAGTCCCGGCACACGGAGCTGGTCGGCCGCCCAGGACGAGCTGTGGCGCGACCACGCCGCCGCGCTGCCCGGCCGTGACGCGTGGCGTGCCCGGGTCGCCGAGCTGACCGGCGCCGGGACGGTCTCCGCGCCGGTCTGGCGGGGCGGACGCCGTTTCTTCCTGCGCCGTACGGCCGCCCAGGAGCACCCGGTGCTCTACACGGTCGGCCCGGACGGGGTGGAGCGGGCACTGGTCGACCCCGCACGGCTCGACGCGGACGGGCTGACCACGCTCGACCGGTGGCAGCCCGCCCCGGACGGACGGCTGCTGGCCTACCAGCTGTCCCGGCACGGGGACGAACGGTCGCAGCTGCGGGTCATGGAGGTCGCCACCGGGCGGGTCGTGGACGGCCCGATCGACCGCTGCCGGTACGCGCCGGTGGCGTGGCTGCCGGACGGGAAGGCGTTCTTCTACGTCCGCGACCGCAGGGTCCGGCTGCACCGGCTCGGCACCCCGGCCGAGGACGACGTCGTGGTCCTGGGCGAGGAGCGCTCCTGGGGGCTGGAGATCAGTCACAACGGGCGCTGGCTGACGGTGTCGGCGGCGGGCGACGGCGGCAACGACCTCTGGCTGGCCGACCTGTCCGCGTCCTCCCCCGAGCGTCCCGACCTGCGGGTGGTGCAGCGGGGTCTCGGCGCGGTGACGGCGGCGGCCGTCGGCCGTGACGGGCGCCTCTACCTGCTGACCACGCTGGGGGCGCCCCGGGGACGGTTGTGCGTGGCCGACCCGGCGCGTCCGACGCCCGGGAACTGGGTCGACCTGGTCGGCGAGGACCCGGAGGCGGTGATCGGCGAGTTCGCCGTCGCCGGCCAGGTGCTCCTGGTGAGCCGGACCCGGCACGCGATCAGCGAGATCGGCGTCCACGACCTGGCCACCGGGCGGCGCCGCGGTGAGGTGCCGCTGCCCGGCCTGGGCACGGCGGGGGGGATGACCACCCGTCCGGAGGGCGGGCACGAGGTCTGGTTCACCTACACCGACAGCGTCACGCCTCCCGGCGTGCACCGCTACGACACGCGCAGCGGGCGGACGTCGCCGTGGGCCGCCGCACCCGGCGCGGTCGAGACGCCGGAGCTGACGGCCCGCCAGGTGGTCTTCCCCTCGGCGGACGGCACGCCGGTGCGGATGGTCGTGCTGGCCCGGCCGGGTTCCGGGCCCCGGCCCGCGATCCTGTACGGCTACGGCGGCTTCGGGCTCTCCCTGACCCCGTCGTACTCCAGCTACGTGCTGCCCTGGGTCGAGGCGGGCGGGGTCTTCGCCCTGGCCCAGCTGCGCGGAGGCGGCGAGGAGGGGGCGGCCTGGCACCGCGACGGCATGCTGGAGCGCAAGCAGAACGTCTTCGACGACTTCGCGGCCGCGGCCGAACGGCTCGTCACCGACGGCTGGACCACCCCCGACCGGCTGGCCGCCTGCGGCGAGTCGAACGGCGGCCTGCTGGTCGGCGCCGCGCTGACCCAGCGTCCCGACCTGTTCGCCGCCGCGGTCTGCTCGGCCCCGCTGCTCGACATGGTCCGCTACGAGCGGTCGGGGCTCGGCCCCGCCTGGCGTCCGGAGTACGGCTCGGCCGACGACCCCGAGCAGCTGGGCTGGCTGCTCGGCTACTCCCCCTACCACCGGGTGACGGCCGGGGTCGACTACCCCGCGACGCTGCTGACCACCTTCGGCGGCGACTCCCGTGTCGACCCCCTGCACGCGCGTAAGATGTGCGCGGCCCTGCAGTGGGCCACCTCGGGTTCGCGTCCCGTCCTGCTGCGCCACGAGAGCGGCGTCGGCCACGGTGGCCGGGCGGCCGGCCGCGCCATCGGCCTGGCCGCCGACATGCTGGCCTTCCTCGCCGCCCACACCGGTCTGCGTCCGCCGGACGACCGGTAGCGGGCGGCGGGCACGGCGGTCAGCCGGAGGAGCGGCGGCGGACCGGCTCGCGTCCGGCGAGGTCGTCGGAGCGGAGCCAGCCGGACTCCCAGGCGACCCTGACCGCCTCCACGCGGGTGCGGGCGCCGACCTTGGTGAGGATCCGCGCCAGATGGTTGCGTACCGTGCCGCCGGAGAGGCTGAGGCGGGTGGCGATCTCACCGACCGGGGCGCCCTCCGCAGCGGCCTCCAGGACCTCCAGTTCCCGCTCGGTGAGCGGGTTGCTCCTGGCGTTCAGGGCGGCCACCGCCAGTTCGGGGTCGACGACCCGCTCACCGGCGGCCACCCGGCGCACGCACTCGGCGAGCTGCTCCGCCGGGCTGTCCTTGACGATGAAGCCGTGCACCCCCGCGTCCAGCGCGGCCCGCAGTGCGGAGGGGGTGGCGAGGCCGGTCAGGATCACCGTCCTGCACGAGGGCAGCCGCCGGCCGATCTCCCGGGCCGCGGTGAGGCCGTCGGTGCCCGGCAGGCCGATGTCGATGAGCGCCACGTCCGGCCGGTGGCGCAGGCACTCGGGAACCACCTCGTCGCCGTGACCGGCCTCGCCGACGACCTCGATGTCCCGTTCCGCGGAGAGCAGTGCGGCCACGGCCCCGCGGACGAGGTGCATGTCTTCGGCGATCAGGACGCTTATCACGAGTCTTCTCCCCTTCGAGTCGTGGCGCGTTCGGCTCACACCGAAGACGTTACTCAAAGGATCCAGACGATTACCCCATGTCCGGTTGAACCCGTGAATATATGACATACAGTAGTTATCTGCACACCATGAGTGACGGAGATGATGTCGGTCGATTCAGATCGGAGAGGCGGCGGCGTGGTGGTCCAGCAGGACGTCCGCCAGCAGGTAGCCGTCCCGGATCAGGTGGGGCAGCGGACGGTCGCGCAGCTCCCCGTAGTGGCGGGCGATCCGGTGCGCCGCCACGGCCGGGGTGACGGCGCTCGTCCACAGCGGCCGGTCCCGGCCCGGGGAGGCCGGGACGACCCACCAGAAGCGGCCTCGGGCGTCGAGGCGGGTCACCAGTCCGTAGTAGACGGAGACCACCACCTCCCCCGAGGGAAGCCGGTGCACGTCGGCCGGGATGTTGTGGGATCGCGCGAGGATGTCCGCCAGCTCCCGGGCCCGGAGTTCGGCGGCGGTCGACGCGAGCTCGTCATGGGTCAGGTGATCAACGGTCACGATGGCGAGGCTAGGCACCGCCGGACGCCCGCTTCAACGATGTTGCGCGATGTTGCGCGCCACAGTCGCGGGACATCGTCGCGGGACGCGGGCGCTCCCGGGCGCCGTCACGCCCGGTCCAGCTCCTCCTTGGCGCGGCGCAGCAGGTCGCGGGCCTGGCTCCCGTACACCGCGGCACCGCTGAGGGCCTGGAACGCCTTCTCGTAGGCGGCGACGTCACTCGGGGCCCGGTGCTGGATCTGACCGGGTACGGTGTCGACCCGCACCCGGTCGTCGTCGTAGATCCAGAAGTTCTCCGGCGGCATGAGCGGCGGCCTGGCCGTCGCCGGGACGACGCCGAACGACACGTTCGCCACGCCGGAGGTCAGCTCGGCCAGCCGGTCGAGCTGTGCCGCCATCCGCCCGGGGTCCACCAGCGGGGTGCGCAGGGCCTGCTCCCCCACGATGAACGCGAACCGCTTGGCGCCGCCTCGCAGCACCCGCTGCTGCCTCAGCCGGGCCTCCACCGCGGCGTCGAGGTCGTCGGGGATGCCGCGGAAGTCGATGACGGTGCGCAGGTGCGCGCGCGCGTAGTCGGCGGTCTGCAGCAGCCCGGGGACCGCCGAGTGCTGCCAGACCCGGAACTGGCGGGTCTTGTCGTACAGCGGCTGGAAGGAGCGCTGGACGTGTCCGAGGCCGGTCTCCTCCAGGCGGCGCCAGTCGGTGTACATGGCGTCGATGTTCTGGGCCGCCGCGATCAGATCGACCACCTGCTCGTCGGCGTCGCACGCCTCGCACCAGATCCGGATGTCGGCCTGGTTCGGCATCTGCACGGCGTTCTCGATCTTGGAGATCTTGGTGTGGTCCAGGCCGGTCCGCGCCGACAGCGCCCGGCCGGTCAGCCCGGCCCGGGCACGCAGTGCCCTGAGCCGGGCGGCGAGGATGCCCTTGGCCTCGTCGATGCGTGCTGTGGAGGTCGCCATCTCCGTCACCTCGTCACCGCGGGGGAATTCGGTGCCTTGACGGTAGTCCTCTTGTTGCGTTCTGTCAGGAAAGTTGCGAATTGTTGCACGCGGTTCGGCGAGGCCCCGGACGTCAGCCCTTGTAGCCGCGAGGACGCCCGGCTATGCTGCCCAGCCACTTGTCGATCTCGGCGGCCCAGTTGCGCTTCACCGCGTCCTGGTGGCTCACCCGGAAGCGCTTGTAGACGTCCCTGCTCGGGCCGCGGTAGTCGGCGCGCTTGTCGGCCTCCAGGACGATGTCCAGGTCGGCGGCGGTGGTGACGAAGGTCAGCTCGATCTCACTGATCCCCCCGGCGTAGTGGCTGGGCGGGTAGAACTCGATCTCCTGGTAGAACGGCAGCTCCTGCTTGGAGTTGCGGATGTACCCCTCCTCCAGGTCCGCGCTCCTGAAGCGGAACCCCATCTCCGAGAAGGCGCGCAGCACGGCCTCCTGGGAGTCGAGCGGCACGATGTCCAGCGGGTCCAGGTCGCCCTTGTCGACCGCCGAGGCGATCGCCAGCTCGGTGCGCACGCCCAGGGCCATCCCGTTCAGGCGCCGGCCCTGGATCTCGGTGACGGGCATCTCCCACGGCGTGGGGAGCTGGAAGGGGATGACCCGATCCTCGTTCTTGCGCAGCCGGAAGGGCCCGGCGACCTCGGAGCGGAGGAACTCCATGGTGCCGATCCGCTCGGACTCGGTCCGCTCGGACTCCACCCGCGCGATCAGGCCCAGCGCCACGTACTCGATGTCGGCGTCGTACTCCCCGGCCTTGACCCTCACCTCACCGGTCAGCGGCGCGCCAGGCTGCACCCGATGGGCGGCGAGGACGGTGTCCACCGAGGGGGCACCGACTCCGAGTGCTCCCAGCATCCGCTTGAATATCACGCGTTCCTCCACTGTCCGTGCCGTATGACCTGAATGACCTGAATGCCGATGGAACGACCGCGGCGCAGCCGTGGTTCCCGCCCGCCCGTCCCGGGTCCGGGGAAGACTGCCGGGAAGAGACCAGCTTTCGGTTCTCGCCGGAAATCACCGTAGCGTGGCGGTAAGCGCCGTGGAGTACGCCGGGTTCCGCCTCGCGCGGGCGGCGCCGCGGCCGAGCGGGCCGGGGTTGCCCCGCGGAAGCCTTACGGTAGGGCCCGTGCCAGAGACGAACCACGAGATCACCCTCGACTCGGCCCTCACCGAGGAGGCGGTGCTCGCCACCTACCGCCGCATGTTCGCCGCGCTCGCCCGCGACAGCGGGGCGGTGGTGGACGACCCCGCGCTGGTCGACATCGCCGAGACCCTGTTCGCGGCGTTCGCCGAGGCCGGTGAGGAGTGGCTGACCCACGAGCAGATGCGCCACGTCTGCCGGGCCTACCCGCTCGACCAGTTCGAGAACCGGCTGCGGGTCCTGCGGGGCCTCGGCGCCGTGCGCGAGGTGTTCCCCAAGCCCAACCAGCTCCGCTACCGCGCGTCGTTCACCAGCGTGGTGGGGCTGATGTTCATCCGCCGGATGATGGACGACGGCGGCCAGTCGGAGATGCACCGGCTGCTCGCGCTCGAGGACCTCAACGTGGCCGACCCGCGCACGACCATGGAGGAGGCGCGCGTCAGCGCGCAGAACCTGTCGCGCGCCTTCCGGCTCTGGGCTCTGGAGCTGATCACGCTGCTCGGCGGCACCATCGAGGAACTGCGCGAGCAGGCACCCAAGCTCTGGGGCACCGAGGAGATCGCCCGCCGGGCACAGAGCCTGCACGGCACGATCCTCACCCGCTGGCCCGACCTCGACCGCGTCTGCACCGAACTGCGCGCGGCGATCTACGCCTACAGCGACGCCTCCCGCCGGGCCGCCGGGCGGCTGGCCGACTCCGCCGGAACCACCAGGAATCTGACCCTGCTGCCCGCGGAGACCTGGCGCACCTTCGCGCAGACCGCCGGCAAGGAACGGCTGGCCGCGGTGCTCGACGACTTCGTCTTCGACGCCCCCGCGCCGTGGCACGACCCGGCGGCGATCGTGCGGGCCGTGGACGAGAGCCCCCGGCCGGCACCGGCCCAGCCCACTCCCCCGCGCTCGGCGCTGCCCGACGCCGGGCCCGCCGACACCTACGACGCCGCCGCGGGCGGCCTCGACCACCTGGCCGCCGTGGCCGGCGCCGCGCTGGGCGGACGCTCCTCCGCGCCGCTGGAGGAACTGCTGGCCGCCGACGGCGAGTGGGTCTCGGCCCGCCGCCTGCTGGCCGACCTCGTCGCCGCCGACCTGCGTCCCGACGCACCGTACCGCCTGCGCTGGTCCGACGGTCTGACCGCCGGCCCCGGCGCGGAGCCCGCCTGGCTCTCGCACGGCCTCCTGGAGAGGACCGGCGGTGACGTCTGAGCTCGCGCACGTCCGTGCCAGGGCCACCGGGCCGCTGCCGCTGGCCGCCGACGAACCGGCACCGCCGGGGATGGCCCGGCTGGGCCGCGGCGACGGCACCGGCCTGGCACTGCCGGTCTGGCCCGACGGGGCGACCCCGGCGCTGCTGGAGGAGTACCAGGTGGCCTCCGTCCCGGTGGAGCGGTCGGGGGAGACCCGGCGGGTCCTGGCCGCCGCGCTCAGATGCTGCTGGACCGACCTGGCCGCCGACCCGTGGCCCGGTGTCCCCGCCCCGGTCGACGACGTGCTCGCGGCCTACCGGGCGCTGATCGGACGCGGCGACGACCTGATGCGCAACTGGGCTATCGGCGCGCTGCGCCGCCTGCACGACTCGTCCTGGCTGGAGGTCTCCGACGGCGTGGTGCGGCTCGGCGCCCGGTGCGCGTCCTGGCCGGCCGCCTCCCACGCCCAGCTCCGCGAACTGGTGCGCCGCCTGCCCGCGGGCGAGGCCGCGGACGGCGGCACGGCGGTGCTGCCGGTGCTGGACGGGGCCGGCGGGGGCCCGGCCGGCGGCGAGGCGGCGGGCGGCGAGGCGGCGGGCGGTGAGGCGACAGCGAGCGTCGTCCTTCCCGAGGAGGTCGACGAGGATCTGCTCGGCCCGTTCGACGAGCGGCGCCGGGCCGAGATCGTGGCGGCGTTCATGGCGGTGGAGCACGCGGCGGAGCCGGTGCACGAGGCCCGGTTCGCCGCGTTGCGCGACCCGGTGCCGCGCCGCGCGCTCGCGGAGATGCTCCGGCGCCGTGGGAGGGTCCTGGTCCAGGACCGCGAGGCGTGGACCTCGGGTTACGCCGACGAGACGACCGCCGGAGCGGACGCCGGGCCCGGCGAGGCCGAGCGGGCGGTGCTGGTGCTGGTGCTGGTGCACTCGGTGGCGATCCCCCGGGCCGACGGCCTGCTGCCCGCCGACAGCTGGCTGTCGCCGTTCCCCGCCCAGGTCGAGGAGCTGCGGCGGCACACCAGGCTGCCGATCGGCGAGCTGGAGGCCGCGCTGCGGACGCTGCGCCACGCGGGCCTGGTGACCCAGGTCAAGGCCGGGGAGGAGGCCGGCGGTTACGTTCCCGGCCCGCAGTTCCACCGGCTGACCCCGCGGGCCAGGCGGCGCCTGCAGGAGGAGCTGATCCTGGCCGCGGGCCCGCACACCCCGCTGGCCGCGGCCGTACGGGCCAACCGGCGGTGAGCGCCCGCCGGGCGGCTCCCCCGGACGACGGACCGGCCCCCGATGGGGCGAGCGGCGCACCGTCCGGCGGGGCGACCGGCGCCGCCGCCCCGTCCGGGAGCGGCGTGGAAGAGACGAGAAAGGAAACACGGGGTTGACCGAGCAGCGGAACCAGGCCGCGAAGGGCCCACGCGGAGGCGGGGCGAAGGCCGCGGAGACCGCGAAGACCCCCGAGGCGGCCGATGGCGCGGACAGCGCGCGGACCTCCGGGGCACCTGGGGGCTCGGGGAGAGCACGAACCCCCAAGACCCCCAAGACCCCCAAGGCCCCCAAGACCTCCGAGGCACCTGGAGACGGCGGGAGCGCGGCGTCGCACGGCACGCAGGCCAGCCTGGTGGCCGTGGAGGTACGCTCCGGCACGCCCGCGGAGAACGTGGTGGGCGACCGCGTGCTGATCGCCGTGCAGCCGGTCAACATCTCCCGCCTGTCGACGCACCCGGTGCCGACCGTACCGGGCACGCTCATCGTGGTCGCGGGCGCCGGGCCGAAGGACTCCAACGGCGCGGGCAAGTCGTCGTTCATCGCGATGATCACCGCACTGCTCGGTGACGAGCAGTGGCGCTTCGCCTCCGGCGCCAAATCGGTGTCGGAGCTGCTGTTCAACGCCGAGCTCGCCGCGGGCGGCGGGGGCCGGACGTGGGCCAGCGCCGACCACGGCTACATCGTCGGTGTCTTCGCGGCCCCCGATTCGGTGGACGACGCGGTGACCGTGTGGCTGCGGGTCAACCAGGAGGCCCCGCACCTGGAGATCCGGTGGACGCCGGGGGTGCGCCTGGCCGCGGCCCCCTCGGAGGCGGAGCGGGTGGCGCGCGCCGACGAGGTGTGGGCGTCGCTGCCGCGCTCGGCGGGCCGCCGCGACGTGGTGGCCCGGGACCTGACCAGGTTCCTGTACGGCGACCGGGTCAGGTGCGTGTCGTTCCTGTCGACCTCGGTACGGAGCAAGGTCGCCACCAACCTGCTCTCCCAGCCGCTCAACGAGATCTCCCCCGAGCGCGTCTTCGAGGCGATCGCCGCGCTGACCGGCCTGGACGCCGAGCTGGACCAGGAGCGGGAGGCCCGCCGCGACGAGCACGCCAAGCGGGTGCGGGCGACGCGGGCGATGGAGCTGCTGCGGGAGTTCGAGGTCGAGTCCCGCGCGCTCCTTTCCACCTTCGACCGGCGCGACCGGGCCCGGGTGCGGCTGGCGGAGGCGACCCGCTGCTGGCGGGGGCGGCTGGCCCGCAGGCTCAGCGACGCCGCGCAGCGCGACGAGGCGCTGGCCGCGGAGCTGGAGCGGGCCGGCGCGGCGGCCGAGCGCGCCGCGGCGGCCGTCGCCGAGACCAGGGCGGAGATCGCCACCCTCAAGGACGACACTCTCGACCGCGGCCTGACCGGGGCCCGCCGCGAGCTCACCGCCCTGCAGGCCCGCGCCGCCAAGCTCGACGCCGACCGGGCGGTGGCCGAGAACTCCGCCGACGAGCTGCGCGGCCGGATCCCCGGCCTGGAGGAGCAGCGCCGGCTGGCCGACGGGCGTGACGTGGCCACGGCGGGTGCCGAGCTGGACGAGGCCAGGGTCCGGCTGAACGAGGCGCTGAAGGCGCTCGGCGTGGCCGACCGGGAGGTCGACGGGGCACGGGCGGCGCTGGACGACGCCGAGGGCGGCCCGGCGGCGGCCCAGCTCGACGCGCTGGCCACGGCGGGGGTCGGGGCGACCGGCCTGCTGGACGCGATCGACGTGGCCGAGCAGGCCCGCGACGACGAGGCCGTGCCCGGCCGGGGCGGGCGGGCGGCGACCGCCCTCGGAACCCGGGGGTGGCCGCACGAGCACGCGGTGATCGTCGACGCCGCCGACCTGGAGGCGGCCTCGCGAGTGCTGGCCGGACTGCCCGGGTCGGTGCTGGTCAGCGCCGCGGGCATCACCGTCGTAGGGTCGTTCGAGGCCGCCGTCACCGGGCGGGAGGCCCGCATCAAGGCCGCGGAGCAGCGGCTGCACCGGGCCCGTGACGCGCAGGAGGACGCCGCGGCGGCGGTACGGGCCGCGGAGGACGCCGTGGCCGAGGCCGGGCGGCGCCTGGAGGGGGCCAGGGCCGCCGTGCAACTCGCCGACGTCGAGCGGCGGCTGGCCGGACGCCGGAGCGCGCTCGCCGAGCTGGCCGCGGCGCTGACGGAGATCGCCCCGCAGGTGGAGGAGGCCGAGCGCCGGGCGAGCACCCTGGACTTCCGGGCCCGCACCAGGAACATGGAGATCGAGCGTCTGGAAGGCCGCCGGGCCCGGCACGAGGCCGACCGCGACCAGGCCACGGCGCAGGCGGCGAAGATCTCCGCCGACCGTGAGGCGCTCGGGCTGGACGCGCTGGCCGGCGAGTGGGGCGGCACCGCCGAGGGGGCCCGGGAGTGGCTGGCCGCCCTGGACGAGCAGGAACGCCCGCTGACGGCCGAGGAGTGGTGGCGGGCCGCCGAGCGCCGCCTGGACGAGGCGCTGCGCGACACCTTCCCGGGTGACGACGGGGAGATGCCCGAGGAACTGCGCTTCCTGATCGGGGAGCGGTCCGCGCCGGGTGCCGGGCGGACCGCCCGTGAGCAGGCGACGTTCCCCGGCGTGTGTTCGGCGCTCGCGTCCTACCTGCGCGGTCAGGAGGAGTACGAGCGGCACCAGCGCCGCCAGATCGAGACCCAGATCACCACCCGGCAGCGTGACCTGACGGCCGCGGCCAAGGGGGCCGAGGAGGCCGCCCAGTCGACCGCCGTGCACCGGGCCGCGCTGACCGCCGCGATCAAGGCGCGGCTGACCCGGGTCGCCGAGGAGTTCGACCGGCTCGACACCTCCTACGGCGGCTACGGGGCGACGCTGGAGTTCCCGGTCCCGGCCGCGCCGGCCGACCCCGAGCAGCGGTGGGCCTGGCGGGTGACGCCGAAGTGGCGGCGGGGCGAGGGCCAGGGGTTCGTGCCGTACAACCGGCGGGCCAACACCGCCCTGATGGACGAGAAGGCGGTGAAACTGGTCTGCGCGGCGGCGATCGCCTCCTCCGGCGGCGGGCACCTGTGCCTGGTCCTCGACGAGCTGGGACGCAACCTCGGCAAGGAGCACCGCAGGGAGGCCGTCGCCCTGTTCCGGCGGATCGGCGAGACGTACGGGATCACGGTGATCGGCGCGCTCCAGGACGACATGGAGCCCTACGCGGTCGACGCCTGCGGGCAGTACGTCAAGCTGCGCCGCTCCTCCGACGCCATGCCGTACAACGAGCCGCCGGTGGTCGTCGGGCACGACCGCCACGCCGACCGGGTCCGTGCCCTCGCCGCCGCGGTGAGCCGCTGAGCCCGCCCGCGCGGGGCGGGCACCCCCGGGACGGGGGTGCCCGCCGGTGGGCGGGTCGCGCCGTCAGCCGACGGTGATGGTGAACTGCTTGGTCAGCGGGGTGCCCCGCTTGTCGTAGTCCCTGAGCTGCACGGTGAAGGAGTGCGACCCGGTCGCCGTGGTGGTGCCTGTGATACGGCCGGTGAACCGGTCGAGGGTGAGTCCTGCGGGGAGGGCACCGCCGGTGACCTGCCAGTCGTAGAACGGTACGCCGCCCCTGGCCCTGAGCTGTTCGGAGTACGCCGCCCCGGGTGTCGCGTTCCTGAGGGAGGCGGTCTCGATCGAGGGGGCGAGGAACGGGGTGAGCGAGCGGTTGAGCTTCCAGCCCGCGTTCTCGGCCACCAGGAGGGCGAGCTTGGTCAGTTCCCACCGCCTGGTCGGGAAGACGTGGTGCCAGCCGCCGCTCTGCCCGCTGAGCCGGTCCCAGTACGGTTCGTCGCCGGGGATGTGACCGCTGGCGTCGATCGGGACGGGGTATCCCTGGTAGTCGATGACCTCCTGGTCGTCCCGGCCCTTGCTCTCCATGTACTTCGCCATCCCCTCCCACCAGCTGTGGTAGGCGACGGCGTGACCGAACTCGTGCATCACGAGCCCCTGGACGTCGACGAACCGGCTGAGGTCGCTCTTGTACCAGTCGTCGTCCGCCGGGGAGGTGAACAGTTTCATCAGCGCCTCGTCGTACTCCAGGATCATGGAGTACGAGCGGTGGTACGGCGTGGGCTGCCCGTTGCGGGTGTGCTTCCTGCCGTTGCCTGCCGGGTACCCGGTGGAGTAGGGCGTCTGGATGCCGCGGAAGAACACGTAGAAGCCGTTGTAGGGCTTGGCGTTGCTGGTGCGTACCTCGTTCTGCCAGTCGTCGCCGGGCAGGTGGCTGACCTCGTCGCCGGTGGGCACGGTGTCGAAGGGCTGGAGGTCGAAGAAGGCGAACCAGTTGCGTACGGCCGTCTCGGCGGCCCTGCGGGTGCCGGGGTCTGCGAAGTAGCGGGTGATGGTGTCGTAGCGGTAGTCGAACTCGATGGGTACGGACGGTTCGAGTTTGGTCTTCTCGTCCTGCTGGACCCGGATCGGCATGCTCTGCCGCTTGGTGGCGCCCTTGGCATCGGTCGTCTGCATGGTCCACGTGTGCTGTTCGTCCTGGCCGGCCCCCTGGGTGGAGTGGATGGCCAGCCGGACGATCTCCCGATCGGCGGGACCGGTGAGGGTGAAGCTCTTGGTGGCGCCGGTCGCGGTCAGCTCGCTGGGCAGGTTGAACATCAGCCGGGAGGTGCCTTCGGCCTTGAGGTCGACCTTCAGCGGGTAGGAGATGCCAGCGATCTTCGGCGCGCGGACGGTCAGCTCGATGTGGGGGTTGGCGAGGTAGCCCTGCCAGTCCACGAGCTGCACCCCGTAGTTGTTGACGTTGCGCTGGAAGATGTCGAACACGTCCAGCGCGGGGGCGGCGCTCGCGGCGGCCACACCGGGTAAGGGCACTCCGAGGGTGAGTGCCAGCCCGGTCAGCGCGACGGCGACGGTCGTCTTTCTCATACGGCTCCTCCATGGGGGGTGGGGGGTGGGAGGCGACGCGGAGCTCGTCGGACCTCAGTTCTTGATGCCGGTGAGGGTGACCCCTTCGATGAAGTAGCGCTGCAGGAAGAAGAACAGCGCGATGATCGGGGCGATGACGGCGGCGGACGCGGCCATCAGGTAGCCCCACTGGGTGATGAAGACGCTCTGGAAGGACGCCAGGCCGAGCGAGAGCGTGTACTTGTTCTCGTCGTTGAGGTACAGCAGCGGCCCGAGGAAGTCGTTCCAGGTGCCGATGAAGGTGAAGATGGTCACCACGACGATCGCGGGCTTGGACAGCGGCATGACGATCGTCCAGTAGACCCGCCAGGGTGAGGCGCCGTCGATGTAGGCGGCCTCGTCCAGCTCGAAGGGGATCGTCAGGAAGAACTGCCGCAGCAGGAAGACGTTGAACACCCCGCCACCCGCTCCGGCGAACCAGCTCGGCACGGTGAGCGGGATGATGCTGTCCAGCGCGCCGAGTCCCTGCCACATGGCGAAGGTCGGGATGAGCGTCACGGCGTAGGGCAGCATCACTCCGCTCAGCAGGACCGCGAACAGGACGTCCCGGCCGCGCCAGCGCAGCCGGGAGAAGCTGAAGGCGGCGACGGAGCAGGTGAGCACGGTGCCGAGCACGCTGATGACGGCGATGACGACCGTGTTGACGAAGTAGAGCCAGAAGGGCTGGGCGGTGAGCGCCTCGGAGAAGTTGGACCACTGGACGGGGTCGGGGATCCACTGCGGCGGCGCGACGAACATCTGGGAGTCCTGCATGAACGCGCTGCGCACCAGCCACACGAAGGGCAGCAGGGTCGGCAGGGCCCCGGCCGTCAGCGCCAGGTAGACCAGCGCCTTGCGGTACCTCCCCGGCCGGCGCGGGCCGGCTGCGGGGGCGGTGTCCCCGGTGTCCCCGGTGCGCGGCCTGTCCGGGGGGGCCGCGAGCGCGGTCATCGGGCACCCGCCATCTCGTAGTAGACCCAGCGGCGGGCGTTGCGGAACATCAGGAACGTCACCACCATGATGATCATGAAGAGCACCCAGGCCAGTGCGCTCGCGTACCCCATCTCGCTCTCGTGGAACGCCTTGCGGAACAGGTAGTAGACGTAGAAGAGCGTGGAGTTGTTCGGGCCGCCCTCGGTCATCACGTACGCCTGGTTGAAGACCTGGGAGGTGCCCACCACGCCGACCACGAGGTTGTAGAAGATCGTCGGCGTCATCATCGGCAGCGTCACGTGCCAGAAGCGCCGCCAGGGGCCGCCGCCGTCGATCGACACCGCCTCGTACAGGTGCCTGGGCACGCCCTGCAACCCGGCCAGGAAGATCACCATGGTGTTGCCGAAGCCCCAGGTGCTCATCACGATCAGTGAGGGGATCGCCGTCGCCTCGTCGTAGACCCACTGCCCGCCGGGCAGCCCGGCCTGGCGCAGCAGGGAGTTGAGCAGCCCGAAGTCGGGGTTGAAGATCCAGATCCACAGGACCACGTTGGCGATCGCCGGCACGAGCGTCGGCAGATAGAAGATCGTCCGCCAGATCGCCAGGCCGCGCACCTTCTGGTTGAGCAGCATGGCCACCGCGAAGGAGACGATCATCGTGAGCGGCACGGCGCCCAGGGTGTAGTACGTGGTGGCGCTCAGCGACGTCCAGAACAGCCCGTCGCCGGCGAGCGCGGTGTAGTTGTCCAGGCCGACGAACGACGGGCTGCCGCCGATCTGCCAGTCGGTCAGGCTGAACACCGCGGAGGCGGCCATCGGCCCGGCAGTGAAGATCACGAACCCGAGGATCGCGGGCACGGCCATGAGGATGCCCCAGCGCCGCTCCAGACGCCGTTGGCCGGAGGTGACGGCCATCTCACAGCCCCTGGGTGTGCTGCCAGCCCTGCAGCATGCCGGTGATCTTCGGGGCGGCCTCCTTGAGCACCTCGGCGGCGGGACGCTTGCCGCTCTCGATCTCCTGCAGCGCGGGGGTGAGCACGTCGCTGGAGATCTGCGACATGTTCCGCAGCCGGTTGCGCACGTCCGGCACGCCGTGGTCGCGGGTGTAGTCGATGACCGCGGTCCGGAACTCGGGCGGATGGGCGGCGTTGCCTGCCCAGGAGTCGATGGCGGCCTGGTCCTCGTAGTACTTGCGCTCCTGCGGCATCCACAGGCCCTGCTTGAACAGGTCGACGTAGCGCGGGTCGATGTGGAAGGCGAACAGTTCGACCGCCTCCTCCACGTGCTTCGTGGTCGTGAAGATCGACGAGGCCCCGGCGACCTGGGTGGTCGTGTACGGCTTGTCGTACTTGGGCAGTACGCCGATGCCGTAGTCGGCCTTGCTCTCGTTCATGTCGAGCAGGGCCCAGTGCCCGTCGACCACCATCGCCACCCGTTTGGTCTTCAGCAGGACGCTCGTGCCGGGCACCTCGTCACCGGTGGCCGCCAGCTGGCCGGGCCCCGGCGCGACCCGGTGCTTGTACACCAGGTCCTGCAGGTTCTGGAACACCTCGATCGCCTCGGGGCTGTCGAGCAGGCACTTCCTGCCCGCCTCGTCGGCGAAGTCGCCGCCGTTGCCGCGCAGGAGCCCGTACCAGGCCGCGGCGTAGGTGAAGCTGATCGAGACGCCGAACTGCCGGATCTGCTTGGCGTCGAAACCGGACTCGTCGGGATGCCTGCCGTTCTGGTCGACGGTCAGCTTGTAGGCGTTCTGGACGAGCTGGTCCCAGGTCCACGCGCTCGCCGCGTCGGCGGGCGGCGCTGTGATCCCCGCCTCCGCGACGGCCGTCTTGCCGTACCAGAGCAGCATGCTCTCGTTGGCGGTGGCCACGCCGTGCAGCTTGTCCGGCCCGTACCAGAGGTAGGCGTCGGGAAGGTAGCCGGCCAGTTGGGGATATCTGCCGAGGTAGGGGTGGAGGTTGACCAGCTTGCCCTGCTCGGCCAGGCGGAACGACATGGACATCGGCACGTATCCGACGTCGGGCGTCCGGTTGCCCGCCACGAGGGCGTTGAGCTTCACGTCGTACTCGTCCGGGGTGAAGAGCGGCCTGACCCGCACGCCGGGCTTCTGCTTCTCGAACGCCTGGAGCATCTTCGCGACGGCCTTCTGCTCGAACGTCGAGCCCCAGTACATGAACTGCAGCTGGGTTCCGCCGGCCGGGCCCGCTCCGCCGCCCGCGCCGCACGCCGCCGCGGCGGCGCCGAGGGCGGCCAGCCCGCCCGCCCTGAGCAGGTCTCGTCTTCTCATGTGCACGTCCTTACGCGAGGGGTGTCCAGACCCGCATGACGCCGCCGTCGCGGTTGTCCCACTGGTGGTAGGGGACGGCCGTGACGGTCACGCCGGTGCCGGTCGGGAGGTCGGTGGGGGCGCCCGAGTACGGCAGGCCGTCCGGGGGCGAGGAGGGCAGGAGCAGGCCGTCCGCCTCGATCAGCACGGTCCTGCCGACGCCGGGCAGGTCGTCGCGTTCCACGACGCGCAGTTCCGTGCCCGGGACGAGCGCCAGGTCCTCCAGGGCGGCCTGCTGGTCCGCCTGCTCGAAGCAGTAGACGAGCGGGCCCCGCTCGACGGCCGCGCATCCCCGCAGCGCGTCGATCCTGCGGTGCGGGTGGACCAGCCGGGGTGACATGTCCAGGTCGAGGGCGAAGGTGTCGCCCGGCCGCCAGACCCGCCGGACGGCGGTGTACCCGTCCGGGCCCGCGGGCGGCGCGGTCCGCGTGCTCCACGCGGGCACGCGCAGCCTGAGCGTCCATTCGGTGTCCGGCGCGCTCTCCACGGTGAACAGGACCCGGCCGTCCCACGGGTAGTCGGTCTCGACGGCCAGGGTGATCTCCCCGGCGCGGATCCGCCCGGGTGCGTACTGGTGGACGGACAGCCCTTCGTCGTCGACGGTGGCGACGTAGTGGCCGAGCGAGGAGACCAGCCGCATGATGTTCGGCGGGCAGCAGGCGCACGCGAACCACTCCCGGCGCCTGCCCAGGTAGGCGTCCTCGATGAGGTCGGCCCGGCGCTGCAGCGGGTTGACGTAGAAGAACCGGGTCCCGTCGGCGGAGGTCGAGGCGGCGAAGGCGTTGTAGAGGGTGCGTTCGATCAGGTCGGCGTACCGGCCGTGCCCGGTGGCCAGCAGCAGCCGCCAGTTCCAGTGGATGCTCGCGATGGCGGCGCAGCTCTCGTTGTACGCGCGGTCCGGTGGCAGCTCGTACCGCTCGCCGAACGCCTCACCGTCGTGCCGCGAGCCGTGGCCGCCGGTGATGGAGGTCTTGGTGGCGACCATGTCCTCCCAGCGGCGCACCGAGCACTCCAGCAGCGACTCGTCGCCCGTCTCCAGGTAGACGTCGACGATGCCCGCCTCCAGGTACAACTGGCGCACGGCGTGCCCGACCGCGGTGTCGGCCTCGCGCACGGGCAGGTGGTCCTGGGCGTAGAGCGGGCCCATGCCGCTGTCGGCGATCAGGCCCTTGCCGCGGTTGTCGATCAGTTTGGCGGCCAGCTCCAGATAGGACCGCTCCCCGGTGAGCCGGTACAGCTCCACCAGGGCCGTCTCGACCTCCGCGTGGCCGTCGATGCCGTCGTCCCCGCCGGTCAGGAACACCTCGACCAGGTGGTCGGCGAAGCGCCGCGCGACGGCCAGGAGCTCCTGGCCGCCGCAATCCGCGCGGGCGGCGGCCACGGCCGCCTGGAACAGGTGCCCGGCGCAGTACATCTCGTGGCTGTACTCCAGCTCGGCGAAGATCTTGTCGGGCTTGACGACCTGGTAGTGGGAGTTCAGATAGCCGTCCGGTCGCTGGGCCCGGGCCAGCAGCCCGGCCGACTCGGCGACGAAGGCGGGGTAGCGCTCGTCGGGGAGTCTGCAGTGCTCCCAGGCGACGGCCTCCAGCTGCTTGTACAGGTCCGAGTCCTGGAAGCGGTAGCCCTGGAACGGCCCGGTCCCCTCCCCCGCGGCCAGCCTGAGGTTGGGCAGCACTCCCGACTGCTCCATCCGCTCCAGGCCGAGCGTGATGCTGGCCTCGCGGTTGATCCTCTGCCAGCGCCCGAGCGGGCCGCCCTCGATCTCGACGTCGTTGACGCCGAGCGGCCGCTGGACACCCGTCGAGGGGACCAGCGGGCCCCGGACGCGGTCGGCGAAGTCAGCCATCGCACTCCTCGCGAGTTGAGAATACGTTTTCTCACGGGGAGAGTAGGATGTGATACATCACCCGTCAAGGGCTGTGTTCTCTCCGTAGTCTCAGGGCGGTAGAGTGCGTCGGGAAGGGGGAAAACGGTTGTCCAACTCGATGCAGGAAGCCGGGCGGACCGTCACGATCCGCGATGTCGCCGCCGCCGCGGGCGTCTCCATCGGCACCGCGTCCAAGGCGCTGAACGGCGTCGGCAGGATGCGCCAGGAGACCCGGGCCAGGGTGATGGCCGCGGCCCGGCAACTGGGTTTCCGCCCCAACCCGCTCGCCCAGGGGCTGCTCGGCGGACGCACCTACACGGTCGGGCTGATCACCTGCGACAGCTTCGGCCGCTTCAGCATCCCGGTGATGCTCGGCGCCGAGGACGCGCTGGGCGACGGCCAGATCTCGGTGCTGATGTGCGACACACGCGACGACCCCATCAGGGAGCGGCACCACGTCGAACGCCTGCTGGACCGCCGGGTCGAAGGCGTCATCGTCACCGGAAGGCGCACCGAGCCACGCCCGAGCATCGGCCGTGACCTGCCCGTTCCCGTCGTCTACGCGATGACCCAGTCCCTCGACCCGTCCGACCTGTCACTCATCCCCGACGACGAGGGCGGCGGCGTCCTGGCCGCCCAGCACCTGCTGGCCACCGGCCGCACGCGCATCGGCCACATCACCGGGCCGCACGGCTTCCAGGCCGCCCGCAAACGGGCCGCCGGGCTGGGCACCGTGCTCTCGGACGCCGGCCTGCGGGTGTCCGGCGAGGTTCTGTACGGCGAGTGGAGCGAGGAGTGGGGCCGTCAGGGCGCCGACATCCTGCTGCGCACCGATCCCGGCGTCGACGCGATCTTCTGCGGCAGCGACCAGATCGCCCGCGGCGTCGCCGAGACGCTGCGCGAGCGCGGGCGCCGCGTCCCCGACGACGTGGCGCTGGTCGGCTTCGACAACTGGGAGCCGATGGCGCTCGGCAGCCGGCCCCCGCTGACCACCGTCGACATGAACCTCAACGAGATCGGCCGGCTCGCGGCCCGCCACCTGCTCGACATCATCGCCGGGCGGCCCGGCGAGGCGGGCGTGCGCACCGTGCCCGCGCGCCTGGTCGTCCGCGCGTCCACCCGGCACGGCACCTGACCCGGCGACGGGGAGACACGGCCGGAAGACGGAGCACGTCGAAGCCCCCACCCCCTACCGGCGAGGCTCCGCCGGGCGGGTGCTCCCGGCGGAGCCTCGCCCGGCCGCCCGGGGCCGGCGCCGGGTCACTGGCGGATGGTGGAGCCGCGGCGTTCCTTCCGGATCTGGAGCCTGGCGGGGACGCGGGTGCGCAGCTCGGCGACGTGGCTGACGATGCCGACCGCGCGGCCGCCGTCGCGCAGGCCGTCGAGGATGTCGAGGACGCCGTCCAGGGTGTCCTCGTCCAGGGTGCCGAAGCCCTCGTCGACGAAGAGCGTGCCCAGCTCCACTCCCCCGGCCTCGGCGGTCACCACGTCGGCGAGGCCGAGGGCGAGTGCCAGCGAGGTGATGAAGCTCTCGCCGCCCGAGAGGGTCGCCGGGTCGCGGCCCAGGCCGGTCCAGCTGTCCAGGACGTGCAGGCCGAGCCCGCCGCCCGACTTGCTGCGGTCTCCGGCCGAGCGGTTGCGGTTGTGCTCCAGCAGGTAGCGTCCGCCCGACATGTGGTCGAGCCGTTCGTTGGCCGAGTCGACCACCTGGCGGAGCCGTTCGCCGAGCACGTAGGACGACAACCGCATGCTCCACCGGTTGTCGGTGGAGTTCCCGCCGGTCAGGGCGGCGAGCCGGTCGGCCAGCCGGTGCCGGTCGGCCGCGGGCGTCCAGCGTTCCAGGCAGGTCTCCAGCTCGGTGCGGAGCGCGGCGAGCCTGGCCAGGCGGGCCTCGGCCTGGTTCCGTTCGGAGAGCAGGGCCGCGTGGGCGGTCTCGGCCGCGTCGCGCGCCTCCCGCAGGGCGGCCAGTTCCGGCTCGGGCTCCGCCACGGCGGCGACCAGCTCGGGGTCGGCGAGCGCCGCGGCGACCGCGGCCTCCTCCTTGTCGAGTGCCAGCAGTCGCGCCGACTTCTCCTCCCGCTCCACGGGGGAACGGAGCGCCGAGCGGGCGTCGTCCAGGTCGAGGAAGCCCGCCTCGGCGACGGCGGCCAGTGCCCGGTCGCGGGCCGCGGCGGCCTCGGTCTCGGTGGCCTGTTCGCCCCGTACGGCCTCGACCGCCTCCCGGAACAGCTCGGCCTCGTCGGTGAGCCGGTCGAGCCTGGCGGCCAGCGTCGGGGCGTCGCCCCGGGCCTCGTCGACACGCGCGGCCAGCCGCCCGGCGTCGGCGGTGAGTCCCTCCACCGTCGTGCGGCGCGCGGCCAGCCCGACGGCGAGCTCACGCGAGCGCTCCTGCAACCGCGTCAGCTCGGCGGTGATCGCGGCGGCCTCGGCGGCCAGCGTCTCCTCGGCGCCCGCGGACTCCCGCAACCCGGCGAGCGCCCGCTCCGCCGTGGCCAGCTCGTCCGCCGCCACCCGCACGGCGAGGCCGGTCCGCTCGCACGCCTCCCGGTGGGCGGCCTCGGCCTCCGCGACCCGGGTCACGGCGGCGAGGGCGGCGGACAGGCGCGCGACCTCCCCGGCGAGGCGGTCGCGGCGGGCCCGGACCGTGGGGTCGGCACCGCGGGCACCGTCCAGCCGGGCGGAGATCCGCTCGTGCTCGGCCCGCCGGGCCGCCTGGCGGGCACGGCACTCGGCCAGGACCCTGGCGACCTCGGTGGCGCGCGTCCGGGCGGCGTCCAGCTCGGCCGCGATCCGGTCGACCTCCGCGGCCAGCCCCTCCTCCGCGGCCGCCTCGGCGGTCAGGGCCGCGAGCTCCCGTTCGGCCGCGGCGAGGATCTCCGCCGCCCGCTCCACGGCCAGGTCCCCGGCGACGGCGACGGCCTCCTCCAGCCGGGAGGTGAGCGCCGTGACGGCGGTACCGGCGGCCTGGCGCCGCTCCACGGCCGCCTCGTAGGCGCCTTGGGCGGCACGCTCGTCATCGGCGGTGGGCGCCCGGTCGGCCGGGGCGGCGGGGGCGGGATGCTCGGGGGAACCGCAGACCGTGCAGGGGTGGCCGGCGACGAGCTTGGCGGCCAGCTCGGCGGCCATGCCGTCGATCCTGGCCTGGCGGACGTCCTGGTGCCGGTCGCGGAGCGTCTGCGCGTGGTCGACGGCCTCCGCGTGGGCCGCGCGCGCGTCCTCCAGCTCGGCGCGGAGGCCGTCGCGGCGCCGGGCCGCGCCGAGCACCGCGGTCGCGGCCTCGACGCCGGCCCGCGCTGCCGGGATCCCGGCGGCGTGTGCCCTGACCCCGGCCAGCCGCGCCGTGGCCTCGGCCGACGCGGCGGGCAGCTCCTCCCGGACCCCGCGCAGGAACGCCTCCTGCCGGGCCGCCTCGGCGATCTCGGCGTCGAGCGCGGCCGCCGAGCCGTCCAGCTCGGCCAGCCGGATCTCGTCGGCGCGCAGCCCTTCCAGCCCGGCGAGTTCCTCGCGCCGTTCGCGCTCCCACCGGTCCAGCGTCGCGCGGATCCCGTCCACCGCACGGTACGGCACCGTTTCGGCCCCGTCACCGCCGTACGGCTGGGTGTCCCCGCCGTCGGACGGCGGTGTTCCGCGGCCGGCGGAAGCGGCTCCGCCGTCGCCGGATGTCAGGGCTTCTCGGCCGGCGGGGAGGGGGTCGTGATCTCCGGAGGTCAGGGCCTCACGGTCGGCGGGCAGGGCCTCACGGTCAGCGGGCAGGGCCTCGCGGTCGGCGGCGGGGAGGACGGAGAGCGCGGCGGCCAGCGCGGCGCGGGCGGCGGCGAGATCCGCGGCGAGACGGTCGCGCTGCTCGGCCGCCCGCAGACGGGTGAGCGCCGCCTCCACCGCCGCCTCGGCGGCGGGGATCCGGGCGGCGTCCAGCCGGGCGGCGGTCAGCCGCCGCTCCACGTCGTGCCGGAGGCCGGGGACGACCTCCAGGCGGGCGTCCGCCGCCGCCTGTGCGGCGGACAGCTCAGTGATCTCCCGGAGGACCCGCTCGCGCTCCCGGACGATCTCCGTCAGGCGCGCCTCCTCGGCGCGCAGTTCGCGCAGACGGGTGATCTCGCTCCGCCGGTCACGCTCCAGGGCCGCCAGCCGCTCTGGGACGACCCCGCCGCGGTCGTCCCCGCGATCGTTCCCGTGGTCGCGGCCGTGCTTCCCGTCCTCCCCGTCATGGGCGGTCAACCGGGTCTCCGCGGCGGTGTCGCCGCCCGCACCCAGCAGCGGCAGGGCCCGGGCGACGGCGTCGGCGGCCAGCCGGCGGGCCTTGGCGGCGGCCTCGGCCCGCTGCTCGGACTCCTGGATCAGCGGCAGCACCCGGTCGGCGGCGGCGGCCTCCGCCAGGACCGCCTTCAGATCCGCACGTTCCTCGGCGGTCTCCTCCAGCGCCCGTCTCCGGGCCAGCGCCTCGGCGTGGCGACGACGCCGGTCGGCCAGCGCGGTGCCGTACTCCAGCTCCTCCCGGGCCCGTGCCACGGCCGTCTCGCCCCGGACGCACTCCCGGCCCAGCCGCTCGGCCGCCGCACCGGCCAGTTCCTGCAACGCGCGGGCCCACTGCGGCGGGTCGTCCTCCGCGGAGAGCGGGGCGGGCGGGGCGACCGGTGCCGTCTCCGGGCCGCAGACGGCGCCGGCCTCGACGAGCAGGGCACCCGCGCCGCCGGCCTGCTGCGGGGGCCCGGCGAGCACGGCGAGGAGGGCGGGGCCCGCGGCCTCCTCGATGCGCTTGGTGACGAAGTCGACCTCCTTGCGGAGCGCCTGCTGCTCCCGGTACGCCTCGGTGCGCCGGTCGGCGAGCCAGGACTCGGCGGCGGCGTAGATCCGCACGGAGAACAGGCGCTCCAGCACCTTGCGGCGGTCTTCGCCGTCGGCGCGCAGGAACCTGGCGAAGTCTCCCTGCGGCAGCATCGCGACCTGGAAGAACTGGTCGGCGTTCATGCCGAGCAGGGTGCCGACCAGTTCACCGGCCTCGTCGACCCGGGTGGTCAGGCCGGTCCACTCTCCCGAGGGGGTGAGCTCCTGCACCAGGGCTTTCTCGTTCTCCCTGGTGGTGCCGGTGCCCCGGAGCTTGGGACGCTGCCAGGCGGGTGATCGGGTGATCTTCAGGCGCCGGCCCCTGATCGTGACGTCCAGGGCCACGCGGGGCCCTCGGCCCGGTGGGGCGTGGTCGCAGCGCAGGCTTTTGGCGCTGTCGCGCTTGCCCGGCACCCGGCCGTAGAGGGCGTAGCAGAGCGCGTCGAGCACGGTGGTCTTGCCCGCGCCGGTGGGTCCGTGGATCAGGAACAGGCCCGCCTCGGTGAGGGCGTCGAAGTCGACCTCCTCCTCACCGGGGAAGGAGCCGAAAGCGCTGATCCACAGCTTGTGCGGTCGCATCTACGCCATCGCCTCCCTGGCACGGCTGTCTTCGACGGCCCGCCGGAGCAGCAGGGTCTCGTCGGGGTCGGCGGCCTCGCCGCGCACCTCACGGACGAAGTCGAGGACCACCTCGATCTCGGGACGCCCGGCGATCCTGGGGCGGACCGCGGTGTCCCCGGCACCGCCCTCGGGCTCGAACGACAGGGCCAGGGTGTGCGGGAAGCGGGACCTGAGCCGCTCCATGGCCCCCCTGGGCCGGATCGGGTCGGTGAGCACCACCTGGAGCCAGTGGTCCTCGTAGCGGGCGTGGCCGGGTGAGGAGAGCAGGTCGTCGATGCGTCCGCGGAGCCGGCCGACCGGCCGTGGCACCGGGGCCTCGACGAACTCGGCGCCCTCGTAGCCCCCGGGGCCGATCTCGACCAGCCAGGAGCCCTTGACCTGGCCCGCCTCGGAGAAGGAGTAGGCGATCGGGGAGCCGGAGTAGCGGACGGTCTCGCTCATCCGCTGGCGGCCGTGCAGGTGTCCCAGCGCCACGTAGTCGACGCCGTCGAACGCGGAGAGCGGCACATGCGCGACGCCGCCCACGCTGATGTCGCGTTCGCTGTCGCTGGCCCGTCCGCCGGTGACGAACGCGTGGGCCAGGACGACCGAGCGGGGGCCGCGCCGCGCGAGGTCGGCGCGGACCAGGGACATGGCGTGCCCGACGGCGGCGGTGTGGGTGCGCTCGGGCAGCTCCCAGGGGCCGCGCACCAGCTCGGGCTCCAGGTAGGGGATGCCGTAGAAGGCGACGTCGCCGACCGTCACGGGCTCGCCCACCCGGGCCGGGTCGGTGCGCAGGTGCACGCCCGCGGCGTCGATCAGGTCCGCGCCGAAGCCGAGACGGCGGGCGGAGTCGTGGTTGCCGCTGATGAGCACGGTGCGCACCCGGGCGTCGACCAGGCGCCGCAACGCCTGGTTGCACAGCTCGACCGCGTCGACGGAGGGCAGCGCGCGGTCGTAGACGTCGCCGGAGACGACGACGACGTCGACCCGCTCGGACCTGACGGTCTCGACGAGGTGGTCGACGAAGGTCGCCTGGGCCGGCAGGAGGCTCTCCCGGTGGAACGAGCGGCCCAGATGCCAGTCCGATGTGTGCAGCACCCGCATGTCCCACGAAGCTAACAGGACTCAGTACCAAATGCGGCCACTCTCGTCACATACGTCGATCGGTGTCCGGCTTCCGCCGCCTTCCGGGAAGGCGGCGGGTCAGAGGTAGGCGTCGATCCAGCGGTCCATCTCGGCGAGGACCCGCTCACGGACCGGTGCGGGCGACAGCACCAGGTCGTGCATGCCGCCGGGTACCCGGACGCACGTCACGTGCGGGCCCACGCTGGTCGACCAGCGGGCGATCTGCCGGGGGTCGAGCACGACGTCCGCACCCCGCGCCTCGGGGGTGAAGTCACGCAGTCGCAGGCCGTCGGCCGCGCAGAGCACCAGCACGGGCACGTCGACCCGGAGCCCCCCGTGCAGCCTGAGCTGGGCCCGGCGGATGGCGGACAGCCAGGCCGCGTGCACCGGGAAGCCTCCGATCGGCTTCCACTCCAGGTCGAAGTCCCACTCCCCGTGGTGGCTGCGGTGCAGGCTCGCGCCGTACGCGGTGGCCACCCCCAGGGGCAGGACGGCGCCGACGGGAAGCCGGGAGAGGGGGCCGCGGAGCGCGTCGGCGGCGCGCCGCAGGTAGGCGGGGACGTTGAGGTCGAAGAAGGGGCTGTTGAGCACCAGCCCCTGGACCAGCCCCCGGCCGCGGACCCGGTCGGCCCAGAGCGCGGCGATCAGGCCGCCGGTCGAGTGGGCGTTCAGGACGACCTCGTCGTGCCCGTCCCGCTCCCGGATGATCCGGACCGCCTCGTCGATCTCCGGGAAGTACTCGGTGACGCTGCGCACGAAGCCCCGGGTCTGGTGCGGTAGCAGCGAGCGGCCGTACTTGCGCAGGTCGAGGCCGTAGAAGTCGGTCCCCCGGGCCACGAAGTGATCGGCCAGGTGGGTCTGGAAGAAGTAGTCGGTGAAGCCGTGCAGGTAGAGCACGGCCCGGCCGGTGGGGTCGGCGGCGCGCCGCCGCACCAGCGACGCGACCACCGTTCCCTCGTAGTCGTCGGCCATCGGCAGGACGGTGAGCTCGTAATCGGGGCCGAGAACGTCTGGCATGCCGATCAGGGTAGTTCGTACGGATTGTCCGGCCAGGAGGGGACCGCGTCCGGCAGATCCCGGGTGACCCTCATGGGGAACGTCGCCGGGCGCTTCTCCAGGAAGGCGGTGACGCCCTCGGCGGCGTCCGGGGCCGCGCCGAGGAGGTGCATGAGGATCGAGTCGGCGCGATGGGCCTCCCAGGGGGACGCGGCCGACAGACCGGACCACATCAGCCGCCGGATCGCGGCGACCGAGACGGCCGAGGTGTTGTCGGCGACCTCCCGGGCGAGCGCGTACGCGGCCGGGAGCAACTCGTCCGGGGCGTGGACCGCGGAGATCAGGCGGCCGCGGAGCGCCTCGTCCGCGGGGAAGACCCGGCCGGTCATCGCCCATTCCATGGCCTGGGAGATGCCGACGATCCGGGGCAGGAACCAGCTGGAGGCGGCTTCGGTCACGATGCCGCGCCGGGCGAAGACGAAGCCGAACCTGGCGGTGCCCGAGGCGATCCTGACGTCCATCGGCAGGGTCATGGTCGCCCCGACGCCGACGGCGGGACCGTTGACCGCCGCGATGACCGGCTTGAGCGAGCGGGCGATGCGCAGCGCGACCGTGCCGCCGCCGTCGCGGGGGGAACCGTCGACGGTGTCCCGCCCGCCGAACATCTCGGCGGACCTGCCGTGGTTGAAGGTGTCCCCGCCGCCGCCGAGGTCGGCACCCGCGCAGAAGGCCCGTCCCGCGCCGGTGACGACCACGGCGCGCACGTCGTCGTCGGCGTCGATCCGGTCGAACGCCTCGATCAGCTCGCCGCGCATGGTGTGGGTGAAGGCGTTGAGCCGGTCCGGGCGGTTGAGGGTGATCGTCGCGATCCCGTCGGCGACGCCGTATTCGATCTCGGTGAAAGCCATGACCGAATCTTATTCCGGTAGAGGTGCGCCGGGGCTCCCCGGATCTCCGCGACCTCCCCGGCCCCGGCTTCCCGCCCCCGCCGGTCGCCCCGCCCCGGCGTCCCGGCCTGGCGTCCTTCCCGTCCGCCAAGCCGACAGGCATGATTTATGGATCTATTCTCTGGAATGCCATGTAAAGCCGGAATAGCTTCTCGGGTTGTTCACGAAATCGTCGCCTGCGGCTGGGTTTGGTGGATCTACCATCTCTGTTCGGCGCACAGGCGCGAGGGAACGGGGAGCAGTGCGGGACAGATCAAAGCCGCCCGGTGTCGGCGCGGTCATCGGGTGGACGGCGCTGTCCGCCATCGCCCCGGGCGCCGCTCACCTGCGTGCCGGATGGCGCAGGAGCGGCCTGGCGCTGCTGTCCGGGTACGCGGTGCTGCTGCTGGGCCTGCTCTGGGTGGTCCTCACCTCCGACTTCGCCGAGCTCGCCGGGCAGCTGGTGGTCTCGTCCTGGCTGACGGTGATCACCGTGGCCTCTCTCGCGCTGGGTGCCGCCTGGTTCGCCGTGGTCGTGCACTCGTTCATGGTGATGAACCCCGGCGCGCTCCCCGCCCGCTGGCAGGCGTTGAGCGGAACCCTCGCGGGGGCGCTCGCGGTGAGCACGCTGGTGCCGTTCGGCATGGTCGGGCAGTACGCGGCGGTCTCGCAGTCGACGCTGGACGGCGTCTTCAACGCCCCGGTCACCCCGCAGCCCGGGGCCACCGGGGCCGGGCAGGCGGAACAGGACCCGTGGGCCGGTCGCGAACGGGTGAACATCCTGCTGCTCGGCGGCGACGCCGACACTCACCGGGTGGGCGTGCGGACCGACAGCATCAACGTGGCCAGCATCGACGTCAAGACGGGCAACACCGTGCTGCTCAGCCTGCCGCGTAACCTGGAGAATGTCCGCTTCGTCCCGGGTTCCCCGATGGCCGAGCGCTTCCCGGACGGGTTCCGGCTGCCGCCCAACCCGGACGGCTCACGCGAGGACCTGCTGTTCGCGGTCTGGGAGTACGCCGACGCGCACCCGGAGATCTTCGGGGGCAGGAAGAACCAGGGCACCAAGACGCTCATCGACACGATCGGTTACACCCTGGGGTTGAAGATCGACTGGTATGCCCTGGTCAACATGTGGGGCTTCGCCCGGCTGATCGACGCGATCGGCGGTGTGACGCTCACCGTGCCGGAGGACGTCATCTTCGGCAAGTACAACGAGGGCGTGGTCAAGGCCGGCACCCGCAAGCTCCGCGGCGCCGACGCGATGTGGTTCGCCCGCTCGCGCACCAACAGCGATGACTTCACCCGGATGGGCCGCCAGCGCTGCGTGCTCGGCGCGCTGCTCTCCCAGGCGGACCCGGCGACCGTGCTGGCCCGGTTCAACCGGATCGCGCTGGCGGCCAAGGAGCTCCTGCGGACCGACATCCCACGGCCGATGCTGGAGCACCTGGTCCCGCTGGCGTTGAAGGTGAAGAACGCGAAGGTGACCAGCGTCCAGTTCGTCCCACCGCTGATCAACACCGGCTACCCCGACTGGAAGAAGATCCGCACGGTCACCGCGAAGGCCATCCGCGCCTCGACGGTCACCCGGCAGCCGCTCACCGCGACCACCGGCCCCACCGCGACCCCGACTGCGGTGGCCGCCGCGGCCCCCACCGCCTCTCCGGCGGCCACCGCGACGCGCACACCCCGCCCGGACCCCGCCGCCACGGCCTCGGCCAAGCCCGCCGACCCTGCCACGCCCAAGGGCATCACCGAGGGCTGCGGCTGACCCGTCCGCGAGCCTTCGTGTGGAGGAACGGTCGCGGCGATCCGGGGGGTGTCCGGTGCGCTCACAGGGACGCGCGCAGGTGAGCGTCGGTATGGGCCTCGCCATCGCGCAGTGGGCCGCGGGCATGTCCACAGCGTGGTGTACGAGGGAGGACGTCCTTCGTTAGCCGGCATCGGTGGCGACAACAGCCCTCATCGACGTTCATCGGCCCTCATCCACCTTGCCCGCTCTCGACCGCTTTTGCTTGCCTTTATCCACTCTTGTCGGCAACTGTCCGCGGCTTCATCTGCTCGCCTCGGCGTTCCCGCATCAAGCAGGTGAGGCCGCGGACGCGTTCACGGGCCACAGCCGACCAGGTCGCGCGAGGCGGACGAGGCCCTCGACCAGGAGGCGGGGCGATCCGGGGGAAGGCTCAGCGACGGCGGGGTAGCCCGTCCCCCGCTGAGCCCTCCCCCGACACGGGCCCGCACCCTTCGCCCGCCGGAGCAACCCCCGGAGCCGTCGGGCACCGGCCGCTCCGCGAAAGCCTCCACGACCGTTCAACAAGCGACCACCGAACAAGAAACGTTCTTACCCATTTCCGGCTCACCGCTTAGCGCAGCAGTCACCCGGCACGAGTTGCGACGGCATGACAACCGCTTCCTCTGAGCGAAATACCGACCGGCGACCCGTCGGCATCCAGCCGGACACGAAAACAATAAGCCATCCGTTCACGAGCGACAAACCTGCATATCAAAGCCGTTATGTTGCCCATCAAATACCGAACTTGACCAGTGATCTCAATCATGGTCAACTCTCATGGTTTCCCTTCAATGCCCCCAGGGACGCTCGCCGGAACCGGCGGTAATGCGAATTGGTGCCAATGGCGGCGTCCCTTCCCACTGCACATGTAGGAGGACCACGCCGATGCGCCAACTGACCGCACTCGACACGCAGTTCCTGCACGTGGAGACGCCGACTGCCGCCACCCACGTGGGCGGCCTGGCGCTCCTCGACCCGACGTGCGCACCCACAGGCACGGTTACCCGCAAGGCACTGATCGACCTGCTGCGACGCCGGTTACATCTGGCTCCCGCGCTGCGCCTGCGACTGGCCGACGTACCGTTCAGCCTGGACAACCCGTACTGGGAAGAGGATTCTGATTTTGACGTCGCCGACCACGTCCATGAGCTCACCTTGTCCGCACCGGGTGACTCCGCCCAGCTTGCCGAACTCGTGGCCTACCTGCACGAACAGCATCTCGACCGCAGCCGGCCACTGTGGGAGATGTATCTGATCCACGGCCTGGCCGGAGGGCGTACAGCCTTCTACACCAAGATCCACCACTGCGCCATCGACGGTGTGTCCGGCGCCCAGGCCCTTGCCGCCCTGCTCGACATCGTCCCCGAACCGGACGTCGTTCAGCCGACCGAGCCGTCCGGCCAGGACCGACAGGCTCCAGCCTTCGACCCCATCACGACACTCGCGCGAGCGGTCACCCGATCCGTCTCCCACCCTGTCCGAGCGCTGGGCTCGCTCACCAAGGCGGCGGCCGACCTCGACGCCATCCCCCTGGCCGCCACGGTGCCGGGAGCGCGCCTGGTGTCCAGGACCACGCGCACCCTTGCCGGGCTGATCTCCGGCGACACCACGCCGTTGCCCGAACTTCCCTCGCTGGCCGCGCCACGCACCCTGCTGGACGGGCCGGTCAGCGGCGAACGATCCTTCTCCTACGGATCGCTGCCCTTCGACGAGATCAGATCGATGGCCAAGAGCTTCGGGGTCAGCGTGAACGACGTGGTCATGACGCTGTGCGCGTCCGCGCTCCGGTCGTGGTTGTGTGAGCGTGACGCGCTCCCCGATCGACCGCTGATCGCCGCGATCCCGGTCGCCGTCCGCAGGCCAGGCGTCACCGACACGATCGGGAACCAGATCTCCGCAATGATCGCTCCCATACCGACGAACATGGCCTGCCCCACCCAGCGCCTGCACACCATGGGCCAGACGATGCGCCTGGTCAAGCGACGCTTCGAACTGTCGCCCGCCACCTGGCTGAGCGACGTCTCCGCCCTGATGCCGGCCCCCGTGGCCGCTCTCGCCCTGCCCCGCGCGCTCCGGCTGGCTCCCCAGGTCAATCCGGTGGTGAACGTAATCATCTCCAACGTGCCGGGGCCCCGGTTCCCGCTGTACCTCTGCGGCGCACGGGTACTGAACTACCACCCGGTTTCGATGATCACCGACGCGACCGGTGGGATAAACATCACCTGTTTCTCCTATGACGGCTCGCTCGACTTCGGCCTCATCGCCTGCCCGGACCGGGTCGACGATGTATGGGGCCTGCTGGATCATCTGCACTTGGCCATGGAAGAACTTCGTGAGCTCGCCAACCTGAACACGGCCGAATAAAGACCACGATCCGACGTGTGATATCGGCGAGGCCGAGGATTTCAGCCCCGGTGCGAAATCCCGGCTCGCGACACCATGGAAACCGAGCCGTTTCCGCAGGCTTCCGGAAAGCCATTTCCGCAGGGTTCCGGAGAATGAGCCGCCACCGTGTACTCGGCCGGAGAGACCATCGCCGGCCTTGTCGGCGCCCCGGCGGCTCCTGTGGCCGTGCCCGGCTCGTCGAGCCGGGCACGGCCACAGGATGAAGATCAGGCTAAGCGGAGTACGACTCCTTGGCCAGGCGGCGGACCCGGTCCTCGTCGATGCGGTGACCGAGCCCCGGCTGGGTGAGCGGGACGGCCACCACACCGCCGGAGACGCCGACGGGCGGGGTGACGATCTGCGCGCTGCGCGGCGGTTCGGCGACGTCGCACGGAAGGCCGCAACCGGGCAGGCTGGCGGCGGCGACGGTGGCCGCCCGGGCGAGCCCGGTGCCCTGGCCGCCGGCGCAGGCGATCTCCCACCCCGCCTGCACCGCCCGGTCGTGCATCCGCCTCGCCTCGCGCAGCGAGCCCAGGGCGGCGGGACGCAGCAGCAGGGCCCGTCCCGCGTTCGCCGCGATCGCCTCGTCGAGGTCGGCGAGCGAGGAGACCTCCAGCAGGACCGGGGCGGCGACCCGCTCCTGAAGGTCCGCGTGGTCGGCCAGGCCCGCCGGGCCGGCGAAGGGTCGCTCGATGGAGGAGATCGAGTAGGCGTCCAGCACCTCGAGGGCGCCGACGTCGGTGTAGGCACCGCGGGCGTCCACCCCGATGCCCAGCACCGGGTAGGCGTGGCGGACGGCACGCAGCGGCTCGACGTCCCAGCCGGGGTGGATGTCGAGGGTGACGTGGGCGTACCCGGCGCAGACGTGCCGGTTGACCCGCGAGACCAGACTGTCGAGGTTGCGCTCGGCGCCGATCCTGACGGTGGCCATGAGCGAGGTGCGGCTGCCGCCCAACGCGTGGGCGAGGGGCACGCCGCGCATCCTGGCCCACAGGTCCCAGCAGGCCATGTCCGCAGCGGGGCCGCCCGGCACGGTGCCCAGTTCGTCGGGGTGCTCCCAGTCGACACCGACCAACGC
This sequence comes from Streptosporangium becharense, assembly GCF_014204985.1. Classification (NCBI taxonomy): domain Bacteria; kingdom Bacillati; phylum Actinomycetota; class Actinomycetes; order Streptosporangiales; family Streptosporangiaceae; genus Streptosporangium; species Streptosporangium becharense. The sequence goes on along the minus strand of NZ_JACHMP010000001.1, from coordinate 6,427,205 downwards.
CCGGGCCAGGCCCTCCTCCAGCGCCACCCAGGTCTTGGGGTCGCCGTCGACGACCTCCCCCCACCCTGTCATGCCCCCGTATTCGGTGAGCCGCACGAGGATACTCTCCGGGCGCCTGCCGTACGGCAGGACCAGCCGGAACACCTCTAGCTCACGGACGCGCGGCATGTACTCTCCCTGACCTCTCCGAGCTCGGAAAACGCGAATCCCGCCCGAGGGCGGGACTCCCGGCTCAACACCGCGGAGACCGGCGTTCTTCCCATCGTGTCACGCGCCGGAGCCCCTGACCCTCCTCGCGACCGGCACACCCGCCACCGCCACCAGCGCGGTCAACGCGAAACAGAGCACGTACGCGGAGGCGGAGGTGCCCAGGGCGGCCAGGACCGCACCGGTGACGGCCACCGTGACGACCGTGTAGACCGACTCGCCGACCCCCAGCGACGCGCTGTTGTCCCCCTCCTCCCCCGGGCGTGACAGCTCCAGGACGAGCACCGACAGGGTCGGGTAGACGATGCCCATACCGAGTCCGAGCACGATCTCACCGAGGAAGGCGGTGGCGACCGGGATGACGGCGAACACGGTCAGGGCCATCAGCACCAGGCCGGCGGCGATCAGCACCGAACCGGCGCGCAGGACCGCGACCCGGTCGAAACTCCTGCGGCCCACCACCCACGAGCCGAACGACCAGCTCAGCGCGCCGCCGGTCAGCGTGAGCCCGGCCATGGTGAGCGACAGGCCGCGTTCCTCGTTGAGCATCAGCGGCAGGAATGCCTCGCCGCCCATGGCCGCGCCCGCCGCGATCCCGCGCATCGCGACCACCGCGGGCAGGCCGCGGGCGGCGCGCAGCGTGCCCGTGGGGAGCAACCGGGGCAACGCCGCGGCCAGCGTGGCGAATCCGGCTGCCAGCAGGACCACCCCGGCCCCGCGGGACACACCGTCGGTCTTCATGAGAGCGCCGCCGTACTGCATGAGCGCGGCGCCGACCGCGACCAGCACCGCCCAGCCGAGCCGCCGCGCGATCGGGGGACGCTCCGCCGGAATCGCCCGCTCCGGCATCGGCGCGGACGAGAGTCCGCGCCACAGCAGCAGGGCCGCGGGGGCGAGGAACAGCAACACGCCGATGAAGATCCAGCGCCAGCCCGCGTACTGCACGACGGCGCCGGTGACCGCGGGACCGATCATGGAGGGCAGCACCCAGGCGGTCGCGAAGACCGAGAAGACCCGGGGGTGGATCTCCGCCGGGTAGACGCGCGAGACCAGGACGTACATCGACACCTGGAAGACACCGCCGCCGAATCCCTGGACGAAGCGGCCCACGAGGAAGACGTCCATGGTCGGCGCGGTCCCGGCCAGGACCAGACCGGCGGCGAAGACCGTCACCCCCGCCCAGAGCGGGGCGACCGGCCCCCGGACGTCTCCCCACCGTCCGCCCAGGACCGTCGCGACCACTCCGGCGGCCATCGCCCCGCTGAACGCGAGCCCGTACAGGGCGTGCCCGTGCAGGTCGTCCGCCACCACCGGCATGGCGGTGGCCACCGCCAGGTACTCGAAGGCGACCAGGGAGATGAGCGCCACCATGCCGACCGTCAGCGCACGGTAGCGCGGAGCGAATATGCCGGCGGGACGGTCGAGGTGCGTCGTCATGACCATGATCGGACAATACGGGCAAGAGCGGTCTCCGGTCATCGGCCCGCCGGTTCGGCCCTTGGTCGTAGGACCCGAGCCCCGGGCGGCCGGACACGGGACGGCCGAGGCAGGGGAAGAGGGCCCGGAAGCACGAGCGGGGCGGAAGCGGGAGCGGGAGCGGGCCCGGAAGCACGAGCAGGGCCGGAAGCAGGAGCAGGGCCGAAAACACGAGCAGGCCCGGAAGCACGAGCAGGGCCGGAAACGGCCGAGCCGCGCTCACCGTCCCGGCCACACTCCGCGCGGCCGAACCGCGCGCTGGAGAGGCCACGGGTGTCCCGGCGGGGACGGGCCCGCCGTGATCGTGGTGCGCGGGTGGAGCACCGCCCCACGGGCGTCCCGGCGGGGACGGGCCCCCGTGGCCCGTGCCGCCCCCGCCGGAACGGGATCAGGTGGCGCTGCGTTCCAGGTGGCGCTCGACCCAGGGGCCGATGTCACGGCGCTCGATCGCGGCGGCCATCAGGTCGGGGAAGGCGTCGGGGGTGCAGGCGAAGGCGGGCACCCCCATCGCGGCCAGCGCCGCGGCGTTGTCGTGGTCGTAGAAAGGCGCACCCTCGTCCGACAGGGCGAGCAGCACGATCACCTGCACGCCGGCCGCGGTCATCTGGGCGACCCTGCGAAGCATCTCCTGCCGGACGCCGCCCTCGTACAGGTCGCTGATCAGGATGAAGATCGAGTCGGTGGGGCGGGTGATGAGGCCCTGGCTGTAGGCGATGGCCCGGTTGATGTCGGTGCCACCGCCCAGCTGGGTGCCGAACAACAGCTCCACCGGGTCGTGGAGCTGGTCGGTGAGGTCGACGACCGCGGTGTCGAAGACGACCAGTGACGTCCGTAGCGAGCTCATCGAAGCGAGGACCGCGCCGAAGACGCTGGAGTAGACCACGGAGGCGGCCATCGAACCGCTCTGGTCGATGCAGAGCACCACCTCGCGTTGTACCGCCCGCTGCCGCCTGCCGTATCCGACCAGCCTGGACGGGATCACCGTGTTGCGTTCGGGCAGGTAGTTCTTCAGGTTGACGCGGATCGTCCGGTCCCAGTCGATGTCGGCGACCCGCTTGGGGCGGTGGGTCCGGGCCGAGCGGTCGAGCGCCCCGGTGACGGCGGCCTTCGTCTTCTGCACGAGCTTGCGCTCCAGCTCGGAGACGACCTTGCGGACCAGCGTCCGCGCCGACTCACGCGCCTTGTCCGGCATCACCCGGTTGAGCGACAGGATCGTGCCGACCATGTGAACGTCCGGCTCGACCGCCTCGAGCATCTCCGGCTCCATCAGCAGCCGGGTCAGGTTGAGCCGCTCGACCGCGTCCTTCTGCATGACCTGCACCACGGTCGAGGGGAAGTAGGAGCGGATGTCGCCCAGCCAGCGCGCCACCCTGGGTGCGGAGGCTCCGAGACCGCCGCTCCGCTCACCCGACCCCTGCCCGCCGTCGTTGTAGAGGGCGGCCAGGGCACCGTCCATCCGCGCGTCGGTCTCGGCCAGCGAGCAGCCGGTGCCGTCGGCGTCGCCGCCCAGCACCAGCCGCCAGCGGCGCAGCCTCTCATCCATCGGCGCTCTCCGCCCCTCCCAGAATCGTCAGTACGGTCCGCACGGCCGCCGCAGCGCGTCCGTCGTCGATGTCCTCCTCCGCCTCCCGCGCCGGTTCGGCCGTTCCGGTGCCGAGGGAGCGGACCCGCGAGCCGATCGCACGCCGCTCGGGGGCGGCGAAGCCGCCGAAGGTCCGGCGGAGCAGGGGCAGCACGTCGACGAACGTCTCCGGAGCCAGCCCGGTGAGCCATTCGTCCACCAGCCCCAGCAGGCGTGGATCATGCACGAGCAGCAGCCCGCCACCGGACAGGAAACCCTCGATCCAGGTGGCCGCCCTGGCCGGTGGGTGCCCCGCCGACATCGCGAGCGACATCCTGCGGCTCACCTCCGCCGGGTCGAGGTCGGCGGCGTCCAGCAGGATCCTGGTCAGCCGTCCCTCGATGAGCCCGTGCAGGTCGGCGCGGAGCGAGACGCCCCGCAACGTCGTCAGCCATCGGCCCTGCGGCGTCTCCCCCGTCGCCGCGGCGGAACCCGCCGGACCACCGGAAGCGGCGGGGTCACCGGAGCCCCCCGGATCACCGGGACCGGCCGGACCACCGGAGCTTCCCGGAGTTCCGGAGCCCCCCGGGCCACCGGAACCCGCCGGACCACCGGAGCCTCCCGGAGTTCCGGAGCCCCCCGGACCATCAGAACCCGCCGGACCACCGGGGCCTCCCGGAGTTCCGGAGCCCGCGGGGGCGTCGTCGAGGAGGCCGACCGCGGCGTGGACGCCGTCGACGTGGCGGAGCAGGTGGCGGGCGGCGTCGTCGTCGAGGCCGGTGACGGCACCGCCCAGGCCGACGCAGATCCGGGTCAACAGGGCGTCGACGATGGCGGCCAGGCCGGCCGCGGGGGTGCCGCGCACGTCACCGTAGCGGTGTGCGCGGACCATCGCGGGGAACGCGGCCATCAGGTGCGTCACGTCGCTGTCGAGCGCGGCCCGTTCCGACAGCGCGTCGAGCACGTGCGGCAGCGCGCCGGGCAGGTCGGCCAGCAGGCACCGCTCGACCAGCCCGGTGAGGTCGGCCAGCGTCACCTCTCCGGAGGTGCCGCCGCCGTGCCCCGGGGAGACCCCCGGCCCCGCGGAACCTCCGGGCCCGCCCTGCCCCGGAGCGGACGGGCCCGGGACGCCTGCACCCGGGGCGGACGCACCGGGGACACCCGCACCCGGGGCGGCCGGACCGGGTGCCCCGGGTCGCACGGCCGTGCCGGACGCCATGCCGCCTGCGGCCAGGTCGCGGACCCGGGCGGTCGCCGCCGCGGGGACGGTCGTGCCCCAGGCGCTCGCCTCGATCAGGTCGATGTCGAACTCGGGCCGCCAGGCCAGCGACCACGACTCGCGGAAGGTGCCCTTGCTCCTGCTCGGCAGCGGGGTCCCCCACTCGACGTCGAGCAGCCGGAGGCGGTGCAGCAGCCTGCTGCGCTCCAGGTCGAGAGGCTTGCGCAGGTCGAGGTCGTACTCCCGGTCGAGGGCCTCGGGCTTGAGCCGCACCCGGCGCTGCTCCTCGCGCAGGTGGCGCTGGAGCGGAACCATCGGGGTGGTGTCGGGCACCTCCCCGAGCCGCTCCCCCACGACCATGCGGCGCTGGATCAGCTCCACCGGCAGGTCGTCGCCCTCGCACAGCACCGCCCTTACCGCCTCGGTGACCTCCGCCAGCCCGGCGAGCGGCCGGCCTCGGAGCACGGCCAGACTCCCGGCGAGCCGCACCGCCTCGATGACGTGTGCGGAGGAGACCGGCAGGCCCTCGTCGCGGAGCGCTCCGGCGGCGGCGGTGAGCCACCGCTCCACCGGCCGGTCGGGGGAGGCGAACAGGTGGTGGTACCAGCCCGGGGAGGCGACACCCGCCCCGTAACCGCTCCAGGCGGCCAGCCGCCCGTACGTCCACGGCACCCAGGTGATCTCGGTCTTCACCTTGGGCAGCCCTCTGAGCAGGGCGTCGTCGGCCTTGACGGCGGGCAGCCCGGCCCCCCAGGACGCCCCGTCGCGGGAGGCGCCGGCCAGTGCGGGGACGTGCCAGGCTCCGCAGACGACGGCGATCCGCTCGTAGCCGTCCTTGACCGCCCTGCGGATCGAACGCCGCATGAACGCCTCGCGCCGCGCCTCGTACTCGTCGGGGACGTGCCCCTCGCGGACCGCGGCCATCGCCTCGGCGATCACCTGGAACGGGGTGTCGCCGCGGTGCTCGACGGCGTCCTCCCACCAGCGTTCCGGGTCGTCGTACCCGGCGGCGAGGGCGAGCGCGCCGATCGGGTCGACCCGTACGGCCTCCGGCGCGGCGTCGCCCGACCCCCCGGCCTCCCCCGGCCCGTCCGTCGCCGGATCGGGCAGGTCGGCGCTGGCCTGCGGGGGTTCCGTCTCGCCGGACGCCACGGGCCGCGCGGACCGCAGGGCCAGGCTGTGCACGACGGGCAGGTCGCAGAAGCGGACCGGGACGTCCGTCTCCACCGCGTGCCGGATCGCCTGCCACTCGGGGGAGAACACCGCGAACGGCCAGAACGCCGCCGTGGACGGATCGCCCGGCACGTGGGCGAGCAGCGCCACCGGTGGCCGGAGGTCCGGGTCTCCGGCCAGCTCGATCAGCTCGTCCGCCTCGGGCGGGCCCTCGATGAGCACGATGTCCGGCTTGAGGCGCGCGAGCTCGTCCCGCAGGGACCGCGCCGATCCCGGGCCGTGGTGCCGGACGCCCAGCACGGTGACGCTCATCCGAGCCTCCCCGCCGCCGGGGCGAGGCCCGGCACCCCGAAATCCGGCACCCCGAAATCCGGCGCCGCGAAGCCCCGCACCGTGAAACCCGATGCCCCGGGGTCCGAGGCCCCCAAGCGCGACGCTCCGGGATCCGAGGCCCCCAAGCGCGGCGCTCCACGGTCCGGCGTCCCGGAGCCCGATGCCCCGGAGCCCGGCACCGTGCCGGTCGCGGGAAGGCCCCGCCCCCGGGCCGCCGTCTCAGCCCGCGTCACGGCAGGCCCGGTAGAAGTCACGCCAGTCCTGACGCTCGCGGATCACGCTCTCCAGATACTCGCGCCAGACGGCGCGGTCGGAGACCGGATCCTGCACGACGGCGCCGAGGATGCCCGCCGCCACGTCGGAGGGGCGGAGCACCCCGTCGCCGAAGTGGGCGGCCAGGGCGATGCCGTTGGTGACGACGGAGATCGCCTCGGCGGTGCTGAGCGTGCCGCTGGGCGACTTGACCTTGGTACGGCCGTCTTCGGTGACACCGGTGCGCAACTCCCGGAAGACCGTCACGACGCGGCGGATCTCCTCCAGGCCGGTCAGGGTCTCGGGCAGCTCCAGGGACCGGCCGAGCTGGCTCACCCGGCGGGAGACGATGTCCACCTCCTCCTCCGCGGTGGCGGGCACCGGCAGCACGACGGTGTTGAACCTGCGGCGCAGCGCGCTCGACAGGTCGTTGACGCCCCGGTCGCGGTCGTTGGCGGTGGCGATGAGGTTGAAACCGCGCGCCGCCTGCACCTCCCGGTTGAGCTCCGGGATCGGCAGTGTCTTCTCCGACAGCACGGTGATCAGCGCGTCCTGCACGTCGGACGGCATGCGGGTCAGCTCCTCCACCCGGGCCAGGCGGCCCTCGGCCATCGCCCGCATCACCGGGCTGGGGGTGAGCGCCTCCATGGACGGGCCCTCGGCCAGCAGCCGCGCGTAGTTCCAGCCGTAACGGACGGCCTCCTCGGCGGTGCCGGCCGTGCCCTGCACCAGCAGGGTGGAGTCGCCGCTGATCGCGGCGGCCAGGTGCTCCGACAACCATGTCTTGGCGGTGCCGGGCACGCCGAGCAGCAGCAGTGCGCGGTCGGTGGCGAGGGTGGCCACGGCCACCTCGACGATGCGGCGCGGCCCGATGTATTTGGGGGTGATCCGGTCGCCGTCGCCGAGGACGTAGGTGGTCACCGCCCAGGGGGACAGCTTCCATCCCGGTGGACGGGCCCGGTCGTCGTCCTTGGCCAGGATCGCCAACTCCTCGGCGTACTGGTCTTCGGCATGGGCCCGCAGAACCGTTGTCACTGAAGCTCCTTCACCATGTTGTTACGGAAACGCAGGAGGGCGGCGATCTCCTGAATGTGCGGTTCGGGGGAGAAACGCTCCGCCATGTCGCATAGGGCGGGGTCGATGCGCTCGCCGGCGACGTTGATCAGGTTGGTGGTGTGCCAGGTCGGCTGCCCGGTGCACTGGTCGAGGATCGTCTCCAGCACGACTCGCGACAGGTCCGCACCCCAGGGCGCCGCGACGCCGCTGAGATGGTCGGCCAGGTGGGGGTGGCGGGCGTTCCGGCCGCTGTTGCGCCGGACGAATTCGACGGCGACGCTCTCCTGCTCCTCGCGGGGCAGCACGGCCAGCAGGTTCGCCTGCGCGTCGACGAGGAACAGCTCGCGCGCCCACTCCGGGTCTTCCTGGACCATGGCGGCCCTGACCCACCCCGCGACGATCTCCTTGCCCCAGTCGGCCATCGGCATGCGGACGATCTCACCGGGTGGGCGGCCGAACAGGCGGGGCCAGACGGCGAGCGGAGTGCGGGCCACGACCTGCTGGAGCCACCAGCTTCTCTCCCCGGCGCCGTACTGGGGCTTGACGCGGATGCCGTCACGCTCCATCGCGGCGTCGCATGAGGCGGGCGGGTCGACGTGGATCTCGCCGTCCGCGACGGTCAGGCAGCGGGCGGCGCGCTCGGCCATCCGCAGGCCCAGCCGTGACTCCGGCAGCCTGCTGAGCAGATAGGCGGCCTCGTTGCGGACCTCACGGCGGCGGTCGTCGAGCGCGGCCTCCAGGAACGGCTCGTCGTCACCGCAGAGCCCGTCGGCGAGGACCTTCAGGAACGCCTCCCGGTCGTCGGGGGTCTCCTTCTCCCAGGTCGCCGCGAGCAGTTCCCGGGCCCCGGCCGGATCCGCCGCCCGCAGCGCCGCCAGGTAGGCGCGGCGGTCGCCGGGGGTGCCGAGCTGCCATGTCTCCCCGCCGTCGCCGAGCCCGGTCACGGTCGCGACGGTGGCCTCCGCCAGGAGGAACTCCCAGGCCGGATTGAGCCGGGCCAGCCAGCGGCCCCGCTCTCCGGCGAGGACGCCGGCCTGCGGGCGGATCGACCGGTCCTTGGCCGCCCGGTCGAGGAGCTCGGGCAGCAGGTGCGGCGTGAGGCGGTAGCCGCGCTCCGCGGCGGCCCGCAGCCACTCGTCGAGCAGCCTCGGATTCTCGCCGCCGAGGATCCGGGCGAGCCGGTCGGCCGCGGCCCGCGGGACGACGGGCTGCTTCTCGGCCGCCGCGGCGGCCGGCGGTTCGCCCGCCGGGACGGGCCGCCGCCCCGCGCGGACCCGCAGCGTCCGCACGGCGGCGCGGGCGAGCACCTCCGTCTCGCTTCCGGCCCGGCCGGCCAGCGGGCGCCGGTCGGTGCCGACGAGCGCGACGGAGACCAGCTCCTCCCATTCGGCGGCGTTCACAGAATGATCACTCTGCCTTCCTCGTCCCAGGTCGTCAGGGGTCGCAGGCCCCGGGGCGTCCATTCGGCGGCGACGGTCAGCGGGTGGCCGCCGGAGGTCGCGACCAGCCGCCACGAGGTCTGCACGGACGGGTGGAACGGCAGCGCGCCGGAGGCACCGGCCAGCAGCCGCAGGTCGCCGCCCGCCGGGACGACCCCCTCGAGGACGACGGGCCAGGAGTCGAGCCACGGGTCGCCCGCCAGCGCCCCGGCCACCTCCTCCAGCGCGCGGTCCACGCTCACCCCGGGCGGCGGGCCCGCGGGGACGGCGTCGTGACGGGCGGCGACCACGGCGCGCAGCGGGGTCGAACCAGGGTAGAACGCGAGGTCGGCGTCGACGGTCGTGCCGGTGACGAGCGAGGCGTCGAGGGCCTGACCGGTCGGGGCGAACGAGAGCACGAGCGCCGCCCGGCCGCTGGAGCGGCCGCGCAGCCAGACCCGGCGGGCGATCAGGCGATCATGCGTCTCGTCGCGCCGCCCCAGGACGTCCCACAGGTCGCGGACGGTCTGCCCGGCGAGGACCTCCTCCTTCGTCACGGAGAAGCCGATCCGGTCGCGCACCCGCTCCAGCAGCCCGGCCGGCGCGCCGCCGCCACCGGCGACCGCACCGGCCGCCGCACCGGCCCCGGCGGCGGCTTCCGCCTCGGACGCCCGTTCCGGCAGGGTGCGGTGGGCCACACAGAGCAGGTAAAGCAGGGAGTACTCACTGAGGAGGCGGCCCGGCCAGTCGTCGCCGTCCAGAGCCGAGCCCAGGCGGGACACCGCACCCGCCACCCCGGGGGCCTGCGCGTCGATCAGGCGCTTGGCCAGGTCGTCCCACTGGTCGTGCCGGCGGGAGCCGGCGATGCCCTGCCTGATCTGGTCGCCGAGCCAGCGCTCCAGGTCGGCCAGGCCCGCGGTCACCCGCTGTTCGCGCTGGGCCGCCCGGCGGGCGTCGGCGGGACCCGCCTCGCCCTTCGGCGCGCGGGTCACCGCCTTGGCGGCCCGGTCGCGCCGCCCGTCGAGCCACTCGCCCACCCAGTCGGCGGGCTCCCCGGCTTCGGGGACGCCGCCCGCCGACCACAGCAGCAGCAGGCCGAGGGCGTGCTTGCACGGGAACTTCCGGCTGGGGCAGGTGCACCGGTAGGCCGGCTCGGAGAGGTCGACGCACGCCCGGTAGGGCTTGGAGCCGCTCCCCTTGCACTCGCCCCACAGCGCGTCGTCGGTCACGCCGGTTCCCGACCACTTGCCGGGGGCGGAGACCCCCTGGGCCGCTTTCTGGGACGAGGCGTCGGGCGCGAGGGCCAGCACCTGGTCACGGTTCCACCGTTCGATCACGGACGGAACGCTAGCCAACCCCGCCGACAAATCCGGACCGGCCGCACGGCTGTCGCTCCCGCCTCTCCGATCACTCCTGTCACGGCCCCGTCGACCTCCCGGACCGCGGACCGGAACCCTACAATCCATACGGTGACGATCCCGCCCCGCCCTCCGCTCGCCGAGGCGCTCGACCTGCTGCCGCACCCCGAAGGCGGCTGGTTCCGCGAGACCTGGAAGACCTCCGTCAGCCTTGCCCCGCCCGGGTATGACGGGGTGCGGGCCACCGCCACCGGCATCTACTTCCTGCTGGAGCCCGGCGAGGAGTCGCGTGCGCATGTGGTCCGTTCCGACGAGGTGTGGCTCTGGCACCGGGGCGGCCCGCTGACGCTGACCCTCGGCGGCCACGAGGGCCAGCCGGTCCGCGCGTTCACCCTCGGCCCGCTGGTGGAGGAGGGCCAGCTCCCCCAGATCCTCGTCCCCGCCGGGACCTGGCAGGCCGCCCGTCCCGCGGGTGAGGAGGGCGTGCTGGTGAGCTGCGTGGTCTCCCCCGGCTTCGACTTCGCCGACTTCCGCATGGTCTGACGTCGCCTCCGCGTGCCCTGACGCCCTTCCGCGTGGCCCGACGCCCTCCGCCTGATCCGACGTCCCGACGCCGCCCGCATGATCCGACGCCGCCTTCGCGACCCGGGTGCGAGTGACACCGCCCCGGGACGTGACGGTCCCGCCCAACGCGGGGAGAATGCGGTCAGAAGCCCACATCAGGAGGTCAACGGTGACCCACGAGATCGTCTCTCTCATCGGCGGCAAGGAAGAGACGTCCAACGGCACGGCGTACGACTCGGTCAACCCCGCCCGGGTGGACGAGGTGGTCGCCCGCGTCCGGCTGGCGGACGCGGGGACGTTCGCCGCGGCGTGCCGTTCGGCCGCCGCCGCGCAGCGCGACTGGGCACGGATCCCGGCGCCCGTCCGGGGGCGGGTGATCGCGTCGATCGGGCGGCTGGTGGAGGCCAACGCCGAGGAGCTGGCCCGCCTGGTCACCAGGGAGATCGGCAAGCCGTACGCCGAGGCACTGGGCGAGGTCCGCGAGATCGTCGACACGTGCGACTTCTTCCTCGGCGAGGGCCGCCGGCTCTACGGGCAGACCGTGCCCTCGGAGATGCCGGACAAGAACCTGTTCACCTTCCGGGTGCCGGTCGGTGTGGCCGCGGTGGTCACGGCGGGCAACTTCCCCGTCGCGGTGCCGTCGTGGTACCTCGTGCCGGCGTTGCTGTGCGGCAACGCCGTGGTCTGGAAACCCGCCGAGTACGCGGCGGCCTCCGCGCACGCCCTCTACCGGCTGTTCACCGCGGCCGGGCTGCCCGACGGCGTGCTCAACCTGGTCCTCGCCGACGGCGACGCGACGTTCGAGGGGCTCGGGACGGCCCTGGCCGAGGGCACCGTGCACAAGGTGGGCTTCACCGGCTCGACCGCGGTGGGGCGGAAGGTCGGCGAACTGTGCGGGCGGCACCTGCAGTCGCCCTGCCTGGAGCTGGGCGGCAAGAACCCGATGGTCGTCATGCCGGACGCCGACCTCGACCTGGCCGTGGAAGGCGCGTTGTTCGCCGGGTTCGGCACCGCCGGGCAGCGCTGCACCTCGCTCGGCACGGTGATCGCGCACGAGAGCGTCCACGACGAGTTCCTCGCCCGCTACACGCGTGCCCTGTCGCAGGCCGTGATCGGCGACCCGGCCGGCGACGTGCTGTGCGGGCCGCTGCTCGACCGGAAGTTCGCCACCCGCTACGAGGAGTACCTCGGCTGGATCCAGCCCCACCACACGGTCGTCTCCGGTCCCGTCGGACGGATCACCCCGGACAACCCGCGCGGCGGCTTCACCGGCGAGGGCGGCCTCTACTACCACCCGGTGGTCGTCGACGGCGTACGCCCCGACGACCGGATCTTCCTGGAGGAGACCTTCGGCCCGATCGTGGGCGTCACCACCTTCGCCACCCTGGACGAGGCCGTCGACCTGGCCAACCGCCCCGGCTACGGGCTGTCCTCCTCCATCTACACCACCGACCCCAAGGCCGCGTTCCGCTTCCGCACCGGCATCGGCGCGGGGATGGTCAGCGTCAACAACTCCACCTCCGGCGCCGAGGCCCACCTCCCCTTCGGCGGCAACGGCAACTCCGGCAACGGCAGCCGCCAGTCGGGCATGTGGGTCCTCGACCAGTTCACCCGCTGGCAGGCCATGAACTGGGACTACTCCGGCAGGCTGCAGAAGGCCCAGATGGACGTCGCCGAGATCGTCCCGGACCTGGGTTTCCGGCTCTGAGGGTTTCCGGCTCTGACCCGGCCGCCCGCGCGGTCCCGCCCGAAGAGCGGTGAGCACGCCCCTCGTCGCCGGGGCGTGCTCGGTGCGTGCGCCGCGCGGCCCGGTCAGCCGGCCGGGACCGGCCGCAGCACGATCGGGATCGTGCGGTGGCCGTTGGCGATGAAGGAGTCCAGCGGCTCCAGCCGGTGCGCGGGGACGGCGAGGTCGAGGCCGGGGAAGCGGGCGAACAGCGACGACAGCGCGACGCCGGCTTCGAGCCGGGCCAGGTGCGCGCCGAGGCAGTAGTGGACGCCGTGGCCGAAGGCCAGATGGTCCCGGCGGGTCTCCCTGGTCACGTCGAAGCGGTCGGCGTCGTCGCCGTGCCGCCGGGGGTCGCGGCCGGCGGCGGCGTAACCGGCGAGGATCGCCTCGCCCTTGCCGATCACGATGTCGTGGCCCGCGAGGGGGATGTCCTCGACGGCGTACCGGAGCGGCAGGCTGGCCACGGGTGCCTGCCAGCGCAACGTCTCCTCGACGACGTCGTCCCAGGAGGCGGCGCCGGCCCGGACGTGTTCGAGCTGGTCGGGGTGGGTGAGCAGGGCGACCAGGGCGTTGTCGATGAGGTTGACGGTGGTCTCGTGCCCGGCGGAGATCATCAGGAACAGGGTGTCGATGAGTTCGGCCTCGCTGAGCCGGGAGTCGCCGTCCTCGTCCCGGGCGGCGATCAGGTCGCTGGTCATGTCGTCGCCCGGGGTCTCGCGCTTGGCGGCGACCAGAGCGGTCAGGAGGGCGTAGGCGTCGCGCTGGGTGGCGAGGATCTCCTCGGCGTCGGCAGAGGTGTGGAAGACGCCGTCGACGATGCGGCGGATGTCGTCACGTGAGCTTTCGGGCAGGCCGAACAGCTCGGCGATCACCCGCATGGGCAGCTGGTAGGCGAAGGTCTCGCGCAGGTCCGCGACCTGGCCCGGCGGGACGGCGGCCAGCGCGTCGAGCAGCTCGTCGGTGATCCGCTGGACGCGCGGACGCAGCACCTCGGTGCGGCGCGGGGTGAACGCGACGGAGATCAGCCTGCGCAGCCGCCGGTGGTCGTCGCCGTAGGCGGTGAACATGTTGGTGACGGCGACCCAGGTGTACAGGGGCCAGTCCTGCGGGATCTCGCCGTTGACGAAGGGCGGCCAGTGCCGGCGCGGGTCCTTGGACACGCGCGGATCGGCGAGCAGCTGCTTGAGCAGGTCGTGGTCGGTCACCGCCCACGCAGCCACGCCGCCGGGAAGCTCCACCGGCGTCGCCGCGCCGGCGGCGCGTAAGCGGGCTGCTTCTCCGTGTATGTCGCGACCGGTCGGGTCGATGGCAAAGGGGCAGGCGGTCGCGTCCATGTGCTCTCTCCAGGGGTCGAGGAAGAAACCGGGGTGAAACGGGCAGGAAGTGCGGTCAGGGCCCGCTGGAAGGGCCCGGGTCGCCACCGCAGCCGGTCGGCGGGAACGGCCAGCGCCACGTCCGGGACGCGGTCGAGGAGCGTCTCGATCGCGACGGTGGCGATCAGGCGGGCGACGGCCTTCGCGGGGCAGGCGTGCGGGCCCGCGCTGAAGGCCAGGTGCGCGCGGTTACCGGCCCTGCTCAGGGTGGTGTCCAGAGCCGGGTCGGTGTTGGCCGCGGCCAGGCTGATGACGACCGGGTCGCCCGCACGCAGTGGCACACCGCGCAGCCAGACGTCGTAGCGGGGATAGTGGACGGCGTAGTTGGCCATGGGCGGGTCCTTCCACAGCACCTCCTCCAGGGCCGCGTCGACGGGCATGGTCCCGCCGGACAGGCTGCCGGCGAAGCGGTCGTCGGACAGCAGGAGCCGCAGGGCGTTGCCGATCAGGTTCTGCACGGGTTCGGTGCCGGCCGCGATCAGCAGCGTGCACTGGTGGATCATCTCCTCGTCGGTCAGCCGCGCCGGGTGCTCCATCAGCCACGAGGTGACGTCCGCCCCCGGCCGGGCCCGCTTGAGGGTGATCAGGTCGACCATGTACCGGGTGAACAGCGCGTCGCCCTCCGCCGCGCCGTCGCCGCCCTCGAACATCTTGGCCAGGGCGGTGACCAGCCGGTCGCTGGCGGCGTCGGCCTGACCGAAGAGCCGGTTGAAGGTGAGCAGCGGCACGATCGCGGCGTACTCGGCCAGCAGGTCGGCGTGCCCGCGGGCGGCGAAGGCGTCGATGAGCCGGTCGGCGCCGTGGGTGACGGAGCGGCGCAGCGCGTGCGGGTCGACGCGGCGCAGGCTGTCGGTGATCGCGTGGCGGAACCTGCCGTGGGCGGGCGGGTCGGAGAACAGCGCGTTGGGCCGGTATCCCATCATCGGGATGACGGCGCTGTCCGGGGGGACCTCCCCGGTCTGCAGGGCTCGCCAGCCGCGCGGGTCCTTGGAGTAGATGTGCGGGTTGCCCAACACCTCCAGGGCGGCATGGTAGCCGGTGACGAGGACGGCGTGCACGCCGGGGGCGAGCTCGACCGGCGCCGCCGGTCCGTAGGCGCGCAGCCGGTCGTAGGTGCGGCCGGGGTCGGCGGCGAACTCGGGCCCGTACAGGGCGGCGCCCGGTTGGTGGCCGGCGTGTGCGGGGCAGCCCGGCGGCGGGCCGGAGCCGGGGGCGGGGTGACGGTCGGAGGTCACGGGTGCTCCTTGGTGGCGCGGGCGAGCAAGTACTGCACGAGGGTGATCAGTGCCGCGCCGGCGGAGGCGCGGTCCCGGGCGTCGCAGACGACCAGGGGGGTCTCCTCCAGCAGGTCCAGGGCACCGCGCAAGGCGCCGGTGTCGAAGGCGGGGGTGCCGTCGAAGCGGTTGACGGCGACGGCGTAGGGCAGGCCGTGCTCTTCGACCATGTCCATGACGGGGAAGGAGGCGTCCAGGCGGCGGGCGTCGGCCAGCACCAGCGCACCCAGGGCCCCGTAGGCCATGTCGTGCCACAGCCGCTGGAAGCGCCGCTGCCCGGGGGCGCCGAACAGGTACAGCACCAGGTGCGGGTTGAGGGTCAGGCGGCCGAAGTCCATCGCGACGGTGGTGGTGTCCTTGCCGGTCACCCCGCCCAGGTCGTCGACGACGGCGCCGGCCTGCGTCATGACCTCCTCGGTGCGCAGCGGGGGGATCTCCGACAGGGCGCCGACCAGGGTGGTCTTGCCGACGGCGAAGTGCCCGACGACGAGGATCTTCACCGCCCGCTCCACCGCGTCACCGAGGTAGACGGCGTCGGTGCGGCCGTCAGACCAGAGCGCGGAGCCCATCGAGCACCTCCTGCAGCAGTTGGACGTCGGGACGTTCGGCGGGGGGCGCCGGCGCGCGGGTGGCGAGGTGCCCGGATTCGGTCAGATCGCCGAGCAGGACCTTGGTGACGCCGACGGGCAGTGCCAGGTGGGCGGCGACCTCCGCCACCGACAGGGCCCCGCCCCGGCACAGCGCCATGAGGCGGCGTTTCTCGGGGCCGAGGTCCGGGCCACCGGGGGGCGGGTCGCCGGCGGCGACCACCAGCGACACCAGGTCGAAGGGGATGCGGGGGTGCGCGCGGCCGCCGGTCACCACGTACGGCCGCACCAGGTCGCTGTCGCGCCGGCTCGGGGTCATGTCCGGCCGGCGCCGTGCCGTGGCGGGCTGGTCATCTCCTTGCCCAGCCGGTCGACGAGCTTGTGCATGCGGTAGGTGACCGTCTCCAGGTCCGCGGCGTCGGTGCAGGACACGGCCAGGTAGGCGCCTTCCCCGGCGGCGATGGTCAGCACGTAACCGCCGGCGAACTCCACCAGCGTCTGCCGCCAGGAGGTGTGCGGGTCGTCGGTGCAGAACTCCGCCGTCGCGCGGCTGAGGGACTGCAGGCCCGACAGCGCGGCGGCGTAGGCGTCGGCCTGGTCGCGGCTGATCCCCGCCGAGTGCGCCTGCAACAGCCCGTCGGCGGTCAGCAGGATCGCGTTCCGGACGTGGGGGACGTTCACCACCTCGTCGAGCATCCAGTCGGTGTTATTCATGACGGTTTCCCCGGTCTTCGGTGGTCGAACGGTCTTCGGTGGTCGAGCGGCCGGCACGTGTCCCCCGCTGGAAGGCGCCCGCGACGGCGGCGGCCTGTTCCGCCGGGCGTTGCCGCGCCACCGGCACCGGCGCCTGCGGGGGCAGCAGGTCGGGACGCGCCTCGCGGCGGCGGCGCTGGGGGAACGGCCCCGGTGACGACGGTGCCGGGGCGGTGCCGGTCGCCGCGGACGCCGCCGGGGCGGGAGCGTCGCCGGTGGTCAGGTGGGTCAGCAGCGCGTTGGGCAGGAACACCACGGCGCGCACCCCTCCGTAGGGAGACTGGGAGTCCACCGAGACGTTGAAGCCGTAGCGCTGGGCGAGGACGCCGATGACGGGGAACCCGAACTGCGGCGGGTCGCCGAGCCGGGTGACGTCCACCGGCTGTGCACCCGACAGCAGCCGGGCCGCCTGCTGCTTCTCCTGCTCGTGCATGCCGACACCCCAGTCGTCGATCACGATGACCGCGCCGTTGTGCGCCTGGTGGATGTTCACCTGGACGTCCGTGCTGGGGTGTGAGTGCCGGGCGGCGTTGTCCAGCAGCTCGGCCACGGCCAGCACGACGGGTTCGACCACGCGGTCGACGACCGCGGTGTCGATCTGCGCGACGGTCTTGATCCTCAGGTAGTCGCTGATGCGTGAGGTGGCGCCGCGCACCACGTCCTCCAGGGTGGCCGCGGCCCGCTGCCTTCCCGGCCACGCCCCGCACAGCACCGCGACGGCCTGGGCACGACGGCCGAACTGCGCGTTGGTGTGATCGATCCTCAGCAGGTCGGCCAGGATGTCCGGGCGGTCGTAGCGGTCCTGCATGTCCGAGATGGCCAGCTGCTGGTCACTGGCCAGGCTCTGGATAGCGCGCATCGCGCTCATCAGCGTGGCCCGTGCCGACTCGTCGGCGCGGGCCAGCGCGGCGTTGACACTGTGGGCGAACAGGTCCGTCACCGCCTGCATGCTGTGGCCGTACGGCGTTCCGGCCAGCCGCTCGTGCAGGAGACCGGGGACGGGCACGGACTGCCGGTGCAGGGACTCCACCAGCGCGGGAAGACGGGCCTCGGCCAGATGCCGGGCCTCCTCATCGCGGACGCGCAGGTCGTTCAGCAGCTCGGCGGTGTGCTCGCGCAAGGCGCCGGTGACGCGCCACTGGCGCAGCGTCATCACCGCGGCGAGCACCAGGCAGCCCGCCAGGCACCACACCAGTGCCTCCAGTATGGGACGTGACATCGGATCCTCATCGTCGGAATGCGAACGGATGCGAACGGAGGGACGCGGGGCCGGGCGGCGCCTCCGCCCGGGGCCGGGCGGCGCCTCCGCCGGTCGGCGGAACGGATCGGCGCCGGGATCAGGGGGCCGTGGAGCGGCTGCCCGCGGACGGATCGCGTGCCGTGTTCCCGCCGGATGGACCGTCACTCACCGAGTGCCCCATAAGCCAAGAAAAGGGCAAACGGGATTGAGTTTCGGAAATTCCTTAACACGGTCACACCAGAACATCGCCCCGGATTTCCGGTCGGGCCGCCGTTCCGGAGCGACCGGGGCGGACGGCGGAGCGGAGCCGCCGGCACACTCGCGAAGGCCGTATTTCGCGACATCTCCATATCGCGTAGGGGTCTGACCGAAAAGCGACCGCCGGCCCGCCTCAGCGGCCCGTCCACCATGGTGCGGCGTTCGTTCTGCAGGTCGTCCCGGTTCGCCGGAGCGAGCCCCCCGGCAGCACGAGGTAATCCATGCAGATATCTCCAATACGCTGTCGGTGGCGACTTCCTTGATCGCGTCTTAACGGTGGCAATTATGGACCAGAGGGAAACAAATGTAAAAGAGTGTCATGGAAATACGTCAGGAGAGCGCACCGTCTCGCCATACGGCGGGTGCGAACATGATTTCGATCCCCGTGACGCGCCGCCGGCCGGTGCCCGGAAGCCGGGAGACGCCGGAGCCGACCGGGTCGGCGTGCCCGGGTCCTCCCGCGAAAAGGCCCGCCCGGCCCCCGCGCGCCGCAGCGAGCGGGGGCCGAGCGGGCCGGACAGCCGGGGCGGATCACCCGGATCGCGGGTCACCGTTGGGCGCCTCGGGTCACCGTTGGCCATCTTGGGTCACCGCGGGGTGCCTCCGGTCACCGTTGGGTCGGCGCGCAGGTTCTCGGCGATCAGGTCCAGCAACGGCTGCCGCCGGGTGCACCGGTCGAGCGCGAAGGAGTCGGCGAGGGCCGTCAGCTCCTCGTCGGAGCAGCCGCGCAGCAACCCGGCGTACTCGGGGAGCAGCGCCTGCGCGATGAGGATGTGCCGGACGAGGTCGTCGACCTGGTAGCGGGCGCCCCACGGGTAGGGGGCCCAGGTGGGGAACTCGGTCTCCATCAGCCGGTGCAGCGGGGCCAGCTCGTCCGCCGCCTCCTCCATCGTGGAGCCCCATCGGTCGGCGCCCAGCCGCTTCTTCTTGGCGATGAAAGCGCCGAACCGGCTCAGGTACGGCTCCCCCGCGCAGACCAGGCCCTGCAACCCGACGTCCTTGTACGTCCACAGCGACCAGCCCGCCCCGTGCGCGTCGAAGATCTCCAGCTGGTCGCGGAGGATCTGGTAGCGCTGGCGGTCGGTCTCCGGGTCGCCGGTGTAGACGGGGCCGAACTCGCCGACCCAGATCGGGGTGCCCGTCTCCCGCTGGAAGACGGTCCGGCGCTCGAAGGTCCGCTCCAGCTGGGCCCGGTCCACCCACTCCCCGCGGGTGAACCCCGGATAGGGGCCGCCGTGCGCGAACCCGGCCAGGGCGTAGTCGTGGCAGACGAAGACCGTGTTCGGGTAGACCTCCCGGAAGACCGAGAAGTCGGTGGAGTAGGTGTTGCCGTCCAGAAACAGCACGTGCCCGGGATCGACGGCGCGGATGGCCTTGACCAGGCGGTCGTAGAAGGGGCCGACGACCTGCCCGCCCGGGTCGCCCGGCTCGTTGACCGGGTTGTAGCCGGCCACCCACGGGTTGTCCCGGTATCTGTCGGCCACGGCCTCCCACAGGTGGACCGCGCGGTCCTGGAAATGCCGGTGCTGCCAGAACGCGGCGATGTGGGTGGGATTGTCGGAGTGCCAGTGCTGGTTCTGCGCGCCGGGGAGGGCGTGCAGGTCGATCACGGTGTAGACGCCGTGCTCGGCGAGCATGCCGATCGCCCGGTCCAGGTGGCGGAAGCCGCGTTCGACGATCTCGAAGGGGCGGTCGTCGGATTCCAGGTGGTGGTAGTTGACCGGGATGCGGACGCAGTTGACGCCGAGGCCGGCCAGGAGCGAGGCGTCGGCCGCGCCGAAGAACGAGGTGAGCAGGCGGTCGAAGAACAGCTCGGCCCGGTCGTCCCCCAGCACCTCCCGGACGGCCGCGCGCATCGCGGACTCGTTGGCGGGGTAGCCGGTGATGAAGTTCTCCATGTTCAGCCAGCCCCCCAGGCCCACTCCGCGCAGCCGCACCGGGGTGCCGGACGAATCGACGAGACGGGATCCGGCGACGCTCAGGGTCATGTGGTCTCTCTTTCTGTACGGCTTTCGTACGGCGGTTTCCGTACGGCGGGGTTCGGGTCAGCCTTTGGTGGCGCCCGCGGTGAGGCCGCTGACCAGGTGGCGTTCGGCGACGGCGTAGAAGGCCAGGGCGGGGAGCGTCGAGATGACGACGTAGGCGAGGATCCTGGCCGTGTCCGCCATGTACTCCCCGTGGAACTGCTGGACGCCGAGCGGCAGGGTCCACAGGTTCGGGTCGTTGAAGACCACCAACGGCAGGAAGAAGTTGTTCCAGCTCGCCACGATCGCGAGGACCGAGACGGTGGCCAGGGCGGGCCGGGCCATCGGCAGCAGGACCCGCCAGAAGAACCCGAACGCGGTGCAGCCGTCGATGGTGGCGGCCTCCTCGACCTCCTTCGGAATGGACCGGAAGAACGTGCGGAGGATGATGACGGTCAGCGGCAGCCCGAACGCGGCCTGGGGCAGGATCACCCCGAGCGGGTTGTCCAGCAGGCCGAACGCGCGCAGCAGGACGAACAGCGGCAGGATCGCCACCGCGAACGGGAACATCAGTCCGACGGTGAACAGCGTGAACAGCGCTTCCCTGCCGCGGAAGGCGAACCGGGCGAAGGCGAAGGCCGCCATCGCCGACAGGCTCACGACCAGCGCGGTGGTCGCGACCGCGATGAACAGGCTGTTGGCGAGCTGGCGCCAGAACGGGCCCGAGGTGACCACGTCGGTGTAGTTCCCGGTGACCCACGGGGAGGGCGGGCCGAGCGGGTCAGCCGACAGCGCCCCGGAGGTCTTGAAGCCGCCGAGCACGCCGTACAGGAAGGGGACGAGGACGAACACGGCGGCCACCCACAGGATCGCGTGCGTCGGGGCCGTCCGGAGTCCGCGGAGCGGGGTGGTCAACGGTGGTCTCCCATCGCGGTGCTGGCCCCCTCCAGGTCACGGCGGAGGACGAACCGCTGGTAGCCGAGGGCGAAGACGAGGCTGATCAGGAACATGACGACGCTGATCGCGCTGGAGTAACCGATCTGGGACCGTTTGAAGCCGTACTCGAACATGCTGACGGCCATGGTCTCGGAGGCGTGCGACGGACCGCCGCCGGTGAGGATCCAGACGAGGTCGAAGAGCTGGATCGTGCCGATGACGGACAGGAACACGCTGATCCGGACGGTGGGGCCGAGCAGCGGCAGGGTGACGTGGCGGAACACGTTCCAGCCGCCGGCGCCGTCGATCCTGGCCGCCTCGCTCAGCTCCCGGGGGATGCCCTGCAGTCCGGCCAAATAAATGATCATGTGGAATCCGAAGTACTTCCAGGTGATCACCAGGAAGAGCGACATCAGCACGGTGTCCGGTTCCGACAGCCAGGTCCACGGCTGGAGTCCCCAGGAGGTCAGCAGCCGGTTCGCCAGGCCCTCCTCGGGGGAGAGGATCAGCGAGAACAGGACCGCGGTGACCGCCTCGGAGAGCATGTACGGCGCGAAGAACAGCAACCGGTAGAAGGCCCGCCCGCGGATCCGCCGGTTCAGCAGCACCGCCAGGGACAGGGAGATCGGCAGCTGCACCGCCAGGGACAGCGCGATCAGGATGCCGCCGTGCCGCAGGTCACCGAGGAAGATCTCGCTCCGGAACAGCCGGGTGAAGTTGTCCAGGCCGACGAAGTCGCCCGGCGGGCCGACCCCGTTCCACCGGTGGAGGCTGGTGTAGCCGGCGACCAGGATCGGCGCCAGCACCAGCAGGCCGAACAGCACCAGCGCGGGGAGCACGAACAGGATCGCGGTGACCCATCCGCGTCTGCGGCGGCGGGCGGCACTCCCCGTCCGGTTCCCGGCCGGCTTCCCGGAGAGCTTCCCGAAGGGCTTGCCGGGGGGAGGCGCCGGACGGGCGCCCGGCCCCGTCACCGCCCTCACCCCGGTGCTCACCCCACCTCCCCCGGTGCTCACCCCACCTCCCCCGGTGCTCACCCCGCCTCCGTCGGCGGTCACTCCGCCTCCGACTTCGCCGTCTCGGTGATGGCCGAGGCGACCTCCTCGGGCGTCTTCTCGCCCGCGATCAGCTCGGCCACGGCGTCGTTGACCTCCTGGCCGACGGCCGGCGGGTACGCCTGGTCGAGGTAGAGCTGGAAGGCGGTCGCGGCGGACAGGGTTTCGGAGACCGCCTTGATGCCGGGGTCGGTGACGGCCGACTCCTCGCCCTTGAGCACGGGGAGCACCCCGCCGGCCTCGACGGCCTTGCGGTGGTTCTCCTCCTTGAGCGCGAACTTCAGGAAGTCCAGGGCCGCGGGCGGCGCGTCGGCGCCCACCGCCAGTCCGCCGCCGCCGCCGAACGCGTCGGTCGCCACCCCCTTGCCGCCCTCCACCGTGGGAAAGGTGAAGAAGCCGAGATCCTCGCCGAGCCCCTTGCCGGCGTCCTTCTGCACGGCCGGCGCCCACTGGCCCATCAGTTCCATGGCCGCTCTGCCGTTGCTCATGGTCGCGGCCTGGCCGTCGGGGGTGGAGTAGTCGGCGCCGAGGAAGCCCTTCTGGAACGGCTGGAGGTCGACGAGTTCCTTGAGCCGCTGCCCGGCGGCGACGAAGCCCGGCCCGGTGAAGTCACCGGTCTCGCCGGCCTGCCGCAGCGCGTCCAGCCCGGCCACCCGCATGGCCAGGTACGCCCAGTAGTAGTGCCCCGGCCACTTGGCCTTGCCCGCCAGGGCGATCGGGGTGATTCCGGCCGCCTTCAGCTTCCGCACCGTGTCGAGGAACTCGGTCCAGGTGGCGGGCGGGGTGGTGACGCCGGCTCTGGCGAACAGCGCCTTGTTGTACCAGAAGCCGACCATGCCGATGTCGGTGGGCAGGGCGTAGAGCTTGCCGTCGAACCGGTAGGGGACGAGGGAGGCGGGGGTGAAGTCGCCGGCGATGTCGGCGGTCTCCGCCGTCAGGTCCTTCACCAGGCCCGCGTCGACGTGCTGCTTCAGGACACCGCCGCCCCAGGTGGAGTAGAGGTCGGGCGCCCGGCCCGACTGGGTGAGCGTGGCGAGCTTCGGTTTGTAGGAGTCGTTCTCGATGCCGACGTTCTTGATGGTCACGTTGGGGTGGGCCGCCTGGTACCGCTTGACGAGGTCCGCCCAGAACGACTTGAGCGGTTCGGCCGTCGCCGAGTGCCAGAACTCGAAGGTGACCTTCTCCGTGCCGCCGCTCGCGCCGGGCTTCGCCCCGGCGTCCTCCCCGTCCGTGCCGCAGGCTCCGAGGAGCAGGGCCGATGCCGTCAGAGCCGCCACGCATCGCCAACGCCGCATGGGGTTCCCCTCTCGGGAGTGATTTGAAAGTTTCGCTTTTCCCCCGAATATTTCGTGACCCGGAGAATAGGTAAATTGTTCGTTACACGTCAAGAGACCGACGGCAGGTGTCTCCTCTCGGCGACGGACCGGGGAGGCGCGGGTCTCCGAAAGTTTTCGGTTAGTATTCGCCGCATGCCAACCAACCGGCGCGTGACCATCGCCTTGATCGCCGAGGAGGCCGGGGTCTCCGCACCAACGGTCTCGAAAGTCATCAACGGGCGGCCGGAGGTCGCCGCCGAGACCAGGCGACGGGTCGAACACCTGCTGCACAAACACGGCTACCGGCGCAGGACCGGCAACGACGACGGCCCCGTCGGGCTGGTGGACCTGGTCTTCGCCGAGGTCGAGAGCCCGTGGGCGATGGAGCTGATCCGCGGCACGGAGGCCGCGGCCCACGAGTTCGGCGCCAGCGTGGTCATCTCGGTCCTGCACAGCCACGCCGGGCCGGGCCGGGACTGGGTGGAACGGATCGCCGCCCGGCGCACCGACGGGGCCATCCTGGTCGGCTCCCGGATCAACGCCCGTCGGCACGGCGAACTGGCCGCCCGGTCGATCCCGTTCGTGGTGGTGGATCCGGAGGGCGAACCGCCGCCCGGAGTCGCCTCGGTCGGGGCCACCAACTGGAACGGGGGCCTGGCCGCCACCCGTCACCTGATCGAACTGGGTCACCGCCGGATCGGCATGATCGGCGGCCCCCCCGACATGCTGTGCAGCCGGGCCCGCGTCGACGGCTACCGGGCCGCTCTGGAGACCGCTGGGATCGCGGTGGACCCCGCGCTCATCGGGTACGGCGACTTCCTGGTCGACTCCGGTCGCGACCGGGGCCACACGCTGCTCTCCCTCGCCGATCCGCCGACCGCGATCTTCGCCGGCAGCGACATGCAGGCGTTCGGCGTCTTCGAGGCGGCCAGGCGCCGCGGCCTGCGGGTGCCGGACGACCTGTCCGTGGTCGGCTTCGACGATCTGCCGCTGGCCCGGTCCGCGTGGCCGCCGCTGACCACCGTGCGCCAGCCGCTCCAGGAGATGGCGGCGCTGGCCGCCCGGATGGTGCTCGACCCCGACCGGAGCGGCGGACGCGAGCCGCGTCGGGTGGAACTGGCCACCGACCTGGTCGTCCGGGAGAGCACCGCCCCGCCGTCTCGCTGAGAGCCGTGCCCGCCTCCGGCCGGGCCGAGTGACCGGCCGCCGGTCCACCCCTGCGGGAACATCCGCGTCACGGACGCCGGACGATGACGCACGCAATCACTGTGTATTACATATTGAGACAATCTCTCTTGAAATATGAGACCAATGCTACGGTCGGCACATCCGATCGAAGGAGTGGTCTTCCATGGCAGCGCACGATGCCGTCTACACGCACGGACACCACGAATCCGTGCTCAGGTCCCACCGGTGGCGCACCGCGGAGAACTCGGCGGGACACCTGCTGCCGTACCTGAGGCCGGGGATGTCGTTGCTGGACGTCGGGTGCGGGCCGGGCACGATCACCGCCGAGCTGGCGGAGCGGGTCGCGCCGGGGACGGTCACCGCGGTCGAGGTGACGGCGGAGGCGCTGGAGCTGGCGCGGGCGGAAGCGGCACGGCGCGGGCGGAGCGACATCGAGTTCGTCGTGGCGGACGCGCACGCGCTGGAGTTCCCGGACGACACCTTCGACGTGGTCCACGCCCACCAGGTGTTGCAGCACGTCGGCGACCCGGTCCAGGCGTTGCGCGAGATGCGGCGGGTCTGCAGGCCGGGCGGGGTGGTCGCGGTGCGCGACAGCGACTACGCGGCGTTCGCCTGGTTCCCGGCCCTGCCCGAGCTGGACGAGTGGATGAGCCTCTACCAGCGTGTCGCCAGGGCCAACGGCGGAGAGCCCGACGCGGGGCGGCGCCTGCTGTCGTGGGCCCGTGCGGCGGGGTTCACCGACGTCACGGCCACCTCCTCCACCTGGTGTTTCGCCACGCCCGACGACCGCGCATGGTGGGGCGGCATGTGGGCCGACCGGATCCTGAAGTCGGACATGGCCCGCCAGGCGATCGCCTCCGGCGCCGCGACCGAGGACGACCTGCGCCGCATCTCGGCGGGCTGGCGGGCCTGGGCCGGGGAAGCGGACGGCTGGATGTCGCTGCTGCACGGCGAGCTGGTCTGCCGGGTCTGAGCGGGGAGCCGGGCCTGAGCGGAGCCGGGCCTGAACGGGACCATGCCTGAACGGAGCCGGGCCTGAGCGGAGCCGGGCCTGAACGGGACCATGCCTGAACGGAGCCGGGCCCGGCGGAGGGGGCGCCCCGCGGCCGGGACGCCCCGTCCGGTCACTGCCGGGTGATGGTGACGTCGTCGATGCCGGCCTCGACCAGCGAGGCGCCGGAGGCGTCGGCGGCCTCGACGAGGACGTGGACGCTCTGCCCGGCGAAGGCGGAGACGTCCACGCCGGCCGCGGCCCAGGCGCCGTTGCGGTTGGCGGCCGAGCCGAGCTGCTGGAACACCTGGGTGGTGGTGGAGCCGACCACCTTGACCCGCAGGTAGTCGGCGCTGGAGGCGTTGGAACCGTGCGCCAGGTACCAGGAGAAGCCCAGCCTGAGCGTCCCGCTCGCCGGCAGGGTGATGGCCGGGGAGCGGACGCTGGTGACGCCGCCGTCGAGGTCGTGGTCGCCCGCCGCCGAGCCCGCCAGGCGGCCGGTGACCAGGTCGTTGCTGCCGCTGACGGTGGTGCCGAGCTGCTTGGCGCCGCTGGAGGAGGTGGCCTCGGGGTCACCGCGCTCCCACTGGCCGGCGGTGGCGGTGTCGGTGCCCGACGGGTTCGTCGTCCAGCCGGTCGCCGTCTCGAAGGTGTCGGAGTAGACCGTCACCGGCGGGTTCCCGGTGCCACAGTACTGCGACTCCTTGCCGATGATCCGGTAGACGCAGTCGGAGTACTCCAGGAAGCGCAGCACGGCCTCCCGGTTGCGGGTCGTCTGCGGGACGATCTGCTCGTCGGGCGGGTAGAAGCCCGGCGAGGCCCCGGTCGGGTACATCTCGAAGGTGAAGCTGAAGATCTTGTAGGCGCCCCACATCCAGTCGTCGATCGTGCCGTCGGTGATGTAGAGGTCGCTGGCCTGCTCGGGGGTGTAGCCGTTGGTGGAGGCCATGTTCTGGCCCAGGGCCGCGTGCGCGTCGCGGTCGTCCTGGCTCAGGCCGGGGGCGGTGTCGGCCGTGGTGTAGCCGTACGGCCACAGGATCAGCTCGCTGTAGGTGTGCCAGTCGATGTGGGACTTGATCTGCTGCACGCCGCCGACCACCCGGCTGCGGACCCAGTTGGCGACCGCCTTGACCTCGGGCGCCGATTCGGCCGCGGCGCCGCGGTAGGTGTCGCTGGAGGGGGTGGGGGAGGAACCGTTGCAGCAGCCCCAGTTGTAACCCCAGTTGCGGTTCATGTCGGTGCCGACGTAGGAGGAGCCGGAGTTGGGCTGCCGGTTCTTGCGCCAGGACCGGTAGGAGCCGGTAGCGATGTCGTACTCGCCGCCGTCCGGGTTGAGGTCGGGCATGATCCAGATCTCGCGGGAGTTCACCAGGCCCGCGATCCGGCTGTCGGTGCCGTAGCCGTCGGTGAGGAGGTTGAGCAGGTAGATCGCCATCTCGACGGTCAGGTGCTCACGGGCGTGCTGGTGGTGGGTGAACAGCACCTCGGGCTCGTTCTCGTCACTGGCGACGTTGTCGCTGATCTTGACCGCGATGAGGTCGCGGCCCTCGTACGAGGTGCCATAGCTGATCTTGCGGGCGATCGCCGGATGGTCGGCGACGATCTGGTTCACCGCGGCGGTCATCTCGGCGTAGTTGTGGTAGCCGGAGTCGGCCGGTGGGAAGTCGGCGAGCTGCTCCGGTTGCGCGGGGGATAACGACCGGGGGATGCGCGTAACGGTATGACCGAGTTTCCTGATGGCGGCGACTTCGGCCTCGGTGGCGGTGACCACGACCGAGTCGGAGTCGACCTGGTCGATCGCCGCGCCGGTCGCCGCGATCGCGTTGCGTTGCTGCGTGGTGCTCGGTCCCTGGACCTTGTACTGGCTGTTGGGGGGCGGTTCGGCCGACGCTCCCGCCCCGGTGATCCCGAGGCATAACAGCGCCAGCGCCGTGAGCACCACGATCAGACGACGTCTCACCTGCGTCCTCCTCAGACGCGTGATTAAGGGGGGTTGTCACGCGTCTGCACCGA
The DNA here is from genome assembly GCF_014204985.1 of Streptosporangium becharense. Lineage (NCBI taxonomy): Bacteria > Bacillati > Actinomycetota > Actinomycetes > Streptosporangiales > Streptosporangiaceae > Streptosporangium > Streptosporangium becharense. The sequence goes on along the minus strand of NZ_JACHMP010000001.1, from coordinate 6,399,911 downwards.
GAGTCAGGCAGCACCGTCGATCGGCAAAGGCCCAATTTTCCGGCTATGTCGGTAAAGGCCACCGCCGGGCCGGGTAAAACTCGCGAAACTCGGCGTGTGGCCACAATCGGCCGCCGCGCTGCGGGCATGGGACGGTTGACGGAGCGACCGCGCCGAGGGGGCAGCCATGAACGCGGTCCGGATGAACCTGGAGCGGTTGGAGATTCCGGCGGCGGACGTCGTGCTGGAGGCCGACGTCGCGGTACCGCGGCCGGCGCGGGGGCTGGTGCTGTTCGCGCACGGCAGCGGCAGCAGCCGGCACAGCCCGCGCAACCGCTACGTGGCAGGTGAGCTCCAGCGGGCGGGTCTGGCCACGGTACTGGCCGACCTGCTCACCCCGGCCGAGGAACGGGCCGACGCGCTGACGGGCGAGTTCCGCTTCGACGTCGGACGGCTCGCCGTACGACTGGCGGCGCTGGCCGGCTGGCTGGCGAAGCACGAGCCGACGGCCGGCCTGCGCACCGGGCTGTTCGGCGCCAGCACGGGCGCGGCGGCCGCGCTCATCGCCGCCGCGGCCCGCCCGGCCCTCGTCAGGACGGTCGTCTCCCGCGGCGGACGCCCGGATCTGGCCGGGGAGGCGCTCCGGTCGGTCCGCCAGCCCACACTGCTGATCGTCGGGGAGGACGACACGGTCGTCATCGCGCTCAACCGCGAGGCGGCGGAACGGCTGCCCGGCGAACGGCGCCTGGAGATCGTCCCGGGGGCGTCGCACCTGTTCGAGGAGCCCGGGGCACTGGAGCAGGTGGCCCACCTGGCCCGGGAGTGGTTCCTGCGCCACCTGCCCCCCGCCGCCGGCGAGGAGTGGCCGCGACCGCGGGTGGCACCGGACTGACCCGGCCGCAACCCTGCCGGCCCCCTGCCGGAACACGGCTCCGGTCATGCCGGCCGGCACCTCGCCGAGGCCCGCCGGGACATGACCTCCGCGAGGGCCCCGGGAACCCTGGCCGGAACGCGGCTTCCGGCCAGGGTGCCGTCAGAACGCGACTTCGAACCAGAGGGTCCGGGAGCCCCGGGAGTCGTCCAGCACACCCCATCGGCGGGCGATCAGGTCGACCAGGAACATCCCCCGGCCGCTCTCGGCCTCCGGGTCGATGCGTACGTGCGGCGCGGACGCACCGGACCCCGCGTCGCTGACCTCGACGAAGACGGCGTCCGGCTCCACCGCCACGGTCATGGCCACCCGCCCGCCGCCGCCGGAGCAGGAATGGACCACCGAGTTCGTCACCACCTCGCTCACCAGCAGGATGACGTCGTCGGAGGCGGGGTGCCCCTCACCGAGGAGTTCCCTGACCCGGCGCCGCGCCACAGCCACCGATTCCGGGACCCCTCTGAGGGTCACGGTGGATCGAGGTGAGACGGCTTGCCGTCCGGTCGTCATCGTAGACCCCACTCCCCGACGCCCATATTCCATGCGCGTCGCGCTTCGAGATGGCACACTCACTCACGGTGAACTGTTCTATCAAGGACTGCAATACCTCATGTTGAGATTCCACAGTTTCCTGTCAGTAGGACGGAGGGAGGTAGATGCGTGGCTTCTCGGCGCAGCCCCACGGCCCGTCATCGCCGCCTGGTCGCTGAACTGAACCGTCTGCGAGAGAACAGCGGGTTGTCGCGGGTGGAGGTGGCCGAGCGGATCGGATCCACCGACACCACCGTCTGGAGGTACGAGACGGGACTGACCCGCCCGCGTCCCTCCGACGTTTCAGCCCTCACCGACGTGTACGGCGTGACCGGGGAGGCTCGCGACTCCCTGATCCAGATGGCCGTCGAAGCCCGGCGACGGGGCTGGTGGCACCCGCACCGGCAGGCACTCAAGCCAGGCTTCGACTCCTACATCGGGCTGGAGGCGGAGGCGTCGCTCGTGCGCACGTACGAGCCGCTGGTCGTCCCCGGCCTGATGCAGACCGAACCGTACGCGCGTGCAGTGATCGAGGCGACCTCCATCGTCCAGACCCCCTCCGAAGTCGAGGAGACGGTGTCCGTGCGCATCTCGCGACAGGAGTTGCTGCACAGACCCGGTGACCCGATCCACCTCGTCGCGGTGCTCGACGAGGCCGTGGTCCGGCGTCAGATCGGCGGACGCGACATCATGTCGGAGCAGTTGGAACACCTCGTCCGTCTCGGCGGGCTGCCCAATGTGGAGATACGGATCGTCCCGTTCTCCGCCGGGGCGCACGCGGCGATGGACGGCAAGTTCTGCCTGCTCAGCTTCCCCGACCCCGAAGATCCCGACCTGCTCTACCTTGAACAGGCCGCAAGCGGGCTGGTGCCGGACGATCCCAACCAAGTACACCGATACACCTCCATGTTCGGGAGCCTCTGCGACATGGCTCTCGACACGGAGACCTCGGTGGCCTTCATCGCCCAGATGGCGAGAAGGTTTTCCAGCCGTTAGGAGACAAGCAAGAGTGCGAGGGTCCACGATGGATCTGTCCGGCGCCCGGTGGCGCAAGAGCGGTCGCAGCACCGGAGGCGACTGCGTGGAGGTGGCGGTCGTCCCCGGCGACCCGGCGCTGGCCCGGCACAAGGCCGACGCCGATCAGCTGTATCTCGTCCGCGACTCCAAAGACCCGGACGGGCCCGCGCTGGCGTTCACGCGGAGTGAGTGGGTCGCCTTCGTCGGCGGCGTGAAGGACGGCGAGTTCGACTAAAGAGGACTTCCGGGGGGCCGTTCCGCGGCTCCCCCGGTGACCTCCGGCCGCCGCGCCCCTCAGCGCGGCGGCCGATCTTCTTCACCGTCGTGACCCGGGACGCACATCACGACCTGCGGGTCCGTCACCGCGACCGGCCGCCGGGCCCGTTCCACGGCGCGGTCGCGCCGGGCCTCGGCCCCCGTACGGGCGGCCTGTGCTCCCCCGGTGAACGCGACGACGCCCGCCCCCACGGCCGCCGCCGGCGCCGTGAGCCGAACCCGGCCGCCGGATTGCGGATGTGCGGCGAATACGGAACGAATGCACGGCGGAGATTCCCCGGGCACCATTGCCGGAGCCGGGAAGAGAAGCGATCCGGAATTATTTTTACGATTTTTCATGTGATTCGGCGATAAGTCGGCCGGATGTCAGGGATCATCCGGCCGCCCCCCTCCAGGGGTGATCATCGGCCGCCGGCGGATCCCGGCCCCGTCGGCCCACGCCCGCAATCCGGCGGCAGCCGCATGGTGCGCGAGCCGCCGACACGGCGCCGCTCCGCCCCCCGCCACCGCTCGCGGCCCGGAAGCCAGGCGGAGGACGCATCCCCGACAGACACCCTGCCCACAATGAGGCTTTTTGTACCTTTTTTACCTATAAAAGCGTTGATGGGGCTTTCCTAGGGTACGAGCGAGACATTCGAAGCACGATGCTCCCCACGCATTCACGCAACAGGGGCCGAATCCCACTAAGGCCATCTTTTCTGCGGTGCGCCGGTCGAGGCGGCCCAAGGAGGCGGACGCGCGGCGGGACAGCCGACAAGGAGTGGTGATCGTGAACAACGGAGCGCGGATAGCCCTTGCCGTGGCCGGAGGTTACCTCCTGGGCCGACGGCAGAAGTTGCGGCTGGCGATGGCACTGGCCGCCGCCGGCGCCACCGGCCGGCTGAGCGTGGGCCAGGGCAACCTCATCCAGCAGGCGCTGAAGGTGATCAGCTCCTCCCCGGAGCTGGAGAAGATCACCCAGAGTGTGCGCGGTGATCTGATGGAGGCGGGCAGGGCCGCCGCCAAGACCGCGGTGAGCAGGCAGATCGACTCGCTGAGCACCAGGCTCCACGACCGGGCCGAGACGTTGCGCAACCCGCTGCGGGCCACCGAGTCCGGCGAATCGGAGGAGGACGAGGAGGCCCAGGAGCCCGAGGAGGCCGCCCAGGGCCGCAGGAAGGCAGGCGGCCTGCGCAGCCGGGTGGGCGGCCTGCGCCGCAGGGCACGCCCGGCGGACGAGGAAGAGCCTCCGGGCGAGGAGGACGAGGAAGGCACCGAAGAGGAAGAGGAAGAAGAGGAACCCGTCAGGAAGCCGGCGCCCGCCCGCAGGCGTACCGCCGCCGCGAGCCGCGGCCGTGCGGCGACCACCTCCCGGGCCCGGCGCGAGGAGCCTGAGGACGAAGAGGACTCCGGTGAGGAGGAGGAGCCTGCCACGCCGAAGCGCCGGACGAGCACGCGAACCGCCCCGGCCGCCACCCGGACCAAGGCCGCAGCCGGTCGTACGCGGAGGTGAACCAGATGGCCGACACGTCGAGAACCCAGCCCGTGCGGGAGGGTAACCAGGAGTCGCCCAGGGACAGGCTCACCCAGGAGGTCCAGAACCTGCTGGGAGCGCTCGGAGAGCGGGCCCTGTCGTCCGTGACCGACAGGGTGGAGGGAGCCACCGGCCGGCTGGCCGACTACGCCCAGAACAGCGGATCGGGCCTGCTGAGCGCGCTGACCGGCGGCGGGTCCGGAAAGATGGACGTGGCGAAAGGGCTGGGCAAGATGGCGATCGGCGGCCTGGTCAAGAAGATCACCGGAGGCGGCAAGGGTGGCGGCGGGCGAAGCGGGAAACTCCGCCTGACCAACATCGTCGAGTCGATCGACGTCGGCGCCCCGATACGCGTCGTCTACAACCAGTGGACCCAGTTCGCGGACTTCCCGGGCTTCATGAAGAAGGTCGAGAGGGTCGAGCAGAAGTCGGACGAGAAGCTCGGATGGCGGGCACAGATCTTCTGGTCCCACCGGGAGTGGGAGTCGACCATCGTCGAGCAGGTGCCGGACCAGACGATCATCTGGCGGTCGAAGGGACCCAAGGGGCACGTCGACGGGGCGGTGACCTTCCACGAGCTCGCCCCCAACCTCACCCGTGTCCTGCTCGTCCTGGAGTACTACCCGCAGGGCCTCTTCGAGCGCACCGGGAACCTCTGGCGGGCTCAGGGCAGACGTGCCCGCCTGGAGCTCAAGCACTTCCGGCGGCACGTCATGAGCCGGGCGCTGCTGCACCCCGACGACATCGAGGGCTGGCGGGGCGAGATCCACGAGAGCAAGGTCGTCAAGGACCACGAGACCGCCCTGCGGGAGGAGGAAGAGGCCGAGGAGGGCTACGAGGGAGAGGAGTACGAGGAGGGAGAACCCGAAGAGGAGGAGTACGAGGAGGAGGAACCCGAGGAGCGCGCCAGAACCGAGGAGGAGGAACCCGAGGAAGAAGAGGAGGAGTACGAGGAGGAGGAACCCCCCGAGGAGCGAGAGGAGCGCGCCGAGACCGAGGAGGAGGAACCCGAGGAAGAAGAGGGCGGGGAGCCCGAACCCGAGGAACAGCACGGGGAACGTCCGATGCGCCGCCGCAGGCCCGCCGCCCGGAGAGGAGCGGACGAGGAGCCGGAGGAAGGCGGCGAGGAGGACGAAGGGCCCGAGGAGCCCGAGGAGGAGCGTCCGGCACGCCGCCGCAGGCCCGCCGCGCGCGAGGGCGGCGCCGAGGGGGAACCCCGGCGTCCACGGCGCAGAGCCGCGGCCCGCGCGTGATCCGGCGAGGACGTGAAGCGGTCGCCCGGAGGGGAGAGCAATGACCATTGTGCAGCCGTCGGGGGGCGGCAGGGCCGCCGGAGGCCGGTCCTCGTCGGGCCTGGCCGACGTCATCGACACGATCCTCGACAAGGGACTCGTGATCGACGCCTTCGTCCGGGTCTCGCTGGTCGGCATCGAGATCCTGACGATCGACGTGCGCGTCGTGGTGGCGAGCGTCGACACCTACCTCCGCTTCGCGGAGGCCACCAACCGCCTGGACCTCTACCAGGCCGGCGGGCAGAAGGGCCTGCCGGATCTCGTGGAGGGCGTGATGACGGGCGGCGGCGCGGCGAAGGCCAAAGGCGCGACGAGCGGGTTGCTGGACGCGGCCGGGGAGAAGCTCCGCGGCCTGACCAGCGGGTCCGCCGAGGACGAGTTCGAGGAGGAGGAAGAGGAGTACGAGCCCGAACCCCGCCGGAGGCGGCGGAGAGAGGAATGAGATGTCCGGCTCCACTGGAAAGCTCACGGCGGACGAAGCCGGGCGTACCGGCTCCGTCCCGAGCGGCGGCGCCTACGTCTACGGAATCGTCCCGGAGGACGTCGAGCTGACTCCCGACACGCGCGGGGTGGGCGACCCGCCGGGCCGGGTCGTCCTGGTCCGGCACGGCCGGATCGCCGCGCTGGTGAGCGACGTGCCCACCGACCGCCCCCTCGGCAGGCCCGACGACCTGATGGCCCACCAGCGGCTGCTGGACGAGGCCGCCGCGGAGGTCCCGGTGCTTCCGCTCCGCTTCGGTGCGGTGGTCACGGACACGCAGGCGGTCGTCGACGAGCTGCTCACCCCGTACCACGACGAGTTCCTCGCCGCGCTGAACGAGTTGGAGGGCCGGGCTCAGTACGTCGTCAAGGGCCGCTACGTCGAGCGGACCGTCCTGCGGGAGGCGTTCGAGGACGACCCGGAGATCGCCCAGCTGCGTGAGGAGATCCGCGACCGGTCCGAGGAGGAGACCTGGGACACCCGGATCCGGCTCGGGGAGCTGATCAACGAGGCGATCTCGGCCAGGCGCGAGGCCGACACCGGCACGCTGGCCGAGGCCCTCGCGCCGCTCTGCGTGACCGTCGTCATCCGCGAGCCCACCCACGAGTACGACGCCGCCCACCTGGCCCTGCTGGCGGAGACCCGCAGGGAACCCGAGATCGCGCAGGTCCTGGACACCTTCGCCGAACGGTGGACGGACCGGGTCGAGTTGCGCCTCCTCGGCCCGATGGCGCCGTACGACTTCGTGACGGCGCAGGGACAACAAGGCGGTGAGGAACCGTGAACCCGGTGAGTCTGCTCTTCGGCCTGCCGCTCGCGCCGCTGCGCGGGCTGGTCCGGCTCGCGGAGCTGATCCAGGAACAGGCCGAGATGGAGCTCCGGCACCCCGCGGCGGTACGGCGACGTCTGGAGGAGGTCGCCGAGGCCAGGGCCGCCGGCCTGATCTCCGCCGAGGAGGAGGCCGAGGAGACGGAGCGGATCCTCAGAGAAATGATCACCTGACCGAGCCCTCCGGTGCGGTCGCGCCGGAGGGGACGAGGGGAGCCACCACGTGCCTGTCAGGCGCAGAGTCCGCGACGAACGCGCTGCCGGCGACGCCTACGAGACCGCCGGCGACGACGCCCTCGACCAGGACGAGCTGGACGAGGAGGACGAGGACGAGTTCGACGACGAGCTGGAGGAACCGGAGGAGGACGAGGAGGAGCCGGCGCGGGCACCGCGCGGAGCGGGCCGCCGCTCCCGCAGACTGTCCGCGGCCACCGCCGGCATGGCCGGACTGCGCCACATCGCCGCCCTGACCGGCAAGCACACCGAGGGCGTGACCCTGGTACAACCGGCCGAGGACGGCTGGCTTGCCGAGGTCGAGGTCGTCGAGGACCGCCACGTCCCCTCGACGGGCGACATGCTCGCGCTCTACCAGGTCGAGATGGACCCGGAAGGGGAACTGCTGTCGTACCGCAGGGTGAGACGCTACCGGCGCGGCCGGGGCGACGGCGGCGGGACGGGCTGAGATGGCGGACGTGGCACGGACCGGCGGCGCGTTCCCCCGGGCGTACGGCGCGGGATCGCCCGGCCGGCAGAGTTCCGCCAACCTCGCCGACATCCTGGAGCGGGTGCTCGACCGGGGCGTGGTGATCGTCGGCGACATCCGGGTGAACCTGCTGGACGTCGAGCTTCTCACCATCAAGCTGCGCCTGCTCATCGCCTCGGTGGACACGGCGCGTGAGCTGGGCATCGACTGGTGGGAGCACGACCCGTGGCTCACCGGGAAGGCCCCCGACCTGGTCGAGGAGAACCGCAGGCTCCGCCGCCGGCTCGCCGCGGCCGAGGAGGGACGCCCGGAGCGCCGCTTCCTCGACGAGGCGGAGGACGAGCACCGCTCCCTGGGCGACACCGCGGAGGAACGCCGGCTCCTCGACGAGGCCACAGGGGAACGCCGTTCTCTGGAGAAGGCCGCGGGGGAACGTCGCTCCCCGGAGAAGCCAGCGGACGGTCCCGCGAAACGACCGTCCAGGAAACCGGGGAAACCGGAGAAACCGGGGAAGACCGGGAAGGAGGAGCGCGGTGGCTGAGTCGGGGACGTACCTCTACGCGATCGCCCGGGACGCGGGCCCCGCTCCCCCGGACGACGTGCCGGGGGTGGCCGGCGCACCCGTGCGGACGATCACCCATGACGACCTCGTCGCGTACGTGAGCCCCGTTCCGCTGGACCTGTTCGGCGAGGAGCCGCTGCGGCGCTCGCTGGAGGACCTGGACTGGGTCGGGGAGACGGCCCGCGCGCACCACCGCGTCGTGGAGGCCGTGGCCCGGCGGGCCCCCACCGCCCCGGTCCGGCTGGTGACCATCTACAGCGCCGAGGAGCAGGTCCGCGACCTGCTGCACCGCAGGCACGACGACCTCACCGCCGTGCTCGCCCGGGTCGCGGGGCGTAGGGAGTGGGGGGTGAAGGTCTACGCGGACCCGGCCGGCTCCTCCCCCGCCGCGGAGGAGCCGGCGGACACCGGACGGCCCGGCACCGCCTACCTCAGACGGCGCCAGGCCGGTCTGCGCAGCCGCGACGACGCGTGGCGGGCGGCGGTCGCCTACGCCGAGCACGCCCATGCCGTCCTGGCGTCCGTCGCCGTCGCCGCCCACCGGCACCGGCCGCAGGACCCGCAGCTGTCCGGCCGCGACGACTGGATGGTGCTCAACGGCGCCTACCTCGTCGGCGAGGACCGCGACGAGGAGTTCGCCGCGGCCGTAGACGCCCTGCGCGGGCAGGGGGTCGAGGTGGAGCTCACCGGCCCCTGGGCTCCGTACTCCTTCACCGCGCTGGACCTCGGCCCGGCCGGTGAGGAGGACGGACGATGACCCCCGAAGGAGGGCGGGCGATGCCCACCGACCGGTCGCGCGGGGCGGAACTGGCCGCCCGGGGACGCCTCCCGCCCGAGCGCGTGGCGCTGGTCGACCTGCTCGACCGGCTGCTGGCCGGCGGCGTGGTGGTGACCGGCGACCTGGTGCTGTCCATCGCGGACATCGACCTGGTGCGCATCTCGCTGCGTGCCCTGATCACGTCCATCCGCGCACCGGACGAGCCGGAGCCCGTCCGGTGGCCCGGCACGCCCCGGTCCGTGCCGCCACCCGGTACGCCCGGCGACGGGTGTCCACCGTGAACGGCGAACACGCAGGGCACGGTGCCGCGCGGGTGGGACGGGAGGCTCCCGCGGGCCGCGCGACGGTCCGGCCCGTGCGGTGGCGTGCCGACGCCTCCGGGAACGGGCACGCCAACCGGTGGCGCGCCGGCGGCCGGGCGACCGCGCGGCGCAGCCGGTGGCGGATCGACACCGACCCGGAGACGGTCGAACGCGACCTGAGCCGTCTCGTGCTCACCCTCGTCGAGCTCATCCGCCAGCTGGTGGAACGCCAGTGCATCCGCCGGATGGAGCAGGGCGACCTGTCCGACGAGCAGATCGAAGTGCTGGGCCTGACGCTCATGCGCCTGGAGGAGGCCATGACGGAACTGTGCGAGCGCTTCGGGCTCTCCCCCTCCGACCTCAACCTCGACCTCGGGCCGCTCGGCACCCTGCTCCCCACCGACTGACCCGCCCCCCTCCCCCACCGGGCGTGCCCCCGCCCCGGCCGGACGGGGCAGGCCGGGGCGGGGTTCACGGGATGAAGCGGGGTGAAGCGGGGCGGACGGGGCGGAACCGTCAGCTCAGGTCGGAGCAGCTCCTGGCGTCGGGGTCGGTCGCCGCCTTGGGAACCCAGCGGACGTCGGCGAACGAGGCCGAGAACGCGCCGTCGGTGTACACGAGGAACGGCGTGTTGACCGTCTCCAGGTCGAGCCCGGCCGCGGCGAAGCAGGAGATGGGGATCTTCACGGTCGCCTTCGTGCCCACGGGCAGACCCTGGAAGAGGGAGGTCGCCACCACCTCGCCGAGACAGGGGTAACCGCAGTGGACGCTGATCACGGTCCGGGCCGCCGGAGGCCGGTGGACGACGGTGTCGAAGACCAGAGCCCCGTCGGCGTTGAGGTAGCCGCGCAGGTCGGTACCCTTCGCCGGGTCCTGCATGTAGATCTGGGCCGGGCCGGTGCCGTTCCAGGTCGCCTTGAGGGCGTCCTGCTGCACGTTGACGTCGGCGGGGACCACGCCGATCGCGGAGTGCGCCGCCTCGCCGTCGGCACCGATCTCGGTGCCGCCCCAGTTGTCCGCCGATCCGATGAAGCTCCGGTACGGTGCGACGTCCGCCCGGTTGAAGATCTCCAGGTCCTCGTTCGCCTCACCGCCGCCGCCCTGTCCGCCGCACCCGGACGGGGGTGCGGTCTCGTCCAGCGTGCCGACGGACCCGCTCTGCCGGGAACGCAGGCCGTAGCCGAGGGGGAAGAGCGGGTCGTAGCCCTCGGTGCCCGCGTTGAGCGGTGTCTGACAGGCGGTCTTCGGCCAGGAGTACGGGAGCCTGCCGGTGTAGCCGTGCCGGTCCCGGCCCCGGACGAGCAGGTCCGCGACGCCGCCGCCCTCGGTGCCCGGCAGCCACGCGACCACGAAGGCGTCGGAGCGGTTGAGCTCCTTGTTGACCCAGAGCGGCCGGCCGGTGACGTAGACGGTCACCACCGGGACGCCCTTGCCGCTGACCTTGTCGAGCACCGCCAGGTCACCCGGGTGGAGCCTGGCCGCCTCCAGCGAACGCCTGCCCAGGTCGCCGACCCCCTCCGCGTACGGTGTCTCGCCGATCACGGCGATCACCGCGTCGTAGGCCGCCGGGTCGACGCCGTCGGCGGTCTCGGCGAAGGTGACGTCGGCCTCGCCGAGCGCCTCGCGCAGGCCGCCGAGGATCGTCGTGCCGTTCGGGAAGTCGGCGTTGACGTTGCCGGTGCCCTGCCAGGTCAGGGACCAGCCACCGGTCTGGTTCTGCAGGCTGTCGGCGCTCTTGCCGACCACGAGCACCCTGGAGTCGGCGGGCAGCGGCAGCACCCCGCCGTTGTTCTTGAGCAGCACCTGCGACTCGCGGACGGCCTCCCGGGCGAGTCTCCTCGCCTCCAGGGCGTCGGCCGACCCGGCGAAGGCCCGCCTGGAGGGCCTGGGCCCGTCGAGCACCCCGGCGCGCAGCTTCACGCGCAGGATGCGCGTCACCGCGTCGTCGATCCGCGTCATCGGGATCTCACCGCTGTCGACCTGCGCGACGGTGTTGGCGATGAAGGCCTTCCAGTCGTTGGGCACCATCACCACGTCGATGCCCGCGTTGATCGCCCGCGGACAGCTCGCGTTGGTGCACCCGGGGACCTGGCCGATGCCGTTCCAGTCGGAGACGACGACGCCGTCGAAACCGATCTTCCGTTTGAGGATGCCGGTGAGCGCGCGCTCGCTGCCGTGCAGCTTGCCCTCGGTGATACCGAGCTCCTCGTTCGTCCAGCTGTTGAACGAGACCATCACCGTCTGGGCGCCGGCCGCGAGCGCGCCGTAGTACCCCTGGCCGTGCAGGTTGATCATCTCGGCCTCGGAGGAGGGGTTGACCCCCTGGTCGACGCCCTTGAGCGTGCCGCCGTCACCGATGAAGTGTTTGGCGGTGGCGATGACCCCGCCCTTCCCGATACGGAGCGGGTTGCCGCCCTGCAACCCCCTGACGGCCTCGTAGCCGTAGGCACGGGTGATCCGCGGGTCCTCGGAGAAGCCCTCGTAGGTGCGGCCCCACCGGTCGTCGCGGGGAACGGCGAGCGTCGGGGCGAAGGCCCAGTCCTGACCGGTGGCCCGGATCTGCGCGGCCGTCGCCGCCCCGATGTCGCGGACGAGGCAGGGGTCCTGCGCCGCCCCCAGGCCGATGTTGTGGGGGAAGATCGTCGCACCGTAGACGTTGTTGTTGCCGTGCACGGCGTCGATGCCCCAGATGACGGGGATCTTCGTCCTGGTGGCGACGGATGCCGCCCAGTAGGCGTCGGCCAGATCGAGCCAGGCCCGCTGCGGGGCGTGTTTGTCGCGTCCCGGCCACGAGCCGCCGCCGTTGAGCACCGAGCCGATGAAGTACCGGCCGACCTCCTCCGGGGTGATCGCGGCGATCTCCGGTTGGGTCATCTGCCCGACCTTCTCGGCGAGCGTCATCCCGGCGACGATCTTCGCGATCCGCCTCTCGTCGGCCGGGTTCCGTTTGATCCCGCTGCTGACCTTCGGCCAATCGGCGAGTGTGGGAAGGTTCTTCTCGATGCGCGCGCAGCCGCGGGCGTCCAGCGCGGGTCTGCCGATCACCGGCTGCCGGCCGCCGCGCGCCGTCTCAGCGCCTGCGGTCCCGGCACTCGCGGTCACGGCACCCGCGGCCTCGGCACCCGTGGCCTTGGCGCTCACGGTCTCGGCACTCACGCTTGCGGAGCCGGCGGTCCCGGTGCTCGCGGCCTCGGCGCCCGCGCCGGGCAGCCCGGTGGCACCGCCGGCCAGGACGGCGAGGCCCGCCAGCACCGCGAACCCGCTCCGGCGGGCACCCGAGCGGGCGAAGGGTCTGGTCATGGAGGGTCCGTTCTCAAGACGACACTTCGACGGTCGTGGCGGCCCCCCGAGCCCGCACTGCGCAGATCCTGACCCCGGGACAGGGGATGAGTCAATAGGCGAGCGAGAGCGCTCTCTGAGCCGGGCTCGTCCCCTGCGAGTGATCTAAGTCCTCAGCAGCGCGTTGAACAGGAGATTCATCATCAAGCTCTGCGAGCGAAGGCGGAGTCAGACGCCGAGAGGACACTGTGGTGGAGCGCTCTCCAGAGAACGCCGACGGGACGGCCGGAGCGCGGGCCCCGCCGGCGGCGCCGGGAAAGCCTCCGGCGGCGGGCCCGGCGACGCTCCCGGCGCCGGAGAAGCGGATCACCCGTGGGACCCGGCGCGGAGCTCCTCGGGGATCACACCGGGCACACCCCGCAGGCTGAACAGCGAGACTGCCGCCAGCGCGGCGATCATCCCCGCGGCGGAGAGCGAGGTCACCGCGACCGAGCCGACGAACGCCTCCCGGGCCGCGGCCACGACCCCCGCCCCCAGTTCGGCGGGGAGTGCCGCGGCGGCCCGCATCGCGGTGGGCAGCGACTCCCGGGCGGCGGTGGCCGCCTCCTCCGGCAGCCCCCCGGGCAGCCGGAGAGCACCGCGGTAGGAGCCGGTGAGGATGCTGCCGAGGACGGCGATGCCCAGCGCGCCGCCCAGTTCGAAGAAGGTCTCCGAGATGGCCGCCGCCGCACCCGCCCGCTCCTTGGGCACGCACGCGAGCACGGTGTCGTTGGTGACGGCGAACGTCAGCCCGATGCCCATGCCGCAGACCACCATGGGGACGAGGAGGAACGTGTACGAGGTGTCGAGACCGATCCGGCTGTAGCAGGCGTAGGCCGCCGCCGCCGACGCCAGTCCCAGGGCGACCGTGCGGGCCCGGCCCAGCCGGGAGATCAGCCCGGCCGCCAGCGCACCGCCGACGGCCGCCGACAGGCCACCGGGCAGGCCCGCCAGGCCGGCCTGCAGAGGGGACCAGCCGAGGACGAGCTGGAAGTACCAGGCGAACAGCAGCGACAGCGCGGACATCCCGAAGATGGCGACGAGGTTGGCGCCGACCGACGCGGAGAAGGCCCGCCGCCGGAAGAGCCGGACATCGATCAACGGTTCGGCCAGGCGCGTCTGCCGCCGTGCGAACAGGACCAGCGCGGCCGTCCCGGCACCCGCCGCGACCAGGACGCCGGGTTGTGCCGGTCCGTACGACGCCGCCTCCTTTACAGCGTAGATCAAACTTGTCACGCCGGCCAGCGAGAGCAGAACGCTCGCCGGGTCGAGCCGGCCGGGGGCCGGATTCCGCGATTCGGGCAGCACCACCAGCCCGGTGACCACGATGACCGCCATCACCGGCAGGTTGATCAGGAAGACCGAGCCCCACCAGAAGCGGTCGAGCAACAGGCCCCCGACGACCGGTCCCAGGGCGAAGCCCGCGGCGCCCATCCCGCTCCAGACACCGACCGCCGCGGTCCGCTCACCGGGGTCGGTGAACACGTTACGGATGATCGACAGGGTGGAGGGCATGATCGTGGCGCCTGCCACACCGAGCAGGGCACGGGCGGCGATGAGCAGCTCCGGGGTGGGTGCGTAGGCGGTCAGCGCCGACGCGGCGCCGAAGGCGACGGACCCGATGAGGAGCAGGCGCTTGCGGCCGATCCGGTCGCCGACGTTGCCCATCGTGATGAGCAGGCCGGCCAGCGCGAAGCCGTACGCGTCGCCGATCCAGAGGATCTGGGCGGCCGAGGGCCCCAGGTCGGCGGCCAGCTGGGGAAGCGCCAGGTGCAGCACGGTGACGTCGATCGACAGGAGCGCCGCGGCCAGGCAGGCGATGGCGAGAACCGCCCACCTGCGGCGGTCGGCGGCGGGAGAGTTGTCCGTCATGGGCGCCAGCGTGGCCGCCGGCGCTGACGGCCCGCGCACCGGCCGCTGACCGCGTGTACCCGCCCCGCACGACCCCGCGCACCACCCGCGCGTACCCGCCCCGCACCCACCCCCCGCACCGGCCGTCGGCCGCACGCGTACGGGCCGGCGACCGGCTGCCCATCGCACGGGTACGGGCCGGCGGGCCCCGTCACAGGCCGAGGAGCGCGGCCACCTCGTCGCGTGACAGGCGTGCGCCGGTGAGCCACTCCTCCTCGTACGCGTCGGCGCCGAGCCGGGCACGGGCGGCCTCGGCGACGCGGACGACGTCGGGATGGGTGGCGGGATGGGCGGCGGGCGGGGCGGTCCCGCGGGGGACGGCGGCCCCGCTCAGCGCGACGGCCGCCCCCAGCAGGCGGGCGGCGCCGGCCGTGTCCCCCTCCAGCAGCGCCGCCTCCGCCAGGCCCTCGACGGCCGCACCCGCCACGGACGGGTACCGGGAGAGCGCCGGGACGAGCACCTCGCCGTACCGGGCCCTCGCCGCGGCGACGTCACCGCCCGACGCGGCGATCCGTCCCAGGTCGACGGTGACGCGCAGCCGGGTCTCCTCCGCGGTGTACCACTCCAGCGGGCACACCTCCAGGGCCCTGCGGGCGTGGGCCAGGGCCTCGGCGAGGTCCCCGCGGAGCCGGGCGACCTCGCCGAGGCCCCGGTGGGCCTTGGCCAGGATCTCAGGCGCACCCGCCCGGCGGGCGTGCTCGGCCGTCAGGAGGTACTCGGCCCGCGCCGTCTCGAGGTCGCCGTCGCGGACGGCCCACCGGGCCCGGCGGTGGACGAGTTCGGCGATGTCCTCGACCGACCCGAGCTCCTCGGCCAGCCGCAGCGCCTCACCGGCCAGGGCACGCGAGGCCGCCCGGTCATCGCGCAGGTCGGCGCAGTCGGCGAGCTCCATCAGGGTGAGCGCGCTCCCCCACCGCTCCCCCACCGCGCGGAACAGGCCCAGTGCCTCGCCGAAGGCGCGCTCGGCCGCGACGGCGTCACCTCGGTGCTGCAGGAGGAAGCCGTAGCCGAACCGGAGCAGGGCACGCAGCCACGGGTCGGTGACACCGTCCCACCGCTCCCCGGCCGGCCCCGGCCCGATCTCCTCCGGGCTGACGGAGGCCGGGCCGGTGAACATGGACCACATCATGGCCAGGAGCGGGTACCGGTGCGGCCGGCCGATCGGCGGGACGAGCGGTGCGACCGTCTCCGGCGGGGCGGGCGGCTCCGGCGACCGCCGCTCACCGGAGGAGGCGACGAGCACGCACATCGCGTACTCCTCCTCCAGCCCCTCGACCGGGGCGGGCCCGATCGCGCCGAGGAGGTCGGCGGCCAGGCCCGCCCCCTCCGAGCGGCGTCCCCGCACCCACCAGTACATGGCGAGCCCGGCCACCAGCCGCAGCCCCAGCGCGGCCCGGCCGGTGGCGGCGGCCCAGCGCAGGGCCGCGTGCAGGTCGTCGCCCTCCTCGTCCAGCCGCCGCAGCCACTCCAGTTGCCCCGCGCCTCGCAGCGCGGGATCGGCCTCGGCCACCAGGTCCGCGTAGTACGCGCCGTGCGCCTCCCGGCGCTCCTCGGTCTCGCCGCGCTCGGCCAGCCGTTCCGCGCAGTACGCGCGGATGGTCTCCAGCATCCGGTAGCGACCGCCCACCTGTTCGACGAGCGACTTCTCCGCCAGGGAGCTCAGCAGGTCGACGGCCTCGGCCTCCGGCAGCCCGCACACCCGTGCGGCGGCCCCCGGGGTCGCGCCGCCCGCGAAGACGGTCAGCCGGGCGGCCAGGAGCCGTTCGGCGTCGTCGAGGAGGTCCCAGCTCCAGGCGACCACCGCGCGGAGCGTCTGGTGGCGGGGCAGCGCGGTGCGGCTGCCCCGCGACAGCAGCCGGAACCGGTCGCCCAGCCGGGAGGCGACCTCCGCCAGCGGCAGGGAACGCAGACGCGCGGCGGCCAGCTCCAGGGCGAGCGGCAGGCCGTCCAGCGCCCGGCAGACATCCAGCACCTGCCCGACGTTGGCCTCGTCGACACCGAACCCGGGACGGACGGCGGACGCCCGGTCGGCGAAGAGCCGTACTGCGGGCACGGTCGCCGCCTCCTCCGCGGCCGTGCCCGCCGGCGGCACCGGCAGCGGCCCGACCGGGTGGATCGCCTCGCCGGTGATGCCGAGCGCCTCCCTGCTGGTGGCCAGGATCCGCAGCCGGGGGCAGGCGGCCAGCAACCGGTCGGCGAGGTGGGCGACCTCCGCCACCAGATGCTCGCAGTTGTCCAGGACGAGCAGCATCGGGCGGCCGTGCAGCGCCGCGGTGAGCCGGGCCAGGGGGCTCGGCACCGGGCGGCCGGGTTCCGGGGGCGGGAGCAACCCCGCGTCGCGGACGCCCAGCGCGCCGAGGACGGTCTGCGCCGCCTCCGCGCCGTCGGCGACGGGGGCCAGCTCGGCGAAGCACACGTCGGCCCGGTCCCCGGCGGCGACCTCCCCGGCCAGCCGGGTCTTGCCCGCGCCGCCGGGGCCGACGAGGGTGACCAGCCTCGCCCGGCCGAGCAGCGCGCGCAGCCGGGACATCTCGTCCTCGCGGCCGACGAAGCTGGTCAGCTGGGCACGCAGCCCCAGCCGGGCGGGCCCGGCGCACTCGGCGGGCCCGGACAGCCCGGTGTCCGGGACGGGGGCGGTGAGCGGGCCGGCCGAACCGGGGTTCTCGCCGGAACCGGCACCCGAGGCCGGGACGGGGCCCTCGCCGGAACCGGCACCCGGAGCGGCGGCGGCGAAACCGGTCGGATCCGGGCCCGGGGCCGGAGGGGGCAGCAGCGTGCCCGGTACCGGACCGGTACGCGTCACCCCCAGGGCCGGGTCGGCTCTGAGCATGGCCAGGTGGACGGCCGTCAGCTCGGCCGACGGGTCGACGCCGAGCTCCTCGCCGAGGACCCGCCTGGCCCGGCGGTAGACCTCCAGCGCCTCGGCTTGGCGCCCCGCGCCGTACAGGGCCCGCATGAGCTGCGCGTGCAGCCGCTCCCTGAGCGGGTGGGCGGCAGCCAGCTCCCGGAGCTCCGCCACCAGCTCCCGGTGCCGGCCCAGCTCCAGGCCGGCCTGGACGCGGTCCTCCACGCAGTCGAGCCGGAGCTCTTCCAGCCGGGCCGAGGCCGCCGGGGCGAACGGCGCGTCGCCGACGTCGGCCAGCGCCGGACCGCGCCAGAGACCGAGCGCCTCCTCCAGCAGCGCGGCGGCTCGGCCGTGCTCACCGGCCGCGAGTGCCCGGCGTCCCCCGGCGGCGAGCCGCTCGAAACGATGCGCGTCGACCGCGCCGGGGTCGGCCGCGAGCCGGTAACCCGCCGGATGGTACTCGACCACGTCCCGGACGCCCAGCACCCGGCGCAGCCGGGAGACCCGTGACTGCAGGGCGTTGGCCACGCCCGCGGGGGCGTCCGCCCCGTACAGGCCGGTGACCAGCCGCTCGGCGGTCACGACCTTCCCCGCGTCGAGGAGGAGGAGCACCAGCAGAGCGCGCATCCCCGGCCCGCCCGGGGGGATCTCGCCGCCGTCGCCGCGCCGGATCCGGGTGGGGCCGAGGATGTCGAACCGCATGGGTCGATTATCGGGGCTCGTCCGCGGCCCGGAAGGTCACCGGCCGGAGCGCGCCCCGGTCCGCCTGTCGTGATCGCATGGGTGGGACGCACGGCGGCCGGGTGCCGGACGGCGGGTCCGGCGGCCCTTCCGCACCCGCTCCGGCACCGTCGCGGGCACGGCCCGGACGGCATGACCTGTGGCCGCCACCCCGGTGACAACGCACGATTCTCTACACGACATATTTCTACATGTCAGAATCCAAGAAGATCTCTTCGGCACTGGAACCGGCGAGGACCGGCGGGACGGAGACCCACCGGCCGGACCCGCCGCTGACCGGACGGCCCACGGACTCGGAGTGCCCCATGAGCGACCACCCGGACGACACCGCGCGCGACCGCCGGACCCGCGGTTTGGAGATCATGAGACAGGTGTACGGCAGGGACCAGGCCAAGGACGGCCCCGGTGACTTCTTCGGCCTGACCGTCGAGCACCTGTTCGCCGAGGTCTGGTCCAGGGACGCGCTCTCCATGCGCGACCGGCGCATGCTCCTGCTGGGTCTCCTCGTCGGCCAGGGCATGGACGACGCGGTGGAGCTCCAGCTGGACGCCGCACTGCGGACCGGTGACCTCACCCCCGACGAGCTGCGCGAGGTGGTCGTCTTCCTCACCTACTACGCCGGGTGGCCGCGGGGTTCCAGGCTCAACGGCCAGGTCGAGGAGCTCATCGCCCGCGTCATGGACGCCTAGCGCGCGACGGCGCGGCCCGCGGCGGCCGGACGGCGGGCCGCGGACGGCCCGGGACGGCGGGCCGCGGGGAGCCCGCCCACCGGGGCGTGCCGGGCCGGGCACGCCGGGCGGCGTGCCCGGCGGGAGCCCGCCCGGGCCGGACGCGCCGGGCGGTCGCGTCCCGGTGTCAGAGCCGCTCGACGTTGGGCCCGCGGCAGCGGTTGCGGGTGTCGAAGACGAAGGCGCTCTCCCGCTGCACGAGCCCGTAGTCGAAGCGGTCGTGGTCGGTGAGGATCACCACCGCGTCCGCCGCGGCGAGCTCCCGGGCCGTCGGCTCGACCATCTCGATGCCGGTGGGCAGCATCAGCCCGTCCACGTGCGGGTCGGCGGCGCACACGTCGGCGCCCAGCTTGCGCAGCGCCTTGACCACCTCGATCGCGGGCGACTCGCGGCAGTCGCCGGCGTTCTTCTTGTACGCCAGGCCCAGGGCGAGCACCCGGCTCCCGTTGACCGGTTTGCGGCGCCGGTTCAGCGCGAGGGACAGCCGGTGCACGACATGGTCCGGCATGTGGTCGTTGATGTCGTTGGCCAGTTCCACGAACTGGAAGTTGTGCCCCAGGCTCCGCTTGACCCGCCACGACAGGTACGACGGGTCGATGGGCAGGCAGTGCCCGCCGACGCCGGGCCCCGGGGTGAACCGCATGTAGCCGAACGGTTTGCTGGAGGCGGCGTCGATGGCCTCCCAGACGTCGATCCCGAGCTGCTGCGCGAAGATCGACAGCTCGTTCACCAGGGCGATGTTGACGTGCCTGAAGGTGTTCTCCAGGAGCTTGCACAGCTCGGCCACCTGGAGCGAGGAGACCGGGACGACCTCCTGCACGATCCGGCCGTAGAACTCCCGGACCCGGTCCAGGGACGCCTCGTCGATCCCGGAGACGACCTTCGGGGTGTTCTCCAGGCGCCAACGCGTGTTGCCCGGGTCGATGCGCTCGGGGCTGTAACCCAGGTGGAAGCCCTCGCACACCCGTAGCCCCGAGCCGTCCTCCAGCAGGGGCAGCAGATACTCCTCCGTGGTGCCGGGGTAGGTGGTGGACTCCAGGATCACCGTGGCGCCCTGGCGCAGCAGCGGGGCGACGGAGCGGCCCGCGGAGCCGATGTGGCTGAGGTCGGGCACGCCCTCGCGCAGGGGCGTCGGCACGGTTATCACGCAGACGTCGAAGGCGTCGGCGTCGGCGTAGTCGGTGCTCGCCAGGTAGCGGCCCGAGCGGTGGGCGACGGCCAGCATCTCGTCGCCGACGTCCTCGACGTAGGACTCCCCGGCGTTGAGCCGCTTGATCCGCCATCGGTCGACGTCGATCCCCACGACGTCGAAGCCGGCCGTGACCGCCCGCATCGCGAGGGGCAGGCCGACGTACCCCTGGCCCACCACGACCAGTTTCTCTCCCATATCAGGACCTCCGTCGCTTCGAGAGGAGAATACGAGCCGACTGTAAAAGCCCCGGGTTGGCGCATCGCCGTTCCGGCCGTTGTCCGGGCGTGTCGCGCGTCTCTCGGCCGGAAAGGCAGCGAAACGAAATCGAAGCCGGCACAGATAACTCCCCTCCACCCCCACACACCCTCAAATCCTTGTAAATCCACACATATACCTTTTATCAGTAAATAGCCCACAGAAGTAGCGGCGCGGAGACATGGACAGGCAAGCGGCCCCGGATGCCGAGCCGGACGAGAGCCCGACAAGCAGCACGGACACCGATTTAATGCCGAAAAGTAAGTAATATTTGGAAGTACCGGCTAGTAAATTCTCTCCCACTCGCACATCAAGAGACCTCTTTCTTGATCGCGCATACGCTCCCGCACACCGGCCTTCACGGCACAGTCGTCAGCGGGCGACGTGACGCCCGAAACGGCGTGACGACATCCCGGCGAATTCCCTCGCCGCCCATTTTCACCGGTCCCTTGTGATTTGTACGACAAGTCATACGAAGACCGCAGAAACGTCAATGATCATCTATGACGGGAGACAGGCGACGGACCCTGCCGGGCGCCTGCGAACGCACAAGAAAAGTAAGGAGTTGTGTCGCATGCACAGACCCGTTCGCGACGCGCTCGACAGAGCGGCCGGGACGGCCGCACCCACGACCGACGCCGGACGTTCCCGGAGCCTTCCGCTCTCCCGGCGTCTTCCCTCCCGCCCGCGACGCGCCGGCCGCGCCTGGCTGCGGGTGTCCATGACCGCCGTCCTGATGGCGGGTGCGCTCGCGGGCACCGCGGGCACGACGGGCACGGCGTACGCGGTCGATCCGGTGGACCTCGGCGACGCCGCGTCGTTCGCGGTGCTGGCCGGGACCTCGGTGACGAACGTGAACTCCACCACGGTCACCGGGAACCTCGGGGTGAGCCCGGGGGCCTCGGTCTCCGGCTTCCCGCCCGGCATCGTCTCGGGAGGCGGCATCCACGCGGGCAACGCCACCGCCGCGGCGGCCAAGGCCGACGCGGTCGCCGCCTACGACGACGCCGCCGGACGCACGCCCACCGGCAACATCGCCGCCCAGCTGGGCGGTACGACCAGGGGGCCGGGCGTCTACACCTCGGTCAACGGCACCTTCTCCATCAACGGCACCCTCCGCCTCGACGCTCAGGGCGACCCGGACGCCGTCTTCATCTTCCAGGCCTCCAGCCTGAACGTGGCGAACGTCGGCAACATCAGCCTCCTGCGCGGCGCCCAGGCCGACAACCTCTTCTGGCAGATCGACGGATCCGCCACCCTGGGCACGTACGCCACCTTCCGCGGCAACCTCCTCGCCGACGACTCCGTCTCGGTGGGCTTCGGCGCCACCGCCGCGGGCCGCCTGATGGCCCTCGACGGCACGCTCTCCATCCAGGGCACCAACAGCATCCCGGCCACCCGCCTCCACCTGCCGGACGACCCGCCGACCACTACGACCCTGACCTCCTCGACCAACCCCGCCTGGAGGGGTGACCCGGTCACCCTGACGGCCACGGTGCAGCCGGTCACCGGCTCACTCGTGCCCGCCGGCGAGGTGGTCTTCAAGGACGGCTCCACCGTCCTGGGCTCGGCCCTGCACAACGCCTCGGGCCCGGCCCGGATCACGATCGACGACCTGGGGCCGGGTCCGCACCAGCTCACCGCCGTCTACCTCGGGGGTGACACCTTCGACCACGAGGCCGTGATCCACTTCGCGCCGAGCACGTCGCCCCCCGTCGAGCAGAACATGTCCGACAGCCTGTGGGACAAGGCGGCGACACCCGCCGTCGCGTCGCAGCCCGACGCCCAGGCGATCACCGTCGGCGTCAAGTTCCGGGCGACGACGAGCGGCACCGTCACCGCAGTCCGCTTCTACAAGGGGACACAGAACACCGGCACCCACACCGGCAGCCTGTGGACGAGCACCGGCCAGCTCCTGGCCAACGCCGTCTTCACCGACGAGACCGCCTCCGGCTGGCAGCAGGTGAACTTCTCGACGCCGGTGGCGATCGCCGCCGGCACCACCTACGTGGCCTCGTACCACACCACGTCCGGCTACTACTCCACGACCAGGCCCTACTTCACCGCGCAGCGGACCAACGGTCCGCTCGTCGCCCCCACCTCCGCCGCCTCGGGCGGCAACGGCGTGTACACCTACGGGGCGACGAACTCCTTCCCGTCCACCTCCTACCAGACGACGAACTACTGGGTCGACGTGGTGTTCACCCCGACGAACAGCCTCTGGGACGAGGTCGCGGTGCCGGCCATCGTGTCGTACCCCGACGACCAGCCGATCACCGTCGGCGTCAAGTTCAGGACGACGGTGAACGGGAAGGTGAGCGGCATCCGGTTCTACAAGGGGCCGCAGAACACCGGCCAGCACGTCGCGACCCTGTGGGCCAGCAACGGCCAGCTCCTGGCCGAAGCCGACTTCACCAACGAGACCGCTTCGGGCTGGCAGCAGGTGAACTTCCCGGCACCGGTCAACGTCACCGCCAACACCACCTACGTGGCCTCGTACCACACCACGTCCGGCTACTACTCGGTGACCCGGCCCTACTTCACGTCCCAGTACGCCAACGGCTCCCTGGTCGCCCTCGCCGACGGCGTCCAGGGTGTCAACGGCGTCTACCGGTACAACGCGAACAACATCTTCCCGTCGCTCGGCTTCCAGGCGACGAACTACTGGGTGGACCCGATCTTCCACGAGAACTGACGCGGCCCGCCACGAGGAGGGCCGCCCCGGCCCGGTGACCCGCGCCTCGCACGGGTCACCGGGCCGGGTGCCCGCACCGCCGGTCACGGGGCCGGGGTGTTCCCGCCGTCCGTCGCGGACGGCGGGAACACCCCGGGATCCGGGGATCAGGACGCCCGCTCCCGGAGCGGGCGCCACCATTCCGGGTTGTCCCGGTACCACCGCACCACCCCGGCCAACCCCTCCTCGAAGCCGACCCGCGGCTCGTAGCCGAGGCCGCGCACCTTCGACCAGTCGACGGAGTAGCGGCGGTCGTGCCCGAGCCGGTCGGCCACCGGTTCGACCTCCTCCCACCCCCGACCGAGGGCGGTCAGCAGCCGCCCGGTCAGCTCGCGGTTGGTCAGCTCCACGCCGCCGCCGATGTTGTACACCTCACCCGGTGAGCCCTTCTCCAGCACCGTCTGGACGCCCCGGCAGTGGTCGTCCACGTGCAGCCAGTCGCGCACGTTGAGCCCGTCACCGTAGAGCGGCACCTTCCGCCCGTCGAGGAGGTTGGTGACGAAGAGCGGGATGAGCTTCTCGGGGTACTGGTAGGGGCCGTAGTTGTTGGAGCAGCGGGTCACCCGCACGTCGAGCCCGTGGGTCCGGTGGTAGGCGCGGCAGAGCAGGTCGCCCCCGGCCTTGGCCGCCGAGTAGGGCGAGTTCGGCAGCAGCGGCTCGTCCTCGTCCCACGCCCCCTCCTCGATGGAGCCGTACACCTCGTCGGTGGAGACCTGGACGACCGTGCCGGTCCCGCCCTCCAGCGCGGCCTGCAGGATCCGCTGGGTGCCCAGCACGTTCGTCGTCACGAAGTCGCCCGCGCCGGTGATGGACCGGTCGACGTGGCTCTCGGCCGCGAAGTTCACCACCGCGTCGTGCCCGGGGACGACGTCGGCGAGCAGCCGCGCGTCGGTGACGTCGCCGTGGACGAACGTGTAGCCGGGATGCCCGTCCACCGGGGCGAGGTTGGCGAGGTTGCCCGCGTAGGTGAGCTTGTCCAGGACCGTCAGCCGGACGTCCTCGTACCCGGGCAGGGAGCCGAGCAGCAGGGACCGGACGTAGTGGGACCCGATGAAACCGGCGCCGCCGGTGACGAGGATTCTCACGCGCGCACCTGGATCCTGCTGTGGTCGCCCACCATGAGCTGGTGGGTGTTGGCCACGCCGTTCGCCCGGCTGACCTCGACGTTGCGTCCGATGAGGGAGTGCGCGACCCGGGAGACGCCCTGGACCGAGGAGCCGTCCAGCACGATGGAGTACTCGATCTCGGCGTTCTCGATCAGGCATCCGGAGCCGATCGAGGTGAAGGGGCCGACGTAGGAGGAGAGGATCTTGGTGTTCGCGCCGATCACGATCGGCCCGCGCAGGACGGAGTTCTCCACCACCGCGCCCGGCTCGACGACGACCCGCCCGCTGATCTCACTCAGGCCGTCCACCGTCCCCCTGATGTCGGGTTCGACCCGTTCCAGGACGATCCGGTTGCACTCCAGCATGTCCTGGAGGCGGCCGGTGTCCTTCCAGTAGCCGCTGACGAGGTGCGAGTGGACGCGGGAGCCGTTGCCGATGAGCCAGGCGATGGCGTCGGTGATCTCCAGTTCGCCGCGGGCGGACGGCGTGACGGCTCGGACCGCCTCGTGGACGGCCGGGGAGAAGATGTAGACCCCGACGATCGCCAGGTCGCTGCGCGGGTGTTCCGGCTTCTCCTGGAGCCCGACGATCTCACCCCCCGGGCCGAGCTCGGCCACCCCGTAGAACTGCGGTTCGGCGACCCTGGTGAGCAGGATCTGCGCGTCGTAGTCGGCCCGCTCGAAGGCCTCGACCAGGTCGGTGATACCGCCCACCAGGAAGTTGTCGCCCAGGTACATCACGAACGGCTCGTCGGCGAGGAAGTCGCGGGCGATCAGCACGCAGTGGGCGAGGCCGAGCGGCGCCTGCTGGCGGATGTAGGTGACGTCGAGGCCGAACCGCGAGCCGTCGCCGACGGCCGCGCGCACCTCGTCGGCGGTGTCGCCGACGACCATGCCGACGCTGGTGATCCCCGCGTCGCGGATCGCCTCCAGCCCGTAGAAGAGCACGGGTTTGTTGGCGACGGGAACCAGCTGTTTGGCCGAGGTATGGGTCAGCGGACGGAGTCTCGTCCCCTTCCCCCCGGTCAGAACGAGTGCCTTCACGCTTTTCGGATCCTTCCGCGAGGAACATCCGGCCATGCCGGCCGGCCCGACCGCCCGATTTTATGCGGGGCCCCTTCCGGGGGCCTTCCGCCGCTCGGACGGCTTGGCGAAGAGCGTGCGGCGCGTTTCCCTTATCGGGGGTTCTCCCGGTGGCGCCGGAGTGTTCCCCGGCCGGTTTCCGGCGGCTTCCGCGACCGTCCCGCCGTGTTCTCCCTCCCCTTTTCAGCGCTTGCCGCGGTCGCGGAACGTCCAGGTCCGGTGGATCGCGTAGGTCAGCGGGGGGCTCGCGATTATTATCAGGCCCTGCGCCACCATGACCGGAATTCCCACCAATTCCACCAGAAGCGGGAGGCCGGCCAGCGAGGCCCCCAGGAAACTCAGGCAGACCAGGTAGAAGCGCAGGTAGCCGCGGATCCAGGACTCTCCGGAGGAGCGGAAGACCACCAGCCTGTACCACGGGTAGACGATCACCACGGTCATGAAATTGCAGACCACGACCAGGAAAAGATAAGGGATGGAATCACCGGCCACCGCAAGTCCGAGACCAAGGAGACAGTAATAGACGACGGCCGTCGCGGCACCGGACATCAGGTATGTGATGCGGTGTCCGCCAAGAACCGAGATCACGGCACGACGCCTGGAATATGAATCGGCGCCGCGCTTGACTCGGCTTTCCACTTCAACCATGTTACGGTCACTCCGAATCGTGATCACTGGGGTGGCGGCGAATGGTGACATTCGGCCGTGGAAACGATCGGGGGGATTTATGTCGGTGTCGGTGGTCATTCCGTGTTACCGCTCCGCGCGGACCCTTCCTGAGCTGGTGACCAGGCTGGTGCCCGTGCTGCGCGAGGCGTCCGCCCGCCACGAGGTGATCCTCGTGGTCGACGGCAGCCCCGATGACACCTGGGAGACGGCCGCCGACCTCGCCCGGCGGTTCGACGCCGTCCGGGCGGTCCGCCTGTCCCGCAACTACGGTCAGCACAACGCGCTGGCCGCCGGGATCAGGGAGGCGCGCTCGGAGGTGGTCGTCACGATGGACGACGACCTTCAGCACCCGCCGGAGCAGATCCCCCTGCTGCTGGCCGCCCTGGAGGGCGACCGCCTGGACCTGGTCTACGGGGTCCCGCACGAGGAGGAGCACGGGTTCCTGCGCAGCCTCGCGTCCCGCTCGGTGAAGGCGGGCCTGGCCGGTGCGCTGGGCGTCCGCGGTGCCCGCGCGATCAGCGCCTTCCGGGCGTTCCGGACGCGGCTGCGCGACGGGTTCGAGGAGCTGACGGGGCCGCACGTGTCGATCGACGTGGCCCTGTCGTGGGCCACGTCGCGGGTGGGCTCGGTCAGGGTGCACATGGACGAGCGGGGCAGCGGGCGGTCGAACTACACCCCGCGCCTGCTGGTCCGGCACACGGTGAACATGCTCGTCGGCTACAGCACGGCCCCGCTGCGCGCGGCCAGCTACCTCGGGTTCGCGGCCGGTGTCGTCGGCCTGGTGCTGGGCGCCGTGGTGCTGTGGCGCTTCGCCGCGGGCGACACCACGGTGGCCGGGTTCACCACCGTCGCCTCGATGGTCGCGCTGTTCTCCTCGGCCCAGTTGATGTCCATCGGCATCCTCGGCGAGTACGTCGGCCGCGTCCACGGCAACAACATGGGCCGGCCGGCCTACGTGGTGTGCGAACGCGCCGGGTCGCCGGACGACGCCGTCCCCAGGGACCACGGCGCTAGCGTTCCCCGGCGAGCGGGAGCGGGTCACGGCCGTGCGCGCGCGGGAGCGGGCTCCGCACCAGATGAACGGTGAGCAGCGTCTGCACCGGCTCGAACCCGTACCTCGCCCATGCCCGTTGAACCCGCGTGTTGTGCCCCTGGGTGGAGATGACGACCTCCGTCGCTCCACGCGCGAGCGCGCGTTCCTCCACCGCCCGCAGCAGGTGGGCGTACAGGCCGCGTCCCTGCAGCCCGGGGACCACCCCGGCGAGCAGGATCTCGGTGCGCGGCCCCTCGTCCTCCAGGGTGGCCAGACCGGCCAGGCGTGGCCGCCCCTCCCCCGCCTCCCGGTGCTCCAGCGTCAGGCAGCCGCCCCCGGCGGCGGCGCGCGACGCCCACTCCTGGTAGCCCGCCAGCGCCGCCGCCGGATCGAGAAGCGGGTTGGCCAGGTAGTGGTTGCCGTACGCGGCGAAGACGGCGGCGACCAGCTCGCGCACCTCGGCGGGGGCGGGCGGCCCGCTCACCGACAGCTCGGGCACGGGCTCGGGCGCCCGTCCCGCCCCGGCGGGCAGCCGCCAGTACACCAGGGAGTCGGCGAACACGGCGGTCCCGCCGAGCCCGGTCAGCCCGGCGAACCAGCCGACGTGCTCGGCCGGGTAGCGGAGCACGACGACGTCCGCGGCCGACTCCAGCACCGCCGCCCCGACCTCGGCGAACGACGCCCCCGACCCGGCCGGGACGGTGACGCGCTCCACCGTCAGGCCGAACCTGGCCGACTCCAGCGGTGACGCCACGGCGCGGACGTCCCGCGCCTCGGTCACGTCCTGCCACGACATCAGCTCACCTCGCAGACCGGCGGGACCCCGGTCACCCTGTCACGGCGCATCAGCGCACCTCGTAGGCCAGCACGGCCTCGATCACCCGCGCCACGCCGGCCTCGTCCAGACCGGCGAAGAGCGGCAGCCGGACGAGACGGTCGGCGACCTCCTCGGTGACCGGGCAGCCGCCCGGCGCGACCCGCCCCAGCCGCACGCCGGCGGGTGCGGAGTGCAGGGGCTGGTAGTGGAACGCCGCCTGCACGCCCCGGGCGGCGAGGTGGTGGATGAACGCCTGGCGGTTGTCCAGGTCGGGCAGGAGCAGGTAGTACAGGTGGGCCGGGTGTTCGCAGCCGTCGGGGACCGCCGGCCGGCGCACCCCGTTCCGCGCGGCCCAGCCGGCCAGTCCCTCGTGGTAGGCCCGCCACACCGAACGGCGCCGCGACTGGATCGTCTCGAAGTCCTCCAGCTGGGACGTCAGCTGCGCGGCGAGCACGTCGGACGGCAGGTAGCTGGAGCCGATGTCGACCCACCGGTACTTGTCCACCTGCCCCCGGAAGAACCGGCCGCGGTCGGTGCCCTTCTCCCGGATGATCTCGGCGCGGGCGGCCAGGTCGGCGTCGTTCAGCAGCAGCGCGCCGCCCTCCCCACACTGCACGTTCTTCGTCCCGTGGAAGCTCTGCGCGGCCATCCGGCCGAACGACCCGAGCGGCCTCCCCCGGTAGGAGCCGCCCAGGCCGTGCGCGTTGTCCTCGACGAGCGCGAGGCCGTGCCGGTCGCAGATCTCGGTGATCGTCTCCATCTCGCAGGCCACGCCCGCGTAGTGGACGACCACGACGGCCCGGGTGCGGTCGGTGACGGCGGCCTCCAGCAGCCGCTCGTCCAGGTTGAGGGTGTCGGGTCGGCAGTCGGCGAAGACGGGGACCGCGCCGCGCAGCGCGTAGGCGTTGGCCGTCGACATGAAGGTGAACGACGGCACGATGACCTCGTCCCCGGGCCGCAGGTCGAGCAGGATCGCCGACATCTCCAGCGCGTGGGTGCAGGAGGTGGTCAGCAGCACCCTGCGGGCTCCGGTGATGCCGCCGAGCAGCTCGGCGGCCCGCGCGGTGAACGGGCCGTCCCCGCAGGTGGATCCCTGGCGCAGGGCCTGGGCGAGGTAGTCCAGCTCGTTGCCGGAGACGTACGTCCGGTTGAAGGGAATGGTCGTCAGATCGGTGACAGTCACCGCCGCAGTGAAACAGCGCGCGGGGCGGCGGGCGGGCGCGGCGCCGCCGCCTCTTGGCGAACCATTGCGCAAACCTTACGTCCCTTACGTCACGCCCGCTCCCACGCAACACGGCCGGCCGGCCCGCCCCGCGGTCGCACCGGACCCGCGGTCGCACCGGTACCGCGGAGCACGTCACGCCGGATCGGGGAGAAGCCGGTAGACGGCGTAGTCGCCGGCGCGGAACCGGAACTCCGCGAGGCCGGCGAGGCGTGGGCTCACCTCGCCGCGGTGCTCGTCGGCGAGGAGCCAGCGCACGCCGTGGCGCTCGTACAGGGTGCGCAGCACGCCGGGCTCGGGCGTGCGGAACGCCGCGTCGTTGAGCCGGAGCAGTCCGGCGTCCCAGAACGGCAGGCGTTCGGTGAGCAGACCCGGCCGCCACCTGCTCATGTTCGCCGCGGTGTACGTCCAGCCCTCGACCAGTACGCGCCGCTCGGACAGCGCGGTCACCCAGAGGTGGCGGCTGTCGCACGGGTCCTCCCGGCCCCAGCGGCAGTGCGCGTTGGTCGCGACCAGGTCGTCCGGGTCCGAGTGAGCGCGCAGCCAGCGTCCGGCGGCCAGGATCCCGTCGGGGATCACCGGTGCCGGCGCCGCCCCGGCGGGAACGGAGGCGGGGACGGAGGCGGGGACGGAGGCGGGGACAGGGACCCGCGCACCGGTCCCCGCCGGGGCCCCCGGCAGGGCGGGAGGAGCACCTGCGGGGGTGCGGCCGGGGACGACGGGAGGCGCGGCGGGGGCGACGGCGATGGGGCGGGCGCCGGTGACGGCGTCCGCGGCGGACAGGACGCGCGCGTGCCAGTACGCGGGCAGGCCGACGACCGAGGCGGCGACGACCAGCAGGGCCGCGGCGCGGACGGGTCGCAGCCGGACGGCCAGGACCGCGCCCGCCACGGCGGCGACGGCCAGCAGCGCGAGGTAGGGCCGGTAGAGCAGCCCGCCGTCCTGCCCGGGGGCCAGCGGGATCCGCACCCCGCACAGGACGGGGATCACGTAGGCGGCGGCCAGCCCGGCGACGGCCGCACCCGCCACGGCCCGCGGCGGCGTGCCGGCCCTCCGCAGCAGGGCGAGGATCCCGCAGGCCGCCGCGGTCGCCAGGTAGGGGTAGGCCCCCCACAGGAAGAACAACTGGCTGCGTCCCGGGTGCCCGAGCAGCAGGACCGCGCCGAGACCCGCCCCGCCCATGCCGAGCAGCAGCACCGTCGCCGGCCGGATGAGCAGCTTCGGCCGGGCGAGCAGCCCGAGGATTCCCGACCAGGCGACCAGCCAGCACAGCAGGCAGACGGAGGTGAGTCCCAGCAGCATGCCCACCGGGGGTTCGGTCCCACCGGCCGCGCCGGTCAGCTCCCGCCACAGGATCCGCACGAAGGACAGCGGGTCGGCGAGCAACCCCTGCTGCGCGCGGCCGAACAGCACGAACTGCGCGAACAGCAGGCACGCCGCGGTCATTCCGAGTGCGACGAGCGTGGCGCCGGACGGCCGACGCCGGCGGACCAGCTCGACAGCGGCCACCGCCGCGAGCCCGGCACCCAGCAGCGGCAGGTAGGTCGCCTTGGCGCCGGTGACCGCCAGGAGCAGGACGGCCAGCAGGAGCAGGTTCCCCGGGCGCCACCGCCGCCGGCCGAAGAGGTCGGCGACGAGCAGGACGACCGGGGCGAACAACAGGGCACCCAACGTCTGGGTGGGGCTGGTCCACGCGGTGTCCGGCACGCCGCCCCAGGTGAACACCCCGTTGGTGCCGAGGTACAGGCTCGGTGCCCCGGCCAGGACGGTCCCGACGACTGTGATCGCCGCGCCGGCCCACGAACCGGTGAGGCGGCGTCCCGTCATGCCGGTCAGCACGACGAGTGCGGCCAGCATGGGCAGCATGCCCAACCGGAACAGCAGCACCAGCGGCTCCACCCCGGTCGTCCAGCTCGCCGCCGCCAGGTGCGCGTAGACGAACCAGTGGTACAGCAGGGGCTCCCCGGCGACCGCGGGAACGGTGGGCGGCACATGGTGGCGCAGCTCGCCCACCAGCGCCAGGTGGAACGGCATGTCGGGTGCCGCCGTGCCGAGCGCCGGCCAGGTGAGGGCGTGGGTGCCGAAGAAGCGGACGGCGCTCCAGGCCACCAGGAACACCACGACGAGTGAGGCGCCCCATGACCACCACGCCGGTGTGGCGACCACCGGGCCGCCCCGCCAGTGCCGGCGCAGCCGGGGGACGGCCAGGAAGAGAGCGCAGGTGCCGACCGGCCACGCCGCGACGAGCGCCGGCGCCCCGAGAGCGCGCGCGGCGAGGTAGCAGAAGATCTCCACCGCGTAGCCCAGTGTCACGCCGAGCGCGATCTCCTCGGCGCGGGTGCGCGTCCCCGAGTACAGGGCACGGATCAGCAGCACGCCGGGCAGGGCGAGGCCGGCGACGACGTACCCGCCGAAGACGGCCGTCTCGGCGGCGGAGACGCCGTACCGGTGCAGCACGGCGGCGGTGCAGACCACCGCGAGGGCGGCCGGCAGCCACCTCCACAGCGCCGTTCGCCACCCTCCTCCGGGTTCGCCGCGGGGTGCGGGACCGTCCTGTGGTGCGGCGGTCGCGGGGGCGAGGCGGCCCGGCTCGGACCACCGGGCGGGCGAGGCTGTGTCCATGCGCGCAAGCCTGGTGAAACGGCCGCCCGGCGCCTCCCGGGACGCCGGAGCGCGGCCGTTTCTTGGCGCCGCGTTGTGCCGCCCGGGAGGGACGGGCCCGTTTCCGCACGGTCCCGTGGGCCGAGCATGATCGCCGGCGGGTGCGCCGCCCGAGCGGAATCGGCGTTACGCCCGCCCTGTAGGGAAATCGCCCCTCTTCGTGTGTGACGGGGGCCGGGTGACAAGCGTCGTTATATTTCGCTTGCTCCCGTGATCTTCATCATCGGCCGGGAGTTCGCCGGGATCGCGTCGGGGGTCGCACTATGGCAAAAGACGAAAGAAAAGCCTGCTCAGGATGGAGGCGGGCGTTCCGCCGCACCCCGCTCGCGGGGGTGGCCGTCCTAGCCGCGGCGGGCCTGCTCGGTCCCGGTCAGCTGCCGCGGGACCTCACCGGGGGCATCACCGCGGGCACGGCCGAGGCGGCGGCCGGACGGGCCGCGCTGGCCTGCCCGGCGGAGTCCGTCATCTGCCAGGAGAACAGCCTGCCCGGTAACCCGCCCAGCGAGTGGGACATCCCCGGCGCGGGCAGCCCCGACATCCTGGGCTACACGGCACAGATGAGTGTGAACGTGGGCCAGACCGTCGACTTCAAGGTGAACACGCCGGCGTCCGACTACCGGGTGGACATCTACCGCATCGGCTACTACGGCGGCATGGGCGCCCGCAAGATCACAACGGTCGAGCCGTCCGTCCCACTGCCCCAGGAACAGGCCGCCTGCCGGCGGGAGGCCGAGACCGGGCTGGTCGACTGCGGCACCTGGGCGGTGTCGGCCTCCTGGGCGGTGCCGGCCGACGCCGTCTCCGGCGTCTACAGCGCGAAGCTGGTCCGCGAGGACGGCGTCGCGGGAGCCAGCCAGATCCTCTTCGTCGTCCGGGACGACGCCCGCAACGCCGACCTGCTCTTCCAGACCTCCGACGCCACCTGGCAGGCGTACAACACCTACGGCGGCAACAGCCTCTACTCCGGCAGTCCCGCCGGACGCGCCTTCAAGGTCAGCTACAACCGGCCCGTCCTCACCCGCGCGGGCACCATCGGCGGCTCGCGGGAGAGCTACTTCTTCAACTCCGAGTACCCCATGGTCCGGTGGCTGGAGGCCAACGGCTACGACGTCTCCTACACCTCCAACATCGACACCGCGAGCCGGCCGGCGCAGCTGCTCGGGCACCGGGCGTTCCTGTCCGTCGGCCACGACGAGTACTGGTCGCGGGAGATGCGGGAGAACGCCGAGGCCGCCCGCGACTCCGGGGTCAACATGGCCTTCTTCTCGGCGAACGAGGTCTTCTGGAAGACCCGCTGGGAGAACAGCATCGATGACCAGAACACCCCGTTCCGGACGCTCGTCTGCTACAAGGAGACGCTGGCGAACGCCAAGATCGACCCGAGCCCGCAGTGGACCGGCACCTGGCGCGACCCGCGTTTCGTCCCTCCCCCGGAGGGCGGCAGGCCGGAGAACGCGCTGACCGGCACCCTGTTCCGGATCAACGGAACGGTCGCCGACGCCATGGTCGTCTCCTCCGAGTTCGCCCCCATGCGGCTGTGGCGCTACACGTCGGTGGCGAACCTCCAGCCGGGCGAGACGGCGGTCTTCCCCTCCGGGATCCTCGGCTACGAGTGGGACGAGGCGCC
This sequence comes from Streptosporangium becharense, assembly GCF_014204985.1. Lineage (NCBI taxonomy): Bacteria > Bacillati > Actinomycetota > Actinomycetes > Streptosporangiales > Streptosporangiaceae > Streptosporangium > Streptosporangium becharense. The sequence goes on along the minus strand of NZ_JACHMP010000001.1, from coordinate 6,366,780 downwards.
CGACACCGAGTTCTCGCCACCGGGCCTGGTGCGCTACTCCAGGACGGTGATCGGCAGGATGACACGGTACCTGCTGAACTTCGGCAACGCCTACGGCCCCGGGGTCGCCACGCACAACCTGTCGCTGTACAAGCACTCCAGCGGCGCGATCGTCTTCGGCACGGGCACCACGCAGTGGTCGTGGGCGCTCGACCCCGTCCACGACCGGGCCGGCATGCCCACCGACATCCGGGCCCAGCAGGCGACGGTCAACATCTTCGCCGACATGGGGGCACAGCCGGCCACCCTGCAGCCGGGCCTGATCCCGGCGAGCGCGTCGCCCGACACCTCCCGCCCGGCCTCGGTGATCGACACCCCGTCGCCGAACGCGTCCGTGCCGAGCGGGACGACCATCTCGGTCGAGGGCACCGCGAACGACACCGGCGGCGGCGTGGTCGCCGCCGTCGAGGTCTCCTTCGACGGCGGCAACCGCTGGTTCCAGGCCAAGGGCCGCACCAGGTGGCAGTACAGCTGGACGACCGGCGCCGCGGGACAGGTGACGATCATGTCCCGGGCGGTCGACGACAGCGGGAACGTCCAGGGCACCCCGAACGAGCGGATCGTCACCGTCGTCGCCGCCTGCCCCTGCACCCTGTGGCCGGCCTCCACCACCCCGGCCCTCGCCTCCGGCGGTGACCCCGCTGCGGTCGAGGTGGGGGTGAAGTTCCAGGCCACCCGGCCGGGCCACATCAGCGGGATCAGGTTCTACAAGGGCGTGCAGAACACCGGGACGCACGTCGGCAACCTGTGGACCGCCTCGGGTCAGCTGCTGGCGACGGCGACGTTCACCAATGAGACGGCGAGCGGCTGGCAGCAGGTGAACTTCGCCACGCCCGTCCCGGTGAGCTCCGACACCACCTACGTCGCCTCCTACCACGCGCCGAACGGCAACTACTCGATCACGAGGCCCTACTTCACCAGGAGCCACGGAAGCGGGGTGCTCACCGCACCCTCCAGCGGCTCCTCCGGGGGCAACGGCGTGTACCGCTACGGCGCCGCGAGCGGCTTCCCCACCGCCAGCTTCAAGTCCACCAACTACTGGGTCGACGTGGTCTTCACCCCGTCGAGCACCCTCTGGGACGACACGGACGAACCCGCGATCGAGGACACCGGCGACACCCGGGCGACCGTGGTCGGCCTGAAATTCCAGGCGATCGCCGACGGCGTCGTCACCGGGGTCCGCTTCTACAAGGCCCCGCTGAACACCGGCCCGCACGTCGGCAGTCTGTGGACCGCCGGAGGCCAGCTGCTGCGGAGCGCGACCGCCGTCGGCGAGACCGCCTCCGGCTGGCAGCAGGTGAACTTCGACACCCCGGTGCCGGTCACCGCCGGCACCACCTACGTCGCCTCGTACCACATGAAGTCGGGGAGGTACTCGGCGACGAGGCCGTACTTCACCGCACGGTACGTCCGCGACCCGCTGCTGGCGCTGGCGGACGGCGAGCAGGGCGGCAACGGCGTGTACCGCTACAGCTCGTCCAACGCCTTCCCCACCAACACCTACCAGTCCACCAACTACTGGGTCGACGTGTTGTTTAACCGCAACCCGAGCTGATCGAGCGACTCCGGCCGGCCGTCACCGCGACGGCCGGCCGGGCGAAAGGAGCAGACATGAGAGGAACGGGCACACTGCCGCCCATGAGCGTCTCCGTCGTCGTCCGCAACAGCGTGCGGCCCGGCTACCTGCCGGTCATGGCGCGCAAGGCCCTGCGGCGGCTCCGCGCCGGGTACGGGCGGGAGACGAGGGCGGCCACCGCGTGGGCGGCGAGCCGGGCCGAGGACCTGCACGCGTGGGGGGAGCGCGTCGATGAGGCCCTGTGGCGGGAGAGCGTGGAGTTCGCGCGGTCGCTCGCCGCGTCGGCGCGGCCCCGAGTGGAGGAGCTCCGGGCGTCCGGCGTCGACCTGGGCGGCCCGGCCGGGATCGAGCTGCTGTACCTGCTGACGCGGGTCCTGCGGCCGGCGACCGCGCTGGAGACCGGCGTGGCCGCCGGCTGGTCCACCGCGGCCGTCCTCGCCGCGATACGGACGAACGGGAGCGGCCGCCTGCACTCCAGCGACTTCCCGTTCTTCCGCATCCCCGACCCCGAGCGGTACATCGGCTACGTCGTGCCCGAGGAGCTGAAGGAGCCGTGGACCCTGCGCACCAGGGGTGACCGGCGCAACCTGGAGGAGATCCTGCTCCCGGGGACCGAGGTGGACCTGGTCCACTACGACTCCGACAAGAGCCGCCAGGGCAGGGAGTTCTTCATCCGCAGGACGGCGCCGCACCTGACCTGCGGCCACGTCTTCGTCATGGACGACATCCAGGACGACCTGGTCTTCCGGGAGTACGCGGAGCGGCAGCCGCACTTCCGGGTCTTCGAGTACCAGGGCAAGTACGTCGGTGTCACCGGGCCGGGCCTCCGCCTGGCCGAGGAGGCGGGCGGCGGGTGACCCCGGAGGGTGGACCCCGGAGGGTGCGACCGCCCGGTCCCGCCCGTCATGCGTGTCCTGCCGTGCTCTCCCGTGCTCTCCCGTGCTCTCCCGTGCTCTCCCGTGCCGCCCGCACCCGCTCACCGCCCGGCCCCCGTCATCGGGGCCGGCCGGGCGGTCGCCCCGCGTGCCCGCAACGCCCGTACCACCCGTGACAAGGCCCCGCAAAGGACTGGCAAGAAGATCACCGCCACGGTACGTCAACACCCGTGCGCGGCCCTCCCGGTCGTCAGGCTTGCGGCCATGGCCGAAGCTCCGCCCTCTCCGCATTCCGCGCCGAGCCCCCTCGCATCCGTGCGGGGGGCTCCGCCGGACGGGCTCCCGTCCCGGGAAGCCCCCTCCACCCACCCGGTCCGGGGACGCCTCGTCCGGTGGCTGCCCGCGGCGTCCGTCGCCGCCCTCACCGTGCCGGTGCTGCTCCGTTACGGCGTCTCGCCCAGGGACCTCGCCCTCTTCTGCGCTCACCTCGCCCTGGGGGTCGCACTGCCCGGGGTGCTGCTGGTCAGAGCCCTGTACGGTCGCGCGCGGACACCCGCCGAGGAGATCGCGCTCGGCGTGGTCACCGGCTACGCCCTGGAGGTGTTCGCCTACGTCGCGGCCCGCGCCGCCGGGGCACCGTTGCTCGTCACCGCGTGGCCGGTCGCCACCTACGCCGTGTTCCTGGCGGTCCCGCGGCTGCGCCGGCACTGGCGGAGCCAGACGCACCGCCTGCCCTCGGACCGGGCACCGGCATGGTGGCCGTGGGCGATCGCGCTGGTCGTCGCCTACCTCGTGGTGTGGAGCGCCGTCAACTTCTTCCGGACCCAGGCCCTGACCTGGCCCGCGCTGGGGACGTCGTTCGTCGACGTACCGTTCCACCTGGCGCTGGTGGGCGAGCTGCGCCACCACGTGCCGCCCACCGTGCCGACGGTCGCCGGGGAGCCCCTGGTCTACCACTGGTTCGTCTACGCGCACCTGGCGGCGGTGAGCTGGACGACCGGGGTGGAGCCGCTGGTGCTGCTGCTGCGCCTGGGCGTGCTGCCCATGCTGGCCGCGCTCGCCGTCCTGCTCGCCGCGGCGGGCAGGCGCGTCACGGGCTCGTGGCCGGGAGCACTGATCGGCCTGGTGAGCACGGTCCTGGTCACCGCCCCCAACCTCTTCCTCGGCACGGTGCCGGGGGTGTTCACCTGGAAGACCGTCCAGTCGTGGTCGAGCCCGACGCAGACCTTCGGCGCGATGTTCTTCGCGGCGATCGTCGTGGTCCTCCTCGACCTCCTCGACCGGCGGCGGCGCGGCTGGCACGTCTGGCTGCTGCTGGGGGTCCTCCTGGTGGCGGTCATGGGCGCCAAGGCCACCTATCTGCCGCTGCTCACCGCCGGCCTGGTGGCGGTGGCCGCGGTCCAGGGGTTGTGGTGGCTGCGTCCGCCGAAGGCCGCGCTCGGCGCGCTCGCGATGACCGCGGCGTGCCTGGTCTTCGCCCAGGTCGTGCTCTTCGGCGGTGCCCGGCAGGGGATCGTCGTCGACCCGTTGTCCATCATGCGGGAGAGCTTCACCCACCTGACCGGCGTGACCGGCGAGGTGCCGGCGACGGCGGCGCTCGGCGTCACCCTGCTGTGCCTGCTGTGCGCCGCGATCACCTGGTGCGGCGTCCTCGGGCTGCCCAGCCGCCCGCGGACGCTGCTGCGGCCCGGGGTGCTGCTCGCGCTCGGCATGGGCGTGGCGGGCCTGGGAGCCGCGCTGCTGCTGGGCCACCCCCACCTTTCGCAGGGCTACTTCCTTCAGGCGCCTCATCCCTACCTGGCGATGGCGGCGGCCGGCGGGCTGGTCGCGGTGGTGCGACGGGCCCGGGTGCCGCTGCGCGCGGTGGCGGGCGCGGTGGTCGCCGGGGTGGTGGCCGTCTACCTGATCCGGGTGCTGTGCGGCGTCGCGGTTCCCCTGGAGCCCGGCCGGTCGAGCATCGCGCTGTACCTGCCGTACCTGGCGCTGGCCGCCGTCGTCGCGCTGGCCGTCGTCGCGCTGCGCGCCGCGGGCCAGAACGGGCTGCGGACCTGGGCTCTGGTGGTCTGCCTGGTCACGGCCGCCGGCACGCCGGCCGCCTGGGCCACCCGCGTGCTGCCCGGCACCTACCGGCTGCCCACGGGGCAGGTGCAGGACGCGAACGGGACGCCGCCCGCCGAGGCGGTCCCCGCGGGCGCCCTGGCCGCAGGGCGGTGGCTGCGCGCCAACTCCGGCCCGGACGACCTGGTCGCCACGAACCTGCACTGCCGCCTGGGGTACACCGACCCGTGCGACGGCCGCGAGTTCTGGGTGGCGGCGCTGACCGAGAGGCGCGTGCTCGTCGAGAGCTGGACCTACACGGCGGCGAACATGGACAGCTGGCGGACCGGCCAGGTGGCGGAGAACCTGCCGTTCTGGGATCCCGAACGGCTCCGGGCGAACGACACGGTGTTCCGGGCACCCTCGGCCGAGGCGGTGCGGCGGCTACGGGACGACCACGGGGTGCGCTGGCTGTTCGTGAACGAGCGCCTGGCGGGCACGAGCCCGGACCTGGGTGCCTTCGCGACGCTCGGCTACCGTTCCGGCGACTGCGCCGTCTACCGGTTGCGCTGACCCGCCGGACGCCCATGACGGCCCGGGGCCCGGCCTCCCGGTGGAGACCGGGCCCCGGCGGCGTCAGAGGCCGTAGCCGTACCTGTGCAGGTGACCGATGAGGGAACGGTTCAGCAGCGCGAGCTGGCCGGGGGTGAGGTCCTTGCGGAACGCCTCGGCGCGTCCCTCGGAGAACGTCCGGCGGGCCAGGTCACGCTCGAAGTCGGCGGTCCAGGCGAGCCCGAGGAAGTCCAGGATCACGTCCATGTGCTTGCGCGGGTTGGTCAGCAGGTCCTCGTAGCGCACCTCCAGCCAGTGGTCGTCCGGGACCGCCGCCCGCGCGACCTCGTAGGCGTCCATCATGATCTTCCAGCCGATCCCGGCCAGGTGCGCCAGGCACCGCCCGCCGTCGTCCCATTCCTGCGCGTAGTGGTCGGGCAGCGGGCCGAACCGCCAGCCCGCCGGTCCGAGGTGCCCGCGCCACCAGGGCATCTGGTTCAGCGAGTTGGCCACCGCTCGCCCGTCCCGCACGATGTGCACGAACCTGGCCTCGGGGAAGACCTCGCGCAGGAAGGCCGCGCGCGGCCAGCCGGTGAACTTGTGGGTGAAGTGCCGCTGTTCCCCGGCCGCCCGCCTGTCGAAGAACCTCCTCAGCCGCGCCGCCAGCCACGGGGTGGCGTCCGCGGCGGTCAGGTCCCGGAAGGGGTCGGTGATCACGGGAGAGACCTCGCGGCTGAGCGCCGCGTACGCCTCCGAGGGCCCGAAGCGCGTGCCGTTCCTCGTCGCCAGACCCGGCGGGACCCGGCGGTAGATCGCGCCGGCGTTCCGGCGCACCGGGCCCGGAGTCAGCGGCCAGCGGTTGTCCAGGCCGGAGACGAACCCCACGTGCGGGTGGCGGGCGAGCACCTCGTAGACGAGCGTCGAGCCACAGCGTCCGGTTCCGATGAGAAAGCTGCGCACACAGCCTCCTTACTGAAGATAAGACGAAACACCTGGAGATATACCGACATAGAACTCCAGTTCGAGTGAGTCGAGCCGGGTATCACAGCGTGTTCGGTCAGGATTGGTTGAGATCGACGGTAAGGCCAACGGTGACATTGGTGTTGGAGGCCGGGCACGGGCCGTGTCGCCCCGCCGCGGGTGCCGACCCGGCCCACCGGTAATGCCAGGGGCACGAGTGCACAATGTCTTGTGTCCACGGTCTTGCGGCTCCGGAGCGCCGCCACCGCTGCGGGCTTCCGGCTCGCGATGATGACGCGGATGAACATGAGAATTCTGCTCACGCCGGGAGCATCCGCACGGCCGTCGGCCGCGCGCCGCGGGATGCGCGCAGGTGCCGCCCGTGCCCTGCCGCCGGCCGGCGGGGGACGACGCCTGCGCGGAGGCGCGCCGTGACCACCGCCAGCCCGGGGAACACCGCGAGCCCAGAGAGCACCGGGAACACCGGAAGCACCGGAAGCACCGGAAGCACCGGAAGCACCGGAAGCAGGCTGCACGTCTGTGAAGTGATCAAGACGCTGGACGTCGGAGGCGCGGAGGTCCTGCTCGTCGAGCGGCTACTGGCCGCGCCTCCCGGAGCCAAGCGCTACACGGTCGTGTGCATGCGCTCGTCCACCGACGGGCTCGTGCGACGGCTGCGGCAGGCGGGCATAGCCGTCGTCGACCTCACCGCGTGCCCGCCCGCGCTCCGCCTCCCGTCGCTCGTGCGGGTCGTCAGGCGGCTCCGGCCCGACGTCCTCAACGTCCACTCCCCTCTCCCCGCGTCGTTGCTGCGGCCGGTGTCGCGGTTCTGGAGGCCCCGGCCCGCGCTGGTCTCCACCGTGCACAACGTGCGCTACCGGGTGCCCACGATGCTGCTCGACCGTTCCACCGCGTGGCTGGACGCCCGGACCGTGGCCGTGTCGCCGCAGGTCGCCCGCGCCTTCACCGGCCGGGGCACCCGCGGCCTGGCCACCCGGATCCACGGTGTCGACGTCGCGCGGCAGCGTCTGCTGGCCGCGGAGCCGGAGCGGATCAGGCGAGAATGGAACGTTCCCGACTCGGCCTTCCTCATCGTGCACGTGGCCAACTTCCGCCCGCAGAAGAACCACGCCCTGCTCGTCGAGGCGGCGGCCAGGGTGGTCCGCGACGACCCGCGCGCCGTGTTCCTGCTCGCCGGGTCCGGTCCCCTGCACGACGAGACGGCGCGCCGCGTCGCGGCCCTGCGGTCGGACGCCGTGCGCTTCCTCGGGAGCGTGCCGGACGCGGCACGCCTGATCGCCTCCGCCGACCTCCTGGTGCTCAGCTCCTCCTACGAGGGGTTGCCCGTCGTCGTCATGGAGGCGCTCGCCGCGGGCGTGCCGGTGGTGTCCACCGCCGTCGGCGGGGTGCCGGATCTGGTCGAGGACGGCCGGAACGGCCTGCTGACCACACCCGGCGACGCCGGCGCGCTCGCCGAGGGCATCCTGCGCGCGATGCGGCCCGAGGTCCATGAACGCCTGCGCCGGGGAGCCCGGGACGGGGCGGACCTGGTGGACATCGGCCGGACGGCGGCGTGGTTCGACAGCCTGTACGACGAGATCTGCCCGTAGCCGGTCTCCGGACCCGATGACCGGCCTTCGGACCCGGTGACCGGATCTCCAGAAGCGGTGGCCGGTCTTCGGACGCCGAGCCGACGAGGCGTCGCCTCGCCGGCTCGGTGTCCGGCACACGCCGCACGGCGGGCACCCTCGGTAAGATCACGAAAGCGGAAGGTGGGAACGTGGAAGGTTCCGCCATGGTGACGAGAGACCCCGCCCGGGTCCGGCGCGTCGCCTTTCTCATCGGGCACCTGGGGATGGGCGGCACCCAGCGGCAACTGTCCCTGCTCGCACGGACGCTGCGCGGCAGAGGTGTCGAGGTCCACGTGCTGCTCCTGTCGCGGGGCGGGCCGCACGAGGCGGAACTGCGCGCCGCCGGGGTCGAGGTCCACCTTCTCGACTTCGCCCGTCGGCCGTCGCGCCTGCGGACGGCGGCCGGGAACGCGCGCGCCTTCGCACGCCTCGTCGGCCTTTTGCGGCGCCTGCGGCCCGACGTGCTGCACGCCTTCCTGCGCGAGGGGTACCTGCTCGGTGTGCCCGCCGCCCGGCTGGCCGGGGTTCCGGCCGTGGTGGCGGGGCGGCGCAACCAGAGCCGGCTGGAACGGCGGCGCCGGGTGCTCCTGCCTCTGGACAGGACCGTGACCCTGCTCACCGACCACGTCACCGTCAACGCGGCGGCGCTGGCACGGGACGCCCACGCGACCGACGGCGTGCCGGACCGCAAGCTGAGCGTGATCTACAACGCCCTCCCCGCCTCGGCGTTCGACCCGGCCGAACCGGCGCGGATCGACACCGCACTCCCCGTGGTGGTGTGCGTCGCACGCCTGAGCCCGGAGAAGGGGCACCGCGTCCTCGTCGAGGCCGCCGCCGGCCTCCTCCGGAGGGGGCGGCCGTGCACGTTCGTGCTCGTCGGCGACGGCCCGGAACGCGCCGCTCTGGAGAGGCTGGCGGGCGACTCCGGGGCGGACGTCCGCTTCGCGGGTGCCCGGACCGACGTCGGGGCGTTCCTCGCCCGCGCGGACGTGGTGGTCCTGGCCTCCCTGTCCGAGGGACTGAGCAACGCGGTCATGGAGGCGATGGCCGCGGGCCGGCCCATCGTCGCCACCTCGGTCGGCGGCACCGCGGAACTCCTGGAGGGCCGCGGGGTGCTCGTCCCCGCCTCGGACCCGCACGCCCTGGCCGACGGGATCGCCCGGTTGCTGGACGATCCCGGCCTCGCCGCGGCCCTGGGGGACGCGGCGTCCGCCTGGACGCGGAAGAACCTCGGCCTGGACGTCATGGTCGACGAGCACCTCACCCTGTACGGCCGGCTCGTGGCGGCCCGCCGCTCCCCGCGCGCGGAGGACCGCCGTGCTCGGTAACCGTGACGGCGAGGCCCCGGCGCCCGCGGCATACGCCCCGGTTCCACCTCCGGAGGCCGCGGCGGGCTTCCCCGTTCCTCCCCCTCCGCAACCCGCGGCGGAGCCGGAGCAGGCCCCGGAGCCGGGATCCGCCGCGAGACCGCCGGGACCCGCCGCGGAGCCGGTATCGGCGGACGCACCGGGAGAACGGTCCGCGGCGAGCGTGGTCGCCAGGAGCGTGGCGAGCCGGACGGCCCGGCTGCTGCTCGCGACGGTGACGGGCCTGCTGATCGCGCGCATCCTCCAGCCCGAGGGGCGGGGAACCTACGCGGTCATCGCGACCGCGGCGTCGATGGCCATGGTCCTGGGGCACCTCTCCGTCGAGAGGTCGCAGATCGCGCTGTGGGCGGACCCGGCTCGGCGTCGTGCCCTCGCCTCGAACAGCCTGGTGCTCGGTCTCGTCCTGGGTGCGCTGACCGCGCTGGCCGGGGTCGCGATGACGGTCCTCGGCCTCCTTCCCACCGCCTCCCCGCTGATGGTCCTGGCGCTGCTCGCCGTCCCGTTCGGCGTCGCGGCCATCAACCTCAACGGCATCGCGCTGCTGCGTTCGCAGGCGGACGTCGTCAACCGCGGCGCGCTGGCCGCCGCGGCGACCCAGTGCCTGCCCCTGCTGGTGCTCATCGCGCTCGGCGACCTCACGGTGACGGGCGTCGTGGTGTGCTGGACGGTCTCCATCACCGTCCCGTTCCTTCTCCTGCTGTGGGCGTTGCGTCCGCTGTCTCCGCGCTGCGAGCTCCGGCTCGCGCGCCGGCAGCTGGCCATCGGCGGCCGATACCACGCCGGACGGGTGGCCTTCCACTTCCTGACGACCGTCGACATCCTGCTCCTCGACGTCCTGGACTCCGCGGCGGCGGCCGGGATCTACACGGTCGCCGTCACGGTGCTGGCACTGACCCGCATCCCGGCCGACGCGATCGCGCAGGTCGCGCTCCCCCGCCAGGCCTGCGCCGACACGCGCGACGCGGAGCGGGTCACGGTCCGCACGCTCCGCCTCAACCTCCTCGTCTCCTCGGTCCTCATCGGAACGCTCGCCGCCGCCTCCCCCGTGCTGGTCCCGCTGGTCTACGGGGACTCCTTCACCGGCAGCGTCGTCCCCCTGCTGGTGCTGGCTCCGGGGGCGGTCGCGTTCGCCATGATCCGGCTGGTCGAGCAGCACCTGGTACGGCTTGAGCGGCCGATCGCCATGACCGCGATCGCGGTCGGCGCGCTGGCCGCGAACGTCCTGCTCAACCTGGCGCTGATCCCCCGCTGGGGTGCGGCGGGCGCCTCCCTGGCGTCCACCGTGACCTACATCCCGATGGCCGTCCTGGAGATCGCCTGGTTCGCCCGCTCGGCGGGGATGCCGATGCGGGCGTTCCTGCCGCGCGCCGGGGACGTGCGCCTGGTGGCGGCGCGGCTGGCGACTCTCAAGGCGCGGCGGCGGCCGGGGCGGTGACGGGGGTGCCCGGGGCGGGGGTGCCCGGGGCGGGGGTGCCGGGGGCGGTGACGGCGGGCTGCCCGGCGAACCGGCGGGCGCCGCGCCGCGCGCCGGTCCACCCGACCGCGGCGAGCAGGCTGACGACCAGCACGATCGGAATGCGCTGACGGAAGATCAGGCCGATGTTCGCCATGGTCGTCGCGTAGGCGACCGTGCTCGGCACGATGAACAGCAGTAGGAGCAGCAGCATCCGCCGGTCGTGCCGCCACAGCCGCCGGGCGCCGACCACCGCCCAGTAGAAGAGGAAGTACAGCAGCAGCACCTCGATCTTGCCGAGCTGGAGCGTCGTGCTGCCGGGCGTCCAGGGGAACGGGGAGAGCAGGGTGTAGAGGATCTTGGGCCCGAGCCGGCTCCAGGGGTTGCCGCCGTCGTCGAAGAGCACACCCGACTCCCCCTCGGCGTTGGAGACGCGGACGTTGCTCGCCTGCCCGCGCTCCAGCTCCTCCTGCATGGTCGCGATGGGTCCGCTGCTCAGCGTGTCGTCGAGCTGGACCGCGGCGGCCGTCAGCAGTACGAGGGAGAAGACCACGAGGCGCAGGGACACCGCGCGGTTCGGCTTGATCACCCCGAAGAGCAGCGGCAGCGCGCACATGAACACCATGTAGGGACGCACGTACCACAGTGCCCAGAGCAGCGGGACGAGCGCGAGCACCTTGCGGACGTCGAAGCGCTGCGCGTTCGAGGCGGCCAGCCACAGGCAGATCAGGACGAGGAAGGCGTTGAAACCGTCCTTGAACGTGTCGGAGGTGTGCACGAGCAGCGTGGGGAGGAACGCGGTGAACACCAGCAGCCGCAGGGCCGACCGCTCGTCGGCGCCCACGAGGCGGGCGAACTTGTACAGCACCGTGCACAGCCCGCAGGCGAGGAGCGCGACGACCGCGGCGCAGGCCAGCGGGGCCGGGCCGCCGCACAGGTAGACGACGAGCGCGAAGACGTGGCACGGGCCGGCCGCCGAGTAGAGGGACGGGATCTCCTCCGCGGTGACGAACCCGAACCCCTCGCTCCGCCAGTAGGCCACGATCTCCAGGGCTCTCAGCTCATAGGCGAAATTGTCTCCGCCGTAATCGATGACGCCGCCGCGCAACAGCAGGACGTGCACCACCAGCCGGGCTGCGAACGCGAGGACGAGCACCGGGAGGACCCGCCATGTCAACCGCGTCTCGAAGCTCGCGTGAACAAGCAGAATGAGAATGAGCGCCGATACGGCGACGACGACGTACTCCATGGAATTTCACCTTAGTAGGCTGCGCCACCGCGGAAATCCGCAGCTCTCCAGATGCCTCACGGTGAGACTTTCACACGGCGCGAACATCGACACGATACACGCCACCACCAGGCAGGATGGCAAACGAACCCGGCGTGTCCCCCGAAACGCCCGGTAGCGGCACGCTATTTTTCGGCAATCCGGTGAATAAATACCGCCGAAAGCCGCATCTACCGCAGATAACACCTTCGACTGGGAAATCTCCCCCGCGCCGGCCGGGTGCGCCGCACCGGCCGGAGACGCGGACTCCTCAACTGGATCATGTGAAGGTAGGAATAGGGGAAAACATTCCGCCATCGCCGTAGCGATAGCCGCGAACGGAATGGGCGCGGGCTACCTTCTCCGACGTGACCAGGCCATCACCGAGGAGCCCGTAATGAAACCGGACAGCCGGATACGTGTCATGGAGATCATCGCGCGCATGAACGTCGGCGGTCCCGCCACCCAGGTCCTGGGGCTGCGCGAGGGGCTCAACCCGGAGGAGTTCGACCACCGCCTCTACACCGGCTACGTCGACGACGGCGAGGGCGACCACCTCCGGCTGCACGAGGCGGAGACCCGGGTGCACCGGGTACCGGGGCTCGGCCGGTCGATCAGGCTCGGTGACGACTACCACGCGCTCTTCTGGCTGATCCGCGCCATGCGGGCGTTCCGCCCGCACATCGTGCACACCCGTACCGCCAAGGCGGGCGCCCTGGGCCGGGTCGCCGCCCGCCTGTCCGGCGTCGGCGCGGCGCGCGTGCACGTCTTCCACGGTCACCTCCTGCACGGATACTTCTCCCCCGCCAAACGCGGGCTCTACGTGCGCTCGGAACGGCTCCTGGCCTCCATGTCGGACCGGCTGGTGACCGTGGGCTCCCAGGTCAGGGACGAACTGCTCCAGGCGGGGATCGGCCGCCCCCCGCAGTACGTGGTGATACCGCCCGGGGTCCGGCTCGGGCCGATCCCCACCAGGCAGGAGGCCCGCGCCACGCTGGGACTGCCGCAGGACGCCCCCGTCGTGGCGTACGTGGGCCGCCTCACCCGAGTGAAACGGCCCGACCGGTTCCTCACCGTGGCCGGCTCGGTGATCAGGCAGGTCCCCGGATGCCGGTTCGTCGTGTGCGGACGCGGCGAGCTGGAACAGCAGGTCCAGCGGGACATCGAGGGTGCCCGCGACTCCTTCCACCTGGTCGGCTGGCGCAAGGACGTGGAGACGGTCTACGCCGCCGCCGACATGGTCCTGCTGACCTCCGACAACGAGGGCACCCCCCTCACGCTCATCGAGGCGGGGATGGCGGGCACCCCGGTCGTCGCCACGCGCGTGGGCAGCGTCGCCGAGGTCGTCCGGGACGGGCAGACCGGCCTGCTGGCGGCGCCCGACCCGGGCGAGCTGGCCATGCACGTCATCCGCATGCTGTCCGAACCCGACCTCGCCCGCCGGATGGGCACGCTGGCCCGCGACTGGACGACGCACGCGTTCGGCGTGGAACGTCTCGTCTCCGACACCGAGCACCTCTACCGGTCGCTGCGCGGGACCCCCGGGCGGCACCCCGTCACGAAGGAGAACCCCCGATGAGAGTGCTCGTGACCGGCGGCGCCGGGTTCATCGGCGCGCACACCTGCCGGGCACTGGCCGCCCGGCCCGAGGTCGGGCACATCACCGTGCTGGACGACCTGAGCAGCGGGAGCCTCGCCAACCTCGACGGTGTCGAGGCCGAGGTCGTGACGGGCAGCATCCTGGACCGGGACCTGCTGACGGACCTCGTGGCGGGCGTCACGCACGTGATCCACCTGGCCGCCCGGCCGTCGGTGCCCCGCTCGCTCCTCGACCCGATGGCCTCGCACTCCGTCAACGCCACCGGCTCCCTCAACGTGCTGGAGGCGTGCCGCGCGGGCAGGCCGCACCTGATCCTCGCCTCCTCCTCGTCGGTCTACGGCGACCGGCCGGAACAGCACAAGCATGAGGAGCTGCCGACCCGGCCGCTCAGTCCGTACGGGGCCGGCAAGCTGGCCATGGAGGCCTACGCCCTGGCCTACGCGCACAGCTTCGGGCTGCCGGTGCTGCCGTTCCGCTTCTTCAACGTCTACGGCCCGCTCCAGGCCGCCGGTCACGCGTACGCGGCCGTGATCCCGGCGTTCGTCTCGGCGGCCCTGCGCGGTGAGCCGGTGCCGCTGCACGGCGACGGGCACCAGGCGCGGGACTTCACCTACGTGGAGTCCGTGACCCAGGTCCTCGTCGACGCGGCCGTCCGCCGGGTGACGAGCATGAGCCCGGTGAACCTGGCGTTCGGCACCCGTGTCTCCCTGCGGCACGTGATGGAGGTCCTGTCCGCGGTTCTCGGGCGGCCGGTCGAGTCGGTCACCCTGCCACCGCGGGCGGGCGACATCCACCAGTCGCAGGCCTCCCCCCACCTGCTTCACGAGCTGTTCCCCGGCGTGCGTCCCGTCCCCCTGGAGGAGGGGATCCGCGCGACGGTGACCTGGTTCGAGAAGACGTCGGCCTCCGCCGTCGACGCGGGGCTCGGCGCGCACGCATGAGCCACCGCCCTCCTCCCGGCACCGGATATCTCCACAAGTACGCGACGAGGAGAAAGCCTTGAGCTTGCCATCGACCACCAAATACCTGATCACGGGCGGCAGTGGGTTCATCGGGTCGCACCTGTCCGATGCCCTGCTGGCGCGTGGCGACTCCGTCGTCGTGCTGGACAACCTCTCGACGGGGCGGCTGGAGAACCTGCGTCCCCACCCGAACCTCCGTTTCGTGCACGGTTCGGTCCTCGACGAGCTCATGGTCGACGAACTGGTCCACCAGTGCGACGTGGTCATCCACCTCGCGGCGGCGGTCGGCGTCAAGCTGATCGTCGAGCAGCCGCTGCGGTCGCTGACGACCAACATCCGCGGATCGGAGATCGTCATCGAGGCCGCGCACCGGTACCGCAAGAAGATCCTGATCACCAGCACGAGCGAGATCTACGGCAAGAACTCCTCCGACGCGCTGTGCGAGAACTCCGACCGCATCCTCGGCAGCCCGGCCGTGGTCCGCTGGGCCTACAGCACCTCCAAAGCCGTCGACGAGATCCTCGCCAACGCCTACCACAAGGAGCGCGGCCTGCCGACGATCATCGTGCGGCTGTTCAACACCGTGGGCCCGCGGCAGAGCTCGACCTACGGCATGGTCATCCCGACCCTCGTCCGGCAGGCCCTGTCGGCCATGCCTCTGACGGTGTTCGGCGACGGCACCCAGACCCGCTGCTTCGCGCACGTCGCGGACGTCGTCGACGCGCTGCTGCGGCTGCTGGACAACGAGGCGGCCGTCGGTCACACCTTCAACATCGGCTCCGCCGACGAGGTGAGCATCATGGAGCTGGCCAAGCTCATCATCGAGTTCACCGGGTCCACCTCCGGGATCGACCTCGTCCCCTACTCCGAGGCCTACGAGCAGGGGTTCGAGGACATGACCCGGCGGGTCCCCGACACCACGAAGCTCCGCGCGCTGACCGGCTGGACCCCGCGGCGCACCCTCGACGAGATCCTCACCGAGATCATCGGTGAGGCCACCGGCGACACGGCGGCGTCCATCCGGTGAGCGGGACGATCGCCCTCGCCGCGGGGGCGGCGTGCGCGCTCAGCGCCACAGCGGTCGTGCCGTTGCGGCGCCTGGCGCTGCGCTGGGACCTCACCGACCGTCCCGGGGGGCACAAGGCTCACGCCCGCCCGACCCCGTACCTGGGCGGCATCGCCATCACGGTGGGCACGGTCGTGCCCACCGTGGCCGTGCTCGGCTTCGCCGACCCGCAGCTCACCGCGATCCTCCTGGCCGCCACGGCGATCTCGCTGCTCGGGCTGATCGACGACATCGCACCCCTGCCGGCGGTCACCCGGCTGGTCGTGGAGGCGGTGGTGGCCTGCGGGGTGGTGCTGTCCGGGGTGCACGTGACCGTGACGGCGACCTGGCTGGACGGTCTGCTCACCGTGGTGTGGATCGTCGTGATGACGAACTCCTTCAACCTGCTCGACAACATGGACGGTGCCCTCGGCAGCGTGACCACGGTCAGCGCCGCCCTCCTCGCGGTGACCGCCGCCGTGCAGGACCGCCCGGAGCTGGCGATGCTGCTGTGCGCGCTCGCCTGCGCCGGTCTCGGCTTCCTGCCGCACAACTGGGCGCCGGCGCGCATCTTCATGGGCGACTCCGGGTCCCTGTTCATCGGGTTCACGCTCGCCTGCTCGGCCGTCGTCCTGGTCGTCGGACGCGACCCCGACACGGTGGCCGCCGGGCTGCTGCTGCCCACCTTCGTCGCGACCTTCGACACCTTCACGGTGTTCCTCACCCGCGCGCTGGCCGGGCGTTCCCCCCTGCGGGGAGGCACCGACCACGTGTCGCACCGCCTGCGCAGCATGGGCATGGGCACCCGGCTGGTCGCCACGGCGCTGGGGGCGATCGCCGCCCTCACCTGCGCTCTGTGGCTGGTGACGACGCTGGGCGGGGTGTCGCCCGTCACCGCGGTGGTCGCGGCCGGCGTGGTCGCCGTCGTCCTGGTCAGCCTGCTGCGCGGTGCGCGCGTCCACTCGCCGGCCCGGCCTCCCCATGCTCCTCAGAGAATCCGCGAAAGGCGGCGTTGACCCAGTGGATCTGCTCTACTACGTACGGCTCATGCGGAGGAACTGGCCGTTCCTCCTCCTGTCGCTGGTCCTAGGGGTGGGCACGGCGCTCACGGTCACGGCCAACACTCCGCCGAAGTACATCGCGACGATCTCCATGCTGGTCTCCGGCCACGACCGGGAGGGCAGCCTCTCCACCGCATACCAGGCGGGAATGCTGTCGGCGCAGCGGGTGCACTCGTACGCGAACCTGCTCTCCAGCCGCCGTGTGGTCAGCCAGATCACCCACCCCGGCGACGTGGGTCGCGTCCAGGCGAACATCACCGCCGAGGCGGTGCCCGGCACCGTGCTCCTGCGTGCCACGGTCACCGACCCCGACCCCCGGCGGGCCGCCGACCTGGCCAACGCGCTGGGAGCGCGGTTCGCCGAGCTGATCAACCAGATCGAACGGCCCACCCCCGCCAGCCGCCCCACCGTGAAGGTCACGGTGGTGGACCAGGCATCGGTGCCCGGGGCGCCGATCAGCCCACGGCCCGTGGTCAACCTCCTGATGGGCGTGCTGATCGCGCTGCTGTCGGCCATGGCCGCCATCGTCGTCCGTGACCGCCTGGACACGACCGTCAAGTCGTCCGAGACGCTGCACCACGCCTCCGGCAGCTCCACCCTGGGCATCATCTGCTACGAGCGGGACGCCAAGCGTCACCCGTTGATCCTGCGCAGCCGCGGCCGGTCGTCCCGGGCCGAGGCGTTCCGCTCGCTCCGCACCAACCTGCAGTTCGTCGGCGTCGACCGCAAACCCAGGTCGCTCGTGGTGACCAGTTGCCTGCCGGGCGAGGGCAAGTCTTCGACCTCCGCCAACCTGGCGATCACCCTCGCCCAGGCGGGCCGGCGGGTCATCCTGGTGGACGGCGACCTGCGCCGCCCGAGCATCCCGGGCTACCTGGGCATCGAGGGCGGGACGGGCCTGACGGACGTGCTGATCGACCGGGCCCGGCTGGAGGACGTCATCCAGATCTGGGGCGACCCGGAGGTGGCGGTCCTGCCGAGCGGCCAGATCCCGCCGAACCCGAGCGAACTGCTCGGGTCGGACGGGATGCGTCAGGTGCTCGACCGGCTGAGCTCGGCGTACGACATGGTGATCATCGACGCGCCGCCGCTGCTGCCGGTCACCGACGCCGCGACGCTCGCCGTGATCTGCGACGGCGCTCTGCTGGTGGCCCGGCACGGCAAGACCAGGCGCGAGCACATCGCCCACGCCGCCCAGATGCTGGCCTCGATCAACGCCCGGGTGGTGGGCACCGTGCTGAACTTCGCCCCGAGCCGCGGCGGCAGGTACTACGGATACGGATACGGATACGGCTACGGCTACGAGGCCGAGACCGAGGTCAAGACGCCGGCGGGTGTCTGAGCAACCGGAGCGGAACGGCCAGTGACCGCGTGATCCTCCGTCCCGCCGCCCGGTAGGCCAGCCAGGAGCCCCCGTACGGGTCGGCGATGTCGGGCCTGGCGACCCGGACCAGCCCGCGCAGCGCCCGCGCCTGGCCGACCAGCGCGCGGGCCCGCAGCGCGGGATCCGGGTGGCCGGGAACGCCGGCCGGCGGCACCGCCTCCGCCAGCGCACCGAACTCGGCGATGGTGAAGACCCTCCCCGCGGCGGCGAGATGCAGGTCCACCGCCCGCGCGCGGTGCTCACAGGTGGCCGTCAGCACCAGGTCGGCGGCGGCCACCAGCTCCGGGGTCAGCGGGCGGGAGCCGAACCCGGCCGGATCCCCGCCGAGCCGCGCCAGCACCCGCCGGGCACCCTCGGCCATCTCCAACCCCGGCTCGGCCTGGGTGCCCGCACTGATCACCTGGACCGCCGGGCACGGCCCGAGCGCCGCGCGGGTCATCCGCTCGGCCAGCGGGGAACGGCAGATGTTGCCGGTGCACACGAACAGGATCCGGAACCGCGCGCCGTCACCGGGCTCCACCGCCGGAGCGCGGCCATCAGATTCCGCCGCCGGAACGCCGTCATCCGACTCCACCGCCGGAACGCGGCCATCCGACTCCACCGCCGGAACGCCGTCATCCGACTCCACCGCCGGGAGAGCCCGCCAGCAGCGTGTCCCGCATTCCTCGTGCCCGCTCTCGATCCCCATGGTCATCTCGCCCCTCCAGCGTGGAACCCCCCGGTTCGGCTCGGGGAGGAAACGTGTGACGCTAGACCGCCCACCGCCGGCCGCCGCCCCCGACACGCCGTCCTTTACGCATTGAGGTGCTCGGCCGGCTTCACCGGGGGTGCCGTCAGGGGACGCCTGCGGGACGCACCGGCACGGGGCAGCCGCCCCGGTCCTCGGTGATCCGGGTCCGCTGCGGCCGGACGAGCGGCTGCACCGGCACCAGCGGGGGCTGCGCCGAGGCGGGCTCGACGAGATCGAGTTCCAGCGTCCTCGACTGGCGCGGGGCGAACTCCAGCAGCGCCGAGTAGACCGGGCGGGACCGCTCGGTCTCCCGCATGACCGGCACCGGCTTGCCGTCCAGCCGCGCCTCGGTCAGCGTGGCCCCCATCCCGCCGTACAGCGAGACCCACAGCAGGTTCGACCCGGGGACGTGCGGGCGTTTCGGTGAGTCGAGCCGGCCGGTGACGTAGGAGGGCAGGTCGCCGCGCGGGACGGCGTTGGTGAGCCGGATCCGGACGTTCGTGGTGCGCCGGCCGTCCCGGCAGGGGCCCAGCCGGTAGTCGACGGAGCGCTCCAGGTAGTAGTCGAGCTTGCCGCCGGCGGAGTTGTTGACGACCAGGGCGGCGAAGGGCCCCGGCCGCTGCGGCAGCACGCCGGCGGCGGGGGTGCGCGCCAGGCGCCGCTGCTCGGCCCCGTGACGGCTCCAGACCTGGATCCGCCGCTCCCCCACCATGTGTCCCAGCGCCGGCAGCAGCCTGGCGGGGTCGGTGAACGAGGCGGGCAGCGCCTCGGCGACGGCTCCGGCGACCCGGAGCAGGAACCGCTTGCGCGCCGCGGGGTCGGTGTAGCGGGCGTACGCCTCACGCTCGGTGAGATCGACGACGTTGGCCGGGGTCACCTTCTCCCCGCCGGGGAGCGTGACGGGGCCGATGATCTTCAGCAGGTGGGCCAGGCCCACCGGGTCGGTGGCGAGCGCTCCGTCGAGGCGGCGGCCGTGCTGCCGTTCCCACAGCCGGGTCCAGGTGGCCGCCGCGTACGGGAAGTGCGGGGAGAGGTTGGAGATGGAGAGCATCCTGGTGGCGCTCGCCCCGTAACGCTCGCGGTAGGCGGTGCCGTGGTCGACGACGGGGACGGGACTGTTGGTCAGTCCGTTGTTGACCGAGAGCCGCTCGATGCTGATCCGGCCCCGGTCGGCCTTCAGGATGCCGAAGGCGCCGACCAGGCCCCCGGTGCCCCGCGCCTCGGCGTTGGTCTGGAAGGCCAGGAAGTAGCGGCGCGGGCCGTCGCGGCCGAGCATGGGGGGCAGCAGGGCCGCGGTGTCCGCCGCGTCGCGGACCAGGTCGCGCAGCCGGCCGATCTCGGCCAGCGCGGTGCCCCGCGCCTCGTCCACCTGCCGCACACCGGTGACGGCGGGGGTGGCGGCCAGGCGGGAGTCCGCCCGCCGGAGCCGGGTGGCGGCCTCGTCCAGGGCCGGGGCGGCGGCGTCGAGCGCGGCCAGCTGCCGTCCCATGTCGACCAAGGAGGGCGTGGAGATCGTCATGAGGGGGGTGCCGGCCCGCTGCACGCCGGAGAACGCCTCGGTCAGCTCGGCGGCGGCCCACGCCAGGCCGCGTACGGTGGTGGCCGCGTCCCCCACCACCGGGGTGTGGGCCAGCACCCACCAGTCCGGCCCCTCGGTGAGGCGCCGGGCCTCGGCGGCGTGCCGCCGGGCCTCGGCCAGCACGGGGGAAACGGGACTCAGGTCACCGGCGGCCACCGCGGCGCGCAACTGGACCAGCGCGGCCCTGGTGGCGTCGAGGTGGTCACGCACCCGCAGGCCGAGATGGGCCGACCAGCCCCCGGCCACCACCAGGGCGGCGGGGGCCAGCAGGCCGGCGACGACCACTCGGCGTCGTCTCCTGTTCGTCACTTATCCGATCACTCCGTACCGGCGGACCGGCGGCGCCGCGCGAGGGCCAGCGCACCCGCGGTGCCCGCGAGCAGCAGACCGCCGCCGAGGGTCGCCGCGAACGTCACCGGGGCACCCGTGAACGGCAGTTCCTCGGCCACCGGTCCCGGGCCGGGCCCGCAGTCGAAGCAGTCGTCGAAGCAGTCGTCCTCGCAGTCGTCGAAGTCGTCGAAGTCGACCGGGAAGACATGCTTGTCCTTCTTGCCGTGGTCGTCCCTCCCGTTGCCGTTGCCGTTGCCGTGGTCATCGTCGTCGTCCAGCCGCGCGACCTCCAAGGCGAGTTCCTCGGCCTCCCTGGAGATCGCCTCGGCCTTGGTGGCGATCCGCGCCGCCTCGGTGGCGACCCGCGCCGCCTTGGTGGCGATGCCCACGGCGACCGGGTCGACGCCCTGGGCCAGCGAGATGATCTCCTCGGCCTCGGTGACGATGTCCTCGGCCCTGACGATGATCCGCTCGGCCTCGGCGGTGATCCGCATGGCCTCGTCGGCGATCTCCTCCGCCCTGTCGGCGAGCTTCCTGACCTCGGGGTCGATCGTCCCGGCGGCGGATCGCACCGTGCCGGTGGCCACCCGCGCCGCGTCGGAGGCGGTCCGCGCGGCGGCGCGGCCGGCTCCCCGGGTGGCGGACGCGGTCCGCGCGGCGGCCGGGTCGATCTCCTCGGCGCCGGAGGCGACCCGCGCGCCGATGAGGTCGACCTCGGTGAGGAGCGCGGCCTCGTCGGCGACCTCCTGTGCCTCCTCCAGGATGTTCTCGGCCTCCTCCAGGATGTCCACGGCCTCGTCGTAAACCTCTTCCGCGGCGTCGGCGATCGCCAGAGCCTCGACCAGATAATCCGGCAGCGGCGGATAAAGCGGCGAATTCCCGGCGAGCACCGGTGCCGACAGATGGGTCGCGGCGAGCACCGTTCCGGTGGATCCGAGCGTCAGTCCGCCTCCGGCCGTCACCGCGAGGAGAATAGATATTAAGTGTTTTCTGGCCATTTACGAGCTCCCTGTGGCGATGATTTAGGCCATAGGACAAGACGCTTGGAACACAAGCGACATGTCTCCGGAACCCGTTATATTTGCCATCCGGAAATAACGGTCTGCCCGGCTCGCCCCCCTTGCCGAACGATCATCGGTTGTTTTCCGATCACTGACGCTCCCCCGGACGGCACGCCCGGCTGGAGAGCAGCGGGTCGCGGGCGGCCGGCAGCCCGCCCGGAGAGCGGGACGCGGACGACCGGAAGTCCTCGCGGTGCCGTGGGAACCGGCGACGGAACGCGGCCGCAACTCCTCGGGCCGCCACGGGAACCGGTGACGGAACGACGCGCGGCGCCGGACGCACGTCCGCGGCGGGTCCGCGTTCTCTCTAAACTTCAGGCATGCCAACCGCATTGATCACTGGGGCGACGGCCGGTCTCGGCGCCGCCTTCGCCCGCCGCCTGGCCGCGGACGGGTTCTCCCTGGTCCTGGTCGCCCGCGACGCCGAGCGCCTCGCCTCGGCCGCCGAGGAACTGCGCCTGCGTTACGGGGTGAGCAGCGAGGTGCTCCCGGCCGACCTGGCGACCGACGAGGGGTTGCAGAAGGTCGAGGCACGGCTCCGCGAGGGTGTCGACCTGCTGGTGAACAACGCCGGGTTCGGCCACCCCGGTTCCTTCCTCGACGTCCCGGTGGAGGAGGAGCTGCGGATGCTCAAGCTCCACTGCGAGGCGGTGCTGCGCCTCACCCTGGCCGCACTGCCCGGGATGAAGGCCCGTGACCGAGGCGCGGTGGTCAACGTGGCGTCGGTGGCGGCGTTCCTCGCCGGCGGCACCTACAGCGCCTCCAAGGCGTGGGTGGTCAACTTCAGCGAGTCCGCGGCCTCCGAGCTGACCGGCAGCCGGGTGCGGGTGATGGCCCTGTGCCCCGGGTTCGTGCGGACCGAGTTCCACCGGCGCGCCTCGATAGACACCTCGGGCATCCCCGACTTCCTGTGGCTGTCGGCGGACGACGTGGTCCGTGAGGCCATGCGCGACCTGGCCCGCGGCAGGCGGGTGAGCGTCCCCGACCTGCGCTACAAGGTCATCTCGGCGGTCGCGAGGCTGGTCCCGCCGAACCTGGCCGGGCAGGTCAGCCGGCGCATCGGCCGCCGCTGACCACTCCCGCGCGGGCGGGAGCGGGCCCGCAGGTCCCGGAGAGCCCGCACGGATCCGCGGGGCCCGCAGAGCCCGCACGGGCCCGCGGGCCCCAGGGAATCCACGCGGGCCCACGGGCCCCGGAGAGCCCGCACAGATCCGCGGATCCGCAGGGCCGCGAGGGCACGTGCGAACGGACACGAGGGGGCAAGCGGGCCGTTACCTGCCCGCCGGGGTAGGTGGTACGGGATACGGGAAGGGCCCGCGCCACGGGAGGGGGTCGTGGCGCGGGCCCTTGCCGGTCTTACCGAGGGGGCCAGGGGGCGGGCCCTTCGCGGGCCCGCACGGCCGGTCAGGCCGGGGTGAGCGACTCGTGGCCGATCGCCGCACCCGAGACCGGGTCGAAGAAGTGCAGGTTGTGCGTGTCGACGACCAGCTCGATGTTCTGGCCCGGGCGGACGTGGCTGCGGGAGTTGACGCGGGCGGTCCACAGCGACTTGTCACCGACCAGCGGGAGGGTCGCCTCCTCGTCGTCGCCGGCGTCGGCGGCGGCCACGGTGTCCTGGTGCTGGACCGGCGGGGCGTCGATGAGGAAGAGGACGTTGATCTCCGAGCCCAGCTCCTCCGTCACCTCGGCGCGGACCTGCAGGCGGGACCAGCCGCCGGTGGAGCCGTTGGCCGCCGCGGAGTCCTCGAAGTCGGAGGGGCGGATGCCCAGGATGATCTTCTTGCCGAAGTACTGGTCCAGGCCGCGCTTCTCGGCGAAGGTCGAGTCGGGGACCGGGAGGCGGAAGCCCGCGAAGGACACAGCCGCACCGCCGTCGCGCACCAGCTCGGCGTTGACGAAGTTCATCGACGGGGAGCCCATGAAGCCGGCGACGAAGAGGTTGACCGGCTTGTCGAAGAGGTTCTGCGGGGTGTCGACCTGCTGGAGGAGACCGTCGCGCAGCACGCAGACGCGGTCGCCGAGGGTCATGGCCTCGACCTGGTCGTGGGTGACGTAGACGGTGGTCACACCGAGACGCTCGTGCAGGGTGTTGAGCGAGGCGCGCATGGAGACGCGGAGCTTGGCGTCCAGGTTGGACAGCGGCTCGTCCATGAGGAACGCCTGCGGCTCGCGGACGATGGCGCGGCCCATGGCGACACGCTGGCGCTGACCACCGGAGAGGGCGGCGGGCTTGCGCTTGAGGTACTGCTCCAGGCCGAGCATCTTGGCGGCCTCGTTGACCCGCTTGGAGATCTCCGCCTTGGGCATCTTGCGGAGCTTCAGGCCGAAGGCGAGGTTCTCCTCGACGGTCATGTGCGGGTAGAGCGCGTAGTTCTGGAAGACCATGGCGATGTCACGGTCCTTCGGGGGCAGGTGGTTGACCACCCGGCCGCCGATGGAGATCTCGCCGCCGCTGATGTCCTCCAGGCCGGCGATCATGCGCAGGGCGGTGGACTTACCACAACCGGAGGGACCCACCAGGACCATGAACTCGCCGTCCTTGATCTCAAGGTTCAGGCTGTTCACGGCCTTCACGCCGCCCGCGTAGATCTTGTCGACGTTGCTGAGAACGATGGATGCCATGCACAGTCCTTGTCGCCTCGGGCCAACCCCGCGTTCACCCGAATGTGGATACGTTTTCATGCATCTCACCGGAAGCGGACATGCATGTCAAGAGGTCATCTGATATCCGCTTTTCAGCGGGGGAACGTTACGACTCCGCGCTGGATCAGAAGCGGAACACATGATGGAATCGTTTCCATGAACATGCGTCGTACGACGATCAAGGACGTCGCGGAGGCCGCGGGCGTGGGGGTCGCCACGGTGTCACGGGTTCTGTCCGGCGGCTCGGCGAGCCCCGCGACCAGGGAGCGGGTGCTGACCGTCGCGGCCCAGCTCGACTACCGGCCCAGCGCGCTCGGCCGCAACCTGCGCCAGCGGCGCTCGGGCGGAATCGGGCTGCTGCTGCCCGACATCACCGACTCCTTCTACGGCCGCCTGGCCGACGGCGTGCTCGCCTGCGCGCGTTCGGCGGGCGAGCCGGTGATCCTGGGCACCACCGGCGACGACCCCGAACGCGAGGCCGAGATGATCGGAACCCTCCTGGAGCAGGGGGTCGACCGGGTGGTCGCGGTCCCGTCCGGAGACGGGGAGATCTGGGCCCCGACCCTGCGCACCGGGCTCACCATGGCCTTCGCGCACCGCCTCCCGGCCGGCCGCACGGACGTACCGGCGGTGCTGGCCGACGACCGCGCCGGGGTGCGCACCGCGGTCGACTACCTGACGGGCCTGGGGCACCGCCGCATCGCCTACCTGGGCGGCCCCGGGCAGGGGCAGCGGCTCTCGGTCTTCCGCGAGGCGCTGGGCTCCCTGGTGGACGAGGATCTGATCGTGGTCGCGCGGGGCAGCCGCGACTCCGCCTACGCCGCCGCGGCAGGGCTCTTCCAGCACCGGCCCGACGTCACCGCGGTGCTCGCCGGGGGCAACCTGCTGGGCGAGGCCGCGGTGCTCGCGGCCCGGGAGCTGGACCTGCGCATCCCCAGGGACCTGTCTCTGATCATGTTCGACGACGTGCCCTGGGCCGAGCTGTGCTCCCCGCCGCTGACGGTGATCGCCCAGCCCGCGCGGGACATCGGCTACCGCGCGGCCGAGCTCGTGCTGCGGACCGGCGGCCGACGCCCGCGCGGCGCGCTGCTGCCCACCGAACTGATCGTCAGGGGCAGCTGTGCGGCTAGAGGGACTTCTCGATCGCCTCGGTGACGGCGGGGTCGCCGGGCTCCACACGCGGCCGGAAGCGGGCCAGAACCTCGCCGTCGCGCGCGAGGAGGAACTTCTCGAAGTTCCACTCGACGTCGCCCGCCTTGCCCTCGGCGTCCGGCGTGCGGGTGAGCTCGGCGTAGAGCGGGTGCCGGCCGTCGCCGTTGACCTCGATCTTCTCCAGCAGCGGGAAGTCGACACCGTAGGTGGTGGAGCAGAACTCCTGGATCTCCTCGGCGGTTCCGGGCTCCTGGCCGTAGAACTGGTTGCAGGGGACGCCGACGACGGTGAAGCCCCGCTCGCCGTAGGTGCGCTGGAGCTGGACCAGGCCCTCGTACTGCGGGGTGAGACCACACCTGGAGGCGACGTTCACCACGAGGACCGACTTGTCTCCGGCCAGCTCCGCCAGGGTGGTCGGCGCGCCGGCGAGAGTGCTGATGGCGATATCACGGATTCCCATGCTGCGCACCCTAATCCATTTGTCACATTTGAGAGTTATGACGTCCAGAAGATGAAATGTGACCGACGCCACGGCTGAGACGGCGGCCCCCTCACCAGCACCTTGATCTTTTCCTCACACGTCCCCTGACAAGGTCATTGACAAACCCTGTCGACTGGCCCGCCCGCGAACCACGAGGCATCGTGACGACGTCCCTCAACCCCCAAGGCACAGGGAGTCTCATGTCGACGCTACGCCGCACGGGTGCGCTGGTGATCACTTCGGTCCTCGCCCTCGGCACCACCGCCACGGTCGCGCAGGCGGCCACGGCGGAAGCGGGCAGCAAGGCCGTCGCGAGGTCGATGGTGTCCGCGCACGGCTGGAGCACGAAACAGTTCGGCTGCCTCAGCAGGCTCTGGACCAAGGAGAGCAACTGGAACCACCGCGCGCGCAACCGCAGCTCGGGGGCCTACGGCATCCCGCAGGCGCTGCCCGCAGGCAAGATGGCCAGCGCCGGCCGCGACTGGCGCACCAACCCCCGGACCCAGATCAGATGGGGCCTGGGATACATCAAGGAACGCTACGGCTCGCCCTGCCGGGCGTGGGCACACTCCCGGTCACGGGGCTGGTACTGATCCCAAACTCCATGCCGGGGTGATTTTCCCCCCGGCCCCGCGCATCGGTGAACCCGTCCCGGTCAGCGGCCCCCCGTCGAACCACCCGTGGATCCCGAAGTTCGGGCAAACACCTTTCCTCCGCGTGTCCCGTTCGCCGTTCGGCGCTCCCTCCGCGTACTAGAAAGCGGCGTAGAGAGATCGCCGCGGTGTCTCATGCCGGAAACAGGCCGGCGAGACCGCGCGGGCGTTCCCCGTCCGAGCCACGGACGCCGGATCGTCGAGCACGCGAGGGCGTCTTCGCACCTCGCGCGCCTCCCGCACGCGGCCCGAGGACAGGGATCCACGTGAACAGAAACCGCGTTCTGCGCAACACCGCCGCCACCATGGTCGCAGCGTCCGCGATGGTCGGGTCGTCTGCGGTGAGCCAGGCCGAGGGCCTCGTCGGGCCGTCCACGGAGGGGACGGCGACGACGGTGCACCGCGCGACCTGGGTCACCACGGCCAAGCCCAGGGTGCGGCGGGTCGCGAAGACCGCAAAGGGCAGGAACAAGGCGATCGCGTACCGCCTCGTCTCCCGCCGAGCATGGTCGCAGAACCAGTTCCGCTGCCTGGACAGTCTCTGGACCAGGGAGAGCGACTGGAACCACCGCGCGTACAACCGGCTGTCGGGGGCCTACGGCATCCCGCAGGCGCTGCCCGGCTCGAAGATGCGGGGCAGCGGCGGAGACTGGCGGTACAACCCGGTCACGCAGATCCACTGGGGTCTGCGTTACATCAAGAGCCGTTACGGTTCGCCGTGCGGCGCGTGGGGTCACTTCCAGTCGAGCAACTGGTACTGACCGAGGGAGAGCGTCCAGGGGAAGGGAGCGCTCTCCCGGCGCCCGGGGCCACCGCCCCGGGCGCCACCCCTCCCCCGCCTTCGCCCGCCCGTCCCCACCGGAGACACCGGAGACACCGGGATCCGCCCTGCCCGGCGCGCGGACGTCAGCTCTTGAGCCGGACGGCCATCGCCTGGATGAGCAGTTCCAGGCCGTAGCGGAACTCCGCTTCGTGGTCGCAGTTCCCCAGCATCGGCCTCAGTTCGCTGACCCGCGGGAACAGCAGCGGATCGACGTCGCCGGTGACGGAGTCGCGCACGGGAGCGAACGTCGGGGTCACCCCGACCTCCCGCAGCAGCGAACCCACGATGTAGGCGATGAACATGCGCAGGACCCGCACCGCCTCCTCGCCGTCGAACCCCGCACCGCGCAACGTGTCGAGTGCCCGCTCCACCGGGAGCAGTCCGGCGGTCGACCGGAGCTGGCGGCTGACCACCACCATGGTGCACCGGGGGTAGTGGTGGGCGATCTGGCGGAAGGCGAGCGCCTGCATCCGCACCCGGTCGGTCCAGTCGGCGTCCGGGTCGTCGGCGAACTCGATCTGGGAGAGCACGCTCTCGGCCACCGCGTCCAGCAGGACCGCCTTGCTGGGCACGTGGTTGTACAGCGACATCACTCCCACGCCCAGGGCCGCCGCGATCGCGCGCATGGATACCGCGTCGACGCCCTCCCGCTCGATCAGGTCGATGGCGACGGCGACGATACGGGGACGGGAGAGCGGTGCTGCAGGCATGTCACCCATTCTCCCCTCGCCGGATCCGTTGACGTACGTACACTGTACGTGACACGCTCGCGAGGTACGTACGATGTACGTCTCTGGAGGCCGCATGTCGACTCACGAGCTCTACACCATCCCCGCCGAACTCTCCACCTGGGACGTCGAGGCGGCCGGAGCCGCCCGGTTCACCTGGGAGTACGACGACGGCAGAGACCGGATGCTCGCCCTGTACCAGAAGGGCAAGGACCGGCAGTGGGACTCCGTCAAGCGCATCGACTGGGACCTGGAGGTCGACCCCTACGACGTGCTCGGCACCCCCGACACCGTCATCGCCATCCACGGCAGCCCACTGTGGGAGCGGATGGACGACGAGCAGCGCAAGCAGGTGCGGCTGCACAACGCCGCCTGGCAGTTCTCCCAGTTCCTGCACGGCGAGCAGGGTGCGATGATCTGCTCGGCCCGGATTGTGGAGTCGGTCCCCGAACTCGACGCCAAGTTCTACGCCGCCACCCAGACCATGGACGAGGCCCGGCACGCCGAGACCTACGCCCGTTTCCTCCAGGAGAAGGTGGGCCTGGCCTACCCCATCAACCAGCACCTCAAAGCACTGCTCGACAGCACACTGAGCGACTCCCGCTGGGACATGCCCTACCTCGGCATGCAGGTGCTCATCGAGGGTCTCGCGCTGGCCGCCTTCGGCGTGATGCGCGACATCACCACCAAACCGCTGCCCAAGCAGATCCTCGCCTACGTCATGCAGGACGAGGCCCGGCACGTGGCCTTCGGCCGGATGGCGCTGCGCGACTACTACCGCCAGCTCAGCGAGAGCGAGCTGCGCGAGCGCGAGGACTTCGTCATCGAGGGCTGCTACCTGATGCGCGACCGGCTGCGCGGCCGGGAGACCTGGGAGGCGATCGGCCTGAACCGGGCCGAGGTCGCCCAGGCCATGGAATGCGTCGACCGCTCCGAGTACCTGCGGGTCTTCCGTTCCCTGCTGTTCAGCCGCATCGTCCCCTGCGTCAAGGACATCGGCCTGTGGAGCCCCCGCCTGCAGCAGGCCTACGCGGACATGGGCGTGCTGGAGATGGCCGGGCAGAGCCTGGAGGCGCTGATGCGGCAGGACGAGGAGATCGCCGAGCGGCTCGACGCCGAGCGCTTCGCGCGCGAGGAGGCCGAGCGCCGCGACGAGGTCGCCGAGACGATCGCCTCCGGCACCGGCTCGTAGCCGCCGCGTCCCCGGGCGGCGACCGCCGGACCCCGGCCCGGGGAGCTCCTCAGCGGCTCAGCACGAAGGCGGCTCAACGGCTCGGCACGAGGCTCCCCAGCGGCTCGACGGCTCGGCACGAAGGCTCCTCAGCGGCTCAGCACGAAGGCGGCGGCCCCGGCGACCACGGTGAGGGTGCCGAGCCAGGCGACGAGGGCGTCGGCCCGGTCGTCGAGCGGCCGGCCGCCGTGCAGGGCCTCCTGGGCACGACGGTAGCGGGCGCCCGTGTGGGTCAGCAGGAGCGCGCCGCAGAAGGCCGCGGGGGCGAAGAGCACGGCGGCGATCACGGGCGTCCCGGCGCGCAGGGTGGTGCCCGCGCCGCCCAGGGCGGTCACGGCGAGCAGGGCGGCGGTGCGGACCCAGGCGAGCCGGGTGCGCTCGCTCTGCAGGCCCTCGTCCCACAACCGGGTCATCGCGACAGCAGGATGAGCATCAGGGCGAGCACGGCCACCGCCGCGACGCCGTAGCCGAGCAGGGGCGCGATGGCCGGGGGCGGGAGCGGCGCGGAGCGGCGCAGCGCCTGCTGGACGCGGCGCCAGCGGGGATAGGCCATCGCCGCCGACAACGCCGACAGCGCGACCAGGACGACGGCGAGGAGGGTCCGCATCCAGGGTACGAAGACGTCGGCGGAGACGGCGGCCATGGCGACGCCACCCGCGCTCAGCGCGAGCGACGTACTCAGCCATGTCAGGTAGGTGCGTTCGTTGGCGAGGGTGAACCGGGGGTCCGGTTCCCGGTCGGCGGTCTCCATGGGAATCACGCTATTTCAGCGACATTCCCCATCGAGAACCCGGGATTTCCGCAGATCAGCCGCACGCGTTGGTCAGTTGTTCGACCCACTTCACCGAGTCGGCGGCGACCTTCTGCGCGGCGTCGACGGCGCTGTTGGCATCGTCGACGGTGAAGCCCTCCAGAGTCTTGGAGATGCCCTCGGCGGCGTCGCGGAGCGAGGTGTCGGCGGCCTTGTCCGCCACGTCGCCGAGCTTGGCGGCTCCGTCGTTGAGCGCCTTCTCCATCGCGGCGGGGTCGTTGAGCAGCCCCGAGACCTTCGACACCGTCTCGGTGACGATACCGGCGGCCTGCACGCACTGCTGGGCCTGGTCGATGCCCTGGCTCACCTCCTGGAACTCCGAGCAGCCGGTGGTGATGAGGACAGCGGCCAGCGTCGAGGCGGCGAGGGCGGGGATTCGTCGCGTAAGGGGTCGCATGCTTCGACACTAGCCAACGGAACGGGCCGTGGCGCGTTCGTGGCGAACCGTGATCCAGCGGCGGAGGCGGTCGTCACCCGCGGCGGCTCCCCGGCATACCATCGCAGGAACTCGAACAAGGGGGGAAACCATGAAGATCTGTCAGCACCTGCAGCAGGCCGTCGACATGCCGGCGAACACACCGCAGGGGTGCGAGGAATGCCTGGCGTCGGGCAGCCGTTGGGTCCACCTGCGCAAATGCCTGTCCTGCGGGCACGTCGGCTGCTGCGACTCCTCACCGAACAAGCACGCCACCGCCCACTACAAGGAGGGCGGCCACCCCGTCATCGCCTCGTTCGAGCCGGGTGAGGACTGGCGATGGTGCTACGTGGACAGCGTCATCGGCTGAACCGCTGAGAAAGCGCCGGATCACCGGGCATCGGTCAGGGAGGTGTCGTAGGCGGGGTCGCAGGCGGGGTCGCAGGCGCACATGCCGGTGATCCTTGTGAAGCCGCACTCCGCAAGGATCACCACCCGGGGGCTGCGGAACGAAGCCGATCAACTACCCGGCGCTTTCTCGGCCACGCGGGCGTCGTAGGTCTCGCGGTGGGCGAGTACATCGTCCATATGCACCTCGGCCCAGGCCTTGAGGCCCCGCATCATCTCGTACAGCGACAGGCCGAGATCGGTCAGCTCGTAGAAGACGGTGACGGGCACGGTCGGCACCACGGTGCGGGTCACCAGGCCGTCGCGCTCCAGCGAGCGCAGCGTCTGAGTGAGCATCTTCTGGCTGACGCCGGCCAGCAGGCGGGCCAACTCCGAGTAGCGCATCGCCCGGGGCTCGCCGGCGCAGTCGGTGCCCGGCTGATGCGCGCTGTCACTGCCAAGCGCGGCAAGGATCAGCGTGACCCATTTGTTGGAGATCCGGTCGAGCAGCTTGCGGCTGGGGCATGCCTCCACGAAGGCGTTGTACCCCACCCTGGCCTGTTCCTTCTGCTGGGCCGCCGTCACCGTCACCATCTGCCGCTCCTCTCACCTGCGAGTGCCTTACGCACTGTGAAGTGCCTTCTTCCCATTGGGAAGTTACATCCCGAGGATGGGGTAACGCGCTATCGAGCACCACCCTCTGGCTCAACGCGAAAGGCGAAGTAATGAGCACGTCCCCCGCCTCGCTTCCCGGCGGCACCTGGCCCCTGGGTGACCTGACCGTCACCCGGTTCGGCTATGGAGCCATGCAGCTCGCCGGCCCCTGGGTCATGGGCCCGCCCGCCGATCACGACGGCGCACTCGCCGTCCTGCGCGAGGCCGTCAACCTCGGCATCACCCACATCGACACCGCCGACGCCTACGGGCCGCACATCACCAACCAGCTGATCCGCGAAGCGCTGCACCCGTACTCCGACTCGCTGCACATCGTGACCAAGGTCGGCGCGGTCCGGGACGAGCAGGGAGGCTGGCCCCCGGCCCGCAGGCCCGAAGACCTGCGCCGGGCCGTCCACCGCAATCTGGAGAACCTCGGCCTCGAGACGCTGGACGTGGTCAACCTCCGGCTCGGCGACGCCCAGGGCCCCCAGCCCGGCTCGCTCGCCGAGGCGTTCGAGACGCTCGTCGAACTCCGGC
Organism: Streptosporangium becharense; assembly: GCF_014204985.1. Lineage (NCBI taxonomy): Bacteria > Bacillati > Actinomycetota > Actinomycetes > Streptosporangiales > Streptosporangiaceae > Streptosporangium > Streptosporangium becharense. The sequence goes on along the minus strand of NZ_JACHMP010000001.1, from coordinate 6,334,753 downwards.
AGCAGGGTCTGATCCGGCACCTCGGCGTGAGCAACGCGACGGCGGAGCAGGTCGCCGAGGCGCGCTCGATCGCCCCGATCGTGTGCGTGCAGAACATGTACAACCTCGCCCACCGCCAGGACGACGACCTGGTGGACGAGCTCGCCGAGCAGGGCATCGCCTACGTGCCGTTCTTCCCGCTCGGTGGCTTCAGCCCGCTGCAGTCGTCGGCGCTCACGGCCGTGGCCTCCCGGCTGGACGCGACGCCGATGTCGGTCGCCCTGGCCTGGCTGCTGCAGAGGTCGCCGAACATCCTGTTGATCCCCGGCACCTCGTCGGTGGCGCACCTTCGCGAGAACGTCGCAGGCGCGGGACTCTCGCTCTCCGACGAGGATCTCACCGAACTGGACGAGATCGGCCGATGACAGCCCGGATGACGCGTTCCGCTTCCGGGTCGGCGGTGCCCGGACCGGACCACAGCGCATTCGACGATCCGGCACGATCCATGGCCGCGACTCACGCTTCCCCGCGGCCGGACTGACGACGATCAGGGCGGAAGTCACATAGCCGACGACCCCTGTTCGGGACAGTGAGAGGCCCTACGCAGCGTAGTGCCCTCTCGGCTCGTTCTCTCCCCCGGGCCTCGGCCGGGTCTCGGCCGGGTCTCCCCCGGGCCTCGGCCGGGTCTCCCCCGGGTCTCGGCCGAGTCTCGGGGCGGGCATCCGGAGCCGGTGTCAGTCGCGCTCCAGGATGGCCTCCTCGAAGTCGAGATCCTGGACGACCCGGCGAAGCACCTCGTCGTCGATGCGCCGCTCGTCGCGGAGCCGGACGAACACCTCGCGCTCGGCCGCGAGCATCTCCCTGCGGAGCCGCCGGTAGACGGTGCTCGGCGTCTCCTCGCCCTCCTGCCCGGTGCCGCCGCCCAGGCGTTCCCACGCGCCGAGGGTGCGCCGCTCCGACTTCGCCCTGAGCTGGTCGACGACCTCCTGGTGGGTCTCCCCCACCCCGGCGGCGACGAGTTCCTCCAGCCGGGCGAGCGCGGCCGAGGCCGCCGCCTGCTGGGCGGCGGCCTCGGCCAGGTTGTCGCCGTAGATCTCCTGCTCGTTGGAGACCCGCAGCCTGCGGATCAGAGCCGGGAACGTCAGCCCCTGCACGAGGAGGGTGCCGATCACCACCGCGAAGGTGAGGAAGAGCAGCGTGTCGCGGCCGGGGAAGCCCTCCGGGATGGCGAACGCCGCGGCGAGCGAGACCACGCCGCGCATGCCCGCCCAGCTCACGATCGCCACGTTCTGCCAGGACGGGGGATGCGGCTCGCGCCTGCGGACCCTGCCGGACAGGATCCGCGGCAGGTAGATGCTGGGCACGACCCAGACGATCCGGGAGGCCACCGCGGCGGCGAAGACGGCCAGCGCCATCCCGCCGAGCCGCCACGGGTCGGCCCCGCCGAGGTTCCGCATGATCGGCCACATCTGCAGGCCGATCAGCACGAAGACGATCGACTCCAGGAAGAAGCCGAAGACCCGCCAGACCGCGTCGGACAGCAACCGGGTGCCGAAGGCCGCCCTGGGCATGAGATGACCGATGGACAGGCCGACGATCACGACGGCCACCACGCCGGAGACGTGCACGCTCTCCGCCGCGAGGTAGACCGCGAACGGGATGAGCAGCATGACGGTGTTCTCGACGAGCGCGTCGCGCAGCATCCGCAGCACCCGGGTGAGGATCCAGGTGAGCGCGACGCCCACCACCACGCCGCCGGCCGCCGACCGGAGGAACTCGACGCCCGCCGCGGACCAGCTCACCCCCTCGCCCAGTGCGGCGGCGACGGCCACCCGGTAGACGGTGAGCGCGGTCGCGTCGTTGAACAGGCTCTCCCCCACCAGGATCGCGACCACCTTGCGGGGCAGGCCGAGCCTGCGGGCCACCGCGACGGCGGCGACCGCGTCGGGCGGCGCCACGATCGCCCCCAGGGCGAACGCGGCGGCCAGCGGCAGGTCGGGCATGAGCAGGTGGGCGACCCCGCCGATGACCAGCGTGGTGAACAGCACCAGGCCGACCGAGAGCAGCGCGACCGGCCTGCTGACGTCCTTCAGCCGCAGGTAGGAGCTTTCGATCGCGGCCGCGTAGAGCAGCGGGGGCAGGAAGACGAGCAGGACCAGCTCGGCGTCGAGCTGGTAGTCGGGGACCACGGGCGACAGCACCAGGCCGGCGAGCACCAGCAGCAGCGGGACCGGCCATCCCCGCTGCCGGGCGACCGCCGCCACCGCGATCGCCATGACCGGCACGAGGAGCATTTGCAGCACCGTCGACTGGTCCATCTCACCCCCCCGTCAGCGGAGGTCAGCCTACGGGACGCCGAGCACCGCCCACGCACCGGCGGCGTGTGGTGCGGCCGTGGTCCCCGACGCACCGGTCGTGGTCCTCGACGCGGCCCGGCTGTGGTCCCCGACGGCCGCCCACGCGGCCGGCGGGGCTGCGGCGGCAACCGGTCGCGGGGCCGTCACCGGTCACGAGGACGTCACCAGTCGCGGCGGTCGTCCCGTTCGTCGCGACGGCGGTCGTCGTAGCGCTGCTCGTCATAGCGCTGCTCGTCGTAACGCTGCTCGGGACGGGGCCGTTCGCCGGTGGAATGCGGCGGCTCCTGGACGTAGGGGCGGTGCATCCGCTGTTCGGGGCCGGGCTGGGCCGGCTGGCCGAACAGTCCCAGCGGGTCGGACGGATCGACCTCCTGCTGGTAGCCGCCCTGTGGGCCGTACAGGTCACGCAGGTCGGCCGGATGACCGGGCGGGTGACCGGCCGGATGGGACGGCGGCTGCGGCGGGACGGCCTGCTGACCGCCGAAGGCGTAGGGACCGGGCTGGGCGGGCGCCGGGTAACCGCCGCCGTAGGGATCCTGCGGGGACGCGTAGGGATCCTGCTGGGGAGAGGCGTAACCGGGCTGGTGCTGCTGGTGTTGCTGTTGCTGCTGGGCGGCGAAGCCGTACGGGTCGGTCGAGGTCGGCGGGGCGGGCTGCCCGTACGGGTCGGGGCGGGGCTGGTGAGCGGGGGGCGGGAACTGCTCGGCGTGCGGTGCGAACGGGTCGACCGGCTGCTGCCGGACGACCGGAGGCGCGAACGGGTCGACCGGCTGCTGTGGCGCGACGCCGTACCGGTCGGCGGGCTCCTGCGGCGGGGCGGTCATCCCGTACCGGTCGCCGGGCTGCTGCGGGGCGGTCATCCCGTACGGGTCGGGCTGCCGGTCACCGTACGGGGCGGGCTGCCGGTCGGGCGGGTAGTGGTCGCCGGGGAGCTGGTAGGCCGGCTCCCCGGAACCGGCGGCCATCGGCTCGACGGGCTGCGACTGCCCGTAGGGCAGCGCGTCGTTCACGATCATGTTCTCCCGCGGCACGGCGTCGCCGGACCCGTAGAGCGGTCCGGTCCGGTCCTGCGGGCGGTCGGGGGACGGAGCGCTCCCCCGCGCGACGAGCACATCGTTCGGGCCGACGACGGGGACCGGGCGGGACTCCTCCGGCGACGGTCCGGGACGGGGAACCGGCTCGGCGTACTGCGCGGAGTCGGGGTACTGCGCCGGCTGGGGAATCTGGGGGGACTCGGGGTACCGGGGGGACTCGGCGTAGTCCTCGGGACGCGGCCTGGCGTACTGACCGGTTCCGGGGTACTCACCGTAGGTCTGGTGCTCGGCGTGGGCGGGCTGCTCGCCCACCTCGTCGTCGTACTGCCCGCCGGCCTCGACGAAGCCCTCGTCGAGGGTGTCCACCAGGCGTCCCACATCACTCATGGGCATACGAAAACTGGCGGTGCACATCTCGCCACGCCACAGGCTCAGCACCAGAGTGCCCTCGTGCCAGGTGACCCGGAGCACCCGCTCCTGGCCGCGCTCGTCAAAGAACACCTCGCCGAATGACGGCAACGGGACAACTTCCGACATGGAGGACATAGTGCTTTAACCAGCCTTTATTCGTCCACTCAACCTCGGGAAACCCTACCGAACCCGTCTCTCCGTCCCCATCTTCCGCCCTGATGACACCAGAAGGGTAGATCTTCTTTGACCTTTCGGGGATTCGCCGACCGGTGGTCGAGCCAGTCTGCCATGACGGGGGAACCCCGGGTTCCGGAATGCGGGTATGCGTCCGCCCGGCGACTCCCCGGAGCAGCCCCGGTTGTCGGGCCGAACGGGTACGGTTGGCTGTCGTGCCGACCGACTCCATCGCCTCATCCCATGACGTCTCCCCCACGGTGGACATCCCACCGGTGGAGGACCTGCTGAGCACCGCCGTCCAGGCGGTGGGCGGGGTCGAGCGCCCCGGGCAGATCACCATGGCGCGAGCCGTGCAACGGGCGATCGACTCGGGCGAGCACCTGGCCGTGCAGGCAGGCACCGGCACCGGCAAGTCGCTGGCCTACCTGATCCCGTCGATCCGGCACGCGATGACCGCCGGGAGCGCCGTGGTCGTCTCCACCGCCACGATCGCGCTCCAGCGCCAGCTCGTCGACCGCGACCTGCCCCGCCTGGCCGGGGCCCTGGCCCCCAAGCTGCCGCACGAGCCCACGTTCGCGATCCTCAAGGGCCGCCGCAACTACCTGTGCCGCTACAAGGCGAGCGCCGGCTGGCCCGACGAGGAGCAGGACCAGCTCTTCGACCCCCGCGAGACCAGCGCGACCGGGCGGATGGTCCAGCGCATCCAGGAGTGGGCCGACGAGACCGAGACGGGCGACCGCGACGAGCTCGTCCCCGGCGTCAACGAGCAGGCGTGGCGGCAGTTCTCGGTGAGCTCCCGGGAGTGCCTGGGAGCCACCCGCTGCCCCAACGGCACCGAGTGCTTCGCCGAGCTGGCCCGCGCCCGCGCCGGCGAGTCGGACGTGGTGGTGACCAACCACGCGCTGCTCGCGATCGACGCGATGGAGGACCTGCCGCTGCTGCCCGAGCACGAGGTGGTGGTCGTCGACGAGGCCCACGAACTGGTCGACCGGGTCACCTCGGTGGTCAGCGGCGAACTGTCGGAGACCATGGTGTCGCTGGCCGTGCGCCGGGTCGGCAAGCTGATCGAACAACACCTCGCCGACCGGCTCCTGGAGGCCGGGGAGGACCTGAAGGCGCTGCTCGCCGCCGCCCCCGCCGGCCGCCTGGACGACCTGCCCCAGGTGCTCGGGCTGACCCTGACGCTGATCCGCGACTCGGCGTGGGCGTGCGTCACCGCCCTCGGCCCGCGCAACGCCGACAAGGACGACCCGGAGGCGGCGGGGCTGCGCAAGGCCGCCTTCACCGCGCTGGACGAGGTCCACGACACCGCGCAGCGCATGCTCGACGCCTTCGGCCACGCCTCGGAGATCGACCGGGCCGAGGTGGTCTGGCTGGAGGCCGGAACCGACCGACGTCCTGCGGTGCTGCGGGTGGCGCCGCTGACCGTGGCAGGCATGCTCCGCGACAAGCTCTTCGGCGACCGCACGGTCATCCTGACCTCGGCCACGCTCGCCCTGGGCGGCGCCTTCGACGGCCTGGCCCGCCAGTGGGGGCTGGGAGCCGCGGGCACGAACGGCACGGACGACGCGAACGTCACGGACACCCCGGGAGAGACCGGAGACGGCGAGGGCCGCGCCGGGAAACCGAAGAAACAGGGTGCCAGGAGCCGGACCGGCTGGACCGGCCTCGACGTCGGCTCCCCCTTCGACCACCCCCGCAGCGGCATCCTCTACATCGCCAAGCACCTGCCGCAGCCTGGCCGCGACGGCCTGCCCGAGGCGTACCTGGAGGAGATCACCGAGCTGATCGAGGCCGCCGGCGGACGCACCCTCGGCCTGTTCTCCTCAATGCGGGCGGCCAGGGCCGCCACCGACGCCCTGCGCGACCGGCTGAGCGTGCCGCTGCTCTGCCAGGGCGACGACTCCACGATGCTGCTGGTCAAGCAGTTCGCCGAGGACGAGCCGACGTGCCTGTTCGGCACCCTGTCGCTGTGGCAGGGCGTCGACGTGCCCGGCCCCTCGCTGCGGCTGGTCATCATCGACCGCATCCCCTTCCCCCGCCCCGACGACCCGCTCAGCTCCGCCCGCCAGCGCCATGTCACCGCCAAGGGCGGCAACGGCTTCATGGCGGTCGCCGCCACCCACGCCGCGCTGCTCCTGGCCCAGGGGGCGGGCCGGTTGCTGCGCAGCCAGCACGACAAGGGCGTGGTGGCGGTGCTCGACCCCAGGCTGGCGACCGCCCGCTACGCGGGGTTCCTGCGCGACTCGCTGCCGCCCTTCTGGCCCACCCACGACCCGGCCAAGGTCCGCAGTGCCCTGCGGCGGCTCGGCGACGGGTAGGCGGGTACGCCCCCGGCGGTGCGGGCTCGCCGGCCGGTCACTCGGCGAGGCTGTCGGCGATGGCCCGCAGCGCCAGCACGTACGACCGCAGGCCGAAGCCGGCGATCGTACCGGTCGCCACGGAGGCGACCACCGAGGTGTGCCGGAACTCCTCCCGGGCGGCCGGGTTGGAGATGTGCACCTCGACGAGAGGCGCGGTGCGCTGGGCGACGGCGTCCCGCAGCGCGTAGGAGTAGTGGGTGAACGCCGCGGGGTTCAGCACCACCGGGATCCTGCCGTCGGCCGCCTCGTGCAGCCAGCCCAGCATCTCGGCCTCGTCGTCGGTCTGCCGGACGTCGACCGAGAGACCGAGCTCCCGGCCGGCGTCCCGGCAGAGCGCGCTCAGGTCGGCGAAGCTCTCCGCGCCGTAGACGTCCGGTTCGCGGGTGCCCAGCCGTGACAGGTTCGGGCCGTTGAGCACGTAGACGGATTTCATCGGGTCGATCACCGCTCCTCGATGGCCGCGCCGGTCGCGCGGCCGACGTTCCCGGTCCGCGGCCCGGCCGGAGCCGGGCTCAACGGGCGATCTCCTGGTAGGCCGCCGCCAGGAGCTCCTCCGGCGGGTCGACCAGCGGGGAGACCCTCGCCAGGTCGTCCAGCAGGACGAAGCGGAGCTTGGCGCCACGGCTCTTCTTGTCCAGGCGCATGTGGTTGCGGAGCTGCGGCCAGACCTCACGCCGGTAGGAGGTCGGCAGCCCGACCGAGGTCAGGATGGACCGGGTCCGCGCCACGAGGTCGGGGCCGATCCGGCCGGCCAGACGGGACAGCTCCGCCGCGTAGACCATGCCGATGGCGACGGCCTCGCCGTGGCGCATCCGATACTCCTCCACGCGCTCGATGGCGTGGGCCAGGGTGTGGCCGTAGTTGAGGATCTCCCGCAGGCCGCCCTCGCGCAGGTCGGCGCCGACGACGTCGGCCTTGATCTGGACCTTCCGCTCGATCAGCTCGCGGGTGTGCCGGCCCTCGGGCCGGGTGGCACCCTCCGGGTCGTCCTCGATGAGCGCGAGGATCCGCGGGTCGGCGATGAAACCACCCTTGATGACCTCGGCGAGACCGCCGACGTAGTCTTCGCGCGGCACCGAGACCAGCGTGGCCAGGTCGCACAGCACCCCCGCCGGGGGGTGGAAGGAACCGACGAGGTTCTTGCCCTCGGGGGTGTTGATGCCGGTCTTGCCGCCCACCGCGGCGTCGACCATGCCGAGCAGGGTGGTCGGCACCTGCACGACCTTGACGCCGCGCAGCCAGGTGGCGGCGGCGAACCCGGCCAGGTCGGTGGTGGCCCCGCCGCCGACGCCCACCACGGCGTCGGAACGGGTGACCCCGGCGCGGCCGAGCGCCGACCAGAGACCGGCGAGCACCTCCACCGTCTTGGCCCGCTCGGCGTCGGGCACCGGCAGCGGCACGACCTCGTACCCGGCCGCCTCGATCGCGCCGCAGACCGGGCGGGCGATCTCCGGCAGGCTCTCCGGGTGGACCACCGCGACGGTGCGGACCCCGGCGCCGAGCAGGCCGGGCAGCTCACCGAGCACGCCGGTGCCGATCACCACGTCGTACGGGCTCTCGCCGCCGACCTTGATCCTGGAGACGGTCACGGCAGCAGACCTCCCATGATCTCGTCGACGACCTCTTCGGGCTTGCGGTCGTCGGTGGCGACGACCTGTCCGGCCAGGCCCTCGTAGAGGGGACGGCGGGCGTCCATCAGCTTCTTGAGCTGACTGCGCGGGTTCAGCACGAGCAGCGGCCGGGCCGAGGCCAGGCCCACCCGCTGGACCGCCTGGGACAGGCCCACCTCCAGGTAGACCACCCGGTGCCCGGCCAGCAGCTCCCGGGTGGCCTCGGCGAGGATCGCGCCGCCGCCGAGGGACAGCACGCCCTCGTGCTCGGCCAGCGCCAGCCGGACGGCCTCGGCCTCCAGCGCGCGGAAGGTCTCCTCGCCGTCCTCGATGAAGATGTCGCTCACGGACTTGCCCGCGGCACGCTCCACGTCGGCGTCGGTGTCGCGGAAGGGGACGCCGAGACGGCCGGCCAGGAGCTGGCCGACGGTCGACTTGCCCGACCCCGGAGGGCCGATCAACACCACTCGGGGGGCCACGCCGCCTCCTCCGCCGGTCTCGGAGCCAGTCACTTGATCACCATCGAGGAGAGGTAGCCGGACAGGTTGCGGGCGACCTCCTCGACGGAGTCGCCGCCGAACTTCTCCACCGCCGCGTCGGCCAGGACGAGCGCGACCATCGCCTCGGCGACGATCGCGGCGGCCGGGACCGCGCACACGTCGGAGCGCTCGTGGTGGGCCTTGGCGGCCTCACCGGTCAGCACGTCGACGGTGGCCAGCGCCCGGGGGACGGTGGAGATCGGCTTCATCGCGGCGCTGACGCGCAGCGGCTCGCCGTTGGTCATGCCGCCCTCGACGCCGCCCGCCCGGTTGGTGATCCGGCGGACGCCGTCGGCGGTGTTCTCGATCTCGTCGTGCGCGCGGGAGCCGGGCCGGCGGGCCGTCTCGAAGCCGTCGCCGACGGCGACGCCCTTGATCGCCTGGATGCCCATCAGGCCGGCGGCGAGGCGGGCGTCGAGGCGGCGGTCCCAGTGGGTGTAGCTGCCCAGGCCCGGCGGCAGGCCGTAGGCGACCACCTCGACGACGCCGCCGAGGGTGTCGCCGTCCTTGTGGGCCTTGTCGATCTCGGCGACCATCGCGGCGCTGCCGGCCGGGTCGGCGCAGCGCACCGGATCGGCGTCGATCGCCTCCAGGTCGCCGGGGCCCGGCAGGACGCCCCGGTCGGCCGTCGCCTCGCCGATCGAGACGACGTGGCTGACGATGTCGACGCCGAGAGCCTGCTTGAGGAAGCTGCGGGCCACCTGGCCGAGCGCGACCCGGGCGGCGGTCTCACGGGCACTGGCCCGGTCGAGCACCGGCCGGGCGTCGTCGAAGCCGTACTTCTGCATGCCCGCCAGGTCCGCGTGGCCGGGGCGGGGGCGTGAGCGCGGCGCGTTGCGCGCCTGCCCCTCCAGCACGGCCGGGTCGACCGGGTCGGCCGCCATGACGGTCTCCCACTTGGGCCACTCGGTGTTGCCCACCCGGATGGCGACGGGGCTGCCGAGCGTGCGGCCGTGGCGTACGCCGCCCACGACGGTGACGACGTCCTGCTCGAACTTCATCCGGGCGCCGCGGCCGTATCCGAGGCGGCGTCTGGCCAGTGCCCTGTCGATGTCGGCCGTGGTCACCTCCACCCCGGCGGGCAGGCCTTCCAGGATCGCGACGAGCTCGGGGCCGTGGGACTCTCCGGCGGTCAACCAGCGCAACATGGTGACAAGTCTTCCACGTGTCGCTCACTGGAATGACCTCGGCTCACTGGGTGAGACGACGGGGGAGGCCGTCAGAGCGCGCCGAGCACGGCGGCCAGGGCGCCCGCGGCCATGGAGGGGCCGAAGGGGATCTCGCTCTTGCGTCCCGCCCGGCGCAGGGCCATCAGGACGGCCCCGTGGAGGGCTCCGGCCAGCAGGCCGAGGAAGGCGCCGGTGACCAGGACGTCCCAGCCCAGCCAGCCGAGCGCGGTGCCCAGGCCGCCGGCGAACTTGACGTCGCCCAGCCCCATGCCCGCCGGGTTGACCAGGAACAGCACCAGGTAGAAACCCGCCAGCGCGACGCCGCCCAGCCCGGCGCCGAGCAGGTCGCCCGGCCGGCCGTCCACCGCGGCCGACACCGCGAGCGGGGCCGCGGTCCCCAGGCAGGCGGCCAGGGTGAGCCGGTCGGGCAACCGGTGCGTGGCGGCGTCGACGAAGGACAGCGCGACCGCGACCACCGCCAGCCACCCGAAGGCGAGCAGTTCGGTGGCCCGGCCCAGCGGCGTGCCGCCCGCCCCCGCGGGGAGGCCGGGCCACGCCGCCCGCAGCGCGAGGGCGGCCAGCACCAGGGCGGTGACCGCCTCCACGGCCCCGGCGGGGGGCCGGCCCCACCGGGGCGGTTCCGGTGAGGGCCCGTCGGCTCCTCCGGCCCCGGCTCCCTCCCCGGTGGTCCCTCCGCCCCCGCTCCCGTCCGCCCTCCCGGCCCTGCCGACGGCTTTTCCGGTCCTCTCGGCTTCCCTGGCGCCGTGGGCTTGCCCGGCGTTCCCGGCCCCGTGGGCTTGCCCGGCGTTCCCGGCGCCACCCGCCGCGGAGTGGCGGGCCACCACGCCGCGTGTCCAGAGGCCGATCGCCGCCCCGGCCACCCCGGCCGCGGCGCACGCCAGGGCCGTCGCGGCGCTCACGGGACGACCGGAAGGCGCAGGAGGCGCGGGTGCCGCACGAGGGGGGCGGGGCGGGGGGCGTACTCGCTCACGGAGCGACCATAACCTTCCGGGGTCCCGCGCACCGGGGATCCCGGCGCTCCCGTCCCCGGCGGGACGCCGGTGGGCCCGGTCGGCGGGGTGCCGGGACGCCGGCCCGGTGGGCCCGTCCCCGGGCGGCCGGTCGGCAGGGGTGACCCGACGGGTGATTGACGGACCTGGAATGATCAAAGAGGCTGAAACCACCCCTATCCCCGGAGGGCCGGAGCGCTTGAACACCGACCGTTTCAGCAAGCTGCCCGCGGTGATCGCATCGTTCGTCCTCCTGCCCGTGCTGCTGGAGATCCTCGCCTGGTACATCGAGGGCGAGGAGTACGACGTCGCCCGCGCGGTCACCGTCATCTCGGTCATCGCGACGCTGGCCCTCGTCGCCACGGTGCTCGGCCGGATCAGGGCCAGGCTGCCGGTGCTGATGGTGGTCGCGCTGACCGTGACCGCCGCGGGCGAGGGCGTGCTGGGGTTCGTCGCGGCGTTCGGCCCGGTGCTCTGGGACGGCGGGGTGCCGGGCGAGGTGCACGGGCTGGTCACCGCGGGGGTCAGCGCCTTCGCCGTCGCCACGGGCGCCTACCTGCTCTTCCAGTACAGCCGGGGTCTCTACCTGCCGCACCTGGACGCCGGGGCGAGCCAGCCGCCCACCGCGACCAAGCGCCGGGTGATCGGCGAGTCGGAGATCCTGATCCGCACCATGCCGGACATCGGCCCCTCGGTGGAGAAGGCGCTCGCCAGCTGCGTCTCCATGGTCGACCAGGACGACCTGCACTTCGTGGCCTACTACGCCGACCAGCGGTGCTGCTTCTACACCGACGTGCTCGACGACGCCGATCTGGCGCACTTCTTCCACGACACCGACCAGGAGAAGCGCCGTGACCTCTACCTCAAGGCGGGCAGCCAGCTCAACTGGCTCACCGGGCGGCTCAACCGGCAGCTGCGGCAGGTCGAGGGCGGTGCCCTCATCCGCACCGTCCTGGACGTGGAACGCGGGGCCCTGTACTTCTACTGGATCGACGAGACCCGTTACCTGATCGGCGTGACGCTCGACCAGCGCAAGGTGGGCGTCGCCGACGACAAGATGGCCCAACTCGTGGACATGATCCGCGGCCATTTCTCCCTTCCGCCGCTCAACCAGCGGGAACGGCCCTCGAAACCCGGGGGTCACCTGCGATCCGTACCCAGAGGTGAACGTTGGCCCGAATCGGGCTCCTGATCGTCGTCGTCGGGCTGGGCTGGCTCGCCGCCGAACTCGGCGAACTGCGGAACCTGGAGGACTCGGGCGCCTACGTGCTGTTCAGCGGCCTGCTGCTGGCGATCGGACTGTACGGCAGCACGCACGGCATCGACCGCGCCGAGGCCAGGGAGCACTCCCGGCTGATCGTGCTCGCGGTCACCGTCGGGGTGCTGCTCAAGGCGGCGTTCATCGCCGGGGTCGTCTACCTCGTCTCGGGCGACCCGCGGTCACTGATCATGGCGGTGGTGGTCGCCCAGATCGACCCGCTCTCGGTCGCCGGCGTGATGCGGGACGACCGGCTCTCCGACCGGGCCAAGACGATCCTCGGCGCGTGGTCGTCCTTCGACGACCCGGTGACGATCGTCCTGGCGGTGTACGCGGCGGCGCTGGCGCGCGACTCGGGGGCGGGCGGTCTGTCGGCCGCCTACCTGGCCGACCTGGGGTTGAACGCGCTGTTCGCGGGGGTGGTCTACCTGGTCTGGCGGCTGGTGCGCAACGCCCCGCCGGTGCTGACCTACCTGGCGGCGGCCGGCGCGGTCGCGTCGGCGGCGTGGAGCTCCCTCATGCTGGGCCTGGCCACCGCCGGACTGTACCTGCGGCTGCCGGACGCGCGCTGGCTGAGCCGCACGGTGAGCGCGGCGTTCGCGTTGTCGGCGTTCCTGATGGGCCTGCTGCTCGTCGGGGGGACGAACCTGGCCATGGGGGTGCTGCTCGGGCTGGCCGCGTTCGCCTCGCAGATGGTCGCCGCGCTGGTGCTCACCCGCGGCCTGCCGGTGATCGACCGGGTCCACCTGGGCCTGGCGCAGCAGAACGGGGTCACGGCGGTGATCCTCGCGCTGGTCTTCGAGCGGGACTTCGGCGGGTTCGTCGCCGTGATCGCCCCGGCGATCCTGACCGTCAACCTCGTCCACGCGATGGCCAACCGAACCGCCGACGCCTGGGGGCCTCGGCGGCCTGTTCCATCCGTGCCACGGTGACGTCGGGGCCGAGCCGGTCGAGGGTGCCGGACTCGACCGCGGCGAGGGCCCGCAGGAAGGCCCCCTCGATCACGAACGGGACCGGACCGGCCACGTCGACCACCACGGCGGCGGCGTTCTCCTGCACCGCCGCCTGACACACCTGCAGGGTGGTGGCCTGGATGGGCCGGGCGTCGGGCCGCCAGAGCCGCAGCGACTCCACCCCGGTGAAGGCGGGCACCGCCTCGCGTCCGTCGGCGCCGACGAGCTTCGGGAGAGCCATCTCGCTCTCCTTCTCCTGCCGCAGCCCGTGCGCGCCGACCTCCGACTCCTTCAGCAGGGCGACCACCGGGACGAGCAGCCTGGCCCCGCTCAGCGCGGCGACCACCTCGCCGGTCTGCGCCGTCCCGGCGGCGAAGGCCGCGAGCGCGGACGACACGGAGGCGGCGACGGAGCCGTCGTCGTCGGGGACCAGGGGCTGCGGAATACTGGGCACGAACCGGGAGCCTACCCGCGGTGAGGGCCGGGGGTCTCCTCGGCCCGGCGGCGGCCCCGCCGGGAGGCGTTCACCGACGTCCCCGCCGTCAGCCCAGGTCGGCGATGGCGGCCACCGGGCCGCCCCCGCTGGGGCCCTGGTGGACCGCGGCGACCGAGACGAACACGGCCGGGTCGCCGGTGACGCTGGCCGCGACGCCGCCGACGGTGGCCTTGATCTGCCGGTGCCAGTGCACGTCGGAGTCGTCCAGCATGATGTTGCGCCGGCCCCGGACCCGGCCCGACGGGTCGGCCTCGCACTTCATGAAGACGTTGACCAGCCGCCCGCCCAGATCGGACGGGTGCGGGCGCTCCGGCAGCTCGATGCCGCTGGAGCGGATGGCCTCCCAGATGCCGTCGGCGTCCAGGGCGTCCTTCATGACCGAGTGGCCGATCCGGTAGCGTCCGCCGACCCCGCGGACGTTGCCGACGACCACGATCTGGGCCCGGTCCAGTTCGACGCCGGAGGAGCACGAGGCCACGGAGGAGTAGAGCGACAGGTCCCGGTGGATCTGGTCGGCGGTGGGCGTCTCGATCTCGCCGAGCGCGACGGCGATGCCGAGCGCGGTGGTGGAGTTGGAGATGTCCATCGACGGGCCGGTGTCCTCGATCACCACGTCCTTGCCGCGCGACTTGGCGTCGTTGATGGTGGCCAGGGTGAGCAGCGGGGTCTTGGTCTGCACGTAGTGGACGTCGGCCGGGTCGTCGATCCCCGCGATCTTCATCGCCTCGCGGACCCCGGCGGCGACCTTCTCCACCATGGCCGGGCGGCCGATGTCCTCGGGGAGGATGACCTCGCTCATCGCGATGCCGACCGTCAGCCGGGGCTCGTCGCTCGGCGGGGCGTCGGCCGTGGTCGCGAAGATCGTGGCGTGCGGGCTGAGCACCCCGTCGGTGCCGCCGGACCACACCAGCGGCACGCTCTCCGGCGAGGGGTGTCCCCTCTCGGCGAGCACCTCGCGGAAGGCCCGGTCGGCCAGGATCCGGGTGTAGTCGTTCACGCCGCCGTTGCCCTCGGTCTTGCCGATCACCGCGAGGACCCGGTGCGCCTCGATCACGCCGTCGTCGATGAGCCGGGCCAGCCCGGAGGCGTCGGTCACGCTCTCGATGGGCACCTTGCGCACTTCAATCGGTTCCGGCATCGCTGCCACCTCTCAGTCGGGTCTCTTCACTTTCGCACCACGGTGCCGGTCTCCCCGGTGAGCGCCGCTCCGATGTCCTCCAGAGAGGTGATCACCGACCGGTCACCGCCCCGTTCGACGAAGCGCAGCGCGGCTTCGACCTTCGGGCCCATGCTGCCCCCGGCGAAGTGGCCGGCGGCGTGCAGCACCCGCAGTTCGGCGGTGGTGACACGGCCCAGGGGACGAGCCGAGGGCGTGCCGAACCCCACCACGGCGTGGGGCACGTCGGTGGCGATGACCAGGACCGTGGTACGCACGGCGCGGGCCAGCGCCGCGGCGGCGAGGTCCTTGTCGATCACCGCTTCGACGCCGGTCAGCCGCCCGGCGGCGTCACGCGCGACCGGCACCCCGCCGCCCCCGGCTGCCACGACGGTGAAGCCGGCGTCGATGAGCGCGGTCACCGCGGGTGCGTCGAGGATCTCCAGCGGCTCCGGGGAGGCGACCACCCGGCGCCAGCCCCGGTCGTAGCGGCGCCAGGTCTGGCCGAGCCGTTCGAAGCGGCGGGCCTCGGCCTCGCCGAAGTAGCGGCCGATCGGCTTGACCGGGTCCGCGAAGGCGGGGTCGGTGGGATCGACGAGCGTGCGGGTGACCACCACGGCGGCCCGGTCGCCGAGCGCGTTGAGGATGAGGGTGCCGATCGTGGCCTGGGTCTGTGCCCCGCACCAGTCAAGCGGCACCGGGGGCACGACGTCCGCGGCGAGCTGGTTCTTCAGCAGCAGGTTGCCGACCTGGGGTCCGTTGCCGTGGGTGAGGGTCACCCGGTGGCCTTCGGCGACGAGCGCGGCGACGTGCCGCATGGCGCCTTCGACCGCGCGCCGCTGCTCGTCCGGCGAGGCGCTCCCGTCGGGCCCGGTCATCGCGTTGCCGCCCAGCGCGATCAGCACTCGTTCCCCCACAGGGCGACGCTAACGGCCCGCGGGTCGGGTCTCATGGGCACTCCCTGCCCAAGGGGCGCCCGCTCTTCGGCAGAACTCACCGATCCCGGCCCCGCTTCCGGCGGGAGGCCCCGCGGGGGCCCGTGTAGGGTCCCACGCCGTGAAGCCCGCCGGACGGGTCCCACACCGGGAGACCCCGCGTGGGCGGGCCTCGCACGGGCAACTCCCGCATGAGCGGGCCTCGCATGGGCAACTCCCGCACGGGCGGGCCTCGCGTGAGCGGGCCGGATCTTGCCCCGCCCTGCTCCCGTGCTTAATATATGAGCAAATGTTCAGATGTCCCTAGAATGGATCTTGCGATGGGTCACGGGCACGGTCACGGGCACGGCCACGGCGCGAACGCCGACCGCCGTCACCTGACGGCGGCGCTCATCCTGCTGGTGGGTTTCATGGCGGCCGAGGTCGTCGTCGGCGTCATCGCCAACTCCATCGCGCTGATCTCCGACGCCGGGCACATGCTGACCGACGCCGCGGCCATCGCCCTGGCACTGGTCGCGATGAGCCTGGCCGCCCGGCCCGCCCGGGGCGCCTACACCTTCGGCTGGAAGCGCGCCGAGATCATCTCGGCGGCGGTCAACGGGCTGACGTTCGTGGGGCTCGTCGTCTACTTCGTCTACGAGGGCGTCCGGCGGCTCGTCGAACCGCCCGAGGTCCAGGGTGTCCTCGTCCTCGTCACGGCCCTGGCCGGGGTCGCGGTGAACGCGGGCGCCGCGTGGCTCATCGCCAGGGCCGACCGGAGCAGCCTCAACGTCGAGGGCGCCTTCCAGCACATCCTCAACGACATGTACGCCTTCATCGCGACCGCGGTCGCGGGAGCGGTCGTCTGGCTCACCGGCTGGAGCCGGGCCGACGCGATCGCCGCCCTGGTCGTCGCGGCGCTGATGGCCAAGGCCGCCTACGACCTGCTGCGCGACTCCGGACGCATCCTGTTCGAGGCGGCGCCCGCCGGGGCGAACCCGGCCGAGGTGAACGCCGCGATCGCCGCCCATCCCGGCGTGACCGGCGTCGAGGACCTGCACGTGTGGACGGTGACCAGCGGCTTCCCCGCACTGTCCGCGCACGTGACCGTCACGCCCGGCGGCGACTGCCACCGGGTCCGCCGCGAGCTCGCCGACCTGCTGCGCGAGCGGTTCCGGATCGAGCACACCACGTTGCAGGTCGACCACGTCCCCGGCACCGCCTGCCGCATCGCCGCCTCCTGAGGCACACCCCGGGTCATTGCGGGGCACACCGCCCCCGAACCTCCGGGGCACACCGAGGCGCACCGCGGGCCACACCTCCGGGACGCCCGAGGCGGGTCCGGCGGGACGCCCGAGGCGGGTCCGGCGGGTCACGCTCTCAAACACGCCTCGAAGACCGTCTCCAGGCGGGCGACCACGACTTCGCGGCCGGGGACCGCCACGCCGTCGGCCCCGTACAGCTGGCGCAGCGTACCGCTGCCGGTGATGAGGGCGGTGGCGACCGCCGCCCGGAAGACGGCGTCCGGACCGGGCAGCCGCGCGGCCAGCGGCTCCAGGATGGCCGAGCTGACCCGGTCGCGGATGATCTCGTGGATCTCCGGGCAGCTCGACGAGCTGATCAGCGCGGCCATCACCGGGCTCGCCCGCTCCGAGCTGAGCCGGTCGGCGACGTACTCGGCCAGGCGGCGGGACAGTTCCTCCGGCGGGCCGTCCAGGATGCCGGGGAAGCGGCCCTGCGCCGCGAGCACCTCGGCGAACAGCTCGCGCTTGCTGCCGAAGTAGCGGTTGATCAGCGCGACGTTGGCGCCGGCCTCCGCGGCGATCAGCCGCATGGTGACCTGGTCGTAGCCCAGTTCGGCGAACAGGTCACGGGCGGCGTCCAGGATGCGCCGCCTGGTGCCCTCCCTGTCGCGCTGCCGTGTCTCGTCCACCTGCGTGATCCTTCCAGATTTGACGAGTAAACAAGCGTCTACTAAATTCATGTGCATCGTACATGCATTGGGGGATGGTTCATGCTGACCGAACAACAGGCCCAGGCCGAGGCCGCACCGCGTTTCACCCACAGACAGGTGCTGGAGATCCTGGCCGGCCTGATGCTCGCCATGCTCACGTCGATGATCTCGACGTCCGTGGTGGGAACCGCGCTGCCGACGATCGTCGGCACGCTCGGCGGTCAGGACCAGCTGGCCTGGGTGGCCAGCGCGACCCTGCTCACGATGACCGCCTCCACGCCGATCTGGGGCAAGCTCTCCGACCTCTACGGCCGCAAGCTCATGTTCCAGGTCTCCCTGGTCCTCTTCGCGGTCGCCTCCGTCGCCGCGGGCTTCGCGCAGGACATGGGCCAGCTCATCGCGGCCAGGGCGGTGCAGGGCATCGGCGCCGGCGGCCTCGCCGCGCTGCCGCAGATCATCCTCGGTGACGTGGTCGAGCCCCGCGAGCGCGGCCGGTACTCCGGCTACATGGGCGCCGTCTTCGGCGTCTCGACCGTGACCGGCCCGCTGCTCGGCGGGTTCATCGTGGACAACATGTCCTGGCGATGGACGTTCTGGATCTGTGTGCCGCTGGCCGTGGTGGCGTTCGCCGTCATCCAGAAGGTGCTGAGGCTGCCGTTCGTCCGCCGCGACGCCAGGGTCGACTGGTGGGGTGCGACCTTCATCACCGGCGGCACCACCGCCCTGATGCTGCTGCTGTCCCTCGGCGGCAAGGAGTTCGACTGGAACTCCCCGTGGACCTACGGCCTGGGGGCGGCCAGCCTGGCGATGCTCGGCCTCTCCGTGCTCGCCGAGCGCCGGGCCGCCGACCCGATCCTGCCCCCGCACCTGTTCCGCAACCGGACCTTCGTGCTCACCAGCCTCGCCTCCCTGCTGGTCGGCGCGGCGATGTTCGGCGCGCTGATGTTCCTGCCGCAGTACCTGCAGATCGTCAAGGGCATGAGCCCCACCGGCTCCGGCCTGATGACCCTGCCCCTGGTGATGGCCCTCCTCGTCTCCTCGATCATGATCGGCCGGTTCGTCAGCAGGACCGGCCGGTGGAAGGTCTTCCCGGTCGCGGGCATGCTGCTGGTCGCCCTCGGGCTCTTCCTGCTCTCCCGGCTGCACGTCGACAGCTCGCTGCTGGTCGTCGCCCTCGACAACGCGGTGCTCGGCGTCGGGCTCGGCGCCTCGATGCAGATCCTGATCCTGGCCGCGCAGAACGCCGTGGGCCGCACGGACCTCGCCTCGGTCACCTCCGGCGTGACGTTCTTCCGCTCCCTGGGCGGCGCGGTGGGCGTGGCGGCCTTCGGCGCGATCCTGTCCAACCGGCTCACCACCGAGCTGGTCTCCCTGGCCAGGGCGGCGAAGCTGCCGCTGACCGGCGGCTCCGTTCCCAGCCTCGGCTCTCCCGAGGCCATCCACCGGCTTCCCGCGCCGGTCCTGGAGATCATCCTTGAGGCGTTCACCCGGGCGATGAGCGCGGTCTTCCTGGTGGGCGTGCCGATCGCCGTGCTCGGCGCGGTGGCCGCCCTGCTGCTCAAGGAGATCCCGCTCCGCTCGGCCCAGGCCGCGGCCGCACCGGCGCCCGTCTCGAAGTAGGACCGCGGAGACGGTTCAGCGGCACTCCCCGCCCGCACCGGCCTCCCCGTGGAGTACCTGCTCGAAGGCGGTGTACGCCTCCTGGCCGAACAGGACGAACCGCACGTCCTCCACCCGGGTGGTGGGGGACGTGCGGACGGTGGTGATCGCGATCCGAGCGGCGTCGCCGATCGGCCAGCCGAAGATCCCCGCCGACACGGCGGGGAAGGCGACGCTGGCGGCGCCGAGCTCGTCGGCGACCCGCAGCGACTCCCGGAAGCACGAGGCCAGCAGCTCCGAGCGGTCCTCGGCGGTGGAGTGGACGGGACCGACCGTGTGGATGACCCAGCGGGCCGGCAGCTCCCCCGCCGTGGTCGCCACCGCCTGGCCGGTCGGCAGCCCGCGCCCGTAACGGGAGGCCCGCAGCTCGCGGCAGGCCGCCAGGATCGCCGGGCCGCCGCGCCGGTGGATCGCCCCGTCGACCCCGCCGCCGCCGAGGAGCGAGGAGTTGGCGGCGTTGACGACCGCGTCCACCTCCTGCAGGGTGATGTCCCCCTGAACCAGGCTGATTCTCATGCGCTTGCGACCTTTCACGACAGGTGGCCCCTTCGCATCGAGTCTGGCCCCTGGCCGACCGCGGCACGGACACCGGGCGGCGACCCGTCGCGTCACATGGCGTGGATGGAGGATCGGGGACGACATCTCCGGTCTCCACCAGGGGGATGGCGGGCCGCACGGCGGCCGGGGCCGTCACATGGCCGGGGCCGTCACATGGCCGGCGGGCGGGGCGTCCGCGCGCCGGCCAGCAGCAACGAGCCGACGGCGGCGAGGATCCCGAGGGCGATGACCGGCACGAGGGCCCGGTAGCCGACCCCGGCCACCAGGCCGAACAGCGGGGGGCCGAGCAGCGATCCGAGGCTGCCCGCCTGGGCGACCAGGCCGTTGCCGACGTCGGCGTGGTCGAGGCGCTCCAGCACCAGGGGGAGCGCGGCGAAGACGAGGGCCCCCAGGAACCCGTTCCCCATGGAGATGACCCCCGCCCCGGCCAGCACGACGGCCGCCGAACCGTCGCCGCCGTACACCAACCAGGCGGCCGGCACGACGAGGAGCCCGAACAGCGCCAGGACGCCGACCGGCGTGCCCCGGCGCAGCAGCACTCCCACGGCCAGGCCCCCGAGTACACCGAGCAGCGAGATCACCGAGGTCATCGCGCCCGCGGCGACGGCCGAACGCCCGTGTTGCTCGATGAGGAGGGTGGGCAGGAGCACGACCACCGGAATGGTCACCAACGCGGCCAGGCAGAAGGACGCGGCGAGCGCCGCCGGGCGTGTCAGCTCCCTCAGCCGGGGGACGGGCCCGGCCACCGCCTGCCGCTCCGCTGCGCGCGGCAGGCTCATCCGGGCGGCCAGCGCCGTCACGAGCGTCAGTCCGGCGATCAGCCCGATCCAGCCGCGCCAGCCCAGAGCGGAGCCGATCGCACCCCCGGCCAGTGTGCTGGCCCCGAGACCCACCGGGACGAACGTGGCCCAGATCGACAAGGCCGTCCCGCGGTCCCGTTCGCGGGCGAGACGGAGGATCAGCGCCGGGCAGGCGATGGTGACCAGGACGTATCCGACGCCTTCGACGAACCGTGCGGCCAGCAGCCAGGTGAAGTCACCCGTCGCCACGCTGGCCGCGCTCGCCGCCGCGATCAGGACCAGGCCGGTGACCAGTGACCTCTCCGCGCCGAAGCGGCGGACCAGGTATCCGGCGGGCAGGCCGGCGGCGGCTCCCACGCCCACGACCGCCGAGATCACCCAGCCCAGCTGTGACAGCGAGAGCCCGAGCTGGGCCGCCACCGCCGGGCCGACCGAGGCGAACTTGCCGAGGCTCATCGCCGCGACGACCCCGCCGAGGTAGACGACGGCGATCGCCCCCCATGGCGAGCGGTGTCCGGCCTCCCCGCTCGGCTGCGATCTGTCCAGCGTTCGCCGGGAGGTCATGGGCTCTCCTTCGCACGGTGTTCACGGTGGACGGCCAGGCGGGTGGCCGGATGCGCGTTTCCGGTCGCGGGGCGGCCGGCTCCCCGGGCGACCGGGGGCTTGCTCGTCCGTTCACTTAATCAGGCGGCGGCGCGCGGTGCCAGGATCTTCCGCGGATTGAATCGATCATCGTCGTACCGGGTTCCGGAGACCCGCTCGCACCGCCGCCGCCCAGGCTCCGGAAGCCCCGCGCGGTCGGCCCGGTTCCGGTGACCTCACGCGGTCGGCCCGGTTCCGGCGGCCCCGCGCGGCCGGCCCGGCTCCGGCTGTCTCATGCGGCCGGCCGGCTCCGGCGGCCTCGTGCCTCAGCCCGGTTCTCCTTCCGGCGCCGGCAGGTGTGCCCGGATGGCCGTGAGCCGCTCGCCGGCGAAGGAGAAGCGCACGATCGCGGGCCGGCGGTGCCGGTGCGCGCGGCGGCCGTCCTGGACGTGGATCCACAGCCACGCCGCGTCCAGGTCCAGGGCGACGGGACCGGAACCGGGTACGGGGTCCGGTGCGGGCCGGGGAGGGGCCGCGTACCGGCGCAGCCGGGTCAGCAGGCCCGAGGGCAGTCCGATGACGTCGACGTCGAGCACCCGGGAACGGTCGTCCAGGTCCACGACCAGCAGGGCGTGGACCACCGCGTGGACGGGTTCGTCAGGAGAGGAGCGGCCCAGGCGCAGTTCGAGCGTGCCCGAGGAAACCCGCCAGCCGGTCCCCGCCGGGGAGACGAGCCGGTCGTCCGCGGAACGGATCAGCATCATGCCGGGGAGGGGTTCGAGGCGAGGATGCCGATGCCCGACTCGGTGACGTCGAGGGCTCCCGCCGACAGCAGGACGTCGACCGTCTGCGGGAGGTCCCTTCTCGGCAGCACTCCCTGAAGGACGACGATGTTCTCGTCCGTCAGGCCCGTCCCGGCCCGCCACGACTGTCCGGGCATGGCGCGGGCCACCTCGGTCAGGTGCTCGGCCGAGGTGCGGACCGTCAGCAGGACGTGGGCGGGGCCGACCCAGGCGGCCTGCAGCAGCCGGGCGACGTTCCGGATCACTCCGCGCTTGCCCTTGTCGGCGTAGGCGGCCGGGTTGGCGACCAGTTGCGCGCCGCAGGTCCGGATCGTCTCGATGATCCGCAGGTTGTTCTGCCGGAGCGAGTGCCCCGTCTCCACGACGTCCACCAGCGCGTCGGCCAACTCCGGGATCTTGGCCTCGGTCGCGCCGTAGGAGACGATCACCTCGGCCCGCCGTCCGGCGGTCTGGAAGAACCGGCGGCCGATGTTCGGATACTCGGTGGCCACACGGACACCGTCGTCGAGGTCGCCCACCCCGGTGGCGAGGTGGTCGGCCGGCACCGCCAGCACCAGCCGCCACGGCTTCTCGGTGTTCCTGGAGTAGTCGAAGGACTCCACCACCTCGACCTTGGCCCCGGTCTCCTCCACCCAGTCGGCGCCGGTCAGCCCCAGGTCGAACGATCCGCTCTCGACCACCAGCGGGATCTCCCGCGGCTTGTAGAACGCCACCCGCGTCATCCCGGCGTAGTCGATCGTGCCCCGGTAGGAGCGCTCCGAGGAGCGTCGTACGTCGAGTCCCGCGGCCGCGAAGAGTTGCAGGGCCCGCCGCTCCAGCGATCCCTTCGGCAGTGCGAGGGAGATCATGATTCCTCCTTGCAGGCGTGGACGAGCAGGTCTCCCCGGTGACCGGCTACACGTGCAGCAACCGGTCGATGCCGGTGACGGGTGGCTCGGCCAGGTCGGCGGGACGTACCTCGATCTCCCCCACGACGAGGTCCCCCGGCAGGGAGTCGACGATGGTGCCCACGCAGCGGGCGATCGACCGGGTGCTCATCTTGTGCGGTGACTCGTCGCCGTCCAGGTTGGCGATGGCGCCCGGTGAGACGAGGCAGGCGCGGACTCCGTTGCGCCGTTCCTCCAGCAGCAGCGTCTCGACCAGCGCCTTCAGCCCGGCCTTGGTGGCGCTGTAGGCGGCGCCGCCCTCGAAGTAGCGGGTTCCGGCGTGGCTGCCCATCGCGACGAAGATGCCGCGGCGCTCCCGCAGCGCCGGCAGGACGGCCTTGACGAGGTGGAAGCCGGCGCTGAGGTTGATCGAGAGCAACCGCTCCCAGTCCGCCTCGCTCAGTTCCGCTATCGGGTCGAGGACCCGGTCGACCGCGTTGGACACGCAGACGTCGAGATGCCCCGCCTCGTCGAGCACCCGGGCGACCGCCGTTCTGATCTGCGCCGGGTCGGCCAGGTCGCACCGGCGTTCGCCGAGCCAGTCGTCCCCCGCCAGGGAGCGGTTCAGGGAGAAGATGCGGTAGCCGCGGTCGCGCAGGTCCTCGGCGATGGCCCTGCCGCTGCCGCGGTTGGTGCCGGTGATCAGGGCGACCCGGTCGTCACTGCCGTCACTGGATGACATCGAGGATGCGGCTCCACTGGTTGACGATCTCATCGCCCGCGACGCCGTCCCGGAACAGGTCTTTGTCCAGGGGGGATCCGTCCTGGTGCCGTAACCGCATGCAGTCTTGGGAGATCTCGGAGATGACGGTCAGCTCGCCGTCGTCGGCCTGCCCGAAGATCAGGCAGAAATCCCACACCTCCACCGGGCTCAACCACTCCCGCAGCACGTCGTTCACGGCGAGAGCGCGTTCGCGCATGGCCTCCACGGGCAGCCCGAGAGCCCTGAGGTAGTCCTCGCCGATCGGCTGGTCCTCCGGATCGCACCGGTAGTCGAATTTCACGACCGGGCGCGGCAGGAGAGCGCCGTCCTCGAACAGGCCGGGATATTTCCGCGTGGTCGATCCGGTGGCCCTGTTCTTCACGATGACTTCGAACGGCGGAGCGGGGCGGTAGTCGGCGAGATAGAAATCCGCGGAGATCCGTTCCCTGAATGCGCAGGGCACACCCGCGGCGGCGAGCCGGGCGGCGGCTTTCTCGTAGAAATCGAGGCGCAGGGGCCCGGTGCGCTCGACGAGCTCGTCGCGTTCGTAGGTGAAACTGCGCAGGCTCGGGATTATCTGCACCAGGCACTGCCCGCCGGGGAGAAGCCACAGACGCTTACTACGACCGACGATGTCCGGATCTGCGGTTTTGGCCCTATCTAGAACCGAAATTCCCTGCCCAGCGGGGTAATCCACATCGCCTCCATAATTGGCGCTCACGCCTCATATCGGCCATCCCCCCGCCAAAGGCCTCACACACCTTCATACGCCACTAACCGACCTGTCAAGATGTTGATGACCGTATGGATGACAGTTGACGATCCCATAACCTCAATGTAGCGTCTGTGAACTTAAGTGGCGGACCACGCAATAGCAGGTCAGCGAGGAGGACACCCTTGTCACACTCGGAGCGGATAGCCCACTCTAAGATCACCAAAAAGTTCAAATCCGCAGGACGTCAGCTTCTATTCTCGCGCGGCAGCAAAGGCGAGGTTTCGGACACGAACGGTGTCACGTACCTCGACTTCGTCATGGGATATGGGCCGGTGATAATCGGCCACTCCGACGACCTATTCAACGAGACACTGTGCGGCTACCTGTCCAACGGCGTGATGATGCCGGGCTACACGGCTTTCCACCAGGAGTACCTGGAACGGCTGCTCGGCGACCGGCCCGGAGAGCGCGGCGCCTTCTTCAAGACCGCCTCCGAGGCCGTCACCGCGGCATTCCGGCTGGCCGCAATGCGCACCGGACGGCTGGGGGTCGTGCGCAGCGGCTACATCGGCTGGCACGACGCGCAGATCGCCAACTCCCTGAAGTGGCACGAGCCGCTGCACTCCCCGCTGCGCGAGAAGCTCCGCTACACCGACGCGATGCGCGGGATCGGCGAGTCCGAGCCGGTGGCCAACTGGGTCGACCTGCGCCTGGAGTCCCTCGCCGAACTGCTGGAGCGGCACCGCGGGCGGCTGGGCTGCTTCGTCTTCGACGCCTACCTCGCCTCGTTCACCACGCCGGAGGTGCTGCGGCAGGCCGTCGCCATGTGCCGCGACGCCGGCCTGCTCACCGTCTTCGACGAGACCAAGACCGGAGGGCGGATCTCACCGCTCGGCTACGACCACGACAACGGCCTCGGCTCCGACCTCGTGGTGATCGGCAAGGCGCTGGCCAACGGGGCGCCGCTGAGCCTCCTGGTGGGTGAGGCGGAGCTGCTCGCCCACGCGGAGCGGGCCCGGCTCAGCGGCACGTTCTCCAAGGAGATGATCGCCGTGTACGCCGCCCTGGCGACCCGGGACATCCTGGAGAAGCCCGCCGGGGACGCGCCGGACGGCTGGACCGAGATCGGCAGGATCGGCACCGAGGTGGCGGCCGTCTTCTCCGCGGCCGCCGAGGACGCCGGGGTCTCCTCCCTGGTCGGCGCCCGGCCGGTGCTCGGCGGCGGAATGTTCGAGCTGGTGTACCACGACGAGGGCCTCCTCGGCGACAAGGAGCGGCGTGAGGCGCTGCTCGCCGCCTTCGCCGCCGCCGGCATCCTCCTGCTCGAAGGACACCCCTCCTTCGTGTGCCTCGCGCACCGCGAGATCGACTGGAGCGCGTTCCGCGACCGGGCCCGCCTGGCCTTCGAACAGTGGACCGCCTCGACGGGAGCAGACCGTGACTGACCTCGTACGGCTCGCCCTGGTCGGCTGCGGCCGCCAGATGCGGCAGAACCTCTTCCCCTTCTTACAGCGCATCCGCGGCCACCAGGTCGTCGCCTGCGTCGACCCGGACCTGTCGCTGGCCCGGGAGATCCAGGCGCTGACGGCCGACGCGGTCTGCGCCGACTCCATCGACGCCCTCGACCTCGGGACGGTGGACGCGGCGGTGCTCGCCGTCCCGCCCGAGCCGTCCTACGAGCTCACCCGGCGCCTGGTGGAACGCGGCATCGACTGCTTCGTGGAGAAGCCCGCCGGGCCGTCCACCGCCGCGCTGGAGGACCTGAACCGGGTGGTGCACGACAGCGGCCGCCACGTCCAGGTCGGATTCAACTTCCGCTACGCGGAGACCCTCCAGCGCCTGCACGAGCTGACCCGGGCCGTCCGCGCCACCCCCTGCTCGGTGACCATCGACTTCTACAGCCGTCACCCCTCGGCCCCCCAGTGGGGCGTGGACACGACCCTGGAGGCGTGGATCCGCCACAACAGCGTGCACGCGCTCGACCTGGCCCGCTGGTTCACGCCCTCCCCGGTCGCCCAGGTCGACGCGCACGTCATCCCCGGCGAGCCCGACCGCTTCCAGGTGAACCTGTTCCTGCGCCACCGCGACGGCTCGCTCTCCACGCTGCGGATGGGCAACCACGTCAAGCGCTTCCTGGTGGGCGTGAGCGTGCAGGGCACCGACGGCAGCCGCTACACCGCCCCCTCGCTCGAACGGGTGACCCTCGACCTGTCCGCCGGCGTGCCGCTCGGTCAGGAACTGCACAGCACGCGCAACCTCGACGACGGCTGGGCACGCAGCGGGTTCGGGCCCGAGCTGACCGCCTTCGTGGAATCCTGCCGCAGGGCACCGGCCGCCCGGCTCACCGGCGACCCCTCCCCCGCGCCGGAGGTGCCGTCCGTCGCCGACGCCCTCGCGGCGTCGGCGCTCTGCGACCGGACGATGGCCCAGCTGTCCGCCACCGGCGGGAACGGCTTCGCGGCCCTGGCGCACCCGATGCCGGCCTCCGCGCAGGCCGGCTAGGTGACACGGGAGACACCGGTGCGATCGGGGAGACTCAAGGCCGGGGGGACACGACCGGAGCCGGACCCCGCCGCGGGCCCGCCGGTCGCGTCCCCCGATGTGCGGGCGTGGATATTCCGGCATCTGCGCCGGCACCGGCCGCTGCTGCTGCTGTTCACCGTCACGGCGGTCGCGGCGAACCTCTGCTCCACCCTCGTCCCCCTCCAGGTCGGCACGGCGTTCGCCGAGGCCACCGGCTCCAGTCCCGACCTCGCGGCGGTCGCGGGGGCGGCGGTCGCGGTGGGCCTGCTGGCGGCCGGCCGGTTCGCCGCCGACCTGCTGTCCAGCGGCTCGATGGAGATCGTCGCCCAGCGGGTCAAACGGGACGCGCGCGACGACCTGTACCGCAGCCTGCTGGCCAAGCGCCTGTCCTTCCACGACCAGCAGCGCATCGGGGACATCCTGGCACGCGCCATCAACGACGCCAGGCTCGTCGACTACATGCTCAGCCCGGGGGTCGCCACCGCGTTCAACGGCGTCCTGGCCCTGCTCGTCCCCATCCTGTTCATCGCCTCCCTGCACACCCAGCTGCTGCTGGCCCCCGGCGTGATGGTCGTCGTGTTCGCGTTCGCGCTCCGCCACCACCTGCGGCGGCTGCACCCGCTGACGATGCGTGCCCGGGAGAGGTTCGCGGACCTCAACGAGCGCTTCTCCACGACCCTCGCCGGCATCTCCACCGTGAAGGCCGCCACCCAGGAGGAGCACGAGCGGCGCGCCTTCACCGCCGCCGCCGCGGCCTACCGGGACGCCTACGTCAGACGCGGGCAGGCACAGGCCGTCTACCTGCCCGCGCTGAGCTTCGCGCTCGCGATGGCGGTCGGCGCCGTCCACTCCCTCCACCTGTACGACCGGGGCGACCTCACCCTCGCCCAGGTGGTGACCTACCTCGGCTGGCTGCTGCTGTTCGCGCAACCGGTCACCATGTCCGAGCAGGCCGTCCCGGTCATCCAGGAGGGTTTCGTCGCCGCGGCCCGGATGCAGCAGATCACCGGGGGCGACCCGGGCGAGCGGGAGGACACCCGGGGCACGTCGGCGCCCGTCGAAGGCGCGATCACCTTCGACCGGGTCTCCTTCCGCTACGACGGCAAGGAGGTCCTGCGGGACGTCTCCTTCCACGTGCCCGCCGGCCGGACCCTCGCCGTCGTCGGCCCCACGGGCAGCGGGAAGAGCACGCTCACCAAGCTCGTCAACCGCATGTACGACGCCACCGGAGGGCGGGTGCTGATCGACGGCCGGGACGTACGCGACTGGGAGCCGGGTGCGCTGCGCCGCCAGATCGGCCACGTGGACCAGGAGACCTTCCTGTTCTCCAAGAGCGTGCTGGACAACATCGCGTTCGGCGCGCCGGACGGGGCCGGGTACGAGGACGTGCTGCGCGCCGCCAAGCAGGCGTGCGCGGACGACTTCGTGCAGGCGATGGAACACGGCTACGACACGGTCCTCAACGAGGGGGGGACGACGCTGTCCGGCGGCCAGCGGCAGCGCCTGGCCATCGCCAGGGCCCTGCTCACCGACCCCCGCATCCTCACGCTGGACGACGCGACGAGCGCGGTCGACGCCCAGACCGAGACGGCCATCGCCGAGGCGATCGACCGGGTGACCGCCGGCCGCACCACGGTGCTGATCTCGCACCGCCCCGGCCGGATCCGGCGCGCCGACATGATCCTGCTGCTGGACGCGGGCCGCGTCGTCGACCTGGGGACGCACGAGGAACTGATCGGACGCTGCGCCTTGTACAGGGAGATCTACAGTGAATGACATCCCGCGGGACACCGCGGCGGATCGGCGGCCGCGGTGAGCGAACTGTTCGCGGGCCTGCACGCCGACGAGTACGACCGCACCTACGGCAACCGCCGGCTGGTGGCCAGGATCCTCCGCTACCTGCGGGAACGACGCGGCGCCATGCTCGGCTCCGCCGCGCTCGTCGTGGGAGCCGCGCTGCTGACCGCCGCGGTGCCGGTCGTCATCTCCCGGGTGATCGACCAGGTGGGGGGCGGAACCGGGCTGGGCCTGCGGCTCAGCCTCTTCGTCGTCGTGGCCGCGGTGCTCGCCTGGGTGATGAACTGGGTGCGCCAGGCCGTCACCGCGCGACTGGTGGGCGACGTGGTGTACCGGTTGCAGTGCGACGCCGCCGACGCGGCCCTCGCCAAGGACGTCGCCTTCTACGACGGGAACTCGGCCGGTCAGGTGATGAGCCGGGTCACCGGCGACACCGAGGGGTTCAGCTCGGTGATGACCCTCACCCTCAACCTGCTCAGCCAGGTCTTCCTGGTGCTGCTGCTCGGCGGGGTGGTGTTCTGGATCGACGTCGACCTCGGCCTGATCATCCTGGCGACGCTGCCGATCCTGCTCGGCGTGGCCCTGGCGTTCCGCAGGGTCGCCAGGACGGCGGCGGCGGGCACCCGGCGGGTGATGGCCAGGGTCAACGCCAACGTGCACGAGTCGATGCTGGGCATCTCGGTCGCCAAGAGCTTCGGCCGGGAGAAGGCCGTGTACCGCGACTTCGACGAGGTCAACCGGTTGTCGTACGCCGTCTACATCAGGCAGGGCCTGATCTACGCGGTGATCCTCCCGGTGCTGACGATGCTGGCCGGCCTGGCCACCGCGGTCGTGCTGTACCAGGGCGGGCGTTTCGCGGTGCTCGGCAGGCTCTCCCCCGGCGAGTGGTACTTCGCCATCCAGGCGTTCGGGATGCTGTGGCAGCCGGTCACCCAGGCGGCGTCGTTCTGGAGCCTCTTCCAGCAGGGGCTCGCCGCCAGTGAGCGGGTGTTCGCGCTGATCGACAGCGAGCACGCCATCGTCCAGCACGGCGACGAGCCCGTGACCCGGCTGGACGGCGAGATCGAGGCGCGCGGCCTGGTCTTCCGCTACGGCACCGGGGCCACCGTGTTCGACGGCCTCGATCTGCGGATCGCCGCACGGGAGACGGTGGCGATCGTCGGGCACACCGGGGGCGGCAAGTCCACGCTGGCCAAGCTGATCGCCCGTGCCTACGAGTTCCAGGGGGGTGAGCTGCTGATCGACGGCCGCGACATTCGTTCGCTCGACCTGCGGGGGTACCGCCGACGCGTCGGGGTCGTCCCGCAGCACCCGTTCCTCTTCGCGGGCACGCTCGCGGAGAACATCGCCTACGGCAGGCCCGGCGCGGGGCACGCGGACGTCGAGCGCGCCATCGAGAGGATCGGGCACCGGGTCTGGTCCCGGAGCATGCCGCTGTCCCTGCACGACCGCCTGACCTCCGGCGGTCAGGGGGTGTCGGTCGGGCAGCGGCAGCTCATCGCCCTCGCCCGGATGTTCCTCCAGGAACCGGACATCGTCCTGCTGGACGAGCCGACGGCCAGCGTCGACCCGCTGACCGAGCGGGGCATCCAGGACGCGCTGTTCCGGCTGTTCGAGGGCCGTACCGTGCTGGTGATCGCCCACCGGCTGTCGACGATCCGGCGGGCCGACCGCGTCCTGGTGCTCCGCGAGGGTGTGATCGCCGAGGACGGTGGCTTCGACGAGTTGCTGCGCCGCGGCGGCGCGTTCGCCGCCCTGTACGCGACCTACTACGCCCACCAGCGGTCGGCATGAGCGGCGGGCCGGTGAGCGCGGGCAGCGGGGGCAGTGGGGACACCGGGGGCACCGGGGGCATCGGGGATGCCGTCGGCTGCGCTCCGCATCCACGGGAGTTCGCGCGGATACAGCGGGAGGCGTCGGCGGCGGGGGCCCGGTGCGTGGTGGGCGCCGTCCTGGTCAACCCGCTCGGCGAGGTGTTCCTGCAACGGCGGGCACCCCACGTGCGGCTCTTCCCCGGGTGCTGGGACATCGTCGGCGGGCACGTCGAGGAGGGGGAGACCCTGTGCGTGGCGCTCGCCCGGGAGATTGCGGAGGAGACGGGATGGCGCCTGGTCCGGGTGGACGGCGTGGTGGACGTCTTCGACTGGGGCGGCGGTGACGGAGGGGACGGCGCGCGCAGACGCGAGATCGACGTGCTCGCCACGGTCACCGGTGACCTAACCCGGCCCCGGATCGAGCGGGACAAGTTCGTCGAGGCGCGCTGGCTGGACGCCGCCGGGCTCCGCCGCCTGGCGGACTCCTCCACCGGTGACACCGGCATGATCGACCTCGCGCTCCGGGGCCTCGCCATGCGCGCTCCCGGCGGCTCCGCGGCGCCTCCCCCTCGCTGACCGCCTCCCCTTCCCTAACCGCCGCGCTCGCCCGCCGGGCCGACGTCCGCCCGCCGGGCCGGGGATGCCTGACGCCCGCCCGGGGTGGGCACCGGGGTGGGCCCCGGGGTGAGCATGGTGAGCAGGTGCCGGTGGAAGCGGCCGGAGTCGACCGTGCGGGCGCATCTGACGGCACGCCCGCCGGAGCGCCGGACGACGCGTCCCTGGCTCTCCCCCCGGGTGATCACGTCGCAGTGCACCGTCTCGAAGGTGCAGATGCCGGGCTCGGCGAGGTAGGAGGTGGTGAGGCTGTCCCAGCAGCAGTAGGGCAGGCTCGTGGTCTCCAGGGTGCCGAACGTCAGCGCGAGGAGCGATCCGGCGAGGTCGCTGACGGGGTGGCCGTAGTGGCGGCCGAAGGCACGGGCGAGGTCGGGGGTCACCGGCACGCGGTCGGTCACGTCCAGGGGGAACATCGTGATGGGGACGGCCGCGTCGAAGACGCGCCTGACGGCGCCGGGGTCCCAGAAGACGTTCCATTCCGCGGTGCCGTCGTGACCCGGTTGGTTGACGTTGCCGGTGACGTCGAGGGCACCGCCCATGAACACCACCTCCTCGATGCGGGACTCGATCCGCGGGTGGTCGTCGAGGCACCGGGCGAGATTGGTCAGCGGACCGGTGGCGAGCACGGTGACCGGGGCCGGGGCCCGCATCAGCCAGGTGGCGAGCTGTTCGTGCGCCGCAGGCCGGTCCGCGCGGGTGGTGTCGTGGTCCTTCTGGTTGAGCACGGGCAGCGCGTCCACCCGCAGGGCGTCGATCCGCCAGGCGAGGGGGAACGGGTTGCGTCCGGGCAGCACGCCCGCGGCCGTCGGCACGTCCCTGCCCACCAGGTCGAGGATCTTGCGGGTGGCCGACAGGGCCGGTTCCAGGAGGCAGTCGGCCGGGGTGACGGCGACTCCCCGCAGGTCGACGTGGTCGTACCGGGTCAGCAGGAGGAGGGACAGCAGGTCGTCCGGCGCGCCGTCGTGGTCGAACACGACCCGGCGGCGGCGCGGAGCGGCGCCGGTCACGTCCCCGTACGCCGGGGTGGGATCTCGCCGTGTCACCCGGGTCTCCCCCGCTCGGACGGACCGCGCAGCGGGGCGATGCCGAGCTCCGAGGCGGACGGGTAGCTGGGAGCGCAGAAGCGGCGCGTGACCGAGACGGCCGCCACCCGGCAGGCGAGCCGGACTCCCTGCGCCAGGCTCGCGCCGCCGCGGAGGGCGGCCGCCAGGGCACCGGTGAAGGCGTCGCCCGCGCCGGTCGTGTCCACGGCGTCCACCCGGGGTGCGCCGACCAGCGTGGTGCCGTGGTCGTCGGTGATCTCGGCGCCGCGTTCCCCACAGGTGACGATCACGGTGCGTCCCCTGGTTCCGAGGCGCAGCAGTTCCACCGGGGAGAGGCCGGCGGTGCTCCCCCGCCCCGGCCCCGCCCGCCCGGTGCGGGCGCCGGTCGCGCCGGTGGTCAGCGCGGACAGCTCGCCCTCGTTGAGCACCAGTACGTCGGCCCGGCCGAGCAGTTCCTCCCCGGTGTCGCCGAGGAACGGTCCGGGCGGGCTGGGGTTGAGCACGACGCGCGCGCCGGGCGGGGCCGCGGCCGCCGCCGCGGACGAGGTCGCCACGGGGATCTCCCCCTGGAGCACGAGCACCGAACCATCCGGCAGGCCGGCGGCCGTGGCGGCCGCCCGGGAGACGGGGAGCAGGTTCGCGGCCCCCGGCCACGTCATGACGATCTGCCGGCCGTGCCTGTCGACGTAGACGAAACTGCGTCCGGTCGGGACGCCGTCGGCCGTGGCGCAGTCGCCGACCTCGACGCCGTCGGCCCGTAGCGCGGCCAGCGCCGCCGGTCCGTCGGCGTCGTCTCCCAGGCAGCCGACGAAGCGGGTGGGGGCTCCCAGCCGGGCGGAGGCGACCGCCACGTTCGCCGCCTTGCCGCCGTGCGCGGTGGCGTAGTCGCAGGCGTCGACGCTTTCACCGGTCGCCGGCAGGTGGTCGCCGAACATGTAGAGATCCAGGGTGTAGGCGCCGACGGCGAGCACGGTCACGAGTCGAGCCCCAGTGCGCACGGTGCGATGCTGTCGGCGTCCACGGTGACGTGCACATTGGGGTGCCGGTGCGCCAGGGTGACCGGAAGCGTGACGTCGGGTTCGGTGGTGAGCAGGAGGACCCGCACGATGTAGCGTTTCCAGGCACCCCCGTCGGTGATGAGGTGCAGCCTGCGGGCGGAGAGGATCTCCGACATCCCCACGGTGACGGCCATCCGCGGGATGGCCTGGGTGTAGCCGCCGGTCACCCGGTGGGAGTGGGCCACGATCGTGTCCTCCAGCAGGGGGACGATCCGCGTGGTGGAGGCGGCGAACTCCTCGACGCCGTAGTGGTGCCAGCGGGTCGTCGGCGGTTCGTTGAAGGCCAGGTGCCCTCGGTAGCCGAAGCCCGCGAAGCAGGTGTCGGCTCCTCCTTCCCGCCGCAGGCGTTCGGCGTAGGCGTCGGGGTCGAACACGTCGGGGTAGACGACGTTCCCGGGGTCGGGCCTCAGGTCCGGGTCGAGCAGCCGGTAGAGGTTGCGGTCGCAGTAGCCGCGGAAGCTGAAGGGGTGGGACGGGTCCACGGGCCGGCCCTGCCAGTCGAGGAACTCGTCCATGTGGAAGGCGAACGCGTCGGCCCAGCTGATCCGCTCCTGGTTGCAGATGCGCGCGAGGATGGGGTACTGCGCCTTGGGGCCGACGGGGAGGATCCAGCGGGTGGGTTCCCCGCGCAGGTTGTTCTCCCGCAGTTCGTCGGCCATCTCCCGGGCCAGGTGGTGATAGAGCGCGCTGGTGTCCGGGTGCACGGTGAGAGGGTGGCGGGCTATCGCCGCGAGGGCTTCCGCGGGCATGGACAGATGCTCGTCGGTGAGGTCCCCGCAGGTGCGGGGATAGGGGTGGTCGTCGCGCGGTGCGCCGGCGGTGGCCATGTCACTCCTCGTCACGGGGCGTCGGGCAACAGGAATCGGGACAGGACGTTTCGGGTGACGCGCCTGACGTCACCGTCGCGGCAGGCGAGGCTGGCGACCCAGTTGATGGATCCGACCGAGAACACCGCGCCGCCGTTGCCGAGCCGGCGCAGGGTCATGTCGGCGCGGACGGTGTCCCCGCCCGGTGAGGAGTCCTCCGCGGCGGCCAGGTAGTGGTGGCTGTGCGCGCCCGCGGACGTCGCGAGCAGCAGGGTGCCGGGCGGGGTGCCGAGCTCCGGTGCGGCGCGGTCGATCTCGTCTCCGGCGGCGCCGCCGAGCGCGAGCCCGTAGCGGCCCACGGTGTCCGTCTCGACACCGGCGAAGACCCAGGCCGCCTCGTCACGGCGGCTGTCGGGCAGGCGGGTGTAGCCGGGTGCCGGGCCCCAGCCCTGGGCGGCGAAGCCGACGCCGAGGAGCTCCTGCGGCGGGAGGCCCCGGTGGCGCCAGAGTCCGCCGGGCTCGCCGGTGGAGGTGAGGACGTCCTCACCGGGCTCGTTGTCCCACCAGTCACCGGTGCCGCGGCGGCGGACCTCGATGGCGTTCGGGTGGCGGGGATCGACGCCGGTCACCCAGTAGAATCCGTTGCCGCCCAGGTACATCAGCCGCCCGCCGCCGGACACGTACGCGCTGACGGCCTCGCGCTCCGGCGCGCTGACGTACTCGGGGTGGCTGCCGGTCAGGACGACGCGGTAGCCCGCGAGCAGGCCGGCTCCGCCCGCGTGCACGTCCTCGTCCGCGAGGACGTCGAAGGCGAACCCCTCCGAGCGCAGCCAGCGCAGCAGCAGGATGTCGGCGGAGAAGTGCCGCGGCGCCCCGGTCATCCACCAACGGTAGTCGGCGGTGTGGTTCAGTACGGGGCGACGCCCCGAGGAATGGTGGACGGCGCCGCCCTCCAGCCTGCTGTCGTACAGGGACAGGCCGAGCTCCCGGTGCTCGTTGAGGTAGACGTCCGTCGGGGAGAGCGTGATCCGGCGGGTGGTCACCCGCGAGTAGTCCCCGAAGTACTCGGCCTCACTGGACTGGCGGTGGTTGGCGTAGGCCAGGTAGGTGAAGGTGGGCAGGATCACCGCGATCGGGCGGGACGCCGGCCCGCGACGCCGGTCCGGGGGGCGGACGATCAGCGGGACGACGAAGGACTGGCTCCGGGTGCGCAGGCGGATGCCCAGCACGGTGGAGGCCGTCTCGTCGGGGACGGTCAGCGCGCACGTCTCCGGCCAGCGCGCGTCGTCGAGGTCCTCGGGACTCAGCTGGACGGCGGTGCGGGCGGCGGGGCCCCCGGCGTCGCCGCCGGGACCGATCAGCCCCATCAGCGGCCGGTTGACGGCGCGGGCGTGATGGCCGTCGCCGCCGATGTCGGGGACGAGGGGGGCTCCCGGGTCGGCGGAGGCGTCCCACAGGGCCACGACGTCCCCGCCGACGTGCTCGACCAGGTCGCCTCCCGTGGTCAGGTCGAGCAGGGGTGCGCATCCGGTCGCGGTGAGCAGGCTCCTGGTCAGCATGGGCAGGGCGACGCGTCCGGCGTACCGGTCGCCGTGGCCGGGGCCCGCTCCGATCCGCAGCGTCCCGGTCGCGGGCGGCGGCGGCAGGTCCGCACCGTGTGCGCCGGCCCCCGCCACGCCGCCGTCCCGCACCCCGCCGCCGGCGGCGGCGGTCAGGTGGACGGTGGTCGTGGCCGGTGTCGCCTCCCAGGCCGCCACGAGCAGGGACCATGCCCCCGGCCGGGCGGCGGAGGGCACCCGGACGCGTACCCGGCCCGGGAGCGTGCCGACGGTCACCTCGGCTCCCCCCTGCTCGTCCAGGACGAGGAGCAGCCGCCAGCTCCGGGTGCCCAGTTCCGCCACGACCTGGCGCGCGCCGAGGTGGTGGGGACGCACCCATAGGGCGATGCTTCCCGTGGCCGGTATCGGCACCGAGGGTGCCTCCAGGTGGGAACCGGTCTGCACGGGTCGTGGTTCGACGGGGACGGACGAGGCCGGGGTGAGGACGGTTTCCCGGACGAGATCCACGAGGTCGACGGTCGCGGTTCCGGGTGGGCCGCCGGCGTGCAGGGTCACCCGCTGTCCGGGGGAGGCGGACCAGCGGTCGGCGTACGCCATCAGGCGGGCTTCCTGCTCGGCTGTCATGTGCTCAGCTGTCTCCTCGTCGGTAGGGGATGCCGACGTAGGCCGGCATGCGGAGCCGTTGGGCGATCGTGACCAGCACCAGGAGGGTGGTGAGGTAGGGCGTGGCGTAGATGAGCTGGGTGGGGATCGAGTCGGTGGTCTGGAAGACCGCCAGGGCGATCGCGCCCAGCAGTGCCAGGGCCGCGGCCAGCCGGGGGCGCCGGCGCAGGACGACGATCGCCGCCGTCCACAGCAGCACGGCGGCCAGGAGCAGCAGCGTGTGCATGGCGGCCGCCTGACGTAGTTGCAGGGCGTCGGCGTACCCGAACAGCAGGGCTCCGCCGGCCGTTCCGGTCGGCCGCCAGTTGCCGAAGATCATGGCCGCGAGCCCGATGAAGCCCCGGCCACCGGTCTGCCCCTCCCGGTAGACGTTGGAGGAGACGGTGACCAGGTAGGCCCCGGCGAGTCCGGCGAGCCCGCCGGACACCAGCACCCCGCAGTACCTCATCAGGTGGACCCGGACCCCGAGTGAGTCCGCCGCGGCGGGATGCTCGCCGGCGGAGCGCAGGCGCAGCCCGAAGGCGGTGTGCCAGAGCACCAGGACGCTGCCCAGGATCAGCGCGACGGCGAGCAGGGTGAACCAGGAGACCTCGTGGAGCAGTCCCCGCAGGATGCCGCTGACGTCGGAGATGAGGAACCAGCGGCTCTGTTCGAGTTGTCCGAGTATGTCCGGCGTGCCCCAGCCGCCCGCCAGGAGCGGCACGCTGACCGTGCCGATCACGCCCTTGACGGGAGGTGACTGGGTGGCCCCCGCTCCGGGCAGGTCGCTGAAGGCGATGACGGACAGGAAGCGCGCCACTCCCACCGCCAGGATGTTGATGGCGATGCCGCAGACCGCCTGGTCCACCCCGAAGGTCACCGTGACGACGGCGTGGAGCAGGCCCGCGGCGACGCCGCCCAGCACACCGGCCAGCACACCGGCCCAGACGCCGTGCGTGTAGCCGGCCCAGGCCCCGCACACGGTCCCGATGATCATCATGCCTTCGATGCCGAGGTTGGCGACGCCCGCGCGCTCACTCCACAGGCCGCTCAGACCGGCGAGCCCGATGGGGACCGCCAGACGGAGCGCGGTGCTCACGACGCCGGATCCGGTGAGCGCCTCGGTTCCGCCGAAGGTCCTGATCGCCGACATCGCGAGCAGGACGACGACCGCGGCCGGCACCCAGACCCGGGGCCGCCGGGCCCACCGGGACCACCGGCGCCGCGGGAGTCGCGGGAGTCGCGGGAGTCGCGGGATCGTCGCGCTCATGCGGCGGGTCCCGCCGGTTCGGAGGCGGCCGGGGACGTCCCCTCGCGCACGAGCCGGGCGGTGCGCCTGCGCTCCATGCGGCGCACCACCTCGTGGGCGACCACGACGCTGATCACGATGACGCCTTGCATGATCGTGACGATCTCCTTGGGGATGCCCTGGATGTCCAGGATCAGTGCCGAACGCTCCAGGAAGCCGAAGAGCAGGGCGGACAGCGCGATGCCGAGGGGGGTGTTGCGGCCGAGCAGGGCGACGGCGATTCCGGTGAATCCCGCGCCGGAGGGGAAGTCCATGCCGTAGCGGTAGGTGTTCCCCAGCAGGTCCGGCAGCCCGGCCAGCCCGGCCAGCCCACCGGAGACGAGCATGGTGATGAGGATCATGCGGCGCGGGTCGATGCCGTGAGCGCGCGCCGCCGTCGGATTCAGCCCGCTGATCTTCAGGTCGTGGCCGTACAGCGTGCGGGTGAGCACCCAGTGCACGACCACGCCGAAGACGACCGCCCCCAGTGCGGCCCCGCCGAGGTGCACGCCTGCGGGGAGCGGGAGCCCGAAGAGGGCCGGCAGGCCGTCGAGTACGGGCAGGCGTGCCGACGGTGGCAGCTCGGGTGTGGAGCCGGTGACGCTGTCGGCCGCGAACACCTCGGCCAGCAGGTAGGCGATGACGGCGGTGGCGACGTAGTTCAGCAGGAGCGTGGACAGCACCTCGGAGACTCCGCGCCATGTCCGCAGCACGGCGGCGATGCCGGCCCACACGGCGCCGGTGAGCATGGCGACCAGGCACACGACGGTGAGGTGCAGCGGGCCGGGCAGGTCGACGGCCGCGCCGGCCGCCGCGGCGAGCAGCGCCGCGATGCGGTACTGGCCCTCGACCCCGATGTTGAACAGGTTCATCCGGAAGGCGACGGCCACGGCGAGACCGGCGAAGAAGTAGATGGTCGACCGGTTGACCGCGGAGACGAGCGAGTCCGGCCGGAGCCCGAACTCCAGCATGGTCAGGTAGGTCCGCCCCGGCGAGGCGCCCACCGCGGCGAGCAGCGCCGCGGTGACCGTGAGGGCGATCAGCAGTGCGAGCGCCGGGACGGCGAGCGTGCCCGGCACTCCCCGGCCCGGTGCCCGCGCGGGTCTCATCGGACCTCCACCGCCGGGTCGGCGGGCTCCGTCTCGGTTCCCGTCATCAGCCGGCCGAGGCGCTGCGGGGTCAGCTCCCCGGCGGGGACGGCGGCGCTCAGTCTTCCGCGCAGCATGACCTGCACCCGGTCGCTCAGGCCGAGCACCTCGTCGAGGTCGGCGCTGACCAGCAGGACCGCCAGGCCGCCGTCCCTGGCGTCGCGCAGCAGCTCCCAGATGACGGCCTGGGCGCCGACGTCCACGCCGCGGGTGGGGTGGGCGGCCAGCAGCACCGCGGGCCGGCCGCCGAGCTCTCTGCCGACGACCAGCTTCTGCTGGTTGCCTCCCGACAGCGCGGCGGCGGGTACGTCGGGAGACGGCGCCTTGACGCCGAGCCGGGCGATGAGCTCACCGGTGACGTCCCGGGCCGCCTTCCGGTCGACCCGCCACCGGCTGCGGCGTCGCAGTTCCCCGCTGCCGAGCATGATGTTCTCCCACAGTGTCGCGGGCAGCGCCAGCGCCTGGCGGTGGCGGTCCTCCGGGATGCACGCCAGCCCCAACCGCCGGCGGTGACGCGTGTCGAGGCGGGTCGCGTCCCGGCCCGTGATGTGCACCGAGCCCGCCGAGGTCCCGCGGATTCCCATGATCGCTTCGATGAGCTCGGACTGTCCGTTGCCCTCGACTCCCGCGATGCCCAGGATCTCCCCCCGGGCCACCTCCAGGGTCGCCTCCGTGACGGCGTCGGTCCTCAGGCCGCGCAGCCGCAGGGCGACCTGCCCGCCCCCGGTGCGGTCGCGGGTCGCGGGCGCCGGCAGCTCGCCTCCGATGATGAGCCGGGAGACGAGGCGGGAGTCGGCCTCGGAGGTGGCGAAGTCCCCCACCGAGGTGCCGGCGCGGATGACCGTGATGTGGTCGGAGACGGCGAGCACCTCGTCGAGCTTGTGGGAGATGAAGATGACGGCCAGTCCCCGCTCGCGCAGTCCGGCGAGACTTTCGAACAGGGCCCGCACCTCGTCGGGCACCAGCACCGCGGTGGGCTCGTCGAAGATCAGGACGCGGGCGCCCCGGTACAGGACCTTGAGGATCTCGACCCGCTGCCGCTGGCCCACGCCCAGCCGCTCGACGGTGACGTCGGGATCGACGTCGAGACCGTAACGCTCGCTCACCTCCCGCAGGACCCGTCTGCTCGAGCGGCGGTCGAGCAGGCCCCACCGTGACGTCTCCGCTCCGAGGATCACGTTCTCCAGGACGGTCAGGTTCTCGGCGAGCATGAAGTGCTGGTGGACCATCCCGATGCCGGCCGCGATGGCGTCGGCGGGTGAACGCAGCCGGGCCGGTTCGCCGTTCAGCAGGATCTCGCCGCCGTCGGGCTGCTCCTCTCCGTACAGGATCCGCATGAGCGTCGATTTGCCGGCCCCGTTCTCCCCCACCACAGCGTGGATCTGACCCGGGTGGACGACGAGGTTCATGTCGCGGTTGGCGACGACGCCCGGGTAGCGCTTGCTGATGTGGCGGAGCTCGACGAGCGGAGGTCGCCCGGGTTCGGAAGTGGCGTGAGGGGACATCGGGCCTCCAGAATCGCCCCGGTGGCTGTGCCGCCGACGCACGTGGACCGGCTAGGGGACGGCGGGCACGGTGATCCGGCCGGAGATGATCTGTTTGCGGATCTCCTCCAGGCGCGGCGCTATGTCGCTGATGCCACCGCCGCTCGTGGCGTAGGCCACCCCTTCCTCCTTGAGCCCGAATTCGCGCAGCCCGTAGACCGCCTTGCCGGCCGCCGCCTCCTGGATGACGCGCAGCACCGCGACGTCGAGTTCCTTGGTGGCGCTGGTGAGGATCACGTCGGCCAGCTCCGGGTCGACCGTCTTGCGCTGGTCCACGTCGACCCCGATCGCCCACTTGCCCGCCGCTTTGGCCGCCTGGAAGACGCCGAGCCCGGAGGCGCCGGCGGCGTGATAGACGATGTCGGCGCCGCTGTCGTACATCCCGCGGGCCGCTTCCTGGGCCTTGTCCGGGGAGGAGAATCCACTGAAGTCGGGCGGCTGGGTGATGAACACGCTGGAGAGGTGGATCTTGGGGTTGATCTTCCGGGCACCGGCCGCGTATCCGGCCAGGAAGCTCTCCTGGGGCGGCGTCTGCACGCCGCCGATGAAACCGATCCGCCCGGTGGCCGACTTGAGGGCCGCCGCCGCTCCGACCAGGTAGCTCGCCTCCTCCTCCCTGAACGCCACGTTGGTGACGTTGGGCAGCTTCACCGTCGCGTCGTCGATGATGACGAACTGGGTGCGGGGGAAGGCCGGCGCGACCTTCGTCAGGGGCTGGGCGTAGAAGAAGCCGACGGCCAGGACGGGGTTGTGGCCCGTCTCCGCGAGCAGTCGCAGGACCTCCTCCAGGTCCGACCCGGCCGCGTTGGGGCTGAGTTCCTTGACCGGCACGCCCAGCTCCGCCTTCGCCCGGTCCACTCCGGCCCCCACGGAGTCGTTGAAGGACTTGTCGCCGCGCCCGCCGCGGCTGTAGGCCACTCCGACGGCGATCTTCGAAGCGGCGGCGCCGTCCTTGCCGGAGGCCGGGCCCGCGGCGGCGCCGTTCCCCGTGGTCGTGCAGGCCGTGAGCGAACACAGCAGCAAGCAGATGGCGAGTAGTCGAGCGGCGGACGGTCGGGGCATGGCGCACCTCTCAGATCGAACGCCCGCGTCTGGCACGGGCCCGGGGCCTACCTCCGCAGGCCGAGTCATCACCGGTCGGGTCTCGGTTCCAGCGGCACCCGTGGCGAACACTGTTCAGGCAGGCATCGACACTCCTCGGGCAGGTGCCGGGACACGTGGCCCGCCGGATCGGCGGGCACCGGTCAGTGGTGTCCGGTCAGTCGCTCCAGCCACGCGGCGACGCCGTCGTCGTCGTTGGACGCCGTCACCTCGTCGGCCGAGGCGAGCACCGCCGGATGGGCGTTCGCGACGGCCACCGCCGTACCCGCCCAGGTCAGCATGGGAAGGTCGTTCGGCATGTCGCCGAACGCGATCACGTCGTCGCCGGCGAACCCGAGTCGCCCCGCCATCACCTCCAGGGCGGCCGCCTTGGTGACGCCGGCGCGCATCACCTCGCAGAACACGTCCGCCGAGATGGTGACCTCGCATCCGGCGAGGATCCGGCGCACGCCCTCGTAGTAGTGGCGGGCGGTCCCCTCCAGTTGCACCATGAGCTTGCCGACGTTGTGCCGGTCGATCGCCTCCTCCAGTCGCGGCACCCGCCGCGCGCTGCGCGACAGGGCCGGGGGCAGTTCGAAGGAGTCCTCCAGCACCAGCTCCAGCCGGCACTCCGCCCCCAGCCGGACGCCCGGGAGCCGGCCGCGCAGGACCGCCAGCGCCTCCGCGACGTGCGTCTCGGCCAGC
The DNA here is from genome assembly GCF_014204985.1 of Streptosporangium becharense. Taxonomy (NCBI): domain Bacteria; kingdom Bacillati; phylum Actinomycetota; class Actinomycetes; order Streptosporangiales; family Streptosporangiaceae; genus Streptosporangium; species Streptosporangium becharense. The sequence continues at coordinate 6,293,005 of NZ_JACHMP010000001.1, read as the reverse complement.
GGGTGGTAGTCGACCACCTCGTCCCGGACGAAGTCGAAGGTGATGGAGCCGTTCCCGCAGACCGCTACGGTCTCGTTGCCGAGCGCCACGGCCACGTGCCGGGTGTCACGAACCGGTCGCGCCGTCGCGATGGCGAAGACGTGCCCCGCGCTCCGCGCGCGGTGCACCGCCACGCGGGTGCGTTCCGACACCAGGCCGGAGGAGTTCAGCAGCGTCCCGTCGAGGTCGCACACGATCATCCGGCGTTTCACGACGTGCCGTCTCCTTCGTGGTCGGCGCGACGGGGACTGGAGATGACCGCGACGGGCGGGGCCGCGCCTGCCACCGGATCGGGGGCACGGCGGGGGCCGCGCACCGGCGGGTGCCTCACGCCCGGTCGCCCCGGGCACGCCCGCGCACCGGATCTTCCCCCGCGTCGGGGGGGAGGCCACGGTTTCCGCAGGGCGGGGGCCGGAAGACCGGCGCGTACGCGCGAAAGGGGAACCAGACCATGGCGACGTCTTGTGAGGCGGATGTCCGAATGTGGAGCCCGTGACCGTGGAACGGCACCATTCCTCCCCTGCGGGACAACGTGGACCGTCTTTCCCGGTCGGCGCTTGGGCAAGCGTCCCAGCGCCGGGAGTGCGGCACAAGTAAACCATGGGGGTAGCCGGAAGTTCACTTTACACAATCACCTGGAGTCGCATAATGAAGTGATTTCTCCGCCGATCGCCGGATCAACGCTTACTTCGTCACCGGAAATGTGCAACGGCGATTCCGCATGCGCCACGGGACCTGGCCGGCCGCCGCGGGGAGACGTCACCCGCACGAGGGCCGCGCCTGCCCACGCGGTCACGGCCGACCCCGCCGACGAGCCTCCGAGGTGCCGAATGCCGACCCAGCGCCTGACCCTGCTTCCCGCCGTCGACGTCCGGGACGGCCAGGCCGTCCGCCTCGTACGCGGCGAGTCCGGGTCCGAGACCTGGTACGGCGACCCGCTCGCCGCGGCGCTCGCCTGGCAGCGCGCGGGGGCCGAGTGGATACACCTGGTCGACCTCGACGCCGCCTTCGGCACCGGGACCAACAGGGAAGTGATCACGCAGGTGGTCGGGGCCCTCGACGTCAGGACCGAACTGTGCGGCGGCCTCCGCGACGACGACGCCGTGGCCGCGGCCCTGGCCACCGGCTGCACCCGGGTGGTCCTGGGCACGGGCGCCCTGGAGAGCCCCGGGTGGGTCGCGGACGTCATCGCCCGGCACGGCGATCGGGTCGCCGTCGAGCTGAGCGTCCGCGGCACCACCCTGCGCAGCCACGGCTGGACCCGGGACGCCGGCGAGCTCTACGAGACCCTGGCCCGGCTGGACTCGGCGGGGTGCGCACGGTACGTCGTCACCGACATCACCAGGGACGGCACCCTGCGGGGGCCCAACCTGGAACTGCTGGAGAACGTCTGCGCCGCCACCCGCGGCCCCGTCGTGGCCTCCGGTGGGGTGTCCTGCCTCGACGACCTCCGCGCCGTCGCCTCGCTGGCGCCCCTGGGGGTCGAGGGAGCCGTCGTGGGGAAGGCGCTCTACGCCGGGAACTTCACCCTGCGGGAGGCGTTGGACGCCGTGGGCGGCCCTGATCCGCGGCCGCGGGTGCCCGCCGAAAAAGGGTGATCAATCGACAGGCCCCGCGGAATCGGAACCGTTCTCACACATTGAATCGGCGGGTTGACGGGGCACCCGCGGTTGGATAGCTTGACCGGGCATACTTGATATACGTATATTGCATCGACCCGCATGTTTATGGCGGACCAAAACTGGAATTGTGCACCGCCCGCCGACGGGGAATCGGCGGATGGTGGGGGCACAGACGTCAGGCGACCGCCGCCCGGGATCGATGCGCGAAGCGCCGTCGCACGGATCAGCGCATGTCGCATTCCCTCGACGACGCCCGCACCACTTCTCCCTGCCCGGCCGCGGAATGCGTTGTTCGAGGGTCCAGTAGAGAGGGTCATGTGATGGATATCAGCGTGACGAAGGCCAGAAATCCGTTTCCGGCCCCTCCTTCCAGCCGGCGGCCCGGAGACAACGGCTCGCAGCGCTCGGAGCTGTCCGTCTTCTGGCTCGCCGAGGACGACATCTCCTATCACGGGCTCCCCCCGCTTCTCATGAAAGTGCCGAATGTGGGCAGGGCCGCGGTCGGGCAGAACGCGGCGGAGGCCAGGGCCCTGCTGGAGGAAGAGGATTTCGACCTGGCGGTGATACCGCTCACCGCGTTACCGGAGATTATGGGCGGCGGCCCCCTGCGGGCTTTCCCGAAGACATTGGCCACGATAAGGGAACAGGACGTGGAGGTCGTCTCGTCCCTGGGCCGGAGATACGGCGTGGACGGATATCTCCTGCGGGACGAGATCAACGTCGTGGGGCTGTCCGACGCCTTCGAGCAGGTGTTCCGCGGCGACGTGCCCGCCCCGTCCGGTGTGGCGCGCGGGCCGGTGACCGGCGCGGGAGACGCGTCCGGCCCCGCCGCGCACCCGATCAGAAGGCTGACCGAGCGCGAGCGCACCGTGCTGGCCCTGCTGCGGCGCGGGATGAGCAACCACCAGATCGCCCGGGCCATGGGGATAACCATCCACGGCGTCAAACGTCACGTCTCGAACCTGCTGGTGAAGTTCGACTGCTCCAACCGGACGGAGGTGGCCCTGGTCGCGGAGCGGCTGGGAATGGACTCCCCCTCCCGGAGTCGGCGTGCCGTACGGCGGGTGACGTAAGAACCCGTAATAAACGCCGCCGCGCACCGGGAATGATTCCTCCGAAATCATGTCGTGACTCCTTGACTGCATCAACGGAAGAGATAGCCTGCGGACAAGGATCGCCGACGAAAAAATGGAGTTACATTGGAAGTCCCCCCGATGGAACTGAGCGGTCGCGTTCCCATCATAAGAATCCAGGAACTCGAGGCGGACATGCAATCCGCCACCGAGGCCATCAGGTCCCAGCTGACCGGATGGGGTTTCATGGCCGCGGAGGTCCCCGGCATCGGCCGACGCGTCGAGAACATGATGAACGAATTCGCGTCGGCCTGCGCGTCGACCGAGCCGAGCCTGGCCGATTACAAGCACTCGTCCGTGCCGCAGCTGTCCGTCGGCGGCACGCACGGGTTCTTCCCGTACAACTCGGAGGTTCCCCGCCTGGCCAAGGGCGTGCCCGACCCCAAGGAGTTCATTCACGTGAGCGGGGCGATGATCGCCGATCAACCGCCCGGCGCGGGGGACGTCCTGCGTGCCTTCCCGGAGTTCGGGGCCTCCGCCACCGAGGTGTTCGACATCGCCTTCACGCTCATCTCACTCTTCGGCGAGGTCGTCCGCGGCATGATGCCGGACGGTACGCCGGCGCTGGATCTCTCCCGCGACGCCACCAACCTGCGGGTGATCCACTACAGGGACGTGGGCGACCGCCAGGTGCTGGCGCACGAGCACTCGGGGATCCAGATGCTCGGTCTCCAGCTTCCCCCCTCCGACCAGGGCCTGCAGTACATCCTGCATGACGGCACCTGGGTCGAGCCGGTGATCGCCAAGACCGACGTGGTCCTGTGCAACATAGGACGGATGCTGTCGAGCGCCTCCGACGGGCGATTCCGGCCGTCGACGCACCGCGTGCACACCAAGCCCATGCCTGCCGGCTACAAGCGCCTGTCGTCGGTGCTGTTCGCCTATCCGCCGCACAAGGCCCAGCAGTGGAAGATGGTGGACGGCGAGCTGACGATGATCAACGAGACGTGGGGCGACTTCATCGAGAACAGGTTCCAGGGCCTGGGGAAGTGACCGCCGCAGGGCCGACCGGCCGCCGACGCCCCCGCCGATGTCCCCGCCGGCGCCTCGCGGGAGACGCCAGGGTGCCTTCGCGTGGCCGGGCGGCGCGTACGCCCGGCCTGCGGGCTCACCCCGCCCCGGCAGGACCGGAACGGGTCAGGAGCCGGCGCCGCCGAGGCGGGTCAGGCGCCGCACCGCCTCATCGATGACCTCGTCCTTCTTGCAGAAGGCGAACCGGACGAAGTGGCTCCCGCGTTCGGGGCGGGCGTAGAAGACCTGGGTGGGGATGGCGACCACGCCCGCCAGGGACGGCAGCTCACGGGTCAGGGCGAGGCCGTCGGCGAAGCCGAGCGGCCGGATGTCGGTCTGCACGAAGTACGTGCCCTCGGGGCGGTGGACCTCGAAGCCCGCCGCGGCCAGCCCGGCCGTCAACCGGTCGCGCTTGGCCTCCAGGTCCGCGCGGAGGGCGGAGACCCAGTCGAGCTCGTGGCGCAGGCCGTGCGCGGCGGCGAGCTGCCAGGGGGCGGCGGCGGTGAAGGTGAGGAACTGCTTGACGGTCTGGACTGCGCGGACGAACCCGGGCGGGCCGCAGACCCAGCCGGTCTTCCAGCCGGTGACCGAGAAGGTCTTGCCCGCCGAGGAGATCATCACGGTGCGCTCGCGCATGCCGGGCAGCGTGGCCAGTGGGACGTGCTCGACGCCGTCGAAGGTGAGGTGCTCGTAGACCTCGTCGGTCACCGCGACCAGGTCGCGCTCCCGGCACAGCGTGGCGATCTCCTCCAGCTCGGTGCGGGTGAAGACCGTGCCGGTGGGGTTGTGCGGGGAGTTCACCAGGATCGCCCGGGTGCGCGGCCCGGCGGCGGCGCGCAGCTCGGCCGGGTCGAAGGTGAAGCGGCCCCCCACCGGACGCAGGGTGACCGGGCGGAGCACCGCCCCGGAGAGGGCGACGGAGGCGGCGTAGGAGTCGTAGTACGGCTCGAAGGCGATCACCTCGTCGCCGGGCTCGCACAACGCGAGGATCGTCGCCGCGATGGCCTCGGTGGCGCCGACGGTGACGAGCACCTCGCCGTCGGGGTCGTAGTCGAGGCCGTAGTGGGCCTTGCGGTGCTCGGCGACCGCCTGGCGCAGCTCGGGGACGCCGGGGCCGGGCGGGTACTGGTTGCGGCCGTCGCGGATCGCCGACACCGCGCGTTCCAGCATCGCGGCGGGCCCGTCGGTGTCGGGGAATCCCTGCCCCAGGTTGATGGAGCCCGTCCGCACCGCCAGCGCCGACATCTCGGCGAAGATCGTCGTTCCGAACCCGCGCATCCGCGCCACCAGAGGATCGCTCACGCGCTCCAGCGTAGTCGGCGCGCCGCCGGCGGCCACGCGCCGATCGCGGACACCCCGTCCCGGCCCGGGTGGCGCCGGGTGAGAGCGTCGCCGCCCCGGTCCGCTCCGTGTCCGGCGGCTGTTACGGTTTTCGGAGGCGTGACCAGGGGCGTGGCGAGGAGGCGTGACGGTGCTGGTGGTCCACGGGGCCTGGGCGGGTGACGGGCTGGCGGTCTGGGCGGAGGATCCGGCCGGTCCGACCGCGAGCACCTCCCGGGCGAAGGTCCGCCCGCACCCGTTCGCGGCTCCGGCCCCGGCCGTCCTCGACGCTCTCGCGCTGTGGGGGGACGCCGCCGCCGCGGCCGCGGGCAAGGCCGTCACCGAGGAGATCACCCTGCTCCTGCCCGGCTCGGCCCGGGGCCCGCTGCCCTCCCCCGAGTCCGGTCTGGACGTCACCGCGCGGCAGCCGAGGATCGGTTCCTGGCGGGTGCCCGCCCTGCTGGTCGAGCCGGGTGCGGCGCTGGGCCTGCTCGGCCACGTCGGCGCTCCGGACCGCCTCCCCGCGCGGACGTACGAGGCTCCCGGGTCTCCCGCCGGCTCCGGTGCCCCTCCCCCGGAGGCGTACGAACCAGATGAGGTCTTCCCGGAGGCGTACGAACCCGGTGAGTCCCAGCAAGGAGATCCGCGCACGCCGACCCCGGGGGAGTCCCTGCGGTATCTCGCCGTCGTCGCCGGGTACGCCCGTGACCTGGTCCGCCGGGGCCGGGTGCTGCCCCAGCTCGTCGCCGAGAACGGCGGGTACGCGGCGCGGTGGCGTCCGGTGCTGACCGGCCCCTACGCCGCCCGCTTCCGCGAGCTCGCCGCCGCGATGCCCCCGGTCTGCCGGGCCGTCGCCGAGGAGCGGCCCTCGGCCCACGTGCTGATCGAGGCCCTGGCCTGCCTGTCCGACGCGGCGGTGCGGCGTGCGCTCCCCGAACGCCTGCTCGGCGGGCACCGGCCGGGGACGCGCAGCCCCCTCGCCGACCGCTGGACGGTCGCCCTCACCGGGGAGAACGCGGCCCTTCCCGGGCTGACCCGGACGGCGGCCGACGAACTGACCGGGCCGCTGCAGGAGTGGTTCAGGTCGGCGCACCGGCTCGACGGGCCGGTCAGGGTCTGTTTCCGGCTGACCGAGCCCGCCGACGACCCCGCCGACGATCCCGGCGCCGCACCGGCCGCCGACCTCGTCGCGGAGTACGGCGGGCCCCCGGCGCCGCCGCGGGACGACGATCCCCGCTGGCGGGTGGAGTTCGCCGTCCAGTCATCGGAGGATCCGAGCCTCTACCTGCCCGCGCCGCTCGTCTGGGCGGGCGAGACCGCCCCCGGGCTTCCCGGCCGGCTCGACGAGGCGCTGCTGGCGGACCTCGGCCGGGCGGCCCGGCTCTACCCCGAGGTGGAGAGGGCGTTGCGCGGCCCCCGGCCGGCGGAGCTCGTCCTCGACACGGCGGGGGCGTTCGCGTTCCTCCGCCACGCCGCCCCGCTCCTGCAGGCGGCCGGGTTCGGCGTGCAGCTTCCCGCCTGGGCCGGCCGGACGAGGCTCGGGCTCAAGCTCACGGCCCGCTCGCAGCCGACCGGTCCCGGCGCCGCCGCCGACCAGGGGTTCGGGCTGCACCAGCTGGTGGACTTCCGCATGGACCTGGCGATCGGCGACGAGACGATCAGTGAGGAGGAGCTGGCCGAGCTGGCCAGGCTCAAGGTGCCGCTGGTCCGGGTGCGGGGCCGCTGGGTCGAGCTGGACGACCGCCAGCTCGGCGCCGCCCTGAAGGCGGTCGAGCGGCGCCGGTCGGGCGAGATGACGGTCGGTGAGCTGATCCGGGAGGTCGTCCACGGCGGCGACGAGGAACTGCCGGTCGTCGGGGTGGAGGCCGACGGGCTCCTCGGCGACCTGCTGTCCGGGGAGGCCGACCGCCGCCTCGAACCGATCACGACCCCCGCCGGTTTCCACGGCGTGCTCCGGCCGTACCAGGAGCGCGGGCTCTCCTGGCTCGCCTTCATGTCGAAGGTCGGGCTCGGCGGCATCCTCGCCGACGACATGGGCCTGGGCAAGACCGCGCAGACCCTCTCGCTGCTGCTCGACGAGCGCGCGGCGGGCGACCGGCCGGGGCCGACGCTGCTGGTGTGCCCGATGTCCCTGCTCAGCAACTGGCAGAAGGAGGCCGCCAGGTTCGCCCCGTCGCTGGACGTCTACCTGCACCACGGCGGCTCCCGGCTGCGCGGCGAGGAGCTGGACCGGCGGGTGGAGCGGGCGGACGTCGTCCTCACCACGTACGGCACCGCCCTGCGGGACCGGGAGGTGCTGGCCGCTCTCACCTGGGCGAGGGTCGTCTGCGACGAGGCGCAGGCCATCAAGAACAGCGTCGCCCGGCAGGCGCAGGCCGTACGGTCGCTTCCGGCCCGGAGCAGGTTCGCGCTGACGGGCACGCCGGTGGAGAACCACCTGGCGGAGCTCTGGTCGCTGATGGAGTTCTGCAACCCCGGCCTGCTCGGCCCGGCCAGGCGGTTCCGGGAGCGGTACCAGGAGCCGATCGAGCGGCACGGCGACGAGGCGGCGACCGCCGCGCTCAGGCGCGCCACCGGGCCGTTCGTGCTGCGGCGCCTCAAGACCGACAAGACGATCATCTCCGACCTGCCGGACAAGATGGAGATGAAGGTCTGGTGCACCCTCACCCCCGAGCAGGCGAGCCTCTACCAGGCCGTGGTCGAGGACATGATGAACAAGATCGCGGGCAGCGACGGCATCGAGCGGCGCGGCAACGTGCTCGCGACGATGACGAAGCTCAAGCAGGTCTGCAACCACCCCGCGCACCTGCTCAAGGACGGCTCGCGGCTGGCCGGCCGGTCAGGGAAGCTCGCCCGGCTGGAGGAACTGGCCGAGGAGATCATCAGCGAGGGTGACAAGGCCCTGGTGTTCACCCAGTACGCCGAGTTCGGCACGCTGCTCCAGCCGTACCTCGCGGCGCGGCTGGAACGCCCGGTGCTCTGGCTGCACGGGGGGCTGCCGAAGAGGCAGCGTGACGCGCTGGTGGAACGGTTCCAGCACGACGACGAGCCGATGCTGTTCCTGCTCTCGCTCAAGGCCGCGGGCACCGGGCTCAACCTGACCGGCGCCAACCACGTCGTCCACGTGGACCGGTGGTGGAACCCCGCCGTGGAGAACCAGGCGACCGACCGGGCGTTCCGGATCGGCCAGACCAGGAACGTCCAGGTCAGGAAGTTCATCTGTGTCGGCACCCTGGAGGAGCGGATCGACGAGATGATCGAACGCAAGCAGGCGCTCGCCGAGAGCGTCACCGGCACCGGCGAAGACTGGATCACCGGCCTGTCCACCGACCGGCTGCGTGAGCTGTTCCGGCTGGGGCCGGAGGCCGTCTCGTGACCGGGCTGGCCGGGACGCGTCCCGCTACGCCGCAGGAGGGGGCGTCGTGAGCAGGCAGGGATGGTTCGAGCCCTCCCGGCCGATCCGGGTCGAAGGCGGCCTCCGGGTGCGCAGCAGGCGCGGCTCCATCGGCGAGCGGTGGTGGTCGCGCCGGTTCATCGACATCCTCGAGGGCGTCTGCGACGCCGGAAGGCTCGGCCGGGGTCGCTCGTACGCGCGCTCCGGCCAGGTCCTCGACCTGGAGATCGGTCCGGGGCTGGTCACCGCGCGGGTCCAGGGGTCCAGGCGCACCCCGTACCGGGTCAGGGTGGAGATCGAGGCCTACGACGCCGGCCGGTGGCGCGAGCTCGCCGGCGCGCTCGCCGCGCAGGCCGTGCACCGCGCGAAGCTGCTCGCCGGGGAGATGCCCCCGGAGATCGAGGACGTCTTCGACGGGCGCGGGCTGCCGCTCTTCCCCGACCGGTACGGCCTGGAGATGGACTGCTCGTGCCCCGACTGGGGCTTCCCCTGCAAGCACCTGTCGGCCGTGCTGTACGTGCTGGCCGAGCGGTTCGACGACGACCCGTTCCTGGTGCTGGCCTGGCGGGGCATCGCCAGGGACGCGCTGCTCGACGCCCTGCGCGAGACGGCCGGCGGCACCTCCGGCGGGGACGGCCCGGCCCGGCCCGGCCTGTTCGACGTGGCCGACGAGCCGTTCGCCGACCGGTTGGCCGACTTCTACCGTCCGGGTGCCTCACCGGCCCGGCTCCGCGACCGGATGGCGCTGCCCGACACGCCGTCCGACCTGCTGCTGCGCGTCCTGGACGCGCCGCCGGTCAAGGCGCGGCACATCCCGCTCCTCGACCTGCTGCGGCCCGCCTACCGGAACCTGGCGCGGGACGACGAATCCTGAGCCCGGAACCCGGAGACCGGAACCCGGAGACCGGAACGGAACCGGGAAAGGACCGGCCCCGGAAGCCGGAGCGGACCCGGAAACCGGACCGGAACCCTGACCGGCCCCAGAACCCGGGACAGCCCCGGAACCCTGACCGGCCCCGGAGACCGTCCCGGAAAGCGGAACGGGCCCGGGGCCCGGTTCCGGCCGCGGGAGGCCGGATCCTCCTGCGGCCGGAACCCGGGACCCCGGGCCCGGGTGCGGCGATCAGACCGAGGCCAGGGCCGCCTCGGAGTCGAGGACCGTCGCGACGGCGTTGACGACCGCCGCGATCTTGATCCCTTCCTGGATCTGCTCGCGGGGCATGCCCGCCTGGCGCAGCACCTGCTCGTGCGACTCCAGGCACCGGCCGCAGCCGCCGATCGCGGAGACCGCCAGCGACCACAGCTCGAAGTCCGTCTTGTCGACGCCGGGGTTCCCGATGATCGACATGCGGAGCTTGGCGGGCATGGTCGCGTACGTCTCGTCACCGATCAGGTGCATGGACCGGTAGTAGACGTTGTTCATCGCCATGATCGCCGCGGCGGCGCGGGCCGCCTTGAACGCCTCGGCCGACAGGATGCCGGCCGCCTCGGCGGAGATCTCGGTGATCACCCAGGGCGACTTGGTGGCCGTCGCGCAGGCGAGCAGCGTCCCCCACAGCTGCTGCTCGCTCAGCGAGGAGGTCGTGATCAGCGACCCCAGGTTGAGCTTGATGTCCTTCGCGAAGTCGGGAAGGGCACCCTTGAGGTTGTCGATCGACATCAGGCGCCGGCCAGCAACTGCTGGGCGTCCAGGCCCGCCTCGCCCTTGTTCCAGTTGCACGGGCAGAGCTCGTCCGACTGGAGCGCGTCGAGGACCCGCAGCACCTCCTTGACGTTGCGTCCGACCGAACCCGCGGTCACCATCGTGAACTGGATCTCGTTGTTCGGGTCGACGATGAAGGTGGCGCGCTGGGCGACGCCGTCCTTGCCGAGGATGCCGAGCTCCTCGCAGAGCTCCCGCTTGACGTCCGACAGCATCGGGAAGGGCAGGTCACGCAGGTCGGGGTGGTTCTTGCGCCAGGCGTGGTGGACGAACTCGGAGTCGACCGAGAAACCCAGCACCTGGGCGTCGCGGTCGGCGAACTCCTCGTTCAGCCGGCCGAACTCGGCGATCTCGGTGGGGCACACGAAAGTGAAGTCCTTCGGCCAGGCGAAGTAGACCTTCCACTTGCCCTCGTAGGACTTGTGGTTGATCTCCGCGAAGGCCTTGTCCGCGTCCAGGTCGACACAGGCGGTCAGTTCGAACTCGGGAAACTGGTCACCGACGGTGAGCAAGTCCGGAACTCCTTTCGGGAGGACGTCGTTGTCGGGCCCCACTCTCTCGCATCTACCATTGATCCGCTAAATCGATCGGACAGACGACTCTGAGAGGTGTTTCCTATCAGTGATCCCGCACCCACCCTCGCCCAGCTGCGCGCCTTCCTCGCGGTGGCCGAGCACCTGCACTTCCGGGAGGCGGCCCACTCACTCCGGATGAGCCAGTCGGCACTGTCGAGCGCGGTGTCGGCACTGGAGGAGACCCTGCACACACGGTTACTGGAACGCACCACCAGGAAGGTGCTGCTGACCCCTACGGGCGAGCAGGTGGCCGTCCACGCCGCGCGGGTGCTCAAGGCGGTGGACGACCTGATGGGCGAGGCGGCGCACAGCCGGGAGCCGTTCAGCACCCCGGTCCACTTGGGGGTGATCCCCACGGTGGCGCCGTACGTGCTGCCGGTGCTGCTGCCGATGTTCGGGCAGGCGTTCCCGCTGCTCAAGCTCACCGTGCACGAGGCGAAGACCGAGACGATCGTGGAAGAGCTGCGCGAGGGCCGGCTGGACATGGTGCTGCTGGCGCTGCCGACCGAGACGACCGGCCTGGTGGAGGTGCCTCTCTACCACGAGGACTTCCTGCTCGCCGTCCCGCAGGACCACGCGCTGGCGCGGCAGAGCGGCCCGCTGGCCCGCGACGTGCTCAAGGACCTGGACATCGTCCTGCTCAACCAGGGGCACTGCCTGCGGGAACAGGCGATGGACATCTGCCGCGAGGTCGGCGCGCGGGCCACCGCGGCGACCTACGCGACCAGTCTGCCGACCCTGGTCCACCTGGTCGCGGGCGGCCTCGGGGTGACCCTGATCCCGGAGTCGGCGGTGCCGGTGGAGACGGGCAAGCACGCCCGGCTGGCGCTGCGCCGCTTCCGGGCCCCGGCGCCGGGCCGGACCATCGGGCTCGCCTACCGGGCGAGTTCCGGGAGGGCCGCGGAGTACCGCCGGCTGGCCGAGGCCGTTCACGCCGCCGTGGCCGGCCGGGGCCTTCCCGTCCGCATGGCCGCCCGGCCCGGCACGGACGGAGACGGCACCTCCCCGCCGCCCGGCAGCCCGGTCACCGCCCCGGCCCGCTGACCGGCGGCGGCGTCCGACGACCGGCGCGGCCCGCACCGGCGGTGATCGGCGGCGATCGGCGGGCCGGGGCGGGCACGGGCCACCGGGTCCGGGCCACCGGGTCCGGTTTGCCGGGAAGGCCACGGGTCCGGGGCGCCGGGTCCGGGTCGCCGGAAGGACCTTCCGGGTCGGCTCGCCGAAAGAGGCCGTGCCCAGCGGTGCGGGACCCACCCGATGGTGGTACGTCTAGTTCCCATGACCCGAAGACTTCACGAGCTCGACGCGCTCCGGGGTTTCGCGCTGTGCGGGATCATGCTGGTCAACACCTGGCAGCACACGCAGCGGCACGCGCCACGCGCCGAGCGCGGCGCCGTCGACTGGGTCGTCGAGAACCTGATGCAGGGCAGGTTCTACCCGATCTTCTCCTTCCTGTTCGGGCTGAGCTTCGTGCTGTTCCTGAGGTCGGCGGCCGAGCGGACCGCAGGCCCCCGGGTGGTGCTGCTGCGCAGGCTGGCGGTGCTGGCGCTCCTCGGGCTGGCGCACCACGTCGTCAACCCGGGCGAGGTCCTCCTGCCGTACGCGATCTTCGGGGTGCTGGTCCTGCTACCCGGTTCCTACCTGCCCCGGTTCCCCGTGGCGGTACTGGGGGTGGTCCTGATCGCGTGGGCGGTGAGCCAGGCGGGCGGGACACTCCTCATCCCCGGCCTGTTCGCGCTGGGGATGGCGCTGATGGAGTACGCCCCCTCCGGGCGGCTGCTGGCGCCGGTGTTCCTGGTCAGCGCGGCGCTGGGGGCCGCGTTCACCTGGCTGTGGGTCCGCGGCATGAGCGACCTGGCCCTCCCCCTCCACCCGGGGACCTACGCGGTCGCCGGGCTGACCTGCGCCACCGCCTACGCCACCGGGCTGCTGCTCCTGCTGCGGACCCGGCTGCGCGGGCCATTGCTGGGAGCGCTGAGCCCGTTGGGGCGGATGGCGCTGACCAACTACCTGATGAGCACCCCGATCATCCTGCTCGCCCTGCCGCTGCTCACCGCGGACCCGGCCCGGGGCGGCGTGGTGGTGCTCTCCGCCGCCGTGCTGGCGTTCCAGATCGTGTTCAGCCGGGTGTGGCTGGCGAGGTTCAGGTACGGCCCGCTGGAATGGGCGTGGCGGAGTCTCACATGGATGGAACGCGTACCGAACCGGCGGGTAGGGTCACACCCGTGACACACATCGCCCTGTGCCAGATCCCCGTCTCGGAGGACCCCGCCGTCAACCTCGGGCGTGCCCGCGAGGCCGTCGCGTCGGCCGCCGCGGCGGGCGCCGGGCTGGCCATCCTCCCGGAGGCCACGCTCACCCGGTACGGCAAGCGGATCACCCACCTCGCCGAACCGCTGGACGGGCCCTTCGTCAGCGGGCTGGCCGAGGCGGCGCGGACGCACGGCCTGGCGGTGATCGCCGGCACCTTCGAGCCCGGCGGGGACGACGGCAGGGTCCGCAACACCGCGGTCGCCATCGGCCCGTCGGGGACGATCGAGGCGACCTACCGGAAGATCCACCTGTTCGACTCCTTCGGCGCCCGCGAGTCGGAGCTGGTCGAGCCGGGCGACACGCCGACGGTGGTGGAGCTGGCCGGCCTGCGGGTGGGCCTGGTCACCTGCTACGACATCCGTTTCCCCGAGCTGGCCCGGGCCCTGGTCGACCGAGGGGCCGAGGTGTTCGCGGTGATCGCCGCGTGGGGGGCGGGGCCGATGAAGGAGGAGCACTGGGCGACCCTGGTGCGGGCCCGGGCGATCGAGAACACCACCTGGGTCGCCGCGGTGGGCCAGGCACCCGACCCGGAGTTCCGCGACGGCTTCGGGATCGGCCGGAGCATGCTGGTCGACCCCATGGGAACGGTCCGCGCCGACCTCGGCCCGGCAGCCGCCGTCCAGACGGTCGAGATCGACCCTCAGATCACGATTGCCACCCGGAATGCCCTACCCTGCCTGGAACACCGGCGGCTCCGGGCCGGCGGATCGTAAAATGCCGACCGTGAGTGAGGCACCCGGGCGGAGAACGCAGATGCAGAAGGTCATCCCACCTCGACTGCTCGTGCCCTATCTGGCCGGCAGGCGCACGGTGATCTCGGGATACGTCTACCGGGTTCAAGACTGTTCCCGGCTGACCACCCCGGCGCTGCTCTTCGCCGGCCTCGACCTGGGGTTCGAGGGCTCGGAACTGACCGCCGCGGTCCCGGAGATCTATCTGATGCGCTGGTTCGCCCGTGACATAGACGCCTATGTCGTCCCGTACGGCCCGCACATGGGCGGCGACTGGAACGACTCACCGCCCTTCGCCGGGAACGGCTTCACCACCTCGCGCGAGCATGTCGTGCCGCAGTTCCACACCGCACCCATACCGATACCCGCCGGGGCCGAGATCTTCCACGTGACCGCGGGCGGGGAGCGCCCGTTCGGCCGCTACGACGGGCTGAGCTGGCGGCCCGCCTCATGAGCGCCGAGATCGAGCCGGTGGCCTCCGGGTTCGCCGCCCACCACGCCGGCCGCACGTACGCCGCCGCGCTCGGCCCGGGGCTCTGCGACGTGGTGCTGTTCAGCGAGGAGCCCCGGGAGGGCTTCGAGGCGGCCGCGGGCTACTGGCGGGCGGTCGTCGCCCGCGAGGACCTCGACTGGCTGGTGCTGGTCCGCACGGTCGGCGCGTTCGGCGGCGAACCGTGCCTGATCCTCGACGTCTCCGAGGAGAACGGCGAGGAGAGCCTGCACATCGCCTACACCGGGCACAGCGGGACGAAGGCCGAGGCCCTGGGCTACTGGATGGTCGACCACGGCGCCTACGAGGTCGTCGTCCCCCGTGACGAGGTGATGTCCATCCGCGTCGAGCGCGTCCCCGTCCCCCTCACCCCGGCGGGCTCCGAGCCGTAACACCGGCGCGGAGCCCGTCCGGGTGTGCCCGCGGCCCCACCCCGGGCTCGCCCCGCCGGTGCGCCGGCGGTACCCGGCCGGGCCGCCGCGGGAGCCGCTCAGCCCGCGCCGAGTCCTCGGTAGCGGGCGAGCCGGGCGGCGAGGCGATCGGCGGGCGGCTGCCCGAGCAGTACGGCGAGCTCGTACTCCAGGGTGCGGGACACCCGGCGGCAGAACGCCTCCGGCTCGTAGGCCGCGTCGGGCGACTCGGGGATGATCCGGTCCACGATCCCGTCCCGCCGCAGGTCGGTCGATTTCACGCCCTGGGCCGCGGCGATCTCCGGGGCGAAGTCGACGCTCCGGTAGAGCAGTGCCGAGGCCCCCTCCGGGGGGAGCGGCGACAGCCAGCCGTGCTGCGCGCAGAGCACCCGGTCGGCGGGGAGCAGCGCGAGGGCACCGCCTCCGGCTCCCTCGCCCAGCAGCAGGCAGACGGTCGGCGCGTCGAGCGTCACCAGGTCGGCCAGGCACCGGGCGATCTCGGCGGCGAGACCGCCCTCCTCCGCCGCCTTCGACAGCGCGGCCCCGGCGGTGTCGATCACGGTGACCAGCGGCAACCGCAGCTCGGAGGCCAGGCGCATGCCGCGCCGGGCGACCCGGAGCCCCGCCGGGCCGAATGGGGCCACCACCCGCCGGCGGCTGCGGTCGTGGCCGAGTACGACGGCGGGAACCTCGCCGAACCTGGCGAGCGCGAGGAGCAGACCGGGGTCGTTCTCTCCCTCGCCGGTGCCGTTGAGCGGGGTGACGTCGCGGGCGGCCAGCTTGAGCAGCGCCCGCACGCCCGGACGGTCGTCACGGCGGGAGCGGGTGATGGCGTCCCAGGCATGGATCTGCGGGATCTCCTCCTCCGGTTCCGGGCCGGGGTCCAGCCCTTCGCGCGGAGCGCAGAGCACGTCGAGCACCCCGACGGCGACCTGCCGGGCCTCCTCCGCCGACACCACGGCGTCGACCAGGCCGTGGGCGAAGAGGTTCTCGGCCACCTGCACGCCCTCGGGGAACGGGTAGCCGTGCAGCGACTCGAACACCCTCGGCCCGAGGAACCCGATCAGCGCGCCCGGCTCGGCGGCGGTGACGTGCCCGAGCGACCCCCAGGAGGCGAAGACCCCGCCGGTGGTGGGATGGCGCAGGTAGACGACGTACGGCAGCCCCGCGGCCCGGTGCGCGGCCACCGCGGCGGTGATCTTCACCATCTGGGTGAAGGCCACGGCGCCCTCCTGCATCCGGGTGCCACCGGAGGCGGGGGCGGCCAGCAGCGGGAGCCGCTCGGCGGTGGCCCGCTCCACGGCGGCGGTGAGCCGCTCGGCCGCGGCCACTCCGATCGACCCGGCCAGGAAGGAGAACTCGCAGACGACGACGGCCACCCGGCGCCCGCCGAGGAGCCCCTCACCGGTGATCACCGACTCGTCGTACCCGGTCTTGGCCCGGACCGCGGCCAGTTCCTCGGCGTAGCCGGAGCCGGGCGGGGCGGGGTCGGCGGGCGGTGTGTCCCAGGACCGCCACGTGCCGGGGTCGAGGAAGGTGTCGATCAGCGTGCGCGCGCCGGGCCGCGCGGGGCTCATCCCCGCTCTCCCGGAGCGGACGTCACGGCGGTGTGCCATAAAGGCGTCGCAGCGCACGGAGCGGACGTCACGGCGGTGTGCCATAAAGGCGTCGCAGCGCACGGCGGAACAGGCGCGGCGGTCACCGCTCCTGCTCCTGCTCCTGCTCCTGCTCCTGCAGCCAGGCGAGCACCTCGTCGTCGTGCTCGCCGAGCCCCGGAGGGGGGGCGTGGCGCATCGGCGGGTCGCCGTCGAAACGCAGCGGCGGCCCGGGAAGCTCGATGGTGCCGAGCACGGGGTGCTCGACCTCGACGAGCAGGCCCTGGGAGCGGGTCTGCTCCCAGGCGTACACCTCGTCGATGGACCTGATGGCCCCGGCGGGCACACCCGCCTCGCCGAGTGCGGCCAGCCAGTGGGCCCTGTCGTGCCGGGCGAGCGCCCGCTCCATGTCGGCGATCAGCTCGTCCCGGTGCGCGAACCTCTCCCGGTTCGTCGCGTACTCAGCGGTGTCGGGATCGATGCCGAGCAGGGCGGCGACCTTCCGCCACTGCCCGTCGTTGGCCACCGCAATCTGGATCATGCCGTCGGCGCAGCGGAAGGCGCCGTAGGGGGCGATGGAGGCGTGATGGTTGCCGCCCGCCCTGGGCACCTGGCCGCCGACCGTCCACGCGGTGCCGTGGTAGGAGTGCACACCGGTCACCGCGGCCAGCAGCGACGTCCGCACGACCTTGCCCCGCCCGGTGCGCTCGCGCTCGTACAGGGCGGCGACGACACCGTACGCGCCGTGGATGCCGGCCAGCAGGTCGGCGATCGAGGCACCCACCCGGTACGGCTCGTCCGGGGACGGGCCGGTCAGGCTCATCAGACCGGCCTCGCCCTGGGCGATCTGGTCGTAACCGGGCCTGCCGCCCTCTGGCCCGTCGTGACCGAACCCGGTGATCGACAGGATGACTAGGCGGGGGTTGAGCTCGTGCAGCCGCTCGACGGGGAAACCCAGCCGGTCCAGGACCCCGGTGCGGAAGTTCTCGATGAGCACGTCGCTCTGGCGCACCAGGCGCTCGATCAACGTCCTGCCCTCGGCGGACTTCAGGTCGACGGCGATCGACCGCTTGTTGCGGTTGGCCGCCAGGAAGTAGGTGGAGATGTCGTGGCCGGGACCGACGAACGGCGGCCCCCAGCCCCGCGACTCGTCACCCCCGGCGGGATGCTCCACCTTGATCACTCGCGCGCCCAGGTCGCCGAGCATCTGCGCGGCGTGCGGGCCGGCGAGCGCGCGGGAGAGGTCGAGGACGACGATGTCGCCGAGAGCTCCCTGCAAGATCAACCTCCAGTGCGTGGTGGCCGAGCCTATTCGAAGCGGGGCCGCAAAGGCATGCCCGCCTCCGGCCGGCCGCGGGACCGCTTGGCCCGGTGTCCGGATGGGAGGAAATCCCATGATCCCCCATACGGGCCCCCGGTAGGACAGCCGGGGGTGACATCCCGCAACCGCATCGGTCGCGATCCCCGCCCGGAAACCACGACGCCCGCGTACTCCGGCCGGGAAACCGCGACGCCCGCGCGTTCCCGGCCGGGAAACCACGGTGGCCGCGTGTTCCCGGCCGGGAAACCACGGTGGCCGTCCGCCGGGATTGAGATGGTGACGGCCGGTTTCCCGGCCCTTCTCCCCCGGAGGCGACGGGAAACCCCTCCCGCCGCCCTGTCCGTCGGCACGACGATCCACCTGCCGGCCCCACCGCCGCATCCGGCGGCGCGGGCACGAAGACAGAAGTGAGGACGCGACATGCCGTCGAACCGCCTGACCGCGCTCTGCCTGACGGCCCTGCTGGCCGGAGGCCAGGCGCAGGCCGCCCCGCCGGACCCGCCCGCCGCGCTGCCCGGCGGCTCCAACTACGTCGCCTACCGGCTCGACGGCTGTGCCCGCGAGCCCTACGGCGTGGTGAACGGCTACGACGACGCCCCGGAAGTGATCGCGGACCAGCTCGCGGCCATGTCGCGTGCCGGACAGCGGCGGCTGCGGATCGGGATCTTCCACCACCGCGGCCCCGACTCGGGGACGGTGATGGACTCCACCGGCGGCGACCTTTCCCCGCGCAACCGGAGCAACCTGGCCGCTCTGCTCGCCGCGGTCAGGGCGGCCGGCTTCGCCGAGGTCCTGGTCGCCTTCTTCCCTCAGGACTCCAACCACCCGCTCCGCTGGACCCGGTTCGACGAGGCCCTGTACCGGGAGAACCGCGACCTGATCCGCAGGGTGCGGGCGATCGTCGCCGCCGCGGGCCTGCCCTACCGCATCGACCTGCTGAACGAGGGGGCTCCGGCCACCGGGCAAGACCTCCTGCGCCGGTACGCCACCCGGCTCTGGGCCGACTACACCGGCGCGTACGGCACCGCGGACACCGTCGGGTTCTCCCTCTCGGTGTGGGTCGCCGACCGGGTGAGCCGGCTGCCGGCCGTCTACGGCGGCAACCCGCCGCCGGTGTTCGACGTCCACCTGTACGGGGACGACTGGAACGGTGAGGAATACCGCCAGTTCCTGGACGCCCACGCCGCGATGGAGCGGCTCGGCTACCACCAGCCCTGGATCATCGGCGAGGCGTACCACAATGATCCGGTCGCGGCGGCGGGCATCCGCCGGGCGATCACCGAGACCCGCCGCGAGGTGCGCTATCTCACCCAGTGGCCGCTGAGCCGGGCCCGCCGCTGCACGGATGTGGACATCGCACCCCCCACCGCCTACGAGGCGTACTCGTCGGCCGGGTTCTGATCCGTCCCGGTCCCGGGTCCGGGACGGATCAGGAGGACGGCGCCGGGCAGGGAGGCCGGTACGCCGGGCCGGGAAAGTGACGCTCCCATTCGGACCGGGTGATACCGGGGTGCGCGAGCGCGCAGATCCGGGCGGCGACGCGCTCGGCGTCGGGGTCCCACAACCGGATCGTGCGGTCGGCGCTCGCCGTGGCCAGGGTACCGCCACCGGGGTTGAAGGCGGCCACCCGGACGGCGTCCGTGTGCCCGGTGAGCTGGGCCAGCGGCTCGGGGGCACGGAGGTCGGCCAGATCCCACAACCGGACGGTCCGGTCGTCACCCGCGGTGGCGAGGGTGCCACCACCGGGGCCGAACGCCACCGAGCTGACGCCGGCGCGGTGCCCGGTGAGGGTGGAGATCACGTTCGGGCGGTGGGGGCGGGTCAGGTCCCACAGCCGCGCGGTCTGGTCGAAGCTCGCGCTGGCCAGGGTGCGGCCGTCCGGGCTGAACGCGACCGAGTAGACGGCGCTGGTGTGCCCCTCCAGAGTGAAGGTCGGCACGGGGTGACGCGGGTCGGCGAGGCTCCACAGGCGCACCGTGTTGTCGAAACCCCCGCTGGCGAGCATGCGGCCGTCCGGACTGAACGCCACCGAGTAGACGGCGTTCCCGTGCCCGGGAAGCTCCGCGGTCAGCACGGGACGGCGGGGGTCGGCGAGGCTCCACAGGCGCACCGTGTTGTCGAAACCCGCGCCGGCGAGCATGCGGCCCGCGAACGCCACGGTGCGGACCCTGGCGGTGGGCTCGGTGAGAGTGGGGAGGCCGACGGGGGCCTTCGGGTCGGACACGTCCCACAGCCGCACGGTCTCGTCCTCGCCGCCGGCCGCCAGGATCCGCCCGTCGGAGCTGAACGCCACGGCGTGGTAGGTGCCGGTCGGGCCGGTGGGGGCTCCCAGCGGTGTGGGACGGTAGAGGTCGGTCACGTCCCACAGCCGCACCTTCCGGTCGTCCCCGGCCGTGGCCAGGATCCTCCCGTCGGGGGTGAACGCGGCGGCGCGGGCGGCACCGGTGTGTCCTCTCGCGATCGGGCCCGAGACGTCCCAGAGCCGTGTCGTGTGGTCCCAGCTGCCGGTGGCCAGGACGCGGCCGTCCGGGCTGAACGCGGCCGATCCCACCGTGTTGCTGTGACCGTTGAGCGCCGTGGCCGGACGGGGGTTCGCCGGGTCGTCCAGGGCCCATACGACGGCGGTGTGGTCCCAGCCTCCGGTGACGAGCGACCGCCCGTCCGGGGCGAACGCCACCGTGACGACCGGACCGGTGTGGGCGTCACGCAGGACGGCGAGGGAGCGCGGGCTCCCCGGCCGGGAGAGGTCCCACAGCCGTGCCGTGCGGTCGTCGCTCCCCGTTGCCAGGGTACGGCCGTCGGGACTGAACACCACCGCCCAGATGTCCTCGTCGTGACCGGTGAGGCTGTCCAGGAAGCGCGGACGGCGCGGGTCGGAGACGTCCCACAGCCGGGCGGTGTTGTCGTCGCCGGTGCTGACCAGGAGCCGGTCGTCCGGGCTCAGCGCCACCCCGCGGACGACGCCGACGTGACCGGTCAGGGTGGCGAGCGGACGCGGGCGGCGGGGGTCGGAGACGTCCCACAGCCGTGTCGTGCGGTCGTCACCGGCGGTGGCGACCGTGCGGCCATCGGAGCTGAACGCCACCGACCAGACAGGGAGGGGCCGGCCGGCGAAGACGGCCAGCGGCCGGGGCCGGCGCCGGTCGGAGACGTCCCATAGCCGGACGGAGCCGTCGAACCCGGCGGTGACCAGTTTCCGCCCGTCACCGCTCAGCGCGACCGATTCGACGTCGGCCCCGTCGCCCGCGAACGCGACCGGCTCGCGTGGCCGATGCGGGTTCGTGACGTCCCACAGCCGGACGCCGTCGTCACCGGCGGTGACGAGCGTGCGCCCGTCAGGGCTGAAGACCACCTTGTTGACGTCGTCGCCACCGGTCAACCGGTTGGCGTAGGGCGCGGTGAAGGCGGTGAGCAGGCTACCGCGTGCCTCGTCCGTGGGAGAGAGACGGTAGGAGGCCAGGCTGAGCTGCGCGGCCAGTGCCGGGTCGGCGGTCCGGAGACCGGTGGCCTCGACGGCGATCCGCTGGGACAGCGTGACGTCGCGTTGCCGTGTGGCGGTCTGCCGGGTGTGCATGGCGAAGACGCCGGTGGCGGTGGCCAGTACCAGCAGGACGGTGAGCGTGACCACCAGGTGACGCAGGCGGCGGGCGCGGCGGCGGACCGCGGCCCGCTCGGCGGCGCGCGCGGCCAAGCCGGCGTCCAGGAAGCGCCGTTCCATGGCCGTCAGCGCGGCGTCACCGCCGGCGGCCCAGTCGTGCGCCGTCTGCAGGCGGGTGCCGCGGTACAGCAAGGATGGGTCGCGGCCCTCACGCTCCCACTCGTGCGCCGCCTCCGACAACTGCCGGTGGGTGCGCAGGCCGACGCGGTCGGCGTGGATCCACTCGCGCAGGCGCGGCCAAGCCCGCAACAGGGCCTCGTGGGCGAGCCGGACATGGTCGGCGTCCGCGGTGAGCAGGCGCGCGGCGGTGAAGGAAGCGATCACCTCGGCGGTGGCCTCCACCGGGAAATGGGTCTCGGGCAGCTGCCGGACGTCGACCGGGCGGCGGGTCTCGGCGTTGTCCTCCCCCACGCACACCATCCGCAGCAGCAGCCGGCGGGCGATCTCCCGGCGGTGTGCGTCCAGCCGGGAGAAGACGTGTTCGGCCGTGGCGGCCACCGCGCCGCCGATCCCGCCGGTCAGCCGGTAGCCCTCCACGGTCAGGACGTCGCCCCTCCGGTGCTGCCAGGTGGTCAGGAGCGCGTGCGACAGCAGCGGCAGCGTGCCGGGCTCATGCGCCGGGCCCGCCCCGGATCCGTCCAGCTCCGGCGGCACCCCCATGTCACGCAGCAGCAGCTCCACCAGGCCGGGTTCCAAGGTCAGACCGGCCGCGCGGGCGGGACCGGTGATGACCTCGCGCAGCTCGGGCAGGGTCATCGGCCCCAGCGGCAGCTGCCCGTCGCGCAGGCTCGCCACCAGGTCGGGGTAGGACAGACAGTGACCGTAGAAGTCGGCGCGCACCCCGAGCACGACCAGTGCCGCCGGCCCCCGGGCGGGGTCGCCGGCCGGGAGACGAGCGGCCAGGGCGTGCACCGCGGTGAGGAAGACACGCCGTTCGGCCTGGTCGCCGCAGAGGGTGAAGATCTCCTCCAGCTGGTCCACGACCAGCACCAGCCGCCGCTCCGTGCCGGGGACGCGGCCCCGGCCCCCTGAGCCGCCCGGACCGTTCGCGTGGTCCGGGCCACCCGCACCGGGCGGGCCGCTCATCTGGTTCGGACCACCCGCACCGTTCGCGTGGTCCTGTGCCTTTCGCAGGCCGTTCGGCACGTGCGACGCCGTCCGCGGGCCGTTCAGCGCGGCCCGGACACGGGCGGCGAACACGGCGGGGTCCTCGGCGAGCGCTCGGCCCAGAACCTGCGCGGCGAGCCCGACGGCCGCACCGACCCGGGCCAGCAGCTCGTCGACCGGACGCTCACCGGGGGTGAACAGGATCGCAGGCCACGTACGGGAGCCCACCGCGGGTAACGCCCCGCGACGGACCGCGGGCAGCAACCCCGCCCGCAACAGGGACGACTTCCCCGCCCCCGAGGGGGCGACCACCACCAGCGGACCCCGCCCTCGGATGTGCTCGGCCAGCCACCCCACCAGCACCCCGATCGCGCGTTCCCGGCCGAAGAACCAGCGCGAGTCTTCCGGCTCGTAGGCGCTCAGCCCTCGGTACGGACACGCCTCGGCCACCCGCGCGACCAGCTCCGCCAGCTCACCGCCGGTCTCCAGCGCCTCGTCACACCGGTGCGCCACTCCGGGCGTCAGCGTCTTCTCATCGGTCTCTATCTTGCTGAGGTAGCCCTTGCTGTAGTGCGTCAGCCGGGACAGCTCGTTGAGGGAGAGCCCGCGCTCCAGCCGCAGCCGCCGCAACCTGGCTCCCGGACCGCTGGCGGGCCCCGTCTGCGGCACCCCGACCCGGGCTCCGCCGTCCGCCCCCTGGGACGCCCCCTGGGACACTGCGCTCGGATCGTCCGGCCTCTCCCGTCGCACCCGTGTGCCCCTCTCACCGATCCGCAGTGAATCCGATCGGTTACGGAGTGTATTAGTGGGTGCGCGCCGGTGAATCGCGATGTGTGGAAACGGAGAAGGGATTCCGGTATCGAATCGGCCGGGTCACCTGACTGAGCCGAGCCGCCGGCCGGGCCGAGTCCCGGGTCGCCCGTTGGCTGCGGTGATACAGCCGGAGCCCGCCCGGGGTCCAGGTCCGGGTCCAGGGCCGGTTCCAGGTCCAGGTCCAGGTCCGGCTCCAGGTCCAGGTCCAGGTCCAGGTCCGGCTCCGGCGAACTCTCACCGGGATCTCGCCTCCACCAGTGCGGACAGGCGCCTCACCTCAGGATGGCCGGAGTCGAGGGTGAGGCGCTTGATGCGCAGGGCGTCCCGGTAGCGCCGTCCCGCCTCCTCGGTGCGGCCTTGGAGATCGTCCAGGTACGCCAGGTTCACCTGGCACACCGCCACCTCGTAGTGGTCGGCTCCCAGGCGCTCGCGGAAGATGTCCATGGCCCGCCGCAGCGCCTTCTCCGCCTCGGCGTGCCGCCCCTGGTCGGTGAGCACCGCACCGAGCACGGCCAGATCCGCCGCGACGTGGTCATGGTGAGGGCCGGACACCCTCTGCCGGATCTCGATCGCGGCCCGCGCGTGGGCCTCTCCACCGGAGTCGCCGCGGGCGTGCGCGAGTCCCGCGAGATTGTGCAGGGCGTCGGCGCGCAGCGGATGATCGTCCCCGTGCCGCTCCAGACAGGCCAGCGCCTGCCGGTAGTACGTCTCGGCCTCACCGTACCGGCCGGTCTCCTTGCACAGCACGCCCAAGGCCAGCCGCACGGTCGCGCCGCGCTCGTGGTCCGTGGCGCTCACCAACGCGAGCGCGCGACGCAGGTGCGCCTCGGCCGTGATGTATCGGGCCTGCCTCCGCTCGATGTCGCCCATCCGGATCAACGCGTCGGCGAGCGATCCGTCGCGTCCCGGCTCGGGAGACGCGGGGCCCAGGAGCTCCGCCGCCCTGCGGGCGCACTCGTGCGCCTCCGCGTGGCGCGTGAGCCCGTGCCAGAGCGACGCCAGCGCCACCAGGAGCGTCGCGTGCCCGGCGAGATCCACCTGACGCGCCGTTTCGGTCGCCCGCCTCGCCCATCGCTCGCTTTCGGCGTACCACCCGCGGCTACGGCAGTAGACACCCCGCAGAAGACACCGCCGGATCACCCCGATCCGATGACGGCGGACGAGCCGGTCAATCATCGCTGAGGCGGAGGTCGCGGTGGCCTCTCCGGTCTGTGCCCTCCATGGTGACGGCCGGGAAGCCGGGACCGGTCATGCCGGCAGCCGACATACGCAGGTAATTGAACTTTCGCATGGTTTTTCCGCTCCGGGACGCGACCGTCCCTGCCTCGTCCCAGAATTCGCGGTTCGCCGGAAGCCGCCGGGCGGCCGAACCCGCACCGCCGGCACGGTGTCCCGGGCACCGGCGTCGACCGGGGTCGACGCCGGTGCCCTCACCGGACGGTCACTGGACCCCGTCCGGCGGCGGGAGACGAGCCGCTCAGTCGTCGCCGAAGGACGGCTCGCAGTGGTTGGCGACGCGCAGAGCCTCCGCCGTGCCGGTCAGCAGCACGGAGAAGGCAGGGACGGCCAGCACGAGCACCGCCGCGTACAGACGCTTGAACTTTCGCATGACTGCTCCTTGTCCGTGAACGAGATGCCCTCATTGTCACTGTGAGGACTTGTGATCCACTTGAGGCCCGTTTCCAGGGAACGCTCCGGAGTCGGTGAAGCGGCTCCCACGAGGACGTATCCATCGGGACCGGGGAGAAAG
Organism: Streptosporangium becharense; assembly: GCF_014204985.1. NCBI lineage: Bacteria > Bacillati > Actinomycetota > Actinomycetes > Streptosporangiales > Streptosporangiaceae > Streptosporangium > Streptosporangium becharense. The sequence goes on along the minus strand of NZ_JACHMP010000001.1, from coordinate 6,268,021 downwards.
ACATTTGTCGTTGACTTGACGACACTTGACACCGGACGAGGGCACCTTGACGGGCTCCCTCGCAGGGCCGCGCCGCTTCTCCGCACCGCGCAGCACCGGATCAGCACTCGCCCCGCCGCAGGGAGCTGAAGGTGTTGTCCCAGTCGCCGTAGACGTCGCTGGACCGACGCGGGTACTCGGGCAGGTGATCACCGGTGTAGCCGTGGCCGTCGTAGACGCACCAGGTGTCGTCGGTGTTGTTGAACAGGCTCGACGCCCGGTCGTTCAGCCTCTGCCGTCCGAGGTCGGGGGATCCGTGACGGAAACTGGCCATCCAGCCGGTGCCGCCGGGACCGTCGAACAGGCAGAAGTGGTTCTCCGGGCAGCGGCCGAAACCGGCCGGGACGGTACCGGCGCCGGCCCGGGTGTCGGGCCGGCTCTGAGCCTGGGACCGGACATGGCCTGAGCCTGGGCCCGGGTGTCGGGCCGGCTCTGGGCGTGGGCCTCGGTCCAGGCCCCGGCGGCCGTGAGGCCCGCGGCGAGGGTGAGGCTGAGAACGGTGGCCGTAAGAGTGATCGCGGCCTGTTCCCCGAGTCGGTGTCGGTTCACTTCGGGTCCTCCTGTGGGGTCACACCACCGGACGCGGTGGCGGGTTCGACAGGTGGATCGTCAGGTCGCCCGGCGGGCGGGCAGAAGGGGTTTCCCGTCCTCTCCGGAGAAAGGCGACGGGAAACTCCATGCGTTCGGCCGGACTCGGAACGTGACGGACTCACTGTCCCGGCTCCCCGGCGGACGAAGGCCGAAGCGGCCCCCGAACACCCTCGTCGTGGTGAATGGCCTGCTCATCGCGGGGTAGGGCGGGCGGTATGTCACAGGAACCCATCAGCGGCCAGCAGCCGCCCCAGACTCAGCCCTATCCCGGCACCACCGGGGAGATGACCCCCGAGCCCCACGACGAGATGCGGGGATACGTCGGCCGCGACCTCCTGGCGGGCCGGAAGGCACTGATCACCGGAGGCGACTCCGGCATCGGCCGGGCGGTGGCGGTGGCCTTCGCCAAGGAGGGTGCCGACGTGGCCGTCGCCTACCTGTCCGAGCACGAGGACGCCGAGCACACCAAGGAACTCGTCGAGAAAGAGGGGAGGCGGTGCCTGCTGCTCCCCGGTGACCTGGCCGACCCCGGGCACTGCCGGGAGATCGTCGAGGCGACCGTCTCCGCGTTCGGCGGGCTCGACCTGCTGGTCAACAACGTGGCGACGCAGTCTCCGGTCGACTCCCCCGAGGAGTTGTCCGACGAGCAGTGGGAGCGGACCTTCGCGGTCAACATCGACAGCTACTTCCGGGTGACCAGGGCAGCGCTCGCGCACATGCCCCGGGGCTCCGCCATCGTCAACACCTCCTCGATCAACGGGTTGCGCGGCAACAAGAGCCTGATCGACTATGCGGCGACGAAAGGCGCGATCAACGCCCTGACCTATTCGCTGGCGCAGGCCCTCGTCGACCGGGGCATCCGGGTCAACGCGGTGGCGCCGGGACCGGTCTGGACGCCGTTGATCCCCGCCACCTTCCCGGCAGAGAAGGTGGCGAAGTTCGGTCAGCAGGTGCCGATGGAGCGTGCCGCGCATCCGGACGAGATCGCGCCGTCCTACGTCTTCTTCGCGGCCGAGAGGCTGTCGTCCTACTACACCGGGGAGATCCTCGCCCCGATCGGCGGCGAGACCCTGCCGGGCTGAGCGGAACCGCGCGGAGCCGGGCTGAGCGGAACCGCGCGCGGAGCCGGGTGGGAGAGCGAAGAACGGGAGCGGTCGGCGCGTGAAGGGGAGACACCGGATGAGCCCACTCGCGGTCGACGACGCCGGGAACGAACTCGTCGCCTTCCATCGCCTCCCCGAGGAATCCCCGCCCGGCGGCGCCCCGCTCCCCCTCTCCCTGGTCGTCCTGTGGTCCCGCGGCCGGCTGCTCCTGGTGTTCAACCGTTACCGCCAGGTGTGGGAACTGCCCGGCGGGATGATCGATCCGGGTGAGACGCCCCGCCTGGCCGCCGTACGGGAACTGCACGAGGAGACCGGCCTGCGCGTCCCAGGGCTGTCCTTCTCCGGGTACGCGGAGTACGTCCTCGGGACCGAGCAGCGCAGGGAGTACGCGGCCGTGTACCTCGCCGGCGACACCGGCCTTCGTGGCACGTTCACCGCCGGCGACGAGATCGGAGACGTCGCGTGGTGGCACGGGCAGGAGCTCCCCGGCCGGACCCAGGTCCTCGACACCAGGCTGGCCGTACTGGCCCGGCCGGAGCCCGGACCCGCCGCGAGCACGCCCCCCGGCCCGCCCGGTTGAGCCATTCCTGTCCGGTTGAGACGTCACTGGCCGGTTGGGTGACCCTCACCCGGTCGAGCCCTCTGCTTGGTCGCCCCCGCCCTGCCGAACCCTTCGTCCGGTCGAGCCGCCCCTGTCCGGGAAGGGAGGCCGGGTCCCCGCGCCGGCCTCCCCGCCGGGGTCAGAAGTCGTCGGCGGTGCGGATCCGGTCGCGGATCCAGACCCCGGCCTCCTTCAGCCGGCCGGTGCCGGTCCAGGGGCCGCCGGCGTCGCACGTACCGGTGGTGAAGACCGCGCCGGAGCGGTGGTCGTCGGAGAAGTTCCAGTTCACCCAGCTGATCTTCTTGTTCGCCATGAGGTCGAGGTACTGCTGGGACCGGGTGAAGTCGTTGGTGCCCTCACCCGCCGAGTTCTGCGTGCCGAACTCGGTGACGAACATCGGGATGCGGTCGGCCGCGCGGGACAGCGCGTTGAGGTACTTGCCGTCGTGCGTGGCCGCGTAGAAGTGGAAGGTGTACATGATGTTGGAGGCGTTGACCGGGTTGCCGACGACCTCGGTTTCCGTGGCGCCGTCGGACACGCCGAGCGAGGACCAGGCACGGGTGCCGACCAGCACGATTCCGTCGGGGTCCTGGGCACGGATCACCGGGATGACCTGCTCGGCGTAGCTCTTGATCGTGCTCCAGCTCACGTGGTTCGGCTCGTTGGCGATCTCGTAGAGGACGTTCGGCCGGGAGGCGTGCCGCTGGGCGATCTCGGCGAAGAAGGTCTTGGCCCGGCTGAGGTTGTGGTTGGGGTCGCCGGGGTCGAGCATGTGCCAGTCGACGATGACGTACATGCCGCGCGCGCTGACCTGCTCGATGAGCGAGTGCATGAGGTCGGTGAACGCCCGCGGGTTCGTCTCGTAGCCGCCTTCCTGGATGTACATGGACAGGCGGACCACGTCGGCCTTCCAGTCGGTCGCCAGCGCGTCCAGCGAGCCGCCGGTGACGCACTGCGGGTACCACTGCAGGCCGTGGGTGCTCATGCCGCGCAGCTGGATCTGCTTGCCGTTCTTGTTGCACAGCTTGGTGCCGCAGACGTGCAGCTGTCCGTTGGCCGCGACGGGCGTGCCGCCCCCGCCGTCGCCCGCCTGGGTCCTCACGGTGACGGACGCGCTCCTGGCCGACTCGTTGCCCGAGGCGTCGCGGGCGGTGACGGTGTAGGTGTGGCTCGTCGAGGCGGCCAGCCCCGTGATCGTGGCGGTGGTGCCGGTCACGGTGGCGACCACGGTGGAGCCCTCGCGCACCCGGTAGTCCTTGACCGTGCCGCTGTCGTCGGTCGAGGGGTTCCACGCCAGGCTGATCGAGCCGGACGTGGCGCCGGTGCTCCGTAGGTTGGACGGCACGCTCGGCGGCGTGGTGTCGCCGGGGTTCTGCCCACCGCCGCATGAGGCCCCGTTGAGCGTGCAGCCGGTCGGCGAGCCCGAGCCGGAGGCGGTGAACCCGAAGGTGGTGCTGGCGCCGGGCGCCAGGGTGCCGTTGTACTCACGGTTCCTGAACGTGTACCGGTTGCCGCTGCCGGTCATCAGGGCGTCCCAGTAGGCCCCGGGGGTGGTCCCGGAGGGAAGGTCGAAGACGACCGTCCAGCCGTTCAGCGTCGTGGTCCCGGTGTTCTTGATCGTGTACTGGCCGGTGTAGCCGCTGCCCCAGTCCTGCGTCTTGACGAACGTCGCGGTGTCGGCGTGGGCCGCCGACGGGACGAGCAGGGCGAGCAGCAGGGTCAACAGCCCGGTCAGTATCAGGGCTGGGGTGGTGCGCCGCATCATCGCTCCTTGCGGGGGATAAGGGGGTCACGTCAGGCGCTTATTAGGAAAGTTTCCTAACATAAAACGTGACGTTAGGTCGTGACCGTCGACCGCACAAGGCCCAAATCTCCGCGACGGCAGCGTGATGCTCACCTGTCCGGCATCGACGGGTTACTCATTCATCAACGCGATGTCGCGAAGGGATGTCAGCTTCGGATCGCAGGTGCCTCCCAGATCCGAGGAGACCCATGTTCCGCCGACTCGGCCTCATCCTCGCGACCACGTTGACGACCCTGATGACGCTCCTGACGATCCCCCCGGCCACCGCTCCCGCCGCGGCCTCCGCGCCGCCTTCGCGGATCACCACGCCGCCTTCGCGGGTCACCGCGCCGCCTCCGGGAATCGCCGCACCGTCGCGGCTCGCCGCGCCACCCTTGCGACTCGCCGCGCCGCCGGCGGTCCTCAACGTCGCTCACCGCGGGGCGTCCGCGTATGCCCCGGAGAACACCGTCGCGGCCTTCGAGCTGGCACGCGAGCAGCGCGCCGACATGTTCGAACTCGACGTCCAGCAGACGAAGGATCACAAATTGGTCCTGATGCACGACACGACGCTGGCCCGTACCACCGACGTCGAACGGCTCTTCCCGGACCGGGCACCCTGGCGGGTCGGCGATCTCACCCTCGCGGAGATCCGGAGGCTGGACGCCGGTTCGTGGTTCTCCCCGGAGTACGAGGGCGAACCGGTGCCCACCCTCGGGGAGGCGCTGCGCGCGATGGACGGCAGCGGGCTCGGCCTGCTCCTGGAGGTCAAGGCGCCGCACCTGTACCCGGGGATCGAGGGCCGCGTCGCCGCCGAGCTGCGGCGCAACGCCTCGTGGCTGCGACCCGGCCGGCTCGTGGTGCAGTCGTTCGACTGGAACTCGATGCGCAGGTTCCACCGGGTCATGCCCCGGGTCCCGGTCGGCCTGCTCGGCACTCCGGCCGCCGCGCGACTGCCGGAACTGGCGAGGTTCGCCAGCCAGATCAACCCGCCGTACCGGGACCTCACCGCGGAGTACGTCCGGCGCGTCCACAGCCACCGCATGGACGTCCTCGCCTGGACCGTGGACGACCCGGCGACCATGCGCCGCTTGATCTCCTACCGGGTGGACGGCATCATCACCAACCGTCCCGGCACGCTGCGCGCGCTCCTCTCCCCTGAATGACCGCCGCCCGCCGGGCCGTGGGAGGGCGATCACGACCGGGAGACGGCGGTACGGGAGCGCGATCACGACCGGGACGGCACGTCAGCGGCGGTCCACCTCCGCGTACGGCAGCCCGCCCGACAGCGACGGGAAGCCCGGCCCCCGGTCGAAGAACGGGGCGTCGCCGGGCGCCGCGGCCCGCAGCCCGGCGCGGAGCCGGGCGGTGGCCTCGGCGTCCACCTGCGGTTCGTCCGCCGGGCCGAAGTCCGCCAGGCCGGAGTCCGCCAGGCCGGAGTCCGCCGGGCCGAAGTCCGCCGGGCCGCACAGCACCACCCCGTAGTCGTCGCGGGCACCCCCGGCGGAGACCTTGCCGTCGCGGACGTCGGCCGCCACCAGCTCCGGGTCGCGCTCCAGCGGGTCGCCCCACCCGCCGCCGCCGGTGGTCCGCACCCGGATGACCTCGCCCGCGCGGACCGGGGAGTCGTCCACCAGCCCCTCCATCGGGCGGCCCTCGATCTCCACGGTGAACGGCCGCCCGGCCCGGCCGCCGTTCACCCCCCAGCAGGACAGGATCGAACGGTCGGCGATGGACATGAACGAGGCGTCGCGGAGCATCCGCAGGTGCTTGTCGTAGCCGAGGCCGCCCCGGTAGAGGCCGGGGCCGCCGGAGTCGCGGGCCAGGCCGAGCCGCTCCACCCGGAACGGCCAGCGGGACTCGGCGAACTCCACCGGGATGTTCCGCGAGTCGGGCACCACGTGGATGGTGTCCTCCCCGTCGGCGTACCAGCGTCCGCCCGAGCCGCCGCCGAGGACCTCCCGCATCAGGTACGGGTTGCCGTCGGCGTCGGTGCCGTAGACGCCGGTGTAGCGGATCGTCTCCTGGTCGGCGGGCATCCGGCCGCCGGTCGCCTTGGCCAGCACCCCGGCCAGCACGCCCAGTAGCCGCAGGATGACGAACGTGCGGGCGTTGGTCGGCGCCGGGAAGATCGGGGTGAGCAGGGTGCCCTTCTCCGGGAACCGCATCTCGATCAGCGGGACGACGCCCTCGTTGACGTCGAGCTCGGCCATCCGCTCCGGGGTGTCGGCCAGGTTCCGCAGGATCGGCGCCAGCCACTTCTTCAGGAACACCCCGTCGGCGTAGTCGCCCGCGTGGTTGATCGGTCCCTTGGCCTGCGGCGAGGTGCCGGTGAAGTCGATGACCAGCGGCGCCGGGGCCGAGTGGTCGACGGTGAGGGTGATCCGCTGCGTGTGCAGGCGGGGTTCGTCCACGCCGTCGTGCTCGGCGTAGTCCTCCCACACGTGCGTGCCCTCGGGGATCTTCGCCAGCAGCTCCCTGCGGAACGTCTCGGTGGTCTTGGAGATGATCGCGTCGAAGCACGCCTCGACCGCCGCGCGGCCGTAGCGGTCGAACAGCTCCCCCAGCCGCCGGGCGCCCATCAGGCACGCCGAGCACTCGGCGTCCAGGTCTCCGGCGAGCGAGTCGGGCATCCGCGAGTTGCGGGTCATGATGGTGAGCGCGGCCCGGTTGGGCACCCCCTCGTCCCACAGCTTGATCGGCGGGACCATCAGGCCCTCCTCGAACACGCTGCGCGCGTGACTGGGCATCGACCCGGGAACCGCCCCGCCGATGTCGTCGTGGTGCCCGAACGCCTGCACGAAGGCGACCACCTCGCCGCCGTGGAAGACCGGGACGGTCACGCACAGGTCCGGCAGGTGCCCGATGCCGCCCTCGGAGAGGTAGACGTCGTTGTGGAAGAACACGTCGCCGGGCTTCATCTCCGTGATCGGGAAGTCCCGCACGATCGGCTGGACCAGCGCCGAGTACGACCGGCCGGTCAGCTTGCGCAGCCGCACGTCGTGGATGCCCGCCCGGAAGTCGTGCGCGTCGCGGATCATCGGCGACCGGGCGGTCCGCGCGATGGCCGTCTCGACCTCCTTCTCCACCGAGGAGAGCGTCCCCTCGACGATCTCCACCAGCACCGGGTCGGCGGTGACCGTCCCCTCAGCCGTGTTCGTCCAGCCCGCCGTGTTCGTCCCGCCCGCCGTGTTCGTCCCGCCCGCCCTTTTCATCCCGCCCGCCGCGTTCGTCCCGCCGTCACGCACGGCGCACCTCCAGGTTCCCGAACTCGTCCATGGTCGCCGTGAAGCCGGGGTGGACCGGCAGCGTGGAACCGTACTCCTCCACGACCGCCGGGCCGTCGATCCGCGCTCCGGCGGACAGGTCGGCGCGGCGATGGACGGGCGCCCGGCCCCACCCGTCGTAGCAGACCTCGCGGAACCCGGCGGGCTCCGGCCGTCCCGTGCCGTGCGGCCTGCGCGCGACGGCCGGGCGGGTGATCGGGCCGATGCCGGAGACCCGCAGGTTGACCCACTCGACGCCGTGCCGGGGGTCGTCGCGGTAGCCGTACCCGTAGAGCTTGTGGTGCTCGATGTGGAAGCGGTCGAGCACCTCCGCCCTCCACGCCTCGTCCGGCGGACCGGCCGGTGCGGGCACCCGCACCTCGTACGCCTGCCCGTAGTAGCGCAGGTCGGCGCTGCGCGCGTAGACGTGCGCCTCGGCGGGGAACCCCTCCCGGTCCAGGGCCGCCGCCGCCTGCTCCTCCAGGTCGCCGAAGATCTCCGCCGCGGCCTCCGGGGACAGGTCGCGGGTGACGAAGGTACGCACGTAGTCGTTCTTGACGTCCACGGTGAGCAGCCCGAACGCCGAGACGTTGCCCGGGTCCGGCGGGACGATCACCGACGGAAGGCCGAGGATGTCGATCAACCGGCAGACCAGCAGCGGCCCCGAGCCGCCGAAGGCCACCATCGGGAAGTCGCGCACGTCCAGGCCGCGCTTGACGGTGATCTGGCGGATCGCGTTCGACTGGTTGAACGCGCTGATCTCCAGGATGCCCGTGGCGGTCCGCTCCGGGGTCAGCCCCAGCTTGCCCGCCAGCGCCTCGATGCCGTGCCGGGCGGCCTCCGCGTCGAGCGGGATCTCCCCGCCGAGCAGGTGCGGCGGGACCCGCCCGAGGAAGACGTGCGCGTCGGTGACCGTCACCTCGGTGCCGCCGCGGCCGTAGCAGAGCGGCCCCGGATCCGCCCCGGCCGAGCGGGGCCCGACCTTGAGCGTGCCCTCGGGGGAGATCCACGCGATCGACCCGCCGCCCGCCCCCACGGTCACGATGTCGATCATCGGGATCTTGCACGGGTAGCGGCCGATGCTGCCCTCGGTGGTCAGCGACGGCTCCCCGTCGACCACCACGGCCACGTCGGTGGAGGTGCCGCCGCCGTCCAGGGTGATCACCGACGGGTGCCCGGCGGTGGCCGCGATCAGCGCGGCGCCGAGCGCTCCCGCCGCCGGGCCGGACAGCACGGTGGTGATCGGCTGGTGCACCACCTCGGCCGCCGACAGCACGCCGCCGTTGCTCTTCATCACGGAGAACGGCAACCTGCCGCTCCCGCCCGCCCCCGCGGCGGCGGGCTCCGCGGCGGTCCCGCCCGCCCCCACGGCGGCGGGCTCCTCGGCGCTTCCGGTCGTCCCCGAGGCGGCGGCCTCCTCGGCGCTTCCGGTCGCGTGCGCAGCGGCCGCCTTCTCCGGCCGGCCCGTGACCTCCGCCCGGCCCGCCGCCTCCACCGCCCGGCCCACGACCTCCAGGCGTTCGGCCAGGTTGGCGATGTAGCGGCGCATGGTCGGCTTGACCGCGGCGTCCACCAGCGTGGTGACCGACCGCTCGTACTCGCGGTACTCGCGCAGCACGTCACTGGAGATCGACACGACGGCGTCGGGGTGCTCGCGCTCGATGACCTCGCGCATCCGCACCTCGTGCGCCGGGTTCGCGTACGAGTGCAGGAAGCACACGCCGATCGCGATGATCCCGCGCTCCCGGAACCACCTGGCCGCCGCCACCGCCTGCTCCTCGTCGAACGGCCGCACCTCGGCGCCGGTGTGGTCCAGGCGCCCGCCGACGGTCCTGATCCGGTGCACCGGGACGATCCGGGGCGGTTTCACCCAGAAGTAGGAGTTGCCGTAGCCGTCCGGAACACTCTGCCGGGCGATCTCCAGGACGAACTCGAAGCCCTCGGTGGTGACGAAGCCCAGGTCGGCGATGCGGTCTTCGAGGAGCTGGTTCGTGGCGACCGTGGTGCCGTGCACGACGGCCGACACGGCCTCCATGCCGACGTCCTCTGGGCCGACATCCTGTGGGCCGCTCCCCCCGCCCCGCGACCGGGCCGCCTTCCGCAGGACCTTCCGCACCCCCTCCATGAACCCGTCGGCCGGGTTGGCGGGTGTGGAAGGGGTCTTGGTCGTGGTGATCTCACCGGTCTGCTCGTCCACCACGACCACGTCGGTGAACGTGCCCCCGGTGTCGACCCCGATACGGACGCTACGCATGCCACCGTGTCTACCCAGTTCTGGCATGTCCGCAAATCGGCGGACCCTGCCGAAGCTGGGCAGGGTCCTTGGGCAGTGTTACCGGGCCTCAGCGGCGACGGGCCGGGGCCCGGAGGGTGCGGCATGGCCTGCGGCGGCGGGCGGAGGTTTCGGAGGTGCGGTCCGGTCGCCGGCGACGGTCAGGGGCCTCAGGGCGTCACCTCTCCCCCGCCGGAGCCGGACGGGGCCGGACGGGGCCTCGGGGCTGCCGCCGATTCCTCTAGCGGTTGCGGCGGGGGCCCATGGTGGTGTTGATCACCGAGTCGGCGTCGTGCGCGTGCACCTTGGCGGCGAGGCGGATGGCCACCTCGTTCGCGCGGCGCAGCTCGGCCTCGACCCGGTCCTTGCCGGACTGGCCCACCTGAACCCCGAAGTAGGCGCCGATGATGGCGCCGGCGACGCCGACGAGCCCGGCGAACGGCGCGGCCGTGTCACCGTTGCGCAGCGCGATCACCACGAACGCCACCAGGATGACCACGAGCCCGGTCAGGACGACGAAGAACCCGTACCGCCAACGGGCCGCCTCCGCCTGCGCGGCGACGGTCTCGTCCTCGCTCATCATCGCCGCGAGCGCGGAGGGCATCTCGGCCCCGTCACCGGACACCGGGGCCGGAGAGGACCCCGACACCGGGATGACGGACGTGATGGCGGGGGCCTTGTTGTTCGGGGCGGAGGTCTTGGTGGTCGTCACAGGTTCTCCCACATTTCTCTAGGTCAGCAGGAATCTCCCACGCTTTGCGTGAACAAGCCAAGTCAGCGTATGTCAGCACGGGATAGCCCACCTTTACCTGCGTACCGCCTGCCCAAACCCTCCCATCGGACCCACTAGGCTGACCGTCCGTGACCGAACTGCCCGTGATCGAACCGTCCGCCCTCTCCGCCGTGCCCACCGGCACCCGCGACGGGGTGCTGCGCTTCTACTTCGGCCCGATGGACTGCGGCAAGTCCACCCTGGCCCTGCAGATGAACTACAACCACGGCCGCCAGGGCAGGCGCGGCCTGGTGCTGACCAAGCACGACCGTTCCGGCGGCCCCCAGGTCACCAGCCGGATCGGTCTGGGCAGCGAGGCCGTCGAGGTGCACGACGACCTCGACCTGGTCGCCCTGGTCCGCGGGCACGCCCCCGTCGACTACGTCATCTGCGACGAGGCGTGCTTCTACACCGTCGAGCAGATCGAGCAGCTCGCCGACCTCACCGACGACCACGGCATCGACGTCTACGCCTTCGGCCTGGCCTCCGACTTCCGCTCCCAGATGTTCCCCGCCGCCCAGCGCCTGTTCGAGCTGGCCGACGAGATCAACCGCCTCCAGGTCGAGGTCCTGTGCTGGTGCGGCCGGCCCGGCCGCCTCAACGCCCGGATCGTCGGCGGCAGGATGGTCCGCACCGGAGAACAGGTCGTCATCGGCGACACCGGCCACGCCCCCGTCCGCTACCAGGTCCTCTGCCGCCGCCACCACCGCTCCGGCGACCTGGGCCCGTCCGACTGATCCTTTCCGTGACCACTGACAGGACGACGAGCCGGGCGCCCACACCGGGAAGCCGACACCTACCATCGCCAGCCAGTCCCACCCGCTGCAACCACCGCCGAGGAGACGGGCTGATGACGAATTTCCCCAAGTGGTCGGACATCCGCGCTGACATCGTCGACCGCTCCGGCGGCGAGGAGGCCGTCGCCGAGGCCCGTCGCCGCAACCAGGCCTACATCGACGGTCACCGACTCGCCGAACGACGTAAGGAACGCGGCCTGTCGCAGACAGACCTGGCTGAGCTCATGGGCGTCACCAAAAGCCGTGTGTCCCAGATCGAACGCGGCGAGGTGTCCACCATCGAGGCCGTCGCCCGCTACGTCCAAGCTCTGGGTGGCCAGATTCAGGTGTCGGCCGTCTTCGGCGACGATCTCTACATCCTGCGCGGTACCGACACCCACGCCGCATAGAGCAATCCTGTGGGCCACTCCCGGAACAGGATCGACCGGAGTCCGCCACCCTCCCAGGTGCGACTCCGGCGATCCGCCTGATGCGACCGGCGATCGAATGCCGTCAGCCGGCCAAAGCCGTCAAACCGCGCAGTACCCCTCGTCATCACAGACGTCCGCTCCGTCCCGCACGTCTCGTGCCTCCGTCGCGGCCTTGACCGCCCGGGCGGCCGGGGACTGCCCGGTACGCTCGGCGACCTCCTCCAGCGCCGCGAGTAGGGTGTCCTCCGGCTGGGCACCGGAGACGGCGAACTGGCCCTCGAACAGGAACAGCGGCACCGCGGAGACCCCGAGCGCCCGCCCGCGCGCCAGTTCCTCCCGCACCGCGGCAGCGCCGTCCTCCCCGTCGAGGTCGGCCTTCACCCCGATCCGGTCGGCGAGCCCGGCCAGGACCTCACGCGAACCGATGTCGAGCCCGTCGGTGAAGTGCGCACGAAACAGCCCGTACAACGCCTCCTCCCCCTTGCCCTGCTCCACCGCGAGCTGGATGAGCCGGTGCGCGTCGAAGGTGTTGGCCTGGATCGCGTGGTCGAAGTCGAGCGCCAGCCCGTCCTCCGCCGCGGCCCCGCTCACCCTGGCGAACATCTGCGCCGCCCGCTCGGCCCCGCCGAACTTCCCGGCCGCCCAGTCGCGGGTGAGCTCCCCGTTCGACTCCGCGTCCGGCGCGAGCTGGAACGGCCGGAACTCGACCTCCACCTCACCGCCCTTGGCCCGGTAGCGCTCCACGGCGCGGGCGAAGCGGGTGTGCCCGATGTAGCACCAGGGGCAGACGACGTCTGAGTAGATTTCAACCTTCACGTCACGCTGCAACCGGCTCCGGGACCGGCTGATTCCGCGGGACCGCCCTTTTCGCGAGCGCGGGTGCCGATGCGGGTATGCGGGTGCGGGTGCGGGTACACGGACGCGGACCGAGTGCGGGTGTGCGGACACGGGTGCATGAGCGCGGACACGGGTGCGGGTGCGGGTGCGCGGACGCGTCATGCGGGCGGAAGGGCAGCGGCCTCCCATTCGGCCTTCGTCAGCGCGTACTCCACCTCGCCGTGCTCGTCACCCGGGATCGGCTCCGGGAAGTCGTCGTGGAAGGTGCGGACGTACCGCAGACCGGCCTTCTCCATCACCCGCCGGGAGGCGGCGTTGACCGTCATCGTCTCGGCGTACACCCGCTCCACGCCCGCCCCCGTGAACCCCTTGCGGATCAGCGCCCGCGACCCCTCGGTGGCGTATCCCCTGCCCCAGGCCGAACGGCGCAGCCGGTAGCCCAGCTCGATCCCCTCGCGAACGGTGCCGTCGGCACGCGTTCCCACCGGGTTGGGCCGGAAGAGGAACCAGCCGAGGAACCCCCCGGTCGCCTTCTCCACCGCCACCCAGTAGCCGTAACCGTCGTAGCGCTCGTAGAAGGCCGTCCACCGTGGGATGACCTCGTCACGCACCACCTCACGGGGCGTCGGCCTGCCACCGGTGAGATACCGCATCACCTCGGGGTCGCCGTCCAGCGCGACGAGATCGTCCAGGTCGTCTTCCGTCACCCGGCGCAGCACGAGCCGGTCGGTCTCCAGGAATACCCGCATCGGCACATCCTCGCCGGTGCCTCCTGAGGAGGGCAACGAGATCACCGTGGACGACGACCTGTCTCTCGGATACCGGCGTCGAGCGTTTTCCGATGCGCGTCGCCGGACCTCCCGCTCGGGAACGACGCGATCCCCGCCGACGCGGCTCCTGGGCCGGCGAAGGCGGAGACGGGGGTGCAGCTCACGCGTCGGCCGAGGCGTTCTCCTCCCGCTCCATGCTGTGAGCCAACTCGTCCGCCAGACCGCCCAGGCCGTGCGTGCGGGCACCGGCCACCATCATCCGGAGGTCATCGGACACGCGCCGGGAACGGACACCCGCCGCGTCCCGCACGGCCCGGCGCGCCTCGCGTTCACCGGCCTCCCGGTCCCCGGCGCGCATGTGCAGGACGGCGAGGCGCGTACGGCAACGCAACCCGGTTCGCGTCCGGCCGCCCTCAAGCCTGGCCAGAGCCGACGACAGGCGTTCCCGTGCCCGGGTGTCCTCGTCGAGGGCGAACAGCGCCAGGCCCAGGGCACTGTCGTGGTGCCCGGGAGAGACCGTGATGCGCCGGGCCCATTCCGGGGAGGACGCCGGTCGCGGTCTGTTCAGCGCCTCCTCGGCGAGCTCCACATGTCGCAGCCCCGCCTGCCGGTCGTGGGCCGCGGCGCAGTGCCGGGCGGCGACGGCGTGCAGGTTGGCACGCTCCGTGAAGCTGATCCGCTCATCACCCAGCGCCAGCCGGAGGATCTCCACGCCTTCCGAGGGGCGGCCCGCGTCGGTGACGACGGTGGACAGGTCGAGCATGACGTGGGCACGCAGGTCCCTGTCGGCGCCGCGCGCGGAGTTGTCCAGAGCCAGGGTGAGCACCCTGGTGGCGTTGGCGGTGTCACCCGCGTCGTAGACCGCCCAGCCGAGGCGGTCGGCCAGCAGCCCGATGGCCGACGACAGGCGTTCGCGAACCTGCGGGATCATCGGCCGCTCCAGCAGCTCGACGGCCCAGCTGAGGGAGCCGCGGGCCATCGCCGCCGCCATGATGCCGCCGTGGGCCAGGTCCATCCGGGTGTAGAGGTCGGCGGCGGCTTCGACCGCCTGGACTTCGGCGAGACCGACACGGGCCGGATCTTCGCCGTTCAGACCGTCCAGAAGCCGGGCGATCGGCTCCAACGCGGCCGACCCCACAGATGCCGCCGCGATGATTCCTAGAACGCTTCTACGTTTCATATCTTCCACATTGTCCGGTAAGAGGGATTCCCTGTCCGTTGCCGCAACATGCGCACCCAACGCCTCTGAGCCTGAAAGACCGGTGTTACGGCGGAGGCGCCGGGCGGTGGCTTACGGCGATCGGTTATCCCGGAGGTATGAGGTATGCCGAGGGCGGCGGGCTGACCGCCGCAGAACGCGTCCGGCGGGAGCAGTTGCGTTTCGCGGCCGCGGACCTGTTCGCGCAAGGAGTGTCGGCGCCGGAGGTGGCGCGGCGGTTTCGGGTGAGCCGGATGTCGGCCAACCGCTGGTACCGCGCCTGGCAGGCCGGCGGACCGGAGGCGCTGGCCTCCAAGGGGCCGGGCGGGGAGAAGTGCCGGTTGGACGAGCGGCGCCTGCAGCGGCTGCGGGCCGAGTTGGAGCGCGGTCCGGCCGCGCACGGATACCTCGAGGACCAGCGCTGGACGCCGGCCCGGGTCGCCGACCTGATCGCGGTCTTGTTCCGCGTCCGCTACACCCTGCGCGGGGTGTCGTATCTGCTGCACCGCCTCGGCTGGAGTCCGCAGATTCCCGTGCGGCGGGCCGTTGAGCGCGGCGAGGGGGTGATCGAGTCGTGGATCACCGAGGAATGGCCGGTGGTAAAAAGGCGGCGCTCGACCTGGGCGCCTGGCTGTGCTGGGAAGACGAGGCCGGGCAGAGTCTGAGGCCGCCCCGGGCGACCACCTGGGCGCCGCGCGGCCGCACTGCGGTGGTGACGGTGACCGGCAAGGGGTACGGGCGGGTGGCGCTGGCCGGGCTGGTGTGCGTCAAGCCGGGTGAGCGTGCCCGGCTGATGTATCGGGTCCTGATCCGGCGTGGGCAGCCGGGTGTGGGGTCAAGGGCTTCAGCCCTGCGCGGTTCACGGCGCTGCTGGATGCCGCTCATGCCCGGCTCGGTGGCGCGCCGCTCGTGCTGGTGTGGGACAACGACCGCCGGCGCCTGTCACGGGCGATGCGCACCGCGATCGAGGCCCGCCCTTGGCTGACGGTCTTCCAGCTGCCCGCCTACGCCCCGGAGCTGAACCCTGCCGAAGGGGTGTGGTCGGTCCTCAAACGCGGCTTGGCCAACCTCGCTCCCCATGACACCGACCAGCTCACCATGCTGATCAAGACCAAACTCAAACGGAGGCAGTATCGTCCCGTGCTGCTCGACGGCTTCATCGCCCAGACCGGCCTCATCCTCAAACCGCCGTAACCTCAGCCTTTCAAACTCAGCTGCAACCACGGTCGCGCACGCCATCAGTGCCAGTACCGAGGTCAGGCCGTGCAGCCGTCCCCATGGTGAACGCGGGTCGCAAACCCGCGCGAAGTGTTCTATCAGGACCAGCCGGGCTGGTGAATCCCCTTGTGTTTCCCCAAGCCGCGCGCTCACCAGCAATGATGGCGTAATGGGCACGGTTCCTCTTCAGGTAAGGCGGCTTTAGACATCTCCGATCCCGGGAAGCCACGCCTTTCCGTATGCAGCTGTTTAATGTTTCCTGACCTACAGGGCCGTAGATCCGCAGACGAATCCACTCAAAACATCACCTCGCTGGGACCCTGAGTGGAACCTCGCCCGCCCAGCGCGACATCCGGTTGATTGCGCTGACTAGATTACAAAAACAAACCATAGCCGAATGCTTCAGCCAGCTACATGAAGATCGTAAAACATCGAGGCTAGACATAGTGGACAGCAGCGGAATTCCATAAATACAAGAAGATCCACGCCATTGTTAGACCTGATAGACATGAACAAAAATAAGCGATTCCGACTCAACCTTCCCCCTCTCAATTGCCCTCCCTATCTCTTCCGGATACGTCTCGACTTTAATTGGATCAAATTCATTGATACTTAAGTGCACATCTTTCCATACGGTTGACTCCATTATTAACCACTTTGGAGACCTCTGTGAAATTTCCCTCCACCCCCTCTTACCTAGAAGATGTTTAGCCTTTCCGAGCGCCTCCTTACTGTTATCACCTCCAACATCTATTACAAGAATATTCTCAACTTCAGTCACCCTCTCCCAAGTGCCCTCGCTAGTTGCCTCTCCTAATACTTCACCAATTTTACGCACATCATTGACGGCAGCGGGATCGGCTTGCCGTATCACAG
Source organism: Streptosporangium becharense (assembly GCF_014204985.1). NCBI lineage: Bacteria > Bacillati > Actinomycetota > Actinomycetes > Streptosporangiales > Streptosporangiaceae > Streptosporangium > Streptosporangium becharense. Next base: position 6,251,488 of record NZ_JACHMP010000001.1, on the reverse strand, counting down.
GAAAAAGTCCACATCCCGCGACAAAGAAAGAGAAACCAAAGAGAGTCACGAAAATTTTGAGGGCATGACTGAGTGGTCGCAAAGCTCCAACTCCAACCAAAGTCGTTTCCAGGCACCACAACTTATGGTACACGCGCGGTCCTGCAGCGCTTGTACCCACCCACGCCCGGTGAGAGAGCATAATTTGCACAGGCCCAGAATTCTTCAGGAACCCCGGCTAGCAATACGTTTTCTAGAAACCGCTCACGCTTTTTTGCTGTTTCCCCGTTCTTATTATCAAGGACGCCCGTCTCCTTCCACTTCTGATACTGTCTCATTTCAAATTTTCCGTTCTTTATCCATACCCCGGAACACCCACAGTAAGCGACAGCAGCCTCCCTATCATTAATGCGGTGCACATGACCACTTGGCAAGACATACCATACGTTCTCCTTTAGATGCTCCATCCATGCGGCAGCCAGGAAAATAGACCTACGCCTATGTTTTTCATCCATTAGGATGTCAGCAATATCACCAGTGGACGCTTTACCCCAGTCCCTCTCGTGCGAGTAATTCTTAATCAGCATCGCTCGCGCTTTATACACCTCTAACTGAACTATACCAAGAGACGCACCTTCTTTTTCAAAAAGAAGTGAAGCCTTATCATTTTTATGCGACTTTTCCTGATTCTTGTGCCAGATACTTTCATAGATAATTACGGCCAAAAGAACATCTCTGTTAATTTTAAACTCAACCGCGGCATCGTTGATGTCCCTCCAATATTTGAGGACATTATAATAAAGACCGTAATTTGGGAATTTTACCGGCTTTTTTGAATAGGATGCAAAGTAGGTCGCAGAACCGTCCGCTTTAACCTTCACTCTTTTTGGGTCTAGGCTATTTAGCCCTCCGGACATTGCCCATATCCCAGCCAATTCAGTCGCGCCGAGTTCTGGACTCCAGCGCCTAACATAGGCCATTCGTTCTTTTTCAGATGCTTCCCAGTAATTTACTTGGTCAATCTCCCTGCCGTTTTCCATGACTCCGATCCTGATGGCTTCGTCACGGTCGAACAACGGGAACCTCGTCCACTCTCCGAAATATTCGTTATACCATTCGCGGTCCGCGTCGCTCGTCCCGTTGAACACTAGATCTGAGACGTAGCCCCCCCATGCGTCGTACGGCTGGCCCGGGACGACCTCCGGCGGGGTCCAGTCCCAGCTCGAACTCCGCGACGCCATGGAGCCGGTCCAGTCATACGACTGCCAGCCTGTGCCCCCGCTCGCGCCGGTCTGGGAGCCGCCGGTGTTGATCACCGTGCTGTGCCCGGTGGGGTCGGCGCCAGTGAGCGGGCCGGCGTTCCCGTAGGTGTAACGGTTGGCCTGGACCGACGGGTCAGGGTTGAGGGTGGCGGTGTCGCGGGAGGTAAAGGCACCGGTGCCTGGCTGGTACCAGCGGGCGTGCATGTTGACCTTGCCGGTGTCCGGGTCGGTGTACTCGCCCTGATAGCCCAATGCGCGCCGGGTGCCGGAGCGGTGGGTGACCTGGCCGAACGGGTCGTAGGCGGTCGAGTCGACCAGGGCGGTGCCGGAGAAGGTGGCGACCACGTCACCGTGCAGGTCGGTCATCGTGGCCAGCGCCGGCCCGGTGCCCTCCTGCAGGCTGAGCAGGCCGCCGGACGGGTCGCGGCCGTACTTGGCCTGGACGGCGCCGGTGGAGTCGGTGATGGTGGCGATGTCGTTGGTCAGGCCGGAGTAGACGAACCGCTGCTGGTCGGCTCCCTTGGTGCGGGAGGTCATCCGGCCCAGCGCATCGTAGCCGTAGGCGGTCTCGCCGTCGGTGATGAGCCGGTCGAAGGCGTCGAAGACCAGGGTGCGGGTGGTGCCGGCCTTGGTCTCGGTGGCGAGGGTGCCGCGGGGGGTGTAGCTGTAGTCGGTCCCGTCGCCGGAGAGCAGCCGGTTGCGCTCGTCGTAGACGAACGTCGCATTCCCGGACTTGGTGCGGTTGCCGGAGGCGTCCCATTCGTAGGCGGTGATGGCGCCGCCGGGGGCGGTCCAGGAGGTCAGGCGCCCGGCGTGGTCGTAGCCGTAGGTGTTGGCCCCGGCGCCGGCGGTGCCGGTGGTGGTCTTGGTGGTGAGGTTGTCGTCCTTGTCCCACCCATAGGTGATCTTCGACAGTTCGGCGCCGGAGCTGCTCTTCACGGTGTGGGAGGTCAGCCGGTCCACCGCGTCGTAGCCGTAGGACTGGGTGTTCACCGGGTTGGCCGAGGTCTTGCTGGTCAGCCGGTCGGCCTTGTCGTAGCCGTAGGTCCAGGTGCGGCCGGTCACCGGGTCGCCGGCGGTCTGCAACCGGCCGGCGTTGTCCCAGGTGTAGGTGGCGGTGCCGGTGGGATCCACGCGCTGGGTGGGGTTGCCCCGGGTGTCGTAGGCGTAGGTGGCGACCTGGTTGGTGGCCTTGGAGACCTTGGTCAGCAGGCTGCGGTCGTTGTAGTCCAGGGTGTAGTCGCCGATCGCGGTCATCCGGCCCGCGGCGTCGTAGGTGACATTCCGCTCCGGGGTGGCGACCGAGGTTCCGGTGCCGGTCTCCTTGGTGACCCGGCCCGCGGGGTCGAAGACGCGGTCGATGCGGACCCCGCCGGGTTGCAGGGTGGCCACCGCGTTGCCGGCGGCGTCGTAGACGGCCGTCCAGGTGCGGTCGGCCACATTCGGGTGGGCGGTGGTGGAGGGTTCGACGACCGTCTCGACCAGGCCGAGGGTGTTGTAGGTGGTCCAGGTGGCGTTGCCGCGGCCGTCGGTGAGGCGGGTGCGCGCGCCGCTGGCGTCGTAGCCGAACGTGGTGGTGATCGTCTTGTCGGCGGCGACCGGTTCGATCAGCGAGGTCAACCGGCCGGCGGCGTCGAACGTCCGCCGGGTGACGTGCCCCTCGCCGGAGGTGGAGCTGGTGGGGTTGCCGGCCGGGTCGTAGCCGAAGCCGAGGGTGCGCACGACCGTGCCGGCTTTGGCGCGGTCCGTGACGCCGATCTTACGGCCGGCCAGGTCGTATTCGATCTCGGTGGCGTTGCCCTCGGCGTCGGTCAGTTTGGTCTGCCGGCCGAGCAGGTCGTAGGCGACGGAGGAGGCGTTGAGGTTGGGATCGGTGACGGCGGTGACCTGCCCGGCGGCGTTGACCGTGTAGCCGGTTTCCTTGTTGGCCGGGTCGACGCTCTTGGTGAGGTTGCCCGCCTGGTCGTAGCTCAGTTTGGTGATGAGCGCCGCGGTGGTGGGCTTGCGCTCGATCACCGTGGAGGTGACCTTCCGGCCCAGGTCGTCGTAGGTCGCCTCGGTGCGGGCGCCGGTGGGGTCGACGACCGCGCGCTGCTCGCCCAGCAGGTCGTACTCCGATACCCAGATGCCGCCCGGCCCGGACGGGCCCGGTTCGGTGACCCGGACCGGGCGGCCCAGCGCGTCGTACTCGGTGGTGGTGACGTGGTTGCGCGGGTCGGTGACCGTGGTCTGCCGGCCGGCCTTGTCGTAGCCGAAGCTGACCTTGGGGGTGACCGCGCTGCCGCCCGGCGGGGTGTAGGCGGGGGAGGTGGTCGCGGTCAGCCGCCCGGCCTTGTCGAACGTCGAGACGACCGTGCGGCCCTCGGCGTCGACCGTGTGAGTCGCCAGCCCGGCGGTGTCGTAACCATGCTTCATCGTGGGCCGGCCGTCGGCGGCGGACCCGTTCTTCTCGATTGTCACCTGGGGGGCCTTGGTCTCCACCAGCCGGCCGGCGACGTCGTAGCGCATGGTGGTGGTGAAGTCGGCGGCGGTGGCACCGGAGGCGTTGCCTCGCGGGTCGGTGGTCGCGGTGACCAAACCCCGGTCGTCGTAGACGCTGGTGGTGACCAGGTCGTCATCACCGTTCTCCACGGTTTGGCGGGTCGGCAGGTTCAGCGCGTTGTAGGCGTAGACCGTGGACTCGGTGCGGGTGCCGCTTGCGCCGGTGAAGGTCTTCTTGGTGACGTTGCCGGCCGCGTCGTACTCGAAAGCGGTCTTGCGCTTGAGCGCGGCCGGGTCGAACGTGCTGGACGTCAGGCGGCCGGCGGCGTCGTAGACGTGCTCGACGGTGACCTTCTTGTCGCCGCCGGTGACCTGCTTGGTCGGGTTGCCCGCCGCGTCGTAGAGGTTGTCCTGCAGCACCACGTCGGCCGGGGTGGTCGAGCCGTTGAGGCGGGCGCCCTTGGCGGTCACCTGCGACAGCCGGTTGTCGGCGAAGTAGGTGTAGGAGGTCGTGCGGCCCAGCGCGTCGACCTTGCCGGCCAGGCGCCCACCGGGGTCGTAGGCGTTGGACTCCAGCACCACGTCCTTCGCGGGCTCCGGGGCGACCGGGCTGCCGGTCCAGTTCTTCAGCGTCGTGGTGTACGGCTCGCCGCGCTTGGTGTAGGCGTAGGTGAGGACAGTGCCCATCGGGTCGGTCGTGGACGCGCGGGCGCCGGTGTGGTCCCAGACGGTTTTGGTCACCCCGTTCTCCGGGTCGGTGACCGTCTCGGCCCGGCCGTGGGTGTCGTAGGTGTAGACGGTTTTGCGCTCGGGGTCGCCGCCGGTCAGGTCGGTGAGGGTCTCGGTGAGCCTGTTGCCGTCCGGGTCGTAGGTGAAGGTGGTCTTGGCGGTGTGGGTGACACCGGTGACCTCGTTCTTCACCCCCGGCGCCGTCTGGGTGAGCACCTGGCCGAGGCCGTTGTAGGTGACGGTGGTGGTGACCCCGTCGGGGTGGGCCTCGGAGATCTGCGTGCTGGAGATCACCCGGCCCACCGCGTCATGGGTAAACGTGGTCTTCAGCCCGGACGGGCTGGTCTGCTCGGCCACGTCCCCGGCCGCGGTGTGCCGGTAGGTGGTCTCGTTGTTCCTGGGGTCCTTCTGCGATTTCACCAGCCCGGCCGGGACGGTCCCGCCGCCGACCGCCGCCTCGGTGCCGTCGGTGTAGGTGTAGGTCGTCGACCGGCCGCTGGGGAAGTCTGAAGTGGCCGGGGTGGTCTCCTTGAGCGTCTCCCCGTGCTGGCTGTACTCCCACTTGGTCGCGTAGGTGTTGTCAGTGGCGCTGGACGAACGCGCGTCCCGTGAGGCGATCGGCCGGTCGTTGCGGGGGTCGAACTGGTTGTCCTTGTTCAGGTAGTACTCGTGGTGGTCGAGCTGGCAGCTGCTCGACGTCCGGCACCGCCGCGTCCCGAGGAGGTTGCCGCGTTTGTCGTGGAAGCGCTCCGTCACGACCCCGTTCGGGTCGGTGATCTTGCCGAGGAAGCCACCGGTGTCGTACTCGTACGTGGTGACCTTGAGGAGCTGGTCGCTCTGGCTGACCAGACGGTAGCCACGCCACGCGTCGTAGACGGACGTCAGTTTCTCGTTGCGCGGGTCCGTGACGGTGACCGTGGACTTCCCGGTCGCGCGGTCGTAGACGGGAGCGCCGATCTGCCATGTGCCGCCGTGCGCGTCGGTGTGCGTCTTGAGTCGTTCGGTCGCCGGGTCGTAGACGTTGACGGCCCATACCCGACTGGACGGGAGTGTGACCTTCGTCAGCTTGTTCGGGGCCTCGACCCGGGCGGCGAAGTGCGCCGCCACCTCGGCCTGGGTCAGCGGCCGGTCGTAGACCGCCAGTTCGTCGTAGACTCCCGCCAGGCCGCCGCCGATCTGGGTGGTGTCCCGCACGTCCTTCTGCACCGGCTGGGTGAGCGTTCCGACGGGAGCACCGTCCAGGTACAGGGTCTGCTTGTCTCCGGCGATGGTGAAGGCCACGTGGTGCCACGCGCCGTCGTTCACCGCGGCGGGCGAGACGATGGGCGACGTGGTCGGCCGCAGGGAGGCGCGGAGCTTGCCGTCGGCGCCCACCTGCAGGACCTGGTCCAAAGTGCTGCTCCACTGCCCCGCCGAGACGATCCGGCCCGTCCCGGTGCTCTTGAACCACAGTTCCAGCGATCCCTGCTGGTACAGGCGCGGTATGAGGCTCGCGGGCAGTTCGATCTTGCCGGAGGCGCTCAGTTCGACCGCGGTGTCGGTGCTGCCGGCCAGCGCTCCCGGGCGGCCCAGGGTCGCACCGGAGTAGGAGGCCGAACCGGCGCCCCAGCCCAGGTCGGCGGTGCTGCTGCCGGAGGCGTCACCCAGCCGCCAGTAGCCGAACGGGTCGGCGTCCTGGACCGCGCTGCGGTACAGCGACCCGGCGCCGTACTCGTAGATGGTGCACGCGGTCGCCGGCGCGCAGACCTTGGTCAGGCGGTCACCGGTGTAGGTGTAGGTCCAGGTCAGCGGAGTTCCGTCCACCGCGTCGGTGGACACGCTGGTGACGTGCGCGCCGGTCCAGGTGAACGAGAGGGACCTGCCTCCGCTCCCGGTGACCTCGCTCAGCTTGCCGTCGGTCCCGTAGGTCAGCTCCTGGCTGCGGCCGCGGCTGTCGGTCGCCTTCAGCAGCCGTCCCTGCGCGTCGAAGACGTACGACGTGGACGACTTGTCCATCAGTCGCCAGCCACCGCCGTCGATCTTGGCCAGCGTGGCGTACATGCCCGGCGGTGGTTGGAAGGTGCCGTCCTTCTTGTCGGCGAAGCGCACCGTGTGCCCGTCCGGGTAGGTCACCAGGAGCGCCTCGAAGCCCCGGATACTCTCCGGGACAATGCGCATGTCGAAGCGGGTCGACCAGCCCGCGCCGAACACACCGTCCCGTCGCGGGTCCATGCTGTTGTAGGAGCGCACCACCGACAGGGGCAACCCTGCGGATTTGACCACGGCGTCGGTGAAGGCGGTCGTGTAGTTACCGGTGGCCTGGTGGAACTCCTGGCCGTCGACCCCCCGGGCCGACAGGTTCGAGGTGATCGTGGGCTGACGCACTCCGACGGTGAAGGAACGCGTCGACGAGTACGCCCCCTGCCCGCCGATCGTGGAGGCGTCGCTGGCGTACACCCGCCACCAGTACTCCCTGCCCCAGGTCAGCAGGCCCTCCGGGAGAGTCCACCGGCCGGACAGTCCGCAACAGTCGTCGAAGCTCTCACAGTTGCCCGACATGGACGGTGAGTCACAGACTTCGAAATCGAAGCCGACGACGCCACCGGGCCACGACGTCGCCGTCGCGGACAGCGTCGGCTGCAACGTCATCACCAGCGCCTTGTCGGCGGGGCTGAGAGAGGTGACCGTCGGGGCCGGCGGCGGCGGACACGCTCCCCGATCCGCCCACACCCACGAGAAGTCATTCTCCGGCGGCGTCGTGTTGGCCCATCCCGCGATGTCCTGCAGCGCCTCCCAGATCCGGCCGGCCGAGGCGAGGCGGTCGCCCTTCTTGACGGAATAGTTCGCCTGCCACGGTGAAACGCCCCCGCACGGGGCCGTCGCCAGTGCCTGGGCCGACGTCCTGGCCTGCTCCTGCTTTTTCTTCTTCGACGAGGAGGGGGCCGTTGTTTTGGCGGGCGTCGGATTCTTCACGAACCGGCCCTCGAGTGGCAGCGCCTTCTTCGGCGGATCGACGTCGGGAGACGAGGATTTCTCCTGCACCGCCGTCGATGTCTGCTTCGTTTCCACAAGTGAGGGAAGACCAGCCGCCGTTCCGGTCAATTGCACCGGGGTCGACCCGTTCCAGGCGGCGGTAACAGGGGCGGCGGTATTCGCCTCAGCCACCGCTGCTCCAGCCGGCAGACCCAGAAGACCGGGAATCAGCACTGCCAGGGTGGCGATGCTCATACCGGTCAAGGAACGAGACGAACGAGCCCACGACAATAACCGGCGCATACGCCGTCAACCTCCGACCACGTCCATGCGGAAGCCAAGGGCTCCCGCATCACCCCAGTCCGTTGAAGAGCCCAGCCGGGGCGGGGATCGACGGTGCGGAGCACATCAGCGCAAACAAACGATCAGAAATTACCCATAGATCATCTAATGCCGCAAGATCTACATAAGGGAGAAATAAAGAACACTTAAGACAGGTTTAGAAAATCGACCTACTGTGCGTGTACACGCCCAGATTCTTTGGGTTACCGAATCCCTCAAGCCGACCGTCACCGAGTGAAAACATGTGATCACCCACAGCTTTCATTCGTCGTTTCATTTCTTCACTCTTCTGAGGAATCCCAGGCCGCAGGGCACAGGAGATGTTCACGCGTGGCATACGGAACCGATAAGGGCTTTTCGGTCGTCAACCGATGAAGTGCGGGAGGCACCGCTCCCTCCGGCGCACGACGATGCTGAAACGTGATGGAAAGAGCACGGCCGGATCGCCGAGCGGTCCCAGGAAACTCAGGGCGGACACCCTGTGGCACCCGCCTCACGCAGGCAGTCCCCACCGGCGCTCCTCACCGGAAAGCCGACAGCCGGACACGCTGACAAGCCGACAGCTGGACGACCGGAGGCGGCCGAGACCCGGTGGTCGCACTGACCGAACCCGGTCAGGCCCCGGCGGCGATCTCCTCCAGGCGGATGGCCAGTTGCTCCGGTTCGTCGTCGACCAGCGCCGACACCGCGCGCCACCAGGCGAACCACTCGCCGCTGCGCCACATCCAGTCGATCCGCTCGATGGCGGCGACCACGTCTCCCCTGGTCCGCCAGGCCGGGCCGACCCGGTCGGCGGAGGCGCCGTGGCGCAGGGCCCAGGCGTGCAGGACGGCGGCGGCCCGGTCGTCGACCGGTTGCCCGTACGGGTCGGGGTGCTCGTCCAGGCGGTGCGGGCCGAGGCCGGCGGCGACGCCCCAGCTCCACTGGGCCTCGGCCGGGCGGGAGTAACGCAGCGAGTCGAAGTCGAGGTTGGAGCCGAGGCCGCCGTCCGGGCGGCGCAGGACGACCGCGTCGAGCCGTCCGCCCGCGTCGAAGGAGACCACGATCCGCTGTCCCGGCACGGCGTCGCCGGGCAGCCTGACCCGGTCCTCCGCCTGCCAGGAGTTGAGGTCGGTGAACGCGTACGGGCGGCCCCAGATCGCGTCGGCCACGTCGTCGGCGATCCAGGCGGCGAGCATCTCCAGGACGGTCAGGTCGGTCCACGGGTCGACCGCGGTCGAGTCGCGGAGCACCTCGTCCGGCGCGGGCAGCTTGCCGCCGCGCTCGCGGCGCCACCACTCCTCCCCCAGCTCGCGGGTGCCGACCAGCAGCCCGGCCAGCGCGGCGAGCTCGGTGGACCTGCGGGTGAGGGGGGCGGCGCGGGCGAACTCGACGCAGCGGGCGACGCGGTCGGCGCCCAGCGTCCCGGACGCCTCGCGCAGCAGGAGGGCGGCGCCGGGACGCTCCTCGCCCAGCAGGTCATGGATCAGTCGTCTGGCTTCGGTCCGGGCGTCTTCGGCACGTGCCTCGCGCATACCGACACCGTACGTCGGAAGATCCTCCCGCGCGAGAGCCGGTGGAGCGAGACAGCCGGTGACCGAGAGGGCCGGTCACCGGGAGAGCCGGACGGCCATCGCCTCCCGGCGCGGCCTCGGCCCGCCAGATGGCGACCGGACCGCCTCCGGTGCGACCGGACCACCTCCGCTGCGGACGGCCCGGACGGCCGGACGGCCCGGTCAGCGTCTTCTGGTGCGGCCGAGCAGCCAGCCGATCACTGCGCTGCCGAGCGCGATCCCGGCGCCCATCCCGAACGCGGCCAGCAGCGACCACGGGGGGACGCCGGTCTTGGGCGGCGGGGCGGGGCGTTCGAAGACCTGCGCGGCCCCGGCCGGCCGGGTCGCGACCGGGCCGGTGACCGCGGCGGGCACGGTGGCCGCCGGTCCGCCCAGGGTGGCGTACTCCGGCCCGCCCGGCGCCGCGTGCCCGGTGGTAGTCACCGGTTCGCCCGGCGCGGCCCCCGCGGGTGTCCGCGTGCCGGGAACGGGAGCGGCGGGAACAGGAGTCTCACCGGGGAGGGCCCCGCCGGAGACGTCTCCGGAGACGAGATGCTTCTCCACGGCGGTGAAGAACTCACCCGCCGTCCTCTTCGCCACCGAGGTGAGCATGCGCTGCCCGACGCCGCCGATCATGCCGCCGACCACCGCCTCGGCGTCGTAGTCGACGCGGGTGCCGTCCTCGACCTCGCTGAGGCGGACCTCCACGGTGGCGTCCACGGTTCCTGGCGCCCCCTGGCCCCGGGCTCTGAGCACGAACCGCTGCGGCGCCTCGGGCTCGGCCAGCGACACCTCGCCCTGATAGACGCCCTTGATCGAGGCGACCCCGGCGGTGACGGTCATCCGGTAGGTGTCGGGGCCCGTCTCCTCCAGGCGTTCGCACCCCGGGATCGTCCGTACGAGCACGGCCGGGTCGTGGAGCGCCGACCACACGCGGTCTCTGTCGATGCCGAGCACGGCACTGCCTGCGAGCTTCACACCAAGCACATTAGGCGATCACCCGGCGGAGGGATAAGAGCAACATCTGCCCGCCGGGGCGGGCCGCCGTTGTCAGGGCGGCCCGTCGTCGACCGGCCGGGGACACCGGCCACCCGAGAGCACCGGTTTTTCACCATCGGAAACACCGCACAACCGGCCGGGGACACCGGCCACCCGAGAGCACCGGACCGGCCGGGCACATCGTCCCCGGCCGAAGGCGCCGACGCCCGTACGCCACCGGACCGGCCGGGGCGTCCGGCCGATCGACATGCCGGACCCACCAGACCTGGCCGATCGACATGCCGGACCCACCAGACCCGCCGGGGCCTCCGGCCGGGCGGATCAGCCGGAGGCGCCGACTCGGGCACGCAGGGGGGCGCCGACCTCGTGCAGGTGGCGCAGGGCCTGGGCGTAGGAGTCGACGAGCCCGGACTCCAGGTAGGCGACGCCCAGTTCCTCGCAGTACGCCCGGACGATCGGCTGGGCCCGGCGCAGGTTCGGCATCGGCATGCTCGGGAAGAGGTGGTGCTCGATCTGGTAGTTGAGCCCGCCCAGCACCACGTCGAGCACCTTCCCGCCGCGTACGTTGCGCGAGGTCAGCACCTGGCGGCGCAGGAAGTCGAGCTTCTCCTCGCCCCGCAGCGTCGGCATGCCCTTGTGGTTCGGCGCGAAGGTGCAGCCCAGGTAGACGCCGAAGACCGCCTGGTGCAGCAGGAGGAAGGCCACGGCCTTGCCGGGTGACAGGACCGTGAACAGGGCCCCCAGATACAGGACGGCGTGCGTGGCCAGCAGCGCCGCCTCCACCCCGCGGTGTTTGATCACTGGGCGGGTCAGCGCGCGGACGCTGGAGACGTGAAGGTTGAACCCCTCCAGTGTGAGCAGCGGGAAGAACAGGAAGGCCTGCCGCCGGCCGATGAACCTGGCCAGCCCGCTGCTCTCCGCGGCCTGCTCACGCGACCAGAGCAGGAAGTCCGGCGAGACGTCCGGGTCGTGGTCCTCGTGGTTGGGGTTGGCGTGGTGGCGGGTGTGCTTGTCCATCCACCAGCCGTAGCTCATGCCGATGGCGAGGTTGCCCGCCAGCATGCCCGCGATCTCGCTGGGGCGGCGCGAGCGGAAGACCTGGCGGTGGGCCAGGTCGTGGGCGAGAAGCCCGATCTGGGCGAACACCACGGCGAGGAGGACGGCGACCGCCAGTTGGTACCACGAGTCGCCGACGGCGAGGAAGGCCGCCCAGCCGCCGACGAAGGCGATCACCACGAGCGAGGACCGCACGATGTAGTGGCCGGGACGCCGCTCCAGCAGCCCCGCCTTCGTGATCTGGCGTGACAGGCGGGCGAAATCACTGCCCCGCGGGCCGTCCCCGGCTGCTGCGGGGGAACTGGTGGCGGCTGTCGCTGTCAAGTCGGGCACGACTCTCCTCGGATGGGGTGGATCACGTTGGGTCCTGGCAGGCCGCCGGCACGCTGGATCCGAACCGGATGGATGAGCTGACTTTCCCAGGATCTCGTGTTCGCCGTAGTGAGGAACCCCTGTCTCCACCCCGTTTCCCGGTGGGGCCACCCCTACCTCGTCACCTCCGCACACCGATGATCGTCACCCCCGCCACCGGCCCCGCCCCCCTCCGCACACCAGCTCCGTCGCCTCCGCACACCGGCTCCGTCGCCTCCGCACACCGGCCCCATCCCCCGCGCACCGGCCCCACCCCCCTCCGCACACCAGCTCCGTCGCCTCCGCACACCGGCCCCATCCCCCGCGCACCGGCCCCACCCCCCTCCGCGCACCGGCCCCCCTGACACCAGCCCTGTCACCCCTCCGCACGCCGATGATCGTCGCGTCGGGCGGACCGGCCGTTGGTGGCAGGATGGTCGCCCATGGCATCGGTGATCACCTGGACGACCAGAGCGGCGGCTGCGATCACAGCGCTGGTGGTGAGCGCGGGGTGTGCCGCGGCGGGAGACAGCGGGCCGGACGGCGGGCCCGGGCCGGGCGGGGACGCCGCGAAGCCGGGAGCCTCGGCCGGCGCCTCCGGCTCGGGCAAGGGACGCGGCGACCGGACCGGTCCGGCGGGCCCACCGGGAGTGGTGCCGCGAGCGGGTGAGGTGAGGAGGATCCCCCGCCCCGCCGACGGCCTGCCACCGGTGATCAGTTCCATTCCCACCGAGCGGAAGGTCGTCTTCCTGACCATCGACGACGGCTGGGAGCAGGACCCCGGTTTCGTGGCGCAGGTCCGCGACCGGCGGATCCCCATCGCGGCCTTCGTCACCCGGGACGCGGTGGAGGCCAGAGGTGCGAGCGACCCGACCGCCCAGGGAGGCAGGTTCCTGGGCGCCGGTAAGTGGGACTACGTGCGGGAGCTGCGCGAGGCGGGTGCGACGATCGAGAACCACACCCTGACCCATCCCAACCTGCCGCTGCTCGGTTACGAGGGGCAGAAGGCCGAGATCTGCGGCACCTCCACGCTGATCCGCCGGCGCGTCGGGACGACGCCGACCCTGTTCCGCCCGCCGTTCGGCAACCAGAACAGCCTCACCCGCAAGGCCGCGAAGGCGTGCGGCATCGAGGCGCTCCTGCTGTGGACGGCGACCGTGCAGCCGGGTGGGAAGATCGCCTACCAGGTGCCCGACAAGAAGCTCCGTCCCGGGGACGTGCTGCTGCTGCACTTCCGCCCGAACCTCTCACGGGACTTCCGCATCCTCGTCAACAAGATCAAGCGACGGGGATTCGAGCTCGGCAACCTCGACGCCTACCTGAAGGCCGCGCTGCGCTGACCCTCTCCCCGCCTCGGCGAGCGCCGCGGCTCTCCTCCCTGCGAGCGGTCAGGCGAGCGGCCAGGCGAGCGCCCCCCGCTCCCCACCCGGCGAGCACTCCGGCCAACACCCCGATGCCCCACCCGCCGAACGCCCCGGACAGCGTGAACGGCCCGTCCCCCCCCGGGCCGGGCCGTTCAGCGTGTCCACCGCCTGTCTACGGAACCATCCGTAGGGTCACTCGCTCTCAGCGGTGTACAGGTACTCCCAGTCGCCGCACCTGGTCGGGTAGGAGCTGTGCAGGCCGATCTGGCAGACCTTGACGCGGAGGCCGTCGACCTTGTGCTTGCTGAAGGTGAAGTGCTTGGCCCCCCCGGCGCCGCAGTACTTGTAGGACTTGCCGTCGTACCACTTGCCGTGGTGGTCGCCGAAGTGGTGAGCCTCGAACTTCACGTACGCGCACTTGCCGCCCTGGCCGTACGTGCGGTGGTCGAGGTCGTACAGCTTGCCCTTGACGTCGACCCGGTTCCACTTCTGGTGGTGGCCCCAGTCGACGCCGACCCAGCCGCGGGCCTTGGCCTTGTAGTTGCGGGAGTGGTAGGCGCCCCAGTTCTCGCTGTAGTCGTAACCGGACGCGGAGGTCGCGGCGGACGCGGTCGCGGCGGCGGACGCGGTGGCCGGCGTGGCGAGCACGACGGCGCCGAGGGCGGCGGTGGCCAGAAGGCCGGTGGCCAGTCTCTTGATCATGATTTCTCCTTGAGCCCCCCGGACCGGCTCCGTACCGGCTCCCCCCTGGGGCTGGTTCATTGATAAGGCGCCGCGCTTGCAACCCCCCTTACTGCTACTTGCCCCTTTCCTTACCAATCGCTTACAGAGCAGCTCAGATGAGGTAAAAACCCGTTAGGCCGGATATCTCGGATGACCACCGGTTCTCCCCCCACCCGGCCGGCGGTGTCCACCGCCCGGCGTACCCGTGAATCCCCCATGCGACGGACGCCCGCCGGGTGCCCCCTCGGCCACCATGGAGCCATGCACCCCGAGGTGGACGCCGGAGCACCGGTTCGCCGGACCACCGGACACGGACACGGCGGTATCGGGGTGCGTGTTCCCTCACCGGGGACGCCGCGGAGAGATTCGCGGGTACCGCAGGGGAGAAGGAAGCAGGCGCCGCGGGCCCAAGGGGACGATCTTGGTCCGGTAGAGAAGTGCGGTCTCGCACCGGACCATGTGACAAAGATCGCAGTAGTCCGCGGCGCCCATCCTCCCCGTTGCTCTACAAGTCGTAGTACTACTAGAGGTAGCACTACAGAACGTAGAGCTTAGAGAGCCGCGAGGGGAAGATGGACGCACTGGATCTGGCGCGGTGGCAGTTCGGGATCACCACCGTTTACCACTTTCTGTTCGTACCCCTGACGATCGGCCTCGGCGTCTTCGTGGCGGGTCTGCAGACCGCGTGGCACCGCACCGGCAAGGAGCACTACCTGCGGCTCACCAAGTTCTTCGGGAAGCTCTTCCTGATCAACTTCGCCATGGGCGTGGTGACCGGCATCGTGCAGGAGTTCCAGTTCGGGATGAACTGGAGCGAGTACTCGATCTTCGTCGGTGACGTCTTCGGTGCTCCGCTCGCCCTGGAGGCTCTGCTCGCGTTCTTCCTGGAGTCGACCTTCATCGGGCTGTGGATCTTCGGCTGGGACAAGCTGCCCAAGCGCGTCCACCTGGCCACCATCTGGATCGCGGTCATCGGGTCCAACCTGTCGGCGTACTTCATCCTCGCCGCCAACGCCTGGATGAAGCACCCGGTCGGCTACGAGGTGGTCGACGGCCGGGCCCGGATGACGGACCTGTGGGCGGTGCTCACCAACTCCACCGCGCTCGCCCAGGTGCCGCACGTGATCGCGGGGTCGTTCGTGGTCGCCGGCGGGTTCGTACTGGCGGTCTGCGGCTACAACATCATGCGCGAGCGCCGGGCCCACCCCGGTGAAACCACCCCGCACGGGACACACGAGGCACACGGCACGCGCGGGACCACCTCGCGTGCGCTCCTCCCCGGGGGCACCGGCCCGGCACGGCGCGACGGCGCGGGCATCTGGCGCACCCCGATGCGGGCCGCGCTGCTCATGACGGCGATCGCCGGGGCACTGGTCGCGGGCACCGGAGACCTGTCGGCCAAGCTGCTGCACGAGCAGCAGCCGATGAAGCTCGCCGCCGCCGAGGGGCTGGAGCGCGACACGGCCGGGGCCCCGTTCTCCCCCGTCCCGGGGGTGGAGGTGCCCATGCTGCTCAGCTTCCTGGCCACCAACGACCCGAACGCGGTGATCCAGGGCACCGAGGACCTGCAGGCCCGCTTCGAGAAGCAGTTCGGCCCCGGCGACTACCGGCCGAACCTGCCGGTGGTCTTCTGGTCCTTCCGCGTGATGATCGTCTTCGGCCTGTCCACGGTGGGCCTGTCGGTCCTCGGCCTCTGGCTGACCCGCGGGCGCCGCCGCGACCCACGCCCGCCGCGGGAGGTCCCGGACTGGTTCGCCCGGATCTGCCTGCCGGCGCTGCCGCTGCCGCCCCTGGCGATGATCGCCGGATGGCTGCTCAGCGAGGTCGGACGGCAGCCGTGGACCGTCCAGGGCGAGCTGCTCACCGCCGCGAGCGTCTCCCCCGGGGTCAGCCTCACCGAGGTGGCCGTCTCCCTGGCGGTCTTCACCGCGCTGTACGGCGCGCTCGCGCTGGCCGAGGTCGTGCTGCTGGTCCGCTACGTCAAGGCGGGCCCCGAGCCCACCCCCGTGGTGCCCGTCCCGTCGCCGCCGTCGCCCCGCGACAGCCGGGACGACGACGCCCGGCTCCAGCCGACCCTGATGTACTAGGAGGCGGGAACGATGGAACTGACCACCTTCTGGTTCGCGGTCATCGCGTTCCTCTGGACGGGCTACTTCGTGCTGGAGGGCTTCGACTTCGGTGTGGGCATGCTGGTGCCGGTGCTGTCGCGGAGCGAGGCCGAGCGCAAGCAGGTCCTCGGCACGATCGGCCCGGTCTGGGACGGCAACGAGGTCTGGCTGATCACCGCCGTCGGCGCGATGTTCGCCGCCTTCCCCGCCTGGTACGCCGGGCTGCTCAGCGAGTTCTACCTGCCGGTGATGCTGGTCCTGGTCGGGCTCATCGTCCGCGGCGTCGGCCTGGAGTGGCGCGGCAAGGTGCAGCACTCCTCCGACCGCGCGTGGTGCGACACCGGTGTCCTGGTCGGCAGCGCGCTGCCCGCCTTCCTGTGGGGTGCCGTCTTCGCCGACCTGCTGCGCAACAGCGCGACGGCCGCGCTGGCCGGAGGGGTCTTCTCACTGTCGCTGTGCCTGCTGCACGGGGCGGTCTTCGTCGCGCTCAAGACGACGGGCCCGGTGCGCGCTCGGGCCCGCCGCGCCGCGCTGATCGCCGCCGTGGTGGCGGTGCCCTCGGCGGTGGTGGTCCTGTCCGGCATCCCCGCCTCCGGCGGGTCCGCCGCAGGTCAGAGCGGCGCCGTGTGGGTGTGGGCGTGCGCGCTGACCTCGGTGGCGGCCCTGGCCGCCGGGGTCGCGCTGACCTGGCGCGGCCGGGACGGCTGGGCGTTCGCGGCGACCGCCTCGTCCATCGTGCTCGCCTCCGCCGCCCTGTTCGGGGCCCTGTGGCCCGCCCCGTTCCCCGGCCTCACCGTCGCCGAGGCCGCCTCCGGCCCGTACACCCTCGGCGTGCTGACCTGGATCGGCCTGATCGCGCTGCCGTTCGTGCTGGGTTACCAGGCGTGGTCGTACTGGGTCTTCCGCAAGCGCCTGACCGCCGGCGCCTCCTGACCCCCCGGGGCCGGAGAAGTCCACGACGCCGGGCCCCGCGACCCGCCCTCCCACAAGCCGGGACAAGCCAATGACAAGAAGGGCTCGCTACCCTCGGATCCCATGCGGAAAGATGCACCGTGGTGTCCCGGCGGGCAGCCTCCGGCCCATCGGCGGCACAGGTGAGATTCCAGGTCCTGGGCTCGGTGGGGGTCTACGACGACGACGGAACCCCCGTGGACCTGCGCGGACCGCGTCAGCGCGCGGTGCTCGCCCGGCTCCTGATCGCACAGGGGGCCGTGGTCTCCACGGACACCCTCATCGAGGACCTGTACGACGGGTCGCCGCCGGCGAGTGCGTTGTCGACGTTGCAGTCGTACATGTCCAATCTGCGCCGGGTGATCGAGCCCGAGCGCGTCCGGCACGCCCCGCCGCAGGTGCTCATCGGGCGGCAGCCCGGCTACCTGCTCGCCGCCGCGGACGTCGACGCGCTCGAATTCGCCGAACTGGTCAACCGCTCGGAGTTCCGGTCGCCCGACGAGGCGCTGGCGTCCCTGGACAGGGCACTGCGGCTCTGGCGCGGCGTGCCGTACGGCGAGTTCGCCGACAGGACGTGGGCCGTCACGGAGGTCCACCGGCTCGGTGAGCTGCGTCTGGTCGCCGTCGAGCGGCGTGCCCAGGCGCTGCTGGACCTCGGCCGCCCGCAGCCCGTGATCAACGAGCTGGAGGTGGAGACGCTCGATCACCCGCTGCGTGAGCGGCTGTGGTGCCTGCTCGCCCTGGCGCTGTACCGCACCGGGCGCCAGGCCGACGCGCTGGCCGTGCTGCGCCGGGCCCGGGAGGTGCTCGCCGAGCAGCTCGGCCTCGACCCCGGTCCCGAACTGCGGGCCCTGGAGGAGGACATCCTCCGGCAGGTCGAGTCGCTGGACCCGGTGCGCGCCACCGCGGTGCTCCTGGCCGCGGCGCCGTCCGCGCAGCGGCGGGTCGTCCTCGGCCGGGAGCGGCAGTTCGCGGCGCTGCAGTCGCTGCTCGACAGGGGCGGCACGGCCGTCGCCGCGGTGACCGGTGAGGCCGGTATCGGCAAGACGTTCCTGCTTGAGGCGTTCCGCGACCACTGCGCCGACCTCGGCTACCTCGTGCTGTGGGGAAGCTGCCACGACATCCATGGCGCACCCCCGCTGTGGCCGTGGTTCCAGGTGCTGGGGGCGCTCGCCCAGCACCACCCGCCGCCCGACAGGCCGGCGCTGGCCGGCCTGCTCGACGACGAGAAACCTTCCGGCTCGACCGAGGCGGCGCGGCTGCGCCGGAACCAGGCCGTCGCCGAATGGCTGATCACGGCCGCGAGGACCCAGCCGCTGGTCGTCGTCCTGGACGACCTGCACTGGGCCGACCCGGCCTCGCTCGAACTGCTCAAAGACGTGATCATGCTGACCGGCAGGCCGGCGGGGAACGCCACCCTCAAGATCGTCACGGCGTTCCGGGACACGGCGTTCCAGGGCACCGCGTTCCGGGGCACGGCGGCGCACGCCCCCGTCCCGGACGGCGGGTGCGGCCTGTCCGCGGACGACATGCTGGCCCGCCTCGTCCCCTACGATCTGCATCCCATCCGCCTCCGCGGCCTCGACGCGGACGCCGTGCGGTCCATCGCGGCGAACATGGGAGCGGAGGTGGACGAACCCACCGCCCTGCGGCTGGCCGACCGTACCGGCGGCAACCCGTACTTCGTGCGGGAGAGCGTCCGCCTGCTCGCCGAGGGCCGCCCGCTGTCCGAGGTGCCCGACGCGGTGGTGAAGGTGATCCGCCAGCGGATCGGCGCGCTCGCCCCGCAGGTCGGGGAGGTGCTCGGGATCGCCGCCGTGATCGGCCGGGACTTCGACCCCGGGATCGTCGCGGAGGTCTGCCAGAGCGAGGTCTACGGCCCGCTGGACCAGGCGGCCCAGGCCGGGCTGATCGTTCCGCACGCCGGCCGGATGGTCTTCACCCACGACCTGGTCTGCGAGACCCTCATCCGCGACATCCCGCCGCTGCGCAAGGCGATCATCCACCGCGACGTGATGGCCGCCCTGTCCCGCCGGCCGGGTATCGACGTGGCCGTCATCGCCCACCACGCGGTCGAGGCCGGCCACGCCGCGTACGGCGAGGCGGTGCGCTGGGCCCGCGCCGCGGCCGAACAGGCGAGCCTGCGCCTGGCCTACGACGAGGCGGCCATGTGGTGGAGCCGGGCGATCGCCGCGCACGGCGCCTCCGCCGGCGACGCGACCGACCACCTGGAGCTGCTGCTGCGACACGTCCAGGCTCTGCTGGAGTCGGGAGACGCGATCGGCGCGAGGTGGGCCCGGGGGGAGGCCATCCGCGCCGCCGACCGCGCCGGAGCCGGACCCGAGTCGACCGCCCGGGCGCTCACCGCCCTCGACGCCCCCTCGATCTGGACGCTGCGCAACCCGTACGAGCCGGTGGATCTGCGGCTCGTGCACCGCTTCGAGTCGGCGCTGCGCGAGCTGCCCGACACCGACGGCCCCGAGCGGGCCCGCCTGCTCGGGGGCCTGGCCCAGGAGCTGTACGACGGGACGGACGATCCGCATCGCGCCGCCCTGTCGTCCGAGGCGATCGACATGGCCCGCCGGCTGGGCGACCCCCGCCTGCTGCTGCAGATGCTCAACGCGCGATACCTGTCGCTTCCGGCGTTCGCGGCGCACGCCACCGAACCGCTGGAGATCGCCGCCGAGATGCTCGAGACGGCCGTGCGCGCCGAGGAGCCGGGGTTCGAGCTGCTCGCACAGATGATCTTCAGTCACCACCGGATGGAGATGTTCGACCTGGCGGGTGCGGACCGGGCCGCCGCCCGCTGCGACGCCATGCTGGAGCGGCTGCCGCTGCCCTGGCCCCGTTTCCAGCACACCGTGTGGCAGGCCAACCGGCTGGTTCTGGCCGGCCGGTTCGACGACGCCGAAGCCCGCTACGACGAGGCCGAACGCCAGGCCGAACGGATCGGCATGTGGCACGCCGGCGCGGTGGTGACCGCCGGGCGTATCTTCCTGCGTTACCACCGCGGCACCCTGGCCGGGGCCGGGACGCTCGTCAACGTGATCGCCGGCATCCACCCCTCCGCCGACCGTGATCTGCGGGTCCTGCTGCTGTGCGAGCAGGGCCGGGCCGGGGAGGCGCGCGAGCTGGTGTCCGACGGCTGGCCCCCGCGGGTGCGGGACTGGTCGTGGCTGACCATGACCTGCCTGCAGGGTGCGGCCCAGGCGGCCGTCGGCGACGTGACGGCCTGCCGGGTCACCTACGCCGAACTGCTGCCCTACAGCGGATACATCTCGGTCAGCTCCGCCGTGGCCACATTGGGGCCCGTCGACTGGTTCCTGGCTCGGCTCGCCTCGGCCACGGGCCACCATGACGCCGCCGCCAGGCACCTCGCCACGCTGGCCCGCCTGGCGGACCGCAACGGGCTCCCCTGGTGGCGTGACCGTGCCGAGGTCGCGGCACGGGCGCTGCCGACACGCCCGTGCGACCGGCGACAGGAGTGGTACGCGAACGTCCGGTGACCCGCGCCAAGCCTCCGGCTCGCGGCGTCAAACGGGAATCAGCCTTCCCAAGCGGATCAAGCCGCCCACAAGGACAGTTTGCCACCATGAGTGACAATTCACTTTATCTACTACTAAAAGCCTTATAGCTCCCAAAGGTCTCACCAGCACCCCCATATTGTGCGTTCGCATCGGCGCCGCGCCGGAGCAGGAATGCTCCAGCGCGCAGAGGACGCCCTGAACCGTCTCCGCCGAGCTGCGCACCCCCGAGAAAAAAGCGAACAACCCAGCCGAAGATCCGCCGGTCCCGCGGGGCGTACCCCTGCCCTCACGCGGGGACGGCCGGACACGGAACCCCTCATCCCGCGGACGCGCGAAACGGGAAGAGGGGGCCGAGTCCCCGTGAAGCCGAGCCCGAAGGCCTCTGCCCGCCGCCAGGAAGATCCCTGACCCCGAACGGGCACGCCGACGCCGGCCATACCCGTGCGCGCGGCCGAAAGCCCGCGCTTAGAGCCACCTCATACCCACCTGTCTTTCCGTACCGCGCCTGATCGCGGTCCCAGTTTCGGAGAGTCCCCCTTGACCTGGCTACTCAGTCGTGCCCTCGCGGGACGGATAGCGTTCACCGCACTCGCCGCGGTACTCAGCCCCCTCGCCCTGCCCGCACCCGCGACCGCCGCCCCCACCCCGACACCGTCCCCGAAGAGCGAGGCGGCGCCCGCCGACTCCGGGGCCACGCTCGTCGATCTCGGTTTCCTCAACACCTCCGGCGGCGACGTCGGAGGGATCAACAGCAAGGGCGAGGTCGCGGGGAACGTCGCGAAGGAACCCGGCAAAGCCGCGAGAGCCGTCCTGTTCACCGGCGGATCCTTCACGGACGTCCACGCGGCCTTCGGCCCCGACATCACCTACAGCAGGGCCTGGGACGTCAACGACGACGGCACGGTGGTCGGCACCGTCGACGGCAGCCGCTCCTTCCTCTTCGAGAAGGGCAAGGCGACCCTGATCGAGCCGAAACTGGCCAGGGCCGTCAACAACAAGGGCCAGGTCGTGGGCGACGCCCGGATCCGTAATGCCGACGGCTCGATCCTGAAGCTCCAGGCGTTCGAGGGCCAGCACCTGGAGGCCTATTCGCTGAACGACTCCGGGGCGGTCGTCGGCGGCGCCGACATGAACCCCGACAAGACCATAAAGGACTACCGCGCCTTCCGCACCAGACCCGGCGAACCCATCGACGTCAACCGGGACCGCCTGGAGTACATGGGCTCCACCCTGGCCAACGACATCAACGACCACGGGCAGGTCGCCGGCTACGGGACCGACGCGGGCGGCGGCTACGTCCCCCTCATCTGGGACGAGAACGGCCGGTTCCGGGAGATGGCGACCCCGCACGGCGGGATGGTGGACGCGATCAACAACGCCGGCACCGGGGTGGGGAGGATGTACTCCAGTGACGGCTGGCTCCACGCCGCCCTGTTCGAGAACGGTGTCGGGACCTACCTGCGCGACCTGGTGCCGCACGCGGGCTGGACCCTGAAGAAGGCCACCGACATCAACGACCTCGGTCAGATCACCGGTGTCGGCTCGCCCCCCGGGTCGACCGCCGACCACGCCTTCCTCATCCAGCTGGGAAGCACCCCCGTCATCACCTCGATGACCCTCCAGACGCAGCTCTACCCCTTCTCGGAGTGGGAGGACGTGACGTCGGCGGGCGCGACGGTCGACGGCAACCCGGTGCGCGTCACCGTCTCGATGTTCAACCCCGGCAGCCACCCCGTGGCCGCGCAGCTCCAGCTGACCGAATCGAGCACCGACGTCCCCGTCCCCCTGCCCGGCGGGAAGATCGACAAGGTCCTCGCCCCACGCGAGACCGTCACGGAACAGGTGACCTGGGACACCGCGGGCTTCGCCTGGCGTAAGGACTGGCCGAACAGAAAACCCTCCGTGGAGGCGAAGCTCGTCGTCGGCGACGCCGTCCAGGCCAGCCGCCGCGAGTCCCTGACGATCCGGCCGAAGCCCGTGGTCCTGGTGCACGGCTACAACAGCGACGCGCAGGCGTGGAAGAACTACCGGCAATTCCTCGAGTACACGGGCGGGTATCTGAGGGGGTACGCGGTCGGTGACGGGCAGGTGCCCGGCACGCTCAACACCGGCAGCCTGACCAACCCGATCCCGCCCACCCTGACCATCGAGCAGAACGCCGAGCAGGAGGCGCTCTACATCGAGGGTGTCCGCAAGCAGACCGGCGCCTTCCACGTCGACGTGGTCGCCCACTCCATGGGCGGGCTGATCACCCGGCAGTACATCCAGACCCGGATGCCGAACGCGCCGGACGGCAGGCCGGTGGTCAACCGGATGCTCCAGATGGGCACCCCGAACCGGGGATCGCCCTGCGCGGACATGGCCCTGGACCTGGCACTGTGGTTGAAGATCCCCGTCCCCTGGCCGGCCACGCAGCAGCTGACCGTGCCGTACGTGAGTGAGGTCTTCAACCCGAAGGTCACCGACCTCAAGGGCGTCACGGCCTCCAACCTCGTCGGCGTGGGCCAGGGCGTGCCCTGCTACACCCTCGAAGACGGCGACGGAGTCGTCCCGGAGTCCAGCGCGCAGTTCACCTACACCGACATCCCCTACACCCAGGTCCCGCACACCGAGATGACCGACTCGGAAAAGGACTACGCCTCCTACGTCAAGCCGCGACTGGGCTCGCTGCTGGTCGACACCGGCAACCCGGGCGGGGAGCCGGCGCGCAAGGACGCCGCCGCACGGCCAAGCGAGAAGGCCGCCACGCGACCCGGCCGGAAGACCGCCGCGCGGCCCGGCCGGAAGACCGCAGCCGAGGCCGCGGCGGAAACCGGCCCCGGGACGGCCTCGACGTTCGCCACCCCCTCGGCCACGGTGGAGGCGGGCAAGACGGCGACCGTGCCGCTGGACGTCCCGCAGGGCACCGGATTCGGCGTCACCGGCGCGCTGCCGTCGACCGTCGGCCTGCTGCTGCGCGACCCGGCCGGGCAACCGGCCGCCTCCTACACCGCGGGCAGCGCGAGCGCCAAGCAGCCCTTCCAGGGGCTGAGCGTTCCCACCCCGACCGCGGGAGCGTGGAAGCTGGAGATCACCAACACCGGCACCGCGCCGGTCACCGCGGCCCTGGCCGCCTGGATCACCGGCAACCCGGTGACCGCGACGGCGAAGGCCCGCCAGGCGTCGGAGGACGGCACGGCGCAGGTGACGGCCACCGTCGCCGACGACGGCGAACCGGTCACCGGCGCGACCGTGAAGGCGATCCTGATCGCCGAGGACGCCACCCGCCACGAGCTGACCCTCAAGGACGACGGGAACAGCGACGACGGCGCCGCCGGCGACGGCACGTACGGCGCCACGACCGGCCCGCTCGCCGACGGCGTGTACAGCGTCGCCGTCAAGGCCGACACCACCAAGGGCACACGCACCGCACGCGACGCCGTCACGATCCGGAAGGTCGACACCCGCGAGTTCGAGCTGAAGCTGTCGGCCACGCCGGGCGGGTCGGTGACCGCGTCCCCGGCACAGGAGAAGTACCGGGCCGGGACGAAGGTGACGCTGACCGCGACCCCTGAGGAGGGGCGGATCCCGATCGGGTGGGTGATCGACGGCAAGGAGCGGGGGGCAGGTGCGCTGACCGTCGTCATGGACGGCGAGCACTCGGTGCAGGCCCGGTTCGGCACTTACGCGGTGACCGAGATCGGCACTTTGCCCGGCTACGACGTGGAGAAGACCAAGGCGGTCGCGCTGAACGACCGCGGCCAGGTCGCCGCCACGGTGAAGAGCGACAAGCCCGTGGACGGGCGGCCTGTCACACGCGCACGGGCTGTGCGCTGGCAGGCCGGTGAGGTCACCGACCTGGGCGGCCTGCCGTGCGAGGGCTCCGGTGACGCTCACTGCAACTCGGCTGCCACCGGGATCAACGAGGCCGGTGACGTCTCCGGCTGGTCCAACACATGGGTGGACGGCGCTCTCAGGCAACACGCCGTGGTCTACCGCGATGGTTCGGTCACCGACCTGCAGCCGGCATCCCTCCCGTCGGACACCGACAGCGCGGCCGTGGACCTGAACGACGACGATCAGGTGTTCGGCTGGATGGACCAGGACGGCACCGGCTTCTCCCACGCGATGTGGAACCAGGGGAAGGTGACGCGGATATCCGACCCGAAGCAGTTCATGGCCCGCGATGAGCTGGCCGGCCGCATCAACGCTCGGGGCGCCGTCGCCGGCGCCTACGACAAGGGACTGGACGCCGGCGGTGTCCCCACCGGCGAGGACCCGGCCGTCTACCAGGACGGCGTGACCACGAAACTCGAGATCCCGAAGTGCCTGCACACCAGCGGCACCGCACTCGACATCAACGACACCGGCCTGGTGGTCGGCGAGGGGAACTGCCGCACGGACGATACGAACAGCAGCTGGAGCAGGCACGCCTACACCTGGCAGGACGGCCGGCGCACCGATCTCGGTGAGGGCAGGGCGAGCGCCGTCAACGACCACGGCCTGGTGGCCGGCTTGACCGGCCCGCCGCACGCCCCCGTGCCGGCCCTGTGGCTGGACGGCCGGCACTACGAGCTGGAGGACCTGCTTCCCCGTCCGGCGTGTGACATCACCACGTGGATCAAGCCCTGCATGACGCTGACCTCGCTGCTCGACGTCAACTCCTCCGGCCAGATCCTGGCCCAGGGGTTCATCTACGACGACGCCGTGCACGGCGGTATCAAGGAGGAGCGGTCCTTCCTGCTGACGCCCACCACCGCGCAGGCCGATCTGGAGGTCACGCACACCGTCTCCAAGGCCAAGCCCTGGCCGGGTGCGACCGTCACCTGGACGGCCACCGCCACCAACCACGGCCCCGACCCAGCGACCGGTGTCCGGCTCGACGTGGTCGTCCCGCCCGCCGCCGGGGAGGCGGTGTGTGAGACCTCGCAGGGGACGTGCTCCGAGCACGGCGCCTCGCACCAGGGCGTGATCGGTTCGCTGGCTGCGGGTGCGACGGCCACCGTCACGGTGACCGCGACCATTCCGGCCGGTACCGCCGACGGCACCGGGCTCACGTCCGAGGCCAAGGTCTCCACCCTCGAGGGGGGCGACCCCAAGCCTGGTAACAACACCGCGCAGGTCACCGCCACGGTCAAGCACTCACTGGACAAGACCGCGATCAACTGGGCCGACCCGGTCCGGGCCGGGGCGACCAGCAAGTACCCGATGGAGGTGACGCTGACCAACCGCTCGGGGGAGGACATGCCCCTCACTGACATCAAGACCGAGGGCCCGTTCACGCAGACCAACGCCTGCCCCGCGAAGCTCGGACCGGGTGAGGTGTGCACGGTGCAGCTGTGGTTCGCCCCGACCCGGGTGGGGCCGGCCGGCGGCAAGCTGACCTTCACCACCGGCGGCACCGCCCCCTCCCACACCGTGACCCTCACCGGTCAGGGCATCGAGGCCAACGCCGAACCGGTGGTCGAGCTCCCGGCCGCCCCGCTGCGGGGCACGGTGGGCGAGCCGTTCACCCTGACGGTGAAGTTCACCGACACCGACGCCGCCGACACCCACACCGCGTCGGTGGAGTGGGGCGACGGCTCTTCGGACAAGGGACAGGTGACGCAGGCGGCCGGTGGCGGAACCGTCACGGCGACCAGGACCTTCGACAAGCCGGTGGACGAGGGATACGCCCTGGTGGAGGTGAAGGACAGCAAGGGCGACACCGGCTGGAAGTCCGTGCCCTACGTCATCAAGGAGGCGACACCCGGCACCGCACCCGTGGTGATCACCGGACCCGACGTCGAAGTGACCGTCGGCGAGACCCTCCGCCGCGTCGTGTCCTTCGCCGACCCCGACTCCACCTCCTGGACGGCGACCGTCGACTACGGCGACGGCACCAGCCCGGCACCGATCACCCCCGACGGCAAGGAGATCACTCTGGAACACCGGTGGGCCGCCGCCGGGAAGTACTCCGTCATCGTGACCGTGCGAGACGACGGCGGCCTGCAGACCACCGCCGCCTTCTCCGTCACCGTCCTGCCCGCGGAGACCCCGAACCAGGCCCCCCAGGTGAAACTGACCGGACCCGGCGACGTCACCGAGGGCACTGCTTGGAGTGGTGAGGCGTCCTTCACCGACCCCGACACCGGAACCTGGACGGCGACCGCCGACTACGGCGACGGGCCGGAACCGCTGCCTCTGGACGGCAAGCGGCTGAAGCTGGAGCACACCTTCACCGACAACGGCGACCGCACCGTCACCGTGACGGTCACCGACGACAAGGGGGCGACGGGCACGGCCGAGCTCGCGGTCCGCGTCGCCAACGCGGCACCCCGGGTCTCCCTCGACGAACCGGCCGCCGCCGCGGTCGTCGCCGTGGGCACCCCGCTCACCCTGAGCGCGTCCTTCACCGACCCCGGCGTCTCCGACACCCACACCGCCGTCTGGACCGTCGGCACCCAGCAGGTGACCGGGGCGGTGACCGGACGCGACGGCAAGGGCACCGCCACCAGCCCGCACGTGTTCACCAGGGCCGGCCGTTATCCGATCTCGGTGACGGTGACCGACGACGACGGCACCGCCACCGTCGCCGACACCGTCGGTGGCGAGAAGGCCTACGTGCTCGTCTACGACCCGGCCGGCTCACTGGTCGGCGCCGGCGCGGTGGCCTCGCCCGCCGGCTCCTGCCGGCTGACCGCCGCCTGCGGCAAGGCGGGCTCCGCTGCCTTCGTCGTCACCGCCTCCTACCCGCGCAAGGCCACCGCACCCACCGGTGGACTGCGCTACGACGCCTCGGGGTTCAAGCTGCGCGACACCTCCTACACGGTGCTCACCGCCGCGGGCGGCACGGCGGTCCTGCGCGGCGAGGGTCGGGTCAACGGCACCGTGGACGTCACCTTCGAGGTCACCGCCGTCGACTCCGGCAAGCCGCTCGGCCGCGACCGGCTCCGGCTCCGGGTCTGGCGCAAGGACGGCGAGCTGGTCTACGACAACCAGCCGACCGGCTCGGCCCCGTCCGTGACCGGCGTCGTCCGGGTCAGCGGCCGCGACTGAGGGTTCCGCGGGCTCCCGTCCATCCGGGCGGGAGCCCGCGGGCATCCACCCGCGTGAACCACCCGTCCGGCCCGCTCCGTGAAAGGAGCGGGCCGTTCGCATACGGCGGTCACCTGGCCCGTGCGGGCAGTGGCCGCAGCCTGACTGCGTGAAAAGGAGCGGGCCGTTCGCGTACGGCGGTCAGCCCACGGCGGTCAGCCCACGGCGGCCGTCACCCGCGGACGCCACCGCGGGTTCAGCCCGCGGCGCGGCGCAGGTCGAACAGTTCCGACGGGGAGATCGGCATCCGGTCGATCACGAGGCCCTCGGCGTCCTCGATCGCCGAGGCGATCACCGCGGAGACCGGGATGACGCCCGCCTCGCCCGCACCCTTGATGCCCAGGGGGTTGAGCGGGGACGGGGTCTGCAGGTGCGCGGTCTCGACGGCGGGCACCTCGGTGGCGTACGGCATCAGGAAGTCCATGAACGAGGCGTTCAGCAACTGGCCGTGGCCGTCGTAGACCATCCGCTCGTACAGGGCGCCGCCGACGCCCTGGGCCACCCCACCGTGGATCTGCCCTTCCACGATCATGGGGTTGATCAGGTTGCCGCAGTCGTGGACGACGGCGTAGCGCAGGATGCGGATCTCCGCGGTCAGCGGGTCGGTCTCCACGATCGCCGCGTGCATGCCGGAGGCGAACGTCGAACGGATCGGCGAGTAGTAGTCGCGGCCCTCCAGCCCCGGCTCCTCCCCCGGGGCCACCGGCGGCCGGTCGAAGGAGGAACCCGCCCCGGCGAACTGGGTCGCTCTGGCCGCCTCCTCGTCGAAGGCGTAACGCAGCGGATTGGACAGCACCGCCACGGTCGCCAGCGGGATCGACGCCCCCGGGGCGCCCACCACCCGCACCTCGCCGTCGACGATCTCCAGGTCGCGGGGGTCGGCCTCCAGCGCGTCGGCGGCGACGCGCAGGGCCTTGTCGCGGACCTTCCGGCACGCCAGGGCGATGGCGTTGCCGCTCATCACCGCGGCCCGGGAGGCGAACGTGCCGACCGCGTAGCCGAACCTGCGGGTGTCACCGGTGACGACGGAGATCCGCTCCAGCGGCACGCCGAGCTCGGTGGCGGCGATCTGCGCGAACACGGTCTCGTGGCCCTGGCCCTGCGAGGTGAGCCCGGTGGAGACGTGCACCCGGCCGTCGGAGGTGACCTGGACGTGGCCGCCCTCGTAAGGGCCGACGCCGGTGCCCTCCACGTAGCAGCCGACGCCGATGCCGATCGTGCGGCCCTCGGCGGCGGCCCGGGCCTTCTCCTCGGGGAAGGAGTCCCAGCCGATCATCTCCTTGAGCATCCGCAGCGACTCGGGGTAGTCGCCGCTGTCGTAGATCAGCGGCCGGCCGTCCTGGAAGATCAGGCCCTGGTCGTAGGGGAACTCGTCGGGCTGGATGAAGTTGGCCGCCCGCACCGCGGTGCGGTCGAGCCCGAGGTGGCGGGCGATGTGGTCCATCGTCCGCTCCATGCAGAAGACCGCCTGCGGGCGGCCGGCACCCCGGTACGGGGTGACCTGCACGGTGTTGGTGTAGATCGAGGAGAACTCGACCCGGTACGCCCCGATCTTGTAGGGGCCGAGGAGCTGGGTGGAGGTGATGATCGGCACGATGATCCCGTACGGCGTGTAGGCGCCGTGGTCGTGCAGGATGTTCACGTCCAGCCCCAGGACGCGGCCGTCGCCGTCGAAGCCGACTCGGACGAACTGCACCTGGGCCCGCTCGTGGGCGGAGGATGTGAAGTGCTCGCGCCGGTCCTCGGTCCACTTGACCTCCCGGCCGAGCGTCATCGCCGCCCACGGGACGAGGATCTCCTCCGGCCACGGGTGCACGATCTTCACGCCGAACCCGCCGCCCACGTCCGGGGCGATCACCTCGACCTTGGGCAGCGGCAGCCCGAGCTTGGCCGCGATGGCCATGCGGACGCTGGTGGAGGTCTGGGTGCTGGAGTGGACGCGCAGGGAGCGGTCGTCGGCGTCCCAGCGGGCGTGCACGCCACGCCCCTCCAGCGGCATGGACGCGCTGCGCTCGATGTCGAGCCGGAAGGCCAGGGTGTGCGGGGCGGACTCGATGATCTCGCGTACCGCCCGCCCGGACGCCGAGGGCACCTCCTGCACCAGGTGCGCGCCGACGTTGCCCGGCACGTCGGCGTGGACGAGCTGGGCCGACTGCGTGGCCTCCTCCACGCCGACCACCGGTTTGAGGATCTCGTAGTCGACCCGGATGAGGTCGCAGGCGTCCTCGGCGAGGTAACGGTCGCGGGCGACGACCATCACGACGGGCTCGCCGACGTGCCGGACGATCTCCCGGGCGAGCGGGTGGGCGGTGCGGCCGTGGGTCAGCGCGGGGTGCGGGATGAGCAGCGGCAGCGGCTGGGCGAGCGCACCCGGCAGGTCCTCCCAGGTGTAGATCGCCAACAGCCCGTCGACGTCGATCGCGGCCGAGACGTCGATGTCGCGGATGCGGGCGTGGGCGTGCGGGGAGCGGACGAACGCCGCCGCCAGGGCCCCGGCCCCCAGGTCGTCGAGGTAGAGCCCGCGTCCGGTCAGCAGCCGCGGATCCTCGCGGCGCCGGACCGGCTCGCCGAACAGTTTCGTGGTCATGCCCGCCTCACCTGCCCCGCCCGCCCGCTCACCGGTCCTCCGCCATGATCTCGGCGGCGCGGTGGACGGATTTGACGATGTTCTGGTAGCCCGTGCAGCGGCACAGGTTGCCGGAGACGCCCTCCAGCACCTCCTCCTCCGTCGGCGCCGGGTTCTGGCGCAGCAGCGCGGTCACCGTGCACAGGAAACCGGGTGTGCAGAAGCCGCACTGCAGGCCGTGGCACTCGGCGAAGGCCCGCTGCACCGGCGAGAGCGTGCCGTCGGGGGCGGCGAGCCCCTCCACGGTGGTGATCTCGTGCCCGTCGGCGCCGACCGCGAAGACCAGGCAGGAGCGGACGGGCTCGCCGTCCAGCAGCACCGTGCAGCAGCCGCAGACGCCGTGCTCGCAACCGACGTGGGTGCCGGTCAGCCCGAGGTCGTGGCGGAGGCAGTCGGACAGCAGTCGCCGCCCCGGCACGGCGACCTGCTGGACGACCCCGTTGACGGTCAGCGTGATCTCATGCATCGGCTGCCTCCCTGGCGGCGTCGCGGAGCGCCTGCTCGGCGAGGACTCCGGCGAGATGCCGCCGGTACGCGGCGGTCGCGTGGATGTCGGCCTCCGGCTCGACCCGTTCCCACACGGCCTGCGCCGCCGCGGCCCAGTCGGCCGCGGCGGCGGGCCGGTGACCGGCGGCCTCGGTGACGTCGACGATCACCGGGACGGGGCCGAGGCTCACGCACGCCACCGCGGCCCCGGTGACCCGCAGGTCGTCGTCGAGGCCGACCAGGGCCGCGATCCCGGCCAGGGCGTAGTCGCCGTGCCGCCGGGCGACCTCGCGGAAGGCGGTGCCCGAGCGCGGGGGCAGGGCGGGGAAGAACGCGGAGACGGCCAGTTCGCCCGGCTCGATCGCCGACTCCAGCGGGCCGGTGAAGAAGGCGGCGGCCGGGACGTCGCGGACGGCGCCGGGCCGCGCCAGCCGCACCGAGCCGCCCAGCAGGGCGAGCACGGCGGGCAGTTCGGCGGCCGGGTCGGCGTGGGCGAGGCTGCCGACCACGGTGCCGCGGTTACGGATCACCGGGTGGGCGACCAGGCGGAGCGCCCGGCGCAGCAGCGGCTGGACGGCGGCCACCCGCTCGGAGCGCTCCACCTGGGCGTGCCTGGCCAGGGCACCGACCCGGACGCCGCCGGGCTCCACGTCGAGGTCCGCCAGGCCGGGCAGGCGGTTGATGTCGACGAGGTGCCCGGGGGCGGCCAGTCGCATGTTGAGCATCGGGATGAGGCTCTGCCCGCCGGCGAGCACCTTGCCGTGCTCCCCGACCTCCGCGAGGGTGTCGAGCGCCTCGCCGAGCGAGCGGGGAGCGTGGTAGTCGAACGGGGGTGGCTTCAACTGGTGGCCTCTCGTCGCGTCTCCGGCGCCTGCGGGCCGGCCCCGTCGTTCCGGCCGCCGGCGATGGCCCGGAGCACGTGGTAGCCCACCACTACCACGATGGTGCCCAGCGCGATGCCCTCAAGCGTGAACTCCCCGCTGATCATGTGCTTGACCGGGCCGATGGCGAGGATGATGCCCGCCCCGATCGGGACCAGGTTGACCGGGTCGGAGAAGTCGACCCGGTTCTCGATCCAGATCTTCGCGCCGAGCAGGCCGATCATGCCGTACAGGATGACGGTGATGCCGCCGAGCACGCCGCCCGGCGTGGCGGCGACCAGCGCGCCGAACTTGGGGCACAGGCCGAACAGGATCGCGATGATCGCGGCGATGTAGTAGGCGGCGGTCGAGTAGACGCGGGTGGCGGCCATGACGCCGATGTTCTCGGCATAGGTGGTGGTCGGGGAGCCGCCGAAGGAACTGGCGAGCGCGGTGGCGACGCCGTCACCGGCGACGGCCCGGCCGATGTACGGGTCGACGTCGGTACGGGTCATCTCGCCGACGGCCTTGACATGCCCGATGTTCTCGGCGACCAGCGCGATCACGGCCGGGAGCACCAGCAGGACGGCGGAGAACCTCACGTCGGGGAAGTGCATGTCGGGCAGGCCGATCCAGTCGGCCTGGGCCACCGCGTCGAAGTTCACCCGCGGACGCGGCGCGAGCGCGGCGCCCGCGGCGTCGTAGGGGGTGACGGGCCCGAACACCCGGTCGGCCCCCCAGGAGAGGAGGAAGCCGATGACCAGCCCGAGCAGGATGCCGATCCGGCCGACGAAACCCTTGAAGAGCACGATGATGACGAAGGTGACGCTCATCGTGATCAGCGCGATCCACCGGTCCTGCGGCCAGTAGACGTCGGCGACGACGTACGCCAGGCCGAAGCCGATCAGCATGACGACCGCGCCGGTGACGACGGGCGGGAAGATCCGGTGGATGATCTGCACACCGAGGAAGTGGATCGCCGCGCCGACGAGCGCGAGGACGAGCCCGGCGACGAGGATGGCCCCGGTGACGATCGCGTCGACGGCGGGCGTGTCACCGCCGAACAGGGCCCGGATGGCGAGCACGCCGCCCACGAAGGACGCGCTGGTCCCCAGGTAGCTGGGGACCCTCCCCTTCACGATGAGCAGGAACAGGATCGTCCCGATGCCGGAGAACATGATGGCGACGTTGGGGTCGAGCCCCATCACCAGGGGGAAGACGAACGTCGCGCCGAACATGGCCACGACGTGCTGCGCGCCGAAACCGACCATGCGTGGCCAGGAGAGCCGCTCGTCCGGTCTGACGACCTCCCCCGGGGCCAGGGTCTTGCCGTCGCCGTGTTTCGTCCAACCTGGAACCATCGAGCCCCACCTTTCACCGGGCCGTCGGTCGGTGGCCACCCCGCGGGCATCCCTCCGGCGAGTCCACTCAACTACCGTTGCGGGCACATTAGGACTGATGTCATACCCGTACATCGTCATGATCTGCCAAATCTGAGTGGCCGATCAGCCGACGCGTTGCGCACGCCGCCGCCGCGTCCCCGGTGAGGCGCGGGCCGCTACCCGGCTGTCACGTGGATCTCGAAGCCGTGGCCGGAGACGACCTGGCCGTCACGGATCTTGCAGGTCTTGCGGAGCTCCACCCGGCCGTCCACCAGCACCTCGCCGCCGGAGATGAGGAGCTTGGCCTGGCCGCCCGTCTCGGTCACGCCGCAGTACTTGAGCAGGTCGCAGAGCGGGATGTATTCGGTCTCCAGCTCGAAGGTCTCGTTCACGCCCCGAGTCTAGATCCCGCGCATCCGCAGGACGTGAAGGGCCAGGGTCAGGTTCAGCCGGAGGTGGGCGTCCTCGGTGAAGCCGCCGAGCAGGCGCTCCAGTTTGCCGATCCGGTAGCGCAGCGTGTTGTAGTGGAAGTGCAGCCGCCGCGCCGTCTCCGCGACGTTGAGGTTGGTCTCCAGCAGCACCTGAAGGGTGCGGCGCAGGTCGGCGTTCTCCGCGTCGTCGTCGGAGGCGAGCGGGCCGAGGGTCTCGCGGACGAAGGCGTGCAGCTCGGCCGTGTCGTTCACCAGCGACAGCAGGCGGTAGACGCCGAGCTGGTCGAAGTGGGCGACCGCGCCGTGGCCGTGGAGCTGGCGGCCCACCCTGGCCGCCTTCAGCGCCTGGCCGTACGCCTCCGGCAGCGCCTCCGCCCCGAGCGCGGTGCGGCTCGCCCCGGTGGAGAAGGTGGCGGGCAGGCAGTCGGCGAACGCGGCGGCGGCGTCCCTGGCCAGCCGGGTCGCGTCGACGGAGGCGTCCACGACGGCGACGACCTCGTGGGAGAACCCGGCCACCGCCCCGCGTGGGTCGTGGCGGCGCATCGCGGCGGTCCAGCAGGCGACCAGGCGATCCTGTGCGGCCCGCTCGTCGCCCTCCGGGTCGAGTTCGGCCACCAGCACCGTGACCGGGCGCTGCAGGTCCCAGCCGAACGCCCGGGCCCGTGAGGCGACCCGTTCGGAGCCGCCCGCCCGGCCGGTGAGCACGTCGCGCAGGAAGTCGGCGCGGTACTTGCTCTCGACCGCGTTGACCGCCTCCTGCCGGGTCACCACCAGCGCGGCGACCGTGGCGGCGCGTTCCAGGATGCCGACGTCGCCGTCGCCGATCGAGCCGACGGGGCCGCAGGCGACGATCCGGCCGTGGTGGTGGCCGCCCGCGACCACGGGCACCGAGGTGCGGCTCTCCTCGGCGGCGCCGCACAACGTGGGCAGGTGCTCGGCGGGGCCGGCGGCGGCCAGCACCTGCCCGGTGCCGTCCAGCACGGCCACGGCCACGCCGAGGAGCCCGGCGACCTCGGCCGTCACCTCGCGCAGCCCGCCTCCGGCGAGCACGACCTGCACCAGCGCCCGGTGCGCCTCCTCGGCCCTGGCCAGCGCGGCGGCCTGGCGGTTGAGGATGTCGGTCAGCACCTGGTTGAGGATGTCGTCGAAGCCGACGTCGTCGGGGAGCTGGATGAGCGGGAAGCCGAGCCGGTCGGCCTGCTCCACCATCTCCTCGGGCAGCTCGTCCAGGTAGCGGCCGAGTTTGACGGCCAGCGCGGCCAGCCCCCGCTCGTCGAGGTCGGCCACCAGCCGGCCGAGCGACTGCGGGGTGTTGCGCAGCGGGTAGCCGGTGGTCAGGAGCAGCTCGTTCGGTTTGACCCAGGCGAGGACGTCGGGCACCTCCATCACGTTGAGCCGCTGCACGATGCGGTCCAGCCCCCGCCCGCCCGCGATCAGCCGGGCTCCCGCGAGCGTCGAGACACCGAGGACCTCGCCGACGGCGACGCCGTGGATGATCGTGCCGGTACTCGCCGGACGCACGGGAGGCTCCATGAGGCGATTGTTACCGATAGACCCGTCTGGCAGGAAGAGCCAACCTTTGGGCTGACTGTTGGCATCTTTCTCCGTACGGCCTCGTCCGCCCCCGTTCTACCGTCGCCTCAATGGATGGGGGATTCGTGAGCGAGCGCATCGAGCGGATGAGCGGGGAGAACGCCTTCGTACGGGGGCGTCCATGACCGTCGGGACGCGGCCCGGTCCACAGCGGCACGCGGACGCGCGGACGCACGGCGCCGGCGCGGCCAGCACCGCGCTCCGTCCGATGCTGGAGGCGCCGCGCCGGCCCGCCCGGGTGCTCGCGGCCTTCCCCGCCGGGGTCTACCTGGAGGTCCGCACCGAGCTGGAACCCCAGGTGGTCGCGGTGGTCAGCGGGAAGGCCACCCGGCTGCCCAACGCCATGGTCGTCGCCGGCCCGATGCCGCGGGCCGAGCTGGGCGCCGAGGCGTACGTGGGCGACGGCTCGATCGACATCGGGCGGCTCAGCCTGCGGGCCCACCGGTGGTGGGACCCCGCCCCGCCGCTCGGCCCGGTGCCGGCGGCACGGCTGGCCCGCGCGCTGCCCGCACTGGCCGGGCTGTGCGACCGCTCGCCGCGGCGTCCCGGGCTGGAGGGCAACGGCGCCGTCGCCCTGCTGGCCCGGGGGTGCGCGGAGGGATCGCTGCTCAGGAGCGTGACGGCCGCCGAACAGCTCGTCGGCCTGGGCCCCGGACTCACCCCGAGCGGTGACGACGTGCTCGCCGGGCTGCTGGTGGCGCTGCGCCACCTGGGCACCGCGGCGGGGGCGGGCGGAGCCGTCTGGCTCGCCGACTGGCTGGCCGCCGCGGTCACCTTCGACGTGCGCGGCAGGACCACCCCCATCTCGGCGGCGCTGCTGCACTGCGCCGCCCGGGGCGAGGCCAGCGGCGAGGTGCTGGCCGTACTGCGCGGGCTGGCCGGACAACAACCCCTGGAGCCCGCGCTGCACCGCCTGCTGAGCCTGGGCCACACCTCCGGTGCCGACCTGGCCTGGGGGGTGCGGATCGGGCTGGCCGCCGTGATCGACGTGGAGGGCAGGACAGTTGAGCACTGATGTGGTCCGGGTACGCACGGGCGTCTACCACGACTCGGTGAGCCTGATGCGGATCAGCCGGGCGGCCGGCGCGCTGCCCGGGGTGCAGGTCGCGGTGGTGGCGATGGCCACCGAGCTCAACCTCGGCGTCGCCGCCGAGCTGGGCTTCGACCTGCCCGCGGCCGGCCCGGCGGACCTGCTGATCGCGTTGCGCGGCGACGGACCGGACGAGTTGGAGGCCGCCTCCGCCGAACTGGACCGGTTGCTGGCCGGCCTCGCCGGGGGGACACCGGCCGGGCCCGCAGCCGAGCGACCCCCGCGCACCGTACGCGCCGCCGCGCGCGACCGTGGCGGCGCCGGGGCCACCGGGGCGGCGGTGGTCCTGGTCTCGGTGCCCGGCCCGTACGCGTTCGCCGAGGCGCTGGACGCGGTCGAGGCGGGGCTGTCGGTGATGGTGTTCAGCGACAACGTGCCGGTGGAGCAGGAGGTGCTGCTCAAGAGGCGCGCCGCCGAACGCGACGTGCTGGTCATGGGCCCCGACTGCGGCACCGCGGTGATCGGCGGCGCGGGACTGGGGTTCGCCAACGTGCTGCGGCCCGGCCCGGTCGGGGTGGTGGCCGCCTCCGGCACGGGCGCCCAGCAGGTGACCTGCCTGCTGGACCTGGCCGGCGTCGGGGTCGGCCAGGTGCTCGGCGTGGGCGGCCGGGACCTGTCGGCGGAGGTGGGCGGGCTGTCCACCCTGCGCGCCTTGCGGGCCCTGGACGCCGATCCGGGCACCGAGCTGATCCTTCTGGTCTCCAAGCCTCCCGCCCCGGAGGTCGCGCGGGTCGTCGAGGAGGCCGTCGCGGGCCTGGGAACACCGGTGGTGACGGCCCTGCTCGGCCCGGACGGGGACGACCTGACCACCGCCGCCGAGGCCGTGCTGCGCAGGCTGGGCACCCCGGTCCCCGAGTGGCCGTCCTGGCCCGCCGCGGGCGTCGCGGCCACCGGTCCCGGCGACACGGCCTCCGCCAGTGCGACCTCCGACAGTGCGACCTCCGACAGTGCGGTCTCCGCCGGCGCGGGTGACGGCGTGACGCCGGGCGGCACGGGCGGCACCGGCGGCGCTGCGGCCCCGGCGGTTCCGGCGGCCCCGGCGGTTCCGGCGGCCCCGGCGGGGAGGCTGCGGGGGATCTACGCGGGCGGGACGCTGTGCACCGAGGCCCGGCTCGTCGCCGGGACCGGCGAGTTCACCGACTTCGGCGACGACGCCTACACGCGCGGCCGGGCACACCCGATGATCGACCCGACGCTGCGCCTGGAGGCGCTGGCCGCGGTGCCGGCCGGTGACGTCGCGCTGCTCGACGTGGTGCTCGGCCACGGCGCCGACCCCGACCCCGCGGCGCGTCTCGCCCCGGAGATCGCCTCGGCCCGCGCCAGGGGCGTCACGGTGGTCGTCGCACTGGTCGGCACCGAGGGCGACCCGCAGGGGCTGCACGCCCAGGCGCGGGCTCTGCAGGCGGCGGGCGCCGCGGTGTTCGCCTCCAACGCGCGGGCCGCCGCGTACGCGGCGCGCGTCGCCCCGGCCGGTACCGCGACCCCTCGATGAACCGTTCCCGCAGGTCCGGGGCCTGCGTTCGCCCGGCGGAACGCCACCGCCCTCAGCCCAGGAGTGCTCGTTGACGCTGTCCATGCTCTCCGGAGAACCGGAAGTGATCACGGTCGGGGCCGACGTGCTCGGTGAGGCGCTGGACGCGCAGGCCGTCCCGCGGGTGCGGGTGGACTGGCGTCCGCCGATGCCCGGCACCGAGACGGACCTGGCCCGGGTTCTCGCCGACCCGCGCCGGGCCGGCGCCAACGAGACCGCCGTGGGACGCCTGCTGTCCGCCCGGCCCCACCTTGTCGGGGTACGGCCCGCGAGCGAGGTGCTCGACCTGCCGGAGGGCACCTTCCTGCACGCGGGGCCGCCGATCGAGTGGGAGCGGGCGTCCGGCCCGCTGCGGGGTGCGCTGGTCGGGGCGATGCTGCTGGAAGGGCTGGCCGCGGACGCCGAGGAGGCCGAACGGCTGCTGGCCGCCGGGCGGGCCCGGCTGGACTCCTGTCACCACCACCGGACCGTGGGGCCGATGGCGGGTGTGGTCACACCGTCGATGTGGATGTTCGAGGTCCACGACGCCGAGCATGGCGGCACCGCGTACTGCTCGCTCAACGAGGGCCTGGGCAAGGTGCTGCGCTACGGCGCCTACGGTCCCGAGGTGCTCGAACGCCTGCGCTGGATGGGCGAGGTGCTCGGCCCGGTGCTGCGCGCGACGCTGGAGCGGAGCGGGCCGCTGGACCTGCGGGCGCTGATCGCGCAGGCCCTGCAGATGGGTGACGAGCTGCACAACCGCAACCGGGCGGCCACCTCGCTGATGGCGCGCGAGCTCGCCCCGTCGATCGTGGAGACCGCACCCGGCCACGCCGCCGAGGTCCTGCGTTTCGTCAACGGCAACGACCACTTCTTCCTCAACGCGGGCATGGCCGCGTGCAAGGTCAGCGCGGACGCCGCCAGGGGCGTCCCGGGCTCCACCCTGGTGGTGGCGATGGCGCGCAACGGCACGGACTTCGGCGTCCAGGTCTCCGGCCTGGGCGACCGCTGGTTCACCGGCCCGGCGGGGGTGCCGGACGGGCTCTACCTCGGCGCGTACGGGCCCGAGGACGCCAACCCGGACATCGGCGACTCCACCATCACCGAGACGGCGGGCCTGGGCGGTTTCGCGATGGCCGCGGCTCCGGCGATCGTCCGGTTCGTGGGCGGCGACGTGGCGGAGGCGACGGCGGCGACCCGGTCGATGTACGAGATCACCCTGGCCGAGCACCCGGCCTACCAGATCCCCGCGCTCGGCTTCCGGGGCACTCCGGTGGGCGTCGACGTCACGCTGGTCGCCAGGACGGGCCTGCTGCCCACGGTGAACACCGGCATCGCGGGACGGGTCGCGGGCACCGGGCAGGTCGGCGCGGGTCTGGTCAGCCCGCCCGCCTCGGCGTTCA
Organism: Streptosporangium becharense; assembly: GCF_014204985.1. Taxonomy (NCBI): domain Bacteria; kingdom Bacillati; phylum Actinomycetota; class Actinomycetes; order Streptosporangiales; family Streptosporangiaceae; genus Streptosporangium; species Streptosporangium becharense. The sequence goes on along the minus strand of NZ_JACHMP010000001.1, from coordinate 6,212,695 downwards.
CCGCGGCGCTGGCCGCGCTGGCCGAAGCGGCCGGAGACGCGGGATGAATCGTTTCGGCGATCTTTTACCATAAGGTCGGGTGAAGTCCGCCACTTCCCGTGAACCGCCCCATCAGGCGACGTCAGAGCGGGAACGGCGGCCCGTGGCCGCAGGGGAGGCCCCGGTGACAAATAGCACCGTCGCCCCTTTTCCCCCTATGCCAACTTCCATTACCGAATGCCATCCCGATATCGTGGCGAACCGCGCAAATAAGGGTTGGTTATAGGGAACGGGGTACGATGGCCGATCGCTTGCTCGGGAATACCCCCTACGGCTTCGGGAGCGGGGACGCCGCCGGAGCGACACCGGAGGGCAAGGGCAGGCTGGTGGGACGGCGTTACCGCCTGGTGTCGCCGGTGGGCCGGGGCGGGATGGGCATGGTGTGGCACGCCCACGACGTCCTGCTCGACCGGGACGTGGCGATCAAGGAGCTGATCCTCCCCTACGGGCTGGACCAGGCGAGCACGCGGATCGCGCACCAGCGGATGCTGCGCGAGGCCCGCTCGGCGGCCCGGCTCAGTCATCCCGGCATCGTCACCGTGCACGACGTGGTCGAGGAGGACGGCCGGCCCTGGATCGTGATGGAGCTGGTCCGCGCCTGGTCGCTGGAGCAGGCGGTCCAGCGGAACGGTCCGCTGCCGGTGGTCCAGGCCGCCGAGATCGGCGTGCGGGTGCTCGACGCGCTGCGCCACGCGCACGCCGCCGGGATCCTGCACCGTGACATCAAGCCGGGCAACGTACTGCTGACCTCCGACCGGGTGGTCCTCACCGACTTCGGCATCGCCGCGGTGGAGGGCAACGTCACGATCACCCAGACCGGTCTGCTGATGGGCTCCCCCGCCTACATCCCCCCGGAGCGGCTGTCCGGCGGGCAGTTCACGTCGGCGTCCGACCTGTGGTCCTTCGGCGCCACCCTGTACGCGGCGGTCGAGGGCCGGGCCCCGTACGACGGGGCCGACCCGGTGGCCGTGCTCGGCGCGATCCTCACCCAGCAGCCCGCCCGGCCGTCGCGGGCGGGTGCGCTGACCACCGTCATCGAGGGCCTGCTCCGCAAGGACCCCGCCGACCGGATGAGCGCCGCCCAGGTGGCGGAACTGCTGGAGCAGGTGCTGCGCAGCCACGGCTCGGGCACGCCGAACCGGCCGCCCGCCCCTCCCCCGGTTCCGCTTCCCGGCGGCTCCGTGCCGTTACACCTGATGCCCCCGCTGGAGGTCACGCCGGGGGCGGTGCCCTCCCGGATCGTCGAGACGCCCTCCGGCCCGGTCCGGGTCCCGAACGACTTCCCGGACGAGCCGCGGGCCCCCGGTGACACACCCGCCGGGACGCCGGGCGGACGGGCCGTGAACGTGCCGGTCCCGCCGTGGCGCCTCCCGTCGGCCGAAGGCCCGCCGTCCGGCCCGAACGGCGGCCACCAGCGCGGCTACGACGCGTTGCGCGTCCCCACGGCCGGTCTGAGCGGTGGCCCGCTCGCCGCGCCGGCCGCCCTGAGCGGCGACCCGTTCGCCCCGCCGGCCGCTTTCCCGTTCGATCCGCCCGCCGGCTTCCCCGGGGAGTCGCCCGATGGAGCGGTCCCGGGCCGGCCGATCGGCGGAGGCGGGACGGCCCTGCCCGCTTCCTCCCCGCAGTCCCGGACCGGCGGGGACATGCGGCAGGCCGCACACGAGCCGGGCCTCGCCGCCGCGTCCGCTACCGGGCCCGCCACGGGGCCCGCCGCCGCGCACACCACTGGGCCCGCCACAGGACCCGCCGAACCCCCGTCCCCGGGCCGCAGGAGCACCCGGCGCCGGGCCACCGGCGCCCGGACCCGCGACGGCCGCCCCGACCCCCGGCTCCTGGCGCTCGGCGGAGGCGGCGTGCTGGCCGTCGTGGCCGCCGTGCTGTTCGTCCTGCTGCCCGGCGGTGCCCACGACCCGGCGGTCGGAGCGGGGGCCGCCGTGGCGGCGCCCGCCCCCGCCGACGAGCCCGAGCGCTCCGAGGAGACCGGTGAGGTCCCGGCGGGCTTCGTGCTGCGGACCTCGGGCGGTGTGTCGGCCGCGGTGCCCGATGACTGGACGGTGAAGCGGACCGGCAGGACCAGTGTGGTCTTCTCCGGGCCGAAGAACAGCGGGCAGCGGATCTCGGTGGTCGAGGTGCCGGTCACCGACCCGATGGCCGGGATCGCCAAGGCCGACAGGAAGGGCCTCGACGGCTACTCCGAGATCGAGGTGATACCGGTGGACTACCGGAACTGGAAGGCCGCCGACTGGGAGTACACCTACGACCAGGCCAACGGGGTTCCCGTGCACGCCTTGACGCGCTACGTCGCCGTCAACGGCCAGACCGCCTACCTGATCACGTTGCGGGCCCAGGACCTCGACTGGGGGAAGATCACCGACGTGCGGGAGACCTTCTTCGCCACCTTCGCCTCCGCCCAGTGACGGCCGCGGGAGACCGCCTCCGCCCGGCCCGGTGAGGAGCCGGCCGGTCCGCCGGCCGGCCGGGGGTCACTTGGCGTCGGCGTAGCAGCGCACCGGGACGGCCTGCATGGGGAAGCGCACCCGGGTCTGCCCGAACAACAGCCTGGTCGCCTCCTCCGCGGCCTCGCCGACCGCCGCGACCACCTCACCGGCCAGCTCGGCCGGGCAGTGCACCATGACCTCGTCGTGCTGGAAGAACACCAGCCTGGCCGGGTCGGGGAGCAGCCCGCGCAGCACGGCCATCAACGCGAGTGCCCACTCGGCGGCGGTGGCCTGGACCACGAAGTTGCGGGTGAACCGGCCGCGGTCGCGGGCCGCCCGGCTTCCGTCCGGCCCGGAGACCAGCTCCCGCCAGCGGGCCGAGGGCGGTGGGCTGGTGCGGCCCAGCCAGGAGCGGACCACCCGGCCCTCCTCCCCCGCCCGCGCGGCGTCCTCGACGAACTGGTAGGCGGCGGGGAAGCGCTGGCGCATGACGGCCAGCAGCTTGGGTGCGTCGCCGCTGGTGCCGCCGTACATCGCCGACAGCATCGCGATCTTGGCGTGGTCGCGTTCACCGCCGAACGCCTGGGCCAGCGCCTGATACAGGTCGATCTCCCCGGCGGCCCTGGCCAGGCCGACGTCCTGGGCCATGGCCGCCAGCACCCGGGGTTCGAGCTGGGCGGCGTCGGCGACGACGAGGGTCCAGCCCTCGTCGGCCACCACGACCCTGCGCATCACCTTGGGGATCTGCAGGGCACCGCCGCCACTGGTGGCCCACCTGCCCGACACGACGCCGCCCACGACGTACTCGGGGCGGAAGCGGTGGCCGCGGACCCACTGGTCGGCCCAGGCCCACCCGTGGAAGCTGTGGATCCTGGCCAGCTCCTTGTAGGCGAGCAGCGGGGCGACACCCGGATGGTCGACCCGTTTGATGTCGTGGGCCCTGGTGGAGGCGACCGGGACGCCGGCCGCCCTGAACACCCTGGTGATCTGCTGCGGGGAGTCGGGGTTGAACGTTGTGCCGAAGGCCGCGCAGACCTGGTCGGCCAGCGCCTGGAGCTTGGCCGGTCGCATGCCGTGCACCGGCCGTGGACCGAGCAGGCCGGTCAGCAGTTCGTCGTGGACGTCCTCGCGCCAGGGCATGCCCTCGTGGGCCATCTCGGCGGCGATCAGTGCCCCGGCCGACTCCGCGGCGACCAGCAGCCGGAACCGCCGCGGGTCGGCGGTGGCCTCGACACGCCGAAGCTGGTCGGCGTGGACCTCCGCGACCAGGCCGGCGTCGGGCGGCGAAGGCTCCTCCTCGAAGAGGGTGGCCTGCCGCACCCGGGGGTCGTGCCGGTCCTGCGGCACGGGGAGGCCGTGCAGCCGGGCGTGGGCGGCCTGGGCCGACCGGGGCTCGTCGTGGCGCCCCTCGTAGCCGAGCAGCAGGGCCTCGGTCAGCGCGAGGTCGTGACAGCGGCCCAGCCGGACCCCCGCGCCGAGCAGGGCCGGATAGACCTCCCGGGTGTCGGCCCAGACCCAGCGCGGGCGGGCCGCCTCCAGGGTGCGCACGGCGGCGGCCAGGTCGGCCACGGCCCTGGCCGGCTCGCCGTCGGCCTGCAGCACGCCCCCGCCGCCGGGGCCGGCCGCGACTGCCACGTTCATGCGTCCCAGCCTGCCACGCCGAACCGACATTTCCGCTCAGGAGAGCGAGATGACGACCTCGTCCTCGATCGGGGGTTCGATTTCCTGGGGAAGGCAGCCGGTTGCGGCGTGACAGCGGATCCGCAGGGTGCCGGGCGTGACGGAGACGTGCAGGAAGCTCTTGAAGAACGGCGGGGTGTCCCAGTCGGACAGCTCCGACAGGTAGCGGTGGAAGGTCCGGCCCACCGGGAGCCGGAACGGCATCGGCCAGCCACCGAGGAGCCGCGCCGCCCAGCGCATCCGCCGGGTGACCGGCACGGGCGGGATGTCGCGGACCGGGGTGTTGCCGATCCGGCGGGACATCAGCGCCGCGCTCTCGGCGGGCGTCAGGTACAGCCAGCGCATGCGCAACCGCTCGCTGTAGAGCCTGCTGTAGAACGACAGCGAGTCGCCGCGGAGCGGGTAGCACCGGTAGTCGTCCTCGTGCACCCCGCCCACCGTGACCCTGGGGATGGTGTGGGTGGCGTGCATGAAGGCCCCGGAGCCGCCCGCGACGATGTAGTGGATCGTCCGGTCGCCGACCCGGACCGGGAAACGCTGGTAGTTGTGCACGTCGCCGCCGATGGCCGCGACGTAGTTGCAGGCGGGGTCGGTGACGATGTCGTCCACGGTGCCGCCCCCGGCCAGTTTCGACGGCTTGTACTCGTTGCGGGTGTAGATGGGTTTGCCGGTGACGAGCACCTTGGGCCGGGGGTCGCGGGAGACCTCGCGGAGCCAGTCGGTCTGCTCGCGGTCCAGGTCGCCCCGGATGCCTGTGTCGACGCCCACGACGAGCAGGCCCGGCGTCTCGATCGCCCAGTACGGGCCGGGCTGGACCGCCCGCTGCCCGGGCTTTCCCCGCCGCTCGCGCGCCCGTGCCAGGCGGGCCTCGTCGATCCTCTCCGGTCTGCGCCAGAGCAGCCCGCGCAGCCCGGAGGGCGAGAGCCTGAAGCCCTCCCGCACCGCCTCGAGCGCGGGCGCGTCGCAGAAGACGCGCATGAAGCCGCCCAGCCCGTCGTACCAGTCGTGGTTGCCGGGAACGGCGTAGATGGGGGCCGGGTAGTCCTGGTACGGGCGGAAGAACTTGTCCTCGTACTCGTTGCCGGAGCCGGTGGGATAGATCACGTCGCTGGCCACGACGGCGAAGGCGGTGCCCTCACCGACCTTGAGCATGCCCGGCACCACGGCGTACTGCGAGGCGTCGCCCTCGCCGGTGTCGCCGAGGACCAGGAAGGAGAACTCGGGGCCGGTCTCCACCGGGATCCGGAAGGACCCGTCGACGCCCCGGCTCCGCTGGGCGGCGACCCAGCGCGACCGGACCTGCCCGGACGGGTCGCCGAACAGGGCGGCGAGGATCTCGTTCCGGGAGCGCCAGAGCGTGCGCGGGTCGAGCCAGGAGAAGCTGGCGCGGTCGGGTCGCAGGTCCTTGAACGTGCCGATCTGCGAGCAGGACCAGCCCGCACCTTCCTCCGAGACTCGGGAGGAGACCCCGGATGAGACACCGTTCCCGCGCTCCGCGGTCTCGCCGACGTCGACCATGACCACATCTTTGCAATGATCTTAGGAAGACGCACCCGTCTCGGGGAAGCCGGGCTGCCCCGCCGCCGGAACCGGGAGCCCTGGCCGTCCGGTGGCCTGGACGGCCAGGGCCGGTGGACCGGACGGCCGGGGCGGGGCGTGGCGGGCCGTGGGGTGCCCGGGCCCGCGGGGAGCCGGTTCGAGTAGACGGCTCCGGGAGCGCCGCGCCTTCAGTTCCGCGGTGGGACCAGGACGCCCGGGTTGAGGATGCCGGCGGGGTCGAGGCGCTCCTTGACCCCGCGCAGGATCTCCACCCCCAGCTCCCCCACCTCGGCGGCGTACGCCTCCCGGTGGTCGCGTCCGACGCCGTGGTGGTGCGAGATCGTGCCGCCCGCCCGGAGGATCGCGTCGTTCACCGACCGTTTGGCCGCCGCCCACTGGGCGAGGGGGTCGTCGCTCTGCGCGGTGACGACCGTGAAGTAGAGCGAGGCACCGGTGCCGTACACGTGGGAGATGTGGCACATCACCAGCGGTGAGCCGAGCGAGTCGCGCAACGCCAGCCGTACGGCGTCGTAGAGCCGGGGCAGGCCGGACCAGAACCCGGCCGTCTCCAGCGTCTCCACGGTCGCGCCGGCGGCCAGGAGCGAGTCGCGCAGGTAAGGCGCGGAGTAGCGGCCCCGGGTCCACGACTCGCCGGGTTCCGGGCCGAGGGGGACGCCGCCGAGCTCCGCCAGCACGGCGGCGGCCCGCTCCCGGAGCTCGCGCGTCCGCGTGGCGGTGCCCTCGTACCCCGTGACGGCCAGGCAGCCCGTGTCCGAGGTCAGGACGCCGGCCCGGTCAGGCCTGGCCAGGCCGACCATCGTCTCCGTCTCGTCCGACAGGCGGAGCACCGTGGGCAGGGCGTCCTCCTGAGCGAGCCGCCGCAGCGCCGCCGAGCCCGCGGCGAACGACTCGAACCGCCAGCCCTCGTAGACCCGCTCCTGCGGGGCCCGCCGCACACGGAGCCGCAGGGAGGTGATCACTCCGAAGGCGCCTTCGGAGCCGAGGACCAGCTGGCGCAGGTCGGGCCCGGCGGCGGACCTGGGGGCCCGGCCGAGGTCGAGGGTGCCGCGCGGGGTGGCCACCGTCATGCCGACGACCATGTCGTCGAAGCGGCCGTACCCCGCCGAGGCCTGGCCGCTGGAGCGGGCGGCGGCGAACCCGCCGAGGGTGGCGTACTCGAACGACTGGGGGAAGTGGCCGAGGGTGAGACCGTGCCCGGCCAGGAGCCGTTCGGCCTGCGGGGCACGCAGCCCCGGCTCCAGTTCCGCGACCATCGAGTCGGTGTCGACCGCCACCAGCCGGTCGAGCCGGGCCAGGTCCAGCGCGACGACGCCGGCGAAGCCCCGGCGAGAGGCGACCAGGCCGCCGACCACCGAGGTGCCGCCGCCGAAGGGGACCACCGCGACCCGGTGGCCGGCGCAGACCCGCAGCACGTCCAGGACCTCCCGGTGGGAGCCGGGCAGCACCACGGCGTCGGGCGCGTCCGAGCCGTCTCCGGCGCGCATCCGCATCAGGTCGGGCGTGGACTTGCCCCGGGTGTGGCGGACGCGGGCCTCGTCGTCGGAGCGCACGTGACCGGTGCCGACGACGCCGCGCAGCTCGGCGAGGACGTGCTCGGGCAGGCTCGCGGCGGGCAACCGCACCTCACCGAGGCTCACGGCCGGGGTCTGCGGCGGGCGCACGCCCAGCATGTCGTGGAGCAGCGTGCGGACCGGTTCGGGGAGTTCGGCGGCCCTGGCCGGGTCTCCCCAGCCGGACCAGAGCATGGGTTCGGCGGTGCTCGTCGGAGTTTCCACCTCTACACTGTGACATATGCCGTCCACTCGTAACAATCCGCCCGATGAGGGTGTGGACCGCGTGCTCGACGCCGCCCGCGAGGTGGTCCTCGCCGTCGGGGTCAGGCGCGCCACGCTCACCGACGTGGCCCGCCGGGCGGGATTGTCGCGCATGACGATCTACCGCCGCTGGCCCGACGTACGCAGCCTCGTCACCGACCTGATGACCCGCGAGTGGGTGCGCGTCGCGGGACGCTTCGCCGACGAGGACCCGGTCACCGCGGCGGTGTCGGTGGTGCGGGAACTGCGCGACCACCCGCTCTGGCGGAAGATCGTCGAGGTCGACCCGGAGCTGCTGCTGCCCTACCTGCTCGACCGGCGCGGCTCCAGCCACGAGGCCATGCTCGCGCTGGTGGGGTCGGCGATCGCCCGGGGCCAGGAGCGCGGGACCGTACGCCCCGGCGACCCGGCGACCCTGGCCGGGGCGGTGCTGCTGACCGCCCAGTCGTTCCTGCTGTCCGGACGCACCATGCTCGGCCCCGCCACCCAGGACGACCTGGACGCGGAACTCGCCACGCTCCTGGAAAGGTACCTGTGCCCTTGAACTCCTCCCTCAACGCCGCCCGCCGCTCGCGGGAGCTGGCCGAGGTCCGCGACCTGGTGGTGGACGTGCTGGTGGTGGGGCTGGGCGCCACCGGCGCCGGAGCCGCGCTCGACGCCGCCTCCCGGGGCCTGACGGTCGCCGCGATCGACGCCCACGACCTGGCGTTCGGCACCTCCCGGTGGAGCTCCAAGATGATCCACGGCGGGCTGCGCTACCTGGCCAGGGGGCAGGTGGGGGTGGCCTACGAGAGCGCGGTGGAGCGCGGGATCCTGCTCGGCCGCACCGCGCCGCACCTGGTGCGGGCACAGCCGTACCTGCTGCCGCTGGGCCCGGCGGTCTCCCGCCGCCGGGAGGCGCTGGTGATGGCGGGCTACCGGATCGGCGACGGGCTGCGGGCGGCGGCGCGCACCCCCCGGCGCCTGCTGCCCGGCCCCGCGCGGATCCCCGCCGCGCGGGCACTGGCCCTGGCCGCGCCGCTGGACCGGCGGGGGCTGCGCGGCGCGCTGCTCTCCTGGGACGGGCGGCTGACCGACGACGCACGCCTGGTCGTCGCGCTGGCCAGGACCGCCGCGGCCCTGGGTGCGCGGGTGCTGACCCGCTGTCGTGCCCTGGAGGTGACCGGCGACGGGGCTCAGGTCCGGGACGAGCTCACCGGCGACTCCTTCGCGATCCGGGCCAGGACGGTGGTCAACGCCACCGGGGTCTGGGCCGCGGGCCTGCATCCGGGCGTCCGGATCCGTCCCTCCCGCGGCACGCACCTGGTCCTGCGGCCCCGGACGCTGCCGGGTCTGACGGCCGGGCTGCACGTGCCGATCCCCGGTGAGGGCAACCGGTTCGCCCTCGTACTCCCCCAGCCCGACGGCCGGATCTACGTGGGTCTCACCGACGAGCCGGTGGACGGCCCCGTCCCGGACGTGCCGCAGGCCCCGGAGCAGGACGTCACCTTCCTGCTCGGCGTCCTCAACTCGGTGCTGGAGACGCCGTTGCGGCGCGCGGACGTCGCCGGCGCGTACGCCGGGCTCCGGCCGCTCCTGGCCGCCGAGGGCCGTACCGCCGACCTGTCGAGGAAGCACGCGCTGCTCACCTCGCGCGACGGGGTGGTGACGGTGGTGGGCGGCAAACTGACCACCTACCGGCGGATGGCCGAGGAGGCGGTGGACCGGGCGGTGTCGGTCGGCGGGCTGGACGCGGGGCCCAGCCGTACGGCCCGCCTCCCCCTGGTCGGAGCCGCCGGCGCGGAGCGCGGAGCCCCCGACCGGCTGACGGGACGTTACGGGGGCGAGGCCGGCGCCGTGCGGGCGCTGATGGCCGCGGAGCCCTGGCTGGCCGAGCCGGGGCCCACCGGGGTGACGGGGGCCGAGCTGGTCTGGGCGGTCAGGCACGAAGGCGCGCTGGACGTGGACGACCTGCTCGACCGGCGGACCCGGATCGGCCTGGTCCCTGAGGACCGCGAGGCCGCGCTTCCCGCCGCCCGCGCCGCCCTGGACTACCGGCCGGCCTGACCCGCGTCACCCCCTGAGGTGCCGCCGCCCCGCCGCGCTTCCGCCCTCCGCGCTTCCGCCGCCCCACCGCCCGCCCTCCCGGGCGGCGCTCCGGTGGTTGACCCGTCCCCGCCCGGGAATCGACGGCGACAGACCGGGGACGCCGTGGTCAAGGGCCGTTCGGCCCTTGACCACGGCGGGTCGAACGGCTAGCCGCCCAAGATCAGAAAAGTTCAGCTATATACCCCGAATTTCCCATTTTTACTCCCGACGACAGAGGGAAGTAGCCATTAGGTTAGACTTACCTAAGTTGAAACAGGGGGGCAAGTGATCACGGGGAACGCGCCGACCGAACCGGCCGCACCGGCCAGAGGCTGCACGCACCCGGCGGGCTGCCACACCGGCGAGCTACCGGTCCACGCCAGCGCCACGGTCGGGGCCCGCTTCTGGCTCCTCGTCGAGCACTCCGGCCCCTGGGCCGCACGCCTGGAGGAATGCCGCCTCCCTGAGGAAATTCACATCCTCATCAAACGGGCTACCACACTCGGCATCCGGCCGCAGCTCATCCGCCGACCCGGGCACAGAAAGCCGGTGAACGGCGGCATCCACGTCATGGTCGCCGACTCCGCGGCCGCCGAGCCGTGGATGGCCGAGGGCGTCATCGCAGGTCCGGACGATCTTGACCTTGACAGCGTGGTGGCCGGAGTGGTCCCCGAGTCCTGCATACTTGTGAAGGAGCCGGTTTTCCTGGTCTGCACGCATGCCAAGCGCAACGCGTGCTGCGCCCGCATTGGGCTTCCCCTCGCCCGGTCGCTGGCCGAGATTCTGCCCGACAGAGTATGGGAAACGTCACATGTCGGCGGCGATCGATACGCCGCCAACCTCGTGTGCTTGCCACACGGGCTTTACTACGGCAGCATGTCTCAAGCTGCTGCGCTCGCGGCAGCAGATGCGTACCGGTCCGGTGAGGTCATCCTCGACCGTTTCCGGGGACGCGCAGGCATCCCTGAGCCACTGCAGGCTGCCGAGCATTTCGTCCGCATCCATACGGGCGAACTCTCGGTCGGCGGAGTGGCCGTGGAATCCTCCAGGTCGGACGGCGCCGTTACCGAGGCATTTGTGCGCGGTAATGGCGCTCGTTTTCGGGTAGTGGTTGAACCCATGACGTTGAAAACGCCATGTGGTATGGCTTGCGCCGAGACGATCACTACCTACCGGCTGGTCACGCTGGACAGGCTGACGCCTGTGCTGCACGCCACGTCCGCGCTGATCTGACCTGAGGGAACATCACGGCCAAGCCAGGCGTTGGACCCAGGGACGTCATAAACGTCCAACGCGGCATCAACCCGGATACCTTCTCACTATAAGGTGGTTTTCTCATGTCTCAGGTACGTCGGCAGACCGCCCGGCCTCGGCCCAGCTGGGGATGGCAGGATGACGCCGCGTGCCGGGGCGAGGACCTCGTGCTCTTCTTCGGTCCCGACGGCGAGCGTCAGCCCGAGCGTGACATCCGCGAGCGTAAGGCCAAGGCGATCTGTGCCCAGTGCCCCGTCCGCGCCGAGTGTCTTGACTACGCGCTCTCCCGTCCGGAGAAGTACGGCACCTGGGGCGGTCTGAACGAGGACGAGCGCGCCTCCGAGCGTCGCCGTCGCATGCGCCGCGCCGCGAGCGCCGGCATCAGCGCCGTCGCCTGAGCAAGTACCTCCACCCGGCTTTCCCCTCGCGTGTGATCTCGCGACGATCCCCTGCGGGATCACACGTCGTTCTGTCGGGGCCCGCCGGTGCGGCGCCTTGTCGGAGGCAGCCGCCCGGCGGGCACTTCTCACCCGTCAAGGCCGGTTACGACCGGCCTTCCGCATCTCCTTGTGGATGATCTTCCACTTGTTCTGCATCTCCTTGCGGAGCCGCGCGTCACTCCTGGACGCGATCCAGGCCGCCTCCCGCTGAAGCTTCCTCCAGCTCTCCAGCCGCCGCTCCGGAAGCGTGCCGTCCTCGATCGCGGCGAGCACCGCGCAGCCCGGCTCACCGTCGTGGCGGCAGTCGGCGAACCGGCACCTCTCCGCGAGCTCCTCCAGGTCGGCGAAGACCATGTCCACGCCGTCGTTCATGTCGTACAGACCGATGCGGCGGATCCCCGGCGTGTCGATGACGAGGCCCCCGCCCGCGAGCACGATGAGCTCACGGTGGACGGTGGTGTGGCGTCCCCGGCCGTCGCCGGCCCTGACCTGCTGGGTCTCCATCACCTCCACCCCGGCCAGCGCGTTGACGAGCGTGGACTTGCCGGCGCCCGAGGCGCCGAGCACCACCGCGGTCCGCGCACCCCGCAGGTAGCCCTGGACGACGTCGACCCCCTCCCCGCGGAGGGAGGAGATGGCGTGCGCGTCGACTCCCGGGGCGACGGCGGCGACCTCGCCCATCAGGAACTCCAGGCTTTCCTTGACGAGGTCGGCCTTGGTGACGAGCACCACGGGCTGAGCGCCGCTCTCCCAGGCCAGCGCGAGCAGCCGCTCGATCCGGCCGAGGTCGGCGGTGTCGGTGGCGTGCAGCGCGGGCTCGGCGACGAAGACGACGTCGACGTTGGCGGCGAGGACCTGCCCCTGCGAGTCGCCGGACAGGCCGCCCCTGGAGACCCTGGCGACTCCACCGCGTACGAACGCGGTACGCCGAGGAGCGAGCGCCTCCAGCTCGTAGCGGCCCTCGGCCAGCCTGCGGAGCCCGACCCAGTCACCCACGCAGGGCAGGGCCACCGGATCGGCCGCGGCCTCACGCCGCACCCTGGCACCGTAGTGGGCCCGGACCGGACCGGTGGCCGTCAGCACCTCGGCGGCGCCACGGTCGACGCGTGACACCCTGGCGGGCAGCAGGTCACCGGGGAGTTCGGCGGCGAAGTGGTCGTCCCAGCCGAGTGCGGCGAGAGAGGACGAAGAAGACGGAACGATTGACGAAGACAATTCGGATACACCCTTTGGGAAGCCGGGTGCCCCTGTCTCGAATCGCTAGGCGGGCACCCGGAGGTTGATGGACGGCATGATCAGAAACACAACCCGCATGCTTTCCACACCTCCTTCTGGCTCCGGGGCCACCCCATGATCGGGCGGCGTCCGTAGAACTTTATCGCACCCCCTCCCCGGGGACGCAAACCGTTTTCCGCCTCGCCCGGGCCCCTTCCCCGGGGCACGCCCGGGGAAGGGTCTGACCGATCAGCTCACAGGCCGGGGGCCGGGAAGTGGGTGGTGAGCTCCCTGACCTCGCCGTGCACCCGGGTGATGACGTGCTTGGCCTCGTCCTCGTCCTTGGCCAGCGCGGTGACGACCTGGTCGATCCAGGCGCCGATCTGCCGCATCTCGGCCACGCCCATGCCGCGGCTGGTCACGCCGGCGGTGCCGATGCGGATGCCGGACGGGTCGAACGGCTTGCGCGTGTCGAACGGCACGGTGTTGTAGTTGGTCTCCAGCCCGGCCTTGTCCAGGGCCTGCGCGGCGGGCTTGCCGCCGATGCCCTTGGGGGTCAGGTCGAGCAGGATGAGGTGGTTGTCGGTGCCGCCGGAGACGACGTCGAAGCCGCGGCCGACGAGCTCCTCGGCCAGCGCCTGGGCGTTCATGACGACCTGGCGGGCGTAGTCCTTGAAGTCGTCGGTGGCCGCCTCCTTCAGCGCCACCGCGATGGCCGCGGTGGTGTGGTTGTGCGGCCCGCCCTGCAGGCCGGGGAAGACGGCCTTGTTGAGCGCGACGGCGTGCTCGTCGGAGGAGGTCATCAGCATCGCGCCCCGGGGACCGCGCAGGGTCTTGTGGGTCGTGGTGGAGATGACGTCGGCGTGGCCGACCGGCGACGGGTGCGCGCCACCGGCCACCAGGCCGGCGATGTGCGCGATGTCGGCGGCGAGCACGGCCCCGACCTCACGGGCGATCTCGGCGAACGCCGGGAAGTCGATCGTGCGCGGGATCGCGGTGCCGCCACAGAAGATCAGCTTGGGCCGCTCGCGGAGGGCGATCTCACGGACCTCGTCCATGTCGACGCGGCCGGTGTCCTTGCGCACGCCGTAGCGGACCGGGTTGAACCACTTGCCGGTGGCCGACACCGACCAGCCGTGGGTCAGGTGGCCGCCGAACGGCAGGCCCATGCCCATGACGGTCTCACCCGGCTTGAGGAAGGCCATGTAGACGGCCAGGTTGGCGGGCGAGCCCGAGTAGGGCTGGACGTTGGCGTGCTCGACGCCGAACAGGGCCTTGGCCCGCTCGATGGCCAGGGTCTCGATCTGGTCGATGACCTGCTGGCCCTCGTAGTACCGCTTGCCCGGGTAGCCCTCGGAGTACTTGTTGGTGAGAACCGTGCCGGTGGCTTCCAGGACGGCCTTGGAGACGTAGTTCTCCGAGGCGATGAGCTTGACGGTGTCGGTCTGACGACGCTCCTCGGCCTTGATGAGCTCTGCGATCTGCGGATCGACACTGGAAAGAGCACTCATGCGCCTTCACTCCCCTGCCATCGTTGACATCGCGTGAAGACCCAGGCGCTCGGCCTTCTCGCTCTTCAGCTCCCCGGTGGTCTTTCCCACCCTATGCGCCAGTCGCGTTTAGACGATAGCGGACTGCCCGGCCCGACCGGCCCGACCTGCGCCGTCGACGGGCCACAGCCGGTCGACCTCGGCGTTGAGCGTGGCACCGATGAGCACGGCCAACGCGGTGATGTACAGCCACAGCAGCACCGCGATCGGCGCCGCGAGCGAACCGTAGATGGAGACCGGGGAGAACCACGCGGCCAGCACCGCCCGCAGCACCGCGGCGCAGACGATCCAGATGACGAGCGCGAGCACCGCACCGGGCAGCTCCCGCCACCAGCGCGTGCGCACCGGCACGCTCACGTGGTACAGCACCGTCAGGAAGAGCACCGAGCCGACGACCACCACGGGCCAGTAGAGGAGGTCCACCAGCGGCGCGTAGTCGGCCGGCAGCGCGTCCCGCAGCGCTCCCGGGCCGAGCACGAGCACGGGCATGACCACCAGGCCGATCAGCAGGCCCGCCAGGTAGAGCCCGAAGGACATCAGGCGGGTGCGGATGATGCCGCGCTCCTCACCGAGCCCGTACGCGACCGAGATGAGGTCGACGTAGACGAACAACGCCCGCGAGCCCGACCAGAGCGCGAGGAGGAAGCCCAGGGAGATCAGCGAGACCTGGTTCTCGGGTTTCAGCACGTCGTCGATGAGCGGGGTGACGACGGTGTCGACGGCGTTGTCGGTGAACAGCAGGTGGGCCTGGTCGTCGATCCAGATCCGGATGTCCTGCACCGTCTCCGGGCCGAACACCCGGGTGAGCTGGCCGAGGACGCCGATCAGGCCGAGCATGAACGGCGGCAGCGACAGCAGCGCGAAGAAGGCGGCCTCCCCGGCCAGGCCGGTGACGCGGTAGGTGATGCCCGCGTTGGTGGTGGCGGCGGTCAGCGCCCACAGGTCCGTGCCGCGGACCCAGGAGACGAGGGTACGGGCGCGGGCGCGGGTCCGGACGCCCGCCTCGCGGATCCGCGAGAGCCCGGAGCGCAGCCGGGCACGGCGTCCACGGGGTGGGCGCCTGCCTGGCCCTGGCCGCTGCGCCGGGGCATCAGTGGACGTCATGCCACACAACGGTATTCCTCACCGCGCTTGATCACGAGTCCGGCGGGCAACGATCGGATCTCGCCCGTCACCCGGGGCTACCTGCGATAAAACGCCTCGGGATCGTCCACGTCGACGATCCGCGCACCCAGCGGCAGCAGGGAGACCGGGATCAGTTTGAGGTTGGCGACACCGAGCGGGATGCCGATGATCGACACGAAGAGCGGGATCGCGGTCAGCACGTGCCCGGCGGCCAGCCACACCCCGGCCACCACGAACCAGACGACGTTGCCGATGGTCGACGGCACGCCCGCGTCGGGGTCGCGGACCACGGTCCGCCCGAAGGGCCACAGCGCGTAGGCCGCGATCCGGAACGAGGCGATGCCGAACGGGATGGTGACGACGAGGAGGCAGCAGACGACCCCCGCGAGGACGTACCCGATCGCCAGCCAGATTCCGGCGAGGACCAACCAGACGACGTTCAGGAGAGTACGCATTCTTCGAGGATCGCAAGGCGGGCGTGGGCCGCTCTACGGGGATGTCCCCTGAGAAATCCCCGAGCCCGGGGCCAGGGGAGTGCGGGAGACCCCCGAGCCCGGCACCGGGCGGGGCGGGAGATCCCCGGGCTCGGCGCCAAAGGGGTGGGAGATCCCCGGCTCCGCCGCGGAACGGCGTGGGAGATCCCCGGGCCGGCGCCGGGTGGGAGCAGAATGGAGACATGATCTGCGACGACTGCAAGCAGCGGCGGCACGACAAGTGCCGGGGCGGCTCGTGGTGCGACTGCCAGCACCAGCCGGTGCGCAAGCCACGCGAGTCGCCGCTCGACTGGCCGCGCCAGGGCTGATCGGGCGTCCGCCCGGCCACTCCGGCGGGCGGCGACCGCGTCGAAACCGGACCCGCGGGCGGCGACCGCGCCGGAACCGGTCCGGCTCCGGCGTCCGGTCCGCCGTGCCGCCAAGGCCCCGCCCCGGGGTCCTGCCCGCCGCGCCACGGGGGATCCGGACCGGTGTCCGGCCGGTGGCGCCGGGGATCCGGAGCCCGTCCCGCGTTCCACCGGCATGTCCAGATGGTGGACCGGACATTGGACATCTCGGGTCACCGAGGTATCGTCATGGACATGCCAGCGGACCCATTGCTCGTCGTGCGACGCCACGTCGACCTTCTGCGTGTCCGTAGTGCCATCTGTCGTGACGTCCGTTGACCGTCGCCCTCTGCTGATTTCGCCCAGCTCGGGCCCGTGACAGGCGTCCCCATCTGAACCGTTGGACCCCCCGCACTCGATGACGAGGCGGCAGGGCCGTCGCCTGCGCGTGTCCGGAAATCATTCCATCGAGCCACAAAGGACGCGCCATGACGACCCCGGCCAGGCCGGCGAGCCGCCACCACAAACGCCCGCGCGGCGAAGGTCAGTGGGCTCTCGGTTACCGCGAACCGCTGAACAAGAACGAAGAGAACAAGAAGAACGACGACGGGCTCAACGTCCGTCAGCGGATCATCGACATCTACTCCAAGAACGGCTTCGACTCCATCGACCCCGCCGACCTGCGCGGACGCATGCGCTGGTACGGCCTGTACACCCAGCGCAAGCCCGGGATCGACGGCGGCAAGACCGCCGTCCTCGACCCGGAGGAGCTCGACGACCGCTACTTCATGCTGCGGGTCAGGATCGACGGCGGCCGGCTCACCGTACGGCAGTTGCGTGTCATCGCGGAGATCTCCAACCTCTACGGCCGGGGCACCGCCGACGTCACCGACCGGCAGAACATCCAGCTCCACTGGATCGAGATCGAGGCCGTCCCCGACATCTGGGCACGGTTGGAGGCCGTGGGCCTGTCGACCACCGAGGCCTGCGGCGACACTCCGCGCGTCATCCTGGGCTGTCCGCTCGCCGGGATCGACGCCGACGAGGTCATCGACGGGACCGCCGGGATCCGCGAGATCCACGACACCTACATCGGCGACCCGGCCTACTCCAACCTGCCGCGCAAGTTCAAGGCCGCGGTGAGCGGCTGCCCGGCGCACTGCACGGTGCACGAGATCAACGACGTGGCGTTCGTGGGCGTCGTCAACGACAAGGGCGAGCGCGGTTTCGACCTGTGGGTGGGCGGCGGCCTGTCCACCAACCCGATGCTGGCCAAGCGGCTGGGCGTCTTCCTGACCCCGGAGCAGGTCGCCCCCGCCTACGGCGGCGTGATCGGCATCTTCCGCGACTACGGCTACCGCCGGCTGCGCCACCGCGCGCGGATCAAGTTCCTGGTCAACGACTGGGGCGTCGAGAGGTTCCGGGAGATCCTGGAGACCGAGTATCTCGGCTACGCCCTGCCCGACGGCCCCGCACCCGAACTGCCGCGCGGTGGCCGCCGCGACCACGTGGGCGTCTTCCCGCAGAAGGACGGCAACTTCTACGTCGGCTTCGCGCCGAAGGTCGGCCGCCTCGACGGTGACAAACTGCACCTGATCGCTGACATCGCCGAGCGGCACGGCTCCGACCGGGTGCACACCACGGTCGAGCAGAAGATGGTCATCCTCGACGTGGCGCCCGACCGGGTCGACAGCCTCGTCGCCGAGCTGGAGGCCAACGACCTGCGGGTCAACCCCTCCACCTTCCGCCGTCAGACCATGGCGTGCACCGGGATCGAGTTCTGCAAGCTGGCCATCGTCGAGACCAAGGCCACCGCGTCCGACCTGATCGACGAGCTGGAGCAGCGCCTGCCCGATTTCAAGCACCCGCTGACCATCAACGTCAACGGCTGCCCCAACTCCTGTGCCCGCATCCAGGTGGCCGACATCGGCCTGAAGGGCCAACTGGTCGTCGACGACGCGGGCGAGCAGGTGGAGGGCTTCCAGATCCACCTGGGCGGCTCACTGGGCGTCAACGCGGGGTTCGGCCGCAAGGTCCGCGGCCTGAAGACCACCGCCCAGGATCTCCCCGACTACGTGGAACGCGTGCTGCGCAACTTCGACAAGCAGAAGGACGAGGAGGAGACCTTCTCCGAGTGGGTCCAGCGCGCCGACGAGGCGGACCTCAAGTGAGCGGGCGGACCGGCCGGCACGACGCCGGCTCCCGGGCCCGCCGGGCGGGGAGGAGCCGATGAGCGAGCGAGCGGTCCCCTTCCACTGCCCCTACTGCGGCGATGAGGACCTCGAACCCTACGAGGGCGACGGCGGCTGGTACTGCCGGTCGTGCGCGCGCGCCTTCAGGCTGAAGTTTCTCGGAATCGGGGTGCGTTCGTGATCTCCGGCGCCTCCGAAGTGGTGAATGTGAACGCGTCGGCCGGCGAGGTGCGGGCGCCCCGCACGGCGAACGAGGAGTGGTGAGGGACCGATGACACTGGTGGACATCGAGGTCGGGCTGAAGCAGCAGCGTGACGCGTTCGACCTGCAGGACATCGTGGAGTCGGCCGCGCGCTTCCTGGAGGGAGCATCCGCCCGCGAGATCACCCGGTGGGCCGCGGCCACCTTCGGCGACCGACTCTGCCTGACCTCGTCGATGAGCGACGCGTTGCTGATCGACCTGGTCAGCCGGGTCAAGCCGGGGGTGGACGTGTTGTTCATCGACACCGGCTACCACTTCGCCGAGACGATCGGCACCCGTGACGCCGTGCGGCAGGTCTACGACGTGAACGTCATCGACGTCACGCCGTCCCGGACCGTCGCCGAGCAGGAGCGCGACCTGGGCCCGCGCCTGTTCGGGCGTAACCCCGACCTGTGCTGCTACCTGCGTAAGGTCGAGCCGCTCAACCGTGCCCTGGAGCCGTACCTGGCCTGGATCTCCGGCATCCGCCGCGACGAGGCCGTCACCCGCGCGGGTGTCAAGGTCGTCGAGTGGGACGCCAAGCGCCAGATGGTCAAGGTGAACCCGATCGCCGCCTGGACGCAGGACGACGTCGACAACTACATGGCCGACAACGGCGTGCTGATCAATCCGTTGCACTACGACGACTACCCCTCGATCGGCTGCGCTCCCTGCACCCGCCAGGTCGCGCCGGGAGAGGACCCGCGCAGCGGTCGCTGGGCGGGGATGGGCAAGACGGAATGCGGGCTGCACCTGTGAGGTGGCGTGCATCCGGCGCTCCCCCCGCGGTGCCGCTGATCGCGGTGGCGCACGGGTCCCGCGACCCGCGCGCCGCCGCGACGGTGGAGGACCTGCTCGACCTGGTACGGCGGCAGCGGCCCGACGTCCCGGTGCGCACCGCCTACCTGGACCACGCTCCCCCGACCCTCGCCATGGCGCTCTCCGGGGTCTCCGAGGCCGCGGTGCTGCCGCTGCTGCTCACCGAGGCCTACCACAGCCGGGTCGACATCCCCGGCGCGCTGGCCGAGGCGGCGTCCCGTCACCCGCGCCTGCGCGCGTACCGGGGCGCCACGCTCGGCCCGCATCCGCTGCTGGTCGCCGCGCTGGAGCGGCGGCTGGCCGAGGCGGGGGTGACCGCCGGTGACCCCGGCACCGCCGTGGTGCTGGTCTCGGCCGGTTCCAGTGACGCGCGGGCCAACGCGACCGTCTCCGGGATCGCCCACGGCTGGGCCGCTCGGCGCGGCTGGTGGTCGGTGACCGCCGCCTACGCCTCCGCCGCCGGTCCCACCCCGCAGGAGGCGGTGCTGCGGCTGCGGCGCTCCGGCGCCTCCCGGGTCGTGGTCGCGCCTTACCTGCTGGCGCCGGGCCACTTCGCCGACAAGATCCGCCGGGAGACCCTGGCGGCGGGCGCCGACGCCGTCTCCGACGTGCTGGGCGCCGCCCCGGAGCTGGCGACGGTGCTCCTGGAGCGTTACGGGCAGGCCGTCCACACGGGTTCCGGAGCCCGCTCCGCCACCGCCTGAGGATCCGCCCCGGAGACACGCGGAGCGATCAACGGAACGCGGGCGTCCCCTCGACCGGGCGGACGGCCCCGGCGGGTCAGCGCGCGGGCGGGTGCGGGGGCTGCGGCGCCGCAGGCGGCTCCGGGTGCCATCCGTGCGGGTGCCCGGCGTGCCCGCCGTACCCCGGGTCCGGGGCGTGCAGCGGCGGATGGCCGGGCTGCCCCTGGCCCGGAGCCCCGAGGTGACCGGGAGCCGGAGCGTGCAGCGGCGGGTGACCGAAGTGGCCGTCATCGAGGCCGGAGGTGTGGTACGGGTGCGGCGAGCCGGGCGGCAGTTGGTGCCTGGGCTCGCCGGTGAGCTCGCCGCGGATCTCCCGCCACTGCTCCCGCCAGGCGTCCCACGCCTTCTTGACGGGCTTGGCGCGCGAGTCGCCGATCACTTTGACGTCGCCCATCACCGCGTACGCCCGGACCCGGACGACCGGTGCGTTCGTTCCCGGAGGCGCCTCGACGACCTGGACCTTCTTGTCGCCCATGATGGCGACGCCCTCCAGCTCGACGTCCACGCCGTCCGGAACGATGATCTTCACGTCGCCCATGACGGAGGTGGCGACGATGTCGACCGTCCCGGAGCGGACCTCGGCCAGGCGCAGGTCCAGCGTGACGTCGCCCAGCACGGCGACGGCACCGATCGGCTTGTCGATCCGCCACTGGCCGCGCCGCTTGGAGTCGCCCAGCACGGCCACGAACCAGTTCCGCACCCGTCCGCCCCCGGGAGCGGGCTCCGGCGCGTGCGCGGCGACGACGGGCCCACCGGCGGGCGGCAGGTCCGCGGTGACCACGGCCAGCTCGGCCCGGGTCACGGCGCTGTAGGCCGCGCCGGTCCGTTCGGTCAGCTCGCCAAGGGTCAGCCGCCCCTCGACGGAGGCGACCCGCAGCCGCTCGACGACGGCCTCCCGCTCGGCGTCCGAGGCCCGCATCGCACCTGGATCGTTCATGTTTCACAACATATCGCGAGTTGTCCGGCCGGGGATCCTTCGTGAGGAGGAGGTGACAGTGAACAGACCGGAGGACTCGGGCCGTTCCGCGACCGCACGGCCGGGCCCCGCCCCCTCCGGGACGCCGACCCGCCGGGCCGAAGCCGCACGCCATATGATCCGGAGGCATGTACCGAGAACTCCTGGACGCGGTGGCGGCCGACGACGCCGAGCGGGTCGAGCGGCTGCTTCAGGGCGGGGCGGGCGCCGACCCCGACGGCGACGGCGGGTCCACGGCCCTGTATCTGGCGGCGACGCGGGGCCGCGCGCCGATCGTGCGCGCTCTGCTGGCCCACGGAGCGGATCCGAACCGGATCAGCGACGGCGAGGACGAGGGGCTGCCCCTGTGCGCCGCGGCGGCCTGGGAGCGCACCGAGGTCGTCGAGGCACTGCTGGCCGCCGGCGCCGACCCGTCCGGCCGGGAGGCGCACGGCTGGACACCGGCGCTGTGGGCCGCGGCCAACGGGCGGGCCACCGCGCTGCGCGCGCTGCTCGACGCCGGGGCGAGCCCCGAGGACACCACCGACGACGGTGACACCCCCCTCACCCTGGCCGCCCGGCGCGGCGCCCTGGGCGCCGTGACCGCGCTGCTGGAGCACGGGGCCGATCCCCTGCGGCCCGACGGCGACGGCGACACGCCGCTGGCCGTCGCCCACGACTGGCTCGGCACGCAACTGGAGAGCGCGCTGCTGGAGCAGCTGAGCGAGCAGGCGCCCGAGGGTTCCCAGTTCGTCGTGGGCCGCAGCAGGGCCGCGGACGGCACCGATCTGGTGACCGTCGCGGCCGTGGGCCCGGACGGCGACCGGGTGGCCGAGGTGCAGTGCCAGCGCGGGCACGCGGCCGTCGCCACCCTGCTGGAGGACGCCACCGGCGAGCGGCGGCCGTTCGACGAGCTCGTGGAGCGGGCGCTGCCGTACCGGGACGTCGACGAGGAGGCGGAGACCTGGTGGACGGTGGTGAGCTCGCTGAGCGGGCGTGGCGACGGGGAGACCTTCGACGCGGCGGCCCGGCTGTGCGTCAGCGAGGACCCGCGCAAACGGGAGTTCGCCGTGGACGTGCTCGCCCAGTTCGGTTTCACCGACGACGGCGAGAAGCCCTACCTGGAGGAGACGCTGCCGATCCTGCGGCGGATGGCGGCCACCGAGGGTGACGAGCGGGTGCTGCGCTCGGTGCTCGGCGCGCTCGGCCACCAGGGCGACTCACGGGCGCTGCCCGAGGTGCTGGAGATCATCACGGCCGAGGGCTGGACGCGCACCCAGGCCGACCCGGCCGCGCTGGCCGCCGTGCTGCCTCCGGGGCACGCCGAAGGGCTGGCGCTGCTCATCGCGATGACCGAGGACGCCGACGAGGAGGTGCGCGACTGGGCCACCATGGGCCTGGCGGGCCTGGCCGACGACGGTGAACGGATCCGCGACGCGCTGGCCGCGCGGCTCGACGACGCGGACCTGAACACGGTGGCCGAGGCCGCGCGCGGCCTGGCCGTCCGGGGTGACGAGCGTGCCCGCAGGGGTGTCGAGCGTGTGCTGGCCGAGAGCGACGAGGACGACGACTACATCCGCGACCTGGTCAAGGACCTCTGATCCCCCCTGTGTCCCGCTGTGTCCCGCCGTGCCCCAGGTACGGTTCCGGGTCGCGGGACCGGGGGCGGAAGCATGCCGGGCCGGGTGCCGGACCGGGCGGGACCGGGCAAGGCTGAGGGCGGGGCCGAGAGCGGGAACGGGCGGGCCGAGAGCGGGACCGGGCTGCGGGACCGGTGTGCGTCCGCGGGAAGAATGCTGAGATGAGTGGCAGGCCCCGGTCCCCGGGCCGGAGGAGTTCGTTCGGATTCATTCGGAGGCCGCACGTGACCCACGACGTCTTCAACCAGGCCGACCCGCTCGACGGCCACGACGTGTCCGCCGATCCCGCGCTCGCGGAGGGCGTGATCCACCAGGGTGCCGGCTGGGCCGCCGGGGAGCTGCACCGGCTCGGCGTCCTCGCCGGTTCGGCGCGGGCCCAGGAGTGGGGGCGGCTGGCGAACGAGCATCCGCCCGTGCTGCGCACCCACGACCGGTACGGCCGGCGGATCGACGAGGTGGAGTTCCATCCCGCCTGGCACGAGCTGATGACCGTCGCGGTGGAGAACGGCATGCACGCCACCCCTTGGGCGAGCGCCCGCCCGGGCGCTCACGTGGCCCGCGCCGCCAAGTTCTACGTCTGGAGCCAGGTCGAGGCCGGGCACGGCTGCCCGATCTCGATGACCTACGCCTCGGTGGCCGCGCTGCGGCACAGCCCGGCACTGGCCGCGGAGTGGGAGCCCCTGCTGAGCTCCCGGAGCTACGACTTCGGGCTGCGTCCGCCGCTGGGCAAGCGCGGGGTGCTCGCCGGGATGGCGATGACCGAGAAGCAGGGCGGTTCCGACGTCCGCGCCAACACCACGCGCGCCGAGCCGGCGGGCGACGGAAGCCATGTGCTGACCGGGCACAAGTGGTTCAACTCCGCCCCGATGTGCGACGCCTTCCTGGTGCTGGCCCAGGCGCCCGGCGGCCTGTCGTGTTTCCTGCTTCCCAGGGTCCTGCCGGACGGCACCCGCAATGCCGTGCACCTGATGCGGTTGAAGGACAAGCTGGGCAACAGGTCCAACGCCAGCGCCGAGGTGGAGTACCACGGCGCGACGGCCTGGCTGGTGGGCGAGGAGGGCCGCGGCGTGCGGACCATCCTGGAGATGGTCAACATGACACGGCTCGACTGCGTGATCGGCTCCGCGGCCGGCATGCGGTACGGGGTGACCCGGGCCGTCCACCACGCCCGCGGCCGCGGCGTGTTCGGCAGGAAGCTGGCCGACCAGCCGCTGATGCGCAACGTCCTGGCCGACCTGGTCCTGGAGTCGGAGGCCGCGACGGCGCTCATGACGCGGCTGGCCGGGGCGACCGACCGGGCTGTCGCCGGCGACCGGGCCGAGAGCGCGCTGCGCCGGGTCGCGCTGGCTGCCGCCAAGTACTGGGTCTGCAAACGGGCTCCGATGCACGCGGCGGAGGCGCTGGAGTGCCTGGGCGGCAACGGCTACGTCGAGGAGTCGCAGCTGCCCCGGCTGTTCCGCGAGTCGCCGCTGAACGGCATCTGGGAGGGCTCGGGGAACGTGGCGGCGCTGGACGTGCTGCGTGCCCTGGTCCGCGAGCCCGAGACGTCCGAGGCGTTCTTCGCGGAGGTCTCGCTCGCCGCGGGCGCCGACCGGCGCCTGGACGAGGCGGCCGACCGGCTGCGCAAGTCGCTGGGCGACCTCGCCGACGCCGAGCCCCGGGCCCGGCGGATCGCCGAGGACATGGCGCTGGTGCTGCAGGGCTCCCTCCTGGTGCGGCTGGCTCCCCCGGCCGTCGCGGACGCCTTCTGCGCCTCCCGCCTGTCAGGCGGGCCCGGCCGTGCCTTCGGCACCCTGCCCACGGGGTTGGACCTGGACGCGCTCGTCGCGCGCGGCACCCCCCGCTGAGGCCCGTCCGTGGCGCTCCGGGGACCGGCGGCGCGAGCCCGGAGAGTAGGGTCGTTCATGGTTGACCCTTCATGATCGAAAGGAAGATCGCCATGGCGACGACACGTACCGCGACGACCCAGTGGAAGGGTGCGCTCCTCGACGGGTCGGGCACCGTCTCCCTCGACTCCTCCGGCGTGGGCACGTTCGACGTGTCCTGGCCGTCCCGGGCGGAGCAGGCGAACGGCAAGACCTCGCCCGAGGAGCTCATCGCGGCCGCTCACTCCTCGTGCTTCTCGATGGCCCTGTCCCACGGGCTGGCCCAGGCCGGCACCCCGCCGCAGTCCGTCGAGACCAAGGCGGACGTGACCTTCCAGCCCGGCGAGGGCATCACCGGGATCGTCATCTCGGTGCGCGCCCAGGTCGACGGCCTGACCCCCGAGCAGTTCCAGGAGGCGGCCGAGAACGCCAAGGCCAACTGCCCGGTCAGCAAGGCCCTCGCGGGCACGACGATCAGCCTCAACGCCGAGCTGCTGAGCTGATCACGGTCCTGCGGTGATCACGCGTGTCCCGCCGGGCACGCGTGATCACATGCCGGTGACGGGTGCGGGGGCACGGGCCGGGTGTCCCCGGGGCTCTCGCGGGGTACCGGTATCCGGCTTTTAATACCACACTAAAGTGACAACAACGAGACACCCTGACAAGGGGGCCTGACTGGAGGAGAACAGCGGCACATGCGGGAAATCTGGCCGGGGGAGCCGTATCCCCTCGGTGGCACCTGGGACGGCGTGGGCACCAACTTCTCGCTGTTCTCGGAGGTCGCCGAGCGAGTCGAGCTCTGCCTCTTCGGAGACGACGGCGACGAGGAACGCCTCGACCTGACCGAGGTCGACGGATTCGTCTGGCACGGGTACGTCCCCGGTGTCATGCCCGGGCAGCGGTACGGCTACCGCGTGCACGGCCCGTACGACCCCTCCGCCGGGCAGCGGTGCAACCCCGCCAAACTGCTCCTCGACCCCTACGCCAAGGCCGTCGAGGGCGGGATCACCTGGAACGAGTCCCTGTTCTCCTACCGGTTCACCGACCCGGGCAGCCGCAACGACGACGACAGCGCGCGGTTCATGCCGAAGAACGTGGTGGTCAACCCGTTCTTCGAGTGGGGCGACGACCGGCTGCCGCGCACCCCGTACCACGAGACCGTGATCTACGAGGCGCATGTGCGCGGGCTGACCATGCGCCACCCCGCGGTCCCCGAGGAGAAACGCGGCACGTACGCGGGGCTGGCCCACCCGGCGGTCATCGAGCACCTGCTGAGCCTGGGCGTCACCGCGGTCGAGCTGATGCCGGTGCACCAGTTCGTGCCCGAGCACGCGATGGTGGCCCGGGGGCTGACGAACTACTGGGGTTACAACACGATCGCCTACCTGGCCCCGCACGGCGCCTACTCCGGTTCGGGGCAGCGCGGCGGGCAGGTGCAGGAGTTCAAGGCGATGGTGCGGGCGCTGCACGAGGCCGGGATCGAGGTCATCCTCGACGTGGTCTACAACCACACCGCCGAGGGCGACCACATGGGGCCCACGCTGAGCTTCCGCGGCATCGACAACACCGCCTACTACCGGCTGCACGACGGCGACCGGCGCTACTACCTCGACTACACCGGATGCGGCAACTCCCTCAACGTCCGCTCGCCGCACGCCCTGCAGCTCATCATGGACTCGCTGCGGTACTGGGTCCTGGAGATGCACGTGGACGGCTTCCGGTTCGACCTGGCCGCCGCCCTGGCCCGGGAACTGCACGACGTCGACCGGCTGAGCGCGTTCTTCGACCTGATCCAGCAGGACCCGGTGATCTCCCAGGTGAAGCTGATCGCCGAACCGTGGGACGTGGGCCCCGGCGGTTACCAGGTCGGCAACTTCCCCCCGCTCTGGACGGAGTGGAACGGCAAGTACCGCGACTGCGTCCGCGACTTCTGGCGCGGCAGCGGATCGGCGCTGCCGGAGTTCGCCTCCCGGCTGACCGGCTCCGCCGACCTGTACGCCGTCTCCGGCCGCCGCCCGGTGGCCTCGATCAACTTCGTCACCTGCCACGACGG
The DNA here is from genome assembly GCF_014204985.1 of Streptosporangium becharense. Taxonomy (NCBI): domain Bacteria; kingdom Bacillati; phylum Actinomycetota; class Actinomycetes; order Streptosporangiales; family Streptosporangiaceae; genus Streptosporangium; species Streptosporangium becharense. The sequence continues at coordinate 6,186,185 of NZ_JACHMP010000001.1, read as the reverse complement.
GTTCACGCTGACCGACCTGGTCTCCTACGACCGCAAGCACAACGAGGGGAACGGGGAGAACAACCGCGACGGCACCGACGACAACCGGTCGTGGAACTGCGGGGCCGAGGGCCCGGTGGAGGATCCGCAGATCACCCGCCTGCGCCGGCGCCAGCGCCGTAACTTCCTGACCACGCTGTTCATCTCGCAGGGCGTGCCGATGCTGCTGGCCGGCGACGAGTTCGGCCGGACCCAGGGCGGCAACAACAACGCCTACTGCCAGGACAACGAGATCTCCTGGGTCGACTGGTCGCTGGCCAGGACCGAGGGTGACCTCCTCGACTTCGTCCGGGGCCTGTCGAAGCTGCGGCGCGAGCACCCCGTCTTCCAGCGGCGCCGTTTCTTCTACGGGCACCGGGCCGACGACGGCACCCGCGACATCGTCTGGCTGACCCCGGCCGGGGAGGAGATGCTGGCGGCCGACTGGCACACCGGCTACGCCAAGTCGCTGACCGTCTTCCTGAACGGCGACGCCATCACCGAGCCCGGCAGCCGCGGCGAGCCGATCGTGGACGACTCCTTCCTGCTGCTGATCAACGCCCACCACGAGGACATGTCCTTCACCCTGCCCGGGGCGAGATACGGCGGGTGCTGGCAGAACGTGCTGGACACCGCCGACGACCGGCCGTGGAAGGCGCTTCAGGAGGGGTCGTGGCCGGCCGGGGCGGTCGTCCCGGTCACCGGGCGCTCGATGCGCGTCCTCCGCTGCGCACGGGCCGTCTGACGCGATACGGCCGCACGAGGCGCGGGGCCGCCTGACCCGATACGGCCGACGAGGGCACGAGGCCGCCTGACGGGGCGACCGGATCGAGCACAGGGCCGCCTGACGGGGCATGAGCGGACGGAGCTCCCCGCCCCGTGGTCTCCGCGCTGTGTCCCCGCGCCGGGCTCACCCCGCCGAGTTGGGCGATCCGTCCGGTCTGCGCTGTGCCAAGGTGGGAGGATGCGCCTCATCCATTCCGAGAGCCACCCCGGGACCCGTTCCGAGACTCGATCCGAGATCCACCCTGGGCCCCAGCCCGAGACCCGGTCCGAGCCGTCGGCCGAGATCGACCTCGCCCGGCTCTACGCCTACCCGGCCGGCCCGTGCGTCCGGATCAACATGGTCGCCAGCGCCGACGGCGGCAGCTGGCTGGACGGCCTGTCGGGTGGGCTGTCGGGCAGGGGTGACCGGAAGGTCTTCGGCGTGCTGCGCGGGCTGGCCGACGTCGTGCTGGCCGGTGCGGCGACCGTGCGGGCCGAGGGGTACGGCCCGGCCCGGCCGCGGGAGTCGTGGCGGGCGCTGCGCGCGGGCCGCCCCGCGGCGCCTCCGGTGGCGGTGGTCACCCGGGGGCTCGACCTGGACCTGACCGGCCCGTTGTTCACCGAGACGGCGCCGGAGGCGCGGACGATCGTGGTCACCTGCGAGGCCGCTCCCCCCGAGCGGCGCGCCGAGGCCGCCCGGCACGCCGAGGTCGTGCTGGCCGGGGGCGACCGGGTGGATCCGGCGCTCGCGGTGAAGGAGCTCGCCGAGCGCGGCCTGACCAGGGTGTTGTGCGAGGGCGGCCCGAAGATCAACGCCCAGCTGGCCGCGGCGGGCCTGGTCGACGAGCTCTGCCTGACGGTGAGCCCCCTGCTGATCGGCGGAGACGCCGCGCGGGTCCTCGACGGCCCGTCCTCCCACACCCCGCTGCGCCTGGCTCACGTGCTGGAGGAGGAGGGCTTCCTGTTCCTGCGCTACGTCCGGCGGAGCGGCCCGCTGCGGGAGGACGGGGACGGCTGACGGCATTCGGCCGGCCGGGCCGGCGCCGTGCGTATCGAGGAGGGTGGACCGGAGCGGGCCTCACCGGGATGGTGTTGCGGCAGGTCCGGGTGTCCGCGAAGTCGTACGCATAGACAGATGCCCACAAAAACGATATATCTCGACCATGGAACGATCATTCTCCTCCGGCGACGACCTCCGCGCCTCCCTGGAGGCCCGCCGCGACCTCGGGCCCGAGTACGAAGACTCTCTCGTCGAGGGCTTCCTGGAGAAGGTGGACCACGAGCTCGACAGGCGGGTGGACGCACGGCTCGCCGCCCGCGCCGCCGCGGCGGCCCCCGCCGTCCGCCCGTCGGTGGAAGCCGGGCAACGGCTGGCGCTGGCGATCGTCTCCCTGTCACTGGGGGTGCCCGGGACGGTGGCGGTGTCCTACTCCGGCCTGGGCGACGCACTGCTCGGCCTCGTCATGGTGCTCATCTGGGTCGGCGTCATCGGCGTGAACGTGGCGTTCACCCTCGGCAGGCGCCGGTCGGGCTGAGCGGCCCGCACTTCCACTCCCACATCAAGCAAGCGTACGCTTGGTGAAGATATCGGTGCGGCCGACCGTGGGAGTGGCGAGTGGACGAGTACCGCAACCTGATCGGCGGCCGGCTGACGGCTGCGGCCGACGGCCGCACGCTGGACTCGGTCAACCCGGCCACCGGCGAGGTCTGGGCCCGCGTGCCGGCGAGCGGGAGGGCCGACGCCGAGGCCGCCGTCACGGCGGCGCGTGAGGCGTTCCCCGCCTGGTCGGCCCTGCCCGCGCTCGGCCGGGCGCGCTTCCTGCGCGCGGTCGCCGAGGTCTTCGCCGGGCACACCGAGGAACTGGCCAGGATCGAGACCCGCGACAACGGGCGCATCCTGCGCGACACCCTGCACCGGGACCTGCCCGGGATGACCCACCTGTGGCAGATCGCCGCCGGACAGGCACTCGACGCGGTCAAGGGCGAGACCGTGATCCTCGGCCCGACCAGCCTGGGCCTGACCCGGCGCGAGCCCTACGGCGTCGCGCTGTGCGTCATCCCGTGGAACTCCCCCGTCTCCACCTTCTCCGCCAAGGCGGCGTACGCGCTGGCGGCGGGGAACACGGTGATCGTCAAGCCCGCCGAGCAGGCGTGCGCCTCGGTGCTGCGGCTCGGCGAACTCCTGGCCGACGTGCTGCCGCCCGGCGTGCTCAACATCGTCAGCGGGCTCGGCGAGGAGGTCGGCGACCCGCTGGTCCGGCACCGCGGGGTCGACAAGATCAGCTTGACCGGCTCCACCCGGACCGGGCAGGCGATCACCCGGGCCTCGGCCGACCACCTCAAACCGCTGACGTTCGAACTCGGCGGCAAGTCGCCGAACATCGTGTTCTCCGACGCCGACCTGGACGCCGCGGCCCGAGGGGTGACGGTCGACTCGGTCTACACCGGCAACGCCGGGCAGGTCTGCGTGGCCGGGTCGCGCATCCTCATCCACCGGCCGGTCTGGGACGAGATGATCGAGCGGATCACCGGGATCGCCGCGCAGGTGCGTCCGGCCGACCCGCTCGACCTGGAGACCACGATGGGCCCGATCGTCTCGGCGGCGCAGTACGAGCGGGTCGTCTCCTATCTGGAGATCGCCGGCAAGGAGGGGGCCGAGCTGCTGTTCGGCGCCCGGACGGGCGCCGACGTGGTCCCGTCCCTGCCCGGCGGCTACTGGGTGGAGCCCACCCTCTACGCCACCTCCGACAACGGGCTGCGCGTCTGCCAGGAGGAGATCTTCGGCCCGGTCGCCGTGGCCATCCCCTTCGACACCGACGACGAGGCCCTGGCCATCGCCAACGACTCCCCCTACGGGCTCGCCGCGGGGGTGTGGACCCGCGACCTGGCCCGTGCCCACCGGTTCGTCGGCGCACTGCGGACCGGCACCGTCTGGGTCAACACCTTCCGGCAGATGCCCCCCGGGCTGCCGTTCGGCGGGGTCAAGGACTCCGGCTACGGTCACGACGCGGTGCTGGAGTACACCCGGGAGAAGGCCGCGATCATCCAGACCTGACCTCCGGCGGGCAGGGACCGGGCCGGCGGGCCCGTACCGGAACCGCCACGGCACGATCGAAGGGATGGGCCCGTACCGGAACCGCCACGGCGGGATCGACGGGATGGGTCCGTCCCGGAGCCGCCACGGCGGCGGGACCGGGCACTCGACGGGACGGACCACGTGGTCACCCGTCCCGCCCACCGGTTCCAGCGCTGGCGCGTCGCCCGGACGGTGGGGCGGCGGCCGGTCCGCAGAGCGCGAGACGGCCGGACGGATGCCCCCATCCCTCACGAGGAGGCGAAAAATCCTCCCCACTCTTGAAGACGCGGAAACCACCGCCGAAGGCTGCTTCCCCGCCAAGATTTTCCAGATGCGGGCGGGCTTCTCCCGGCCGCCACGCGACCGCATAGGCTGAGGGACATGGACAAGGTGGTAAAGAGCGACGCCGAATGGCGCGTCCAGCTCTCTCCCGAGGAGTTTCACGTGCTCCGGCAGGCCGGGACCGAGCGGCCCTTCACCGGGGAGTACGTCGACACCAAGACCGAGGGTGTCTACAGCTGCCGCGCCTGCGGCGCGGAACTGTTCCGATCCGACACCAAGTTCGACAGCCACTGCGGCTGGCCGAGCTTCTACGAACCGTCCAAGTCGGAGGCGGTGACCCTCATCGAGGACCGCTCGCTGGGCATGGTCCGCACCGAGGTCCGCTGCGCGACCTGCGACTCGCACCTCGGCCACGTGTTCCACGGCGAGGGGTACGGCACGCCCACCGACGACCGCTACTGCATCAACTCCGTCTCGCTGAGGCTGGAGCCCACCCGCTAGCCGTCGGGCCGCCCGGCGAGGCCCCGCATCCGGAGCGTCCGGTCCGCGGGGCCTCGCCGCGCCGGGCCGGGTCCGTGCCCGGCCGTGCCGCGCGGGAACCGGCGGACCCCTGACAGGCCGTCCCGGGGTTAACGGGTGCCCGGAGGGGGCAGAGCGACATCACACACTGCGCGCAAGAGAATTCGCAGCGTAGCCACCAAGGAGCCCCCGTGCATCTCCGTCACAGGTGGGAGATCGTCGAGACCATCGGCCGAGTGGTCACCCAGCGCTGCGTGGTCTGCGGCAAGACCAGGGTCCGGGTCGCCCCGGCGGCCCCCGGGGGGCGTCAGCCTCCGGGGGCGGGATGCGTGACCCTGCAGTCGGAGTCGTCCGGGCCGAGGACGTTGGCCAGGACCGGGTTGCCGTTCTCGCCGAACTCACCCTGGACGAACACCACCGGGCTTGGCGCACCCAACTCGTCGACGAGGTAGTCGAGGCCCGCCTCGCACAGCTTGATGGCCTGTTTGGAGTTGTCCGCCGACTCCGGCAGGTCCGTGTATATGCGGAGGTAGCCGCCGACCAGGCGGATGTCCTTGACCCGCTTCATCGCCTTGCGGTCCTCGAAGAAGGCGATCGCCCCCTCCTCGGTGTGCCGGGACCTTCCGGACGCCTCGGCCTCCCTGTCCTTCTTGCTCTTCTTCTTTTTGTTCTTCTTCTTGCTCTTCTCGCCGTCCTTCTCCTCGCCCCCGGACCCGTTCCCCGACGGCGTGCCCGAACCGGTCGCCCCGGCTCCCCCGGGAGCGGCCGTTCCCGCTTCCGGAGTGCCGGCCCTCTTGTCCAGGTCGGCGGCCACCACGGACCCGTCACCGGCGGCCGGCTGCGGCGGCGCCGCGAGTGCGGGGGCCTCGGAGACCGCCGCCCGGACCGGCGCACCCGCGGGCCGGTCGTCGCCCGGCAGCCACATGGCACCGCCCAGCACCCCGGCCACCAGCGCGGCGGCGCCTATCGAGACGTCGAGAGCCCGGAAACGGGACTTCTTCCTCCGGCGCCCCCGCGTCCGCCGCCCGGACCGTGCCAGACCTTCGCCCGTTTTCACCCTCGGCCTCACATAGACAGGTGATTTTCCCTGAGTATGGCAAAACCAAAGAGCCGGTAAAGAACCTTCGCCGGATTGTTGCGGACCCGCAGCCCCGGCCCGTGTGTCCGTGTGTCCGCGTACGCCCCGGGGCGCCGGGTCCGCCGCCGCGGAACGGTCCGCGACGGCGAGGGCGTCAGGGCAGCTCGGTGACCAGCTCGCCGAGCGGCTTGCGGACCCCCGTGTAGAAGGGGATCTCCTCACGGGTGTGCCGCCGGGCCTCGGCGCCACGCAGGGTCCGCATCAGGTCGACGATGCGGTGCAGCTCGTCGGCCTCGAACGCCAGCATCCACTCGTAGTCGTTCAACGCGAAGCAGGCGACCGTGTTGGCACGCACGTCGGGGTAGTCTCGGGCCATCATGCCGTGCTCGGCGAGCATGCGGCGGCGGTCGGCGTCGTCCAGCAGGTACCACTCCAGGGAGCGCACGAACGGGTAGACGCTCACGTACCGGCGCGGCTCCTCCTCGGCCAGGAAGGCCGGGATGTGCGACTTGTTGAACTCCGCCGGGCGGTGCAGCGCCATCACCGACCACACCGGCTCCGTCAGCCGGCCCAGACCCGTGCGGCGGAAGCGCGAGTAGGTCTCCTGCAGGTCCTCGGCCGTCGGCGCGTGCCACCAGAACATGAAGTCGGCGTCGGCCCGGAACCCGGCCACGTCGTACACGCCACGGGTGACCACGTCCTTCTCGGCCATCTGCGCCAGAAGATCCTCGACCTCGTCGGCGATGCCCTCGCGGTGCCCGGGCGAGCGCTCGCTCACCTTGAAGACCGACCACATCGTGTAGCGGATCACCTGGTTCAGATCACGTGCCTTGGGCCGTGACGTGCCGTCCGTCATGCTCACCCCTTTGTCAGCGAGTCGGCTTTACTCTGCCATTCTCCATCGGGGTCCAGGTGGTCCAGGATCCGGGTCGCCGCGGTGCGGGCGGTGGAGATGCAGGCGGGAATGCCGACCCCGTCGTAGGCGGCTCCGCACAGCGCCAGGCTGGGCTGGGAGGCGATCGCCGCGCGGATGCGGGCGACCCGGTTGAGGTGGCCCACCTCGTACTGCGGCAGGGAGCCGCCCCAGCGGGTCACCCGGGAGTCCCGGGGCAGCCCGCGCACGCCCATGACCTCGACCATCTCGGCCATCGCCAGGGCGACCAGCTCGGCGTCGTCGCGCTGGAGCACGGCCTCCTCACCGAGGCGGCCGATCGAGCAGCGCAGCACGACCAGTTCCGGGCCGGCCTCGGCCAGGTGCGGCCACTTGACCGAGCTGAACGTGACGGCCTTGATCGGTCGTCCGTCTACGGCGGGGACCAGGTAACCGCTGCCGTCCGGCGGGCGGGGGAACGCCTCACGGGGGTAGGCGAGGGTGACGACGGCCATGCTCGCGTACTCGATCCGGGCCAGCTCGGCGGCGGCCTGGGGCACCTCGCCGGCGAGCAGGCGGCCGGCCGCGGGCGCGGGAACGGCGACGACGACCGCGTCGGCCTCGACGACCTCCGGCGCGGGCACCGGCCCGGTCACCAGCCGCCAGCCGCCCTCGGTCCGGTGCAGTTCCCTGACCGTGACCCCGGTTCTGATCTCCGCGCCGGAGGCGGCGGCCACCGCCTCGGGCAGGCTGCCCATGCCGCGCCGGAGCGTGGCGAAGACGGGTCCGGCGTCCTTGGGCGCCTCGGCCGCCATCCGCCGGGCCGCGCCGAGCAGCGACCGCTCCGACCTGGCCGCGATGGCGATCCTCGGCATGGTCGCGTCCAGCGAGAGCCGCTCCACCACGCCCGCGTAGACGCCGCCGAGCAGCGGCTCGACGAGGCGGTCGACCACCTCGCCGCCCATCCTCGCGCGGATGTACGCGGCCACCGAGACGTCACCCCTGATGAGGGTGGCCGGCAGGATCTGGTCGAGCGGCACGCGGGCCAGGCCGCCCGGACTGAGGATGCCCGACCTGGCCAGCGCGGCGAGATCGGACGGCACGCCCATCACCTGCCCCTGCGGCAGGGGCCGCAGCGCGCCTCTGGACAGGATGGCCGCCCGGGTGGTGCCGGGGTCGCGCAGATCGTCGCCGAGACCCGCCATCCGGGCCAGTTCCCTGCCCTCGGGGCGCCGGGCGAGCATCGCCTCGGCCCCCGCGTCGACCGGGACGCCCGCCACCTCGGTGGCGTGGAGCTTGCCGCCGATCCGGGGGGCGCCGTCGAGAACGGTCACCCGGACGCGCTCGCCGCCCTGCCGCAGATACCACGCGGCCGCCAGTCCGGCGATGCCTCCCCCGACGACCACCACATGTGATCGTTTTCCTTCCATGACTCCTGACCGTACCGCCCTCCCGGCCCGGTCCGGCGACCCCACCCCCGGGACTCCCGTGATCCCGTGCCTCCCGGTGCCCCGGCCACCCGCCCCGGCCCCCGTGATTCGATCGTGACCGCCCGCGGCAAACCGTGCCGAGGCGGGCTCCGTCTTCAGATGCATGAGCAGATTCCGGTACGGTCCGCGCCTCGCGGCCACCCTGGTGGGCCTGACGCTGGCGGTGTCCGCGTGCGGGGGCGGGAGCAGCGGCGAGTCCGCCTCGTACTCGGGCGGAGCCCCGGCGCCCGCCGCCGACAGGCAGGCGCCGCGGCTGGCGGAGCCCTCCGCGGCGCCTGTCACGGCGCCCGGGTCGGACGGCGTCCCCGAGGCCGGTTCGGGCGGCGCCGGGCAGGTGAAGGTGGTCCCGCAGGACCGCTCGATCATCTACACCGCGGAGATGACGGTCCGGGCCCGGGACGTCGACGCGGCGGCGGCCCGGGCCCGGCAGCTCGTCACCGCCGCGGGCGGCCACCTGGCCTCGGAGAACTCGGACGCGTCCTCCGACGGCGAGGGGTACGCGACGCTGGTCTTCAAGATCCCTCCCGGTGACTACCCCGGCGTGCTGGACCGCCTGGGCAGGGATCTCGGCACGCGCGAGTCGCTGCGGCAGAACACCGAGGACGTCACCGAGGAGGTCGCCGACGTCGAGAGCCGCCTGAAGTCCGCCAGGGCCGCGCTGGACTCGCTACGGGCACTGCTGAAGAGGACCGGCACGATCAGCGAGGTCCTCAAGGTCGAACGGGAGATCGCCGACCGCGAGAGCGAGCTGGAGTCGTTGCAGGCCAGGCAGAAGAGCCTCGCCTCGCGCACGAGCATGGCGACGCTGACCCTGAACCTGGTGGGCCCAACGGCCAAGGTCGAGAAGGAGGACGACGGGCCGCCCGGATTCCTCGCCGGCGTGCGCGCGGGCTGGGAGGGTTTCCTCGACGCGGTGGCCTTCGGCCTGACGGTCGCGGGCCTGCTGGTGCCGTGGCTGATCGTGGTCGTCCCGGCCTGGTTGCTGCTGGTCGTCCTGCTGCGCCGCCGCAGGAGGAGGGCCGCCGCGCGCCGGGCCCACTCCGAGGGCTTCCTCCCGGCCGGGCCGCCGCGTGAGCCTTCCGGGGTGGAGCCCGTCACGGGGCGTCCCGCGGAGGGCACAGAGGGCACGGAGGGCACAGAAGGCACGGAGGACGCGAAGGACACGGAGGGCACGGAGGAGGATCGCTCCGGAGGGCGGTCCTCCACCGGCTGACCCCGGCGGGACCTCCCGTGGCGGGGTGCCCCCACGGGAGGCCGCCCACCCGGCCGTCACAGAAGCCACTCATGTCGCCGCGGGAGGTGGCCCGCCCGGATCATCGCGGACGGCCACCTGCCCGGATCGTCGCGGGAGGTGGCCCGCCCGTGCCGTCACGGGTCCCGGCCGGGGCCCGCGACGGCACGGGTCAGCGGGCGGAGGCCTCGTGGACGAAGTCGGTGAGGCGGGCGAGCTGGTCGGGGTCGGTGGCCGGCAGCACACCGTGGCCGAGGTTGAACACATGCCCCTCGGCCTTCGCGCCGCGGGCGAGGATGTCGGCGGCGCGGCGCTCGACGACCTCCCAGGGTGCGAGCAGCACCGCCGGGTCGAGGTTGCCCTGCAGCGCCTTGCCGGGGCCGACCCGGCGGGCCGCCTCGTCGAGCGGGACCCGCCAGTCGACGCCGACCACGTCGGCGCCCGCCTCGCCGAGCAGGCCGAGCAGTTCGCCGGTGCCGACGCCGAAGTGGATGCGCGGGGCGTTCAGGTCCGCCAGACCGGCGAAGATCCGGCTGGTGTAGGGCAGGACGAACTCCCGGTAGTCCTCGGGCGAGACGGCGCCCACCCAGGAGTCGAAGAGCTGCACGGCCGAGGCCCCGGCGGCGAGCTGGACCCGCAGGAAACCCAGGGTGATCTCGGTGAGCCGGTCCATGAGGGCGTGCCACAGGCCGGGCTCGCCGTACATCATGGCCTTGGTGTGGTCGTGGTTCTTGGAGGGGCCGCCCTCGATGAGGTACGACGCCAGGGTGAACGGCGCCCCCGCGAAGCCGATCAGGGGGGTCGCCCCCAGCTCCCCGGTCAGCGCCCGGACCGCCTCGGTGACGTAGGAGACGTCGTCCGGCTCCAGCGGACGCAGCGCACCGACCCCGGCGACGTCTCTGATCGGCGCGGCCACCACCGGGCCCACGCCGGGCTTGATGTCGAGGTCGACGCCGATCGCCCTGAGCGGGACCACGATGTCGCTGAAGAAGATGGCCGCGTCCACGCCGTACCGGCGGACCGGCTGCATCGTGATCTCCACGATCAGGTCGGGGGTGGCGCACGCGGTGAGCATCGGCACCCCGCCGCGCACGGCCCGGTACTCGGGCAGCGACCTGCCCGCCTGGCGCATGAACCACACCGGCGTGTGGGGGACGGGCCGGCCGCGGCAGGCACGCAGGAACGGGGAGTCGGCAAGCTCGGGAGTCACCCCCCCAGGGTGCCATGCCACCGGGCCGGTCCGCTCACCAAGGCCACCGACCAGCGCATTCGACCCGAAATCGCCAGTTATTACATGAGATAACGCATAAGAACACACAGGTACCGTCAACTGGAGATAAGGATGACGTATTACCGGTTTTGAGTGCTTCGTACGCTCAAATCCGAAGTTGACACGCACCGACTAACACCGTACGGCACCCGCAGATCATGTTTGCCGGTACAGTTCCTCCCATGGGCGAATCCGGCCCGGCCCCCGGCTGGTCCAAATCTTCGCCAAGTCACCGCGCGGCATCGATTCCGGCACCACTTTGGGGACACGCCGAGGACGCTGCGCGTAAATGTCGGCGCGACGTGCCAACGTCGGACCACGACCCGACGAAAGGCCCGTGCGATGCCCGCCATGTGGAGTTCACCCGAACGTCGCGGTGAGCGCCGTGCCTCCGGTGCCGGCGACCGGGTCCCCCACCGATCGGCCCGCCCCCGCGGCTCCCGGCCGGGCGACCGCCCCCGGTGCTCGCGCCGGCCCCTCACTCCGCGCGGGCACGTCTCGCCCCCGGAGGTCCCGGGGTTCCCGCCGCCCCCCGGCGAGGCCGTATCCGTCCCCCACACCTCGCCGACACCGGCCTGATTCGCCCCGATGGCTCCCGTTATGGCCCTTACACCTACCCCAGTGGTCCCCATGCGTTCACTTTCCACCTACGCTTCCGATATGACCCACGGTGACGTTCCACCCGTGCCCGCCGCCTTCCGGCGCGCGGTGGCCAGCATGCGTCCCGCGGAGGTCAGGCCGGAGATCGAACTGGAGGACATCCCGGCCCCCCAGCGCCTGGCCCCCCACTCGGCCGCCATCGGCGCGTCGGTCTACCGCGACGACGACGAACTCGCGGTCGGCCGCCTCATCGTGCTCTTCGACCCGGACGGCCAGCGCGGCTGGGAGGGCCAGTTCCGCCTCGTCGCGTACGTCCGGGCCGACATGGAGCCGGAGATCACCGAAGACCCGCTGCTCGGCCCTGTCGCCTGGAGCTGGCTCACCGAGTCGCTCGACGCGCACGGCGCCGGCTACACCGCCGCCGGAGGCACCGTCACCAGAGCGGTCTCCGAGGGCTTCGGCAACAAGGCCGAAGACCCGGTGACCACCGAGCTGGAACTGCGCGCCTCCTGGTCTCCGCTACAGGAAGACCTCTCCGGCCACGTCGCCGCCTGGTGCGATCTGATGTGCCTTGCCGCGGGCATGCCACTTCTGCCACCCGACGTGGCGGCACTGCCGCCGCGCCGTCGCGAGGATCCGGAGCCCTTCAGAACGTGACCGACGAGACGACCGTAGTTCCGCTGCTGGAACCCCGTGAGGGGATCCCGCCCGTCATCGAGGACCAGCAAGACCTCGCGCGCGTCGTGCGCGCCTTCGCCGGGGGCACCGGCCCCGTCGCCGTGGACGCCGAGCGCGCCTCCGGCTACCGCTACAGCGGCCGCGCCTACCTGGTCCAGTTGCGCCGCGCCGGCGCCGGCAGCGCCCTGATCGACCCGATCCGCTGCCCCGACCTGTCCGGGCTCGACACGGCCCTGGCCGACGCCGAGGTGGTGCTCCACGCCGCCTCCCAGGACCTGCCGTGCCTGGCCGAGCTGGGCTTCCACCCCCGGCGACTGTTCGACACCGAGCTGGCCGGCCGGCTGCTCGGCTACGAACGGGTCGGCCTCGGGATGATGGTGGAGAACGTCCTCGGGCTCAAGCTGGAGAAGGGTCACTCGGCCGCGGACTGGTCCACCCGCCCGCTGCCCGAAGACTGGCTGCGCTACGCCGCGCTGGACGTCGAGGTCCTGATCGAGCTGCGCGACATCCTCCACGAGGAGCTGAGGGCCACCGGCAAACTCGGCTGGGCACAGGAGGAGTTCGCCGCGGTGCTGGCCTACCGGTCGCCGGGGCCGCGCTCCGACCCGTGGCGGCGCACCTCCGGCATCCACAAGGTCCGCTCGCTGCGCGGGCTGGCGGTGGTCCGGGAGCTGTGGACGCTCCGCGACGAGCTCGCCCGCAGTTCCGACGTCGCCCCCGGCCGGGTGCTGCCCGACTCGGCGATCGTCGCCGCCGCCCTGGAGCTGCCCCGCACCACCAAGGCTCTCACCGACATCGCCCCCTTCACCGGCCGCAGCGCCCGGCGGCACCTGCGCGACTGGCTGGCCGCGATCGGCGCCGCGCGCTCGCTGCCCGACTCCGAGCTGCCGCAGCCCAGCGCGCAGGGCGACGGGCCCCCGCCCGCCAACCGGTGGATGGACCGCGACCCGGTCGCCGCCCGGCGGCTGGCCGCCGCCCGGGCCGTGGTGGCCGCGCTCGCCGACGAGCACCACATGCCGACGGAGAACCTGATCCAGCCGGACGCGATACGCCGTCTGACCTGGGAGCCCCCGGAGGTCGTCGACGACGGCACCGTGGCCGCCCGGCTGCGCGAGCTGGGTGCCCGCGAGTGGCAGATCGGCCTGACCGCGCATCCGATCGCCAAGGCCCTGCTCCGCCTGGAGACCAAGGGCGAGATCTGATCCCCGTCCCGGATCCTTCCCGCTGACGGAGCCACCTCCTTTACAAAGTAGATCATCCCATCGCGGCCCTCGACCGTACCCACCGCGGGGGCCGCGCGTCCCATGTCCGCGCCTGCGGCGCCCGGGGACCGGTGTCTCCCGGTGCCCCGGTGCCGCCGTCGTGAAGGCGGTGAACCGAATCGGTGCCCGCCCGCAACTCACCGGTCATGAGATTGTTCGGTCTTCGGCCGCGCGGGACACCCGGATCCCGGCCCCGGGCTCCCGTCCCTCCGCCCACCGTCACGTCGCCGGTGCACCCGCGCGGTGCCGCCCCCTCCGCGGGCGGCACCGCGCGGGTGCTCCCGGCGCCCGTCGAGACGGGAGCCCGGCCCGGCGCCGGCGCCGCGGCCCGTGACACGCCCGGTGACGCCGGGCACACCCCCGGAGGCGAGAAGGAATGATCGCGACCCTGCGCTACGAGTTCCTGATGCAGATCCGCCGCCCCGTGATGTGGATCGTCCACGCGCTGGTCTTCGCGGTGCTCCTGGGAGGCAGCCGGGCCTACCTCACGCTGGACATGGGCTTCGGCGACCCGGCCGATCCGAAGGCGGCGATGAGCACGCTGGCCGCCTACCTGATGTCGTTGATGCCGGTCGCCTACGGGTGCCTGCTCACCGACCGGCTCGTCCGCGACCGGCGGCTGCGCGTCGCCGCCGTCCTGGACACCACCCCGGCCGGCCGCACCGGCCGGCTGGCCGGCAAGTATCTGGGAGCGTGCGCGGCCACCGCGGTGCCGATCCTGATCGTCTACCTCGGGCGGGCCCTGGTCTACGCGGCCGCCGAGGAGAAACCGTCGGCGCTGGGCTGGGCGGCGGTGATCCTCGTGACGACCGTCCTGCCCGTCCTGCTGTTCACCGGGGCGCTCGCCCTGTCGGGCCCGCTGCTGATGGCGCCGATGCTCTTCCGCGTGCTGTTCGTCGTCTACTGGCTCACCTGCGTCATCACTCCTCGCGGCATGTTCCCGACCCCGTCCCGCTCGCTCCTGTCACCGGACGTCGACTACATGAGGTTCGGACTCTTCCAGCAGGAGGCGCTCAACGGCCGGCCGTACGATCCGAGCGAAGGCGCCGGCGGGCTGAGGACGTTCGCGAATCTGTTCGACTTCGCACGTCCCGTGGCCACTCCCGGCACCGCCCTGCTGTGGGCCGCTCTGATGCTCGCCTTCACCCTGGTCATGCTCACCCTGGTCCGGCTGCGCGCCACCCGCACGGAGCCCTGAGGTGCACAAGGGGTGGCGTCACCCGTGCGGGCCGCTGTGAACCCGCGGCCGGGGCGGACGCTACACACCCGGCGATGAACCGAAGAGCGAAGGCCACGACGTCAGGTCACCACGGCGGCGGGAGCATATGGCGGACAGGCACGCGGGCGCGGAAGAGAGACGACGGGAAGGCGCCCGCACCGGACACGCGGGCCCGTCCCGGGGGCGTCCCGGAGCGGGAGGGGCCGGCGTCCGGGGCACGGACGGACGACGCGCGCGTCATCGCCCGGATCGCCTGGGGAGACCCCCAGGCGCTGACGGAACTGTACGAACGCTACGCCAGGCCGCTGTTCGCGTTCCTGTACCGCCTGGCCGGGGACCGGGGCACGGCCGAGGAGATCCTGCAGGACACCCTGCTGGCCGTGTGGCGCTCCGCGCACACCTACCAGGGCCGCTCCACCGTCGGCACCTGGCTGTTCGGGGTGGCGCGCAGGCAGGCGCACAACCGCCTGCGCGCCACCCCGCCCCCGCTCGCGGCCGATCCGTTCGACCGGCCGGACCCCGCCCCCGGCCCCGAGGAGCTGGCCACGGGCGACGACCGGGTGCAGAAGGCGCTGGCACGACTGCCGCTGGCCCAGCGCGAGGTGGTCGTGCTCGCCTTCCTCGACGACCTGGGCCACCGGGAGATCGCCGAGGTGCTCGGCATCCCCGTCGGCACGGTGAAGAGCCGCCTCCACCATGCCCGTGCGACCCTCAGGGAGTGCATCGATGAACGACTGGCCTGAACTGCCGGGATTCCGGGACGGCATCCCGGATCCGCCCGGACCGGAGATCGTGCGGAGCGTCCTGGCGAGAGCGGCGCTGGACGGCGTGCGGGCACCGGCCGCGCCGAGGTGGTACCGGGCGTGGGCCCTGCTCGAGATGGAGGCACGCCTGCTGCGCACCGCGATCTGGGTGCTCTCCGCCCTGCTCACGGCCGCCGGCGCGATCGTCGTCACGATCGGGACCCAGACGGCGGAGGCCATGTTCGCCCTCGCCGCCCCCCTGGTCACCGCGGCCGGTGTCGCATGGGCCCACGGCTCGGAACAGGACGGGGCGTTCGAGATCGTGGCCGTCACCCCGACGTCGCCGCGCGTCATCATGCTGACCCGGATGACGCTGGTGTTCGGCTACAACCTGACCCTGGCCCTGCTCGCCTCGGCTGCGCTGGCCCTGCTGGGCAAGGTCCCCGCCGGGATGACGTCCCTGATCACGGCCTGGCTGGGGCCCATGGCGCTGCTCGCGGCGCTCACCCTGCTGCTCTCGGTCTGCTGGACCCCCAACGCCGCCGTAGGTGTCGCGACGTCGCTGTGGGGCGTCCGCGCGTTGTCGGTCCTCATGGACGACGTCGACATCGACCTGGACGGCCTCTGGACGACCAGCCCGGCCACCCTCGCCCTCGCCGCCGGCCTGACGCTCGCCGCGGTCGTCCTGACCGGCGGGGGTGAACCGATCCGGCGCGGGCGGGCGACCCCGTGGTGGTGAGGTCTCCCGCCGCCCGGCCCCGCGAGCCGTCCGGGGCCGGGCCCGGGGCCGGAACTCCGAGCCCGGTCCCGGAGGTCACCTCGCGCCGGCGGAGACCGGTGCGTCCTCTCCCCGGCCGGCCACCGGACCGCCCCGCCACAGACGCCAGGTCGCGAGCACGACCAGGACGGTGACCGACGCGGTGAGGGCGCCGCCCTCACCCACCAGCCAGGGCGATCCCCCGGAGGTCAGGGGCGTGAACACGTGGTAGAGCGACACGTTGAGCACGGCGTGGAACACCAGCACGGGCCAGATGCTCCCGGTGCGCAGCCGCAGCCACACCAGCGGGAAGGCCATCGCCACCGTGTCCACGGTGAACCACAGCACCGCGTACGCCACGGGCACGTCCGAGTCCACCGCGCCGGGCACGAAGAGCATCAGGGGGTAGTGGAAGGCCGACCAGGCCAGGCCGACGATCACAGCCGTCGCGGCGCGGCTGAAGGTCCTCGCCAGCCGCACGGCCAGCAGCGAGCTCCAACCGAGTTGCTCCCCCAGGGCCAGCAGCAGGAAGAACGCGAGGCCGGGCAGCCCCTGCAGTATCTCCCAGGCCGGAACGGGAGTGAACCGCGCGGCCCCGGTCAGCCACGCGACGGTGTGCCCCAGCCCGGCACAGAGCACGGGCAGGGCCAGGGCCAGGGCCAAGATCCGCCAGGGGGCCCGGCGGAAGCCCCAGTCGAGGCGGCGGGTGGTGATCAGCGCGGCGATCGCGGGGAGGAACGCCTGCCCGTACAGGGCGAGCTGGGCGGAGACCGGCGCCGATTCGATGTGGTTCACGTCCGCTCCCTGCGACACGGCGAGGGCGACGGTGGGGAGCACGAGCGCGGGCAGCGCGACGGCGAAGACGATGAGCTGGCGATCACTGGACATGGGGGCATCCCACACGCCCGGCGGTCCCGTCCGCGCGAGGCGGCGGTCCCGGTCCCGGCGGGACCGGGACCGGGGTCCCATTGCCCGCCGCTTCGAAGGGCCCCACCATGTTCGGGTGAGAAGCCGTTGGTGGCCGTGGACGATCCCGGTGCTGTGCTGCGTGGCGGTCGCGGCGGGCGTGGCGATGACCGTCCAGCGGCCCGTCGGGGACGTCGCCTATCTGGTGCTGGACGCCGTGGGGGGCGTCGCCTTCCCGCTGCCCGGCGCGCTCCTCGCCACCCGCAGGCCCCGTAACCCGCTCGGCTGGCTGTTCTGCCTGGCCGGCTCCGGGCTCGCCGCCCAGGCGCTGGCCGGCGGGTACGCGGTGCACGGCGGGATCCACGGCTGGGCGGGGACCGGCTGGGCCGCCTGGACGGCGAACTGGGTGTTCTTCCTCGGTTTCGGGCCCCTGTTCCTGCTGCCGATCCTGCTGCCGGACGGCCGCCCGCCGTCGCCGCGGTGGCGGCCCGCCGTGACTGCCCTGGTTCTGGCGCTGGCCGTGCTCCAGGTCCTGCTGATGTTCCGTGACCGCACCTGGTTGTGGGGGCGTGAGGAGCCCAGCCGTTTCGGCTTCATCCCCACGCCGTTCCTCACGGTCTCCACCGGGATCGTGATCAGTGCGCTGGCCGTCGCGGGGGTGGGTGCGCTGGCCGTGCGGATCCGGCGGGCCGAGGATCGCCGTCAGCTCCTGCCCGTGCTGGCCGCGGCGGTCGTCATCGCGCTGTCCACCGTCGTCACCTCGGTGTGGGCCGACCCCGTCTGGGCGTGGCTGGACGTGCTGACCCTGCCGCTGCTGCCGGTGGCCACCGCGGTCTCGATCCTCCGTTACCGGCTGTTCGACGTCGAGCTGCTGCTGCGCCGCACCTTCGTCTACGCCCTGGTCACCGCCCTGTTGCTGGGCGCCTATCTGGTCACGGTCGCCACGGTCCGCACCCTGCTCGGCTGGGGCGGCGACCTGCTCGCCACAGCGGTGGTCGCGGTGGCCTTCAGCCCGGCGCGCGCGGCGGTGCAACGGGCGGTGGGCCGCCTGCTGTTCGGCGACCGCGGGGATCCGGCCTCCGCGTTGTCGCAGCTCGGCCAGCGGCTGGAGGCGTCGGCCGAGCCGACCCGGCTGCTCGACGGGGCCGCCGAGACCGTGGCGCGCACGCTACGGCTGCCCTCGGTGGCCGTGCTCGCCGCGGACGGCACACCGGTGTCGGTCTTCGGCGGCGTCCCCGCGGAAGGGGCACGGCTGGCGCTGCAGAGCGGCGGACACGAGGAGGGCGAGTTGCGCGCCGCGTACCGGTCGCGGGGGGAGGAGCTGTCCCGAGCCGACCTCGCCGTGCTCGGCGACCTCGCCCGCCATCTGGCCGTCGCGCTGGCGGCGGTGCGGCTGGCCGGGGAGGTGCAGGAGTCCCGGGAGCGGCTGGTCCTCGCCCGGGAGGAGGAGCGGCGCAGACTCCGCCGTGACCTGCACGACGGTCTCGGGCCCGGTCTGGCGGCCATCGGCGTACGGCTCGACCTGATCGCGGCCGGCGCGCCCGCCGCGCTGCGCGAGCCGCTGGCGGAGGTCGGCGGGCTCACCCGGGAGCTCGTCGGCGACGTCCGCCGCATCGTGCACGACCTGCGTCCCTCGGCCCTGGACGAGCTCGGCCTGGACGGCGCACTGGAGGATCTCACCCTGGATCTCGACGGTGAGGCCGCGGTCTCCGTCGAGATCGGCCGGCCGCTTCCGGAGCTGCCCGCCGCGGTGGAGGTCGCGGCCTACCGGATCGCCCAGGAGGCCCTGACCAACGCCGTCAAGCACGCCGGGGCGTCCCGGATCGGGGTCGCGGTGAGCACCGCGGACGGAGACCTGGTCCTGCGGATCCACGACGACGGCCGGGGGCTGCCCGGCACCCTCGTCGAAGGCGTGGGATCATCCAGCATGCGTGAGCGCGCCGCGGAGCTCGGCGGCACGCTCACCAGGACGTCCGGCCCCGGTGGGGGCACGACCGTGGAGGCGGTGCTCCCGCTGGGGCGCCCCCTCCGCCCACGACCACCCCACGGGGAGGAGCCGACGTGAGCATCCGGGTGCTGGTGGTGGACGACCACCCGCTCTTCCGGCACGGACTGCGCGCGCTGCTGGAGCAGGTCGGCGGCACGCAGGTCGTCGGCGAGGCCGGAACCGGTGACGAGGCGGTCTCCCTGGCGCTCTCCCTCGACCCGGACGTGGTGCTGATGGACCTGGTGATGCCGGGCACCTCGGGGATCGAGGCGACCAGGCAGCTGATCGACCGGCGCCCCGAGCTGGGGGTGCTCGTGCTGACCATGAGCGAGGACGACGGCTCGGTCTTCGCCGCCCTGCGCGCGGGTGCCCGGGGGTATGTCCTCAAGGGCACCGGCGGCGGCGACCTGATCGCCGCCGTCCAGGCGGTGGCCCGGGGCGAGGCGGTGTACGGCCCGGCCGTGGCCCGCCGCATCCGGCGTTTCCTCACCGGCACGACGCAGGCGACGCCCTTCCCCGAGCTGACCCCGCGCGAGCGCGAGGTCCTCGACCTGCTGGCCTCCGGCCGGACCAACGCCGAGATCGCCAGGACGCTCTTCATCAGCCACAAGACCGTCAAGAACCACCTGACCTCGGTCTTCGCCAAGCTTCAGGTGGCGGATCGGGCACAGGCCATGCTCCGGGCCCGCCGCGCGGGCCTCGGCGACTGAGTCCGCGCGGCCGGTCTCACTGCGGGGTGACCTCGCGCGACAACGGCTGCGGCGTCTCGTCGGCGGGTGACTCCCGTACGGCGCGGGGCACGGTTCGGGGCACGGTTCGGGGCACGGTGCACCAGACGGTCCGGCCCAGCCCGCGCCCGTGCTCCCGGGTGCCCCACCGCCCCTCGGAGAGCCGGTCGACGATGAGCAGGCCGCGGCCGTCCTCGGCGGCGGCGGAGCGGTCACGCGGGATGTGCGGTGAGCTGGCGGCGGAACCGGGGTCGGAGACCTCGACAAGGACGGAGTCGGCGGTGAGGGTCACCGTCAGGCCGATCAGGTCGTCCACCGTGCCGTGGTCGGCGTGGTCGACGGCGTTGGCCACCAGCTCGGAGACCACCTGGACGACGTCCTCCACGAGGGGGTGATCCGGGCCGAGCCGTTCTCGCACCTCGCGGCGTGCCTGACCGACGGACCGGTGGGCACTGTCCAGAAACGTCTCTAGGAGCTTTTTCGGTTGCATGCCTGAAGCCCTCCACCGGGATTCCATGAACCGCAGCCTTGGCGCCTGCCCTGTCGAGAATGGCAGACGCCGGCTACCGCCGGTGGCGAACTCGGCACACGCTTGATACAGGGTTCCGTGTGCTTTCCACCCCCCGGGAAGGAAAAGGACATAACCACCGGAGGTCCGGCCGCCGGCGGCGGGGCGGCCCCCCCGGGTGGACAGGGAATCCACGGGATGAGCGGGGACGCCATGGCTGCGAACCGGGGCGGACGGCAGCCGTCACCGAATCCTCGCCGGGATCGCGCTTCCGGCGCCGCGATCCGTTCCGGTTTCCCCCGCAGGCGGCTCCGGCATTGACGTAGATCACACCTCTCCCCGGCGGCAGGTGCTTGCCGCAGGCGGGGCGGCTGCCGTACGGTGACCTGGAAAGCGCTTTCCATAGGAGGCTGGAGAAGATGTCCACCCGAAGCATCGGCGTTGTGATGAACGGTGTCACCGGCCGCATGGGCTACCGTCAGCACCTGGTCCGGTCGGTCCTGGCGATCAACGAGCAGGGCGGTGTGGCGCTGTCCGGCGGCGGCCGGGTGCTGCTCAAGCCGGTGCTGGTGGGCCGCAGCCCCGACAAACTCGCGAAGCTCTCCGCCGACCACGGCATCGCCGACTGGACGACCGACCTCGACGCCGCCCTCGCCGACGACGGCAACCTGATCTACTTCGACGCCCAGGTCACCCAGGCACGGGTGAAGGCCGTGCTCAAGGCGATCGAGGCGGGCAAGCACGTCTACGTGGAGAAGCCCACCGCCGAGACCTTCGAGGACGCGCGGGCGCTGGCCGCCGCCGCCACCGCCCGGGGGGTGAAGAACGGCGTGGTGCAGGACAAGCTGTTCCTGCCCGGCCTGCTCAAGCTCAAGCGCCTCGTCGACGGGGGTTTCTTCGGCCGCATCCTGTCGGTGCGCGGCGAGTTCGGCTACTGGGTCTTCGAGGGCGACTGGCAGGCCGCGCAACGGCCGTCGTGGAACTACCGCACCGAGGACGGCGGCGGCATCGTGCTCGACATGTTCCCGCACTGGGCGTACGTGCTGGAGAACCTGTTCGGCCGGGTCCGGTCGGTCTACGCCCAGACCGCCACCCACATCCCGGAGCGGGTGGACGAGCAGGGCCGGGCCTACCGCGCCACCGCCGACGACGCCGCCTACGGCGTGTTCGAGCTGGAGGGCGGGATCGTCGCGCAGATCAACTCCTCCTGGAGCGTCCGGGTGAACCGCGACGAGCTGGTGGAGTTCCAGGTGGACGGCACGCACGGCAGCGCCGTCGCGGGCCTGCGCGACTGCCGCGTCCAGCACCGCGCCACCACCCCTAAGCCGGTCTGGAACCCCGACCTGCCCGTCACCGCGCGCTTCCGCGACGCCTGGCAGGAGGTGCCGGACAACGAGGAGTTCGACAACGGGTTCAAGGTCCAGTGGGAGATGTTCGTCCGCCACGTGGCCGAGGACGCGTCCTTCCCGTACGACTTCGCCTCCGGCGCGCGCGGCGTCCGCCTGGCCGAGCTGGGCCTGCGCTCCTGTGCCGAGGGCCGCCGTCTGGTGGTGGAGCCGTGACGAGGATCGCGCTGCCGAGCGGCGAGTACACCCTGCGCGAGCCGGTGACCTGGGCCAGACCCGCCGGGCCCGCGACGAGCCGGATCGTCTACGCCGCCGCCCACGTGGTCGCCGACCCGCTCGGGGACAACGTCCCCGGCTCCCCCGCCGCCGTCGACTGGGACGCCACGCTGCGCTTCCGGCGCCACCTGTGGTCCCACGGGCTGCGGATCGCCGACGCCATGGACACCGCCCAGCGCAACATGGGCCTCGACTGGGCGGCCACCCGCGAGCTGGTGCAGCGCAGCGCCACCGAGGCCAAGGCGTTCGGCGACGCGGCGACGCTGGTGTCGTGCGGCGCCGGCACCGACCACGCGCCGCACGCCCGGACCCTGGACGAGGTCACGGCGGCCTACACCGAGCAGATCGAGACCGTCAGGAACGCCGGCGCGGGGGTCATCGTCATGGCCAGCCGGCAGCTCGCGGCGCTCGCGCGGGGCCCGGAGGACTACCACCGGGTCTACGGCGAGCTGCTGTCGCAGGTGGACCGGCCGGTGATCCTGCACTGGCTGGGCGAGATGTTCGACCCCAGCCTGGCCGGCTACTGGGGTTCGCGGGACGTGGCCGGGGCTACCGCGTCGTTCCTGGCGCTGATCCGCGACCACGCGCCGAAAGTCGACGGGGTCAAGGTCTCGCTGCTGGACGCCGAGCACGAGATCGGGCTGCGCGCGGCGCTGCCGGAGGGTGTCCGGCTCTACACCGGCGATGACTTCAACTACCCCTCGCTGATCAGGTCGGGCAGCCACGCGCTGCTGGGCATCTTCGACGCCATCGCCCCCGCCGCCGCGGCGGCCCTGGAGGCGCTCGACGCGGGCGACCTGGCACGGTACGACGAGATCCTGGAACCGACCGTCCCCCTCTCCCGGAAGATCTTCGAGGCGCCGACCTACAACTACAAGACCGGCATCGTC
Source organism: Streptosporangium becharense (assembly GCF_014204985.1). NCBI lineage: Bacteria > Bacillati > Actinomycetota > Actinomycetes > Streptosporangiales > Streptosporangiaceae > Streptosporangium > Streptosporangium becharense. Next base: position 6,163,685 of record NZ_JACHMP010000001.1, on the reverse strand, counting down.
CTGCTGGCCTGGCTCAACGGCCACCAGGACGCCTTCGCCATGGTCAACGGTGCCCAGGCGGCCCGCTCGCTCCCCCATCTCGTCGAGGTCTTCCGGCTGGCCGACCGGGCCGGGCTGCTGACCGACCCGGAGCTGGCGGTCTCCCGGATGCGTGCCCTGCTGGCGGTGAACGGGCTGTGAGCCGTCTGTCGCTGAACCAGTGGACCACCAGGCGGTGGTCGGTGGCCGAGGCCGTCGACGGGTGCGTGCGGCACGGTGTCGAGGCCATCGGCCTGTGGCGGCAGGACGTCACCGCCCAGGGCCTCGCGGAGACCGTGAAGCTGGTCGCCGACGCGGGGCTGCGGGTGTCGTCGCTGTGCCGGGGCGGTTTCCTCACCTCCGGCGGCCGGCAGGCCCTGGACGACAATCGCAGGGCGATCGACGAGGCCGCGGAGCTGGGGGCCGCGTGCCTGGTCATGGTGGTCGGCGGGCTGCCCGGCGTGGTCCCCGGCGAGCCGCTGGGCACGATCTCCCGTGACCTGCCCGCCGCGCGGGAACGGGTCGCCGAGGCGCTGGCCGAGCTGGCCCCGTACGCGGGCGAGCGCGGGGTGCGGCTCGCGCTCGAACCGCTCCACCCGATGTACTGCGCCGACCGGGCCGTGCTGTCCACGCTCGGCCAGGCGCTGGACCTCGCCGAACCGCATCCTCCCGAGCAGGTCGGCGTCGTCGTCGACACCTTCCACGTGTGGTGGGACCCGCAGGTCATGGCGCAGATCGCCAGGGCCGCGGGCCGGATCGCGAGCTACCAGGTGTGCGACTTCCTCTCACCGCTCCCGGCGGACGTGTTGCTCGGCCGGGGCGTGATGGGCGACGGTGTGATCGACTTCGCGCCGCTGACCGGGGCGGTGGCCGAGGCGGGGTACACCGGGGACATCGAGGTGGAGATCTTCAACGCCGACGTGTGGGCGGCCGACCCCGACGAGGTGCTGGCCCTGGTCAAGGCCAGGTTCGGCGAGCTCGTCGGAGGCTGACACCGCGGGCGGGCCCGGCCGCGGGGAAACCTCCGGGGCCGGGATCTCTCCGGGACCGCTCCGGCCTGGGCTTCCCGGGACCGGCCCCGCCGCCAACCGGGCCCACCGTCAGCCAGGCCACCGTCAGCCGGCCCCGCCGCCAACCGGGCCCACCGTCAGCCAGGCCCGCCGTCGACCGAGCCACCGCCAGCCGGCCCCACCGTCGACCAGGCCCGCCGTCAGCCGAGAGCGCGGGTGCTCGCGCGCAGCACGACCTCGCCGGCCACCCCCTCGACCCTGGCCTCCTCGGCCGCGTCGAGGGCCAGCTCCAGCGCGCGGGCGCCCATGTCGGCGAGGGGGAGACGCACGGTGGACAGGGCGGGGACCAGGTCCCGCAGGGTGAAGATGTCGTCGAAGCCCGCCACCGAGACGTCCTCGGGCACCCGGATCCCCCGGTCGCGGAAGGCGGCGAGCGCACCCACCGCCATCACGTCGTTGACGGCGAAGACGCAGGTGACCCCGGAGACCCGGGTGGCCGCCCCGTAGCCGCCGTCGCGGTCGAAGGAGCCGTGCAGCACGAGCGGATCGGGCAGGCCCAGCCGGTGGAGCTCCTCGGTGAACCCGGCCACCCGGTCGCGGGCGGTGATCAGCCCTTCGGGGCCAGCGAGGATCGCGAAGCCGCGGTGCCCGAGCCCGGCCAGGGCACGGGCGAGCGCGGCGGCACCCTCGCGGTTGCCCGGCGCCACGGTGTCGACCCCGAGCATGTCCTGGCCGACGCACGCCACCCGGCCGCCGGTCTCGCGGTAGCGGTCGAGCTCCTCGCGGAGCCGGCGGGTCACCTGCGTGTCGGTGAGCCGGGACCCGGCCAGCAGTACGGCGCGGACCCGCTGCGCGTTCAGGGTCGAGACGTAGGCGATCTCCCGCTGGGGGTCGCGGTGCGTGGTACCGACCATGACCATCAGTCCCTGCCGCTCGGCGACGCGCATGGCGCCGTCGGCGATCGCGGCGAAGTACGGGTCGGTGAGGTCGTGCACCACCAGGCCGATCACGTTGCTGGCTCCGCGGGCGAGGGTCTGGGCGGCCACGTTGGTGCGGTAGCCCAGCTGGGCCGCGGCCACCTCCACCTTCTCCCGCAGGGAGGCGCCCACCTGCCGGGTGCTGCCGTTCAGCACCCGTGACGCCGTGGCGAGCGAGACGCCCGCGTGCCGGGCGACATCCTCAAGCGTGACCACCGACAACCTCCCGGAAAGCGTTTTCCAAGTCTGCCAGAGATGCGCGGCCCGCGCACCCCGGGCACACTCGGCCGGACGGGGGTCATGCCTGCACACGCCGCCGAGGACAACCTACTCGCCTCGCGGGGCCCGGACGCGTCACGTCTTGTTACCGGCGAGTAGCATATGTCGGGAAGCCACCCAGCAACGAGGAGCGAACCCCGTGCCTTCGTCTCGTGACGTCGTATTCGTCGACGGTGTGCGCACACCCTTCGGCAAGTCGGGCCCCAAGGGCCTGTACGCCGAGACCCGCGCCGACGACCTGGTGATCCGCGTCATCCGCGAACTGATGCGGCGTAATCCGAGCCTGCCTCCGGAGCGCGTCGACGAGGTGGCCATCGCGGCCACCACGCAGATCGGCGACCAGGGCCTGACCATCGGCCGTTCCGCGGCGGTACTGGCCGGGCTGCCCAAGAGCGTGCCCGGCTACGCGATCGACCGCATGTGCGCCGGCGCGATGACCGCGGTGACCACGGTCGCCGGCGGCATCGCCTTCGGCGCCTACGACGTCGCCATCGCCGGCGGCGTCGAGCACATGGGCCGCCACCCGATGGGCGAGGGCGTCGACCCCAACCCCCGTTTCCTGGCCGAGAAGCTCGTCGACGGCTCCGCCCTCGTGATGGGGATGACCGCGGAGAACCTGCACGACCGCTACCCGACGATCACCAAGGAGCGCGCGGACGCCTTCGCGGTGGCCTCCCAGGAGAAGGTCGCCAAGGCGTACGCCGACGGCAGGATCCAGCCCGACCTGGTCCCGATGGCCACCCGGTCGGCCGAGAAGGGCTGGGGCCTGGCCACGGTGGACGAGGCGCCGCGTCCCGGCACCACGCTCTCGGCGCTGGCCTCGCTGAAGACCCCGTTCCGCCCGCACGGCCGGGTCACCGCGGGCAACGCCTCCGGGATCAACGACGGGGCCACCGGCTGCATCGTGGCCGCCTCCGACGTCGCCGCGGAGCTGGGCCTGGCCCCCAAGATGCGCCTGGTCTCCTACGCGTTCGCGGGCGTCGACCCCGAGGTGATGGGCGTCGGGCCGATCCCCTCGACCGAGCGGGCGTTGCGCCTGGCGGGGCTCTCCGTCTCCGACATCGGGCTGTTCGAGATCAACGAGGCGTTCGCCGTGCAGGTGCTGGCCTTCCTGGAGCACTTCGGCATCGCCGACGACGACCCCAGGGTCAACCCGTACGGCGGCGCCATCGCCTTCGGCCACCCGCTGGCCTCCTCGGGGGTGCGCCTGATGACGCAGCTCGCCCGCGAGTTCGGCGAACGCCCCGACGTCCGCTACGGCGTCACCACGATGTGCGTCGGCATGGGCATGGGCGGAACGGTCATCTGGGAGAACCTCAGCTGGGAAGGTGCGAAGTGACGGACATCAGGGAAATCTTCCGCGACGAGGTCGTCACCCGGGCGACCGTCCGCGACGTCGAGCTGCCGTACGGCGCGGGCACCATGGCCCTGATCACGCTGGACAACGGCTTCGACCACACCAAGCCCTCCACGTTCGGCCCCGGCGGCCTCACCTCGCTGAAGGAGGCCCTCGACACGGTCGCAGGCCGGACGGACCTGGCGGCGGTGGGCGTCGTCGGCAAGCCGTTCATCTTCGCGGTCGGTGCCGATCTCAAGGGCGCCGCGCTCATCGCCGAGCGCGAGCAGGCGCTCCAGATCGGCAGGCTCGGTCACGACGTGTTCCGCCGCCTGGGCGAGCTGGACGTGCCGTCGTTCGCGTTCGTGAACGGCGCGGCCATGGGCGGCGGCCTGGAGGTCGCGCTGCACTGCACCTACCGGACCATCTCCTCCGGCGTGCCCGCGGTGGCGCTGCCGGAGTGCTTCCTCGGGCTGGTCCCCGGCTGGGGCGGCACCCAGCTGCTGCCCCGCCTGATCGGCCCGGCCGCCGCGATCAAGCTGATCGTGGAGAACCCGCTCGCGCAGAACCGCACGATCAAGGGCCCGGACGCCTTCGCGCTGGGCGTCGCCGACGCGATGTTCGAACCGGCCGACTTCCTGGAGGAGTCGCTGCGCTGGGCGGCCCGGGTGCTGCGCGGCGAGGTGACCGTCTCCCGCGCCGACCACACCGGCGTCGACTGGTCCACGACCGTCGCCGACGCCCGCGCGCTGGTCGACCTGAAGCTGCGCGGCGCCTCGCCCGCCCCGTACCGGGCGCTGGACCTGGTGGAGCTGGCCCGCACCGCCTCCCGCGACGAGGGGTTCGACGCCGAGGACCGGGCGCTGGCCGACCTCCTCATGGGCGACGAGCTCCGCGCCGGCCTGTACTCCTTCGACCTGGTGCAGCGCCGGGCCAAGAAGCCCGCCGGTGCCCCGGACGCCTCGCACGCCCGCAAGGTCACCAAGGTCGGCGTGGTCGGCGCGGGCCTGATGGCCTCGCAGATGGCGCTGCTGTTCGCCCGCCGCCTGGAGGTCCCGGTGGTGCTGACCGACCTCGACCGGGAGCGGCTCGACAAGGGCGTCGGATACGTGCACGCCGAGGTGGACAAGCTGCTGGCCAAGGGCCGTGTCTCCGCCGACCAGGCCAACCGGCTCAAGGCCCTGGTGACCGGCTCGCTCACCAAGGACGCCTTCTCGGACGCCGACTTCGTCATCGAGGCCGTCTTCGAGGACATGAAGGTCAAGAAGAAGGTCTTCGCGGAGGTGGAGGAGGTCGTCTCCGCCGAGTGCGTGCTGGCCACCAACACCTCCTCGCTGTCGGTGACCGAGATGGCGGCGGGCCTGCGGCACCCCGAGCGCGTGGTGGGCTTCCACTTCTTCAACCCGGTCGCGGTGATGCCGCTGCTGGAGATCGTCCGGGGGACGGAGACCGACGACGCCGCACTGGCCACCGCCTTCGCCGTCGGCCGGTCGCTGCGGAAGTCGTCGGTGCTGGTCAAGGACGCCCCCGCGTTCGTGGTGAACCGGCTCCTCACCCGGTTCATGGGCGAGGTGATCGGCGCCGTGGACGAGGGCACCCCGCTGGAGGTGGCCGACCACGCGCTGGACGGCCTCGGCCTGCCGATGACCCCGTTCGCGCTGCTGCAACTGGTCGGCCCGGCCGTGGCGCTGCACGTGGCCGAGACGCTGCACGAGGCGTTCCCGTCCCGCTACGGGGTGTCGGAGAACCTCGCCCGGCTGGTCGCGGCGGGCAAGCCCGGCGTCTACGCTCCCGACTTCTCGCTGGACCCGGAGGCGGTCGCCCTCTTCTCGGGCGGTACGTCCCCGTCGACGGCACAGGAGGTGCGGCTGCGGGCGCTGCGGGCCCTCGCCGAGGAGGTGCGCGTCATGCTCGACGAGGGTGTGGTCTCGGCGCCGCAGGACATCGACCTGTGCATGATCCTGGGGGCCGGCTGGCCGTTCCACCTGGGCGGCGTCACGCCGTACCTGGACCGGACCGGCGTCGCCGAACCGCGTTTCCTGTCGCCGGGCGTGGCCTCGGTGCCCGCCTGACGCCCTCCGGCGCCGCCTGACACGGACCCGCGTCCCGGTTCTCCTTCCCGGAGGGCCGGGGCGTCGGCGTCAGCTCCGCAGTACGCGCTCCGACAGCCTGCTGTGCCGGTAGCCGTACGCGAGGTAGATCACGACCCCGATGACCATCCACACCAGGAACCTGACCCACGTCTCCACCGGCAGGTTGAGCATCAGGTAGAGGCAGGCGAGCACCGACAGGACCGGCACCAGCGGCACCAGCGGGGTGCGGAAGGAACGCGGCAGGTCGGGCCGGGTGCGGCGCAGGATGACCACCGCGAGCGAGACGACCACGAACGCGAAGAGCGTGCCGATGTTCACCAGCTCGGCGATGGTGCTCAGCGGTACCAGCCCGGCCAGGAACGCGACCACGACGCCCATGATGATCGTGATGAGGTACGGGGTGCCGAACCGCGGGTGGACCTTGGCCAGCCGGCTCGGCAGCAGGTTGTCGCGGCACATCGCGAACATCACCCGTGACATGCCCAGCATCAGGATCATCACGACGGTCGTCAGCCCGGCCAGGGCACCGATGCTGATCAGCGACGCGGCCCAGGTCTGGCCCACCGCCTTGAACGCGTCGGCCAGCGGCGCCGCCTCGCTGAGCTGCCGGTAGGGCTGCATGCCGACGACGACCAGGGAGACGGCGACGTAGAGCAGGGTGCAGACGCCCAGCGAGGCGAGGATGCCGATCGGCAGGTCACGCTGCGGGTTCCTGGTCTCCTCGGCGGCGGTGGCCACCACGTCGAAGCCGATGTAGGCGAAGAACACGATCGCCGCGGCGCTGAAGATGCCCAGCACGCCGTACGCGACGGGGGTGACCCCGAACAGCACCTGGATCAGCGGGGCCGCCAGCCCCTCCACGGCGGGGGTGGGGGTGGAGGGCGGGATGAACGGCGAGTAGTTGGCGCCGTTGACGAAGAACAGCCCCGCCACGATGACCAGCAGGACCACCGCGACCTTGATCGTCACGATGATCAGGTTGACCCGGGAGGACAGCTTGATCCCCAGGACCAGGACCGCGGTGAGGAGCAGCACGATGAGCGCCGCGGGCAGGTTGAACGTCGCCCCCTCCCCGGCGATCGTGGCGGGCAGGGTGATCCCGAGGGACGTCAGCAGTGAGGTCAGGTAGCCCGACCAGCCGACCGCGACGACCGCGGCGCCGAGCATCATCTCCAGCATCAGGTCCCAGCCGATGATCCAGGCGGGGAACTCGCCGAGGGTGGCGAAGGCGAAGGTGTAGGCCGATCCCGCCACCGGCACGGTGGAGGCGAACTCCGCGTAGCAGAGCGCGGCCAGCGCGCAGACGATGCCCGCGATCACGAACGACAGCGCGACGGCCGGCCCGGCCGTCTCCCTGGCGACCCGGCCGGTGAGCACGAAGATCCCGGTGCCCACGATGACGCCGATGCCGAAGACGGTCAGGTCCGTCGCACTGAGGTCCTTGCGCAGCCGATGTTCGGGCGCCTCGGTGTCCAGGATCGACTGTTCCACGGACTTGACACGCAGAAAACCCATGGCCCCCCCTTTGACCGTCCCGCATCACCATCGTCGATGCATCAGGTCATGCCCACCGGATCACCGGACGAACGGCAAGAAAGGGGTCTTTCCCGAAAGTGCCGACCTTCTCCTCAATGGGTGCAGAACCGGCAAACGGCAGCGAGGAGACCGCCCGCCCGAGCCGGGCCCGGCGGCGGAGACGGACCGCCCCCGAGCGGACCCGGCCCGGACTCCCCACGGCCGACCTCCGGCCGGGCCCTTCACCAACGGCCGGTCCCTTCACGAGCGGACCCGGCCCGGCGAGGCGGGAGGCGAAGGGTCAGCGGGCGGGGTGGTTCTCCAGCACCGGGGAGCGCTTCGCGACCGCCTCGGTGATCTCACGGGCGATGTCCTGGGCGGTCAGACCGATGTCGCCGAGGATCTTCGCCCGCTTGGCGTGGTCGAGGAAACGCTGCGGGATGCCGTAGGTGCGGACCGGGACGTCGACGTCGGCGTCGCGCAGCATCCGGGCGACCGCGTCGCCGACGCCGCCCACCCGGCCGCCGTCCTCGACCACCACGACCAGCTTGTGCGCGCGGGCGGCCAGCACCAGGGCCTCGTCCAGGGGCTTGACCCAGCGCGGGTCGACCACCGTGGCCGAGATGCCCTGCGCGTCGAGCAGACCTGCGGCGTCCATGCAGATCTCGGCCATCGGGCCGACGGCCACGAGCAGCACGTCGGGGTCGCCGGCGCGCAGCACGTCCATCTCGCCGAGGCGGCCGACCGCCTCGATCTCCGGGCCCACCGGCCCCTTGGGGTAGCGCACGACGGTGGGACCGTCGTCGACCCGCACCGCCTCGGCCAGCAGTTCGCGCAGACGCGGCTCGTCACGCGGGACGGCGATGGACAGGCCGGGGACGACCTGCAGGATCGACAGGTCCCACATGCCGTTGTGGCTGGCGCCGTCGTCGCCGGTGACGCCGGCCCGGTCGAGCACGACCGTGACCGGGAGCCGGTGCAGGGCCACGTCCATGAGGAGCTGGTCGAAGGCCCGGTTGAGGAAGGTGGCGTAGACCGCCACCACCGGGTGCAGCCCGCCGAGGGCCAGGCCGGCGGCGCTGGTGAGGGCGTGCTGCTCGGCGATGCCCACGTCGTAGAGCCGGTCGGGGTACGCCTCGGCGAACGGGATCAGGCCGGTCGGGCCGAGCATCGCGGCGGTGATCGCCACGATGTCGCGGCGTTCGGCGGCCAGCCGGACGATCTCCTGGCTGAACACGTTCGTCCAGCCGTGCGGCTTGGGCTTCTCCTCGCCGGTCAGCGGGTCGAAGACGCCCGGCGAGTGGAAGCAGTCTTCGTCGTGGTTCTCGGCGGGCGAGTAGCCGAAGCCCTTCTTGGTGAGCACGTGCACGATGACCGGGCGGCGGAACGCCTGGGCCCTGCGCAGCGCACCCTCGACGGCCTGCTCGTCGTGGCCGTCGACCAGCCCGATGTACTTCAGGCCGAGGTCCTCGAACATCACCTGCGGGGCCAGGACGTCCTTGAGGCCCTTCTTGACCCCGTGCAGGGCGTCGTAGACGGGCGGGCCGACGAGCGGGACCCTGTTCAGGTTGTCCTTGACGAAGTCGAGCATGTCCTCGTAGCGCTGGGAGGCGCGCAACGAGGCCAGGTGGGAGGCGAGCCCGCCGATGGTGGGCGAGTAGGAGCGGCCGTTGTCGTTGACGACGATGACCAGCGGCAGGTCCTTCTGCGCCGCGATGTTGTTGAGCGCCTCCCAGGCCATGCCGCCGGTGAGCGCCCCGTCGCCGATCACCGCGACGACCGTGCGGTCGTCCTCGCCGCGCAGCCGGTACGCCTTGGCCAGGCCGTCGGCGTACGACAGCGCGGTGGAGGCGTGGGAGTTCTCGATGATGTCGTGCTCGGACTCGGCCTGGCTGGGGTAGCCGGACAGGCCCCCCTCCTGGCGGAGCGTGTCGAAGCGCCCGGCGCGGCCGGTGAGCATCTTGTGCACGTACGCCTGGTGGCCGGTGTCCCACAGGATGCGGTCGCGCGGGGAGTCGAAGACCCGGTGGATCGCGATCGTCAGCTCCACGACGCCCAGGTTGGGGCCGAGGTGCCCGCCGGTGCGGGCGGTGGAGCTGATGAGGAGGTCCCTGACCTCCGCGGCGAGCCGGGGCAGTTCGTCCGCACCCAGCAGCTTGAGATCCTGTGGCCCCTTGACCGACTCCAGAAGACTCCCAGGCTGCCCGGTCAGCTCGCTCACGGAATCATCCCCTCTGTTCAAGCACCGTCGCGTCGAGTCTAGTTCGGCTGGGCGGCGCTGCCGCCAGAGGAGGGGATTCTGCACGTTTTATCCCCACTTGCAATAACCTTTAGCGCACCATGAAAACACTCCCCCTTAGGCAACTCGCACCGCTTGTTGTTGCTCCGCTGCTGTTTGCCCTGGTCACGGGACTGGACGTCGCCAATGCCGCCGTCCCATCGGCCTGGTCAGCTCCGGTCGCGCAGCAGGGTGCCCCCGTTGCCGTCGCGACGCCCGCCGGGGGCACCGGCACCGCCGGGGCCCAGGCGCCCCCAGCCGGCCGCGCGGCGGCCACGGCAAGCCCGCTCTACCGCACCGGCACCCTGCCCGGCGTCACCTGCCAGGCCGGAGGGATCCGCGCGGGGAGCGCGGCCTCCTACCGGACCTTCATGACCCGGGTGACCCGCTGCCTGAACATCGCGTGGAAGGCCCAGTTCGGCAAGGCGAAGCTGGCCTTCGGCCAGCCGAGACTGCGTTTCTCCACCAGCAAGGTGAACACGCCCTGCGGGCGCTGGCCCAGCAGCGCGGGCGGCATGTACTGCTCCGCCAACCGCACCATCTACATCGGCGTGACGCGGCAGGTGCTCAAGAACCCCTACGCGGCCAACCACGCCCAGTTCATGGCCCATGAGTACGCACACCACGTGCAGCACCTCGCGGGCATCATGAAGTACTACGTCAACAGCACCTGGCGCGCCGGCACGGCCGGCAAGCTGGCCTTCTCCCGACGTCTGGAACTTCAGGCCGACTGCATGGGCGCCGCCTTCCTCCGCCAGATCTCCGGCAGCCTCCCGGTCGAGCAGGAGCAGTGGGACGGCATGGTCCGCTGGGTTCACGCCAACGGTCACAAGAACTGGCCGAAGAACGACCACGGAAAGGGCAGCAGCCAGGCCTACTGGATGGACCGCGGCTTCGACGCGGGGGCCCCGTCCGCCTGCAACACCTGGTCCGTCCCGGCGAACCGCGTCGCCTGACCCCGAAGGCCCATCCGGCCGGGCGGCTCCGCGCCGCCCGGCCGGATTCACCGGTTCCCGTCCGCGGCGCCGCTTCTCCCTATGGGAATGGTCTAAACCTAGTGACATACCAGCTTTACCCGATCTTTAATCTTCAATATGGTTAAGGATCATGCGTAAATCCCTCATAGTGCTGCTTTCCGGCATGCTGGCGGGCGTGGTCTTCGCCGGTACGACGGGAACGGCCACCGCTGAGCACCTGCGGCCGGCCCCCAAGGGCAAGGCCGCCCTGACCGCCAACCCGATCTACAAGACGGGCAAGCTGGAGCCGGACGCCTGCCAGGAGCAGCCGGTCTACAACGACGACCCGGAAACCGCCGAGATCTATCTCGACTTCGTCCTCGACTGCCTCAACGAGGCGTGGGGATACCAGTTCGGCAAAGCGAAGATGACCTTCTCCAAGCCGAAGTTCCTGGCCAGCACCCGCCCCGGCGCGCGGACCGGCTGCGGCACGTTCCCCAAGAACGCGCAGGCGATCTACTGCTCGCGGAACAACCAGATCACCTTCCACCTCAGCGAGGGCATCCTCGCCCAGGCGACCGAGCTGTTCCTGCTCCAGACGATGGCCCACGAGTACGGTCACCACGTCCAGGAGCTCTCCGGGATCCTCCCCGCCTACCGCTCCCAGAAGTACCGCAGCAACAAGGAGATCCTCGCCGCGACCCGCAAGATCGAACTCCAGGCCGAGTGCCTGAGCGGCGTCTTCCTCGGCAGCACCTGGCGCTCCCTGAACCGCCGCGAGTCGGACCTGGCCTACGTCGTGCGCGCCGCCCAGAGCACCTCCACCCACGGCAAGGCCGAGAACGTCGCCTACTGGGTGACCCGCGGCTTCCACCAGGAGGACCCCGGCGCCTGCAACACCTTCACCGCTCCCAAGTCGAAGGTCTCCTGACCTCCTCCCCTTCCGCGGTTCCGCTTTCCGGGAGCCATCCGTCCCCGCCCCACAGCCGGGCGACGGGTGGCCCCCTGTTGTTTTTCCGGGGTTCACCCGGCGTCTTCCCCGCAGGAGGCCCCGCCTGCACGGGCGGGCGGCCCGGCCTGCGCCGGCGGACTGTGCGGCCCGGCGGACTGTGCGGCCCGGCGGGGTGTGCGCTCCGAGCCGGTGGACGACACGTGACGACGTCAGGAACCCGCGCGAGCGAGAACCTCCAGGGGGTCGGCGAGGACCCGGGAGAAGGCCAGCTCCGCGGCGCCGACGAGGGTGGCCTCGTCGGCGAGGGCGGAGGTGCGCAGGCGCAGGTGCTCGCGGGAGGGGGGAAGGGCCTCGACGGCGAGACGGCTGCGGACCTGCGCCGCGGACCCCAGGTAGATCTCGCGGAGCATGCCTCCGAAGACGACCATCTCCGGGTTGAAGAGGTTGACGAGGTTGGCGACGCCCAGGCCCAGCCAGTCGCCGACGCGGTTGAGCGCGGCCTGGGCGACGACGTCGCCGCGGTCGGCCGCGTCGACCACGGCGCGCACGGCGTCCCGGCCGGCCTGGGAACCGAACCGGCCGGCGGCCTCCAGCAGGGCCCGCTCCCCCACCTCGGCCTCCAGGCAGCCGGAGGAGCCGCAGCTACAGGGGCGGCCCCGGTCAGGGTTGACGATCATGTGCCCGACCTCTCCGCCGAAGCCCATGTGGCCGCCGAGCAGCTGGCCGTTGACGATCACGCCGCCGCCCACGCCGACGTCCCCGTGCAGGTAGATGAGATCGCGGCAGCCGACGCCGACACCGCGGGTGTGCTCGGCGAGGGCGGCGAGGTTGGCGTCGTTGCCGACCGCGACCCGCAGGCCGAGGCCCAGCCGCCGGGTCATCTCCTCGGCGAACGGCACGTCGCCCACCGTGCCCATGTTGGGCCCGAACCTGACGACGCCGCCGCCGCGGTCGACTCCCCCGGAGAAGGCCGCCGCCGCCCCGACGCACACCGTGTCGGAGCGGGTCTTGCGATGCATCTGCCGGGCGAAGGCCGCGAGCTGGCCGACGACCTCCTCCGTGGAGAAGGGGTCTCGCCGCCGCACGGCGTCGCGGCGGTCCAGGATCGTGCCGCCCAGGCCGACGCGGGCGGCGACCAGGCGGTCGACGCCCACGTCGAAGGCGAACACGTAGACCCGCGCCGACTCCGGCCGCACCACCAGGGACGGGCGTCCGGCACGCCCGGTCTCCCTGGGGAGCTCCTCCCTGACCAGGCCGGCGGCGGTCAGGTCCGCGGTGAGGGCCATGATGGTGCTGCGGTTGAGCCCCAGCCGGTTGGTGAGCTCCGCGCGCGAGATGGGGCCGCCCAGATGGACGTGCCGGAGCAGGGCGCCGAGGTTGTGGCGCCTGATCTCCTCCTGGGAGGGGCCTGCCCGCATCGCGTGAGATTCCTTCGGTGGACTGGGGTCGCAGATCACCTTAGACCAGTGGCGGCCGCCCGTTTGCGCGACAGCGCGTCCACCATGGCGGCCAGCAGCAGGACCGATCCGGTCACCATGAACTTCACCCCGGAGCTGTAGCCCATCAGGCCCATCCCGTTCTCGATGACCGCGACCACGGCGCCGCCCAGGACCGCGTCCAGCACCCGCCCCTTGCCGCCGAACAGGCTGGTGCCGCCGATGACGGCGGCGCCGACCGCGTAGAGCAGCACGTTGCTGCCGCCGGTGTTGGGGTCGACGGAACTGGCACGGGACGCGGCGATGATGCCGCCGAGCGCGGCCATGGACGAGCAGATCGCGAAGGCGCTGATCTTCATCAGGTCGACGTTGATGCCCGCCCGGCGTGCGGCCTCGGCGTTGCCGCCGACGGCGTAGAGGTGGCGTCCGAACGCCGTGCGGCGGAGCACGAACGTCAGGACCAGCAGCAGCACCACGATGATCGGCACCACGATCGGCACACCCGCCAGCGAGACGACCGCGGCGTTGCGGCTGCGCTCCAGGTTGAGGATGTAGACCGCGAGCCCGCCCAGCAGCGCGAGGGCGCCCACCCGGACCGCGATCAACGAGACCGGGTCGGCGGTCAGGCCGCGGGCGGCGCGCTTGCGGGCGCGCAGCGACTGGAGTGCGGCGTAGGCGACGACCCCGGCGACCAGCAGACCCCAGCCGAGCACGGGCGGGAGGTTCTTGTTGGCGATCGCGAGGATCGTCTCGTCGCGGACGGCGATGATGGTGCCGCCCTTGACCAGCAGCAGGACCAGTCCCTGGAAGGCCAGGAAGGCGGCGAGCGTCACCACGAAGGACGGGATGCCCAGCTTGGCGACGATGGCGCCGAGCGTGGTGCCGATCACCACGCCGGTGAGGATGGCCGCCGCCACCGCCACGTACCAGGGGCTGCCCTGGTTGGTGAGCGCGATCGCCAGCACCGCGGCGCAGACGCCGCTGGCGAAGCCCGCCGACAGGTCGATCTCACCGAGGAGGAGCACGAAGACGAGACCCATGGCGATCACGGTGACCGCGGCGCCCTGGGTGAAGAGGTTGGCGAAGTTCCCGGCGGTGACGAAGGAGGGTCGCATGATCGCGAAGACCGTGCAGAGCACGACGAGGCCGAACACCGCGGGCAGCGCGCCCATGTCCCCGCCGCGGATCCGCTCGGCGTAGCCCCGGACGTTGGAGCTGATGGAGGGCGCCTCTTTCACGCCGCGCTTCGGGGAAATCGTGGCGGTCATACCGTGACTCCGTTGGTGAGGCCGAGGTCGCCGCTGCGGCCGGAGGTGATCAGTTCGACGACCTGTGCGTGGGTGACGTCGGAGGTCTTGACCTGGGCCGCCATCCGGCCGAGGTAGAGGGCGGCGATGCGGTCGGAGACGGCGAACACGTCGTTCATGTTGTGCGAGATCAGCACGACGGCCAGTCCCTGGTCGGCGAGGCGGCGGACGAGCTCCAGCACCTGTGCGGTCTGCGCGACGCCGAGCGCCGCGGTGGGCTCGTCGAGGATGACGACCTTGCTGTTCCAGAGGACGGCCTTGGCGATGGCCACGGTCTGCCGCTGGCCGCCGGAGAGGCTGGCGACGCGCTGGCGGATGGACTTGACGGTGCGGACCGACAGGCTCTCCAGGGTCTTGGCCGCCATCTCCTCCATGGTGTCCTCGTCGAGGACGATGCCGCGCCTGTGCTCGCGGCCGAGGAACATGTTCTGGACGATGTCGAGGTTGTCGCAGAGCGCGAGGTCCTGGTAGACGATCTCGATGCCCAGTTCGGCGGCGTCACGCGGGCTGCCGATCTGGACGGGCCTGCCGTCGAAGAGGTAGCCGCCGGAGTCGATCGGGTGGATGCCGCCGACGCACTTGACGAGGGTGGACTTGCCCGCGCCGTTGTCGCCGACCAGCGCGGTCACCTCCCCGGCGTAGGCGGAGAAGTCGACTCGGTGCAGAACCTGGACGGGACCGAAGCTCTTGTCGATCCCGCGGAGTTCCAGTACGGGGGTCATGGGGATGTGCTCCCTGTGTTCGTGCGCGCGGCGGAGCCGGCGCGGATCGGGCGCCTGCGGGCGGTGCCGGCCTCGCCGCCGGGAGGGCCGGGGGCCGGGAGCCGGTGGCGCCGGGTCCTACCCGGTGTGCCGCCTCCCGGCGGGGTCCGCCGGCCTTCCCGGGCGGGTGGGGGGACGCCGCCGCGATCGGGCGCGAGGGTGCGGCCGTGCCGGGACCGGACGGCCGCACCCTCCGCGCGTCACGAGATTCCGGCCTCGGTGCACTTGGCGGCGAACTCTCCGGTGCACAGGTCTTCCTTGGTCACGTAGCCGTCGGCGACGACGTCCTTGACCGTGTCGAAGAAGATGGCCTGCGGCTCCAGCAGGACGGCGGGCACGTCCGCGTTGCTCTCGGAGTCCTTGACCGTGCCGGTCGCCGTGGGCTTCTCGCCCTTGGCCAGCGCGATGGCCAGCTTGGCCGCCGCGTCAGCCTCCTTCTTGATCGCCTTGTAGACGGTCATGCACTGGTCGCCGGCGAGGATGTTCTGCAGGCCCTGCACGGTGGCGTCCTGGCCGGTGACCGGGACCTTGCCGTTGAGGTTGTTCTTCTTCAGCACCGTGATGGCAGCGTTGCCCAGGCCGTCGTTCGCGGCCAGCACACCCGCGATCTTCGGCTGCTCGGTCAGCATCTGCTCGAAGATCGTGCCCGCCTGGGCGTTGTCCCAGTCCGGCACCGACTGGTCCGGGCCCTTGACGTACTCACCGGCGTCGTACTTGGGCTTGAGCACGCTGTCGTAGCCGTTCTTGAACAGCGTGGCGTTGTTGTCGGTGGGTGAGCCGTTGAGCTCGGCGACGATCGGCTTGTCGGCCTTCTTGTCGGTCAGGCACTTGACCAGGCCCTCGCCCTGAAGGACGCCGACCTTGGTGTTGTCGAAGCTGACGTAGTAGGAGGCGCCGCCGTTGAGGGTGAGGCGGTCGTAGTCGATGGTGGCCACACCCTGGGCCTTGGCCTTGTCGAGCACGGCCTTGCCGGTGCCGCTGTCGAGGTTGACGATCATGAGGACGGTGGCCCCACTGGTGATCATCTGGTCGGCGATGGTCTGGAACTGGGTCTTGTCGCCCTGGGCGTTCTGGATGTCGTAGGCCACGCCCGCGGACTTGAACGCCTCCTCCAGATACTTGCGGTCCGCGGTCTCCCAGCGGGCGGAGGACTTGCTGTCGGGGAGGATGACGCCGATCTTGCCGGCCGCCTTGGTCTCGGCGGGGGCTCCGCCGCTCTGGGCGGAGGAGTCGCCGCTCTCGCCTCCGCAGGCGGCGAGGCCGAGGGTCATCGCCGCGGCGGCGGCGGTCATGCTGAGGATCCCCTTGCGCATGTGCACGGGTCCTTTCTTCGACAGAAGGTGGGGGGGCGGGATGTGCGGCATGCCGGACTCACCGGTACGGATCCGCCGGGTCGCGGCTCACCGTTCCGGTGAATGTTGTTTGCGGCAACGTATTCCGCGTCGGCCAGGAACACCAGACCCTCCAGACGGAAAGTTTGTTGTGGCCGGTAACAATCCAGAAACGCGTGCTTAACCCCGCGCTCCCCGCCTGGTCACGGCGCCGCCGCAGACCGCGGGACACCGTCGGCGTACCCCCGCCGGACGTGGACCAGAGGATGCGATGAGCCGATCAACGCATCATGGGATGAGTAACGTGAGCCCCGGGGACGTCCGGAAAACGGGAAAGCCGGGACCGGAGAGGCCGGAGCTCCGGAGACCGGGGGCACGGGAAGCCGGGGGCGGAGAACGCGAAACCGCCCGGCGGGTCTGGTGGCCCGCCGGGCGGTCGCGTTCTGGGGTGTCTCCCCCGATGCGGACGGGGCCCGCGTGCGGCCCCGTCCCCCTGCTCAGCTCTTGGCGAGCAGGGAGCGCAGGACGTACTGCATGATCCCTCCGTGGCGGTAGTAGTCCGCCTCACCGGGGGTGTCGATGCGTACGACGGCCTGGAATTCCTTCTCGCCCGCCCTGACCGTCACGGTCTGCGGGACGCCGCCGGAGTTGAGGGCCTCGACACCGGTGATGTCGAAGGTCTCCTCACCGGTCAGGCCCAGCGAGTCGGCGGTCTCCCCCTCGGGGAACTGCAGCGGCAGCACGCCCATGCCGATCAGGTTGGAGCGGTGGATGCGCTCGTACGACTCGGCGATGACCGCGCGGACGCCCAGCAGCGCCGTGCCCTTGGCCGCCCAGTCGCGCGAGGAGCCGGAACCGTACTCCTTGCCCGCCAGGACGACGAGCGGGACGCCCGCGGCCTGGTAGTTGACGGAGGCGTCGTAGATGAAGCTCTGCGGGCCGCCGTCGAGGGTGAAGTCGCGGGTGTAGCCGCCCTCCACACCGTCGAGCAGCAGGTTCTTCAGCCGGATGTTGGCGAAGGTGCCGCGGATCATCACCTCGTGGTTGCCGCGGCGCGAGCCGTAGGAGTTGAAGTCCCTGACCTCGACGCCGTTCTCGCGCAGGTACTCGGCGGCCGGGGTGCCGACCTTGATGGCCCCGGCGGGCGAGATGTGGTCGGTGGTGACCGAGTCGCCCAGCTTGGCGAGCACGCGGGCCCCGGCGATGTCGGAGACCGGCTGCGGGTCACGCGGCATGCCGTCGAAGTAGGGGGCCTTGCGCACGTAGGTCGAGGCCGGGTCCCACTCGAAGGTGTCGCCGGTCGGGATCGGCAGCGACTGCCAGGTCTCGTCGCCCTTGAAGACGTCGGCGTAGTCGCGCAGGAACATCTCCTGGTCGATGGAGGACGCGACCACCTCGGCGACCTCCTCCGGCGAGGGCCAGACGTCGGCGAGGAAGACCGGCTCGCCGTCCGCGCCGGTGCCCAGCGGCTCGGTGGCGAGGTCGATGTCCATGGTGCCGGCGAGGGCGTAGGCGACGACCAGCGGCGGCGAGGCCAGGTAGTTCATCTTGACGTCGGGGTTGATCCGGCCCTCGAAGTTGCGGTTGCCGGACAGCACCGCGGTCACGGCCAGGTCGTTCTCCTGGATCGCGGCGGAGATCTCCTCCTGCAGCGGGCCGGAGTTGCCGATGCAGGTGGTGCAGCCGTAGCCGACCAGGTTGAAACCGATCTTGTCGAGGTACGGCTGCAGGCCGGAGCGCTCGAAGTAGCCGGTCACGACCTGGGAGCCGGGGGCGAGGGAGGTCTTGACCCACGGCTTGCGGGTCAGGCCCTTCTCCACCGCGTTCCTGGCCAGCAGCGCGGCGCCGAGCATGACGTACGGGTTGGAGGTGTTGGTGCAGCTGGTGATCGCGGCGATGGTCACCACGCCGTGGTCGATCTCGAAGCTGGTGCCGTCGGCCAGCGTGACCGGGACCGGCCTGCGGGGCCGCTCCCCGTCGAGGCCGGCCGCGTGCGGCTTGTCGCCGTTGCCGTCGTGGGAGATCGCCGGCGAGTCGGAGGCGGGGAACGACTCGTCGGACGCCTCGTCGGCCGGGCCCTGCACGCTCGGCGCGTAGTCCTTGACGGCCGCGCGCCAGGCCCGCTTGGCGTCCGACAGCGCGATGCGGTCCTGCGGGCGCTTGGGGCCGGCGATGGACGGCACGACCGTGGCGAGGTCCAGCTCGATGTACTCGGAGAAGACCGGCTCCTCCGCCGACGGGTCCAGCCACAGCCCCTGGGCCTTGGCGTACGCCTCGACGAGCCGCACCTGCTCCTCGGAGCGGCCGGTCAGCCGCAGGTAGTCGACCGTCTGGCCGTCGATCGGGAAGATCGCACAGGTGGAGCCGAACTCGGGGCTCATGTTGCCGATCGTGGCGCGGTTGGCCAGCGGCACGCTGGACACGCCCTCGCCGTAGAACTCCACGAACTTGCCGACGACGCCGTGCTTGCGCAGCATCTCGGTGATGGTGAGCACGAGGTCGGTGGCGGTGGCGCCGGCGGGGAGCTTGCCGGTCAGCTTGAAGCCGACCACGCGCGGGATCAGCATGGAGATCGGCTGACCGAGCATCGCGGCCTCGGCCTCGATGCCGCCCACGCCCCAGCCGAGGACGCCGATGCCGTTCTCCATGGTGGTGTGGGAGTCGGTGCCGACACAGGTGTCCGGGTACGCCTTCCCGTCACGGATCATGACGACCCGGGCCAGGTGCTCGATGTTGACCTGGTGCACGATGCCGGTGCCCGGCGGGACGACCTTGAACTCGTCGAAGGCGGTCTGCCCCCAGCGCAGGAACTGGTAGCGCTCCCGGTTGCGCTCGTACTCGCGGTCGACGTTGCGCTGGAAGGAGTCGGGGCCGCCGAAGAAGTCGACGATGACGGAGTGGTCGATGACCATCTCCGCCGGGGCCAGCGGGTTGATCCTGGCCGGGTCGCCGCCGAGGTCGCGGACGGCCTCGCGCATGGTGGCCAGGTCCACCACGCAGGGGACGCCGGTGAAGTCCTGCATGATCACACGGGCCGGCGTGAACTGGATCTCCACGCTGGGCGCCGCGGCCGGGTCCCACTGGCCGAGCGCGCGGATGTGGTCGGCGGTGATGTTCGCGCCGTCCTCCGTGCGGAGCAGGTTCTCCAGCAGGATCTTCAGGCTGTACGGGAGACGCCCCGCCCCCTCCACGGCGTCCAGCCGGTAGATCTCGTATGCCGCGTCACCGACGCGGAGCGTGTCACGGCTGCCGAAGCTGTTCGCGGACACGGTTCGCCTCCCTCATCACCCTGATGTCTGGTGCGCCGGTACAGAAGGCGCAACTGAATCCTGCCGCACCGCCGAAGTGCCCGTACCTGTTAGGTATGCCTAACTCGGTGGTCATCCACGGTCGCAGCGGATGTCTCGATATCAAGATATCGTCACAGATATCTCGACATCAAGTTACCAATCAGTATGTCGGCAGTGGAGCGAGGCGGAAGTACAACAGGCCGAGCACCGCGATCGAGAGCACCGGGGCGAGGAACTTCTGCTCGAAGGCGCGGCCCGTCTTGATCCCGATCTTCCAGGGCAGCAGCCACTTCTGCTTCATCGGCCACAGCACCGGGCAGCCCTTCTCGGTGCAGCAGTCTCCGACGACATGGGTCAGACAGCCCACCGCGACCGCCATCCCGAGCCAGGCGTACCCCACGTGGTCACTGCGGAAGACCGCGAACAGCCCGACCGTCATGGCGACGTTCACCGCCGCCGAGGCGAGCTTCTTGCCGGGGATGCCGATCCCGATCGCCCGCAGGGCCAGGCCGATGAGCAGCACGACGAGGATGTCGCGGCCGATCGGGTAGGTGTTGGCCAGGTAGTGGGCGCCGAACCCGGCGGCCACGGCGAACAGCAGCGAGTGGGTGGCGTTGCGGTGACCTCCGCTGAGCCACGAGACGGCCTTGCTCAACGCCCAGGTGACCGGCCCGAACGTCTGCGCGATCGTCGCACTCGGGTGGTCGAGGTCGGGCAGCATCGCCGCCCCCGCGCAGATGAGGGTCCCGGCGACGAACTCGGCGGGAGTCAGCGCGTTGACCATGATCCCGGTCTGCACGAACTGGGACGACTCGGTGAGCAGCGGTAACGCGGCCAGGGTCGGCGCCACCCCCAGCCAGGCGATCGCCCCCGTCAACGCGTGCGTATGCCCCATCATTGCTCAAACACCACCATCAAGATCACCCCGGGAGACTGTACGGCAAAGAATCCTTCAGGCGGAGGACCACGTCATTTTGCGCCTTCGGCGTGTCGCGCGGGCGAAACCGCTTCCGCGCCGCACGGACGGACCCACCTCAGGCAATGAGCATCGATCGTCTTTTACCGATTTTAGATTCAGCCGGGATCGCCGGGGATGTACCTTGACCGCCACGCCCATCGACTCCCGTCACCCGCCACCCTCTCCACCTCCGGGTCGGCGGGCGGTGCGACCCGGCGGAAGACTCGCCGGGCGGAAGGGCGATCCCGGAGCCGGCGGGGTGGCACGTGAGGCCGGTGCCCGCGAGGCGAGGAAGCGGGACCGGCGGGCGGCGGGACCGGTGACGCGGAAGGCGAGGAAGAGGGACCGGCGAGAGCGGTGACGCGGGAGGCCGGAAAGCGGGAGCGGCGAGCGGCGGGAGCGGTGACGCGGAAGGCGGCTTCGGGGCGGAGCCGGGAGGCCCGGATCAGGAGGCCCGGAGGCGATGACGCGGCGCCGGAAAACGGGCGTGCCCGGGAAACGACAGACGGGACCGTTCCGCACCGAAAGCACCCCCCAGCCCTTCCGGCACGGAACGAATCCCGTCTATGTCATTTGTAACGCCCAGGTCTCGGTTCTTGTTCCAAAATCGCCAAAGAATTTGGTGATCTACCTCACTTCGGCGCTGAGCTGCGACGACATCACTCTCCGCTATGGCGTTCGGAGACGGTTCGCGGGGGCCCACGACACCGGAGGGCCCGGCCGAAGCGCAGGTGAGGCGGGTGGTCGCGACCGGATCGCCCCCCTCCCCCGCCCAGGCGCCCCCTCCCAACCGACCAGGGTTGTCATAAGAATATTCTCGATATATCTTTGAAGCATCTAGAGTGGTCGAAAGACGATCGTAAGACAGGAGACACGCCATGACATCGGCGGAAGCGATGCGCGGCCCGTGGGAGGGGTTCGACCCGCGGGAGATCCGGCGCGAGATGAAGAGAGCGGGCCGCGCGGCCTGGAGCCGCATGGCCGCCGGGTGGCACGAGCACCCCTGGGGTCCGGGGCCGCACGGTCCCCACGGCGACGAACCGCACCGGGGCGGCCCGCATGAGCACCGGCACCGCGGCCCCCGCGGCCCCTTCCCCACAGGTGCCTTCCCGTGGGACTTCGGCCGCTCCGGTCACGGCCGCCGCGGCCGCGGCGGAGGACCGTTCGGCGGAGGACCGTTCGGCGGGCCGCCGTTCGGGCGTGGCCGCAAGGCGAAGCGGGGTGACGTCCGCGCCGCGATCCTGGCGCTGCTCACCGAGGCGCCGCGCAACGGCTACCAGATCATCCAGGAGATCGAACGGCGCAGCGAGGGCGGCTGGAAGCCCAGCCCGGGGGCGGTCTACCCCGCGCTCCAGCAGCTCACCGACGAAGGGCTGGTCTCGTGCGAGGAGAGCGAGGGGCGTAAGACCTTCGACCTCACCGGGGCGGGCCGGGCCTACGTGGCCGACCACGCCGACGAGGTGCGTGCCCCGTGGGAGGAGATGACCCCCGACGTCGACGAGAGCACCTGGGAGCTGCTGGACCTCGCACGCCAGGCGGCGTCCGCCATGACCCAGATCCTGCAGACCGGTAGCGACGCGCAGATCCGTCAGGCCAGGCAGATCCTGGTCGAGACGCGCCGCAAGCTCTACCGGATCCTGGCCGACGGCGACCCCGGCGAGGAGTGATCCGACCATGACGCCGCGAAGCGACCGGCACCCCGCCCGAGATCGCCGGCACCACCGCTGGGAGGGCCCCTACGCCGGCTGGCACGGCCCGTTCGACGGGTGGGAGGGCCCGTTCCCCGCCCGGAGGGATCCGCACGCCGAACAGGAGAGCCCGCACGTCGGACCGGAGGATCTGCGGATCGGAGACGCCGAGCGCGAGGTGACCGTGACGGCCCTGCGTGAGCACTACGCGCAGGGCCGCCTGACCCGGGAGGAGCTCGACGAGCGCCTCGGCCTGGCCCTGTCCGCGCGGACGGGCCGCGACCTGGCCCTGGTCGGCGCCGACCTGCCGCGCCCGCACGACCACCGCGCGTACGACCGCCGCCCGCACCACCACGTGTGGGGTGTCCACGACCTCCGGGGCCGGAGCCGGCACGCGGTCCGGAACCGGACGGCACGCCGGGGCGGGCCGCCGTTCGCCCCCCTGCTCCTGCTGCTGGTGGTGGCGGGGGTGGCGGTCACCGGGTTCGGCGCGCTGAGGTTCCTCTTCCTCGCCTGGCTGGTGCTGGCGCTGGCGGGTCTGTTCCATCGCAGGCGGTGGCATGCCCACGACCGGCGGATCACCCCTCCGGGCGTGCGCTGAGCGCTCCCACGAGCAGGCGGCCCTACGGTAGAGCGGCCCCACGACCGGGCAGCCCTACAGCAGAACAGTCCCACGACCGGGCAGCCCTACGGCGGAGCGAACTCACGGCTGAACGGCCCTTACGACGGAACAGCCCTACGGCGGAGCGGCCCTACGACAGCGACTCCCTGAGCCGCCGCATCTCCGCCGCGATCCGGTCGAGGGTCCAGTGCGCGTTCAGGCCGCTGGGGTTGGGGAGCACCCACACCGCCGCCTCGCCGATCCGCGACTCCTGCGGCCCGATCGCGGCCTTCGGCCTGCCGAACGCCTGCCGGTAGGCGGTCACCCCCGCCACCGCCAGCACCTTCGGTCCCGCCTCGGCGACCAGCTTCACCAGCCGCTCCCCGCCCTCGCGCAGTTCCTCGGCCGACAGCTCGGCGGCCTGCGCGCTGGCTCGCCGCACCACGTTGGTGATGCCCAGCCCGTACGAGGGCAGCAGATGCTGCTCGGAGGGGGCCAGCAGCCGGGGGGTGAAGCCGGAGCGGTACAGCGCCGGCCAGAACCGGTTGCCCGGCCGGGCGAAGTGGCAGCCGGTGGCCGCCGAGTAGAGGCCCGGGTTGATGCCGCAGAACAGCACGTCCAGTGCGGGGCCGAGCACGTCGTCGACCGTGCGATCCCTGGCGGCCTCCAGTTCGGCCCTGCTCGGCGCCGCCGGCGCCCGATCTCGCGATGCCACGGGGCGAACCTAACCCATCTCCTCCAGCTTGCGTCCCTTGGTCTCCCGCACCTTGAACAACACGAAGACGAAGGAGAGCACCGCGAAGAAGGCGTAGCCGACGTAGGCGCCGGCCAGGCTCCACTCGCTGAGGGACGGGAACGAGACCGTGATCAGCCAGTTGGCCACCCACTGGGCGGCGGCCGCCACCGACAGGGCCGCGGCCCGGATCCGGTTGGGGAACATCTCTCCCAGCAGCACCCAGACGACCACACCCCACGACAGGGCGAAGAACAGTACGAAGACGTGCGCGGCGACCAGGGCGACCGTGCCCTGGGTCTCCGGCAGTCTGACGGCGTCCCCGCTCGGCACGGCGGCGCTGAACGCCCACGCGGCCACGCCCAGCGCGGCCGCCATTCCGGCGGAGCCGACCAGCAGCAGCGGCCTGCGTCCGATCCGGTCGACGAGCGCGATGGCGATGAACGTGCCGACGATGTTGATGATCGAGGTGGAGAAGCTGATCAGCAGCGAGTCGGACTGGTTGATGCCGACCGACTGCCACAGCGACGCCGAGTAGTAGAAGATGACGTTGATACCGACGAACTGCTGGAAGACCGAGAGCAGGACGCCGATCCAGACGATCGGCAGCAGCCCGAGGCTCCGGCCGCGCAGGTCGCGCAGGCTCGGCCGGCGCTCGCTGTGCAGCGACGCCTCGATCTCCGCCAGGCGCGCGTCCAGGTCCACGCTCCCGCCCTCGACCTCGGCGAGCACCTTGCGCGCCGCGGCGGACCTGCCGACCGCGACCAGGAAGCGCGGCGACTCGGGGATGATCGTCGCGAACATCAGGTAGAGCAGGGCGGGGACCAGGCAGGCGCCGAGCATCCACTGCCACGCCTCCAGGCCGAGCAGCTCGTTGTTGACGTCTCCCCCGGCGCGTTCCGCGATGGCGTAGTTGACCAGCTGCGAGACCGCGATGCCCAGGACGATCGCGAGCTGCTGGAAGGACCCCAGGCGTCCCCGGTAGGCGGGCGGCGCGACCTCCGCGATGTAGGCGGGGCCGATCACCGACGCCATGCCGATCCCCATGCCGGCGAGCACCCGCCAGAAGGCGAGGTCCCAGACCGAGAACGGCAGCGCCTGGCCGACGGAGCTGACCGCGAACAGGATCGCGGCCACCTGCATCGTCCGGGTGCGGCCCCACCGGTCGGCCACCCCTCCGGCGATCCACGCACCGGCCGCCGAGCCCAGCAGCGCGATCGCCACCACGACGCCGATCTCCACCGGGCCGACGCGGAAGTGTTTCTGGATACCGGTGACGGCCCCGTTGATGACCGCGCTGTCATAGCCGAAAAGGAAGCCGCCGATCGCCGCGGCGGCGGTGATGAAGACGACGTGCCCGATGTTCTCCCTGGTGGTCCCCGAAGGGGCGATGCCGGCCATGCCTGTCCTTTCCCCCGAAAGCACATCTGAGACGTCGATCTCCGAAATCACCTGGGCGGCGGCACCGCGACCGCCCTACCAGCGCAGAAGCGCGGCGACCCCGTCGAAGTCGGCGAGGGCGTCGGCCGCCTCGCCGGTCAGCACGGTGACCTCGGCGTCGGTGTCGAGGGCACGCTCGATCATCCGCTCGCCCATCACGGGCTCCGGGGTGAGTTCCCGCCCCGAGCCCGCCGGCGGGCTCTGCCCGTCGGCGTACAGCAGTCCGTCGCCGTCGCGGCGCCCGCTCCATTCGTACGACTCGGCCAGCAGCACGTTGGCCACCCGGCTCTCGTTGAGTGCGGCGAGCGTGTCGGCCAGGCCGAGCGCGCCGCGTCCGCCGGAGAGGGCCAGGTCTCTGGCACGGTCGGCCAGCCCGACGCCGCGCCTGGTCCTGGCCGCCGCGAGCTGCGGCTCCACATACTCGACGATCTTCGTCGGAGACTGCGAGTCGACCATCGCGTCGACCTGGATGACCTCGCCGCCCAGTTCCGCCGCCAGGATCTCGGTGAGCTGGACGTCCCCGGTCAGCACGAGGGCGGTCCACCCGCGGCTCTCGACGTGCTCGGCCAGCCGTGGCGCGGCCCCGCGCACCTGGCGGGCGAGACCCTCGTCGATCCGGCTCGCGACCTTGTCGCGGTGCCAGGCACCCTGGGAGGACGCCTCCGCGTGCTGGCCGGGTCCGCGCGTCTGCCCCAGGCCCTCGGCGCCGGTCTCGAAGCGCGTCGTACCGACCTCCCTGGCCAAGCCGTAGCGGTAGTCGACGACGCGCAGCCCGTCCTTGGACACGGCCGCCACGCCGGCGGGCGGCGCGGCCTCGACGGCGTTGACCAGCGGACGCACGCAGGCGGTGCGGTCCAGCGTGACGTGGTCGGGGAGCGGGAGCTGGAAGGTGAAGGTCCACACCTCCTCACTGCCGACCGGCGCGAACATCACCCGGCCGGGGCCGGACTCCGCGGGATTGAGCAGGTCCGGGAAGTATGGTTCGAGCCCTTCGAGCCGCTTGAGGATTGCTTTGCGCCGCGACCGGTCGGGATCAGCCGCGATCCGGTCCCGCAGGGCGGTCACCTCGTTGCGGAAACGGATCCGCCACGCGGGCCGGGATGAGGCGTCCTCCCGAGGGTTGGCCATCAGGTAGAACGACAACACCCCGAGATCATCCCGGATGGAGACGACATCACGCAGCGCCGCACGATCGAATTCCACCGTTTCCTCCCTGATCGTCAGGTCTTCAAAGCCTAAGGAAAACGGCAGACGCGGCCATCGTCACAATCTGGAAAATGCCTTCCCCCTTCACCTGTCTTTAGCGAAAAATCACAGACGCGGATCGACCGGTTCCGACTCCAGTGCCAGGACGGCGAAGACCGCCTCGTGCACCCGCCACAACGGCTCACCCGCGGCGAGCCTGGACAGCGCCTCCAGGCCGAGGGAGTGCTCGCGCAGCGCCAGCGAGCGCTTGCGTCCCAGGAACCTGGCACGCAGGACGTCCAGACTCTCGGTGTAGTCGGGCCCGTAGACGATCCGCAGATACTCGCGTCCGCGGACCTTGACCCCCGGCTGCACCCGGCTCGGACCGGCCGGCCGGTCCAGCGGCTTGACCACCATGCCCTCCCCGCCCGCGGCGGTCAGCTCCGACCACCAGGCGGTCGCCGCGTCCGTGGACTCCCGCGAGGCCAGGTCCGCGACCACATGCCGGGTGGACGCGAGCAGCGGGTCGTCGAGCCGGGCCAGCATGTCCAGGTGCCAGGAGTGCGGCTCGTCCACGGCGGTCGCCCTGCCCTCGCAGGCGAGGATCTGGAACGGCGCCACGCGCAGGCCGTCCAGCCCGGAGACCGGCCAGCAGTAACGCGCATACGCGTCCCGGAACCGGGCAGCGTTCTCCGAACGGCGGCGGACGCGATCCAGGAGATCGCCCACATCCAGCCCGCGTCCCGCCGCCGCCTCCAGCGCGGTAAGCGCCTCGGGCAACGCCGCGCGGGCCGCGGCCGACACCGAGGCGTACTGGCTGCGGACCAGCTGCTCCGCCTTGGCCGACCACGGCAACAGCTCGCAGTCGAGGACCAGCCAGTCGGAGCCCAGCTCGTCCATGAGCGGCGCGCAGGCCCGCCTGAGCCGGTCGACCAGCGCGGTGTCGTCGGGGAAGAACGGCCTTCCGGTACGGGTGTAGACGGCCCCGCAGCCGCCGTCGGCGACCCCGAACCTGCCGGCCGCCGCCCGCGCGTCCCTGGCGAGGACGACGACGGCCCGCGAACCCATGTGCTTCTCCTCGCACACGACCCGGGTGACCCCGGCTTCGGCGAACTCGGCGAACGCCTCGGCCGGATGCTCCAGGTAGCCGTCGAGCCGCGAGGTCTCCGGCGGCGCCATCGTCGGCGGCAGGTAGACCAGCCAGCGCGGGTCGACCGCGAACCGGCTCATGATCTCCAACGCGGCCGCCGCGTTCTCCTCTCTGATCTTGACGCTGCCGCCGCCGTGCCGGGTCTCGATGTACCGGGTGCCCCGCACGTCGTCGATGGAGAGCACACCGGGCTCACGGGGGCCGGACGCGAACGCGACGGGAGACCCGGCGCTGGAGGGGGATACAGGCGCGGACCCGGCGCCGGAGGACCCGGCCGCGGACCCGGCGCCGGACGGGGGTGCGGGGGGTGCGGCCAGCGGCCTCGACGGCTCGTACCAGACCCGCTCCGCCGGAACCGAGACGAGCTCGCGCTCCGGGTAGCGCAGCGCGGTGAGCCGGCCGCCGAAGACCGCTCCGGTGTCCAGGCAGATCGTGTTGTTGATCCACTCCGGCTCGGCGATGGGCGTGTGGCCGTAGACGACCATGGCCCTGCCCCGGTACTCCCGTGCCCACGGGTAGCGCACCGGCAGGCCGTACTCGTCGGTCTCGCCGGTGGTGTCACCGTACAGCGCGAAGGAACGCACCCGGTTCGAGGCTCGGCCGTGGTAGGCCTCCTTGAGCCCGGCGTGGGCGACGACGAGCCGGCCGCCGTCGAGCCGGTAGTGGCTGATCAGCCCGTCCATGAAGGCCAGGGCCGCCCGCCGGAACTCCTCCGGCTCGGCGGCGATCTGGTCCAGCGACTCCTGGAGCCCGTGGGCGACCCTGACCTTCCGGCCGTTGAGCGCGCGGGCCAGCTTCTGCTCGTGGTTGCCCGACACGCACAGCGCGGTGCCCGCCCCGACCATGCCCATGACCAGGCGGAGCACGCCCGGCGAGTCGGGGCCCCGGTCGACCAGGTCGCCGACGAACACCGCCGTCCTGCCCTCGGGGTGGACGGCGCCGGTGCCACCGGGGTCGATCCGCCAGCCCAGGGTGCGCAGCAGCGCCTCGAGCTCCGCGCGGCAGCCGTGCACGTCGCCGATGATGTCGAACGGCCCGGTCAGCTCGCGCCGGTCGGTCCACGCCTTCTCGGTGACGACGGTGGCGGCTTCGATCTCCTGCACGCCGCGCAGCACGTGAACCCGGCGGAAGCCGTCACGGGAGATCTTCGCCATGGACCGGCGCAGGTCCTTGCGCTGCCGGGTGACGACGTGCGCTCCGAAGTCGCGGTCCGGCCTGGTCGCGTTGCGGGCGACCGCCACCTCCTCGGGCACGTCCAGGACGATCGCGTCGGCCAGCACGTTGTGCGACTTCGCGAGCTCGATCAGCCGCTTGCGCGCCTCCCACTGCACGTTGGTGGCGTCCACGACGGTCAGCAGCCCGCGCCGCAACCGGGTGCCGACGATGTAGTTAAGCACGTCGAAGGCGTCGGGCGTGGCGGCCTGGTCGTTCTCGTCGTCGGCGACCAGGCCGCGGCAGAAGTCGGAGGAGATCACCTGCGTGGGGGCGAAGTGCCGACGAGCGAAGGTCGACTTGCCGCTGCCGGAGATCCCGACCAGCACGACGAGCGACATCTCCGGTACGGAGATCTCAGACATCCCCGCCTCCCTCGGTTACGAGACCGAACACGGCCATCTGGGTGGGTGGGCCCAACAGCGGGTCGTCATCGCCGACGGGCCGGAACGCGGCGCGGTAACCGTACTCGGCGCAGACCTTCGCCGCCCACGCCGCGAACTCGGCACGGGTCCACTCGAAGCGGTGGTCGGGGTGGCGCAGCCCCCGCAGGAACTCGTAGCGCACGTTGTACTCCGCGTTGGGAGTGGTGACGATCACGTGTCCCGGACGGGCGGTGCCGAAGACCACCCGCTCCAGCGCGGGCAGGCGCGGCGGGTCGACATGCTCGACGACCTCCATCAGCACCGCGGCGTCGTATCCGGCGAACCGGTCGTCGGTGTACGTCAGCGAGCCCTGGAACAGCTCCAGGCGCTCTCGCCGCCGCTCCGGCATGCGGTCGAGCTTCAGGCGCCGGGCCGCGATCGCCAGCGCCCGGGCCGACACGTCCACTCCGGCCACCCTGATGAGGCGGGGCCGCTCCAGCAGTGCCCCCACCAGCTCGCCCGAACCGCAGCCCAGGTCGATGACCCGCTGCGCACCCAGCTCGTCGAGCACCTCCAGCACGGCCTGGCGGCGCAGGACGTTGAGCGGCCGCCGCCCCGCGGCCTCCCCCGGCGGACCCGCCTCTCCGGCCTCCCGCTCGGGTCGCGTCTCCCACGGTGCGCCGGCCGCCCCGCTCTCTCCCGCGGCCGGATCGTCCGGGCCGACGGGGTCCACCGCAACGGCGGGATCGGTAGCCGGGTCTTCCTGGCCGGCGGAGTCCACCGCGTCGGCGAGATCGGCGAGGTCCGCCGCGTCGGCGGGATCGGCGGGATCCACCGCAGCGGCGGGATCGGCGGGCTCCTCCTCGATCGGGGGGTCGAGCTCCTCCGCCACGTCGTCGCCGATCTCGGCCAGGCGGGCGAAGGCCGTACGGGCCAGAGTCCAGCGGCGGCCCAGGTAACGCCGGGTGATCAGGCTCCGCTCCGGGTGGGCGGCGAGCCAGGACTCGCCCGCCCTGATCAGCTTGTCCACCTCGTCGGAGGCCACCCAGTAGTGCTTGGCGTCGTCGAGCACCGGGAGCAGCACGTAGAGGTGGTTGAGCGCGTCGGCCAGGCGCACCTCGCCGCGCAGTGTCAGCCGCACGTAACGGGAGTCGCCCCACTCGGGGAACCCCTCGTCCAACGGCACCGCCAGCGCCTCGACCCGCCAGCCCAGCGGCTCGAACACCCGGTGGGCCAGCTCGGGACCACCCCTGCAGGGCAGCGCGGGCAGGACGATCTCCAGCGGGATGGGGACGGCGGCCAGCTCCGGGCGGGCAGCGCAACGCCCGGCCCGAGCCGTGCGGAAGACGTCGCCCAACGCCACGGCCAGCAACGACGACGCCGCGTAGGGCCGGTCGTTGACGTACTGGCCGAGCGCGTAGTCGGGCGTGGAGCGGTTGCGGGAGCGCACGAGACGGACCGGGTCGACGTCGAGCATCAGCGCCGCCGTGCAGCGCTCCGGGCTCGCCTCCGGGTACAGGACCCGGGCCACACCGTACGCCTGGGTGAACTCCTGGATCCGGTCCGGATGCTTGTGCAGCAGGAACCCGAGGTCGGTCGCGGGCCGCGCGGTCGTGGAGATCGTCAGCAACACCCGGCCGAGTCTGCCGCAGACTCGGCCGGGCAGCCATCGATTAACCACCCATAACCACCCGTATCCGAACACGAAGATCGTGGCACGACTCCCGGCGCCACGCGTGCGGCAGGACCGGGAGACGGCCGGGCGGAACCCCGGCGCCACGCGTGCGGCAGGACCGGGAGACGGCCGGGCGGAACCCCGGCGCTACACGTGCGGCAGGACCTCGGCGGCGATCAACTCCAGGTGGTCGAGGTCGGACAGGTCCAGCACCTGCAGGTAGATCCGGTCGGCCCCCAGGTCGGCGAACCGGCGGATCTTCTCCACGACCTCGGCGGGGGTGCCGGCCAGGCCCGCGGCGCGCAGGTCGGCCGGGTCCTGCCCGATGACCTCGGCCCGCCGCGCGATCTCCGCGTCGTCGGCCCCGACGCAGACGGTCTGCGCGGCCGAGTACAGGATCGACGAACGGTCGCGGGCCTCGCACGCCTCGCGCACGCGGCCGAAGGCCGCCGCGGTGTCGTCCAGGGTGCGGAACGGCACATTGTACTCGTCGGCGAAGCGGGCGACCAGACGCGGGGTGCGCTTGGCGCCGAAGCCGCCGATGATGATCGGCGGTCTGGGGCTCTGCGCGGGTTTGGGCAGCGCCGGGGAGTCGGCCAGCCGGTAGTGGGCGCCCTCGAAGGAGAACGTCTTGCCCACCGGGGTGGTCCAGAGCCCGGTCAGGATCTCCAGTTGCTCCTCGAAGCGGCTGAACCGCTCGCCGACCGGGGGGAACGGGATCCCGTAGGCGACGTGCTCGGCGTCGAACCAGCCGGTGCCGAGGCCGATCTCGACCCGGCCGCCGCTCATCTGGTCGACCTGGGCCACACTGATCGCCAGCGGGCCGGGCAGCCGGAAGGTCGCGGGGGTGACCAGCGTGCCGAGCCGGATCGTGGAGGTCTCCCTGGCCAGGCCCGCCAGGGTCGTCCAGGCGTCCGTGGAACCGGGGCCGGGGTCGCCCGGCCCGATCCGCATGTAGTGGTCGGAGCGGAAGAACGCGTCGAACCCCAGCCGCTCCGCGGTCCGCGCGACCGACAGCAACTCGTCGTACGTGGCGCCCTGCTGCGGTTCCGTGAAGATCCTCAACTTCATGAAGACCATTATCCGGGCACCCCAGACGTCATCCACAGAAAACACGCGGTGGTGCGGAAACCCCGTACCGCCCCCGCCCGATCGCCCCGTCCACCGGCGAACACGCGGGCCCGTCCCGTCCGGCGTTCCCTCTGGACAGGGGGTCCCCCACGAGCTATCAATGTCTCATAACCCCTACATAACCCCAATGGAGGGTCAATGCCGAAGATCAATGTCTATCTGCCCGACGAGCTGGCGGAGGCAGTGCGGAAGGCGGGGGTGCCCGTCTCGGCCGTCTGCCAGCGCGCACTGGAGCAGGCCGTACGGCGGGTGACGGCCATCCGTGAGACCGCCCTGGGCAGCGCGGACGCCGACCTGCTGACGGCTCGCCTCACCCACTTCACGCCCCGCACCCGGGAGGTGGTCAAGCTCGCGGTCGAGCAGGCGCGGAACGAGGGCGTGACGGAGGTGGGCACCGAGCACCTGCTGGGCGGCATGCTCACCGAGGGCGGCAATCTGGCCCTGCAGGTGCTCGGCGCGCTGGAGATCGAACCGGCGGAGATACGGCGCCGGCTGGACAGGCCCGCCGCGGACTCCCCGGCGGCGTCCGGGGCCTGCGGCGCCGAGCTGACCTTCGGGGCAACCGCCGCGGCGGCCCTGGAACTGACCGTCACCGAGGCGACCGCCCTCGGCCATAACTACGTCGGCTGCGAGCACCTGCTGCTCGGGCTGATCGCCGAGCCCGACGGAGCGGCCGGGCACATCCTGCGCGGCCTGGGCGCCGAGCAACGGCTGACCCGCCGGGCGGTGGTCGCGGCCCTCGCCGGGTACGTCCACCTGCGCGCTCAGACGCAGGCGGCCCCTGCTCCGGCGGCTCCCCCCGTGGCACCGCCCGCCGCCGTGGCGAACGCCCTGTCCGAGGCCGTCCGCCAGGAACTGCGACCGATCCTGCGGCGGCTCGAACGACTGGAGGAACGCCTCGACGCGGCGGAGGGGTCAGCCGGTTCGTGATCGTGCGCATCCGGTGCGCGAAGATCTTGGAAAACGCCGGTTCACGCCGGCCCGCGCCGACCCATGACGTGTCGCACAACCGCTGGTCAGAGCCTAGATCGGCTCGCTGACCAGCAGCGCCGCACACTCCACATGGTGGGTCATCGGGAAGGCGTCGAAGGCCCGCAGGTCGGCGAGGCGGTATCCCAGCTCGGCGAAGCGGGCCAGGTCGCGGGCCAGGGTCGCCGGGTCGCAGGAGACGTAGACGATCCGGGTGGCCCGCAGGGTGGTGAGGCGGTCGACGACCTCGCGGCCGAGACCGGCCCGGGGCGGGTCGACGACGACCAGGTCGGCGCGCTCGATGCCGAAGCGGTCGAGGGCGTCCTCCACACGGCCCCGGGCGAAGCGGGCCCAGGGCAGGTCGCGGAGGTTGCGCTCGGCGTCACGGACGGCGACGGGCTCGGACTCCACGCCGAACACGGCCCCCTCGGGGCCGACCGCCTCGGCCAGGCCGGCGGCGAACAGGCCGACGCCGCAGTAGAGGTCGAGGGCCCACTCGCCCGGCTGCGGCCGGGCGAACTCCAGGACCGCGTCGAGCAGGGTGGCGGCGGCGCCCGGGTGGACCTGCCAGAAACCGCTGCCGGTGACCTGGAAGTCGCGCTCACCGACCCGCTCGACCAGGTGGTTGCGGCCGTGGACGACCCGGGTGCGGCCCTTGCCCTCGGCGACGAAGACGGCCACGCTCGTGTCGAGGTCGGGCACGGCCACCGTGCGGCGGGGCTTGGGTGCCACCACCACGGCCTGGTCGCCGGTGCCGGAGGCGATGACCTCCACGGAGGAGGCGTTGCGCCAGTTCATGACCTCGGCGCCGACGTTCTCCACCTCGGGGTGGGCGATCAGGCAGGCGTCGACCGGCTCGATGTCGTGGGAGCGGTGGCGGCGCAGGCCGACCGTTCCGTCACGGTCGACGGCGAACTGGACCCGGGTGCGCCAGCCGAGGCCGTCGGAGGCGCCCGGAACCTCTTCGACGACGCCCTTCCAGTCGATGCCGGCCAGCCGCTTGAGCTGTTCGGCGACCACGTCGGCCTTGAGGCGGCGCTGGGCGTCGAGGGAGGCGTGCTGCCAGTCGCAACCGCCGCAGCGACCGGGACCGGCGAAGGGGCAGGGCGGGGTGACCCGGTCGGCCGAGGCCTCCAGGACCTCGACCGCGTCGGCCCGCAGGAACCGGGAGGTCTCCTCGGTGACCTCGGCCATCACCCGCTCGCCGGGGAGCGCGTGCCGCACGAAGACCACCCGGCCGTCGTGACGGGCGACGCACCAGCCTCCGTGCGCCACCGGTCCCACCGTCAGTTCGATCGCCATGGCCGTGCCCCCCGGTTCGTCGTCGGTCAAGCCTCCTCGCGGTCAGGAGCGCATACGAAAGGTTAAGGCTTGGTGCCACGGTCGCGGACCACGCCGGACGGCGACCGCGTCCCGTCGGCCGTCCCGTGCGGGGGGCGGCGGACGGAGCCGGGGGCGAGGGGCTCCGGGCGGCCCTTGAGCCGGTCGGAGGAGTGCAGCTGCCAGGGCACGCTGATGACCATCACCCCGGGCTGGAAGAGCAGGCGGCCCTTCAGGCGCAGCGCGCTCTGGTTGTGCAGGAAGTGCTCCCACCAGTGGCCGACGACGTATTCGGGGATGTAGACGCTCACCACGTCGCGGGGCGAGCGGCGGCGCAGCGACTTGACGTACTCCAGGACCGGCCGGGTGATCTCACGGTAGGGCGAGTCGAGCATCTTCAGCGGCACCGGGATGCCGCGCCGCTCCCACTCGGCCTCCAGCGCCTTGGCCTCCTCGCCCTCCACTCCCACGGTGATGGCCTCCAGCTTGGAGGGGCGGGTGGCGCGGGCGTAGGCGAGGGCCCGCAGGGTCGGTTTGTGGATCTTGGAGACCAGGACGATGGCGTGGTTGCGCGCGGGCAGCATCGTCTCGTCCAGCTCACCGTCCTCGGCGACGGCGAGCTCCCGGGCGACGTTCTCGTAGTGGCGGTGGATGGCCTTCATCATCAGGAACAGCACCGGCATGGCCACGCAGACGATCCACGCCCCGTGGGTGAACTTGGTGAGCAGCACGACCACCAGCACCACGCCGGTCATCATCGCGCCGAAGAGGTTGATGGTGCGGGAGCGCTGCATCCGGTGCCGGATCTTCGCGTTGGTCTCGGTCCTCAGGTTGCGCGTCCAGTGCCGGACCATGCCGGTCTGGCTGAGCGTGAAGGAGACGAAGACGCCCACGATGTAGAGGTTGAGCAGGCGGCTGACGTCGGCGTCGAACCCCCACAGCAGCAGGCAGGCCGCGGCGGCCAGGATCACGATGCCGTTGGAGAAGGCGAGCCGGTCACCGCGGGTGTGCAGTTGCCGCGGCAGGTAGCGGTCCTGGGCGAGGATCGAGCCGAGCACCGGGAACCCGTTGAAGGCGGTGTTCGCCGCGAGGAAGAGGATCAGCGCGGTGACGGCGGAGATGGCGAAGAACATGATCGAGCCGTTGCCGAAGACCGCGTCGGCGACCTGGGCGATGATCGGCTGCTGGTAGTAGCCGGGCCCGGCGGGCCGGCCGTCGATGAGCACGTCCCGGGCGGCGACGGAGGGTTCGGCGACCTTGACGCCGGAGGCCAGGCCCAGCGAGATGATGCCGACGAACATCGTCACCGCGACCAGGCCCATCATCAGCAGCGTCGTCGCGGCGTTCCTGCTCTTCGGCTTGCGGAAGGCGGGCACGCCGTTGCTGATCGCCTCGACGCCGGTGAGCGCGGCGCAGCCCGAGGAGAAGGCGCGCAGGATGAGGAAGGCCGCGGCGAAGGAGGTCAGGTTGGTCTGCTCGGCGACGATCTCGTAGTCGGCGGTGGGAGCACGCAGTTCCTCACCGAGGACGAGCAGCCGGAAGGACCCCCAGGCGACCAGGCCGATGACCGCGGCCATGAAGGCGTAGGTGGGGATCGCGAAGGCCACGCCGGACTCCCGGATGCCGCGCAGGTTGACCAGCGTCAGCACCACGACGATGAGGATCGCGACCAGCGGCTTGTGCTCGGCGACGTAGGGGACGGTGGCACCCACGTAGTCGACGCCGTTGGCGACCGACACCGCGACGGTGAGCACGTAGTCGACCATGAGCGCGCTGGCGACGGTGAGCCCGGCGTTGGGGCCGAGGTTGACGGTGGCGACCTCGTAGTCGCCGCCCCCGCTGGGGTAGGCGTGCACGTTCTGCCGGTACGACGCCACGACGGTGAGCATCACGACGACGACGGCGACCGCGACCCATGGGCTGAAGTGGTAGAAGGAGACTCCGGCCAGGGAGAGGATGACGAGGATCTCCTGCGGGGCGTAGGCCACGGAGGAGAGCGCGTCGCTCGCGAACACGGGCAGCGCGATGCGTTTGGGGAGCAGTTGCTCATGGAGCTGCGTGCTCCGCAGCGCACGCCCGATGAACAGGCGTTTGACAAGGTCCGTCACCTTCGACACGTCTGCCGATGCTAGTCGCTGTCCCCCCGTCCCACTGCCGGGCCGCTCCCAGAGCGGTCCATACTGGCTGAATAACATCGGTGACAAGATCCGCCTCACAACGACCGGCGGGGGAGCATGCATATCGTGATCATGGGGTGTGGCCGGGTGGGTTCGACCCTGGCGCACATCCTGGAGGACAGCGGCCACTCGGTCGCGATCATCGACCGCGATCCGCAGGCGTTCCGCCGCCTGCGGGCGGGGTTCCGGGGACGCCGGGTCACCGGGATCGGCTTCGACCGGGACGTCCTGGAGGAGGCCGGCATCGGAGCCGCGAGCGCCTACGTGGCGGTCAGCAGCGGCGACAACTCCAACATCATCTCCGCACGGGTCGCCCGCGAGACGTTCGGGGTGGACAACGTCGTGGCCAGGATCTACGACTCCCGGCGCGCCGAGGTCTACCAGCGGCTGGGCATCCCCACGGTGGCCACGGTCCGCTGGACCGCCGACCAGATCCTCCGCCGTGTGCTGCCCGAAGGCGCCGAGCCGCTCTGGCGTGATCCCACCGGGTCCGTGATGCTGGCCGAGGTGGCCTACCACCCCGGCTGGGTCGGCACCACCACCAGGGAGCTGGAGGCGGCGGCGGGCACCCGGCTGGCGTTCATCAACCGGATGGGTGAGGCCCTGCTGCCCCGTGTCGACTCGGTGGTGCAGGAGGGCGACATCCTGCACGTCATGGCGGCCGAGAACGACATGGAGCGGATCAACAAGGTGCTGTCCGGGGCGCCGGAGGAGGAGCACTGATGCGCGTCACCATCGCCGGCGCCGGGGCGGTCGGCCGTTCGATCGCCGCCGAGCTCCTGGAGAACGGCCACGAGGTCCTCCTCATCGACGTCGACCCCAAGGCCATCAAGATCGACAGCGTGCCGCGGGCGGAGTGGCTGCTCGCCGACGCCTGCGAGATCTCCTCGCTGGACGAGGCGGGCCTGGCCGACTGTCACGTCGTCGTCGCCGCCAGCGGCGACGACAAGGTCAACCTGGTGGTCTCGCTGCTCGCCAAGACGGAGTACGGCGTGCCGCGCGTGGTCGCCCGGATCAACCATCCCAAGAACGAGTGGCTGTTCAACGAGTCGTGGGGCGTCGACGTGGCCGTCTCGACCCCGCGCCTGCTGAGTGCGCTGGTCGAGGAGGCGGTGAGCGTCGGCGACCTGGTCCGCCTGATGACGTTCCGGCAGGGCCAGGCCAACCTGGTCGAGCTCACCCTGCCCGAGGACGCCCCGGTCGTCGGGCAGCGGGCCGGTTCGGTGCCGTGGCCGGCCGACACCGCCCTGGTCGCGATCCTGCGTGAGGGCCGGGTCCTGGTGCCCACCGCCGACGACCCGCTGGAGGCCGGCGACGAGCTGATGTTCGTGGCCAGTCAGGAGGTCGAGGAGGAACTGGCCCGGCTGCTGTCCCCGCACCACAGGACGCTGAGCTGAGCCACGCGGCCCGGGGCCCGGCACCGTGTGCCGGGCCCCGGGCCGCACAGGCCGTTTCGCCCGGTCAGGAGACCGCCGGTCGCACCGGGGTGCGGCCCTTCGCCAGCAGCCACACCATGGCGGCGAGCGCCCCGACCTGGAGCGGCCAGCCCATCGCGATCTTCAGGATGCCCAGCTCGGCGACCGCGTCGTTGCCGCCGATCAGGTAGACGGGAAGCTGCACGGCCACCCGGATCACACACGGGATCATCAGCAGCCAGGTGAGCTTGGTGCAGAGCCTCACCACGGCCGGGTCGGCACGCCACCCCGTCGGGTCGCCGGTGACGGACCCGATCAGGAAGCCCACCACCGGCCAGCGGGTGACGACCGACAGGAGCATCGCCGCCGCGTACGCGGCGTTGTAGAGGATGCCCGGCAGGAAGACGTCCTTCGCCTCACCGGTGCGGGAGGCGAAGAAGGCGCCGATGCCGATGCCGACCAGGCTGTTGATCACGAACTGCGGCGTCGAGCGCTGCACCAGCCGGACCAGGAGCAGCGCCACCGCGGTGGAGACGCTGACGATCAGGGAGAGCCTCAGATCGGAGGTGCCGACCCACATGCCGGTGAAGGCGATCGTGGGCACGGCCGCCTCGATGGTGCCGCGCACGCCGCCGAACGCCTTGGCGAGCTGACCGCGGATCACGGCCTCCACCGTCTCGTGCGCGGCGGTCTCGTCGGTGGTGGTCATTTTCTCGCTCACCGTCTCGTGATCACCAATCGTTCACGCACCGCCCGCGGGGCGTAGCTCGTACCTCGGATTGAACATGACTTTGCGCCCATCCTGCAGGCTGACGAGGCCCTCCGCCAGCACCATCCGGCCCGGCTCGATTCCAGCGATCTTCCTGCGGCCCAGCCAGATCAGGTCGATCACGTCGGATCCGTCGTAGAGCTCGGCCTCCAGCGCCGGGGCGCCCCCGCGGGGACGCAGGGTGACAGTCCGCAGCGTGCCGGTGACACAGAACCGGCGACGCCCGCCGCAGGAGGCGATGGGCGTTGCGCCGTGACGGTCGAGATCCTGCTGGAGCTCGTCGGCCTCCAGTTCCGCCTGACCGGCTGTCAGACGGCGGAGGAAAGCGCGAAATCCGCTCGGTTTATGCGGCTCCTGAGAACCCACGGAGCTCTCCTTCACATACGGGGTCGAATCAGCGTACGCGATTCCCCACGTCAGCGGATCTCGGCGATCTCCGGGCCCCGCTCGAACGGGTTGAGGTTCGGGGCTCGGCCGCCCGCGGCCTGACGCTCCGCGGCCTGCCTGGCCTCGGGCGGGAGGCGCAGTTCGATCGCCTCCTTGGGAGGCATGGGTTCGTCTCCGCGCACCACGACGATGTCGCGGATGACGTCCTCCAGCGTCACGGCGACCTCGGCGTCCACGGTGGCGCGTCCGCTGATCACCCCGCGGAGGAACCAGCGCGGGCCGTCCACGCCGATGTAGCGGACCGACTGCTCGGCCCCGTCTGCCGGGATCTTCGCGGCCAGTTCGACGCCGAACGGGCCCTCCCGCTCCTCGGAGGTCCCTCCGGCGCTCTTCATCCCCTCGGCGAGCTCGGCCCTGACCTCGTCCCAGATCCCGCTCCGCTTCGGCGCCGCGAAGGCGTGCACCTGCAGCGCGCTCTCCTGGAAGAGCACCACCGCGCCGACGATCTGGTCACCGGCCACGTTGAGCTGGATCTCGAACCCGGGGCCGACCGGCAGGCGCATGCCGCCCAGGTCGACCCGCTCCCGCTCGGGGTGGGGCTCGTCGGCGTCCCACGGGCCGGACTCGCGCGACGGGACCTGCTCGACCTCTTCGGCGGCCACGTCCGCCGGGGACTGCTCGCGACGACGACGTCCGAACACTTTCCTCACGCTCCTTGAAGATTCACTGGTCATCCGTCCGTCGCGCGGGGCGTCGGACGGCCTGGCGGGCGTGCCGCGGCCCCGGATCACCGTCTGCCACCTCACCCGCCCCTTCCCGGGCCGGGTCGCGGTCAGCGGCCGGTGGATCCGAACCCGTCGGCGCCGCGCGCCGATCCGGGCAGCCGGTCGACCTCGTAGAACGCCGCCCGCTCCACCCGCTGAATCACCAGCTGCGCGACGCGGTCGCCCCTGCGCAGCCGGACGGCCTCCTTGGTGTCGGTGTTGAGCAGCGTCACCCTGATCTCGCCCCGGTACCCCGCGTCGACGGTGCCGGGCGCGTTGACGAGCGTCACCCCGTGCTTGGCGGCCAGGCCGGAACGCGGGTGGACGAACGCCGCGTACCCGTCCGGCAGGGCGATCGCCACCCCGGTGCCGACCATGGCCCGCTCGCCGGGGAGCAGTTCGACGTCCTCGGCGGCGTACAGGTCGGCGCCGGCGTCGCCCGGGTGGGCGTACGACGGCAGCGGCAGCCCGGTGTCGAGCCGGTGGATCAGCACCTCGACGGTGTTGGTCACGGGTTCACCTCGTACTCGTGATGCTCGTCGGCAATGGCCTTCGCATCGCCGTGCCTGGCGAAGTGCTCCATGCCGACCTCGATGAAGAGCGCGGCGGCCCGCACGGCGACCGGACCGTCCGGGGAACCGGCGCGGCCCTCAGCCTCAAGGTACGCCTTCCGGCCGGACACGCCGGTGCACCAGGCGCGCAGATGCAGGGTCGTCCCGACCGGGACCGGCGCCAGGTAGTCGGTCTCCAGCCGCCCGGTGACGTAGGGACGCTGGAACAGCCAGACGGACATGCCGATGACCTCGTCCATCGCCGCGGCGAGGACGCCGCCGTGGGCCAGGCCGGGTGCGCCTTGGTGGGCCTCGCCCACGGTGAACTCGGCGACCACGGTCAGGCCGTCGGGGGTGGTCGCTCTCAGGTGCAGGCCGGTGGGATGCCGCTCACCGCAGCCGAAGCAGTCGCCGTAGTGCGAGCCGAGGGGGGATCCCGGGGCGGGTCCGCCGGGAGCCGCCTGCAGGCGGCCCGCCCCCGGCGGGGGGGTCGTCACACTGGAACGGGTCACGGAGCAGAACGTTACCCCTTGGGCTGCGGTGATTCGTCATTCACCGGCACGTCGCCTCCGGTGGCCGGCGGCCGGGCCGCTCCCGGGCCCGCGGCGGACGACGGCGTGGCCCCCTGCGCCGTCTCCGGTGCGGTCTCCGATACGGCCTTCGCCGTCCCGTGGCTCTCCGCCGCGGGGCCGGCGGGCGGATCGGTCACCAGCGCCGTGCCCCCGGCACCGGGCTCGGGCCCGGCGTGCTCCGGGGCGGGGGGCAGGGCCGGTCGGTCACCGCTCAGCTCGGGCAGCGCCCGGTAGAGCACGGCGGCGACCGGGACCGCCACCGCGGCTCCGGCGATGCCCGCCAGGATGCCGCCCACCGCCAGCACCAGGATGATCGCCAGCGGGTGGAAGTGGAGCACCCTGCCGACGATCAGCGGCTGGAGCACGTGGTTCTCCAGCTGCTGCTCCACCAGCAGGATGCCGAGGAAGATCAGGGCGTAGATCGGTCCCTTGGCGCCCAGGGTGACCAGGGTGGCCACGCCTCCGGCGAAGAAGATGCCGACGATGGGGATGAAGCTGGCCAGGAAGATCAGCACGGCCAGCGGCGCCCAGAGCGGCACGCCCATCCCGGCGAGCACGATGCCCATGATCACACCGTGCACCGCGGCGACCGCCACCGTGCCCTGCACGTAGTGCGAGAGCGTCACCCAGGCCGCCCGGCCGGCCCGGTCGACGCGGGGCGCCACCTCGCCGAACGCCTTCAGGAACCACGACCAGATCCGGTCGCCGTCCTTGAGCAGGAAGAACGTCACGAACAGCAGCAGCACGATGGAGGCCAGCACCTCCAGGGCCACCGTGGCACCGGTGAGCACCGTCTGGGTGATCTCGTTGCGCTGCGCGGTGACCTGCCGGGTGATCTCGTCGACCCAGCCGGTGAGCTGGTTCGGCTGCAGGTGCAGGGGACCGGTGTAGAGCCAGTTCTCCACCGTCTTGGACGTCTCCCTGACCTGGTCGACCAGGCCGGGGAACTCGTCGTTGGCCCGCACCCCGATGATCCAGCCGGTGCCGCCCAGCACCGTGAGGGCGATGAGCATGGTGATCCACGTGGCGTAGATGGGCCGCAGACCCATCGAGCGCAACCGCCGGGTGAGCGGGAAGAGCAGCGCGGTCAGCAGCAGCGCCACGGCCACCGGCAGCACCACGATGCGCAGCGTCGCGAGGAACTGGGCGAAGTAGAACACCGCCCAGCCGATGATGATCAGGCACAGGCTCCACACGGCCAGCCGGAGCAGCGTGCGCGGCACCAGGTTCGTCAGGCGTTCCCGATCGGAGATCACACGTCCCAGACTGTCACGCCGGAGCGAGGAATGCGCGCGGGTTACCGGCCGGACACGAAAAGGAGCGGCCCGGCCGGGGCCGGGCCGCTCACGTGCGGCCGGGGTCAGCGCTCCTGCGGAGGCCGGTGGATCACCCTGTCGTCGAGGTAGCAGTCGCAGTTGCCGCAACCTGGCGTCATGCCCTGTCCTCCCCTCACCTGTCGTGCCTCGACCGTACGACACGATCCGGCGACGGGGAGGACAGATTGGTGTTCGGCCGGGCCGCTCACGTGCGGCCGGGGTCAGGCCGGTCCGGCCAGTTCGACCTCCACCACCGGCTCGCCGTCGTCCTCCTGCAGGACGAACTCCTCGATGACGCCCGCGCCGCACAGGTCGTCCTGCGCGTGCTTCAGCAGGCCGGCGCCCGCACCGGTGACGGTCAGCCGGGCGACCTGTGCCCGCATGGACAGCCGGGCGTCCGACTTGGCCTTGCGGACCCGGCCGAGGACGGCGGCGACCGCCGGGAGCAGCTCCGGGTCGCCGGCGGGCCCGGCGGGCTCGGGCCAGGCGGCCCGGTGCACCGAGCCCTCCCGCCACCAGGACCAGACCTCCTCGGTGACGAACGGCAGGAACGGGGCGAACAGCCGCAGCATGACGTCCAGGGCCTCGCGCAGCGCGGCGTGCGCCGAGCGCGCGGCGGGCCCCTCCTCGTACGCCCTGGCCTTGACCAGCTCCAGGTAGTCGTCGCAGAACTCCCAGAAGAACCGCTCGGTCCGTTCCAGTGCCCGGGTGTAGTCGTAGGCCTCGAACGCCTCCGTGGCCTCGCGGACCACCTCCGAGAGCCGGGTCAGCATCGACAGGTCGAGCGGCTCGGTGACCCGCCCGCCGGCCTCCTCGCCGCCCAGGCCCAGCACGAACCTGGAGGCGTTGAGGATCTTGATCGCCAGCCGTCGGCCGATCTTGATCTGGCCGGTGTCGAACGCGGTGTCGGTGCCGGGACGGCCGCTGGCCGCCCAGTAGCGGACCGCGTCGGAGCCGTACTGCTCCAGCAGGCCGAGCGGGGTGACCACGTTGCCCACGGACTTGGACATCTTCTTGCGGTCGGGGTCGAGGATCCACCCGGAGATGGCGACGTTGCGCCAGGGCAGGGTGCCCTGCTCCAGATGGGCCCGGACCACGGTGGAGAACAGCCAGGTGCGGATGATCTCGTGGGCCTGCGGACGCAGGTCCATCGGGAAGACCCGCTCGTACAGATCGCGGTCGCGCTCCCAGCCTCCCGCGATCTGCGGTGTCAGCGAGGAGGTCGCCCAGGTGTCCATGACGTCCACCTCGCCGATGAAACCGCCCGCCTTGCCGCGCCGGTCCTCGGTGTAGCCGGGCGGCACGTCGGTGGACGGGTCCATCGGCAGCATGGACTCGGGCGGCAGGATCGGCGCGGAGCGGTCGGGCTCCCCGGCGTCGTCCAGCGGATACCACACCGGGATGGGCACGCCGAAGAACCGCTGGCGGGAGATGAGCCAGTCGCCCGCCAGGCCCTGCACCCAGCTGTCGTAACGGACCTTCATCTGCGGCGGGTGCCAGGCCAGCTCGCCGCCGCGGGCCAGGAGCGCCTCCCGCAGACAGGAGTCGCGTCCGCCGTTGCGGATGTACCACTGCCGGGTGGTGACGATCTCCAGCGGGCGGTCGCCCTTCTCGTAGAACTTCACCGCGCGTCTCACCGGCCGCGGCTCGCCCTCCAGATCGCCCGAGTCGCGCAGCAGCTGCACGATCCGCTCGCGGGCACCGTGCACGGTCTTGCCCGCCAGCTCCGCGTACGGCTCCGCCGGGACGCCCGCGGGCGGCTCGGGCAGCAGCCGGCCGTCCCAGCCGACGACGGCGCGGGTGGGCAGGTCGAGCTCGCGCCACCAGGTGACGTCGGTGACGTCACCGAAGGTGCAGATCATCGCGATGCCCGAGCCCTTGTCGGGCTCGGCCAGGTGGTGGGCGAGCACCGGCACCTCGACGCCGAACAGCGGGGTCCGGACCGTGGTGCCGAACAGCGGCCGGTAGCGCTCGTCGTCGGGGTGGGCGACCAGCGCGACGCAGGCGGGCAGCAGTTCGGGGCGGGTCGTCTCGATCCAGATCCGGTCGTCCGGCCCCCGCCCGCCGGTGGGGGTGAAGCCCACCCGGTGGAAGGCGCCCGGCCACTCGCGGTCTTCGAGCTCGGCCTGGGCGACGGCGGTGCGGAAGGTGACGTCCCACAGCGTGGGCGCCTCGGCCTGGTACGCCTCGCCGCGGGCCAGGTTGCGCAGGAAGGCCCGCTGCGACGCGGCCCGGGCGGCGTCGCCGATCGTGGCGTACGTCAGCGACCAGTCGACCGAGAGGCCCAGCCGCCGCCAGAGCTCCTCGAAAGCCCTCTCGTCCTCGACGGTGAGCCGCTGGCACAGCTCGATGAAGTTGCGGCGGGAGATGGGCACCTGCCGCTTGGGGTCGGGTGCGGCCGGCGGCCGGAAGTCGGGGTCGTAGGGGACGGAGGGGTCGCAGCGCACGCCGAAGTGGTTCTGCACCCGGCGTTCGGTGG
Source organism: Streptosporangium becharense (assembly GCF_014204985.1). NCBI lineage: Bacteria > Bacillati > Actinomycetota > Actinomycetes > Streptosporangiales > Streptosporangiaceae > Streptosporangium > Streptosporangium becharense. Next base: position 6,119,289 of record NZ_JACHMP010000001.1, on the reverse strand, counting down.
GCAGGCCGTTGTCGTCCCAGCCCATGGGGTAGAAGACCTCACGGCCGCGCATGCGCATGTAGCGCGCGACGGTGTCGGTGTGCGTGTAGGAGAAGACATGGCCGACGTGGAGCGAACCGGAGACCGTGGGCGGCGGGGTGTCGATCGAGTAGATCTCCGCGCGCGTGCGCGAGCGGTCGAACCGGTAGGTGCCCTCGGCCTCCCAGCGACCTACCCATACCGCTTCCAGGCCGTCGAGAGTCGGTTTCTCGGGCATGGGCGCATGGCGCGATCGCTGCTGTGTCATGCCGCCCTATGGTAAGGCGTCACGCGCTGTCGCGCCGAATGCGGCTAGTGTGCTGATCCTGAACGGATACGGGAGGAACCATATGGCCGACAAGACCGAGAAGCAGGACCTCGCGTGGAAGGCCATCGGCGGCCTGCTGGGCCTGGTGACGGCCTGGGCCGCCAGAAAGATCATCGGCTTCGCCTGGGAGAAGAGCACCGGCAGGAAGCCGCCGGCCGACAGCGAGTCGCTGGAGATCAGCCTGGGTGAGGCGATCGGCTACGCCGTGGTGATGGGGGTCGGCATGCAGGTGACGCAGATCGTGGTCGCCCGCACCGCCAGGAAGCGGTACGACGCCTGGAAGGCCGTCAAGGACGCGGCCAGGGAGGCCGCCGAGGAGATCACCTCCTGACGGCGGCCCCGCCCGCGCCCGCCGCGGCGGGCGCGGGCGGGGGGCGGGTTCCAGGTCATGTTCCAGGACGGTGCCTCAGCCCGTTTCCGGGAGTTCGGGGCGGTCCCTCAGCCCGTTTCCAGGGCGGTGAGGAACTCGCGGGCCCACCGGTCCACGTCGTAGGTCGACACCCGCCGCCGCAGTGAGCGCATCCGGCGCGACAGGTCGTGCGGCGTGGCCCGCATGGCGGCCACCATGGCCCGCTTGAGGCCGTCGACGTCGTAGGGGTTGACCATGAACGCCTGCCGCAGCTCGTCGGCCGCCCCGGCGAACTCGCTCAGCACCAGCGCGCCGCGCAGGTCGTGCCGGCAGGAGACGTACTCCTTGGCGACGAGGTTCATCCCGTCGCGCAGCGGCGTCACCACCATCACGTCGGCCGCGAGGTAGAGCGCGGCGAGCTCGTCCCGGCCGTACGACTGGTGCAGGTACTGCACGGGCTGCTGCCCGAGGTCGCCCTCCTCGCCGTTGATCCGGCCGACCTGCAGCTCGATCGAGTCGCGCAGGCGTATGTACTCCTCGACGCGTTCCCGGCTCGGCGTGGCGATCTGCACGAAGGCCGCCTCGCCCGGCTTGACCGTCCCCTCGGAGAGCAGCTCCCCGAACGCCTTGAGCCGCTGGCCGATGCCCTTGGTGTAGTCGAGCCGGTCGACGCCGAGCAGCATGCACTCGGGGTCGCCCAGCTCCGAGCGGATCTGCTTGGCCCGCTCGACGATGTGCGGCTCGCGGACCAGCCTGTCCAGTTCGCCGAAGTCGACCGAGATCGGGAACGCCCCGGCCCGCACCACCCGGTCGTCCACGTATATCTCGTGCTTGTGGTGCTGCATGCCGAGCAGGCGGCGGCAGAGCCGGACGAAGTTGGACGCGCCGCCGGGCCGCTGGAAGCCGACCAGGTCCGCGCCGAGCAGACCTTCGACGATCTCCCGCCGCCACGGGAGCTGGGAGAACAGCTCGACCGGCGGGAAGGGGATGTGCAGGAAGAAGCCGATGCGCAGGTCGGGGCGGAGCTTGCGCAGCATGGCGGGGACCAGCTGGAGCTGGTAGTCCTGGATCCACACCACCGCGTTCTCCGCCGCCTCCTCGGCCGCGGCCACGGCGAAGCGTTCGTTGACCGAGCGGTACGCCTCCCAGGTCACCCGGGAGTACACGGGGGTGGCGACCACGTCGTGGTAGAGCGGCCAGAGCGTGGCGTTGGAGAAGCCCTCGTAGTAGAGCCGCACCTCCGACTCCGACAGCGGCACCGGGACGAGGCTCATCCCGTCGTGCTCGAACGGTTCGAGGTGTTCGTCCGGGGCGCCGTGCCAGCCGACCCAGGCCCCCTCCCTGCGCTGGAGGACGGGGGCGATCGCGGTGACGAGGCCGCCCGGACTGCGCCGCCACATGTCCTCACCCACCCGGTCCACCGGAAGGCGGTTTGCGACGATCACGAACGCGCTGCGGCCCAGCACTGGTTCCTCCAGGTAGTCGAGTGTTTACCGAGCTAACTACCCAATTCAGGAGTTTTTATGACTTTCCAGGGGGAAGAGCGGTATTAATCCTCAAATCTGCACGAACGGCGTCAGCCAGTTTCCTGGTGGCACCGCGGTTGAGGGCTCCACCGGCCACGGCGCCGGTGAGGAAGGGGCCGAGCGTCGTGAGATGACGCCCGAGGGTGCGCATCAGACGGTTGCGGAGCGCGGTCTTGGCCGCGGCCCCGAGGGCGAGGGTGAAGGACGCGGGAGCCAGCGGGTCGACACCCCGCTGCTTGGACCAGGCCACCGCGAAGGCGACGGCGCGCTGGGAGCCGGTGCCCGGGACCTGGACGCCGTAGACCTCGTGCAGCTCGGCGATGAGCTTGACCTCGATGGCGGCGACCACGAGGGTCTCGGCCACCAGCTGGGCGGGGGCGGAGAGCAGCAGGGGCGGGGCGGCGAACTCGGCCGCGGCCAGCGCGCCGCCGATGGCGCCGACCGTCATGGTGGCCTTGGCCGCGGTGCGCACCAGGTCGTCGGCCAGGGCCTCGGAGGTCAGGCCGTGGTGGTGCTCGGAAAGGGTGGGCAGGTCGCGGATGGGGATGCGGGGGGCGACGGCCATGAACACGTCCGCCAGCCAGCGGCCCCGGCCCGCGCCGGACGCCTTGGCCCGCTTCGCTCCGGCGGCCAGGGAGCGTGAGAGGCGGCCGAGCAGCTTCCGCCGCTCGGCCGCGTCCATGTCACCCGGCTCGACGAGCCGGCCGACGATCTCGGCCACTTCCCTGTCGGGCGCGCCGGTCGACTCCTCGGCCGTGGAGTCACCCGGCGCGGCACCGGTCTTGCCGTTCTCTGACGCCATTCTCGGAACCTCCTCAAGGCTGTCCTCGCGTCTACCCCCAGGGGAAGGGGCACACCTCGGGCAGGCCGTCGGAATCGTCAGGCCGCGCACTCCCGGCAGATCTGCTGGCCGTTCCTCTCCACGGCGAGCTGGCTGCGGTGGTGCACGAGGAAACAACGCGCACAGGTGAACTCGTCGGCCTGACGAGGAATCACCCGGAGCGAGAGCTCCTCGTTCGACAGGTCCGCACCGGGCAGCTCGAGTGACTCGGCGAGATCGGTCTCGTCGATGTCGATGCTGCCCGACGACTTGTCGGTACGGCGTGCCTGCAGTTCCTGAAGACTGTCCTCGTTGAGGTCGTCGTCAGTTTTGCGCGGGCTGTCGTAATCGGTAGCCATCGGTCTGCTCCATCCCCCTCATCTATCTGTCTGCGCCCGGTCGCGCGTGTGTAACGTCCGAGAGGCACGACTTGTGCCCGGTCCGCCAGAGAGATTCCTGCTTCGGTACCCCGCCGGAATGGTCACCGAACCTCCCTACACGTGAGGGACGTGCCGCCAATGGGCAGGGTTAGCCAAATATGGCGTAAACCACAGCATTGGCGGCATGCACCACCGTGTTCGACGGCACATCCAACCACATGTACGGCGTGAACGAGACGCCCCCCGCCGCATCAGCGCGACTGGAGTCGCACCGTGACCACCAGGCCGCCGCCGTCACGCGGCACGGCGGTCACGTTGCCCCCGTGGGCACGCACGACCGCGCGGACGATCGACAGCCCGAGCCCCGCTCCCTTGGCAGAGTCGACGCGGTCGGCGTTGAGCCTCCGGAACGGCTCGAACAGGCTGTTCACCTCGTACGCGGGGATGTGCGGCCCCGTGTTGGCCACCTGAACAACCAGTGCACCCTCCACCATTCCCGTCCGGACCCATAGATGTCCGGACTCGGGAAGGTTGTGCTTGATGGCGTTCTCCACGAGGTTGGACACGCAGCGTTCCAGGAGCACCGGGTCGCCGACGGTCTCCGCGCTGCGGAGCTCGGCCGTCACCGTGACACCGGCCTCCTCCGCCCGCGAGGCGAGCTGCTCGACGGCGGTCTGGGCCACCTCCTTCATGTCCACCGGCTTGCGCACGCTCAGTTCTCGCTCGCTGCGGGCCAGCAGCAGCAGGCCCTCGATCAGGCGCTCGTTGCGGGCGTTGACCTCCAGGAGGGTGCGGCCCAGCGCCTTGAGGTCGGCGGACGCCTCGGGGTCGGACAGGGCGATCTCCAGGACCGTCCGGTTGATCGTCAACGGGGTGCGCAGCTCGTGGGAGGCGTTGGCCACGAACCTGCGCTGGGTGTCGAAGGCCACGTTCAGCCTGGTCAGCATGGCGTCGAAGGTGTCGGCCAGCTCCTTGAGCTCGTCGTCGGGGCCCTGCAGGTCGATCCGCTCGTGGGCGAGCGTGGAGCCGGACAGCCGCTGGGCGGTCGCGGTCATCTGCTGGATCGGCTTGAGCGCCCGGTCGGCGACGACGTAACCGATGATCACGGCCAGGATGCCGACGCCCCCCAGGGCCAGCAGCGAGCGGAGAAGCAGGTCCCTGCGCGTCTGGGAGATGGCGGCGTGCTGCTGCCAGTACCACGCCCGCTCGACCTGGCGCACCTCCTCGGCGGACAGCAGGCTGTCCATGTTGACCGGGAAGTCGGGCCAGGCCGTGTCGAGTGCCCAGCCGACCATCAGGTAGATGACGAGCATGAGCAGCGCGCCCGCCACGAAGAACAGCACGGCGTAGGTGATGGTGAGCCGCCAGCGGATGCTGACCCGGTCGACGATCGAGCGCAGCCGGTCCAGCGGGGTCTGGTGCGGCGGGACGGCGCCCACCGGCGGCGGGCCGTCCCACACGGGCTGGCCGGTCGGCGGCGGCGCCACACCCCCCTTCTCCCGGCCCTCCTCGGCGGGGGAAGGGACGGGGGCGGGCTGCTCACCCCGGCGGGCACCCCGCTCGGAGTGCGGACTGATCATCGGGTGGGTCGGCACCGACTCCGGCGGCCGGCCCGCCGGGGCGAACATCGGACGCTCCTCCCCCCCGCCTGCCGGGGCGCTCACAGCTTGTATCCGACCCCGGGCACCGTCTCGATCACCTGAGGCTCGCCCAGCTTCTTCCTCAGGGTCATCATGGTGACGCGCACCACGTTGGTGAACGGGTCGATGTTCTCGTCCCACGCCTTGTCCAGCAGGTCCTCCTGGCTGACCACCGCACCCTCGGCGCGCAGCAGCTCCTCCAGGACCGCGAACTCCTTCTTGGTCAGCGAGACCTCGACGCCGTCCCTGGTCACCAGCCGCTTGCCCGGGTCGAGCCGGACGCCGTTGCGCTCCAGCACCGGCGGCAGCGCCGGAGCCGAACGGCGGCCGAGCGCCCGCACCCGCGCCACCAGCTCGATGAACACAAAGGGCTTGGCCAGGTAGTCGTCGGCCCCCAGCCCCAGGCCCTCCACCTTGTCGTCGACGTCGCCGGACGCGGTCAGCATGAGGATCCGCGAGGCCGTCCGGTCGGCCACCAGGCGGCGGCAGACCTCGTCGCCGTGGACCTTGGGCAGGTCCCGGTCCAGGACGATGACGTCGTAGTCGATGTAGCCGGTCCGCTCCAGCGCGCCCGCGCCGTCGTAGGCGACGTCCACCGCCATGGCCTCGCGCCGTAGCCCGGTCGCGATCGCGTCGGCGAGCACTCTCTCGTCCTCAACCACAAGCACTCGCACGGCTTCCGGTACCTCCTGTCGCATCCCCCGGGCGGACCGCCTCGGCGGCTCCTCATTCTCGCCCCAACCCCTGTAAGCACACGGTAAGTCCCTCGGGAGGGCGAGCACTGCGCGTGATGTCGGAAACACACAGGTTTAGCCTGCGGCAGGGTGTGGGTAAAGCCGCTTCCACCCCCCGAAGCCGCACTTTCCTTCCCCGTGCCCCCCTGAGAGAGAAGGTGAAATGGGCGAGTTCACGACCACGATCGAACACCGCCTCGACCAGGCGTACCGGAATCTGCACGAGGCCCGGTCCGCAGGCGACGACTATCTCGCCGACACCTTCACCGCCGAGATCGAGGATCTCCGCCGTCTGGCGACAGACAACGGGGTTCCCATCCAGCGCTGATGGACCGAGGGAGCCCCCGGCCGACCGGCCGGGGGCTCCCCGCGTTCCCGCGCGTCCCGTCAGGCGTCGCGTTCCGGGTCGAGTGGCAGCAGCAGGTCGTGCAACTCCTCGAACAGCTCCGGCGCCGCGCACAGCAGGAGCTCGGAGCCGCCGGGCCTGCCCGCCAGGCCGCCGACCCTGGCCCCGGCCTCCGCGGCGACGAGCCCACCGGCCGCGTGGTCCCAGGCGTTCAGGCCCCGCTCGTAGTAGCCGTCCACCCGGCCGGCGGCCACCGAGCACAGGTCGGAGGCGGCGGAGCCGCCCCGGCGGATGTCGCGCACCCGCGGCAGCACCTGGCCGAGGACCTCCGCCTGCACCCGGCGCCGCCCGCTGTCGTAGCCGAACCCGGTGGCGATCAGCGCCTGCTCCAGCGGGACCCCGGCGTTGCAGCGCAGCCGCTCCCCCGCCAGCCAGGCTCCTCCGCCCTTCACCGCGGTGAACACCTCGCCGCGGGGCACGACGTTGACCGCGCCGGCGATCACCTCGCCGTCGGCCTCGACCGCGATGCTGACCGCCCAGTCGGGGATCCCGTACAGGAAGTTGACCGTCCCGTCGATCGGGTCGACCACCCAGCGGACCCTGCCGTCGCCCGCCTGACCGCCCTCCTCACCGAGGATCGCGTCATCGGGCCTGACCGCCCTGATCCGGGACCTGATCAGCTCCTCACAGGCCCGGTCGAGGGCGGTCACCACGTCGGTGGGGCTGGACTTGGTGGCCAGCACCTGCGGCCGGTCCGGCCGCTTGGCCAGGAGCATCTCCCCGGCCTCCCGGGCGATCTCCTCGGCCAGCCGACCGAAGATCACGGGAGTCTCCACTATCCGTCACCGTTCCTCACTGGCGGTCTCACGTTCTGGGATCCGGTGGGCTCACGAGAGCGACTCCGGCCGCTTCCACTCCCGCCCGAGCACGTGCTGGGCCAGGAAGGCGAGTACGGTTTCGTACCACACCACCACGTTGCCGGGCTTGAGCACCCAATGGTTCTCGTCGGGGAAGTACAGGAACTTCGACTCCACGCCCGAGCGCCGCAGATCCCACCATAGGCGCAGTCCCTCGCCGATCGGCACCCGGTAGTCCTTGTCGCCGTGGACGACGAGCATCGGGGTCGAGATGCGGTCCAGGAAGGCGTGCGGGGAGAGCCGGTCGTACGCCTCGCCGCCCGGTTCGCCGAACTCGCGCTGCCAGAACATGGGGCCGTCGGTGGTGCCGGCGAACTGGCCGAGGTTCCACAGCGCGGCGTGCGTGACGATCGCCTTGAACCGGTCGGTGTGCCCGGCGATCCAGTTGGCCATGTAACCGCCGAACGAGCCGCCCATCATGGCGGTCCGCGAGGCGTCGACCTCGGGCAGCTCCAGCGCCGCGTCGGTGACCGCCATCAGGTCGGCGTACGTGCGGGGCCCCCAGTCGGCCCAGCCGCGCCGGATCATCTCGGGGCCGTAACCGGTGGACAGGCACGGGTCGGGCAGCAGCACGGCGTAGCCGTTCCGCGCCATGATCCACGGGTTCCACCGCCAGGACCAATCGTTCCAGCTGGCCAGCGGGCCGCCGTGGACCCACAGCAGGAACGGGGCCGGGTTCTCCGCCGAGGCGCCCTCGGGCAGCACCAGCCAGGCCCTGATCGCCGTGCCGTCGTCGGCGGTCGCGGTGACCTCGGTGAGCGTGCCGGGCGGCTCCGGCGCGGGCACCGGGGAGGCCAGTCGCTCCACCCTGCCGTCCGCGGTGACCCGGACCGGCGCGGGGGCGGCGTCGACCGCGCTGCGCAGCGCGTAGACCGACCCGTCGGGCCCGGCGCCGAGCGACAGGTACGCGGCGTCGTCGGAGGTGAGCCGCACCGGGGCGGAACCGTCGGCCGGGACCCGGAAGATCGGGCGTCTGCCCAGGTGGTCGGCGGCCACGAACAGCGACCGGGAGTCGGGCGCCCACGCCACGTCGACCGGCCAGAGCCCGCCGCCGGCGGGACGACCCTCACCGGTGGCCAGGTCGACGATCCACAGGGCGGACTCGGGGACGCGGTCGGCGGCGCCGTGGACACCGCGCACGCAGGCCACCAGCCGCCCGTCGGGCGAGACCTTCACCGGGCCGCCGAAGTCCAGGCCGTCTCCCGCGGCCAGCACCCGCCGGGCCCCGCCGTCGGCCGTCTCGATCGCGACCAGCTCGAAGCGGAGCTCGCCGTGCGGCAGCGGCACGCCCCAGGTCGTCACGACCGTGGCGCCGTCCGGGGTCACGTCGTAGGAGGCGTGGCTCGTCAGCGCCTTTCCGGGCTGCGGGGTGAGGTCCCTGACCTGGGACAGCCGCTCGTCGTCGCCGAGGGTGCCGGCGAACAGCCGAGTCTCGCCGGGACCGAGGTCGTGGTCCCAGTAGCGGACCAGGTGGTCCTCGTGCAGGATCGCGCTGATCCCGGCGTCCTTGCGGCGACCGCGTCGCTCGGCCTCGGTCGCCTCGTCGCCGGGGAGCACGTCGGAGGTGAAGACCACCGTCCGGCCGCCGGTCGCGAAACCGGTGACGCCACCGGGCCGGGAGGCGACCTGCCTGGCCTCGCCCGCCGTCGCGGGCAGCAGCCAGAGCGCCGGGACCTCCTCGTCGGCGTCCCTGACCGTCGGGTCGGGGCGGCGCGAACCGAACAGCACGTCGCCCGACGCGGTGAACTCCGCCCCGGCCTCGCCCTTGACGGACCTGGTCAGCCGGTGGGGCCTGCGGCCGTCGAGGGGGACCTCCCACAGGGCGGTCCCGTAGGACCTCCCGTCGGGGTTGAGGGCCTGGACCACGCACACCAGGCGGCTCCCGTCGGGAGACAGTCGCAGGGAGGTGGCCCGGGGCACGCCGACATAGTCACGGATGTCATCGAATGGCGTCACGGCTCCGAACCTACCCCGGCGCCCGCCCCCGGGGGCATGCGTCCGCGGGGCGGGGCACCGTCGAATGAGTTGGGGTGACCGTTCGAGAGGACACCCCGGCATGCGGTTTGATGAGTGCCATGGGGACATACGACGCACTGCTCGTCGTCTCGTTCGGCGGGCCGGAGAAGCCCGCCGACGTGATGCCGTTTCTGGAGAACGTGGTACGGGGCCGCGGCATCCCGCGTGAGCGCCTGCTGGAGGTCGAGGCGCACTACCAGCGTTTCGGCGGCGTCAGCCCGATCAACCAGCAGTGCCGCGACCTGATCGCGGCCGTGGAGCCGACCGTCGACCTCCCGGTGTACTGGGGCAACCGCAACTGGCACCCCTACCTGGAGGACACCCTGCGGCGGATGGCCGCCGACGGGGTGCGCCGGGCGGCGGCCTTCGTCACGGCCGCCTACAGCTCCTACTCGTCCTGCCGCCAGTATCTGGACGACATCGCCCTGGCCAGGGCGGCGGTCGAGGGGGCGCCGGAGGTCGTCAGGCTCCGGCACTACTTCGACCACCCGGGCTTCGTCGCGGCGATGGCCGACCACACCCGCGACGCCCTCGACCGGCTTCCCGCCGAGCACCGCGACACGGCGCGGCTGGTCTTCACCGCGCACAGCATCCCGCTCTCGATGGCCGCCACGGCCGGGCCGGACGGCGGGGCGTACGAGGCGCAGCTGCGCCGCGCCGCCTCGCTGGTCGTCGCCGAGCTGGGCGGCGGCCGGGAGTGGGACCTGGTGTGGCAGAGCCGCAGCGGCGCCCCGCACATCCCGTGGCTGGAGCCGGACGTCTGCGACCACCTGCTCCAGGTCGACGCCCCCGCCGTGGTGCTGGTGCCGATCGGCTTCGTCTCCGACCACATGGAGGTCGTCTACGACCTCGACGTGGAGGCCGCGGAGACGGCCAGGAAGATCGGCCTTCCGCTGACCAGGGCGGCCACGGCGGGCACCCACCCGAGGTTCGTGGCGATGGTCGGCGAACTGCTCGCCGAGCCGGAGCCCGCGGCGTGCGCGGCCGACTGCTGCCCGGCTCCGCCCCGCCGCCCCGGCCCGCGCCGCTGACCGCCCCGCCCCGTCGCCCGGCCCGCGACACCGGCCGCTCCGCGGCCCCGGAGAACCGCCCCGCCGGCCACCCCGGAGGAGCGCGCCGCCGACGGGGCCGCCGCCGGACCGGTGCGGCCCGTCCCGCCGTCCCGGCGGGCACGGTCTCACGGGTACGCCGCCGCGTACCCCCGGGAGACGGACATGACCTTGGCGACGTACGACCAGGAGTGGTTGTAGAACCAGATGGCCTTCTCCAGCTTCTTGCCGCCCCGGCCGGCGCCGTTGGCGCACAGGTAGTTGGCGGCCGAGGGGACGGCGTCGTACGGGCTCCAGATGTCGGCGACGCCGTCGCCGTCGCCGTCCACGCCGTAGGCCTTCCAGGTGGCGGGCATGAACTGCATGGGTCCCTGTGCCCCGGCGGACGACGGGCCGTTGTTGCGCCCGTGTGAGCTCTCCACCTGGCCGATCGCGGCCAGGATCGTCCACGACAGCCCCGGGCAGACCTCGGCCGACTTGCGGTAGAGCTCCAGGTAGCTGGCGGGCCTGCCGACCAGGACCCGCCGCGCCGCCGCCGGCCGGTCGGCGGCGGCCCTGCCGGAGGAGCCGGCCGTCGCGGTCGTCCCGCCGGAGGAGCCGTCGGCCGAGGCGCCCGCCGTGCGGTCCGCACCCACCGCGACCACCTGGGCGCCCGGGCTCAGCAGCCTGCCCACCCCCGACCTCACCGTGGCCGCGGCCTTCTCCGGGCCGTGCACCAGCAGCGCCACGCCCGGAAGCAGCCCGAGGCGCCGCCCGGTCTCCTCGCTCACGATGCCGTCCACGCCGGGCAGGCCGAACGGGGCCGAGGCGGCGGCGCGCAGCCGGGGCCCGCCGTCGACCTGGTACTCCGAGCCGAGCACCAGTCCGTGGCGGCGCGCGGCCGAGCTGTCGGCGACGAACCCGCCTCCGGCCAGAGCGTCCCACACCCTCGGCTGCCCGGCGACGGCCTCGGGGGTCCACGCCCGGAACCTGGCCGGATCGACCGCCAGGAAGTTCAACGCGACGCCGGACATCCTGACCGCGCCGCCGGCGAAAGAGTCGATCTTCTGCACGTGTTCGAGCCGGGAGATGTCCGCCTTCGTCTGCTCGGTCAGCGTCGACGAGGAGACCACGAGCAGCAGCGGCGGGGTCGGGGTGATCCCGGGCCCTCCGGACCCGCCGGCCCCCTCGGGCCCACCGCCGGCCCCGGCCGTCCCGGTCCCCGCCGACGGTGGGGAAGCCGCCGACGCCCCGGGGGCCGCCGCGGCGGGCGGCCCGGGGGCCACCGGCGCGATCGCCGCCAGGTCACCGGGGCCGGACTCCGCCGCGGCGCTGCCGGAGAGATCGGTGGCGCGACCGGCGTCGATCGCCACGATCACCGCGCCGCACACGGCGAGGAGGACGGTCATGGCGATCATCACTGGGACGAAAGCCCCTAACCCGGGAAGACGTGACACCGCGCTCACGTTAGCTTCAACTGGCCGCGATGTGGGCCGTTGCCGGGAAAATCACTTGCCGGGCGGCGGTGCCGTGCGACATCGTCGGCACATTCTGCGCAGATGAGAAGGGGACTATCAGTGGTCGGGCCGTACCGGGGGCTGTTCAGCACGCCCGGCGTCAAGGGTTTCGTCATCGCCGGGTTCTTCGGGCGGGTACCGATGTCGATGCTCGGCATCGGGGTCATATTGCTCATTCAGGAGCTCACCGGCTCGTACGCCACCGCGGGCGCGGTCGCGGCCACCGTCAGCGTCTCCTTCGCCGTCGCGGCCCCGCTGTCCGGCCGCCTGGTGGACAGGTTCGGCCAGGCCAGGGTAATCGTCCCGCTCACCCTGGCGCACGGCGCCACGCTGACCGGCATGATGCTCTGCGTCGAGCTGGGCGCCCCTCGCTGGACCCTCTTCGCCTCCGGCGTCGCGGTCGGCGCGACCGCGGTCTCCCTCGGCTCGCTGGTACGCGCCCGCTGGTCGCACCTGCTGGCCGGGTCGCCACGGCTGCACACGGCGTTCTCCTTCGAGTCCGTCGCCGACGAGGTGATCTTCGTGGGCGGCCCGGCGCTGGCCACGGCGCTGGCCACCATGGTCAACCCGTACGCCGGCCTGATCGTGGCGCTGGTCTGCACGGTCGTGGGCACCGTCGCCTTCGCCCTCCAGCGGGGCACCGAACCGCCGGTCCGGCCCAGGGAGCACAGCTCCGGCTCCCCCATCACCATCCCCGGCGTCGCCCTGATGTCGGTCGTCTTCCTGGCGATGGGTGCGGTCTTCGGCTCGGTCGACCTGATCACGGTGGCGTTCGCCGAGGCGCGCGACGCCAAGCCCGTCGCCGGTCTGCTTCTCGCCGCGTTCGCCGGCGGGAGCCTGGTCTCCGGGCTCTGGTACGGTGCCCGCGAGTGGAAGATCTCGCTGCGCGCCAGGTTCGTCCGGGCGTTGCTGACCTTCGCGGTCGGACTGACGCCGATCCTGTTCATCGACGACGTCAGGGTCATGGCCGGGGCGCTGTTCCTGGCCGGGCTGTCCATCTCGCCGACCGTCATCGCCGGCTACAGCCTGACCGAGCAGCTGGTCCCGGCTCACCTGCTCACCGAGGGCATGGCGTGGATCTCGACCTCGGTCGGCTTCGGCGTCGCGCTGGGCGCCTGGGCGGGAGGCCGGCTCACCGACGCGTTCGGCGCGGGCAACGCCTACGGCTTCTCCTTCGTCTGTGCCCTGCTGGCCGTGTCCGTCGGCGCCGCCGGTCATGCCTGGCTGCGGACCCCTGTTGCACAGCAACAATCATGAGTACTGTTCATATTCACTGACCGAGCGAGTGAACGGGCGGGCACCCGCGGCCACGGGCCGGGCGCCGGCGCGCCCCGGGCGGCCCCATGTCCGCCGGGCGTGCCCGTCGGGGCAGGAGTGCACGTGGGCGAGACCTTCCGCAACTGGGCCGGCAACCAGTCCGCCACCCCCGCCGAGACCATGACACCCTCCCGGACCGAGGAGGTCTCCCGGGCCGTCCGGGACGCGGTCGCGGCCGGACACCGGGTGCGGATGGCCGGCACCGGCCACTCGTTCACCGGGGTCGCGCTGACCGACGGCCTCCTGCTGCGGCCGGACGCGCTGACCGGGATCCGCGAGATCGGCGACGGCTGGGTGACGGCCGCGGCGGGGACCCCGCTCAGCGTGCTCAACGACGAACTGCACCGCAGGGGCCTCGCCCTGGCCAACATGGGGGACATCGCCGCGCAGACCCTGGCCGGGGCCATCCAGACCGGCACCCACGGCACCGGCAGACTGGTCGGCGGGCTGGCCGACCAGGTGCTGGCACTGGAGATGGTGCTCGCCGACGGCGAGGTGGTCACGGTGCGCGGCGACGGCGAGGGGAAGATCCGCGACGGGGTGGGCGAACGGGACCTGTTCGACGCGGCCCGGGTCGGCCTGGGAGCACTCGGCGTGGTGACCGCGGTGACCTTCCGGGTGGAGCCGTCGTTCCTGCTGCGCAGCGTCCGGCAGCCGATGACGCTGAGCGGGATCCTCGGCTCGCTCGACGAGCTCATCGAGGAGAACGAGCACCTCGACTTCTTCTGGATGCCGCACACCGAGGTCTGCCTGACCAAGCGCAACAACCGGACCGCCGGGCCGGCCGCCCCTCGCAGCGCCTTCAGGCGGTGGCTGGACGACGAGTTCCTGGAGAACACCCTGTTCGGCGTCACCTGCGGTCTCGGGAGCCGCTATCCGGCGCTGATCCCCCGGATCAACGCGCTCTCCGGCGCGGCGCTGTCGCCCTCGGCGTTCACCGACGCCTCCCACCGGGTCTTCACCTCCGTGCGGGAGGTGCGCTTCCTGGAGATGGAGTACGCGATCCCGCGTGAGCACCTGGGCCAGGCGCTGCGCGAGATCCGCGACCTGCTGGACCTGCGCGACTGGAGGATCAGCTTCCCGATCGAGGTCCGGGTCACACCGCCCGGGGACGCCTGGCTGTCGACCGCCTACGGCCGGGAGTCGGCGTACATCGCCTGCCACGTCTACCGGCCGACGCCGAACCCGGAGTACTTCGCGGAGGTGGAGGAGATCATGACGCGGTTCGGCGGGCGGCCGCACTGGGGCAAGCTGCACACCAGGGACGCGGCCTACCTCGCCACCGTCTACCCGCGGTTCGCCGACTTCCTGGCCCTGCGCGACCTGCTCGACCCCGGGCGCGTCTTCGCCAACGACTACCTGGACACCGTCCTGGGATGAACCGGTCCCGGAACGGGACGCCGGCCCGGGGCGAACCCGTCCCTCGTTTCGCCGAATCGGCCTGTTCTCGCAAGCTTTCGGTAAAGAGGTGCGCAAAGGCTCTCTCGAAGAGTCACGCCTCCGCGTGTCCCGCCGCCGCCGCGCACGTCACGGCGGGCAGATTCGCAGACGCCCGCGCCGCTCGACCCCGAGGGAGTCCGCCGGAGATGACCGTCTCCCGCCGTCCATGTCCACCACCGCGGCCCGCCGTCGCGGCCCGCCGCGCCCCGTCCGCCCCGGTGATCGCGTCGTCACCCCACGGGGCCGGAACCGGACCCACCGTCGTCTCCAGGTTCTTGCCGGAAGTCCGGCGCGGTTCCCGGTGTTATTCGGAAGAATCCGGTTCGAAGCTCGAACCCGCTGCTCCGGACCGGCGCCCCGTAGATTCATGAACGAAGCAAATGTGACCGGCGTCACATCGCTGCGAGCCCCATCCAGCAAGGCGATGTTCGGACATGCCGGGTACGGTGCTGGCAGGCAACCGGCACACACGAGAGACTCATGGGTCCGGGGGAAGATTGAGCACGACGACGAAGGGACTCGCATGCAGGAGCTCCGTCTCGTCGCGGTGAGTGAGGACGGAACGTATCTCGTACTGGCCACGGCCGGCAGGGGTACCCGGTTCACGCTGCCCGTCGACGACCGGCTCCGTGCTGCCGTCCGCGGCAACTTCTCCCGTCTCGGCCAGTACGAGATCGAAGTGGAGAGTCCGTTGCGCCCCAAGGAGATCCAGGCACGGATCCGTGCCGGCGAGACCGCGGAGGAGATCGCCAACACGGCGGGCATCCCGGTCGAGCGCGTACGGTGGTTCGAGGGTCCCGTGCTCCAGGAACGCGAGTACATGGCCCAGCAGGCGCAGCGCTGCGCCGTGCGGCTGCCTGGCGACTCCTCTCCCGGGCCCACCCTCGGCGACCTGGTCGCCGAGCGCCTGACCCGTCGCGGCGTGCCCGCCGACGAGATCGAGTGGGACTCCGCGAAGCGCGACGACAACATGTGGCGGATCAAGCTCGGTTTCGTGTGGAACGGTCACGCCCGCCGCGCCGAGTGGCTCTTCGACCCGCGCCGCCGGCACATCACACCGCACGACGACGAGGCACTGCGGCTGTCCTCCGGTGACGAGGCCGAACCGGCCGAGGACACCACGGTCACACCGTTCGTGCCGCGGGTGGCCAAGCTGGCGCCGGTGCCGCCGCTGGCGCCCGAACCACTGCACCAGGCGCCGATCTCCTTCCCCTCGGTGGTGCGGCAGGAGCCGCCCGCCCCGGCCCGGCCCGCCTACTCCCAGGCCGAGCCGCCGGCCGCCTACCGGCAGCCGCCGATGCCACCGCTCCCACCCGGGTACGAGGCGCCGCGGGTGACCGTGCCGCCGCTGCGTGCCCCCGACCCGGCCGGGTACGAACCTGACCGGGCCGCCGAACCCGCGGTGAACGGGTCCGGGCCGCCCGTGTGGACGCCCGCCGCCGAACCCGCTCTGCCGTCCGTCGAACTCGAACCGGCCCCGCCGCCCGAGAGCACCGCCGAGGCCGGGACGGAGACCACCGAGAGCGGCACCGCCGAACCCGAGACCACCGAAGCCGAGGCCGTCAGCGAGCCGGAGACCGCCGAGCCCGGGGTCGCGACCGCCGAGGCCGCCGTGCCTGAAGGCGCGGCCGAGCCGCCGCTCGCGGCCGCCGGGTCCGAACCGGCCCCGCCGCCCGAGACCACCGCCGAGCCCGGGACGGAGACCACCGAGAGCGGCACCGCCGAACCCGAGACCACCGAAGCCGAGGCCGTCAGCGAGCCGGAGACCGCCGAGCCCGGGATCGCGGCCGCCGAGGCCGCCGTCCCGGAGCCCGCCGAGGTCCCGGAGCCCGTGCCGTCCCCCGGCGAGGCGACGGCCGCGGCGGCCGGGCCCGAACCCGTCGCCGGAGCGGAGGAGACCCCCGCTCCCGAGCCGGTGACGGACACCGGGCCCGCCAAGGAACCGATAGCGGTACCGGCTGCGCGCGTCAGCGTGGACGAGCAGGCTCCGGCCGAGCCGGTGAGGAAAGAGGGAGACACGGGGGCGATGCAGGAGACCAAGCTCGAAAAGCCACCGGTGCCAGAGAAACCGGCCGAACCACCGAAACCGGCTCCGGTTCCGGCCCGTCCGGCCAAGAAGTCCCGGGGCCGGCGCGCGTCGGTGCCGACCTGGGACGAGATCATGTTCGGCGCCCGCCGCCCGGACTGATCCCGGCGTGCGAGACGGGGGTGACCGGTGTGCCGGTCACCCCCGTCTCGCGTTCTCCCGGCCGGCTCCCTCGGAGAGACCCCCGCGGTCGGCCCGCCCGCAGGGCCCCCCGGGGGCGGTCCGCTCGGAGAGGAACGGGGCGATCCAGGCGGGGGTGACCTCGGCGGCGAACGCCGGCCCCTCGGCCGCTCCGACGTCGAGCGCGGAGTACCCCCCGGAACCCGCCCCGACCCCGGCGGTCACCGTCAGCACCCCGGCCCGCCGCTGGAACCAGGTCTGACTCAGCGTCCAGCCCACGACGGCCCGCCGCTCCACCACGGCCTGGGAGCGGCGCAGCGATCCCGACCGGACCGACAGGCGGCTCCCGTCGTAGGCGTGGCCGAGTGAGCGGTAGCGGTCGAGGCCGAGCGGGACCCCCAGCCCGGCCACGACGAGTGCCGGAACCGCGAGCGCCCACCAGAGTCCGGACCACAGCAGGGCGGCGGCGACCGCGCAGGCGGCGACCGCGAGCCACGGGAAGACCGCGCGGAACAGCCGGCGGCGGCGCGCCGCGGGCGGGTGCGGACGCAGACCGGAGGTGATCCCGCCGATCTCCCGGCCCGCCACGTCGAGCACGGTGTCTCGCGGGACCACCGGCAGCAGCTGCCCCCTGGTCTCCGAGTCACCCAGGCCGGTCACGATGGCCCACGCGCGGGCGAGCCCGGTCCTGCGCTCCGCCGGCCCTTCCACCAGCTCGAAGCCGCGTATCCTGCGCCGTTCCAGCGAGACGCTCCTGCGCGTCAGGAGGCCGCGTTCGGCGACCAGGTAGTCCTCCCTGACCCGGAGGTTGAAATCCCAGGTGAAGACCGCGTACATGATCACAGCCAGCACGGGCATCGCCAGGATCAGCAGCGCGAGGGCACCGGCGAGGAAGGGCGGGTGCTCCCACAGCCACTCCCCGGCGCGCACCACGACCCGCCTGTCGATCCTCAACTCGCCGCCCCACTGGAGCACCGCGCCGACGGCACCGGCGACCAGCGCGAACGGGGTCAGCAGGTACGCCCCGGAGAGCGGGCCGTACAGGAGCCACCGGCGGGGCAGCACGAACACCACCCGGTCAGGGGTCCGCTCCCCCGCCTCGCGGCCGTCGTCCCGGCCCGCCCGCGCCGCGCCGGAGAGCTCGGGCGGCTCGCCCGGAGCGCCGGTCACCGCCACGTCCGCGCCACCTGGACCAGGTGCGAAATCCACACCGGGCGCGAAACCCGCACCGGTCAGGGGGCCCGCCGCCTGCGCCTGGGCACGCCTGGCCGCCCGGGCACGGGCGTGCCAGAGCAGCACGGCCTTGAGCCGCTCCGCCTCGGTGACGGTCACCCCGTTGAGCTCGCCCTCCTGCTTGTCGTCGCCTCCCGCGCCGGTGTCGATCCTGAGCACGGCGATACCGAGCACGCGGTGCAGCGGCGGAGCGCTGATGTCGACGCCGCGGATCCGCTCCAGCGGGATCGTCCGGACCGACCTGCTGACCAGCGCTCGGGTCAGCTCGAGCCTGTCGCCGCAGATCCGGTAGGTGAAGGTCGTCCACCGCACCGCCGCGAAGACGACCGAGCCGACGATGCCCAGCATCGCCCACACGAAGGACCCCGGGGAGAAGCCGCTGAGGAACAGCACGCCGACCAGCGGCAGGAAAAGCGAGGGCAGCATGCGGATCGGGTCGGTGAGCAACACCTTGGGGCTGAGGCGCAGCGGCGCCTCCACCGGCGCCCACTCCTGTTGCCCGCCGCCGGACCGGTCGACCCCGGACCGGTCACCGCCGAACCGGTCGGCCCCGGACTGGTCGGCCCCGGACCGGTCGGCCTCGCCGGGGGATCCGGTCACGTCGCGTCGTCCCTGAGCTGCTCGGCGCGGTGCGCGAGCGAAGCGGCCAACCCGGCGGCGACCTCGTAATCGAGGCCCTTGATCCTGGAGGAACCCGCGTGCGAGGCGGTGCGGATCTCGACCGTGGCCAGTCCCAGCGCCCGCTCGGTCCACCCCTGTGCCTTGTCGACCGTCTGGATCCGGCTGACCGGCACGAACGCCCACTCTCTGCTGACCCAGCCGGAGCGCGTGTAGACCACATCTTCGCTGAGCTCCCAGCGGTGCACGGCGTAGCGCCAGAAGGGCTCCACGATCGCCGCGGGGAGCAGGAGCAGCGCCGTCAGCGCCGGCACCCACCAGATGTTGCCGAGCACCCAGTCGGGCAGCCACGACCAGCGGTCGTCCTCGGCCCACCGGGCCAGGAAGAAGGAGCCCACCACCACGAACACGGACCAGGAGAGCCCGTGCAGCAGCCACAGCGCCACGGCCTTGCGCGACACCGGGTTGGCGGGGGCCCGCAGCGGGAAGCGGACGAGCCCGGCGGGGCCTGGACCGAAGTCGCCTGCGGGGCCGGAACCAGGGTCGGCGGCGGGGCGGGAGCCGGGGTCGGCGGCACCTGAAGCGGAGTCCGCGACGCCCCCGGAGACGGAATCACCGGCGGGACGGGGACCGGGGTCGGCGGCGGCGCCTGAAGCGGAGTCCGCGACGGCCCCGGAGACGGGACCGTCGACCGGATCGAGGCCACCGGCCGGACCGGGGGCATCCGCCGCTCCGGGACCGGAGCGGGCGGCCGGATCGACCGGCGCGGCCCGGCCCGCGGCGGCGCTGTGCTCATCGGCTCGGTCGCTCACGCTGTCAGCCTAAACGGTCTTGCCCTGGCGGACCGCCCCGGTGGGCGTCCCCGTGTCAGCGTTCTGTCAGTGGGTTCCGAGCCGCGTCACCTCGTGATCAGAGAAATGTCAGTGGGGCCTGACATCGTGGCGGTGCGATGGCTACGGAGAGGTAGAAACGATGACATATGCGATCCAGGCCGAGGGCCTGGTGAAGCAGTACGGGGAGACCCGCGCGCTCGACGGCGTCGATCTCCTCGTGCCGCAGGGGCGGCTGCTGGGCGTGCTGGGCCCGAACGGGGCGGGCAAGACCACCGTGGTGCGGATCCTGACCACGCTGCTACGCCCCGACGAGGGCCGCGCCACCGTCGGCGGGTACGACGTGGTCACGCAGGCCCACCAGGCGCGCTCACTGATCGGCCTGACCGGCCAGTACGCCGCGGTCGACGAGATGCTCACCGGCGTGGAGAACCTGTTCATGATCGGCCGGCTGCTCGGCATGTCACGGGCCGACGCCAGGCGGCGCGCCGGCGAGCTGCTGGAGCGGTTCGCCCTGTCCGACGCCGGCGAGCGGGCCGCGAAGACCTACTCGGGCGGCATGCGGCGCCGGCTGGACCTGGCGGCCAGTCTCGTCGGCCATCCCACGGTGCTGTTCCTGGACGAACCCACCACCGGTCTCGACCCGCGCAGCCGCACCGAGCTGTGGGGCGTGGTGCGCGACCTGATGACCGACGGCGTCACCGTCCTGCTGACCACCCAGTATCTGGAGGAGGCCGACCAGCTCGCCGACGACATCGTGGTCTTCGACCACGGCAAGATCATCGCCAGTGGCACCCCCGACCAGCTGAAGGCCACCACCGGCGCCCAGGTGCTTCAGGTGCGCCCGCTGAAGGAGGAGCATCTGGAGCAGGTCGCCGAGGTCGTCGCCGAGGTCCTGGGCGAGCCTCCCGCCCTGACCGCGGGCAGGGCCACCGCGCCCGTCCACGACCCGGCCGTCGTTCCCGCCATCGTGCGCCGCCTGGACGACCTGGGCGTCGTCGTCTCCGAGCTGACGCTGCGGATGTCCAGCCTCGACGAGGTGTTCCTGGCCCTCACCGGCCACCGCGCCGAAGAAACCCAGGAGCAGAAGGAGAAGGAGGAGTCCTTCGCATGACCACCCTGACCACGACCGCACCGCCGGTGGCGGCGCGGCGCGTCACCCCCCTGGCGACCCTGCAGCAGACCATGACGCTGGCCTGGCGCAGCCTGGTCCAGATCAAGCACAACCCGTGGGAGCTGCTGGATCTGAGCATCCAGCCGATCATGTTCCTGCTGCTGTTCACCTACGTCTTCGGCGGCGCGATCTCCGGCTCCACCGGTGACTACCTGCAGTTCGCCCTGCCCGGTCTGCTCGTGCAGAACGCCCTGTTCTACACCTTGTCCACCGCCGTCGGGCTCAACACCGACATCAGCAAGGGGGTCTTCGACCGCCTGCGCAGCCTGCCGATCGCGCGTACCGCACCCCTGCTGGGACGCATCGTCGCCGACACCGTCAAGCAGGTGTGGGCCTTCGCGCTGCTCGTCGGCTTCGGCATGGTCCTCGGTTTCCGGGTCCGCACCAGCGTCATCGGCCTGCTGGGTGCCCTGGCCCTGCTGGTCGTGGTGGCCCTGGCCATGTCGTGGATGTCGGTGCTGATCGGGCTGGTCGCCTCCAGCCCGGAGAAGGTCCAGATGATCGCCTTCTCGGCGATGATGCCGCTGACCTTCACCAGCAGCGCTCTGGTCCCCTCGGCCACCTTCCCGTCATGGCTGAAGGTCTGGTCCGACCTGAACCCGGTCACCCATCTGGCCGACGCCATCCGCGGCCTGCTCATCGGCGGTGACGTTGCCCAGGCCACCCTGATCTCACTGGTCTGGTCGGCCGGGTTCGTGGTGGTCTTCGCTCCGCTGGCGATCCGCGCCTTCCGTCACCGCGTCTAGGGTCCACGCGAAGCACAGGTCTTCCCCTGCGCTGAAGGCTTCGGTTCCACCGGACGGCCCCGCGTGGACGGAGACCTGTGAGGTGGCTCTCCGGTACCCGCCAGGACCGCGAAACTGCGTACCGCCGGCGTCCCGACCGTGGGCCGGGACGCCGGCACCTGCCGACGGCGGTGGCGAACACGGGCCGCCGGACCGGCCCCGGTGCCGGCGACCTGGAAGGCGGGCTGTCGACGCCCCGGTCACTTCAGGGCCGGCTCTATCAGCACGGCATGGCTGGAGCCGCCGATCACGAACACTCGTTCGCCCTGGGCACTGAGGTGGGAGACGAGACGGACCAGATACTTGTTGCGTTGATCGTTCGAATCCTCGGTCAACCGCTCGAGATAGCCGGGGAGTTCGGTCTCGTCGGACACGTCCCGCCAGTCCTTGCCGCCGGGGAAATCGCGCTTCCAGATGCGGTCGATGTCGGCGACGTCATCGATCTCTCCGCGTATCGCCGGATGATCCGCCCGGCCGAGGAACTCCTCCACGAAGGCCTCCGGCGACTCGGGCTTGCCGAATCGCAGGTTGCTGAAGTAGGGCCGCAACACCATGAAGAGCGCCACCCGGTCCTTCGCGTGCACCCGGGCGAGATCGGCGATGTGCTCGTCAAGCGGCTGCTCCCACGTGTACGCCTGCACGTCGTCCTCCTTCGCCAGCGCGTACACGTGGCCCGACTCGCCGTAATGCTCCACCGGATCCATGAAGCCCGGCGCGAGGAATCCCAGCCTGCCTTCGACCAGGGCGACGGTGGGACGCAGTTCCCGCCACATCTCGTCGATCTGCTGGACCTGCCGGTCGACGGACTCGGGCTTGTGCTCGGCCCCGAAGACGGCGACGTCGCCACGGCGGTAGGTGTAGGGACGGCGGTGATCTGCGGAGTACTTCGACCGTGGAATGATGTCCGCCTCCGCGGGGGACACCGCCAGCGGCTGCGGATAATAGGCCGGCGAGCGCCAGAAGTAGGTGAACGTCAGCAGTGCGAGCACCGCGGCCGCCACCAGCAGGGACGCGACCCCCCGCAGTAGAACTTTTCGCACGTCAGTCCACGCTCCGGAGCAGCTCGTGGATCCTGGCCGTGTCCGCCTTCACCGCGGCCAGCTCTGAGCGCAGCGCGGCCAGCTCATCCGCCTGCGCCCGCTGGGCGGCGACGGACTTCGCCGCGAGATCACGCAACGCGTCGTCGCGGTCGACCGCGGCCCGGGACTCCCACGCGCGGCGCCACTGCCTGGTCACGTAAACCGCCAGCAGGGCCACCCCGACGAATGTGATCAAAAACGCGATGGTGCCCTGCCACTGCAGCAGGTCGATGCCCTCGGCCACCGACTGAGTCACTTCTCCTCCATTGTTCGTACCGCGTCCTGGATCGCTTCCGGGGTGAGCTGATAGGCGAACGGCGTGACGTCGAAGAACCGCATCGCCTTGCCGTCGGCGGACAGCTCCATCCGGCCGACGACAAGTCCCACCTCTTCCAGCCGACGCAGGTGCATGTGCACCAACGGCCGGCTCAGCTCAAGCTCGCGAGCCAGCTGACTGACGTAGTTGCTGCCACCGGCCAGCGATGCGATCAACCGCAGCCGCTGCGGGTTCGCCAGCGCTGCCAGCACCCCAACAAGATCGGAGCTCATAACGCTCTCTTCTAGATCATGCTGACATATGTCAGCCATAATTTACATATGTCAGCGAAGTTGAACAACCTCGCGAGCGGATCTCTCAGCGCAGACCCGGAGAACTCCTCAGCGCAGGCCCGGAGAAGGCGGGGGCCGGGCCGCCCGCCGACGGTCGCGGTTCCGTCGCGGAGCACGGCCGGCAGTGGCCGAGCCGGGTCGCTCCCAGGGCGGGCCGACCAGCGAGATCCGCTTGCCGCCTGACCGGTGACGGCGGCCGCTGCCCGCCTCCCGGCCCCTGGCCGGGACGCCGGCAGTCCGCAGGTCGGCCCCGCCCCCGAGTGCGCTCAGGAAACCCCGCCGCAGGCCGCGTCGCCCCCGCCCTCCGAGAGCCCGCGCGCCAGCTCGACGGCCTCCTCCCGGTTCAGCAGGCGGCCCTGCCCGTACTGGTGGCCGTACTCCTCGGCGCCGAGCGCCGCGCGGGTGCGCTCGGTGATCCGTACATGGTCGAAGTCGACCACCGCGTCGATGCCGCGGATCCGCGCGGCGGCGCCGAGGAGCACGGCCGCGGTGCCGGGGTCGCCCTCCGCGACCGCCTGGCCGGCGAAACCGATCAGCACCAGGCCCAGCACCGGGGCCTCCGTCGTCCGCTCCGCCTGCTCCAGCGCGACGCCGAGCAGCTTCCGGGAGCCGGACAGGTCACCCTCCTGCTCGGCCAGCAGGCCCAGCGACGCGTTGACCACCGCCCCGACCTGCGGGGGGATGCTGGGGGTCTCCTCGATGATGCGCAGCGCCTCGGCGTAGTGACGCCGCGCCGCGGCCGGCGCGCCGTCCTCGCGGGCGAAGTCGCCGCGGGCACTGAGCAGGTTCAGCGCGGCGATCCGGTCGCCGTTCCTGCGCGCGTTCCGCAGGGTCTCGCTCAGGATCTCCTCGGCCGCGGCGTGGTCCCCCTCCAGTTTGAGCCCGAGCGCGAGCCGGCCCCGCAGCTGGGAGATCTCGTCGAGGGCACCCAGCTCTTCCAGGAGGGCGACGGCCGCGTGGATCCGTTCCAGCGCCCGGGCCGGCTCACCGTGCAGGAAGTCCATGTCCGCGAGCGCGGCCAGCGCGTTGGCGGTCCCCCAGCGGTCTCCGAGCGCGCGAAAGCCCCGCAGGGCGGTCTTCATCTCCTGTCCGCCCTCACGGACCCGGCCCATCAGGAAGCACTCGAACCCCTGGAACAGGTGGGCGGAGGTGACGACCCACGGGTCGGGGTGAGCGAACATGCGGGTGAGGTGGGAGCCGCGGCCTTCGCCGGCGGGCAGGTCGCCGAACATCCCGACGACCGGGGCCGCCATCATGATCAGCGGGTGCGGGGGCGGGTCCGAAGTCTCCGTCCGCCGGACGACCTCGGCCATCTCCTTCCGCGCCGTGTCGAGCTCGATCCCGGCGCCGATCGCGAGGGCACCGAAGCAGGCGCGGGCCAGGGTGAGCGCCTGCGGCGCCTCACCGCGGGCCGGTCCCAGCAGTTCCCGGGCGCGCCGGGCACCCTCGACCCGGTAACCGCGTAGCCACCAGAACCAGCTCAGCGCCCCGACCAGGCCGAGCGCCAGGTCGTACCGGGCCTCCTCGGTGCTCCAGCGAAGCGCGGCCAGCAGGTTGTCATGCTCGGCGGTCAGCTCGGCCAGTGCCTCGACCTGCCGGCGGCCCCGGGTCTCGGGGTCGCGGGCCTCGGCCAGCCCGGTGAAGAACGTCGCGTGCGCCAGCCGTACCGTGTCCTGCTCACCCGCCTCGGCCAGCCGCTCGGCCGCGTAGGCGCGGATGGTCTCCAGCATCCGGTAGCGGATCGTCCCGCCGTGGTCGTAGGCGGTCAGCAGCGACTTGTCCACCAGGCGGGAGAGCACGTCGAGGACGTCGTCGCGGGCGAGACCCGCTCCGGAGCAGACGCGCTCCACGGAGTCGAGCGTGGCGCCTCCGGCGAAGACGGCCAGCCTGCGGACGAGGACGCGCTCCTGCCCGTCCAGCAGGTCCCAGCTCCACTCGACGACCGCGCGGAGCGTCTGGTGGCGCGGCATCGCCGTGCGGCTTCCGCCGGTCAGCAGGCGGAAGCGGTCGTCGAGCCGGTCGGCGATCTGCCCGGCGGACAGCGAGCGGAGCCGGGCGGCGGCCAGTTCGATGGCGAGCGGCATGCCGTCGAGTTCGCGGCAGATCCGCGCCACCGCGGCGGCCTCGCCGCCGGGCCGGTAACCGGGGCGTACCGCGGCGGCGCGCTCGGTGAACAGACGCACCGCCGGGTAACCGAGGACCCGCTCCGGGTCACCGCCGACGGGCGGCAGGTCCAGTGGCGGCACCGGCCAGGCCACCTCGCCGGTGATGCCGAGCGGTTCGCGGCTGGTGGCCAGTACGCGCACCCCGGGGCAGGCGGCCAGGATGCGGTCGGCGAGGGCGGCCGCGGCCTCGACCACATGCTCGCAGTTGTCCAGGACGATCAGCAGCCGCTTGTCCGCCAGGGCCGACAGCAACCGGGCCTGCGGGGCACGGGGGGTGGGCACCGCCACCGTGCCGGGCGGCCCGGTGGCCACGGGGAGCCCGTCGCGCAGCTCCAGCGCCGAGAACACCGCCTGCGGCACCTCGGAGGGCTCGGCCACCGGGGCCAGCTCCACCAGCCACACCCCGTCGGACATCCGGTCGGCGACCGTCTCGGCCACTTCGTCGGCGAGCCTGCTCTTGCCGGCGCCGCCGGGCCCGAGCAGGGTGACCAGCCGGTGCTCACCGAGCAGCCCGGCCGTACGGGCCACGTCGCGCTCGCGGCCGACGAAGCTGGTGAACCTTGCCCGGAGGTTGCTCCGCCGCGTCTTCCCGGCCTCCGGTGAGGGGTCGTCGCGGTCGTACACGCGGGACGCGGCGTGTTCGCTCCCCCTGCCTGAACGGAGGTGCGCGGACAGGGCCGCCGGACGTGGCGGGGAGACCCCGGGCGGCGCGTCCACGACAGGACCGGCACCGCCCACGACAGGACCGACGTCACTCACAGCGGACTCGGCACCGCCCACGACAGGACCGGCACCGCCCGCGACGGAGCCGGTGCCGCCCGCGGCCTCGGCCCACTCTCCCCGGAGCATGGCCAGGTGAAGCCGGGACAGGCGCGGCGAGGGGTCGGCCCCGAGTTCGGCGGCGAAGGCGGCGCGGGCCTCCTCGAAGGCGGCCAGGGCCTCGACGCGGCGGCCCATGCCGTACAGGGCCCGCATGAGCTGGTCGCGGAGCCGCTCGCGCAGCGGGTGTGCGGCGATCAGGGCGGGAAGTTCCGCGGCGGCCTCCGTATGCCGCCCGAGCAGCAGGTCGGTCTCGAAGCGGTCTTCGAGAGCGGCCAGCCTCAGTGCGTCGAACCGGGCGACCGCGGCGGCGACGATGTCGTTGCCGGCCAGATCGGCCAGCGCGGGTCCGCGCCAGAGGGCGAGCGCGGCGCGTAGCGCGGTCGCGGCGTCACCGGGGGACCCTGCGGCGAGAGCCGCGTGCCCCCGGGCGGCGAGCCGGGCGAAGCGGTGGGCGTCGACCAGGTCGGGGTCGACGGCCAGCCGGTATCCGGCCGGACCGCCCCGCACCAGCTCCCGGTCGTCCAGGATCGCGCGCAACCGGGAGACGAGGGCCTGGAGCGCGTTGCCGACCGCGTTCGGCAGGTGTTCCTCCCACACTCCGGCGACGATCCGGTCGATCGGCACCGTGCGGCCCGCGTCGAGCAGCAACAGCGCGAGGAGGGCACGCAGCCGCCGGCCGGTGACCTCCACGGTCTTCCCGGGGCGGCGGACGAGGAGGGGGCCGAGGATCGCGAAACTGATTTCGCCGTCCGCCTTCACCCCTTCCACCCCTTGATTCTGTCTGATTCCCGGGCTTTTCCCCATCGCGGAACCTCGCGATCCGGTCTGCGCATCTTCCAGATCCGCGTAGCATCATCGGGCATGGGGCAGCCAAGAACATCTACGCGTCGCCCGCGGACCACCGCACTGGTGGTAGCCGCGGCGTTCGTCGTGATGTCCTCCGGATGTGGGATGGCGGGTGGCGCGGCCGCCGCGGAGCGGTCGCGGCTGGAGCCGATCAGCGTCTCCAGCCCCAGGGTGCGGGACGGTGGCCCCCTGCCGTCCGACTACTCCTGCAAGGGTTCGGCCGGCAACCCTCCGCTGCGCTGGTCACGGGTGCCGGAAGGCACCAAGTCCGTCGCGATCGTGGTCGACAGCAACGCGCGCTACGACGGCGAGGTGAACTGGGTGGTGTTCGACATCGACCCGCGCACCAACGAGCTGGCCGAGGGCAGCGTCCCGGCGGGTGCCATGGAAGGGAACACGACGACGGGCAGGGCGGGATACAACCCTCCGTGCAACGCCCAGGAGAACTATCGTTTCACCGTCTACGCGCTCGACGCCAAGGTCAGCCTCAGCCAGGGTGCCTCCCTCGGCCAGGCCCTGAGGAGCATCGCGGACAAGACGATCGCCTGGGGCCGGCTCACCACGGCGAACATCGAGTGACTGGTTAAACACCGGAGGTAGTAATGGTTACCGATTCTTCACTTAGGGTGTGACAACGCTCATAGTGGTCCGACACAATCAGATCCAATGTCCGAGCGCAGGTGATGCATGGGGGCAGGTCGCGTCGATGGCCGCGCGACCTCACCGGCGCCGCTGTAAGGCCATGGCCTTGAGGGTGGTGCAATGATTGCGGTCGTAGTAGGCCTGGTCGCCGTCGTGCTCCTCGTGCTCGTCGTCGTGGCACTTGGAATGCGGTCGATGAACCGCAGGGAGAGCGCGCTTCCTGCGGAGCGTCTGCGGGAGATGGCCGAGAAAGAGGCGCAGGCCCCGACCATGTCCAGTGACGACTTCGCGACCAGAGAGCCGAAGATCGGCCACTACAGCCCCGACCTGACCCCGTTCGACGAGGAGCCCAAGCCGCGCGCTCCGCGCACGCCGGGCGCGCGGGGCAAGCGCGGCATGAACGAGTTCGGCCAGGTGGACGACTACGACGACGACTACTGGACGCGGCTCCAGGCCGACGAGGAGGGTTTCGGAGGGCCTCTGGCAGGCCGGTCCGACGCGGACCACCCCGCCGGACAGGGCGACTTCCGGGCGGGTGCCGACGCGGTGACCATGCAGGTGCCGCTGCCGGGCAGGCAACAGCCCGCCGCACCCAGGCCTCCGGCCCCCAGGCCGCCGGCACAGGAGCCCGCCGTCGCCTCGGCCTCGCTGCCGTCGGGTCTGGCGGACCTGGTGGCCCCGGTGCAGCCGAACCCGGCTCCCACCGCCGCCTCGCTGGCCGAGCAGAAGACCATGACCTTCGCGGCCCCCACCCCCGGCACCTTCCCCGCCCCCGGCGTCTCCGGTCCCGTCGGCGTTCCCGGCCCGGCGGGCGTCTCCGGCCCGCCCGCCGCAGGCCCCTCCGGTGCTCCCGTCCCCGGCGCTCCCGTCCCGGGTGCTCCCGTCCCGGGTGCTCCCGCTCCAGGCGCCTCTGCCCCCGGCGCCCCCGCCTACGGTGACTCCCGTCCGCCGCGGGGCAGTTCCCGCCGCGCCAGCCGGGCCGCCTCCCAGGGAGGCGCCCCCTCCCGCCCCGACCCGCTGAACGACCCGCTCGGCAGTCCGCGTCCCTCTCGTCGCAGCGCTCCTCCGGCCCGCCCGGCCGGTGCCGCCGGCGGCCGCGGCGGCACCGGGCCGATGGTCCCTCCCTCTCCCCCCGTCCCCCCCACTCCCACCGCCCCGGCGGGCGGACGCGGCGTGGCCGGCGGTTCCCCGGTGTCGGCCGCCGACACCGGGACGCCGCCCCCCATGGCGCCGATGGGTCCCACGACCAGCGGCGGGTTCCCCGCCGCCACCCCGCGGACCGACCCGCTCGCGTCCTCCCGAGGCCCCCAGGACGGGCCGCCGAAGGACCTGGCCGACAACCCCTGGGCACGGGCCACGAGCCCGGCGTCCGGCGGCTGGGCGGCGATGAACACCGCCGACATCCTCGACGACCCGGCCCCGGCGGGCCAGCCGCCGGTCTACGGTGCGCCGCCCGCGGCCTCGTACGAGGTCAGCTCGGGCTGGGCCACCATCGATGACGACGTGATCACCGGGCCGAGCCCGGCGACCTCCACTCCGACGGTGCCTTCCCGCGCCGTCTCACCCGCCCAGGACCGTCCCGGCGCCCCGTCCCCCAAGGCGGGCCCAGGCGGCGGTTACGGCTACGAGCCCCGGCCGGCCAGCCCGTCCAGCCCGGTCGCGTGGCCGGAGCCGGGTGCGCCGCACGGTGGCGACGGCGCGAACTGGCCGGGCTACGCCGAGCAGTACGGCACGGGGGCTCCGGAGAAGAGCGCGGCGGCCGGTGAGGGACGCCGGCCCGGATCACGTGGCCGGCGCCGCGCCGAGGAGCCGGACCGCCCTGACTATTACCGCTGATTTCCTCCGTCCTCCGTAAAAGCCTCTGGTAATCGCCCGGACGGCGCGGGGCGACACCGTAAGGTCTCCCCCATGGGGACGGACACGAAGAGCGACACGGCGCTCACCAAAAGTGGTATCACCTCCGTGCTGCGTTACGATCTGCCCGCCTCCCTGGTGGTCTTCCTGGTGGCGGTGCCCCTCTCGCTGGGGATCGCCGTCGCCTCGGGAGCACCGCTGGCGGCCGGCCTCATCGCCGGCGTGGTGGGCGGTGTCGTGGCGGGCCTGCTGGGCGGCTCGGTCGTCCAGGTCAGCGGGCCCGCCGCCGGGCTCTCACTGGTGGTGGCCGATATCGTCATGCGATACGGCTGGCAGGCCACCTGCATGATCACTTTGCTGGCGGGCGGCTTGCAGTTGCTGCTGGGCCTGTGCCGGGTCGCCCGCTCCGCGCTGGCGGTCTCCCCCGCCGTGGTCCACGGCATGCTCGCCGGGGTTGGCGTGACCATCGCCCTCGCCCAGCTGCACGTGGTGCTCGGCGGCAGCCCGCAGCCTTCGGCGATCGAGAACGTGCTGGAGCTGCCGCACCAGATCATCCACAACCACACCCACGCGGTCTTCGTCGGGCTGCTCACCATCGCGGTCCTGGTCGGCTGGACCCGCCTGCCGCAGCGGCTGCGCGTCATCCCGGCGCCGCTGGCCGCCCTGTTCGCGGCCTCGGTGGTCGCCGGGGCACTGGGCTGGAAAGTGACCCGGGTCGACCTGTCCGACAGCCTCGGCGAGTGGACCCGCCCGGTCTGGCCGCAGGGCGACTGGCACGGGATCATCGGTGCGGTCCTGATCGTGGCACTGCTCGCCGGGGTGGAGTCGCTGCTGTGCGCGGTGGCCGTCGACCGGCTGCACGACGGCAGGCGCGCGGACCTGGACCGGGAACTCACCGGCCAGGGAGCGGCCAACCTGGTCAGCGGCCTGCTGGGCGGTCTGCCCGTGGCGGGTGTGATCGTCCGCAGCAGCACCAACGTCGCCGCGGGTGCCCGCAGCCGGTGGTCGACCGTCATGCACGGAGGGTGGATCCTGCTGTTCGCGGTCTGCCTGGGCTGGACGATCACCCTGATCCCGATGGAGGCCCTCGCCGCGCTGCTCGTCTTCATCGGCGTCCAGATGGTCAATCTGGGGCACCTGCGCAACCTGCGCGGTCACAGCGAGGTCCCGGTCTACGTGGTCACCATGGCGGGGGTGGTCCTGCTCGGCCTGGCCGAGGGGGTGCTGGTCGGCCTCGGCCTGGCCGCGCTGCTGGCGCTGCGCCGCCTCACCGGGGTGACCGTGCGGGTCGAGCCCGAGCCCGACGGGCGCCTGCACGTGATGATCGGCGGTTCGCTGACCTTCCTGGGGGTGCCGAAGCTCACCGCGGAGCTGCGCGCCATCCCACCGGGGGCCGCGGTCGACCTCGACCTGAACATCGACTTCATGGACAACGCGGCCTTCGAGGCCATCCATGACTGGCGGTGCGGCCACGAGCGCGGCGGCGGCACCGTTGACATCGACGAGATCCACGACGAGTGGTACACCATGGCCGCCAGCGGCGCCCGGATGTTCCCGGCCAAGACCCCGCCCCGGCCGGCGGGCCGATCCTGGCTCCCCTGGTCGCACCGACGGCGCGGCCGGAGCGGCGACCCGCGTGCGATGGTCCCGGCGCAGCCGACGCCGCACGACAGCGTGCCGGCCCTGCTGGCCGGCGCCCAGGAGTTCCACCGGCGCACCGCGCCGCTGGTCCGCCCGTTGCTGCACGGAATGGCCCGCAAGCAGGAACCCTCGCACCTGTTCATCACCTGCGCCGACTCGCGCGTCGTACCCAGCATGATCACTGCCAGCGGTCCGGGTGACTTGTTCACCGTCCGCAACATCGGCAACCTGGTGCCCCGGCAGGGTTCGGTCCCGGCGGACGACTCGGTGTCCGCCGCCATCGAGTACGCGACCGACGTGCTCAACGTACGGACCATCACGGTCTGCGGGCATTCGGGGTGCGGGGCCATGGCGGCGCTGCTCAGCGGGGGTGAGCGGACGGCGGGCCTGCCCGGACTCGGCCGCTGGCTGCGGCACGGCAACCACAGCCTGGCGCGGTTCATCACCGGCGACAGCGACGGCACCGACGGCGGCCCACTGGACCGGCTCTGCCGGGTCAACGTGGTCCAGCAGTTGGAGAACCTGCGGACCTACCCGCAGGTCGACCGGCTCTGCCGGGAGGGGCGGCTGGAGCTGGTGGCCCTCTACTTCGACATCGGCGCCGCCCGGGTGCACGTGCTGGAGCAGCCGTCGGTCGTCGCCGATCCGCTCTGAGCAGACGCCTTGCGCCAAGGGTGAAAGCCCATGGTCGTTTCTCCTACCGCGCCGAAGAATGAGGCGCTATGAGAATCCTGATCATAGGCGGCTCGGTCTTCCTGGGCCGGGCCATCACCGAGGAGGCGCTGCGGCGCGGGCACCGGGTGACCACGTTCAACCGGGGCGTCAGCGGGGTGGACCTGCCGGGCGTCGAGGCCGTCAGGGGTGACCGAGAGGTGCCCGCAGACCTCGACCGGCTGGTGGAGGGCCGGGAGTGGGACGCGGTCGTCGACGTCCACGGGCGGGTCCCGCGGATCGTCGGCGAGTCGGTGCGCAGGCTCAACGGCCGGGCCGGCACCTACGCGTTCGTCTCCAGCATCTCGGCGATCTCCGACTTCCCCACGCGGGAGTGCGACGAGAGCTCGCCCCGGTACGAATGCGCGCCGGACGCGGGCCGGGAGGACGGCGACTACGGCACGCTCAAGGCGGGCTGCGAACGGGCGGTGGAGGAGGGCTTCGACGGCAACGCCCTCATCGTCGCGCCGGGCCTGATCCTCGGCCCGCACGAGGACGTCGGCCGGCTGCCCTGGTGGCTCGACCGGATCTCCCGGGGCGGGCGGGTGCTCGCCCCGGGAGACCCGGACCGGGCGATGCAGGTCATCGACGTGCGCGACCTCGCCGCGTTCATCCTCACCCGGACCGAGGCCGGGGTGAACGACCGCTTCCTGGCGAGCGGAGTGCGGGGCAACATCACCTACGGTGGCTGGCTGGACGAGTGCCGTGCGGCGTCGGGCTCGGACGCCGAGTTCGTCTGGGCCGACGACGCCTTCCTGCTGGAGCGGAAGGTGGAGCCGTGGACCGAGTTCCCGCTGTGGGCCCCGGACGTCCCCGACTTCGCCGCGGTGTGGCTGCCGTCGTCGGCGAAGGCGCACGCGGCCGGGCTGACGTGCCGGCCGGTCGCCGAGACCGTCCGCGACACCTGGGCGTGGCTGCGTGACGTCCCCGCCGGGGAGCGTGTGTTCCGCGGGCACGGCATCGCCCCGGAGAAGGAGGCCGCGATTCTGGACGAGCTCGGCCGCCGCTGAAGGTATTTCTCCACATACATTCCGCCGCACCGCCCCTAGATTCGTCCCTGTCCGGCTCGTCCCCCGAACGCCGGACACGGTCCACGCTCCCGGGGCCGGGGCGGAGGGCGGCCGTCGCCGCCCTCCGCCGCCTGGGCACGGCCTCCGTCGCCCGGCGGCGTCCTTCCCCGGCCGTCGCCGTCCTCCCCCAGCCGTCGCCGCCCTCCCCTGCCCGGTGCGTCCTTCCGTCGGCCGGCGGCGTACCGAAACCGTCTCCCGCACCGATCTACTCCATGGGCGCTCCACAGTGACGAGGGCATACAGCTCTGGGCAGCAGGTAGACATCCGGTACGGAGGTCGGGATGGCCGAGTGGCACGCTTTACGGGAAGAGCTGGTGGCGAGGGTTCGCACCCGCGGGGTCAGCGAGGCCGTGACCGGCGCACTGCGGGCGGTCCCACGCCATGTGTTCCTGCCGGGACTACCCGCGGAAAGCGTCTACCGGGACGACGCGATCGTCACCAAACGCGATGCGGACGGCCTGCCGATCAGTTCCTCCTCGCAGCCGGCGATCATGGCCCTGATGCTGGACCAGCTCGATGTGGCACCCGGGCACCGGGTGCTGGAGATCGGGGCGGGCACGGGCTACAACGCCGGGCTGCTGGCCCACCTGGTGGGACCGCGCGGCCGGGTCGTGAGCATCGACATCGACCCCGACCTGGTGGAACGGGCTCGGGAGCACCTGGTGGCCGCGGGACATCCCGAGGTGACCGTGGTGTGCGGCGACGGCGCGGCGGGGTTCCCCGCCGCGGCACCCTACGACCGGATCATCGCCACCGTCGGCGTGTGGGACCTGGCCCCGGCCTGGCTGGAGCAGCTCGCCCCCGGCGGCCGGATCGTCGCGCCGCTGGACCTGCGCGGGGTGCAGCGCTCGGTGGCGATGGAGCGGTCCGGCGGGCACTGGACGAGCCGCTCGGTGCTGCCCTGCGGGTTCATGCGGATGCGCGGCCCCTTCGCCGGTCCGGAGGTGACCCGGATGCTCGACCGCGACTCCGACCTGACGATCTCCCTGCCGGAGGCGGGCGAGGTCGGCGACCTGCTGCGGGCGCTCGACGGGCCCGCGGTCGAGCTGTCCACCGAGGTGGGTGTCAGCCACGCGCAGCTCAGCGACGGGCTCGGCCTGTGGCTGGCGGTGCGCGAACCCCGCTGGTGCACGGTGTGGGAGACGCGGCCCGGGTGGCTGGCCTCTCCCCCGCTCGACCGGACGGGCTTCCGGATGGCCGTCGGCATCGCCGAAGGCGACAGCCTGTGCCTGCTGGAGCCGTCCCCGGACGGCACTCTGATCGCCCGGGGTCACGGGCCGGACAGGGTACGGCTCGCGGGTGAGATGGTCGACCACGTCCAGGCATGGGACATGGCGGACCGTCCCATGACCGCGGGGCTCCGCATCGACGCCCATCTCGGGGCCGTCCCCGATGACGGGCTGCTCGTCATCCGCAAGCGGCACACCACACTCGTCCTGTCATGGCGGGACGGCACCTGACCTTCCGCCCTGCACCGCGGGCCCGGCGTCATGGGCCCGGCGTCATGGGCCCGGCGTCATGGACCCGGCGTCCTGGACCCGCCACCCGTGTCGGGTCGCGCTTTGTCACTCGCGCCGGGCCCGTGCTCCGTCACTTGCGCCGGGCCCGCGCGGTGAGGTCCAGTGCCCGACGGTAGAACTCCAGGTACCTCTCGGCCATCACCGCCGGGGAGAACCTCCGCGCGGCGCTCCGGCGGCACTCGTCCGGGTCGATCTCCTCAACACGTTTAAGGCAACCGCGCAGTTCCTCCTCAGTGTCGGCGAGCAGGCCCGTGCGCCCGTGCTCGACCAGCTCCGGCAGGCAGCCACGTCGCAGGCCGACCACGGGCGTCCCGCAGGCCAGTGCCTCGACGACGGCGGTGCCGCCGGGCTCGTCCCACTGCACCGGGAACAGGGCGGCCCGTGCCCCACGGAGCAACCGGTCGCGTTCCGCACCGTCCACCGCACCGACCCAGCGGACGAACTCGCCGTCGACGTACGGTGCCAGCAGCTCGCGGTGGTACGCCACGTCAGGGCCGGTGTGTGCGGGATGGTCCGGATCGGCGAGCGCTTCGGCGAGCTCCCCCGGCCCGCGCAACCCACCGACCGGACCGGCCAGCACGAGCGGCAGCCCCAGCTCCCGGCAGAGTCGCGCTCCCAGGTGCTGGCCCTTGAGTGGGCTGATCCGTCCCAGCATCACCACCGGGCCGTCGTGGTCCCGCGCGGCGCCGGTCCGTACCGCGCCGTCCGTGCCCGCCGGGGAACCACCGGGGGAACCGAGGGGGAGATCGCCGGTGGGATCGCCCACCGGAGAACCACCGAGGAGATCGTCCGCCCGGGAACCGCCGGGGAGGCCGTCCGGAGAGCCGGTGCGCGGGACGGCGGGGGGACCGGCCAGCGGGGTCGCCAGGTACGCCCACCCGAGGCTGTGCCTGCGCAGGTTGTGCGGCGCCCGCGCGAGCTGCGACCGGGACACGCCGTTGACCCAGACCCTGCCGCCGCCGTCGAAACCGCCGTACAACTCGGGATGTTTGCGCAGGTCCCAGTGGAGGGTGTGCAGCACCGGCGGGCCGGACGGCCCCATGGCCCCCAGCACTCCGAGGCCGACCGCCTCCACGTGGTCGTGCACCAGGTCGATGTCCTCCCGGCGGTGCAGCTCGGTGACCACCCGGTGCAGGTGCGCGTGCGCCACCCCCATGACCTGGTTGTACGGGCGCTGCAGATGCGCGAACTGCTCCTCGTCGAACACGTGCACCCGGCCGTCGGCCCGCAGGGTGCTCGTGCCCACCGTGGCCAGGACGACGCGGACCCCGCACGCCCTCAGCTCGGGCACGAGCGTGGCCACGACCGCCTCGATGCCGCCGTACCCGTGCGGCGGTACCGGCAGCCAGGGGCCCGCGTTCATCAGCACGGTGATGTCCACTACTGCTCCCCGTACGAGGCGAACGGACGGGCCGCGACGTACTCGGGAACGGTGATCAAGGGTGGTCGTTCCCGGACGCCCACGTCGCTCACCCGCAGTGTCCGCTCCTCCCCGGCGTGGCAGAACTGCACCATCCTGCTCCCCGGCCGGTCGGCCGCCACGAGCCGGCCCTCCCGCTCCAGCCGGGACCAGGCGGTGAGCATGATGTGGCCGGCCATCCGGCCGAGTTCCTCGACCGTCTGGTGGGAGTGCACCCGCACACCGAGGTCGACCTGCGCGAGGGCGGGCAGCCCCGCTATGTCCAGCAGGTCGACGAGCATGCCCAGCTCGACGCCGTATCCGGTGACGAACGGGATTCTCTCCAGCACCGCGCGCCGGCCCGCGTACTCCCCGGCCAGCGGCTGGATGAACCCGGCCAGCGCGGGCCAGTGCAGGTTGATCAGCGGGCGGGCGACCAGTTCGGTCACCCTCCCACCCCCGTGCGGCTGGGTGACCGCGCCGTCGGCGAACGGCCGGTCGTAGCTGCCCTTGACGTAGACCACCGAGGGGTCGGACAGCAGCGGCCCCACCAGCCCGGTGACGAAGTGCGTGCCGAAGTTGCGCAGGTCGGCGTCCACGAAGACGACGATGTCGCCGGTCGTGACGGCCAGCGCCTTCCACAGCGCGTCGCCCTTGCCCGGCAGAGCGCCGTACCGGGGCAGTACGAGGTTCTGGTGGATGACCCGTGCCCCGGCGTCGGCGGCCACCCGGGCGGTCGCGTCGGCCGAGCAGGAGTCGACCACCACGAGCTCGTCGACCAGGGGCAGGCGTTCTCGCAGGTCCCGGCGGATGAGCCCGACGATCTGCCCGACGGTCGCCTCCTCGTCGCGCGCCGGCAGCACGACGCTGATCGTGTGGTCCCCCTTGGCGGCCAGCAGGGCCTCGGGCGCCCAGTCCTCCGCCCGGCCGGTGCGCCTCTCCAGCCAGTGACCGACCTCAGCGGACATCGCCCACCACGGGCGGGAACGCATGTGCCGTCATCGGTTGCGGCTCCCATCTTCCGGACACCTCTGTTAGGGGTGTTTTCCCTGGTCAGAACCTCTCAATCTGGTACATATGGGTTTCGGTCCGGAGCTCGGTGGCATTTCTGCCCTGTGACCTGTCACATCGGTTTCGTAGGCGCGGGGAACGTCGCCGCGCGTCACGCGCGTGTGCTGTCCGGTTTCCCGGACGTCCGCATCACCGGGGTGGCCGACACCGACGCCGCCCGCGCCGCCCGGCTGGCCCGCGAGTGCGGGGCGACCCCCTACGACAGTCACACCGCCCTGTTACGGGGCGAACGGCTCGACGCCGTCTACGTCTGCGTACCGCCCTTCGCGCACGGCTCGATCGAGCTCGACGTCCTCGCCGCCGGCCTGTCGCTCTTCGTGGAGAAACCGCTCGCGCTGGACGAGGAGACCGCCCTGCGGGTGGCCGCCGCGGCCCGGGACCGGCGGGCGGTGACCGCGGTCGGGCACCACTGGCGCTACATGGACGTCGTCGGGGAGGCCCGCCGCCGCCTCGACGGCCGGCCGGTACGGCTGGCGCTGGGCGTGTGGCTGGACAAGGTGCCGCCGGTGCCGTGGTGGACCCGCCGCGACGCCTCCGGCGGACAGGTGATCGAACAGGCGGTGCACGTGCTCGACCTGGCCCGGCTACTCGTCGGAGAGGTCGCCGAGGTGAGCGCGCACGAGTCGGGATACCCGCCGGACCAGGCCGAGGGGGCGGTCGGGGCGGCCACCGGCGCGCTCCTGCGCTTCCGCGACGGCGCCGCCGGGATCATCGGCGCCACCTGCCTGCTGGGCTGGAAGCACCGGGCCGGGCTGGAGGTCTACGCCGAGGGCATCGCGCTGCGGATATCGGAGGACCGGCTGGTGATCGACAGCGGCCGGGGGCACGAGGTCGTCACCGAGCCGGGAGACGCCAAACGCCGCGTCGACCGGGCGTTCGTCGACGCCGTGCTGCGCCGCGGCGAGGACGTGCGGGCACCCTACGAGGACGCGCTGCGCACACACCGGCTGGCGTGCGCGGTGGCCAGGGCGGCCGTCTCGGGCACCCCGGTGACGCTGGACGGCGGGTGACGGACGGCCCCACCCGTGGACGAGGCCGGGGCGAAGCCGACAGACGGCTCGTAGCGGGCGGCGGAAGGCGGACGGCCCCACCCGTGGACGGGGCCAGGGTGAAGCCGACAGACGGCTCATAGCGGGCGGCGGAAGGCGGACGGCTCGTAGCGAGCGGCTCGTAGCGGGCGGCTCGTAGCGGGCGGCGGAAGGCGGACGGTAGGGGGCGGATGGCGGTGATGAGCGGTGGGTGAGCGGACCGTGCGGGTGCTCCAGGTGGCCGGCGTAGGCGAGGTCGTGATCGCCGAGGAGCCCGAGCCGCCGGTCGAGGACGGCGGGTTCCGCGTCGAGACGCTCTACAGCGGGTTCTCGGCCGGCACCGAGCTGTCGTACGTCAAGGGGACCAACCCCTACCTGTCCGCGGGCTGGGACCCGGTGCTGGGGCTGTTCCGCGCCGACCGGCCCGCCGTCGCGTACCCGGTGCGGCGGCTGGGGTACATGGAGGTCGCCCGGGTCGTCGAGAGCCGGACCCCCGCGCTCAGCCCCGGCCGGGTGGTGGCGATGGCGTACGGGCACCGGACCGGGCACACCGCGAACCCCGTCGCCGACCGGTTCGTCCCGTTACCTGATGATCTGGACCCGCTGCTCGGCGTCTACGCCGCCCACATGGGCCCCATCTGCGCCAACGGCCTGCTGCACGCCGCCGCCGACGTCTGCGGCCCGGATGTCCGCGCTCTCGGCGACGGGGTGCGCGGCCGGCGCGTCGCGGTCACCGGGGCGGGCGTCGTCGGGCTGCTGACCGCCCTGTTCGCCCGCCACCACGGCGCCGCAGAGGTCGCCGTGGTGGATCGGACCCGTGACCGACTGGACCGCGCCGAACGGCTCGGATTCACCGCGGTCCCGATGGACGGCGCGGATCCGGCGGTGGCGGTGAAGGCCCGCTGGCGGCACTCGCCCGGCGACCGGGGAGCGGACGTGGTCTTCCAGTGCCGCGGCCGGCCGGAGAGCCTGCACGTCGCGCTGCGACTGCTCCGGCCGAGGGGCACCGTCGTCGACCTGGCCTTCTACCAGGGAGGCGCGGACCGGGTTCGGCTCGGCGAGGAGTTCCACCACAACGCGCTCTCCATCAGGTGCTCGCAGATCGGCCGCGTACCGCGCGGCCTGGACCACCTGTGGAGCCGCGACCGGCTCTCCGCCGAGACGCTCGACCTGCTGCGCGCGTACGGCGACGGCATCCGCCGGCAGTTCGTCACCGACGTGGTGCCCTTCGACGACGCCCCGGACTTCGTCCGGGCCCTGGCCTCCGGGCGGCACCACACCGTCCAGGCCGTGTTCGACACGACCTCCGGGTGAGCCGGTCGCCTGCGGGTGGGCCCGTCACCTCCAGGCGGGCCCGGGCCGGTCATCTCCGGGTGAGCCGATCACCTCCGGGCAGGCCGGGGCCGACATCGAAGGCTTCGCGCCATGGCCTACGACAGAGCGGCTTCATCCGTTACGGCTGCCACAATATTCAGTAACTCCACGTGTTTTATGTGTGACAATGAGTGGCGTGCCATCTCCCCAACACGATTCGCTCATCCAGCTCTTCCGCGACCGCCCCCAGTTGGCGGTGGAGATCCTGCGGGATCTCCTGGGGCAGGAGCTGCCGGCCACACCACTGGTCCGGCTGGAGAGCTCCACGTTCAACACCCGACCCTCCGACGACATCGAGGCCGACCTGGTCATCGTCCTGGGGCCGCCGCCCAGCCCGGCGCACGCCGTCGTCGTCGAGATCCAACAGGACAAGTCCAAGAACCCCCGGCAACTCGCTCGCTATGCCGCCGCACTGTGGCTGCTGCTGAAGTGCGATGTCACGGTCCTGGTCGTCTGCCCCGACGCCAGAGCCGCCGAACACTACGCGCGACCGATCGACTCAGGCTTGACCGGCTACCGCCTCCAGGCCCAGGTGCTCGGGCCGGGCGACATCCCCGCCATCACCGACCCCCCAGGAGGCCGCCACCCGGCCCGAGCTGTCGGCCATGGCGGTCATGGTCCACGGCCGCGACCGGAAGGTCGTCCAGGCGTTCGCCACGGCACTCGCCGAACTGCCCGACGAACACGCTCCGAAGTATTATGAATACGCTTACAGCATGTCCGCGCCCGAGGTGCGGCGCCTCCTGGAGGAAATCATGACGTCCACCGCCTGGCCCGTCTACAGCCCCTTCGCTCGTGAGCACTACGGCCGCGGCCTGGAAGAGGGCAAGGCGGAAGGCAAGGTAGAAGGCAAGGCGGAAGAGGCGGCCAGGCTGGTTCTGCTGGTGCTGGCCGCCCGTGGCCTCGAGGTGCCGGACGACGTACGCACCCAGATCGCCGCCTGCACCGACCTCGCCCGCCTGGAGTCCTGGGCGACTCGCGCGGCGACCGCCCAGACCTTGCACGATCTGTTCGACGAAGCGGGCGAACCGGGCCGCTGACGGCTGTCCGCCGTGCGAGCAGGGCGCCGGCGGGCCTTCGAGCAGAGTCCCCGGTATCGAGCATGTCTCCGGCAGAGATGTCATGGAGTTCACGAGACCGAAGGGCCGTGTGTGCCACCGGTGCGATCGACGCACCGGTGGCGCTTTCACGCTCGGATCGAGCGGTGAGAAGTAAGCCGGACGGCGGGAAACACCACATCGGCCGGGACCCGCACGACGGCCGCCGCGTGCTGCACCAGATCTCCGGCGGCTACGCGGTGATCGACCTGGAGAACCCGGCCACCCAGCCGAGGATCCACCGGTTCCCCGACCCGATCCACGCCGTCCGCTGGCACCGGAAGATCGGGACTGACCGCGTCATCGGATGGACCGGCGCGCGCTGCGCGTCGTCGTCGCCCGTATGAACGGCGAACTCCTCGGCCACTTCGCCGGCCACGGCGAGGACGTGTCCGCCTTCTTCGTCTCGCCCGACGAGCGCACCCTCCTGTCGGCCGACCTCACGGGCTTCGTCCGCACATGGCGCCTGGACCAGGGCCGGCGGGACCCAGCAGCACGTCCTGCTTCGACGGCCGATTCCGGTGGGATCCGATCCTCGTCCTCGGCGGCTTCGAGGATGATCTCGGCCGGTGCCCCTAAGACGGGGCTTGAGCCCTCAGCGCTTCGATCTTCCCGGGCACGCACTCCGCCACAGGTCAGGGGCGGTGAAGGCGGACGAGTCGGCCTGTAGGCCGGGTTCTGTCCTTCGCTGACGCGAAGGGGCGACCATCCATCTAGGGCCGGCGTTGCCGTCGGCCTCGAGCGGTCTACCCGCGCGGCTCGGGCGGGCAGCCCTCGAACGCCGCGCGCGGGACGCTCCGGAGAGCGTCCCTTCTTGACCTTGCTCCGGGTGGGGTTTACCGAGCCGCCCACGTCACCGTGGGCGCTGGTGGTCTCTTACACCACCGTTTCACCCTTACCTCCCTTGCGGGAGGCGGTCTGTTCTCTGTGGCACTGTCCCGCGGGTCACCCCGGGTCGGCGTTACCGACCACCCTGCCCTGTGGAGCCCGGACCTTCCTCGGCGGGTCTCGAAGAGACCCGACGCGGCCGCCCGGCCGGCTCGTCCGCCGTCCCACCAGCCTATCGGTTCCCAAGTGGGATCCAACCCGGAGACAAGTGATCTCTGCTCGAATGGGGATCGAAGGGAACGGGGGACACGGGCCGCGGGGGGATCGATGCGAGCACCGGGTGTGGCCCCGCGACCGATGTCGTGCCGCCGGTTCAGCGCAGGTGCGAGGTGTCGTTGAACGCCTTCACCAGCGCCGGACCGTCGGCGTAGTACTCGATCAGGGACAGAGCTGACAGGTCGAGGTGCATGCGGTACAGCGCGTCGAGGGGGGCGAGCAACGCCAGCCGCAGCAGCATCTTGATCGGCGTGACGTGGGAGACGGCCAGCACCCTCCTGCCCTCGTAACGCTCCAGCAACGCGTCCCTGGTCGCCTGGACCCGCCGCGCCGCCTCTCCGAAACTCTCCCCACCTGGCGGCGCGGCGGACGGGTCCGCCAGCCACGCGGCGAGCTCGTCCGGCCAGCGACGCTGGATCTCGGTGAACGTGTGGCCCTCCCAGAGGCCGAAGTCGGTCTCCCTGAGCCCTTCCTCGACGACCACCTCAAGGCCGGTACGGGCCGCGACGGCCTCCGCGGTGGCGCGGGCACGCCTGAGCGGCGAGCTGACGATCACCTGGATGCCGTACGGGTCGCGGGCCAGCCGGGCGGCGGCGGCCTCGGCCTGGGCGACACCGTTGGGGGTCAGCTCGGGGTCGCCGAGCCCGGAGAACCTCCGCCCGACGGAGAGCGGGGTCTCACCGTGCCGGAGGAGGTACAGCGAGGTCGCGACGGTGGTGGGCGGGCGCCAGCCGCTGCCGAGGCCTGCCGCCGGCGACTCCCGTTCCGGTGACTCGGGAGAGAGCGCCGGCGCGGGCTCCCGGACGGCGCCGGCGGTACGGGCCGTGCCCGTGCCGGTGGTGCGAGCCGTACCCGTATCGGCGGTACGAGCCGCACTCGTGCCGGCGGTACGGGCCGTGCCGGGACCGGTGTCGCCCGTGGAGCCGGGGCCGTCCGCGGTCCCGAGGTCGGCGTCGTCGAAGAGGAGAAGGTCCTCGGCGGGCATCCCGCCGCCCGTGCGGGCGGCCGCACTCGGGGAGCTGACCGCACCGGACGTGCCTGCGGAGCCCGCTGCCCCGGACACGCCCGGCGTACCCGCCGAACCGCCCACGGAGCCCGCTCCCGCAGAACCGCCCGCGGCCGGTGAACCGCCCGCGGAGCCCGCTCCCGCAGAACCGGCCACATCCGCGGAGCCCGCCAGGCGCCAGGGCAGGCCCTTGGCCGCCGCGTCCATGGCCTCGTTGGCCAGGCGGTCGGCGTCCTTGTTCAGCTCCCGGGGGATCCACTTCCAGGTGACACGCAGCCGCCGGGCGAGGGCGGCGGCCTGGAGGGCGAGCGGACGCAGGCCCTCGTTCTTGATCTTCCAACGGCCGGCCATCTGCTCGACGACCAGTTTGGAGTCCATCCGGACCTCGACCGTCGCGCCGTCGCCCGCGAGGGCGAGGAGCGCGTCGAGACCGGCGATCAGCCCTCGGTACTCGGCGACGTTGTTGGTCTGGGTGCCGATCGCCTCGGCGGTCTCGACGAGGATCTGACCGTCGGCGGCGTCCCTGACGACGGCGCCGTACCCGGCGGGCCCGGGGTTGCCCCTGGACCCGCCGTCGGCCTCGATGACGTAGGAGGTCACAGGCCCGACTCTGGGGTGCGGACCAGGATCCGGCGGCACTCCTCGCAGCGGACGACCTCGTCGTGCGCGGTGGCCTTGATCCGGTTGATCTCCGCGATGGACAGGCTCGTGCGGCAGCCGAGGCAGCGACCCCCGTGCAGCATGGCGGCGCCGACGCCGAACTGCTCCCGGAGCTTCTCGTAGAGAGCGAGCAGGTCGGCCGGGATGTCGCCGGCGACCGTGCCCCGCTTGGCCTGGACCTCCGCCCGCTCCTTGTCGATCTCGGCGAAGGCGGTGTCCCTGGCGTCCTCGACCGTGCCGCGCTCGGCGGCGAGCTCGTCGCGCTCGGCGGTGAGCCTGGCCACCTGGGCGTCGGCCGCCTCGCGGCGCTCCATGATCTCCAGCACGACCTCCTCCAGGTCGCTCTGGCGGCGGCCGAGGGAGGCGATCTCGGACTGGAGGCTGGCCAGGTCCTTCGGCGAGGACACCTGGCCCGAGTCGAGGCGCTTCTGGTCGCGTTCGGCGCGGACGCGGACCGAGTCGACGTCGCCTTCGGCCTTGGTCTGCTCGCGGGCGAGGTCGCCGGCCTCGGTCTCGGCGGCGATCACCTGGGTGGCGACGCGGGCCAGGCGGGTGGAGAGGTCGTCGATCCGGGCCAGCTCCGGCAGGGTGCGGCGGCGGTGGGCCAGCCGGTCGAGGGCGGAGTCGAGTTCGGCCAGGTCAAGCAGACGCTTCTGGGCTGCCGGGGCTGCTTTCACGTGAAATCCTCGCACTTTGCTGTTGTGTTCCAGGCGTCCGTGACCGTCTCGGATACGCGCGTCTCAACAGTAATCCCCCCGGCGGCCAAGGCGGACGCCAGGAGGCGCGCCGCGTCGGCCAGCCAGGGCCATTCGGTGGCCCAGTGAGCGGCGTCGACCAGCGCCGGGCCGCCGCCCTCCATGAACTCGCTCGCCGGGTGGTGGCGCAGGTCGGCGGTGAGGAAGACGTCCACCCCGGCGGCGCGGGCCGCACCGAGCAGGGAGTCTCCGGATCCTCCGCTGACCGCGACCCGGTGCACCGGCCGGTCGGGGTCGCCGGCGACCCGCAGGCCGCCG
The DNA here is from genome assembly GCF_014204985.1 of Streptosporangium becharense. Lineage (NCBI taxonomy): Bacteria > Bacillati > Actinomycetota > Actinomycetes > Streptosporangiales > Streptosporangiaceae > Streptosporangium > Streptosporangium becharense. The sequence continues at coordinate 6,075,356 of NZ_JACHMP010000001.1, read as the reverse complement.
GCGGTGGCGGGCAGTCCGCTCGCGGCCCGCCGGGCGAACTCGGCCAGGGGAACCGGGGCCGGCAGCGAACCGATCCGGCCCAGGCCGCGCCGGGGGGCGTCGGCGGCCGGCTGAAGGGGAACGAGCGGCCCGGTCAGCCCGACGGCACGGGCGAGCGCGTCGGAGACGCCGGGGTCGGCGACGTCGGCGTTGGTGTGGGCGGTGAAGAGCGCCACGTCGTTCTTGATGAGCATGTGGACCACCCGGCCCTTGAAGGTGGTGGCCGCGACACTCGTGGTGCCGCGCAGGTAGAGCGGGTGGTGGGTGACGATGAGGTCGGCGCCCCAGTCGAGGGCTTCGTCCACCACGGCGGCCACCGGGTCGACCGCGAACAGGATCTTGCGTATCTCCGCGGAGGGGTCTCCGCAGACGAGCCCGACCGCGTCCCACGACTCCGCCCACCGGGGGTCGTAACGGGATTCGAGCTCTCGGACGATGTCGGCGAGGGTAGGCACGTGCGCAGACTACCGGCCTGTCCGCCGGGGGACGTAGATCACTTGGCGTGAGCCTCCCGGGATGGGCGGGTACGGCAGCCGCTACCGTCGTGCCGGACGAGAGCAGCCCGCACAGAAAGGTTTCACCGTGTCCGCCGACCTTCACCTCGACCTCCACCACCGCGCCGTGGTCGCCGATGCCCACAATGACTTGTTGATGGCGGTGTGTGCCCGGCCGCCGGAGCGGTGGGCGTCGTTCTTCCGGGAGCGGTGGCTGCCCCAGCTGCGCGAGGGCGGGGTGGACATCCAGGTGCTGCCGGTCTTCGTCGAGGACCGCTACCGGCCGGAGGGTGCGCTGCGCCAGACGCTGCGGATGATCGAGTGCGCGCATGTGCTGGCCGAGGGCAACGCCGACGCGGTGCGGTTGTGCCTGGACGGGGCCCAGGTGGACGCGGCGCTGGCCGCCGGGCGGATCGCGCTGGTGCTGGCACTGGAGAGCATGCCGGGGCTGGACGCGTCGGTGGAGTTGCTGCCCACCGTGTACCGGCTGGGGGTGCGGGTGGCCTCGATCGCGCACTGGGGGCGGAGCGCGCTGGCCGACGGCAGCGGGGAGGACGCCACCGGGGGGCGGCTGACCGCGGCCGGGGTGGCGGCGCTGGCGGTGATGGAGCGGCTGGGCATGCTGTTCGACGTCTCGCATCTGGGGGCGGCCGGGGTGGCGCACGTGCTGGAGCTGGCGACCCGGCCGGTGCTGGCCACGCATTCGGCGGCGCGGGCGTTGCGGGATCATCATCGGAATCTGACCGATGCGCAGCTGCGGGGGGTGGCCGCCACCGGTGGGGTGGTGTGCGTCAATTTCTTTCCGGGGTTTCTGGCGGCGGATCCGGCGGCGCGGGGAGTGGATCGGCTGGTGGAGCACATCGCGCATGTGGCGGGGGTGGCCGGGATCGATCATGTGGGGCTGGGGCCGGATTTCGTGCGGGAGGTGCTGCACGATGTGACGCCGCCGTGTTGTGAGGATCTGGGGTACGGGGAGGTGGACGTGTACGCGACGCTGCCCGGGCTGGCCGGGCCGGCCGGGTTGCCGCTGGTGACCGAGGCGCTGGTCGGGCACGGGTTCGCCGACGACGAGATCGTGAAGATCCTGGGCGGCAACGTGCACCGGTTGTTCCGCGCCGAGTTGGGCAGGCCCGCGTGAGCCGGCTGTTCCACGTCAGATCGGGCGAACCCACCTGAACCGGCTGTTCCGCACCGGTTTGCGCCGGTCCGGGCGTGCATGGGCAGGCCTGGGCGGGCCTGGGTGAACCGGTTCTTCAGCACCGGTCCGGGCAGGCCCGGGTGAACCCGCTGCCGAGCCCGGCCGGCGGATCGGTCGCCCGGAGCGGCACTCCACAGCGGATGGTGGGGCGATCTTTGCCACTGCTTGGCCATGGATGGCCAGGAAAGGGCAATTAATCCGCCTGGGATGATCGTTCGTGCCGGGAGAGTGAAGTGTTCAGGCGGAACGCGTGGTCGGTGAGACTCCGGCTGACGCTGATCGCCATGGTGACGGCCGTGGCGTCCGGCTTGGCCCTCACCGTCGTGGCCACGATCTCCCTGTACGGCCTGGCGGGCGGTTACCGGACGGAGGAGGCCGCGAGCGGGGCGCTTGAGGTCGTCCACCTCATCAAGAGCGGCAGGCTGCCCCAGGTGCTCCCCGAGGGCAGGACCAGCGGCATCCAGGTGCTGGACCCTCAGGGGCGGATCGTCTCGTCGACCCGGAACCTGGTCGGTGCCCCACGGGTGGCGGACTTCGTTCCGCCGAGCACCGTCGTCAGACAGGACCGCAGAATCTGCGACGCCCCTCACTTCCCCCGCAGGTGCGTGAAGATCGTGGCCTTCCGGATCTCCGACCCCGGCGGCGACTGGATGATCTACGCCACCGCCACCCCGGTCCCCTGGTACGCGCATTCCGGCCTGTTCGCCGTCATCGTCGGCTCCTCCCTGCTGGGGGTGGCGATGTCGGGGATCGGCGCCTACCGGACGGTGACCGGGTCGCTGGAACCGGTGCGGGCGATCCGGAGGGAACTGGAGGAGATCACCGCGACCGACCTGGGTCGCCGGGTGCCGGTTCCGCCCGCGCGGGACGAGATCAGGCAACTGGCCGAGACCATCAACCAGACGTTGGACCGGCTGGAGGCCGCGGCGGAGCAGCAGCGCAGGTTCGCCTCCGACGCGTCGCACGACCTGCGCAGCCCGCTGACCGCGATGCGTGCCCAGGTGGAGGAGGCGCTGCACTATCCCGAGGACGTCGACTGGAAGTCGAAGGCCCACGAGATGCTCGCCAGCCTGGACCGGCTCCAGGCGATCGTCTCGGACCTGCTGGTGCTCGCCCGGCTCGACTCCGGGATTCCCGCCGCCAGGGAACGCATCGACCTCGGCACACTGGTCGGTGACGAGCTGGACCGCCGCAGACGTCGCGTCGAGGTGGTTCGGGACCTCGAATCCGGAGTGATGGTGACCGGCGACCGGCTCCGGCTGGCGCGGTTACTGACCAACCTGCTGGACAACGCCGAGCGGCACGCCATCTCGCGGGTCGGGGTGCGCGTGGCCGGGGAGGACGGCACGGCGGTGCTGGAGGTGCTGGACGACGGCGCCGGCATCCCGCCGGAGTACCGGGAGCTGGTCTTCCGGAGGTTCACCCGGCTGGACGCCGCGCGCAACCGGGACGCCGGCGGCACCGGGCTGGGACTGCCGATCGCCAGGGAGGTCGCCGAATCCCACGGCGGCACCCTGAAGGTCGAGGACAGTACCCGCGGTGCGCGCTTCGTATTGCGCATACCCCGCGCCGACTAACGTGATATTTACCCGCTAATGTTCTTTCGTGACACGGGGATTTGGGCGATTACGTCGTGAAGATCTGCTGCGGACCGCCTGCGATGTCATCGCGGCCAGGGGATTCGGGCATACCCGTACCGCGGATATCGCCCAGGCCGCCGGGGTCAGTCAGGCGCTGCTCTTCTATCATTTCGAGACCAAGGAGAAACTGTTCGCCCAGGCGTTCTCCTACGCCGCCCAGCTCGACCTGGAGGCGCTCGCCAAGATCGAGGAGTCCGGCGGCTCCCCGCTCGACCGGTTACGGGCCCTGATCCGGCTCTACGCCCCCACCGGCAAGTCCAAGTCGTGGGCTCTGTGGATCGACGCTCGGGCGGAGTCGATGCGCAACCCCGAGTTGGAGGAGACCTCACGCGGGATCGGCCTGCGGTGGAGGCAGGCGCTACGCGCGGTCATCGAGGACGGTGTCCGGTCGGGGCTGTTCGTCTGTGACGACCCCGAGGGCACCACCTGGCGGATCATTTCTCTCCTGGACGGGCTGTCCACCCAGGTGACCGTGCATCGGCGGGTGCTGAGCCGCGCTCGCATGGCCGAACTGGTCGGCGCCGCCACCGCGAGGGAACTCGGCGTCTTCCCCGCCGACCTGCTCTGAACGGTCCTCCGGGCGGTACGGCCAGGAGCATGGCCAGTGCCACCAGTCCCCCGCCCAGCAGGACGCTCGCGGTGAGCGGTTCACCGTGGACGGCGACGGCCAGCCCGGTCGCCCAGAGCGGCTGAGCCGACAGGATGACCGCGGCGGGTACCGGCGGGACGTGGACCTGGCCGTAGGAGCGGGCCAGGAAGCCCAAGGCGCAGGCCACGACGGCCAGGTGCCCGAGGGCAGCCCAGTCCGAGGGGGTGCCGGGCAGCGCGAGGCCGTCCGGTACGGCGAGCAGACCGGTCATGACCGCGATGGTGCCGAGCTGGATCACCGTGACGGCGTAGGCGTTGCGTCGCGCCGCGGCGGAGGTGCCGAACACCAGCGTGTGGATCGCGTACAGCACCGCCGACAGCAGGGTGACCGCCAGCGCGGACAGGGAGACGACGTCGTCCTCCGCCTCCCGTAGCAGGACGAAGACGGCCATCGCGGCCAGGGCCAGCAGCACCGCGGCCCAGACCCTGCCGGAGATCGCGACACCGAACAGGACCAGCCCGAGGACCGGCGTGATCACCACGTACGAACCGACCGCGAATCCCGACACCGGCGCGGGCAGGTCGTGCAGGGCCATCGCCTGCGCGGTCTGCCCGACGCCGAACAACAGGCCGAGCGCCAGGCCGGCCGGCCAGGTGCCGCGGGCCAGGCCGCGCAGACAGCCGGGACGGAGCGTCACCAGGACGAGCGCCGCGACACCGTACCTCTCGGCGAGGACGTCGGCCACCGGCATGCGGGTGATGAGGTCCTTCATCAGCGGAAACGCCGATCCCCACGCGGCGCCGACGAACAGCAGGAGCACGGCCCCCAGGAGGGGCCGGGGCACTACCGGTGTCATCACCGCAGGATGGCATCACCGTCGGCGACGGCGGAGTCACCGAGTGGGCGGGGGATGGCCCGGATACCACGCCGGGTGAAGGACCTCATCCCGACACCCGGGACCTCACACCTCCGCAGGCTGACGGCCGAGGACCTCGACCGCCGGTCAGGCTCCACCGGCAGCCGAACATATCCGGTCATGCCTGGCCCGGCCCGCCGCAGGACTCGGTGGACGGCAACGAACGACGGCGGAGGGCGGTGGGTGGAGGGTGACGGCCGACGGTGGACGGTGGACGGTGACGGCCGCGGGTCGCCGTCCGGGATCGTCGCCGTCCGGGGGAAGGCCGGGGATGACGAAGAACCGGACTCCGGGAGGAGGCGTACCCGAGGAAGGGGGATCCGGAGAATCCGATTCCCGGAGAAGGCGATCCCGGAAAAGGGCAGGCCGGGGAAAGGGCTGCGGGGGAAGACGGGCCCGAACCCTGGAATTCCCCGAGAAGAACGGGGCGGAGCTCACGGGATGGAGCCGGAAGGAAGGAGAGCCCGGAGAAAAGGAACTCCCGGAGCGCGTACACGACGAGGGCCGCACCGTGTTTCGACACGGTGCGGCCCCGAACGGCGGAAACCCCGCACCGGGTGACCAGACCACGGTGCGGGGTTTCCGCTTTTCCTTCATTCGGTAGGGGGTGCCTGCCGCTGTCGCCTGTCAGTCCCGCCCCAACCGCTCACCGGTTCATCGACCACGAGGGTGACGAGGGAACCCGGGAGCCGGACCTAGTTGTTGTTGTTATTGTTGTTGTTGTTCCCACCGCCGTTGTTGTTGTTGTTATTGTTGTTGTTGTTCCCACCGCCGTTGTTGTTGTTGTTATTGTTGTTGTTGTTCCCACCGCCGTTGTTGTTGTTATTGTTGTTGTTGTTCCCACCGCCGTTGTTGTTGTTGTTGTTATTGTTGTTGTTGTTCCCACCGCCGTTGTTGTTGTTGTTATTGTTGTTGTTGTTCCTGCCACCGTTGTTGTTGTTATTGTTGTTGTTATTATTGCGGCACTTGCCGCGCTTCCTGCAGTCCTGCGCGAGGAACGTCGACGAGGCGTCGGCCGAGACGACCGCGGTGCCGGTGGTGCCGACGGCGGCACCGGCGGGCTGGGCCAGCATCGCCGCGGGGGCGAACGTGGAGGCGACGATGGCGGCGGCGGCGAGGGCGTTCTTGAAAGTGATCATTAGAGGTAACTCCATCTCGTGTCTGTTTCGTGGTGCTTGTGAACTTTCTAGGCGAGACCCCTTGCAAGCCCCCTTCGTCCCGATAACAGCCGCTTTCGTGCCAGTTGACTGATATGTCCGCATCCCCGTGCCGGCCGATGAAAGTGGGGGTCTCACCGACACCCCATCTGACCTGCGAAAAGGTGCTTGACAGCCCTTGACGGGTGATGAGGCTCGCTTCAGACGAGAGATGGCAGGCACGATTCCCGGGCGCCGGACGGTGGTGGGACCATGTCAGGGTCATGAGGAACCCAACGGAAGGCCACGACCGGTGAGGCGGCTACTAACGGTCCTGCTGCTGGTGTGCGCCGCGCTGCTCGGCGCGGTCGCACCGGCGCAGGCTCACAACGTGCTGATCGGCAGCGACCCCAAGGACGGCGCCGAGCTGACCGCCGGGCCGCGGCAGATCACGCTGACCTTCGACCAGCCCGTCCGGCAGGGCTTCGCGCAGATCAGCGTGACCGGCCCGGACGGCGCCCGGTGGGAGGACGGGAAGACCACCGTCGACAAGGAGAAGGTCAGCGTCGGCGTCAAGCCCCTCGGCCCCGCCGGGGAGTACGTGGTGGGCTACCGGATCCTCTCCTCCGACGGACACCCGGTCTCCAGCAAGATCGCCTTCACGCTGACCGCTCCGGGCCCCGCCGCCGGGCAGGCGTCCGCCGCCCCCGTCCCGGCGGCCTCCGTGCCCGCTCCGCAGCAGCCCGACCTGGGCGCCCAGGCCGCCGAGGCCGCGCAGAACGGCGGGGCCGGGATGGCCGTGCTGTGGATCGCGGTCGCCCTCGTCGTCCTGGGCGGTGCCACCGTCGTCGCGCTGCGCCGCACGAGAGAGCAGGGGAACGCGGGATGACCGTCACCGTGGAGCGGGCCTCCGGAGCCGGCACCGCCAGGAGGCTGGTGGTCGGCGGGTTCGTGTCGGGAGCCGTGCTGTCCGTGCTGGCCGCGACGGCCTTCGGCGCCCAGGAGGCCGTGCCGGGGATCGCCATCCCCGGGCCGCTGGTGGAGTACGGCCTGCCGGTGCTGCGGGTGCTGCTGGATCTGGCGACGGTGGCGGTGGTGGGGCTGAGCCTGCTGCCGAAGCTGCTGGGGTTCGACGACCCGGAGCTGACCGAGCCGGTGCTGCGCCGGGCACGGCCGATGGCGGTGACGTTCGCCTGGGCGTGGGCGGTGCTGGCGCTGGTGGTCATCGTGTTCCAGACCGCCGAGCTGAACCCCGGCACGATCCCGACGCCGGGCATGATCGCCGAGTACGTCGACACGGTCGGCGCGGGTCAGGGGATGCTCTTCACCGCCGCCTGTGCGCTGGTCTACGCCGGGATCGGGCTGCTGGCGGTGCGGTTCGGCGAGAAGGTCCCGGCCGAGCTGCGGATCGTGATCGCCTTCTTCGGGCTGCTGCCGATCCCGGTCACCGGCCACGCGGTCGACTCGGTCTGGCACGACCCCATCATGATCTCGATGGAGCTGCACGTGATGGGCTCGGCGGCGTGGACCGGCGGCCTCATCGTGATCATTCTTCTGGTCGCCCGAGACCGGGAGCTGCTGGCGCGGGTGCTGCCGAAGTTCTCCCGGCTGGCGACCCTGGCACTGGTCCTGGTGAGCGTCTCGGGCCTGGTGAACGGCCTGGCGACGATGGCACTGACCCCGGGCGTGGAGCTGCCGGGGGCGCTCCTGGAGCGCGAGTACGGCCTGCTGGTGGTCGCCAAGACGGTGTGCGTGGTGCTGCTGATCCCGTTCGCCGCCCACATCCGGTTCCGCCTGCTGCCGCTCATCGCGGAGCGGCGGGCGACGGCGGTCGCGGCGTGGGCGGCGGCGGAGGTCACCGTGATGGGGCTGGCCTACGGGGTGGCGGTGGCGCTGACCACGGCCTCGCTGTCCTGAAAGCGGAGCCGGTAGCGGCCGAGCGACCACTCGGCCGCCAGCCACAGGGCCATGATCCCGGCCCCTCCGATCACCATGGTCGCGGGAGACACCAGCGGCGGCGACATGAACATCGCGTTCTGGAAACGCAGCGCCTGGTCGAGCACCAGGGTGGTGCCGACCGAGCCGATCACGGCCCTGGCCACCGGGTTCCTGAGCAGGAACGCCAGGTCGACGGCGAGCGCCCCGGCGATCAGGAAGACCGGCACCGCGGAGCGCGGGAAGTCGGCGACCGCGAGCAGCGGCCAGATCAGGGTACGGAAGACGAGGTAGGCGCCGATCACGGCGGTGGCGGAGAACATCCGGCCGATCATCGCGCGTGCGCAGACGGCGACGATCATCGCGGCCATCGCGGCGTAGAGCGGGTAGAGCTGGTCGGGGACGGGCAGCGCGAAGTGCAGCGCCACTGCCCTGTCGGTCACCGGCAGGCCGATCTGGTCGGCCGCGAACTTGATCAGGATCGGCTCGGCCTCCGGCTCGCCGCGGTCCCAGGCGGCGATGCTGTAGACGCCGTACTCCTGATGCTGGGCCGGGAACCAGACGTTCTCGAAGAGGAAGACGAACAACCCGCCCAGGACCAGGGTGCGCATCCGCCCGGGAGGCGCACCCATGAACCACCCGCGGACCACCCCGAAGATCATGAAGAGCGTGCCGATGTACAGCATCATGTGGGACGGGCTCCACGAGGTGATGTCGAGCCCGTTGATCCGGTGGTTGATCAGGTCCAGTGGAACGGCCACCAGGAAGACACCCGTGCCCCAGGTGATGAGACGCTGCGATGTCCTGTCGACGCCGTAACCGGTGTAGACATGGACGATCGTGAGCGTCAGGACGATGACCGTACCGACGCTGTTGAGCAGGTGCGGCGGGGCGAGGTCGTCGCGGAGCCACTTGAAGTGCCAGGAGACGTCCCAGGACGCTCCGAGCACCTTGAAGGAGAAGGCCACCAGCCATCCGAGATAGAGGACCCGGAAAAGATCCTCGGGGGTTTCCCGGCCGGCTTTGCCTCGCGTCCAATACGGCAGAGCCCACTCGATCGCTGAGGTGGCTCTTCTTCGGAGGCGCACTACTGGATTCACGCGTCGCAATGATGCCCGCCCTTTACCTTGGTCCGCAATCGGGGATATCCCTGATGGATAAGACCGGCTCACCCCCTCCTGCCTGGATGATCACCGCGGCGGCGACCTGAGAAGCGTCTCAGGAGCGCTTTGGCTGCGGTCAGTAAGCTCTCGGCATGAGACGTGCGGGAGGGCGGGCCACCTGGGTCGCGGTGGTGGCCGTGCTGGTGGTCGGCGTCGCGGCCTGGCTGGTGTGGCCGTCGACGCCGGCGGTACGGGCCCAGAACCAGATGATCACAGTGGTCGACGGGCCCCGGGACGACCAGCGGGTCACCCTGGACACGAGCTTCTTCCCGCCCGCCGGTGGTGGGAAGGCCCCGGCGGTGCTGCTCGCGCACGGCTTCGGCGGCAGCAAGCAGAGCGTCAGGGCCGAGGCCGTACGCCTCGCCGGTGAGGGATACGCCGTGCTGACCTGGTCGGCGCGCGGCTTCGGCCGTTCCACCGGGCAGATCGCGCTGAACTCCCCCGACTACGAGGTCAAGGACGTCCGGCAGCTGGTCGACTGGGTGGCGCGGCGGCCCGAGGTCCTGCTCGACGCGGCCGGCGATCCGCGGGTGGGCGTGGCGGGCGGCTCCTACGGAGGGGCCATCGCGCTGATGTCGGCGGCCCACGACTCCCGGATCGACGCGATCGTCCCTCAGATCACCTGGTACGACCTGGCCGACGCGCTGTTCCCCGACGCCACCGGGCGAGGCCCGGAGAACGGGGTGTTCAAGCGCATGTGGGCCGGGCTGTTCTTCAGCCGGGGCGGCCCCACGCCGGACGCGTCCGCGCTGGCCGGGCTTGGTGCGCGGAGCGCGCGGGACACCGGGGACGCAGGGGACGCAGGGGACACCGGCGACGGGGAAAGCCCGGCGCGACCCGCGGTGAACCCGCCCACGCCGCAGGAGGTCCGCTGCGGTCGTTTCCTGCCGGAGATCTGTGACATGTACCAGCAGGTCGCCGAGGAAGGCCGGGCGAGCGCGGCTGCGGTGGAGACGCTGCGCAGGTCCAGTCCGATCTCGGTCCCCGGGAAGATCAGGGTTCCGACGTTGCTGCTCCAGGGGCAGCGCGACTCGCTGTTCCCGCTGGGTCACGCCGACGCCAACGCCCGCGCGATCGCCGCCACCGGCGCCCCGGTCGAGGTCGCCTGGTTCGACGGCGGCCACGACGGCGGCAACGGGGAGGTCGACTGGCTGCACGAGAAGACCCTCGGCTGGTTCGACCGTCACCTGAAGAAGGACTCAGGCGCGGCCCAGCCGGCCGGAGTCTTCACCGTCACCCGTGACGGGGGACGCGACCCCGGCACCCGCCGCCCCGTCCAGCTGCACGCCATCGCCCCGGCCTACGCGGGCCTGTCGGGCACCGACCGGACCTCCGTGCCGCTCAGCGGGCCTGACCAGCCGGTGGCCAACCCGCCCGGCGGCTCCCCCTCCTCGATTTCCGCGGTGCCCGGTTTCGGCGGTCTCGGCGCCAATCTGAATCTGTCGGTCGACATGGCCGGGCAGAGCGCCGCCTTCGACTCGGCCCCGCTGACGGCTCCGCTCCAGGTCACCGGAAGCTCCACGGTGAAGGTCCGGGTGACCGCGGAGGCGGCCGGCACCGGGACCACGGAGAAGGAGAGCACCGGCGACATCGAGACCACGGAGAAGGACGCCGGGAGCGGCGAGAACACCACGGACAACGCGGACACCGGGAACACCACGGACACTGCGGACACCGGGAACACGGAGACCGACGGCGCCTCCCGCGCGGCGGGTGAGGTGACGCTGTTCGCCAAGCTCTACGACGTCGCGGGCGACACCCAGGCGCCGATCCTGCCCGAAGGGCTCGTCGCCCCCGCCAGGATCGCCCTCTCCGCGGACGGCACCGGCGAGGCCACCGTGACCCTGCCCGCCGTCGACCATCGCTTCGACGTCGGGCACCGGCTGCGGGTCGCGTTCACCACCACCGACCTCGGCTACAGCACCCCCTCCGCCCCGGCCGTCTACACGGTCGGCCTGGCCTCGCCCGCCGTGACCGTCCCCGTCTACACGACCCTGCGCACGCCCTCCACCGGTCCTGTGTGGTGGACCTGGGCGTTGCCGCTGCTCTCGATCGCGGTCGCGATCGCGGTCGCCCTGACCGGGCGTCGCCGCGCCGCCGACGAGCACGACCCGGCCCTGGAGTCGGTGCCGCTGCGGATCTCCGGCCTGACCAAGGCGTACCGCAACGGGGAACGGGCGGTGGACGACCTGTCGTTCACCGTCGAGCACGGCCAGGTGCTGGGGTTGCTCGGCCCCAACGGGGCGGGCAAGACCACCACCCTGCGCATGATGATGGGCCTGATCCACCCCGACGGCGGCGAGATCAGGATCTTCGGCCACCGGGTCGTCCCCGGTGCCCCGGTGCTGTCCAGGCTCGGTTCGTTCGTCGAGGGGCCGGGTTTCCTGCCGCACCTCAACGGCCGCGACAACCTCGAGCTGTACTGGAAGGCCACCGGCCGGCCGGCCGGGGACGCCCACTTCGACGAGGCCCTGGAGATCGCCGGGCTCGGGAACGCGCTGGAACGCGCCGTCCGCACGTACTCGCAGGGCATGCGCCAGCGGCTGGCCATCGCGCAGGCGATGCTCGGCCTGCCCGACCTGCTGGTCCTCGACGAGCCCACCAACGGTCTCGACCCGCCGCAGATCCGCGAGATGCGCGAGGTCCTGATCCGCTACGCCGCGCGGGGCCGCACGGTCATCGTCTCCAGTCACCTGCTGGCGGAGGTGGAGCAGACCTGCAGCCACGTGGTGGTCATGCGGCGCGGGCGCCTGGTGACGGCCGGCCCGGTCAGCGAGCTGCTGGAGGGCGGTGCCGCCGCGGGCGGCTCGAGCACCCGGCTTGAGGACGTCTTCCTGGACCTGATCGGAGACAAGGCGTGAGCGACGTCAACGGTTCCCACCCGGCCGCCCTCTCCGGCGGTACGGCGGGCGGCGGTTCACCGAACGGATCCGGCCCCGCCTCCGCGGTGGCCGGCCCACCGGCGGGCGACACCACTGGGACCGGCGGGAGGAACACCCGTGAGGACGATCCCGCGCAGCGCAGAGACCGGGACAACGACCCCGGTGAGAACGGCGCGGCGCGCGGGTACGCGCCGGGGCGGACGCTCCCGCTCGGCGTGGAGGTGGTCCGCCAGTTCAAGCGGCGCCGCACCCTGGTGATGTTCGGCCTGCTGCTCGCGCTGCCGTGGATCCTGGTGATCGCGTTCAAGCTCGGCGCGGGCTCCGGTCAGCAGGCCGCGAGCCTGCGCATCTCCGACCTCGCGACCGAAGGCGCGCTGAACTTCGGGGCGTTCGCACTGTCGGTGTCGGCGAACTTCCTGCTGGTCGTCGCGGTGGCGCTGTTCTGCGGCGACACCGTGGCCGGGGAGGCGAGCTGGTCGTCGCTGCGTTACCTGCTGGCCGCGCCGGTCCCGCGTGACCGGTTGCTGCGCCAGAAGCTGATCGTCGCGATGGGCTACTCGGCGGCGGCGGTGATCTGCCTGCCGCTGATGGCGCTGCTGGCCGGGACCCTCGCCTTCGGCTGGAACGACGTCCGGGTCCCGGGGACCGGTGAGATCATCCCCGCCTTCGACGTGCTGCCGCAGTTCGCCGTCGTCATCGGGTACGCGCTGGTCAGTCAGTTCGTCGTCGCCTCGCTGGCCTTCCTGCTCTCCGTCGGCACCGACTCCCCGCTCGGGGCGGTCGGCGGCGCGGTCGGCCTGGTCATCGTCAGCACCATCCTGCAAGCGGTCGAGGCGCTCGGCTCGCTGCGGGAGTTCCTTCCCACGTTCTGGAACACCGCGTGGCTGGACGCGCTGGCGCCGCAACCCGAATACGACGGGATGCTCAAGGGGGTCGCCGTGTCGATCACCTACTCGGCGATCCTGGTCGCCTTCGCCTTCCGCCGCTTCCGCCGCAAGGACGTCGTCTCCTAGCGGTCTCCCGGGGGCTCCCTCCTTCCGCGGGCTTCGGGTCGTCCGCCCGCGGAAGGAAGAAGCCCCCGGGAGACCCGGCCGCCGCGGAGACGCCGGGGTCAGCCCCAGTGCGGAGGACGCTCCTCCAGCAGTCGGGCGTCGTCGTCGGCCTGGCGCCAGTCACCCCATCCGAGGTCGGTGTCGTCGGCCGTCTGGTCGGGCAGGATCGGCGGGCCGTCGTCCGTGAGGTCGACGGGACGCAGATCGTCGGGCTCATGAACTGTCACGCGACCATGCTAGCCACCGTGCCGGCACACCGTTTCCCGCCTCGCAGGACCGCCCGGGAAGCCGTCCCCGCGGATCCCGGCGAGCCGTCCATGAGGCTCCCCGGGGGCCGCCCGGCAGGTCTTCCGGCAGAGCTCCGGCGGGTTCTCCCGGCGGGTCCCCGGCGGGGCTCCCGGGGGCCGCCGGGGAAGGAGGCCGGCCGAAGAGCCCGCCCTCGCGCGTCCGGAGGCCGGGGACAGCCGTAGACCCAGGGGGTACGATGCCGGAGGCAGGTGTCAGCTACCCCCGTGAGGCGCCATGACAACGCCAGCAGGATGGCGGCGAGACGGCAATCTCCCCAACGAGCTCACCAGCTTCGTCGGGCGGACTCGGTTGCTCACGACCCTCCGGCACCGGCTTCAGGAGCACCGGCTGGTCACGGTGACCGGCATCGGAGGCGTCGGCAAGTCGCGCACCGCGCTGCGGATCGCGCACCAGATGCGCGGCGAGTTCAAGGACGGCGTCTGGTTCGCCGACCTGGCCCGCCTGCAGGATTCGGGGATGGTCCGCCACACGATCACCTCGGCGCTGGGCATCGCCGACCAGTCCTCCCGGTCGGCGAACGAGACGCTGGTCGAGTGGCTGGGCGACCGCGAGCTCCTGCTGATCATCGACACGTGCGAGCATCTGGTCGACGCCTGCGCGATGCTCTTCGACGAGCTGCTGAGCACCGCCAGGGGTCTGACGATCCTGGCGACCAGCCGTCAGTCGCTCAACGCCAGGGGCGAGCACACGGTCACCATCCCGCCGCTGACCGTCCCGGGTGACTCCCCCGGAGAGAACGTCTTCACCAACGAGGCGGTGCAGCTCTTCGTCGCGCGGGCGAGCGCCGTGGTGCCCAACTTCGTGCTGGACGAGCACAACATCGGCCCGGTGGCCGAGCTGTGCCGCCGTCTCGACGGCATCCCGCTGGCCATCGAGCTGGCCGCGGTCCGGATGCGCGCGCTGTCGGTGGAGCAGATCCTCGGCCTGCTGGCCGACCGGTTCAGCCTGCTCGCGGGGGCCAGCCGCACGGCGCTGCCCCGGCACCAGACCCTGCGTGCCGCGATCGGGTGGAGTCACGAGCTGTGCGAGCCCGCCGAACGGCTGCTGTGGGCCCGGCTGTCGGTCTTCGCCGGCGACTTCGAACTCGACGCCGCCCGCTACGTCTGCGCCGGTGACAGCCTGCCCGCGGCCGACGTCATGGATCTGATCTCCAGTCTCGTGGAGAAGTCCATCCTCCTCAGCGAGGGCACGCCCTCCGGGCACCGCTACCGGCTGATCGACACCCTGCGGCAGTACGGCGAGGAGTGGCTGAGCAAGCTCGGCGAGACCGAGCAGATCAGGCGCAAGCACCGCGACTACTACCTGCAGCTGGCCAAGCGGAGCGAGGACGCCTGGTCGGGTGCCCGCCAGGTCTACTGGTACGTCCGCATGCGCCACGAGCACGACAACATCCGCGTCGCCCTCGACTACTGCCTGCGCACCCCCGGTGAGGTGCAGGCGGGGCTGCGGCTGCTGTCGTCCCTGTGGTTCATGTGGGTGGCCTGCGGGCTGGCCCGCGAGGGCCGGCTCTACCTGGAGAAGACACTGGAGCAGGCGTCCCAGCCCAGCCCGGAGCGGTGCAAGGCGCTGTGGGTGCTGTCCTACGTGCACAGTGCGCAAGGCGACATCGGCGGGGTGATCGAGGCGGCCGAGAAGTGCAGCTCGGACGCGGTCAGGGTCGGCGACTCCGGGGCGGTCATCCTCGCCACCAAGATGCTCGGTACCGCCGCGTTCCTCCAGAACGACCTGCAGAAGGCCAGCGCGCTGCTGGGTGTGGCGATCGAGTTCCACAAGAGCGGTCGCGAGCTCAATCCGGGCCTGCTGCCCTCGATCGTCGAGCTGTCCATGGTGTTGCTCATCCAGAACGACCCGGCCGAGGCCGAGGTGCTGCTGCGCGACTGCATCGCGGTCTGCACGCAGCGCGGCGAGCTGTGGCTGCGTTCGTACGCGATGTACGCGCTGGCCAGCGTCCACCAGGCGATGGGCCGCACCGCCGAGGCCATGTCGAACGCCCGCGAGTCGTTACGGATCAAGCGTTACTTCCACGACGTGCTCGGCATCGGCCTGGCGATCGAGGTGGTGGCCAGGCAGGCGCTGGAGTCGGGCCAGCCGCTGCTCGCGGCTCAGCTGATGGGCGGCGGCCAGGCCAACTGGCGGACCTTCGGCATGCCGCAGATGAACTCCCCGTTCTTCAACTCCGAGCACGACCGCTGCGTCAAGGAGTGCCGGCGGATCCTCGGCGACGAGGCCCACGAGGAGGCCTTCGCCCGGGGCCGGAGACTCGACCTGGACGAGCTGATCGAGCTCGCGCTGGGAGATCAGGAGGAGGACCGGACTCCCCGGCTGTGAGCCGTGCGAGGCGGCCGACCCGGGTCAGCACTGTGGACCGTGCGAGGCGGCCGACCCGGGTCACCGCCGGGTCACCCCGGGGCGGCCGTCCTCCGGTCACCGCTCGGCGGGTGAGCGCTCGTGCGCCTGCCAGGCCGCGGTGTAGCGGGAACTGGTCAGTGAGTAGTCGACGCTCCCGCTGACCCACGACTCCAGGCCCCGCAGGTAGGCGTTCACCGCCTCGGAGCCGAGCGCCTCCAGGGCGGGGCGGAAGGCGACCATATCGTCGACGGCGCGGTCGCGCATCTCACCGATCATGTCCATGGCCTCCTGCCGCGAGCAGCCCCGGTGCCGGACCAGCACGCTCACCAGGTTGTTGCGGGAGTTGCCCTCGCCGCTCTCCTTGGCGTACGAGATCAGGTCGTTGTCCCAGACGACGACGTCGTTGGCGCTCTCGGTGACGGCCCGCACCGCGGGATGGCGCCACTCGGCGGGGGTGAGGGGGAGGCCGGTGGCGACGTCGATGAGCGCGAAGACCGTGAGCATGGCGCCGGTGCGCCGCCGCATGAAGATGTAGTCGTCCAGCGGCGGCACCACCTCGTCGTCGCGGTTGGCCGCCTCCCACACCTGGGCGAAGAGGTAGTCCTTGGTGACGGCCCGCCACCGGTCGAGCCGGTCGCCGTCGCCGTACGCGATGATCCTGCCCTTGATGTCCAGCAGCGACCTGGCGAAGACGTCGTCCACCTCCTGGCCGAACTCCAGGTCGTCGAGGGCGGCGATGAGCTGGGGCAGCGCGCGGGCGATCTCGGCGGCGCGCCGGTCGGACTCGCAGAAGGCGTCGTCGAAGGCGAACAGCCACACGCACCAGTCGGTCACCAGGCGCAGCGTGTGGTACTCGGCATAGGGGTACGTCCTGGCCCCCAACCAGCCGTACTTCGCGGTCCGGAAGCGCTCCACCGTCTCGGCGTCCTGCGGGATCCCCGAGGTGACGAGCCAGTCCAGGGTTTCCGCGTCGACCCTTTCCACATGCGGGTTCACCTCGCTCGGGAACGGACAGGACAACCGGGGAAGGCGAAGGGGTAGGCCGAACCTACGGGTAGTAGTAGTTCCCACCCCCCAAGAATGGCCCATGAGGCATGGTTTTCCTATACATCAGTAAACAACCGGATACGGACCGCCCGCTTCAGTGCCCGAACCACCTCAGGTACTCCTCCTGACCGAACATCCGGGCCGTCTCGGTCGCCGAGGGACTGCCCAGGTCGGGGTCGGCGCCGGCGTCGAGCAGTGCCCGGATCACCTCGGGTTCCTTCTTGAAGACCGCACCCGCCAGCGGTGTCTGGCCGCGGTCGTTGGCCCGGCCCGGATCGGCGCCCAGCGCGGCCAGCACCCGGACCGTCTCGGCGTGGCCGTGGTAGGCGGCGAGCATCAGCAGCGTGTCCCCCTTGTCATTGCTGAGGTCGGCCGGGACCCCGGCCTCGACGTAGGCGCGCAGCCGCGCCGTCTCCCCGGACCTGGCCAGGTCGAACAGCCGGGTTGCGAACTCCTCAAGCTCAGGGTCAGGCTGCATGTGAGCCATTCTGCCCCGATAGGGTGCCTGTGATCGCCGAGGGTAGGCGGAATTCAGCGGACGCCCCACGGGTTGGAGCTGAAGAGACGACCGACGAAAGGCTGGAACACGGTGTTCGACCCGACGGATCTCTACCGGCTCGACGGAGACGTCCCCGAGCTGACCGATCCGGTGCTGCTCTACCACTTCGACGGGTTCGTGGACGCGGGCGCGGCCGGTCGGCTCGCCATCGCCCACCTGCTCGACGAGCTGGAGCACCGGGTCGTCGCGACCTTCGACGTGGACCGCCTGCTCGACTACCGGTCCCGGCGTCCCATCATGACCTTCGACACCGACCGGTGGGTGGAGGTGGAGAGCCCCCGGATCGACCTGCGCCTCGCCCACGACACCACGGGCACGCCGTTCCTGCTGCTGAGCGGCCCCGAGCCCGACCGCGAGTGGGAGCTGTTCACCGCGGCCGTCGGCGCGCTGGTCACCCGGCTCGGTGTCGGCAAGCTGGTGACCACGCACGGCATCCCGATGGCCGTGCCGCACACCCGCCCGCTAGGTGTCACCGGGCACGCCACCCGTCCCGAGCTCGTCGCCGGCCAGACCAGTGCCTTCGGCCGGGTCCAGGTGCCGGGCAGCGTGGCCTCGCTGATCGAGTTCCGGCTCGGCGCGCAGGGGCACGACGCCCTCGGCTACGCCGTGCACGTCCCCCATTACCTCGCCCAGGCCGAGTATCCGGCCGCCGCGGTGACCGCGCTGGAGGCCGTCACCAAGGGCACCGGCCTGGTCTTCCCACTCGACGGCCTGCGCGACGCCGCGGAGAAGACCGACGCCGAGATCGCCGAGCAGATCGCGGCCTCCCAGGAGCTGTCCACCGCCATCACCGGCCTGGAGCAGCAGTACGACGCGTTCGCCGCCGGGGCCGCGCGCGAGAGCCTCATCGCCGAGACCGCGGAGATGCCCACCGGTGAGGAGCTCGCCGCCCAGTTCGAGGCGTTCCTCGCCGAGCGCGACGAGCGGCGCGGTGACTGACCTGCGCGTCGGTCTCGTCGGGTACGGCGTGGCCGGGGCGTTCTTCCACGCCCCGCTGATCGCGGCGACCCCCGGGCTGCGACTGTCCGCGGTGGTCACCCGCGATCCCGGGCGGGCCGCCGAGGTGAGCGGGAGGTACGGCGCGCGGGCGGTCGGCGACGCCTCCGACCTGTTCGGCTCCACCGACCTGGTCGTGGTGGCCTCCCCCAACCGCACGCACGTCCCGCTGGCCGAGGCCGCCCTGGAGGCGGGCCTGCCGGTGGTGGTGGACAAGCCACTGGCCGCGACCGCCGGGGAGGCCGGCGGCCTGGCCCGCCTGGCACGCGAGCGCGGGCTGATGCTGACCGTCTTCCAGAACCGCCGCTGGGACGGCGACTTCCTGACCATCCGGCGGCTGGTCGCCGCCGGAGAGCTCGGTGAGGTCACCCGGCTGGAGTCACGCTTCGAGCGCTGGCGGCCCGTGCCCAAGGGCGGCTGGCGGGAGGTGGGCGGCGCCGACGAGGTCGCCGGTCTGCTCTACGACCTCGGCAGCCACCTGGTGGACCAGGCCGTGCGTCTGCTCGGCCCGGTCTCGGAGGTCTACGCCGAGTCCAACGTGCGCCGGTCCGGTGTGACCTCCGACGACGACACCTTCATCGCGCTCTCGCACGCGGGCGGGGCCCGCTCGCACCTGTGGGTCAGCGCGGTCGCGGCCCGGCTCGGGCCCCGCTTCCGGGTGCTCGGCTCGCGGGCGGGGTACGTCAAGCACGGCCTGGACATCCAGGAGGAGCAGCTCCGCGCCGGCCTGACCCCGGGCTCGCCCGGTTTCGGGGAGGAGCCGCCGGAGCGGTGGGGCACGCTCGGCGCCGGTGACGATCGGCGTGCCGTCCCCACCGAGCACGGCGACTACGCGCGTTTCTACCGCGACGTCGCGGACTGTCTCCTGCGGGGTGCCCCGCCGCCGGTCGATCCCGAGCAGGTCGTCGAGGCGCTCACCGTGCTGGAGGCCGCCCGGCTGTCGGCCGCCGAGCGCCGGGTCGTCACCCTCTGACGCGTTCCCCGGCCCGGGGCAGGAGATCCGGTACAGGACCGGAGGTCCGCCCGGAGGCGGGGATCCGGCCCGCCCCGTGCGGCGCCGCTGCGGTTTCCCGCGTGTTCCCGGGCGGGACACGGGGCGCCTCCGGTGGGTGCCGGAGGCGCTCGGCCACGGTGCCGTTACGGTGCCGTTACGGTGCCCTCATGGTGTCGCCGCTGTGCCGTTACGGTGTCGCCGTCAGTCGCGCAGACGAGAGCGGAGCGCCTCCGAGTCGGCCTCGGTCCAGCCGTGCGCGCCGAGCCAGGCCAGCGGGCCGCCGAAGCGGTCGTCGAGGATGCTCAAGAAGTGCTGGATGTACTCGGCCCGGGGGCGGTGCTCGTCGGCCGGGCGGGAGTCGAGGTCGTCACGGTAGGTGTCGCTGGCGCGCAGCCGCGCCAGGATGTCCTCCAGGCGGTCGCCGGTGGCGACGTAGTCGGCGACGATGGCTTCGCGGGTCGCCCCGGCGACTTCCAGGGCCAGTGCGCAGACGACGCCGGTGCGGTCCTTGCCCGCCGCGCAGTGCACGATGGCCGCGCCGTCGTCGCGGGCCATGGTGCGCAGGGCGGCCAGCACCGAGTCGGGGCGTTCGCGGAGGTAGCCGTAGTAGAAGCCGGTCACCCGGAGCTCGGCGAGGTCGTCCTCGTCGCGCCTGGTCCAGGGCAGCACCTTGTCGCCGTCGATGGTGTCGGCTTCCACATCGGTGTGCCTGCCGCCCTCGGCGAACAGCGTGAGGTGGTGGATGCTCACTTCGGGCAGGGCGGTGAGCGGCCCCGGGCCCTCCAGGTGCACCTCCGGGCCGGAGCGCAGGTCGACGACGTGACGGAGCTTGCGCTCACCGACGAGCAGCTCGACATCGCGGCCGGTCAGCCCCTGCAGGTTGTCCGACCGGTAGACCCGGCCGAAGCGTGTGGTCCCCCCGTCCACCGTGGCGAGCCCGCCGAGGTCGCGCACGTTGACGGCGCCTTCAAGATCGATCCAACGCGTGAAGTCGTTCATCGGCACCAGCCTATACGTCGGTTTGCGAGTGTTCGGTTAACGGGCGGCGCCGATATCCGTAACGACGAACGTTCCGACATCAGACACGAAGAATGGCCATACCTCCCTTTGTGGGAGAGAGTGGAAGGACCTGCCTGTGCCGCGTCACGAGGAGGCCGCGTGGATCCGAGGAGACGTCACCCGCATCTGCTGATCGACCCGTCGCTGCCCGACCCGGTCTCCTCGGCCCTGGGGGCCGGCCCGCAGGCCCTGCGCGCAGCCCGGCTCGGCGAGATGCCCCCGGCCCGGCGCCCCGGGCCCGGCACGCTGTTCTTCACCGCCGCACTCCTGATGCTCGTCGCGGCGCTCACCGGCTCGGTCGGGCTGGTCTCCGCCGTGGTGCTGGTCATCCTGGTCAACGGCCTGCACCGGATGATCTCCGACCCGGAGGGCCGGCGGGAACGGCGCCGGATCCTGACGGCCATGGAGCACACCGACCGGTTCATCCTGCCCGAGGATCTCGACGCCGAGTGCGGCGCGCTGCTCCGCCGCGCGCAGGACGCGGCCGAGACGGTGCTCGGCTCCGCCGTCAACCGAGCGCACCTGCTCGACTCGATCGACAACGCGGTGACGCTCCCTGCCCAGACATGGCAGCTCGGCCGCAAGCTGGTCCGGCTGTCCGAGATGAGGGCCGAGTACCGCCGGATCGTGCCGGACCGGCCGCCCAGTGAGGTGGCGGACGCCTTCGCCCCGTACACCGGGGCGCTGAAGGTCGCCGAGCTCTCACTGACCAGGCGGGTCGAAGCCATGGAGGAGTACGCCAGGCAGGTGCTCAAGGCCGACGGCGTCTACCGCGCGTACGGGCAGTTGCAGGCGCTGGCGGAGCAGACCCCGCAGTACGAGGCGTTGATCGTCGAGACCGCCGAGGACGCGCTGACCGTACCGGATCTCGCTCGGCTGGGCGAGCACGCCCAGCAGGTCAGGAGACTGTTCGAGCAGAGCATCGACGAGGCCCGCGGCGCCGCCCGGCACCTGCTGACCGCCACCGACCTCTGACCGGGCGGCGCGGCTCACTCCTGCGCGTGGCGCGGCAGTTCGAGCGCGCGACCCATCCCCGCCCGGTTGCCCAGGCTGCGGGAGATGTCCCGCACCTGCCGGAGCACGGAGACCGCGGCTCGCAGGTCACCCGCCTCCAGGCGCGTCTCTCCGGATAGCGCAGGCTCCTGGCCATCCACCAGCGGTCGCCCTCGGCCTTGAACGCGGTGACGGCGGCGGCAACCGGACAGGACCCGCTCGACGGCCGCCCTCCGGTGGTCATCGCCGGAACCGGACGGGGTCGGCTCGCGGACGAAGACGCGGACCAGGCCGTCGGAGCCGGCGGTCAGGCGCGTTCGACGGCCCGGCCGTCCACGCCTCTCGGAGAAGAGCATGGCGCGTCGCGGCCTCCGCCCGGCTGACGCGTTCTCTCAAGATTCGTTCAGCCAGATGCCGGGCCGCCCACCGCGTCCGCTCCCGGTCCGATCGACCGGTCACCGACGGCCGGGCTGCCGGTGTGCCGGTGTGCCGCGGGAGATGGGGCGGGGGTGGGAGAGAACCGGCAATACCCCTGCAAAGGATACTTTCAGTAAGATATATGGACGCTCAGGTTTAAACGGAGCTATAGATCGTTTAACGGATATCCGCCACTCGTCCGGGGGAAGTGAGGCGGACGTTCACCAGAGATACGTTTGTGATAGAGCGGCCCCTGCCTTTAATCTCCCCAAAGGGAACGAACCCATAGGAGTGCCCATGTCCACGCGCGCCGGTCGGACCATCGGCACGCGCAACCGGGCAGCGGTCTTCATCCACACCGCGCCACTGGTCCTGCCCGTGGACGGCCCTCCCGTGGAAGACGGCGCCGTCGTCGTCCAGGGCGACCGGGTGCTCGCGGTCGGCCCGCGCCGCGCGATCGAGGCGGCCCACGGCCGCGTCGAGGCGGTCGAGTGGCCGGGTGTGATCGTGCCCGGCCTGGTCGACGCGCATCTCCGGCTCGGCGAGGGCACCACCGCGCCGTTCACCCACGGCGTCACCGCGGTGGGCGGCGTCGCCGGTGACCTGGAGACCGCTTCCGCGTTCGGGGAGACCGGCCTGGGTGGCGTGACCTACCTGGAGACCCGGTGCGAGAGCGAGAGACGCTGGGAGGACGAGGGACGCGACCGGCTGATCACCGCGATCCGCGAGGTGGACCACCCCGGGGCCGTCGGCATCGCCGCGCACTCCCCCGACCCCGCCGTCATGGAGGATCTGGCCGTCCTGTCCATGACGTTCGGCCTCCGGCTCCACGTGGAGCCCGGCCGCCACCCCGTCACGTTCCTGGACGAGGCGGGAGTGCTCGGCCCCGGCTGTCACATCGCCGTCTCCAGCCCGCTCGACGAGGCGGACCGCAAGCTCCTGCGGCTCCGCGGCACGGTGATCGCGATCTCCTCGCCGTTCGCCGCCGAGGGGCTGCTCGACGGGGAGAACGCCATCGCCGTGGGAACCCGCACGGGCGGCGACCCGCTGGCGGCGGCCCGCGCGCTCGCCCGCGACCCGGAGCTCGACCGGCTCCTGGTCGAGGCCGTGACGCTGGGCGGCGCCCGGGCCCTGGGCATGGCCGAAGGACCCGGCCGGCTGGGCTGCCTGGGCCCCGGCAGTCGCGCCGACTTCGCGGTGTTCGCCGTGGAGGCCGACCGGTCGACCGCCTACAGCGCTCTGCTCCGCGACGGCCCGGGACGTTGCACGGCGACGATCGTGGGCGGCCGCCTCCGCTGGCGCCTCGGCGACGCCCGGGACGCCGACACCAGGCTCCCGGCCTGACACCCCCGGCGACCGGAAACGGACCCACGTCCAGAGCGGGCCCACGTCCAGAGCAGGTTCACATTCAGAGCGGGCCAGCGCTCAGAGCAGGTTCACATTCAGCGCAAGTCCACATTCAGAGCGGACCAGCGCTCAGAGCGGCCCGCCCGGCCGGGCCGGTGACCGGGGAGGTGGCGCCGGCTGGGCGTCCACCAGCTCCAGCAGTTCCCTGAGCCTGTCCCGCTGCCCCGCGGTGAGCACGGAGAACAGCTCCTCGGCGACCTGACCCCGAGCCTCACGCACCCGCGCGTAGCGCTCCAGCCCCTCGGGGGTCACCACGAGCAGGGTGGAACGGCGATTGGCCGGGTCGACCTCACGGCGGACCAGGCCGGCCTCCTCCAGCGCGTCGATCACCGGGGTCACCGAGCGCGGCACGATCCTCAGCCGCTCGGCGAGCTGCACCATCCTGAGCGGCGGATCGGCGTCGACGATCGCCCGGAGCGCCCGCGCCTGGCCCGGGCTCAGGCCGAGCGGGCCGAGCCGGTCCGCGTACCCGCGCCGCAGTCGGTGGCCGACGCCGTGCACCAGCTCGGCCAGTTCCTTCTCCACAGCGCCGAACCTATCCCAGTGCCCACCGCAGCCCAGTGCCCACCAGACCCCGATGCCCACCGAACCCCGGTGCCCACCGCAGCCCAGTACCCACCGAACCTCGGTGCCCACCGGAATGAATGAGAGGTAACCTCCGTTTGAGAGAACATCAGAGAGGAGCTCCGTGACGAACCAAACCGGAAGCACCGTACGACACGAAAACCCGCATATGAACGACGAACCCCGGGCGCCCCTGCGGCGCGTCGTCGGCCTGTTCCGCCCCTACCGGGGCCGACTGGCCATCGTGGGCGGCCTCATCGGGCTGTCCTCCCTCATCTCGCTGGCCTCCCCGTTCATGCTCCGCGAGGTCCTCGACGACGCCATCCCCAACGGCAGGACCGGCCTGCTGACGCTGCTGGCCCTCGGCATGGTCGCGGTCGCCGTCACCACGAGCGTGCTCGACGTCGTCCAGACGATGATCTCCGCCGAGGTCGGCCAGCGCGTCATGCACGACCTGCGCACCGCCGTCTACGGTCACCTGCAGCGCATGTCCCTGGCGTTCTTCACCCGCACCCGGACCGGCGAGGTGCAGTCGCGCATCGCCGGCGACATCGGCGGCATGCAGCAGGTGGTCACCTCCACCGCCGCGTCGATCGTCTCGAACCTGACGACCGTGGTGGCGACCGTCGTGGCGATGCTCGTGCTCGACTGGCGGCTGACGGTCGTGTCACTGCTGCTGCTCCCCCTCTTCGTCGGGATCAGCCGCAAGGTCGGCCGGGAGCGCCGGAGGATCACCTCTGAGCGGCAGCGGAAGCTGGCCGCCATGTCGGCGACGGTCCAGGAGTCGCTCTCGATCAGCGGCATCCTGCTCGGCCGGACGATGGGCCGCGGCCCGGAACTGGCCGGGCGGTTCGCCACGGCCTCGGAGGAACTCGCCGGTCTGGAGGTACGCGCCGGGATGGCCGGACGCTGGCGGCAGTCGACCATCCAGATCATCATGGCGGCCATGCCCGCGATGATCTACTGGACCATCGGGCTGGCCCCGGTCGTCTCCATCGGCACCGTCGTCGCCTTCACCACGTTGCAGGCGACCCTGTTCCGCCCCGCCGTGTCGCTGCTGCGGCTCGGCGTCGAGGTGCAGAGCTCACTGGCCCTGTTCGCCAGGATCTTCGAGTACCTGGACCTGCCCGTGGACATCCACCCCGGCCCCCGGACGCTGGCGCGCGTGCGGGGCGAGATCCGCTTCGAGCACGTCCACTTCTCCTACGGCGACACGCCTGCCCTGTCGGACGTCGACCTGACCGTCCCGGCCGGCACGACGCTGGCCCTGGTCGGCGAGACCGGCTCGGGCAAGACCACCCTGAGCTACCTGCTGCCCCGCCTGTACGACGTGACCGGCGGCAGGATCACCATTGACGGCGTGGACGTGCGCGAACTGACCTTCGAGACCCTCGCCGAGACGGTCGGCGTGGTCTCCCAGGAGACCTACCTGTTCCACGCGTCGATCGCCGACAACCTGCGCTTCGCCAAACCCTCCGCCACCGACGAGGAGATCGCCGGGGCCGCGCGGGCCGCCCGGATCCACGACCACGTCATGTCGCTGCCCGACGGCTACGACACCGTGGTGGGCGAACGCGGCTACCGCTTCTCCGGCGGCGAGAAGCAGCGCCTCGCCATCGCCAGGACGCTGCTGCGCAACCCTCCCGTACTGATCCTCGACGAGGCCACCAGCGCCCTCGACACCCGGACCGAACGCGCCGTCCAGGAGGCCCTGGACACGCTGTCGCGCGGCCGGACCACCATCATGATCGCCCATCGGCTTTCGACGATCCGCGAGGCCGACCAGATCGCGGTGCTCGACCGCGGCCGCGTCGCCGAACGCGGCACCCACGAGGAACTCCTCGCCGCCGGCGGCCGTTACACCGCCCTCGTCGACCGCGACCGGTCCCTCGCCTCCGCCTGACGACGACCCGCGCGGGCCCAGGTGACGGCGGTCGCCCTCCCGGACGGGCCTCGGGCGTACCCCTCACCGCAGATCTAACAAAGTCCTTAAATTCCCATACGGAACACCGGAACCGCTTGCGCCGTCCACAGAGGTGATGTTCTTCTCTATGAAGATCGTTCCTTTCACAGTGGTCCGCACCTGCTGTGCCGAGCATGGGCGGTGGGGATGGATTTCCGGGTTCTCGGTTGTGTGGGCGCCTATGACGACGGGGTTCCCGTCGGGCTCGGCGGCCCACGCCAGCGCGCGGTGCTGGCGCGGCTGCTGGTCGCGCGCGGAGCGGTCGTCTCCACCGACACACTGATCGAAGACCTGTACGGCGACGCCCCTCCGCCGAGCGTGGTGGGCACGCTCCAGGCATACGTGTCCAACCTGCGCCGGGCCGTCGAACCGGGACGCCCCCCGCGTACCCTTCCGCGGCTGCTCATCGGACGGCCGCCCGGCTACCTGCTCGCCACCACGGACGTCGACGCGATCCGGTTCGCCGAACTGGTCGACCGGTCGGAGTTCCGGCCGCCCGAGGAGGCGTTCACGGACCTGGAGGAGGCGCTGCGGCTCTGGCGCGGGGTGCCGTACGGCGAGTTCTCCGGGGAGCTGTGGGCGTCCTCCGAGGTCAACCGCCTCTGCGAGCTGCGGCTCACCGCGGTCGAACGGCGGGCCCAGGCGCAGCTGGACCTCGGCCGCCCGCACGCCGCGATCGCCGACCTGGAGGCCGAGACATCCGCCAACCCGCTGCGTGAGCGGCTGTGGTGCCTGCTGGCGCTGTCCCTCTACCGAACCGGGCGGCAGGCCGACGCGCTGGCCATGCTGCGCCGGGCCAGAGACCTGTTCGCCGACCAGCTGGGCCTGGATCCCGGCCCCGAACTACGGACGCTGGAGGACGCCATCCTCCGGCAGGCCGAATCGCTCATGCTCGTGCCGCCCGTCCCCGTCCTTCCCGTCCCGGTCGCCTCCTCCCCCCGCCGGCGGCTCCCGCACGGCCGGGAACGACAGCTCGCGGAGCTGAGGACGTTACTGAAGCGAGGGGACCTGACCACCGTCGCGGTGGGCGGGGAGCCTGGCATCGGCAAGACGTGGCTGCTCGAGACGTTCCGCCGGGACTGCGCCGACTCCGGTCACCTGGTGCTCTGGGGCCGCTGTCCCGAGGCCGAGGGCACCCCGCCGCTGTGGCCGTGGCTGCAGATCCTGCGATCGCTCGCCCGGATCTGTCCCCCGCCGGACCGCCAGGCCCTGGCCGGGCTCCTGGACGACGAGCCACCCGCCGGGACCACCGAGGCGGCGCGGCTCCGCCGTCACAAGGCCATCGCCGACTGGCTGACGGCCGCCGCACTGAGCCAGCCCGTGGTGATCACCCTGGACGACCTGCACTGGGCCGACATCGCCTCGCTCAGGTTGCTCGGCGACGTGGTCGCGCTCATCGAGGACTCGGCGGGCCCCACCCCCATCACGCTGGTCACCGCCTTCCGCGACGGCGCCGACCGCTTACCCCTTGAGGACGTGCTGGGACGCCTCGCCCGATACGACCTGTTCCACCTCCGCCTCACCGGCCTCGAACCCGGTTCCATACAGATCATCTCCAAGGAGATGGGCGTCGAGATGGACGAGTGCACCGCTCGCCGGGTGACCCGGCGTACCGGGGGCAACCCCCTGTTCGTCCGGGAGACGGTGCGGATGCTCGCCCAGGGAGGCACGCTGAACGCGGTTCCGGGTGCGGTCGCGGATCTGATCCGGCGCCGGCTCGCCACGCTCGGCACGCGGGCCGGTGACGTGCTCGCGGTCGCCGCGGTGATCGGCAGGGAGTTCGATCCCGACGTCGTCTCCCGGGTGTGCCGGGCGGAGGCGTACGACTCGCTGGACCAGGCCACCCGGGCCGGGCTGCTGGTCCCCCACGCCAGCCCCATGGCCTTCGTCCACGACCTGGTGCGGGAGACCCTCCTGGACGGCATCCCCCCGCTGCGCAGAGCGAAGATCCACCGGGAGGTGATGGCCGTCCTCGCGACCCGCCCGGGGGTGGACGTGAGCGTCATCGCCCACCACGCGGTCGAGGCCGGTCCGACGGCGTACGACGAGGCGGCCCGATGGTCCCGCGCCGCGGCCGAGCAGGCGTCCCTGCGCCTGGCCTACGAGGAGGCGGCCCTGTGGTGGGGCCGGGCGGTGGAGGCCCACGGCGCCTGCTCCAGCGATCCGGTCGATCACGTCGAGCTCCTGCTGCGGCAGGTCCGCGCGCTACTGGAGGCGGGGGACGCGCTCGGCGCCAGGAAGGCGCGGGCACAGGCCATACGCGTCGCCGACCGCGCCGCGGAACGTGGCGGCCCCGCGCTGGTCGCCCGCGCGCTGACCGCGCTGGACGCCCCGTCCGTCTGGACGCTGCGCAATCCCTACGAGGAGGTGGAGCTGCGCCTGGTGCACCGGTTCGAGGTCGCGCTGGCCTCCCTGCCCCCGGGTGACAGCACCGAACGCGCGCGGTTGCTGGGCGGGCTGGCACAGGAGCTGTACGACGGGACCGAGAACCCGCGCTGTGACTCCCTGTCGGCCGCGGCCGTGGAGACGGCCCGCCGGCTCGGCGACCCGCACCTGCTGATGCAGACGCTCAGTGCCCGGCAGTTGTCGCTGCCCCAGTCGACCCACTCCCGGGAACTGCTGGAGATCGCCACCGAACTGCTCGACCTGGCGTCGCGCACCCGGACGCCGGGATTCGAACTGCTCGCGCAGATGCTGTTCACCCACCACAGGCTGGAACTGTCCGACGTGGCCGGGGCGGACGAGGCCGCCGCCTGCTGCGACGCCATACTGGAGCGGCTCCCCCTGCCCTGGCCGTACTTCCAGCACACCATGTGGCGCGCCGGTCGGCTGGCCCTGGCCGGTCGCTTCGACGACGCCGAGGCCCTCTACGGCGAGGCCGAGCAGCGGGCCGGGGGAATCGGCATGTGGTACGCGGGCGCGGTGGTGGCCACCGGGCGGATCCTCCTGCACTACCAGCGGGGCTCCATGGCCGACACCGGCCCGTTGATCGACTCGATCACCGGCATCCACCGCACCATGGACCACGACGCCCGGATCCTGCAACTGTGCGCGCAGGGGCGTACCGCGGAAGCGTGGAAGCTGGCCGAGAGCGGCTGGCCGTCCCCGCCCCGTGACTGGTCCTGGCTGACCATGACCTGCCTGCAGGGGGCGGCCCAGGCGGCTCTCGGCGACGTGCCGGCCTGCCAGGTGAGCTACTCGGCGCTGCTGCCGCACAGCGGCAAGATTTCGGTGGGCTCCGCGATAGCCCCGATAGGGCCGGTGGACTGGTTCCTGGCGCTGCTCGCCTCCGCCCTCGGTGATCACGGAACCGCCACCCGGCATCTCGTGGCGCTGGTGCGCCAGACGAGCCGGACCGGCCTGCCGGCCTGGCGGGAACGGGCGATGACGGCGGCCGGGTTCATCTCACCGACCTGGTGGAGCACTCCCCTGCGGGAGCCGGGTCACGTGCGCTGACGGCGGCCGGGGCGTGCGTCCCGGCCCCGCGGACGATACGGGGGCAGCGGGGTGGACGGGGTCCGTTCGCAGTCCTAGCGGTCCCTAACGACCGCAGGCCGCTTCCAAGCGGTCCCGGTGATCCTGGGAGGTCAAGGCCGCCGGTGCCTCCGGCCCGGAGTGAGACGGGCCGGGGACGGCGGCCGGCGCCCGGGGACGTGCCCCGGCACCCCCCGTCTCAGGAAGGAGAACCTCGTGGAAATCGACATCGCCGCCCTCGACATGCTTCCGGCCTCCGAGGAGAGCCAGTTGCAGCCCTGCTTCGGGACGTGTTTCGACTGGACGCGCTGCGTCACGACCTACGTCTGGTAGCCGGGCCATCGGTGAACACGGTCATCGGACCGGCATACCCGGGTACGGGGGCATTCCCGGATCATCCTCCGGGATCCCGTCGGCCGCGCGGCATTCCGGTGGCCGTGCGGCATTCCGATGGCCGTGCGGCATTCCGATGGCCGTGCGGCGTGACCGTCCGAAGCACGACAGAGCCATAGGACGTGGCCACGCGAAGGCGTGACGGCGGCGCCGGGTCGTCGCCGTCACGCGAGCCCGCCCTGCGGTGACCCGGCCGCGCGTGACGGCGCATGGCGCCATGGTCCACCGGGCCGCCGTCGCCCGCGGGTGCGTCACCGGGGATGGTCGGGGCACCGGACGCGGCACGCCCCGGCTCCCTGGGCTTCCCGGCGCACCTCCGCCTGCTCCGGTCCCCTCCGGTTTTCCCGGCACGACCGGCCCGACCAGCCAACCGGCACGACCGATCCGCCGACACCCCGGCACAATCGATCACCGGCCCCTCGGCACGACCGATCCGCCGGCATTCCGGGCGGGGAAACCCGACTAGAGCAACGCTCCAAGTCATTCGCAAGCGGCCCTGACGATACTGCGGGGCGATGAAACCGTCCCGTCCCACCCTCCCTGAGACGCGGAGACCCCGGCTCGGCGCCACGAATCCCATCGCGCGTTTCGGCACCGCATCCACATATTCCGGCACCGCACCCACGGGTTCCGACCCCCCGTCTCTCCGTGGAACCGGCCGGACGCCTACCGCATGAAAAACCACCAGGAAGCCATATTAAAAATGTCATTATCCATTAAATTACCAAAACGAGGTATTATGGGGAAACTAATGACTCAGTATGAAATGGCACTGGAGTCCGACCGGCGGCGGCTCATCGACGACCCGGCGGTGGCGCAGGTGCTCTCCCCCTCCTGCGACGAGCGGTCCTTCGTCCGATGGATGCTGCGCCACAGCGCCTACGGCGCCCACATGACGCATGACGCCGAGCGCTGGATCTCCGCCCCGGCCGCGCAGCACGGCCTGCCGGGTGCGAACGAACAGCACGGCCTGCCCGACACGGACGGGTCGCGGGAGCCGGCCAGGACGCGTGCCCCGGCGGCCGGGTACGGCCGGATGCTGGCCGACGCCCGCGCCACGGCGGCCTGGTGGGCCGAGCGCTTCAGCGAGGCAGGGGCACTCGACACCGACGCCCTGCTGGCCACGGCCCCACCGGCCAGCGTGGCGTTCTACACCCGGCTCCGGGAGAATGTGATCTCCGGCCCCCTCCCGTTCGCCCAGCTGGCGATCTGGTACGAGGTCGAGCGGCTCTCGGTCACGGTCGGCCCCGCCCTGGTCGCGAACTGCCGGCGGATCTTCGGAGCCGACCGGGCCTGCTACGCCTTCCTGGCCGAACGCGTCGAGTTCGGCGCCGACTACACGGCCTTCAGACGGCGGCAGGTCGACGCCGCCCTGACCGCCTCCCCGTCCACACTGGACGTCATGATCAAAACAGGTAAGACCGCTCTCGCGGCCTACGCCTCACTCATGACCGAGTGCTGGGAACTGGCCCAGGCGGACCTGCGATCCGGCGAGGCCGACACGTGAGACCTCCGGGCACGGCGATCACCTCTCGCGGAGACGTCGGGGCCGGGTGGAGCGGGCGGCGGTCGATGCGGCGGTGGACGGTCACGTGACCGGTGACCGGCTCTCTTCCCGCTCCGCGCCGTCGTCGTGCCAGTGACCGACCAGGTCGGCGTACAGGGGCGAGCGGGCCAGCAACTCCTGATGCGTTCCGGTGAGCGTGCGCGTGCCGTCCATCAGCAGGACGCGCTGAGCCCTGAGCGCGGAGCTGATGCGGTGGGCGATCACGATGAGGGTGCCCTCGCGGGCGGCGAACGCCGTCTCCGCCAGATGTTCGGCGGCCGGGTCGAGATGGCAGGTGGCCTCGTCCAGGACCACGACGCGCGCGGGCGAGGCGTGGACCCGGGCCAGCGCGATGAGCTGCCGCTCCCCCGCGGAGAGGGCTCCGGGATTCTCGATCGTGGCCTGGAGCCCGCCGAGCCGCTCGACGAGCGGGCCGGCGCCCACCGCGTGCGCGGCTTCGAGCAACCGGGCCCCGGCCTCGGCGCCGTCGGCATCGACGTCAGCGTCGGCGTCGGCGTCGGCGTCGGCGTCGGCGTCGGGACAGAGGTAGGCGAGGTTCTCCCTCACCGTACCGGCGAACACGTACGCCTCCTGCGGCACCAGCGCCGTCACCCGCCGCAGATGACGGCTAGACACCGCGTGGAGCGGAAGATCACCCAGCCATATCCGGCCGCCGGTGGGACGCCGGAGCCCGGTCAGCAGCAAGGACAGGGTGGATTTGCCGATGCCGCTGGGGCCGACCACGGCCAGATGCTCGCCTTCGGCGACGGTGAGATCCAGATCGCGTACGACCGGGGTGGCCTGCGGCGCGTAGGCGAAGCTCAGGCCCCGGGTGCGCAACCGGTGACCGGCCGGGGCCGTGACCGGGTGGGACGCCGGGCAGGGCGGGATCGCGGCGCCGGTCGGAAGCGACGGAGCGGCCACGGCGGACGATCCAGGTGGGGGCCCGGATGTCGGGGCGGCCACCGTGGACGATCCGGACGAGAGCGCGGGTGACGGGGTGATCGTCTCCGCGAGCCTGCTCAGGGTCACGGCGAGGGTGACGCCCCAGGTCCCGGCGACCCCGACGAGCGCGCGCAGGGCCGGATCGAGACCGGTGACCAGGTAGGTCGCCACCCCGACGACCTCCCCGGCACTCAGATGCCCTTCACGCACCAGGAACGGGGCTGCGACCAGCAGGCCGACCAGAGGGAGCTGCGCGCCGAGCAGGACGACCAGCCGCCGCCCGGCCCCTGCCCAGGCCAGCGACCGCATGGCCGCCGCCTGCGCCGCCACCGCGGCCCGCACCGTCGCGTGAGCCTGCCGGTCCGCCCCGCAGGCGGCGATGTCGCGCAGTCCCGCCAGGATCGGGCCGGTCCGGACGGTCAGCGTCTCCTCCGCGAGGATGAGCGCGCGTTGGCGCACCACGAGCACGCGCAGTAGCCGGACGAACACCAGCACCGCCACCGCCAGGGGCACCACGGCCAGGACCGCCGCCACCGGCGACAGCACCAGCAGTCCGGTGAGCGCGGCGAGCAGGGAGACGCCCAGGGCACGGGTGCTGCGCAGCAGTGCCGACACCAGGTTGCGCACGGCCTCCACCTGAGCGGTGAGGCGGGTGACGGCGGCGGTGTCGGGCGGTTCGGCACCGTCGGCGGCACGGGTGACGACGGTGGTGACGACGGCCGTCACCAGATCGTCACGGAGCGGCTCGACCACCGCGGCCAGGTGGGGGAACATCGCCCGCGTCGCCACAGCCCGGACGACCATGCCGAGACCCAGCACGCCGAGCCAGGCCAGGCCGGCGCCGGGCCGTCCGGTGAGGAAGCCGTGGTCCAGGGCCATGGCGATGAGCCACCCGGACAGCAGGCTCGGCAGTCCTTCGATCAGGGACCACACGGCGGCCACGGCCAGGGCCCGGCGACGGGGACGCAGCAGGCCCAGCAGCAGGCGCGGCCCGTCACCGGCCGGGAATCGGTCGCGTGCGCGCGACGGCCCCGCCGCGCCGGCGCGGAAGATTCCGGCCCTCCGCCCGGCCGCCTGCCCGGACCGCGGGCGGGTCACGGGCCGGCGGGGCATGGTTCCTCCTCGGGGGACGTCCGGACGGCGGGCTCGGTCCCGGCGGCGAACAGGGCCCGGTAGTCCGGATCGCGCCAGAGCTCCCGGTGGGTGCCGTGGGCGCGTACCCGGCCGCCGTCGAGCCAGACCACCAGGTCGGCGCGGGCGGCGGTGGCCGCGCGGTGGGCGACGAGCAGCCGGGTGCGTCCGCGCATGCCTTCCACCAGCGCGTGGGTCACCTGGGCTTCGGTCGCGGTGTCGAGGCTGGAGGTGGCGTCGTCGAGCACGGTCAGCCGGGCCCGCCGGACCAGGGCACGGGCCAGGCCCAGCCGCTGGATCTCACCGCCCGACAGCGGGGCGGCGTGCGGCGGGGTGGCGTACCCCGCGGGGAGACGTCGCACGACGTCGTCGATGCGGGCGGCGCGCGCCGCCTCCCGCACGGCGTCGTGCCCGGTGTCGGGAAGGCCGTAGGCGATGGCCGAGGTCAGGTCGTCGCCCAGCAGCACCGGACGTTCGAAGGCGTAGGCGACGGCGCCGCGCAGCGCGTCGGGGGCCAGTTCCGCCAGGGGCAGGCCGTCGAGCAGCACCTGCCCGCGGTCGGGGTCGATCAGGCGTCCGGCCAGCAGCGCCAGCGTGCTCTTGCCCACGCCGGAGTGCCCGACGACGGCGGTCAGCGTTCCGGCGGGGATCTCCAGATCGACGTCGTCCAGCAACGGGGCGCCGTCTCCCGCCACGGTGACCCCGCGGAACGACAGCGTGCCGGGACCGTCGGCCGGCGGACGGGTTCCGGGCGTCATGGCGGGCAGGGCGAGCACCTCGACCACCCGCCGGGCCGCGGAGCGGGCGTGCGCCACGCCCAGGAGCGTGTCGCTCTGCTCGACGAAGATCAGCGCCAGCGCGGTGTAGCCGGCCACGGCCATGAGCTGTCCGGGCTCCAGGCGACCGTCCGCCACCCCGATCCCGGCCACGGCGAGCACGCTCACCTCGATGAGCGGCAGCAGCAGGGAGATCTGCCACACGCTGCGGGCCTGCACCCGCCACAGGGAGTGCCCGGCGGCCGACAGCTCCGGCAGCGGGGCGAGCACCCGGGTGATCTCCCGGTCGGCGGTGCCCGAGGCCCGCACGGTGCGGATGCCGGCCAGGGTGTCGGTCAGGCGTGCGGCCAGACGCCCCTGGGCGTCCTGGTAGCGGTCGTACAGATCCGACACCCGGCTGACGAACAGGCGCAGGACGACGAGCGCGACGGGCACGCCGGCCAGAAACGCCGCCCCCACCCGCCAGTCGATGACGAAAAGCGCGGCGAGACCTCCGATGGAGGTGAGGATCCCGGTCATGGCGTGCAGCAACGTCACCGGCACGTATCCCACCGTGGTGGTGTTGCTCACCAGGCGGTTGACCAGCTCTCCGGCCGGCAGCCCGCGGGCCCGGGCGACGTCGAGCGAGAGCACACGGGTGGTGAGGCGCAGGCGCAGGGCTTGCGTGGCGGACGCGGCGGACGTCGCACCGGCCACCACCGAGACGACCTCGGCCCCCGCGGCCAGGGCCAGGACGAGGACCAGTGCCGCGACCGTGCCGTACGCGGGCTCGCCCGCCAGCACCGCGTCCACGGCGGCGGCCAGGACCGCCGGCAGCGCCAGTGCCGTGGCGGTCGCGACGATCGTGCCGACGGCCGTCACGGTCAGCGGTGCCCACACGCCGCGCACCACGGAACGGAGAAGACGGTCACCGTTCCTGTGTCTCGCTGAGGCGTCCGGCAGGTCTGCCACGGGGTCTGACATCGTCTCCCTCCGGGGAGTGGGCGGGCGCCACGGCGGCCGTCCGGGGCGGAAGGCGTGAGTGTGCCCTCCCCCGTGGGACGAGGAGGGCACACTCACGTGCTCGGGCCACGCCCGGCCGGCCGTCTCTCAGCGGACGGCCGGGCGCGGAGACCGGTGATCTCTCAGAAAGTCCGGTGGCACATGGTCTGGCCGCTGCAGGTGCCGGTGTGCAGACCGCAGGTCATGTCACAGACCTGGAGCTTGGTCTCCTCGGTGGCGGGGAGCATGTCCAGGGTGTTGATGTCGAGTTCCATGGTGTTCTTCCTTTCTTGTAACCGGGTGGTGTGAGACCGCCGGCCATGCGCGGGGCGAGCCCCGTGCGCGGCGGCCTCAGGCGACCCGTCCCGGGTGGGCACCCGGGACGGGAGATCAGATCACCGGGGTTCCGGCGGTGCGGGTGGTCCGGTGTGCAGGAAGGCGACGACGCGGTCGAGGACGAGGTGCCCGCCGTCCTCCGAGAGCGGGTCGTGGCCGCCGGGGGCCTCCAGGTAGGTCAGGTCGACGCCGTCGCGGTGCCCGCTCGCGCGCAGCCGGTCGCGCAGGCGCCGGGAGTGGGCGACCGGGATGATCAGGTCCTGTTCGCCGTGCACGACCAGCAGCGGCAGCCGCATCCGGGGTGCCAGGCGCAGCAGGTCGCGGGGGCCGAGCTCGTCGTCGATGGCCGCGCACCCGCCGAGCCGGTCGATCAGGTTGCGCACCGACTGCGGCCCGTCGGCGTACAGCGCCGGTCCGGACAGGAACGGGGCGACCACCGCGGCGCGCGACCACAGGCCGGCCTGCGCGGCCGCGGCCAGCAGCGCCAGGTGCGCGCCGTAGCTGACGCCGTACAGTGCCGGCCGCTCGCGGCCGGGCCCACGTGTCGCGGTCAGGGTGCGACCCAGGTGCAGCACGTCGTCCAGGTCCGGGCCGCCCCAGGCGCCGCGGATGGCGTCACGGTGCGCGGTTCCATAGCCGGTGCTGCCTCGCTGGTTGGGTGCCACCACCGCGATGCCGGCCGCGGCCAGACGCTGGAACAGCGGGTCGAAGCCGAGCTGCCAGGCGGCGTCGGGGCCGCCGTGCAGGGCCAGCACCACCTGTGGGCTGGTCGCGGGGTCGCCGTAGACGACGGCTTCGATGTCTCCGGCCGGGCCGTCGAAGGTGTGCGCGCGGGCCGGTGCCCACCCTGCCGGAGAGCGGCCGGGAGCGAGCGGGACACCGGGCCGGACCGGACCGGCGAGGGTGATCACCCCCAGTGGGTGATCCGGTGTGCTGTGCACCAGGTGCAGGCCGGTCGCGTTCCAGCGCGCGACCGGGTACAGCACCCCGGCCGCCAGGTCGATCTCGGTGATGGTGTCGTCGGCCAGGTCGTGGACGAGCAGATGGCAGCGGGTGCCGCGGGTGACCGACAGGGCCAGGCGCCGCCCGGCGGGGTCCAGCGCCAGCGGCGCCACGGTGCCCTCGATCGCGTTCAGCCGCGCGGGGAAGACGGTGGGGCCCTCGTCGTCGCGGTGCCGGACCCCGAGCCGATGGGCGCCGTCGCGCGTCGCGACGGTGAGCAGCACCCCGGTGCGAGGCGCGGCGGCCAGCAGGTGTTCACCGGCGGCCGGCCCGCGCAGTGGGGTGACGGTGCCCCGCGCCAGGTCCAGGACCATGGTGGCGGCCTCCGGCCCACGGCCGGTCAGCGCCAGGCGGTCACCGGTCTCGTCCAGCCAGATTCTGCCGGTGACCGGACCGGGCACCTCGGCGGCGACCTCGGGCGGTTCGAGGTGCCCGGACAGGCGCCAGACAGCGGTGACCTGGTCGGCGCCGGTCCTGAAGGCCACGGCGGCCGTTCCCCGCGCCGGCCCGGCGGCGAGTGTCAGCTCGCCGCCGCGTACGGCGGCCAGCCGGTGCTCCTCGACGCCCCCGTCACCGTCTGCGTCCGGCCCGGGGACGGCCACGACCAGCTGGTGGATGCCTCCGTCCAGGTGGCGCAGCAGCAGCAGGCGGCCGTCGTCGGTGGGGAGAGGCGTCGTCCACGGGCTCTCACCATCGTGGGTGGGCAGGATCCGGGGCCGGGGTGTGCCCCCGGTGAGGTCCCACAGTTCCGGGGCGAGAAGGTGCGGGCCGCGACCGGCCAGGCAGGAGGCGTACCGGCCACGGCCGGAGAAGCGGACGTTGATCCGCCGGACGAACTCGGGGTGCCCGGTTCCCATCGGGGAGGGGCGTGGGCTCACCGTGCCCGGGGCCGTGACGGGACTCATCGCGCCGCTCCGGCGGCCGGGGCACCCATGTGGTCGCCGTCGTGCGTCTCGGCCATCCAGGAGCGTGGTCCGCCGTGGCGCAGCCGGTGCAGGAAGTCCAGCACCCCGGCCAGGCCGGTGTTCCAGCCGACGGCCGTCTCGGTGCCGTTCTCGTCCGGCACCACCAGCAGCCCGTCGCGGACCACCGCGCGTGCCCACAGGAGGGCCGCCAGTTCCGTGGCCTGTTCCCGGTAGACCGGCTCGCCCAGCAGGTCGGCCATGTCCAGCAGGAACTGCCCGTCACCGGCCAGTCCGTGGCAGGCCGCGGTGCCCGAGCCCAGACGGTGTGCGTGCACGGTGATCGCGGCGGCCTCGGCCGCCTCCCGGAACCGCGGGTCGCCGGTGGCCGCGTACAGCCGGACCAGGAACGTGCCGACCCCGGAGGAGCCGCTGCACCAGTGCGGCATCCGGGCCTTGCCCGCCGGCCCGTCCGCCCACCAGGCGGCGCCGCCGTCGCGGTACTCGGCGGCGTCCAGCAGGGTGTCACCGGCGGCCAGCGCGGTCTCCAGGCAGTCGTCGCGGTCCAACGCGACGCCCGCGGCCAGCAGGGCGGCGCCGATCCCGGCGACGCCGTGCGCGAAGCCGTAATGCACCACCCCCGCCAGCGCGGAGTCGAAATCGGCGGGGACGGGCCACAGCACCGTCTCCGGAGTGCGCTGGGCGGCCTTCAGCAGCTCGTCGGCGCACGCCCCGGCCCGTTCGCGGAAGCGGGCGTCACCGGTGGCCCGCCAGAAGTGCAGCAGCGCCAGTTCCGTCCCGGCCAGACCGTGGCACACGTCGGGATTCGGCCAGCTCGTCGGCAGTTCCAGCGCCAGCTCGACGCCCGCGGTGCGCAGAGCCGTGTCGTCGAGCGCGCGGCCGGCCTCGTACAGGGCCCAGGCGATGCCGGCCCGGCCGAAGTACAGCCCCGGTGACGGCCGGTGCTCATCGGCCACGCGACGCGCCGTCCAGCCCGCCACGTCCCGCAGACCCGCCACCAGATCGGCGCGCGACTCCTGCGGGAGGTCCGTTTCCGGTGGGGTGGATCCCGCCGGCCGCACCAGCGAGGCGAACAGCGTGAGCACCCCGGCCGAGCCGTGCTGGACCGCGCACGGGTCGGCGGTCGCGCCGAACCCTTGCACGGGCCACAACGTCCCCCGCGCCGAGGGGTCGGCGAGCGCGGCCCGCGACATCGTCCGCAACACGTGGGTGAGCCCGTCCCGCAACAGGCGATCCCGCTCGTCCGGGCCCAGGCGGTAACCGTCCGCGGCGGCGAGGGAGGCCGGGGGCCCGGCGGCCACGCCGTCCAGGAACTCCCGCACCCGCCGCAGCTCCCAGCGCCGAGCGGGATCCTCCCGCATCAGCCCCAGGATCATCGGTGCCAGCGCGGTGGCCACCGGATCACCCTCGGCGGCCACGCTCACCAGCGTGCGCACCCGCGAATCCCACGATCGCGTCCCGTCCGGCCGGTCCTCGGCCAGCATCGGATGGCACCCGGTGGCCAGGTAGAACACCGTGGCCCCCAGCGCGTACAGATCGGCCTCCGCGCCGGGCGCCGGTGCGTGAACGGCGCTGCGCGTCTGCTCGGGCGGGGCGTATCCGGGGGTGAAGGCCCGCGACACCGCGACACCGGGCCTGGTGGCCATCTCCAGGTCGATCAGCCGGCAGTCGTCGTCGGCGGTGACGATGACGTTGTTCGGCGTCAGATCCCGCAGCACGTACCCCTGCTCGTGCACCGCCGCCACCAGCGCGGTCAACCGCCGCGCCAGGCCCGTCACCGCACCGTGCCAGTGCCGGTCCGCCCGGATGGGCCGCCGCTCGCCGACCCAGTTGCCGAGCACGGTCCCGGCCAGGTGCTCCTGCGCCAGGAACACGTTGCCGTCGGTCTCGAACAGCGCCACCTTGGCCGCGGTGACCCCCAGGGGGGCGAAGGTCTCCAGCATGCGGGCCTCGTGGCGCAGCAGGTCGCGTCCGTCCCGGCCGTCCAGGGCGGCGTCCAGGTGCGGGCGGGCCCGCTTGATCACCACCTCGGCGCCGGTCACCTGGTCCTCGGCCAGGAACACCCCGCCCTTGGCGCCGTGCCGGATCGCCTGGCGGACCACGAACCGGTCGGCCAGCAGCACCGCCTGCGGCGCGACCGTGCGCGCCGGGGCCTGCCCCGACTCGAACGGGCAGGGTGCCCAGGCCGGCGGGGTGTACCAGGCGTTGCGCTCGTCGCTCACCCGGGTGCCGTCCGGCGCGGTCAGCCGCGAGGCGTAGGAGCCGTCGTTGTCCAGTTCGCTGGGGGCGGAGAACACCCCGAACCGGTAGTGCACCAGGCTGCCGGGCTTGTAGACGCGGTCGGACAGGATCGGCGGGCCGGGCAGCCCATAGGTGGCCTGATGCAGCTCCTCGGCCAGCGCCACCGCGGTCTCGTCGTCGGGCGGGTAGACGGTGATGAACTTGCCCACCGACCCGCGGTCCTGGACGCGCGAGACGAGCCCGCCGAGGTCGTTCAGGGTGGCGGCGAACTTGAACGGGCACCGGCGGCGGACCAGCACTTCGGCCGCCCGCGCCAGCACCACCGGCGCCGACAGCGGCGTCGCCGAGACGTGGAGTTTCCAGCCCTGGGCCCGCCTCACCGCGTCCGGCGGGGTCACGTACGTCCACGGAGTGCCGGGACGGATCTCCCAGCCGGCGGTGATCTCCCTTCCGGAGGAGACCGGCCCGTCACCGCCGGACACCGCGTCCCCGTCCGTGTCGCCTTCCCCGTCCGTGTCAGCGCTCTCCCGGCTCGCCACCCGTTGCAGGGTCGTGCGGGCGATGTCCTCCAGCAGGTGACGGTTCACGCCGTGCCACTCGCGCTCTTCCACACTCCGTACACCCACGTCCCGAAGCCCTTTCCTGTGCCCGACACCGGCCCGCGCCGAACCGGGGCACCGGGCGATCAGTCGAATCGCCTCCGGCCCTTCGGGACGGCCCACACCTGGAACCGTGATCCGCAGGAGGTTTTCCGGCGTGATCTCGATCCGCACACAGAATCAACGCAACCTCTAGCGACCTGCCAGGATTCTCTAGGGGCCGGGGAACCGGCGGCTTGCGGCGTGCTAGGAACCCCGTTTTCGGAGGGGCCGTTGACGCGTCATCGCTCCTGGTGGCGACGGCCGGCGCGGCTTCGCCGCGACAGCGATCACGCAGGCGCCGCCGGAGGGATGAGCAGGCCGTCACCGGAGAGGGAAGAGCCCGCCCCGGTGACGGCGGCCGCCGGCTTGGAACGCCCGGACCGCTTCGGCGGACCGCCGGATCGGGCCGGTCAGACCTTCGTGACGCCGAGAACGGACACCAGGTCGTCGAGACCGTCGACGACGTGGTCGGCGCCGGCGGCCTCGGGCCGGAGCGCGTGGAGGTACCCCCAGGGACCCCGGCGGATCAGAGCGGTGCGCATGCCCGCCGCGCGCGCGGGAAGGACGTCGTTGTCGAGCCGGTCGCCCACGTAGAGGATGTCGCCGGGTTCCCGCCCCGTCACCTCGACGACCCTGGCGAAGAACGCGGGGGCGGGCTTGGCCACCCCCCAGCCGTCCGAGGTGTGGATCGCGTCGACGGGCAGGTCCATCGCGGCGAGCGCGTCGTAGGCCTGCGGCGGCTGGTTGCCCGCGATGACCAGCTCGTAGCCGAGGTCCCGCAGCGCGGCCAGGCAGGGCCGCACGTCCGGGTAGAGATCGTCGGCGTCGAAGTTCACCCGGAGCCCGTCCGGATCGTCGCGCTTCCACGCCTCCTGCTCCGCCTCGACGTCGAAACCGGGCCTGAGCAGCTGGAACGCCTCCTCGAACGACTGACCGAGGGCCGCCATGCCGCCGAGGACGCCGAGCATGGTGAACCGGGGGACGCCCAGCCGGTCGGCCCAGCGCGACCAGATCCGCGTCTCGTCGATCAGCGTCTCGCCCACGTCGAACACCAGCGTCCGGACCACGCTTCCCTCCCCCTCCACACCCCGAGTGCGAGCCCACCGATCGTAGTCCGGCACCCCCGGGACGGCATCACGCGGGGCGGCGTCACGCGGAGCGGTGCCACGCGGGGTGACGCGCCACCGCATGACGGGGGAGCCACCGGCCTCCGGCGGTGATCCATAACCACCGCGCATTTCCGCGTCGAACAGTGGAACCCCGTGGAACACTGAGAGTACTTACGTGGACACGAAGGGACACGGGTCGATGGTGATGACAGCGCCAGAACGCTCCGCTCAGCACACCGCCGCAGACGACCGCTCGCTACCGCGCACACCGAGAGAGATCTTCGAGTCCCTCCCCCCCAACCCGCGCCTTCGCGCCGAGATCATCGACGGGAACCTCATAGTGAGTCCTTCAGGCCTTCCCCAGCACGGCCGCGTGGCCATGCGCCTTGCCTTCGCCCTGCTTCCCCTCCTGGAGGAGAATGGCTGGGAAAGCTTTACCGGAAATGTCGACATCTGCATCGAGGGGCCACGCGACACCGTGGTCCCCGACTACTGCCTGCTCCCCCTGAACGCCCCGCTCTGGGGCGACCGGGAGATCCTCTCCTCCGCGTTGATCATGGTGGCCGAGGTCGTCTCACCCGGCAGCCAGGAGATGGACCGCGTCACCAAGCCCAGGCTCTACGCGGGGTGCCGCATCCCGGTCATGCTCCTGATCGACCCCGTCGCCTCCCCAGCGGCCGTGACCGTCTTCAGCGACCCCGAGGACGGCGAGTACCGGACCACGACCCGGACCGAGGCGGGCAAGCCCCTCCGCCTTCCCTCCCCCGTCGACTTCGACCTGGACACCTCGATCTTCCTGTAGGTTCGCCTGCCCGGTGAAGCCCCGACGGGCTCAGAGCCGCTCCATGGCCTTGCGGATGCGCTTCTCGGAGATCGAGTACGGGGTGCCGAGGGTCTGGGCGAAGAAGCTGACCCTGAGCTCCTCGATCATCCAGCGGATCTCCTTGACGTCGTCGCCGGAGCGCCGGGCCGGGGGGAGTTTCTCGACCAGCTCGTGATAGTCGTCCTCGATGTCGTGGATCGTGCGCATCCGCTCCCCGTCGCGGAACGGGTCGTCGGCGATCTTCTCCAGCCGCCGTTCGACCCCCTTGAGGTAGCGGAGCAGGTCGGGCAGGCGCCGGTGACCGGTCTCGGTGACGAACCCCGGGTAGACGAGGTTGCCGACCTGGTCGCGGACGTCCTCGATCGCGGGGGTGGAGCGCGCGTCGGCCAGCAGGGTCGAGACGGTGTGCCAGACCTTGAGGATGTCCTCGACCCGGGAGACCACCTCCGCGGTGGTGTCGAACAGCTCGGCACGGACCTTGTCGTGCAGGGCGGTGAAGGCGGGGCCGTCCCAGACCGGCCCGCCGTAGTCGGTGATGAGCTTGTCGGCGGCGCAGGCGATGCAGTCGTCGAACAGGGCGACGGCCCCGGCGTGCGGGCTGCGGCTCAGCGCGAGCTTCGACTGGTTGCCCAGGCGGCCGAGCACCCACTTGGCCGGGGACGGGATGTTGAGCAGCAGCAGCCTGCGGGTGCCCTCCCACATGGCCCGGCGCTGCTCCGCCTCGGTCTCGTACATCCGCACGGCCACCGAGGACCCCTCGTCGACGAGAGCCGGGTACGCCTTCATCCGGCGCTGCTCGAACGTCTTGGGCAGCTCCCCCAGACTCCACGAGGTGAGGCCGGACCTCTCCAGCCCGTCGGCGGCCCGGGAGAGGGTCTGGCGGAGCTTGGGGGCGAGCCGCCGTTTGAGCTCGGCCAGGTCCTTGCTCTCGGCCAGCTTGTGCTTGCGTCCGTCGACGACCCGGAAGGTGATCTTCAGGTGGTCGGGGACCAGGTCGGGCTGCCACGCCTCGCGCGGCACCTGGACGCCGGTGAGGTTGAGCAGCTCACGCTCCAGCACCGCCAGCAGCGGCTCCTGGGTGGGCTGGGCCCGCTGGAGGACCTGCTTGGCGAAGTTGGGGGCGGGCACGAAGTTGCGCCGGATGTTCTTGGGCAGGCTGCGGATCAGCGCGGTGAGCAGTTCCTCACGCAGGCCGGGGATCTGCCAGTCGAAGCCCTCGACGTTGACCTGGTTGAGCAGCGAGAGCGGGATGTGCGCGGTGACACCGTCGGCGTCGGTGCCGGGTTCGAACTGGTACGTCAGCGGGAAGCGCAGGCCGCCCTGCCGCCACACGTCGGGGTAGTCGCGGTGGCTGACGTCGCCCGCCGACTCGCTGATCAGCATCGATTTCTCGAAGCTCAGCAGGTCGGGCGACTCCTGCCTGGCCTTCTTCCACCAGGAGTCGAAGTGGCGCCCGGAGACGACGTCCGCCGGGATCCGCTGGTCGTAGAAGTCGAAGAGCGTCTCGTCGTCGACGAGGATGTCGCGGCGGCGGGCCCGCTCCTCCAGTTCCTCGACCTCTTCGAGCAGCCTGCGGTTCTCCTTGAAGAACGCGTGGTGGGTCTCCCAGTCGCCCTCGACCAGGGCGTGCCGGATGAACAGCTCCCGGCTCAGCTCCGGGTCGATGCGGCCGTAGTTGACCTTGCGCTGGACCACGATCGGCACCCCGTACAGGGTGACCTTCTCATAGCCCATCACCGCACCCTGCTTGCGTTCCCAGTGGGGTTCGGAGTAGGTGCGTTTGACGAGGTGCTGGGCGAGCGGCTCGACCCATTCGGGCTCGATCTTGGCGTTGACCCGGGCCCAGAGCCGGGAGGTCTCCACCAGCTCGGCGGACATCACCCAGAGCGGCTGCTTCTTGGCGAGCGCCGACCCGGGGAAGATCGCGAAGCGGGCGTTGCGGGCACCGATGTACTCGGTGACGGGACGGCGGGGGCCGTCGTTCGTCGTCTTGCGGTCGATGTCCTTGACCCCGATGTGGGACAGCAGGCCCGACAGCAGCGAGGCGTGGATCTTCTGCTCGTCGCCGGGGACGCTGTTGAGCGTGACGCCCAGCGACTTCGACATCTGCCGGAGCTGGCTGTAGACGTCCTGCCATTCGCGGACGCGCAGGTAGTTGAGGAACTCGGCCTTGCACAACCGCCGGAACGCGCTGGAGGAGAGCTCCTTCTGCTGTTCCTGCAGGTAGTTCCACAGGTTCAGGTACGACAGGAAGTCGGACTCCTTGTCGGCGAAGCGGCGGTGCTTCTCGTCGGCCGCCTGCTGCTTGTCGACCGGACGCTCACGCGGATCCTGGATCGACAGGGCGGCGGCGATGACCATGACCTCCCGCACGCACCCGTTGTGGTCGGCCTCCAGCACCATGCGGGCCAGGCGCGGGTCGACCGGGAGCCCGGCCAGCTTGCGGCCCAGCGGGGTCATCTGCCTGGCCTGGTCGAAGGCGCCCAGCTCCTGGAGCAGGTCGTAGCCGTCCTTGACCTGGCGCTGGTCCGGCGGCTCGACGAACGGGAAGGCCCCGACGTCGCCCAGGCCGATCGAGGTCATCTGCAGGATGACCGAGG
Source organism: Streptosporangium becharense (assembly GCF_014204985.1). NCBI lineage: Bacteria > Bacillati > Actinomycetota > Actinomycetes > Streptosporangiales > Streptosporangiaceae > Streptosporangium > Streptosporangium becharense. The sequence continues at coordinate 6,030,734 of NZ_JACHMP010000001.1, read as the reverse complement.
CGAGGTTGGTGCGCAGGATCTCCGGGTCGGTGAACTCCGGCCGGGTGAGGAAGTCGTCCTCCTCGTACAGCCGGATGCACACGCCCTCGGAGACGCGGCCGCAGCGGCCCTTGCGCTGGTTGGCCGACGCCTGGGAGATGGCCTCGATGGGCAGCCGCTGAACCTTGGTGCGGTGGCTGTAGCGCGAGATGCGGGCGAAGCCGGGGTCGATGACGTATTTGATGCCGGGCACGGTCAGCGAGGTCTCGGCCACGTTGGTGGCCAGCACGACCCGGCGGCCGGTGTGCCGCTGGAAGACCCTGTGCTGCTCGGCGGCCGACAACCGCGCGTACAGCGGGAGGATCTCGGCGTCCTTGCGCTTGGACAGCGCGTCGGCGGTGTCGCGGATCTCCCGTTCTCCGCTGAGGAAGACCAGGATGTCGCCGGGGCCCTCGGCGCACAGCTCGTCGACGGCGTCGCTGATCGCCTGGATCTGGTCGTCGTCCTCGGCGACCGGCCGGTAGCGCACCTCGACCGGGTACGTCCGGCCGGAGACCTCCACGATGGGGGCACCGCCGAAGTGCTCGGAGAAGCGCTCGGGGTCGATGGTCGCCGAGGTGATGACGACCTTCAGGTCGGGGCGGCGCGGGAGCAGCTGTTTGAGGTAGCCCAGGATGAAGTCGATGTTGAGGCTGCGTTCGTGCGCCTCGTCGATGATCAGCGTGTCGTACTGGGCGAGGTCGCGGTCGTTCTGCAGCTCGGCCAGCAGGATGCCGTCCGTCATGACCTTGACGAGCGTGCCGTCGCTCACCTGGTCGGTGAAGCGGACCTTGTAGCCCACGGCGTCGCCCAGCGGGGTGTCGAGCTCCTCGGCGACACGCTCGGCGACGGTCCGGGCGGCGATGCGGCGGGGCTGGGTGTGCCCGATCAGGCCCCGCACCCCCCGCCCCAGCTCCAGGCAGATCTTCGGCAGCTGCGTGGTCTTGCCGGAGCCGGTCTCACCGGCGACGATCACGACCTGGTTGTCGCGGATCGCCTCCAGGATGTCGTCCTTGCGCTGGCTGACCGGCAGCGCCTCCGGGTAGCTGATCGCGGGCACGCCGGCCCGGCGTGCGGCGACCCGCTGCTCGGCGCGCTCGATGTCGGAGGCGATCTCCGTGGCGATCTTCTGCTGCGCGGCGCGGTTCCTGACCTTGCGGGCACCGTCGAGCCTGCGGCGCAGCCGCCGCTCGTCGCGGACGGTGAGGTCGGGCAGACGAGCGTGCAGGTCGGCGAGCGGAGATGTCAAAGGAGGCGTTCCCATACTGGACCCAGGATACTTTCGGCCCCCAACTCCGGGACCAACAGTCCATGCTGCCCCGGAGAACGTGCCGGCGCATCCCAATATCCCGCCGCCCGGCCTCTCCCGGCGGCCCGGCGCGCACGACGAGGCCCCACCGCCCCCGGGGATCGGGGCGGCGGGGCCGGGGTTCCGGGCCGGGGGTTCCGGACCGGGGACGGCGGGCCAGGATGTTCCGGGCCCGGGGGGTGGTCACGTCCGGGCCCGGGGAGGGCCACGGAGGCGGCTCTCCCCGGACGGTCATCGGACGGGGACCTCAGGCGGTCACTGGACGGGCGGGTAGGCGTTCTTCAGGAGCTCGCGGAACTGGGCGGAGAACCACTGGCCGGAGATGGGCGCGTCGGGCAGGGCACCGCTCATGTTGTACTTGTTGCGCTCGTTGCCGGTGTAGGTCGGGTCGCACATCCGGTCGAAGCCCTTGCCCTCGTTGTTCGGGATCTCCTTGCTGGAGCCGTCGGACTCGCCCGGAGGCTTGATCCAGACGTAGGCGTCCAGCCCGGGGGCGGGGTTGGCCTGCGGACGCTCACCGAGGCCGGCGCCGCTCTGGTTGCACCAGTTGCCGGCGTGGATGCGGCGGTCGACGCGGGACTGGTCGACGAAGGTGTCGACGTTGGTGGAGGTGCTGGCCTGGGTCGGCCGCGCGGTGCCGCCCCAGCCGTTGCGGGAGGTGTCGATCAGCATTCCGATGGTGCTCTTGAAGCCCTTCCTGATGAGCTCCTGCCGGAACGCCTGGGCGAAGGAGAGCTCGTCGACGTAGAAGTTCCAGTCGAGCCACTTGGACTGCCGGACCGTCGTGCCGTTGACGGTGGTGCCGATGGAGAAGAAGGGCTCCCTCAGCGCGGAGTAGTTGGCGGTGTTGGTGATGAAGCCGTCGACGCTGTCGAAGCCCTTGGCGGTGCCGGCGACGGTGCTGGCGAACAGGTCGGCGGTGGGGCCGAAGTTGGTGTCCCAGCCGATCCAGCCGTGGTGGGCGGCGTCGACGTAGGTGTAGACGTTCTTGATCGCGTGCAGCTTGTCCAGGGCGTAGCGGATGCCGTCGACGTAGGCGCCGGTGCTCTTGGCCTCCTGGCACTTGGGCACGTTGAGGTTGGTGATCAGGTTGGGCAGCGAGTCGATCTCGACGACCGTCACGATGCGCAGGGCCGAGTACTTCGGATCCTTCATGATCTCGGCGATCGGGTCGATGTACTCGTTCTTGTAGCGGTTCAGGCCGTTCTGGGCGATGAGCAGCTCTCCGTTGGAGGCCAGCGCCGAGCAGTCGCGGTTGGGCAGGTTGTAGATGACGAACTGGATCGTCAGTGGCTTGCCGCCGTTGGCGGCGTCCTGCTTCAGGGCCTCTTCGAGGTGCGCGCGCAGGCCCATGGCCGAGGAGCTGCCCTGGATCGCGGCGATGCGGTCCAGCCACACGCCGGTGGAGATGTCGGCGACCGCGTCACCGCCGGGCTCGGCGGCGGCCTTGGCCGACCAGTTGGGGTTGACGTAGCCGGTGGCACCCTCGTACGGGTTGTCGACGTGCTCGACGGGCGGCGGGGTGCCGTCGTCGTCAGCCTCGGTCGCGGTGACGGAGACACCGGTGTGACCGGTGGCGGCGGCGGCGATGGTGGCCGTGCCGTCGGCCTCGTCTGCGTCCTGAGCCGCCGACACCGCCACGTTCTGCGCCGTGTTCCAGTTGTCCGCGGTGAAGGTCAGCGTGGCGGGCGCGATGGTGAGGTCGGCGTCACCCGTCTTGGTCAGGTTGACCGTGACGTTGCCGCTCGGCGCCTTGCTGAGCTTGTAACCGACCGTCTTCGAGCCGCCCTCGGGGACGCTGACGGAGGTCGGGGAGGCGATGATCGACGGGGTCCCCCCGCCACCGCCCACGGTGAAGGGGACCTCGGCGCTCTCCTTGCTGAGCACCGGGGAGCCGTTGTCGTAGGCCTTGGCCTTGGCGGTGTGGGAGCCGGACGACAGGCCGGCGGCGGAGTGGGAGTAGGGGGCGGTGGTGTCGGTGTTGACCAGTTCGCCGTCGACGTAGAACTCGACCTTGCTGACCGCGCCGTCGTCACTGGCCGTGGCCGCGAGCGGCACGGCCGCGCCGGCGTCGTAGGAGGCGCCGGAGGCCGGGCTGGTCAGGCTGACCGTGGGGGCCTGGTTGGTGGGGTTCTGTCCGGCGCAGGCCACCCCGTTGACCGTGAAGTCGGTGGGCTTGGGGTTGCTCCCGGTCCACGACCCGTTGAACCCGAGGCCGGCGGACGCCCCGGTGGCCAGGGCACCGTTCCAGTCGAGGTTCTTGGCGGTGACCTTGGTACCCTCCTGGGTCCAGTTCGCCGCCCAGCCCTGCTGGAGCTTCTGCCCGCCGGTGAAGGTGAAGCCCAGGGTCCAGCCGTTGAGGGCGTCACCGAGGTTCTTGACGGTGACGCTGGCGGTGAAGCCGCCCTGCCAGTCGTTGGTCGAGTAGGCGACGTCGCAGGCGACTGCGGCGTGCGCCGTGGCGGCCTGCCCGGTGGCGAGCCCGGCGGCGGCCACCAGCATGGCCGCCGTGGTCGCCGCCCGGTTGCGCCAGGCATGGCGGCGCGGATTGACTCTCATGCGCGATCATCTCCAGGACGAGGGTGGGAGCGCTCCCATAGTCCGGAGGTTTCAAGAGTGTGTACAGCACGTTGCCTGCGGGAGACGTCCTACCGGCGTCCGCCCCGCCTCTGACCTCACCGAACGGGCGGCGAACCCGATGAAAGTTTCAACGACGCCCGTACGCGGTGCCCGGAACTCCGCACGCCGTCCCGAGATACCCGGCCCCGCACCACCCGGACCGAAGACGCATCCTCACCCCGCACCGGGCTCCGCAGCAGGACCGTGCCGGGTCCTACGGCAAGGACCGCACCGGCCCCCGCGCTGGGACCGCGCCGGGCCTCACAGCAGGACCGTGCCGGCCCCCGCGCCGGGCCTCACACCAGGACCGTGCCGGGCCTCACACCAGGAGCATGCCTGGAACCGCGCCGGGGAACCGGACGGCGTCCCGGAAGGGGGCGTCTCCGGAGCGGGCGGGAGAGGCCGGGCGGGGAACCACCCGACCTCTCCCGCTCACCCCGGCCCGGCCGATCGGTCCGCTCAGTCGTCCCGCCCATCGGGCAGGAAGTCAAAGGACCGGTACAGGCCCGCGAAGTCGCCGTAGACGATCAGGTTGTCGTCGTAGGAGTGGCGTTCGAAGTCGTACCTGCCACCGCAGGTCACGACCCTGATGACCGGGTAAGGCGGCGACCGGTAGACCTTCTTCACCGGGAAGGCCGTCTTGCGGACCTGCTGGACCGCCGACACCCGGAAGACCACCACGGTCTCGTCCTCGCGTAGCACGGCCACCGTGTCCCCCCGGCGCACCTGCGAGAGCCGGGCGAAGACCGCGGGCCCGGTCTTGGTGTCGAGATGGCCGATGACGACCGCGGCCCCGTTCTCGCCGGGAGCCGGGCCCATGCGGTCCCAGCCGGCGAGGTTCGCCCGGTGCAGGGGAGGCACCTCCACCTTTCCGTCCAGCTCGGAGCCGACCGGCATGACGGGGGCGTTCACCCCGGCACGCGGCACCACGATCGCCACCGGTTCGGATCTGCCGGGCGGCCGGCCCAGCGGGCTGGGCCAGCCGTTCCTTTCCTGCCCGCCTGCCGTGGCGCTCCCGGCGGACCGTCCGGCACCGGCGGTTCCGGCGGTGGCCCGTCCTGCGGCACCGGCGGTTCCGGTGGCCGGTCCGGTGGTCTCCCCGGAAGCCCGTCCGGTGGCTGCCGCGGCTCCGGCAGGACGTCCGGTGGCTGCCGGGGCTCCGGCGGGCCGGGGCGGGACCGGGGCGACGACCGGCAAGGCGCGGGCCAACCGTGGATCGGCCTGCCTGCCGACGCTCCGGGCACATCCGGAAAGGGAGAGCAGGAGGGCGGCTCCGAGCCCCAGGGCCGTCACGGCTCTGAGATCAGTCACGCCCCGCCGCCCTGCGGCGCCTCACCGCCAGCGCCAGCCCACCGCCGCCGACGAGCGCGACGGCTCCTGCGGCACCCCAGCCGAGCGGCGGGACGGATGTCTCCCCCGGTTCCCCCGCCGCCTCGGCCCCGGCCCGCACCTGGGGACCGCTCCGCGCTCCGCCCGCGTCGGCCCCACCCGGACTGCTCACATCGGCCCCGCCCGGACCGCCCGCCGCGTCGCCCGCCAGCGCCAGACCTCCCCCGCCGGTCTCCGGGCCGTACCCCTCGAAGCCGTACTTCCCCAGGATGTTGAACGTGCCGAACTGTCTGCCGCCGCCGCCCCGGCAGTCGGCCTCGACGCTGTAGGAACCGCCCAGGGCGTCACGGTCGATGTGTGCCCACCCGACCGCGACCCCGAGCCCGTCGTCCTCCAGTTCGACATCCTCCACGAAGCCTTCGGACTCGGCGAAGGCCGGAGCCTCGCACTCGAATACAGTGATCTTGACGGTGGCGCCCGGCTCCGTCCGGTACGGCGAGAGCTGGACCTCTCCGTCCGCTCCCGCCGCCGTCGCCGGACCCGCCGTCACCGCGACCGTGACGGCCGCCGTCGCGGCCGTCACCGCCCACCGGAAAATGACCTCCGTCGGCTGCTTCACGTTTATCCGCCTCCAGCAGATGCGACCTACCTGACGACCGCTATTTACCCAGGCAGAATGGCGTGTCCGCAAAAAGAAGATCAAAACATAAACGGCCTTTCCGGCATTCAACGCATTCGGCGGTTACATTTTGGTGGCCGCCATCGCCGCCCCCACGATGCCCGCCTCGTTGCGCAGGGTGGCGGGCACGATCGGGGTACGGATCTTCAGCAGCGGCAGGAACTTATCGGCCTTCTTGCTCACGCCTCCCCCGATGATGAACAGCGACGGGGAGAACAGCGCCTCGACGTGCTCCAGATACTCCTGCACCTTGCCGGCCCATTCCTCCCAGCTCAGATCGTGAGCCTCGCGGGCGTGGTCGGAGGCGCGCTTCTCGGCTTCCTTACCCCTGATCTCCAGATGGCCGAGCTCGGTGTTGGGCACGAGCTTGCCGTCGACGAGCAGGGCACTACCGATCCCGGTGCCGAAGGTCAGCAGCATCACCACCCCCGGCCGGTCCTTGGCCGCCCCCGCCGCCACCTCGGCCAGACCTGCCGCGTCCGCGTCGTTGAGCACCGTCACCGGCACGCCGGTCACCCCGGTGAACAGCTTCCGCGCGTCGGTACCGATCCAGCGCTTGTCCACGTTGGCGGCCGACCTGGTGACCCCGTCGACCACGATGCCGGGGAAGGTCACCCCGACCGGCCCGTTCCACGCGAAGTTCTTGGTGATCTTCGCCACCACCTCCGCGACGGCCTCCGGACTGGACGGGACGGGCGTGGGGATCCGCAACCGCTCCTGCGTCAGCCGCCCTGTGGCGACGTCCACCGGTGCCCCTTTGATCCCCGACCCGCCGATGTCGATTCCCAGCGCTTCCATGGTTCGCACCTCCTGCCCTGACCCCTTTCCCACGGAGAGGGGGCTGATGCTCCCGGGCGGGCGGTTGGTGCTTCCCGGTGCCGTCATGACAGACCGGGCACGGCCACGCCCCTGGGGTGCACCTCGATTCAACGCCCGCACCCGGGGTCATCAACGTACGTTTCCCCGACGAGGACCAGAAAATCATCCGGAAAAATCCGCAAAACTGAGACGAGGCGTCGCCACGTTGGACGGACGACGCCGCTACCGCTTCACCGGGCCCGTCGAGGCGCGGACCACCAGTTCGGGCTCGAACAGGAGCTCGTCGGCGGAGACCAGCGCCTTGTCGATCTGGGCGACCAGGAGGTCGACGACAGCGCGACCCATCGCGTCGATCGGCTGGCGCAGCGTGGTCAGCGGCGGGTCGGTGCAGTTCATCAGCGCGGAGTCGTCATAGCCGATCACCGAGACGTCGCCGGGCACGCCGAGTCCGGCCCGGCGGGCCGCCCTGATGGCTCCCAGGGCCATCACGTCACTGGCGCAGACGACACCGGTCACGCCCCGTCTCATCAACCGGGCCGCCGCCGCGTGCCCGCCCTCCAGGGAGAACATGGTGTGCTCCACCAGCTCCGGATCGATGTCGGCCGCCTCCAGCTTGCGCCGGGAGGGCACGTGGTCGGGCGGCCCCAGCACCATGCCGATCCGCTCGTGCCCCAGCGACCTCAGGTGCCCGAGCGCCATCTCGGCGGCGGCGGCGTCGTCACAGGAGACCTGCGGGAAGGTCAGGTGCTCCACCGCGGCGTTGACCAGCACGGTCGGCAGACGCCGTTCGAGCAGCAGCCGGTAGTGCTCGTGCGGGGCGTCGGCCTGGGCGAACAGCCCTCCGGCGAACACCACACCGGACACCTGCTGCTGGAGCAGCAGGTCGACGTACTCGGCCTCGGAGACACCACCGAGGGTTCTGGTGCACAGCACGGAGGTGAAACCCTGCTGGGCCAGCGCACCCCCCACCACCTCGGCGAAGGCGGGGAATATCGGATTCTGCAACTCGGGGAGGACGAGCCCGACCAGCCGTGCCCGGTCGCCCCGCAGCTGGGTCGGCCGCTCGTATCCGAGGACGTCCAGCGCGGTGAGCACGGCCTCCCGGGTGGCCTCCGACACCCCGGGCTTCCCGTTGAGCACGCGGCTCACGGTCGCCTCGCTCATGCCGACCTTCTTGGCCACCTCTGCAAGCCGTCGCGTCATGATGAAACTATAAGGCAGGGCAAGTAATTATTTGCGGCTGCTTGCGAAAGTCACCGCAACCCACGCGGACGCCCGGTCACCGCTCCCGGACGTGCCCGGCATCGACATGCAGGTGCCGGGTGGTCTGTACGGCGTCGAGCATCCGCCGGTCGTGGGTGACCAGCAGGAGCGTGCCTGGGTAGGAGGCCAGGGCGGACTCCAGTTGCTCGATCGCGGCCAGGTCCAGGTGGTTGGTCGGCTCGTCGAGGACGAGCAGGTTCACCCCGCGCGCCTGGAGCAGCGCGAGCGCGGCACGTGTCCGCTCCCCCGGCGACAGGGTGACGGCCGGGCGGCCCACGTGCGCCGCGCGCAGCCCGAACTTGGCGAGCAGCGTCCGCACGTCGGCGGGGACCATGCCCGGCGCCGCGGAGCCGAAGGCCTCGGCCAGCGCCTCCTCGCCGAGGAACAGCCCGCGCGCCTGGTCCACCTCTCCGACGACCACGCCGGGCCCGAGCGAGGCGTGCCCGTCCTGGAGCGGAACCCGGCCCAGCAGGGCCGCGAGCAGGGTGGACTTGCCGGAGCCGTTGGCCCCGGTGATCGCCACCCGCTCGGCCCAGCCGATCTGCAGGCTCACCGGGCCGAGGGTGAAGGCGCCGCGCCGGACGACGGCCTCGCGCAGGGTCGCCACGACCGCCCCGGCGCGGGGGGCCACCGCGATCTCCATCCGGAGCTCCCACTCCTTGCGCGGCTCCTCCACCACCTCCAGCCGCTCGATCAGCCGTTCGGTCTGGCGGGCTTTGGCGGCCTGCTTCTCGGTCGTCTCGATCCGGGCGTTACGCCCGATCTTGTCGCCGTCGGTCATCTTGCGCCGCGCGTTCTTGACGCCCTTCTCCATCCAGTTGCGCTGCTTGAGGGCACGGCTCTTGAGCGAGGCGACGGTGTCGGCGTACTCCTCGTACTCCTCCCGGGCGTGCCTGCGGGCGACCTCACGTTCGTTCAGGTACGCCTCGTAGCCGCCGCCGTGCACCCGGACGAGCTGCTGGGCGAGGTCGAGCTCGACGACGCGGTTGACGGTCCTGGCGAGGAACTCCCGGTCGTGGCTGACGAGGACGGTCGCGGCACGCAGGCCGGTGACGAAGCGTTCGAGCCGTTCCAGCCCCTCCAGGTCGAGGTCGTTGGTGGGTTCGTCCAGTAGGAAGACGTCGTAGCGGCTGAGAAGCAGGGACGCCATGCCCGCCCGCGCCGCCTGACCGCCGGAGAGCGCCGTCATCGGCCGGTCGAGCTCGACCGTGAGGCCGAGCTCGGCGACGACCTCGGCGGCCCGTTCCTCCAGGTCGGCACCGCCCAGTGCGAGCCAGCGCTCCAGACTCTCGGCGTAGGCGTCGTCGGCGCCGGGACGCCCCTCGACCAGCCCCTCGGTCGCGGCGTCCAGGGCACGTTGCGCGGCGGCCACCCCGGTACGGCGGGCGAGGAAGGCGGCGACGGTCTCGTCCGCGCTGCGCTCGCGCTCCTGAGGCAGGTAGCCGACCGCGGCCGAGGCGGGACTGAGCCGCACGGAGCCGTGCTCGGGCGACTGCAGGCCGGCGAGGATGCGCATCAGGGTGGACTTCCCCGCCCCGTTCACGCCGACCAGGCCGATCACGTCACCCGGGGCGACGACCAGTTCCAGACCGGAGAACAGTGCCCGGTCGCCGTGCCCTGCGGCGAGATCCTTGGCAACGATGGTGGCGCTCATACCCGAACGCTATCCGTCGGCGATGGCTGCCCGTAACCGATTTATGTCGCTTTTGTCCCCTTATGAGCGGTTTGCCGGACAGGGCACCCCCCTCCCCCTGAAACCATATTCCCGGCAAATCGGACAATTTTAAATTCGAGCAGTCAGCCATCAAGATCATTTATTGTGGCGATTGACCTGCGCCTTTTAAGGCTAAACATGATCTTAGAGAGATTTTCTTCGGCTTTTTTTCTGATTTACAGCAACATCGGCCGATCTCATAACGTCTTATGGAGTCGAAGGGCCTACCCCTGGGCCCTTCGGCAACGGGGAGAGAAGGAATCAGAGTCATGAAACGAATCGCCGTCGGTCTGCTGTCCACCGTCGTGGGTGGAACCCTGCTCATGGGCGCCACCCCCGCCTCCGCGGAGCAGGCCGCTCTCAGCGTGCGCATCGACAGCGTCAACCCCAACCCGGTCGTCGTCCACGACGACCACGACACCCGGGTCACCATCAGGGTCCGCACCACGGACGCCACCCGCGTCGAACTCCGTCTCAAGCCGGTCTCCGACCAGTTCCGCACGCAGGACGCGCAGGAGCCGAGGGCCTTCCGCGACGGTGACCTGTGGCGCTTCACGACCAGCTTCGACGAGTCCGACTTCGAGGGCCGCTGGGTCGCGATCGCCGACGCGTACGACAAGGACGGCAAGAAGGAGACCCACCAGGTCGGCTTCTCCGTCGAGCACGAGGAGAGCAAGGCCGAGACCCGGATCTACCGGTTCTCCGCCGACCCCGGATCGGTCCGCAAGGGCCGCTCGGTCTACTTCACCGGCCGTCTCCAGGTCAACGACGACGACCGGTGGAAGAGCCTGCGCGGTGAGGAGGTGGAGATCTACTTCCGCAAGCGCGGCTCGAACACCTGGAAGTACGTGACCTCCGCCGACACCGGCTGGAAGGGCACCTTCCGCGCCAAGGCGCGCGCCTCCCGGAGCGGTGAGTACCGCGCCGTCTTCGACGGCACCGACGAGCTCGCCGAGAGCGTCAGCCGCTCCGACTGGGTGCGGGTCTACAGCCGCCGCTGGTAGTCACCCCCGCCGTGTGACGGCGGATGACGGATGACGCGGAAGCCCGGGGCGCCCCGGGCTTCCGCTCAGCGGTGAAGCCGTCCGGCGGCCCTGACCGCGAGCCGCACCGCCGAGGTGCCGAGGCCCGCGGGCAGGAACGGTGACCCCGGCGGCACGGCCGGGGTCCGGCCGCGCCGGAGCTCGGCCTCGGTGTAGCGCACGCATCTGCGGTGCCACTCCAGGATGCCCGACATCCACTCCTTGAGGTCGTCGGCGTGGCGGGTGAGGATCGCGCGGACCCGTTCGTCGAGGGCGAGGTCGTCGAACATCGCCGGCAGGTCGTTGGCGACGATGTGCTCGAACTGCCGCATCCGCGCCGTCATCAGGTCGGCCACGACGTCCCGGGCCGTCACCGGGTCCAGTCCCAGGAAGCTCTCCACCACCAGGACGAGGTTGTGGACCTCGCCCTCGAACTCGATCTCCTTCTGGTAGGAGAACAGGTCGTTGGTGAAACAGGCGTAGTCCTGCGCCGCGGTGTCGAGTTCGTGCATGACCCGTGTCCGGTAGACCTCCTCGGGCACCACGTCCGAGTGCGCGAGCCGGGCCAGGCTCATCGTCATGTCCGACCCGAACGTCCTGCGGCGCATCTCGATGTAGTCGACCGGGTCGGGGATACGGTTCTGGGCCTGGTTGGCCAGCTCCCACAGCCAACTGGAGGTCATGTCCTCGACCGCCGTACGGAAGCGCCGTCTGGCGGGCGGTGTCATCGGCCCCGCGGTGCGCCGCCACAGGTCGGCCAGCCCCCGTTCGAGCGGATTCGCCGGCTCCGGGGTCGTCCCGGCGTCCAGCGGCATGAACACCGACAACCGCTCGTTGCAGAGTTTCGCACCCACCAGGTCACGGGTCGTCCCGAACACCATGGGGAAGTAGTCGTCGCCGTACGTCCCCCAGGCCAGCCAGTCGGAGGACAGGTTGAGCTGTTCGGGGGTGGCGTCCGCGTGGATCATCGCGGCGCAGTGGGCCAGGTCCATGCCGAGGAAGCGCCGCTCGTCCCAGACCCCGCCGAACTCCACGCCGGGAACCGCGTCGAACATGCCCATCCTGTGTGCCCAGCCGACCGCGTAGCGGCGCGCGGCGTCGAGGTGCGGGCTGGTGCGGATCGGATAGGGCATGTGGAAGCCGGGCAGCGGCAGATGCCCCACCGGCCGGAACGGCACATGGGAGTGCTGCCGGGACCTCCCGCGCAGTCCCGGCCCCGCCGGGGACAGGAGCGCCGCGACGGCGGAGGTGCCCAGGCCGGTCGGGCCCCCCGGCGCACCGAACGGCACGCGGGCCGCCCCCGAGGTGACGCCCTCGTTCATGTATCGGCTGGATCGCGCGTGCCACTCGTGCCCGCCGGACTGCCAGTCCTGCAGGCCCTTGACGTAGGCGACCACCCCGGCCTGCTCGTGCGGGGGCACGGCGTGCTCCGCCAGGAGCGCCGGGACCTCGGTCAACGCCGTGTTCTCGAACTGCTGCAACCGTGAGGTGAGCAGGTCGTTGACGAGCTCGGCGGCCTCCTGCGTGGAACAGTCGAGGAACCGCTCGAAGACGAGCACCGCGTTGGAGTTCTCCCCCTCCTCACGGACCTCGCGCTGATAGGAGAACAGGTCGTTGCGCAGGTGCACCGCGTCCGAGAACGCGTCCGAGAGGACCCGCATCGGCCTCGTGTCGGCGAGGCCGGCCGGGATCTCGGCGTGGACGGCGTACTCGACGAGGTTCGCCGACCACGGCGCCCCGCCGACCCTGCGCCGCATCTGCACGTACTCGATCGGGTTGGCCACACGCCCCCGGTCGATGTTGTCCAGCTCCCACATCGACTCGACCATGAGGTTGTGCGTGCTGGTGACGAAGCGCCGCCGCCATTGCGGTGACATCTCCGGCACCGTGCGCTCCCACAGGTCCTTCAACCCCGCCTCCGCCGCGTTCTCCGGCTCCGGGGGCGTCTGACCGTCCGCGGTCATGAACAGTTCGAGGCGGTCCAGGTACGCCTTCGCGCCGCGCAGGTCACGGGAGTACTTGAAGTGCTCGAGGAAGTGGTCGTCGAAGAAGAAGACCCAGACGTACCAGTCGGTGATCAGATCCAGGGTGGGGCCGTCGCAGTCGGGATGGGTGTAGGCGCACATCAGCGCGTAGTCCATCCTGGCCAGCGCCTCCTCGTCCCAGACGACGCCGCCGCCCGGCGTCGGCGCGTCGAGCATGCCCATCCGCCGGGCCCAGGCCGTGCTGTGCTCGCGGGAGCGCTCCAGGTTCGGGTTGAGCCTGGCCGGATGCGGGATGTAGAAGTCGGGCAGGGTGAAAGCCTGCATGAAGGTGCCTACTCTCTTGAACCGACCGCCGTCTCCTGCCGGGTCAGCGGTCGCGGCGGGTGACAAGGCGAGCGAGGGCGTCCAGTTCGGCGGCCGGACGCGGGCATGGATCGGCCGACCGCAGGTGGCATGTCGCCTGCGCGAGCATCTCGTCGGCCTTCGCCTGGCTCCAGGCCCGCCCGCCGGCGGCCTCGACCAGCTCGGCGACCCGGGCCAGGTCCGCCTCGGCCAGCGGCGCCTCCCCCCGGTAGAGGACGGCCAGTTCGTCCCCGGCCGGGGTGCCCGAGGCGAGGGCGGCGACGACGGGCAGCGACTTCTTGCGGCTGCGCAGGTCGGAGTGGACCGGCTTGCCGGTCGTCTCCGGGTCGCCCCAGATGCCCAGCAGGTCGTCGACGAGCTGGAAGGCCAGCCCGAGATCCCTGCCGAACGCGGCCAGGCGGTCGATCTGCTCGGGGCTGCCGCCGCCGGCCAGCGCACCCAGGGCACACGCGCACCCCAGCAGCGCGCCGGTCTTGCCCGCCGCCATGGCCAGGCACTCGACCGGATCGACGTCGTCGCGTTCCTCGAAGGCGAGGTCGGCGCTCTGGCCGTCCAGCAGTTGCTGCACCGCGGCGCTGAAGATCTTCGCCGCCTCCGCGGCGGCCCGGTCTCCGGCCGTGAGCACGTCGAAGGCGAGCGTCAGCAGGGCGTCGCCGGCGAGGATGGCCGGGCTGACACCGAAGACGGTCCAGGCGGCGGGCCGGTGCCGGCGGGTCCGGTCACCGTCCATCACGTCGTCGTGCAGCAGGGAGAACTCGTGCGCCAGCTCCACCGCCGCCGCCGGACGCAGCGCCGTCCCGGCGGCGGCGCCGACGGCCTCGGCCGACAGCAGGACCAGCGCCGGGCGGATCGCCTTGCCCCCGGCGGCCGTGATCGGCCGGCCGTGTTCGTCCCACCAGCCGAAGTGGTAGCCGGCGATGCGCCGCATCGACGCGGGAAGCGTCTCCGCCGCCGGACGCAGCACGGCCTCCACCGCCTCCCGGCTCCGGGCCAGCACCTCGCGGGTGGGCCGGACGCCGACCGGCGGGTGGACGCCGGAGAGCTCCAATGGCTGCATGACGGGCACCCTCAGTGCCCGATCTCGACGTCTTCGAGGATGCCGAGCGCGTCGGGCACCAGGACGGCGACCGAGTAGTAGGCGCTCACCAGGTAGGAGATGATCGCCTTCTCGCTGATGTTCATGAACCGGACCGAGAGGCTGGGCTGGTACTCGTCGGGGATGCCGGTCTGGTGCAGGCCGACGACGCCCTGGTTGTCCTCGCCGACGCGCATGGCCAGGATCGAGGTGGTGCGGGTACCGGTGATGGGGATCTTGTTGCAGGAGAAGATGGGGACGCCGCGCCAGGCGGGCACCCCGCTGCCGCCGACGTCGACCCCCTGGGGGTAGAGCCCGCGCTTGTTGCACTCACGCCCGAACGCGGCGATGGCGTGCGGGTGGGCCAGGAAGAAACTGGTGCTCCTGCGGCGGCTGAGCAGCTCGTCGAGGTCGTCCGGGGTGGGCGGCCCGGAACGGGTGTGGATGCGCTGCTTGAGGTCGGCGTTGTGCAGCAGCCCGAACTCACGGTTGTTGATCATCTCGTGCTCCTGCCGTTCGCGGAGCACCTCGATCGTCAGCCGGAGCTGCTGCTCGATCTGGTCCATCGGGTCGTTGTAGAGGTCGGCCACGCGGGTGTGCACCCGCAGGACGGTCTGGGCGACGCTCAGTTCGTACTCGCGCGGGGAGAGCTCGTAGTCGACGAAGGTGCCGGGCAGTTCGGCCTCGCCATGGTGACCTGCGGCCACCTCGACGGCGGCCTCGCCGTACTTGTTCTGCGGCCCCCTGGCGGCGCTCTCGACCCGGCGCAGGTGGGCCTGGAGCGTCTCGGTCTGCTCGGCCAGCTCCAGGAACGTACGCCGGGGCAGCACCAGGGCGGTGCCGTTGGTGACCGCCTTGGCGGTGAACTCCCAGTCGCGGTCGGGGCCGACGAGCGTCTCGTCGCCGAAGTGGTCGCCGTGGGCCAGCACCTTGAGGATGATCTGGTCGCCGTACGGCCCCGTGCCGATCTTGTTGACCTTGCCGTGCGCGATGAGCACCACCTCGTCGGCCGGACGCCCGCTCTCGGCGAGCACGTCCCCGGCGCGGAACTCACGCTGGACGAAGTGGCCGGCCAGGGCGGTGAGCACGTCGGTGTCGTCGAACTCGCGCAGGACGGGCAGCTCGCACAGCTCGGCGGGGATGACCGCCGCCTGCGACCCCGTGGTGGTGAAGCTCACCCGGCCGTCGCCGACCGTGTAGGTCAGACGGCGGTTGACCCGGTAGGTGCCGCCGGACACCTGCACCCAGGGGAGCATCCGCAGCAGCCACCGCGAGGAGATCTCCTGCATCTGGGGCGTCGACTTGGTCGTCGTCGCGAGGTTCCGCGCGGCGTCCGTGCCCAGGCTCAGCCGCGACCGGCCGGCTTCGAACTCCGTCACAACACACACCACCGATCCGTACTCGTAATGACAGGGGAGAGTGAAACAGGAATGGAACAGGGGAGACGTCGCACACGGCGACGGAAATACGGATTGCCCGGTTCGGTGCGCGGAAAGAGGCGGGCACACCGTGGACGCCTCAATACTGGGTGGCCGTTAAATATCCTGTCAAGCATCGGGCATCTCCGGGTCGAGATTTGTCGCCGCCCCCTCGCCGGACAATGAGAAAAATGCTCGATGTCTTGTTTGTGATGATAGATCTATCTCTATGGAGATGCCTACCAGCTGGGCGTTCTTCCGTTCACCTCTCCCACGGAAGGCTCCGCTCCCGCCGGGAGGCCGGGCCGGACAGCGGACATCGGATCGTTACCTCGGAAATCCGGCACACCGCGCTTACGCGGCTCCTCGAAAGGGCCAAGCCGGACGAAAAAACGAGGAAAACAATTATCTCCCGACAATTTTCGGGAGCGCGGCTCCGGCGTGACAGGTCCGGAAAACGGTCCCGGCGTGATGGACGCGGGAACCGGCCCCACCGCACCCGACACGGAGGGGGCACCGGCACGGCGGCAGGGGAATCCCGTCGGCGCACCCGACGCATACGGGAGAGGGTGGAAGGCACCGGGCACTCCGCCGGAGGCTCGGCCGGGGTTCCCGGGGTCTCTGGGGCTTCCGGGGTCTCTGGGGCTTCTGGGGCTCAGCCGGGATTCCCGGGGTTCCCCGGGTCCCGGCCCAGGAGGTCGGCGAACAGCCTCTCCCAGACGGGCATGATCACCGAAGGCGAGTAGTCACGCGCGGTCACGGCGGCGGCGGCGCCCATCCGGTCCCGCAGATCCCGGTCCTCGACGAGCCGGATCATCGCCGCGGCCAGCGCGTCGACGTCCTGGGGCGGGACGAGCAGGCCGTCGATCCCCGGGGTGATCAGGTCGCGCGGACCGGTCGGGCAGTCGAAGGCCACGACGGGCAGCGCCTGGGTCATCGCCTCGATCATCACCATCGGCAGCCCCTCGAACCGGGAGCTGAGCACGTAGAAGGACGCCTTGGCCAGCTCCTCGTCGAGGTGGTCGGTCCGGCCCATCAGGGTGACGTTGTCCCGCAGCCCGCACTCCCTGATCAGGGCCCGCAACCGGTCCTTCTTGGGACCGGTGCCGTAGATGCGCAGCCGCCAGTCCGGGTGCCGGTCGACCACCTGGCGGAAGGCGGGGATCAGCAGGTCGAAGCCCTTCTGCCCGACGAGCCGCCCGGCGGCGACCACGAGCCGGTCCTCCTGCCAGGACGGCGGCGGGGCGGCGCCGTGCACCGCGTTGGGGATCCGCACGACCGGGGTGCCGGGCAGGAGCCGCTCGTACGCCCGCCGGTCGGCCTCGGTGAGCACCACCACCGTGTCCAGCCCGCCGTAGTGCCGGGCGATCGCCGCCCGGACGCCGTCGGGGTAGGTGGCCAGGTTCATGTGCTCCTGGGCGACCCGCACCACCCCGGGGGCGGCCCGGCGGGCGGCGATGAGGTTCAACGCCGGGCGGGTGGTGACGAGGACGCCGTCGTCCAGCGCGGAGACGTAGTCGATGACGGCCTTCTCCACCCGTTCGGTGAAGTAGGACGCCGCGAACTCCCCCGCGGGCACGATCTTGCCGCGGACCCGCCGCCACGCCCGGCGTGCCAGGGAGTCGACCGGCCTGCCCCCGCGCTGGTCCGACAGCGCCATGAGGCGGACCCGCCCGTCGATCGGGAACTGGGGCCGGTCCCGCCGCCGTACCACGCTGACGATCTCCACCCGGTGCCCGGCGGCGGCCATCGCGTTCGCCTGGTTGACCACGGTGCGGATCGTGCCGCCCATGCCGTACGCGTGCAGGAGCAGGTAGCGGATCCGCATGGGCCCGAGCCGCGGCGCCGTCGTCACGCCCGCTCCACGGTGCCCGGCAGGTAGCCCCAGCTCTCGCACATGGGCCGGAGCGAGGACGGTATCTCCGCCGGGGAGGGCGGCTCGCGTCCGGGCTGGACGCTTCCGGTGCGGATCTTGTCCTTCCAGTCGCCGAGTCCCTTGCGCAGCACGGCCTGCTCACCGTAGGCGAGCATCCCCGCCTCCCACGGAACTCCGAGGAACTCGCAGACACGGCGCGTCTCGGTCTCGGGGTCGGCGGTGAGGTCCTCGTACCGCACGGTGCACCCGGGCAGGGCCCCCCGCGCGCGCTGCACCGCCTTCATGTACCGCAGCGCGTCGAGCGCCGCCTCCTCCGGCGTCCGTTTGCCGGCGCCGGCCTCGTACCAGGACCGGGCTATGGACGCCGGGTGGCGCAGCAGGAAGACGAACCGGGCGTCCGGCCAGCAGGCGGCGATGCGCTCGTACGCGAAGGCGTTGGCCGGGGTCTTGTCCACGACGACGGCCTTGCCGCTCCTGACCAGCTCGCGGTGGAGCACCCGGTCCCAGAGCAGGTGCTCCAGGTCGGCCCGGTCGTGACCGAGCTCTTCCATCGCCCGCTCCGCGAGCGAGGTGCCGAACTCCACCCGGAGGCGCCGGACGTGCAGCTCGTGCGGGGCGTGCAGCATGGAGTGGGCGTTGAGCAGCGCCCGCAGCAGCGTCGAGCCGGATCTCACCGGAGACAGGACGAACACCGGGGCGACCAGGAGCCGGTCGGCCGCGGGGTCGGCGGGCGGGCGGAACGCCTCCCGCGCCGGAGGGGCGGTCCTGGGGTGAGCCGGGCCGGCGGCCTCCGCCGCCCGGCTGACGCGGAATCCGGTCAGCCTGACCAGGACGTCGTTGGCCTTACGCTGCCAGTTCATGCCGAGGGAGGCTACCCGCCTTTTCTGGGGTTTCACTGTGTGTTTCCACATGACCCCGCTCAGGTCAACGGAGAAGAGGGTGGTTCGCCCGCCTCTGACGGGGTTCGGACGCTGGTTCACCACGACCCGCGCGGACGGGAACCGGAGACTCACCACGACCGGCGCGGACGGGAACCGGAGACTCACCACGACCGGCGCGGGCGGGAATCGGAGATTCACCGCGACCGGCGCGGGTAGGGAAACGTCTCCGCAGCTCATGCGGCACATCCGGTGCCGTGCGAAGGAGGTCGAGTGACTGGCGACGTACGACCGCAGACGCCCGCCGACCGGTTGGAGACGCCCGTCCACGAGGCGTCCGCCGACCAGCGCAGGCCGCCCGCCGAGGAGCCGCCCGCCGACCGGTGGAAGGCGCCCGTCGACGAGGCGACCGCCGAGGCGCTGGGCAAGCTGTCGGAGGCGCTGGAGACGACCGAGCGGGCCCGCGGCCACCTGTACTCCTTCCACCAGCTGACCGGCCACGCCGACCTGCAACTCGACGAGGCCGTGGAACTGCTGCGCGCCGCCGGGCACCCCGAGGCGGCCGACATCGTGGTCTCGGAGCTGGTCGGCCGCGACGTGCTGCCCGGCCGGTGGACCTTCCAGATCGTGGAGGAGTACGAGGACGGCTACTACTCCGTCTTCGCCGACGTGGAGCGGCGGATCCGGGAGCGGCTGGCGGACGGGCGCCGCCACCTGCACGAGGCGCGGATGAGGGAACGCCGCCAGGGCCGCCGGACCATGGAGTGACGTGGCCGGCCGGACGCCCCTCGGCCGGACATCGGGCCGCGGGGTGACGCCGGTCGCCGGACGTCCTTCGCGCGGGCGATGGGCCACGGCTCGTGGACCGGCCCGGGCTTCCGCGTGTGCGCTCCCCGTACAGTGGGGTCCATGGGGATGGTCAAGACCGTAGGGCTGGTTCTGCA
The DNA here is from genome assembly GCF_014204985.1 of Streptosporangium becharense. Taxonomy (NCBI): domain Bacteria; kingdom Bacillati; phylum Actinomycetota; class Actinomycetes; order Streptosporangiales; family Streptosporangiaceae; genus Streptosporangium; species Streptosporangium becharense. The sequence goes on along the minus strand of NZ_JACHMP010000001.1, from coordinate 6,011,423 downwards.
CCCGCGGCGCGACTCGAAGGTGGCCATCGACACGATCGTGAAGTGGGCCCAGGCACACGATGTCACGGTCTACGGGCTGCCCGAGGAAGTGGGGCGGATCGACTGCAGCGCCGTCCCGGTCGACGCCGCGACGCTGGTCGAGCGCGCCGACCTGCTCGTCAGCCTGGGCGGCGACGGCACGATGCTGCGCACCATGCGGCTCATCCAGGGGCGCCCCACCCCGATCCTCGGGGTCAACCTCGGCAAGCTGGGCTTCCTGGCCGAGATCGACGTCGACGAGTTGCCGCCCGCGCTGTCGGCCATCGACGACCACGACTACACGGTCGAGCCGCGCATGGCGGTCCGGGCCTCCCTCCCCGACGGCACGACGGTGAACGCGTTCAACGACATCGCCCTGGTGCGGATACCCGGCGCCGGGCTGTCGGCGGTGTCGATCACCGTGGAGGGCCATCCCTTCGTGCGGTACGCCGCCGACGCCGTCATCGTGGCCACCCCCACCGGGTCGACGGCCTACAGCTTCTCCGCGGGCGGGCCCATCGTCTCCCCCACCGTCGAGGGTTTCCTGGTCGTCCCGGCCGCGGCGCACTCGGCGTTCAACCGTGCCCTCGTGCTGTCGGCGGACGAGAAGGTCGAGCTCGACCTGCTGCCGACGAGCGGCCGGCTGGCCGTGGAGGTGGACGGCGGGGTGGCCGCCCACCTGCTGCCCGGTGACAGGCTCACCGTCACCTCCATACGCGCCGCCGCCTGGGTGGTCCGCCTGGGCACCAAGAGCTTCTACGACCGGGCCCGGCGCAAGCTCCGCGTCAACGGCAGCGCCGAGGTCGACTGACCGGTCCCGGCCCTCGTCCCCCCCTCGTTCCGGGCGGCGTGCCGGCCGCCGCGCCGAGCGCCGCGCCACCGGATGCCGGGATATCAGGACACCAGGCATGGAAGATCACATTTGACATGAAACTTTCACAAAGGATTGACATCGGGAAAGCGCTTACCTACGGTGTGACTGTTCGCTCACACGTACGTGATCACAGATGTGAACGGCGAGTACTCGCTGGGGGGATTCGGATCGCAGGCCGCACCGGCCTGCCGGACCAGCAAGGAGCTCAACTGTGCGACGCAGAATCAACCGCAAGGCCGCCGGAGTGATCGTCGCCGGCATGACCCTCGCCCTGTCGGGAGCGGCGGCCGGAGTCTCCACCGCCTCCGCCGCCCCGGCTACCGGGAACCACACCCCGGCGAAGTCGGCGGCCGCTCCGGCCGGCCTGGTCGGCTGGGCGACCCAGGGTGGCGGTACCACCGGCGGCGGCAGCACCCCGCCGGTCACGGTCACCACCTCCTCCGCGCTGGCCAGCGCGGTCTCCGGCACCAACGCGGCGGTCGTCCGGGTCTCGGGCACGATCTCCTGCTCCGGAATGATCAGGGTCGGCTCCAACAAGACGATCGTCGGCAACTCCGGGGCGACCATCGACGGCTGCGGCCTCAACATCTCCCGGGCGTCCAACGTCATCGTCCAGAACCTGACCTTCCGCGACTGGAACGACGACGCCATCAACGTCCAGTACTCCACGCGGGTGTGGATCGACCACAACACCTTCAGCAACGGCAACGACGGCGCCGTCGACATCAAGCGGGCCAGCGACTACATCACCGTCTCCTGGAACAAGGTCTACGACCACGACAAGTCCATGCTGCTCGGCCACAGCGACGGCAACGGCGGCGAGGACATCGGGCACCTGCGGGTCACCTACCACCACAACTGGTTCGACGGCTCCACCCAGCGCCACCCGCGCGTGCGGTTCGGCAACCCGGTGCACGTCTACAACAACTACTACGGCGGCGTCACCGGCTACGGCGTGGCCTCCACCGAGAACGCGGGCGTCCTGGTCGAGGGCAACTACTTCGAGAACACCGAGGACCCCTACCACCTGGGTGAGGGCGACTCCGGGCCGGGCACGCTGGTCGCCCGCAACAACCACTTCGTCAACTCCGGCACCGGGCAGACCGGCGGCAGCGTCGCCTCCATCCCCTACTCCTACACGCTCGACGCCGCCTCCAGCGTCAAGTCGATCGTGACCGCCGGCGCCGGCGCCCACTAGGTCTCCGTCCGATTCCGGCGGCGCTTCCCTCCGCGACCCGGCACGCCGCTCCCGGCCACGGGAGCGGTCCGGCGCGGCGGAACGCGACACGGCACCCGCCCCGAGCGTGACCGGACCCCTCGCACGGGGCCCGGTCACCGGCGTTCACGCCCACGGCCCGGGGCCACGGACCGGAAACCAGGGCGGAGAACGGCGGTCGGATCCGGGGACCCGCGGTCAGCGGCCGGGGGACGAGCCGTTCACGGTCAGCACCTGCTCGGTCTCGATGGCGGGGAAGGTTCCGGTGTCGACGATGCCGTGCTCGTTGTAGGCGGCCTCCAGCAGGGCGTGCGCCTTGGGCTCCAGCTTCCACAGCGCCCGGTACTCGCGGGCGGTGGCCGGCGAGATGCCCACCTCGTGGGCGATGTCGGCCGCGCGCGGCACGAACCTCCGCTCGATCTGCTTGTCCCAGTACTCCCGCGCGGCGCGCATCAGGGCCGCGCGCTGCGCGGTGTCGACGACCGGCGACGGGACCTCGTCCACCACGTGCGGCTCGTCGTCGTCATCGTCGTCCACCACCTCCGCGGGCGGTCCGGCGGCCACCGCCTGGCGTACCGGCACGGCCCGGTGCGCGGGCCGCTCCGGTGAGTCCGGGTTCCACGGCACCGGCGGGGACAGGTCGATCAGGGCGGAGGTGTTGTAGAGCGCCCCGATCTGGGAGAGAAGCGCCTCCTGCCGGGCGGAGTCGACCGCCAGCCCGCTGTGCTCCACCGCCTGGTCCATGGCGCGGTCCAGCTTGGCGAGCGCCGCGCGCATCTTCCGCTCGGACGCGCCGGAGGCGCGGAGCGCGCGGGCCCGCTTGGCGGCCAGCGCGACCCGGGTCAGCCTGCGGTGGGCGTCGACCTCGCTCGCCGTCCGGTCGCTGACCTCGGCCAGCCCGATGCGGACCAGCGCCCGTTCCGGGGTGATCCGCCAGTTGATGCGGGAGCGTCCGGTGATGCGGTGCCGTTCGATGGCCATGCCGCGCTCCCAGAGCCAGGCCGCCACCAGCGGCGCGGCGAGCCGGAAGACGGCTTCGGCCGCGCTGCGGGCGTCCATGCTCGACAGCACCGCGGTCAGGCCGGTGAGCACCCACACGGCGACGCCGTCGATGCCCGCGGAGAAGTTCTCCCGCATGTTGCGGCGGGCCCGGACGGCGCTGGTGATGACGGCGACCTCGATGAAGGCGAAGAGCAGCAGCCGCAGCGGCCCGTCGAAACCGAGGACGTCGCTGGAGAAGCGCCACATGCCCTGCGCGGAGACGCCGGTGGCGATGCTGGCGGCGACGATGGTGAGGATGTCCTCCGCCGGGCGGGGGGCGACCTGCCGCTGGTAGACGTGGACCGCGAGGCGCAGCAGCGCGCGGAGCGCGAAGTAGGCCACGGCCAGCAGGACCAGGCCGAACACGGCGATGACGACTGTTAAGACCGGCTGGTCCTTGGCGAAGGCGGTGATCTGGTCGATGGGGGGCATCAGTCACTGTCCGTCAGTCTCGATGTCCGACAGATAACCAGCCGATCATTCCAGAATGTCGGCACCTTGTTTGCGAAACGGGCGCTCACGCATGTGACAGAAGTGAACAGAAGCCCCGGCACCCTGGCGCTTCCGTGTTGCTTTCAGTTGCTCTCATGTTACTTTCAGTTACCTTCTGGTTGCTCTCAGTTGCTCCCGGGTTGCTCCCGGGTGCTTCCTCAGGAGCGGTACGCGCGCCGCAGGTGCTCGACGACCCGGTCGAGCGTCTCGGCCGGCGCGGTGTACGGCACCCGGAGCCGGTCGGTCAGGGTGCCGTCCGGGGAGAACGCCGGCCCCGGGAGCAGGTTCAGCCCCGCCTCCGCCGCCCGTCTGGCCACGGTCTCGCCGGACACGCCGTTGAGGCGCAGCCACAGCGTCAGGCCCCCCGGAGGCAGGGAGAAGGTCCAGCGGTCGTCGCCGCCCAGGGCGGCCGCCAGGTGGTCACGCTGGTGCCGCAGCTCGGCCCGGCGCCGGACCAGCAGCTCCCCGAGGAGGGGGATGATCTCGCAGGCCACGAGCTGCTCCATGGGCGGCGGGGTGTGCAGGCCGCTCACCGGGTTGAGGAGCAGGGCCCTGACCAGCTCGGCCGGGCCGCGGATCCACCCGATCCGCAGCCCGCCCCACACGCTCTTGCTCAGCGAGCCGATCGTGATGGACCGGGGGACGCGGGGTTCGGGCGCCGGGTGATCGCGCAGATCGAGATCGCTCGTGGTCTCGTCGACGATCACGGTCACCCGGTGCCGGGCGGCCAGCTCGGCCACCTCCCGGCGGACGTCGGACTCCATCAGCGCGCCGGTCGGGTTCTGGAAGTCGGGGACCAGCACGGCGATGCCCCCGGCGGCCTCGCGGAACGCGGTGGTGAGCTGGCCCGGGTCCCAGCCCCGCGTGGTGACCCGCACCGGGACGAGCCTGGTCCCGGAACGCCGCAGGGTGGCGAGGGTGTCGAAGAAGGCGGGGTTCTCCACCACCGTCCTGCGCGGGGCGAGATGCGCCACGAGCAGCGCGAGCGCGGCCCGCGCGCCTGAGGTGACCAGAACCTGCTCGGGCCGGGTGGCGAGCCCCTCTGCGGTGTGGCGCCGGGCGATCAGCTCCCGCAGCTCGGGCAGGCCGGCTCCGGACTCGCCGCTCTCCAGGAGCAGCCGGGCCGACCGGCCGAGCGCGCGGGTGACGGCTTCGGTGACGATCGAACGCGGGGCGGCGGGGACGGCGCGGCGCAGGTCCAGGATGTCCTGCCCGTCCACCGACAGAGGCGCGTAGCGCTCGCCCAGGTCACGGGGGAGCCGCACCCCGCTGCCGCTGCCGCGTCCGGTCACCAGCCAGCCCTCCTCGCGCAGCGCGGAGAACGCCGCCACGATCGTCCCCCGGCTCACTCCGAGCTCGGCGGCCAGGCGCCGTTCGGAGGGCAACCGGTCGCCGACGCGCAACCGCCCGTCGAGCACCGCCTCGCGCACCGCGCGGGCCAACGCCTCGGCGAGCGGCACGCCGGGACGCCGCCAACCGGTCAGAACATTCGCGAACACTGGTCCAGTTTGCCGCAAGTGGACCAGGACACAGCCATGACCTGCGCTCTAACGTCGAAGAATGAACACCCGACCCGACACCACCGCCCTCGGCCCCACCGCCTCCGACGCCGGCCCCACCGCCGCTCCCGATCTCCTCGACGCCGACCACACCCGCGAGCCCGAACTGCTAGAGGCCGTCCGCGCGTACGCCGTCCGCATCCTGAACGGGCTCGACGACCGGCCGGCGGCGCAGACCCCGGCGAAGCACCGGCCGGTGCCGTTGCCGGAGCGCGGCATCGGCCTGAAGGGGGCGATGGAGGCGTTCGCGCGGCGTTGGGAGCCCGGCTTCTCGGGCAGCGCGGGTCCCCGTTACCTGGGGTTCGTCACCGGTGGTGTGACCCCGGCGGCGCTCGCCGGTGACTGGCTGACCTCGGTCCTGGACCAGAACCCCAACTCAGGACTGGACTCGCGCGCCCCCGACCTCGAACGGGAGGCGGTCGCCTGGCTGCGCGAGCTCTTCGGGCTGCCCGCCGAACACGAGGGGGCCTTCGTCAGCGGGGCGACGATGTCCAACCTCGTGGGCCTGGCGATCGCCCGGGAGTGGGTGGGCGAGCGGCGCGGTGTGTCCGTCGCCGAGGAGGGCGTCGCCGCGCTCGGCCCGGTGCCCGTGCTGTCCGGCAGCCCGCACTCCAGCATCGGCAAGGCGCTGTCCGTGCTCGGCCTGGGCCGCTCGGCCGTCCGGCACGTCGGCGTCCTGCCGGACCGCGAGGCGGTGGACGTGAACCGGCTCGACGAGGAGCTCGACCGGCTCGACGGCGCGCCGGCGATCGTGGTCGCCAACGCGGGCACGGTCAACACGGTCGACTTCGACGACCTGCGCGCCATCGCCGCCCTGCGCGAACGCCACCGCTTCTGGTTGCACGTGGACGCCGCGTTCGGAGCCTTCGCCGCGCTCTCCCCCGGCCACGCGCATCTCGTCGCGGGGCTGGCCGAGGCCGACTCGGTCTGCGTGGACCTGCACAAGTGGCTGAACGTGCCCTACGACAGCGCGGTCCAGTTCACCCGGCGCCGCGATCTGCAGACCCGCGTCTTCCAGAACTCCGCCGCCTACCTCGGACCGCTCGGTCCCGACCCCGACTTCGTGCACCTGACACCGGAGAACTCCCGCCGCCTGCGCGCGCTGCCCGCCTGGTTCACCCTGGCCGCGTACGGGCGTGAGGGACACGCCGGGATCGTCCGGCGGGACGCCGATCTGGCCGCCGCGTTCGGTCTGCGGATCGTCATGATGCCCGCCTACCGGTTGCTGGCGCCGGTCCGGCTCAACGTGGTCTGCTTCACCCTCGCCGACTCCCCCTCCGCCGAGCGGGTCGCGGAGGTGGTCCGGGCGGTCACCGACTCCGGCGAGGCGTTCCTCACCCCCACCGTCTACGCCGGGATGCCGGCGCTGCGCGCCGCGTTCAGCAACTGGCGCACCACCGAGGCCGACGTCGACCGCGTCGCGAAGGCCCTGGAGGCGGCCGTCCCGCCCCGGCCCTGACCCCGGCCCCGACTTCGGCGCGGGCCTGCCCCGTCCGGCGGAGCCGCGCCGTGACGCGGACCGCCTCACGGATCACATCCGCGGTGGACCCGCTCCCGGAGGTCAGCGAAGAAGTACGCCCCGCGCCGGGGTGGGAAAAACCGGCCGGGGCGTAATCCTCAGGACACTCTAGTAGCGGTAGTAGAGGTCGTACCCGGGGTTGACGGGCGTGCACTTGAATTCGATGTTGGCGCCGTTCTTGATGGCCCTGATGGCGGTGTTGACGCAGTCGCCGTAGTAGTTGTAGTGACCCACGAACTGCCAGCCGTCGGAGAGCTGAGCGTGGGTGGCCGTGGCAGCCGTGGCGGGAGCGGCCATGGTGCCGGCGAGGATTCCCCCGGCCATCAGCGCCGTTGCGACCAGACGACGAGCTTTCATTTTTTTCTGCCCTTCGTGAAGAAACACGTGCCGCGTGGAGGGCGATTCCGGTGGGAATCGCGTCCCGGACACGTGGCGTTCTGCCGTCAGAGTGCACGGGCACGCTTGGGAACAGCTTGGGAAGTGCCAGGAAGGCCGCTAGGAATGGCCGGTCCTCGCCGGGCCCGCGCCACCGCGGGCAGGCCCGGCCCGTCATCGGGCCCGCTGTGCCGCGGCTCAGCTGTTCGCGCGGATGGTCTTGTTGATCCAGTCGCTGTAGGCGGGCACATTGGTGTAGAGGCCGGGACCCTGCTCGCAGGAGGGGCTCTTGGCGCCGGGACCGGAGGTGACGCCGATCAGCTCCCAGCGGCCGCCGCGGCCGCGCTGGATCTGGGGGCCGCCGGAGTCGCCGTTGCAGGCCATGGCCTTGGGCTTCTGGCTGACCGTGCACAGGCGGGTGTCATCGGCGAAGCCGGGGCCGCACTCGGAGACCGCACCGCGGCGGGTGTCGAGCTGGCGCAGCTTCCTGGCCATCTTCCACTCAGCCGGGTCGGTGCTGAACGTGGTGATGCCGAAGCCGATGATCCGGGTCGGCGTGCCGGGCCTGCCCGCCTGCTCGGCGATCTTGATGGGCTTGATGCCGACCGGGCGGTCCAGGCGAATCAGCGCGATGTCGTTGTCGTTCGGCGAGTTCTGGGCGTAGTCCGGGTGCAGGAACGCTTGCGCGATCTTGCGGACGGTTCCGCCGGACTTGCGCTGGTCGCTGCCGATGCGGACCGTGCCCTCCGAGATCGAGCCGATCTCCATGTCGAGGCAGTGCGCGGCGGTCACGACCCACTGCGGGTCGATCAGGGCCGCGCCGCAGTTACCGTCCGTCAACCCCATGAGCGGGGCCGTGGTCGGGACGGTGGCCATGAAGGGGTAGGACTCGGTGGGCTCGGAGCCGTTGATGATCGCTCCGGCGCTCCCGGCGGTGACCGCGAGGCAGGCCACACCGGCCAGTGTGACGACGGCGGAACGGGTGACGATACGGCGGAACGGCGTGGTGCCAGACACGAGCGAAGCCCTTCATCGGTTGTTTGTGAGGTTATGAAGCTATATGTCTGACTGCGCCGAGGTGATCATGCCAGCAGGCCGATACTCGGTAGGGATAACCTCACCCGACCAGGGCGGATGTGCCCAGTGGTGCGCCGCAGCCATGGTTGTTCGATACGTCTTGCGGCCCCGCTTACGCTCCACCGTGCCAAGGACGTCCCCGAGGACGGTCCCTTCCACTTCTCCCTCGACCGCCCCTGATCCACAGTCACAGGAAGGCGGTCAAGCCGGTTCTCACCTTCGCCCGACACCGCAGGTTCCCGACCGCCCGTTCAGGCGTAGCGTCCCGGCGTGCGGTCAATCCCCGCCCCCGGCACTTGCGACCCCCGGCATCCGGCGCCAGGCGACCAGCTGGAACCAGACCGATTTTCCGTAGGGGTTGAGAGTCCAGCCCCAATTACGAGAAAGTTCCTGGACTATGGCGAGGCCCCGGCCCGACACCTCCAGGTCACCGGCTCGCCTCATTCTCGGAACCGCGATGCACGAGTCGTGGACATCCACGGTCAGCAGTTCCTTCTCCCCGCTGACCGTGATGCGGATGGGGCTTACGGTGGAGGTGTCCCCCGAGCCGTAGGCCATGGCATTGGTGACGAGTTCCGAGGTCAGGAGTTCGGCGATTTCCGGGACGTCCCCCATCGCGTTCCAGTCGGCGGCGACGTCGCGCACGAACCGGCGGGCGGAGGCGATGTTCCGCGCTTCGCGCGGCACCCACTTCTCGCCCAGCGGGGAAAGGGCGGGGTTCATTGTGTAACGGCATTCGGTCAGCGCCGCGCTCGCCTTGACGGCCTCTTCCATGACTTCCCTTCCCGTCTCGGAATTCGTGTGGCCAGCGTGCCGAGACGTAGATACCCTCGGTAGTCAAATGATTACGAAGGTCGCAGGCTGGAGTTCTCCAGCATTCTGTTGAACTCCGGCGGGGAGGGCGTCATGGGCAATCTCTACACACCCCAGTCGATCTGGGGCAGGGAGCTGCGTCACTACCGGAAGGCCGCTGGTCTCACCCAGGGCCAGCTGGCGGAGAGGATCCACTTCAGCGAGTCCCTGATCAGCGGGGTGGAGACGGGGCAGCTCCCGGCCAGCCCGGAGTTCGCAGAGACCTGCGACAGGACCCTCGACACAGGCGGCGCACTGGGCCGTCTGCTCGACTGGCGGAAGGGGCAGATCTTCCCCTCCTGGTTCGGGAGATGGAGGGACAAGGAGCAGGAGGCGATCGCACTACGCGCTTACGAACCGCTCGTCTTCCCTGGGCTGCTCCAGACCAAGGCATATGCTCGCGTGCTGTTGCAAGGGGATGAGACGGCCGTGGAAGCCCGCCTGGACCGCCAGAGCATTCTCACACGCGAAGATCCCCGGCCTCCGACACTCCGCTGCGTGATAGACGAGGCGGTTCTCTACCGTCCGATCGGCGATCCTGAAGTGATGAAGGAGCAGTTGGAGCACCTCACGTCGGTGATCAGTCCACGGCTTAGCGTTCAGATAGTCCCTCACGGAATGCACTCAGGCTTGATGGGCGGGTTCGCAATCGCCACTCTGGCCGCAGGAAGCGACGTACTGTATGCAGAGACGGCTGTGCGCGGTATCACCACAAGCGACCCGGAAGACGTCACCATAGCCGTGGAGCGTTTCGAGGCCATCCGGAGTGAAGCGCTGCCAATGAGTATGTCTATCGATCTCATTCAGAAAGCGGTAGTGGAAAAATGGACCTGACCGGCGCCAAATGGTTCAAGTCAAGCCTCTCCGGTGACAACGGCGGAAACTGCGTCGAGGTCGCGGAGCTCACGGACACCGCCGACGGCCCCGCCCACAAGGCCGGACACCCCGACCTGATCGCCGTGCGCGACTCCAAGGACCCCGACGGCCCCAAGCTCTTCTTCACCCCCGCCGAGTGGGCGGCCTTCGTCAACGGTGTGAAGGCCGCCGAGTTCGACCCGCCCCACCACACCTGAGACCCCTTGTCACCCGCGTCTCCCGCCGCGGCCACCGTGCACGGCGAGAGGCGCGGGTTCGTTTTCCCGTCTCCTACGCAGGACCGGTTCCCCGACCCGGTTCGGCGTCCGGTCCGATCGCGGTTCGTGCGGCGCGCGCTCGGAGTGACACGGCCACCATCACGATCCCCAACGCCGTGACACCGGCCCCGCGGATGAGGCGAAGGTCATCCCCCGGCGATGGCCTCGCGGGCGGCGGGGACGACCTCCTCGGCGAAGATCTGCGACTGGCGCTCACGGTCGCGGCTGGGCCAGAACACGAAGGTGTTCATCCCGTACTCGGTGTAGAGGGCGGTCAGCGTCTCCACCCACTGCCCGACCGGGCCACCGAAGGTGTCGCCGCCCGCAGCGTCGATGGTTCCCATGACGTTGTAGAGGCGGACGATCCGGCCGGGGTCGCGACCCGCCTCCTCGGCGGCGGCGGTGATGACGGCGTTGAGTTCGGGAAGCCTGGGCGGTGGGACGTAACCGGAGGAGACCGACCAGCCGTCCGCCTTGGCGCCGACGAGCCGCACGGCGCGCGGGCCGACGACGCCCAGCCACAGGCCGATGTCATGGGCGGGCTGCGGTCCGGGCTGCGCGCCGGGGATGCGGTAGTGCTCGCCCTCGAAGGCGAAGGGCCGGTCCGCCCAGCTCGCCCTGATGATGTCGACGGCCTCCGCGAGCGCCGCCCTGGCCTGCCCGGTGTCGCGGCTGGGGCCGCCCATGCCGGTGATCCCCTCGGGGAAGGCCCCCGCGCCGAGGCCGAGTTCGAAGCGTCCGCCGGTGAGGATGTCGATGGTGGCGGCCTGCTTGGCGAGCATGACGGGCGGACGCAGCGGCAGGTTGGCCACGTTGGGGAAGAAGTGGACGTTCCTCGTCTCGGCGGCCAGCCAGGTGATGAGGGTCAGGGTGTCGAGGAAACCGGTGTTGTACGGGTGGTCCTGCACTCCCACATACTCCAGACCGTTGTCATCGGCGATCCTGCTGATGCGCCGGGCGATCGCCAGGCCACCCGTGTTGGGGTCGACGTTCAGGCCGAACTGGACCGGTCGGTTCATGGAAGGTCTCCCTGGTACGTGTCACGGCCACCCGGGCCGGCCTGCGGACGTCACCCCCCTGCCCGCCACGGGGCCTGTCAGGCTCGACCGTATCGGGTGGATGTTCCGCCGCGGGACGCCGCACCGGATATGACGATCTACCGGAATCTTGCCCGTCCTGCCCGGCGGCACCCTTGCCGGGCACGAACCTCCGGTGCGCGGGCGTCACCTGGCGTAGTCATTCGCGCGCTCTCGGCTTCTGTCCGCTGTCGGAGAGTAATCCGAGCGGCTCAAGGCTTTGAGCTTCCCTAACCGACCGCCGAAGTCTCCTGCCTTTAACGTGGGACTCAGGTTCTCACGCCGTGTCGGCGTCGCCTTCGAGATCGGCTCGGCGTGCCGTCAGCCCGGGCAGTGCCCAGGGCGCTACCAATTACGACATGGAGTGATTCGCCATGCCCACGATCAGGAACGCTCTCGCCGCCGGGACGATGATGGCCTCCGCCCTCGTCATACCCATGACGATGCCTGGCGCGTTCGCCGCCGACAGCGCGGCCGTGACCGCCTCCGCCTCCCCCGTCCTCACCTCCGCCGAGAAGCCCTGCCGTCAGCACAAGAACCCCGAACGATGTCGTGCCCGCCGCGGTGCCGGTCACGGCCTCGATCGGGACACCGGCGGCGGCATCGACGACAGCCTCGAAGAAGACCGCGAGGGCCGCGGCGGCGGTGGAGGTGTCAACAACTGACGGACGACGGCCGGGACGGAGCGGGCCACCCGCATCCCGTCCCGGCCACTGTGTCCGGATCTCGTGCGGTCACCGGCCGGACGGGCCGTCTCGTGCGGTCACCGGCCGGACGGGCTCACCCCTTCCGGTCGCACGATCATCGTCGGCTCGTGGGCGGCGACCAGCCGCTGGGGAGCCGTCAGGAGCCATGCCTCGGTGACCAGCTCGAACAGTTCCTCCGCGTCGATCTTCGCGAGGTGCACCACGACCCAGCCGAACCGGCCCGCGGTGAACTGTGCCTCGAACACCTCCGGGCGCTCGGCCACCAGTGCGATCTGCTCCTCGATCGTCGACTTGAGACCGACGGTCTCCGTCTTCTCCCACAGGTAGCCGAACCCCTTGTCATGCACCCTCAGCGAGATCCAGTTTCCGCCGTCGGCCTGCTCGGTCTCGGGCAGCTTGGCCACCATGTCCAGGAACTCATCGACACTCACACCCATGGCGCACATCTATCAGACCATGCTGACATTTCCCTCGGGAGGATCGAATCGGGCAGGTGGCGGCGGGTGAGGACCGAGCCGGACAGGAGGTGATCACGACCGGGAGCGACAGCCGGGGCGAGGTTGTCCCGTCCGCGCCACCGGTTCCACGCATGACCGGATTGATCACGGGTAGTCCCCGCTGGCCCCACCGACCGAAAGGACTCCCGATGCTCACCCTCATCCTGCTGATCTTCGCTCTCGCCTGCTTCCTGCTCGCCGCGTTCAACATCGGCGGGGCCCGGGTCAACCTGGTCGCCCTCGGCCTGGCCCTGTGGGTGCTGAGCGAGCTGATCCCGCAGATCGGCGACCTCTGACCGCGCACCGCGGCGTCCGGCGGTCCCGGCCGACCGGGCTCCGGAGGTCCCGCCCGGCCGGCCGGGAGATCCGGCGGTCCCGCCCGGCCGGGACGGGAACGGGGGTCTCAGCCGAGACGGGAGCGGAGGTCGAGCGCGATGTCGACGATCATGTCCTCCTGCCCGCCGACCATCCCGCGGCGGCCCACCTCGACGAGGATGTCGCGGGTGTCGAGGCCGTAGCGTTCGGCGGCGTCCTCGGCGTGGCGCAGGAAGCTGGAGTAGACCCCCGCGTAGCCGAGCGTCAGCGTCTCCCGGTCGACCTGGACGGGACGGCTCTGCAACGGGCGGACCAGGTCGTCGGCGGCGTCCATCAGCGCGAAGAGGTCGCAGCCGTGTTCCCAGCCCATCAGGTCGGCCACGGCGACGAACGCCTCCAGCGGGCAGTTCCCCGCACCGGCGCCCATCCCGGCGAGGGAGGCGTCGACCCGGGTCACCCCGTGCTCGACGGCGACCACCGAGTTGGCGACCCCGAGCCCCAGGTTGTGGTGGGCGTGCACGCCGACCTCGGTCCCGGCGTCGAGCACGTCGCGGTAGGCGCGGACCCGTTCGCGCACGCCGTCCATGGTGAGCCGCCCGCCGGAGTCGGTGACGTAGACGCAGCGCGCTCCGTACGACTCCATCAGCTTCGCCTGCCGCGCCAGCTCGGCGGGCGGCGCCATGTGCGACATCATGAGGAACCCGGCCACGTCCATGCCGAGGTCGCGGGCGACCCCGATGTGCTGGGCGGCGATGTCGGCCTCGGTGCAGTGCGTGGCCACCCGCACCGAGCGCACCCCCAGCGCGTGAGCGCGGCGCAGGTCGGCGACGGTGCCGATGCCGGGCAGCAGCAGCGTGGTCAGCACGGCGCCGGACACGGCCGAGGCCGCCGCCTCGATCCACTCCTCGTCCGCGCACGCCCCCGGGCCGTAGTTGACGCTGCCGCCGGCGAGCCCGTCGCCGTGCGCGATCTCGATCGCGGCGACACCGGCCCGGTCGAGCGCACCGGCGATCTTCGCGACCTGGTCGGCCGTGTAGCGGTGCCTGATCGCGTGCATGCCGTCCCGCAGCGTCACGTCCTGCACGTAGAGCCTCATCGGGCGGCCATCCTCTCCGCGACGCGGAGCGCCGCCGACGTCATGATGTCCAGGTTGCCGGCGTACGCGGGCAGGTAGTGGGCGGCGCCTTCGACCTCCAGGAACACCGAGACGAGCAGGCCCGCTCCGCCGAGGCCGGCGAGCGGGTCGCCGGCGCCGACCCGGCGGAACTGCACCTCCTGCTTGAGCCGGTAGCCCGGCACGTAGGCGCTCACCTCGGCGACCATCTCCTTCACCGAGGCGGTGACGGCGACCGGGTCGCACTCCTCGACCAGGCAGTACACGGTGTCCCGCATGATCACGGGCGGGTCGGCCGGGTTGAGCACGATGACCGCCTTGCCGCGCCGGGCTCCGCCGACGACCTCCAGGGCCCGCGCGGTGGTCTCGGTGAACTCGTCGATGTTGGCCCGGGTCCCGGGTCCCGCCGACTTCGACGCGATCGAGGCGACGATCTCGGCGTACGCCACCGGGGTCACCCGGGACACGGCGGCGACGACGGGCACGGTGGCCTGCCCGCCGCAGGTCACCATGTTCACGTTGTCCTCCGCCAGGTGGCGGCCGAGGTTGACCGCGGGGACGACGTAGGGGCCGATCGCCGCGGGCGTCAGGTCGACGAGCCGCTTGCCGTACGGACGCAGCGCCGCGTCGTTGCGCCGGTGCGCACCGGCCGAGGTCGCGTCCAGGACCACGGAGACCTCGTCGAAGCAGGGGAGCCCGATCAGCCCCTCGACGCCCTCGTGCGTCGTCGCCACACCCAGGCGCGCGGCCCTGGCCAGGCCGTCGGAGCCGGGGTCGATCCCGGCCATCGCCGCGACCTCCAGCGACGTCGACGTCCTCATCACCTTGAACATCAGGTCGGTGCCGATGTTCCCCGACCCGATGATCGCTACCTTGGCTCTGCTCATTCCTCTGCCTCCTCGCCGCGGCAGAACCGGGCGAACTCATCGGTCATCGACCGTGCCAGTTCCTCCACCTCGGGTCCCGAGCCGGTGAGGGGACCGCCGTGGGTGCCGAGGTAGAGGGGTACGTCCACGAGATGGCACGCGCCGAGCGCGACCCCGCCGTGGCTCATGGGTGAGCGGTGAGCGCAGACCAGGTGCCGGGCCGGGCCGCGGTGCATCCGGACGATCTCCTCCGCGGGACGCCCGAAGACCTCCCGCGTTCCGGGGTCCCTCCCGCCGATCGCGACGAACAGCCGCGTCTCCTCCGTCGTCGTCGTCACCAGCAGCGGCACCGGGGCCGCGTCCCCGGAGCGGATCGCGTCCACGGGGTGGGCGGTCAGCAGGTCGCCGTCTATGACGGGCGCGACCGGCAGCAGCCCGCCGACCGGTGGCGCGGACCGTACGGCCGCGCTCTCCGCCGCCAGCAGGTCCTCCAGCGGGGCGGCGGCCGGGTCCGCGCCGAGCGCACGGCGGGCCGCCGACGTCCAGGCGCTCGCCTCGGCCGGGGTGGCGAAGCCGTACGGCACCGGGCTCATGGCCACGGCCCGCGCGAACAGTCCCGGCGCGCAGGTCAGCAGGGCCAGCACGCTGGTCCCGCCCGCCGAGTGGCCGCCGAGGGTCACCTCGGCCGGGTCCCCGCCGAACGCCGTGATGTTGTCGCGCACCCACTCCAGCGCGGCGATCTGGTCGCGCAGGGCGAGGTTGGCGGGGACGCCGTCGCCGTACCAGAATCCGGGCAGGCCGAGCCGGTAGTTCACGGTCACCACGACGAGCCCGTGGTCGCGGGCGAGTGCGGTGCCGTCGTACATCGGCTGCGCGCCGGAGCCGAACACGAACGCGCCGCCGTGCAGGAACACCAGCACCGGCCGCCGCCCCTCGCACGAGGGGGTCCAGACGTTCAGGTGGAGGCAGTCCTCGCGTCCCGTCGAGGGGTCGATCTCCAGGCCGGGCACCCAGCCCATCCGCCCCGGCCGTTGCGGGGCGGGCGGGCCGGGGACGGCGGCGTCGGCGATCCCCCGCCAGGACGGGGCGGGCGACGGGGCGGTGAGACGGCGGGCCGGGGCGGCGTACCGGACGCCCCTGAACGCGCAGACCCTGGCGGAGCGGACGCCGCGCAGCGTGCCCAGGGCTGTGTGCGCGAGGGGTGCGGCCCCGCCGTCGGCGTCGTTCCCGTTCCCGGCCCCGCCGCCTGCGGTCCCCTTCCCGTTCCCGGCCCCGCTCCCGGCCCCGAGGGTCATGCCCCCAGCCCGAGGAACCTCGCCGCGTTGCCGCCGAGGATCGCGGCCCGGTCGGCCTCGTCGAGGCCGGGGCAGTCGCGGACGACCGTGCCCGGCTCCTGCTCGCCCAGCGGGAACGGGAAGTCGGTGCCGAGCATGACCCGTTCGACGCCCATCACGTCGATGAGCAGGCGCAACGCCCGCGGGTCGAAGACGGCCGAGTCGACGTGGAAGCGGTCGGTGTACGCCGAGGGGGGTTTGGGGGAGTCCTTCCGGACGATGTCGCGGTTGCGCCAGGCGTTGTCGGCGCGGCCGAGGAGGAAGGCGAAGCTGCCCCCGCCGTGGCAGAAGCACAGCCGCAGCGACGAGGGCAGCCTCTCGAACGCGCCGGACAGCATCAGCGACAGGATGCCGAGCTGGGTCTCCGCCCCCATCCCGACCAGCCACGGCAGCATGTACCGTCCCATGCGGTCCGCGGCGAGCATGTCCCACGGGTGCACGAGCACCGGCATGTCCTCGTCGGCGCAGTGGGTGAGGAACTCGACGATCTCCGGATCGTCCAGGTCGCGCGGGCCGACGTGGTTGCCGATGTGCACTCCCCGGTGCCCCGCGGCCTTCGCCTTGGTGACCGCCGTGACGGCCAGGCTCAGGTCCTGCAACGGGACCTGGCACAGCGGCAGCAGGCGGTCGGGCTCCTGGGAGCAGTAGGCGAGGATCCGGTCGTTGACCATCTCGCACCAGTCGGCGGCGCGTTCCGCCTCCGCCGCGTACCCGAACAGCAGCGGCGTCGACGAGACCGCCTGCACGTCCACGCCGGAGCGGTCCATCGCCTCCAGCCGCGCGCCCGCGTCCCACAACTCGGGGGTGACGGGCCGGTAGTCCTCCTCGCCGCTCATCATCATGCCCTCGCGCAGCCAGGGCTCGCCCGCCCCGGCGAGGATCCGGCCCTCCTCACGCGAGATCCGCGGGAAGACGTGGGCGTGCACGTCGATGACGGTCATCGGATCACGGGCCGCAGGTGCTCGGGCCATTCCTTGCCGGGGTGCGCCGCCCCGCAGTGCGGGCAGACGGGGTCGCCGGCGTAGAACGCCCGGAAGACGGGCGGCAGGTCGTCGACGATCGACTCCAGCTGCACCTCGGCGCGGTGGACGAGCCGGTGGCAGTTCACGCAGTACCACTCGAAGGCGTCCAGCGCGCCTTTCGGGCGGGCGTACTCCACCACCAGGCCGATCGAGCCGGGCACCGGCCGCTGCGGGGAGTGCCGGACGTGCGGCGGCAGCAGGAAGACGTCGCCCTCCTTGATCTGCACGTCCACCGGGGGCTTGCCCTCCTCCTCCATCACCCGCAGCACCATGTCGCCCTTGAGCTGGTAGAAGAACTCCTCAATCGGGTCGTCGTGGAAGTCGGTGCGCTGGTTGGGGCCGCCCACGATGGTGACCATCAGGTCGGCGTCCTTCCAGATCTGCACGTTGCCGACGGGCGGCTTGAGCAGGTCCCGGTGCTCGTCGATCCAGGTGTTGAGGTTGAAGGGCGGGATCATGCTGCGCTCCTCTGCGGGATGTGGGCGATACAGGAGATCTCGATGAGCAGGTGCGGGTGCGGGAGCTGGTGGACCGCGACGGTGGTGCGGGCGGGGCCGCTCTCGTCGAAGTACTCCCCGTAGACCTCGTTGTAACCGCCGAAGTCGTTCATGTTGACCAGGTACGTCGTCACGCTGACCGCGTCCGACAGCTCACCGCCCGCGGCGGCGAGCAGGTCGCGGATGTTCTCGATGACCGCCCTGGTCTGTTCGCGGATGTCCAGGGTGGTGGTGCCCATGGCGTCCGCGCTCGCCCCGGCGAACGAGCCGTCGGGGCGGCGCGAGCTGGTGCCGGAGACGAACACGAAGTCACCGGCCCGCCTGACGTGCGGGAACCTGCCACGCGGGGTGGCCTTGCCCTCGACGAGCAGCGCGTCGCTCATCGTGTCGCTCATCGTGTCGTCACCTCCACGTGACCGAGTCCGGCGGCGCTGACGCGGACGTGCGCGCCACAGGGAAGCGGGACGGCCGCCGTGGCCGCACCGGCGAGGACGACCCAGCCGGGTTGCAGCTCGATCCCGGCGGCCTGGGCCAGCCGCGCGGCGGCGGTCAGCGACCGCAGCGGGTCGCCGAGGATCGCCGCGGACGACCCGCTCGCCACCGGACGGCCGTCGATCTCCATGAGCAGGCCGACGTTGCCCACGTCCCCGAGGGGACGCCAGGGGCCGTGGCCGAAGCCGCAGGCCGAGGCGTTGTCGGCGATGACGTCCGCCAGGGTGAAGTCGAAGTCGCGGTAGCGGGAGTCGATCACCTCGTAGCCCACCGCGACCCCGCCGACGGCGGCGACCGCGTCGGAAGGGGTGCGCACCGGCCGGTCCAGCAGGAACGCTATCTCCGGTTCGATGCGCGGGTGGATCAGGCCGCCGGTGTCCAGGTGGGACTCGACCAGCATGGTGTCGGTGAGCAGGCCCCAGATGACGTCGTCCACGCCCATCTGGGCCATCTTGGCGCGGCTGGTGAACCCCATCTTGACCCCGATGAGCCGCTCACCGCGCGAGCGCCGCCGTTCGATTCCCGCCCGCTGCACCTCGTAGGCGGCGGGCACGTCCAGGGGGACCATGTCGGTGAGTTTGGGGACCGCCCGGCCGGACAGCGTCGCCTCGTCCAGGATCTCGGCGAGCCGGTTCATGATTCCTCCTCGTGGGCGAACGCGGTCCGCACGTCGCCGAGCCCGTCGATGCGGGCTTCGAGCACGTCGCCGGGCTTGACCGGGACCACCGGTCCGAGGGCCCCGGTCAGCACGGTGTCCCCGGCGCGGAGCGGGGTGCCGAGCCGGGCCAGCGTGTCGGCCAGCCACACCGCGGCGTGCAACGGGTGGCCGAGGCAGGCGGCGCCGACGCCGGTCGACACCTGCTCGCCGCGCCGCTCGATGACCATCCCGGCCATCCGCAGGTCGACGTCGCGCAGGAGCACCGGCCGGGTGCCGAGGACGTACATGCCGGCGGAGGCGTTGTCGGCGACGGTGTCGGCCAGGGTGATGTCCCAGTCGCGGATGCGGCTGCCGACCACCTCGATCGCGGGCAGCGCGAAGGCCGTCGCGCGGATCACGTCGGCGACCGTGTGCCGTCCGTGCGTCAGGTCGCGTTCGAGCACGAGCGCCACCTCGGCCTCGGCACGCGGTTGCAGGACCGCCCCGGCCGGGATCTCCTCGCCGTCCGGTACGGCCATGTCGGCGAGGAGCACCCCGAAGTCCGGCGAGTCCACCCCCAGCTGCCGCTGCACCGCCCTGCTCGTCAGACCGATCTTGCGGCCGGTGAGGCGCCGCCCGTCCGCCAGCCACCGCTCGGTGAGCAGGTGCTGCACGGCGTACGCGGAGTCCACGCCGTCGATCAGGTCGCGGACCGGTTCGCACGGGCGGCCGGACGCGTACGCCTCCAGCAGCCGGGACGCGGCGGCCTGTTGTCTGTCTGTCACCGATGACCTCATATCTTCACGCACACGTTGACGGGCTCGGAGAAGAAGTCGAGCGAGTACTCGCCGCCCTCACGCCCGATGCCGGACGCCTTCACACCGCCGAAGGGCGTCCGCAGGTCCCGCAGGTTCCAGCAGTTGACCCAGACGATCCCGGCCTCGACGCGCGGCGCCACCCGGTGGGCACGTGACAGGTCGGTGGTCCACACCGTGGCGGCCAGCCCGTACGGGCTGTCGTTGGCCAGCCGGACCGCCTCGTCCTCCTCGTCGAACGGCGCCACGTGGCAGACGGGTCCGAAGATCTCCTCGCGGACCGTCCTGGCGCTCTCGGGCAGCCCGGTGAGAACGGTCGGCTCGACGTAGAACCCGCCGTCGCGCTCGTCCCCGAAGCGGGGCACGCCGCCTCCGGCGACCACGGTGGCACCCTCCTCGCGGGCGAGACGGTAGTAGGAGAGCACCTTGTCGCGGTGCTCGGCCGAGATCATCGGCCCGTAGTCCCGCTGTGCCCTCGCCCGCTCGGCGAGGGCCTGCACGAACTCCTCGTACACGGGACGCTGCACGTAGACCCGCTCGGTGCACAGGCAGATCTGGCCCGAGTGGGTGAAGGTGGACCGGGCGGTCCCCTCGACCGCCTCCGCCAGGTCGGCGTCCGCGAAGACCAGCGCCGGGTTCTTCCCGCCGAGTTCGAACGAGACCGGGGTGACGTGGTCGGCCGCGTTGCGCATGATGGCGGCTCCGGTGGCCGACGCGCCGGTGAAGGCGATCGCGTCGACGCCCGGGTGCGAGGTGAGGTACTCCCCCGCCGCGTTCGCGCCGTGCCCGTGCACCAGGTTGAAGGCGCCGGGCGGCAGTCCCGCCGCGTCGATCACCTCGGCGAGCAGGGTCGCGGTGGACGGGGTCTCCTCCGACGGCTTGGCGACGACCGCGTTGCCGGCGGCGAGCGCGGGCGCCACCTTCCAGGTGAGCAGCAGCAGCGGCAGGTTCCACGGCGAGATGACCGCGACCACGCCGAGCGGGCGGCGTACGGTGTAGTTGAGCGCTTGGCCGCTGCCGCTCCAGCCGGGCACGGTGGTGGGGTAGGCGCGTTCCGGGCGGCCGTAGGCCAGGTCGGCGTAGGCGCGGAAGTTGCCGATCGCCCGCGGGATGTCGACCGTGGCGGCCAGTTCACGCGGCTTGCCCGTGTCGGCGACCTCCGCGTCGACGAACTCCTCGAACCGGGCCTCGACACCGTCGGCGATCCGCCGCAGAAGCGCGCATCGCTCCCCGACGTCCGTCCGCCCCCAGGCGCCGGCGAGCGCCGCCCCGGCCGCGTTCACCGCCTCGTCCACGGTCTCGCGGGTGGCTTCGGGGACGACGCCCATCTGGTTTCCGTCGACGGGTGAACGCAGCGGGAACGCCGCTCCGGACGTCGAGAAGACGCCGTTGACGTAGTGCGCGGGCTTCATGGCCGTCATTGTGCTGCCCGCCAGACATAACAGTCCAATACCTGAACGCGCGGTAGATATGCGATTTCCGTCATATGTCGAGACAGTTATGGCGGACGCCCAGATGAGTATTCGTCCTGGCATAGCACCTGCGTGCATCCTCGTCCCTACTCCCGACCGGAAGGCACAGGTGTGATGGACACAGACCGCCGCCAGGCCGCGCGCCGCGTCTCGTGGGCGACCTTCATCGGCACGACCATCGAGTGGTACGACTTCTTCCTCTACGGCACGGCCGCCGCGCTCGTCTTCAACAAGCAGTTCTTCCCGGCGATGGATCCGGTCGCGGGCTCCATCGCGGCGTTCGGGACCATGACCGTGGGCTTCCTCGCCCGCCCCCTCGGCGGCATCGTCTTCGGCCACTTCGGCGACCGGATCGGCCGGCGCAACACCCTCGTCGTCTCACTGCTGATCATGGGGATCGGGACCACGCTGATCGGCCTGCTCCCGACCTACTCCAGCATCGGGGTGTGGGCCGCGGTCCTCCTCGTGGTGATGCGCGTCGCCCAGGGCATCGGCCTCGGCGGCGAGCTGGGCGGTGCCGTGGTGCTGACCATGGAGCACGCCCCGAAGGGCCGCCGCGGGCTCTTCGGCGCCTTCCCGATGATGGGCACGCCCGCCGGGATGCTCTGCGCGAACCTCGTCTTCCTCGGCACCTCGTCACTGCTCGGCGAGGAGAGCTTCATGGCGTGGGGCTGGCGGGTGCCGTTCCTGCTCAGCATCGTGCTGGTCGGGGTCGGGCTGTACCTGCGGCTGCAGATCGAGGAGAGCCCCGACTACGAGAACCTCGTCGAGCGCCGCGAGCCGGTGCGGCTGCCGATCGCGATCGTGCTGCGCGACCACTGGCGCGGCGTCCTCCACACCATCGCGGTGATCATCGGCAACAGCTCGATCGCCTACGTCTTCATGGTCTACATCCTCAACTACGGCCAGGCCGAGGTGGGGCTGTCCCGCACCTACCTGCTGACCTGCGTGATCGGCGGTGCCGCCGTGTGGCTGGCCACCGCGCCGCTGTGGGCCCACCTCGGCGATCGGCGGGGGCTGCGGGCGATCTTCACCTGGGGTTCCGTGGTCCTCCTGGCGGGGGCCGTGGCGATCCTCCCGGTCGTCGAGACCGGCGACACCGTCCTGATCGCGGTCTTCATGGTGGCGATGGGCGCCGTGCTGGCGATGACCCACGCGCCGCAGGGCACGCTCACCGCGAGCTTCTTCCCGGTGGCCATCCGCTACTCGGGCACCTCCGTCGCCTACCAGATGGCCTCGCTGCTGGGCGGCGGCATCACCCCGCTGATCGCCGCCTCGCTCTACGCCTCGACGGGCACCTCGCTGTCCATCACCGGCTATCTGACCGCCGTGGCCGCCGTCAGCCTGGTCGCCGCCCTGGTGATCCCACGCAACGACGCCGAGCGCCTGGGCGACCGCCCCCTGGCCGATATAGCGAAATGAGGCGGGATTCCCCACCTCATATGATGCGCTGGTGACATCCCGCCCGCTGGACCTGCTGAGCGGCCGGCTCAAGCTCCGGCACCTGGTGCTCGTGACGACCATCGCCGAGCAGGGCAGCGTCCTGCGCGCCGCCGAGCACCTGCACCTGGCGCAGCCCGCCGTGACACGCGGGCTGCGGGAGGTGGAGCAGATCCTCGGGGTGGAGCTGTTCTCGCGCGGGCCCCGCGGCGTCACCCCCACCCTCTTCGGCGAGGCGTTCGTCGACCACGCGAGAGCCGTGCAGGCCGAGCTGCGCCGGGCGGGCGACCGGATCGCCGGTCTCGCCGACGGAGAGACCGGCACCGTCACCGTCGGCACCCTGCTGGCCGCCACCAACGTGCTGCTGCCCCGCGCCATCGCCTCCCTCAAGGCCGAGCGGCCGGGCATCACGGTGATCGTCAAGGAGGGGACCTTCGACTCGCTCGTCCCCCGCCTGATCGACGGGGAGACCGACCTGGTGGTCGGCCGGCTCAACCCCATCGAGGACCGGCCGGGCCTCCGCCAGATCCCCCTCTACAACGAGCCCGTCACTCTGGTCGCCCGAGCCGGGCACCCGGCCGGGCAGGCGCGCACCCTGCCGGAGCTGCTCGACTACCCGTGGATCCTCCCCCTGGAGCAGACCGCCCTGCGGCACGAACTGGAGCAGGTGTTCCACCGGGAAGGGCTGTCGATGCCCGGCAACAGGGTCGAGTGCACCTCCATCCTGACGATCCGCTCACTGCTCCTCGAAACAGACATGATCGCCGCTCTTCCGGCGCTGGTCGTCAGGACCGACAACCGACTCGCCGAACTCCCGGTGCCGCTCCCCTCGGTACGACGCTCGGTCGGCGTGACGCTGCCCGACGCCCGCGCGCTCACCCCCGCGGCCAAGGCCATGCTCGACCACCTGCGCCACCAGGCGGAGACGCTCCAGCGCGGGCTGCCCGCCGGCCCCGAAGGGTCGGACCTCGAAGGGTCGGACCTCGAAGGGCACCGTGACCGCCCCCGTGCCCGACCCTGAAGGTCACCGTGACGCCGACTCCGCGACCGACCCTAAGGAGGCAGCGTGACGCCGACTCCGCGACCGACCCTGAAGGTCACCGTGACGCCGGCTCCGGGAGCCGGTCGAGGATCCAGGTGCAGAGCTCTTCGGTGACCAGCGAGTGCTCCTCGTTTGCGGACGCGCACCGAAACTCGTCCAGCTCGCTCTCGGACGGGGAAAGAGCGCTGATGTCGGCGTACACGTCGTCCTGGCGGTCGAGGTCACGGATCGCCACGGCGCTGACCGCGGGGACGAAGCAGACGGAGCGGTGGTACACCTCGGCCCGGCCGTACTCGTTCAGGGCGTCGGCCAGGATGCCGAAGGACTCCAGCGTCCCGCCGGGCGCGCCGTCCATCTCGGGCAGCCCGCTGGTGTAGATGTCCTCGGCCCCGCCGAGGATGCTCCTGAGCGTGGCCACCTGCTGGTCGTCCCCGGTGGACTGGGTGTAGAGCACGGTGCCGTTGAACACCAGGCCGGTGCACTTGAGCGCCTCGACACCGGCCGGGACCCCGTTGCCGGTGCCGTTCCCCGACCCGTTGGCGACCCCGATCCGCCTTGGGATCTTCGGCCACGAACCGACCGCGTCCAGCTCGTCGAGGAAGGCCGTGCGCAGCGGGTCCTGCTGCGGCTCGTTGTCGACCTCGGCGATGTGCCGCCACAGCAGCTGGCGCGCGGCCGGGCTGTTGATCTGGTTGGAGAAGGCGGCGTCGCCCTTCCGGAGGAAGTGCGCGAACGCCTGCAGCGAGATCGGGATCCACGCACCCCGGTGCGGGCTGTCGTAGGAGACGTAGAGGTCGGTCTGGTGGGCGATGCCGTCGTGCTCCATCTTGGCCAGCGCGTAGCGGGTGACCAGGCCGCCCATGCTGAAGCCGCCGACGGTGAGCCGCGTGTCCCCGAACCGTTCCGCGATCGTCTGGGAGATGGCGGCCATCGCGGTCCGCGCATTGTCCAGGATCGACGCGCTGCGCTCGGCGAAGCCGAGAATGATGAGATCGCGGCCGCGGCGGCGCAGCTCACTGGCGAGGGGGTAGCCCTTCCGCTCCAGGAACTGCCAGGCCCCGTGCAGGTTGGACGGACCGGAGTTGAAACCGTCGGCCAGGATGACCGGGTTGACCAGGCACTGGTTGCCTTCGCCGTAGTAGATCCAGGCGGTGCCACCGGGAAGCTCCCAGGCCCTGTCCGGCCTGGGAGCCGGTTCCGTGACCTCCAGTGGCGTCATCAGCCCGATCGGGCCGACGGCCTGCTCCGCCTGTACTGCCTGCTCTTCGCTCATCGGCTTGCCTCTCTGGTGCGTGCCGGCGACCTCGCCGGATCATCGCAATCATCACTCGGTGTGACATGGCGGCCACGACAAGGAATCGCACGACAGAGACAGGAATTTACTATCCGTCACAATCTGATGACGCAGACGTGTTCTCCCTGGCGCCGGGAGTGTCCGGGTGTATGTCGCGCCGCCGGTACGCCATGAGGTCCTCGGCGACGACCCGGCGGTGCCTCCCGACCATCCGGTAGGGGATCTTTCCGGTTTCCAGCAGTCCGATCAGGTGCGGACGGGACACGTTCAGCACGTCCGCCGCCTACTGGGTGGTCAGTTCGGCGTGTGACGGGACGACCGACACGCCCCGCCCGCCGCGCGACCTGGAGAAGAACGTGGGCGAGCAGGCCCACGACCTCGCGCGGGAGGACCAGATCCCCCTGGTCGCCAGGCCGTCCGGCGATCGGGACGACCTCCGCACCGGGGTGCCGCACGAGGTGTTCCTCGACCCGGCTCAGGGCACGGGCCGCGATTCGGGCGTCCACCGCCCCCGGTTCGATCGAGCGCTTGACGCGAATGACGGCCACGTCTATCTTCCCCTCTTAATCGCATCATTCGAAACGAATGAAGTAAACGAAAGAACGACGACGGGAGCGCAGCGCTGACAGGGGCCCACCCTTGTCGATATGAATAGTTAGTATTCAGTGTGATATTCGGCTTTTTCTTCCATCGCGGAGTCCTGGAGAGGACGGGGGCGGCGTGGCCGAGCCGATGGTGCCCAACCCCTGGCACGAGCGGTTGAGACACCTGCTCGTGGAGGCCGAAAACCGGTCTCACGAGGTGCGGCAGGCATACCAGCGCGCCTTCGGCGCGATGCGGGCGGGACAGGTCTGGACAGGGCCGACGGCCGTCGCCTGGGCCGCCGAGCTGGAAGAGCGACACCACCGGCTGGCGCGGCTCGCACAGCGGGTGGTCGACGCGATCGAGGAGGAACTCCACCGGCACCCTCCGCTGGTGACCGAGACCGAGGCGAACGCCGCACGCCGGGAGATGGCCGGACGCATGTGACCGCGCCGACCGCCTGCTCCGCCGCAGGTGACCACACCGGCCGCAAGAACCACGGCGGTGACCGCGCCGACCGCGGACGGCCTGAAACCTGCGGTGTCCACACCGACCGCACGACCACGCCGACCGCGAAGGGGAACGCTCCATGGCACCCACCGACGAGTTCTGCGGGATCGACCCCGGCGAGATGGGGAAACTCGCCGCCTCCCTGCGCGGGGCGGCCGACCGGCTGACCGCGTTCCACCAGGAGTTCGGGAGAAAGCTCGGCCAGCACGGGATCAGCACCCCCGCGCTGCGGGAGATCGCCGACATCGCCGACTGGGGCCGGACGCAGGTCTCCATGCTCCATGGCCGAGCCGAGCTGATCCAGGCACTGGACGCCGAGGGCGGCCCGGGGTCGAAGGGAGCCAGCGGGCAGGGGCTCGTCCGCCTCCCCGACGAACTGGCGGGCTTCGAGTTCGCCCAGGCACTGGCCAGGACATACGGCGACGACATCCTCGTGAAGCACAGCGGCGAGCTTCAGGCCGCGCTCATCCACCAGCACGCGGGCGAGATCGCCCAGCTGGCGGAGAACCCCCAGGCCGCCGCCGCGTTCTTCGCCCTGCTGCCCGCGAAGGCCCGCGACGCACTGCCCACCGTCATCGCGGCCACGGGCAGCAAGACCGCTGAGCAGGACCTGGCTGCCTTCAGCAAAGCCCTGGGCGCCGCGCTGCGTGCCCCCACCCTCGTCCCGGCGTTCGCCAAGGTCAGGAGCGACCTGGTGAAACCGGTCAAAGGGAAGATCGTCGCATGGAACCGGCTCGCCCTGCTCAAGGGTGCGAACGCCCCTTCCGGCGTCCGCAGCGCGGCGGCCCGCGCATTGGTCCTGGACGACTTCACCGAGAACCCTCATCAGGACTGGCGCGCCGGAACCATCGGATCCCAACCGCACGGCCTGCCCCCCGACCTGGTCGCCATGGGCCTGGAGGTGCTCACCGGCGACGGCGCGGCCACCCGTGACGCGTTCGCCAAGATGGGCGGGGACGGCGTCACACTCAACCAGTCCGAGAAGATGAAAAGGTTCCTCGACTACGCCAAGGAGGTGGCCACCGGAGACGACGTCGCCGACGCCTTCGGCCGGGTGATGGAGGCGGGCAGCGAGGCCACGACCGAGAAACCCGGACAGCACAGCCCGGCGGCCGCCGCCTTCACCCTGGACATGATGAAGGTGGCGGGGTCCTTCGGCGACGACCTGCCGCAACGGGCCAAGGACTCCATGGGTGTGATCGCGAAGTCGTACATCCACGAACTGGCCTCGGGTGCCCGCTTCGACAGAGCCGCCAACCGAGCATCGGGCATGGAAATCCCTCGGCACTGGAACCCTCTTCCCGGGGTGACCCCCGCGTTCTACCTCAGCCCCGGTGACACGTCTCGATTCTTGAAGACCTTCGTGGGTGAGGAGCAGGTCGTCAAGGAATTCAACTCGGCGGTGGCACGGTTCCGTCATGACACCTTGCTGTCCGCCGCTCGCCTGGACGCACAAGGCAGCGCTGACTACTTCAGCGACACCTCAATAATGTTCGGCGACCTCGGCAGTGTGGCATTCAAGACCGCGAAAGACGTACTCGGCGCGGAGGACACCGTCTCCGACATGGCCCGCAACTTCACCAAGAACACCGCAGCCTTCATTCTTGGCGGTCTTCCCCTCGCGGATCCGATTGTCGATTCGGTTGCCGAACTCGGATGGGAGATCACCCAGGCTTACATCATCAGCTCTGCTTCGGACGAATGGGCCGACAGTTTCGAGACACAGGTTCAAGCAGCCACCAACGAACGGGCTGATCTTGCCAAGCGTCTGAAGTACGACATGGCGTACCTGCTTCACAGCGGTGGTTACCCGGCGAATGAGCTTCCTGAAGAACTCGTCAGCACCACTACCGGCGCCCTCAAGACCTATGACGAGTTTGTGGCCGACGCCAAGCACGAAGCCACAGATGGTAAGAAATGGGAGCAAATACTACAAGAAAAGCTGACCGTTTATGATGACTGGATGGACAGCAACGACACACTCGACAAGAAGATCGAACGATCTTCACGCACTCAGACCAGCGATCTGGCTGAGAATCTACTAAAGGCCGTGAATTGACAGGCCGATCCCTTTAGCGTGGCAGGCATATGGTCTCCGCGCGAAGTCGCCAGGTCGGCGCCTCCGGCGCTACATACACATTCACCACGACCCCTACTTGCTTCCTGCCATGAATAAACCTTCCCTCCAAGGCATCCAACTGCGTTAAATCCTCTTCCACCTCGTAATCCAGGATCTGAGAGAGAGTGTTCTCCATAACCTGCTCAGATTTGTCCAGGTGAGAGTCCAGGTCTTCTCCCTTGACGCGCTCGTCGTCCGCCGTCGCCCGTAGCACTCGCTTGAACCTGTCCTTGGCGCAGGGAATGTCTTCATCCGGACGCTGGAGGATGCGGAGTTTCATGAGCGGGTTCTTGAAGAGGTCGTCGGTCTCCAGCCTCTTCGTGTCCTTCTGCAACTCCGCCGCCGCCTCTTTCAGAGAAGGCCCGGAAGCGCATCCCGATGCCACCATCACCAGCATCGAACCGATGGCCAGTAACCGGACGACGCGCATGCCATACCTCCGAGGGTGATCGACATCGAGATATATCGATCTTCACCCAATCGGCCGCCCGCCGCCACACCCTCCGGATATCCGCTCGTCAACATTCGGCCACTCTGAACCAGACCGATCCGCCGGATTCACCGCGATATGACCCCCATGTGGTCGCGAGCAGGTTCACCAGCCACAGGCCGCGGCCGCCGTCCTCTTCGAGGTCCGGCACACGCACGGCCGGCGCGCTGACGGCCGAGCCGTCGTCGATCACCTCCACGTGGACGTCACCGGAGACGCAGGCCATCCGCACCGCCACCCGGCCGCCCGCCGTACGTCCCGAGTCCGAGTGCGCGATCGCGTTGGTGACCACCTCGCTCAGCAGGAGCAGCACGTCGTCGAGGACCGGGGCCGCGATCCGCCCGGCCAGCAGTTCCCTCGCCCATTCGCGGGCGGCGGGGACGGACATCTCCTTTCCCGGGAATTCCCGCTGCCAGGTGCGGTCACGTGAATTCACGGACCTCTTCCCCGGCGGGTCACCGTGATCGCGGGTCGGCCTCCGCCCTCTCACCCGCCCACCTCCGCCATGATGATGTCGGCGGCGTTCTCGGCGTCGGCCACCACCCACCTGTCCCGCCGCCACAGTCGTGCCCGCCACGGGCGCCAGGTGAAGACCCAGCCGCAGTAACGCCGTATGGCGGTGATGTGGACCGGGGCACCGAACGCCGGCTGAATCTCCAGAACCGGCTGTCCGGCCACGGGAAGCACCAGCGACGTGTGAACGCCGAGGCCGTGCAGTGCCCAGCCCAGCCGGACCAGATGATCGAACCTCTCGTACTGCCCAACCGCCGCCACGGCCCGCCTCCAGAGTGATTTCCGATAAACACGACCGGGGCCCGGAATGACATCGCGATATTCGTGCGCACCCCGGCCCGTTCCCGATTGGAAAGGTGATGACTTGCTTTCTTCCCTGCGATTTCCAGAAGATCTGCGTTTAGACTGCCCTCCGGGTAACGGGTTGACGACCGGTTCGGCAACCCAGGGCAGGGTGGATGATGACGGCGCCCGGTCTGCCCCGGGCTGAATTCGGCATCGCGACTTGGCCCACAGGTCCGCTTTTTCTAATTCGGGAGGAATGCGATGGATGTGGTGCCGTCTCTCGACCCCGGGTCCCCACGGGTGCGGTTCGGCGTCGAGATGCGCCGGTTGAGGGAGGCGGCGCAGCTCTCCCAGGCCGCCGTGGCCTCCCGCCTCGGCTGCACCCAGACCCAGGTGAGCCGTCTGGAGAAGGCCACCCGGACCCCGTCGAGGTCCGACGCCGAGAGGCTGGACCGCCTCTTCGGCACGGCGAACGGCGTCTCCTTCATCCGGCTCCACCAGCGCATCATCACCCAGCCGGGTGGCCCGACCTGGTTCCGGAGCTGGGCCGAGGAGGTCGAGCCCACCGCCCGCGTCCTGCGTTCCTGGGATCCCCTCCTCGTGCCGGGACTCCTCCAGACGGAGTCCTATGCCCGGTACGTACTCAGTCAGGAACCTCGGATCACTTCTGAGGATGTGGAGGAACGTGTTCAAGCCCGCATACAGCGTCGGCAGATCCTCGAAGGGGACGCCCCTCCACTGTTGCTGGCTCTCATCGACGCAGGCGTACTACGTCGTCCAGTCGGGGATCCCGCAGTGATGCGTGAACAGCTTGACTACCTGCTGGAGATCGAAAAGCACCCCAGCGTCTTCATCCAACTCGTCGATCAACGGTGCCTGTCAGGGCTCCTCGGCGCATTCATGATCGCTGAACTTCCGAACGGACAGCCAGATGCCATCCACTCAGATTCATCAACCGAGGGGAAGATATCCACAGACTCCGAACTCGTAGCCTCGATATGGAATCGATATGAGGCGATTCGACGTTGGGCTTATCCTGATCACATGTCCCTCAAAATGATCGAGGATGCGAGGCAGGAATGGACCTGAGCACTGCCCTATGGCGGAAGTCTTCGCGTTCCGGATCGAACGGTGGCCAGTGTGTCGAAGTGGCCACCAACCTGCCCGGGGTCGTGGCCGTCCGGGACAGCAAGGATCCCGGCGGCCCCAAGCTGCTCTTCACCCCCGCCGACTGGCAGGCGTTCGTCGGAGGGGTCAAGAACGGCGAGTTCGACCGCTGATCCGGGCCCGGTCCTGCACGGACCGGTCCCGCACGGACCGGTTCTACACGGACCGGTTCTACACGGACCGGTCCCGCACGGACCGGACCTGTATGGAGGGGTCGTCTCCTCCGCACCGGATCCCGCCGGTCGCTCCCGCTCACGTCCACCACCCGAGCGGCGGCCCGTCTTCCGGCGCGAGCGAACTCGCGCATCGCTTCAACCGCCCGGCGGACGGGCCGGCGACCGCAGGTTCAACGGTGATCGACGTCGGTGGAAGTCCTGTCTT
The DNA here is from genome assembly GCF_014204985.1 of Streptosporangium becharense. NCBI lineage: Bacteria > Bacillati > Actinomycetota > Actinomycetes > Streptosporangiales > Streptosporangiaceae > Streptosporangium > Streptosporangium becharense. The sequence continues at coordinate 5,980,600 of NZ_JACHMP010000001.1, read as the reverse complement.
CCCAACCCCATATGTGCATGTTCAAGCCGCTTCTCAGTTTCTCCTCCACCTCAGCTGAGCTGGCGGAAGGCAGTGCGCTTTCCATGATGCGGATGGGGGCTGGGCCGCAGAACCAGCGGTCCAGCGAGACCTGCCACTCCTTGTCGTGGTCCATGAAGTGCTCGAACAACCGGATGTGCTTCGCGACATGCAGTGCCGCGGCCTCGTTCCCGGCGCTCTCCTCCCACTTGGTCAGGTAGGCGTCCAGGTCGAGACCGAGCATCTCCACGATGATTTCGAGCATCTCCACAATGTCGATGTCCGGTGGGTCTCCGGCGGCACGCGGCGGCCGGTGCAGCGTGAACCGCCACCAGGCGTCGATGACGGCCAGGACGGCCTCCTGCTCGTCCTGCGGCCAGTCACGCCAGTGTTCGCCGAGCATGCGCATGAGCATCTCGCCGTAGTAGGAGTGGTCGAATTCCCCCCTGACCAGAAGCTCCATCACGCGGGGAAGGTAGTACTTGAGGTCCCTCACATCGCCCCACGTGCCGAAGGGGGCGTTCGCCGCGTAGCGTTCCAGCGTCGACGCGGAGAGCGTGCGGAGCGGCTCCGTGCGGGCCGCGTGGATCGTTTCCGGCAGGACGCAGTGGTCGCACGCGACGCTGTCCTCCGGAATCGAGTGACGCGCGAAGGTCCGGTAGAGGTTCTCCAGCGCCGGGCCTGGACCAAGGTCGGTGTCCACGAGGCCGGATGCTACTACTCCCCGAACGGCTCCGACCCGCGCCGACGGGCACCGGGCGATCTCCGATCCGGAGTCCGACGGTCACGAATGGCGTGCCAGGCCGTCCGGTTACCAGGCGATGTCGTACAACGCCCGCTCGCCCTGCCAGACCCTGACCCTGGGCAGGTCGAGAGAGGGAACGTCTCCGTGGCGGTACGTGTTGGACACCGTCGAACCGGACCTGCCCTGCAGATCCACCCGGAACAGCTCGTACGGCGGGGCGTCTCCGCAGGCGGGCTCGGGCGGGTCTCCCACCAGCATTCCGGCCTGGTTGTCCACACCGACCAGTAGGTACCGGCCCGAAGGATCCAGCGTGAACGCCGCGATGCCCCCGCACCCGGAGGCGAAGACCGATCCGGTCGGTCGTTTCGCGGGCGGCTCGACCACGACGATCCCCTGGTCCCGGTCGCGCGATGTCCCCACCTGCGAGACGACCATCCGGGTCCGGCCGGGGAGCGTGAGCGCGGTGCCGTCGCCGAAGGTCTCCATGGTGTGGAGCGTCTCGACGGCGAGCAGGTCCGTGCCCGGCCGGCGGACGTCGAGCATCACCAGGCGGGGTGACTCGGCCTTGGGCGGCACGGCGTGGAACACCAGCCGGTCCGCATCCCGCCAGTGCAACCCCAGCGCACCGTCGCGGGACATGCCGACCCCGTGACCGCCCGGGGAGGCGAGGGTCGGTTCTCATCTGTACGGTGGGCGTCCATCAGGGCCTCCTGCGAAGTGGCCGCCTGGAGTGACCTCCGCCTCCTGAGGAGAGCTGCGACGTCGACCGGTTCCTTGTCGTGGCGGTTCAGCGCGACGGTGTCGGCCACGATGGGCAGGCTCACCTCCACGGCCACCGCCGCGTCTCCGGTCTCGGCGCGGGCTTTGACCAGGATGCCCCGTACCAGGCACGATCGCGCCTGTAGCTCTCCGGCAGACCGGACAGCCCTTCCGTCAGCAGGTCGATCGCCTTCGGTCAACTGGCAAGGTGCAGCTCGATCATGCCGTGCTGGAGGTGGAACCACGTCTCGTCGTAGAAGTACATCCACACCTGCTCAGCGGCTTGGCGGATCAGCGCCTCGGCCTCGTCCAGGAGCATGTGGGCAGGTCTGGCCTCGCTTTGACGGGCATGGAGCCGAATCCGCCGACGCCCGCTCTGTCTCACTTGCCGGCCTGCTTTTCGCTGATCAGTAGTGTGGAGGCATGCCGGACGAACAGACCCAGCGGCCACGCCCCGAGCCTCCGTCTGAGTGGCAGAACGTGTACGGCTTCCTGGAGGAGGTGCGACACCGGCCAGGGATGTGGCTCCGCGACGGTTCTCTCCGTGACCTGGAAATGATCCTGATCGGGTATCGGGTCGCGCTGGATGTTCACGGTGTTGAGGAACGGTTCGACTTCTGGCCGAGCGGGCCTTTCTCTGCATGGCTCGCTCGCTACGGCCGGTGGAGCGCGCTGGGCTGGGCAGCCGAGATCGAACGCCAGGTGGAGCCCGGCACTACCCCCTTGGAGTCGTTCTTCGCCTTCCTGGACGAGTATCGAGCTGAGCAGCGCGAGGACAACGACTCCACAGCGAAATAGCGCACCGTCCTCCATCAGGGGACTTCTTTCGGCGTTGCGCTGAATCACCACAGCTTCGTCTCACCGCTGTCGGCCTCCGGCGTCCCGATCGAGGACATCTCGCGCCTGGTCGGCCACCGCAACACAGTGGTCACCGAGACCGTCTACCGCAAGCAGATCCGGCCGGTGCTCATGCAGGGCGCGGAGGCCATGGACGACATCTTCGGGAGTCAGTCACCCGGTTGGTCACCCACGCCCCGTTCCGAAGATCAGGAACGGGGCGTTTTTGCTGGTGGGCACTACTGGGTTCGAACCAGTGACATCTCGCTTGTAAGGCGAGCGCTCTACCGCTGAGCTAAGCGCCCGAAGGTCCCGTCGGACAGACGGGACAACACCTTACGCTACACGCGGGATTTCGGCACATCGACGGACCATGCGACGCCCGCGTCGGCGAATCCGGCGGCCCGCCAGCCCAGGAGGGCGGCGCCGAGCATTCCGGCGTTCACGCCCAGCGCGGCGTGGCGCAGCGGCGGGGCGTCGCGGAAGCTCAGGCGCCCGCGGAGGCGTTCGGTCAGGGGGTCCGAGAGCAGGGGGCCCGCCTCGGCGAGGCCACCGCCGAGGACGATGACCGAGGGGTCGAGCAGCAGCGTGTAGGTGGCCAAGGCGAGGGAGAGCGCCTCGACGGCGTCGTCCCAGACCTCGCGGGCGACGGGGTCGCCGGCGGCGGTGAGCGCGGCGATCCGCTCGGCGGTGACGGCTGCGGCCCCGGCGGGGGCTGCGGAGGCGACCGCGGCCCCTGCGACCGTGGTCCCCGTGCCGGGGACCACCCCGGCGGAGGCGGCTCCACCGGAGAGCGTCTCGGGGAGCGTGACCCCGGCGCGGGCCTCGGCGGAGATTCCGGCGGCGGTGGTCGCCTCGGCCTCCGCCGTGTCCGTGCCGGCGGCCAGGCGGGCGGCGTAGCGGCGGGCCACGGCGGAGGCCGAGGCGTAGGTCTCCAGGCAGCCGGTCTGGCCGCAGGCGCACGGCTCGCCCTGCGGGAAGACCGGGATGTGGCCGATCTCCCCGCCCCAGCCCGCGGCGCCGCCGTACGGCTCACCGTTGACGATCACGGCGCCGGCGATGCCGGTACCGATGGGCAGGAACAGGAAGTCGGACACCCCTCGGCCGGCACCGAGGACGCTCTCGGCGAGACCGCCGGTGCGTACGTCGTGGCCGAGCATGACGGGCACGTCCAGTGGAACGAAGTCCGCCGCGGGGACGTCACGCCAGCCGATGTTGGCGGAGTAGAGCGCCGCGTCCGCGGCGACCAGGCCGGGGACGGCGAGGCCGACTCCTTCGGGGGTGCCGCCGCCCCGCGCGGCGAGGTCGTCGATGAAGGAGCGGATCTCTCCGATCACGGCGACCGGTCCCCTGTCACGCGGGGTCGCGCGGCGGTCGATGTGCAGGATCTCGCCGGTGCGGCCGACCAGGCCGCCCTTCATCGACGTTCCGCCGACGTCGAGGGCCACAACGAAGGAGCTCATGCACCCATCCAGCGCGTAGGGGAGCGGGACCGAGCCGACCCTAGCGCACGCCGGGACGACCGCATACGCGGGGAGACGATCACATACATTGAAAGATGATCACATATCCGGAAAATCTGCCATACGTTCCTAAAGCAGGGCAGATGACCGTAAAACCGCCCGCGCGCAGAGGGGCCGGATGCGCGGAGACGCACCGCGACACACCGGCCGGGGAAACCTCCGTAAGTGTCAGGGGACCCGGCGCAGGACCCTGGCCAGGGCGGCCTCCACCTCGTCGGCCAGGCCGGGAGCGCAGGAGTGCGGCAGTTCGTCCCCCTCGCGTGCGAGCCACACCGCGCCGCACGAGCGGCACTCCACCTCGCCGAGCCGGCAGATGAGGGTGGCCGAGCCGCAGGAGGAACACGTGTCGAGGTCGAGGTCGCGCGTGCGCCGGCAGTCCGGGCAGATGAGCACCTGCGCCTGGTGGCGCACCCCGCGTGTCCACGGGCTGGCGCCGCGGACCGGGTCGGTCTGCCTGGCCCCGCAGGAGAAGCAGGGCATGATCGCCTCCGAGAAGGTCGAGCCCGGTGGACGCCCCGGAGAGCGGCCGCCGGATACGCTCAGGGAAGGTCGGCGAGCACCTTGCGGTACTCGGCGAGGTCGCGTGCCTGCGAGATCGGGTTCACCACGCTCCAGCGGACCACACCCTCACCGTCGATGACGAAGGTGGCGCGCCGCGCGACACCGCCCTCCTCATCGAACACACCGTACGCCTTCGCCGCCGCTCCGTGCGGCCAGAAGTCGGAGAGCAGCGGGAAGGTGTATCCCTGCTGGTCCGCCCAGGTGCGGTGGGCGAACATCGAGTCGACCGAGACGGTCAGCAGCAGCACGTCGTCGGGCAGCTCGGGGGCGAACTCGTCGCGGACGGCGTCGAGTTCGCGACCGCAGACGCCGGTGAAGGCGAGCGGGTAGAAGATCAGCACAATCTTTTTGCCCCGGTGCTGCGACAGCTTGACCGGGGTGCCGTGCTGGTCCTTCAGTTCGAAGTCCGGAGCCTGGGCTCCCACCTCCACGGCCATACCCGATGGTCCTCTCGTCCGATGGCGGCAGGCACCATCATCCTGCCGTACGGCTCACCCGAGCCGTACGGCAGGGCGGACCTTCAGCGGCGCGCCTTGGGCGTCGCCAGACGCGTCCCCGACCAGTCGGGGGCGGCGCTGATGCTGCTGGTCTGCGACAGACCCGCGGTCGTGGCGTCCTCCCCGATGTCGCTCGGCTCCACGTGCCCGTCCCGGCCTGCCTTGGGAGTGAGCAGCCAAATCTGGCCACCGTCGGTCAGGTTGGTCATCACGGTGCTCAAGGCGTCGAACAGATCACCGTCGCCGTCGCGCCACCAGAGCAGCACGACGTCGACGACGTCCTCGAAGTCTTCGTCGACCAGCTCGTTGCCGGTCAGCTCCTCGATGGAGTCGCGCAGATCGTCGTCGGCGTCTTCATCCCAGCCGACCTCCTGCACCACCTGACCCGGCTTGAGGCCGAGTCGTTCGGCCAGGCTGCGTTCGCCCTGCGCCTGACCCGCGGTCGCGCTCACGTTTGTCCCTCCTGCTTGAATGGCCCCGCAATCACACGGTGCTCAGAGTGCTTCGGCACAGTCCACACGCTGTGACCCTCAGTCGTCAACGGTCGCCACGGCAACGAGTGGGCTACGTATGAACTAGTCCGACAAAAATGACAAACGGATCTGGCGTTCCCGATTGTCGACATTGAGATCCACCAGGGCGACGGACTGCCAGGTGCCCAGTGCGAGCCGCCCCGACAGGACCGGGACGGTGGCGTACGGCGGAATGAGGGCGGGCATGACATGCGATCGTCCATGCCCCCTGGATCCGTGCGCATGCCTCCATCTGTCGTCGGCCGGCAGGAGGTCCTCCAGAGCCGCGAGCAGGTCGTCGTCGCTGCCCGACCCGAGTTCGAGCAGCGCGACCCCCGCGGTCGCGTGGGGTACGAAGACGTGCAGCAGCCCGTCTCCCCCGCATGACCGGACGAAGCTCTCGCACTCGGAAGTGATGTCGTGCACCCGTTCCCGGGAACCCGTCACCACCTCGATCGTCTGAGATCTCACACACCGATCCTACGATCCATCCTGAGCTGGGATGACGACCGTGCTCGGTCTGTGACACACCGCGGGGGCCCGGTCCCGGCGCGGACGGCCGCCCGCGCATCGCGCTGTACGGTTTCCTTTCACCGCTTCCACGGCGGGTTCCCCGAGGGGCGGGCCCGGATCCGGCTCAGGCGGGGGGCGGCGGATTCCCGGTGAGGGGAGCCTGTAAAAAGAGAGCAACCTCGATGTAACCTTTGGTAGCAATTCGTCCTACCATCGGTGGTCTAGGCCACTTATACACCCCTGCCAGCAGGGATATCCTGGTTACCGGTCAGTAGAGATGCACTTTCCGGGGTAAGCGACCAGGATGGAAGACGACCTACACCAGACAAAAGTCCATCCTCGGAAGGCGAGACCCAGTGGCTTCCGGACGCCAGCGTTTCTCGATCATCAGCGACGGCCTACCCAGCCAGCTTCCTGATGTCGACCCCAGCGAGACCCAGGAGTGGCTCGAGTCGCTCGACAACGTCGTCAAGACGGAAGGTCGCACTCGCGCCCGTTATCTGATGTTGCGGCTGTTGGAGCGGGCCCGCGAGCACCAGGTCGGTGTTCCCGGTCTGCGCAGCACCGACTACATCAACACCATCCCGCCGGAGCGCGAGCCCTGGTTCCCCGGCGACGAATACGTCGAGCGGCGGATCCGCGCCTACACACGGTGGAACGCCGCCGTCATGGTGACCCGCGCCAACGCCCGCACCAACGTCGGCGGGCACATCGCCACCTACGCCTCGGCCGCCTCGCTCTACGAGGTGGGCTTCAACCACTTCTTCCGTGGCAAGGACCACGGGGAGTCCGGGGACCAGGTTTTCATCCAGGGCCACGCGGCGCCGGGCATCTACGCCCGCGCGTTCCTGGAGGGCCGCCTCAACGAGTCCCAGCTGGACGCCTTCCGGCAGGAGCTCTCCCACGGCTTCCGGGGGCTGCCCTCCTACCCGCACCCGCGCCTGATGCCCGACTTCTGGGAGTTCCCCACGGTCTCCATGGGCCTGGGCCCCATCTCGGCGATCTACCAGGCCCGGTTCAACCGCTACCTGCTGAACCGGAAGATCAAGGACACCAGCCGCAGCCACGTCTGGTGCTTCCTCGGCGACGGCGAGATGGACGAGCCCGAGTCGCTCGGCGCCATCGGGCTCGCCGCCCGTGAGGAGCTCGACAACCTCACCTTCGTCATCAACTGCAACCTGCAGCGTCTCGACGGACCGGTGCGCGGCAACGGAAAGATCATCCAGGAGCTGGAGTCCTACTTCCGCGGCGCCGGCTGGAACGTCATCAAGGTCGTCTGGGGCCGCGACTGGGACCCGCTGCTCGCGGCCGACGTCGACGGCGTGCTCGTCAACAAGATGAACACCGTCCCCGACGGCCAGTTCCAGACCTACTCCGTCGAGTCGGGCGCCTACATCCGCGAGAACTTCTTCGGCGACGACCCGCGCCTGCGCAAGATGGTCGAGCACCTGTCGGACGAGGACATCCGCAAGCTGTCGCGCGGCGGCCACGACTACCGCAAGGTCTACGCCGCCTACAAGGCCGCCCGTGAGCACGTCGGCCAGCCCACGGTCATCCTCGCCCAGACCATCAAGGGCTGGACCCTCGGCAAGGACTTCGAGGCGCGCAACGCGACGCACCAGATGAAGAAGATGTCCAAGGCCGACCTGAAGGAGTTCCGCGACCGGCTCTACCTGCCGATCCCCGACTCCGCCCTCGAGGCCGACCTGCCGCCCTACTTCCACCCGGGCGAGAACGACCCCGAGATCCAGTACATGAAGGAGCGCCGCGCGGCCCTGGGCGGGTTCCTGCCCCGGCGCGTGGTCCGGGCCAAGCCGCTCGCGCTGCCGGGCGACAACGCCTACGCGCAGCTGAAGAAGGGCTCCGGCAAGCAGAACGTCGCCACCACCATGGCGTTCGTCCGCCTGCTCAAGGACCTCATGCGCGACAAGGAGGTCGGTCACCGCTTCGTGCCGATCATCCCGGACGAGGCCCGCACCTTCGGCCTCGACGCGATCTTCCCGACCGCGAAGATCTACTCGCCCCACGGGCAGACGTACGAGGCGGTGGACCGCGAGCTGCTGCTGTCGTACAAGGAGTCGACCGAGGGTCAGATCCTGCACGAGGGCATCAGCGAGTCCGGCTCGATGGCCTCGACGGTCGCGGTCGGCACGTCGTACGCCACGCACGGCGAGCACATGATCCCGATCTACATCTTCTACTCGATGTTCGGCTGGCAGCGCACCGCCGACCAGATGTGGCAGCTCGCCGACCAGATGGGCCGCGGCTTCCTGCTGGGTGCGACCGCCGGTCGCACCACGCTGAACGGTGAGGGCCTCCAGCACGAGGACGGCCACACCCCGCTGATCGCCTCGACGAACCCGGCCGCCGTGTCGTACGACCCCTCGTGGGCGTTCGAGGTGGCCCACATCGTCAAGGACGGCCTGCGCAGGATGTACGGCGAGCAGGCGGAGAACGTCTTCTACTACCTGACCGTCTACAACGAGCCCTACGCCCAGCCCGCCGAGCCGGCGGACCTGGACGTCGACGGCCTGCTCAAGGGCCTGTACAGGTTCGCGCCCGCACCGCAGGTCCAGGGCCCGCGGGCCAACATCCTGGCCTCCGGCGTCGCCGGGCCGTGGGCGATGGAGGCCCAGCGGATGCTGGCCGAGGAGTGGGGCGTGGCGGCCGAGGTCTGGTCGGCCACCTCCTGGTCGGAGCTGCGGCGTGAGGCGCTGGCCGTGGAGGAGCACAACCTGCTCAACCCCGACAGCGAGCAGCGCGTGCCGTACGTGACGCGGGCGTTGTCGGCGGCGCACGGGCCCTTCGTGGGCGTCAGCGACTACATGCGGGCCGTGCAGGACCAGATCTCCCAGTGGGTACCGGGTGACTGGGCCTCCCTGGGCACCGACGGCTTCGGCCTGTCGGACACCCGGTCGGCGCTGCGCCGTCACTTCCACGTCGACGCGGCCTCGATCACCCTGGCCGTGCTCACCCAGCTGGTCAAGCGGGGCGAGCTCGACTCCCGGGTGCTGAGCGACGCGATCGCCAGGTACCACCTGAAGAACGGCGTGACCGAGGCCGGTGGCGCCGAGAGCAACGACACGCAGTCCATGGGTCTGTGATCGCTTCCGGGCGGGTTCTTCTTTCTTAAGAGGGGTCCGCCCGGTTAGTGTGGAATCGCTTCCCCCGGCGATCGAGACCAGGGGGGCAGTTCATGCCAGTGAAGCTGAAAGGGGCCGCGGCTGTCGCGGCCCTCTCCACCGCGCTCGCCGCCTGTAGCGTGAGCTCCGGGGAGGGCGGCACCACCGCGCGAGTCTCCGGGCCGCCCGGCCCGCCGGCCGCGAGCCCGTCCCCGGCGGCCCAGACGATCGCCTGGGGCCCGTGCACCGACCTCAGGCGCCCCTCCGGGCAGTCCCCGCGGGCCGAGCCCGCGCAGCAGTGCGGCAAGCTCAGGGTCCCCCTCGACTACGCCAAGCCCGACGGCGAGTCCGTGGAGCTCGCGTTGATCCGGTACCGGGCCGGCGACCCCGGCCGGCGGATCGGCTCGCTGGTGTTCAACTTCGGCGGTCCCGGCGCCTCGGGCGTCGACACCCTCGCCCAGGCGTCCAAAGTCTTCGCCACCCTGAACGCCCGTTACGACCTGGTCAGTTTCGACCCGCGGGGCGTCGAGCGCAGCTCCGGCGTCCGGTGCGACGGCAGCGCGGTCATGGACAAGTACACCTCCATGAACACCCCGGCCCGCGACGCCACCGAGCGGGCCGAGACGGATGCGACCACCAAGGAGTTCGTGACCGCCTGCATGCGGACGTCGGGCAAGCTCCTCCCCCACGTCGGCACCGTGAACGCCGCCCGCGACATGGACCGGATCCGCGCGGCCCTGGGCGACGCGCGGCTGCACTACTTCGGCATCTCCTACGGCACTCAGCTCGGCGCGGTCTACGCGACCCAGTTCCCGCGGAACGTGGGCCGGTTCGTACTGGACGCCCCGCTGGACCCGAGCGTCACCCTGGAGCAACGCGCGATCGTCCAGACGAGAGGGTTCCAGAAAGCCTACGAGGCGTTCCTGAGAGACTGCGTGCGCGAACCCGGCCAGTGCGAGATCGGCTCCGACCGGGACGTCGCGAACAAGAACGTCGACCAGCTCCTCGACGACCTGAGGAGTTCCCCGATCCCGGTCGGCGACCGGCGGCTGACCCAGGGGCTGGCCGGCACCGCCATCGCCGCGGCGCTGTACTCGGAGCTGACCTGGCCGCTGCTGGACCAAGGGCTCGGCCAGGCGATCAAGCAACGTGACGGCCGGCTCCTGATGGCCCTGGCCGACAACTACAACGGCCGCCAGGCCGACGGCCGCTACACGACCCTGATGAGCAGCTTCCCGGCGATCAGCTGCGTCGACACCGCGGAACGGCCCGACCGTGCGCAGCTCACCGCGATCGAGGACAGGACCCTGAAGATCTCCCCGCTGTTCGGCGGCGCGGGCATGGGCGCGGTCTGCTCGGTGTGGCCGGTTCCCGGCGACAACGAGGCCAAAAGGGTCGACGCCTCCGGCTCCGCACCGATCGTGGTGATCGGCGGCACCGGCGACCCCGCCACCCCGTACGAGTGGGCACCCAAGCTGACCGACCAGCTCAAGACGGGGGTGCTGGTGACGTACAAGGGCGAGGGGCACGGCGCCTACCTCTCCGGGGACGCGTGCGTCAAGAAGGTCACCGACGACTACCTGCTCGGCGGGAAGGTCCCCGAGACGGGCACCACCTGTCCCACCTCCTGACCCCGGCCGGTCACGCGGGCGGGGTCAGGACAGACGCGCCGCGGAGCGGCGGAGCCGGTCGAGGGCACCGGGCAGGCCGGCGTGGCGGAGGCGGCCGGCGCGCTTCACGACGCGGCCCGCGACGACCACGGCGTCCACGTCCGCGGTGCCCGCGGCGGTCACCACGGCCGCCACCGGGTCGCAGGCCGGGGCCATGGCGGGTGAGTCGGCGCGCAGAAGCACCAGGTCGGCCTGCTTGCCCGGGCGTAGCGACCCGATCCGGTCGGCCATGCCGAGCACCTCGGCACCCCCGATCGTGGCCATCCGCAGCGTCTCGGCCGCGGTGAGCGGCTCGCCGCGCAGGCGGGCCGCCGCGAGGGCGGCCCGCATGACGGAGAACATGTCGCCCGGCGCGTCGGTCACGGTGTCGACGCCGAGGCCGGTGGGGATCCCGAAGGCGCGGAACCGTCCGGTCTCCGGATGCCCGTGTCCCATCTGCGACTCCACCACGGGTGCGACCGAGGCGGTGCCGCCGCTGTCCGCGACGAGCTTCATCGCCTCGTCGGAGAAGCCGTTGCCGTGCACGAACATGACGTCCGATCCGAGCAGGCCACCGGCGTGCAGTCGTTCGACGGCGCCGGTCCCGGTGGCGTGCAGACTGATCCGCAAACCGAGCTCGCGGGCCAGCCGCCAGTCGGCCGCGGCCGCGGAGAGTGAGCCGTAGACGGGGCCCCACGCCGCCAGCGCGGGCGTCACGAGGCCGGACGCGGTGAGCGAGGCGACGCGCCGCACCTCGTCCTCGCGGCGCGCGCCGTCGTCGACGGCCGGGTGCGCGTAACCGAACACCGCGCGGATGCCGGCTTCGCGCAGGCCGTCGAGCGCGGCGTCGGTGTGGGCCGGGGTGAGCTGGATGTGCGACCAGTCGTAGACCGTGGTGACGCCGGAGTCGAGCGCCTCCAGCGCACCCCACAGGTTCGCCGCGTGCACGTCTTCGGCGCGGAAGGCGGGGGCGAGTTCGCCCAGGACGAGTGTGAGGTAGTCGCCGAGCGTCGCGTCGGCGGCGATCGAGCGGAGCACGCTCTGCCAGACGTGCCGGTGGGTGTCGACGAACCCCGGCAGCAGGATCCGGTCGGTCGCGTCGAGGGTCTCGGCTCCGGCCGCGGTGAGCCCCCGGCCCACCTCGGTGATGACCCCGTCCTCGACGAGCATGTCGGTCGCGGGCAGGACACGGGGATGCGGCTCGGTGTCGACCATGGTCGCGTCGGTGATGAGCAGGCGCACGGCGCTTCTCCAATCGGAAAGCAATAAAGAAAGCTTTTACGAAAGCTATCACCGCAGGGGGATATCCTCAACACCATGGGCCGGCAGGAAGCGGGGCGACGCGACCGCGTCGACGAGATGATGGACGGCTGGCGGGCGGAGCTCCCCGAGGCGGCCACCGTCCAATTGGAGATCATCAAGCGCGCCTCACGCTTCAAGGCCCTCGTCGAGGAGGTCACCCAGTCCGTACTCGGCGAGTACGGACTGACGTACGCGGAGTTCGACGTGCTGGCGACACTGCGCCGGGCCGGTGCCCCATACCGTCTCAAGCCCAGCCGGCTCGCCGCGCGCTCGTCGCTCACCACGGGAGGAACGAGCAACATCCTGCAGCGACTCACGGCCGCCGGCCTGGTCGAGCGTGAGCCCGACCCCGACGACGGCCGCAGCTCCTGGGTGCGCCTCACGGACCTGGGCGTGCGGCGGGCCGAGGAGTTGGCCATGGCCACGACCGACGCCCACGGGAATCTGCTGGCCGGCGTGCCGGACGAGACCGCGCGGGCCCTGGCCGACCTGCTCCGGGAGGTGCTCGTCGCGCTCGGCGACCGGCCCGTCCCTCCACATCGGGCCTGACCGGCCAGGCGGCCCGGCGAACGACCGGAGCCGCCCGCGGGGGATCCGGCCGGTCCGGCTCGCCGTGCCCCCCCGGGGCCGGGCACGAACCACGTGCGCCTCAGGACACCCGGGCTCGCCGTGTCCGGCCCCGGCCGGTGTCAGGCCCCGGCGGGCCGCGGCGGGGTGAAGACGCCGAAGAGGTTGCCGGAGACGTCGCGGATGTAGGCGAAGTCGGGGCCGTTGGGGTTGTCCAGCAGCTTGAACGTCACCTCCCCGCCCAGAGCCTCGGCCCGGTCACAGGCGGCGGCGGTGTCGGCGACGACGACCGAGAAGACCGCGTGACCGGGCGTGGCGCCGCCGGTGGCGTAGACGCCGCCCGCCGGCCCCTCGGCGCCCGGGTAGCCGATGAGCCGGTAGTCCATCCCTCCCTGCGCCGCGGCCTCGTCGGCGGCGAAGGACCAGCCGAACAGCTCCCCGTAGAACTTCTCCGCGCCTTGCGGGTCGTCGGTGGCGATCTCGAACCAGGCGACGGTGTTGATCATCAAGTGTCTCCTTGAACCGGTTTCTGCGGACGGACCCACGATGAACCGGTCGGGCGACACCCTTATGTCGGTGTTTTATGGCGAATTCCGGTCGATCCTCAATCGAGCTTCGGGTTCCACGTGGTGATGCCGGGGATGTCCGGGGCGAAGAGCTCGGGCGGATGCTCGGGAGCGGTCTCGTCGGTCTCCTCGGCCCAGGCGATGCGGTCGAGGCGGAAGACCCGGACGTCCTCCCGCAGGCGGCACATCCCCACGAGATACCAGTGGCCGCCTCGCCCGCCGACGAAGATCGTCGGCTCGACCTCGCGGACGGTGGTCCGGCCCTTCTGGTCCTCGTACCGGAGCCGGAGCACACGCCGGTGGAGCAGTGACCGCTCGATCACCCGCGACACCCGGGGGTAGGGCTCCGGCTCGGCGACCATGTGCACCCGGGCCGCGAGCGCCCTGGCCCCGGCACCCTCGGACGGCGACATCGCGGCGACCAGTTTGCGCAACGCGCTGTGGGCGTGGCCGGCGAAGGGGTTGTCCCGGGCACGGCCCAGCGCCACCGCGACGGCCACCGCCTCGGCGGAGGTGAAGTTCAGCGGGGGCAGGGACATGCTCTTCTCGAGGGCGTACCCCCCGCGCCTGCCGGGCTCGGCGTACACGGGGACGCCGGACTGCTGGAGCGCGGAGATGTCACGCTCGATCGTGCGGGCGCTCACCTCGAACCTCGCGGCCAGCTGACGCGCCGACCTGCACCGAGGCGCGACCGCGCGGAGCTCCTCGACGATGGCGTAGAGCCGGTCGGTGCGGTTCACAAACGTCACGCTACGCCTCCGCACCGACGTTCTCCGCCTCCTAAGATCGGGTTGAACAGACAAAACCACCTCGATACCCTGTTGCGACGCATCTCATTGGAGCCCGATGGCCGAACGACCGAAGCACCCCCTCGCCGCGCCTCCCAACCGTCCACGCGGACACACCTCGTCGTCCTCCGGCCCCAAGGCCTCGACGGTCATCACCCTCACGAGCATGGGAGTGGTCACGCTGCTCCTGGTCGGATACTGCGCCGCGCAGGGCGACTACGAGGAGGTGGGCGCCGAGTGCGTCGACCTCAGCAGCCCGCAGCCGGACGGCACATACCTGATCGTCGACGAGGACTACTGCGACGACGACCACGGCTCCGGTCACAGCTCCGGCCACGGCTACTACAGCGGCTCGCGCGGCGCCTACGGCTGGTACTACGGCGGCACGAGGAGCGGTAACCACGTGCGCTCCGGCACGACCGTACGGCCCTCGGACGTCAAGATCGTCACCGGCAAGGGCACCGTGATCCAACGCGGCGGCTTCGGCGGGCGCGGGTCGAGCGGAAGCTGACCCGGCGCAGATGAGACGCGAGACCGCGCTCCCCCGCGACGGCTGGGAGAGCATCATCGAAGGTCATGGCCTGGCCTACCACCGTTCGGCGCATCCCGTCGGCCTCGACCGCCCCTACTGGGACGAGAGCGTCCAGTACGTCTTCTCCATGGACGAGGTCCTCGAACTGGAGAACCAGGTCGAGGAACTGCACCGGATGTGCCTGCACGCCGTGGAGCACGTCATCGAGCACGGCCGCTACGCCGACTTCGCCATCCCCGGATGGGTGGCGCCGGAGATCGCCGCCTCCTGGGAGCGCAACGACCCGCACCTGTTCGGCCGCTTCGACCTGCGCTACGACGGGACCGGCCCGGCCAAGCTGCTGGAGTACAACGCCGACACCCCCACCAGCCTGCTGGAGAGCTCGGTGGTGCAGTGGTTCTGGCTGCGCGACCGCTACCCGGCCGACGACCAGTGGAACTCCATCCACGAGCGGCTGATCGACCGCTGGCAGCAGATCTCGGCCGCCCTGCCCACCGGCCCGGCGCACTTCGCCTGGACCAGCATGGACTCCTCGGGCGAGGAGGCGATGACCGTCGCCTACCTTCAGGAGACCGCCGACCAGGCCGGTCTGAAGACCGTCGCGGTGGCCATGGAGGACATCGGCTGGGACGCGCTCAACCTGCGGTTCGTCGACATGGAGCACCGGGTGATCCGCACGCTCTGCAAGCTGTACCCGTGGGAGTGGGTGGTCGCCGACCCGTTCGGCGAGCGGGCGCTCCGCCAGCAGGCCTCGATGACCTGGATCGAGCCGCTGTGGAAGATGCTGTTGTCCAACAAGGCGCTGCTGGCGGTGCTCTGGGAACTGTACCCGGGGCACCCGAACCTGCTGCCCGCCTATCTCGACGGCCCTCGCGAGATGTCCTCCTACATCGTCAAGCCGCTGCTCGGCCGTGAGGGGGCGAGCATGCGGATCGTGACCCCCGGCGACCGCGTCGAGACCTCCGGCGGCTACGGCGCCGAGGGCCACGTGTACCAGGAGTTCCAGGCGCTGCCCGACTTCGACGGCTGGCGTCCCGTACTCGGCGCGTGGGTGATCCACGACGAGGCGGCGGGAGCCGGCATCCGCGAGACCTCGGGATTGATCACCGACAACACGTCGTCCTTCGTCCCCCATCGCATCGAGCTCTGAGTCCCGGAAAGAGAAGACACCCACATGAGTCCCACCCCCGCGCCGTCCCCCGCCTCCTCGCCCGGCACGGCCGGCGTCGACGCGTTCTCCCTCGCCGAGCACCTGGGGCTCGGCGCGCTGGCCATCGTCTCCTACGCCGTGCTCGGCGTGCTCCTGCTGATCATCGGCTTCTACGTGATCGACCTCGCCATCCCCGGCAAGCTCAGCAAGATGATCAAGGAGGACCGCAACCCCAACGCCACCCTGCTGACCACCTCGGGGCTGGCCGCCGTCGGGCTGATCGTCGCGGCCTCCATCTGGTCCGCGGGCGGCGCCCTGCACGAGGGCCTGCTCGTCACCCTCGTCTTCGGCCTGGTCGGCATCGCCGTGCAGACCGTCGGGATGGTCGCCTTCGACAAGGTGGCGGGGATCTCGGTGCGCGAACTGGTCCAGGAGCCCGAGCTCCAGCCGGGTGCCCGCCTCCTCGCGGTCACCCACCTGGCCATCGGTCTGGTCACCGCCATCGCCGTCATCTGAGCGTCACCGCCATCGCCGTGATCCGAGCGTCGGGTCCGGCGCATCCTCCGCGACCTGGCACCCTTAGGGGCGTGAGGGAACGGAACGAGTCAGCGGTCAAGCACGACGACGTGGCCGGCGTCCGCGCCGGGGAGGCCGGGCCGGACGCCGAGGACTCCAGGCTGGACCAGACCCGCCAGGACACCACGCGCCGGCTGGAGCGGGCCATGGGAGCGCTGGGCACGGCCGCCATGGCCCGGATGGACGAACGGCTGATGTGGTTCCGCGCCTTGTCCGCCGAAGACAGGTCGTGGGTCGGGCTGGTGGCCCAGGCCGGGATCGCCGCGTTCGTGGAGTGGTTCCAGCACGCCGGCGAGGGCCGTCCGACGCCCAGCATCGAGTTCTTCGGCACCGCCCCCCGGGAACTGAAGCGGTCCATCTCGCTGCAGCAGACCGTCGACATCGTCCGGGTCGTGGTCGAGGTGGTCGAGGCGCAGACCGGGGATCTCGCCGCTCCGGGCGGCGAGGACCAGCTGCAGCAGGCCATGCTCCGCTACACCCGCGACGTCGCCTTCGCCGCCGCCCAGGTCTACGCCCGGGAGGCCGAGGCGCGCGGCGCGTGGGACGCCCGGCTGGAAGCGCTGATCGTCGACGCGCTGGTCAGGGGCGAGGTCGACGACGGCCTGCACTCGTGGGCCGCCGCGCTCGGCTGGACCTCCTCCCCCGTCGTGGTGCTGGCCGGGCAGACACCCGACAACGACCCGCAGGCGGTGATCGACGGGTTGCGCGAACGGGGCCGCAGGTCGGGGCTCGACATGCTGGCCGGGGTGCAGGGCGACCGGCTGATCGTGATCGTGGGCGGGGCCGACAGCGTCGCCGCGGCGGCCAGGCACGTGGTGCCGCGCTTCGGACCGGGGCCGATCGTGATCGGCCCCGAGGTGCCCGACCTGCACGCCGCGGCGCGGTCCGCGCGGGCGGCGATGGCCGGGCTGCGGGCCGCCGCGGGGTGGCCGGACGCCCCCCGGCCGGTTCACACCGAGGATCTGCTGGCCGAGCGGGCCATCGACGGCGACGCCGACGCCCGGGCCCAGCTCGTCGAGAACGTCTACCTGCCGCTGGTCGGCACGCCGCTTCTCGACACGCTCGCGACCTACCTGGAGCAGGGCACCTCGCTGGAGGCGACGGCCCGCCTGCTCTTCGTCCACCCCAACACGGTGCGCTACCGCCTGCGCAAGATCACCGAGCTGACCGGCTACCAGCCGACGGAGGGCCGGTCCGCATTCACCCTGCAGGTGGGGCTCATCTTGGGACGGTTGTCCGAAACGATCGTGACATAGCCGCTTTAACGTAATCTTGAGGAAACCCAAGTTGTGGGCTTCCTACAAAATAATGCGGACAAAGTTCGTTCGGATCTCCACCCGGTATTGGACTCCTACAGGGCAGGCTAGGTTTCGTGCTCGTCATCGTCGCTCCGGGCCAAGGCGCCCAGACCCCAGGATTCCTGAACCCCTGGCTCGAACTCCCGGGCCTGGCGGACCGTCTGGCCGCATGGTCCGATCTCGTCGGACTCGACCTGATCACCTACGGGACCACCGCCGACGCGGACGAGATCCGTGACACCGCCGTCGCCCAGCCCCTGCTCGTGGCCGCCGGGCTCGCGGTCGCCGAGGTCCTGGGGGCCTCCCCCGGTCTCGTGGCCGGACACAGCGTCGGCGAGTTCACCGCCGCGGCCCTGGCCGGGGTGCTCACCCCCGAGCAGTCCCTGACCCTGGTGCGCGAACGCGGACAGGCGATGGCCAAGGCCGCCGCGATCACCCAGACCGGCATGTCCGCCGTCCTCGGCGGCGCCGAGGAGGAGGTGCTGGCGGCCATCGCCGAGCACGGCCTCACCCCCGCCAACACCAACGGCGCCGGCCAGATCGTGGCCGGCGGCACGCTGGAGCAGCTGGCGGCCTTCAAGGCCGCGCCGCCCGCCCGCGCCAGGGTGATCCCCCTGTCGGTCGCCGGAGCGTTCCACACCGTGCACATGGCCCCCGCCGTCGACCACCTGCGCGAGGCCGCCTCGGGCGTCACCCCGGCCGACCCCGCCGTGACCCTGCTGTCCAACGCCGACGGCGCGGCGATCGCGAGCGGCGCCGAGTTCCTGCGGCGCCTGGTCTCCCAGGTCGCCAGCCCGGTCCGCTGGGACGCCTGCATGGCGACCATGGCCGACCACGGCGCCACCACGATGATCGAGCTCCTCCCCGGCGGCACGCTCACCGGCCTGGCCAAGCGTGCGCTGCGCGGGGTGGCCACCGTCGCCCTGAAGACCCCCGCCGACCTGGAGGCCGCGCGCCAGGCCATCTCGTCCCACGAGTCCAGCGAAGAACGGTGATCGGCGAATGAAGATCTCTCAGGGTGCCCCCGGGGCGAAGATCCTGGCCTTCGGCCACTACCAGCCCTCCAACGTGGTCACCAACGACGACCTGTCGGCGACGATGGAGACCAACGACGAGTGGATCCAGAGCCGCGTCGGGATCAAGGAGCGGCGGATCGCCCCGGACGGCGAGTCCGAGATCGACCTGGCCGTGCAGGCGGGCGGCAAGGCCCTCGCCGCGAGCGGCCTGTCGGCCTCCGACATCGACCTGGTGATCGTGGCCACCTGCACCCTGGAGAGCCAGATCCCCAACGCCGCGGGCCGGGTGGCCACCCGGCTGGGCATCGACGCCCCCGGCGCGTTCGACGTCAACACCGCCTGCTCCGGCTTCTGCTACGCCCTCGCGGTCGCCAACGACGCGGTCCGCGCGGGATCGGCCACCCACGTGCTGGTCGTCGGCACCGAGAAGCTCTCGCAGTGGATCGACTGGACCGACCGGGCCACCGCGGTGATCTTCGCCGACGGCGCGGGCGCCGCGGTCGTCGGCCCGTCCGACACGCCGGGGATCGGCCCGGTGGTCTGGGGCAGCGCCGGCGACAAGTTCGACGCGATCATCATCAAGGACCGCGACTCCTTCCTGCACCAGGAAGGTCAGACCGTATTCCGCTGGGCGACCACCGCTCTCCACCCGGTGGCCAAGGAGATCTGCGAGCGTGCCGGGGTCGACCCCGCCGACCTCGCGGCCTTCGTGCCCCACCAGGCCAACCTCCGCATCATCGAGTCGATCGCCCGCAGGCTCGGCGCCGACAAGGCCGTCGTCGCCAAGGACATCGTCCTGGCGGGCAACACCTCGGCGGCCTCCATCCCGCTGGCCCTGTCAAGGATGATCGAGCGCGGAGAGGTCCAGTCGGGCGGGCTCGCCCTGCTGCTGGGCTTCGGCGCGGGCCTGACCTACGCGGGTCAGGTCATCGAGATCCCCTGAAGCCTCCACCCAGTTCCCCCGCCCGGCGGTGCCGGGCGGAACCCGAGAAAAACCGATTCAAGGAGAGAACGCGACATGGCTCTTAGCGAGCAGGAGATCCTGGCCGGCATCGGCAAGATCGTCAACGAGATCACCGGGATCTCGGCCTCCGAGGTCACCCCGGAGAAGAGCTTCGTCGACGACCTCGACATCGACTCGCTGTCCATGGTCGAGATCGCCGTCGCCGCCCAGGACGAGTTCGGCGTGGAGATCCCCGACGACCAGCTCAAGAACCTGAAGACCGTCAAGGACGTCATCAACTTCATCCAGAACTGAGATATCCGAAGCATTTCCGGCCCTGACCCGCGATTCAGAAGGAGCGCAGAAGTGAGTAAAGACCAGGTTCGTGTCGTCGTCACCGGGCTCGGCGCGACGACGCCCCTCGGTGGGGACGCCGCCTCGACCTGGTCGGCGCTCCTCGCCGGTCGGTCCGGGGTCCGTCCCATCACCGAAGACTGGGTCGACTCCGTCCCGGTGAAGTTCGCCGCCGTCGCCGCCGTCGACCCGGCCGAGGTACTGCCCCGACCGGAGGCGCGGCGGCTGGATCGGGCCGAGCAGTTCGCTCTGATCGCCGCCCGTGAGGCCTGGGCCGACGCCGGGATCGAGAAGGTCGACTCCGAACGGCTCGGCGTCGTCGTGGGCAGCGGCATCGGCGGCATCACCACGATCCTGTCGGCCTACGACACCTTCAAGGAGAAGGGCTGGCAGCGGCTGTCGCCGTTCACCGTGCCCATGCTGATGCCGAACGGCGCCGCCGGCTGGATCGGCATCGAGGTCGGCGCGCGCGCCGGCGTCCACGCCACGGTGAGCGCCTGCGCCACCGGTGCCGAGTCGATCGGCTACGGCATCGAGATGATCCGCTCCGGCCGGGCCGACGTGGTCGTGGCCGGTGGCACCGAGGCGGCCATCCACCCGCTGAACATCGGGTCCTTCGCCGCCATGCGCGCCATGTCGACCCGGAACGACGAGCCCGAGCGCGCCTCACGGCCATGGGACAAGAGCCGTGACGGCTTCGTCCTCGGCGAAGGCGCCGGCATCGTCGTACTGGAGTCCGAGGAGCACGCCCGGGCCCGCGGCGCCAAGATCTACGCGGTGGCCGCCGGCGTCGGCTACTCGGCCGACGCGCACCACATCGCCCAGCCCGAGCCGACCGGCGCCGGGGTCATGCTGGCCATGCGCCGAGCCCTGGAGTCCTCCGGCCTCACCGGGCAGGACATCAAGCACGTGAACGCGCACGCCACCTCCACGCCCGCGGGCGACGTGGTGGAGACGGTGGCGATCCACCAGGTCATCGGCGACCACCCGCTGGTCACCAGCACCAAGTCGATGACCGGCCACCTGCTCGGCGGCGCCGGCGGCATCGAGTCGGTCTTCACCGTCCTCGCACTGCACGAGCGGCGGGTGCCGGGCACGATCAACGTGGACGACCTCGACGACGGCGTCGTCGTCGACATCGTGCGGGGTGAGTCCCGCGCGCTGCCCGAAGGTCAGATCGCCGCGATCAACAACTCCTTCGGGTTCGGCGGGCACGACGTCGCCGTGGCCTTCGCCAGCATCTGACAGGGAGCCCGTGATGACCGTGCTCGACAACAGGGTGGTGGACGAGGCCTCCGACAAGGAGTCCGCCGATCCCCGTGACCCCCTGACCCGCCTGGCCGCCCTGCTCGACGAGGACTCGATCCGGCTGATCTCCCCGGTCGACCGCAGCGGCTTCCTCGCCGCGACGGGCCGGGTGGAGGGCGTGCCGGTCGTGGCCTTCGTCAGCGACGCCCGGATCCAGGGCGGGGCGATGGGCAGCGAGGGGTGCGAGCACATCATGCACGCCTACGACGTCGCCCTCCGCGAGCGGCTCCCGATCATCGGCGTGTGGCACTCCGGCGGGGCCCGGCTCGCCGAGGGCGTCGAGTCGCTGCACGCGGTCGGCCGCGTCTTCGCCGCGATGACCCGCGCCTCCGGCGTGGTGCCGCAACTGTCGGTGGTGGTCGGTCCCGCGGCCGGCGGCGCCGCCTACGGGCCGGCGCTGACCGACATCGTGATCCTGGCCGACGAGGGCCGCATCTTCGTGACCGGTCCCGACGTGGTCCGCAGTGTCACCGGCGAACAGATCGACATGGCCGCGCTGGGCGGCCCCGAGCCGCACAGCAAGCGCAGCGGTGTCGTCCACGTGGTCACCAAGACCGAGGCCGACGCCTACGTGCAGGCCAGGCGCCTGGCGACGCTCCTCGGGCACCAGGGCCAGGTCCGCACCGAAGTGGAGGAGGTCGACTTCTCCGGCCTCCTGCCGGAGAACCCGCGCCGCGCCTACGACGTGAAGCCGCTGGTGAAGGGCCTGCTGGACGAACCCGGCGTGGAGCTGCACGCCAAGTGGGCGCCCAACATGGTCACCACCCTGGGCCGCATCGGCGGCCGGACGGTGGGCGTGGTGGCCAACAACCCGATGCGTCTGGGCGGCTGCCTGGACGCCACCTCGGCGGAGAAGGCCGCGCGGTTCGTCCGCATGTGCGATGCCTTCGGGGTACCCCTGGTCGTCCTGGTGGACGTCCCCGGTTACCTGCCCGGCGTCGGTCAGGAGCACGACGGCGTGGTCCGCCGCGGCGCCAAGCTCCTGCACGCCTTCGCCGAGGCCTCGGTGCCGCGGATCACCCTGGTGACCCGCAAGGCCTACGGCGGCGCCTACATCGCCATGAACTCCCGCGCGCTGGGTGCGACCCGGGTCTTCGGCTGGCCGACGACCCAGATCGCGGTCATGGGAGCGGTCGCCGCCGTGCGCATCCTCAAGCGCCGCGAGCTGGCCGCCGCCCCCGAGGAGGAGCGCGCGGCTCTGGAGACCAGGCTCGCCGAGGAGCACGAGATCCTCGCCGGCGGTCTCGGCCGGGCCGTCGAACTCGGCGTGGTGGACGAGGTCATCAAGCCCGAGGAGACCCGCGGTGCCATCGCCAGGGTGCTGGCCACGGCCACCCCCGCCCGGGGCGCCCACGGCAACATCCCGCTCTGATCTCCGATTCGCTCCACGAGCCCCCGCCTGGCCCTCGCCGGCGGGGGCTCGCCTTTTCCCGCCCCACCGGCGTCGAGGGCGTGGGAAACCAGGGAAGGCGCGGAAAGCCGGGAGAGTGAAAGAGTGAAGGGGCGCACTCGGCTCAGCGGGCGGGCGGACCGGCACGCCTCAGCGGACCGGCCCGGCAGACCGGCGGGACTCCGGCAGGCCGGCGCTCAGCGGACCGGCCCGGCAGGCCGGCAAGACTCCGGCAGACCGGCTCAGCGGGCGCCGGATCAGACGGCGGCGTGCAGCCAGCGCACCGGGGCTCCCTCGCCGGCGTGCCGGAACGACTCGAGCTCGGCATCCCACTGCTTGCCCAGGAGCCGGTCGAGCTCCTCCTCCAGCACCACGCGGCCCTGGCGGGCCTGGAGCATGACGGAGCGTAGCCGGTCTTCGGGGATGAGGATGTCTCCCGTGGCGCCGATCAGCGCCGTGAAGGCGCCCAGGGACGGCGTGTAGGCGTGCCGGGACCCGTCGGCGCCGGGTGAGGCGTCCTCGGTGATCTCGAACCGGATCCGCTGCCACCCCATCAACGACGAGGTGATGGCGGCCGCGGTCCCGGCTCGGCCCACCCACTCGGCCTGTGCGCGCACGTGACCGGGCGCGGCGGGCTGTGGGGTCCAGGTCAGGTCTACGGGCACGCCAAGAACACCTGCGACCGCCCATTCGATATGAGGGCACAGCGCAGGCTGAGCTGAGTGGACGTAAAGCACGCCACGAGCAGACACCGGACCTCCCGTTTCGTACGAGGTGCGCCTTCCCCAACGGCCTCATACCAGGATGATCACAAGTGACTGAAGGAGAGACTACCGTCGGTTGTGACGCCGCACCAGAGGGGGGTCATACCGAGATGTTGCGACGTTAGCACTTGACGCCCCGGGTCCCGGGGAATGATCCGGAGCCCAGCGAGCCGGCGGTCGATCTCCGGAGGACCGAATGGACGACGACATCGAGCGGGTGGAACCCACCCCCGGAGCCCCCGCTCTGATCAGGAGGGGGCAGGTGCTCACCGACGCCTCCGGTACGGCCGCCGTCGCCCGGTGGGCCGTCGCCGTGGTCGAGGCCGACGGGATCCACCGGGTGCGGCTCTCACCGGGTGTGGACGTCTGCGAGCTGGTGGCGACGCTCCGCGATCGGGGCGTGCGCGCCTCCCCCAACCACGTGATGACGGGCCAGCCGCTGTTCTTCGGCGGCCCGGCGTCCCGCCCCTTCCCCATCGACGCCCTC
This sequence comes from Streptosporangium becharense, assembly GCF_014204985.1. NCBI lineage: Bacteria > Bacillati > Actinomycetota > Actinomycetes > Streptosporangiales > Streptosporangiaceae > Streptosporangium > Streptosporangium becharense. The sequence continues at coordinate 5,956,823 of NZ_JACHMP010000001.1, read as the reverse complement.
CCGGTTCCGGAGGAGGGTGAGACCGGCGCGGACCGGGTCACGGTGGCTCTGGCCGACACCGGCCTGGCCGCCCATCCGTGGTGGCGGGAGAAGCCGTGGTTCACCGGGCGCGAGCACGACGGCGCCGAGGTGCCGGACGGTGACGGCGACGGCGAACTGGACCCCCAGGCCGGGCATGGCACGTTCATCGCCGGGTTGATCATGCGGTCCGCACCCGGAGTGCGGATCCGGCCGGTCCGCGTGCTGGACGGGCGGGGCGTCGGGGACGAGGCCGGGCTGCTGCGGGTGCTGGGCAGGCTCAGGGACGATCCGCCCCAGGTGCTCAACCTGTCCTTCGGCGGGCACACCTTCGACGACCTCCCCTCCCCTCTGGTGGAGACGGCGCTGGCGGAGCTGGCCGGCACGGTCACGGTGGCATGCGCGGGCAACACGGCCTCGCAGCGGCCGTTCTGGCCTGCGGCCTGCCCCCGGGTGATCGCGGTCGGGGCGCTCGACGCGGCGGAGCGGGCCAGGGCACCGTTCTCCGCGTACGGGCCGTGGGTCGACGCGTGCGCGCGGGGTGAATGGCTGCCGAGCACCTTCCTGGACCATGGAGCGTTCCACGGTTACGCCCGTTGGAGCGGGACCTCCTTCGCCGCGGCCGTGGTCAGCGGGGCCGTCGCCGCGGCGGCGCGGAACCTGTCGCCGGGGGAGGCGGCCGCGCGGGTGCTCGCCCGGGAAGGAGGCAGGCTGATCCCGGATTTGGGGGTCGCTATCCCGACCTCGGGCTAAAATCTCACTCTTGGTATCTGATCGAACACGTAAAGTGTTCAGAGGTTCTGGAGGTGCCGGTGAGCGACCAGCGCACGATCGACGGCGTCCTGGCGGACGACCAGACGGCCTGGGACACCCTGGTCGCCCGGTTCACAGGTCCGCTGTGGTCCGTCGTCCGCGCCTACGATCTGAGTCCGGCGGACGCCGCGGACGCGGTCCAGGGCACGTGGCTGCGCCTGGTCGAGAGCCTGCACACCATCCGCGATCCCGCTCTGATCGGTCCCTGGCTGTTCACCACGGCCAGGCGGGAGGCGGCCCTGCTGAGCAGGCGCCGGCGAGGCGAGCGGCTGGTCGCGGATCCCGCCGACGCCGAACACGCCCGCTCCGCGTCGGCCGACTTCGGGCAGGCCCACGCCGATCCGATGCTGGCCGTGCTGACCGCCGACGAGGGGCGCCGCCTCTGGCAGGCCGTGGACGAGATGCACGAGCCGTGCCGCTCGCTGTTCCGGCTGATGGCCAGCGCTCCCGACGCGGGCGTTCGCCAGTTGGCCGGCCGCCTCGGCATGCCCAGCGGCAGTTACGGCCCCACCCGGGGCCGCTGCCTGAACCGACTCCGCACCATGCTCACCGCCCGGGAGGCGACACCGTGACCCGACATCCGTCGACGATCGACGACGAGTTCCTGATAGCGGCACTCCGCCTGGCCTCCGGTAGCGACCCGGTGCCCGCCCGGGTGACGGAGGCTGCCCGCGCGGTCTTCGGCCTGCGGCTGCCCGGCGCGGCCACGGCGCACCCGATGGCCACGCCCGTTCCGCGGGGTGTGCGCTCCACCGGGCAGCCTCAGCTGCTGCGGTTCGGCGCCGGCGAACTCACGGTGGAGCTGGAGGTGTCGTCCCTGGACGGCCTGGTCGACCTGGCGGGCCAGATCTCCCCCTGCCCGGACGCCGGGGCGCTGGTCGAGATCCGCACCCTGCACGTCGTCGAGTCGCGCAGGCTCTCCCCCACGGGGCAGTTCGCCGTCACCGGCCTGCCCCCCGGCTGGTTCAGCGTGGTGTGCCACCGGCCGGAGCGCTCCCCGGTGGCCACCAGCTGGACCCGGATCCGCCCGTAGGTGACCCCCGACGAGATCCTCTCCGCCGCCGAGCACGCGGTCGAGCTGTCCGGTAGCGACCCGGCCGGCGCGCGTTCCCTCGCCCGCACCGTACTGGACCGCCTGCCCCCGTCATGCGCGGGCACGGCGATGTTCTCCACCGCGACGACGGCGGACACGACGGTGCTCCCCACAGGCACGATGGTGCTCTCCACGGGTACGGCGGTGGACACGACGAGGAGAACGGCAACGGACGCGGCAGCCGCCACCGCGGGTGCGGCCGGGGACGTCGCGGGCGCCGGACACGGCGCGGACCGGCCGGGTTGCCGGTGGTGCGAGGCCGCAGCGGTGGGGCACCGCGCCTTGGCGGTGGCGGCGCGGGAGCTGGGTGACCTGCCGATGGCCGCGGAACACCTCGGCCTGGCGGTGGGTGTGGCGCTGGCCGCGGGATTACCGCACCGGGCGGCGCAGGCGCGCCTGTCGTTGGTCCACGTCCGCACCGAACTCGGGCACCCCGAGCAGGCCCTGGCCGTCGCGGCGGTCGCCGAACCCGACCTGCCTCCAGCCGAGGTGGGCAGACTCGACGTGCACCGGGCGGTGGCGTTGAGCAGGCTCGGCCGCTACCGCGAGGCCGTCGAGTGCTGCGACCGCGCCGCGGGTGTGCTCGGCGACGACGTCAGGTTCCTGGCCGGGGCGATGCTGAACCGGGGGCTCGCCCGGGTCTTCCTCGCGGAGTTCGAGGCCGCCGAGGCCGACCTGGGCCGGTGCGCCGGACTGGCCAGGGGGGCGGGCCTGGACCACGTGCTCGCGCTGGCCGAGGGCAACCTGCCGTTCCTGGCGGCGCGGCGCGGTGACCTGCCCGCGGCGTTCACCGCCTACCGGCGGGCGGAGGAGAGCCTGTTCGGCTACCCGGAGCGGCTGGCCACGGTCCGCTGCGACCTGGCCGAGGCGCTGGTGGCCGCCCGTCTGCCCGGAGAGGCGCGGGCGCTGCTCGACCTGGCGGTCCCGGAGCTGGCCGCGGCCGGCGCCGAGGTCGCCCTGGCCGAGGCCCGGCTGCTGCTGGCCCAGGTCGAGCTGGCCACCGGCGACCCGCGCCGGGCGCGGGAGAGCGCCGAGCTGGCCGCGGCGGGGCTGGCAGCGCAGGGCCGGACGGTCTTCGCGCCGCTGGCCGCGGAGATCCTGCTGCGTGCCCGGCTCGCGCTGGACCCGCCCGATGAGGCGCTGCTCGCCGAGATGCTCGCGTGCGCCGCCGACCTCGACGCCGCAGGGCATCGGAACGCCTCGGCCGCGCTGAGGCTGACCGGGGCGGAGGTCGCGCTCCGGCTGGGCGACCGGGCGTTCGCCGACGGGCAGCTGACCCGCCTCGCCCGCTTCGCACCGGGGGTGGTGGGTCGCCAGGCGACGGCGCTGCGACGGGCACTGGCCGGAGACCGGCGTGGGGCGTTCGCCGCGGTGCTGGCCGGTCTGGCGGAGGTGGGCGCCGGGACGAGGACGCTGACCGACCCCGTGATCCGCGCCCACGCCGTCAGAGCCGGCGAGTCGCTCGCCGCGCTGGGACTGGCCCTGGCCGTGGAGAGCAGGCGGGGCCGCGCCGTCCTGGCCTGGGCCGAACGGTGGCGGGCGGTCGCCGGCGGCGCCGTGCGGCCCGTCGCGCCGGACCTGGCCGCGCTCCGGGCCGCGCTGGGCGAGTCGGCACTGGTGGAGTTCATCCGCCACGCCGGCGAGTTGGTCGCGGTGGCGGTCACCCCGTCCCGCGTGGCGCTGCGCCGGTTGGGCCCGGCCGGGCCCGTCGCCGAGGCCACCGTCCGCCTTCGGTATGGTCTGCGCCGGACGCACCTGCTCGACGGGAGCGCCGCCCGGCCCGCCGCGGGGGCCGGGGTGGAGGCCGCCGAGCTGGAACGCCTGCTGTTCGGATCGCTGCGCGGCCCGCTCGGCGACCGCCCGCTGGTGATCGTGCCGACGGGGGCCCTGCACACGCTGCCCTGGCCGCTGCTGCCGATGAACTCCGATCGGCCGGTGACCGTGGCGGCGAGCGCCGCGTCCTGGCTGGCGGCCCACCCGGCGCCGCCGTCCCCGCCGCCGGAGAGGGGGGCGAGGGGACGGCTCACTCCGTCGCCGGAGAGCGCGCCGTCCCCACCGCCGGGCGGAAGGACGCGGGACGCCCGGGTCGCGGTGGTGGCCGGCCCGGGGTTGCGTTGCGCCGGCGCCGAAGCCGACATGGTCGGCGCGTGCCATCCGGCGGCGGTCCGGGTGGCGGCGCGGCGGGCGGAGGTGCTGGCGGCGCTGGAACGGTCCGACGTCGCGCACCTGGCGGCACACGGGATGTTCTCCCCGCGCAGCCCGCTGTTGTCGAGCATCGACCTCGACGACGGCCCGCTGATGGCCTACGACCTGCTGCGGCTGCGCACCCCGCCCGGGCTGGTGGTGCTGTCCGCGTGCGACGCGGGGATGGCGCACGCCCCGGCCGACGGGGCGCCCCTCGGGCTGGCCGGGACGTTCCTGTCGCTGGGCACGCTGTGTGTGATCGCCAGCCTGGTGCCGGTGCGCGACGAGGAGACCCTGACGTTGATGACGGCCTTCCACGAGGCGCTGTCTGCAGGCGACCCGCCCGCCCGGGCACTGGCCACCGCGAGCGGCAAGACCGGCGTGGCGGGTTTCGCCTGCTTCGGGTACGGGGATCAGCCGGTGGCGACCGGCCGGGACGGATCGCTCACCCAGTCGGACCACGAACCGACGTAGAGGGCGGCGGGGATGCCGGCCACCTCCAGTGCCAGCACCTGGTGAGCGGCCGTCACCCCCGAACCGCAGTAGGCGCCGACCTCCACTCCCGGGACGGCGCCCAGGGTGTTGAAGCGCTCACGCAGGAACTCGGGCAGGTGGAAGCGGCCGGAGGGGTCGACGTTCTCCCCCGTCGGGGCGCTCACCGCGCCGGGGATGTGCCCGGCCACCGGGTCGATCGGCTCGACCTCCCCGCGGTAGCGTTCGGCGGCCCGAGCGTCCAGGAGCAGGCCGTCCGCGGCGAGCCGGGCGGCCCGGTCGGCGTCGAGCACGGGCATACCGCCGGGGCGGGCGGTGAAGTCGCCGGGTTCGGCGGCCTCGTCGCCCTCGGCGAGCGGCCTGCCTTCGGCGGTCCACGCGCGCAGGCCGCCGTCGAGGACGCGCACGTCGGGGTGGCCGAAGTGGCGCAGCGCCCACCAGGCACGGGCGGCGGCGGTGGAGTCGGCGGCGTCGTAGACGACGACGGGCCGGGAAGCGGAGACGCCGAGACGGCGCATCGACTCCTGGAACGCCTCCGGGGAGGGGAGCGGATGGCGTCCGCCCCGTCCGGGGGACGCGGCCAGGTCGGCCTCCAGGTCGCAGAAGACCGCGCCGGGGATGTGCCCCGCCCGGTAGGCATCGATCCCGGGCGGCCCGCCGAGCTTCCATCGCACGTCGAGAACGGCCGCCCCGGCCATGCCCGCCAGCTCGGCGGGGTCGATCAGCGGGCTCATCGGGTGCTTACCTCCAGTAGCGGGACGTACTGCTCGGCGGGGGTCAGCGAGCCGTGACAGCCGATGGCCGCCGACTCACGCGGCTCGGTGACCGTGGCGACGATGGCGGAGTGGTCGGACGGCACGGCGACGACGTCGCCGATCCTCGGCAGCCACTCGTCGCGGACGCGGGGCCCGAACCAGCCGGAGTCGACCGCCTCCTCCCGGGAGACCACCCACGCCCTGCCGTCGAGGACCCCGCGCCAGGCGTCGAGGACGGCTCCGGCCCGGCCCGGCACGGCGTAGACGTGACGGGACCGGGAGTCGCCGCCGAGGAGGGCGACGCCCTCGCGCAGCTCGGGGAGGGCGTCGACGTCGATCCGGTCAGTGGCGTTGATCATGCCGTGGTCGGCGGTGACGTACATCACCGAACCGGGCGGGAGGGTCTCGGCCAGCCGCTCGGCCATGCAGTCGACCAAGGCGAGCTGTTCGAGCCAGGCGGGGGTGCCCCAGCCGGCCCGGTGGCCGGTGGAGTCGAGGTCGCCGTAGTAGACGGAGACGTGCGCGCGGGGTTCGGCCAGTGCGCGGCGGGCCGCGGCGACCCGGTCGTCGATCTCGTCGGCGCCGATGAAGGTGACGCCGCGGTAGACGGCCCGGTTGAAGCCGGTCGTCTCGAACCTGGTGGGACCGACGTAGCTGATGGGGACGCCGGACGCCGCCGCGCGCTCGTAGACGGTGGGGGTGGGCTGCCATTCGGCCGGTTCGATCAACGGGCCCGTGCTGGTCCAGCCCAGGCAGTTGAGCAGGTGGTCGGTGCCGGGCACGGCGAGCTGGTAACCGAGCATGCCGTGCTCGCCCGGCGGCAGGCCGGTGCCGAGGGTGCCCAGGCTGGTAGCGGTGGTGGCGGGGAAACCCGCGGTGAGCACCCTGCCGAGCAGGGACGACAGGAACGGTGCCGTCTCCGGGTGGGCACGGAGCAGCTCGGCGCCCATTCCGTCGACGAGGAACAGGAGCACCCGCTCGGCCGGGGCGAGATCGAGGGGGTTGTCCTCACCTATCCCGAGTGCGGCGAGCAACGAGGAGGACAGGTCGGCGAGGGAGGTTGCGCCGTACGCGGGAACGAGGGGCGTCACGAGGCGGCACGCGCCGTGGCCTCCGACAGTGCCTTGGCGAAGGCCAGCACGTGGGAGACCGCCTCGGATCCGTCCGCCGCCTCGCTCACCCGCAGGGAGAGGTCGTCGGCCGTGATGGCGCCGGTGTACCCGTGGTCGGCTTCGCAGTTCTCGTCACCACAGGTGGCCGGTTCCAGGTCGACGTGGGAGATGGCGCCCCAGCCGATGGTCAGCGTGACCTCCGTGGGCGGCACCCCGGGCACGTACGAGGCGGGGTCGGGGACGACCCGCGTGACGGCGACCGACTGGATCCGGTTCAGGCGTACGGCCTCGGTGGTCGTGGACGCGTGGGAGGGTGCGGTCCCCTCCGCCGGAGGGTGTTCGTCGGTGTGGCAGACGAGCAGCCGGGTGGGTGAGAGCACCAGCACCGTGACGTGCCTGCGGACCTCCATGGCCGGGTCGAAGGTGGCCTCGTGGTGCACCACGTAGGCGTTCACCTGCTCCTTGCCGAGTGCGGACTCGACCGCGTCGGCGACCAGGTCGGGATAGTAGCCGCTGCGGTCGATGGCGTCGCGCAGGCCGGTGGACGAGAGTCGGGTTTCCCTCATGGGTCCATCCTGCCCTGTCCGGGGCGGCGCTTTCACCTGGAGCGCGCCGGTCCGGGCCCGCCACGTGAATCGTGATCGTTCCGCGCCGCCGCCGTGGCTCCCGCCCGGGACGGCACGGGCCCGCCGTCCCGGCACCCCCGGCGGCACCGGCCGGGGCGGCGGAACCGCCGGGCGGCCGGGACGCGGAGCTGCCGGAACGGCAGGGCGAGGGGCGTTGGGCGAGGGCGATCAGCTCAGCCGGCGGGGGCCGCCGTCCGGACGGGGGCCCTCCGGGTGGCGCAGCACGGCGCGGGCACCCAGCACGACCACCTCGGACTCCCCCACCAGCACCGGGTCGAGGTCGAGCCGAGCGACCTCGGGCAGGTCGTCGGCCAGCCGGCCGAGGCGGATCAGCAGCTCCTCCAGCTCCTCCACCGCCACCGGCGGGTAGCCGTACTCGCCGAAGAGCAGCGGAGCCGTGCGCGGCGACCTGATCAGGGCAGCCGCGTCCTCCCGGGTCAGCGGAGCCAGCCGGTACGCCTCGTCGCGCAGCAGCCTGGCGGTCACCTCGCCGAGCCCGAAGGAGACCACGGCGCCGAACGCGGGGTCCTCCATCACGCTGGCCAGGGCCGGCACCGCGGGCTGCGGCGCCATCCGCTGCACCGCGAGCACCACGCCGGGCCCGAGCTGGCGGGTCAGGTCGGCGAAGGCGTCGCGTACCCCGTCGGGGCCGGCCAGCCCCAGGCGCACGGTTCCGGCGCGCTTGGCCGCCTCGGGGTCGGCGGCCTTCAGCACCACCGGCCAGCCGAGCCGGGCCGCCGCCGTGACGGCCTCCTCGGGCGAGGCCACCACTTCCGACGGCCAGACGTCCACTCCGTAGCAGGCGAGCAGCTCCGAGGCGTCGATCTCGGCGGGGGCCTCGCCGAGCCGCGCGAACACGAGGTCACGGGCCGCGGCGGTGTCGACGCCCTCGATCTCCTCGGGCAGACCGGCGGGATGTTCCAGCCAGCGCGCGTACCGCACGACGTGGGCGAGCGCGCGGACCGCCTCCTCGGGTGCCGCGTAGGAGGGGATCGACCCCCGTTCGGGGACGGCGCCGGCCTGCAGCTCCCGCAGCATGCCGATCCTGCCCTCGAACGTGGCCAGCACCGGTTTGCCGCAGTCACGGGAGACCCGCAGCAGTTCCGCGGCGATCTCGTCGGCCGGGCCGGGGATGGGGGGCATGTAGATCGCGACCACCGCGTCGACGTCCGGGACGACCGATGTCAGGGCCGCGCCGAACTCGGCCGCGCCCGCCCGGGCACCGAGGTTGACCGGGGGCCGGGGCTCCAGCCCGGCACGCACGCAGGCGTCGGCCGCGAGCAGCGCCAGCGCGTCGGAGTTGCTCACCACGCCCACCCTGGGCCCGGCGGGCAGCGGCTGGTAGGCCACGAGCTGGGCCACGTCGAACTGCTGGATCAGGTCGTCGACCCTGATCACCCCGGCCTGCTCGAACAGAGCGCTGAGGGCACTGTCGGGCAGGCCGAGCACGGGAGCGGCGTGCCCGCTGGGGACGTTCTGGGTGGTGCCGCCGCTCTTGACGACCACGATCGGTTTGCGCCGCGAGATGCGCCGGGCCAGGCGGGCGAACTTGCGCGGGTTTCCCAGCGACTCCAGATAGAGCAGGATCACGTCGGTGTGCGGGTCCTCCTCCCAGTACTGCAGCAGGTCGTTGCCGGAGACGTCGGCGCGGTTGCCCGCGGACACGAACGAGGAGATGCCCATGCCGCGCTGGGCCACCCGCTGCAGCAGGGCGGTGCCCAGGGCTCCGGACTGGCTGAAGAAGCCGACCCGGCCGCGTCCCGGCACGGTCGCGGCGAGCGTGGCGTTCAGCCGGACCGACGGGTCGGTGTTGGCGACGCCGAGGCAGTTGGGGCCGACGACGCGCAGGCCGTACGCCCTCGCGATGCGGACCAGTTCCTCCTGCCTGGCCCGTCCCTCGGGGCCGGTCTCGCCGAATCCGGAGGAGACCACGATCAGCCCGCGCACGCCCTTGCGCGCGCACTCCTTCACCACGTCGATCACGCCGTCGGCGGGTACGGCGAGCACGGCGAGGTCCACCTCGCCGTCGATGGCCGTTACGCTCGGGTAGGCCCGCACCCCGGCGACGGCCCGCGCCTCACGGTGCACCGGGTAGACCGGGCCGGTGAAGTCGGCGGCGAGCAGGTTGCGCAGCACGGTCTGGCCGACGCCGCCCGGCTCGCGGCCGGCGCCGACGACCGCCACCGAGCCCGGGGAGAGCAGCCGCTCGATGGAGCGCGCCTCGGCCCGGTGCTCGCGTGAGGCGGTCACCGCCTGGGCGGTCTCGGTCGGGGTGAGGTCGAGGGTCATCCGGACGACACCGTCGGCGAAGCGGCTCTGCGCGGTGTAACCCGCCTGTTTGAGCACCGCCATCATCTTCTGGTTGGCGGGCAGCACGTCGGCGATGAAGCGGGCGATCCCCCGCTCCCGCGCGGTCTCGGCCAGGTGTTCCAGCAGCACCGATGCGACCCCCCGGCCCTGGTGGGCGTCCTCGACGAGGAACGCCACCTCCGCCTCGGCCGGCTCGATCCGGTCGTAGCGGATCACCGCCACCATGTCGGTGCCGATCGTCGCGATCAGCGCCACCCGGTCGACGTAGTCGACGTTCGTGAACCAGGTGATCTCACGGTCCGACAACCGGGGGTGGGGCCCGAAGAAGCGGAAGTAGATCGACTCGTCGGACAGCCGGCTGTAGAAGGACCGCAGCCGATCGGCGTCGGCGGGCCGGATCGGGCGTACGTGTGCGGTTCCGCCGTCCGACAGGACGACGTCCGCTTCCCAGTGAGCAGGATACTGAGCAACCTCCACAGTCCCGAGAGTAGACGCGAATCCCAAATGACGGACGAACTGGTCGAATTCCCGCAACGCTTGTGCATCGACTCCGGTCCGGTCTCCGTTCAAGACCCCATACGCTGGCCGGTAGCTGTTAAGTTTTTCGCGGCTACAGGCATGTCCACAGGCACGCAGGCATCGAAGGCAGCAAGGTGGTGGCATCATGACGCGGGTGGTCGTGGTGGGCGATCTCATGACCGACGCGGTCGCGCGGGCCCGCTACCCGCTGGCCAGAGCCAGCGACACCCCGGCGATCGTCACCATGCACGGTGGCGGCTCGGGTGCGAACATCGCTTCCTGGCTGGCCGTGGAGGGCACCGAGGTCGCCTTCATCGGCCGCCGCGGCGCCGACATCACCGGCCGCAACCGCGACATGGAGCTGATGGGATACGGCGTCGACGCCCGCCTGGTCATGGATCCCGAACGCCCCACCGGCACCTGCGTCGTGCTCATCACCCACAAGGGTGAGCGGACCATGCTGTCCGACCCCGGAGCCAACGCCGCCCTCGCACCCGACGACCTGCCCCGCGACCTGTTCACCCAGGGCGCCCACCTGCACCTGTCGGGTTACACGCTGATCAACGAGGGGTCGCGCGAGGCGGGTCTCGCCGCCCTGGAGACGGCCCGTCGGGCGGGGATGTCCGTCTCGGTCGACTGCTCCTCCTCCGCCCCGCTGGAGCGCACCGGGGCCGAGCCGTTCCTGGAGTGGACCGAGAGCGCCAAGCTGCTGTTCGCCAACGCCGACCAGGCCAAGGTCCTCACCGGCCGCGACGACGCCGCCGCCGCGGCCAAGGTGCTCACCGCCTGGTTCCCGCAGGTCGTCGTCAAGCTCGGCGAGGAAGGCGCGCTGTGGTACGGCAACAGCCGCCCCGAGCCGGTGCAGGTGCCCGCCGACACCGTGGAGCGCGTGGTCGACGGCACCGGCGCGGGCGACGCCTTCACCGCCGGTTTCCTGCCGGCCTGGCTGGGGGGCAAGCCCCCGGCCGAGGCGCTCACCGCGGGCTGCCAGCTGGCCGCCAGGGCCATCTCCCACCTGGGCGCCCGCCCCCGCCTCTGAGCCCCCGCGGTCAGCCGGTGACGGCCAGGGCCAAGGGCAGCACGGCCGGGGCACCGGCGTGACGGAGCATGGCGGCGCCCAGGGTCATCGTCCAGCCCGTGTCGACGAGGTCGTCCACCAGCAGGACCGGACCGCCGGCCGAGGCGACGGCCGCGCTCAGGGCGGCCGGCATGGCGAGGGTGGCCCGGACGGCCTGGACCCGCTGCGCGCTGTTGAACTGCCGTCCCGGCGGCCCCGAGCGGTAGCCGAGATCTCCCAGGTAGGTCAGACGGCCCACCTGAGCCAGCCGCTCGGCCAGGCTGCGGACCAGCTGAGGCCGGGCGGCCGAGGGCACCGCCACCACGCTGGAGGGACGCTGCGTCCACTCCCACGACGAGAGCACCTTCACGACGGCGGCGAAGACGTCGTCGGGGACCGGCCCGTCGGGTGCCCCCTCGGCGAGCATGCCACGCAGGCGGTTGCCCCAGCCGATGTCGGTGAGCCGGCCCAGTGCCCGGCCCGTCTCGGCACCCAGCTCCGGCTTGATCCGGCCCTTGAGGTCGGCCAGACCGGTGGGCCACTGGCGGCGCGGCTCGATCTCCACACCGGGCCGGCGCAGGCGGTCGGCCGCCGCCCGCACGGCCTCCTCCTCCACCTCGGCCGAGCGGTGCGTTCCGGTGCAGTTGTCGCAGCGCCCGCAGGCGACGGCCGCGTTGTCGTCGAGGCGGCGGCGCAGGAACTCCTCACGGCATGCGGTGGTGTCGAGGTATTCGAGCATGGCCCGCTGCTCGGCCTCGCGCTCGGCGGCGACCCGGGCGTAGCGTTCGGCGTCGTAGGCCCACGGCTCGCCGGTGGCCTCCCAACCGCCCTTCACCCGGCGTACCGCGCCGTCGACGTCGAGGACCTTCAGCATGGTCTCCAACCGGCTCCTGCTGAGATCCACCCGGTTCTCCAGGGCGGCTGTCGACATCACCCCGCCCTCTTCCAGGGCGGCGAGCACGGCCCGCACGACCGGCTCGGGCGGGAAGGCCAGGGAGGCGAAGTAGGCCCAGATGTCGCGATCTTCCGCACCGGGCAGGAGGATCACCTCGGCCCGCTCGACCCCGCGGCCGGCCCGGCCCACCTGCTGGTAGTAGGCGACCGGCGACGGCGGCGCGCCGACGTGGACGACGAAGCCGAGGTCGGGCTTGTCGTAGCCCATCCCGAGTGCGGACGTGGCGACCAGCGCCTTGACCTTGTTGTCGAGCAGCGCCTGCTCGGCGGCGAGCCGTTCGGCCTGCTCGGTCTGCCCGGAGTAGGCGATCACCTCGTGCCCCTGCTCGCGAAGGTAGGCGGCGATCTCCTGGGCCGCGGCCACGGTGAGGGTGTAGACGATCCCCGAGCCGGGGAGCTCGTGGAGCGTCCGGGCGAGCCACGCCAGGCGCTGCTCGGCGCCGCGCAGGCGCACGACCGACAGGTGGAGGCTCTCACGCTCCAGGGGCCCGCGCAGCACGAGGGTCTGCTCGCCCATCTGCTCGGCGACGTCGCGGGTCACCCGGGCGTTGGCCGTGGCGGTGGTGGCCAGGACCGGCACGCCTTCGGGGAGGTCTTCGAACAGGGTGCGCAGCCGCCGGTAGTCGGGGCGGAAGTCGTGACCCCAGTCGGAGATGCAGTGCGCCTCGTCGATCACGACCAGGCCCGCGCTCTCGGCCAGCTCGGGCAGCACCTGGTCGCGGAAGTCGGGGTTGTTGAGCCGTTCGGGGCTGACCAGCAACACGTCGACCGTGCCCTCGGCGACCTGCCCGTAGACCTGCTCCCACTCCTCGGGGTTGGCCGAGTTGACCGTGACGGCGTGGATCCCGGCGCGCTCGGCGGCGGAGATCTGGTTGCGCATCAGGGCCAGCAGCGGCGACACGATGACGGTCGGCCCCTCGCCCAGCTTGCGCAGCAGCGCGGTGGCGATGAAGTAGACCGCCGACTTGCCCCAGCCGGTGCGCTGCACCACGAGCACCCGCCGCCGGTCCTCCACCAGCGCCTTGATGGCCGCCCACTGGTCGTCGCGCAGCCGGGCGTGCTCCCCGGCGAGCGCCCGCAACCGCTCTTCGGCTTCTTCCCGCAGCATCAGCTCTTCGCTCACCCGGTCATTGGTACCAGGTCCGGCCGACTGTTCGCCTCCGGCGGGGACACAGCCGGGGACACAGCCGGGGACGCGGCGGGCTCGGCGCCCGTCCGGCGGGGGCGGGCGTGCCACCGGAAGGGCGGGGACGGGCGTGCCACCGGAGCGCCGGGCGGGTGGCGGGTACGGTGTCGGAGCGGCGTGCCGGGCGGGCGGCGCGGGTCAGGCGTCCCGGTGCTCGGGGAAGGCGTCGATCGTCACGCGGTGCATACGGCGGCGCTCGGTGTAGTCGGCCACCGCGTAGTGCTGGGTGCTGCGGTTGTCCCAGAAGGCCAGGGTGCCGGGGCGCCAGGTGAGCCGGACCTGGTACTCGGGCGAGCGGATGTGGTCGACCAGGTACGGCAGCAGGGCCTCGTTCTCCCGGTCGGACAGCTGCACCAGCCGGGTGGTCGAGGCCCGGTTGACGAACAACGCCCTTCGCCCGGTCTCCGCGTGCACCCGCACCACCGGGCGCTCGATCGGCGGCCACCTGGCCTGCACCTCGGCCAGGTCGAAGTCGTGGCCCTTGGCGATGGCCTTCCTCATGGAGGCGGTGATGTCGTGCACGGCGGTGAGTTCCTCGCACAGCCGCCGGACGGGCGGCGAGAGGGTCTCGTAGGCCAGTTGGGCGTCGGCCCAGAGGGTGTCGCCGCCGACGCCGGGCAGCCGCACACAGCGCAGCAGCGAGCCCATGGGCGGGACCGGCTCGAAGGTGCTGTCGCTGTGCCACTCGTCGCCGCCCTCGCCCTTGGGGTCGGTCTGATCGAGGACGTGGACGGCGCCGTCCCCCGCTTTCTTGAACGCGGGGTGGTTGACCGTGCCGAAGTTCTCCGCGAACCGGATGTGCTCCTCGTCGGTGATGTGCTGGTCGCGGAAGAACAGGACCTTGTACTCCAGCCAGCCCCGGCGGATCCGTGCGACCTCGTCCTCCGCCAGCGGCCCGCGAAGGTCGACGCCGCTCACCTCGGCACCGATGTTCCTGGTCACGGGCCTGAACTCGATCATGATCGGATGCCCCTCCGTCGGCGGTCGCGTGCCGGGTGGGAAGGCCGGGCCCGTCTCGCCCCGGCCCCTCCGCCGAGCGTAGCCCGGCCAGCCGAATCAAACAATCGCTTGGTTGAACAGTCGTGGAGGCGGCCGGGCCGGGGAGCGCGGGACGGTTCATGTTCCACGCCGTGGTTGGATGCACTCACTATGGACGTCACCACCTGGTACCTCGAACAGACCTCGCACTCGGACTTGATCGCCGCCAAGTCGCCGTCGATGGAGGTCGACATCGTGCGCGCCGAGGTGCCATCACCCGAGTTCGGCCGCTTCCTGTACACGGCCGTCGGCGGCGACTGGAGCTGGACCGAACGGCTGCCCTGGACATGGCGGGAGTGGGCCGACTGGCTGGACGGCGTCGAGACGTGGGTGGCCTACCATCGCGGCACCCCGGCGGGCTACGTCGAGCTCGCCCTCCAGGAGGACGCCACGGTGGAGATCACCTATTTCGGCCTCCTGCCGTGGGCGACCGGCAAGGGCGTCGGCGGGCACCTGCTGGAGGTCGGCACGGCCCGCGCCTGGGACATCGCCGAACGCCGGCCGGAGCGCGAGCCGACCCGGCGGGTGTGGTTGCACACCTGCTCCCTGGACGGCCCCGCCGCCCTGGCGAACTACCGGGCGCGCGGCTTCCGCGTCTACGACACCAGACTCAACGTCCCCGGCGACGAGTACGAGGGCGACCCTCCGGGGCCGTGGCCCGGCGCCGGTCCGCGCACACGCGGCGGCTCCGGCGCCGTGGATTCCGAATAGCCCTCGCGGACAGCACCGGAAGGCCGGGAAGTGTCGGGCGGGCTGGGTATGGTATCGGTCTCGGCACGATGCCCGGTCAGCCCTTCACCGGCCACCCGCCACCCGCCCCGGCCCAGGGCTCTCCCAGCGAGCCGACGGCCACTGACACACCACGAAGACAGAAGGAGGATGCGCTCCCCCTCGGCCTGACGGCCGAGGCGTCCGCGCAGGAAATCAGATGGCTCGACGGACGACCACACCCCCGACCGACGAGGGCTTCGAGGAGCGGATCGTCGACATCGACGTTTCCACCGAGATGCGCACCAGCTTCCTCGAATACGCATACTCGGTGATCTATCAGCGTGCGCTGCCCGACGCCCGGGACGGCCTCAAGCCGGTCCAGCGCCGCATCCTCTACTCGATGAGCGAGATGGGCCTGCGGCCCGACCGGGGTCACGTCAAGTCGTCGCGGGTCGTCGGCGACGTGATGGGCAAGCTGCACCCCCACGGCGACACCGCCATCTACGACGCGCTGGTCCGCATGGCCCAGCCGTTCTCGATGCGCCTGCCGCTGATCGACGGGCACGGCAACTTCGGCTCCCCCGACGACCTGCCCGCCGCGATGCGTTACACCGAGGCCCGCCTGGCCTCGGCGGCCATGGCGATGGTGCAGTCGATCGACGAGGACACGGTCGATTTCAAACCCAACTACGACGGCCAGGAGACCGAGCCCACGGTCATGCCGTCGGCCTTCCCGAACCTGCTGGTCAACGGCGCCACCGGCATCGCGGTCGGCATGGCCACCAACATGGCGCCGCACAACCTGGTCGAGGTCGTCGCGGCCGCCCGCCACCTCATCAAGAAGCCCGACGCGACCCTTGACGACCTGATGCGGTTCATCCCGGGGCCCGACCTGCCGACCGGCGGCACGATCATCGGCCTCGACGGCGTCCGCGACGCGTACGCCAAGGGCCGCGGCACCTTCCGGATGCGCGCCAGGTGCAGTATCGAGCAGGTCAGCCCGCGCCGCAAGGGCATCGTCGTCACCGAGCTCCCGTTCAACGTCGGCCCCGAGCGCGTGGTGACCAAGATCAAGGAGCTGGTCACCGCCAAGAAGCTCCAGGGCATCTCCGACCTCAAGGACCTCAGCGACCGCCACAAGGGCCTCAACCTGGTCATCGAGATCAAGAACGGCTTCATCCCCGAGGCCGTGCTGGAGGAGCTCTACCGGCTCACGCCGATGGAGGAGAGTTTCGGCATCAACAACGTCGCGCTGGTCGACGGCCAGCCGCGCACGCTGGGGCTGCGCGAGCTCCTCCAGGTCTACGTCGACCACCGTATCGACGTGGTCCGCCGCCGCTCCGAGCACCGCCGGCGCAAGCGCCAGGAACGCCTGCACCTCGTCGAGGGCCTCATCGTCGCCCTGCTGAACATCGACGAGGTCATCCAGGTCATCCGCTCCTCCGACGACTCCGCCCAGGCCCGCGAGCGCCTGACGCAGGTCTTCGAGCTGACCGACACCCAGGCCCACTACATCCTCGACACCCCGCTGCGCCGCCTGACCCGCTACGACAAGTTGGAACTGGAGAGCGAGGGGCAGACCCTACGCGACGAGATCGCCGAGCTGACCGAGATCCTGTCCTCCGACACCAAGCTCCGCAAGGTCGTCTCCGACGAGCTCGCCCAGGTCTCCAAGACCTTCGGCACGCCTCGCCGCACGGTGCTGCTGGAGTCCTCCGGTGTCACCCGGAACACCTCGGTCCCGCTCGAGGTCGCCGACGACCCCTGCATGGTGCTGTACTCCTCGACCGGCCTGCTGGCCCGCACCGCCGACGCCTCCCCGCTGCCCGCGGAGGGTGACCGCTCGGCCCACGACGTGCTGGTCTCCGCCGTCAGGAGCACTGTGCGGGGCGAGATCGGCGTGGTCACCAACCAGGGACGCATGATCCGCATCCAGGTGGTCGACCTTCCGACGCTGCCGCCCACGGCCAACCCGCCGTCACTGTCCGGCGGCCACCACGTCTCGGAGTACGTCGCCTTCAACCCCGGCGAGACGGTCGTCGGCATCGGCTCGCTCGACCCCGACGGGCCCGGTCTGGCACTCGGCACGGCGCAGGGCGTGGTCAAGCGGGTCGTCCCCGACTACCCGGCCAACCGCGACGACTTCGAGGTGATCGGCCTCAAGGAGGGCGACACCGTGGTCGGGGCCGTGGAGCTGACGAGCGAGGAGCACGACCTGGTCTTCATCACCTCCGACGCCCAGCTGCTGCGCTACCCGGCCTCGGTGGTCCGCCCACAGGGCCGCCCTGCGGGCGGCATGGCCGGTGTCCGGCTCGACAACGGCGCCTCGGTGATCTGGTTCGGCGTGGTCGACCCGTCCCGCGAGTCACGTGTGGTGACGATCGCGGGCTCCTCCACAGCGCTTCCCGGCACCCAGACCGGCGGGGCCAAGGTCTCCGACTTCGCCGAGTACCCGCCGAAGGGTCGTGGCACCGGCGGCGTCCGCGTCCAGCGGTTCCTCAAGGGCGAAGACGTGCTGCTGCTCGCCTGGGCCGGGCCGGCCCCGGCCCGCGCGGTCTCGACGGTCGGCAAGCCCGTGCCACTGCCGGAGGAACTCGGCCGACGCGACGGCTCCGGTGTCCGGCTCACCCACAGTGTCGGCGCGGTGGGCGGCGCCATCGGGGCGGGCCCGGCGCCGGCCACCGGGCTCACGGACGGCACAGCCGACACAGCCGACGCCTCCGCCGAAGAGTGACGGAAGGCATGTGATCACGCGCAGGGCCCGCCGACCGGCGGGGCCCTGCCCTTCCCGTGAAGCCTCCCGCGCTGTCGCTCTTGCCGTGAAGCCTCCCGCGCTCCGTGAAGCCTCCCGGGCTGTCGCTCTTCCCGTGAGCCTCCTGCGCGCTCGCGCCGTCGCGCCTTCCATGGTCTCCCGCGCGCTCGCGCCGCTCGCGGCCCCTTCGCTCCGGGATTCTCTCTGGCCCTTGACGCACCCCGCGGGCCCCGCATGTGCCCCGGGCCGTCGCGAAGGGCACGCACTGCGGGCCGAGGGTCACCGCCGAGGAGGCCGTCGGCAGAAAAGCCCGCAGAGCGCTCAGGACGGCCTGTCGACGCAGAGGCAGAACGGATGCCCGGCGGGGTCGAGATAGACCCGGAAGGCGTCGTCCTGGCTCGGCTGGTGGGCGTGCTTGATCCCGCCGAGCGCGAGCACGCTCGCCTCAGCCGCGTCCAGATCGTCCACCGTCAGGTCGAGGTGGAACTGCTGGGCCCGCTCCGCGCCGGGCCACTCCGGTGGCCGGTAGCCGGGCACCAGCTGGAAGCAGAGCCGCTCCGGCTCGCCGTCGGTGACCACCACCCACTCGGGCTCGACACTGGTGATCTGCCAGCCCAGCAGAGCGCTGTAGAAGTCGGCCAGCTGCTTGGGATCGGGACAGTCGACAACGACCGATCTCATTCGTGCGATTGCCATGCTTCCTCCCCGTTTGACACCAGTGAAAATATTATGCCGGTGTTACGGGAACCTCAAGGGAGCCGACACCGATGGGCCGTGACCGCCGGCCGCCCCGGCCGACCGCCTCACCGCCCCTGCCGACCATCTGGCGTCCCGGCCCGCTACCCACGTCCCGGCCAGTCATTCACCGTCCCGGCCCGCCATCCCAGCCAGCCGTCCCGGCCCCCGCCACCCACCGTCCCAACCCCCGCCACCCACCGTCCCGGCCGCCTCACCGTCACGCCGGAGCCTCCTGGAGCGCGAACCGGATCGACGCCAGGAGTTGCCGGGGCTCTCCCGCCTCCCAGAAACGGACGACCATGGCCACCTCACTCGTCGGCCGAAACCCGTCGCGCCCGTACGGGCCGAAACAGCCGGCCTCGACGAGAGCGAGCAGCACCGGGTCGTCCTCCTCCAACGCCCGCGTGTAGACGGCCGCGTCGAGCAGGGCCAGCGCGGAGCGCGCGTTGCGTCCCCCGTCTCTCGCCTCGACCCGGTCGAGCTTCCACCTGCCCTGGTCGCGGAGGTATTCGGCCAGCGACTCACTCCTGCTCATGACCCTCCCCACACTTCCACACCTTACGTCACGACATCATCACGCATCGTGATGGACGGTTGTGGGATCTTCACCGGGTCGCCGCGCAACAAGGACCCCGAAACCTTCGCGAAACGGGCATGAAGCATGATTGAGCCGCCGATTCCACCGACTGAGGGGACTTGACGTGACCGCATTCGACGACCTGCTGTCCGCCAACGAGGAGTTCTCCGCCACGTTCTCGGACGCCGAGCTGACCGGCAGAGCCGCGCGTGGCCTCGCCGTGGTCACCTGCATGGACTCACGGATCGACCCCCTGGGTGTCTTCGACCTAAAGCCTGGAGACGCCAAGATCCTGCGCAACGCCGGCGCCAGGGTCACCGACGACGTACTGCGTACGCTCGTACTGGCGGTCTATCTGCTGGGAGTCGAGCGGGTGCTGGTCATGCCGCACACGGACTGCGGCATGACCAAGGTGACCGACGACGACGTGCACGCGATCGCCGCCGAACGCGGGGTCGACACCCGCAGCCTGGACTTCCACACCGTCCCCGATCAGGGTGCGGCGCTGCGCCACGACCTCACCAAGATCACTACCAGCCCGTTCCTTCCGGCGGGCATGCCGGTCGGCGGCGTCATCTACGACGTGCGGACCGGGAAACTGATCCCGATCGAGCTGTGAGATCCGCGCCGGGGCGCCTCGCGGGCCACAGCCGCGACGCTCCGGCGCCAGGACCGCCCGCCCCGGGGCTCGGAGCGGGCGGATCCGATGCTCGGAGTGAACGGCTCCGGCGCCGAGAACGGTTGCCCGCCCCCGGGTCGGCCGCTCCGGCGCCTCCGGCGCCCGGCGGGCGGCCGGGCGCCGTCAGGCGTCGATGTGGTCGCGGTCGACCTCGGCCGCGTTGCCCACGATGAACTCCCGCCGCGGGGCCACGTCGCTGCCCATCAGGAGGGCGAAGATCTGCTCGGCCGCCTCGGCGTCCTCGATCCGGACCCGGCGCAGGGTACGGTGACGGGGCTCCATGGTCGTCTCGGCCAGCTGGTCGGCGTCCATCTCGCCGAGACCCTTGTACCGCTGGACCGGGTCCTTCCAGCGCTTGCCGCGACGCTGCAGGTCCGCCAGGACCTTGTGCAGCTCGGCGTCGGAGTAGCAGTAGACGTACTTGCTCTGGCCACGGCCGGGATTGGTGATCTCGATCCGGTGCAGCGGCGGGACCGCCGCGAAGACCCGGCCCGCCTCGATCATCGGGCGCATGTAGCGGTGGAACAGGGTCAGCAGGAGGCAGCGGATGTGCGCGCCGTCGACGTCGGCGTCGGCCATCAGGATGACCTTGCCGTAACGGGCGGCCCCGATGTCGAAGGAGCGGCCGGAGCCCGCCCCGATGACCTGGATGATCGCGGCGCACTCGGCGTTCTTCAGCATGTCGGCGACGGACGCCTTCTGCACGTTCAGGATCTTGCCGCGGATCGGCAGCAGCGCCTGGAACTCCGAGTCGCGGGCCGCGCGGGCCGTGCCCAGCGCGGAGTCGCCCTCGACGATGAACAGCTCGCTGCGGTCGACCTCGTCGCTGCGGCAGTCGACCAGCTTGGCGGGGAGCGCCGAGTTCTCCAACGCGGTCTTGCGGCGCTGGTTGTCACGGTGCTCACGGGCGGCGATGCGGGCCTTGGCCGCAGCGGCGATCTTCTCCAGCACCGCGCGAAGCTGCTGCTTGGCCGCACGTGACGCGTTGGTGAAGATCTCCTTCAGCTCACGCGAGACGACGTGGGCGACGATCCTGGACGCCGCGGAGGTGCCCAGCACCTCCTTGGTCTGCCCCTCGAACTGCGGCTCGGGCACCCGGACCGTGACGACCGCGGTGAGCCCCTCCACGATGTCCTCGCGGGTGACCGGGGCGTCGCCGTTTTTGAGCAGGCGGGTCTCACGGAGCTGCTCGTTGAGCGTGCGGACCAGGGCACGCTCGAAGCCGTTGACGTGGGTGCCGCCCTTGGGGGTGGCGATGACGTTGACGAAGGAGCGGACGGTGGAGTCGTAACCCTTGCCCCATCGCAGCGCCACGTCGACGGTGAGCTCGCGCTGGACCTCGGTGGGGATCATGTGCCCCTGGTCGTCGAGGACCGGCACGGTCTCGTGGAAGTGACCCACGCCCTGCAGGCGCAGCACCTCGCAGACGGGCTCGTCGCGGGCGAGGAACTCGGTGAACTCCGAGATGCCGCCGTCGAAGCGGAACTCCTCCTCGGTGACCTCCTCGCCGCGGCTGTCACGCACGGCCAGGGTCAGGCCGGGGACCAGGAACGCGGTCTGGCGCAGGCGCACGTGGATCTCGTCGAGGGAGACCTCCGCGTCGGGCAGGAAGATCTGGTGATCGATCCAGAAGCGGACACGGGTGCCGGTCACCCCGGGGGCGACGGCGCCGCCGTCGCGCAGGCCCGACTTCTTCTTGAACTTGGCCTTGGGGCCCTCGCCGTCGAAGACGCCGGGGACCCCGCGGCGGAAGCTGATCTCGTGGACCTTGCCGTCACGGTCGACCTCGACGTCCAGCCGCGCGGAGAGGGCGTTGACCACCGAGGCGCCGACGCCGTGCAGGCCGCCGGAGGCGCTGTAGGAGCCGCCACCGAACTTGCCGCCCGCGTGGAGCTTCGTGTAGACGAGCTCGACACCCGGCAGGCCGCTCTTGGGCTCGATGTCGACGGGGATGCCACGGCCGTTGTCGCGGACCTCGATGGAGCCGTCGGCGTGGAGCTCGACCTCGATGCGGTTGCAGTAACCCGCCAGGGCCTCGTCGACCCCGTTGTCGACGATCTCCCAGAGGCAGTGCATGAGACCGCGACTGTCGGTTGACCCGATGTACATGCCGGGGCGCTTGCGAACGGCTTCGAGGCCCTCCAGCACCGACAGGTGGCGGGCCGTATAACCAGTCTCCGCCCTAACTGCGGTCACTCCCACTCCCACTCCTATCGAACACGTGTGCGCAGCTTACCGTCCTTCCCGCTGCGGCGGGTACCAGCTTGCCATCGGTGGACATCAGCGTTACCTCTGACAGCTTGATCGTTACTTTCGGCCACTTTCCGCTCTGGGCGTAGCAGGGGGTCGGTTGGGAACGTTCGAATCGGGTTAGATGTTCTCTCAAGTGACTGACGCCAGATCCTCTACCTCAGGGGATGACCTGAAAGGCGATACGTGACTGGAACCCTCGCCCCCGCCAAGCAGCTGACGCCCGCGGACCGCTGTGACCGGTGCGGCGCCCAGGCCTACATCCGCGCGACCCTGCCCGTCGGTGGGGAGCTGCTGTTCTGCGCCCACCACGGGCGGCAGCACGTGGCCGTGCTGAGAGACAAGGGTGCCCACATCCAGGACGAGTCGGCACGTCTCAGCGACACCCCTGCGAGCGCCCGCAACGACGAAAGGTAACCCGACGGTGGGGTCACCGGACCCGGTAGTGATAGCGGCCCGCGACGGCGAAACCCTGTCGCTCGTAGAGCGACCTGGCCACAGCGTTCGACTCCACCACGACCATATATGCCCGTCGCGTGCCCTGCCTGCGCGCATGTGAGAGCAGGGCACGCAGAACCCTCCCACCGAGGCCGGAGCGCCGCGCGTGCGGAACGACGGCCATGCAGTAGACACCGAACCACTCACCCTGCACCACACCCCGCCCGACGGCCTGCCCGTCGAGCGAGGCGTACGTGGCGGGCACGCCGGTGAGGATCCGCGCCGCGGTCGCCAGGCCGTCGTCGCCGAACCTGCCGTCCACGCTCCACCAGGCGTCGAGCCATGCCTGGGAGGGGGCCTCAGCGAGCTCGACACCCTCGTCCTCCGCCGCCGTACCGTGGTCCAGCGGGGCCGTCATCACCAGCGTGGGGTCGACCACGCGGTAGCCCCGCGCCTCCAGCGCCGCGTCCAGGCCGGACGGGGCGCCGCCGCCGACGGAGAAGACGCATGGCAGACCCCGGTCGGCGTAGAACTCCTCGGCCTCACCGATGGCCGCCGCCAGGTCCGCACGCTCGCCCAGCGGAAGCACGGAGTTGGCCCGCTTGGTCACCCCGGCTGCGGCGCGCAGGGACCAGCCCCCGGCGTCCACCCGCTCGATCGCCGGCCACGCCCGGTCGACGAGCCGGTCGAAGACCTCGTTCGCCATGTTCAAGAATCCTTAATCTCCGGTCGCCGCACTACGCTCGGCGACTGTGCTGATTCTGCTGCCCCCATCCGAGGGAAAGGCCGCGCGGGGTGACGGCCCTGCTCTCGATCTGACCCGCCTGAGCTTCCCGTCCCTGAATCCGTCCCGGGAGGCCGTCCTCACCGCACTCGGCGCGCTCTGTGAAGGCCCCGGCGCGCAGGCGGTGCTCGGACTGTCGCCGGGGCAGCTCGGCGAGATCGACAGGAACCGCGTCCTGCGGGCGGCACCCACCCTGCCGGCCGGCGAGCTCTACACGGGCGTGCTCTACCACAACCTCGGCCTGTCCTCGCTGCCGGCTGAGGCCGCCGCACGGGCGGCGGAGAGCCTGGTGATCTTCTCGGGGCTGTGGGGCCTGCTCCGCATCACCGACCGCGTGCCGCCGTACCGGCTGTCGATGGCGGTGCGGTTGCCGCCGCTGGGCGGGCTGGGCGTCTTCTGGCGAAGGTCCGTCACATCGGTGCTGGACGCCGAACCGGGCCTGGTGGTCGACCTGCGCTCGGGCACCTACGGCGCGGCCTGGCGGCCCGGCGTCCGAGCCGTGGCCGTGCGCGTGCTCAAAGACGGCAAGGTGGTCAGCCACATGGCCAAAGCCACCCGTGGCACGGTCGCCCGTCGCCTGCTGGAGAGCGGCGCGAACCCGCGGAGCCCCGAGGAACTCCTCAAGGTCCTGGCCGACCACGGCCATATCGTCACTCTGGGTGATCGTCCTCGCGACGGGAAACCGTGGACCCTGAATATCGAGGCGTGATTTTTGTCACATGTTCCGGATTCGGTGGTGTCCGGCCGCCGGAGCGGACCTGGACCGCTCGACCCGGCCACCCGCCGGGCCCGAACTGCCGCGACCGTGTCAACGCCGCCGGAGGACCCTCGCCCGATGGGTGGGGCCCTCCGGCGGGGAATCAGTCGAGGTAGTCGCGCAGGACCTGCGAGCGGGAGGGGTGACGGAGCTTGGACATGGTCTTGGACTCGATCTGCCGGATGCGCTCACGCGTCACCCCGTAGACCTTGCCGATCTCGTCCAGAGTCTTCGGCTGGCCGTCGGTCAGGCCGAAACGCATGGAGACCACACCCGCCTCACGCTCGGACAGAGTGTCCAGCACCGAGTGGAGCTGCTCCTGCAGGAGCGTGAAGCTGACCGCGTCGGCGGGAACGATCGCCTCGGAGTCTTCGATGAGGTCACCGAACTCGCTGTCGCCCTCCTCACCCAGGGGGGTGTGCAGGGAGATCGGCTCGCGGCCGTACTTCTGGACCTCGACGACCTTCTCGGGGGTCATGTCGAGCTCGCGGGCCAGCTCCTCCGGGGTGGGCTCGCGGCCCAGGTCCTGGAGCATCTGGCGCTGGACACGGGCCAGCTTGTTGATCACTTCGACCATGTGGACCGGGATGCGGATGGTCCGCGCCTGGTCGGCCATGGCGCGGGTGATCGCCTGCCGGATCCACCACGTGGCGTAGGTGGAGAACTTGTAGCCCTTGGTGTAGTCGAACTTCTCCACCGCGCGGATCAGACCGAGGTTGCCCTCCTGGATGAGGTCCAGGAAGAGCATGCCGCGGCCGGTGTAACGCTTGGCCAGCGAGACCACGAGGCGGAGGTTGGCCTCCAGCAGGTGGTTCTTGGCCCGGCGCCCGTCTTCGGCGATCCACTCCAGCTCGGCGCGGACGTCGACCGGGAGTCTCTCACCGTCGGCACCGAGCTGTTCCTCGGCGAACAGACCGGCCTCGATGCGCTTGGCCAGCTCGACCTCCTGCTCGGCGTTGAGCAGGGGGACCTTTCCGATCTGCTTGAGGTAGTCCTTGACCGGGTCGGCGGTGGCGCCCGCGGCGGCGACCTGCGGCACCGGAGCGTCGTCGTCGTCGTCGGAAAGGATCAGGACCTCGTCCTCGTTGACCTCGACGGCCTCGGCCTTGGGCTCCTCCTCGACCTCGATCTCGGCGTCGGGCTCCACCTCGACCTCGACGTCGACCTCGACGGATTCCAGATCGAAGTCCTCGATCTCGACGTCCTCAAGGTCGATGTCCTCGTCGTCCTCGGCGGCGACGGCCGACTTCGGCTTGGGCTCGGCGGCGGGAACGGGTGCGGCGGCCTCCGGCCCGGCCTTCTTCGGCGGGGCGGGGACCGGCTTCTTGGCGGCCGGTGCGGCCTTCTTCGCCGGAGCGGCCGGCTTGCCCGCGGCGGGTGCCGGCTTCTTCGCGGCGGGCTGCGGCTCGGACCCGCCGACGACCGCGGTGACGGTCTCCGGCTGTTCCTTGGCCGCGGCGGCGGTCTTGGTCTTCCTGACGGTGGCGGGAGCGGCGGGGGTGGTGCGGCGCTTGGCAGAAGTGCGGGACTTCTTCGGGGCCGCGGAGTCCTCAGCGGTCAGCCGTACGGTGATGCCCTCTTTGCTGAGGCTACGCAGGATCCCAGCGACCTGCGCCATCGGAATGTCCGCTTCCTCGACGGCCTTGCGGACATCCTCGGACTCGAGGAACCCCTGCGAGCGTCCCCGCTCCATCAGCTGCTGAATGACGGGCTCGTTCAGCTCGGATGGCTTCGAGCGAGTCGAACTTGCAGGCGACACGAACACCTCTCGAAGGAAAGCGTGACGAGAATGGACCCAGATGCCCAACTAGGGGCGGTTACCTCTAGTTGTGATTAGCGAGGCCGCGCGGACCGCGACGTACCTGCCCAGCATTGTGACATGACACCGTGATCCATACGGCCGCCTCCTGGCGGTTGCCCTCCACCCTAGGCCGACCAAGAGAGTAGTGCGTACGGAAGCGAGGCACCGATACCCGAAAGCAACCGTTATGACTGTTTCATTCAGTCACTCTTCGTGGTGGCGGGCACGTGAATCGCGAGCACTGTGACGTCGTCGTCCTGCTCATATCCAGACAGCATGCGGTCTACCAGAAAATCTAGCAACATATGCGGACTTGCCACCACCTCAGGTGGCGCTTCGGTCACAACAGAGCAAAGATCCGCGAGTCCGGCGTCCAGCCCGCGCTTCCGGTTCTCCACCAGACCGTCCGAGTACAGCACGGCTGTGTGGCCCGGCGGGACGCAGAACCTGAACTGCCTGCGGCTGGTCGGCCAGCCGAGCGGGGTGCCCGGCTCGCCCTCCACCAGCAGCGGAACGCCCTGCGGCGAGACCAGCAGCGGCGGCGGGTGGCCCGCGAGCGCCAGCGTGCCCTCACCGGTGCCGGGCTCGACCACCATGTAGGCCAGAGTCGTGACCTGCTCCTCCTCCTCGGTGGCCTCGAAGACCCGGTCGAGACCGCTGAGGACCGCCGCGGGAGGCGGGTTCGTCAGCGCCAGGGCCCGCATGGCGTTGCGGATGCGGCCCATCCCGGCCGCGGCCTTGACACCCTTGCCCATGACGTCGCCGACCACCGCTGCGACCCGGCCGTCCTGGAGCACGAAGGCGTCGTACCAGTCGCCGCCGACCTGCACGTGACGGCTGCCGGAGCGGAACCGCTGGGCGAGCACCAGGCCGCGGACCACCGGCAGGCGGTCGGGGAGCAGGCTGCGCTGGAGCGTCTCGGCGGTGCGGTGCTCACGCTCGAACAGCGTGGCCCGCTCCACGGCGAGAGCGCACTGCCCGGCGAGCGCCTCCAGGAACACCCCGTCTTCTTGGGAGATCTTCTGCGGCCGGGTGAAGGAGAAGCGCAGCGCGCCGAGCGCGCGCCCGGCGGCCAGCAGCGGCAGGCCCACCCAGGCCCGCTCGTCGCTGTGGGCGAGGAAACCGGCGATGCTCCCTTCGTCGCCTCCGGCGTCGACCAGCTGGGAGCGCAGGCTCTCCGGCGATTCGGCGAAGACCGGGCGCCGGCTGTTGACGGCCATGGTCATCACGCTGGAGTGCGACAGCGGGATCTCCTCCCCGGGTGCGCCGGGGACGTCGGGGATCCCGCCGTTGTTGACGAGTTTGAGCGCGGCCCGGTCGACGTCGAGCAGCGCCACGGCCGACCGGTCCGCGGCCAGCGCCGTGCGGCCCACGTCAATGATCACCTGGACGACCTGCTCGACCGTGAGCGCCTCGGCGAGCATCGCGGTGGCGCCCTGCAGGCGGGCGGTGCGCAGGGCAGCCGCGCCGAGCTGGTCGGTCAGGCGGCCGCGCATCTCCTCGGCCTCGCGCTGCGGGGTGACGTCGGTGTTGGCGCCCACCCACTCCACCACCCGCCCGTGCCGGATGATCGGCACGGCGCGCACCTCGAAATGGCGATAACCGCTGGCCCGGGTGCGGACCCGGTAGTTCCACTCGAACATCGTCCGGCCGCGCAGGGCCTCGCGCCAGGCCTCCTCGGTGTGCGGGCGGTCGTCCGGGTGGACGGCCTCCAGCCAGCCGTGGGCGAGATACTCCTCCAGCCCCTGGCCGGTGATGGCCCGCCACTGCGGCGCGTCCTCGACGACGGCGCCGTTGGGTGCGGTGATCCACACGAGCTGGGACTGCGCCTCGACCAGCGAGCGGTAACGCTCCTCGCTGCGCCGCAGGTCCTCCTCGATCTGCTTGCTCTCGGTGACGTCGACCCCGATCAGGCAGATCGCGCGCAGGGTGTTGTCGTCGTCGCGGACCGGGGAGAACGTCAGCGACCAGTGGCGGGTCCGGCCGTCCTCGGTGCGCACGCGGATCCGCTGGTCGCCCTCGATCTCGGTCTCCTCGGCGAGGCCGCGGACGCAGCTCTCGATGAGCGCGGTGAGATCGGCGGAGAGCACCTCGCCGGGCGCCCGGCCCGTCAGCTGCTCGGCGGGCAGGCCGACCAGGCCGGCGAAGACGTCGTCGACCCGCTGGAAACGACCGGCGGGGTCGAAGAACGCGAAGGCGAACGGCGACTGCGACAGCAGGCCCTGCAACAGGCCGGAGTCTGAGATGTCCACACCCGACTCCCGGGGACGGGGCACGGAGGTTTCGGCGCTCACTGTCGGCACCTCCGTCGCGTGCCAGGGTCTCCCACGAGGCACATCTCCAAACTTGCGAATTGGCGTAACGCGGCTCCGGGGGACCGGATCCTGCAGTACATCATCGGCGATGGGCGGGCACGGACGGAAGCCCCGCCCAGGATGCGGTCCGCCCGTCCCACGAACATCCCCGGTCCTGCGGCCGTAATCCGCACGGCGTCCGCCCGAACCGGCCCGCGCGAGCGCCGACCGGCGTGGCGCCTTCGAACGTTCGCGGCCAGGACCCTAGCAGGATCGGGCCGGACCGTCCGGGCAACCGCGCACCTCGCCCTCACCGGGGCCGCGGACGGGATCGGGGTGCGACTCCGCCACCCGCCGGGTCTCCCCCTCGACCACACCCGCCGACCCCCGAGTTGAAGATTTCAGTCAAGACACGGGATCAGCTTTCCATATCACAAGCTCGAGGGTTGACACTCACGAGATAAGTTGTGAAATGAAAACGCACATCCCCGCCGACCACCCGGGGAATGCCCCCCGGATAGACCGGAGGAATGCGACATCCATGCCGACTCTCGCCACCAGCCGGCTCACCGGCACGCCGACGTCGTTCCACGAGCCCGTGAGCGCTCGCCTGGCCGATGAGTTCCTGACCGTCTCGGTCGACACCGTGGACAGATGCGTCACGGAGGTGTGGGCCTGTGCCGAGCACCTCGGCATCGAGGCGACGCCCGAGGTCGTCGAGCGTGTCGCCCGCGAGCACCTGCTCGCCCTGGTGAACTCCGCGCCGCCGCCCCGGGGTCCCCGGTAACATCGGGAACACCCGGCCGTCTTCCGCGCACCGTTTGGCCCGGGAATGCGAGAAGGTTGGGGCGTGAGCGAGCGAAGCGAGCGGGCCAATCAGCGCGCCGGAACCGGCCGCGGCGGGCTCACGCATCGGCCCGGGGAGGCTGAGACCGCGTGACCCGGCGATATCGTCGAGACCCCCGGGAGAGCCAGTCTCCCGACGCGGTCTTCTCCGAGATGCTGGTCGCCGCCCGCGAGCTGCTGGCCGTGCGCAGCCCCCTCGACGCCGAGCTCATGGTCTCCGACATGGTCGGGGCCTGGTGGGGGCGCCGCCTGCGGCGCGGGGACGCCGAGCAGGTCCTCGGCGAAGGCCTGGTCGACTACGCGGCCAAGGCGGGCTCCCCCGCGGCGCTCACCCTGCTGATCGCGCTGGCCTACCTGGGCACCGCCCGCCAGGCCGCCAAGGCGGAGGGGGCGGCGCTGGCCCTGATGGAGCGCGGCGTGGCCAGGCCCCTGTGGGCGGAGCGCCTGGGCGCGGTCAAGCCGACCGGCTGCTACGTCTCCCGTGACGCCTACGGCGACCAGGACACCGTGGTGTGCACCTTCGCCTACCGGGGTTCCGGCGGCGGCGAGGACCGTCACGCCCTGGTCGTGATCGTCGACTACAACATGCGGGGCATCGCCCGCGACGCCTGGGTCTCCTCGCACGTCGACAAGCTGCTGGAGCAGGTCAGGGCCGAGGCCGAGGGCAACCGGATGCTCATGTTCGGCGAGATCGAGCCGCAGCAGGCCAGGGCGTTGCTGGAGTCGGCGATGAAGGCCACCGTGGAGTACGGCCACCGCCGGACCGCGGCCCCGGTCAGCGACAGTTACAGCGCCTACCACGCCTTCGCCAGGGCCCGGATCAAGGCGTTGCCCCCCGGCCGCAAACGCCCCGCCCCGTTGCACAGCGAGGCCCCCTACAGCCGCGACCGCCGGGCGATGCTGGCCGCCGAGTTCCTCGCCTCGGACGCGGCCGAGCACCTGTCGGACCCGTCGGCCGCCTCCCGCTGCGCCGACCACATCATCGACTACGGGTGTGACCAGGATTTCGGCCGCCCGCTGCGGGTAAGTCCGACCAAGTGCGAGACGTTCCTCCTCGACTGGCTGCCGCGCAAGGTGATGCTCACCACCGCCGAGCAGGAGGCCGTGCCGCACGTGCTGGGTGCCTGGGCGCGCTTCGCCGCGGGCCGGACCGGGTTGCCGGAGGAGGGGCTGCGCGCCACGCTCGACGCGATCTGGGAGGCGACGGGCAAGTTCGCCGAGGCGTACCGCGACCCGACGTCCTTCGGGATCGACCGCGTCCTGCTCGACCGGCTGCTGCCGGACGGCGACCTGTCGGCGCTGGCCAGGCGGGTGTTCGCGTTCCCCTTCCTGGAGGGCACGCACGGCGAGATCAACCTCGACCTGCTCGACCCGGCCGACGACGCCGACCGGCGGATCCTGCTGGGCATCGACCACGGCCACGAGCTCAGGCGGCCCGACTACGACGAGCACCTGGCCTGGCACGGGGAGATCGCCGGGCGGCTCTGGGACGGCGACCCGCCGCAGCTGTGGGAGGCCGCACAACGGCTGCTGGACCTCGGCCACGACCGGCACGACGTGCTGCACGTGCTGATCGAGATCATCGAGCGGATCGGCGACGACCCGGAGGAACTCGCCATCGCCCTCGACGACATCGCGGACATTCCCGACGAGCCTCCGGTGTAGGTGAGCCATGGTGATCGATCTCAACGCCGACCTGGGCGAGGGTTTCGGCGTCTGGCGGCTGGGTGACGACGAGGCCCTGCTCGACGTGGTCACCAGCGCCAACATCGCCTGCGGGTTCCACGCGGGCGACCCGCTGACCATCCGCCGCACGTGCGCGGCGGCGGTCGACCGGGGCGTGACGATCGGCGCCCAGGTGTCCTACCGCGACCTGGTCGGGTTCGGCCGCCGCGAGATGGACGTCGAGCCGGAGGAGCTCTGCGCCGAGGTGCTGTACCAGCTGGGGGCGGTCGACGGCATCGCCAGGGCGATGGGCGGCGCGGTCTCCTACGTCAAGCCGCACGGCGCGTTGTACAACCGGATCTGCCGCGACCCCGAGCAGGCCGAGGCGGTCGTGGCCGCGGTCGCCGACTACGATCGCGCACTGCCGGTGCTTACCCTGTCCGGCTCGGTCGTCCACGAGATCGCCGCCCGCGAGGGGGTCACCACCGTCGTCGAGGCCTTCGCCGACCGCGCCTACACCGGCGCGGGCACCCTGCTCTCCCGGCGTTTCCCCGACGCGGTGCTGCACGACCCCGGCACGGTGGCCGCCCGGGCCGTGCGCATGGCGACCGAGCGGCTGGTCGACGCGGTCGACGGCACCCGGGTCACCGTGGACGCGCGCTCGATCTGCGTGCACGGCGACACACCGGACGCCGTGGCGCTGGCACGGGCCGTGCGCGAGGGCCTGATCGCCGCCGGGGTGACCCTGAAGGCGTTCGCTTGACCCTGCGGCGGGCGGGAGAGCACGGACTGCTGGTGGAGACCGGTTCGCTGGAGGTCTCGCACCGGTTGGACGCCCTGTTGCGGGCGGACCGCCCCGCCGGTGTGGTGGAGATCGTGCCCGGCCCGGCGACCGTGCTCGTCACCATGCTCGTCACCATGCCTGGCGCCGACCTGCCGCCGCTGCGCGCGCTGCTGTCCCGGCTGCTGGACGAGGCGCGTCACGGTGACGCGGGCGGCGGGGCGGCGGCCCGGACCGTGACCGTCCCGGTGATCTACGACGGTGCGGACCTCGGGGACGTCGCCGCTCTGTGCGGCCTGTCCACCGGCGAGGTGGTGGCGCGGCACACAGGGCGAGAACTGGTGGTGGGCTGGCTGGGCTTCTCGCCCGGGTTCGCCTACCTCACCGGACTGGACCCGGCGCTGCACGTGCCGCGGCTGGACACCCCCCGCACCTCGGTGCCCGCCGGCGCCGTCGCGGTCGCCGGCCCCTACTCCGCGGTCTACCCCACGCCCTCCCCCGGCGGGTGGCGGCTGCTCGGCCGCTCCCCCATGACGGTCTGGGACACGAGCGCCGACCCGCCGGCCCTGCTCACTCCGGGCACCCGGGTGCGTTTCCGGGCGGTCACCGGGCCATGATCGAGGTGATCGCGCCGGGGCCTTACGCCACCGTCCAGGACCTCGGCCGACCCGGATACGCCCACCTCGGGGTGCCACGTTCCGGTGCGGCGGACACGCCCAGTCTGCGGCTGGCCAACCGGCTGGTGGGCAACCCGGAGGGCGTCGCCGGGGTGGAACTGACCTTCGGCGGGGCCAGGCTGCGCTTCACCGCCGGCGCCTGGGTGGCCGTCACCGGAGCCGCCTGCCGGGTGACGCTCGCCCGGACCGGCGGAACGGACGCGGGGGCAGACCCGGGTACGGGTGCGGGTACGGGTGCCGGCGTGGGTGCGCCGGGAATGTACGCGCCGTTCTGGGTGCCCGCGGGCGGCGAGCTGCGGATGGGGACTCCCTCGTCCGGGCTGCGCACCTACCTGGCGGTCCGGGGTGGCGTCGACGTGCCCGCCACCATGGGCAGCCGGTCGACCGACTCGCTCTCCGGGCTGGGTCCCGCTCCGCTCCGCGCCGGCTCCAGGCTCCCGGTGGGCCCCACCGGGGCGCTGCCGCCGATCACGGTGGACGCCGCCCCGCAGCCGGCACCCGTCCCGGACGTCCCGTCTGTCCTGCGTGTCCTGCCGGGGCCCCGGGACGACTGGTTCGCCCCGGGTGCCCTCGCGGTGCTGTGCGGCGGGCCGTACGAGGTCGGCCAGGACAGCAACCGGGTAGGCGTACGGCTGAGTGGCGCCGCCCTGGAGCGGGCCCGGCCGGGGGAGCTTCCCAGCGAGGGCATGGTGGCCGGGGCCGTCCAGGTGCCGCCCGGCGGTCAGCCGATCGTCTTCCTCGCCGACCATCCACCGACCGGGGGCTACCCGGTCATCGCCGTTCTGACCTCAGCCTCCCTGGCCGGAGCCGCCCAGCTCCGCCCTGGAGACCGGGTCCGCTTCCGCCTCTGACGCCTCCTCGCGACCCGGGGGACGCCACAGCCCACGGGCGGCCTCACGCACCGGCGAGCTCGTCGACCGCGGCGCGCAGGTCGGCGCTGGTGATGGTGGTCAGATCGTCGGCCGTGGCGGCGCCGCTCAGGGCGGCCAGGCGGACGTCCCTTCGCATCGCGGCGCGCTCGAACAGCGAGCGTGCGAAACGGCCGTTGCCGAGCCCGTCGATCAGGCCTTCCCGGCAGACCCAGGTGAAGACCTCGATCAGATCGCGCCGGGCGGCGTCGTCGAACCGGTCGCCCGAGCCCTCGGCGAGCAGCACGGCGATGTCGGCGAGCTCCTGCGGGGTGTAGGAGGGGAACAGCACCCGCTGGTTGAACCGGCTGGACAGGCCGGGGTTGGAGGACAGGAAGGAGGACATCTCCTTCTCGTACCCGGCCAGGATGATCACGAGCCGGTCGCGGTCGTCCTCGGCGCGCTTGAGCAGGGTCTGCACGGCCTCGGCGCCGAAGGCGTCACCGCCCGTGTAACCCGGGTTGATCAGGCTGTACGCCTCATCGACGAACAGCACCCCGCCGAGCGCCCGGTCGACCAGCTCGTTCGTCTTGATCGCGGTGGCCCCGAGGTGCTGGCCGACCAGGTCGGCCCGCTGGGCCTCCACCACGTGCGGCTGGGAGAGCAGGCCCAGCGCGGCGAAGATGCGGCCCACGATGCGGGCCACGGTGGTCTTGCCGGTACCGGGCGGCCCGGCGAAGACGAAGTGCCGCATCTGCGGCGGAGTGGGCAGGCCGCGTTCCTGGCGCATCTTCGCCACGCGCAGCTGGGCGGCGATCGCGTGCACCTGGCGTTTCACGGGTTCCAGACCGGCCATCCGGTCCAGGTCGGCGAGTGCCTCCTCCAGGGACGGCGCCTCCTGGTAGCCGCGGTAGCGGGCGGTGAGCTCGTCGAACGCCTTGACGACGTCATGCTCGACCGTCGTCACCAGGTCGTCGGTGGTGGGCGAACCGCCCGCCCCGACCACCCGGACGTCTCTGGCCTGGGCCGCGGCCTCCACCAGGCTGCGGACGAACCGGGCGTTCCCCAGCTCGTCGACCAGCGCGCGCCGGTGGATGTCGTCGTACCTGGCCAGCAGCGCCGACCTGGCGTCACCGGTCATCCGGTCGCCGCGCCGCAGCTGCAGCAGCTCGGTGATCTCCAGCAGCTCCTGCGGGGCGTAACCGGGGAAGTTCACCCGGGTGGAGAACCGGCTGGACAGGCCGGGGTTGGAGGACAGGAAGGAGGACATCTCCTTCTCGTACCCGGCCAATATGACGATCAGCCGATCACGGTCGTCCTCGGCGCGTTTGAGCAGGGTCTGCACGGCCTCGGCGCCGAACCGGTCGGGCTGTCCGTCGCCGGAGTTGATCAGGCTGTACGCCTCGTCGACGAACAGCACCCCGCCGAGCGCCCGGTCGACCAGCTCGTTCGTCTTGATCGCGGTGGCTCCGAGGAACTCGCCCACCAGATCGGCCCGCTGGGCCTCCACCACGTAGGGGGTCTCCAGCAGGCCGAACGCGTAGAAGATCTTCGCGACGGTTCTGGCGACGCTGGTCTTGCCGGTGCCGGGCGGGCCGACGAAGACGAAATGGCGCATGGGCGGCTCGGTGGCGTACCCCGCCTCCCTGCGCAGCCTCGCCGCCTCGATCGAGGCGGCGATCGAGCGGACCTGCTCCTTCACCGGCTCCAGGCCGATCATCGCCTCCAGCTCGCCGAGCGCCTCCTCCACCGTGATCGGCGGCGGCCCGGCGTGTTCGCCGGGCCCCGCGGCCGGAACGGCGTGGCCGCCCTCGCGGACCCTGTGCCCGGCCTGCCGCTGCTCCCCCGCGACCACCGCCGCCCGCACCCGCCGCGCCTGGAGGAACCGGTGGACGAGCACGGCGGCGGCCGCGGCGTACGCGGTCCAGATGGCGACGGCGGGCCCCAGGACGCCGAGGAGCGTGCCGAGCACGGCGGCCACCAGGCCCGCCGGGGCCAGCGCCATGACGGTGGTCAGCCAGGGGGGGACCCAGCGGATGAGGTGGGCGGCCCCGCCCACCAGGGGGCCCAGGAACATCAGGGCGGTGATGACCGGCGAGCTCCAGCCGTATCCGTCCCGCATGAGCGTGAGCATCGCGAGCCAGGCGAACACCACCAGCACGGTGGCGGCGGCCCGCGGGAAGCGCAGGGTCAGCACCGCGAAGGAGAGCAGCGTCAGGGTGACGAAGAACGCGGCGAGCGGCGACCAGCCCATCCCGAACGCCAGCCCGACCGCCGCGACCAGCACCCCGGCGTAGATCAGTCTGCGCAGGGGCGGAGCGAGCCGGAAGTATCCCAGCCGCACCTGCTCGAACAGATCCCGTGCCGCCGCGCGCCCCGCCGGCCGGGCCCTGCCGGATTCCCGCATCACGCCTCCCCGGTCCGCCCCCCGGTTATACCGCACCGGAAGGCCGATTGCGCGTGCCTGAGCGTCGCGCCACGCCGCCCCGCGGCCACGATCCGATATGTGGATGAGGACGGATGAACATCACCATCCGGGCGGCGATTTCCGGTCCGGTGTCGCGCCGGGCGCCTCCCGGCACCGCCACCCTGCCCCGCGACGGGGGCCGGGCGACGGCCGGGCAGAGGAATGTCACCAACCGGCAAGCTCGCCCCCCGGCAGGCCCTGCTCCGGCGGCCTTCCGGCCCCGCCCTCCGGCGCACCCGAAGCCCTGCCCTCCGGAGCCGCACCCCCGGGCCCCGCCCTGTCGCTTCCTCGATGCCGCCCGTCAGGGCCGGAGAGAGCGGCCCCGGTGGACGTGGGGCCGGTCACCCACCACGACCTGCTTGGGGGTGACCCGCAGCAGGCCGGTCTCGGTGTCGCCGACGGCGACGCCCCGCACCTCGGCCCGGAAGGGGCGGCCCAGCGGGCCGGTGACGAACACCGCCACTCTCGGGTCGTGCTCGGCGGCCTCCCACGCCTCGGGGGCGGCGGCCAGGCGCAGTTCGCCACTCGGGGTGACCGAACTGACGGCGCCGACGGCCAGCGCGCGCGGTCCGGCAGGGCCGAGGCAGGCGAGCACCACGTCCCGCCCGCGGGTGAAGGCCGCGCGCACCTCCGCGCCGAGCTCCACCGGCGGCCCCACGTCACCCGGCAGGTGGCTCCCGCGGCTCTCGCACATCACCAAGGACGCGCGCCACGGCCCCGGCACCCCCCGCCACCAGGCCCGTGCCGACCTGCCGGCGAACACCGCCACCGGGCCGCCGAGCAACACGGCCCCGGCCCACCAGGGACCGTCCCCGGCGGACGGAAGCGTCCCCGACGTGGAGACGACGGCCGACGCGCCGAGCAGGAGCGCCGACACGACGGACAGGGCGAACGCCGCGGCCAGCCCACGGTCCTCGGCCAGTGCCCCGGCGGTCAGGGAGGCCGCCCCGTCCAGGCCGCGGAGGCGGACGAGCGTCCAGCCGAGGGCGAGCGGCGCGACCAGCGCGGCCAGCGCCCAGCGCCGGTCGTCCAGGACCGGCGCGACGCACGCGACCACCGTGGGCACGGACCAGATCCGGCCCGCCAACAGCCAGAGCGCGACGCCGGCGTCGCGCCGGGCCGTACGGTCACCGCGGGCGGCGGCGAAGTGGGCCAACGCCCGCACCGGCCGTCCGAGCCATGCCTCGGCCACCACCCGCAGCACGAGCACGGCGAGACCGTTGAGGAGCACGAGAGCGGCGAGAGCGGCCCAGAGCCCGCCCCGTCGGTCGGGCGCCGGGCCGGTGAGGGACGGCAGGATCAGCGGAAGCCCTGCGGGAAGGGTCGCGATCGCCGCGACGTACGCGGCCACCGAGACCAGGGTGATCGACACCGAGACGGCGAGCCACAGGTCCCGGGCGAGCATGCCGGGCACGTACGGCCAGAGCCTGACCCGGTGCGCCCGCCGCAGGGTGATCACCAGGACGGCCGCGAGCACCAGCCAGCCGCCGGTCTTCACCGCGGCGGCCGGCCCGGGGCCGGAAGCCGTCGCGCAGACCGCGACCAGCGCCACGGCCAGCAGGAGACGGATCTGCCGGGACCACGTCTCCAGGGCACGCCTGGTCCGGCCGGTCTCCTGCGGATCGACCGGCCATGCGGGGTCGTGGTGGCCGCGCGGGCGCCTCCAGCGCAGCGCGGCCAGGCCGAGGTTGACCCGGGCGCCGGGATGGTCCGGCATGCGGCGCAGCGCGTCACGGTAGGCGGCCTCCGCGCGGCGGTGCTCACCGCGCAGCAACTCCAGGTCTCCGAGGAGGACGTGCGGCTCCGGCTCCTCCGGTGCGTAGCGGACGGCCCTGACCGCCTGGGCCCACGACTCGCGCCAGCGGCCCGGCACCCGGCGCAGCGCCGCCCCCAGGCGCATCCGCGCGGCCCAGGACCCGGGCGCCAGCCGCACCGCTTCTTCGGCGGCGGCCACGGCCTCGGCGTCCCGGCCGAGCCGCTCGAAGGCGAGGCTGGCCAGACGGTAGCTCCAGTCGGCCCCGGACTCGGCCCGCGGGTCGAGGTCCATCGCCGTACGCGCGGCCTCCAGCGCGGCCTCCGGCTGGTCACGGCCGAGCCGGGCGGCGGCGACCGCGCACCAGTCCCGTGGGGAGACCGGGTCGCGGGGAGGGTCGTCCGCGTCCTCCCCGGCATGTGAGGGCCGCCGGAGCCCGTTCGATACGCGGCCGGACTCCCGGAGATCGTCCCGGTCGTCCCGGGTGCCCCGATCGCTCCGGGTGCCCCGGTCGTCCTGGCCATCCTGGCCATCCTGGTCGTCCTGGTCGTCCCGATCCTTCCGGTCGTCCTGGTCGTCCTGGTCGTCCCGGTGCCGGACCCGTCCGGGATCCGGCCCGCCGGACCCGTTCACCGCCGCGGCTCACGGACCGCGCGCTGACTTCTCACGACCGCCATGCTGGGTGCGAACTGACCGATTTGCCTAGGCGACGGTACAGGGCTGTAGCTCTCTAGAGAGGTCGCGGACACCGGTCGCCGGATTCGCAAACCAGCGCGAACGGATCGGCCGATGCCGACCCATCCAGTGCCGGACTTCGCCTAAGCTGCGACGCATGTTCGTCCAGGCCGAGATCTCTGAGCAGCCATGATCACTGTGGGTGCCGCGGCCGGAGTCGGGCACGCCGGAGACGACCCGCGGGCGCACGGTGCCGGCCGGTGGTCGATCCTGGTCCTTCTGTGCTTCAGCCTGCTGCTGATCACGGTGGACTCCACCGTGCTGCACATCGCCGTGCCCGCGCTGACCGCGGCGCTCGAACCGTCCTCGGTGCAGCTTCTGTGGATCATCGACGTCTACTCGCTGGTGGTCGCCCCGCTCCTGCTGACCTTCGGCACGCTCGGCGACCGCTACGGGCGAAAACGCCTGGTGCTCGCCGGTTACCTGGTCTTCGGCGCCGCCTCGGCGGCGGCCGCGTTCGCCTCCTCGCCCCCGGCGCTGATCGTCGCGCGTGCTTTCCTGGGCGTCGGCGGGGCGATGATCATGCCGGCCACCCTGTCCATCATCCGGCAGGTCTTCACCGACCGGCAGGAACGCGCGTTCGCGCTGGGAGTGTGGAGTGCGGTCGCGGCGGCCGGCGCGGCGGTCGGGCCGGTCTTCGGCGGGCTGCTCGTCGAGCATGTCTGGTGGGGCGCCGTCTTTCTGATCAACGTCCCCGTCCTGCTGGTTCTGCTGCCCGCCGCGGCCAGGATCCTGCCCGAGTCGGGCGTGCGCGCCGGCCACCCGTGGGACGCCCCCGGCGCGCTGCTGTCCGTCCTCGGCATCCTGGGGGTGGCCTTCGGCGTGAAGGAGGCGGGCTCCGGGCATCCCGGCGGGGTGGCGGCCCTGCTGTGCGGGGCGGCGTTGCTGGCGTGTTTCGTCCGCAGGCAGCACCGGCTGGCCTTCCCGCTGCTCGACCTCGGCCTGTTCCGGCGCAGGGCGTTCTGCGCCGGCGTCGGCGGCGTGCTCCTGACGGTCTTCGCCCTGGTCGGGCTACAGCTGATGCTGGCCCAGTATCTGCAGCTGGTGCTCGGTGACAGCCCGCTCCAGGCGGCGGCGCGCATGCTGCCGCTGATGATCGCCGCGATCACGGGCG
This sequence comes from Streptosporangium becharense, assembly GCF_014204985.1. NCBI lineage: Bacteria > Bacillati > Actinomycetota > Actinomycetes > Streptosporangiales > Streptosporangiaceae > Streptosporangium > Streptosporangium becharense. The sequence goes on along the minus strand of NZ_JACHMP010000001.1, from coordinate 5,917,999 downwards.
GACTGACCGGATCGCGGCTGCTGCGCCGGTTCGGACTGCGGGCCACCATGACCGGCGGTCTGGCGCTGACCGCCCTGTCGCTGGCGCCCACCCTGGCCTGGGGCACCGAACGGCACTCCGTCGCGCTGCTCCTGTGCTTCGTCGGCATCGGCTTCGGCATCCAGGTGACCCTGCTGGCCGCCTCCGACACGATCATGTCGTCCGTCCCGGAGTCGCGGGCGGGCGGTGCCGCCGCGATCGAGGAGACCTCCTACGAGCTGGGTGCCGGACTGGGAGTCGCGGTGCTCGGCACGGTCACCACGGCCGTGTACGCCCCCGCGCTGGCCCCGGTCCGGGGAGTTCCCGCCGCGGAGATGACCCAGGCCCGCCAGTCGCTCGCCTCCGCCGCCCATGTCGCCCACGAGGTCGGCGGACCCGCCGGGCGGGCCCTGCTGGACGCGGCCCGCGTGGCGTTCGTCGGCGGTCTGCACTCAACGATCATGGTGAGTGTGTTCCTGCTCGGCGCCACCGCGGCGGCCGTGGCCCTGCTGGTGCCCCGCCAGCCCAGCCACGACGGAGAGGATTCACCATTCGAGGCCGTCGTGGAGGCATCCCGCCGCGAGGGGTGACACCCGGCCCGCCGGTCCGGTGAGGCGGCCCTGCCCGCCGTATGGGGTTTGGACGGCCCCCGTTCGGTCATCTAACGGTCAAGCGCCGGCAGGAACGGGGAATCCGACCAGGATGAGGAGTCGTGCGACGAACCCTCCATGATCTCGCCTCCCTCGCCGCCCGGCTGGGCGTCGGCGGGATCTTCTTCGCCAACGGCTGGCACAAGCTCGAGGCGGGCCTGACCGCCACCGCCGGGCAGTTCGCCACGCTGGAGGCCCCCGCCCCGGGTGTGTGGGCCGCCGTCACGATGTTGACGGAGTTGCTCGGCGGGGTGCTGATGGTGGCCGGCCTCGCCGTCGCCGTGTGCGGGCTGCTGCTGTTCGCCGAGGCCCTCGCCGTGTTCGTCGTGGCCAGCGGCGGGACGGGCCTGCCGCTGACCGGGGGCGACGTCAAGCTGATCGTGGCGCTCGGCGCGGCCTCCGTGCTGCTCGCGGTCGGCGGGGCGGGCCGCCTGTCGGTCGACCACCTGGTGGTGATCAAGCGACGCGAGGCCGAGGCCGCCGAGGACTTCGCCGCCGAGACCGAGGCCGACGACGTCATCGCCTCGCTCCGCGAGCCGGAGACCTCCGCGGCCTCCACCTCGGCCTCCACCGGGAGGAGACCCTACGGCGCGGACGGGCCCGCCCGGCCCGGCCCGGCGCCTTCACCGGTGAGCCCGCCGGCTGCGGGTCGCGCGGAAACCCCGCGAAGCCCAAGCACCGGGGAAGACCCGGGGGCCAGAGGAAATCCGGAGAGCACCGTCGACACCGCGGAGTTCCCCGCCGTCCCCCGGACCGGGACCCCTCCCCGTCGCGACCCTGCCCCCGCCCCCGGTACGACCGACGACATCCTCGTGGCGGGAAAGAAGGACGGCTCCCCCGAAGGCTGACCGCCCCCGCCGGTACCGGCGCCCCGAAAGGGGACGCCACATCCGGGCCCCGGCGACGCCGCTTTCCAGCGCGACGGCGGTGCGCGGCCGGGGCCCGGGCAGCCTGATCGTTTCTTTTCCGGTCCGGTCGGGTAGGGAGAACGGACCGGGCCGCCCGGCTCCGGCCGGGCACGGGCCCGGCATGGCGCGCAGGCCGGCGGTGGCCCGGTGAGGCCGCCGCCCGGGCCGGACGGGACCACCGTGTCGCCGCGGCCCCGGCGGGAGGTCGTCGTCTACGCTCTGCGCATGATCAACCGAGGATGGGGGGCTTCCGTGGCGGAGGAACTGGCCGGGTTGACGGATCTGCTGTATGAGATCGGCCTGCTCAAGCGGTACAGACGCACGGGCTGGCTGGTCGCCGGAGTCCGGGATCCGGAGAGCATCGCCGACCACTCCTTCCGGACGGCGGTCATCGCGAGCGTGATCGCGGCCCTGGAGGGCGGCAACCCCGAACGGGCGGCGTTCATGAGCCTGTTCCACGACACCCAGGAGACGCGGATCACCGACATCCCCTACCTCGGCAAGCTCTACCTGAAGGCCGCGCCGAACGAGGAGGTCACCGCCGAGCAGGTGCGTGACCTGCCCGAACGTGTGGCGGAGATGGTGACCGGCGCGGTCGGCGAGTATGAGGAGAAGACCACCCTCGAAGCCGTGTGCGCGCGCGACGCCGACAAGCTGGAGTGCCTGCTCCAGGCGGTCGAGTATCGCGAGCAGGGACACCAGAACGTCCAGCCGTGGATCGACAGTTCCCTGGCCGCTCTCAGGACCCCCTCCGCGAAACGTCTGGCGGACGAGGCGCTCAACACGGGGTCGCTGGAGTGGGTGACCCGCGTCCTCAACGGCGGCCGGGAGAGCTGACGGGGAACCGGCCGGGCCGCCGGGGGCTCCCGGCCGAGCCCGGCACGGGCCGGTCGCCTCACACCCCCGCTTCGACGCGGTCCACGATCGCGGCGGCCCCCTCCTGGCGGGCGCAGTGCGCGCAGCAGAACCAGCGCCGACCCGCCTGGACCCCGTGCCCGACGATCCGGACCTGGCAGTGCTCGCAGATCGGCGCCATCCGCTGGATGGCGCACTCGAAGCTGTCGAAGACGTGCACCTTCCCCTGGGCGTGCACCTCGAAGCTCATGTCGTAGTCGTTGCCGCAGACCTCACACTGAGCCATGTTCTCCCCCGAAGGACGTCGGTGACGGCGGACCGGTCCCCGGCCCGCCTGGGGGGATATCAACTACTTTGACCCTGAAAAGGACGACTTCGTCCCTCCAGCAGTCTCTCATGGCCTCCCCCCGGCGCATGGAGGGCTCGCCGTTTCCAAGACGAGTCCGGTCAGCGGAAGCCCGCCAGGGTGAGCACGGAGGCGAGCAGGGCCAGCACCACGAGGACGGCCAGCACGACGGGGACGGGCCGGGCGGGGCGGGGATCCCGGCAGCCGTGCGGGGGTGCCGGCTCTCCTGCATCCATCGGCCCAGCCTCGGCCAGGCGTACGGAAGCGCCGGATGGACCAGGCACGCCTCACTCCCCCGCCGGACGATCAACTGTCCGAACGCCTCGACGATCTCCTCCTCCGGCACCGGTGCCCATCGGAGGGCGGGCTCGCCGTCGGCGGACAGGGTGACGAGCCGGAGGAACACCTTCGATGCGAGCTCGCGTCCGGCCGGGTCGAGCGCCGCGTAGGCGTTCTCGGCGATCGCCCCCAGCCCGGGGTCGTCGTACGACGTGCGCAGTCCCGCCGCCACGTCGCCACCCCTGGCGAACAGGGCTGGCAGGACGGACTTATCGGACGGATCGGGCAGGGAGGGCACAGCAAGCGCGGCAGGCACGGCAGGCGCGGTCTCCCCTTCCAGCAAGATGTTCAGCAGGTCGCGGGCGGTGGGCCGGTCGTCCGGGTCCTTGGACAGCGCGGCGGAGGCCAGGGAGCGCAACGGGCCGGGAAGCGGACCGAGGTCGGGGTCGGTGCACAGGACGCGCTGCATGACGGCGCCCATGCTGGGCGCCTCGAACGGGTCGGTGCCCGTCGCGGCGTAGAGCATGATCGCCCCCCAGGCGAACACGTCGGCCGCGGCGTCCCCCGGTCCGCCGGTGAACTGCTCGGGTGCCGTGTAGGCCGCGGTCCAGGTTCTGAAGCGCGGGGACGTCGGCACCGCCACCAGAGCGGACGCGATCCCGAACCCGGTCACCCGGGGCCCCTCGGGACCGAGCAGCACGGTGTCCGGGTTGAGGTCGCGGTGGACGACGCCCGTGCTGTGGATCGCGGCCAGCGCGGTCGCCACGGCGGTGGCCAGGCGGTACAGGTCGTCGCCGCCGAAGACGCGGCCGGCCCGGCGCAGGGTCGGCCCCGGGACGTACTCGCTGACGACGTACGGTCTGGGCCCGTCGAGCTCGGCGTCGAGCACAGCCGCCGTGCAGGCGCGCGGGACACCGCGGGCCGCGGCGATCTCCCGGCGGCAACGCTCGCGCAGCGCCGGATCACCGGAGAGCGTCACCCGCGCCGGGGTGCGGTCCGGGTCGCCGTACAGCGCCTTCAGCACCACCCGCCGCCCGGCCGCGTCGTACGCCTCGTACACCACTCCCCGCCGGGCCGTCCCCAGACGCCCGGCGATCCGGTACGCCCCCAACCGCCATGGATCGCCTTCGATCGGTCCCTCCACCACTCTCATGCGATGTTGGATGCGGGTTTCGGACATTAGGTTGCCGCTAAGCAGGACAAACGTTGCGATATGGCAGATCGTTCAGGTAGGTGCGCCACTCCTGGCGGGACAGGGTACGGCCCGCCCGCCCGCAGACCGCACGGGCGACGTCCTCCGGCTGCACCGGGTACTCCGTCAGGGTGCCGGCCGCGTCGACGACGACCAGCCGGGATCCGTCGGCGCTGAAGGCCAGGGACCGGAAGTCCCCCATATGGGTCGCGATCGGCGGCCCCAGGCGCTGCCCGGTCGCGATGTCCCACAGGGCCACCGACCGGTCGCCCACCGCCGCGGCGATCACGTCGCCGCGGGGCGAGTAGGCCAGGCCGCGCTCGCTGGTGGCGCCGCTCCGGATGAGGGTGCCCACCCGGCCCCTGCCGCCCGTCGCGAAGACGGACATCCGCCCGACCTGGTCGGCGGTGACGAAGCGGGCGCCGCCCTCGCCGAAGGCGATCGCGACGGTCGGGATGCTGCCGCTGGGCGAGCCGTAGACGTCGCCGAACGGTTCCCCGGTCGAGGCGTCCAGCATCCGGTGCTCTCCCCCCGCGACCGCGACGGACCTGCCGTCCGGGCTGAAGGCCAGCGCATTGACGGAGTCCTGGGGTCGTGACCAGCGCAGCCGGCCGCCGGGCACGTCCCAGACGCGGATCTCCCCGGCGGGTTCGATGTCGGCCTCGTAGTAGGAGATGTAGGAGGCCACCGCGGTGCCGTCGGGGCTGATCGCCGCGGCGAGCACCTTGCCCTCGCGGCGGGTGGCGACGGCGGCGACCCGCTTGAAGGTGGAGGTGTCCCACACGGTCAGCCGGGAGCTGTCGCCGCCGCTGTTGACCGCCAGCCGGCGGCCGTCGGCGCTGAAGGCCACGTCGAAGTAGTATTCGGCGCCGCCGGGGCCGGTGTTCAGGGAGCCCAGACGGGTGCGCCGCCGCACGTCCCGGAGCACGACCTCGTCCGCCCCGTCGTCCCGCGAGGCCAGCAGACGCCCGTCGGGGCTGAGCTGCGCCCAGCGGGTGCCGGCCCCCTTCAGGGTGACCGGTGTGATCAGCGTGGCGATGTCGAGGGTCGTCACCGAGTCTTCGGTCAGGTAGCGCAGCACGCGCGCGTCCAGGTCGAAGGCCACGACGGGCGTGATCGCGTCGATCCTCTGGGTGAGGAGGATCCGGCCGTCCCGGACCCGCCAGACCCGGATGGCCGTGTCGGTCACCCCGGCCAGGAAGCGCCCGTCGGAGCTGAAGACGAGATCGTCGGCGGCGCCCTCCTCGAAGGTGCGGCCGAGGTCCGCCCCGGTGGCGGCGTCGCGCAGCTCCAGCTTCTTCCCGCGCAGGACCGCGACGGTCCTGCCGTCCGGGCTGTAGGCGACGCGCAGCGCGCAGCCACAGTGGGCGCCCAACGGGACCTTGCGTGCGTCCTGCAGGGTGTAGGCGACCGGATCCCCGTCCAGGCCGCCGAAGGCGAGACCGCGCCCGTCGGCCGAGACGTCGTAGTCGGCGCCTCCGGCGATCGAGCTCTGGGTCCTGCCGGTGACGAGGTTCCAGACGGTGAGCCCCTGCCCGTGGGTGACCATGAGCCACTCCTCCGACTGGCCGAAGGCCACCTCGCTGTCCCCCAGCGCGTTGCTCAGGTGCACGGTGAGGGTACGCCCGGTGGGCTTGCCCGTCGGCACGTCCCATACCTTCAGCTCCGTGCCGTCGACCACCGCGAGGAGCCTGCCGCCCGGGCTCAGCGCGATCGAGCGCAGGTTGCCGCCGAGGCCGCCGAAGACGCCGACGCGTCCGCCGGTCCGCATGTCCCAGACGCGCGCCTGGCCCTCGCTCACACTGACGAACGTGTGCCCGTCACGGCTGAGTGCCCTGAGGGTCTGTATCCCGGTGGCCGGATCGTGGAAGGCCGCCGTCTCCCGCTGGGTCAGCGACCCGGTCAGACCCGCTCTGGCCTCGGTCACCGGGGCCAGCCGCCAGGCGGCGACACTGAGCAGCATGGCCCGGACCGGCTCGGCGGTCCGCAGCGAGTCGGCGGTCGCGGCGAGCCGGGCCGCCGTCGCCTGGTCCCGCTGGGAGGCGATGGTGGCGTTGCGCGCCTCGGCGACCCTGCTCTGCTGCACCGCGAGCGCCCCGGCGGCCAGCGCGGCCACCAGCGACACGGCCAGCGTGGCGGAGAGCAGCCGGCCCCGGCGGGTGCGGCGCCGGGTGAGGGCGGCGCCCGCCTCCAGGAAGTCGCGCTCGACCGGACTGAGCGTGATGTTGCGGCGGCCGGTCGCCGCCCACCGCATGGCACGCTCCAGGCTGCCGCCCTGCAACAGGTCCCCGTCCCTGCGCCCCTGCACATGCCAGCGCCGCGCGGCGGTCATGATGGACCGGTGGACGGCCAGGCCGTCCCGGTTGGCCCGCACCCACGCGCGCAGCCGCGGCCACGCCTGCGGCAGTGCGGGCCGCGACAGCCAGATCTCCTGGTCGTCGTGGACGACCAGGTACGCGAAGACCTGGAGCAGGCGCCGGACGGCGTCGGCCTCCTCGTCCCGGCGGCCGTCGAGAAACTCGGCCCATTGTGCCCGCCGCATGATCAGCTGGTCGTCGTCGGTCACCGTGACCAGCCGCAGGAAGACCTCGGGGGCGATCTCGCGCTCGTCCGGGCCGAGCGCGGCGTAGGCGTCCTCGGCGAGGGTGCCGAGTTCGGGATCCGCGGAGGCGGCGCGGATCCGGGACCCGGCGTCGCTTCCGGCCGCCAGCAGCCGGGGGACGTCGGCGCCGCCATCAGCGCTGACCAGGGCGAGCAGCAGATCTCTCGCGGTGGGCCTGGCCTCGGGGTCCTTGGCGAGCGAGGCGGCGACGAGCGGCCGCAGCAGCTCGGGCAGCATGTCCAGCTGCGGTTCGACGGACAGCACCCGGTGCATGATCCCGCCCAGGCTCTCCGCCCGGAACGGATCGGAGCCGGTGGCGGCGAAGACCACGATCCCGCCCCAGGCGAAGACGTCGACGGCCGAGGTGGCCCGCCGGCCCATGAAGATCTCCGGGGCCATGTAGGTGGGGGTGCCGGCCACCATGCCCGTCGCGGTCAGCGACATGTCCTCGGTCCGGGCGATACCGAAGTCGATCACGCGCGGGCCGTCCGGCCCCAGGAGCACGTTGTCGGGTTTGAGGTCGCGGTGGATGACCCCGGCCTCGTGGACGGCGGTCAGCGCGGTGGCGATCGCGGTCGCCAGACGGTGCAGGTCGCCCCCGGTGAAACGACGCCCCTGCTCGACGGCCCCGCGCAGGCTGGGGCCCGCCACGTACTCGGAGACGATGTACGGCCGGGGCCCGTCCAGGTCGGCGTCCAGCACGCCCGCGATGCAGAAGGAGGCGACACGGCGGGCGGCGGCGGCCTCACGGCCGAACCGTTCGCGCAGTCCGGGGTCGCCGGCCGCGTCGCCGTGCAGCACCTTCACCGCGACCCGCCGTCCCTCGGCGTCGTACGCCTCGTAGACCACGCCCTGACCGCCCGCCCCCAGACGGCCGGACAGCCAGTAACCGCCCAGCCGCTGCGGATCCCCGTCGATCAGCCCCGTGCTCAACCCCGCACTCCGTTCGACGGCGCGGTTCGCGGGATGTCACACACTCGGGGCATGTCTCGTCCTCCTTACGTGAACAGCGATGAAGATCTCGCAGCCGAGTTCGGCACCATCCGGCCCCGGCTGGTGGGCGTGGCCTACGGCCTGCTGGGCAGCCTGGACGAGGCCGAGGACGTCGTCCAGGATGCCTGGTTCCGGCTGGGCCGGGCGGACCGTTCGGCGATCGAGGACGTCACGGGCTGGCTGGTGGTCACAGTATCCAGGCTGGCGCTGGACGTACTGCGTTCGGCGCGCGTGCGTCGTGAGGAGTACGTCGGCCCGTGGCTGCCGGAGCCGGTGGTGACCGACGGCGACCCGGCCGACCGGGTGACCCTGGATGAGTCGATGAGCCTGGCGATGCTGGTCGTCCTGGAGTCGCTGAGCCCCGCCGAGCGCACCTCGTTCGTGCTGCACGACGTGTTCGGCCTGTCGTTCGGGGAGGTGGCGCGGGCGGTGGGCCGCACCCCCGCGGCCTGCCGCCAGCTCGCCGCCCGTGCCCGCAGGCACGTCGCGGCGCGGGCGCCGCGGTTCGAGGTGGACGCCGCCGAACACCGCCGGGTGGTCGAGGCGTTCGCCAGGGCCAGCCAGGGCCGGGACATCGACGCCCTGCTCGCGCTGCTCGACCCGGAGGTGGTGCTGCGCAGCGACGGCGGCGGCGTGGTGCGGGCGGCACGCCGGCCCATCCACGGCGCGGCGCGGGTGGCCCGCTTCCTGGTCGGGGTGGCCGAGCGGTACGGCGCGGGCAGGCGGCTGGCCCCGGTCACGGTCAACGGCCTGGCCGGCCTGCTGTGGTCGTGGAACGGCGAGGTAGGCGGCGTCTACGGACTGACCGTCTCGGACGGCCGGATCACCGAGATCGACATCGTGATGAACCCGGAGAAACTGAGGAGTGTCCGATGAAGGAACGCATCAACGTCGCCCAGCTCGCCCCCGAGGCGTACCGGGCGATGCTGGGACTGGAGAAGTTCCTGGCCGGCAGTGGGCTGCCGCACATCACGAAGGAGCTGGTGAAGCTTCGGGTCAGCCAGATCAACGGCTGCGCCTTCTGCGTGGACATGCACAGCCACGACCTGAAGCAGGCCGGGGAGAGCGACGAGCGGCTGTTCGCGGTGGCGGTCTGGCGCGAGACGCCGTTCTTCACCGACGCGGAGCGGGCGGCGCTGGCCCTGGCCGAGGAGGCCACCCGACTCGCCGACCGCGGGGAGACCGTACCCGACCACGTCTGGGACGAGGCCGCGGCGCACTACGAGCCGGAGACGCTGGCCGCGCTGGTGGTCGCGATCGCGACGATCAACGCGTGGAACCGGATAGCGGTCACCACCCGCATCGTGCCGGGGTCCCTCCGCCGGGAGGGCTGACCCGGACGGTCGGCGTGGGGTTGACCGGCGCGGAGATCCGGCCGGTCGGCCCTGCAAGCCTCCGACAACCGGCTGTCAAGTGATGTGGCGCACAGTGGGCCCAAGGAAAAGGGGGCAGGAAATGCGACGTATCAGGATCAGCCATACGAGCCCGCGCCGTCCGGCCCGGCCGACCGAGGTGGATCTGCGGACACCGGCGGGCCGCCGACTTCCCTATTGATCGTCTCTTTACACCAGCTTTATGGGTGGATCTGTAGATATTTCATATAACGGAACCATCACGCCGGGGGGCTCAATGAAGAGACTTGTGGTTGTGCCACCGTATGTCGCGCGGCTCAAGACCAGGGACATCCGTTCCGCGGCGCGTCACGGGCGGAACAGGGGGGGCGGCGAGGCGAAGGTCGTCGACCTGCGCGCCTACGCCGGGCGGAACGTCGTGCGGTTCCCACGTCCGGGCGGGCCCACGTCCGCCGCCTGACGATCTTCCGGAAAGACCCGCCTCGCGGGTCTTTCCGCATTTCCCGGCCGGTACATCCCCGGCCGGCCGGACCGCCGCGGGACCGCACGTCGGCCGCTACGGGACCGCGCACGGATCGCCGCAGGCCGGCACGCCGACCGCGGCGGGGCCGCACACCAAGTGCGGCGGGGCCGCACACCAAGTGCGGCGGGGCCGCACACCAAGTGCGGCGGGGCCGCACACCGGCTGCGGCGGGGTCGCCGCCCGGCTTCCGTGTCGGCCGGTTCGTCACCGCGAGGCCCGCACCTGATTGAATGCCGACCCATGACCGATCTGTCCTCAACGGAGCGCACCCGGCACCGGCGCTTCTCCGAGAAGGGCCGCACCGACCGGGCCGCCCTCCACGAGGTGCTGCGCGCCGGATTCGTCTGCCACCTGGGCGTGGTCGTCGACGGCGTGCCCATGGTGGTTCCCACGGTGTACGGCTTCGACGTCGACCATCTCTACGTGCACGGCTCAGTGGCCAGCAGGAGCATGACCGGCGGCGGACCCACCGGACGGCGACCGACCGCGGAGATGGGGACGGTCTGCGTGACGGTCACCCATGTGGACGGCCTGGTGCTGGCCAGGTCGGTGTTCGAGCACGGGGTCAACTACCGCTCCGCCATGATCTATAGCGAGCCCCGGAGACTGGAGGGCGAGGAGAAGCTGGAAGGGCTGCGGATCCTGACCGAGCAGGCGGCCCCCGGCCAGTGGGACTACGCCAGACGGCCCAGCCGCAAGGAGTTGGCGGCGACGACCGTCCTCGCGATCCCCCTGGCCGAGGCGTCGGTCAAGGTGAGTTCGGGCCCGCCCGACGACGGCGACGGGCCCGACGCCGAGCTGGGACTGTGGGCCGGCGTGCTGCCGCTGGCCACCACCTGGCTTCCCCCGGTGCCCGACCCGCTGCTGCCGGAGGGGACCGCGCTCCCCGGCCACATCGCCGGACGCGCGGGCACACCGCTCACCTGACACGACGGTGCGGGCCCCGATCCCGGCGCTCGCGGGCTCCGCGGGATCCGGGCGGCAGGCGATCCCGCCGGGCCGTACGGATGACTCACCCGGTCGAACCGTGCGGGCGGTTCACCCGGCCAGGCCGTACGGACGGTTCATCCGATCGAACCGTGCGGACGGTTCACCCGGTCGGGTCGCCCGGTGCGAACAGGTCGACGCCGTTGCCGTCCGGGTCGTGGACCAGAGCGTACCGCTGCCCCCAGAACGCGTCCCACGGTTCCCTGACCCCTTCGTACCCCAGGGAGACCAGCTCCCGGTACGCCTCGTCCACCTCGGCGGGGGTGTCGAACCGGAACGCCAGCGAGACGCCCTGCCCGCTGCCGGGCTCCCAGTCGGGGTGGAACGAGCGGATCGTCTCGACCGTGTCCCAGGCGATCCGGAGCCCGCCGGGCAGGGTGGCCTCGACGTGCGGCCGGCCGTCGGCCTCGGGCGGCACCTCAAGGCCGAGCAGCCGGTAGAAGGCCAGCGAGCGGCCCATGTCCTCCACGACGATGCCGATGACGTCCAGCTGGGCTTTCATGGCAGATATCTCCGATCGGAACGCGAACGGTGGGATGTCACGGTTGACGGGAGCGGACGGCGTGAAACGCGCCCCCTGCCCGTACGGCCCAACCTAGTCACGCCTCCTGCCGCGGTCTTGTAGGAAACGGACACCCGCCGCCCGAGACTCTCCGCACGATCCCTCGCGCCCGCCTTGACGGAAACGACGCGAGAACGGCCACGGGGGATCCGGAACGACTCCGGACCCCCCGCTGATGAGAACCGTCAGGCGTTATGCGATCCTCTCCGCCCCACCGGACATCTCAGCCGATGAGGCATCGTGCACATCTCAGCTGCAGCCGCTGGTGGAGCCGCAGCCCTCGCAGACGTAGCAGCTGCCGGCCGGACGCATCTTGGTGCCGCAGGTCATGCAGAGCGGCGCGTCGGCGGTGCGGCCCTGGTGGGACTCCAGAGAGCCGGGCTGCCGCGGCGCCTCCACGGCGACGGTCGCGGACCGGGGCTGCGGCTGAGGCTGAGGCTGCTCCTCGATCGGCGCCGAGGTGGCGAGCTCGGCGATGACCTCGTCGGTGTTGGCCGGGGCAGGGTCCTCGCCGCGCTGCTGGGCGGCACGCTCGGAGGCGGAGAAGATGCCGAGGGCCGCGCGCTCCTCATACGGCAGGTGGTCCAGGGCCAGGCGGCGGAAGATGTAGTCCATCACCGAGGCGGCCATGCGGATGTCCGGGTCGTCGGTCATGCCGGCCGGGTCGAAGCGCATGTTGACGAACTTGCCGACGTAGGTCTCCAGCGGCACGCCGTACTGCAGGCCGATGGAGATGGCCACCGAGAAGGCGTCCATGACGCCCGCGAGCGTGGAGCCCTGCTTGGACATCTTCAGGAACACCTCGCCCAGGCCGTCGTCGGGGTAGGACGAGGCGGTCATGTAACCCTTCGCGCCGCCCACGGTGAAGCGGGTGGTGGTGCTGGGGCGCTGGTTGGGCATGCGACGGCGGGTCGGGCGGCTGATCTCCACGACCTGGATCGCGGGCTCGGCGGAGACCGCCTGCTCCGCGACCTGCTCCCCGGCCTTCTCCTCGGTCTTCTTGCCGGCCGCGGAGAGCGGCTGGCCGACCTTGCAGTTGTCGCGGTAGACCGCCAGGGCCTTCAGGCCGAGCTTCCAGCCCTCCAGGTAGACCTGCTCGATGTCCTCGATCGTCGCGGACTCGGGCAGGTTGACCGTCTTGGAGATGGCGCCGGACAGGAACGGCTGGACCGCCGCCATCATGCGGACGTGGCCCATGGGTGCGATCGCGCGCTCACCCATGGCGCAGTCGAACACCTCGTAGTGCTCGGCCCGCAGGCCGGGGGCGTCGACGACGTGGCCGTGCTCGGCGATGTACTCGACGATCGCCTCGACCTGCTCCTCCTGGTACCCGAGGCGGCGCAGGGCACGCGGGATCGTCTGGTTGACGATCTGCATGGAGCCGCCGCCGACGAGCTTCTTGAACTTGACCAGGGCGAGGTCGGGCTCGATGCCGGTGGTGTCGCAGTCCATCATCAGGCCGATGGTGCCGGTCGGGGCGAGCAGCGAGGCCTGCGCGTTGCGGTAGCCGTTCCGCTCGCCGAGCCGCAGGCACTCGGCCCACTGCTTGGTGGCCTCACGGTGGATGGACTCGTCCATCGCCTCGAAGGTGGGCAGGACGTCGTTGGCGTCGCTGTGCTTGCGCATGACCCGCTTGTGGGCCTCGGCGTTGCGGGCGTACCCCTCGTACGGCCCGACGACCGCGGCGAGCTCGGCGCTGCGCCGGTAGGAGGCGCCGGTCATCAGCGAGGTGATGGCGCCGGCGATGGCACGGCCGCCGTCGGAGTCGTAGGCGTGGCCGGTGGCCATGAGCAGCGCACCCAGGTTGGCGTAGCCGATGCCGAGCTGGCGGTAGGCCCGGGTGGTCTGGTCGATCTTCTCGGTCGGGAAGTCGGCGAAGGTGATGGAGACGTCCATCGCGGTGATGATCAGCTCTGTGATCTTCACGAAGCTCTCGACGTCGAAGGAGTCGTCGTCCCTGAGGAACTTCAGCAGGTTGATGCTCGCCAGGTTGCACGAGGAGTTGTCCAGGTGCATGTACTCCGAGCAGGGGTTGCTGGCGGTGATGCGGCCGGTCTCCGGGCTGGTGTGCCAGTCGTTGATCGTGTCGTCGTACTGGACGCCGGGGTCGGCGCACTCCCAGGCGGCCTTGGCCATCTTGCGGAACAGGCCCTTGGCGTCGACCTTCTCGAGGATCTCACCGGTGAGGCGGGCACGCAGACCGAAGTCTCCGCCCTGCTCCACTGCGCGCATGAACTCGTCGGAGACGCGCACGGAGTTGTTGGCGTTCTGGTACTGGACGGAGACGATGTCCTTGCCGCCCAGGTCCATGTCGAACCCGGCGTCACGGAGAGCGCGGACCTTGTCCTCCTCGCGCGCCTTGGTCTCGATGAACTCCTCGATGTCGGGGTGGTCGACGTCCAGGACGACCATCTTGGCGGCGCGACGGGTGGCGCCGCCCGACTTGATCGTGCCCGCCGAGGCGTCGGCCCCGCGCATGAAGGAGACCGGGCCGCTGGCCGTGCCACCGCTGGAGAGCAGTTCCTTGGAGGAGCGGATCCGGGAGAGGTTGACGCCGGAACCCGACCCCCCCTTGAAGATCACACCCTCTTCCTTGTACCAGTCGAGGATGGACTCCATCGTGTCGTCGACCGACAGGATGAAGCAGGCGCTGACCTGTTGCGGCGAGGCGGTGCCGACGTTGAACCAGACCGGCGAGTTGAAGCTGAAGACCTGGTTGACCAGGGCGTGCTTGAGCTCGTGGTCGAAGATCTCGGCGTCCTCGTCGGTCGCGAAGTAACCCTCCTCGACCGCGGTGCGCGTGTAGACGCCCACGACGCGGTCGACGAGCTGCTTGAGACTCCACTCGCGCTGTGGGGTGCCGACCGCGCCGCGGAAGTACTTCGTCGTCACGATGTTGGCGGCGTTGACCGACCACGACTCGGGGAACTCGACCCCGCGCTGCTCGAAGTTGATCGAACCGTCGCGCCAGTTGGTCATGACGACGTCACGGCGCTCCCATGACACCTGGTCGTAGGGATGCACACCCGGCGTGGTGAAGATGCGCTTCATCTTCAAGCCCTTGCGCACCCGCTTGCCGCCACGTGAAACTGCGCCACTGACGGTCTCCGTCATGACTTCCCCCTCCCGGGGCCCCGTAGAACCCTCGAATCGGACCACATCAACGCGCCGCTTCACCCCCGGCGCCCGGGGTTTGCATTCAGTCCTGCTTTTCGGAGCGCTCCGCACGGAGCTGCTTGATCTCCGCCTCGAAGTCGGCCAGGGTCTCGAACCCCCGGTAGACGGAGGCGAAGCGCAGGTAGGCCACCTCGTCCAGTTCGCGGAGCGGGCCCAGGATCGCCAGCCCGACCTCGTGGGCGGGGATCTCCGCGCACCCGGTCGCCCGGATGCTCTCCTCGACCCGCTGGCCCAGCTGGGCCAGGGAGTCCTCACCCACCGGCCGGCCCTGGCAGGCCCGCCGGACGCCCGCGATCACCTTCTCCCGGGAGAACGGCTCAGTCACGCCGCTGCGCTTGCTCACCATGAGCAGGACGGTCTCCTGTGTGGTGAACCTGCGTCCGCACTCCGGGCACGTGCGTCGACGCCGGATGGCGCCACCGTCATCAGTGGACCGGCTGTCGATGACCCGTGTATCCGGATGACGACAGAACGGACAATGCACGCGCGCCGCCTCCTTGACCTGCCGAGCGGCTCACTCGTCTCCCCTGCCCCACAGCATGCGCGCCGGGACGCTCGCGCGCGCCCCCCGAATAGTCGAGATGCGGTAATAGAAACACAATTTGTGGTGCAGTGCCTTGATTAAGCCACTAGATGTTGTGGTCCAACCGTAGAAGTGCGCGACCATGAACGCAAGTTGGCCGGGCCCCGCCACGCGAAGTGGCTGATCAGCACAGGCGCCCCGGCGTGTCGCCCGCGCATCTCACGTCGCGGCCGTCTCCGATGTCGCCCGAAGCCCCATGAGCACCTCGCCCACCCGCCTCCGACACCCCCGGCCGCCTCCCGGCGGGCCTCCGGACGCCCTTCCGGGAACCCTTCTCCCAGAATGCTCCGCGGGTCCGTGGGCACGCCCGGCGCCTGCGGAGGCGTTCCCGCGGGCCTCATGAGACGGACGTGCGGCCCGCCCGGCAAGACTCCGGACACCCCCCGCGACGGGCCGCCCCGGGGGCCACCCGGCATCCAGGGGACACCTCCGGGAGTCAGGCCCCGTCCGCGCCTCGCGGAACGCCCGGCGGAGCGGGACGCCCTCGGACACACACCGGGCGACCGCCCGGGACACCGGCACCGCGACGGCACAGCACCGACACGGCGACGGGCCCCTCACACCCGAGCCCGGGACGGGCGACCCCTGGGATCGCGGAGACTCCTGGGATCCTAGAGACTTTCACGACCGCCCGCGGACGGCACCCCGGGAAGAACCGCTCCGCCGGCCCGGACGGCGCCGATCGACATGGGGCCGTTCACACAGAGCCGACCGGCCACGCGGAGCCGTCACGCACGGAACCGGCCGGCCACACGAAGCCGGACGCTCGCACAGGAGCCGGTCGGTCACACGGAGCCGATTGGCCACATGGAGCCGGTCGATCGCACGCAGAGCCAGAGGATTCCGAAGGCGAGCAGCACGACCACCGCCGCCACGGTGGCCTTCCCCCGGCGGGTCAACCGGAGCGGCGGACGGGCGGAGCCGCGAACGGGGCCGCGAACAGAGCCCCGCGTGCGCTCCGGCGCGGGACGCCGCCCGGGAGGGAGCGGCCCGCGGCCCGCGCCACGTGACGGCCGCGGGTTGCGTCCGCCCCGGCCCGGACGCGCCTCGGCGCCGCCCGAGGAGCCCCGCGCGGACCCGGAAGCCCCGCGGCTCGGCACGGAAGGCGACCGGACCCCGGCGATCTTGACAACCCCGGCCGTCCCGGCGACCTTGGCGGCCCTGGAGGCCTTGGTGGCGCCAGCGGATTCGGCGGATTCGCCGGGCCCGGTGGCTCGGCGCGCACCCCCCGGGGCCCTGCGAGCCGGAGATGCGGGCCGGCGTACCTCCGGCCTCGGCGGCGGGACCAGCCGGAGATGCGGCACCTCCGGCGGGGACGGCACCCCCTGAGGTCGTGGCGCCTCACCGGGACGCCACCCGTTACGCACTCCTGCCGCGGCCCTGGATCGCCGTGGTGTCGCGGTCGGCTTCACGATGGCCCCCCATCCCCTCGACCTGGCCGAACACATGTCGAAGAAAGATCGGTGAATCGAACACGATGTCGATCGAACTCCCGTACGATGTTGTACACCACGACGTCGCCGATTTCGAGGACATTCGAACATCTGTTTGAGTATGATCTTCGACCGCGATACGGTCGCTGCGTGCGACGCATCAGATACAGACCGGGAGGCGAGGAGTTCGTATGAGCGAACGCAACGAGAACGGTTCGGCCGCCGACGACCTGGCGGTTCGCAGGCGTGACTCCCTCGGCCTCACCCCCAGGCAGCGGAAGATCCTTGAGGTGATCCGCGACTCCGTGCAGCAGCGGGGCTACCCGCCGTCCATGCGCGAGATCGGTGAGGCGGTCCAGCTCACCAGCACCTCCAGCGTGTCGCACCAGCTGACGGCGTTGCAGCGCAAGGGCTACCTGCGGCGCGACCCGCACCGCCCGCGCGCGCTGGAGGTCCGCCTTCCCGGCGAGCCCGTGCTGTGGGTCGACCCCGACTCCAACAACGAGGACGAGACGCCGGTCAGCCGCCCGACCGCCGCGTACGTCCCGCTGGTGGGCCGGATCGCCGCCGGTGGGCCCATCCTCGCCGAGGAGAGCATCGAGGACGTGTTCGCCCTGCCCAAGCAGCTCGTGGGCGAGGGCACTCTCTTCCTGCTCCAGGTGAGCGGTGACTCGATGATCGAAGCGGCCATCGCCGACGGAGACTGGGTGGTCGTGCGCCAGCAGCCGGTGGCCGACAACGGCGACGTGGTCGCGGCGATGATCGACGGCGAGGCCACGGTCAAGACCTTCAAGCGCAAGGACGGCCATGTCTGGCTGGTCCCGCACAACCCCAACTACGACCCGATCCCGGGTGACGAGGCCACCGTCCTCGGCAAGGTCGTGGCGGTGCTGCGCAAACTCTGAGACGCCGCGCTTCAGGAGCGGATCCCCACCACCGGGGGACCCGCTCCTTTTTGCGTCACCGCTTCCCGCACATCGTTCCCCGCACGCCTCTTCGCGCACGTCGCTCTCCGAGCGCCGCTCTCCGCGTGCCGTGCCGGGCGCCCATGCCCCTCGCGGTCCGGGACGGCTCCCGGTGGACCCGCACGCTCCCGGCGGGCCGTCCCCGGGGCTCCCGTGGAGGGACGCCCCGGGAGACCGCTACGGAACGATGTTGACCAGCTTCGGCGCGCGGACGATGACCTTGCGCGGCGTGCCGGACAGGAACGCCTTGACCTTCTCCGAGGCCAGCGCCAGCGCCTCCAGGTCGGCGTCCGAGATCTCCGGGGAGACCTCCAGCCGGTCGCGCACCTTGCCCGCGACCTGGACGACGCAGATGAGGGACTCCTGAACCAGCAGGGCCGGGTCGGCGACCGGCCAGCCGGCCCCGGCGACCGAGGCGGGGTGCCCCAGCCGCTCCCATCCTTCCTCCGCCGTGTACGGCGCGACCAGCGACAGCATGACCGCCAGCGCCTCGGCGGCCTCCCGGACCGCCGGGTCGGCGGCGCCGGGCCCGGAGTCGATCGCCCGGCGGGCCGCACTCGTCAGCTCCATCATGCGGGCCACCGCGACATTGAAGCGGTAGGAGTCGACCAGCTTGGTGACCTCGTCGACGGTCCGGTGGACGATCTTGCGCAGCTCCGGGTCGCCGCCGGCGAAGTCGGCTCCCGGCGCGGAGGCGGCACCGGCCTCGGCCATGACGCGGAACGCTCGGGCCAGGAACTTCTGCGAGGCGGCCGGCGACAGGTCCGCCCAGTCGATGTCGTCCTCCGGCGGGCCGGCGAACACCATCGTCAGCCGGACGGCGTCGACACCGTAGGCGTCGATCTGCTGGCCCAGGTCGACGCCGTTGCCCAGCGACTTCGACATCGCCTTGCCCTGGTTGATCACCTGCCCCTGGTTCAGCAGGCGGGTGAAGGGCTCGGTGAAGTCGACCATCCCCATGTCGTGCAGGACCTTGGTGAAGAACCGTGAGTACAGCAGGTGCAGCACCGCGTGCTCGACGCCGCCGACATACTGGTCGACCGGGCCCCACTGGCGGAGCTTCTCCACGTCGAACGGGCCGTCGGAGTAGTCGGGGTCGACGTAACGCAGGAAATACCACGACGAGTCGACGAAGGTGTCCATGGTGTCGGTGTCACGCTGCGCGGAGCCGCCGCACTTGGGACAGGAGACGTTGACCCACTCCCCGGCCGAGGCCAGCGGGGAGACGCCCTTGGGAGACAGGGCCTCGCCGCGCAGGTCGGGCAGGGTGACGGGCAGCTGGTCGTCCGGGACGGGGACCTCTCCGCAGTCGAGACAGTGGATGATCGGGATGGGGCAACCCCAGAAGCGCTGGCGGGACAGCAGCCAGTCGCGCAGGCGGAAGTTGACCGCCGCCTTGCCGGTGCCGCGCTCGCCCAGCACCTCGATGATCTTCCGGATCGCGTCGGCCTTGCTCAGGCCGTCCAGGGGGCCGGAGTTGACCAGCGCGCCGTCGCCGGGGGTGGCCACGCCGGTCTCGCCGGGGTCGGCCAGGCCGGTGTGCACCACGACCCGCACCGGCAGGTCGAAGGCGCGGGCGAAGTCGAGGTCGCGCTGGTCGTGCGCGGGCACGGCCATGATGGCGCCGTGGCCGTAGTCGGACAGCACGTAGTCGGCCGCCCAGACCGGCATCCGCTCACCGTTGACCGGGTTGACGGCGTAGCGGCCCAGGAAGACACCGGTCTTCTTCTTCTCGGTGGACAGGCGGTCGATGTCGGACAGCTTCGCCACCTCCGCGCGGTACGCCTCGAACGCGGCGCGCTGCTCCTCTGCGACGATCTCCTCGGCCAGCGGCGCGTCCGGGGCGACCACGAAGAAGGTGGCGCCGTACAGGGTGTCGGGGCGGGTGGTGTAGACGGTGACCGGCTCGTCGCGGCCCTCGATCACGAAGTCGACGTCGGCGCCCTCGGAGCGGCCGATCCAGTTGCGCTGCATGGCCAGCACGCGCTCCGGCCAGGTCTCCTCCAGCTGCGCCATGTCGTCCAGCAGCCGGTCCGCGTATTCAGTGATCTTGAAGTACCACTGGGTCAACTCACGGCGGACGACCTCGGCGCCGCAGCGCTCGCACCTGCCGCCGACGACCTGCTCGTTGGCCAGCACGGTCTGGTCGTTGGGGCACCAGTTGACCAGGCCGCCCTTGCGGTAGGCCAGGCCGCGCTCGAAGAAGCGCAGGAACAGCCACTGGGTCCAGCGGTAGTAACCGGTGTCGCTGGTGTGCAGGCGGGTCGACCAGTCGAAGGAGACCCCGTACCGCTTGAAGGAGGCGGCCTGGGTCTCGATGTTGGCGTACGTCCACTCGGCGGGGTGCGCGTTACGCTTGATCGCGGCGTTCTCCGCGGGCAGACCGAAGGAGTCCCAGCCGATGGGGTGCAGGACGTTGTAGCCCCGCTGGCGCCAGTAACGCGAGACGACGTCGCCGATGCCGAACGCCTCGGCGTGGCCCATGTGCAGGTCCCCGGAGGGGTAGGGGAACATGTCGAGCACGTAGCGCTTCTCACGCGTGTCGGCGGGGTCGTCGGAGGCCCGGAAGGGGTCGATCTCCTCCCACCGCCGCTGCCACTTGACCTGCAGCGCCTGCGGGTCGTAGTGCTGCTCGTCGCTCGCCGTGTCGGCTCTGTCGCTCACTGAATCTTCCCTCGGTCTACGTCTGCGCGGATGATCTGACCCGTCCGGCCCAATGAAAAACCCCCCGCTCACGCGGAGGGCAGCCGCATCGGCCGGGCGCTCAGAGACGGGAAAGCCGATGCGGCCCGGTAAGCAGGGTCGCGGCACGCATAGTCCAAGCCTATCGCAGCCCGCAAGGCGTATTCATGGGCTGGGAAAACATGTGCGATCATGCGAAACGAGGGACAGGCGGGTCCAGGGTCAGCAGAATGGGGCTCGTATCCATACCGAGATGGATGAGATCCGATGGCTACGTGCCTGTTGTGACCTCGTTTGTCCTTCCCGTCTACTCTTTTCACCGTGGCACATTCAGTCGAGCCGGGGCAGGGCCCGGATCCGTTGGAGGTCGGTCTCCCCTTGCAGGACCCGCCGACCGATCCCACCGGGCTCCAGTTCAGGGGTGCGTTCTCCGGTTTCCCTGCGAACCCCCCCGTCTCACGTGAGACCATGCCCAATACTCATAATTCGGGCAACCGCGCGGGAGGTAAGGAAAGCATGGCCTCGGAGCAGTCCAGCCAGCCCCACCCGCCTCCGGCATGGCCGGAGGCAGCTGAGCCGGTGCCCTCCTGGGCGAACGACCCGCTGGGCACCGGCCCGCGGCTCCCCCGCCCCCAGGAGGACGCCGAGAACGGTGCCCGGCAGAACGCCTCCCCCGGCGGTAACGGCTGGCCCCAGCCCACCCCGGCGCAGGACGGCACCCGGCAGAACGCCTCAGACCCCCGGAACGGCGGGCACGGGAGCACCTCCCCCGGCGGCTGGGCACAGGCCACGGCACCTCAGGGCGACGTGTGGCAGAACTCGTCGGGTGCGCAGGGCGACACCTGGCAGAACACCTCGGGTGCGCAGAGCGATGTGTGGCAGAACGCCTCCACCCCGCGCAACGACACCTGGCAGAACACCTCGGGATCCCAGGGCGACGTGTGGCAGAACACCTCCGGCCCGCGCAACGACGGACACGGGCAGGGTTTCGGGGCGCCGCAGAGCGATCCCGGCCGGGCCGCAGGACACCCGGAAAGCGGCTCCCGGCCGTCGGCTTCGCCCGCGGAGAGCGCCGTGTGGCCGCCCGCGGGCAACGGCTCCTGGCCGCCTGCGGCGTCAGCGGACGGCTCCGCGTACGGCACCGGCACCGCCGGAACACAGGACCGGATGTTCTCTCCGCCTGCGTGGGCGAGCGCGTCGATCGACGCCCCCGCCGACCCCGGCGGGGCGTCCTTCGGCGGCGCCGAGCAGAACGGCCGCGGCGAGTACGGCGGCCCCGGCGCGCACAACGAACCCGGCAGGTCCGGCGGCTCCGGGAACGGTGACGCCTTCGGCGCCGGGAACGGCAACGGCGTAACCGGCGGCACCGGTCACGGCGGACTCGCCAACGGCGGGGCGGCCGAGCAGACCGTACGCCTCAGCTACGGCGTACCGGACAACCCCGCCATGTGGGCCATGGCCGCGGCCAGCGCCGCGCAGGCCGCGCCCGCCCCGGCGCCCCAGGAGTCTCCGGGCCGGCCCGGCGGCACCGGTCCGCATCCCACGCACGGCCACCCCACGCATTCCGGGCAGCCGGGTCAGCCCGGACAGTTCGGTCACCCCGGGCAGTTCGGCCGGCCGGACGGCACCGGCCAGCCCGACCACCGCGGGCAGCCGGGACAGTTCGGCCGTCCCGACCAGCCCGGGCATCACCTGAGCCGCGACCCCTCCGACCCGAGCAAGCCGTTCGTGACCGCGGGTCAGATCAGCGGCCCGAAGACGCCTCCCCCGGAGCGTCAGCAGGAGCTGTGGGACACGGTCTTCGGCGAGAGCTACGAGGGTCTGGCGGAAGGCGAGCTCGAGGGCCGGGGCAGGCCCGTATGGATCTTCGCGCTGGCCGGGTCCGTGGTCATCGCACTGGTCGGTGCGACGGTCTGGGCGTTCCTGGCCGGGCCCCTGGCCTCCGACGAGGAGATCGTCGCGGACTCCCCCAAGCCCTCGGCGACCGCGAAGAAGACCACCAAGCCCGCCGCCGTCGGCCGCCTGCCGCGGTTCAGCGGTAAGGCGTCCCCGGTGGCCGGTACGCTCACCGACCAGCCGGCGGGGATCACGCTGGCCAAGCTCGGCGCTCCCTGGCGGCAGGATCAGCGTCCGACGGTGCCCACCAGCTACGGCTTCACGACCCGCCAGTACCTGCCGGCGGGTACCGACTCGACGGGCAAGGCCCAGTTCGCCCAGATCATGTCGGGTCCGCTGTCGCCGCGGTTGAAGAGCAAGTACACCTCGCCGAAGAACCTCGCGCCGGTCATCAACGCGGTGGCCTCCACCGGCCGTAAGAAGTTCTTCCCGGAGGACAACAGCGCCCGCAAGACCGCGCAGCAGACCCTGTCGGTGAACGGCATGCCGGGTCAGCTGGCGGCGTACGAGATCACCTCGGGTGACACCAAGACGACCATGGTGGTGGCGGCGGTGAGCACCGGTGCCGACGTTCCGGCGATCGTCTACATGTCGGTTCCGGACAGCAAGAAGGAGCTGCTGCCCGACGTGAACACCGTGTTCAAGTCGATCAAGGTGCAGGGCCAGTGAGTCAGAACGTGCAGCCCATGTGCTTGATGCCGTTGATGAAGCTGGACCGCAGGCGGTCGGGCTCACCGACGGAACGGATCTCCGGCAGGCGGGTGAACAGCTCGCGGAACATCACGGTGATCTCCCGGCGAGCCAGGTGAGCGCCTAGGCAGAAGTGCGGGCCCGGGCCGCCGAATCCCACGTGCGGCCCCTCCGTGCGCGTGATGTCGAAGCGGTACGGGTCGGTGAAGACCGCCTCGTCGCGGTTGGCGGCCCAGTAGAAGAGCAGCACCTTGTCGCCCTCGCGGTAGAGGTGGCCGTTCATCTCGTGGTCGCGGGTGAGGCTGCGGCGCATCCAGGCCACGGGCGAGGCCAGCCGGACGATCTCCTCGACCGCGCCGGGCATGCGTCCGTCGAGATCCTCCCGCAGCAGTGCGCGCTGGCCGGGGTTCTCGGTGAACAGGTGCAGGCCGTGGGAGATGGCGTTGCGGGTGGTCTCGTTGCCCGCCACCACCAGCAGGATGAAGAACGAGCCGAGCTCCTGCATCGTCAGCTTCTCACCGTCGATGTTGGCGCTGGTCAGGGCGGTGGTGAGGTTGTCGCCGCCCTCCTCGGCCAGGGCGACGACGAGTTCCTGGAGCGTCTGTCCCGCGCCGAGGAGCAGTTCGGCGGCGCGGGAGACGTCGGTGATGAACTCCGGGTCGCCGCCCGAGAGGATGATGCTGGTGGCGTCGAAGACCTTCTGGTAGTCGCGCTGCGGGATGCCCATCATGTCGCAGATGATCTTCAGGGGCAGCTTGGCGGCCACCTCGGTCACGAAGTCACAGCCCGGCCCGGTGGCGATCAGGTCGTCGACGATCCGCACGGCGGCGGCCTCGACGTCGGCCTCGAACTGCTTGATCATCTTTGGGGTGAACGCCCGGGAGACGATCCGGCGGAGGCGCGCGTGCCGCGGGTCGTCCATATTGATCATCGAACCGAAGTACTCGTTGAACTCGGGTCCGAGGTCCTGGATGGACGTCGACCCACGCCCGGAGGAGAAGATCTCGGGGTGGCGGCTGGCCTCGATGATGTCGGCGTGCCGCACCAGGGCGTAGTAGCCGCGACCGGGAGGCGCGAAGGGGATCTCGGGCTCGGAGAACAGGACCGGACCCGGCTGGGCACGGAGCACCGCGAAGGCCGCCTCGCGCTCGGCCATCGGCCGCTCCCAGAAGGCGATGTCCGACAGGTTGATGTCCGCGAGCGAAACCGACACATCAGCCTCCACTAGAATGGCATTCTGTTTTGCAGATCCTGCCACATGACGCTCAGGCCAACCAGCCCAGAACGAGATTGTTGACCTCGCGGGGTCGCTCCAGGTGGAGGAAGTGCCCGGCTTGTAGAACATGTTCCATCCGGGAGCCGGGTGGGAGGAAACTCACCGCCCCGTCGACCTGCTCCACCCCCAGGCAGCCGTCACGCACCCCGTGCAGATAGAGGATCGGCACGTCCCGGCCGGCCGCGGGCCGTCCGGCGGCATGGTGGCCGGTGGGTGCCACCGTGCCGAGCATGGCGCGGTAGTAGCCGATCGCGGCGGTGAGGTTCGCCGGGGCGCCCAGGCTTCGCCGGACGAACGCGACGTCCTCGGTCGCGTCGTAGCCCGGTGACCAGTCGCGCCACAGTCCTTCGACGAACCCCTCCCGCGCCGCCGCGGTCTCGGCCAGGCCGGTCTGGAAGAGGAAGACGTAGAACGACCGTTTGAGCTGCTCGTAGTCGAAGAACGTCTCCAGCAGGGTGCCCGCCGGGGGCAGCGCCATCGCGATCCCGGTACGCCAGCGCTCGGGGGCGAGGGCGGTGGCGCCGTAGACGGGCAGGGCCCCCCAGTCGTGTCCGATGAGCACCGCGTCACCGTCACCGCCGAGCGCCTCGTGCAGCGCGCAGGCGTCGGCGACCAGGGCGTCACCCTCGTAGGCGCCGTCCGGAGGGACGGAGGTCGGCGCGTAGCCGCGCATGAAAGGCGCCACCGCCCGGTAGCCGCGCGCGGCCAGCTCCGGCATCAGGTGCCGCCAGGTGTACGCGGTGTCGGGGAAACCGTGCAGGCACAGCGCCAGCGGCCCCCGCCCCGCCTCCAGGTAGGCGAACTCGACACCGTTGGCGGTGACGGTCTTGATCTCTCCGGCGTGCCCGCCGTCTGCCGGGCGGATGTCCATGAGGTGGAACCTAGCACCTGCTTGGCCTTCCGGAGCGGGGATGCCGCGAGGTCGCCTGCTGCGTGGCCGCCCGGCATCCGGCTTCCCGGCGGCGGACTCTCCCGGACGATCCGGTCGATCCGGGGGCATCGGCGCGATGTCGTCGGACGAGCACCGACCCGGGGCCGCACGGCGGTCGTCGGCGTGAGACGGCTCGCCGGAATCTGACTCACAACCGCAGGACCGCGAGTCCGGAGTCCTCCGGCAGGATTTCCTCGACACGCCGCTGCAGGTCCGTCACGAGCCGCTCGTACTCGGGCGTCCCGCCCCTCGGCGCGCGGGAGACCAGGCGCATGGTCTCACCGTAGAAAGAGGAGTAACGGTCCGCCTCGGGGTGCTCCACCCAGCCGGTGCGCCGGTGCCATCCACTGTCCGCGAAGGCGACGCCGACCAGCAGTCCGGCGTCGAACACCCTCCCGACGGCGATGGCCGCGGCCAGCAGCGTGTCGGCGAGTTCCCCGTCGTGCACACGGCCGGAGAGGAGCAGCCGCCCGACCTCGAAGATCGACTCGTTGTCCGGCGCCATCGCCGCGATCGTCTCCTCGCGCCACCTGGGCCCCAGATAGCGCCGGCTCTTGAACAGGGAGCTCAGCTCCGGCGGCACGAGGCGGACGCAGGCGGCGATCCTGGTGTCCGACCCGAGGTGCGCGCTGATGTGCCAGGAACCGAAGTCGATCTCCTCGGCGTCGATGTAGCGGCCGACATCGTCGCAGAAGTACGGTCGCCTGCCGTTGTCGTACATGATCTTCCCGCGGAACTCGCGGATCCGGGTCAGCCACGCCTCGATCGGGCCGAGCGCCGACTGGCGGCCGATTCGCAGCTCGATCCCGTCACCGCGGGCGGAGATGGGTCTCACCCGCGGCTCCGGAGCGGGAGACGGGACAGGACGGACGTCCGCCGCCCTCACGGGCATGTCGCCGAGACCGTTCCCCCGCGGGGTCCGGCACTGATCCGTCATGCGTTTCACGCTGCCTTCTTCGTCGTCACTCACCTGACACGAGTCGGCGGCCACGACCCGTGAGGCGCCGGAGGACGCGCACCGTCCCCGGTGTCCCGCCCGCGCACCGCACGACGACGCGCGCCGCGACCCGCCCCATCGCCGCTTCGCGGGGATCGCGCGGGTGCGTCCTCACGCTAGGGCCGGGCGGACTCTCGCTCACTCCCCCGGACGACCGATTTCCGATCATCCGTCAGGTTGACGACTCACGACGTCCGGCGAGCGGGATCGCACCCCGCCCTCCGGACGAGCCCCGTCGCGGGCACCGTCACCGGAACCGGCACGGGCACCGGCCTCGACGGCGGCCGGTTCCCGTGCCGGCCGGGCTCCTGCGCCGGCGGGTGCCGGTGTCAGCCCCGCTGCGCCGGGCCGTTCAACACGATGTCGTCGACCGCCATGGCGCCGCCGTTGTGCAGGGTCCAGAGCAGGTAGTAGTCGGCGAACTCGCCGGTGGTGAACGTGACCGTCTTCGACCGCACGTCGCCGTCCGCGGGCTCGGACCAGCTCGTGACCCCGAGGTCCTTGGAGAAGCCTCCGGTGGCGCTGCGGACGAGGAAATAGGGGTTCGTCCGGGTCCCCTCCGCGCCGAGGAGCCGATACTTGAACGTCACCGTGTAGGTGGTGCGGGGTGCCAGCTTCAGCTTGGTCCGATCCGACCACAGGAACTCGTGCCATTCCTGCGTGACCGGGGACTCAGCGTAGACGGAGTGGCCACCCGCCACCCGCCTGGCCTGGTCCGACGTGATCTGCCCGCCGTGCGCCGGGGAGTAGAGCGACCTGTCGAACGTGCCCTCCTCGAAGTTCTCCCGGACGCAGCGGCACGGCCCGGCAGAACCGTCGTAGCGCTTCTTCCACTCGCTGTCGAAGCCCACGGAGACGTTCTTCGCCGTGACGGTGATCTCCTGTCCGTCCAGGGTCGCGGGGATCGTCGTCTCGAACCCGTGGGCCGGTCCGTACTGGGGGTACCTGATGGCGACATCCGGCCGGTCGGCGTTCGCCGAGACGGTCTTGACGACCTTGCCGTCGGCGCGGATCGTCACCGAGACGGGGCCCGTCGTGTCCCAGTCGATCGCCCAGCCCCGCACCAGGATGTTCTCGCCCTGCCAGCCCACCTCGTCGAGATACCCGTGCGGGTTGTGTCTCTCGTCGTGGTCCTCGCAGGCCACCATGGTGCGCACGCCTGCGGAGAGGCTGTGCACGCACACCATGTGGTTGCCGTCCGCGGAGACGTGCTCGACCCACACCTCGTAGCCGTGGTCGGGGCCGAAGGCGGGGAACGCCCCGGCCGCCTTCGGGTGCGGGGCGGACGCCGACGCCGTGAGGCGCGGTGTCCCGCCCACGGTGACGTCGAGCTGCGCCGGGCCCGCGGTGTAGGGGTCGATCAGCCAGCCGCGGAAGACCGAGAACTGCCCGTTGGGGGTCGCCACGCTGCGCAGGTGCTGCTCCAGCATGCCGAACGGCCGGGTGTCGTAGCCGATGCAGCCCAGGCTCGTGTACGTGGAGGCCGCCTGGGCGGACACGCACACGGTGTGCGCACCCCGGCCCGGAGGGAGGGGGACGGTGAAGTCGAAACCATGGTGGTCACCGTGTCCGACGTCGGGCCGGTACTTGTCCGCCACGCTCCAGACCCTCACCCCGTTCTCGCCCACGGCGAAGACCCGGAGACCCGTCGCGGGGGCGAACTCGTCGAGGGCCCATCCCCTGAGCCTGAGTTTCCCGGGCTCGAAGGTGACCTCGTCGAAGTACCCCACGACGCTGACCTCGGGGAGGGCGGCGGCTCCGCGGGCGGGGGCCGGCGGTGTGGGCGTGGGGAAGCCGGCCGGGGGCTCCTTCAGCCTGGTCGTCGCGGGGGCCACCGGCGTGCCGTCGGGCGGCGCCGGGAGTGCCCTGCGGTCGAGCTCGCTGGGCGTGTAGGGCTCGACCTCGCCCTTCCTTTTCCCTTCTTCCTTCTTTCCGGGTTTGCCGGAGAACGGGTGGTCCGGGTCCTTGCCGGTGGCGGCCCGGAAGAGGCCCGCGGGCTGCGCCGCCACCCGGCCTGGCGGACCGGCCGGGACGGCGGGCGCCGCCGGGTCGGCCTGGGCCGACGGAGCCGTCAGGGCCAGCAGCAACGGGCAGAGCAGACTCGCCGCCAGGGTGGCGGCCGTTCTTCTTCGCATCGATGTTCCCTTGGTTGCCTTCGCAGGCGGTCGGTTCCACGGGGATACCGGCGGGATGCGGACCGGATGCGGTCCGCATCCCGCGGAGGGGCGGTGCTACGCCGCGTCGGCGCGGAACAGCGCGTCGACGCCCTGCAGCAGCTTGATCGTGTCCTTGACCTCGGGGATGCCCTCGGTGTAGACGCCTTCGGCGATCTCCTTGGAGTGCTGTTCGTACTGCGCCAGCAGGACGCCCGTCCCGTGCCGCGCGAACGCCAGGAGCGTGTTCCCGATCGGGTCGCCGGTCCACGCGTCGACCGGCAGGCGGCTCCTGCCGTACCAGCTCGTGCAGTCGAGCAACCACTGGCGGGACTGGCCCACGAACGGGTCGAAGGCGACGGAGTTCCCGCAGGGCGAGCCGGTCCCGGCGGAGGGGTTGCATTCGGCGTAGTTCTGCTGGGCTCTGCGGAAGATCTCGGTGATCACCGCCTCCTCGCCCACGTCCGACGGCAGCCGCTCGGCTCCCGCCAGCACCGTCTGCATGATCGGGTCCTTGGCGAACGCGGTCGCCCAGCCGGCCCGGGTGTACGCCTGGAGCAGCCGCATGGTCCTGGTCACCGTGGCGTTGGCCTCGGACAGGGGCTTGCCCGCGGTGGTCAGGTCACCGACCACCCTGTCGTAGTAGGCCTTCTGCCGCCCGGCGAGGAAGCGCGCCGCCCTGTCCCGCACGGAGGCCAGGACCGCGGCGTCGTCGGTGACCGTCGCGAGCGCCTCGAAGTACTTCCGGTAACCGTCCTCCGCCCACCGGTCGAGGTAGTGCTTGTCCTCGTTGCAGAAGTAGACGGTGGTGTCGCCCTGCTGGGGCGGCCCCAGACGGGTCCGGCAGACCACGCCGAGGGGCTGGGCGTGCGACCACGTGCGATAGGTCTCCACCTTGCCGTCCGGCCACGTGAGCTGCATCTTCATCACGACGGACAGGTCCGCCGTCTTCGTCAGCACCTGCCCCTCGGTGCTCGACTGCTGGTTGGTCAGGCCCGAGGTGTGACAGACCGTCAGCGTGGGCCGGTCGGCCTCGGGGAAGGCGTGCTCGGCCAGCAGGATCGCGTTCGGGAGCTGTCCCTTCACGACCTTGAGCCTCGGGCGGGCGAGCTCTCGGGGCGGGGCGGGTGCGCACGACGGGACGGTGTCGGGCCACTCCTGTGTGGTGCCCGCGGGCAGCGCCTGGTCCGCCGTGCCGAACAGCCGGTAGTCCTTGCCGTCGGTGATCTCCTCCTGGATCGGGACCAGCGCCGCGGACAGGTCGCCGACGGCCTTCCGGTAGTCGCCGACCAGGCCGGTGAACAGCCTGTTGGTGCGGGTTTCGTCATCCTGGGGCTTGCTCAGCTCCTGCGCCAGGCCGTCGATGTCCAGTCCCGCGGCGACGATGTCCGCGGTGCGCTTGGGGTCGAGCTCCTTGGCGTAGACCGGGTTCTCCGTCATCAGCTGCACGTAGCCGTGGGCCATGGTGAGCCAGGCCGCCAGGTTGCGGGGGGTGGGAACCTCCGTGGGCCAGCTGTGCTTCTTCTCGCCGTACCAGCTGAGGAAGCCGCCGACGCCGCCGGACGCCTCATAGGTGTCCAGGCACCGCGACGGGGTTCGCCTCGTGCTGCTGGTGGTTACCGGGGCTCGGCACGAACGGCTCCTCCCTGGTCTGGGTGACCGCCGTGTAGTGCACCTTGTTGATGACGCCGGCGTATTCCCCGTACGTCGGGATCGGGATCTTGTGCAACCTCTCGTACCCCAGGTACTCGTTCAGCGCCTCCCGGGAGCTGTGCAACGCGCCGTTCTGCAGCGACTTGATGATCTCGGCCGCCCAGACGTCCACGCTCTGCTGGATGTTCTGCAGTTGGCCCTGGATCTGCGTCAGCTGGGCGGCCGTCGCGCGCTGGAGCTTGAGGACCTGCTCGAACTTGCCCATCATGTCGCCGTAGATGGTGTTCAGGGTCTCGTTCACCCGGCTGAACTGCTCGTTCATGGCGTTGTGCAGGTTGGCGACCTCCTGGCGGAGCTTGCCGAGCTGCTGCACGAGCTGCGGCTCCGGGCTGCCCAGGAAGATCGGGAGCAGGTCGCTGATCGCACCGATGATGTTCCCGGTCAGCGCCACGGTCCCCATGGAGAAGAACGCCTTGCCGAACGACTTCCCGGCGATCTTGGGGAGGTAGTCGTTGACCGCGGTGGCGATCCTGGCGGCCGCGGTCCCCACTCCCGCCACCTGCTTGGCGGCATTGGGATCGAGGCGTTCCATCAGCTTGGCGAGGACGTTTATCCCGTCCTTGACCTGGTCGATCTTCTCCTGACGCTTCTTGGCCTCCGCCAGAGCCGCGTCATGGGCGGACGGCGGTGCGGCAGGCGCGTCGGTCTTCCACTGGAAGGCGCCGTCGTCGCCGTTCTGCAGCTTGTCGATCGACTGGACCGCTTCCCTGACGAGGTCGTTGTTGTGCCCCAGGAGCTTGGCCAGCTGTTTTTCGATCTCCTGCCGGTATCCGGGGTCGCCCTGCGGGATCTGCAGGATCCGCCGCACGTCGACGACGGCGTCCAACCCCGAGTTCGCGACCAGCTGCTCGGTGGTGGCGGTGGCGCCGATGCCGACGGAGGACCCGATCCGGCTGTCCCAGACCTTCACGTGGGGGTTGTCTCCGCCGAGGGTGGCCGCCATCCCGCGCACGCCCGCGGCGACCGCCCGGCCCCATTCGTCCAGGACGGCGGCGGCGTTGCCGGTGAGGGCGTGGTTCGCGGCCACGGCGTTCTGCCAGCTGTCGAACTGCTGCGCGGGCGTCGCGGCGAACCCGCGGAGTGCCGCGCCGAGGGACGCGGCGGCGGGAGCGAGCTCCGGGTGTTCGCCGACCATCCGGCTGATCTCCCCGAGTGCCGCCACCGGGTCCCCGCCGGGGGACGCCCCGAGCTCCTCCAGCTGTTCGTCGAGAAGCTCCGACACGCTGAGGAACTCCTGGACGATCTCCTGCTCCGGCCGGTCGGGTTTCTTCTTCGACCAGGCCACGAGAAGTGAGCTGAGCAGGACGTGCCTGTAGTACTGCGAACTGCGCACGCGCACGTTCAGGGCGTGCAGCTGGCTGTTCAGCGCCTCCGTGCCGGTCTGCTCCGGCGCGGCGGAGGCCGGGACCCCGCGCAGCAGGGTCGCCGCCAGGACGAACGTCAGCGTGGCCGCGAGCACCCGGGACAGCCGGGCCGTCCCCTTCCACCGACGGCGCGCTCCGCCGTCGTCTCTTCGTCTCGATCTCACTGATCATCTTCTCTCGGGTGGGCACGTGTACCGGGTCCCCGGAGCCACCGCCCGTCATCACGGCGGCACGGCGGAGCCGCGGGCTCTCGTTCCGTGCGGACTTCCGGGCAGTGCGAAAAGCGCTCGTGGCCCTTCTCGGCGGACACGGCACGACGGAAAACGGGGGTGTGGAACGCCGGCTCCGGCCGACGGTGCGGCGTCCACACGCGTGAACAGCCTTTTCCCCGGTTACCGGAGGGCCGTTATCCGGGGAAAGGCGCCTTCTGCTGGAAACGCGGCGTCAGAGGGGGCACATGACGCGAAATCGTGAGCCGCCCGTGTGAACCGGGGCGGCGGGGAGACGACATCCTCCTCTCTGGCGCATACGCGCGAACGGGGACTCCGCTGAGCACGGCCCCTCGTCCGGCCGGTTTCCCGCGAATTCGCGCCAACACTAATCCGCTCCGGAAATGTGGCTATCCGCCTGCACGATGATCGGAGATCAGCCTTCGGGATGACGACCTCCGCGACGGTCGCGCTCCTCGCGCGGCCCCTCCGGCCCGCCGGGCGGCCTTCACCTGTCGGCGAGGATGAGGTCGGCGGCCTTCTCCGCGATCATGACGACCGGGGCCTGGGTGTGACCCCGATTGATGACCGGCATGATCGAGGCGTCGGCGACTCTGAGCCCGGCGACGCCTCGAACCCGCAGGGCCGGGTCCACCACCGAGTCGTCGTCCTCGCCCATCCGGCAGGTGCCGACCGGGTGGTAGAGGGTCTCACTGCGCTCACGGATCCAGCGGGCCAGTTCCTCGTCGGTCCCGGCGCCCCAGTACGGGTCCATGGGCGGCCCGGCGAGCGGGGCGAGCGCCTCGGTGGCGAACAGTTCCCCGGCCTTCCGGAGTCCCGCGACCTGCCGCCGGAGGTCGGCCTCCGCGGTGAGGTAGCCGGGGTCGATCACCACGTCACGCCCGTTCAGGAAGACCCGGCCCCGGCTCTCCGGTTGCAGCAGGACCGACGCGATGGTCAGGCCGTGGCCGGGCGGCGGGGTGAGGCCGTGGTTGATGAAGGGAGCCGGGGCGAAGATCAGCTCTATGTCGGGGGCGGGCTCGT
Source organism: Streptosporangium becharense (assembly GCF_014204985.1). Classification (NCBI taxonomy): domain Bacteria; kingdom Bacillati; phylum Actinomycetota; class Actinomycetes; order Streptosporangiales; family Streptosporangiaceae; genus Streptosporangium; species Streptosporangium becharense. Next base: position 5,885,619 of record NZ_JACHMP010000001.1, on the reverse strand, counting down.
CCGGCGAGGTGCGGATGAACGCCACGGCCTCACCGACGTTGGAGGTGAGCTTGCCGGTGCGGCCGACCAGGAAGCGGAGCAGGTTGCCGGGCGACTCGGCGCCGACGAGCGTGATCGGCCGCCGGCAGTGCAGGAAGATCCCCGACGCGAGGTGGTCCTGGAGGTTCCCGCCGACCCCGGGCAGGTCGCGGACCGGCTCGATCCCCTCGGCCCGCAGTTCGTCGGCCGGGCCGACGCCGGAGAGCATCAGCAGGTGCGGCGAGCCGATCGTCCCGGCCGCCAGCACCACCTCGGCGCGGGCCCGCACCACCGCGCCGTCGCCGTACACCACGCCGGCCGCCCGGCCGTCCTCGATCAGGACCGACCGCACGGGCGAGGAGGTCAGCACGGTGAGGTTGGGCCGCCCGGCCGCGGGCCTGAGGTAGGCGTCGGCCGAGCTCCAGCGGCGGCCCCGGTGCTGGGTGACGGGGGTGGGCGAGCAGCCCTCGTTGGAGGGGCCGTTGAGCTCGTCCAGGCGGACGATGCCCAGCTCCTCGCAGGCCCGCAGGAACAGCTCGGTGGCGGGGTTCGGGGAGCGCAGCTCGCAGATGCGCACGGGCCCGCCGGTGCCGTACACACCGCCGCGGTTGCTGCCGACGCGGCGCTCACTGCGCAGGAAGTACGGCAGGACCTCGTCGTAGGACCAGCCCGGCACGTTCCAGCCGTCGTAGTCGGCGCGGTGCCCGCGCACCCACATCTGGCCGTTCATCGACGAGGAGCCGCCGATCATCCGGCCGCGCGGCCAGTAGAGCTCCCTGCCGACCAGCCCCGCCTGCGCGGCGGTGGTGAAGTTCCAGTCGCGCTCGGTCTTGAAGAGCCTGGCGAACCCCGCGGGCATCCGGACCTCGATCCGGTCGTCGGACCCGCCCGCCTCGACCAGGGCGACGGTGACACCGGGGACCGCCGAGAGCCGGTCGGCCAGGACGCACCCGGCCGACCCGGCCCCGACGACGACGTAGTCGTACTCCACGCTCACTGACCCCTCCTCGGACAGACGGTCAGCTCGCCTCCCCCGTAAGCGGGCTCCTGCCTGCTCTCCTTATCCCCCCTTCTTTTGCCCGTCAATTTGTAATGCGGGTTACCTACCGGTCGGTATCTTCGGCTGCCAGTATGGGCACCGTCAGAGCCTGCTCGGAGGAGGACGCACCATGCTCAACCTGTCGATCGCACTGGAGGACAGCGCCCGGGAGTGCCCCGACCGCACCGCACTGGTCTTCGGTGACCTGCGTCTGCCGTACTCGCTGGTCGACACCGTTGCGAATCAGGTTGCCAACCTGTTGGTCTCCCGGGGGATCGGCAAGGGTGACAAGGTGGCGATCGCCTGCCCCAATCTGCCGTACTTCCCGTTCGTCTACTACGGCATCCTCAAGACCGGCGCCGTGGTCGTGCCGCTCAACGTGTTGCTGCAGTCGAGGGAGATCGCCTACCACCTGGAAGACTCCCAGGCCAAGGCGTTGTTCTGCTTCGAGGGCACCCCCGAGCTGCCGCTGGGTGAGCGTGGCAGAGCGGGTTTCGAGGAGGCCCCGTCGACCGAGCACTTCTTCGTGCTGCCCGCCACCGCCTTCGCCACCGAGTCGGAGTACGGCCAGACGCTGTGGGCGGCGCTGGACGGGGTGTCCGGTGAGTTCGAGACCGCGCAGACCTCCCCCGACGACACCGCGGTGATCCTCTACACCAGCGGCACCACGGGCCGGCCCAAGGGTGCCGAGCTGACCCATCAGAACATGCTGCTCAACGCCATGGTCGCGGACGAGATGTTCCCCCGCACCGTGGGCGGTGACGCCTACCTGGCGGCGCTGCCGCTCTTCCACTCCTTCGGGCAGACCGTCATCATGAACGCCGGGTTCCGGCGCCGGGCGACCCTCGTGCTCACACCGCGTTTCGAGCCCGGTCCGGCCCTGGAGCTGATGCGCGCCGAGAACATCACGTTGTTCGCGGGCGTGCCGACCATGTACTGGGCCATGCTGGCGAAGATCCACGCCGACGGCGACGAGGTGCCGGCCTCGCTCAGGGTGGCGGTCGCCGGCGGCGCCTCCTGTCCCGTCGAGGTGCTCAAGGACTTCGAGAGGACCTTCGGCATCGGCATCCTGGAGGGGTACGGCCTGTCGGAGACCTCCCCGGTGGCCAGCTTCAACCAGCTCGGCAGGCCCACCAAGCCCGGCACGATCGGCACGCCGATCTGGGGCGTGCAGATGCGGCTGATCGACGGCGACTGGAAGACCGTCGAGGGCGAGGGCCCCGGTGAGATCGCGATCCGCGGTCACAACGTCATGAAGGGCTACTACAACCGGCCCGAGGCGACCGCGGAGGTGATGAGGGACGGCTGGTTCCGCACCGGCGACATCGCCACCCGGGACGCGGACGGTTACTACGCCATCATCGACCGGGCCAAGGACATGATCATCCGTGGCGGTTTCAACGTCTACCCGCGCGAGGTCGAGGAGGTCCTGGTCACGCACCCGCAGGTCTCCCTGGCGGCGGTGCTGGGCGTCGCCCACGACTCGCACGGCGAGGAGGTCAAGGCCTACGTGATCCGCACCCCCGGGGCGACCCTCACCGAGGAGGAGCTGATCGGCTGGTGCAAGGAGAACATGGCTGCCTACAAGTATCCGCGGATCGTCGAGTTCCGCGACGCCCTGCCGATGACCGCCACCGGGAAGATCCTCAAGCGCGAGCTCCGCTGACCGCGCCGCGTGGGGACGCCGCCCGGCCCATCGGGCGGCGTCCCCGCGCTCCGCGTCCCCGGCCGGACAGCCGGGCGGGCAGGGAGGCGGGCGGGGTCAGGCAGCCGGGCGGACGGACGAGGGCATAGGCCGGGTCTTGCCCCTGTGAGAGGTGGGTCAAGCGGTGTTTTCACCTCGGGGGCCGGGGTAGGCACGGCGGAACCGATCCGGGGGGAAATCATGGCAGATCAGACAGAGAGCATCATCGACGTCCTGACCACCGACCACCGCGAGGTGGAACAGCTTTTCGGCCAGCTGGAGATGCTCCGCGGCGTCGACGAGAGCGAACGGCGCCGGGATCTCACCGAGAAAGTGATCACTGAGCTCATCAGGCACTCCATCGCCGAGGAGGCGTACCTCTACCCGGCCACCCGCAAGTTCGTCCCCGGCGGGGACGCGCTGGCCGACCGGGAGCTCTCCGAGCACGCCGAGGCCGAGCAGCTCATGAAGGACCTGGAGAAGACCGACGTCGGCGACCCGCGGTTCGACCAACTGCTCACCCGGTTCATGGGCGTGATCCGGCAGCACGTCCAGGAGGAGGAGGGCGAGCTGTTCCCGCAGTTGGCGCGGCACGCCGGAACCGAGGAGCTGCGGGAGCTGGGCGGCAAGGTCCAGGCCATCAAGAAGGTCGCCCCGACCCGGCCGCACCCCATGGCTCCTGACACGCCACCGGCCAACAAGCTGCTCGCACCGGGCGTCGGACTGGTGGATCGTGTCCGTGACGCGCTGAGCGGGCGGGGAAAGGGCTGAGCACCGCTCGCGCTCGCCTGGAGCGGGGTGCCCTCCCCGCGGCGTGCGGGTGTTCCGGGTGATCAGGAACCGCCGGTCGATTCCGGATCACCCGGAACCGCCGGTCCCCGCTGGTGAGCGGGGACCGGCGGACGGGAGCCTGAAGCGGCGGGTCAGGGCCAGTCGAGGGACGGGCGGAGCGGTACGCGCGCCTCGCCCGCGGCGTCGAGCCTGACGGCGAGGACCTGGTGGAGCTGGACCTTGTTGCGCTCGAAGCCGACCGCGGAGGCAGCCATGTAGAGCCGCCAGACCCGTGCCGTGCCCTCACCGACCTCCATGACCGCCTCGTTCCAGTGCTCGTCGAGGTTGGCGCACCAGTGGCGGAGCGTCTGCGCGTAGTGTTCGCGCAGGTTCTCCTCGTGACGGATCTCGAAGCCGGTGTCCTCGATCTGCCGGGCCAGGTGGCCGACCGACTCCAGCTCCCCGTCCGGGAAGACGTAGCGGTTGATGAAGCCGCCGGGGTTGATGGTCGGCTCGGTGCCCGTCGGCCGGGTGATGCAGTGGTTCAGCAGCCGTCCGCCGGGGACGAGCTTGTCGTACAGGAAGCGGAAGTAGAACGGCAGCTGGTTCTTGCCGATGTGCTCGGTCAGGCCGATCGAGCTGACGGCGTCGAACCCGGTCTCCCGCACGTCGCGGTAGTCCATGTGGCGGACCTCCGCGAGCTCACCGAGACCGGCCTCGGCGATCGCCTTCTGTGCCCATTCGGCCTGCTGGCGTGAGAGGGTGACTCCGAGGGCCTTGACCCCGTACTCCCGGGCCGCGTGCATGACCATGCCGCCCCAGCCGCAGCCCACGTCCAGCAGCCGCATGCCGGGCTTGAGACCGAGCTTGCGGGCGACGAGGTCGAACTTGACGCGCTGGGCCTCCTCCAGCGTGGCGTCCCGCTCGGGGAAGACCGCGCAGGTGTAGGCCATGGACGGTCCCAGCACCCACCGGTAGAAGGCGTTGGAGACGTCGTAGTGATGGTGGATCGCCTCCGCGTCGCGCCGCTTGGCGTGCCTGCTGCCCAGCCGGGCCATCACGCTGCGCCGCACCTCCTGGGGGGGCGGGGGCACCCTCATCAGCAGGGGACGGATGCCGAGAGCCCGCGCCGCCGCGAGCTTCTCACCGAGGGGGATGTCGTTGACGGTGAGCGTCCACATGCGTGACAGAAGGGTGTACATGTCACCGTGGACGTCGATGTGGCCGGACACGTAGGCCCTCGCGAGCCCCAGCTCTCCCGGCGCCTGAGCCAGATACGCGACGGCGGTCGGGGTCTTGACCTCGACGGTGATGTCGGCGCCGTCGGCTCCTGCCTTGCTTCCGTCGTACGCGACCAGGCGCACTCCGGTCTCGGGGCCCATGACCTTTTCGAAGATCTCTGCCAGCAACACGGAATCAGCCTTTCCTAACGCCCCCGAACACACTTGTCGTAGAGGTCGAGCAACCGGCCACCCCCGTCGTATGCCTGTTTCACCGGCCAATAGGCTTTTTCGTTATAGAAACGCCAAAATTCATCGCGAGGGTAGTAGGAGGTCGAGTACAGCGATTTATGCCCCTCCAGCTCGTGGACACGCTTCTCGATGAGACGGTTGTGGTATCCGTCGAACTGGCCGCGGGGCAGCGGAACCATTCCCCAGAAACCGAAGTTCACATAGAGCCGGTCGGGCTCCAGGGGATAGAGCGGCCACTCGCCCGTCGCCCGCAGCGGGCACATCCAGACCGGCGTCATGCCGACCTTCTCGTGGAAGAACTCCAGGAACTCCGCGCCGCGCTCGACGGGCACCTCGATGTCCTGGATGACGGACTCCTGCACGGGCAGGCCGCGCCAGCGGTCGACCCGGGCGACCACCCCGTATCTGCGGTCGAGGCCGACCAGCCTGCGATAGACGTCGGAGCGCATCCACTTGCGCGGCATCAGCGAGCGCACCACCGGATGCTGCACGCCGAAGGCCCGTGAGCACCAGAACCAGTCGGTGTCCCAGCGCCAGAGGTAGTCGCGCACGGTCAGCCAGTCACGGGTCCTGGCCTGGATCGACCGGTAGTAGATCCGCATGCCGGTGTAGTCGGACAGGTAGGGGGCACGGTCGGCGAAGCGGCCCACGGTGACGTAGAGCTCCCCGGGCCCGAAGAACGTGCCGTCCACGAAGTCGACCGGCTCGCCCTCGTGCCGGCCGCTCTCGCAGATCTCCCGCAGGGCGACCATGCACTTGTCGGCGTCGCCGAAGGGGATGTGGGTCAGGCGGACGTACGGCTTGACCGGCTTGAGCCTGATCCGGATCCGGAGCGCGTAGCCGAGCGTGCCGTAGGAGTTGGGGAAGGCCCGGAACAGGTCACGGTGCTCGTTGTCGTCGCGGGCCACCACGACCCGGCCGTCGCCGGTGAGGATCTCCAGCTCCTCCACCGACTCGTGCGGCAGCCCGTCCTTGAAGCTGGTGGACTCGATGCCGAGACCGGTGACCGCCCCGCCGAGGGTGATGGTCTTCAGCTGGGGCACGACGTACGGCATGAGACCGTGCGCCAGCGTGGCGTCGACCAGGTTCTCGTAGGTCGTCATGCCCTGGACCTCGGCGGTCATCGTCACCGGATCGACCTCGATGACCCGGTCCAGGTCCTTGGCGGAGAGCTTCGCCGCCCGCCCGCCCTCACGGAACCGGAACAGGTTGGTGGTGGCCTTGGAGAGCCGGGGCACGGCGTCGCCGGGGATGGCGGCGTAGGACTCCCTGATCAGTTCCACCGCTCGCCGGTGCGCAGCCATCTCCGTCATCCGCCGCACGGTGATCACCCCCATGACCGTCGTTGTGAAGATCGCCCTTAGGCAAGTTATAACTCGGATCTCTCCGGAGCCAGGCGGGACGCGTTAAACAAGCGAAAACTCTACGGCGCCGTGATCCTGTGCTTCGGCCCCGGCGCGCCGAATCACGGCGCGGCGGGGAGTGACGTCCCCCGGTCGCGTCACCCCCCGGCCGGAGCGGACACCCCCCGGTCACGTCATTCCCCGCCGCGGGGGTGGAAGCTGGCGAAGATCCGGTTCATCAGGGCCCGCTGGGCCTGCCACTCGTCGTCGTGGGTGGTCCAGCTGAGCACGATGGCCGTGTCGCCGACCGCGACGAAGCGCCGGACCTCGTGGTAGGTCACCCCCGGCTTCGCCCAAGGCGCCCCGCCGCTGTCCTTCATGCTCCAGGTGAACTCCCACTGGAGCCCGGACCCGTAGGCGAGGGGTACGGCGGCCGTGTCCTCGGAGTGGATCTCGCTCCACTGGGCCGCGTTCTCCCTGACGGTCCGCTGGAGCTGTTCCAGCCCCTCGGTGGAACCCTCCAGCAACTCCACCGACATGTGCGCGCCACCGTCGCGGCGCAGCCACTGGGTGTAGCCCGTCTCGGGTGACCAGTCGCCGGTCCAGCCGGCCGGGTAGGAGATGCTCCAGTTCTCCGGCGGGCGGGCCCGCCAGGTCCGCAGTCCGAGCGCCGCCCCGGGTGCGGGTGCGGCCGTGGTCCGGGTGGGGGTGGGCCGTGGGGTGGGCGTGTCCCGTTCGGCGTTCCTGGTCCGCTCGGGCTTGGCGGCGGCGGAGGTGGAGGCGGAGGTGGGCCGGGAGCCGGCCGTGTTCTCCGATCCGGAGCCGGACATCGCGACGGCCACCGCTCCACCGCCGACCGCCAGGACCGCCACCGCGGCGAGGATCAGCGGGACCCGGCCGGCACCGCGGCGCCGCCGTTCCGGCGGCAGGGTCGGGGACACACCCGGGAACGGAGGGTGGGACGAGGGTGCGCCGGGGAACGGCTGGGACGGGGGGAACCCGGGGGGAGGCGTGGCCGAGGGGCCGGTCCGCAGGTTCTGCCGCTCTCCGGTCTGGCGGCTCTCCCACTCACCGGTCCGGCGGACGGCGGCCGCCGGATCGGCCACCACCTCGGCGAGCAGGGCGTCGGCCTGCTGCGCGGTCAACCGGTGGGCGGGCTCCCGCTGGAGCATGCCCATGAGCACCGCGCGCATCTCCACGGGCACCGGACGGAAGTCGGGCTCCTCGGTGAGCAGGGCACTGAGGGTGGCGATGGCGTCACGCCGCTCGAAGGGACCTCGGCCGACGAGGGTCGCGTAAAGGGTGGCTCCGAGTGCCCACAGGTCGGACCAGGGGCCCGCGGCGGTGCCGGTGGCGCGCTCGGGCGGCAGGAAGCTGGGCGAGCCCGTGACCATTCCGGTCTGGGTCAGGGAGGTGTCGCCCTCCACCACCGCGATGCCGAAGTCGGAGAGCACGGCGCGGCCCGTCTCGTCGAGCAGGATGTTGCTCGGTTTGACGTCGCGGTGGAGGATGCCCGCGTCGTGGGCGGCCCGCAGGGCCGACAGCACCTGCCGGCCGATCTCGGCGACCTGCGGCACCGGCAGCCGGCCGACCTGGTCCAGGGCACGTGCCCGGACGAGTTCCATGATGATCCAGGGGCGGCCGTCCTCCTCCGCCACGTCGTAGATCGCGACGATGCCGTGGTGGTTGAGCCGGGCGGCGGTCCTCGCCTCGCGGGAGGTCCGGGTCAGCTGGACCTGGTGCTCGGCCGCCGAGAGGTTCGGCGGCAGCAGCACCTCCTTGATCGCCACCGCACGGTTGAGCAGGGTGTCGTAGCCCTCCCACACCACGCCCATGCCGCCCCGGCCGAGCTCCCGCAGCAATCTATAGCGCCCAGCGACCACCCGTTCACTGTGCGGATTCGTCATCGTGAAACCCCTAGATCCCATTTGGAGAGGCCGCAAGTTTTTCATACGCGCGGGCGCCACTTTCCCACACGGGAGCAGGCGGCACGCGGTACCGGCACGGATCTCTTGCCACGGAAAGCCGAATGTTGTTCTACTTGGCCGGGAGGGGCGGCGCCCCGCCGCCGGGGTGCCGGCCGGTCGCGACCGCCCGCTCCGCAGCAGAGACCGCACCCGAGGAGACGCCTATGGAGCGCTTGACCAGGAAGGGCCCGCTGGCCGGGGTCCGTGTGCTCGAACTGGCCGGACTGGCCCCCGGGCCGTTCGCCGGGATGATGCTGGCCGACCACGGGGCCGAGGTGCTGCGCGTCGACCGGGTGGGCCCCGTCGCCAAGGCCGGGGACAGGCCGCGCGCCGACGTGATGGACCGCGGCAAGCGGACGATCGGCCTGGACCTGAAGTCACCCGAGGGCGTGGCCGCTTTCCGGGAGCTCGCGGCCCACGCCGACGTGGTCGTCGAGGTCTTCCGGCCCGGCGTCGCCGAGCGTCTCGGCATCGGCCCCGCCGACCTGCACGCGGTCAACCCGCGCCTGGTCTACGCGCGGATGACCGGCTGGGGGCAGGAAGGGCCGCTGGCGCCGACCGCCGGGCACGACATCGGCTACATCGCGATCTCGGGTGTGCTGTCGATGCTGGGTCGCGCGGGCGAGCCGCCCACCCCGCCGATCAACATCCTCGGCGACTTCGCCGGCGGCGGCCTCATGCTGGCGTACGGCGTACTGCTGGCGCTGCTCGAGCGGGAGCGGACCGGCGAGGGCCGGGTGATCGACGCCGCCATGGTGGACGGCTCGGCGGCGCTGTTCGCGATGTTCTACCACGGCGTGCAGAACGGGTCCTGGGGGCCGCGGGGCACGAACCTCCTCGACACCGGCGCCCCGATGTACGACACCTATGAGACCTCCGACGGCGGATACATGGCGGTCGGCGCCCTGGAGCCCCAGTTCTGGGCGGAGATGATCCGGTTGATGGGTCTGTCCGACCTGCCCGACCGCGACGACCGGTCGCGCTGGCCGGAGCTGCGCGCACGGCTGGCCGAGGCGTTCCGGTCGCGGACGCGCGCCGAGTGGGAGGCGGTGTTCGACGGCACGGACGCGTGCGTCTCCCCCGTCCTGGGAATGGGCGAGGCCGCCGACCATCCGCACAACAGGGCCCGCGGCACGTTCGTCGAGGTCGGCGGGGTCCGCCAGCCCGCTCCGGCGCCGCGCCTGCTCGGCGTGCCCGAGCAGGACCTCGCACCGGCCACCCGGCTGTCGGACCTGTCCTCCTGGGGGCTGCCCGACGACACCGCGGCGAAGCTGCGCGAGGCGGGGGTGCTGGCGTGAGCGACGAGGCGATGGACGTCTTCGAGGCCCTCTACACGACCCGGGCGATGCGCCGGGTCAAGCCGGACCCGATCCCCGAGCAGGTGCAGCGGAGCATCCTGGACGCCGCGGTCCGCGCACCCAGCGCGGGCAACACGCAGGGCTGGCGCTTCATGCTGGTGGACGACCCCGGGGTGAAGGCGTCCCTCGGGCCGCTCTACCGCGACGCGCTCGACAAGCTCTTCGAGGGCCACTACCGGCCGATGCGGGAGAGGGCCGAGGCCGAGGGCGACACCGGCACGCTCAACGTCCTGAGGTCGGCCCGGCACCTGGCCGACCACTTCGAGGACTACCCGCTGCTGCTGTTCGCGTTCACCCGCAACGACCCGTCCGGCGGCTCGATCTTCCCCGCGGTGTGGAGTGCCCAGCTCGCCGCGCGTGCCCACGGCGTGGGCAGCGCGCTGACCAGCGTGCTCGGCGTCTTCCACGCGGAGGAGACGATGCGCGTCCTGGGCGTCCCCGAGGGCAGGGGCTGGAGCGTGGCCTGCACGGTCACCTTCGGCTACCCCACCGGCCGCTGGGGCGTCGCACCCCGCCGCCCGGTCCACGAGGTCAGCTACCGCAACCGGTGGGGCGAGCCCGTCGGCTTCGAGATCCACGAGCCTCTGTGGGGCTACGGGAACCGACCACCGGCCGCCGGTGACGCCGAGACCCGTACAGCGATCACCTCGGCTCCGGACGTGATCTCCCACTGAGATTGCAGCCATCTTCAAGTGCTCCACCACCATGCGCCAAGAAGATCAGGCCCCTTCTCTATGAGTTCTCTGTGAGAGCAAAGGGGTGTGATGTGAAAACGACACCGTTCGTCCTGAGTTTGGGCACGGCCGCCGTCCTGTTCTCCGGGCTGCTGGCCGGGCCCGCTCAGGCGTCGGTCACCGACGGGTCCGCGGCTCAGGTCAGGGTGAGCGTGGGCAACGTCAAGGCCGGACCGGCCCGCTACTCGGGCGCCTGCCCCACCACGGTCGGCTTCTCCGCCAGCCTGGTGGCGCGCGGCTCCGGCACGGTGCGCTACCGCTGGGTCCGCAGTGACGGCACCCGTAGCGCCGTCAAGACCGTCACGGTCAAGGGCACCCGCAAACTCCTCGTCCGCGACCGGCAGACCTTCGACTGGGAGGCCCGCGGCTGGCAGGCCGTGGAGATCATCGGCAGGAAGGGCCTGTCCCGCAAGGCCCACTTCACCGTCGGCTGCGCCGGCAGCGAACCCATCGTCTACGACGGCAGCCACCCGCTGCCGGCCACCCCACCGGCCCGACCGCACACCCCGCAGTCCCCCCAGACCCCACAGGGCGGAGGCGGCGGACCGCACACCCCCACCGAGCCGATCCGCGCCGCCGCCTCGGTCACCGCGCATCCGGCGACCTACAAGGGCCAGTGCCCGGCCACCGGGCAGCCGGTCCGCTTCAACGGGCTCATCCAGGTCTCCCAGCTGCCCGCCCGGGTCGGCTACCAGTGGATCGACAGCACCGGCGGTGAGGGCCCCATCCAGCAGCTGGACTTCCCGGCCAACGGCCCGCGCAGCCGCCCGGTCGTCGTCACCCACCCGGTCAAGGCCACCTCCACCGGATGGAAGGCCATCCGGATCGTCAGCCCGTCCGGCATCGACTCGCCGCGGGCGACCTACAGCGTCACCTGCGACGACCCCGGCCCCGACCTGGTGGTGACGCCGGCCGCCGCGGTGGACAGGCCCACCTACACCGGCGCCTGCCCCACGACCCTGACCTTCACCGGCACGATCGCCGTCAACCGGGTCCCGGCCGAGGTGAGGTACCAGTGGCTCGACAGCGAGGGCGGCGCCGGCCCGGTCAACACGCTGTCCTTCACCGGCGCCCCGGGGGCCAAGGACGTCGTGCCGCACACCCTGACGGTCCGGGGCGACCGTGAGGTGCCCGTCGTCAAGGGCTCGGGCACCCTCAAGATCATCTCCCCGGTGACGGTCCCGGACACCGCGCAGGCCGCCTTCACCGTCACCTGCGACGAGAAGCCCGATCCGACCGCGACCGCCTCCGACATGAAGGTCGAGCCGGCCAGCTACACCGGCCGGTGCGGTATGCCGCTCGACGTGGCGCAGCACATCCTCACCGCGCGGATCACGGTCACCAAGCCGATGACCGTGAAGTACCGGTGGGTCACGCACCGGGGTCCCGTGCAGGCCGAGTACTCCATGACGTTCGACGCCCCCGGCAGCAAGACCGCCAAGATCCATTCGTTCTACAGCGAGAACAATCCGAACGGCTGGGCACGGCTGGAGATCGTCGACCCCGCCGGCGGCGGCCGGAGCGAGACCGCGACGTTCACCACGGTCTGCGTGGGCCCGGCGATCATCCGCGTGACCGGCACCCAGAAGGACAAGTGCGAGGTCGAGCGACCCGCCGCGTTCGAGCTCGGCGCGGAGATCACCATGTCCGACGGTCCGGCCTCCGTCGGCTACCGGTGGTACCGCAAGAGCAACCTGACCAGGGACCAGTGGCTGCCGATCGGGGAGTCGCAGACCATCTCGTTCGCCGCCGGGAAACAGACGGAGAAGATCTCCGCCCCGTACGGCACGAGCCGGTCGGAGACCGGCCACTTCAAGCTGGAGCTCGAATCACCCCACAAGGGATACGGGACGACCGCCTTCTCCGTCACCTGCCCCCCGGCGCCCAGGTGATCCGCCACCCGTAACGTCCGAGAACCGACCGGGCGGTGCACCTGACACAGGTGTACCGCCCTTTGTCGTATGACTTGGCACAAATGTAGTACACCTACTACATTCGTTCACATGAGTACTGCGGTAAGCGTCCGCGGGCTGCGGATGAACTACGGCGCGGCCGAGGTGCTGCGCGGCGTCGACCTCGACATCCGGCGCGGGGAGATCTTCACGCTGCTCGGTCCCAACGGTGCGGGGAAGCCGACTAGCAAGTTAAGGCACTAAGTGTGTCCTGATCGTTATCAGTTTCCGCAGGTCACGCCGCTTCGACTAAGCCTTTGCCACGCGATCACCCGTACATCTTTCCCCTGGCCTGCTCATCCCGTCTGCCGTCGTCCCGCCCGTAGGGGTAGCGGGCCGGTGCCAGGGCGCCAAAGTGGAGCGCCCTACCGGACGAACGACTTTGGCGCCCTGGTGCCGGTCTGCTACGGCTTGTTCCGGGACGACGGCAGACGGGATGAGCAGGCCCTACCTCAGCCACCATCAAACCTGCGCGCTGCACACTTTGCCCCATCCCGGAGCCGGAGTACCCCCGCCGGAGGCGTTTTCTCCAACCAAGTCTTCCCGCAGCGATGATCAGGACGGACGGTCACTCTTACGTAGCGTTCATCTCGGTGGATCAATGAACCAACTAGTCTGGTGGGCAATTCACGACGGTGAAAGGGCGCACCATGCATGGGAGCACCACACTGGGCAAACGCCTCCGGACGCTGCGACTGGAGCGTGGTTATAGCCAGCAAGAGCTGGCTAATCGGGCTGGACTGAGCGTCGATCTCCTCTCCCTGCTGGAACGTGATGTCAGGGAGTCCATGTCCTGGGCATCCATGGTGAAGTTGGCGCGGGCGCTAGACGTCGATCCAGGCGTTATCGCTGGTAAAAAGCCAGCCTTAGAACGAGTGCCTGGCGCTGCGGTGCTCACTGTCCGAGATGCTGTGCTTAATCCCAGCTTGCTGGGGATTCATCCCGATCATGACAGGGAACCCGCTGCTGCCTCTGACCTATGGCCACTGCTTGAACGTGCTTACGGCGCTTACTTCGGTGGGGAGTTCGGCGTACTAGCCGCTGACCTCCCAAACCTGATCAACGAAGCTCGCCTACTACATGCCACTGATCCCCAAGCAGGTGCGCCGACGCTAGCGCATGCGTGGCAGTTGGCCGCCTGCCTTCTCGTGCACACCGGACGTGACGACGCTGCGGCCATTGCTGCTGAGCGCGCCATCAACACAGCGAAAGACGGCGATGATCGCTATCGACTGGCGACTCTGTACGGAACGTACTCCTGGGTGATGTTGCATCAGGGACGACTTCACGAAGCGGAGCAACTGGCCGTAACGGCAGCCGAAGAGATCGAACCGTCCATGTCGAAGTCCCCGCCGCAGCAAATCACCGCCTGGGGAGGCTTGATCCTAAATGCTGCGGTTGCTTCGGGAGGGCGGGCGGACGGTGACCGCGCAGAGGAGTATCTCCGTATCGCTTCGGCGGGGGCCGTCCGCGTAGGCGCCGACCGCCATGATTACTGGGTGTCCTTCGGGCCGTCACACGTGGCAGTTCAGACCACACACATCATGACGGCGCTCAACAAGCCTGATCGGGCGCTCAAGGCGGCAGCGCAGGTGAACCGGAACGTCCTGTTCAAAGTCCAGTACGGGCGGCACCTACTCAACGAGTCCCGCGCTCTACTTGACCGTAGACGCACGGAACAGGCCATTGAAGTAGCAGCCCATGCTCATGACATTTCGCCTGAATGGTTCCGCCACCAAGGATTCGCTCAGACGCTAACGGCTGACATCGCAGAGCGTAAAGCGCGGCTTTCGGGGCCTTTGAGAACTCTGGTCCAGGCGTTCCAAGATTAGATAGCTCCCTACCCGTACACGGTGTACGGGTAGGGAGATCAGTACGGGCAATCTCCGAATGCTTGTCCGTGGTAGATGAGTGGTGCTTTCTCTAGCGTCTAATGCATGGCATTCAGGGACACGAGCGATCTGCACTACTGGGACGCAGACGACGACGAACCCTTGCGTCGCCTGCGTGCCTGTTTCCTGCGCTGGCGCATCTGGCGGGGGAAGGACGAACACTTGCAGCCTGTCGGCTGGTACGCCGCGCGTCGAGAGACGGTCTCTGACGAGGCGATTACGCAGGGCTTGCAGCAGAGCGTAGACGCTTCCAGCGCTGAGGAATTGGCGGTCCTGCTGAATGAGCAGGACCAGCTCTACCAGAGATTCCGCGCAGCTTCAGAGCAGTAGCGACGGTAGATGAGCCTGACACTCGTTTTCCCTGGTGAGGTCAAGATTAAGACCTGTAGTTAGGCGGATCTGCCGCAGTGTTCGCCCACTGCGGCAGATCCTTAACCGCACGCTGGAGGTGCGATCCATGGACAACTCTAGAGCCATGCCTGCCGTCGATGAAACGGCGGTGTGGATGCATGACGGGGCGCTGGCGGTCGTGCAGCGGCTCCTGAATGAGCGGGGTATCCGGGCCTGGCTTCAGCACACGCTCAAGCTCGAACTGCGGGCCGACCGGGAGGCGGACTACGCATGGCCGGACGCGCCGCCGCTGCGGATACATCTGGAGCGGTACGCGCCGGAGCTGGTCGTCACGGGGGCGGCGGGTGCGCGGGAGGCCACGATCGTCGTCGGGCCGGATGCGGCCTTCTACCTGGTGTTGCTGCGCTGCGGCTCCCTGCACACGGTCGAGAGCCAACATCCGGAACAGGTCGCGGACCTGATCACGGCGGCGGAGGCGGCATAGATGGGGCCGCATCGGCAGCACCCGAGAGGTGCGGTGCCCGTGCAGGACTCGGCGGCGCTGGGGGCGGCGCGACGGCTGGGGGAGGCCCTGGCACGGTACGGGATCGCGGTCATCGTCAAGGGGGAGCGTGACCTGGCGGTGGTGTCGGTCTGCGAGGGCCTGACCGTGTGGTGCAACGGGGAACGGTTCTGGTGGCAGGCCGGATGGGACCCGCAGCGCCGATGCCTGGTGAACGCCTCGCAGGAGGTCAGTGCGCTGGATCGGGCCGCCGGGCGGATCGCTGAGCACTACGCGACTTTTCGGCAACGCCCCTCCGGCTGCGGGGGGCAGGTGTGAGAGGGACGACGGGTCAGGAGGTGGCGGTCCGGATCGCGGACAGAGTGGTTCTCGCGCGGCCTGCGGCGGAACTGCGGGCCGGTGACGGGCTGCTGCTTCGGCGGGATGAGGGCATGCCGTTCGGGCTCGTGGTGCTGCGGGCGGAGAACTGGCGGCCGGAGGGTGACCCTGCGGTCTTGGTGTGGTCGCGCGTCGTGGAGCTGCATGCGCCGTCCGGTAGGGAGGGCGTGTACTCCATCGCCCTGTGCTGTGAGGTCATGGCGGCCGGTTCGCTGGCCGTGACGGTGCTCAGTGACGCCCTGGTGGTGACGGACCCCCGATCCCCTCTGTGAGGCGCTGGGGCGTCACTGGTTGAGCGGCACGGCGGCGCACTCTTCCCCGTATGCGTCGCCGTGTCTGGCCGGGAAGGTTCGGCGCGGGCCTTCCCGGCCTTCGCGTGCCGCGCGTATCGGTGAGTGCTGGTCAGATGAGAAAAGGGCCGTGCTGACGAACTTGGGCGCCGATGTGCGCGCTGGGTACAGCGCCACCGCTTTACGGGGAGAGCGGGTTACGGGAGCGTAGGCGGCCGGCGCCAATGCGAAGCACCCCAAAGGGGCCGCGTAGCGGTTGGGGCCTGCGGCCGGAGCGCCCCGATACGGGGAGAGCAAGTTTCGCTTGTCCTATCTCGCCTCATCTTCTTGCCGCGTCTTCTTGAGGGTCCATATAGTCTCGATCACGCGATTTCGATTACTTCTCTTCGGGAGGCTTAGTGACCCTGCCTGAGCAAGTGGACGAGATGCCGCCGGATGTCAGAACGGCGCGGCGGCTGATGTGGGTGCAGATCGTGATAGCGGTGGTGGGGTTTCTGCTCCTGGTCCTGCTCGTCTTCTTCGCCGGAGGGTTTGCCGCCGAAGGCATCTCCGTAACTACGGATGTACCTACGTCCTTCTATGCCGGGGTGGCGTTCATCATGCTGATGGGCGTACTCGCGGCGAACCTTGCCACACGTAAGAAGTGGATTCGCAATCTCGCTGCGGTGCTTGAGGCCCTGCTGATTCTGAATCAGATCTACCTCTGGATCACTGCGGGGCTGACGATTCTGTCCCTGTTCGACTTCCTTCTCGCCGTGGTCGTGATTACCCAGCTCTATGGTCGGCACGCGCGGCGCTGGTTCGATCGGTAGAGGGGCGGGCGGCGGCGCGTACCCGGTGCGGTGGGATCGGTCGGTAGGGCGGGTGGCTGGTGCGGCGGGCGGCGTGGTCCGCGCGGGCGTGCCGGGCGGGCGCGGGCCGGGACCGGCCGTCAGGCCGCATGCCCGGTCCCGATGGCCGCCCGGCGCGAACGGGCGTGCCGCGCCGGGCGGCGGCGCGGAGCGCTGCCGCCTTGATACCTATAAGAACAATTCGGCAATGCATCGGATTCGGTTTACGGGCTGCTCCGATTCCGGATTAAAGATGTGCTTGGTAAGTGTGTGATTTGAGGAACTTTGCGGGGCTTTCGGCCGTTGGTCGGGTACAAGTTATCCGGAACGACGGAAGGGGCCATCGTTGGCTTTGCAGGGTCCGATCCCTGTGTCTCATCATCTGGTGTTCCCCCACGGCTGCTACGTCGTGGGTGAGGTTACCCCGGTGCTCGATTTCGAGGCGAGTACCCAAGACAGGCCGGTTCCCGCCCGTGATAAGGCGACGGGCGAACTGATGTGGTCGGTGCCGGTAATGGACGCCGACCCTTCGGTCAAGGCTGCGGCCAAGTCGGTTGCGGTCAAAGTCATCTCTCCTGTCGAGCCGGTGATTCCTCCGGCTCCTCCCGCGATGGCGGGTTTGCCGTTCGTCCCGGTGGAATTCGAGGGGCTGACGGTCACGCCCTGAGTCAACGGGCAGAACCGCATGGCGTATTCGTATAAGGCGCGCGGGTTGCGCGGGGTGACCTTGCCTGACAATGCGGCGGGTCAGGGTGCTCGGGGCGCCGATGGGGTGAAGCGGGGTAACCCGCTGGCGTAGTCGGTAGGAAGGCCGCCGGAGAACTATCCGGCGGCCTTTACCGCATCCCCGTTCTTCATTCTTTCGTGGCCGCTTCGGGGCGCTTGTGCGTGCGGCCGTTTCACGAACCGTTCATTCGGGGTCATCGGAAAGGGTGGCTGAGTTCGTGCTGCGCAAACTTCCGGGGGCGGAGGTACAGGGGGTCGTCTCGACGACTCCGGATACGGCGGTGGTCTTCGCGCCGACCGTGGTCAAGACGCCTGCGATCGTCGTCATCGTCGTATGGCTGTGGCGGCTGGTCGTGGGCCTGGGCAGGGCGGTGTGGCGGCATCCGGTCGTCTGCGCGCTGGCCGGAGGTACGGCGGCGCTGGTCGTGCTGCTGGGCTGGCGGGATGCGCTGGTCGTCTGGGGCGGGCTGGTGTGCGCGGTCTCGTCGTGGGCGGGTCTGTGGCCGGAGGCGGGGATGCGCTGGCTGGTCTGGCCCGCGCTGAGCTGGTGGCGCTGGGTGTGGGTGTATCGGCGCAAGTGGCGCTCCGTGGTGGCGGTCGCCGGGCTGGTGCGGGTGGTGCGGGGACGCGGGTATGCCCCTGACCTGGTGCGGGTGGTCTCTGACCGGTGGGTGGATCGGGTCACCGTCCGCATGCTGGACGGGCAGGACGATACCGAGTACGCCGAACGGTCGCCGGGTCTCGCGCATGGCTTCGGCGCGGTGAACTGCCGGGTCTCCTCGCTCCGGCCGGGCTGGGTGACGTTGACCTTCCCCCGGCGGGATGCGCTGGTGCGGGTGGTGCCCGCACGCCCGTTTCCTCGGCGTCCGGACGTGGCGACGGTGGATGTCGGGATGGATGAGCGGGGGCGCCCGTACCGGCTGAAGGTGCATGGGACACATGTGCTGATCGCGGGGGCGACGGGGGCCGGTAAGGGCTCGTGGCTGTGGTCGGTGGTGCGCGGGCTGCTGCCTGCGGCCGGTGAGGGTCTGGTGGAGCTGTGGGCGTTGGACCCCAAGCTCATGGAGCTGTCTTTCGGGCTGGAGCTGTTCGATCGGTACGCGGGCACGCCGGAGGACTGCGCGGAGCTGCTGGAAGCGGCGGTGGCGGTGATGCAGGAGCGGGCGGGCCGGTATGCGGGGGTGCGGCGCAGCCACGAGCCGTCCACGCAAGACCCGTTCATTCTCGTCATCGTCGATGAGGTGGCGTTCCTGACCGCCTATCAGCGGGACCGGGATCTCAAGGTGCGGATCATGGCGGCGTTGGCGACGCTGACCACGCAGGGCCGCGCGGTCGGGGTGGGTGTCCTGGCCGCACTCCAGGACCCGCGCAAAGACGTACTGAGCATCCGCAACCTGTTTCCCGACCGGATCGCGCTACGGCTGGATGAGGCCGAACAGGTGGACATGGTCCTCGGGGATGGGGCGCGGGATCGGGGCGCGCTGGCTGATCAGATCCCGCGTGACCCGTCTGACCCCAGCGTCGGGGCGGGGGTGGCGTATGTGCGGCTGGAGAACGCGCCGGAGCCGGTGCGGGTGCGGGCGGCGTACGTCTCGGATGCCGATATCCGGCAGATGGTCCTGCGGTACTCGGTCGTGAGTGAGGCGGTGTGATGACGCTCTACGTGGTGTTGTACGGGCTGAGCTGCGCGTCCTGCGGGGTGGATGACCGGCTCTGGCAAGACGTGATCCGGGGAGTGGTCGAGTGCCGGGCCTGCGGGGAGCGGGCCGTGGTGGGCGCAGACATCGGCGGCGAACCGTCCGACCTCGACGGCGAAGGACTCGACCTCGACGGGTTCGATCTCGACGGCGAAGGGTTCGATCTCGACGCGGAGATGTTCGACGGCGCGGAGTTCGACCTCGACGCGGGGGAGTTCGACGGTGACCCCGGCTGCGGGCGGGGGTGGCTTGGCCGCTGAGGTTGAGCAGCGGGGGCCGCGTGTCCTGCGGGAGGCGCGGCTTTTGGCCCGGCAGGTCGCCGAACAGGTCGCGACCGAGCATGGGGTGTGTATCCGGCCGGTGCCGTACTGGCGGACGGATGTACGCACGGGGCGGCGTGAGGTGGTGGCCGTGCCGTGCGGGGCGACGCTGGAAAGCGCGTGTCCGCCGTGCGCGCGGCGGACCCGTCAGATACGGATGGCGCAGTGCCGGGAGGGCTGGCATCTGGAGGCCGAACCGGTCGCCTCGGCGGTGAAGGCGAACGAGGAACAGCGGTGGCTGATCGAGTTCCGGGCCGACCTGCAAGCCCAGCGGGACGAGGCGGAGCACGCGGGTGAGGCTGCGGCGGTGGCGGATCTGGACGCGGCGATTACCGATGTGGACGCTGAGATCATCACGGCGGGGATGTCCGGGAGCGTGGCGGGCCGGACGGGCGGGCCGCGTACCCGCTCGACGCGGCGGCGGCAGGACGCGCCGGATCTGCCTCGGCGGGTGATGCGGGACACGACGCTCGGGCGCACATTCGCCTCCCCGGACGGGAAGGTGTTCCGGCCGTCGATGTTCCTCACGCTCACCTTGCCGTCGTATGGGCGGGTGCGCAACGGGGTCCCGGTCGACCCGGACAGCTACGACTACCGGCGGGCGGCACGGGACGCGCTGCACTTCTCCAAGCTGATCGATCGGTTCGTGCAGAACCTTCGCCGGGTGGCGGGGTTCGACGTGCAGTACTTCGCCACGGTGGAGCCACAGAAGCGGCTGGCGCCGCACCTGCACATGGCGATTCGGGGCACGCTGCCCCGTGCGGAGCTGCGACAGGTCGTGGCGGCGACGTATCACCAGGTGTGGTGGCCCGCGGCCGATGAGGTCCGCTTCGACGGGGAGCATCTGCCGGTGTGGTCGGAGGACACAGGTTACGTCGATCCGGTCTCCGGGGCGGTGCTGCCGACCTGGGATGAGGCTCTTGACCGGCTGGATGCGGACGCGGACGCGGAGCCGCTGCATGTGGTGCGGTTCGGGGCTCAGCTCGACGTTCAAGGGGTGTTGGCGGGTACGCCGGATGCTGACCAGCGGGTTCGGTACCTGGCGAAGTATCTGACCAAGAGCCTGGGTGATCCGGTCGGGGACGGCGCCGATGATGTGGCGCGGCGGGATCACGTGGGGCGGCTGGTGGCGGCGCTGCGGTGGGAGCCGTGCGCGCCGACGTGCGCGAACTGGCTGCGGTACGGAGTACAGCCGAAGGGCGCCAAGCAGGGGTTGCTGCCGGGGCGGTGCCGGAGCAAGGCGCATCGGGCGGCGCACTTGGGTTATGCCGGGCGGCGGGTGCTGGTGTCGCGCAAGTGGTCGGGCAAGACCATGGGGGAGCACAAGGCCGACCGGCGGGCGTGGGCGCTGGCGGCGCTCGGGATGCAAGCGGAGCAGCAGAGCGACCGGCACCGGTATGTGTGGCGGCGGGCGTCGGCGAGTGATCCGGATGTGCCGTCACGCGGGCTGTTGCTGCTGCGGATGGTGGCGGAGCGGCGGCGCTGGCGGGCGGAGCTGGAGCGGGTGAGGGCACGGGCCGATGGGGTGGCGCTGGATGTTCCGGCAGTCACCTTGCCGGGGCAAGCGTGCTCTCTGGGCGAAGTCACACTCTTCTAGCTTTCGGGAGGTAGCTCTACGGTGCTCATGACCTTCGCGGTATGGCTCGGTCTCGCTGGGGTGATCGTCGCCCTGATCCGGCGGGAGTTCCGTCACCAGATCTACATTCAGCGGGCACAGGCGCAGCGGTATACGCCGTGGCCGGTGGAGCGGTACGTGGTCGGTGCCACCCTGAACGAGGGCTGGCGCATCGAGGCGCGGACGGTCACGACGACGTGGCCTCAGGTCGCGCGGTGGGCGGAGCAGCGCTCAAGCAGTCCGGCGGTGGCGGAGGCGTATGTGATCCGGCGTGACCCGTGGTGGCGGGTGACCACGTGGACGTGGCAGGACGGGCGGCAGGTCCGCAGGGTCTCGGGGAGCGAGTACGCGCGGGAGGTGGCGCGATGAGTGGTCCTCTGGCGGCGCTGGCGATCGTGACGGTGGCCTTCGTGGTCGTGGCGTCGGTGGTCGAGTGGTGGCGGGATCGGTCGTGGATGTCGTCACAGGAGCGGCAGGTCAAGCGGACGTGGGCGGATCAGGCGCGGCGGGTGAGGGAGGCCCGGTGGCCGGACTACTACCGGTAGGCGGAGTGGGAAAGTGAGTCCGCGAGCGCAGACGGCCTGCGCGGCGGTTCGACGCTCGGGGGTGGTGGCGCGCGGTGGGCGGGCTGCGCCCGGCAGCTCAGCTCTCGGCGGTGGTGATGCGCGCTGGGAGGGCGTGCCGAAGGCTCCGACTATGCCTGTCTGGGGGTGCGGGGCCTGTGCTGGTGTGCGGCGGCGGGCCGGTGCGGACCCCTGGGCGGGTGGGCGGGCCGATGACGGGAGGTGGCACAGAACGACCGGGGTCGGTGATCTTGGGCAGGGGGACAGTAGGGAGACGAGACAGGACAACCGCCGCAAGTCACGCGCCCGTAGCGCCACGGGTAGTAAGCCGGTAGCGGCGGAGACGTCGGAGTATGCGGAGTTCATCCGCGAGATGGTGAGTGGCTGGCCTCCGCTGTCGGAACGGCAGCGTGATCGGCTGGCGCTGCTGCTGCGCACCACGCGATAACGTCAAGGGCCGCCCCTGCTGATTCGTGCTCAGCGGGGGCGGCTTCGTCGTGGGGCAGAATCAGAGGTTCGGAACGATCGTCACGCGCTGGTGGATCGGTGCCCGCTTCCCCCGCCCGACAGGCCACAGAGTGATCGTGACCAGCATCCGGATAATCTCGCGCTTACGACCTCGCGTGAGCTGGTTCCATGTCCGGGCCGCGTCGTCGGAGATCACAAACTCCTGTAGCGGATGCTCCGACGACGCGGCCGTGATCTGGGTGTTGATCTCCCTGCGTCGCTTGTCGATCTCGGCTTGCGCGACCTCCGCCACGGTGAGACTCAGCGTCTTCCGGGCCAGTGACAGACCGATCTCCTTCTCCTGGGCGTCCAACAGGGTGAGTTCTTCGCGTAGGGCGGTCACGTCCACGCTGGCATGCTGCGGCAACAGATCGGCAATGTCCTCACGCGACAGGCGCGCGATCATGACCTGCTGTACGAACTCATCCGCTGCCTCGGCGGGGGTCGAACAATGCCCGTTGTCCCTGCACTGGTAAGTGAGCAAACCTTGGGAGTTCCTGCGAACGATCGCGGTAACCGGGCTGCCGTCCTGATTGCGGTCTCCGGCCTGCTTGCAGAAACCGCACTCATAGATCAGGCTGCCCAACCACTTGGGCGTGTTGCCTGGGCTGGTCTTGCGCGTCGGGTCAGCGAACAAGGTGATCAGTGCTTGGCGCTCATCCTCGGTGATGATCGGCGGATAGACGTTGCGCGCTACGATCTCCCCCCGGTAGACCGAGTGTCCGGCCGTGCGGGGGTGGGTCAGGATCTGCTGCACGGTCTTGGAATTCCACCCGCCGTGTTTGACCTGCTCACCGCCTCTGCGCACTATGCGACCGTCCTTCTGAGCCACGGTGAGTACCTTCCGGTCGGCAAGATCAGCCAATACCTGGTTCATGGATACTCCGGCGAGTATGTCTCTCTTCCATCGCCGGATCTCCTCGGCCTCTTCTTGGTTGTGCTGGCCCATGTCCAGTACCGGGACGTCCCGGTACTCGCGCAGTTCGGGCGACTCCTTGGGGTTGATGCACACGCGGCGGGTACGGCCGGTGTCCACTCCCCATCCGTACGGGCGCACGCCTCCACCGTAAGTGCCGGTGCGGGCCTGCCGCCTGCGAGCAAGCGCCACCCGTTCCCCTCGGTGCTCGCTCTCCTCCTGCGCGGTCACCGTGTCGCGTAACAGGTCGGCACGGCCGGATGCCCTTGTCAGCCGGTACTCCCCGCCCCGCTTCACTGAGAACAGGCGAACTCCGTACTCAAGGGCAACCTTGATGAAACGGTTCGCCTCCTCGACGTTGCGGTGTAGCCGGTTGGCGTGCCAGATGATGATCACGGCAATGATGCCCGCGCGGATGTCGTCGATCATCCGGTCATAGTCGGGACGGTCGGCGAACGTGCCGTCAGGGCGCGCCTTGGCCGAACGGTCGTTATCGGTGTAGCTCGCCTGCACCGGGAAACCGATCTCCTCGCCGAACTCCTCGTTCTCGCTGTGCTGACTGTCGGCTCCGAGTGCTGCCCCGGTCCTGTCCTGGCTGATCCGGGCGTAATCGACGGTGAGCTTCACGCTTCCTCCCGTTTTGGCTGATCAGTGGATATATCCCTCAATTTAGTAGTCGGGAAGACCACCACGATCGAGATCCTGGAGGGTTTCCGGAACCGCTCGGCGGGCGAGGTGAGCGTGCTCGGGGCCGACCCCGAACGGGCCGGTGAGTCCTGGCGGGCGAAGCTGGGCATCGTCCTGCAGAGCTGGCGCGACCATCCCCGGTGGAGCGCCCGCGAGCTGCTCGCCCACATCGGCTCCTTCTACGACGACCCCCGCGACCCCGACGAGCTGCTGGCCGCACTCGGCCTGACCGCCCAGGCCGCGCAGCGGGTCAGCCGTCTGTCGGGCGGTCAGCGCCGGCGGCTGGACGTGGCGCTGGGCATCGTCGGCCGCCCCGAGCTGCTGTTCCTGGACGAGCCGACCACCGGGTTCGACCCGGAGGCCCGGCGCGAGTTCCACCTGCTGGTCCAAAGGCTCGCGGCGGAGGAGGGCATCACGATCCTGCTCACCACCCACGACCTCGCCGAGGCCGAGAAGCTGGCGCACCGCACCGCGATCCTGATCGCCGGTGAGATCGCCGTCTGCGGCACCCCGGCCGAACTCGCCGCGGCCGTGCGGAGCGAGTCGCACGTGCGCTGGGTGGAGGACGGCGAGGAGCGGGTCCTGCGCACCGCGGACCCCTCGCGGGCGGCCTGGGAGCTGCACCGCAGGTTCGACGGCCCCGTGCCGGGCCTGGAGGTCCGGCGGCCGTCGCTGGAGGA
This sequence comes from Streptosporangium becharense, assembly GCF_014204985.1. NCBI lineage: Bacteria > Bacillati > Actinomycetota > Actinomycetes > Streptosporangiales > Streptosporangiaceae > Streptosporangium > Streptosporangium becharense. The sequence goes on along the minus strand of NZ_JACHMP010000001.1, from coordinate 5,861,327 downwards.
GAGCTATCTGAACCTGATCGGGAGGGCCGCATGAACGCCAAGGCACTGCGCATCGGGCTGCGGCGCGGCTGGTTGGAGCACGCGCACCTCGTCAAGGACCGCCGGGAGCTGATCACCACGCTGGTCGGCACGGTCGGGGTCTTCGTCATGCTGACGGCGTGGATCGGCGACCAGCAGGTGGAGGGCACGAACGTCTCCAGCGGCACATACATGACGATCGGCTTCCTGGCCTTCACCGTCTTCTCCAACGGCCTGATGACGCTGCCGATCGCGATCGCCACCGACCGCGAGGACGGCACCCTCCTGCGGCTGCGGAGCATCCCCGGCGGCGTCCCCGCCTACCTCGTGGGGCGGGCGGTGACCGTCCTGTGCCAGATCGTCGTCCAGGGCACGCTGATCCTGGCCACGGGAGTGGCCCTGGGCAACGTCGCGATGCCCCGCGACTGGGTGACCCTGGCCTGGGTGACGCTGCTGGGCACGCTCGCCGTGGTGCCGCTGGGAGCGGCGATCGGCTGCATGCTCCCCGGCCCGAAGGCCGGGGCGGGGATCCTGGCGCTGCCGACGATGATCCTGATGGTCACCTCGGGGGTCATGCTGCCCGTCACGTTCATGCCGGAGGCCGTGCAGTGGGTCTCCCAGGCGTTCCCGCTCTACTGGCAGGGCCTGGGCCTGCGGGCCGCCTTCCTGCCCGACACCATGCTCGCCGCCGAGATCGGCGGCAGCTGGCGGCTGCCGTGGGCCGCAGCGGCGCTGACGGCGTGGACGGTGGCCGGGACGCTGCTGGTGCCCTGGCTGATCCGCCGGGTCACCCGCCGCGAGTCGGGCTCGCGCCTCGCCGAGCGCCAACTGGCCGCGCAGGGGATCTGAGTGCTGGGAGACTACTGGGATGCCCGCGGAAGACGTGTACAACCGGATCTCGGTGCTGAGGGCCGAACGGGGGATCTCGCGCAAGGATCTGGCGGCCGCCCTGGGCGTCCACTACCAGACCATCGGCTACCTGGAGCGGGGCGAGTACAGCCCGAGCCTCTTCCTCGCCCTGCGCATCGCCGAGTACTTCGACGTGCCGCTGGAAGTCGTGTTCTCGCTCAGGCCGTTCCCGCGGCTGGGCAGCGGTAGGACGGGGTGAAAGCCGTGAGGGGTTGGAAGACACGCTGGCGCCGGAGCCAGCTGGAGGCCATGCAACGCGACTACCTTCCCGGCTGGTACGCCACCCGGGCCCGCAGGCGGCTGCTCGCCGGGGCGGTGGCCTTCGCGCTGGCGACCTTCTGGGTGAACGCCGTCGTCACCTGGGTCACGCCGGGCGCCGGGGCCGGCTGGGCCGACGGCGGGGCCAGCTGGGCCGACGTCGTCCTGTGGGCGGCCATCCTGGTGGTCTACCTGCCCTCGGTGACGCTGCTCAACGTCGCCACCCGCGGCGTCACCGCCCTGGCCGAGCGCGACCTGGACGAGCGCCAGGTGAGTGAGCGCCTGCGGGCCGTCGGCATCACCCACCGCATCATGACGGGGATCCTGGTCGCCCTGTTCGCCGCGACGCTCGCCGTGAGCCTCTACCACGGACGCGGTTACTCCGTCCCCGGAGTGGCGCTGCTCATGCTGGCGATCGCGCTGTTCATGACGCACTTCGTGCTGCCGCTCATCGTCTCCGGCTGGCGGCTGCCCGATCCGCCGCCGGACGACGACTGAGCCCGTCCCGGTGGGCTGAGCCCGGCGCGAGGGCCCCGGGCTCGGACGCCGGTGCGCACCGCTTCCCCACCCGGTCCGCTCCGCGGTGGGAGCCGACCGGGTGGGCGCCTGCGGGCTTCCCCATGGATCGAGGGAAGCCCGCAGAACCCCCGGCTTCAGCCGGTGATCTGGACGGTGCCGTCCACGAACGACGAGACGCCGTCCCGCTGGTTGTCGTAGACCAGCTCACCGTTCTTGCGCCAGACCTTCACCCCGAGCTGGTCGTAGCCGGTCTTTGCGGCATCGATGGCCGTGACCTCGAACGTGACCTCGACGACGCCGTCGAGCAGCACTCCTTCTCCGCGTAGGAACGCCGTGCCGTCCGCGGCGGCGAGCACCGTGTACGACTGGCCGCGCAGCCTGAGACCGGGGACGTCGTATTCCACCTCGCCCGTCGGCCCGTAGTCCGGCAGCACGTACGCGGCTGCGATGGTGAAGGTCGCCGTGCCCGCCGTGTCGCAGGCGGTGTTCAGCCGGCAGGAGCCGGCCGGTGAGGCCACCTTCCCCTCGGCGAACAGCGTGCCGGTCGTGTTGTAGACGGTCACGTACGCCTTCTTCCCGCCGACGGTGTCGGTGGTGATGGTGCCGCCGTCGTCGTCGGTGACCGTCACCGAGATCGGATAGCGGCCAGCCTTGGTGAAGGTGTGCGTGTGGGCGACCGTGCCCACGCCGTCGTGCTCGGCCAGGGCCCCGGTCATCCGCTGGTCGCCGATGGTCCAGGTGGCGGTGTGGGTGTCGGCGACGCCCTCGTCGGTGAAGGTCGCCTTCAGCGGCACCGCGGCGCCCACGGCCACGATCGTTTCGGCGGTCGCCGGCTCCTTCAGCACCGCCTGGGGTGCCTTGTTGATGATCTTCACCGTCAGCTTGGCCGTTCCGGTGGCGCCCTTGTCGTCGGTGACCTTCACCGTGACGGTGCGCTCACCGTCGTCGGTGGCGACGAGTTCCACCGGCAGTTTCCCGCCGTCCACGGGCACGGCCCTCGGCCCCGAACCGTCGCCGTAGTCGACGGTCGCGCTCCAGGCGGTGGAGTCGGGATCGGTGACGACCGCGTCGGTACGCCAGGTGCTTCCCTCCGCGAGGGCGGAGGGTCCGTCCAGTTCCACCCTGGGCGCCTGGTTGGGCGTCTGCCCTGGAACGACGGTGGCGGTGAAGACCGCCGAGGTCTGCAGGCCGCCGTCGTCGCGCACGGTCACGATGACCGGGTACGTCCCGGCGGTGGCCCACCGGTGCTCCAGGGTGATCTCCTGCCCGGCCGGGGTCACCGGCTGAGGGCCGGCGCCGTCGCCGTAGTCGACGGTCGCCGTCCAGGACGTGGAGCCGGGGTCGGTGAAGGACACCACCCGGTTGAGCGTCTCGTTCACGGTCAGCTCGACGTCCGGGCCCGCGGTCACGACGGGAGCGGTGTTGGACCCCGCCTCCTCGATGACGTAGGACACCGTGGCATCGTAGGCCCAAGTTATGTCGCCCTTGCTGTCGGTCACCCCCAGCAGGGCCTCTCCCGTGAACGGGGCTTCGAAGGTCCTGGTCGCGGTGATGATACCGCCGCCGCCGGCGGGGTTCGGCGCCACCTGAACCTCGACACCGGGTCCGTCACCCCATTCGATCACCGCGGTGTGGGTGTCGGTGATGTCGGCGTCGGTGTACTCGTAGCGCAGGGTGAACGGCCGGCCCACGGTGCCCCGGGTGGGGCCGGGCAGGAACTTGATCACCGGCTTGGCGTTGCGCTCGATTCCCCGGCCGGTGAGGGTCACCACATGCGACGGTTCGGTGCCCTCGGTGGTGAAGGTGAGCTTCCCGCTCGCCGGTCCCACCTGAGTCGGCGCGAACATCACCTTCACGGTGCACCCGGTCCCGGGCTCGAGCTTCTCATCCCCTCTCGGACAGTCGTTGATCTGACGGAAAGGACTCTCGGTGGCGACGGCCTTGACGGGCATCGCCTTGTCCCCGCGGTTGGTCAGCGTCACCTCGACCTCGTGACTGGTCTCATCGACACGGACGGGGTCGGCCCAGCTGATCGCGGTGCGGTTCAGCGCGTGACGGACCGTGGCGGTGGCCTCCGCGGCGTTGTTGTCGGGCTCGGGGTCGACCACCTCCGTGCTGGCCGCCGTCGCCCTGGCCTTGAGCACCGTGCCCTCGGCCGCGTCGGCCGGGACGGTGGCGGTCACCTCGACGGTGGCGCTCCAGCCCGGCTCCAGGACCTCGGCCACGTTGCGGAACCCGCCGTTGATCGCGGTGCAGACGCCCCGCCAGGTCTCACAGGCCGCGCCGGTGACCTCCTGCGGAACGAGCACGTCCAGCCGGACGTCGGTCGCGGCGTGCTCGCCCTTGTTGGTCACCGTGGCCGTCCAGGTCACCTTCGACCCCGGACCCGGCTCGGCGACCGAGACCGTGTGCTTGACCTCCAGGTCCGCCCGGGCGGGGGTGGGGGTCAGCAGAAGCGCCCGCCCGGTCTGGACGAACCCGGCCTGTGCGGCCGACCGGTCGCGGACGAAGCCCCGCACCAGGATCTGGCCCGAGGAGTTGAGGTCCAGCACCTCCCCGACGCCCACGCACGGCTGGGTCGTCTTCTGGGCGTCCCCCGGGCACCACGGCCGTGACAGCACGCCCGACAGCTGGTGCTTCACACCGTCGACCCACAGCACCGGCGGCTTCAGCACGTTGCGGAGATCCCCCGGGTCGGAACCGGCGATCACCCCGTGGTCGTTGACCGCGGTCGCCTCACCGGCGCCCAGATCGGTCGGCTCACCGTCCTTCCACACATATGCGTGCTTGGTCGTCGTGCCTTCGTAGCGGCCGCACCGCAGGGTGCCGACCACCAGGCCGGCGTCGTTGACGTCGGAGGCCCGGCCGCCCGTCTCGACGCACCCCTCGACCGTGCCCGGGAGCTTGGTCAGCACATCGCGGGCATACAGCATCGGACCGGTGTCCCGGATGCTGCCGTCGGAGTTGCGGCTGCGGGCGTAGCCGCCCGCGACCGCGCCGCTGCCGTTGATCCGCGGGAGACGGTTCTGGCTCCACTCGTTGTCGTAGCCGTAACCTCCTCCGGCGTAGTCCGCAGGCAGCGTGACCGTGGCCCCCTGATCCCAGAGCACGCCCCCGGACCTCGTGTAACCGAGCGTCTGGTCGTTGTCGTTCAGGACGACGGCGCTCGAGTTCGACGAGGTGCCCGGCTGCAGGTCGGTGACCGAGCCGTCGGCGCGCCAGACGACGGCGTGCTCGGCGTTGCCACCACCCACCGACGCGTGGGCCCAGCCGACCACCTCCCCGGCCTCGTTGATGCCCGTGGCGGCGGCTTCGCACTTGACCGCGCCGTCGGTGCAGGCCGGCCCGGCCAGCTCGGTGAACGCACCGTCCTGCCAGCGCACCGCGCGCCGCTTGCCGTCCTTGTCGGCCACCGTGGCCGCGACCTGACCGCGGTCGTTCAGCGACTCGGCCTCGGTCCGCGACGCATCCCCGCCGGGCAGCGCGCCGATCTCGGTCACCGTGTAGGTGCCGAACCGGGCCTCCACCGTGTGCGGGCCGTCCATGGTGATGGTCAGCGCACCCGGGCCCCGCTTCTCGCCGTCGACGGTCCAGCCGATCGGGACCCGCCCGGCCTCGGGGGTCGCGGTGAGCTTCACCTCGGTGCCGGCCCGGTATTTGTCCTGCGCCGGGGACGCGGTCACCGACCCGCCCGGCGTGGCCGACAGCTTGAGCTCGAACTCGCGGGTGTCGGGCTTGGCCACCTCCACGATCCCGCGGTCGGTCCGCAGGCCCTTGGCCGTGTCCGCCTTGGTCACCAGGTAGTACCGGTCATCGGCCAGGGCGTCGGTGCGCGCGCCGTAGACGCCGTCACCGGCGGCGCCGTCGCCGCTGGCGCCGTCGTCGTTCAGCGTCAGCTCGACGCGGGCCGAGGCCTGCTCGACCCCGACCAGCCACGCCTGCACCGTCGCGCCGGTGACCGGCTGCCCGCCGTCGGTGACCGCGGCCTTCACCGTCACCCGGCCGTCGTCCGCCGCCTCGGTCTCGGCCGCCACCTTCACCGGGTTGCCGGTGACCCACGCGGCCAGGTCGGCCTTCACCGCCTGCGCGGCCGTGTTGGTCACCTCCAGCGTCCACGCACCCGCCTGCGGGTCAGTGGCGCTCAGCCCCTGGAAGGGCTGCTTGGCCTGGTCGCTGCCCGCCGTGTAGGAGGCGGTCACCTTGCCCGACGGGTCCCGCAGCGCCAGCCCCACCGTCTCGGGCAGCACGCCGGTGACGCCGAACGCCAGGCCCTGCGGCACCTGCAACGGCAGCTTCGCCGTCTGGCCCGGCTCCACCGTCGCCGCCGGTCCGGCGAACACCGACAGCGAGTTCTCCTGTCCCGCGCCGTCAGCGGCCGGAACGGTCGCGCCGGCCTTCCGGTCCGGCTTCGCGGCCGACCGCTCGCCCGTCAGGCCGGGGACGGGGTCGGGGTCGGGGGCGCCGAACGTCAGCGACGCCAGCCGCGGCAGCACGTACTCCTTGAACATGTCCTCGGAGAACGTCATGAACGAGTGAGGCATGACGGCGGAGTGGTGATCGTCCCAACCGGGAAGGGGGAGCAGCGCGCTCCACCACGGAACGACGGTGTCGCCCAGGTGCGGGAACGGGTCCATCATCGTGGTGCAGGGAACCGGCAGCTTCACGCCGACGAGGTTGGAGGCCCGCACGCCCCTCAGGTTCGTGATCCTGTCGTTGAACCCGTTGCGCTTCTCCTCCTCACCGATCATCCAATCCGTGGTGAGCTCGATGACCGCCGGGTACCAGGGGGACAGCCTCTCTATGATCGCTTTCTCCACGAGCATGTCCGCGCACGGGCTGCCCGCGTTCGGCACGCCCATCCCGATCAGGCGGGTCACCGCCGGCTTGTGGTCCGGTGTGCTCGGCATCTTCGTCTGGACGTACTGCCGCGTGATCAGACCACCCATCGAATGGGCCACCACGTTGACGTAGAAGGCACCCGTCTTCTTGCGCACGCCTTCGATGTACGTCGCCAGCTCGTCGACGTTCTGCCACACGCGGTAGCTCTCGTGCAGCGGGTTCCACTTCTCGCCGGTGTCCATCCGGCCCTCCGCCTGGCCGTCGCCGACCGCGAACACGTGGCCCTCCGGATGCCCCAGCTCCTTCATCATCTCGTCGAACTCACCGAAGGTGTCCTCGGCGTCGCTGCGGAAGCCGTGTACCGCCACCACGGGCTTCGGCGTGATGACGATGCCCTCGGTCTCGTCGTCCACCGGCGTGCCGCCGTAGTAGAGCTTCGCGACCACCGCACGGTCCGACTGCGGTTTGGCGATCTTCTCCCAGGCCCAGTCCGTGGTGTCCCAGATCTCACGCGCGGTGACCGTCTCGTGCGGGTCCAGCTCGAGGATCTGCGCTCCCTTGACGATGCTCCGGCCGCTCACCCCGTCGACCAGCCGGACCTCCGCGGTCAGCGGGAAGCCGCTGGGGTTGGTGACCCGGGTGGTGACGCGGACCTTGTTGCCCTCGACCGTTCTGCCCGCGCCGTCCGGCACGGAGGTCCACTCCGTGGAGGGATACCTCTGGGTCTCGACGGTGAGCGCGTCGATGACGGGCCGGGTTCCGAGGTCGATCAGGTATGCCTGGTCCCAGATCGTCTGCTTGCCCAACCGGCCGATGACGGCGATCTCACCGCGGTCGTTGATACCGGTGGCGTACCGGAGGGTCACGTCGTAGCCCGCGGCCCGTGCCAGGTCGGTCAGGTCGACTGCCTGGTTGTCAACGTAGAGGGCGGCTCGTGGCGCGCCGTTGGCGGCCAGATGCACTCCGACGCCCACACCGGCGTTGTTGATCGCACTGACCCTGCCGCCGAAGTCGGTGTGCTGCCTGTGGGCTTCTCCGTCCTCGTCCCAGATCACCGCGATCTCGCCGCCGGCCTCGCTCAGCGCGAAGCCGGCGGTCTCGCCGTTGTCGTTGATGTCGAGGGCTTGGACATGATGACTTTCGAAGTCACCACTCTCGTAGACCAGGGAGTCTCGCGGGAAGGCCAGGGGCTGACCTGGCGTGCTGCGGAAGGCGTCGAAACTGTTACCCCCCCGGTTGATGATGCCGACGGCCGAACCGGAGTTGTTCAGCGCCTTTGCAGTGATCTGACCGGTTTCGGTACCCGGTGGCTGTTTCCCCAGCAGCAGCGTGGAGGCGCCCGCGTCTCGTATCCAGTTACCCCCTGTCATCTGCCCTTTGTCGTTCATGTCTTCTACGGCGTCATAGGCTTCACTCAGCCACCGCACCTCGCCGCCCTGGTAAAGGAAGCGATTGAAGGCGTATTCTTCCCTGCCCCAACCGAGCACGCTGCCGCGGTTGTTGACTATCTGGGCCGCGCTGGAGATTCGCCCCGTGAGGAGCTCATGGATATTGGTGTTCCCCCCGGAGGAGAACAGGGCAGCTCTGGACGGCCTGGCGCTGTCTGTGCCATGACCTATGCTTCCGGCGATCTGGCCCTTGTTGTTGATGTTGCCGAGTGTGCCCTGGGAGGTCTCGAGGTCACCCAGATGGGTGAGCTTGATCTCGGGTACTTCGGCCGTCGTTTTCGCGTCCCGCGATGATGCGGAACCCGCCGCGGCCGTCGCGGGTAAGGGTGCGGCGAGGGAGCCGACCACCGCCGCGAGGGCGAGAGCCGCGACCCGCCGAACGGAGGCGCGGTGGAATGACGTGGTCAAGGAGATTTCTCCGGTACTGAGGCCGCGCACCGGGCACGGCACGGAAATGTGGAGCAGGAATCGGTCCTGAGATCGGGGTCTCTCGATCGCGCGCATTACCGTGACCTGCGCGAAGAGGACAGAAGTGCCGTCTTCGCGAGGTCAGCCGGCTCTTCGGCTACGCATGCGCGCCTTCCCCTGGAATGCGGATCCCGGCGGGGGTGAAGCAGGTCCCCTTCTGCGAAGAAGGTGTTTCCGCGTCCTCGCAGGACACCGGCGCGAATGCCTCACATGGTTTCGAGGTCGCCCCCCTGGCGGGGACCCGTCGCGGACCCCTGGACCGATTACCTCCCCAGGGTGGCGAATCACCCTTGTGGGTCGCTTGAGCCGCTTGTGAAGCTTGCTGCAACTTTGCGGCGCAGCCCCTTGACCTCGTCACGGATCACAAGCTTTCGTCGCACGACCTCATGGAGCCGCCCAAGGACATTCCGAAATGGCACGCTTATAGCTATTTGTCCGATTTCAGACGCTCATAAATTCTGGATAAATTACCCAAACCGGCGAATTTGGCGTGGCCTTGTGGGGCTGCTGACGTGGCCTTATGGGGCTGCCGGCCTGACCGCCGGTGGACGCGGCCCACCCCGGCGTCCGTGCTCATCGGCCGCCCGCCGCCATGCTCACCGCCGGGATCAGGCAAGGATCCGGCGGCCGCCCTGGACGGCCGCAACCAGACCGCCGGCTGTCTGGAGCGCGGCGAGTACAGCCCGAGCCTCTTCCTCGCCCTGCGCATCGCCGAGCACTTCGACGTGCCGTTGGAAGTCGTGTACTTCGATGTGCCGTTGGAAGCCGAGTGCTGGGAAGTCGTGTGCTTCGAGGCGCCGTTGGAAGTCGTGTTCTCGCTCAAGCCGTTCCCGCGGCCGGGCGGCGGGCGGGCGGAGTGAGGCCCGGAGCGGTCGGAGAGAGCGCCTGCGGCGCAGCCGGGGATCGAGGCCCGGCGACTGGACTGCCCACCGGCCGGTACGCCACCCGGCGCCGCCGGACGACGACTGAGCCCGCCCCGGTGGGCTGAGCCCGGCGCGAAGACGCCAGGCCCGGCCCGGCGGTGCCCGGCCCGGTACGAGGTGCCCGGCTCAGTACCCGGTGCCCGGCCCGGCACGGGGGCACCGGCTCCACCCCGAACTCCGCCGGCGCCTCGGCGGCGTGCCCGGCCCGGTACGACGGCGCCGGGCTCAGCCCATCGGCGGGAAGATCGCCGCGTAGATGTCGACGCCCCCCAGGTGGTGCACCTCCAGATCGGTGGTGAAGGCCCGCGCCGGGGTCCCCCCCGACTCGGTGTGCTTCCACAGCCGCTGCCACGACTCCAGCAGGGCCCCCGGCATCGGCCCCCTGGCCTCCAGCTTCAGCGACGGCACCGCCGGGACCCGTACCGCCACCATGCCCTCGGGCAGCGCCGCGGCACTGCGCACCGCGACCCCGACGATCTGGGTGTAGGCGCCGTGGTGGTCACTCTCGTAGTCGGTGAGAACCGCGTAGAGGTTCTCGTCCACCCGCCCCGGCACGTAGGCGAAGGCGCCGGGCACGCTCGCCCGCGCCCACAGCGCGCCGAGCCGTCCGCGGCCCGGCTCCATCTCGTCGGCGTTCGACGTCCGCACGGCATGGCCGATGACAAGCATCTCGGGCCGGTCAACCACGATCACAGCGCCTCCAGTCGGCCTTTCGATTCACGCAAACCGGATCTTAGCCTCCCTTTCCCAGCGGTCGGTCCTCATGGACTCCCCCGAAACGGGGAACGCTCCTGTCTGCCAATTCACGGGATAAGGTGGATGAACGTGAAATTTCTCAATGGGATGGCACCGGCCTACGACCTGACCTACAGCGACGTGTTCATGGTTCCGTCGCGCTCCTCGGTCGGCTCCCGGCTGGCCGTCGACCTCTCCACGCAGGACGGCACCGGAACGACCATCCCCGTCGTCGTCGCCAACATGACGGCGGTCTCGGGGCGGCGGATGGCCGAGACCGTCGCACGGCGGGGCGGGATCGCGGTGATCCCCCAGGACATCCCGATCGACGTCGTCGCCGACGTCGTCGAGTGGGTCAAGAAGCGCGACCTGGTGCACGACACACCGCTCACCCTCACCCCGCACGCCACGGTCGGCGAGGCGCTCAACCTGCTGCCCAAGCGCGCCCATGGCGCGATCATCATCGTCGACTGGGACAACCGGCCGGTGGGTGTGGTCACCGAGAGCGACTGCTCGGGTGTCGACATGTACACGCAGCTGTCGCAGGTCATGTCCGACCACCTGCTGACCCTGCCCGCCGGGCTCGACCCGCGCGAGGCGTTCGACCGTCTCCACGAGGGCCGCCACCGGCTCGCCCCCATCGTGGACGGCGAGGGCCGCCTGGTCGGCATCCTGACCAGGACAGGCGCGCTGCGCGCCACCTTGTACCGGCCCGCCGTCGACGCCGCGGGCAGGCTCAGGATCGCCGCGGCCGTGGGCGTCAACGGCGACGTGGCCGCCAAGGCCAAGGAACTGCTGGCGGCGGGGGTGGACTGCCTCGTCGTCGACACCGCCCACGGCCACCAGGAGAAGATGATCGCCGCCCTGCGCGCGGTCCGCGCGCTCGACCCCGCGGTCCCGGTGGCGGCGGGCAACGTCGTCACCGCCGCGGGGGTACGCGACCTGGTCGACGCCGGAGCGGACATCCTGAAGGTCGGCGTCGGTCCCGGGGCGATGTGCACCACCCGGATGATGACCGGTGTGGGCCGCCCGCAGTTCTCCGCGGTGCTGGAGTGCTCCACCGAGGCCCGCCGCCTGGGCCGCCACGTCTGGGCCGACGGGGGTGTCCGCCACCCGCGTGACGTGGCCCTGGCCCTGGCCGCGGGAGCCGCCAACGTGATGATCGGCTCCTGGTTCGCCGGAACCTACGAGTCACCCGGCGACACCCGCACCGCGCCGGACGGACGCAAGTACAAGGAGAACTTCGGCATGGCCTCGGCCCGCGCGGTGAAGCTGCGCACCGCCGACGACTCCCCCTTCGAACGGGCACGCAAGGCGCTGTTCGAGGAGGGCATCTCCACCTCCAGGATGTATCTCGACCCGGCCATGCCCAGCGTCGAGGACCAGATCGACTCCATCGTGGCCGGTCTGCGCTCGGCGTGCACCTACGCGGGCGCCGCGGACCTGGAGGAGTTCCACGAGCGCGCCGTGGTCGGCGTGCAGAGCTCCTCCGGCTACACCGAGGGCATGCCGCTGCACCAGAGCTGGTGAACCGGGCCGCGCCGCCGGACCCGGGCCGGTGATCCCCCGGCCGGGGACGGCGGCGCCTCCGCGGCCGACGGCGTGTCTCCCCCTGTCTCCCCGCGTCTCCCCTGTCTCCCCGGCCTCCGCGGTGGGCTCGGCGATCGCCCCGGCGTGCCAGATGTCCGCGGCGGCGGCGCATTCTCGCGCGGAGGCGGGGTAGTCGGCCCTACGCCGATCCCCCACTCCGAAAGGCGGGCAGACATGAGACAGACACCCACCGGGCCGAACACACAGGTCGTGGTGGACCGGAGGGTCCTCGCGGGCTACGACAACTACGCGGCGGCACAGCGGACCGTGGACAGGCTCTCCGACGCGGGTTTCCCCGTGGAGAACGTGGCGATCGTCGGCAGCGACCTGCGGCTGGAGGAGGTCGTCACCGGCCGGATGACGAAGGGGCGTGCCGCGCTCGCCGGGGCGGGCAGCGGCGCGCTCTTCGGTGCCGTGGTGGGCATGTTCCTCGGCCTGTTCACCTCGACCACCCTGTCGTTCTTCATGCTCATGCTGTGGGCGGCGCTGTGGGGCACTGTGATGGGTGCCGCGTTCGGCTTCATCAACCACCTGTTCACCGGCGGGAAGCGTGACTTCGCCTCGCGCAGCGCGATCGTCGCCGGTCGCTACGACGTCCTGGTCGCGGCCTCGCACCTGGAGCACGCCCACGCCGTCCTCGACAGCGTGGCCGAGCCCGCCGACACCATGGTGGTCGAGACCCCGCCGGCCGGCGGGTACGTCCCCGCCTCGTCCGGTCACACCGTGTCCGGCCAGGCGGTCTCCGCCGCCGAGCCCGGATCCGTCCCCGCGCGGCCGGTTCCCGGCGGACACTCCGTCCCCGCCCAGCCCTCCTCGCCCGACCGGCCCGTGGCCGCCCGGTCGGCGCACGAGGAAGGACGCCGTTTCTGACCCCGGACCGTCCCGCACCGGAAGGACGTGGAGCCAGCCGCACCGCGCCGGCCGGGAAGGACGCGGAGCCGCACGAGCCGTACCGCACCTGGGAACGCGGCCCCGGGCACCCGGCCGGCCCGGTCTCCGGCACCGGAACCGGGCCGCGCGCCGCTCGGTGAGGAACGGCGCGCGGCCCGGCCGGGGCGGCTGAGAGGTCAGCCCTTGACGCTGCCCGCGAGCAGGCCGCGGACGAAGTAGCGCTGCATCGACAGGAAAACGATCAGCGGGATGACGATCGAGACGAACGCCCCGGAGGTCAGCCGCTGCCACTCGTTGCCCCTGGTACCGGCCATCTGGGCCAGGCGTACCGTCATCGGGGCGTTCTCCGCGGTGCCCCCGGCGAAGATCAGGGCGACCAGGAGGTCGTTCCAGACCCAGAGGAACTGGAAGATCGCGAAGGTGGCGAGCGCGGGCCCCACCAGGGGGAGGACGAGCTTGCGCAGGACCATGCCGTGGCTGGCCCCGTCCACCCTGGCCGCCTCCATGAGCTCGCCGGGCAGCTCGGACATGAAGTTGTGGATCAGGAAGACGCCCAGCGGCAGCGCGAAGCAGGTGTGCGCGAACCAGACCTGCACGAAGCGCTCGGGGCCCTCCAGGTCCCAGGCGGGCAGCAGCTGGACGCCGAAGAGGTCGACGCCCTGCGAGAAGAAGGACAACAGCGGGACGAGCGACATCTGCAGCGGCACGATCTGCAGCGCGAACACCCCGATGTAGATCCACTCACGTCCCCTGAACGGCACCCAGGCCAGCGCGTAGGCGGCGAAGGTGGCCAGGGCCAGCGGGAAGAGCACCGACGGGACCGTGATGACGATCGAGTTGATCAGGAAGCTCATCATCTGGCCGGAGGACGAGGAGGCCCCGAACAGCACCTCCTGGTAGTTCTCCAGCGTGATCTGGGGGTCGGCGAAGAACGTCCACCAGCCGGTGGTCTTGATCTGGTCCTCCGGACGCAGCGAGGACAGCAGCAGCCCGAAGGTCGGGGTGGTCCACAGCACGGCGATGGCGATCGCGACCGCGCTGGCGATCCGGCCGCTCAGCCGCCGCCGCACACGCCGTGGCGCGGTCTCCGCCCCGGCCCGGGCCACGGTCTGGGTCAACGTGGTCACGCCGCCTCCTCCGTCCGCTCTCCCGCGGTTCGCGCGGCGTCGTGCCGGCCGACTCGCCCGCTCACCTGACGGCCTCCCTGCGCTGGCGGACCTGGTAGATCACGATGGGCGTCACCAGGACGAACAGGAAGACCGCGAGCGCCGACCCCTGGCCGAGCTCCTGGTACCGGAACGTCTGGTTGTACATCTCGTTGGCGATGACGCTGGTGTCGAACTGGCCGCCGGTCATGGTGCGGACGATGTCGAACAGCTTGAGCGTGCCGATCGACTGGGTGACCATCACCACGACCACGGCCGAGCGGATGGACGGCAGCGTCACCCGGAAGAACATCTGCAGCGGGGTCGCCCCGTCCAGCCGGGCGGCCTCGATGATCTCGGCGGGTATCCCCTTGATCGCCGCGGAGAGCACCACGGTGGCGAACCCCGCCTGGATCCAGACCATGACCACGATCAGGAACAGCGTGTTGAGCGGGGGCTCCTGGAGCCACTGCCGCGGCTCGCCGCCCAGGGACACCACGATCTGGTTGAGCAGGCCGATCTGCTCCTGCCCCTCGGAGCGGTAGGCGTAGACGAACCGCCAGATGATGCCCGCGCCGACGAAGGAGATCGCCATGGGCAGGAAGACCAGCGACTTGGCGATCGACTCGAAGCGGGTGCGGTCGACCAGGACCGCGTAGACCAGCCCGACCGAGGTGACGAGGATCGGGACGAGCAGCACCCAGATGAGCGTGTTACGCAGCACGATCAACGCGTCGGGCTGGGTGAACATCCAGGCGTAGTTGTCGAGGCCGACCCACTTCCGCCCGTCGCCGTCGAGGAACGACAGCACGGTGGTGCGCACGGCCGGGATCACCAGGCCGATGGCGAGCAGCGCCAGCGCGGGGGTGAGCAGGACCGTGGCATGGGACCAGGCACGCCAGCGCATGGGGACGCTGTCGACCAGCAGCACGATCAGCGCGACCACCACGAGGAACGCGGCGATGCCGGTCAGTAGTTGGACGAGCTTGGGAAGCTCGCCGGCGAAGTCGAAGTCCATCGGAGGGATCTCCTGGAAGGATCGGGCCTGGACGGGCGGGTCCGGTCCCACGGGACGCGTGGGGCCGCGCGGCGCCGGCGTGGGACCGCGTGGGGCCGGACCCGCCCGCCGGGCGTCAGGACTTGGGCCAGGAGGCCTCGATGTAGTCGAGGATCGTCTTGGTGTCCTTGCCGTTGATCCAGTCCGTCATGCCCTTCCAGAAGGTGCCCGCCCCCACGGCGGCCGGCATCAGGTCGGAGCCGTCGAAGCGGAAGATCGTGCTCGGGTCCTGAAGCATCTCGATCGAGAGCTTGTCGATCGGGTTCTGCGCGTTGGCCGGGTCGACGCCCTTGCGTGCGGAGACGTACGTGCCGAGCTTCATGCGGGCGTTGGGGAACTCCGCGGAGGCCAGGTACGCCTGCACGGCCTGCACCTCGGGACGGTCGGTGAAGGCCGCCACGAACTCACCCGCGCCGAGGACCGGCTTCTTGGCGGGGTCGTTGCCCGGCAGGTAGAACGCGAACACGTCGCCGTCCTGGGCGACCTTGGTGCCCTCGGGCCAGAAGTTGGCGTAGAAGGACGCCTGGCGGTGCAGCGCGCACTTGCCCTCGGTGATCGGGACGCCGCCCTCCTGGAAGGCGGTGCTGGCGATCGACTTGACCGGGCCGTAGCCGCCGTTGACGAACTTCTCGTTCTTCAGGATCGCACCCACCTTGTCGACCGCCGCGACGACCTTCGGGTCGTTGAACGCGGTCTTGTGGCTCACCCAGTCGTCGTAACCCTCGGGGCCGAGCTCACGCAGCAGGATGTCCTCGACCCAGTCGGTGGCCGGCCAGCCGGTCGCGTCACCGGACTCGATGCCCGCGCACCAGGGCTTGACGCCGCTGCCGGCGATCGTGTTGGTGAGCGTCATGAGCTCGTCCCAGGTCTTGGGGACGGCCCAGCCCTTCTCGGTGAACATCTTCGGCGAGTACCACACGAAGGACTTCACGCTCGCACCCAGCGGAGCGCCGTAGAAGGTGCCGTCGACCGTGGCGTACTTGGCCCAGTCGGCCGACCAGCCCTCGTCGGTGAGCTTCTTGACCTCGGCGGAGGCGGGCTTGAGCTTCCCGGCCCTGGCGAAGCGCTCCAGCAGGCCCGGCTGGGGGAAGAAGGCGATGTCCGGCGGGTTGCCGCCGTCGGCCCGGACCTGGATCTGGGCCTCGAACTCGCCGGTGCCCTCATAAGTGATCTTCATGCCGGTGCACTCGGCGAACGGCTTCCACGCCTTCTCGAAGAGGTCGGCCTCGGTGTCGCGGATCGGCGAGTAGATGCTGACGGTCTTGCCGTCGTGCTTGCCGTACTTGGTGAAGGCGGCGCATTCTGCGGAGGTGCCGTTGCCGTCACCCGCCGACGGCTTGGTCTCCGAGGACGCGCAGGCGGTGGCGAGGAGCGCCAGTCCCATGGTGCCTGCCACCAGGGTGACACGGTGAGACCGGGAGAGGAGCGACATAGACCTTCCTCCGTATACGTCTTTTGGGGAGTGTGAGAGCGCTCTCTGGAAGAATCGTCGGCCCACAACACGATGTCAACGGCTGTGATGTTACGGTTACAGTCGCATTTTTCTTGACAGCTCGCCGCCCTACCCTGATGCTCCAAAGAGCGCTCTCTCACAAATGCGACAAAGAATGGAGCGGTGAGGACATGACCGTGTCCGTCGAGAAGTCCTGCGAGACCCAGGACTCCGGCGCGCTGAGGTTCCCCGAGGGCTTCGTCTGGGGGGCTGCCACGGCGGCCTACCAGATCGAAGGCGCCGCCCGGGAGGACGGCAGGGGACCGTCGATCTGGGACACCTTCTCCCGCACCCCCGGAAAGGTCCACGCCGGTCACACCGGCGACGTCGCCTGCGACCACTACCACCGCTATCCCGACGACGTGCGCATCATACGCGACCTGGGCCTTTCCACCTATCGTTTCTCCATCTCCTGGCCCCGGGTGCAGCCTGACGGATCGGGCCCGGTCAACCCGCGCGGCCTCGACTTCTACGACCGCCTGGTGGACGAGCTCCGAGCAGGCGGCATCACCCCGATCGTGACGCTCTACCACTGGGACCTGCCGCAGACCCTGGAGGACCGGGGCGGCTGGACCGACCGGGAGACCGCCGAGCGCTTCGCCGAGTACGCCGCGATCACGCACGCCCGGCTGGGCGACCGGGTCGAGACGTGGACGACACTGAACGAGCCCTGGTGCTCGGCCTTCCTCGGCTACGCCTCCGGCATCCACGCCCCGGGCCGCTCCGAACCCGCGCTGGGCTTCGCCGCCGCGCACCACCTGCTGCTCGGTCACGGCCTGGCAATCCAGGCGCTGCGCGCCTCCGGCGCCGGCACGGTCGGCATCACCCTCAATCTCGCCCCCGTGCTCGGCGACGACACCGAGGCCGTCTCCCTCGTCGACGGCCTGCAGAACCGGATCTTCCTGGACCCGGTACTCCGCGGCGAGTACCCCGCCGACGTCATGGAACGTGCCCGCCGTTTCACCGACTGGTCCTTCGTCCGCGACGGCGACCTGGACGTCATCAGCCGGCCGATCGACCTGCTGGGGGTGAACTACTACCACCCGCAGACCGTGGCCGCCCGCACCGGCGAGCCCGCCAACCCGGTCTACCCGGGCAGTGAGGGCATCGTCTTCGGCGGCGCCGACGCGCCGAGGACCGCGATGGGCTGGCCGGTGCAGCCGTTCGGCCTGACCGACCTGCTCGTGCGGCTCTCCCGCGACTACCCCGGCACCCCGCTGATCATCACCGAGAACGGTGCCGCGTTCGACGACGTCGTCGAGGACGGCGAGGTGCACGACGTCGGCCGCCTGTCGTATCTCGACGGGCACCTGCGCGCGGCGCACGCGGCCATCCAGCAGGGTGCGGACCTACGCGGTTACCTCGTCTGGTCCCTGCTGGACAACTTCGAGTGGGCCGAGGGCTACCGCAAGCGGTTCGGCATCGTGCACGTCGACTACGCGACGCAGCGCCGCACTCCCAAGGACAGCGCTCTGTGGTACAGCGAGGTCGTCCGCCGGAACGGGCTGTGAGGGCTCGTCCGACACTGGAGAAGGTGGCCGCCCGGGCCGGCGTGTCCCGGGCGACCGCCTCACGCGTGGTCAACGGCTCCACCCGCGTGGCGCCGGAGATCCGCGAAGCCGTCAACCGCGCCGTGGAGGAACTGGGCTACGTGCCCAATCAGGCGGCCCGCAGCCTCGTCACCCAGCGGACCGACTCGGTCGCCCTGGTCTTCCCCGAGCCGGCGACCCGGGTCTTCTCCGACGACCCCACCTTCGCCGGGATCATCCGCGGGGTCAGCATGGAGATCGAGCAGGCCGACAAGCAACTCGTGCTGATGCTCACCGGCACACCGGGCGGTTACCAGCGGGTCGAGCGCTACGCCACCAACGGGCACGTGGACGGGGTGATCATCGCCTCGATGCACGGCACCGACCCGCTGCCCGGTCTTCTGTCCCGGCGCGGCGTACCGGTGGTCTGCAGCGGCCGGCCCGTCCTGCCCGGAGACCTTCCGTACGTGGACATGGACAACCTCGGCGGCGCCGAACGCGCGGTCCGGCACCTGCTGGAGCGGGGCAGGCGCCGGATCGCGACGATCTCCGGGCCGTTGGACATGATCGCCGGTCAGGATCGTCTGACGGGGTATCGGGAGGTGTTGCGTGATTCCGACCGGCGTTCGATCATCGCGGTGGGTGACTTCACCCGTGAGTCGGGGGCGGTGGCGATGCGGCAGCTCCTCGCCGACGATCCGGAGATCGACGCGGTGTTCGCGGCCAACGACCTGATGGCGCTGGGTGCCCTGCGAACGCTCCGGGACCAGCGCCGCCGGGTCCCGGACGACGTCGCGGTGGTCGGCTTCGACGACATCCCCGCGGCCTCCTATGCCGAGCCGCCGCTGACCACGATCAGGCAACCGACCGTCGAGATGGGACGGCTCCTCGCGCGCATGGTGCTGAACCCGGAGGAGACAGGGCAGATCGTGCTCCCCACCGAGCTGGTGGTCCGCGGCTCCACGGCCTCACGCCCCCCTGCGTCGGTGACCCCGCGGGGGTGCGGGGGCAGGTGAGCCCGGACCTCAGACGGAGGCTCGGACGTCAGCAAAGGCCCAGACGTCAGATGAAGGCCCGGACCTCAAGTGGGAACCCGAACCTCAGACAGAGGCCCAGACCTCAAGGAGACCCGAACCTCAGACAGAGGCTCGGACCTCAGGTGGGAACCCGAACCTCAGACAGAGACCCGAACCTCAGGTGGAGGCTCGGACCTCAGGTGGAGGCTCGGACGACGAGCTCGGTCGGCATGATCACCGGGTCGGCGGGACCTCCGCCGAGCAATCCGAGCAGCAGGCGAACCATGACCGCGGCCTGCTCGGCGTGCGGATTACGGACCGTGGTCAGCGGCGGGTCGGTGTAGCGGACGGCCTCTATGTCGTCGTATCCCACGACGGCCACGTCGTCGGGAACTCGCCGCCCGGCCCGCCGCAGAGTGTGCAGAGCGCCGATCGCCATCAGGTCGTTGGCCGCGAACACCGCGTCGATCTCCGGATCGTCGGCGAGGAGCTGCCGCATCGCCACCGCCCCCGACTCACGGGTGAAGTCACCCACCGCGATGATCGAACGCCGGTCGGAATCACGCAACACCTCCCGATACCCCGTCAGACGATCCTGACCGGCGATCATGTCCAACGGCCCGGAGATCGTCGCGATCCGGCGCCTGCCCCGCTCCAGCAGGTGCCGGACGGCCCCGGCCGCCCCCCCGATGTTGTCGCCGTCGACGTACGGGATCTCCACGGGAACCGCCGGCCTGCCGTAGGAGACGACCGGGACCCGCAGCCGGGTGAGCGCGACGGGCAGCGGATCGGCACCGTGGCTGGAGACGAGCATGACACCGTCGACGTGCCCCCCGGCGATGTAAGTCTCCACCCGGCCGTGGCTCTCCGGTGACCCGGCCAGCAACAGGACGACCTGTTTGTTGGCGGCCTCCAACTCCAGGCTGACCGAGCGGATGACGGTGGCGAACGTCGGGTCGTCGGAGAACACCCGCTTCGGCGACTCCGAGACGACCAGCGCGACCGAGTTGGTGCGCCGGGTCGCCAGATTGCGCGCCGCCCCGTTGGGGACGTAGCCGAGTTCGTCCACCGCGCGCAGCACCTGCTCGCGGATGTCGGCGGCGACCGTGGCCTGACCGTTCACCACCCGGGAGACGGTCGCCCTGGAAACCCCGGCACGGGCGGCGACCGCCTCCAGGGTTGGTCGTCTCATTTCTCTCCCCTACGGTCCGTCTCACGCGGCGACCTCATGGTGTCGCCGCACACTGCCCTTGGGTTCGCATTCCTATCCGCGGGAAGGCACCTCCGGCTCTTGAGCATGCGCCGCCGGTTCCCCGGCGGGCCCCCCTCGGTTCCCCAGCGGGCGTCCTCTTTCCTCGGGCGCGCGGCGCCGGACGGCGGAACCGGCGCGCCGCCCGCGCCGATGTCCTTCGGCCCACCAGAAATTATCCAGCAGCGACCGGGCGAATGATCCCGCAGATCCGCCCGTCGGCGTTCGATCCCATGCACCGCGCGTCGCACCCACGGCCCTGCCCAACCCCGCGCGCGTGACACTCCCGCCCCCGCCTGCCTCGCCTCCAGCCCCGGTCGACGGCCCCCCTTGCCACCCGTCACGGCGCTGGACCCCGTAGAGTCGTTCGGCCGGGCGGACATCGACCGGCGCGTATACAACCGAGGAGAACCACGTGGCACTGGAGAAGCCGGAGATCGACTTTCCGGAAGGCGCCCCGCCCGCCGAGCTGGAGATCGTCGACATCGTCGTAGGGGACGGCCCGGAGGCCAAGCCGGGGCACCAGGTCACCGTGCACTACGTCGGTGTCGCCTTCTCGACCGGTGAGGAGTTCGACGCGTCGTGGAACCGTGGCGACGCCTTCCAGTTCCCGCTGGGGGCCGGCCGGGTCATCCAGGGCTGGGACCAGGGTGTCGCGGGCATGCGGGTCGGCGGCCGCCGCCGCCTGACCATCCCGCCGCACCTGGGCTACGGCAACGCCGGCGCGGGTAACCGCATCAAGCCCGGTGAGACGCTGATCTTCGTCGTCGACCTGCTCGGCGTGAGCTGAACCTCGGCGACGGCGGAAGATCTCGACCGGGCGGGCCGTACCCTTCGGGGGCGGCCCGCCCGGCGTTTTCCGGAACGACCCGCCCGGCATCCTCGAAAGGAGAAAGATCGGCAGGGAAAGAGGGATTCTCTTTCCCGAAATGTCGTCCGCAGCTTCTAAGCTGGCCATTGTGCTGTTGATCGACCTTGCGCGCACTTCCGCAGCCGTAGCCGCCGGCTCCGCCCGGCTGGCGAAGATCGCCCACCTCGCAGAGCTGCTCGGCCGGGTCGAACCCGACGAGGCGGAGATCGCCATCGCCTACCTCTCCGGAGAGTTGCCGCAGCGCTACATAGGCGTGGGCTGGAAGAGCCTGCAAGACCCTCCCGAGCCGCGACTGGCGGCCACCGCCACCCTCCGCCAGGTCGACGGCTTCCTCGACCGCATCAAGGCGCAGTCCGGCACCGGCTCGCAGGCCGCCCGCAGATCGCTGCTCAACGAGCTGTTCGGTGCTCTCACCCGCCCCGAGCAGGTGTTCTTGACCCGGCTTCTCAGCGGTGAGCTGCGCCAAGGAGCGCTTGACGGGGTGATGGTGGAGGCCGTCGCGAAGGCCGCCGAGGTGCCCGCCACCGAGGTCAGGCGGGCGCTGACCCTACGCGGCTGGCTGCCCGCCGTCGGCGCCGCCGCCCTCGGCGGCGGGGTCGAGGCGCTACGCGCCTTCCATCTGGAGGTCGGCCGCCCGGTGTCGCCGATGCTCGCGCAGAGCGCCACGTCCATCGCCGCCGCGATGGGCAAGCTCACCGGTCCGGTGGCCATCGAGTGGAAGCTCGACGGGGTCAGGGTCCAGGCACACCGCACCGGGGACCAGGTGTCCGTCTTCACCCGCACCCTCGACGACATCACCGCCCAGGTTCCCGAGCTGGTCGAGGCGGTCAGCGCGTTGCCCTCCGGTGACCTGGTTCTGGATGGCGAGGTCATCGCGCTGCGCTCGAACGGCCGCCCCGAGCCCTTCCAGGTCACCTCCGGTCGCGTGTCGAGCCGCACCGACGTGGCCCGCGTGCGGGAGAAGACACCGCTGAGCATCTTCTTCTTCGACGCGCTCCGCGTCGACGGCGAGGATCTGCTGGACCTGCCGGGCGAGGCCCGCCACGCCGCCCTGACCACGGCCCTCCCGCCTGAGCTGGTCACCCCCCGTCTGGTCACTGATGACGCCGCGGAGGGAGAGGCGTTCTTCAAGGAGACGATCAGGAGTGGCCACGAGGGTGTGGTCGTCAAGTCCCTTCAGACGCCCTATGCGGCCGGGAGGCGCGGCGCGGGCTGGATCAAGGTGAAGCCCCGGCACACCCTCGACCTGGTCGTCCTGGCCGCGGAGTGGGGTCACGGCCGACGCGAGGGAAAACTCTCCAACCTGCACCTGGGTGCACGTGACCCGGAGAGCGGTGGCTTCGTCATGCTCGGTAAGACCTTCAAGGGCCTGACCGACGAGCTGCTGGCCTGGCAGACCGAACGTTTTCTCGCCCTCGCCGAGGGCCCCACCGACGGCTGGGCCGTCACCGTCCGCCCCGAGCTGGTCGTCGAGGTCGCCTTCGACGGGGTCCAGCAGTCGAGCCGTTACCCGGGCGGTGTGGCCCTGCGGTTCGCGCGGGTCATCCGCTACCGCTCCGACAAGCCCGTCGACCAGGCCGACACCATCGAGACGGTCCGCTCTCTCATGCTCTGAGCTCCCCGACTTCGTCCTCGGTCCTCACGTCCCTCAGGCAGGCTTCCCGGGTTCCTTCGGCCGTCCCAGACTGCCTCGACCGTCCCGGGCTTTCTCAGCCGTCCCGAACTTTCTCGGCCCTCCCGGACTTCCTCGACCGTCCCGGACTTCCTCGACCGTCCCGGGCTTTCTCCGCCGTCCCGGGCTTCGTTTGGCCTCTCTGATGCGCTTCGACCTCACCGGTTCGAGTCGGCCTCACCCGGGATCTTCCGCCGCTTCCCAGGGGGCCCGCCCCGGGCTTCTGACTTCTCCGAGGATCCAACCCTCCCGGGCGTTTCCGGCGTCTCAGAGATGCCCCGACCTCGCCAGGCCCGCTCCGGCTTCTCCCGGTTCCATTGTCACTCTTAGGGGCTTTCGTCACTCTTTGTCTCATTTATCAGGCAAAGTGACATAAATCACCATACGTTGTATTAACTTGCCTTTACCGATGGTTTGTCACGTATGGTCGTCCAGGTCAGGCGGGAAGTGCCCCATGCCCCCCGCCTGCGGGGACGGCCGCACCCCTCCCCATCCGTCGCGCGGTCGTCCCTCTCCTGCCCCCGATCTTGGACTGTGGTTTCCCTTGGGACAGCACTCGCACACCCCGTCCTCCAACGGCACCTCCGCGAAGAAGAACTCCCCGGAAAGCGCGATGCGCAGCAGGCCACGCCTGACCATGACGGCCACGGCCGCGGCCGCCGCCGTGCTCGTTACGGCGTCCGCCGCCGCCCTGTCGGTCTCCGGCGGTGACAGCTCGCAGGCCCCGGCTCAGACCCGGGCTCCGGCCGGCGCCGCCGCTCCCGGGCCGGCCGCTGATACCACTGCCTCCCGGCCCGGCGGACCGCCTCCGCAGGGGGTCTCCGGGTCCGCCGCCGACGAGACGACGGTCTCCGATGACAGCGGTGACGGTGACAAGACCGTCAGCCCGTCCGAGAACGTCGCGGCTACCAAGGCTGAGCACAGACCCGCAAAGGTCCTGCGTGCCACGATGACCCGTGAAACCTCGTCCGCGCCGAAGGCTCGCGTGCTGTCGACGGGGACGTGCGGCGCCTCCTTCTACTCGGATCCACAGGCGACCGCCAGCGGCGAACGCTTCAACCCGAACGCGATGACCGCCGCGCACAAGAGCCTGCCGATGGGCACCAAGGTCCGGGTGACCAACTCCGGCACCGGCGAATCGGTGACGGTTCGCATCAACGACCGCGGCCCTTACGTGGGCGGACGTTGCCTCGACCTGTCGAGGGCCGCGTTCTCCTCCATCGGCGACACCGGCTCCGGCGTCATGCGGGTCAAGTACGAGGTTCTCGCCGGCTGACGCTCGCCCCCGTCGACGGTCATCCTCCGCCTTCAAGTCCTTCCCGTCGTGTTCTCCTGCCCCGTTGTTCTCCTCATCCACGGTCATGGCGTCGTCCCCTCGTCGCCCCGCCAGGCCGCCTCCCCGTTTCACCATGCTCGTCCGCCGGCCTGGCGGCATCCTCGTCTTCCGCCGCCTCCGCCGGCCCGCACCCCGGCTGCCTCCACCAGGCCCCCCACCTGATCTCCGCCGGACTTCCCCCTCGTCCATCCCTGTTCGACTACTCCCGTTTGATTTCGCCCTCATCCGCACCCGCCCGGCTCGCCCTTCGTCCGCCCCCGTCGCGGCCCTCCCCGTCCGCCGACGCCCGGACCGGTGTACGGGTTGCCGGTGGGCCGGTTACTTCACCAGGCGCAGTGTCCAGGGGTAACGGAAGTCACCGCCGCCCAGGGCCGCGACCCCGGCGATCACGGACATGATCACGCCACCGATCCAGAGCACCGGCGTCAGGACGGCGCCCACGATCGTGATCGCCAGCACCACGCTGGCCGCGAGCATCGTCAGCTGGAAGTTGAGCGCCTCCACCGCGTGCCTCCGGATGTAGGGCGAACTCTTACCCGCGGTGAGCATCAGGATCAGCGGACCGATGGCGACCATGCCGACCAGGGGGAACATGTGCGCCGCGGCGGCGCCCAGGCGGTCGGCCCCGATGTCACTCCGCAGACCGGGATGAGCGGCGGGGGGCATGCCCGGCGAGAAGGGATACGGCGCGGGATGTGCCGGGCGTGAACCGTACAGCTCATGCATGATCGGCATGAGGTCACCGTGCACACGGGCCGTCATCGCCCGCTCCAGCCGGTCGTCGAACTCGAACTTGTCGAGTCTCCCCTCGGCGTAGGCAGCCTTGACATGCTCGACCACCTGCTCCCGATCCTGATTGCTCACCCGAAGCCCGGCGTACTCAGGCCGCATGCCTGCCGCCGGCGCTGCCCCCTGCCAGGGACCAGCCGCTGGTGTCGATGTGCCTGCCATGGAACCGTCACCCTTCCTTCGCCTGTTTCTCCCAATGCTTGTTCATGACGTCGGGCCGGCGCATCCGGAGGAACCCCTACAAGCCCCTGAGAACAACCCCTGGCCTCCTGCCGTGGAGCGGGAAGGAGAGGTATACAAGGAGACATGAGATGGCGAGATCGCTACGGGTTGAGGCGTCTGCGTGGGCCGAAGATCTCCAAGTTCGATCGTGAGGCGAACGACACCGACATCGAAGCGCTCATCGCCTTCGCAAAGTCGCGTCGCGGGGTGGAGTTCTACGTCGAGCCTGAGACCTTCGCCACCGACACCACGGCGATGGCGGTCGCCGACGACGGGGAGTGGACCCGGCGCCGGGTCGGCTCGCCTGCGGTGATCCGCAAGGTGGCGCGTGACCTCGGGTTACCCGTCTACGACGTGCAGTTGACCGGTTACCCGCCCAGGGTGCGGGCCTACAACGAGCGCCGTAGGCGTGAGGAGGGCTGAGAAGGGCTCGTGGTCGCCCCACGCCGTGAATCACATGGCTCGCCGGGGTCGTCCAATAACATGATCATTGGGAGCAGCCAGGCGGTTCGGGGGCTGCCCATCTCCTGATCGAGTTCCTCCGGGCCGGGCATCCCCTCCCGGAGGACACGCGGCGGGACCAGACTGCGCAGAGCGTGCATGAGCAGGTTGGCCATCGAGTATGAGGGGTCGATCTCAAGCGCCCGAGTGAGGGCTACGCCCGCCAGGGCGGAGTCTCCCTGCCGCCAGGCGACCATGCCGAGCAGGGAAGCCGCCGGTGGCACGAACCTGGGCTCCAGCCGCCGGGTGAGGTCGTGCCACAGTCGGAGATGGACGTCGTGATCGTCGTCCGTGACCAGTGTCCATGCCTCGTCGCGGACGCGGATGACCGCCAGATCAAGGCCGAGCCTGATCGCCTGTTCGTCGTCCAGTCGCCCGCCCGAGGCGCAGACGCCGATCGCCGCACGAACCCTGGCCACACCCTCCGCGACGAACTCCGCGGCGAACCTCTCGGCGTCTCCACACCCGGCCAGCCTGCTGCGCACCTCTCCGGTGATCCGGCCCGTCGCCCGGCGAACACCTTCGCGCGCGGGACCCTCGACCGGGTCAAGCGATCGTTCCAGGGTCTTGCGGTCGGGCAACGCTACCAGCCCCTGCAGAACGGCCTCGGCGGCCACCGCGGTGGCGCGATGCGCGTACGGTGTGCCGTCGGCGGGACAGCAGCCGACGCCCTGGCACCCGTAGGACCAGTAACGGTCTCCCTCGACCCGAAGCGTGTCGACGACGGTGAGGCCGCCGCTGCGGAAAAGTGCCGTGACCGCTTCCGCGGCGGGGGTGACGAGCGAGCCCGGCCCGTAGCCGGCCACGAGGACGTGGGTGACGCCTTCTTTGTGGAACAGCGGGACGACCTGGTCCGGGTCGCCGATGGCCAGGGGCAGATCCCATCGGACGGTGAGGTGCAGCCGGCTGCGCGGAGGGCCGCCGATGAGACCGACCACGACCAGACTGTCGGAGGGATGGAATCCCAGCAGGTAGGGAACGGCACCGAGGACGTCCTCGGTGGATTCGAGCAGGAGCCGGGGCGGTGTGGCGGATGCGGGGCGGGCGGGTGGCGAAGCCGGGGAGGCCGACGACGCCGGGCGATCGGTTGTCATGGCCGCAAGCTTCGCCGGATCGCGGGCCCCGTTTCGGAGGCGAACCACGTTCTGTGGAAAACGCCTCCGGCTGTCCACAGCCTCCTTCCGAGGCCTCTCACCGTGTCGGATCACCAAGGGCCGCTCAAGCCCCCGAAAGCAGAGGGCTGCTCAAGCCCCCGAAACGGGAGAACCACGCGGGCCCCCGAAACCGGAGGACCGCTCAGCTCCCCGAAACCGGAAGACCGCTCAGGCCCCCGAAACCGGAGGACCGCTCAGAACCTCCCGCCGAAACGCGGATCCCCACCCAGTCGCGGATCCTCCCCGAAACGCGGATCCCCAGCCGACCGGGGATCTCCGCCGAAGCGCGGGCCGGTGTTCGGTCCTCCGGCGGGGAAGGCAGGTGCCGTCAGGCGTGTGCGGACCATGATGGTCGCACCGACCACGGCGGCGGGCATGGCGATCACTGAGACGAAGGGCACGAGGAAGAGCAGGAAGAGCAGGACCCCGAAGCCGAGGGAGGTCGCCTTGTTGCTGCGGAGGAGGGCGAACCGGCTCTTGCGCACCATGCCCCTGCGCTCCAGGGCCAGTGTGGTCAGTTCGACCGTCAGGAAGAACCCGGAGACCAGCGCGCCGAGGACGGGCACCACCGTCTGCCCGATCACGGGGACGAACCCGAGGAAGAACAGCGGAACCGTGAACACCAGCACCCATCCGAGGGTGACCAGGCTGTCCTTGACGGACCTGGGGATCGATTTCCAGAACGGGGTCTCGTGCCCGGTCGGCACCTCGCCGTGGGTCTCCTCGACCTTCTCGGAGAGCCTCTCGTAGAAGGGCTCGCCCACGATGAGGGTGACGGCCGCGAAGGTCACCACGGACAGGACCACTCCCGCGCCGAAGAGCGCCAGCCCGACCACGCCGCGCAGCGCGTTCCTCGCCGTCTCACCCCATCCGTCGGCGAACGGCGTCGCCCAGTCCGCGATCTCCAGCGCGTTCGTGCCGAGGAAGTAGAGCCCCACCGCGTAGAGGACGAACACCACCAAGGCCGGGATCAGCCCGAACAGCCACCAGCGCGGATGCCGTGCCACCCAGCGCAGTCCCTGGAAGAAGAACCCGATGCCGTCCATGAAGGAACGGATATGACCCATGGCGGAAGATTATCGGGTTGGCTTCCACCGTATGTCCGAAGACAGGCGATTCGCGGACGCCCATCCCGCCGGACGGGTCAGGCCCGCTGCCACAGACCGGGAACGAAGACGTCCAGGGCAGCGAAGAGGCAGCGGAGCAAGGGCAGCGAGATGCCCAGGACATTGCCGTGGTCTCCGTCGATCCCCTCGACGAACCAGCCGCCGTGGCCGTCGAGCGTGAACGCGCCCGCGACGCGGAGGGGCTCACCGGTGGCGACGTAGGCGGCGATCTCGTCGTCACCCGGGGTCCCGAACCGCACGGTGGTCGCCCCCACCTCCGCCGCCTCCCGGCCCGTGGCCACGTCGATCACACAGTGGCCGGTCAGCAGGCGGCCCTCGCGCCCGCGCATGCGCCGCCACCGCGCCACGGCCTCCTCGGGGGAGGAAGGCTTGCCGTACGCCTGCCCGTCGAGCTCCAGCACCGAGTCGCAGCCGATGACGAGGCCGTCGGTCAGGCCGCCGGCCACCACGGCGGCCTTGGCGCGTGCCAGCGCGAGGCAGAGCTCACTCGGGCCGTCCGCGGTGACGGCGTCTTCGTCGACCCCGCTGACGATCACCTTGGGATCGAGTCCGGCGCTGCGGAGCAGGGCGAGGCGGGCGGGGGACGCGGAGGCGAGCACGATCTGGGTCACGCCCATCGAGCCTAGCGGGCCCACCGGTTCCCTTCACCACCCCGCCGCGGGGCACCCCGGAACGCCCGTACCCCAGAACGCCCGTGCCCCGGAACGCCATGAGCCCGGACGGCCGGTCGCACGCGGCGGAACGCCCCGCCCTCCGGTCCGGCGGCCGGTGCCCGCGCGGGCCGGTCGCTATCCGAGCCGCAGGGAGGAGACCGCGGTGTTGATGTCGCGCCAGTGCCCGCGCTGGCTGTCGGGAATGGTCACGAAGAGCATCGCGGGCTTGGCCCCGGGAACCTCCGTCACGGCGACGGCGGCCATCGAGGAACGCGGCTTGCCCTTGACCCTGTAGTTCACCCGGTAGGCGAGCAGCCAGCCCCTCTTGAGGGGCTGGGAGGCCACCCAGGAGATCCTGCTTCCCCTGGGATGGTGGTTGAGCGTCCAGCGGGCGGCCAGCAGCGCGGTGTCCTTCGGTGCCCGTTGCACCAGGGTCGGCACCGGGCAGCTCACGAGCATCGCCCGGTGACCGGCGCCCTTCGCCCTCGGCAGCACCTGCCTGGTCGAGAAAGGCGCCGCGCCGAAGATCTTCCAGGGCCTGCCGAGACGGACCAGCGACACACCCGCCTTGCGGTCCTGGATGCGGTGCTTGCTCCGGTACGACTTACCGGGCAGCCGGCCCAGGCGACGATCGCGCCGCAGCTCGGGGACGCGCGGGTCGGCCAGGGCGGCCACCACGGCGCTGCGGTCGGGCTCCGGGGTCGCCGTGCCGGTGTCACCGGGATCGCCGGACGACGCCGGCGCGGAGGGCGTGGCGCTCGCGGGCGCCGAGGCGGAGGGGGTCTGCGGTGGGGAGGCGGCCGGCACCTGCGCGGACTGTGCGGACTGCGTGGGCTGCACGGACTGTGTCGGTTGTGCCGGCTGCGTGGGTGCCGGCACGGGCGGAGAACTGGAACCGGGCGAGGGCGCCGCGGCAGATGGCGCGGCGATCGGCCCCGACGCATCCCCGCCCGGTTGATCTGAGGAGCCCGAGGAGAAGAACCCCGTCACCGCCGCGACCGCCGCCACGGCCAGCGCGGTGACCACGGCGAGGATGCGGTAGATCACACGCATCCGCAGGTCGCCGATGAGGGACCGCTTCACGGGCGAGGCGGACGGCTTCGGGCGGGGCCGCACCCCGGCCTGCGGCAGCTCCGGCGTGTCCGCCTCGGCGGCGCGCGTCGGTGCGGAACCCTTCTCCCGGGTCCCTTGAGTCCCACCCAGCCCATCGAGCACGATCGGGAGCGTACGACAAATCCAGTTTTCCTGTGCGACATACCCATCACACTTCGAGAACGAGTACCTGCCCCGTTCCCCGCTGCCGCACCCTGCGATGATTCCAGGATGTTCGTGGAACGCCAGGTGGAACTCCGGTTCGACGTCGTCTCGCGTGAGGCCGAAACGCACACCAATCTGTCGGCGGTCCGCGTCGACGGCGCCGACGTCTGGGTGGCGGGTGACGAGACCGCGACGGTGGAACGCCTGACGTTCCGTGACGACCGCTATGACGACCAGCGCACCTTCCACCTGGCCGACTTCGTGGACCTGCCGGCCGGACGCGAGGACGAGGCGGACATCGAGGGGCTGGCCCGCGCGGACGGCTGGCTGTGGGCCGTCGGTTCGCACAGCCTCAAGCGCAGGCGGGTCAAGGCGCACCACTCGCCGGACCGGGCCCGCCGCCGCCTCGCCGACGTGGTGCGCGAGGAGAACCGCTACATCCTCCTACGACTGCCGCTGGCCGGCGCCGTCCCGGTGCGCGAGGACGGCACCCGCAGGGCGGAGATCCTGTCCGGTGCCGGCCGCAACCTGGCCGACCTGATCGCGAAGGACCCGCATCTGGGCCCGTTCGTGTCGATCCCCAGCAAGGACAACGGCCTGGACATCGAGGGCATCGCCGTGGTCGGCACCCGTCTGTTCGTGGGCCTGCGCGGGCCGGTGCTGCGCGGCTGGGCGGTGCTGCTGGAGATCCGGCCGGAGAGCGACCCGCGGCGGCCCGGCCGGCTCAGGCTGGCCCCCATCGACGGCAGGCCCTACCGGACGCACTTCCTCGACCTGGGCGGGCTCGGAGTACGTGACCTGTGCCCGTACGGGGACGACCTGCTGATCCTCGCCGGGCCGACCATGAGTCTCGACGGCCCGATCCGGGTGCTGCGCTGGCGGCCCGAGGACGGGCCGTCCGTCACGCACCGGGTGGAGACGGTCGTGGATCTGCCGCACGGCGACAGGCACGACCACGCGGAGGGGATCGCGGTCGTCGACGACGGGCGTCTCCTGGTGGTCTACGACAACCCTGCGGCGGCGCGTCTCACCCCGGAGGGCGGCGTGTTCGCCGACATCGTCAAGATCACCGGGCCGGCCCCGGCCCTCCGGGTCTCCCCCGACGGGGAGACCCGGAGGGCACCGGGCGGTCTCAGCGCCGCGGGGCGGCCTGGAGGATCTCAGCCGAGCCCCGAGGGCGTCGGGTAGGGCCGATCGTGCGCGTGACCCCGGGGGCGGTCCACGACATCGTCTGATTACGCATCGCCGAGACGCGCGGCGGCAGGGAACCGTGCCCGCCCGTCGATCGTGGCGAACAGACCAGTGCCGCCGACCGGCTGACAGACCTGGGGGTACGGGCCGAGGAGCTTTCCGGCCCTAGCCGACCGCGAGGCGCAGCCAGGGGGCGTCCGCAACGACCGTGCACGACCCGGGTGCGATCTCCGTGAACCCCGCGTCCCGGACCACCGGCAGGCCGGAGGCGACCAGAGCGGCCCACGCGCCGGGGCCGGGTGTCCGCACGGAGACCGCCAGACCTCGGTCGCGCCACGCCCGCCGGGCCTCCTCGTCACTGCCCTGCCAGGCGAGCTGGGCGGCGTGCCCGGCCTGGGCCATGGCCTTGCCCGCGGACATCCTCAGCTCCGGGTTGAGCCAGAGGACCACCTCCCCCGGCGGTCCGGGCTCGGCGGCGTCGGTCAGCTCGGTGCCGGAGACCTGGAGCCGGGACAGGTCCTTGGGCCAGCCGTCGAGCGGGATCGGCGGGTGGACGCGGACCTCGGCGGTGCCGGAGACGACGGTGACGCCCGGCAGATCGAGGACCCGGCGCCACTCGGACCCGCGTGCCCGCCGGACGACCTTCCTGAACCTGCTGGTGTCCCAGGCCCGGACCGGCTCGGCCCACTCTCCGCCGTCGCGCGCCCGGGGATCGCCGAGCAGCGTCAGCACGGCGAGCGCCGCCGCCTCCAGGGCGTCGGAACGCCCGGGCGGGGAGGCGCGTTCGATCCGCACCACGAGCGGGAGCACCATCCTGTCCTCGCGCGGCGGATCGTCCGCTCCGTGCCGCGTGCCGGCCTGCTCTCCCGCCGGGCCTGTGGCGTGCCCGTCCTGTCGCCCTGTCACTTGCTCTGTCACGCCTTCAAGGATGCCTTCCTCGCGATGGCCACCGACATGAGGGCGGCGGCGAAGCAGAGGACGGCCGCGGTGTACCAGGCGAGGTCGTAGGTGCCGAGGTGGTCGCGGGTGAGTCCGGCGCCGACCGCGGCGATCGCGGCTCCGACCTGGTGGGAGGCGAAGACCCAGCCGAACACCACGGCCCCGTCCGGGCCGTAGATCTGACGACACAGGGCCACCGTGGGCGGGACCGTGGCCACCCAGTCGAGGCCGTAGAAGATGATGAACACGAGCATGCTGGGCTCGGCGGTGGCCGTGAACAGGCCGGGCAGCACCAGCAGTGACAGGCCACGCAGCCCGTAGTAGGCGCCGAGCAGGATGCGCGAGTCGACTCTGTCGCTCAGCCAGCCGGACACGACGGTTCCGGCGACGTCGAAGATCCCGACGAGCGCGAGCAGTCCGGCCGCAGTCGGCTCCGGCATGCCGTGGTCGTGGGCGGCGGGGATGAAGTGGGTGCCAACCAGGCCGTTGGTGCTCATCCCGCAGATCGCGAACCCTCCGGCGAGCAGCCAGAAGGGGCGGGTCCGCGCGGCGCTCCGCAGTACGCCGAGGGCCCGGAACGCGGCCTCACCGGCGCCGGTCGGGGCGGCGGACCGGACGGGCGGGGGTGCGGCGGGGTCGGCGCCCAGGGCCGTGGTGCCCACCTCCGCGGGGTGGTCGCGCAGCAGGAACCAGACGAGCGGGACCACGGCGAGGGCGGCCACCGCCACCGTGACGGCGGCCCAGCGCCAACCGTGGCCGGCGGCCAGGTGGGCGAGGACGGGTAGGAAGACCAGTTGCCCGGTGGCGCCGCCCGCGGTGAGCACACCGGTGACCAGGCCGCGGTGGCGGACGAACCACCGTTCGGTGAGGGTCGCCGCGAGGACCAGGGCCATCGACCCGGTCCCGAGGCCCACCAGGACGCCCCAGCACAGCACAAGCTGCCAGGGGGCGTTCATCAGGATGGTGAACCCGCTGCCTGCGGCGACCAGCAGCAGCGCGTACGTCACCACCCTGCGCATGCCGAAGCGGTCCATGAGGGCGGCGGCGAAGGGTGCGGTCAGCCCGTAGAGCATGAGGTTGACGGATACGGCGAGAGAGATCGTGCCCCGAGACCAGCCGAACTCCTCCTGCAGCGGAGTGATCAGCACGCCGGGCGTCGCCCGGAAGCCGGCGGCGCCGAGGATGGCCACGAACGCGACTCCCGCCACGATCCAGGCGCGGTGCAGTCCGCGTTCGCGTGTCCGAGGAGGCGTTGTCATGCGCCTCATCATCGAGGGCGGACGCCCCGCCGCACGAGTGGCCCGTGCGCCAAGCTGCGCAAGGATCAGGCCAACCGTCGAACCTGGTCCAGTGTTCGCGCCGTCACGCTTCCGGCGTCCGTACGTTGCGAAGTTTCATGGCAATCGACCTGCTTGTTACAGTTTTGCGCGGTGCCGACCTCAGGTCTGCGACACCCCGGTCGTCCGCTCGCCCATGGTGGAGACGCGGTGCCCGGCCGCGCTCGACCGGCACCGGCGGATGCCGAAGACCGGAGAGCCGAAGGAGTGTCGCCGTGTCCCTCGCGAGAACATCGGGCAGATCGTTGGCGGCGGCGATGACGGGGCTGCTCCTGCTGGGCGCCTGCGCGAACACCGAGCCGGTGGGCTCCCCTGCCGGCTCCAGCCCCGGGGCGACCTCGATCCCGGCTCAGACGATCGTCTACGCCTACGAGCAGGAGTTCCAGTCCTACAACAACAACACCACCGCGGAGAACGCCACCCGTAACGCCGCTCCGCTCCAACGGGTGCTGACGGGCTTCTGGTTCTACGGCGACAAGGGTGCGATCACCCCCGACAGAGACTTCGGCACCTATGCCAAGATCTCCGATGATCCGCTGACCGTCGAGTACCGGATCAACGACAAGGCGGTGTGGTCGGACGGCACCCCGATCGACTGCGACGACGTCATGCTGTGGTGGGCCTTCCGCTCCGGCAAGGTCAGAGGTTTCTCCGCGGCCGACACCAACGGCGTCGAGCACACCCGGACCCCCGACTGCGAGAGGGGCGGCAAGAGGTTCACCCTCGTCTACGACGAGCCGTTCGCGGACTGGGCGGCCGGCGGCCCGGCCGCGACCGAGCTGCTCCCCGCCCACGTGGTCGCCAGGCAGGACGGCCTGTCGGAGGAGGAGTTCATCGCGGCGGTCAAGGACTCCGACGAGAAGAGGATCGCCAGGGGCATCGCGTTCTTCAACAACGGCTGGGTCTCCGAGGGCAGGCTCCCGGCGGCCGAGCTGATCCCCTCCTCCGGCCCGTACAAGCTCTCCAAGCTGGACGCCGGGCACTCGCTGACCCTCGTCGCCAACGACAGGTGGTGGGGCACCCCGCCCGCGACCCCGACGATCGTCGAGCGCTTCATCACCCTCGACGAACAGGCTCAGGCGCTGCAGAACCGCGAGGTTCAGATCGTCGAGCCGCAGCCCGGCCCGGAGGTGCTGAAGCAGCTGCGCTCCCTCGACGGGGTGCAGGTCAGCGTGTCCGACAAGTACACCTACGAACACCTCGACTTCAACCTCTACTCCAGCCCCTTCCGGGACAGGACCCTGCGCAGGGCGTTCGCCAAGTGCGTGCCCCGGCAGCGGATCGTCGACGACCTGATCAGGCCCGTCGCCCCGCTGTCCGGGCCGTTGGAGATCCGCACCGTGGCCCCGTTCCAGGCCAACCACTCGGCCGTCGTGGCGGCCAGCGGCGGCTCCGGCGTCTACGGCGAGCAGGACATCGAGGGTGCCAGGGCCCTGCTGCGGAAGGCGGGCAAGATCGGCCTGGAGATCAAGATCGGCTACCAGACCCCGAACCCGCCCCGCACCGCCGCGGTGCAGCTCATCATCGACTCCTGCAACAAGGCCGGTTTCAACGTCGTCGACGGGGGCTCGGAGGACTTCTTCGGCACCGTGATGCCGGCCAACGGCTACGACGTGGCGCTGTTCGCCTGGAACGGGTCGGCCCTGGTCAGCGGCTGGGCCTCCAACTTCACCTCGCCGAGGAAGTGCACCGCCGACTTCAAGGGCAACAACAACGGCTGTTACTCCAGCAAGAAGGTCGACAGGCTCATCGCCACGCTGAACTCCACCGTGGACCTGGCCGCCCAGGACCCGATCATCGGTGAGATCGAGAAGG
Organism: Streptosporangium becharense; assembly: GCF_014204985.1. Lineage (NCBI taxonomy): Bacteria > Bacillati > Actinomycetota > Actinomycetes > Streptosporangiales > Streptosporangiaceae > Streptosporangium > Streptosporangium becharense. The sequence goes on along the minus strand of NZ_JACHMP010000001.1, from coordinate 5,826,377 downwards.
AGCTCTGGAAGGACCTGGCCACCATCCCGCTGTTCCAGCACCCGGGGCTCAGCGCGTGGGACGAGACGCTGCAGAACGTCGTTCCCAACCCGGCGCAGTCGACCATCACCTGGAACATGGACAAATGGCGGCGCTCCTAACCTCGTCCTTGGATCGGCCGGTTCGTTCGCGTACCGGCCCGAGTCCCGCCGGCGTCGGTGAGGCCGGGCCGTTCCCCGGCCGGAAACGTCCCGGTACCTGACATCACCTGACAGGTACGAAGGCCAGGATGGCAGCGGAACGGAACGTCCAGAGGAGAAAAACCATGCCGCGCGCCACCGGAACCTTCACCATCGACAGCTGGGAGCCGCACCCCTACGACGAGGCCGAGGGTGCAACGCTCACCCGGGTGCACCTCACCAAGACCTTCGCCGGTGACCTGGTCGGCACCAGCACCACCGACATCATCACCGCGGTTGCGGCGGTCGAGACCTCCGCGGCGTACGCGGGCTTCGAGCGCTTCTCCGGCACCGTGCACGGCCGCAGGGGAACCTTCGTGCTGCACCACACGGCGTCCAGGGACACCGGCCGATCCTCACTGGTCTGGGACATCCTCCCCGACTCGGGCACCGGCGAACTGGCGGGCATCCGGGGCGGGGGCCAGATCGTCAACGACGACGGCGACCACTCCTTCCACCTGGACTACGAGCGCGGCTGACCTGCCGGCTCCGGCGAACCAGTTCGCACCGACCCTTGACCCTCATGTCCGGTTCCTCTGGCCGGCCCGTCCCGGGCGGCTCGTGGGACGCGGGCGGATCGCACAGCGCCGCATAGCGCGGACGCGTCGGGCGTCGCTCGGTTTGTCCCATCTCGTCCGCTCGAAGGACTGCCGTGGATAGGGTTGCGCCATGATCGAATCAATGAGGTTCGACGCCGCCGTCGAGGTGGGGATCGCCGCGTTCTGCGCCGGTGAGGAGCCCCCGGGCGACGAGGAGGTGTGGGAGCGGCTGACCGGGGCCGGCGTCGAGCCGTGGCTGGCCGAGCGGCTGCTGCTCTTCCTGCCGATGGCGTACACGCGGCGGTTGCTGCCGGACGTCTCCTACCCGGACGGGCTGGTGACCCCCGGCGGGCGGGTGAGCCTGTCGGCCGAACCGGTGTTCGTGGCGGCGTCGGGCCGCGCGCAGCGGGCCGACCGTGGCGAGGTCGAGCGGATCGCGGTGCGCAGCAGCGAGTTCAGGGCGATCAACCACGCGCTGCACACCGGGTCGGAGCTGTCGGACCTGATGCTCGGTGAGCCCATGCTGGTCGAAGACCTGGAACCGGTCGAGCAAGGCGACGGCGGCGTACCATCGCCGCGAGCCGTGTTCGAGGCATTCCTTCGCGAGCACGGCGTGTCGCTCGACGGCGAGACGAAGATCGGCGCGCAGCTGTTCGTCCACCCCGCCCCGGCCGGCGTGGTGCTGGTTCAGGTCGACTTCACCGTGTCGCACCCGGCGCTGGCCAGGCCATGGCTGGTGGAGAGCTTCGTCGGGGACGGCACCACCTGGCGCGACGCGATCGGCGAGGCGGTGGGCAAGTTCAGGCTCGGCGCGCTGCACCCGATCGTCGACGGCCTCCTGCGTCCCGGCGCCGCCCCCGACCAGGTCGAGAGGGAGCGTTACGACCACCCGGGCGGCGCGTTCGAACTGGTGCTGGGCCCCCAGATCAACCTGTTCACCGACCGGTCGGTGCCATATGCCGGGCCCCTGCTCGACCGGCTGCTGGAGGCGCTGCGCGCCGAGCCGCTCACGCGGAAGGTGCACGGGCTACGCGTGTTCATCGCATACCACGACGGCCGGCTGCAGATCAACGAGGTGCTGCTGGACAACGAGCAGTGGCCCGGTGGCGAGGCGGTGGTCGCGGACAGCCGGGCACCGCTGCCCGACGGGAGGGTCGCGGTGCGGATCTTCGGCCTGCTCGTGCCTGTCGGCGACGCGTAGCGTTCCGGGCCGTGTCCTCGATGCGATCCAAGCGCGTGATGTGCCCGCGGTGCCCGCACGCCGCCCGTCCCCTTCCGCACGTGGGTCACCCGTAGGTCATCTGTAGGCGGCGAAGAAGTCCCGGACGTCATCAAGCAGCAGATCAGGGGCTTCCATCGCGGCGAAATGGCCGCCGCGATGGAAGTCGGACCAGCGCACGACGCTGTTGACCTTCTCTTCATCCCGGCGCGGCGCGATGTCCTGAGCGGTGAACAGTGCCACGGCCATCGGCACCCCGCAGGTCTCCTGCTCGCCCCACGCCTGTCCGTCCTCGTAGTAGGTTGACGTTGCCCGCGGTCACCACCAGGGCCAGGGGCCGGCCCCGGCCGTCGCAGGCCAGGTGGATCTTCGAGGTCGGCCCGCCCCGGAAGCGTCCGAGCACCGGAGCCGCGGCCCCTTTCTCCGCGCGCCCGCAGCGTGCTGGTGAGCGCGCACGACGGTGGAGTCCACCGCGACCGGCCAGTCGATGTCACCGGCGGCATCGGCCCGGGCCTGGGCCGCCCGCAGCATCGCGGTGAAGGTGCCGTCCTTGGTCTACCGATGCGACAACAGTTCGAGGGCGACAACCGCCAATGCGAGGGCGCTCTCTGCGGCGAGGATCGCGATCCGCTGGACACGAGGAACGGAGAGCCTACGGACAGCGAGGAGTCCGACCGCAGCGAGAGTGGCGATTGTGACCAGCATGGCGGCGAACAGACCGGTCGCCGTGTCGTAGAGGCCGACACGAGCGAGCGTGAGGCAGACCAGAGGCGGGACGGCGACAGCGCCCGCACCGAAGGTGCCGGTGATCATGTGCCGGTGTTCGCCGGCCGCGGGGAGGCGGGCGTGAATGACCATGTGGCTGAGGAGGTCAGCGACGTAGGCCGCGCATATGGTCGCTACGACGGTGATGGCGAGGGTGCCGAGTGCGAGGCTTGCCGCCGGATGCTGGTCGTGAGCGCGGAGTGCGATGATGACGGCGAGGGCCGTGAATGCGACGTAGATGCGCTCCTTCGGCGCCGATGCTCGGTGCGTCCGCGTCGCAGCTTCGCTGTCCGCGTCAGGGCGAGGAGCGGTCATTCGCGGCTGTTGCTTCGGGATGCGTAGGCACGCATGAACGCATGTGCGCCGTCGGTCATTATTCGCCGAACGTGCTCGGCCTCCGCGCGCCGGCGGAGCGGCTCGTTGAGGACCCGGAGCGTGGTAAGGGCGTGGAAGTGGTCGGCAGCAAGCCTGGGATCGTCGACGTCGAGCAGGCCAATGCTGGCGAGGTGTTCGAAGCGTTCTGCCAGCGCCTGTGTGTGGGCCTCATCCAGGGGATGGTCTTCGAGTTCGGGTAGTAGCGGCTCGTTCTCGGCGATCAGCTTGACCGCGGCCGCGTAGTCGGACGACACGAGCAGGGAGCTTCCAAGATCGGCCGCGAAGTCGGTCATGACTCGTTCCAGTTCGGCGGCGTCGATGACAGCAACCGCATCGGACAGATGCTGCTCGACGAGCCGGCGAAGCGTACCCAGTGCCGCTTCGCCGGCATCCTCGATGACGCCGAGCAGAAGTCGTCGTTTGTCGCCGTAGTAGTCGTAGACAGTCCGCTTTGATACTTCCGCCCGCGCTGCGACGGCATCCATGCTGGTGCGCTCCACGCCGGCCTGCACGAATAGTTCGCGCGCGGCGGCCAGGATAGCGGCGCGCTTGTGCGCCTGTCCTTGCCGCACGGGCTTCTGCGTTGCTTCGGTCATTGACGCGCCTTCCTGAGACTCGCGCACTGATCCTACACCGAACAGTGTAGATCTACACGGTACGGTGTAGTGTAGTCACATGCAGACCTCCACTCCGGCTTCGCTCCAAGCCCACGCGCTCGTCAAGCGCTACGGGGACATCACTGCGGTCGACGACCTCTCGTTCCAGGTCAGGTCAGGCGTCGTGACCGGTTTCCTCGGCCCGAACGGTGCCGGGAAGTCCACGACCCTGCGGATGTTCCTCGGCCTGGACAAGCCGACCAGTGGCGCGGCGAGCGTCGACGGACACCGGCTGGCAGAGCTGCCCCACCCCATGCGCGTGATCGGTGCGATGCTCGACGCGCGCGCCGTGCACCCGCGTCGCACGGCGGCTGATCATCTCGCGGCAGTCGCTCGCGCCGGGGGCGTGCCGCGAAGCCGGGTCGCCGAGACCCTGGACCTCGTCGGCCTGGCCGAGGACGGGGGCCGTCCGGCGGGCGATTTCTCCCTGGGGATGAAGCAGCGGCTCGGCATCGCCACGGCGCTGATCGGCGATCCCGGCATCGTCATCTTCGACGAACCACTCAACGGCCTCGACCCCGAGGGCATCCGGTGGGCGCGCTCCCTCATGCGCGACCTGGCAGCAGAAGGTCGCACCGTGCTGTTCTCCAGCCACCTGATGGGCGAGATGGAGCTGACCGCGGACCACCTCATCGTGATCCACCACGGAAAGCTCTTGGCCGACCAGCCCTTAAAGGCGTTCATCACCGCCCATACGAGCGAGCACGTCCGCGTCCGCACGCCTGACCGGGAAGGACTGCTCGACGCGCTCTCCCACGCCGGGTTCGCAACCACCTCGGACGCAGAAAGCGCTGACGTGCTCACCGTCCCCGACGCGACAACCGATCGCGTCGGCCACATCGCCGCCGCCTCCGCGATCGAGCTGTCCGAGCTCACGCTCGTTCGAGACTCCCTCGAAGACGCCTTCCTGACCATGACCGCCACCGACCACAAGGCCGCCTGACATGAACCTCCTCGCCTCAGAATGGATCAAGACCCGCAGCGTCCGCAGCACGTGGATCATCGCGGCAGCCACTGTCGTGGTCACCGTAATGGTCAGCCTCCTCGGTATCAGCGGCCTCATGGCCGATTGGCAGGCCGAACTTCCCGCCGACTTCGACCCCACTGGCAACAGCTTCAAGGGCATCCTCGTCGGCCAGATCCTCATCGCCACCCTCGGCGCACAGGCCATCACCAGCGAGTACGCCACCGGACAGATCATCACCAGCCTTACCATCGCCCCCAAGCGCGGAGCCCTCCTGGCGACCAAGCTGGCCGTCGCCGCGCTCGTCGCCCTCGCCACGGCCGTCGTCACCGTGGCGTGCAGCTTCGGCGCAAGCCAGGCAGCGCTCGCCGCAGCCGGACTACCGACCGCGAGCCTCGCCGACGCCGGCACCATCCGAGCGATCTTCTGCGCGGTCGCCTACCTCGTACTCACAGCCATCCTCGGCCTCGCGTTCGGCACCATCACCCGCAGCGCCTCCGGCGCGCTCGCGATCATCGTCACCGTCGCACTGCTCGTCCCCGCCCTCGCGCCAGGAATGCCCGGCATCCTCGGTGACATCGCAGGCACCTACTGGCCCACCACCGCCGGACAGACCTCGTACACGATCACAGGCACCGGCCTGTTCCCGCCCCTGGTCGGACTCGCGGTCATGGCGGTCTTCACACTTTGGACGGCACTCGCCGCCCACCTCACCCTCAAGACACGTGACGCATGACGACATATACCTACGAGCCGTCTTGTGCATCACTTTCAGCCAAGTGGTAGGACGCGCAACGGGCGGAGCAGGCGCTCTATCGAAACGGCGGGCGGCCCGATCGCTGGTGGAGTGGCTAGTGAGCCTCCAACCTGACTGAGTCACTCAGGCCGACGACGGACTCACGACACCGTGTTCGCCGTCGCCACCGTCATCGCCGCCGTGCTGTCGCTGTTCATCAAGACGCCGCCCAAGAACCAGCCCGCCGGAGCATGAGGCGGCGCTGTCCCGCACCCGTGCCATACGCCGCCTGTCCGGAAAGTCTTGGGCACCCCATACTGCTACTTCGTGTGCTCCGGGCGGCACTCCAAGCGCACCGACTGCCCCCGCGGGGCCATCCTGATCGAGGACGTCGAGAAGCTGATCGAGGACTACCACACCCGCGTGCAGATCAGTCCCGCCCAGCGCGACGCGCTGAACCCGCTCACCGACTGCGCCGGCATCTACCAGCGCTGCGACGACGCGAACCGGCGACTGTGCAACCAAGCCTTCTTCACCAAGGTGTACATCGACGAAGACGACGAACTGCGCGTCGAGAACAACCGGCCCTTCGAGATGCTGCTCGACCCCGACGTCAACGCCAACGCGCTGAACTGGGCACAGAATAGCGACAAGGCCCGAACCCCAGCCAACGGTTCTGTTGGCAAGGGTTCGAGCCTTGTGCGTGGGGTGGAGCTATGGGGATTCGAACCCCAGACCTCCTCCATGCCATGGAGGCGCGCTACCAGCTGCGCCATAGCCCCTGGGTGTCACATGACGCCCTGCGAATGGATCTCCGCCCGGCGGCACCTCGCCAGTGTATAGGACATCGCGCCGCACCCTGTAACCGTCGCGGTGGGCGGCGCCCGCGGCACGCGGCCGGCCGTCTCGGCGCGTCGCCGTCGGCCTCGGCGGGCGGGCCCGCCCGCCGAGGCGACCGGCCCGGGATCCGACGGGGACTCGCCCGGGACCCGACGGAGATCCGACGGAGCTCTACGCCCAACTGTCGAGTCATTTCCACATATCTCAAAAAAACACGACATATGATCCCCTACCATGCGCGTTTATCTCGGTCTGGCCGCCAAGGACCGGAGAGCCGGAATCCCGGAGACGATGCTCCACGTCGTCAGGGATGCGATCGACGCCGCTTTTCCCGTCCCGCCCGACACCATCAGATCCCGTGAATGGCACCGCCCCGGCGTCTCCATGTTCGCCTGGACCAACGAGCCGGACGACTCGCGGCGGCCGTCACTGCTGGTGACCGGGCACGACCGGGTCACCGGGGTCAACGGCTACCTGGCCGTGCCCGGCGAGGTGGACCGGCTCGCGGGCATACCCGTGCTGGGCACCGAGGCCGTCGCGGGATGCTTCTCCGCGTTCCGGGCGACCGGCGACGAACTGGCCGCCGCCACCGCGATCCACCGGGTCTGCCCGGTCTACTACGCCGAGACACCCGACGTGCACGTCATCGGCAGCAGGGCCCTGCTCGTCCACCTGGCCGCCCACGGCGAGCGGGTCGAGTGGGACGTGCTCGCGTTGCAGTCGATGGTCCGTCAGGGATACTTCCTGTCCGACGAGACCCCCTTCCGCGGGGTGACCGCGCTGCCGCCGTCCTCGACCATAACGGTCCGCGACGGCAGGTGCTCGATCACCGTGAACCCGCTCCCCACCGCCGGCCCCGCGCCCGAGACGCGCAAGCGGAAGAAGGACCTCGTCCGCGACCTGGCCAGGTCGCTGCTGGGCACCGTGGCGCCGCTGCGCGCGGCCGGCGAGCCGGTGAACCTGGCCCTGACCGGTGGCAGGGACAGCCGTCTGATCGCCGCGGTGCTGCACGCGGCGGGTGTCCCGTTCCGGGCGACCACCAACGGCCTGGACACCCACCCCGATGTGATCATCGCCAGGCGGATCGCCGGCGCGCTGGGCATCGAGCACACCGTCATCCCGCCCGTCCGCGCCGAGCGGAAGGACGCGATCGTCGTCGACCACCCGCTGGTGCGGGCGTACGAGACACTGCACGCCTGTGAGGGCATGACCTCGGCGTACGAGTCGATCGTCGGTTACCTGCCCTACAGCGCCAAGCCCACCATGTCGGGGCAGAGCGGCGAGATCCTCCGCGCCGGCGGCCTGCTGCTGCTCCAGAGCGACCTGAGCGACAAGGCGCTGCGCCGCCGGGTCGAGGTCACCTTCCTACGGGATCCGGCGTTGTTCAGCGACGCGGCCAACGAACACGCCCGGGAGCTGGCCGGGCCCTGGCTGGAGCGGGCGCCGCTGGAAGCGCTGGACCACATGTACATCGCCTACAAGGTCGGCCGCTGGCACGCCGGAGCGCGGGCCGGCTCGCTGCGCCGGGGCGACCAGATCTGGCCCTTCCTGGACAACCGGGTGGTCCGCGCCGCGCTCGGGCTCAACCAGACCTGGCGACTGTCGGAAGAGGTCATCTACGAGCTCCTCGGCGTCCTGGCACCGTCGCTGCGGAACATCCCGGTGGAGGGCAAGCCCTGGCGGTTCACCGTCGGCAGGCGGTACTACCCGTGGCAGCGCAGGCCGAGGGTGCTGACCGCGCCGAAGACCGGCGGCGGCTGGAACTGGCGGACCAGCCCGGGTGAGGAGCTGACCGGCCTGATACGCGACCACGTCCTCGGCCGTCTCGACCTGCTGGCTCCCATCGTCAAACCCGACGAGGTGCGCAAGCTGTTCGCCGAGCCCGTCCTGAAGAAGCCCAACCAGGCGTGGCACCTGTACACCGTCGCCACCATGCTGGGCGGCGACTACCCAGGAAAGGAACCCCAGGGCCTGCCGCGCGTCCACATCCCCATCCCGTCCTGAGGCCGCGCGCGGGTGATTGGAATCGGTCGTTCCCCGCTATCGTGACGGAATGCAACTTGACGCCGTTATGTGGCCGGATGCCCCGTGGCCGATGATCCGGGATGAATGGTCACATGCCGAGAAGATCGGCGTGGGCCGCGGATGGCTCTACGACCACCTGCTGCTGAACGACCGCGAGCGGTGGCACGAGGCGCACACCACGCTGGCCGCCGCCGCGGCGGTGACGTCGCGCATCGGCGTGGGCACCATGGTGACGTCGCCGAACTTCCGCCATCCCGTCACCTCCGCCAAGGCCGCCCTCAGCCTCGACGCCCTCTCGGAAGGGCGTTTCGTCCTCGGCGTCGGCGCCGGTGGGCCCGGTGGCGACTCGGACGCCTTCGGCGGCGGGCCGCTCAGCCGGGCCGAGCGCACGGCGCGCTTCGGCGAGTGGGTCGAGCTCACCGACCTGTTGCTGCGCCGCCCCGTCACCGACTTCACCGGCCGGTTCTTCTCCGCGCACCAGGTCGCCATCGGCGGCGGCGAGCCCCGCCGGCCGCCGCTCGCGATCGCCGCCACCGGAGCGCGCGGCATGGAGCTCGCGGCCCGCTTCGCCGATCTGTGGATCACCCAGGACGTCAGCCAGGACCCGAGGGCGTACGCCGGCACCCCGCACGCCGAAGTACGGCGCCAGACCGCCCTGCTGGACGAGATCTGCGCCGATCGGGGACGCGAGCCGGGCTCCCTGCCGCGCCTGGCGGTCCTCGGCTACGGGGGCGAGCGCCCGCTCGCCTCCATCGAGGCGTTCCGCGACTGCCTCGGCCGCTACGCGGAACTCGGCATCACCACCCTGGCCGTCCTGTGGCCCCGTGGCGAGCACGCCGCGGCCCGGCTGGCCGTCCTCGAACAGGCCGCCGAGGAGTGCCGGCAGGCCGTGTGAGCACTGCGTCACCATCTGTCCCCGGCTGTCCCCGGCCGGGGTCGCCGCTCGCCGGTCACGCACTCCGCCGGGGCACCCGATTTCATGATCACATCAACCGGCGTACCGTGCCCCCGCGTCATCCGGCGTGGGCGCCGGGTGGTGAACCGGGGCAGGGTGGGATACGTATGAAGGTCATGCGCCGATTGTTCACCGCACTGCTGGCCCTGGCCGCCCTCTCCGCGTGCGCGATGACCGACTCGAACGTGGTCGTCGCCGAAGGAGTGAGACGCGACACCCCGGTCGACCCGCCGGTCGCGGAGACCGTGCGCGGGCTGACCGCCTTCGGTCACGCGCTGTTCGCCGAGACCGCCGCCCCCGGAGCCAACACGGTCCTGTCGCCGCTGAGCATCGGCTACGCCTTCGGCATGGCGCGGGCGGGCGCGGCGGAGAGCACCGCCGCCGAGCTGGACCGGATCTTCGGCTTCCCCGCGCAGGGACCGCACACCTCCTTCAACGCGCTCACCCGCCGGATCGTCACCACCGACGATCCGCCCCCCACCGACCCGGACGCCGAGCGGGACGCCCAGGACGGCCCGGAGCCGCCGGTCGTCGCCGTCGCGGGCGGGCTGTTCACCCAGGAGGGGCTCCGCGTCGAACCCGGGTTCCTGCGCACGCTCGCGGCCCAGTACGGGACGGGCGTCCGCCAGGTGGACTTCGCGGGGGACGCCGCCGAAGTGATCGACGCGTGGGCCGAGCGTCAGACGGCCGGGCGGATCAAGAAGGTGTTCGACCGGCTGGACGCGCAGACCCGGCTCGTCCTCGCCAACACCGTGTACCTCAAGGCCGACTGGAAGACGCCGTTCACCGGCTCGTCGGAGCTGAACGCCGTCTTCACCCGGGCGGACGGCACGACCGTGCGAACGGAGCTGATGCGCCGGGAAGACGTCTTCCCCTACGCGGCCGGACCGGGCTGGCAGGCGGTGGAGCTCCGCTACGCGGGGGACGAGCTGGCCATGTGGGTCCTCCTCCCCCGGCCCGGCGGCTCCCCCGCCGCCCTGCTCGCCCCTGAGGTGATGACGCAGGTGGCCACCGGGCTGCGGGAGCGCTCGGTGCGCCTCGCGTTGCCTCGCTGGGACTTCTCCACGAGCCTGGACCTGGCGCGTTCGCTGGGCGAACTCGGCCTCACCCAGACCGACTACCCCGGCATCGTGGAGGGGGCCGCGCTGCGTCAGGCGGTCCACCGCGCCACCGTGACCGTGGACGAATGGGGCACCGAGGCCGCCGCCGTCACCGGACTCGCCTTCACCGTGACGGCCCCCGCCCCGGCCGAGACCGAGGTCCGCGCGGACCGGCCGTTCGCCTTCGCGATCGTCCACCGCCCGACGCTGACGCCGCTGTTCATCGGCCAGGTCGCCGACCCGACCGCGAAGGGTTGAGTCCCGCACCCACTCCGTTCCCGGCGGACCGGGCACCCGGCCCGCCGCGCCGCCGGACCGGCCGGGGAGGTCCGCGTCGGCTGTCCCGGCGACGACCTCTAGAACTTAAGGAGGGGGCGAGCGAGCCGTGGACGACCGTCACGAACGCGTGATCACCAGTTCGCCGAGCCGGATGACGTCCTGCCGCATCTTGCGCCGGAGCATCCTGCGCAACCTCGGGGCCTGCAGGCGCCGCATGCCGCGCAGGCGGATCCGCAGCGACATGGTGACCCGGCAGCGGTCGTCGCCCAGGGGGATCACCGCCCGGCCGCCGTCGACCTCCAGACCGGAGGTCGACCGCCAGGCGAACTCCCGGCCGGGGACGACCGAGGTCACCAACCCGCAGATCAGATAGGTACGCCCGGCGAAACGCAGGGTCTCGTCCGTGGTGGTGCCGGGGACGACGAGTCCGGGCGGGTCGGGCGCCATGGTGGTCACGCCCGCACGCCACCGGGGGTCCTGGCCGAAGTCGGCGACCATCTGCCAGATCTCGGCCGCCGGGCGGGCGATCTCAGCCGACACGTGCAGTTCGATCACAGCGGGTACACGGATCCGGCCAGCGGGCCGAGCCCGGCACCGATCTCCAGTTCGCTCGGCTCGGGCCGGTCAGGAATGTCGGCCCCCATGCGGCACCCAGCGGCCATCGCCCCACCGTTTCCATTTAATCGAGAATTAACTCATAAACCATATCGAATCTTTATTTGGTGTGAATGTTTACTAAATAGCGTGGGGTGGCGTGTCCTGGAGTCGCAACCTCACCGGGAGGCGGCGCTCTGCGGGAGGTCGGAGGCGGCGCTCTCCGGGACATCCGAGGTGGTGTCCGGCGCGACGGCGGCGTTCCGCGCACCGGACGAGGTTCCCCGCGGAACCTCCGCGGCGGTGTCGGATGGAACGTCCGCGGCGTCCCGGGGGACACGGATGGTGAGCCCGCCGGGGACGACCTTGGCCTTGAGTTCGGTCACGACCCCCTTGGCGCCGCCGTCCAGCTCGTAGGCCATGGGAGCCCCCAGCTTGACGGTGACCTTGCGCGCCCGGGTCATCCGGACGAACGGCGACTCGTCGGAGCGCCCGACGCTCATCCGGCCGAGCACGCGGGCCCACTGGATGGGCCCCTTGGCGGTCGTCACCCCGATCTCCAGCCACCCGTCATCGGGACGCGCGTCGTCGAACGCCTCGATGCCGCCGGTGATGGTGCCGACGTTGCCCAGCAGCAGGCAGCTCGCCTCCCCCTCGAACCAGGTGACCCCGTCGATCTCGACGTCCATCCGCACCGCTTCGCCGCGCACGTGGCGCAGGCCGGTCCAGACGTACGCGGCCCGGCCCAGGCGGTCCTTCAGCCCCCGGTCGGCATCCTTGATCATCGCCGCGTCGAAGCCGAGCCCGGCCATGACGGCGAAGTGCTCCCCGTTGACCTTCCCGAGGTCCAGTTTCCGGGTCGCACCGTGGAAGGCGATACGCACGGCCTCGGGCAGGTCCTCCGGGATGCCGAGGTTCTGGGCGAAGAGGTTCGCCGTGCCGGCGGGGATGACGCCCACGGGCACGCCGGAGCCGGCGAGCACGTCGACGCAGCGCTGCACCATGCCGTCACCGCCCCACACCAGGACCAGCTCGGCTCCCTTCTTGAGGGCCTTGCGAACCTTCTTCGGCGCCTTCTTGCTCTTGGGCACCTCGTACCAGAGCAGTTCACCGACACCCTCGTCCGCCAGAAGCCTGCGCAACTCGTCCAGTCCGCCGCCGAGCGACTTGCGCCGGTGGGCGACGACCGCGACCGGGCCGAGCTTCTCCTTCTGCCGCACCATGCCACTCTCCCGTCGTGCCGCGCGGATCGGACCAACGGCTGCCCCGGCCGCACGCCGGCAAACGCCGGGCTGTTCGGCCGGCCCGCGGCCGACGTCGATCGGAACGTCCGGAAAGCACGGTGAGAACGCGGCTCCGGCGGCCGTTCACCGTGGCCGGAGGATCCCGACGAGAGGGGCCACGAGGCGGGGACGTGGTCCGTGCCCGTGAATCGTGCGGTCACACCCCCGTCCGTCCCACCGGGCTGACGGGGGTGTGACCACGACGGGGCTCACGGGTTGTCGACGCCGATCCAGTTGACGTACCACCCGTTGGTGACGGCATCATCCGGGATGATGTGGGCGCCGTTGCTCCACCGGATGTAGACGCGGAAGCCGGTCGCTGTGGGGTTGTAGACGGCGCTGGTGCCCGTCAGCTCGAACATGTGGTCGGTGCCGCCGACGGAGACCGTGTAGACGGGGTTGCCGGTGAAGTGCGCCGACGTGGTGTCGACGTCGATGTACAGGCCGGCGCCGTTCAGGTAGTACGTCCACCCCTCTCCGGGCGCCGTCCTCCCGGCGGCGATCCGCTGGCTCGTCTTCCCCGACGACGCCTCGGCGCCCACCGGCTTCACGGCCGGACGATCTTCGGCGTGCGCACCCGCGCCGGTCACCAGGGTGGCCCCCAGCGCCAGGGCAGCGGCCAGGGCGACGGTCGTGGACCTCACGATGGACATGCGTTCTCCTTCGGTCGAGTCCTCGGCGGTCATGACCTCGGAGAGGCACCGTCCGCGAGTGCGGCCGGTGCCCGCCATGGCGTCTGAGGATGCGAGTGATCGTCACCGATGGTAGTCATCCGGAAGCTGTCGTAGGCGAACGCCACACGGCCGCCATGCACGCCGAGGCACACCGAGTGCGACGCCTTCGCGCCGAGGACGGGACACCCGCGCGAACGCGGACGGCGGGGAGACGGCACCTCGGTCTTCGGGCGAGGCCGGCGGTCCAGTGGGAGACGGTAGACGGACACGTGGGAACGTGACTCGGCGGTGAAGTCGACTCCGGCCCAGTCGGCGTGCCTGGTCTCCAGCTCGAACCCGGCCAGCCGGGCACTCCTCGCTCGGCGAGCGGCACGGCCACCCGGCCGGTTCCGATGGCGAACTCGAGTGCCCGCCCGTCGCCCGCGAGTCCGGCGAGGCAGTCCACGGCCGGCTCCAGAACCTCGGGGGCGAACACGCCCGTGCCCGGCGTGTCATAGCGCCGGGCGGCATCGATGTCCCAGATCTCCTCTTGCCGCATGCCGCCGACGATGGCAGCGCGGGTGCGCGTTGTCCAACGATTTCGGGGCCCCACGGTCGCGGGTTCGTTCACGAGGAGCGCTTCCCGGTGATCCGGCTCCTTCAGTCCCGCCTCACTTCACCGGCACCGGTGATGCCGGCCTGGATGCCGTCGAGAAGCCAGGCGAGACCGAGGGCGAAGCCGGTGTCGGAGTCGCTCTCCTCGACGAGCGGGCCGTGGGCGGCCAGGGCGGGGTAGCGCTCACGGTTGGCGTGCATGTGCTCCCGGGCGGCCCGCCGTACCTCCTGATCTGCGTTGGTCATCCAGGTGGCCTGCATCAGCGCCGAGCCGATGACGTAGTTGGACAGCCCGTACGCCGCGGCGGTGAGGTGAGGCTCGGTGAGCCCGGCGTCCAGGAGGGTCGCATACAGGTACTCGCTGCGGGCCAGCACGTTGGGGCCCAGCATCGGACGGCCCAGCAACGCCGCCGACCAGGGATGCCGCAGCAGGACGGCGCGCCATCCATTGATCAGAGCGGTGACACCGGCGCGCCACCCCCTGCCGTCCTCATCCGGTATCCCGACCTCGGCGAAGATCACATCAAGGGCGAGGTCGAGGACGTCGTCCTTGGTCTTCACATGCCAGTACAGCGTGGTGGAGCCGGTACCGAGCCGTTCGGCCAGACGCCGCATGGTCAGCCGGTCGGCGCCTTCGGCGTCCAAGAGGGCCACGGCCTCCTGGACGATCCGGTCCCGGCTGAGCGGCGGCGTGTCACCCCCCGTCCGCGCGGACGGCCGCAGCCACACGTCCCCTGCCGCTCCCGGACGGCGCGTCCCCGGTCCTGCCTTGCTCGTGTCCACGGACGTGAGTCTAGTATGGCGATCGGGTACCGGATCGTTGATCCGGTCGCTGGAACGACGATCCGGAAGTGGTGTGAAGCCGAGCCCGTATGAAGGAGGCGCCGTGGCAGGACATGTCGAGGCGGACCGGCTGACCTACGTGCTCCCGAACGGGCGGCTGCTCCTGCATGAGGTGTCGTTCCGCATCGGTGACGGGGTCAAGGCCGGGCTGGTCGGGCCGAACGGCGCGGGCAAGACCACCCTGATGCGGCTGATCGCCGGAGATCTGCAACCGGACGACGGTCGTGTGGTCTCCTCCGGAGGGCTGGGGGTGATGCGGCAGTTCATCGGCGGCGTCCGCGACGACCGGAGCGTGCACGACCTGCTGCTTTCGGTGGCACCGGAGCGGGTTCGCAACGCCGCCGTGACCATGGTGCGGGCGGAGGCGGCGGTGGCCGCCTGCGACGACGAGACGGCGCAACTGGCCTACGCGCAGGCCGTCGCCGACTACGCCGACGTCGGCGGCTATGACATGGAGGTCGTCTGGGACGTCTGCGCCACCGGGTCCATGGGCCTGCCCTACGACGCGGTTCGGGACCGCCCGGTGACCACCCTGTCGGGAGGCGAGCAGAAACGCCTCGTCCTGGAGGCCCTGCTGCGCGGCCCGGACGAGGTCCTGCTGCTGGACGAACCGGACAACTACCTGGACGTGCCCGGCAAGCAGTGGCTGGAGGACCGGTTACGGGCCACGGACAAGACCGTGCTGCTGGTCTCCCACGACCGCCGGCTCCTGGCAGGCGCCGCCGACCGGATCGTGACCGTTGAGGATCGCGGCGTCTGGATCCACGGCGGGGGCTTCGCCACCTACGCCAGAGCACGCGAGGAACGCATCAGCCGGCTGGAGGAGCGGCGCCGCCGCTGGAACGAGGAGCACGCCAAGCTGAGGCGACTGGTGCGCACCCTGCGGCAGACCGCGGCCAACAATGACGCGGTGGCCTCGTCCTACCGGGCCGCGCGCACCCGGCTGAGCCGCTTCGAGGAGGCCGGCCCGCCGGAACGTCCGCCCAGAGCGCAGAACGTGCGGATCCGGCTGCGCGGCGGCCGCACCGGCAAACGCGCCGTCGTCTGCGAGAACCTGGAGCTCACCGGGTTGATGCGGCCGTTCGACGCCGAGATCTGGTATGGCGAGCGCGTCGGGGTGCTCGGCTCCAACGGCTCGGGCAAGTCCACCTTCCTGCACCTGCTGGAGCAGTCCGCCGATGGCGCGGTGCCCGCCGTGCCGCACACCGGTTCGGCTCGGCTGGGAGCCCGGGTGGCACCTGGACGGTTCGTGCAGACCCATGCCCGGCCGGATCTGCACGGCCGTACCCCGGTCGAGCTGGTCATGACCGGTCACGCGCTCACCTTGAACGAGGCGATGGCCGCGCTGGCCCGCTACGAGCTCGCTCCCGCCGCCGGCCAGCCGTTCGAGACCCTGTCGGGCGGCCAGCAGGCCCGGCTGCAGATCCTGCTGCTGGAGCTGTCCGGCGCCACCCTGCTACTGCTGGATGAGCCCACCGACAACCTGGACCTGGCCAGTGCCGAGGCCCTGCAACAGGGCTTGGCCTCCTTCTCCGGCACCGTGCTGGCCGTCACGCACGACCGCTGGTTCGCCGCCGACCTCGACCGTTTCCTGATCTTCGGCGCTGACGGGACCGTTTACGAGAGCGACGAACCGGTCTGGCACGAGAGCCGGATCGAGCGCACGCGTTGACGACGCAGACCGCTGAGCGGTACTGCCGAGGCCGTCGGAGGTCACCGGCAGGAATCTCGCCGCACCGGAGATCTGCGCGGGCCGGCACTGTCGCGCCGAGGGCGACCGGCCTGCCTTCAGCTCCAGCGCCACCCCTCTCAACGGCCGCCCGCACCCGTTCGGACCAGCCCGCCGACGGCCATGACACCCGGGAAAACGACGAGATCCCGCCCGATCAAGCTGATCGGACGGGATCTCGTCACTACAAGGGTGGAGCTATGGGGATTCGAACCCCAGACCTCCTCCATGCCATGGAGGCGCGCTACCAGCTGCGCCATAGCCCCTTGCGACGCAGATGAAATCTTAGCCGACTCACGACACCTCTCGCGCCATCATTCCGGCCGCGAGGGCGACGGCCGCGGAACCGACGGCGCTCACGGTGATGAGCCCGAAGGAGATCACATAGGCCGAACGGGAGGGCAGGGAGGTCCCGGCGACGGTGACGGAGGCCAGGACGGCCGAGGTCACGGCACCGGAGACGCTGCCGCCGATGGAGCGGACCAGGGAGTTGACGCCGCTGGCGATGCCGCTCTGCCCCGCGGGGACGTGCTGTACGGCGAGCGCACCCAGCGCGGCGTAGGCGACGCCGAAGCCGAGTCCCTGCACGGCGTTGGAGGCGACCAGGTGCAGGACCGAGCCGTTGAACAGGGTGAACCAGCCGAACCCGGCGGCGCACAGCCCCGCGCCGAGGGCCAGGGAGTAGGCCGGACCGAGCCGTCCCGACAGGCGACCGGCCGCGGAGGAGGAGAGCAGCATGGTCACGGTGCTGGGCAGGCCGTAGAGACCGACGTCGAGGACCGAGCCGCCGAAGCCGTACCCGGCCGTGGGGGGCGTCTGGATGAAGCCGGAGATCAGGGTGAAGGACCCGAACATGGCGAAGCCCAGCAGCAGCGCGGCCAGGTTGGCCTGCAGGGAGTGGCGGCCGACGAGGAGTTGGAGCCGCACCATCGGTTCCCGGGCCCGCACCTGGCTGAGGACCCACACCCCGCACAGCGCGACCGCGCCCGCGAACAGGCCGACGACCAGCGGGGAGCCCCAGCCCCAGTCGTTGCCCTTGGAGACGGCCAGCAGCAGGCAGACGAGCCAGGCGGACAGCAGCGCGGCCCCGGTGAAGTCGGGACGGCCACCGGAGCCCGTCCCGGTGTCGTGGGTGCTGAGCGCGATGAGCACGATCGCGACCGCCGCGAGCCCCGCGGTGATCCAGAAAACCGGCTGGTGGCTGGTCGTCCGGTCGGCGATCACTCCTGTGACGATCATTCCGGCGCTGCCCCCGACGCCCATGGTGGCGCTGACCACACCGATGGCCGTCATGACCCGGTTGGGCGGGAAGCTGTCCTTGATCATGCCGATGGCCAGCGGGATCAGGGCCGCGGACGCTCCCTGCAGAGCGCGGCCCGCGATCAGCACCCCCAGCGAGTCCGACAGCGCGCAGACGACCGAGCCCAGGACGAGCAGGCCGACGGTGAACAGGATCATCCGCTTCTTGCCGTACATGTCGCCGAGGCGCGACAGCAGCGGCGTGGCCACGGCCGCGGCGAGCAGCGAGGCCGTGAAGACCCAGGTGACCTCGGCCACGGACACCCCGAAGGCGGTCGTCATCCGGGGCAGCAGCGGGATCACCACGGTCTGCTGGACGGATACCACCATTCCCGCCATGGAGAGCGCGAACAGGGTCAGCCGGAGCCGCCCGGCGTGTTCTACGGTGCCCGGCTCTGCGACCGTCGTTCCTGTCACGTTCTCCCCGCCCCCCTCGGTGACCTTCGCACCGAAATGGTAGACGAGAAGGGTAAACAGCTGTTTACCGGGTTGCCCCGGAGCGCGGGAGGCGCGATCCCCGGGCGTGGTCAGCCGGTCAGCCCGGTGTGCAGGGTCAGTTCGGTGTGCATGGTCAGTTCGGAGCCGTCGGCGGACAGCTCCAGGGTGACGGTGACCGCGCCGAGCTCGGAGGTGCGCGACAGGTGGGTGCCACCGCAGGGGATGGAGACCTCGGCGTCGGGGAGCTCGCAGTGCCAGGTGCGCCGGGCGGTCAGCTCGGGGCCCGGGACGTCGATCCGTACCGGGGCGTCGGCGGCGACCCATTCCTTGAGCCGGTCTTCGGTCCGCCGGGCGATCTCCGGCAGCTCGTCGGCCAGCCCGTCGGCGACGAAACCCTTGCGGCGCAGCGACTTGCCCAGGCGGTAGACGTCGCGGCTGCCGCCGGGCAGGATCCGGGAGGAGACGATGGCGGTCTGGTCGAAGTCGGGGTTGCCCAGCCCGTCGGCGGGCACCTCCTTGCGCCACCGCCCGGCCAGCGCCGCGTTCAGCGCGAGGGCGGCGAGGTGGCAGGCGGTGTGCCCGGCCGACAGCGCGCGGCGGCCGGCGGCGTCGACGGCCAGCTCGACCTCGGCGCCGGGCCCGCCGGGCACCGGCTCGGCGGTGACGTGGACGACCAGCCAGTGCCAGCCGGGGGTGCCGCGGCGCACCGGGATGTCGTCACCGAGGTGGACGGTCTCCCCGTCCTCCGCCACGGCCCCGGTCACGCAGTCGGCCACCGCGAGGCCGGCGATCGCCCCGGTGTCGGCGGGCTGGTCGGGCCAGGTGTGGTCGAGCGGGTGGAACGGGGTCTCGGCCACGATCGTCCCGTACCGGTCTCCCACCGGCACGGTCGCGACGATGGTCGAGCGTCCCGTGATCTCTCCCGAGGGATAGGTGACGTGCGTCGAATCGGCGATCGGCATCCCCCCATCATGCCAGTACGGCTCGCGCCGCCCCCGAGGGGCGCGAGCCGTACCGGAGGAGGTGGGAGTCAGCGCGCGACAGCGCCTTCGTCCTCCAGGTAACCGGGGCGGGCGGCGTACCAGCCGGTCGCGAACTGCACGCCGACCACCGCGAACAGCAGCAGGAACGGCAGCGTCCAGCCGCCCGTCGCCTCATACATGACGCCGATGAGCAGCGGCCCGGCACCCGCGATGAGATAGCCGACGCTCTGCCCGAAGGCCGACAGCGCGGCCGTGGCCTCGGGGGTGCGGGTACGCATCGCGAGGATGGTCAGGGCCAGCGGGAACGACCCCATCCCGATGCCGACCAGGACCGCGAACAGCCAGGCCGGGCCGGACGGCATCAGCCACAGGCCGAGGAAACCGGCGACGTAGAACGCCACGAAGGCCGCCACGACGGGCCGCTGGTCGGCGAACTTCGCGGCGATCCAGGGCACCACCAGCGAGACCGGGATGCCGATCGCGGTGAAGACGCCGAGGACCAGGCCGGCCTGGCCGGTGCTGTAACCGCCGTCGATGAGGATCTTGGGCAGGAAGCCGAACATGATGTAGGCGACCATGCTCTGCGTGCCGAAGTAGGCCGCGACCGCCCAGGCCAGCCTGCTGCGGACCAGGGCCCGCGCTCCCACCTGTCCGTTCACGGTGCGCCGCTCCGGCTCGGTGCGCGCGAGCGCGAGCCAGGGGACGGCGGCGACGGCGGCGAGCGCCGCCCACACACCCAGCGCGACGTGCCAGTTGCCGTCGGCGGCCCGCTCGATGGGCACGGTCGCGGCGGCCGCGAGCATCGTGCCCACCGCGAGGGCGGTGGTGTAGACGGTGGTCATGGTCCCGGCCCGGCCCGGGAAGTGGCGCTTGATCAGGCTGGGGATGAGCACGTTGCCCACCGCGCCACCGGAGAGCGCCAGGGCGCTGCTGTAGAGGAACACCTCGGCCGAGTCCACCATCGAGCGGATGAGCAGACCGGCGCCGAGGACGATGAGGGCGAACAGCAGCAGCCGGTGCTCTCCCACCCTCCTGGCCATCGCCGGGGTCAGCGCGCCGACCGAGGCGAAGATGAGCACGGGCAGGGTCGTGAGCAGACCGACCCCGACGCCGGTCATTCCGAGGCTGGAGGAGACCTGGTCGAGGACCGGGCCGACGCTCGTGACGGCGGTGCGCAGGTTCATCGCGGCGAGGACGATTCCCAACACGAGCAGCCAGGCGAGAGATCCTGTCGTCCTGTCGGTGCGGCCCCTGGTGTGGTGGGTGAGCACGCTCATGGTGGGGTTCAGTCCTCCTTCAGTCGGGTCGTCCAATCGTAGGATGATTGGCTGACTCCAACTGTAACAGGACTGAAACCAGGGTTTGTTCCTTACTGTACCTGCGTCTGGAAACAGGACATAAATCCATGACAACCTGAAAAGCGGGTCACAGCATCCTTTACAGCACGGAACTCGACTCCGACCCTCCGGCTCCGGAGACGCCTACGCCCGGCCCCGCAAGGCGGAGCCGGGCGTGAGACGGCGGAACGCGCTCCGGAACTGAGCGACCCAGGTGATGGGCGGCGCGTCAGAGACGCGGCCCCGGGGTGAACGGCGGCTCCTCGCCGGGGCGGCGGCCGGCCGGCGGCAGCGGGCCGCCACCGGGCGGAGGAAGCGGCGACTCCGGCGGGTACGTCCCGCCCACGGTCCGCGGCGGGGCCGGCTCGTCGAAGCCGGGACCGCCGACCGCTCCGGCGCCACCGACCGTGCCAGCGCCGCCCACAGTGCCGGTGCCGACTCCGCCGTGACCCTGCTGGTGCGGGCCGGGCACCTCGCCGCGCCAGGCCCCGGTCTCGGCGCCCCGCGACTCGATGAACGCCTTGAAACGCTCCAGGTCGCCGCGGACGCGCATGCGGACGATCTGCAGCCAGTCGCCGACGGTCTCGACGAAGCCCTCGGGGTCGTACTCCATCTGGAGCGTGACCCGGGTGGTGTCCGGGCCCAGGTGGTGGAAGGTCACCACCCCGGCCTGGTGCGGCCGGTCGACCGACTTCCAGGCCACCCGCTCGTCGGGGTGCTGCTCGGTGATCTCCGCCTCGAACTCCCGGCGGACCCCGGCGATCTCGACGATCCACGCGGTACGCGTGTCGCTCAACTGCTTGATCGACTCCACGCCCTCCATGAACTCCGGAAAGCTCT
The DNA here is from genome assembly GCF_014204985.1 of Streptosporangium becharense. Taxonomy (NCBI): domain Bacteria; kingdom Bacillati; phylum Actinomycetota; class Actinomycetes; order Streptosporangiales; family Streptosporangiaceae; genus Streptosporangium; species Streptosporangium becharense. The sequence goes on along the minus strand of NZ_JACHMP010000001.1, from coordinate 5,805,092 downwards.
CGAACTGCGTCCACTGGTTGTACGCCGTCCGGATCGGGACGTTGACGTCGATGGACTGTTCAATCGTGCTCATGACCGTGCCTCCCCTGTGGTCTGGTCGGTTCGAAAGCCGACTGCCCGGCGAGGTCCCGGCCTAACTAGCGGCGCCGCAAAAGCCAGTAAAGCCCCAGGACCGGGAGCACAAGCGGGATGAAGAGGTACCCGCTTCCGTAGCCGGACCAGACCGTGGCACGCGGGAACGCCTCGGGGTCGATCACGCTGAGCGTGCCGACGACCAGTACCCCGGCCAGCTCGATTCCGCAGGCGAGCAGCGCGAGCCCTCGGCTCCCCCTGGCGAGGGCCACGGTGAGCACGACGTAGACGGCGGCGGCGAACGCCGAGAGCGCGTAGGCCAGCGGAGCCTCTCCGAAGCGCGTGGCGATCTGCACGCCGGCTCGGGCCCCCGCGGCGAGGGCGAACACCCCGTAGACCGCGACCAGGGCTCGCCCCGGCCCGGTACCGATCGCCGGCTCACTCATCGGCGGGCCCCCGCCGGACGCGCACGTCGCTCCTGCACCGGACGCCGTCACCCGCATGACCGCTCCACCGGGAGCGGCCGTCCGCACGACCGCTCCGCCGAGCCCCGCCGCTCACACCAGCCCCTGCCAGATCTGGAGCATCCGCCCGACCATGCCGGGGATCGCGAAGCCCGCGACCGCGATCACCGCCGGACCCCAGCGCGAGCGCTCACCGGCCCCCCAGAACGCCGCCACCGGCGGGATCGCCAGGGTGCCGCCGAGGTAGCCGATGAGCGTGGCCGTGTCCTGCGGCCCCTCGCCCCGTACCAGCGCGGCGATCACGAAGCCCGCCTGGACGAGCAGGCCGAGCTCCAGCACCCCGAGGGCGATGAGGAGCATGTTGCCCACGGTCTTGTTGCGCGCCGTGCTCAGGAGGGCGAACAGCCCGATCGCCAGGGACAGCAGGATCAGGCCCGTCGCGAGCGGGCCGATCATGGGAGCACCAGGTGATCGAAGAACATGAGCAGCAGGGTACTGCCCGGCCCTCTCGCTCCCCGAACCGCGCCGCGTAGTCTGTACCGGTGGAGAGAATCCTGGTCAGCGCCTGCCTGATGGGGCGGAAGGTCCGTTATGACGGGGCCGCCAAGACCAGCGGCGACGCGCTGCTGGCCGCCTGGCGGGAGGAGGGGCGGCTCATCCCCTTCTGCCCCGAGGTCGAGGGCGGGCTGCCCGTGCCCCGCCCGGCCGCCGAGATCGAGAACGGTGCCGGAGGGGCAGCGGTGCTCGCCGGGGCCGCCCGGGTGCTGACCACCGAGGGATCCGACGTCACGGGGGCCTTCCTGGCCGGCGCGCAGGCGGCGCTCGCCGTGGCCCGGTCCTTCGACGTGAAGGTGGCGATCCTCAAGGAGGGCAGCCCCTCGTGCGGCAGCCTGACCGTCTACGACGGCACCTTCCACGGCAACCGCATGCCCGGTCGCGGGGTCACCTCGGCCCTGCTGGAGCTGCACGGCGTCGCGGTCTTCGGCGAAGACCGCATCGCCGAGGCCGCCGCCCGGCTACGCGAGATCGAGGCGGCCCCGCGCTCCCCGGAGGGCGCCGGGGAGCGTCAGTAATCCCACAGGCCGACGCGGTTCTCCCCTCCGGCGCAGAAGGCCGCGGACCCGTGTCCCTCCCGTACCAGGTCGACCTGGATCCGGCCGGCGGCCGAGGTCGTCCTGGACTCGTAGCCCGCGCGGGGGATGGCGGCGACCAGACGGCACACGCCGTCTTCGATGACGAACGAGACCGAGCCGCCCCTGCCGCCCACCGTCCGCACGTTCCCGCCGGAGAAGGATCGCGCGGACGGGACGGGCGCCGCCGTCCCGGAGCCGGCGGTCCGGGTGGCGCCGGGAGCGGCCGGCGTGGGGAGCGTCCTGGGCACGGCGGGCACCGGCTCGCGGGTGGCCGGCACCACCACGACCTTCGACGGGGTCTCCCGGGGGCGGGGCGTCTCCCGTGCGGGCCCGTCCGGGACGGGGTGGGGTGCCGCGGCGCGCCGGGGCACAGGCGGGGCGGCCGGGGTGCGAGCGGGTTTCGACCCCGCCGGCGCGGAGGAAGGGAGCGCGGCTCCGGCCGTCCGGGCGACCGCGGCGCCGAGCGACTCGATCCTGGCGTCGTCGAAGACCTCGCTGCGGAGCACGTCGCGGACGCCGAACCAGGAGATCGACACGGCCAGAGTCGTCGCACCGCACCACACCGCGATGAACCCCAACGTCTGCCGCATGGGGTGAATTATTACCTCATGCGTCCCTTTCCTTACTACGGTTACCTCACATGGCGACAGTTCTGGTGGTGGAAGACGACGAGTACGTACGATCCGCGATCATTCAGGAACTGAGCAGACACCAGCACGCGGTGCGCAGCGCGGGCCGAGCCCTCGACGCGCTCCGGGAGATCACCCAGGACCCGCCGGACGCGGTGATCCTCGATCTGGGACTGCCCGACCTCGACGGGTCCGAGGCGCTCAAGATGGTGCGCAGCGTCTCCAGCGTGCCGGTCATCGTGGCCACGGCCCGGGACAACGAGGCGGAGGTCGTCCGGCTGCTCCAAGCGGGCGCCGACGACTACCTGGTCAAGCCGTTCTCCGGCGACCACCTCAACGCCCGGCTGGACGCCGTGCTGCGCCGGGCCCGTAACGCCGCCCCGTCCCCCACCCTGTGCGTCGGCGGGCTCTGGGTGGACCTCAACCGGCGCGAGGCCGGCCTCGACGGCGTACCTCTCACCCTGACCAGACGCGAATTCGACCTGCTCGCCTACCTCGCCGCCCGCGCCGACCGGGTGGTCCCGCGCAAGCAACTGCTCGCCGAGGTCTGGCAGCAGTCGTACGGCGACGACCAGACGATCGACGTGCACCTGTCGTGGCTGCGGCGCAAACTCGGCGAGAGCGCCGCCACCCCCCGCTACCTGCACACCGTACGCGGGGTGGGCGTCATGCTGACCACGCCCCGGTGAGGCGGACCCTGGCCCTGCTCGCCGTGGCGGGCACCTCGATGGTCGCCCTGGCCTTCCTCATTCCGCTGGCCCTCATCGTCAAGGAGACCGCCCACAGCCGGGCCCTGGCCGAAGCCGAGCGGCAGGCCGCCGCGCTGGTGCCGGTGCTGGCCATCACCTCCGACCCGGACCGGCTGACCCGCGCGCTGCTCAGCGTCGAGGCCCGTGAGCGGACCGCGATCCACCTGCCCGGCGACGTGGTCGGAACGGGCCGGGCACCCGCGGAGACCGTGGCCGCCGCCTCCCAGCGGGCCCGAGCCGTCACCGCGGAGACGGAAGGCGGCTCCCTGCTGCTGCGTCCGGTCGCGCTGGACGGCGGCCGGAGCGCGGTCGTCGAGGTCTTCATCCCTGCCGCCGACCTCACAAGAGGCGTCACCACGTCCTGGGCGGTGCTGACCGGGGTGGCGACGGTGCTGGTGGCGGGCTCCGTGCTGGTCGGCGACCGGCTGGGGGTGCGGGTGGTCCGCTCGGCGCAGCGGCTGGGCCGAGCGGCGGCCTCGCTCGGCGCAGGGGACCTGAGCGTCCGCATCGAGCCCGAGGGCCCACCCGAGCTGGTCGCGGCCGGGGAGGCGTTCAACAGCATGGCCGACCGCGTGGTCCAGTTGCTGGCCGCCGAACGGGAGATGGCCGCCGACCTGTCGCACCGGCTCCGCACGCCGCTGACCGCACTCCGGCTCAGCCTCGGCCATCTGGGGCCGGAAGCCGAGGAGAGCCGCGAGGCGCTCGGCCGGTTGGAGGCGGAGGTCGACAGGATCATCTCGGCGGCCCGGCAGCCCGCTCGCGCGCCCGTGCCGGTCCACTGCGACGCCGCCCAGGTGTTGCGTGAGCGGCTCGCCTTCTGGTCAGCCCTGGCCGAGGACCAGCGGCGCCCGTGCGAGCTGGTCGGCGCCGCGGAGCCCGTTCCGGTGCCGGTGGCCGCCGCCGAGCTCAGCGCCGTGGTGGACGCCCTGCTCGGCAACGTCTTCCGGCACACCCCCGAGGGCACGGCGTTCGCGGTGACCCTGCACCGGGGTGCGGGGACGGTGGGCATGCTGGTCGCGGACGCCGGCCCGGGAATCCCCGACCCGGAGGCGGCACTGCGACGCGGAGCCTCCGGGGCCGGGTCGACCGGGCTCGGGCTGGACATCGCCCGCCGGCTCGCCGAGTCCGCCGGAGGCACGCTGCGGATCGGCACCTCCGCTCTCGGCGGCGCCCAGGTTCAGCTCTGGTTCCGCACGGATCGGCACGACCGCACCCCGCGCACCGGCCGGCGCCTGGTCGGCGATCGCTGGCCGGGACGGAAGACCGCGCGCTGAGAGCGGCGGCCGGGTCGCGGGCCGGGTCCGCTGACGGGTATCGCCTCTCCCGGCGCCTGACCCGTGCGAGGCTCGCCGGCGATCTCCCCGACATCCGCTCGTCGCACACCTCGCCCAGAGGGCTTCCGGCAACCGGAAGGCGGCAACCACTAAAAAAGACTTATGCATAATCGCACAGCATGCGATCCGAAATCATGAAAAATGATTCTGGCCAGTGGGTGTCGCACGCATTAGATTGTCGATCGTGTCTACCGCCTATCACCTCATCCACTCCTACCGGACCGTCGGCACCGAGGAGTTGCATGGATTTCCCAAACACCTGGGAATGAGCGACAACTGGGTGCCGAACACGGTCACCCTGGGAACGCAGGGAGGATCCGGCACTCTCACCCTGGTCAGCGACCCGCCCTATGACTCGTCCCTGCACCCGTCCATCGGAGTCGGGAGTGGCACGTTCCAGTTCGACATGGCCACCCGGACCTCCAGAGGGTGGGGCGGCGCCATCGTCCGTTATCTCGAGATGGGCAAGCCCTGCGTGTGGACACCGGCGGAGCCGGGGGAGGGCACCTTCCGGTTGACGGTCGAGGTCTCCGCCGAGGACGCCGCCGCGGTTCGCACCGCCGAACGGGAGCACATCGAGGACTTCCAACTCGCCTGGGACAGCTCCTTCGGGGTGGTCGCCGGCCTGTTGCCCCGATGCTCCGCCGACTCGCCGGAAGAGGCGATCAAGGCACTGGTCACCCACCTGGTCGACGCGGGAGCCGCGTACCTGATCCCGGCCGAGCCCGATGACCCGGACAACTGGGGCCCTCGCCTCCTCACCGTTTACCAGGCACTGTGCGCTCACTCCTACAAACGCGACGAAAAAGGCCACCACTCACCGGTCAAGTACGAGTTCACCGTCCGCGGCGACGAAATTCTCATACGTTTCGTCACCGGCCCCAACCGCCCGAGCACGGAATATGTGATTCCCGGGGAAATCCCACCGGTGTTCACCGCGGCCGGCTACGAGGAGTACGCCCTGAAAAACAAGACCGCCGACCTCGGACTCCCCGTGGCGACCGATGCGGGGTTGGAAGTCGGCGTCAAGGTCGTGTGGTCCGACGCCGCCGACGGTCAGGCGTACGAGGAGTATCCGCAGGGACCGTCCCTAGAGGAGCAGATCATCCACGACATCCCCTCCCTCGACACCCTTCGGTACAAGGCAGACATCGGCGCCATCAACTCCCGGCTCCACTTCGAGGGGGGGACGGTGGTCGCACTGGACGACACCCACGCCTGGGTGAAGATCAATTTTCAGGACCGCGACGGTGAGGGCGAGGTCTTCTGGATCTCGGGGGCCGCGAAGGAACTCGATCTCCCCGGCGGGGACGGCTACGTACGGCTCCGCCGCCACATGCTGAAACCGAAGCCGAAGTCGAAGGCCTGACCGGCGTGATCGTTTCCCGGACACGGCTCCTTCCCCGTCTCGCCAGCATCACCAGCGTTTCAGCGAGACATAGCACGCGAGTGATCAGCTCCGGCTGTCCTTGGTCGAGGGTCGCTGTGCAGACGTTTGCTCCCACTCCGCTTGCCGGCGAGCCAGATAGGCGTCGGGGCCCTCCTTTGCCTCGAGCACGTCCTCGATCTTGATCCGCACGACGCCACAGTGACGCGGCGAGCAACTACGTGGCCAACTGCCGTCGATGAGGGAAACGCCGCGCAGCTCGTCATCGTCATAATCCGAGTAGACGCACAGAACCGGGTGGAAGGAGCAGTCCTCATATAGCTCGCCGACGCGGATTGGGCCGGAGTCGGCCATCAGCGTGCTTCCCGAAGGACAGTGGCCAGCGAACCCGCGATCGGGATTACGCGATTGTTCAGGGTGGTGTGTCTGCGCAATGGCGCCATGCCACTTGCACCTCCTCGATCCGTCGATCATGTTCCCGGACAACGCGCCCGACAAGCAAGGGTGAGCCGACCGGTATGTGCCGGGTGCGTCGTTGATGTGGGCTGGCGCAAGGCGGCCAGGGCGTGAACCGGGACATGCTGTGTCACGGGGGGTTTCACGAGTGGCCCTGACCCGCGGACGAGTCGGGGAATCGTTGATCGCTTCCCAGGGTGAAGATGATCGTTTCCCAGCCGGCCGCGCATTCAAGGCATGGGTAGGTGCCAGGAGGGGTCGCTGATGCGCGAGTGCCGCGCCTGGAACCAGTCGGTGGCGATGTCGGTTTCGGTGATCCGTCCGATCAGTGCCAGGGCCGAGCTGACGCTCTCCTCCACTTCCACGGGGTCGACGTTGTCATCGGTGATCTGGAAGCGCAGTCCGTCCATCAGGTGGTCGAGCGCGTGCGGATCGTCGCCGAACCGTTCCTTTGGCCAGGTTGCCTCGAAGGACACGGCCATGCGCCCGTCGCGGGTGTACGTGAAGTGCTGCCTGCCGTGGATGTTCATGCTGAAGCTGATGGCTTGACGGCCGCCCTGGGTGACGGACAGCAGGGACGCGTCATCGTCGAAGAGCGCTGGCACGATGCCGATCCAGCCGTTGACCTCGGCCACCCAGCGGGAGCCGTCGTCGAGGTGGTGGTCGAGGATCTCGCTCAGGTAGCAGGGGGTGCGGGTGGCGAGGTCCAGGTGGAAGGCCGGGGCGAGGGTGTCGAGGTTCGCGCCCTTGATCCACAGGGCGTTGAATCCCAGCGCCCACAGGTCCATCTCGGCATCGAGCCCTTCGGTGAAGATCGTCGAGACGAGAAGGTCGTACAGGTAGGTCCGTGACTGCATGACTGCCTCTCGAGGAGGGAGCGTCCGCAAGACGCCCCCTCCGGATGGTGGGGTTACGAGGTGCCCTGATCGATCTCCGAAGACGCTGGAGGGCAGGTTCATCACTCTGCCTTCGAGGGTTCCGCTGGTGGCCGGTCGGCCGGACGCTGCGGCGGTGAGTTCGGCCATCTCCAACGGCCGATACATCCCGGCGTTGTCGCGTCACAGGTGAACAACGCTCGGGCGCGCGTGGACGCGGCCATAGGCGAGGATGCGCCGCAACGCGTTCCGAAACTCCTCGATCGCTTCATCGTCTGCCTCGATGATCGCCTCGATCTCGGGATCGGGAAGGCCCAGCGCCTCCAGATCGTCCGGATCGAGCACGTTGCCGTGCAGGGTGAGCTCGTTGACGGCGCCGTAGGCGGTGCCTTGGTTCGCGTGGGTGTCCCAGCCCAGGGCGATGTCCTGCTCGTCGGGCTCGTACAGAGCGCACTGGAAGTCGAACAGCATGCCGTCGCCGTCCTCGGTCTCGGCGATACCGGCCGACAGGCAATCATCGGCCCCATCCTCGACTCCGACCACTCGGGCGATGAACCTGATCGTCATATCGCGGGAGAGTAGCGGCATACTGGTCCAGCAGATGAAGCAGGCAAGCTGCAGGCCAGCGGCGCGGCTGGTGCTGGCCCCGATCCGCTGCGCCGCCGATCGCAGTCACCTGGCGGGCTTTCGCGGCGACATCGGCATCGACACCACCGCCGTCGCCTCCTGGGCTCCGCCGCCCCGCACCGGCAAGCACCTGGCCCGCTGGAGATCTGTGCGGGCGGGCTGCACGACCGCGCGATCCGCTCCCCCACCGGCCAGTTGACCCCGCTGATCGCGGCCCGGGAGTCCTGCTATCTCAAGCTCAAGCAGGGCCCCGACAACCGCGGGACAATCCGGCTGCAGTGTCCGGCCGCCGGCTCCTCCGCAGCCGTGATCTGCCCGCGGTTCAACCGGCTGCATCCGGCCCCGATCACCGCTCCGGCCGTGGTGGAGCTGGCCGACGCCCGCAAACGCGCCGCGCAGACCATCCTGGTCTCACTCATGGCCTGCATCGCCAACCTGCACATCCTCACTGCGTGGCGGCAGACCACCGACCGGCGACCGGTCCCGCACACCGCAGCCACCCCCGTCCCTGGCCAGAACGCATCCTTGCTGCCGCCCGCGCACAGCGAGCCGCCACCATCCGACCGCTGACTCCGAACCTGGCCGACCGCACAGCACACCGCCACCGCGAGGACACGCATGCCTCGCAGCCGATCCGTGATGCGCCCGCAGCGGCCGCACACCGGCGACCCCCTTCTCCACGACCGCCGCGCCCGCTCAGACAAGCTCGCCGGCCCCGCAAAACGACGAGATCCCGCCCGATCAAGCCGATCGGACGGGATCTCGTCAACCACCTTCAGGCCGTTTCGAGAACGACCCCAGGTGGAGCTATGGGGATTCGAACCCCAGACCTCCTCCATGCCATGGAGGCGCGCTACCAGCTGCGCCATAGCCCCTGGTCACCGCTTCGAGTCTTCTCTCAGCGGCGCTCCGGAAGCATATAAGGAGACCGTCATGTTCACCTAATCGACGGCCGCGCGGCCCGTATCCGTCACGCGGGGACGCGCGGCACGTCACGCGGGGTCACTCCTGGGTGACCTCGGGACTGTCATCACTGTGGACTGGCTCGGGGAGGGTCCCGGCGTTGTGCTCCATCAGGCGCCACCCCTTGCGTCCCTCCTCCAGCACCGACCAGGAGCAGTTCCCCAGCCCGCCGAGAGCCGGCCAGATCTCCTGCGGCAGGTTCATGAGCTTGGCGATGCCGAGCCGCAGTGCCGCACCGTGCGAGGCCACGACCAGCAGCCCGTCGGTGTCCAGCCTGTCGGCCCACCGGCGGATCGCCGACGACACCCGGTCGGCGACGTCGGCGACGGTCTCACCGCCGGGCGCCTCCCAGTCGGCGAACTCCCGGGGCCAGCCGGTGGAGATCTGCTCGCGGGTGAGTCCCTCCCACTCGCCGCCGCCGCGCTCGCGCAGGTCCTTGTCGACCGACACGCTGAGCCCGGTGACCCGGGCCAGCGCCGAGGCGGTGTCGAAGGCCCGCTGGAGATCGGAGGAGACGATCATGCTGGGCCGCAACGCGGCGAGCAGGGAGGCCGCCCGGGCGGCCTGCGCCACGCCGGTCTCGTCCAGCGGGATGTCGCTGTGGCCCTGGAAGCGCTTCTCGACGTTCCACAGTGTCTGGCCGTGTCTCAGGCAGACGACACGGCGACTCACTCGGTTACCGCCTCGCCGCGGGCGCGCTGGGCGGCCACCTGGGTGACGCTGTCCGGCAGGGCGATGGAGGGGCAGTCCTTCCAGAGCCGCTCAAGGGCGTAGAAGGTGCGGTCTTCCTCGTGCTGGACGTGCACGACGATGTCGATGTAGTCGAGCAGGACCCAGCGACCCTCGCGTTCGCCCTCGCGGCGGACGGGCTTGGCGTCGGCCTCGATCCGCAGCCGGTCTTCGATCTCGTCGACGATGGCGCGGACCTGACGGTCGTTGGTGGCGGAGCAGAGCAGGAACGCGTCGGTGATGACGAGCTGGTCGCTCACGTCGTAGGCGAGGATGTCGTCGGCCAGCTTGTCGGCCGCCGCCTCAGCGGCGATCTTGATGAGCTGGATGGATCTGTCAGTTGCTGTCACGGTATGGGTCAGTCCTCCTGCTAGTCGACGCTGTCACCTATTAGGGTGCCCGATCCGGCGCCCGTTGAGGAGCCACCAGTCGAACAACACCTGTCGTATGCCGTCGGATTCCGCGCCGCGATCAGACAGGCGGCCCGGCCGAGGGCTCCGTGTCGGGGACGACGCCCGTCGATGTCCGGGGACGCGGCGACCCGGGTCTGCGACCTCGGTCATCGCAGGCTTGACCTGCGGATACGCGTCTCACTTGATGTGGTTGAATCATAGCGAACTCCGGCAGGCCACGCCCTGCGCCGGCCCGCCCCCACCCACCGCCGCCCGGCCGGTGAGAAGCAGGGACCACGATGTGAGCCGGGGATCGCGGTACCGGGCCGCGGCGGACGGCCCACGGCGGGCGGGTGACGTCCGCCCCGGTCAGCTCACCGGGTCCCGATACAGGCCGCGCTTGTTGATGTACTGGACGATGCCGTCCGGGACGAGGTACCAGATCGGCTCCCCCGCGGCCACCCGCTGGCGGCACTCCGACGAGGAGATGGCCAGCGCCGGGATCTCCACCAGGCTGACCTTTCCCTCCGGCAGACCGGGGTCGTGCAGGACGTGACCGGGGCGGGTGGCGCCGACGAAGTGGGCGATGGTGAACAGTTCGTCGACGTCGCGCCAGCTCAGGATCTGCGCGAGCGCGTCGGCGCCGGTGATGAAGTACAGGTCGACCTCGGGCCCCCAGATCTCGGAGATGTCCCGGAGGGTGTCGATGGTGAAGGTCGGCCCGGGACGGTCGATGTCGATGCGGCTGACCGAGAAACGGGGGTTGGAAGCGGTCGCGATGACCGTCATCAGGTAACGGTCCTCGGCGGCGGAGACATTCTGGTCCGCCTTCTGCCAGGGCCGCCCGGTGGGGACGAAGACCACCTCGTCGAGATCGAAGTGGTGGGCGACCTCACTGGCTGCCACGAGGTGCCCGTGATGGATCGGGTCGAAGGTGCCGCCCATGACCCCCAGCCGTCGCTTCCCCTGCCTCGTAGCCGCGTTCATCATGAAACGGACCATACGTGCAAGCCGCACAGAGCTTTTAATCACCCCCCGCGCATGGCAGGCGGACCCGACGTAGCATGCCGGACATGACCACCACCCCGGATCGCAACCGCGTGCAGCTTCCCGGTATCAGCTCGCGTGCCTATGAACACCCCGCCGACCGGTCCGCGCTGGTCGCCCTCCGTTCGCTCAGCGGGTTCGACACGGTGCTGAAGCAGATGTCCGGCCTGATCAGCGAGCGCCGGTTGCGCCTGATCTATCTCGCGTCGGCTGTGCGCACCAGCGACACGCAGTTCCGTGCCCTGTACGAGATGGGGCGCGACGCGGCCTACACGCTCGACCTCCACCGCATTCCCGAGGTCTACGTGCAGCAGAGCCCGCAGGTTCAGGCGAAGGCGATCGGTTTCGACGACCCGTTCATCGTCGTCACCACCGGTCTCCTCGACCTGATGGACGCCGAGGAGCAGCGCTTCGTCATCGGGCACGAGACCGCCCACATCCTGTCCGGCCACGCGGTCTACCGCACCATGCTGGACATCCTGACCCGCCTGGCCACACGCGTGGCGTGGATCCCGCTCGGCTACATCGGCCTGCGCGCGATCGTGGCGGGCCTGGAGGAGTGGCACCGCAAGTCCGAGCTCTCCGCCGACCGTGGCGGCCTGCTCTGCGGCCAAGACCCCGACGCGGCGATGCGCGCTCTGATGAAGCTCGCCGGCGGCTCGCGCCTGCACGAGATGAACATCGAGGCGTTCCTCGACCAGGCGCGCGAGTACGACACCGCCGGTGACGTCCGCGACGGCCTGCTCAAGGTTCTCAACCTGCTCGGCACCACCCACCCGTTCGCGGTCTCGCGCGTCGCCGAGCTCGACAAGTGGCGTCGCGGCGGCGAGTACAGCGGCATCATCGCCGGTGAGTACCCCCGCCGTGCCGACGACGCGCACGCGAAGATCTCCGAGGAGGTCAAGGCGGCCGCCCGGTCCTACCGCGAGTCCTGGTCCCAGTCGCAGGACCCGTTCATCGGCGTGCTGCGCGACGTCGCGGAGGGTGCCGTCAACGCGGGAGAGCGCATCTTCAACCGCTTCGCCCGCCGCGACAACTGACGGGAGGCTCCCCAGAGGGTCCGGAGGCGCACCTCCCGGACCCTTTCCCATTTCCGCGTTCCGCAGGACACGCGAACCCCCACAGGGCACGCGGCCCCCACAGGGCACGCGGCCCCCTGAGGGCACGTGAGAACGCGCTAGACCAGGAACGCGATCGCCCGTACCGCCGCGGAGCACAGGGCGACGAAACCGCCCAGCACGGCCAGCGCGCGCAGGCCCTCCTTGCGCAGGGCGGGCAGCGCCGCGCCGACCCGCTCGATCTCACGACTGAGGACGCCTCCGCTGACGAGGCCGCAGACGACACCCGCCACCGCGATCGGGGTGGGCTGGGTCCACCACTCCTGGGGGAAGGAACCGCCCAGGGCCGACCACAGGGCGAGGGCCGCGAGCGCCACCGCGGGTATCCCCGGCCAGAACAGAACGGTCAGCAGCGACCCGGCGAGAACCAGCGGGAAGGTGACCACCCGCAACGTCATCCGCACCCTGGCCGAGGCGCGTTTCCTGACCATCCGGTGCCCGGCCCAGATCGCGCGTGCCAGCCCGGCCGACACCCCCGTGACGGCGAAGGTCGCCAGCGGCCAGATGACCGTGGCGACGACACACGGAACGGCCAGCAACGCCAGCAGCAACAGGGCTCCGTTGCCGGCCGGTAAGGGCCCCGCCCTGCCCCCGCTCTCCGGCGCGGTGTCCACGCCCGTGGTCCGGCCCTCCCGAGCACCCCGGTGCCCACCGGCCGGTTTCCCCTCCGAGGCGGACCGCCCGCGCGTCCCCTCCGCCGCGGGCAGCCGGCCGCCTCGTGAGCCCTCTCCCTCCGCCGCGGGCGACCGGCCCCCTCGGTGAGCCTCACCGCCCGCCGCCGTCCTGCCCGCCCGGGGCCCTTCAGCCGTCACCGGACGCCCTCCACGGGACGTCTCACCGCTCGGCGGTGCCGCCCGCCCGTTCCGCGCTCCCTCCGCCACGGCGGACGATCGGCCATCCCGAGATGTCTCGATCGCCGCGGCGGACGGCCGGCCCGGCCGGGGCTCCGCCTCCGGCGCCGTCCCCACCCGGCCGCCGCGTGAGGCGCCTTCCCTGCCCGGGATGGCACGCTCCGTCCCAGGGGCGTCGTCGGCCACCCCGCCGGCCCTTCCCCGGGCGGGATCGGCCACTCGGGTGCGGACGCGCCTGGAGCGGCCCTCCGGCCTCCTCTCCGGTGCGCCGCCGACGCCGGACGGAGCCGCCCGCACCAGGCGGGTGAGGCGGCTGGCCAGCAGGGCGGCGGTGGGACGCTTGGCCGCCTCCCGGTGGAGAGCGGCGCGGATCAACGGCAGCAGGGCGGCCGGCACCCCTTCGAGATCGGCCTGACCGTTGAGGATCGCGTACATCTGCGCCTCGATGGGGCCCCGCCCGAAGGGAGGGCGGCCCGTCGCCGCGAAGGTGACGGTGGCCGCCCAGGCGTGCACGTCGGCCGGCTCGCCCACGTGCTCGTCGGCGAACAGTTCGGGGGCGGCGTAGCCGGGGGTGCCGAGGAAGGTGCCGGTGACGGTGAGCCGGGTGGCGTCCAGGACATGGGCGATGCCGAAGTCGATGAGGACGGGTTCGTCACCCGGGTTGACCAGCACGTTGGTGGGCTTCAGGTCACGATGCACGACTCCGGCCGCGTGGATGACCGACAGGGCGGTGGCCAGGCCGTGGGCGAGGGCCAGCAGACCGCCCCCCGCCAGCGGGCCGTCACGGCGCACCCGCTCCAGGAGGGTGTCGCCCTGGATGTGCTCCATGACGAGGTAGGGCCGGTCGCCGTCCAGGTCGGCGTCGAGGACCCGGGCGACGTAGGGACTCTCGACCCTGCGCAGCGCCCGCACCTCGCGTTCGAGGCGCATCCGGGCGTCCGAGTCGGCGTCGACGGCGTCGTGGAGCACCTTGAGCGCGACGTTGTCACCCCGGCGGCTGCCGGCGAGGTAGACCTCGCCCATGCCGCCCCTGCCGAGGCGTTCCAGCAACGTGTAGGGACCGACCCGCCCGAGACGACTCATGTCCCCTCCTGCATCGGCCACACGGGTCAAGGACCGCTGCGCCTGCCGGGTCGCTCACTTACGCTCGCTCCCCACTCTCCAGCCATAGGAGACCACACCATAGCGGGCGGGTGTGACGTTTTTCCGGCGGCACGCCGCACTCTCCGGAAGATGGTGACCGCAGCCCCGGCGGCCTGGATGGGCCCGGGTGGCGTCTTTCCAGGTCATGTGCCGGACCCGGCCGCGACGGGCCTGGCGCCACGCCGCGCGCTTCCTCACGTCCTGCGTGCGCCTTCGCGAGTCGGCTCGGCCGGCAGGCCGTCCAGCTCCGCGAGCGGGTCGGCCGATGGGCTGTCGGACTCCGCGGCCGGCTCGGCCAGCAGGCTGTCCAGCCCGGTGACCGGCTCGGCCGGCAGGTCGCGGCGCCCGGTCCGGCGCCAGTTGACGTGCCCGCGGCTTTCGAGCCAGAGCATCAGCCTGTCCACCCCGAAAAGGACCAGGGCCACAAAGAGGATTGCAACCACTATTTCCATGAAGTTCAGTCAAACGCGAAGCGACCGTCATTACATGGAGCGACACACCATAACACTCAGTATCGGGCAAGACGTTGGACCAGGTCCTCGATGAACCGGCGCAGGAGCAGCCTCACCACCGGCCCCTGGCCGGGCAGGCGCCCCCGGAACCGGGAACGCCACCGGATCGCCGTGCCGCCGCCCGGCAGCGGCTCCAGCGTGACGTCGGCGCGGTAGTCACGCGCCGGGATGCCATGCAGCAGCTCGTAGGCGAAGTGCCGGGGCTCGTCGAAGACGATCACACGCTCCCGGGTGACCTTCCGGCCACGCCGGAAGACCCGCACGGCCCCGACGCCGTCAGGCGCCGGGGAACCCGGCGACTCGAGGCCGGAGTCGTCGAAGGGAGCCCAGTTGCTCCAGGTGGAGGCGTCGGACAGCAGCGCCCAGATGCGCTCCGGCCCCGAGGGGGAATGGCAGGTGATGTCGATGTGCTGTTCGGCCATGACACCACAGGTATCGCATCCGCCTTGGCGTCTACTTGTAACCGGCTTCACACCCGGCGATGACCGTTCCAGCGCCGGTGCGCAGGTGGCCCTCGCCGATGTAGACCCACTTGGTCGAGGTCAGCTCGGGCAGGCCCATCGGGCCGCGCGCGTGCAGCTTCTGCGTGGAGATGCCGATCTCCGCACCGAAACCGAACTCGCCGCCGTCGGTGAACCGCGTCGAGGCGTTGACCGCCACGGCCGCCGAGTCGACCAGCGCGACGAACCGGCGGGAGGCGCTGACCGAGCGGGTGACGATCGCATCCGTGTGGCCCGAGCCGTACCTCCTGATGTGCGCGACCGCGTCCTCCAGCGAGTCGACCACCGCGGCGGCGATGTCCAGGGAGAGATACTCCCGGCGGAAGTCGTCCTCCCCCGCGGGCACCACGTCGCCGTAGGCGGCGACGCGGGCGTCGCCGTGCACCGTCACGCCTTCGGCGGCCAGCGCGGCCAGCGCGCGCGGCACGAAGGCATCGGCCACGGCCGCGTGCACCAGCACCGTCTCGGCGGCGTTGCACACCGAGGGCCGCTGCACCTTGGCGTTGAGCAGGATCTCGATCGCGAGGTCCTGGTCGGCGTCCGCGTCGACGTAGACGTGACAGTTGCCCACCCCGGTCTCGATCACCGGGACCGTGGACTCCTCGACCACCGAATTGATCAGCGAGGCGCCGCCGCGCGGGATCAGCACGTCGACCAGACCGCGGGCCCGCATGAGCTGCTTGGCCGAGTCGCGGGTCTGGCCCGGCACCAGCTGCACGGCTCCGGCGGGCACCTCGGTGCCCGCCAGCGCCTCCTGCATGATCCTGACGAGCACCGTGTTCGACTCGTACGCACTGGAGGAGCCGCGCAGCAGGGTGGCGTTGCCGCTCTTGAGACAGAGCGCCGCGGCGTCCACGGTCACGTTGGGCCGGCCCTCGTAGATGATGCCGACCACCCCCAGCGGCACCCGGATCTGGCGCAGCTCCAGGCCGTTGGGCAGCACACCGCCCCGGATCACCTCGCCCACCGGGTCGGGCAGGTCGGCGACCCGGCGGACCGCCTCGGCGATGTCCCCGATCCGGCCCTCGTCGAGACGGAGCCGGTCGATCATGTATTCGGAGGTGCCGCCCTCACGGGCCTTCGCCACGTCGAGGGCGTTGGCCGCGACGATCTCGGCGGAGCCCGCCACGAGCGCGTCGGCGACGGCGCGGAGCGCGGCGTCCTTCGGCGCCCGCGGCAGCGGGGCCAGCTCGGCGGCGGCCTCTTTGGCCGCCAGGGCCACCTTCAGGAAGTCCTCGGACATCGCGCACTCCAAAAGAACTAGTCGTGGGACTCCAGTATGACGATGTCGTCCCGGTGGATGAGCTCGCGTTCATATTCCGGACCGAGGCTGGCGGCCAGCTCGCGGGTGGACCGCCCGAGCAGGCCGGGGATCTCCCCCGCGTCGAAGTTGACCAGGCCCCGGGCCACCACCCGGCCCAGCGGGCCGCACAGGTCGACCGGGTCGCCCGCGGCGAAGTCCCCCTCCACCGCGGTGACCCCGGCGGGCAGCAACGACTTGCGGCGGCCCACCACGGCCTCCACGGCCCCCTCGTCGAGGTGGAGCCGGCCCCGCCCGGTGGTGGCGTGGGCGAGCCAGAGCAGGCGCGTGCCCGGGTGACGGCCGCCGGGGTGGAAGCAGGTGCCGACGTCGCTTCCCGCGAGCGCCTGGGCGGCGTGCGCGGCGCCGGTCAGCACCACGGGCACCCCCGCCCCGGTGGCGATCCTGGCCGCCTGCACCTTGGTGACCATTCCGCCGGTGCCGACCGCGCCGCCCTTGCCGAGCTCGACCCCGACGAGGTCCTCGGGACCGCGCACGTCGACGAGCCGCCGGGCGCCGGGACGCCGGGGATCACCGTCGTAGAGGGCGTCGACGTCCGACAGCAGCACCAAAGCGTCGGCCCGGATCAGATGGGCGACCAGCGCGGCGAGCCGGTCGTTGTCGCCGAAGCGGATCTCGTCGGTGGCGACCGTGTCGTTCTCGTTGACCACCGGCACGATGCCCAGCTCCAGCAGCCGGTTCAGCGTGCGCTGGGCGTTGACGTGGTGCGAGCGGCGCATCATGTCGTCGGCGGTCAGCAGCACCTGGCCGACGCGCAGGCCGTAACGGGCGAAGGAGGAGGTGTAGCGGGCCACCAGGACGCCCTGGCCGACGGAGGCCGCGGCCTGCTGGGTCGCCAGGTCACGCGGCCGGGCCGACAACCCCAGCGGGCCGAGGCCCGCGGCGATGGCACCCGAGGACACCAGCACGATCTGCGTGCCGCCCCCACGGCGGGCGGCGAGCACGTCCACCAGGGCGTCCACCCGGTCGACGTCGATCGTCCCCTGCGGGGTCGTGAGCGAGGACGAGCCCACCTTCACCACGAGTCGCGCGGCCGTACGGATCCGATCGCGCACAGAGTTCACCACACGCACCTTTCACAAAGACGATCACAGACAGGCGGTTCGCCCGGCCGGTGCCCACCGGCCGGACGAGGCCGGCGCGCAGGGGCCGGCCGTCCGGCACGCCCGCCGAGCCGGCGTTCCGGTCCGGCGCGGACGGCGCGCACGGGCCGACCCCGTCAGGCGAGGCGGTCGTCGCTGCCGCGAGGGCCGTGGTGCACGGCCTCGGCGTTGAGCGTCGGCTGCCAGTCGAAGATGTAGCCGTTCTCCATCGACCCGATGACGACCTCGGCACCGGCCGTGGCACCGGCCTTGAGGAGCTCCCCCTCCACGCCGAGCCGCTCCAGCCGGTCCGCGAGGTAGCCCACGGCCTCGTCGTTGGTGAAGTCGGTCTGACGGATCCACCGCTCCGGCTTGACCCCGGTGACCTGGAAGGTGTTCTCGCCGACCCGGCGGACGGCGAACCCGGTGTCACCCAGCTGCTTGGGCCGCAGGACCAGGCGGGTCGGCTCGGGGGCGGGCGCGGCGGCCCTGGCCGCGGCGACCATCTCACCCATGGCGTAGGTGAGCTCCTTGAGCCCCTCGTGGCTGGCCGCGGAGATCGGGAAGACCCGCAGGCCGTGCTCCTCCAGCATCGGCCGGACGATGTCGGCCAGATCACGGGCATCGGGTACGTCGGCCTTGTTCAACGCGACCAGGCGGGGCCGGTCCTCCAGCTTCCCGTACGCGCTCAGCTCGGCCTCGATGGCCTCGTAGTCGCTGACCGGGTCGCGGCCCGGCTCCATCGTGGCGCAGTCGATCACGTGCACGAGCGTGCTGCAGCGTTCCACGTGGCGCAGGAACTCGTGCCCCAGCCCCTTGCCCTGGGAGGCGCCGGGGATCAGCCCCGGCACGTCGGCGACGGTGAAGACGGTCTCGCCCGCGGTGACCACGCCGAGGTTCGGCACCAGCGTGGTGAAGGGGTAGTCGGCGATCTTCGGCCGGGCCGCGGAGAGCGCGGCGATCAGGGAGGACTTCCCGGCGCTGGGAAAGCCGACCAGCGCCACGTCGGCGACGCTCTTGAGCTCCAGCATCACGTCGAGCTCGTCGCCCGGCTCCCCGAGCAGCGCGAACCCGGGCGCCTTGCGCTTGGCGGAGGCCAGTGCGGCGTTGCCCAGACCGCCGTGCCCGCCTTCGGCGATCACGTAGCGGGTGCCCGCGCCGACCAGGTCGACGACGACCTCACCGGTGGCGGCGTCCTTGACCACGGTGCCGTCCGGCACCGCCAGGATGATGTCGCCCCCGTTCGCGCCGTCGCGGTTGGAGCCCTGTCCCTGCTTGCCGTTGTCGGCCTTGCGGTGCGGGCGGCGGTGGTACTCCAGGAGGGTCGCGGTGTTCGGGTCGACCTCGAAGATCACGTCGCCGCCACGGCCGCCGTTGCCCCCGTCCGGGCCTCCCAACGGCTTGAACTTCTCCCGGTGGACAGAGGCGCAGCCATGTCCCCCGTCACCGGCCTTGATGTGCAGGACCACTTGGTCCACAAAGTCCGGCATGTCTGCTTTCTACCCCTATCTGCGGGAAATCTGGTGGAAAACGCGAACAGGGGCGGACCGCTGTGTGCGATCCACCCCTGTCGTCAACGTCTGTCGGTGCGAATCTACTCCGCGACCGGGACGATGCTCACCGCGCGACGCCCGCGCTTGACGCCGAACAGCACGTGGCCGGCGGTCAGCGCGAACAACGTGTCGTCACCGCCACGGCCGACGTTGTCGCCCGGGTGGAAGTGGGTGCCGCGCTGGCGGACGATGATCTCACCGGCGTTGACCAGCTGGCCGCCGAAGCGCTTGACGCCGAGGCGCTGGGCGTTGGAGTCACGGCCGTTCCGAGTGGACGACGCGCCCTTCTTGTGTGCCATCTCGCAAAACTCCCGAAACTCAGGCCTGGTTGATTCCGGTGATCTTCACCTGGGTGTACCGCTGACGGTGACCCTGGCGCTTCTTGTAACCGGTCTTGTTCTTGTACTTCAGAATGCGGATCTTCGGACCCTTGGTCTCGCCGAGAATCTCGGCGGCCACCGTGAACTTGCCCGCCTCGGTGGTCACGTCGCCGTCGTTGACGACGAGCACCGTCGGCAGCGAAACCGTGGAACCGACCTCGCCGGCGACCTTGTCCACCTCAAGGACGTCACCGACGGAGACCTTCTGCTGCCTGCCGCCGCAACGAACGATCGCGTACACCGCGGAACCCTTCTTCTGACTGCTTGCTCGCTGGATGCTGCGCCCCGCATCCGGCTGTGGTCACTGACTGACGTACCGGGTAGGCGCGCGAACAGGGCGCGCCATGAGCGCACCGGTTCATCAGGGTACCGGATTCACGGTGTCCTGGTCGAACCGGGCGGAACGTCGGGGGTGCCGGTCTACTCGACCGGCTTGGCCTTGCGGGGACGTCTCCGCCCCCGGCCGGAAGCCTGTGCGGCCTGCGCGCCCTCACCCTGGGCGTCGTCAAGCGCATCTGTCACCGTATCACGACCGGACTGGTCTCCGGCCGCGACAGCCTGACCGCCCTCCTTGGCGAGCTTCTCCGCGACGGCCTTCTCCACGGCCATCTTGCCCTGGGTGCCACGCGGCTCGGGCTTGCCCTCGACCGGCTCGGCCGAGACGTGCAGCCCACGGCCGTTGCAGCACTCGCAGACGGTGGAGAACGCCTCCAGGAGCCCCTGGCCGACCCTCTTGCGCGTCATCTGGACGAGACCGAGCGAGGTGACCTCGGCCACCTGGTGCTTGGTCCGGTCACGGGCCAGGCACTCCAGCAACCGGCGCAGCACCAGGTCACGGTTGTTCTCCAGCACCATGTCGATGAAGTCGATGACGATGATGCCGCCGATGTCGCGCAACCTGAGCTGGCGGACGATCTCCTCGGCCGCCTCCAGGTTGTTGCGGGTGACGGTCTCCTCCAGGTTCCCGCCCTGACCGGTGAACTTGCCGGTGTTGACGTCGACCACGGTCATCGCCTCGGTCCGGTCGATCACCAGGGAGCCGCCACTGGGCAGCCAGACCTTCCGCTCCATCGCCTTGGCGATCTGCTCGTCGATCCGGTAGGCGGCGAAGACGTCCCCGTCCTCCTCCCACCTGGTGAGGCGGTCGGCCAGGTGCGGGGCGACATAGCGGACGTACTCATCGATGATCTCCCACGCCTCGTCACCCGAGACGACCAGGGAGGAGAAGTCCTCGTTGAACACGTCACGGACCACCCGGACGGTCAGGTCCGGCTCCGAGGAGAGCAGCTCCGGCGCGCTGGCCGACTTCGCCTTGCGCTGGATGTTCTCCCACTGGGCCGAGAGCCTGGCCACGTCACGGCCGAGCTCCTCCTCCGAGGCCCCCTCGGCGGCGGTGCGGACGATGACCCCCGCGTTCTCCGGCATGACCTTCTTCAGGATGCCCTTGAGACGGGTGCGCTCCTTGTCGGGGAGCTTACGGCTGATACCGGTCATCGAGCCGTCGGGTACGTAGACCAGGTAGCGTCCGGGCAGGCTGATCTGCGAGGTGAGACGGGCGCCCTTGTGGCCCATCGGATCCTTGGTGACCTGCACCAGCACCGACTGGCCCGACTTCAGCGCCACCTCGATCCGCTTGGGCTGGCCCTCCAGCCCCGCGGTGTCGAAGTTGACCTCACCGGCGTACAGGACCGCGTTGCGGCCCTTGCCGATGTCGACGAACGCGGCCTCCATGCTCGGCAGCACGTTCTGCACCTTGCCGAGATAGACGTTGCCCACGTACGACTGGCTCGCCTCGCGGTTGACGTAGTGCTCGACGAGGACGCCGTCCTCCAGCACCGCGATCTGGGTGCGGCCACCGGTACGGCGGACCACCATCATGCGCTCGACGGACTCGCGGCGCGCCAGGAACTCCGACTCGGTGATGATCGGCGGGCGTCTGCGGCCGAGTTCGCGGCCCTCGCGGCGGCGCTGCTTCTTGGCCTCCAGGCGGGTCGAGCCGCGCACGCTCTGCACCTCGTCGACCGAGGTGCTGCGTCCCGCGCGGGGCGCGCGGATGCGGACGACCGTGTTCGGTGGGTCGTCCTGGGTCTCGGCGAGGTCTTCCGCGCCTCTGCGCCGCCGGCGGCGGCGCCGGCGGGAACCCCCGGCCTCGGTCTGCTCCTCCTGGTCGGACTCCGGAGCCTCGTCCTCGGCCTGCTCGCCCTCGGTCTCCTCGGTCTCGTCGCTGTCGCGCACCTTGCTGCGGCCACGCCCGCCCCGCCGACGCCGGCGCCGACGACCGCCGACCTCGTCGTCACCGTCGACGTCGTCGTCCTCGGCCTCGTCGGCCGGCTCGGCCTTGTCCTCGGCGGATTCCGGCTCGGGCACGGGCTGCTGGACCGGCGCGGGACGCACGGCGGGCGGCTCGGCCAGGTTCTGGTCGGGAGCCTGGAACAGCGGCTGGAAGACCGCGGCGGGCGCCTGGAAGGTCACCACCGGCACCTCGGACCGCTCCCGGGCGGACAGCCCGAAGGGGTCGGAGAAAAGCCTCGACGGCCGCTCCTCGATGATGTCCTCACCGGCGGGCTCGTCGTCCAGCGGCTCGTCGACGGGCATGGCGGTCAGCAGTTCGTCCGCCTCCTCCTCGACGTCGGCCTCGGCCGGGACGGCCGCGGGAGCCGGCTCCGGCGCGGCCGGGGTCTCCGCCTGCGCGGCCTTCCTACGGGTACGGGTGCGCTTGACCGGCACGGTCGGCGCGGACGCGGCCTCGGCCGCCGGCTCCTCCACCAGGGCCGCGGGCACGAACTCCGCCGCGGGCACGGCCTCTCCCGCAGGCTCCGCGACCGGCTCGGGAACATCCGCCACCGGTCCGGCGACTCCCTCGGGGGTCACGACCTGCCCGGCCTCGGGACCCGGCACGGGCTCGGCCGCCTTCTTCGCTCGGGTGCGCCGCGCGGTGCTGGTCGTGCCGTCCGCGGCGGCCGTCTTGCGGGCGCGGGTGCGCTTGACCGGCGCGGTCGGCGCGGACGCGGCCTCGGCCGCCGGTTCCTCCACCGGGGCCGCGGGCACGGCCTCTCCCGCAGGCTCAGCCGCGGGCTCCGCGACCGGCTCGGAATCCGGACCCGGCTCGGCCCCGGAGTCCGGCGCCTCGGCCGCCGACTGCGGAGCGGGGACGGTCTCCGGCGCGGACGCGGCGGCCGGTCTCGTGATCACTACGACCTCGGGCTCGGGGTCCTCCGGCGGAGGCCCCGCGGGCCGGCTCGCCGCCCTGCGGCGGGGAGCGGGTCGTGTCTGTTCTGTTCGGTCGTCCTCGCCGGGACCGTTGGTCCCGACGTTGGGCTCGTTGTCGAGCATGCGGGCGCTCTCCCGTCAGCCCCCGGGCGCGTCTCCGCGCCGCACAGGGGCTCTCGTCTCTCACTGTCCGCCAGGCCGTGGGCCCGGCGCCAAGTCCTATATGTCGCCGTCGACGTGCCTGCTCGCCGGTTCCGCCTCGCCGCCGCGCGTGTTGTCGCGGTCAAGGTCGAGCGGGTCGGCGGGCTCGCCGGTGTGCGCGTCGAGCGGGCCCTGCGCCAGCCTGGTCACCTCGGGGGGCACCGGCGGCGCGAAGTCAGCCACAAGACGCATTCCGGCAAGAACGTCGTCGGGTCGAACGGCAGGCGTTGCGTGCCGTACAACCATGCGAAGTATGACACATGGTTGACTGGACGCCTGACCTGCGGTTGTCTCAGTTCCCTCAAATACCGTGAGACTCAGCACCGCCTCACGCGCGTCGAAGCGGCGCATCCCCTTCTTCGTGAGCCGCTCGACCTCGACGTGGTCGGCGGCGAGGAACCTCTCGACCGCCGTCCCGGCGACGGCCGGATCGGCTCCCGGCAGCCGCAGTTCCCACGCCGAGCACTCCAGGCGGTCGGCCAGACTCCCCGCCCCCGCCTCGACGACGTCGACGACGTCGAGGCCGGCCGGCAGCGAGGCGTCCAGCGCGGCCCGGACCTGCTCCGGATCGCACTCACGCGTCACGCTGATCTCGAGGTACTCGGCCTCGCTGGCCACTCCGGTGGGGGCGGCCGCCCCCACATAGGAGATCTTCGGGTGCGGCGAGAAACCCGCGCTGAAGGCCACCGGGACATCCGCTCGCCGCAGCGCGCGTTCCACGGCTCGGGAGATGTCGCGGTGGCTGGTGAAGCGCAGGCGGCCCCGCTTGGTGTAGCGCACGCGGAGACGCTGCACCGCGAGCGCGGGCGGCGGCCCGTCGGGAACGGGTTTCAGGGTGGTGTCGTCCTTCCAAGTCGTGGTGGTCGTTTCGGCCGGGCGGCGCTCACGCACCGCCCGTCTCAGACAACCGTCAGTGGCAGCAGCTTCTTCCCCGTCGGCCCGATCTGGATCTCGGTGCCCATCGTGGGGCAGACACCGCAGTCGTAGCACGGGGTCCAGCGGCAGTCTTCGACCTCGACGTCGTTGATCGCGTCCTGCCAGTCCTGCCAGAGCCACTCGCGGTCGAGGCCGGCGTCGAGGTGGTCCCAGGGCAGGACCTCGTTCTCCTCACGCTCGCGGGTGGTGTACCAGTCGACGTCGACGCCCGCCTTCTCGGCGGCGTCCATCCAGCGCTGGTAGGAGAAGTGCTCACTCCAGCCGTCGA
This sequence comes from Streptosporangium becharense, assembly GCF_014204985.1. Lineage (NCBI taxonomy): Bacteria > Bacillati > Actinomycetota > Actinomycetes > Streptosporangiales > Streptosporangiaceae > Streptosporangium > Streptosporangium becharense. The sequence goes on along the minus strand of NZ_JACHMP010000001.1, from coordinate 5,781,160 downwards.
ACCGGCCGCCGTCCTCCCACACCGCGCGGATGACCGCGCCGACCCGGCGGTCGCCCCGGGAGAGCAGGCCCTCCACGATCGAAGGCTTGCCGTCGTGATAGCGCAGGCCGATGGCGCGGCCGTACTCCTTGTCACCGCGCAGGGCGTCCTTCAACGCCTTGAGCCTGCGGTCGACCGTCTCGTGGTCGGCCTGGGCCGCCCACTGGAACGGGGTGTGCGGCTTGGGCACGAACCCGCCGATGGAGACCGTGCAGCGGACGTCGCGCGATCCGGTGGCCTCACGGCCCGCCTTGATGACCTTCTTGGCCAGGTCGGCGATGCCGAGGACGTCGGCGTCCTCCTCGGTGGGCAGGCCGCACATGAAGTAGAGCTTCACCTGCCGCCAGCCCTGGGTGTAGGCCGTGGTGACCGTCCGGATGAGATCCTCCTCGGTGACCATCTTGTTGATCACCTTGCGCATCCGCTCGGAGCCGCCCTCCGGGGCGAACGTCAGACCCGAGCGGCGGCCGTTGCGGGAGAACTCGTTGGCCAGGTCGATGTTGAAGGCGTCGACCCGGGTCGAGGGCAGCGACAGCGAGGTGTTGGTGCCCTCGTAACGGTCGGCCAGGCCCTTGGCGATGTCGCCGATCTCGGAGTGGTCGGCCGACGAGAGCGACAGCAGGCCGACCTCGTTGAAGCCGGACGCCTTGACGCCCGCCTCGACCATGTCGCCGACCGTGGTGATCGAGCGCTCACGGACCGGACGCGTGATCATCCCGGCCTGGCAGAAGCGGCAGCCGCGGGTGCAGCCGCGGAAGATCTCCACGCTGAACCGCTCGTGCACGGTCTCGGCCAACGGGACCAGCGGCTTCTTCGGGTAGGGCCACTCGTCCAGATCCATGACCGTGTGCTTGTGGATCCGCCACGGCACGCCCGACCGGTTGGGCGCCACCCGGCGGATACGCCCGTCGGGGTGGTAGTCGACGTCGTAGAACCTGGGCACGTAGACCCCGCCGGACTCGGCCAGCCGCATCAGCAGCTCGTCGCGACCGCCGGGCGAGCCCTCGCCTTTCCACTCGCGGATGACCTCGGTGATCGCGATGGCGATCTGCTCGCCGTCACCGAGGACGGCGGCGTCGAGGAAGTCCGCGATCGGCTCGGGGTTGAACGCCGCGTGACCGCCGGCCAGGACGATCGGGTCGTCGTCACCGCGGTCGGACGCCAACAGCGGGATGCCCGCCAGATCGAGCGCGGTCAGCATGTTGGTGTATCCGAGCTCGGTCGAGAAGGAGAGCCCGAAGACGTCGAACGCCCGCACGGGGCGATGCGCGTCGACCGTGAACTGGGGCACGCCCTCGGACCGCATGAGCGCCTCCAGATCCGGCCAGACCGCGTAGGTCCGTTCGGCCAGCGTCTCGGGCAGCTCGTTGAGGATCTCGTAGAGAATCTGGACGCCCTGGTTGGGCAGGCCCACCTCGTAGGCGTCCGGATACATCAGCGCCCAGCGGACCGTGGCCTCGTCCCAGTCCTTGACGGTCGAGTTGAGCTCACCCCCGACATACTGGATCGGCTTCTGCACCTTGGGCAGGAGCGCTTCCAGACGGGGAAACAGCGACTCGACAGACATGCTGTCAAGAATATCCGGCTAGAACGGGTGCCACAGTCGGTCGTCGCCCGCTCGCAGCGAGTCGAGCCGGTGCCGCAGCTCCTCGCGGGCCGCGCGGTCGCGGTGCGCGTTGCGCAGCACGGTGGTGAGCGTCTGCAGCTCACGCATGTCGCGCAGCACCGGGTAGCCCGCCCACGCCGTGGCGTCGTAGCCGTACGCCTCGACGAAGTTGGCCCGCTGGCGCTCGGTGAGCCCGAACCTGACCCCCTGCAGTGTCGGAATCAGGTCGATCTCCCTCGGCCCGGCGCAGACCCCGTCCCAGTCGCACAGCACGAAGCCGCCGAGGGTGCGGATCATGTTGCCGCGGTGGGCGTCGCCGTGGATGAGCCCGTACGGCAGGGCGAACTCCAGCCGCTCGTAGTACGTCTCGGCCAGCGCCTCGCAGCGGCCGAGCAGCCAGGCGCGGTCATCGCCGTCCAGCACGACGCTCGCGTCGATCGCCCGTCGCACCGTGCCGAACGGGTCGTGGGTGGGCAGCTCGAACGGCACCGGCGGCAGGTCGTGCAGCCTGCGCAGCAGCGGCCCGAGCTGCGCCGGGTCCGGCGGCGGCCCGATGTGCTCCTCGTGCCGCCAGAACGTCGCCAGGAACCCCTCCGCGGCGACCGGCTGCTTGACGGGCAGCGGCCGGATCGCGGGAAAACCCTGCTCCGCCAGCCACTGGGTGACGCGGACCGAGATCACCAGGCGGTCGTACCTGCCGGGGGTGGTCGCCTCCGCCAGCCGCACCACCGCCCGTTCGGCCGGCAGGTGGTAGACGGTGTTGGCGAAGCTGCGCAGCAGCGTGGCACCGGTGGCGTCGAGACCGGCCCGCCGGCACGCGTCACCGAGCGCCGCACCCGCCCGGACGAGAAGCGAACCCTCCGCCTCGGCCGCGATCGTCATCGTCCGCTCCTTTTCACGACGGAAGCCGTCATCGTTCACTCCTGTCCGAGACATCGGAAATCGCGTGCCGGGCCTGCTGTGGCAGGCCCACCGCGCAGAAACTCTCGATCCGCCGCGCCATCTGCTCGGCCCCCGGCCGGCCGGCGAGCAGGGCACGACCCGTGCCGAGGGTCGTTCCCAGGCTGCTGATCCGCCGGTCGGGCGGGAGCGCGAGGATCGGCGCCACCGCCTCCTCGGCGCCCGAGGTGTCGCCCTCCATCAGGTGGGCGATCGTCAGGTGGGCACTGGCCATCGACTCGCACCCGTAGGAACGGTTCTCCGGCTCCCCCGAGGTGTACAGGCCGAGCGACTCACGCGCCGCCTCGATGGCCGACGCGGAGTCACCCAGGTGCAGGTGGGTGACCGCCGCGTAGTAGCGCTCCTTGGCGGGACGGAACGCGAACTCCCCGGCGATCTCGTCGTGCAGCTCGTCGGTCGCGGCCGAGCGCGCGTCGGCCGCCCACAGCAGCGCCTCGGACGCCTCCCTGTGCCGCCCGAGCAGCGCGTACGAACGTGCCCTGAGCATGTGCAGGCGGGTGGCGCCCGACCCCTCGCGCACGCAGGTCAGGCCCTCCTCGGCGTAACGCGCCGCGTCACCGTGGCGGCGGTCCCACAGCGCCACCGACGCCTGCATGCCGCGTGCCCACCCCATCAGCGCCGGGTGCCCGGCGATCTTGCCGTACGTCCACGCGGCCCGCGCGAGCGTGTCGGCGGGGACACGGCGGTCCATGTCCATGCTGACATTGGCCATCAGCCCGCACAGGGCTCCGCTGAGGAAGTACAGCTCCCGCGCCTGACCGGGGTGGACACGCTTGTCCAGTGCCCTGCGGGTGCGTTCCTGCAGCTCGCGCATCTCCACGAACAACGGCAGCGGCGCCTCGGAGACATAGCGCCGGCCGACCCAGATCACCTGGGTGCGCAGCCGCTCCAGCGCACCCGTGCCCAGCTCGCTGGCCTCCGCCTGCTCGGCGTGCGCGCCCGCCTCGTCGGCCGCGACCATGATCAGGTCAAGGGCGGGAGGCGCGGACGGCACCACACGCAGCTCCTCGGGGGTGTAGTCGTTGGCGAAACCGAGCTGCACCGGACCGGTCTGGAAGAGCCGGCACAGCAGGTCCGTGTAGTCGCGGTCGGGCCGCGCTCCCGCCTCCCACTCCCGCCAGGAGCGCTCGCTCAGGCCGCGCCGCCTGACGCCCTCGCGATCGCACATGGCGTGGAAGCGCTCGATGGCCTCCTCCACCGTCCACCCGTGCGCGAGCCGGTAGCACTTGAAGCGGGTCTGCCGGGGGCAGCAGGCGTGGATCTCGTCCACCATCTGCTGGATGACAGCCACGGACGGCGGGCCCGGGAGGGCGGCCAGAGTGCGGTTGCGGATGATCGTCGCACAGGCGAGCGTCGCGCGGTCTCCCCCGCGTGAGATCTGGGTCATCTGCTCTCCGGAACGCCGGTGGCCGGGGACCCCGTCACGTTAGTGCGCCACCCCGGGGCGGGGGGAGGTGAGAACCCGCCGCCGGGCCCGAAGCGGGACGGCCTCATGAACGGCCACCGCCGAAGGGCACCACCGTTCCGCCGTTGCGGAGCTGCGCTTGGAAGAGCTGCCCGCACAGGCTGCTCGGCGTCTTGGCGAACCACACCACCGGTGGGCTGCCCGCCGACACCGCCGCCCACCGGCCCTTGCTGAACACGATCCGGTAGTCGGGGAACGCGGTCCGCAGCAGTTCGAGCGCGCGTTGCCTCTCGGCGAGCTCAGAGATCACGGTTCCTCCGTCATCGCGAGTTCCGGCTTCGTTCCCAGAGTGTTCGCTCCGCGGGCACGACGCCAGTGAGAATCCGGGCCCGTGACATGCGGACCGCTCTCATGTCGCCACCCGCGTCCCACACCGCCGCTCAGAAGTGCTCTTCGCGCATGTGGACGGCCTGCAGCAGTCCAATGGCGATCATGTGGGCGAACGTGGCCGTGCCCCCGTAGGAGACGAACGGCAGCGGAAGGCCGGTGATCGGCATGATCCCGATCGTCATCCCGATGTTGACGAACGTCTGGAAGGCCAGCCAGCACACGATGACCCCGGCCACCAGCGTGCCGAACCGGTCACCGCACTCACGGGCGATCCGCACCCCCCGCACCAGGACCGTGCCGAGCAGGGCCACCACGGTGACCGAGCCCAGGAAACCGAACTCCTCCCCCACGACCGTGAAGATGAAGTCGGTGTGCTGTTCGGGCACGAACCGGCCGGTGGTCTGGCCGCCCTCGAACAGTCCCTTGCCGAACACCTGTCCCGACCCGATCGCGATCAGCGACTGGGTGCTGTTGTAACCGACGCCGCGCGGGTCGCTCGCCGGGTTCAGGAAGGCGGTGAACCGGGCGATCTGGTACGGCTCCAGCACGTCCATGAACCACACCGTCACCGCGCCGCCGACCACGGCGAGGAAGAGGCCGGCGATCCAGCGTTTGCGGACCCCGGCGATGACGATCGCCCCGGCCGTGATCACTCCGATGACCATCGTGGTGCCCAGGTCGGGCTGGAGCATCACCAGCCCCATGGTGACGGCGGATATCACCAGCGCGATCCCGACGTCGGCACCGCGCGGCCGGTCGGTGCCCTCGGCGGGCTTGGCCAGCAGCATCGCGAGCATCAGCACCAGGCCGACCTTGGCGAACTCCGACGGCTGGAGGCCGAAGCCGCCGCCCAGCATGATCCACGAGTGGGCGCCGTTCACCGTCGTACCGAGCGGCGTGATCACCAGGAGCAGGCCGACCAGGGTGAGGCCGTACACCACGGGCGCGTACGCCCGCAACGCCCGATGGTTCACCATCGCCACGACCCCGCCCAGCATGGATCCGATCATGAGAAGGAGGATGTGCTTCTTGACCAGCCCGGTCGAGCCGGCCGCCCACGTCCGCGTCGACGACCACACCAGCAGGGTGCCGATCACGGCCAGCGCGGCCACCGCGACCAGCATGACGCCGTCCATCCGGCCGACCGCCGACAGCACCGTCACCGCCCTGCCCGCGGACGACGTCTTCGGTGGCACGGCCGCCACCCGGCTCATGACGTTCTCCCGCGGCCCCGCGAAGACGCGCCCGCGGCCCTACGGCACACCGTCGTCATCGGGCCACCGTCCCGTCCCGCTCGATCATCGGAGGTTCGGCGGCCGGGCGTCCGCCGGGTAGGAGGGGGGCGGTCCGTTTCCCGTCGGGTGCGAAGCCGAAGATGGCCTCGTAGATCTTCCGCACCGCGGGAGCCGCGGTCTGACCGCCCATCCCGCCCTGGGACACCATGGCCACGATCACGAACCGCGGCTTGTCCGTCGGGGCGAACGAGGCGAACCACGAGGTGTCGGCCTTGCCGTAGACCTCGGCGGTCCCGGTCTTGCCGCCGATCTTGACCTCGTCCATGGGGAACCCGGAGAACGCACCCGCCGCGGTGCCGTCGGAGGCCACCTCGCTCAACGCCCCCTTGATGTAGGCCCGCTCACCGGCCGACAGCGGCAGCCTGCCCACCACCGGTACCTCGATCTCCTTGACCTTGGTGCCGTCGGGACGCACCAGTGCCCACCCCACCCGGGGGCTGCGCAGCCTGCCGTCACCGACCAGCGCGGCGTAGGCCGCCGCCAGCTGCAACGGCGTCACCAGCACGTCCCCCTGCCCGATGGAGAAGTTGGCCGCGTCACCCGGCCGCCACTGGTAGCCCTCCAGGCAGTTCTCGTACGCCAGCCGCTTGAGGAAGGCGGCCCTGCTCGGGCTGCTCCTGGCCGCCTCGGGATAGCCCGTCCTGGCCCGCCTGCAGTTCTCGTCCTTGGTGACCGACCACAACTGTTTCTTCCAGGCGCGGTCGGGGATCCGCCCGGGAGACTCGCCCGGCAGGTCGATGCCCGTCGGCCTGCCGAACCCGAAGGCCCGCGCCATGGCCGCCATCGGTTCCTTCGTCCTCCCCTTGGGGTGCAACCCGCCATCGCGCAACCACTGCTCGTAGGCCGCCCGATAGAAGATCGTGTCGCAGGACTTCACCAGCGCCGTGTGCAGGGTGAGCGTGCCCAGCCCGATGCCGCGGAAGTTGTTGAACGGCCGGTCGCCCACCATGAACGACCCCGGGCAGGAGTACTTGCCGTGCAACGGGTACCCGTCGCGCAGCATCGCCGCCACCGACGACACCTTGAAGGTCGAGCCGGGTGCGAACTCCCCCTTGATGGCCCGCGACACCAGCGGCCTGCCCGCCTTGTCGGACAGCAGACGCTGGTACTGCGTCTCGGAGATCCCCCCGGTCCAGACCGCCGGGTCATACGTCGGCGCGCTGGCCAGCGCGATGACCCGGCTGGTCCTCGCGTCCAGCACCACCGCCGCCGCGCCGTCGGCCCTGGGAGCGCTCTTCATGGCCTCGGCCAGCGCCTTCTCCGCCGCGGCCTGCACCTTGGCGTCGATGCTGGTGATGAGCGTGTCACCGGGAACCGGGGGCACCTGCCGCTCCACCCCGATGACCTTGCCGAGCCGGTCGACCTGCACCCGCCGCATCCCCGGTGTCCCGCGCAGCGGCACGTCGTACACCGACTCCAGGCCGTCCCGGCCGACCAGGTCCACCCCGGAGAACGCCGCCCGGAGGCCGTCGCGCCGCTCCAGCTCCTCCTGCGTGATCGGTTGCAGGTAACCCAGCGCCTGCGCGCCCGCGCTGTCGCCCGGATACTCCCGTACGGCCTGGACCTCGGCCGTCACCCCGGGGAACTCCTCCTGGCGCTCCAGGATCTGCAGGGCCTCACGGGTGGTGACGTCGTCGTCGATCGGGATCGGCTGGTAGGGCGAACCGGGCCAGCACGGCCGGGCCACACCCGGCCCGCATGCCCTGATCCGCTCGCGCAACTCGGCGGTACGGCGGCCGAGCACCTTGGCCAGCCGGTCGAGCACCGTCCTGCCGTTGCCCTCCATCCGGTTCAGGCGCGTACGGTCGACCGAGACGACCAACGTGGTCCGGTTGCGCACCAGCGGACGCCCGGCGGAGTCGAGGATCTGCCCGCGCACCGCCGGAACGACCACATCGCGGGTTCGCGTCTCGGTCGCGGCCGCCACGTACTCCGCGCCGCGCACCACCTGCACCTGCCAGAGCCGCGCGGCGAGCAGCGTCATCAACGACACGACCAGCACCTGCAGCACGACCAGTCGCCCCCGCATCCGGATCATGCCCGTTCCTCCTCACGCGTCACGCCCGCCCCCTGACCGCCACGCCCGCGGAGCCCCCACCCACGTCCCGCGGCCCAGCCGCCCCACCCGGTGAGACAGCCGCCGCCCACCGGGCGAACCCCTCACCACACGCCCGGCACCCCCCTCACCGGGCCCGGTGTTCTCCACCAGGCACCCGGCGGTCTCCTCACCGGGCGCCTGATGGTTTCCTCACCATGCACCCCACTCCACACGACCCCGCGCCGGATAGCGCGACGACCGGTGGACCGACCACGTCGTCTCCGGCCCCCGGACGACCCTGCGCGCCGCCCACACCACGGGCGGTGCGGCCAGCAGGTTGTAGAACACCGCCTGCGGCAACACCGTGGTGAGCGTGGCCAGGTCGACCCGTACATCGTTGAGCAGGGCACCGGCCGCCACCGCGATCACCGGGCCCGCGGCCGCGCACCCCAACGCCGCGACCGGCCCGGCCCCCGGATACTTCTCGACCGCCCGCCCTGCGATGAAACCGACGAGACACAGCAGGAACGCGTTCTGCCCGAGCAGGTGGGCCACCGGCGGCAGCACGTCACTGACGAGCCCCACGGTGAACCCCATGACGGCCCCCGCCGTGGCGCCCCGGGCCAGCGCGTAACCCACCACCGCGAGCAGGACCAGATCCGGCACGGCCTCCCCGGGTAACGGCAGCAGGTTGACGACCGTCACCTGGACGACCATGACGATCAGGAGCATCGCCACGAACAGCACGCCCCGTACCATCCGTCAGGTCCCCTCTCGCGCCACGGAGGGTTTCTTCGGCTCTCGCGGCTCCGGGGGGATCACCGGGCCGCGCGGCTCACGCCGGGGTGCCCGCATCACCACACCGACCACGTCGAGCGCGGTGAGGTCGGCGTACGGCCGTGCGTAGGCGATACGGGTCAGCTCCCCCGGTGTGGCCTCCACCCGCTCGATCACCCCGATCGGCACCCCCGCCACGTACGGAACCCCACGCTGGGAGCCGAAGCTCACGATCCGGTGGCCGGGGGTGATCGGCGCGGTCGAGTCGAGCAACCGGAAACGGATCAGGCGACCGTTCTCCCCCACGCCGTGCACCACGCCGATCTCGTTGCTGCTCTCCAGCCGGGCTCCGGCGGCCGAGGCGGGGTCGCTGAGCAGGAGCACGGTCGAGGTCTCCGAACCCGCCTGGATCACCCGGCCGACCAGCCCGTCGGCGTTCAGCACGGTCATCTCCGGACGCACCCCGTCGGCACGGCCCACGTCGAGCTCGACGGCCTCCTCGAATCCGAGCGTGCCCCGCCGGGCGATCACCTGGGCGGTCACGACCGTGTATCCACCGGCTCCCGCCGTACCCAGCAGTCTGCGCAGTTCCTCCGAGCGCCTGCGATCGAGGTTCCGCGCCGCCAGGTCACGCTTGAGCCGCTGGTTCTCGGCACGCAACTCCTCGACCCGCCGCCGGGCGGCGGGTGCTCCGGCCATCGTCTCGAAGAACTCGCCGACCGGCCGGGCGATCCCGGCTCCCGCGTTCTCCACAGCCCCGAACAGCTCGCTGCCGACTCCCCGGAGCGGGCCCAGCGGGGAGCCGGCCCCGGCACGATGATCGACGGTCACCAGGATCAACGCGGCTGCGAGCAGCAACCCCAGGTTGATCCGTGACCGGCGGGTGTCCTTCATCAGTGACGTGGTTCGGGGACGAGAACCTGCTGGAGAGCGTCGAAGTCCTCGACGCACTTGCCCGAGCCGAGCGCGACGGAGTCGAGCGCGTTGTCGACGAGATGGATGGGCATGCCCGTCTCGTCCTTGAGCCGCTCGTCCATCCCCTTCAGCAGCGCTCCGCCACCGGTGAGCGCGATCCCCCGGTCCATCAGGTCTCCGGACAGCTCGGGCGGGCACTTGTCGAGTGTGGTCTTGACCGCGTCGACGATCGCGTTCAGCGGCTCCTCGATGGCCTTGCGGATCTCTCCGGCGGACACGACGACCGTCTTCGGCAGCCCGCTGACCAGGTCGCGACCCCGGATCTCGGCGTGACTCTCCTCGGGCAGCAGGCAGGCGGAACCGATCGCCATCTTGACCTCCTCGGCGGTCCGTTCGCCGAGCATGAGGGAGTACTCCTTCTTGGCGAAGGTGATGATCGCGTGGTCGAGCTCGTCGCCGCCCACCCTGATCGACTGGCTGGTGACCACGCCGCCCATCGAGATGATCGCGACCTCGGTGGTGCCACCGCCGACGTCGACCACCATGTTGCCGGTCGGCTCGTGCACGGGCAGACCGGCACCGATCGCGGCGGCCATCGGCTCCTCGATGATGTAGACCCGGCGGGCTCCCGCCTGGTAGCCGGCCTCCTTGACCGCGCGCTGCTCGACCCCGGTGATCCCGCTCGGCACCGCGATGATGATGCGCGGCTTGGCGAAGTGACGACGTCTGTGCACCCGCTGGATGAAATAGCGCAGCATGCGCTCGGTCACGTCGAAGTCGGCGATCACACCGTCCTTGAGCGGCCGGATGGCCACGATGTTGCCGGGCGTGCGACCGATCATCCGTTTGGCCTCGATGCCCACGGCCACGATCTTCCCCGTCGTGGTGTTGATCGCAACGACGGAAGGCTCGTTGAGCACGATGCCGCGGCCTCTCACATAGACCAGCGTGTTCGCGGTGCCGAGGTCGACTGCCATGTCACGGCCGAGAAAAGCAAGATTACCGCCCATGAGGAAGGCTGCCCCCCTTCCGTCGGGTCGTCGGCGAAAACTACGGAACGCACTCGAATCGTAACGTGGCGCACCCACCCTTAAGCGCAATGAGCAGCCCTACCCCAGCAAAATCTTGGGTCAGGCGGAACGCACCGGACCCCGCCGTCCCACAGGACGACGGGGTCCGCGAAGCCGGAATATCCGGGAGTTTAGAAGCGGTCCGGGAAGAAGATCTTGATCTCCCTGGCGGCGGACTCGGGGGAGTCGGAGCCGTGGACGACGTTCGCGCCGATCTCCAGGGCGTGGTCGCCGCGGATGGTGCCGGGAGCGGACTTCACCGGGTCGGTGAGACCGGCGAGCGCGCGGAAGGCCTCGACGGCGCGGGGGCCCTCGAGCACCAGCGCGACCAGCGGGCCGGAGGTGATGAACTCCACCAGCTCCCCGAAGAACGGCCGCTCGGAGTGCTCGGCGTAGTGCGCCTTGGCCGTCTCGACGTCCAGGGTGCGCAGCTCCAACGCCACGACCTTCAGGCCCTTGCGCTCGACGCGGGCGATGACGTCACCGATGAGACCACGCGCGACGCCGTCGGGCTTGATCAGGACAAGGGTGCGCTCGGACACTGGAGTTCTCCTTTGAACAGGGATAGGTCGCGGACTGCGGTGAACGCGCGAAGTTTACCGCCCTTCGCGAGGTTCCCCATGGTCGGCGAGGTCACGTCACGGAAGGGTGGAGCCGTTCGCCGGGTCGTCCTCCGGTGAGGGAGTGGGCGGCGGCACCACCACGGGCGGGACCGCGGTCTTCTCCTGGTCCGGACCGGGCTCCCGCGCGGGTTCCCCTGCCGGGTCCGGCACGGGACGCGGGCGGGTGTCCCCGCCGTCCCCGGGCGGTGTCGCCTCGGCGGCGGCACCCGGTACGACCGGTACGGCCGCATCCCTCCCGCGCACCGGATCCTTCGCCCCGGTCGCCTCACGGGTACCCGGCACGTCCGAGGTGCCCGGCAGGCCCTCGGTGCCCGTGTCCGCCGAGGTGCCGGGCAGGAGACGGGCGAAGACCGCCCCGAGCACGATGACCAGAAGCACCAGGCCACCTCCGATCAGCGCCCACAGATGCAGTGCGTCCACGAACCCGTCGACCAGGGCCTGCGGAGTCGTCGCCTCCCTCAGGCGGGGGACCTGGACACCGCTGCCCAGCAGGAAGCCCACGAGCACCGCGGGAAAGAACAACGACAGGGCGAAAAGCGCCGAGACCGCCCCGTGCAGACGCAGCGCGGCGGTGAGCGCCACCGCAGCCCCCACGGTGAGCAGCACGAACGGCAGGATCAGAATCGGCCCGCCGGGGGTCGGCAGGAACAACCGGACCGCGCACAGGCCGGCCATCACGGCCACCAGACCGCCCGCCGCGAGGCCGGGGACGGCGGCGTCACGCAACCGACCGGCCAGCACTGCGGCGACCAGACCCGCCACCCCCGCGATCACGAAAGCCGGCCACAGCCCCGACAGGCCGGGGCCGCCGAGCCCGCCGAGCTCGACATAGGTGACCTGGGCACAGGTGGGCAGGAGCACCACCCCCACCGCGGACATCGCGTACGCGGACGCGCGGCCGGCGGCTCCTCCCGGGGCGCCCAAGGTGGCCAGCCCCAGCAGGGCCAGCAGTGACACCAGTGCCGCGCGGACCACCAGGGTCGCCGACCAGTCGAACGTGCCTCCCACCGCGAGGGCGGCGACACCCGCGGCGGGCACGATCACCAGCAGGGAACGCCGCTGCTCCCCCGGAACCGGCGCCGGACCCCGGACGGGGTCCTCACCCTTCTCCAGCCAGAACACGAGATGGAGCGCGGCCAGCACGAGCGCCACACCGGTCAGCATCGGGTACGGCTGGAGGGAGACCCGCCAGGAGCTCACCTCGTCGAGCGGCCCCAGGGCGAGCGCCTGGGCGGCCACCAGGCTCACCGCCAGCGTGGCCGCCCACACCGCTCTGAGGGCCGGAGAACGCCCCCAGGCCATCATGAGGGTGGCCGGGACCAGCAGGCCCGCACCCACCCCGTGCAGCGCCCGCAGGCACCCCACCGCGAACGTGGAGGCCGCGTACCCCCCGGCGGCGTCGGCTGCCGCGATCAGGGCCAGCCCGGCGACCACGAGGAACGCGGGCCTCGTCCGGCGCACCGCCACGGCGGCGGCGGGCACGGTCAGGACCATCACGGGAAGCGCCAGACCATGGGCCCGGATCATCTCGATCTGCGAGACGCCGGGCGGCAGGAGGGCGGCCACCACGGAGATGGTGTTGGGAATGGCGACGATCGCCAGTGGCAACGCGATCGCGACGAGCAGTCCGAGGACGACGTCGGGCAGCGGGGCGGCTCGGAGAACGCGGACCAGGCCCGCGGGCCCGGCTGCCACGGCCCGGGTCGGCTGGATGGGAGGGACGGCCATGTTGGCCGACTTTAGCGAGAAGTGACGCCCTCGACACGGCGAGCGACGAATATCGCCGTGATCCACAGCGCGGCGAAGATCGATCCGAGGAAGAACATGGTCGGAACCATGAACCCCGAGGCGATGGCGAGGAGCTGGATCACGCTTCCCAAGATGTACGCCACAGGGTGCTTGAGCAGCCCGACGACCACCACGCAGAAGACCGCCAGCCCGAGGCCGACGGTGACCGCGACAGCCGGATCGATGCCCTGCGTGTTGATGGCCACCGGTGTGAACAGCCCGACGACTATCGCCTCCATGCCGAGCACGCTGGCGCACAGGCGCCGCATGCCCGGAGTCACAGTGATCATCTCTCGCCCCTCCCCCGTCGCCCGCTCCGCACCGCGCTCACCGTGCCTGCTGCACTTCTCACCGCATCGATCACCGGGGCTGTCGCCATGTCGCCCACCACATCGATCACCGGAACTGTCACCATGCCGATCGCCGGGGTTGTCACCATGCCACCGACCACACCGATCACCGGAACTGTCACCGCACCGGTCGCCACAGCTTTCCGTCGGGCCTTCACCGTGCCGCTCACCGAGCCTCTCACTGCTCCTCCTGGCGGCGGGTCGTCTCTCCACGGGCAGCACGCTTTCACCGTGCCGCTCACTGCTCCTTGTCCGCTCTGAGCAGCAACCTGGCGTCCCCCGCCGTCACCACTGATCCGGTGATCAACACACCGGTCCCGCTGAACTCCCCCATGGCGTCGGCCATGCCGATCGCCCGGTCGATGGCGTTGTCCAACCGTTCCACCTGGTGGACCCGATCCGGACCGAAGATCTCCTCAGCCAGAGCGGCGAGGTCGTCCACGTCCATGGACCTCGGCGAGGAGTTCCGGGTCACCACGATCTCGTCCATCATGGGTTCCATCAGTTCCAGGATGCTCTGGACATCCTTGTCGCCGAAGACGGCCACCACTCCGATGAGGTTGGCGAAGTCGAACGACTCCCGGACCGCTTCCAGGGTCGCCTGCACGCCCCCGGGGTTGTGCGCGGCGTCCACCAGCACTGTCGGCCCCCGCCGCACCACCTCCAGCCTGCCGGGTGAGCGCACCTGCAGGAACGCCTGGCGCACCACCTCCTCGCTGAGAGGTTCGTCCCCGGCGCCGAGCGCCTCGACCGCGGCCAGCGCACAGGCGGCATTGCTCGCCTGGTGGGCCCCGTACAGGGGGAGCATGACGTCCTCGTAGGTTGCCCTGAGCCCCTTGAGGCGGAGCATCTGGCCGCCGATGGCGAGCTCCCGGCCCAGCACGCCGAACTCCAGCCCCTCGCGCGCCACGGTGGCGCCGACCTCGCTCGCCCTGTGCAGCAGTACCGTCGCCGCAGGAAGTTCCTGCTGTGCGAACACGGCGGTCGCCCCGGGTTTGATGATGCCCGCCTTCTCTCCGGCGATCGTCTCGACATCGGGACCGAGGTAGTCGACATGGTCCAGGGAGATCGGAGTGATGACCGCCACCGCGCCGTCGGCGACGTTGGTGGCGTCGAAGCTGCCGCCCATGCCCGTCTCGACGACCGCGACGTCCACGGGGGCGTCGGCGAAGGCGGCGAACGCCATCGCGGTGAGGGTCTCGAAGAAGGAGAGCCTCCGGCCCCGGGAGTCGATCATCTGCAGGTACGGTGCGACGTCCTCGTAGACCTCGACGAAGCGCTCCTCACTGAGTGGGACGCCATCAACGCAGATGCGTTCGCGCATTGAGGCAAGGTGCGGGCTGGTGAACCGGCCGACCCGCAGGTTGCGCTCCCGCAGAAGAGACTCGATCATCCGCGTCGTGCTCGACTTACCGTTGGTGCCGGCGACGTGCACCACGGGATAGGAGCGCTGCGGAGAACCGAGCACGTCCATAAGCGCGGCGATGCGATCGAGGCTGGGATCGAAGTCCCACTCGACGCCGCGTTGCATGATCGCCTGTTCAACCGCTCGATAGTCCACGTCTTTAGCCTACTGACCTTCCCGGCGGCTCCCGGACCAGCCCGTAAGCCTGGGATGAAAGCAGATCTCCTGACGCTGGAAGCAGGCGAAACAGAGAAAGACCTGGCCGACCGTCGAATGGACGACCGCGCCAACCTTCGAGCCTCGGGATCCGGTGGCCGAGCGGACCTTCGAAGACACCGCCCGACTGTGGTCGACCCCGACGAAGCCGCAGTCGATTCCGACGAACTAGCCAGGGCTGGGTCCCTGATCCGTCCCATGACATCCGTCCCATG
Organism: Streptosporangium becharense; assembly: GCF_014204985.1. NCBI lineage: Bacteria > Bacillati > Actinomycetota > Actinomycetes > Streptosporangiales > Streptosporangiaceae > Streptosporangium > Streptosporangium becharense. The sequence goes on along the minus strand of NZ_JACHMP010000001.1, from coordinate 5,766,068 downwards.
ACAATAGAAAAGCGGACGAGCGAACCCCCCATGCCAAAGGGGCTCGCACAGACCCCGCCCCGGGCTGCCACGAAAAAGGGGGGGCCCGCAGAGCGAAAAAGGAAGGGGGCCCGCAAAGCCCCCGGCCGGCCCCCAGCAGACCCGCACCCCGCCAGGCCCGCCCCTCCCCCGGAGCCGGCACCACGCACAAAGAGGGCACCGGCCCCGCACCCGCACCCGCACAAAAAAAGGGGGGCCCGCCCCCGGACCCCCCTGACACACAAAAAAAGGGGGGCCCGCAAACCCCCCGGAACCCCATACAACCAAAAAAGAAGAGCCCCCCACCATCCCGGCCGGCCCCCCCGCACACGCACACGCACACGCACACGCGCACGAAAAAAAATGAGGGGGAGGAGCCCGTCCCCTCACGGGACGGACCCCTCCCCCTCACATAACGATTGTCCGGCGGCGACCTACTCTCCCACACCGTCCCCGGTGCAGTACCATCGGCGCTGAAGAGCTTAACTTCCGGGTTCGGAATGTAACCGGGTGTTTCCCCTTCGCCATAACCGCCGTAACCCTATGAAACACACAACCCACCGGTTGCTGCCTCAGAATTGCCTAGTGGACGCGAGCACAACAAGACTGCTTCATGGTCAAGTCCTCGGCCTATTAGTACCGGTCAGCTCCACACATTACTGCGCTTCCACCTCCGGCCTATCAACCCGGTCATCTCCCGGGAGCCTTACCCCCTCACAGGGTGGGAGACCTCATCTCAAGGCGAGCTTCCCGCTTAGATGCTTTCAGCGGTTATCCCTTCCGAACGTAGCCAACCAGCCGTGCTCCTGGCGGAACAACTGGCACACCAGAGGTTCGTCCGTCCCGGTCCTCTCGTACTAGGGACAGCTCCTTTCAAGTCTCCTGCGCGCGCAGCGGATAGGGACCGAACTGTCTCGCGACGTTCTAAACCCAGCTCGCGTACCGCTTTAATGGGCGAACAGCCCAACCCTTGGGACCTACTCCAGCCCCAGGATGCGACGAGCCGACATCGAGGTGCCAAACCATCCCGTCGATATGGACTCTTGGGGAAGATCAGCCTGTTATCCCCGGGGTACCTTTTAGCCGTTGAGCGACGGCGCTTCCACATGCCACCGCCGGATCACTAGTCCCAGCTTTCGCTCCTGCTCGACCCGTCGGTCTCACAGTCAAGCTCCCTTGTGCACTTACACTCGACACCTGATTGCCAACCAGGCTGAGGGAACCTTTGGGCGCCTCCGTTACCCTTTAGGAGGCAACCGCCCCAGTTAAACTACCCACCAGACACTGTCCCTGATCCGGATCACGGACCGAGGTTAGACGTTCAAAACGACCAGAGTGGTATTTCACCAATGACTCCACCCGAACTAGCGTCCGAGCTTCACCGTCTCCCACCTATCCTACACAAGACGCTCCAAACGCCAATGTCAAGCTGTAGTGAAGGTCCCGGGGTCTTTCCGTCCTGCTGCGCGTAACGAGCATCTTTACTCGTAGTGCAATTTCACCGGGTCTGCGGTTGAGACAGCGGGGAAGTCGTTACGCCATTCGTGCAGGTCGGAACTTACCCGACAAGGAATTTCGCTACCTTAGGATGGTTATAGTTACCACCGCCGTTTACTGGCGCTTAAGTTCTCACCGTCGCCAGGCAAGCCTGGCTAAGCGGTCCCCTTAACGTTCCAGCACCGGGCAGGCGTCAGTCCGTATACATCGTCTTACGACTTCGCACGGACCTGTGTTTTTAGTAAACAGTCGCTTCCCCCTGGCCTCTGCGACCCCCACCAGCTCCGGACGCACGGTCCATCACCAGCGAAGGCCCCCCTTCTCCCGAAGTTACGGGGGCAATTTGCCGAGTTCCTTAACCACAGTTCACCCGATCGCCTTAGTATTCTCTACCTGACCACCTGAGTCGGTTTCGGGTACGGGCCGCCGCGACACTCACTAGAGGCTTTTCTCGGCAGCATAGGATCACCCACTTCGCCACAATCGGCTCGGCATCACATCTCAGGATACGCGGACCGCGGATTTGCCTACGGTCCTCCCTACATGCTTACCCCAGGAACAACCATCGCCTGGGCTGGGCTACCTTCCTGCGTCACCCCATCGTTTACCTACTACCAGATCAGGCCAGGCGTTCAGCCTCACCCCAGACCCGAAGGTCCGAAGGGCTTAAGGACCCTTAGTATCACTGGATTCAGTATGGGCGCATCACAGCGGGTACGGGAATATCAACCCGTTGTCCATCGACTACGCCTGTCGGCCTCGCCTTAGGTCCCGACTTACCCTGGGCGGATTAGCCTGCCCCAGGAACCCTTGGTCATCCGGCGCAGAAGTTTCTCACTTCTGATTCGCTACTCATGCCTGCATTCTCACTCGCACGGCCTCCACAACTGGGTCACCCCGCTGCTTCGCCGGCCGCACGACGCTCCCCTACCCATCAGCGTCTCTCAACCACAAAGGCTCGAGTTCATACGCTAATGCCACGACTTCGGCGGTGTACTTGAGCCCCGCTACATTGTCGGCGCAGAATCACTTGACCAGTGAGCTATTACGCACTCTTTCAAGGGTGGCTGCTTCTAAGCCAACCTCCTGGTTGTCACTGCGACTCCACATCCTTTCCCACTTAGCACACGCTTAGGGGCCTTAGTCGGTGATCTGGGCTGTTTCCCTCTCGACTACGGAGCTTATCCCCCGCAGTCTCACTGCCACGCTCTCACTTACCGGCATTCGGAGTTTGGCTGACGTCAGTAACCTTGTCGGGCCCATCGGCCATCCAGTGCTCTACCTCCGGCAAGAAACACGCGACGCTGCACCTAAATGCATTTCGGGGAGAACCAGCTATCACGGAGTTTGATTGGCCTTTCACCCCTAAACACAGGTCATCCCCCAGGTTTTCAACCCTGGTGGGTTCGGTCCTCCACGCGGTCTTACCCGCGCTTCAACCTGCCCATGCCTAGATCACTCCGCTTCGGGTCTACAGCATGCGACTCAAACGCCCTCTTCAGACTCGCTTTCGCTACGGCTCCCCCACACGGGTTAACCTCGCCACACACCATAACTCGCAGGCTCATTCTTCAAAAGGCACGCAGTCACATCACAGCCCTCCGAAGAGGACTACGCTCCTACGGCTTGTAGGCACACGGTTTCAGGTACTCTTTCACGACCCCTCACCGGGGCACTTTTCACCTTTCCCTCACGGTACTCGTGCACTATCGGTCATCAGGGAGTATTTAGGCTTACCAGGTGGTCCTGGCAGATTCACACAGGATTTCTCGGGCCCCGTGCTACTTGGGATCCCCTCCAGAAGCCCCCACGATTTCGCCTACCCGGCTCTCACGGTCTACGGCAGCCCTTCCCAGAGCTTTCGACTATCACAGAGGTTTATCACTTCTCACAGTCCCGGCAGAGACCGTCGGAGAGTCCCACAACCCCGCACACGCAACGCCCGCCGGCTCTCACACGTGCACGGTTTAGCCTCTTCCGCTTTCGCTCACCACTACTCACGGAATCACTATTTGTTTTCTCTTCCTACGGGTACTGAGATGTTTCACTTCCCCGCGTTACCACCAACCGCCCTATACATTCAGGCGGAGGCAACACCACATGACTGGTGCTGGGTTTCCCCATTCGGACATCCCCGGATCACCGTCTGGTTGGCGACTCCCCGGGGCTTAACGCAGCCTCCCACGTCCTTCATCGGCTCCTGATGCCAAGGCATCCACCGTGTGCCCTAAAAAACTTGGCCACAAAGATGCTCGCGTCCACTATGCAAATCTCAAACAACAAACAGCCACCGCACCCACCCACCCCACCACGGGAGCGGACGACACAGCCCTGTACACGAGGCCAAACGAACCAGGACCCACCCACCGCATCGCCATCACGACGACCGGCCGGCACGCCCCTGAGAGTGTCCGTTCCCTCAGGACCCAACAGTGTGTCCAACCAGCCCGGCCCTCCGGCAGACCAGCGTTCCCTCTCCCCCGGAGACGAACCCCGGAAGCGGTACTAACGGCCCGGTGACCCCGGCCTGGTTGAGTAGCCAGTGCTCCACTAATGAGCGCGCCGTGTGCAGGACACGCGCCTGCAGACACGACATGAACCCGCGCCCCCACCCCAAGAGGTGGAACCACGCGAGCCGACTGCTCCTTAGAAAGGAGGTGATCCAGCCGCACCTTCCGGTACGGCTACCTTGTTACGACTTCGTCCCAATCGCCAGCCCCACCTTCGACCGCTCCCCCCAGCAAGCTGGTTGGGCCACGGGCTTCGGGTGTTGCCGACTTTCGTGACGTGACGGGCGGTGTGTACAAGGCCCGGGAACGTATTCACCGCAGCGTTGCTGATCTGCGATTACTAGCGACTCCGACTTCATGGGGTCGAGTTGCAGACCCCAATCCGAACTGAGACCGGCTTTTAGGGATTCGCTCCGCCTCACGGCATCGCAACCCTCTGTACCGGCCATTGTAGCATGTTTGCAGCCCAAGACATAAGGGGCATGATGACTTGACGTCATCCCCACCTTCCTCCGAGTTGACCCCGGCAGTCTCCCATGAGTCCCCACCACCCCCGAAGGAGCGTGCTGGCAACATGGAACAAGGGTTGCGCTCGTTGCGGGACTTAACCCAACATCTCACGACACGAGCTGACGACAGCCATGCACCACCTGTCACCCAGTCCGAAGAGGGCTCTGTCTCCAGAGCTTTCCGGGCGATGTCAAGCCTTGGTAAGGTTCTTCGCGTTGCGTCGAATTAAGCAACATGCTCCGCCGCTTGTGCGGGCCCCCGTCAATTCCTTTGAGTTTTAGCCTTGCGGCCGTACTCCCCAGGCGGGGCGCTTAATGCGTTAGCTACGGCGCGGAAACCGTGGAAGGCCCCCACACCTAGCGCCCAACGTTTACGGCGTGGACTACCAGGGTATCTAATCCTGTTCGCTCCCCACGCTTTCGCTCCTCAGCGTCAGGTAAGGCCCAGAGAACCGCCTTCGCCACCGGTGTTCCTCCTGATATCTGCGCATTTCACCGCTACACCAGGAATTCCGTTCTCCCCTGCCTACCTCTAGCCAGCCCGTATCGAATGCAGACCTGGAGTTAAGCCCCAAGCTTTCACACCCGACGCGACAAGCCACCTACGAGCTCTTTACGCCCAATAATTCCGGACAACGCTTGCGCCCTACGTATTACCGCGGCTGCTGGCACGTAGTTAGCCGGCGCTTCTTCTGCAGGTACACGTCACCTTCGTCCCTGCTGAAAGAGGTTTACAACCCGAAGGCCGTCATCCCCCACGCGGCGTCGCTGCGTCAGGCTTCCGCCCATTGCGCAATATTCCCCACTGCTGCCTCCCGTAGGAGTCTGGGCCGTGTCTCAGTCCCAGTGTGGCCGGTCGCCCTCTCAGGCCGGCTACCCGTCGTCGCCTTGGTAGGCCGTTACCCCACCAACAAGCTGATAGGCCGCGAGTCCATCCCCAACCGAAACAACTTTCCACACGCATCCCATGCAGGAACGTGTCATATCCGGTATTAGACCCAGTTTCCCGGGCTTATCCCAGAGTCAGGGGCAGGTTACTCACGTGTTACTCACCCGTTCGCCGCTCGAGTACCCCGAAGGGCCTTTCCGCTCGACTTGCATGTGTTAAGCACGCCGCCAGCGTTCGTCCTGAGCCAGGATCAAACTCTCCAAACAATGTCTTCGAGTTCTCCCGGCTGAAAGCCCCCCGTCACCCCCCGGGACCGAAACGGCCCGGCGGACACGAGGGAACATCAACCAAAGGAATCCCATCCCCCCACCGGCCACAGACCGGCGAGTCGGACGGGGTTGTGCTTCATGCACTGGCTTTTAACACACTGTTGAGTTCTCAAGAAACGGACGCGTTCACCGGGGAACCCGGTCCGTGCGGACCGATCCTCCGGGGCATTCCATTCCGTGTCACCATCTTACCGTTTCCTCCGGGTTCGTGTCAAACTGTCGTGTTTGCGACCGTTCGACCCACACCCGCCGAATCCGCTAGGATGCCGACTTCCCTGTTCCCAGGGCAACCCCTCTAACTTACTTCAACATCCGCGCCTTGTCCAATCCGTACGGATCGACCCGACTTCGAATGTTGTAGAGGGGATGCAGGACCTCAGCCCCGCTCGGAAAACTGTAGCAGCCTCTGCGGGCTGTCATGGCCAACTTCCCGTTAAGAACTAGGTCTTCCCCTTGCCACCGCCTCCCAAACCGATGGGGCCCGGAGCGACGAGCTCCGGGCCCCATGGGCGGAGACAACCTGCCTGCCCGCCTCTGCGGTCGTAGCTCGCAGGCTCTGGAAGAGCCGCGAGCCGGCAGGAGATCAGCCGGTGGGCAACGCTTCCAGCTGGGCGAGCAAGCGCGTGATGTCCTGCTCGGCCTGCTCCGCGCGAGCCCGGACCTTGCTGACCACGGCATCGGGCGCCTTCGCCATGAACTGCTCGTTGCCGAGCTTGGCGGCGACCTGAGCCGCTTCCTTGCGCGCCGCAGCGAGATCCTTCTCCAGGCGCTTGCGCTCGGCGGCCACGTCGATGGTACCCGCGGTATCGATCTCGACGGCGATCCCGCCCACATCGAGCCGGGCGGTGGCCGTGAACGACTCCGACGGATCGTCGAGCCGGAGCAGCGAGCGGATCGCCCCCTCGTGCGCGGCAAGAGCCGTTCCGGAGAGCGACAGCCGGGCGGCGACCCGCTGACCGGGCTTGAGCCCCTGGTCGGAACGGAACCGGCGCACCTCGGTGACCAGTCCTTGAACCGCCAGGAGTTCCTCCTCAGCGGAGGGATCCCGCAGCGACTCGTCCACCGTCGGCCAGGAGGCGACCACGATCGACTCGCGCCCGGTGAGCGCTCGCCACAGTTCCTCGGTGACGAACGGGATCAGCGGATGGAGCAGGCGGAGCAGGGCGTCGAAGACGTGTCCGAGGACCAGTCGGGTGTGCTCCTGCCCGGCGGCGATCTGGATCTTGGCGAGTTCCACGTACCAGTCGCAGACCTCGTCCCACGCGAAGTGGTAGAGCAGGTCGGAGACCTTGGCGAACTCGAACTCCGCGAAGGCGGCGTCCGCGGCGCCCACGACCTCCTGAAGCCGGGAGAGAATCCACCGATCGGCGGTGGTCAACTCCTCGGTGGGGAGGTCTCCGGTGACCGCCCCGTTCATGAGGGCGAAGCGGGTGGCGTTCCAGATCTTGTTACAGAAGTTGCGCGACCCCCCGGCCCACTCCTCGCTGACCGCCACGTCGGAACCGGGATTGGCGCCGCGCAGGAGCGTGAAGCGGGTGGCGTCGGCGCCGAAGCGCTCGACCCAGTCGAGCGGGTCGACGACGTTGCCGAACGACTTCGACATCTTCTTGCCGTACTGGTCGCGCACCATGCCGTGCAGCGCCACGGTCCGGAACGGCGGCTCGCCGTCCATCGCGTAGAGGCCGAACATCATCATCCGGGCGACCCAGAAGAAGAGGATGTCGTACCCGGTCACCAACACGGAGGTCGGGTAGAACTTCTCGAGTTCCGGCGTCCGCTCCGGCCAGCCGAGGGTCGAGAACGGCCAGAGCCCGGAGGAGAACCAGGTGTCGAGGACGTCGGAATCCTGGACGTAACCCTCGGGCGCCTCGTCGTCCGGACCGACGCAGACGACCTCCCCTTGAGGCCCGTACCAGACCGGGATGCGGTGCCCCCACCACAGCTGCCGTGAGATGCACCAGTCGTGCATGTCGTCGACCCAGTCGAAGTAGCGCTTGGCCAGCTCCGGCGGGTGGATCTTCGTTCGGCCGTCGCGGACCGCGTCGCCGGCGGCCTTCGCCAGCGGCGAGACGTTGACGAACCACTGGAGGGAGAGTCGTGGCTCGACCACGGTCTTGCAGCGCGAGCAGTGCCCGACGGAGTGGAGGTACGGCCGCTTCTCGGCGACGATCCGGCCCTCCGCACGCAGCGCGGCCACCACTGCCGGCCGGGCCTCGAACCGGTCGAGGCCCTGGAACGGGCCGTGCGCGGTGACCACCCCGCGCTCGTCCATGATCGTCATGGACGGCAGTGAGTGACGGCATCCGATCTCGAAGTCGTTCGGGTCGTGCGCCGGGGTGACCTTGACCGCTCCGGTGCCGAAGGCGGGGTCGACGTGCTCGTCGGCCACGATCGGGATGCGCCGACCGGTGAGCGGAAGCTCGACCTCACGGCCGATCAGGTGCCGGTAGCGCTCGTCGGAGGGATGCACGGCCACGGCGGTGTCACCGAGCATCGTCTCCGCCCGCGTCGTGGCGACCACGATGGAGTCGTCTCCGTCACCGTAGCGGATCGAGACGAGTTCGCCCTCGTCCTCACTGTGCTCCACCTCGATGTCCGACAGCGCGGTCAGGCAGCGCGGGCACCAGTTGATGATGCGCTCGGCGCGGTAGATGAGCCCGTCGTCGAAGAGCTTCTTGAAGATCGTCTGAACGGCGCGGGAGAGCCCGGGGTCCATGGTGAAGCGCTCACGCGACCAGTCGACACCGTCACCGAGCTTCTTCATCTGGCCGAGGATCCGCCCCCCGGACTCCTCCTTCCACTGCCACACGCGCTCGACGAACGCCTCGCGGCCGAGATCGTGCCGGGACAGACCGTCCTTGGCGATCTCACGTTCGACGACGTTCTGAGTGGCGATGCCCGCGTGGTCCATGCCGGGCAGCCAGAGCGTCTCCTGCCCGCGCATGCGGGCTCGGCGGGTAAGCGCGTCCTGGATCGAGTGATCGAGGGCGTGGCCGATGTGCAGCACACCGGTGACGTTGGGCGGAGGCAGGACGATGCTGTAGGGCTCGCGCTCGCTGCTGGGATCCGCAGCGAAGTATCCCTGCGATACCCAGCGCTGGTAGCTCCGGGTCTCCACGTCGGCGGGGGTGTACTGGGTAGGCAGCTCTGGCGTCGTCACGGTGTCCAAGTCTAGGGATGTCCACGTGTTCCCCGTCCATGGACCGCTTCTCCCGGTGGACGGGGACGGCCGGCGGAACCCGGCAGGCGCCCGCCGGGTTCCCACCGGGTCTCGTGGCTCCGCGTCCGGCCCGTCCGGAGACGACGGTGCCCCCGTGGGGGATCTCACGGGGGCACCGATGACGAAAGGCGTCGCGGTCTACGTGTTACGCGGACTTCTCACGCGGCGGACGCTGCTGCTTGTTGAGCTGGTCGCGCGGCACGAGCGTCGGGTTGACGTGCTCCAGCACCGACTCGCGGGTGATGACGACCCGCGCCACGTCCTCCCGGGAGGGCACCTCGTACATCACCGACAGGAGGACCTCCTCCATGATCGCCCGCAGACCGCGGGCGCCGGTGCCGCGCAGGATCGCCTGGTCGGCGATGGCCTCCAGGGCGTCGTCGGTGAACTCGAGTTCGACGTTGTCGAGCTCGAACAGGCGGCGGTACTGCTTGACGAGGGCGTTGCGCGGCTCGGTGAGGATCTGGATGAGCGCGTCACGGTCGAGGTTGTGCACGCTCGTGATGACCGGGAGACGACCGACGAACTCGGGGATCATGCCGAACTTCAGCAGGTCCTCCGGCATGACGTCGCCGAAGATGTCGGCGCTGTCGATGTCTTCCTTGGAGCGGATGACGGCGTTGAAGCCGATGCCCTTCCGGCCGATCCGGGACTCGATGATCTTTTCCAGACCGGCGAAGGCGCCGCCGCAGATGAACAGCACGTTGGTGGTGTCGATCTGGATGAACTCCTGGTGCGGGTGCTTGCGTCCGCCCTGCGGCGGGACGCTCGCGGTGGTGCCCTCCAGGATCTTCAGCAGGGCCTGCTGCACGCCCTCACCGGAGACGTCCCTGGTGATCGACGGGTTCTCGCTCTTGCGAGCGATCTTGTCGACCTCGTCGATGTAGATGATGCCGGTCTCGGCCTTCTTGACGTCGTAGTCGGCGGCCTGGATCAGCTTGAGCAGTATGTTCTCGACGTCCTCGCCCACATAGCCCGCCTCCGTCAGGGCGGTGGCGTCGGCGATGGCGAACGGAACGTTCAGCATCTTCGCCAACGTCTGGGCGAGCAGTGTCTTGCCGGAACCGGTCGGGCCCAGGAGCAGGATGTTCGACTTGGCCAACTCCAGGCCGTCGTCACGCCCGCGCTCGCCGGACTGCACCCGCTTGTAGTGGTTGTAGACCGCCACCGAGAGAGCCTTCTTCGCCTGGTCCTGACCGATGACGTAGGCGTCGAGGAACTCGTAGATCTCCCTCGGCTTGGGCAGACTGTCCCACTTGAGCTCGGAGGACTCGCTGAGCTCCTCCTCGATGATCTCGTTGCAGAGGTCGATGCACTCATCGCAGATGTATACGCCGGGTCCGGCGATGAGCTTCTTGACTTGCTTCTGGCTCTTCCCGCAGAAAGAGCACTTCAGCAGGTCTCCCCCGTCGCCGATGCGTGCCACCCCAGATACTCCTTTGCGTGGGACCGCCCTGGCTACCGCGGTCCGTTTCTTCCGACCGACGCGATACCCGGTCGAAAAGCCATCCCGCTTAGGTTTCGACGTTACCGTCTTCTGAGCCCTCAGTGAGCCCCCTAGCGGCGAGTCGCACCGGAACGTGCCCAATCGGGCACCGTTCCGGTGCGCTGTGCCTCGTCAGGAGGCTACGGCTTTGGCGACCTTCTTACGAGACGGGATGATGTCGTCGATCAGCCCGTACTCCTTGGCTTCCTGGGAATCGAGGATCTTGTCTCGCTCGATGTCCTTGCGGACCGCCTCCACCGCCCGGCCCGAGTGCCGAGCGATGATCGTCTCCATCTGCGAGCGCATCCGGAGGATCTCGCGCGCCTGGATCTCGATGTCGCTCCCCTGACCACCGCCCTCGGTGGAGGGCTGGTGGATGAGCATGCGCGCGTTCGGTAGGGCGAAGCGCTTGCCCGGGGTGCCGCCGGCCAGCAGGACCGCGGCCGCCGAGGCCGCCTGGCCCAGGCAGACGGTCTGGATCTCCGGCCGGACGAACTGCATCGTGTCGTAGATCGCCGTCATGGCGGTGAAGGAACCGCCCGGCGAGTTGATGTAGATGCTGATGTCACGGTCGGGGTCGAGCGACTCCAGTGTCAGCAGCTGCGCCATGACGTCGTTGGCGGACGCGTCGTCCACCTGCACGCCGAGGAAGATGATGCGGTCCTCGAAGAGCTTGGCGTACGGGTTCATCTCCCGCATGCCGTACGACGTGCGCTCGGTGAAGGACGGAAGGACGTAACGGCCGTTGATGTCTCCCGGCCGGATCAACTCACTCACCTTGTGCCCCTTCAGGAGACGGCGCCCGCGGAGGGCACCTGCCGAGCGCTGCGCACGACGTGGTCGATGAAGCCGTATTCCTTGGCCTCCTCGGCCGTGAACCAGCGGTCGCGGTCGGAGTCGATCTCGATCTGGTCGAGCGGCTGCCCCGTGTGGAACGCGATGCGGTCGGCGAGGGTCTTCTTGACGTAGAGCATCTGCTCCGCCTGGATGGCGATGTCTGCGGCGGTGCCGCCGATACCGCCCGAAGGCTGGTGCATCATGATGCGGGCGTGGGGCAGGGCGTAGCGCTTGCCCCGCTCACCGGCGCACAGCAGGAACTGCCCCATGGAGGCGGCCAGCCCCATGGCGACCGTGCACACATCGTTCGGCACGTATTCCATCATGTCGTAAATCGCCATGCCGGCGGTCACGGAACCACCGGGCGAGTTGATGTACAGCCAGATGTCCCGCTCTGAGTCGTCCGCGGCCAACAGGAGGAGCTCAGCGCAGATTCGGTTGGCGATCTCGTCGTTGACCTGGGAGCCCAGCACGATGATGCGCTCACGCAGCAGCCGCTGGTAGAGCTGGTCTTCGAGTCTGAACGAGCCGTTCGGCTGGCTCATCGACTCGGGCCCGGAGCCGGTCGGCTGGTAGAAGGTCGGCGGGCTGGTCACAGCGTCACCTTCCGATGCGTCGTAATCGATTGGCTTTGCTTGTGACCTTAACGCGCGCCGCCCACCGGACATGCCCCCTCACCGTGCTGTTCGCTGACGGCGCATGCTCCCGGACGCTCCCGAGCGGATCCGTGACCGGTGGACGGCCGGTGAACGGCGGCGCCGAGGCCCCGCGTTCCGCAGGCCGCGGCACAGGGCCGTGGGACGGATCGGAGCGGTCCGGAGACCACGACGGACCCGGCGGGGCGGCCGGGCCGCACAGGCGCAGGCTCGCCCGGGGGCGTCACGCCGGCAGGAGCGGACCGGAGCTCCGGGAACGCGGACGCCCTCGCCGTGTGAGACACGGCGAGGGCAGGACGCGTGCCGGAATCCGGCTGTCGCGACGCGGCGCGGACTACTTCTCGGCGTCGTCGGCGGCGGGGGCCTCGGTCTCGTCGGCCGGCTCCTCGACGACCTCCTCGCCGTTGATCTCCGTGTAGATCGCCTTGAGGTCGATCTCGTTGCCGGCCTCGTCGACCACCTTGGCGGCGTCGCCGATGACGCTCTTGGCCTTGTCGCGGACGATCTCGACCATGGCCAGCGTGAGCTGGTCGTTGTCGGCGAGGTGCTGCGCGAGGACGTTCGGGGCGACGTTCATCTGCATGGCGCGGCGCACCACGAAGTTGGTCAGCTCCTGCTCGCTGACACCGAGCTCCTCGCTCTTGACGATCTTGTCAAGGACGAAGCCCGTCTTGAGGGCCTTGGCGGCGCTCTCGTCGAACTCCGCGAGGCGCTCCTCCTCGGTGGTCTGGTAGAGGCGGAAGAACGCCTCCTTGCTCAGACCACTGTCGGCGATCTGGTGCTCGAGGTTGTGCTTGCGGTTGTCGACCTCGGCCTTGAGCGCGCTCTCCGGGAGCGGGATGTCGATCTTGTCGAGCAGGGCGTCGAGAGCCTTCTCCCGGGCCTGGACGACCTGGTCGATCAGCTTGTTGCGACGGGCCTGCTCGCGGATGCTCTCCTTGAGCTCGTCGAGGGTGTCGAACTCGCTGGCGAGCTGGGCGAACTCGTCGTCGAGCTCGGGGAGGACCTTCTCCTTGACGCTCTTGACGGTGATGGTGACCACGGCCTCCTCGCCGGCGTTCTTGCCGCCGACCAGGTTGGTGGTGAACTCCTTGGTCTCACCGGCGGACAGGCCGACGAGCGTGTCGTCGAGGCCCTGGAGCACCGAGCCGGCGCCGACCTCGTAGGAGACGTCGTTGGCCTGCTGCTCCTCGATGTTGACACCGTCGATGGCGGCGGCCAGGTCCATGACGACGAAGTCGCCGTTGGCGGCGGGACGCTCGACGCCGGTCAGCGTGGCGAACCGCTGGCGCAGGGCGTCCAGCTGGGCGTTGATGTCCTCGTCGGTGACCTCGGCGGCCGGGACGGTGACCTCGAGGCCCTGGTAGTCGGGCACCTCGAACTCGGGACGGATGTCCACCTCGGCGGTGAACTCCACCTGCTCGCCGTCCTCGATCTTGGTGACCTCGATCTCGGGCTGGCTGACCGGGAAGATCTCGGTCTCGTCGACGGCCTGGCCGTACAGCTTGGGCACCGCGTCGTTGAGGGTCTCCTCAAGCACCACCGCGCGGCCGAAGCGCTGCTCGATGATGCGGGCAGGGACCTTACCGGGGCGGAAACCGGGGACGCGCACCTGCTGCGCGACCTTCTTGTATGCCGCCTGCAGGCTCTCGCCGAGCTCCTCGAACGGCACCTCGACGGTGAGCCTTACCCGGGTCGGGCTGAGCTCCTCGACAGCGGTCTTCACGGGGTCGTCTCCTTGATCAAGCTTCGAGTGATCGCGGGCGCGTCAAGTCGTAACGGCTACCGCGGCAAGCTCGCGCGCCGCGCCCACATAAGCGGCACCGGGCACAGCCATCCAGACATGCGAGCTTAGGGCATGCTCCACTGCGGCGGGTGTTCAGCGCCGCTGGCCAGTCTAGGGCAGAGCGGCACCATGGAGCGACCAAAGGCCGCTCAGCCCTCCTTGATGATCCTTCTGAGGATGTCGACGGTCTCACCGGGGGTGGTGCTGACGGCGCACAGCCGTTCCATGACCTCGCTGTAGCGGTCGACGTCCTCACGCTTGTCGAGGTAGAGGGCACTGGCGAGCTGCTCGACGTAGACCACGTCCGGCAGTTCGCTGTCGTTGAAGCGCAGCACGCTGAAGGCGCCGCCCTCGGCGCTGTGCCCGCCGAAGCTGAAGGGCATGATCTGGATGGTGATGTTGGGTTGCCGCATGAGGTCGAGCAGATGCTCCAGCTGAGCGCGCATCACCTCGGCGCCGCCGATGGGACGCCGCAGCGCCGCCTCGTCGATGACGGCCCAGAAGAAGGGACCGTCCGGGCGGCCGAGCACCTGCTGCCGTTCCATCCGCAGGTCGACGCGGCGGGAGATCTCCTCCGGGGCGATGCCCGCGCTTCCGGCGGTGATGACCGCCCTGGCGTACTCCCTCGTCTGCAGCAGGCCGGGCACGAACTGCACCTCGTAGGTGCGGATCCGGGAGGCCGCCTCCTCCAGGCCGACGTAGGTCTGGAACCACGAGGGCAGCAGGTCGCTGAAGCGGTGCCACCAGCCCGGCTCGTTGGCCCGCCGGAGCAGGTCCATTATCGCGGAGCGGGCCGCCCCCTCCTCGACGCCGTAGAAGGTGAGCAGGTCGGCCACGTCGCGTTCGCGCAGGCCGACCCGTCCGAGCTCCATCCTGCTGATCTTGGACTCGGAGCCGCGGATCAGATGGCCCGCCTCCTCACGCGAGAGACCCTTGGCCTCGCGAAGACGACGCAGTTGGGAGCCCAAGAGAATACGCAGAGCTGTGGGACCTGATCCCGGTTGGATCTGCGTCACTTCGCCTCCCTCTGTACTTGGGCCAGCGCACACAGTGTCACTACTTCCGGCCACTATGACAAGGTCTCAACTCCGCGCCCAATTCGCCAAGTCGACGCCCTAACCGCCCATGCGGCTGCACATTGCAACTGCACGTGCATTTGGGTCTTGCAGCGGGCGTTCCGGTGACCCATGATGGCCTAGTGCATATTGGGCTTATGGTGCACAAGCTCTAAAAACTCTCAACCGGTACGGAGACTCACCATGACAGCGGGAGGGACCGGCAGGATGGTGAAGGAGCCAAAATCGGCTGCCGACTACCTGCAAGGGACCCGCCAACTCGGCTTCGACGAACTCCTCGAGGCCCACCGCTCCGGCGCCACGGCATGCCCCCTCCCCCGCAAGGCGGACTCGGTGAGGACCGCCCGGGACGTGACCCGTTCGACACTGCGCGGGTGGGGATTGGCGGAGTTGAGCGATGACGCAGCGCTAGTGGTTTCGGAACTCGTCACCAATGCGGTCCGTTACGCGCTGTGCTCGTCCGCTCAGGGCGAGAGCGCCCCGATCACACTCGTGCTGCTACACCTGTCACCGCACGTGCTCCTCGCGGTGACCGACCCCAGCGACGAGGTCCCGACCCCCAAGGAGCCGGACTTCGTCTCCGAGCACGGCCGGGGCCTGTACATCGTGGAGACCTACAGCCAGCGCTGGGGCTGGGATCATCTCAACCGCGGCGGCAAAGCCGTCTGGGCCCTGTTCAACGGCCGCCGCTGACCGCTCGGCGGGACATCGGGCATCCGGCGGCGCGGCCGCCCTCATCCGAGATCGGGAGCGCCCATGTCCAGGGCCGGGAGCGGAGCCGCCCCCCGGAACCCGGAGGCGACTCCACCGCACCACACATGTCGGGGTGACAGGATTTGAACCTGCGGCCCCCTGCTCCCAAAGCAGGTGCGCTACCAAGCTGCGCCACACCCCGTACGTCGAGTACGCGCGCGCCCCGGAAGTCCGGTACGCTTACGCCCTGACGAACGGATGAAGTCTAGACCAGACTGAAGCCGTCTCGCGCGGACGTAGCTCAATGGTAGAGCCCCAGTCTTCCAAACTGGCTACGCGGGTTCGATTCCCGTCGTCCGCTCTTATGAGGTAAGCCCAGGTCAGGGAAGCGATTCCCGATCTGGGCTTTACTCTTTGCGCGGTTCCGGCTTTTTGCGGGCCCGTTACGCACCCGGCCGCTTTCCACCGCGATGCGGGCCTGGCGTTGCCTGTGCTCCCGGAGCGGCCGAGACTGGGGCGATGTGTGTGCCCCGCCGGTTCCCGGCCGGCGCCGCCGGTGACGGCACGGGCGCCGTCCTCCCGGTGCGGGCGGTCGCGCCGGTCGTCGTACCGCGCGCACGCGGGCGTGAGCGGCAACGACAGGGCGGGCTCCACCCCGAACGCCGTCGTACCGCGCGCACGCGGACGTGAGGAGGAAAGCAGGATGACGGAGGCCGCGAACCTGCTCCAGGTGATCGTGTGCGCCGCCGGGCCCGCCGCAGACGCCGGCCGGCTCGTGCGGGCGGCCCAGGGGGAAGGGTGGACGGTCCAGGTCGTCGCCACACCGGCCGCGCTGGACTTCGTCGACGTCGACGAGCTGGGACGGCAGACCGGCCGCCCGGTCCGCAGCCGCTACCGCACCCCGGACGAGCCGAAGCCGCCGCGTGCCGACGCGATCGTCGTCGCACCCGCGACGTACAACACCGTCAACAAGTTCGCCCAGGGCATCGCCGACACCTACGCGCTGGGGCTTCTGGCCGAGGCCCCCGGCCTCGGCATCCCGGTCGTGGTGATGCCGTGTGTGAACGCCGCGCTCGCCTCGCGAGCGCCGTTCCGCCGGAGCGTGCGTGCACTGCGCGCCGAGGGGGTGCGGGTGCTGCTGGGGCCGGAGGGGTTCGGACCGGGCGCCGCGGGCGGGGATCCCGCGGAGGCGTACCCGTGGCACCTGGCCGTGGCCGCGCTCGGCAGGCCCGCTTCCGGATCCGGGTGAGGGGCCGGGCCCGCCCTCGCTCGCACGAGCAGGTGAGCCGCCCGTGACGGGCCGCGGGGACGTCTGCCTGCTTTGTCACATAAGCACCACTAAGACCCGGTACATGTGGAAATATCGGGGAAACTCTGTTAAACACGAGGTCCCCGTAGAGATCATTCTTTACAGTTCTCCATACCAGCAGTCAGATCGCCATGGAGGGGCAACGTGTCGCAGTTCGACGGCGTCATCGTGGGCGGAGGGCACAACGGCCTGACGTGCGCCGCCTACCTCGCCAAGGCGGGCTTATCCGTCGCCGTCGTCGAGCGCAACGACGTGGCGGGCGGCGGATGCGCCACCCAGGAGCTGACACTCCCCGGCTTCCGGCACAACACCCACAGCAGCTATCACTTCCTGGAGGAGGGTCCGGTCCCCGCGGACCTGGAGCTGCGGCGGTACGGCCTGCGGTACGTCTACCCCGAGACCCAGCACGCCACGATCTTCCGGGACGGCCGGGCGATCACGGTCTACACCGACCCCAAGCGGACCGCCGACTCCTTCGCCCGGTTCTCCACGGCCGACGCCGACCGCTGGCTGGAGCTGTACGAGCGCTACGCCGAGACCGCCAGGGACCTGATGAACGGGTTCCTGTACTCCAGGCCGCTGCCGCCGTCCGTGCTCGCCGAGCGCCTCGGCGGCGACCTCGGCCGCGACCTGCTGAGCTACCTGCCGCTGTCGTTGTACGAGGCCGTCGACAGGAACTTCGAGAGCGAGCAGGTCAGGGTGCTCTTCAAGTCGTTCCTGCACGCGATCTCGATCGAGGACGTGCCCGGCACCGGCGGCTTCTTCCCGCGGCTGCTGTCGCGCATCGCCCGGCTCGGAGTGCCGGTGGGCGGCTCGGCCGGCGTGGCGGACGCGCTGCGCGCCGTCGTCGAGGAGCACGGCGGCACCGTGATCACCAGTGCCCACGTGGAGCAGATCCTCGTCGACGACGGCCGGGCCACCGGTGTCCGGCTGGCAGGCGGCGACGTCCTGACCGCGCGCCGGTTCGTGGCGAGCGCGGTGGACGCCCCGCAGACCGTGCGGATGGCGGGGCCGGAGAACTTCGGCGCGGACATCGCGGCCAAGGTCGCCGGCTACCGGTGGGCCGGGCACAGCCTCGTCACCCTCCACCTGGCGCTCGACGAGCCACCGCGCTATCGGGCCGCGGAGTTCGAGCCCGACGTCGACCGGGCTTTCCTCGTGGTGCTGGGCGCCGACGACAGCGAGCAGCTCACCCGTGCCTTCGACCGGATCCACCAGGGCCGGCTGCCCGACCGGCTGGCCGGCAACGGCGCATGCCCCTCCCTGTTCGACCCCTCCTACGCTCCGGACGGCAAGCACGTGGCGTTCTGGTGGCCGTGGGCCCCGTACGACCTCGGCGGTGACGCGGCGAGCTGGGACGAGCGGCGCGACGAGATCGGTGAGCGCCTGCTGGCCGAGTGGAGCGAGTACGCCCCCAACCTCGCGGGAAGCGCGGTGCTCGGCAGGCGGGTCTTCTCCCCGCTCGACATCGAACGGCACTGCGTCAACATGGTGCGCGGCAGCCACCACGTGGGTGCGTACGAGCCGTCCCAGCTGGGCGGCAACCGGCCGGTTCCCGAGCTCGGGCAGTACCGCACCCCGATCGACGGCCTCTACCTGTGCGGCGCCAGCAGCCACCCCGGCGGTTCCGTCTCCGCCGCCCCCGGCTACAACGGCGCCAACGCCATCGCAGAAGACCTCGAACTGGCCACCTGGTGGACGCCGGTTCCCGCACCCCGGTGGAGCGAGTGAAGTCCCGTTTCGTCACCAAGGACCCCGCCGCGCCAAGCATCAGGATGGGCAGCCCCGCCTCCATGCACGAGCAGCTGTCCCTGCTCAACGCCGCGAGCAAGCGCATCGGCAGCACGCTGGACATGTTCGAGACCGGCAGGGAGCTGATGGACGTCGCCGTGCCGCGCTTCGCCGACGCGGCCGGCATCCTCGTCCAGGACCGGCTGGTGACCGAGGGTGAGTTCCCGCACCAGACCACCGACGGCTCGGCCCTGGTGCGGCGGATCGCGGTCGGCGTGTCCGACCCGTCCCCCGACGTGTACGCCGAGGCGTTCCCGGTCGACGAGGTCGTCTCGTACGCCCCCTGGACGCCCTACGCCCGGTGCATGGCCACCGGGAACCCGATCCTCTACCCCCGGCTGGGCCGCCGGACCGCCGAGGAGATCGGGCGTTTCTGGAAGCGCAGCTCGGTCTCACGGGTGCTGGAGGACAGCTCCTTCCTGGTGGTGCCGCTGAAGGCGCGCGGCCGGGTGCTCGGATTCGTGATCTTCACTCGCCGTCCCACCAGCCAGCCCTTCGACGACCACGACGTGAACCTGGCCGAGGAGCTCGCGGCCAGGACCGCGGTCTGCCTCGACAACGCCAGGCTCTACAGCCGCGAACGCCGTACCGCGCTGACCCTGCAGAGCAGTCTGCTCCCGGTCGATTTGTCCCAGCCGCTTGGCCTGACGATCGCCTCCCGGTATCTGCCCGCCAGCGACCTGGTCGGGGTGGGCGGCGACTGGTACGACGTGATCCAGCTGCCCGGCTGCCGGGTCGCCCTCGTCGTCGGCGACGTCATGGGGCACGGCATCAGGGCCGCCGCCACCATGGGCCAGCTCCGCACGGCCGCGCGGACGCTCGCCAGTCTCGACCTGAGCCCGGCCGACGTGCTGTTCCGGCTCAACCTGATGAGCCAGGACCTGGACGCCAGCCAGATCGCCACGTGCGTGTACGCCACCTACGACCCGGTCACGCGCCGGTGCGCGATCGCGTCGGCGGGGCACGTGCCACCGATCCTGGTGCGTCCCGGCGGAGAGACCGAACTGCTGGAGGTGCCGCCCGGCCTGCCCCTCGGCATCGGCAGCGAGCCGATCGAGATGCGCGAGTTCACCCTGCCGCACGGGACGGTGCTCGCCTTCTACACCGACGGCCTGGTGGAGAGCCGGGACCGGGACATCGAGGAGGGCATCGGCGCGCTGCGCGGCCTGCTCTCCGGTCAGGACCGGGATCTCGAGGAAGCCTGCGACCTCACCATCGGCGCCCAGCGGCCGGGCCACGAGCGTGACGACATCGCCCTGCTGCTGGCCCGGGTGAACGAGTTGTCCGACAACGAGATCGCCGAGGTCTCGCTGCCCGCCGACCGGCGCTCCGTCTCGCAGGCCCGCCGTTTCACCCGTGCCACGCTCGGCGAGTGGGGGCTCTCCTCGCTGTGCGACAACACCGAGCTCATGGTCAGCGAGCTGGTCACCAACGCGATCGAACACGGCGGCGGCGAGGTCGAGCTGCGTCTGCTGCGCGGCCCCGCACTGGTCTGTGAGGTGTCCGACACCTCCGCGTCCGCACCGGTCATGCGGGAGATGTCGAGCACCAGCGACACCGGCCGGGGCCTGCACCTCATCAACTGGCTGGCCCACCGGTGGGGTTCCCGGACGACCCCCAAGGGGAAGATCGTCTGGATCGAGCAGAGGTTGCCGTAGCCTGCCGGACGGGCAAGGGTGAAAGCATGGAATTCGACGTCATTGTGCTGGGCACGGGGCCGGGGGGCGAAGACGCCGCAGGCAGGCTGGCCGAAGCGGGTCTGCGAGTCGCCGCGGTGGAGGCGAACCTGGTGGGGGGCGAGTGCCCCTACTGGGGGTGCATACCGTCCAAGATGATGATCCGCGCGGCCGACCTGCTCACCGAGGCCCGGCGCGTCCCGGGGGTCGCCGGTGACTCGTCGGTCTCCCCCGACTGGGGTCAGGTCGCCGGGCGGATCCGTACCGAGGCCACCGACGACTGGAACGACGAGGTCGCCGCCAAACGCCTGACCGGCAAGGGCGTCCAGCTGTTCCGGGGGCAGGGCAAGATCACCGCACGCGGTGAGGTCACCGTGAACGGGCAGGTGCTCCGCGCCGCCCGGGGCATCGTGGTCGCCACCGGCTCGGAGCCGGCCGTGCCCCCGATCGAGGGACTGCGCCGGACGCCCTTCTGGAACAACCACGACGCGATCGAGGCCGAACAGGCCCCCGAGTCGCTGATCGTGCTGGGCGGCGGGGCGATCGGCGCCGAGCTGGCCCAGGTGTTCTCCCGCTTCGGCACCGCAGTGACGGTCCTGGAGAGCGCCGACCGCTTGCTGCCTCCGGAGGAGCCGGAGGCGGGCGAACTGCTCAGAAAGGTCTTCGAGGCCGAGGGAATCACCGTGCGGACCGGCGCCGCGGCCCGGCGGGTCGACCACGACGGCTCGGTGTTCACGGTGGAGACCGGTGAGGGGCCCGCGGTGCGCGCGCAGCGGCTGCTGGTGGCCACCGGGCGGCGCTCCGACCTCTCGGCGCTGGGCGTGGGCGCCTTCGGGCTCGACGAGTCGGCGCGTTCCATCGAGACCGACGGCCGGATGCGCGCGGCCGAGGGCCTGTGGGCGCTGGGCGACGTGACGGGCAAGGGCGCCTTCACCCACGTGTCGATGTACCAGGCGAACATCGTGGTCCACGACATCCTCGGTGAGCCGGTGCACGACGCGGAGTACCACGCGGTGCCCCGGGTGACCTTCACCGACCCGGAGATAGGGTCTGTCGGGCTCTCGCAGGCCCAGGCCGAACAGCGGGGGCTTCGGGTCCGGACCGCCCTCACCCGGATCGCCGATTCGAGCCGGGGCTGGATCCACAAGGCCGGCAACGAGGGGTTCATCAAGCTCGTCGCCGCCGACGGCGTCCTGGTGGGCGCCACCAGCGCGGGGCCGGCGGGCGGTGAGGTGCTGAGCATGCTGACCCTGGCCGTGCACGCGAGGATCCCGGTGCGGCGCCTCGGTGAGATGCTCTACGCCTTCCCGACCTTCCACCGGGCGGTCGAGGCGACGCTCAGGGAGCTGTAGGCCATCCGGGCACGGATCCCGGTGGCCTGCTTGCGATCGCCGGCCGCGATCGCGCCGCCGGGGAATCCTCCTCGTCGAGGTCGCGCGGGGCCGGCCGCTCCAGGGTGACCGGCTGTTCCGGCTGCCCGCCGGGGAGCGGCCGGCCGCGCGTGCCGGCGCGATGACTACCGGCGGCGCAGGGGTTACGTTCGAGATGGGAGCCGAGACCAGACCCGGGAGGGCGTTCGGGAGGACATGATGATCATCGACGTCCGCGAGGCCTACCACCGTGCCCTGGAGGACTTCGGCGCTCTCGTTCACCGGATCGGGCCGGAGCAGTGGGACAGCCCCACCCCGTGCGTCGACTGGGACGTGCGCGACCTGGTCAACCACGTGGTCGGGGAGAACCTGTGGGCGCCGGAGCTGCTGGGAGGACGCGCCGTCGCGGAGATCGGCGACGCCTTCGAGGGGGACCTGCTCGGTGACGACCCCATCAAGGCGTTCGACACCTCCGCCGTGGCGGCCATGCAGGCCACGGGCGGTGCCGGCTCTCTCACCCGGGTGGTCCACCTGTCGTTCGGCGACGTGTCCGGCCGGGAGTACGTCACCGAACTGTTCGCCGACGCCCTCATCCACACCTGGGACCTGGCCCGCGCCATCGGCGCCGACGAGCGCCTCGACCCGGAGTTGGTCGAGGCGTGCACGGTCTGGTTCTCCGGTGCCGGGAACGGCTACCGCCCGGCCGGGGCGGGCGCGGAGCGGCAGGGGACGTCCTCGGAGGCCGACGCGCAGGCAGACCTGCTGGCCTCCTGGGGGCGGCAGGCCTGAACCGGACGTCCGGTGCCGGATTTGCCCAGGAAGCGCCTCAGGGACGTGCCGGGGAACCGCCGGGGAGAGCGGGCCGCGCGTCCCGGGCGAGAACGATCGTGGCACCGGTGGCGGCGTTCACCAGAATCTTCCTGACTTTCCGCGTCGAATCGATCGCCTCCACCTCCCACACCACCACACCGCCCGTCTCCTCCAGCACCGCGGCGGTGATCCAGGCGCCCGGCACCGCACCGGAGGCGGCCTTCCACGCCCCCATGGCGCCGATCCGGTCGGCAGCCAGGCGGCGGGTGGCCGTGGTGAGTTCCTCCGGGTCCTCCATCTGCTCGCCGGAGACCGCCCCGGTGACGGCGTTCACCCGCAGGCCGGTCAGCGTCCTGCCGTCGCGGCCGAGGACCTGCGCGAGCCAGACGGCGGGGGGCTGGGCGGCGTACAGCTGCAGATCCGTGAGCCGGCCCTGTGCGGCCCGCTCGGCGATCCCTGCGGCTTCGGCGAACGTCACCGGCACCGGGGTGGTCAGGGCGGACGGTGCGGGAGCGGGCGTGTCCGGAGGGGAGGGCGAGGGCGTCGCAGGACCGTTCCCGCAGGCCGTGACGGCGGTGATCAGCACGAGCAGGACCCAGGTCGGACGCATGGTCGGTTACTCACCGTTCCGGCCGCCGTCCACACGGTTCTGACCATGGTTTTAGGCTCCGTCGCATGAGCGCAAAGCTGATGAGCCTGTGGCGGTCCCTGGCCGGTCCCGACGCGGAGGGCCTGGGCCGGGAGTTGATCGACCGTTACGCCGAGCCGCACCGCCGCTATCACACCACCGCCCATCTGGAGGCCGTGCTGGCCCACGTCGACGCCCTCGCCCACCATGCGGACAACCCCGACTTGGTCCGGCTGGCGGCCTGGTTCCACGACGCGGTCTACGACCCGCAGCGAGGCGACAACGAGGAGCGCAGCGCCCGCCTGGCCGAACGCGCGCTGCCGGAGATGGGGCTGCCGCCGGAGGCCGTGGCCACGGTCGCCCGGCTGGTCCGGCTCACCGTCACGCACGACCCGGCTCCCGGCGACGCGGATGGCGCCGTGCTGTCGGACGCCGATCTGGCGATCCTGGGCGCGCCGCGGGAGATCTACGCCGCCTACGCGGCGGCGGTGCGCGAGGAGTACGGGTTCGTCCCCGAAGACGCCTTCCGGAAGGGCCGGGCCGCCGTGCTGCGCTCACTGCTGGAGCTACCCGCGATCTTCCGGATCGCGGACCTGGAGGTCGCCGCGAGGGCCAACATCCATGCGGAGCTTGAGCGGTTGTGATGGTTTACCGTCGTAACCAAACAGCATCCCCCAAGCAGTCTGTGGTAATTTGCTGAAGTCTGGTGGATTTAAGGAGTGAGTCGATGCTCGCCCAGCAGCGGCAGCAGGCGATCCTGGAGAAGGTGCGCGGCAGCGGCGGCGTCAGGGTCGCCGACCTGGTGCGGGAACTCGGCGTGTCCGACATGACGATCCGCCGCGACCTGGAGGTCCTGGCCGAACGCGGCCTGGTGAAGAAGGTGCACGGCGGCGCCACCGCCGCCGGGCCCGGATCGACCGAGGAACCGGGGTTCGCCGCCAAGTCGGCCCGTCAGCAGCCGGAGAAGGAGGCGATCGCCCGCCACGCCGCGCGGCTCGTCCAGCCCGGCACGGCCATCGCCCTGTCCGCCGGGACGACCACCTGGACGCTCGCGCACTTCCTGACCGAGGTGCCCGACCTCACCGTGATCACCAACTCGATCCGGATCGCCGACGTCTTCCACCGCTCTCCCGGGGGCGACCGCACGGTCGTGCTGACCGGCGGGGTTCGCACCCCGTCGGACGCCCTGGTCGGCCCGGTCGCGGTGACGGCGATCCGGGGGCTCCACGTCGACACGCTGTTCCTCGGGGTGCACGGGATGAGCACCCGCGCCGGGTTCACCACACCCAACCTGCTGGAGGCGGAGACCAACCGGGCACTGGTCGCCTCCGCGCACCGGCTGGTCGTGCTCGCGGACCACACCAAATGGGACACGGTCGGGATCAGCACGATCGCCGAACTGTCCGAGGCCCACGTCCTGGTCACCGACTCCGGCCTGCCCACCGAGGCCCGCGAGGAACTCGCCGCCGCGGTGGGCGAGCTGATCATCACCGAACCGCAGCAGGAGAGCGAGGCCCTGAGCCGATGAAGCGCACCGTCACCCACCTGGCCGACGGCCGCGAGCTGTTCTACTTCGACCGGCGGGACGACGCGGACCGCGGCGCGATCGACGAACGCGACCTGCCGCCCCGCCCGCCGGCCTCGGAACTGCGTTACGACCCGCTCACCGAGGAGTGGATCGCGGTCGCCGGTCACCGTCAGGGCCGCACCTTCCTGCCACCGGCCAGCGAGTGCCCGCTGTGCCCGTCCCGCCCCGGCCGGCTGACCGAGATCCCGTCCCCCGACTACGACGTGGTGGTCTTCGAGAACCGCTTCCCGTCCTTCTCCACCCAGCCGGGGGCGTACGAGCAGGTCGGTGGGTTGAGCGAGGTCCGCGCGGGGGCGGGCCGCTGCGAGGTGGTCTGCTTCACCTCCGACCACGACTCCTCCTTCTCCCGGCTCTCCCCCGAGCAGGTCGAGCTGGTCATGGAGGCGTGGATCGACCGCACGGCGGAGCTGTCCGCGGTGCCGGGCGTGGAGCAGGTGTTCTGCTTCGAGAACCGGGGAGCGGAGATCGGGATCACGCTGGCCCACCCGCACGGTCAGATCTACGCCTACCCGTACGTCACCCCGCGCACCAGGACCACCCTGGAGGCGGCCCGGCGCCACCGGGAACGGACCGGCGGCAACCTGTTCGCCGACGTGCTCGCCGCAGAGCGGGAGGCGGAAGTCCGGGTGGTCGCCTCGAACGAGCACTGGACGGCCTTCGTCCCGGCGGCGGCGCGCTGGCCCGTGGAGGTGCATCTCTACCCGCACCGCCGGGTGCCCGACCTGGGGGGTCTGGAGCCCGCCGAGCGGGCCGCGTTCGGGCCGCTCTACACCGACGTCCTGCGTCGCCTCGACGGGTTGTTCGACATGCCGATGCCCTACATCGCGGCCTGGCACCAGGCCCCGGTGAACGTCGGCCGGGATCTGTCGTACGCGCACATGGAGCTGTTCAGCATCCGGCGCGCGGCGAACAAGCTGAAGTATCTCGCCGGATCGGAGTCGGCGATGGGGGCGTTCGTGAACGACGTGCTGCCGGAACAGACAGCACATCTTTTGCGCTCCGTTGTCACGAATTAATCACCGATAGGCATCAAGTTAAGGTCGCAGGAGTATTGGAATACCACTATTATCCTTCCCACATCAGCACTAACTGCTGATATGCCTAATCCCAGGCGCCTCGCCAGGGAGCCGGGGACCCACCGCATCTGGGGTGAATCCACATCGATGGACGGGCTTCCTCCAGCCCGAACCCGTCAGCTAACCCGGTAGGCGGAAGGAGAGGAGAGTCGTGGCGGCCTCGTCCACCACGTTCCGTCGCCACGCGGTCTGGGTTCTCTGCCTAGGTGCTGCCGCGGCGTTCACCCTCGGTGCCCCCACCGCGGGCGCGGCCCCCAAACCGACCGAGGCCGAACTCCGTGCCGAGCTGGCCAAGCTCGGCAAGAAGGTCGACAAGCTGATCGAGGTGTACGCCGCCAAGCGCGCGGCGCTCGGGAAGGCGCAGAAGGCCGAAGCGGTCGCCAAGAAGAACCTGCAACGGGCGGAGACCGCCTACACCGACGCCAAGAAGCAGATCAGCTCGATCGCCCAGATCCGCTACCAGACCAGCGCGGAGAGCCTGCCCGCGATGTTCTTCGCCTCCGACCTGAGCGGTGCGGCGATGATGGAGCAGCTCACCGCCGAGCAGAGCGCCCACCTGGAGGGGTTCGCCGGCCGCCTCGACGACAGGGAGGAGGCCGCCGAGGAGGCGGCCCAGCTCACCGACGAGATCAGACAGGAGGCCGAGGAGGTCCAGACCCAGCGCGACGAGGTCGAGGACCTGATCGACGACATCAAGGGCAAGCTCGACCGGCTCGTGCCCGTCGGCTCCGGCCGCCGCGCCGACGGCACCTGGATCCCCCAGCTGCCCACCGGCGCCGACAACATCACCGACCGGACCCGGATCATGCGCGACGCCGTCATACGCCGCTTCGACCTGCCCTACACGGTCGGCTGCTACCGGTCCACGCAGGACGGCGGCGAGCACCCCCTGGGCCGTGCCTGCGACTTCATGATGAGCACCGGCGGCGCGATGCCCTCGGCGGCCAACCTCAAGCTCGGCGACGAGATCGCCGCCTGGGCCCTCAAGAACAAGGCCAGACTGGGCGTCAAGTATGTGATCTGGCGCCAGCGCATCAACCACGGCTCCGGCTGGCGCTTCATGTCCGACCGCGGCGGCGTCACCGCCAACCACTTCGACCACCCGCACATCTCGATGTACTGACCATGCGGCCCCGGAGTGGCGCGAACGGCCACGACACCGCCACCGGTCCCGGCCGGCCTGCCGCCCCGCCGGGCGGGGACGACCGGCGAAAAAAGGTATGACAACGGCGGGACGTCCCGACAGGATGGAGAACCATGACCGACACCCGGATCGATCCCCCCTTCATCGCCGACGAAGGCCCGATGCTGCACGCCTGGCTCGACTGGCACCGGGAGACCCTGGCCGTCAAGTGCGCGGGGCTGACGGAGGAGCAGTTGCGCCTGCGCTCGGCGGAACCGTCCACGTTGTCGCTGCTCGGCCTGGTCCAGCACATGACCGACGTCGAGCGCAACTGGTTCCGCAACGTGCTCAACGGTGAGGGCACCACCGGGATCTACTACTCCGACGACGATCCCGACGGCGACTTCGACACTCTGGAGACCCCGGTCGACCAGGTGTTCGAACGGTGGCACGGAGAGATCGCGCACGCCAGGAAGCTGTCGGCCGGGCTGCCGCTGGACGAGGTGGGCAAGGCGCAGCGCCGCGGCCAGGACGTCTCGTTGCGCTGGATCCTCGTCCACATGATCGAGGAGTACGCCCGGCACAACGGGCACGCCGACATCATCCGCCAGCGGATCGACGGGGTCACCGGCGAGTAGCGGACTCCCCCAGCGCCTCGGCGATCACCTGGTCGAGGTTGGCCAGGTTCGCCGGGCGGGCCGTGGCGGCCTCCGCGAAGCGTGCGAGCAGGCGGGCGAAGGTCTCCCGGTCGGATTCGTCCCAGTCGGCCATCAGGCCGTCCAGGTAGGTCCGCCGGTGACGGACGACGACGTCGAGCACCCTGCGGCCCCGGTCGCTGAGTGTCAACCGGGCCCGCCTGGCGTCGACCGCCGACTCCTCGCGCTCCACGAACCCCGCGCCGACGGCGTCGTTGACCAGCCTGCTGGCGGTGGACGGGTCGACGTCCAGTTGTTCGGCGACCGCGCCCACGGTCACCTCGGGCACGTCCAGGCTGAGCTTGTGCACGGCGTGCACGACCATCACGTTCGACATCTGCACCGGGCGCTGGGGTTCCCCCGCCCTGCGCGGACGCAGCGGCCGCGCCCATATCCGGCGCAGCCGGAACAGCGCCACGTCGATCAGCGCTCCGGGCGTCCCGTCGTTCACGGCGCCACCGTCAGCCGGAGAGGCGGACGGGGTTGACCAGGTCGGCGTACATCAGCAGACCGGCCATGATGATCATGACGAAGGCGATCGCGTAGGTCAACGGGAGCGCCTTGGCGATGTCGACGTGGCCGGGCGTGGGGCGGCGGGTGACGCGCGCGAAGCCCCGCTTGAGGCCCTCCCACAGGCCACCCGCGACGTGGCCGCCGTCCAGCGGGAGCAGCGGGAGCAGGTTGAACAGGCCGATCGCCAGGTTGAAGCCCGCCAGCAGGTTGATGAAGATGACGATCTTGTTCTCCAGCGGGGCCGCGGACGCGGCGATCTCACCGCCGATACGGCTGACGCCGATGACGCCGATCGGGCCGTTCTTGTCGCGTTCGTCACCGGAGAAGGCCGCGTTCCAGACGCCGACCATCTTCTCGGGGAAGCGGAGGAGCGAGGCGGCGGTGGCGGAGGTGAGGTCTCCCATGTGCTCCACCACGGCGCCGAAGCTCTGCCGCTCGATGACGGTCGTCGGGCTGACCCCGAGGTAGCCGACCCCCTTTTCGATCTTGCCCGGTTCGTCGAGGGACTCGCGGTCCTGGGCGATAAGGGTGGCGTTCAGGGTGATGTCCTGACCGGCCCGCCTGACCCCGATCTCGACGGGCCCGGCGCCGTTGGCCCGGATGGCCCGGGAGGCCGCCTCCCAGGTCGCGGTGGGCTTGCCGCCGACCGAAAGGATGACGTCACCCGGCCGCAGCCCCGCGGCACTGGCCGGGCTGGGCCGGTCGGCCGCGGTGCACTCGGGGTTCTTGACGTAGTCGGCGGCGGTCTTCACGCACTGCGGGATGGAGGCGATCTCGTTCTTCTGCACCTGGATGCCGAAGCCCATCAGCACGACGCCGAACAGGATGAAGGCCAGCAGGAAGTTCATCGCCGGGCCGCCCGACATGATGATGACCTTCTGCCACCAGGGCTTGCGGTAGAAGACCCGGTCTTCGTCTCCCGGGCGGACCTCCTCCAGCGCCACCTCGCGTGCACTGTCGATCAGCCCCTGCCAGGGGCCGGTGGAGACCGAGCGGAGCGTGCCGGGGGCGTCGGAGGGGCGGGGAGGCAGCATGCCGATCATCCGGATGTAGCCGCCGAGCGGCAGCCACTTGATGCCGTACTCCGTCTCGCCCTTGCGCCGCGACCACATCGTCGGGCCGAACCCGACCATGTACTGCGTCACCTTGACGCCGAACCGCTTGGCGGGCACCAGGTGGCCGATCTCGTGCAGCGCGATCGACAGCATCAGCCCCACCAGGAAGATGACGATTCCGATCACGTAGGGCCAGATCACAGGTTCATACCCCCGTCGGTTTCACCGGCAACACCCCATAAGAGATTAGCCCACATATCACGATCGCACGCCGCCGCCGGACGGACCGGTGGATCAAGCCGCTTGCGCACCCTTTGCCGAGAGGAGAGACTTCGTTGACATTGAGCGATCATCCGATCACTCTTTGTGGGAAGAAGTCGGGAGAGGAGCGTTTTGATAGGAATCCTGGTTGCCGAGCATCTGCCCCTGGTGCGGCGCGGGCTGGTGTCGTCGCTGGAGTGCCAGGCCGGCCTCAAGGTCGTGGCCGACGTGGCCAACGGTGAGGCCGTCGTCCCCGCGGCCCTGCGGTACGCACCGGAGGTGGCGGTCATCGACCTGGATCTGCCCGGCACGGACGGGTTCACCGTGGTGCTGCGGCTGCGCGAAGAGGTGCCCGGCTGCCGGGCTCTGCTTCTGGCCCGCGATCCGAGCCCCCGCCAGGTCCGGCAGGCCTTCGCCGTTCACGCGCTCGGTTTCATGAGCCTGGAGGTGGGCCCGGAGCAGCTGGCCGACGGGGTGCGCAGGGTCGCGGCCGGCCGCCGCGCGGTCGACTCGGAACTGGCGGTGGCCGCGCTGAGGTCCGCGGAGAACCCGCTGACCCGCCGGGAGCTGGACGTGCTCCGGCTGGCGGCCCAGGGAGCCGGCCCCGGCGAGATCGCCGATCGGCTGTTCCTGTCGGTGGGAACGGTCCGCAACCACCTGTCGCGCATCATGTGCAAGACCCAGGCGCGAAACCGCCTCGACGCGGTCCGCATCGCCGACGACGCCGGCTGGCTCTGACGGTTCCGGCCCGCTCCGGTGCCCGCGGAAGGACGCGGCCGGAGGACACACGGAGGGCACACGGAGAACCATGGAAGCCCACAGAAGACACGGAGCCCGGCGGAGGGCAGTGGGCCCGGAGTTCCCCCTCAGGGACGCCAGATGAGGATCAGAGCGCAGTCGTCGTTGTGCCCGGCCGACATGGAGGTGACGAGGTTGCGGGCGCCGTCGCGGAAGCCCGAGGGCACCAGACGCTCGGCCTCGCCCAGCAGGCGGTCGAGGCCGGCGTCGATGTCCCGGCCGGGCTGCTCGATCAGGCCGTCGGTGTAGAGCATGAGGGCGTCGCCCTTGCGGAGCATGCCCTGGTCGGTCTCGCAGTGCAGGTCCGGCACGACCCCCAGCACGACACCCTTGGCGGTGGAGACCCGCCATGTCCCGGCGCCCGCCTCGAACTTGACCACCGGGGGATGGCCGGCCGAGGTGATGGCGTACTCGCCGGTGGCGAGGTTGAGCCGGACGTGGACGGCCGTGACGAAGCCCTCGGACTCGCGCTGGCGGTGCAGGTAGGCGTTGCAGGCGGGCAGGAAGTCGGCGACCGAGCCGAGCAGCCCGCCGAAGGTGCCCGACAGCAGCAGCGCCCGGGTGCCCGCGTCGACGCCCTTGCCCGACACGTCGACCAGGGCGAGCTCCAGCATGTCGCCCTCGCGGATCGAGACCAGGAAGTCACCTCCGAAGGAGGAGCCGCCGGCCTGCTTGAGCACCACCTTGGAGCCCCACCCCTTGGGCAGCGCGGGCAGGTCGCTCTGGTTCTTGAGCCGGTCGCGCAGCTCCAGCAGCATCGCGTCGCCGCGCAGCCCCTGCACGCCGAGCTTGCCCCGGGTGCGGGCCATCAGCATGGCGAGGACCGCGGTGAAGGCGAAGGCGGCCAGCAGGCCGGGACCGATGTGCCCGACCCCCCGCACCACGGCCACGTGGACGAGGGAGACCGCGACGGCGCACAGCAGCTTGGCGAGGCTGACCGGCCGGAGCTGGAGCCCGCCGACGAGGGTGATCGGGATCATGAGCGCCGGGGAGAACCACTCCATGGAGACCCGGGCGGCCAGCCCGCCCAGCGCCAGGGTGAACACGATCAGCGTGATGAGCAGGTTGCGGTCGCGCGCCAGGGGCCCGCGGCGCAGGAAGCGCACGACGGGCACCAGGAACGGGATGCGGACGAGGAACGCACGGAGCGCCGGAGGCAGCAGCGGCACCGGACGGGAACTCATGATGCGCTCGACTGTATCGGGCCGTCTCCCGTTTGGGCAGCCCACTTGACCAAGGCCTTGATCACTAAGCAGGGATATTAGATGGCAGGAACGATTTGCCCGGCCTACCGTAGGGAAAATGACTCTTAACCTACGCCCTGTTTCCGAGGCGGAATGGCCCGACTGGATCATGGTCGATGAGGAGGCGTACGCCACCCCGATTCCGCCGCACCGCAACGATCTGTACCGGGGCACCGCGGAGCTCGACCGTTCGCTTGGCGTCTTCGACGGTGACTTGCTGGTCGGTACCGCCGCGGTGTGCAGCTTCACCATGACGGTTCCCGGCGGACCGATCCCGGTCGCCGGTGTCACCGCGATCTCCGTGCTGCCCTCGCACCGGCGCCGGGGCATCCTGTCCTCGTTGATGACCCGGCAGTTGTCCGACCTGCATGAGAAGGGTGAGGCGGTCGCCGCGCTCTACGCGTCGGAAGCCGCGATCTACGGGCGGTTCGGGTACGGCCGGGCGACCGACTCCCTGACGTTCCGCATCCCCACGGCGAGTGCCGCCTTCGCCCCGCACGCCCCGGTCGATCCGGCGCTGCGGCTGCGGATCGCCAGGCCCGCCGAGGAGCGGCCCCTCCTTGAGAAGATCTTCGACGCGGTGCTCGAGCGCCGGCCGGGGATGTACGCCCGTACGCCCGCGCGCTGGAACATGGTGCTGACCGACCACAGTGCCGACCAGCACGGCGCCGGGCCGCTGCGTGCCGTGGTGGTCGAGGACGGGAGCGGTCCCCGCGGCTACGCCCTCTTCCGGATCAGGCCGGGCTTCGACGACCACGACATCCCGAACGGCGAACTGCGGGTCCGGGAGCTGTTCGCCCTCGACCCCGCCGCGTACGCGCTGCTGTGGCGGCACCTGCTGGACCGCGACCTGGTCTCGCACGTCACGGCCGGCGGCCGCCCGTCGGACGACCCGCTGATCCATCTGCTGGCCGAACCGCGCAGGCTCGGCGCGTTGTGGAGCGACGAGCTGTGGGTCCGGGTCGTCGACGTCGAGCGGGCGCTGCCGGCCCGTCGCTACGCGGCGCCGGTGGACGTGGTGATCGAGGTGGAGGACACCCTGTGCCCGTGGAACGCCCGGCGCTGGCGGCTGACCGCCGGCCCGTCCGGTGCCGTCTGCATCCCCACCGGGGACCCGGCGGACCTGACGCTCCCGGTGAGCGCGCTTGGCGCGGCCTACCTGGGCGGACGCGGGCTGATGCCGCTGAGCGCGGCAGGAGTGGTGCGCGAGTCGCGTGAGGGGGCGGCCCGGGAGCTGTCCGCCGCGATGCGCTGGGACCCGGCTCCCTGGGCCGGTCTGCTCTTCTGACCACCGGGCGTCGCGGGCGGCTATGGTGGCGCCATGGCACTGCAGAGCTTGCAGATCACCCCGATCACCGCGATGCGGGCCCGCGACGTCTCGCGTCCCGCCCGGGAGCAGCAGGAGGCCGCCGACCGCCGGCCGCTGCGCGACGAGACGCCCCGCAGGGAGCCCGCCCGCAGGGACACGACGCGCGGGGAGCCGCCGCGGCGGGAGGCCGCCAAGCGCGACTCCCCGCGTCACCGGTAGCTCCGGTGAGGCCGGGGCGGGCGGCGGCTCCGCCCCGGCGCGGGGTCACGGCAGGGACGGAAGCTCGCCGGTCGTCTCGTACGAGGTGAGCTGGGCGATCCGGCGGCTGTGCCGCTCGGCTCCCGAGTAGGGGGTCCGCAGGAAGATCTCGACGAACCGGGTCGCCTCGTCCAGGGTGTGCATCCGCGCACCGAGGCTGACGACGTTGGCGTCGTTGTGCTGGCGGGCGAGCTCGGCGGTCTCCTCGCTCCAGGCCAGGGCGGCACGGACGCCGCGCACCTTGTTCGCGGCGATCTGCTCGCCGTTGCCTGAGCCGCCGATGACGACCCCGAGGCTGCCGGGGTCTGCGGCGACGCCCTCCGCCGCCCGCAGCACGAACGGCGGGTAGTCGTCCTCGGCGTCGTAGACGAAAGGACCGCAGTCCGTGACCTCGTGGCCGTGCTCCTTCAGCCAGGAGACGACGTGGTTCTTGAGCTCATAGCCGGCATGGTCGGCACCGATGTAGACGCGCACCCGCCCAGTTTCGCAGGTGCGCGAGGACGGCTCGACCCCGGCCCCGGCTAGAGTAACAACCGGTATCCTCCATGACCCCTTACAAGAGAGAGCCTCACATGCGTGACATCCGAGTGGTCGGAGATCCGGTCCTGCGCACGCCCGCCGAGCCCGTCACCGACTTCGACCGCGAGTTGCGGCGACTCATCGACGAGATGTTCGAGGTGATGTACCGCGCCCAGGGCGTCGGCCTGGCCGGCCCGCAGATCGGCGTGTCGAGGCAGATCTTCGTCTACGACTGCAGCAACCGCAAAGGGCATGTGATCAACCCGGAGCTGATCGTCGACGACGATGCCGAGGTCCTCAGCGAGGAGGGGTGCCTGTCGGTCCCCGACCGTGCGACCGGCACCCCGATCTACGCCAAGACGCCCCGAGCCGCCGGGGTCACCGTCCGCGGGCTGGACCGGCTGGGCCGCCCGGTCCAGGTCAAGGCCCGCGGCATGCTCGCGCGCTGCTTCCAGCACGAGACCGACCACCTCGGCGGCAGGCTGTACGTGGACCGGCTGGCCAAGGAGGCCGCCAGGAAGGTCCTGCTCCAGGCGCCCTGAGCCACCGGAGCGGCCGCCGTCAGAGCTGGAGCGACTTGATCTCCAGGAACTCCTCCAGACCGAACTCGCCCAGTTCGCGGCCGAGACCCGACTGCTTGTAGCCGCCGAAGGGCGCCAGCGGGTTGAAGCGCCCGCCGTTGACGGAGACCTGGCCGGTGCGCAGCCGACGGGCGGTCGAGACCGCGCGCTCCTCGTCGCCGGCCCACACCGCGCCCGCCAGGCCGTACGGGGTGCCGTTGGCGATGGCGACGGCCTCGTCCTCGCCGCGGGAGTACGGGATGATCGCCAGGACCGGGCCGAAGATCTCCTCCTGCTCGATGACCATTCCCGGCTCCACCCCGGCGAAAACCGTGGGCTCCACGTAGAAACCCCGGTCCAGCGGACGGTCGGCACCGCCGACGACCAGCCGGGCCCCCTCCTCCTGGCCCCGGTTGATGTAGCGGACCACCCGGTCGCGCTGGGCGGCGGAGACGAGCGGCCCGAGCCTGGTGGTCTCGTCGAAGGGGTCGCCGACGGTGTACTTCGCGGCGGCCTCGGCGGCGAGGGCGACGGCCTCGTCGTACTGGTCGCGATGGACGATCATGCGGGTCCAGGCGGAGCAGGTCTGGCCGGAGTTGACGAAGGCGTTGGCCACCGTCGCCTTGACGGCCGTGCGCAGGTCGGCATCCGGCAGGATCACGCTGGCGGACTTGCCGCCGAGCTCCAGGGCCACCCGCTTGACGGTCTCGGCGGCCAGGGAGGCGACGCGGCGCCCGGCCCTGGTGGAGCCGGTGAACGACACCATGTCCACGTCGGGGTGGGTGGCCAGTGCCTCGCCCACCACCGGGCCGTGGCCGCTGACCATGTTGAGGACCCCGGCGGGCAGTCCCGCCTCCTGGAGGATTCCGACGAGCGCGTAGGCCGCCAGCGGCGCGACCTCGCTGGGCTTCAGCACGACCGTGCAGCCGGCGGCCAGCGCCGGGGCCACCTTGCAGACGATCTGGTGGAGCGGGTAGTTCCACGGTGTGATGGCGGCGACCACGCCGACCGGCTCGCGGAGGATGCGGGAGTTGCCCACCCGCCCGCCCTCGAAGTCGTAGGTCTCGGCGAGCTGGGCGTAGGAGGCCAGCACCCCGGCCGGCACCAGCGTCTGCACGTTCATCGCCAGCCCGTACGGGGCGCCCATGTCGGTGGCGATGATCCTGGCCAGCTCGGCGGAGCGGTCGCGGATCAGCCCGGCCGCCGCGGCGAGGATCTTGCCCCGCTCCGCGGCCGAGGTGGCGGACCAGGCGGGGAAGGCCGCGCGGGCGGCGGCCACGGCGACCTCGACGTCCGCGGGCGACCCGGCGGGCACCCGGTCGATCGTCTCCTCGGTCGCCGGATTGACCACGTCGATGCCCTCGCGCGACGCCGAGGGCTGCCAGGCTCCGTTCAGATAAAGGTGCCGCATACCCCTCATCCTTGCGTGCGTGCCGTCATTGTGCGAGAACCCGGCAGGTCACATGATGAGCACATGCCGGCCGGACGGAGATCATGTTTCGGCCGGTCGCGGCGGATCGCCGCGGCGAGCGCCCGGTCGTTGCGAAGAGCGTACGGGGAAGCGCCCGCCCGGCGGGCGAATAGCCACGATCCTTAAAAATTCGTGATATCCGGATAAGGGCGGCATTTGATCTTCAATGCCGCTGAACCCCTTCAAGGGGGGCGGATGCCCCGGTCCGTCCGGCGCCGGACGGACCGGGGCACGCGGCGCGGATCAGTCGAAGATCGGGGGCCGGGTCCGGGTGCGCTTGATCTCGAAGAAGCCGTCGAATCCGGCGACCAGCCGGACTCCGTCCCACAGCCTGCCCGCCTCCTCACCCTTGGGAGCGGGCGAGACGACCGGACCGAAGAACGCGACGTCCCCGACCGCGATCACCGGGGTGCCGACGTCCTGACCGACCCGGTTGATGCCGTCGTCGTGCGAGGCACGGAGCACCTCGTCGAACTCCTCGGAGTCCATCGCGTCGGCGAACCCGCGGTCCAGTCCGGCCGCGGCCAGGGACTCCTCCACGAGCTCGCGGAGACGGTCCGGCTCCTTGAGCCCGCCCCGGTTGTGGAAGCGGACACCGAGCTCGGTGTAGAGGCGGCCGACGGTCTCGGAGTCGTACTTGTGCTGCACGGCGGCGACCACGCGGGCCGGGCCGAGGGCCTTCTCCGTCAGCTCCCGGTACTCGGCGGGGATCTCCTTGTCCTCGTTGAGGATCTTCAAGCTCATGATGTGCCAGCGGGGCTCGATCGATCGGACCTTCTCCACCTCCAGCAACCAGCGGGACGTCATCCAGGCGAACGGGCAGAAGGGGTCGAACCAGAGATCGACGGGGATTCGCTCAGTCATGTTTGCGCTTCCTGGTCATGAGGCTTGTTCGTCCAGCACAACCAGAAGGCCGGAGTTCCCTATTCCACCGGTGGATTAATACCTTGACTTGGTGATTCGTCCTCGGATCTGATGATCACCTCATGGACGGGCCCTCAAGGCGGCGGTCCCGCGCCTTACGTGGCAGGATTCAGTCACCCCTTAGCAATGGAGCGGGGGATGTTGTGAAGAGGGAGCGGTAGTGGCAGGCAATCTGACCCGTGACGAGGCGCGCGAGCGCGCACGGCTGCTCAGCGTGCAGTCATATGCGGTGGAACTCGACCTGACCGAGGGGGAGGAGCGCTTCGAGAGCGTCACCACGGTCCGCTTCACCTGCACCCGGCCAGGCGCGGAGACGTTCATCGACCTGGCCGGCGCCAAGGTGCGCAGGGTCGTCCTGAACGGCGTCGAGCTGGACGTCGACGGATACGACCCGGAAGCCGGGCGACTGCCGCTGCCGGGCCTGGCGGAGGCCAACGAACTGCGCGTCGACGCCGACTGCTCCTACAGCCGCACCGGTGAGGGCCTGCACCGGTTCGTCGACCCGGTCGACAAGAACGTGTACCTGCACAGCCAGTTCGAGACGGCGGACGCCCACCGGATGTACGCCTGCTTCGACCAGCCCGACCTCAAGGCGACCTTCGAGCTGACCGTGCTCGCGCCGTCCACCTGGGAGGTCGTCTCCAACGCGGCGGCCGACGAGACGCTGGAGCTGCCGGAGCACCACGGCAAGCACGGCGCCCTGCAGGCGGCCAAGCGCTGGCACTTCCCGCCGACCCCGGTGATGTCGACCTACATCACCGCGCTGTGCGCCGGCCCTTACCACAAGGTGACCTCCGAGCACGACGGCATCCCCCTGGGACTGTACTGCCGGGCCTCCCTCGCCGAGCACCTCGATCCGGAGAACCTCTTCGAGGTCACCCGGCAGGGCTTCGACTTCTTCCACCGGGTCTTCGGGGTCCGCTACCCGTTCGGCAAGTACGACCAGCTCTTCGTGCCGGAGTTCAACGCCGGCGCGATGGAGAACGCCGGATGCGTGACCTTCCTGGAGGACTACGTCTTCCGCTCGCGCGTCACCGACGCGGTGATCGAGCGCCGCGCCGAGACGATCCTGCACGAGATGGCGCACATGTGGTTCGGCGACCTGGTCACCATGCGCTGGTGGGACGACCTGTGGCTGAACGAGTCGTTCGCCACCTACGCCTCGGTGCTCTGCCAGGCGGAGGCCACCCGCTGGGGCCAGGGGGCGTGGACGACCTTCGCCAACGTGGAGAAGGCATGGGCCTACCGCCAGGACCAGCTGCCCTCGACCCACCCCATCGCGGCCGACATCGTCGACATGCAGGCGGTCGAGGTCAACTTCGACGGCATCACCTACGCCAAGGGCGCCTCGGTCCTCAAGCAGCTCGTCGCCTACGTGGGTCTGGACAACTTCCTGGCCGGCGTCCGCGACTACTTCGCCGAGCACGCC
Organism: Streptosporangium becharense; assembly: GCF_014204985.1. Taxonomy (NCBI): domain Bacteria; kingdom Bacillati; phylum Actinomycetota; class Actinomycetes; order Streptosporangiales; family Streptosporangiaceae; genus Streptosporangium; species Streptosporangium becharense. Next base: position 5,728,155 of record NZ_JACHMP010000001.1, on the reverse strand, counting down.
TGGAAGAACACCACCCTCGCCGACCTGCTGGTCGCGCTGGAGCGCACCTCCGGCCGTGACCTGTCCTCCTGGTCCAAGGAGTGGCTGGAGACCTCCTGGGTCAACACCCTGCGTCCGTCGTTCACCACCGACGCCGAGGGCCGCTTCCTGACCTTCGACGTGCTGCAGGAGGCGCCGGCCGACTACCCGACGCTGCGCTCACACCGCGTCGCCATCGGCCTGTACTCCCTGCGGGGTGAGGAGCTGGTCCGGGTCAAGCGGGTCGAGCTCGACGTGGTCGGCGCGCGCACCGCGGTGCCCGACCTGGTCGGCGAGGTGCAGCCCGACCTGGTCCTGATCAACGACGACGACCTGACCTACGCCAAGGTCCGGCTCGACGAGCGTTCGCTGCGCACCCTCGTCGAGGGCGGCATCAGCAGGTTCAGCGAGTCCCTGCCGCGCGCTCTGTGCTGGTCGGCGGCCTGGGACATGACCCGCGACGCCGAGATGTCCACCCGCGACTACCTCGCGCTGGTCGTCTCCGGGATCGAGTCGGTCAAGGACATCACGGTCGCCCAGACCGTGCTCCGCCAGGCCCGCCAGGCGGTCCAGCAGTACGCCGACCCGGCCTGGCGCGCCGAGGGCATGTCCCGCCTGGCCTCCGCGCTCCGCGCGCTCGTCACCGCTGCCGAACCCGGCTCCGACCACCAGCTGGCGTACGTGAACGCGCTGGCGGCCACGGCGGTCTCCGAGGACGACCTGGCCTTCCTGGCCGCCCTGCTGGACGGCTCGCTCGTGCTCGACGGCCTCACCGTCGACGCCGACCTGCGCTGGACGCTGATCCAGGGCCTGGTCTCCGGCGGAGTGCTCGGTGAGGAGGCCATCGCCGAGGAACTCGTGCGCGACGCCACCGCCACCGGCGAGCGCTCCGCGGCGAACGCCCGCGCCGCCATCCCGACGGCCGAGGGCAAGGAGAGGGCCTGGGCCTCGATCACCGGCGGTGACCTGAGCGGGGCGGTGCTCCGCTCGACGATCCTCGGCTTCATGGACCCGCGCCACCCGGAGCTGCTGGAGCCGTACGCGGAGAAGTACTTCTCCGAGATCGGCCGGATCTGGAAGACCTGGACGTCCGACAGCGCCCAGAACTTCGCCAACGGCTGCTACCCGGCGCTGGCCATCTCCCCGGAGACCGTCGCCAGGACCCAGGACCTCATCTCCGCCGAGCAGCCGCCGCAGGCCCTGCGACGGCTGCTGCTGGAGGGGGCGGACGGCATCAGCCGGGCGCTGCGTGCCCAGGCCAAGGACACGACGGCGGGCTGACCCCGCCGGGAAGCCGGAGCGGCCCCTCCCCGGGCCCGGCCGTACGGAGACGGGGTGCCCGCCGGGTGCCCCGTCTTCCGGGACCACCGGCGGTGGCACGGCACGCGGGCGTCTCTCGCCTTCAGGGTGACAGGCGCCTTCGCGGTTCGAGCAGCGGCAGGTGCTCGACGGTCACCAGGTCGTGCCGGAGCGCGAAGGAGACGAGCGCCGCGCGCTGCCAACCGGACGCACCCGGCCGTTCGGGCCCCTTCATCCGGAGCTTCACCCGGGCGAGGTAGTCGAGGTGGAAACCGACCGCCGAGCGGCCGAGGTTCAGGTGGGCCAGGCGCATGATGATCTCCGGGACGGTGGGGACCACGGTGGAGAGCGGGTCGCGCAGCCGGGGCTCGCACAGGGCCACCAGGATCAGGAAGTACTTGGCGGTGACGTCGAAGAAGGTGAGCACGCTCTCCTGCCCCTCGCGGGGCGCGCCGGGGTGGAGCAGCGCGTGCTCGGGGGCGAAGACCAGGAACGACGCCGGTTCGGCGGCCAGCCGCACCCGGGCCAGCTCGAAAGGGATCGGGGCGCGCATCCGGCCGGGCGACACCTTGACGAACTCGCCGTCGCCCTCGGGGTTCTCCACCAGGTAGGTCGTGGAGCGGCTCAGGTTGGAGATCGTCCAGTAGTCGTCGACCGCGTCGATCCGCCCGGCCAGGCGGGCGACGGCCGGATGAGAGAGCACCAGGCCGGCCGGGCCCCGGCCGAAGGTGAGGTGCTTGCCGGGGGTGACCTCCAGCACGTCACCACCGCGCTGGACGATGACCCCCGGGGTGATTCCTGAAACCTTGCAGATACCCACGGCGAGCATCCTTTCGCAGACTGTGAGCACCCGCAGGAAAAACAGAGAGGGAACGCCCGGACGCGCGCCACCGCCGGGAGCACCGGGAACCACCGGGAACCACCGAGACCATCGGAACCGTCCGGACCGCCGGGACCACCGAGATCGTCGAAGACTGATCCAGGACCACTGTCATGACCGCCGCGCCGGCGAGCCGGGGGAGCCGTCCGGCCCGCCGGTCGTCCGCGCCGCCGACCGGCCGCGCCGTCCCGTCCCACCCGACGGCGCTGATGGTCACCAACCACATCGAGCACCACATACTTCGCTATGCGCAGATAATGCTCATGTCACACATCGGCCGTGAGAGGCTGATCGAGTGGAATCGGCACGTGATCTGCTCGTCTCGCTGGCGCAGAGGTACGCCTTCGGCGACGTGGGAGCCCTCGCCTCGGGTGTCGTGGACGACGTGACCGGCGTCGAGGCGCTGTGCGAGTTCGGCCAGCGACTGCTCTCCCTCGACGCGGAGGACTTCGCCGCCGAGGCGCGTACCGTACCGGGTGACCTGCGGCGGCGGGCACGGGCCTGCACGATGCCGCAAACGCCGCGGGAGCAGCCGCGCGGGGCGCTGGAGTCGCTGCGGCCCGCCTACGGCCTCCTGCTGGAGGTCATCGCGGTCCGCTGGCACCGTCGTGAACTGAGCCCCATGGTCGCCGCCGTCCACATCGCCAGCGAGTACCTGCCGCTGCTCGCCTTCGAGCCGGTGCTCGGCAACGCGGGCGACCCCGCGCGCTGGCCCGCCGGCCTGACCGCGCCCGGCAGCAGGTTCGGCGTGATCGGCGACCGCGAGTGCGACCACACGAAGGCGGAGCAGTCCGCCGTCAACCGGACCCTGCGGGTGGCCGGGGAGCCCGCCGAGGGGTGGCGCGCCTACTTCGACCGGCAGCACAGCCAGGTGGCCGGGGCGCTGGCCACCTGCGTGGCCGACTGCCGCACCCCCTGCACCGCCATGGACTGGGTGGGGGCGGCACGGGACGACCTCGCCCTGCGTTCCCGGGTGGCCCTCGCCTTCGCCGACACCCCGCTGGTCCGGCTCCGGCACGCCGCCCCGGTGGGCCATGGCTTCGGCGTGCCCTCGCCGGAGGAGGTTCTGGAGGCGTGGGACCGCAGCCGGGCGATCCTGGCCAAGAACGACGTCGGCGGGGAGGCCGCCAGGGACGACGGCTTCCCGCTGCCGGGTCTGCCCAGCCTGTTCTCCGCCGTCGCGTCCGCGCCGGTGGCCCCCACGACCCTGCTGGCGGACATCACCGCCCACCTGGTGAAGCTGCTCCGGCGTTGAACGACCGGGCCGGTCAGAGCGACCGGCCGATGAGCACCGACGACACGCAGCAGGCGAGGGAGAACAGCATCAGCACGATCCCCCTGCGGACGTAGCGCTCCTTGGCGTCCGCGACGGCGCCGAGAGACCTGATGTCCAGCACGACCAGGTCGAGCCGGAGCCGTGCGTCGTGTCCCCGCCCGTCGCGCGCCGGTCCGGCGGGGGAGGACACGGTGAACCCGCCCGGGTAGGAGCGGCGGCGTTCCACGGAGCGGCCGGCCAGCCGCGCGCTGCGCGGATGAAGCGCGGCGGCGAGCATGAGGAGCCCGAGCAGCCAGAAGAACATCCCGGCCCACCACAGCCACTCCACCTGGCCGGGCAGTTCGCCGGGCCGCAGCCTGCCGTCCAGCAGCCCGGCCACGACGCCGCCGGCGGCGGCTCCGGTGACGGCCAGCAGGATGGCGGCCGTCTCGTCGGCCCTGCGGACCTCCCGCCGGGCCTCGGCACGCGTCTCCCGGACGTAACCGACGATCGGATCGTGCTCCTGCGCCCGCGCGGCCCCCCCGGGGAGCCGCCCCGGCAGTGCGTCCCACACGCTCCTCAACACGTGCCGAATTATCCGGGAAGATCATGGTTGCCGGGGCCGCCGAGAGGATCACCCCTGCCGCGACACCCGGTCCCCCAGCAGCCACACCCCGGCGACGATGCCGCCCACCAGATCGCCCGTGCCGAGGATGGCGGCCATCGACGCCGCGGCCAGCCGGCAGTCGGCGTCGGAGAGCCGCTCCCGGGCCCGGCGGCCCGTGACGATCTCCAGGCCTCGTCCCCGCTGGTCCACGAAGACGAGCACCGCACGATCGGCCTCCTCCCCCAGCGCGGCGTGCAGCCGCTCGGAGAAGTGACGGCGCGGGCCGACCGCCGGTCCGGCGTAGGCGGCGAAACGCAGCCCGGTGCGTCTCTCGGCGGCCAGCAGCGCATCGCGGACGTCGTCCGCCTCCGTCGCGGTCAGGGTCTGCATCTGCACCACCTCGCCGTCGCGCCGCGTCCTCACCAGGTCGCCGACGCCCCACCCGTGTGCCGTCCCGGCTCGGACACCTCCGCCAGCGAGATCCAGTCGACCGCCGGCGCCGACGCCGGCGGCGCCGGACGCTCGGTCAGGACCAGGACCCGGAGACTGACTCCGTGCTCGCTGCGGAACGGGCCGCCGATCCACATCGCACCCTCCGACGTGTGCCTGGCGGCGCTCTCCCGCACCCTGCCGGGGAGGGTCACGATCAGGGTGATGAGCAGGAACAGGCCACCGGAGACACCGATCAGGAAGCCGAAGACCTGGATCGCGCTGTCCACCTCTCCAACGTAAACCCGTGCCGACCGTCCGTCGAGGGTCTGCGGGACACGCCGCGGAACCGTCCGGAGCTGCTCTCACCTGCGGCGACGGTGAAAGCGACGCCTTCGTCGCCGGATCCCGGCGGAGCGGGGCCTGGAAGGTTAGGATCGAGAATGTGAGGCACGCTCGGCACGATGGGGCAGGCGGGATGATCGGCGAAAGCACGTAGATACCCGGTTCATGACCGCACCAAGCGGGAGACTGCGGTCACAAAAGTATGAGATACGCAATACTAGGCACCCCCAAGGACGTCAGCTACCGTGAGTTACGTGGATTCCGGTCAGGTACCAGAAGACGGTAACACTACGTCACCGATTTGGGTCAGCGACCGACAGGCCGACGACCGGCCGACGTCTCGACCCGCCGCGCCCGCATCCGCGTACGCGCTCATCGGACGCGCCTCGCTGCGCGGCCTGCTCGACGATCCCAAGCACCGCCACCTGCGCAGACGCGTGTTCGTCGCGCTCGGCGTCGGCGTGCTCGCGGGCATTCTGCTGGCCAGCTGGCAGCTGGGTTTCACCGCCGCCGTCGTCGCGGCGATCGTCGACACGGTGCTGCACGCCCGGGCCGACTCCTCGGTTCCCGCCTGGCGGCGTGCCTCGGTCGCGGAGCGGCGCACGGAGGTCCAGCTCAAGAGGCTGGAGCGGGGCGGCTACCGGACCCTGCACGCCCGGGCGATTCCCGGCAGCGAGGCGCAGATCGACCATCTGGTCGTGGGCCCGACCGGCGTCTACGCGGTCGACTCCGAGAAGTGGGACAAGCGCCTCCCGGTCCGCGTCCAGTCGCACCGCAAGCTGTTCCACGGCCCGTTCAACCAGAAGGCCCGCCTGGACGAGGCGCACTGGGAGGCGACCCAGGCCGGGGAGCTGATCGGCCGGGAGCTGGGTCGCGAGATCACCATCGTCCCGTCCCTGGCGATCTACGGACCGGCCATCCCGTGGAAGGTCCTCAACGTCCGCGAGGTCGACGTCTTCGACGGCGGCCACGTCCGTAAATGGATCACCAAGCGCGAACGGTCACTCACCGACATCGAGATCGAGAAGATCTACGAGGCCGCCGAGCGCGTCCTTCCCGCGCGTTACCCGGAGAACTGACGCTCCCCTTCCCCCCTCCCCGAACCCGTCGCGCCGCCGTGCCCCGTGCTCGGCGGCGCGACGGGTTCGGTAGTGTCAAAGGACAACCTGGGCCCGCATCGGGCCCGTCGGTCGCCACGTCGGCGCCCACCCCGTGCTTCGTCGGCGTTCCGAGATCCTCGCGGTGCCCGTCCCGTCCCGCGGGCGGCCGCGGGTGCCCGCGCCGCGCCGTGCCCACGCCGCGGTGACGGAACGACATTCGACAACAGATGGTCAGGACCACGCGTCTCGTGCTGCGGACAGGCGTCTCACGCACTGAGCGGTGGCCGTACCATTTGAAGACTCGGTTTCGATGATGGGAGAAGCCCCATGCCCGCCCTCAGGTCTCGTACGGTCACTCACGGCAGGAACATGGTCGGAGCCCGGGCCCTGCTCCGGGCGACCGGCGTAGCGGGCGGCGACTTCGGCAAGCCCATCATCGCGGTGGCCAACAGCTTCACCCAGTTCGTCCCCGGCCACGTCCACCTGCGCGAGGTCGGAGACCTGGTCTCGGGGGCCATCCGCGAGGCCGGGGCGATCCCGCGCGAGTTCAACACGATCGCGGTCGACGACGGCATCGCGATGGGCCACGGCGGCATGCTCTACTCGCTGCCCAGCCGCGAGCTGATCGCCGACGCCGTCGAGTACATGGTCAACGCCCACTGCGCCGACGCCCTGATCTGCGTGTCCAACTGCGACAAGATCACCCCCGGCATGCTGCTGGCCGCGTTCAGGCTGAACATCCCGACGATCTTCGTCTCCGGCGGCCCCATGGAGGCCGGCAAGACACCGGGCAGGAAGCTCGACCTGATCGACCCGATGATCGCCGCCGCGGACGAGAACGTCTCCGACGCCGAGCTGCTGGAGATGGAGGAGAACGCCTGCCCGACCTGCGGTTCGTGCAGCGGCATGTTCACCGCCAACTCGATGAACTGCCTCGCCGAGGCGATCGGGCTGGCGCTGCCCGGCAACGGCACGATCCTGGCCACGCACCGGGCGCGCAAGAAGCTGTTCGAGGACGCCGGGCGGCAGCTGGTGGAGATCACCCGCCGTTACTACGAGGACGGCGACGAGAGCGTCCTGCCGCGCAACATCGCCACCAGGGAAGCCTTCGAGAACGCCATGACGCTCGACGTGGCGATGGGCGGTTCGACCAACACGATCCTGCACATCCTGGCCGCGGCCCGCGAGGCCGAAGTCGACTTCGGCCTCAAGGAGATCAACGAGATCTCACTGCGCGTGCCCTGCCTGTGCAAGGTCGCCCCGGCGACCTCCAAGTACCACATCGAGGACGTCCACCGGGCCGGTGGCATCCCGGCCATCCTGGGCGAGCTCGACCGGGCGGGTCTGTTCCACCGCGACGTGCCCAGTGTCAGCGGGGGCACCATGGGCGACTACCTCGACGCCTGGGACCCGCGCTCGGACAAGGCCCTGCCCGAGGCTCTGGAGCTCTGGCACGCCGCACCGGGCAACGTGCGCACCGTCAAGCCCTACTCCCAGGACAACCGCTGGGACTCTCTCGACCTCGACCGGGCCGAGGGCTGCGTGCGCGACCTCGAACACGCCTACACCCGCGACGGCGGGCTCGCCGTCCTCTACGGCAACATCGCCGTCGACGGCTGCATCGTCAAGACGGCCGGAGTGGACGAGTCGATCTGGCGCTTCTCAGGACCGGCGGTGGTCTTCGAGTCGCAGGAGGAGGCCGTCGAGGGCATCCTCAACAACAGGGTCAAGGCGGGCGACGTCGTGGTGATCCGTTACGAGGGCCCCAAGGGGGGGCCGGGCATGCAGGAGATGCTCTACCCGACCTCGTTCCTGAAGGGCAAGGGCCTGGGCAAGGCCTGCGCGCTGATCACCGACGGCCGGTTCTCCGGCGGCACGAGCGGGCTGTCCATCGGGCACGCCTCCCCCGAGGCCGCCGAGGGCGGCACCATCGCGCTGGTCCGGGACGGCGACACCATCGAGATCGACATCCCGGGCCGCTCGATCGAGCTCCGGGTCGCCCAGGAGGAGCTGGCGGCCCGGCGCGAGCGGCTCCTGACCGAGCTGGGTGGCTACCGCCCGCGCGACCGGCAGCGTCCGGTGAGCACCGCGTTGCAGGCCTACGCCGCGCTCACCACCTCCGCCTCGACCGGTGCCTCACGCGACCTGTCGCAGCTCTCGCGCTGACCCGCGCCTGCTGTCGGATCCGGCCTTCCGGATCCGACAGCAGGTTCGAAAAATGTCGGCGGCGAGGCGTAACCTCTGGGTATGGCTAACGTCATGAAGCCCTCCACCCGCCCGTTGACTGCCGCCGAGATCGCCGCCCTCGCCCTGTCCGTGGCGCACCTGGGTTCCGACCCGCAGGCCGGTGCCGCCCGCAGCGGCCTGCGCCTCGCCTTCGAGCACATGGAGCTCGACGACGACGTCATCGCCACCACGCTGTCCACTCTGACCGAGCCGATGTCCGCCGAGGTCGCCGACCGGGCGCGGACGATCGCCGAGGCCATCACCGCCCGCCTCGTCATCCGCCTCCACTACCGCGACGTCTCCGGCCGCATCACCGTCCGCGACGTCGACCCCGTCACGTGCATGGTCCACCGTGAGTACTGGTATCTCGTGGGAATGTGCCGCATGCGCGGCGCCGTCCGGGCGTTCCGGTTCGACCGCATCGTGGCCGCCGAACCCACCTTCGTGCCCGCCCGCCGGCACCGCGCCGAGGGCTTCCTGCCCTTCCAGGGCAGGCGCGCCGCCTGACGCCCGTCCGGCGGGCGTGGACCCGCCGGCGAAGCGGGCACCGGAACGCGTCCGGGCCGGGCGCCGGACTGCTCCGCCCGGACGCGTACGGCACTTCGCTCCCGGCGACCGTTACGCCGGGGGCACGGACGGCTCCGTCCGGGCGCCCGTGACGGGGCTCAGCCGCAGCAGCCGCCCCCGCAGCAGCCTCCGCCGCCTGCGGGGCGTGGTGCGGGCGAGGCGGCCGAACCGCCGGTCACAGCGACCGTGGACAGCAGTTTGACGGTGTCGTCGTGACCCTCGGGGCAGGGTGCGGGCTCACCGGAGTGGGCCATCGGGCGGGAGACCTCGAAGGTGGACCCGCAGGCACGGCAGCGGAAGTCGTAGCGCGGCATGGCACCCAGCGTACCCAGATCACTCAGGCGAAGGTGATGGAGGCGTAGTCGCTCACCGGCCGGTAGCCGATCGCCTGGTAGATCCGGTTGGACGTCGGGTTGGCCAGATCGGTGAAGAGCAGCACCTCCCCGGCGCCGCCGGCCAGCGCCTTGGCGCTCACCGCGTGGGAGGCGGCGATGCCGTACCCCCTGCCGCGCAGCTCGGGAGGCGTGTAGACCGGGCCGACCCGAGACATGCCGCCGAGCGGCGTGGAGGCTCCGGCGAACGCGACGGGCCGCCCGTCCGCCTCCCACAGGACCAGCTCGCTCCGGGCGATCCGGCCGGCCACCAGCGGGGTCAGATCGGTGCCGGAGCCGTGGTCCGCCTCGTCCTGGAACTCCCCGGCCCACTTCACCAGGAGGTCCAGATCGTCCGCGACGGCCGTACGTGAGGCTCCTCGGGCGAGGGGGTCCGGCACGTGCAGCGAGCCGAGCCGGTAGAGGCGCTCGGGACGGCGCGCGGCCTCGGGACGCCACCAGCAGGCGGCGAACGCCTCGGCCACCGGCAGCGGCCCGGTCACGCCCGGGATGGGCCGCCCTCGCTCGGCGAGCCGCTCGGCGAGCTCCGGGACGGTGTCCGCGGGGATGTCGGGCAGCACCAGGAAGTGGGGTGGTGTCTGGATCGCCGCGGCGACGGTCCGGCCGCCGTGCTCCAGCCGGCCCAGCAGGAGGTCGCCGGTCCACAGACCGTCGCGTATGCCGCGCAGGACGGTGAGGGGCACGGTGTTGCTAACGGGGTCCCGCAGCAGCCAGGGTTCCACGGCGGCGGCGTAGGCCGCGGCGTCGGAGGTGAAGGTCCACGTCATAGGCCGATTGTGCCGACTCCGGCGCATCCGCCGCGAACGGTTATGACGCCGCCCCGCCCGTCACGGTCCCGGGGCACGCCCGGGACCGTGACGTACCACGGGACCGTGGCGTGCCCTCCCGCACGGAGCGCGGGAGGGCACGCGAGCACACGTGAGCGCGGGAAGAGCACGGCCGTGGCCGCGTCAGGCCGCGCTCTCCGCCAGGTAGGGCGCCCACTGCGGGTCGCCGACGATGTGCGCGCCGATCAACCTCCAGTGGACGCCGCGTGGCACCACCGGGGCGACGTCGAGCGTCCACCCCAGTTCCTCCAGCATGCGGTCCGCCTTGCGGTGGTTGCACGACGTGCACGACGCGACGCAGTTCTCCCACGTGTGGGTGCCGCCTCGTGAGCGCGGGATGACGTGGTCGATGGTCTCGGCCCGCTGACCGCAGTAGGCGCACCGGTAGTCGTCCCGGCGCATCAACGCGGTACGGGTCAGCGGAATCCGCGACCGGTAGGGGATGCGGACATATCTGCGAAGCCTGATCACCGACGGGACGTCGAGCGTGCGGCTCGCCGAACGGAACACGGCGCCCCGCCCGTCGCGGTGCACGACGTCGGCCTTCTCCCGGAGCACCAGCACGACGGCGCGGTGCAGGGAGAGGGTGGTCAAGGGTTCGTAGGTGGCGTTCAACAACAGGACTTGGCGCATCAGCGGGCCCTTCCCGCTGCGCGGCGCGTCGGTTGAGGGGGCACGCCGTTGCGTACCCCGGCTGGCGGCCCCTCCTGGGGCCCGGGTGCTTCCGTCACGGGGACCTCCGCCGGACGGCCCAGCGGATGCTCACCACGGCGCCGTCCTCCACCAAGTTTGGCTTCTGCATCACGGTTCCCGCCACCCATAAAACGACTGGAGGGACTCCTGATCCGTTTTATGCCCGCATTACCACTTATTAACTCCTGCTGCCGCGGCTCCAGTACGCCCGGCGCGCAATGACGCCCTTCCGCCCTCCGGAGGTCGTATGGTTTCGGCCATGACGCGACAGCCTTACCCTCCCGCAAGCCGTCTTGACCTCGTCGAGGAGTTGCACGGCGTTCCGGTGCCCGATCCCTACCGGTGGCTGGAGGATCCGGACGACCCGGCGACGAAGGACTGGCTCGACGCCCAGGAGAGGCTCTTCACGACGGAGATGGGAGCGCTTCCCGGCCGGGAGGGCTTCCGCTCGCGCATCGCCGAGCTGCTGAAGTCGGGGTCGGTCAGTGCGCCGGTGTGGCGCGGGGAGCGGCAGTTCTTCATGCGGCGCACCCCCGAGCAGGAGCACGCCGTGCTCTACGTCGTCGATCCCGACGGCACCGAGCGGACGCTGCTCGACCCGATGGCCCTCGACCCCACCGGGCTCACCACGCTCGACACCTGGCAGCCCGACAAGGAGGGCCGCCTGCTGGCCTACCAGATCTCGGTGGGCGGTGACGAGGAGTCGAGCCTCTACCTGATGGACGTCGCCTTCGGCGACCGGATCGAGGGGCCGATCGACCGCTGCCGCTACTCCCCGGTCGCCTGGCTGCCCGGCGGCGAGGCCTTCTACTATGTGCGCAGGCTGCCCGCCACCGAGGTCCCCGAGGGCGAGGAGCAGTACCACCGCCGGGTCTACCTGCACCGGGTCGGCACCTCCACCGAGGACGACGTGCTGATCTTCGGTGACGGCATGGAGAAGACCAACTACTACGGTGTCTCCGTCTCCCGCGACGGCCGCTGGCTGCAGATCTCCGCCTCCCGGGGCACGGCGCCGCGCAACGACCTGTGGGTCGCCGACCTTTCGGCCTCCTCCCCCGAGGAACCCGGGCTCGTCGTCGTCCAGGAGGGCGTCGACGCCCAGAGCTCCCTGCACTTCGGTCGCGACGGGCGGCTCTACCTCTTCACCGACCGCGACGCCCCGCGTTCCCGGATCTGCGTCACCGACCCGGCCACCCCGCAGGCCGAGCACTGGCGCGACCTGATCCCGCAGGACTCCGAGGCGGTGCTGACCGACTTCGCGATCCTCGACGACCTCGACCGGCCGATCATGCTCGCCGGCTGGACCCGCCACGCGATCAGTGAGATCTCCGTCCACGACCTGGTCACGGGTGAGCGCATCGGGGAGGTGCCGACGCCCGGGCTGGGCACCATCGGCGGCATCAGCGAGCGCCCCGAGGGCGGCCACGAGGCGTGGTTCGGCTACACCGACAACACCACCCCGCCGACCATCCAGCGCTACGACGCCCGTACCGGCGAGACCACGCTGTGGGCGGTCTCCCCCGGGGCCGTCGAGGTGCCCGCCGTCGACACCGAGCAGGTGACCTACCGCTCTGCCGACGGCAGCGAGGTGCACATGCTGGTGATCTCCAAGCCGGGCGTCGAGGGCCCGCGTCCCACGATCCTGTACGGGTACGGCGGTTTCGGCATCTCGATGACCCCCGGCTACTCCGCGTCGATCCTCACCTGGGTCGAGGCGGGCGGCACCTACGCCATCGCCCAGCTGCGCGGCGGCGGCGAGCAGGGCGAGGAGTGGCACCGGGCCGGGATGCTCGCCAACAAGCAGAACGTCTTCGACGACCTGCACGCCGCGGCCGAGCACCTGATCTCCTCCGGGGTGACCACCCCGGACCGGCTGGCCATCTCCGGCGGCTCGAACGGCGGCCTGCTGGTCGGCGCGGCGCTGACCCAGCGCCCCGAGCTGTACGCCGCGGTGGTCTGCTCGGCCCCGTTGCTGGACATGGTCCGCTACGAGCTGTTCGGTCTCGGCGCGACCTGGAACGTCGAGTACGGCTCCGCCGAGAAGCCCGACGAGTTCGCCTGGCTGCACGCCTACTCGCCCTACCACCGCGTCCGGGAGGGTGTCTCCTACCCGGCGACGCTGTTCACCGTCTTCCAGTCGGACACCCGGGTCCACCCGCTGCACGCCTGGAAGACGTGCGCGGCCCTGCAGCACGCCCAGGCCGCCGAGCGGCCGATCCTGCTCCGCAACGAGACCGAGGTCGGTCACGGGGCCCGCGCGGTGAGCAAGACCGTCGAACTCTCCGCCGACCAGCTCACCTTCCTCGCCCACCACACCGGGTTGACCTCCTGAGAACCCGCCCGGTGCCGTCCGCCCACCGCGCACGGGCCCCGTCCCTCGGCGTCGCCCCGAGGGACGGGGCCCGTGCGCGGGGCCGGTTCCGGGCGGCCGGGCCCGGTCAGACGAGGCCGCGGGCGTCGCGGGCGGCGGCCACGGCCGCCTGGCCCAGGCTGACGCCGCCGTCGTTGGGCGGCACCCGGTGGTGGGTCAGCACGCGGAAGCCGTGCAGCCGCAGTGCCCGGAGCAGCCCGCCGAGCAGCAGCCGGTTCTGGAACACCCCGCCGGACAGGGCGGCCGTCCCGACGCCGGTCGCCTCACGGATCCGCACGCAGGCCGCGGCGGTGGCGGCGGCGAGCCCGTTGTGGAAACGGGCCGAGACGGCCGCCGGGTCCTCCCCGCGGCGCGTGTCCTCGGCGACCGCCCGGACGAGGTCACCGGCCCGGATCGTCACGAGCGTCCCGTCGTCGAGGAGCCGGGCCGGGTAGGCGGTCTCCTCGGCGGGATCGGCCCGTTGCTCCAGGGCGATCGCGGCCTGCCCCTCGTACGTCACGGTGTCGCGGAGTCCGAGAATCGAGGCGACCGCGTCGAACAACCGGCCCGCGCTGGAGGTCGGCGGGGAGTTCACTCCCGCCCCGGCGACCGCGAGCACGTCGTCCCAGCGGGTGCCGTGCCGGATCCGGACGGCCAGGTCCTCGGGAGGAGCGCCTTCGTAGGCGGCGTCCAGGTGCGCCGCGGCCATCCGCCAGGGTTGCCTGACGGCCGCCGTGCCGCCGGGCATCGGCACCGGCGCCAGACGGCCGGCGCGTTCGAAGCCCGTGAGGTCGGCCACCAGGAGCTCGCCGCCCCAGATGGTGCCGTCCGGGCCGTAGCCCAGGCCGTCGTAGGCCACCCCGATGACAGGACCGGTCTCCTGGTTGTCGGCGAGGCAGGAGGCGATGTGCGCGTGGTGGTGCTGCACCCCGGTCAGGTCCACGTCCTGCAGTTCGCGGGCGTACTTGGTGGACAGGTATTCGGGGTGGAGGTCGTGGGCCACCACCCGGGGGGTGATGCCGAACAGGCGCCGGAAGTGCTCGATCCCCTCCTCGAAGGAGCACAGCGTCTCGTAGTTCTCCAGGTCGCCGATGTGGTGGGAGACGAAGGCGTGGCCCTCCCTGGCGAGGCAGAAGGTGCTCTTCAGCTCGGCGCCGCAGGCGAGCACGGGCCGCCGGGCCGGCGGCCGGAGCCGTAGCGGCTCGGGGGCGTACCCCCGGGATCTCCGGATCGGGAACACCCGCTTCCCGGCCACCGCGATCACCGAGTCGTCGGCGCGGACGTGGATCGGCCGGTCGTGGGTCAGGAACGCGTCGGCGATCCCCGCCAGCCGGTCGAAGGCGTCGGCGTCGGCGTGGACGATCGGTTCGTCGGAGAGGTTGCCGCTGGTCAGGACGTACGGGCGGGCCAGTTCAGCGGCGAGCAGGTGGTGCACCGGCGTGTACGGCAGCATCAGGCCGAGGCGGCGGTCGCCGGGCGCCACCGACGCGGCGACGACGGTTCCGGGCCGGCGGGGCAGCAGCACGATCGGACGGTGCGGGCCGGTGAGCAGCCGTTCGGCCTCGGCGTCCAGCTCGCACAGGGCCCGCGCGGCGTCCAGGTCCGCGACCATGACGGCGAACGGCTTCTCCTCACGGTGCTTGCGGGCCCGCAGGGTCCGGGCGGCGTCCTCGTCGGCGGCGTCGACGGCCAGGTGGTAGCCGCCGAGCCCCTTGACCGCCAGCACGGCACCCGAGCGCAGCAGCCGCGCCGCCCCGGCGACGGGGTCGCCGTCCGCGGTCCGGCGGCCGTCCGAGGAGCCGAGGAGCCGCAGGGTGGGGCCGCAGGCCGGGCAGCAGATGGGCTGGGCGTGGAAGCGGCGGTCGGCGGGGTCGAGGTACTCCCTGGCGCAGTCCTCACACATGGTGAACGCGGCCATGGTCGTGGCCGGCCGGTCGTAGGGGACGTCCCGGATGATGGTGAAACGCGGGCCGCAGTTGGTGCAGTTGACGAAGGGGTGGCGGTAGCGGCGGTCCGCGGGGTCGAACAGCTCGGCCAGGCAGTCATCACATGTCGCGACATCGGGTGAGATGAAGGTGGTACGGCCGACCCCCTCACGGCTGACCACGATGTGGAACCCCCGGTCCCCACGGGCCGGGATCGCGACGGTCGTCATCCGGTGAACGGCCGCCAGCGGCGGCGCGTGCCGGCGCAGCTCCTCCCGGAAGCGCTCGACGTCGCCGGGCACCCCCTCGGCCTCGATGAACACGCCCCGGCCGTCGTTGCCCACCCATCCGGACAACCCCAGCCGCCGGGCCAGGGAGTGGACGCACGGGCGAAAACCCACGCCCTGCACGATCCCCTCGATGGTGATCCTCACGCGGATCGGAGCCTCCGCGCCCGCCTGTCCGGTGCCCACGCCGCCATCCTCACCGGGATCGGAGGCCGGGCGGCGGAGCGTCCCCCGATCCGGACGAGAAGGTTACGCGGGCGATCAGAGCTTTACCCCCGATTGTCATGCATGGGTGTCGTCGCTGAAATGACCCGCCGTAATCTGTCGACTACCGTGAAAAAACGGAGGCAATGATGCCTGCCATCCACACACCTCTCCATACGCCGCAAACAGCGTCCGCCGTTCACGAGGTCGTCACCGAGGCCTTCGCCCGCCGGGATCACGCCGGTCAGGCCCTGGCACGCGACGCGGAGAGCATCGCGCGAGCCTGCCAGGCCATGGCCGTGCGTTTTCACCGCGGCGGCAAACTCGTCGTCTTCGGCAGCGGTGGCGCGGGCACGGACGCGGCGCACATCGCGGTCGAGTTCATGCACCCGGTCATCGTGGGCAAACGGGCCCTCCCTGCCCTGGCCCTGAGCAACGACGCCGCGACGGTCAGCGGGGTATGCAACGAGGAGGGCGTCGCCGAGTCCTTCGCCCACCAGCTGCGCTGCTGGGCCGACCCCTCCGACATCGCGCTGGGCGTATCCCGGGACGGCCGGGACGTAAGTGTCGTACGGGGCCTGGAGGTCGCCCGGGAGCTGGGCCTGCTGACCGTCGCCCTCACCGGCGGGGACGGGGGTGCGATCGCGCGGGACCGGATGGCCGACCACATCCTGGTCGCCGCCGCGGACGATCCCACCGTCGTCAAGGAGATCCACGTGACCGCCTACCACCTGCTGTGGGAGCTGGTGCACGTGTTCTTCGACCAGCCGGGCCTGCTCACGAGCGGGGACGCGCGGTGAACGGGCCCGGTCACTGTACCGGCGACGTCTGCGTCACCTGCTCCGACGAGGCGCTGCCGGTGACGGTGGTCCGGCTGACGGAACGGGACCTCGCGATCGTCGACGCGGGCGGGGCCCTGGAGGAGGTGAGTGTGGCGCTGGTCGACCCGGAGGTCGGCGACACCGTCCTCGTCCACGCCAAGGAGGCCATCGCGGTGGTCGCGCGCGGCGGCGCCCACGGGGACGTCTGCGGGGTCGGCGGGTCCCGCGGGGACGGCGGCCGGGAAGGCGGCGAGAAGCGCGACCGCCGGGCCGGCGTGCCCGCGGACACCCGGCCGGCGGACGGCGGGGCCCGCAGCGCTCGCGGCGCCCGCGGGGACGGCGACCCGGGAGCCCGTGATGAGCACGCCTGACGAGACGCCCCCCGAGGACGTCCGGCCTTCCGAGGGGCTCGAAGGGCTCTACCCCTTCCTCTACGCCGGCCGGGCCGGGCTCGACACGGCGCTGGAGGAGGCCATGCGGTCCACCGTGCAGAAGGCCGCCGAGATCGTGCGGTTGCGCCGGCAGATGGCCGAGGAGTCGGCGGCGGAGCTGGCCGCGTGCGCTGAGGAGATGGCGGACAGGTTCGCCGCGGGCGGCCGGCTGTTCAGCTTCGGCAACGGCGGCAGCAGCACCGACGCCCAGGAGGTCGCCACCGTCTTCCTCGATCCTCCCCGCGGCCGGGCACTGCCCGCCCTCTCGCTGACCACCGACGTCGCCGTGGTCACCGCGCTCTCCAACGACGTGGGCTTCGAGGTCGTCTTCGCGCGCCAGCTCGCGGCGCTGGGACGGTCCGGGGACATCGCGGTCGGCCTGTCGACCAGCGGGGGCTCGGCCAATGTGATACGGGCGTTCGAGGAGGCGGCGCGGCGGGGCATGCTCACCGTCGGCCTGGCCGGCGGCGGAGGCGGCAGGCTCGCCGAACTCGGCCTGCTCGACCACCTGTTCATCGTGCCCTCCTCCTCGGTGCACCGGATCCAGGAGGCGCAGACGACGCTGTACCACGTCCTGTGGGAGCTGACCCGGCACGCGCTCGAAGCCCGCGTCCCGGCCGGGGGCGGGCAGCCGCCCGGAGCACCGGAGGGACCCGGGCCGGACCCGGCGGCCCCACGGGCCCGCGATCCCGGACGAGGACCGCGATCATGATCCGCGCGATCCATCCGGCGCGCACCCCCCGCGCCGGCCACGACCGATCGATGTCCACCAGCAGTGGGGAGGCGTCATGGCCACGCCAACGGACACGGCGAACACCGAACCTCCGCAGGAGCGGGAACCGGTGGTCCACATACTCTGGATCAACGCCGGGCTGAGCTGTGACGGTGACTCCGTCGCCCTCACCGCGGCCACCCAGCCGAGCATCGAGGAGATCGTGCTCGGCGCGCTCCCGGGGCTGCCGAAGGTGGCCGTGCACTGGCCGCTCATCGACTTCGAGTGCGGCCCGATGCAGGGTGCCGACGTCTTCATCGAGTGGTTCTTCAAGGCCGACCGCGGCGAGCTCGACCCGTTCGTCCTGGTCGTCGAGGGCTCGATCCCGAACGAGACGATCAAGCAGGAAGGGTACTGGTGCGGCTTCGGCAACAACCCGGAGACCGGCCAGCCCATGACGACCAGCGAGTGGCTGGACCGGCTCGCCCCCAAGGCCACCGCGATCCTGGCCGCCGGCACCTGCGCGGCGTACGGCGGCATCCACGCCATGGCGGGCAACCCGACCGGCGCCATGGGCGTCGCCGACTACCTGGGCTGGGACTGGAGGTCCAAGGCCGGGCTGCCGATCGTCAACGTCCCCGGCTGCCCGATCCACCCGGACAACCTCTCCGAGACGATCCTCTACCTGCTCTACCAGGTCGCCGGTCAGGCCCCGATGATCCCGCTGGACGAGGCGCTACGCCCGACGTGGCTGTTCGGCCAGACCGTCCACGAGGGCTGCGACCGGGCCGGTTACTACGAGCAGGGCCAGTTCGCCGTCGAGTACGGCTCGCCGAAGTGCCTGGTCAAGATCGGCTGCTGGGGGCCGGTGGTCCGGTGCAACGTGCCCAAGCGCGGCTGGATCAACGGCATCGGCGGCTGCCCGAACGTCGGCGGGATCTGCATCGCCTGCACGATGCCGGGCTTCCCCGACAAGTTCATGCCGTTCATGGACGAGCCGCCCGGAGCCCACGTGTCCTCGGCGGTGAGCGGCGTGTACGGCAGCGTCATCCGCACCCTCCGCAGCATCACCTTCAAGACGGTCGACAAGGAGCCCAAGTGGCGCCGCACGGGGCGCGAACTGCTGACCGGATACAAGGCGCCCTGGAGCTGACATGACGACATCGGAGCAGAACAGCGAACTGGTGGAGATGGCCTGGGACCCCATCACCAGGATCGTCGGCAGTCTCGGGATCTACTGCAAGGTCGACTTCGCCGGCCGGCGGGTCGCGGAGTGCTACAGCACCTCGTCGGTCTTCCGCGGCTACAGCATCTTCATGAAGGGCAAGGACCCGCGCGACGCCCACTTCATCACCAGCCGGATCTGCGGGATCTGCGGCGACAACCACGCCACCTGCTCGGTCTACGCGCAGAACATGGCCTACGACGTCCGGCCGCCGGCCCTGGGCGAGTGGATCGTCAACCTCGGCGAGGCCGCCGAGTACATGTTCGACCACAACATCTTCCAGGAGAACCTGGTCGGGGTCGACTACTGCGAGAAGATGGTCCGCGAGACCAACCCTGGCGTGCTGGAGCTGGCCGAGCGCACCGAGGCGCCGCACGCCGAAGACCACGGCTACCGGACCATCGCCGACATCATGCGCTCGCTGAACCCGCTGGAGGGCGAGTTCTACCGCGAGGCGCTGGCGGTCAGCCGGACCACCCGCGAGATGTTCTGCCTCATGGAGGGCAGGCACGTCCACCCCTCCACGCTCTACCCCGGCGGTGTCGGCACGGTCGCGACGGTGCAGCTGTTCACCGACTACCTGACCCGGCTGATGCGCTACATCGAGTTCATGAAGCGGGTCGTGCCCATGCACGACGACCTGTTCGACTTCATCTACGAGGCGCTCCCCGGTTACGAGGAGGTCGGCCGCCGCCGGGTCCTGCTGGGCTGCTGGGGCAGCTTCCAGGACCCCGAGCACTGTGACTTCACCTACCGGAACATGAGCGACTGGGGTCGCCGGATGTTCGTCACGCCGGGGGTCATCGTCGACGGCACGCTCGTCACCGACGACCTGGTCGACATCAACCTCGGTATCCGGATCCTGCTGGGCAGCTCCTACTACGACGACTGGGCGGGGCAGGAGCCGTTCGTCACCCACGATCCGCTGGGCAACCCGGTCGACATGCGGCACCCGTGGAACCAGCACACGATCCCGCACCCGCAGAAGCGCGACTTCACCGACAAGTACAGCTGGGTCATGTCGCCCCGCTGGTTCGACGGGGAGAGCGCGCTCTCCCTCGACACCGGCGGCGGCCCCCTCGCCCGGCTCTGGTCGACGGCGCTGTCCGGCCTGGTCGACATCGGCTACGTCAGGGCCACCGGCCACAGCGTGCAGATCAACCTGCCGCGGACGGCCACCAAGCCGGAGAAGACATTCGAGTGGACGATTCCCCAGCACGACGGCCGGCCGCTGTCCAACACCATCGAACGCAACCGGGCCCGCACCTACTTCCAGGCCTACGCGGCGGCGTGCGCGCTGTACTTCGTCGAGCAGGGACTGGCCGAGGTGCGCGCGGGCCGCACCCAGACATGGGCGCCGTTCACCGTCCCCGACGAGACGATCAGCTGCGGCTTCACCGAGGCCGTCCGGGGTGTGCTCTCCCACCACATGGTGATCAGGGGCGGGAAGATCGCCAACTATCACCCGTACCCGCCGACGCCCTGGAACGCCAGCGTCCGCGACGTGTACGGCACACCGGGACCGTACGAGGACGCGGTGCAGAACACGCCGATCTTCGAGGAGAACCCGCCCGAGACCTTCAAGGGCATCGACATCATGCGCACCGTGCGGAGCTTCGACCCGTGCCTGCCGTGCGGGGTGCACATGTATCTCGGCGGCGGTCAGGAGCTCCGCAAGGTGCACACTCCGCACGCCTTCGACGTGAGGTGATCCGTCGGCCGCCGGGGAGCCGCGGCTCCCCGGCGCCGGGAAGGAGGACCGGGACACATGCCGCAGGTCCATGACGTTCAGGCGGCCGGGAGCCGCGTCGAGGCGCTGCTCGCCGACCTCGGCGCGCCGGGTGACGCCGCGACGCGCGCCAAGGCGGAGGAACTCGTCCGGGCTCTCGTCGAGCTGTACGGCGCCGGGCTGGAACGCATCGTCGAGATCGTCACCGAGGTCCGGGCCGCCGAGGTGCTGCGCCGTCTCGTCGACGACCGGCTCGTGGCGGGCCTGCTGGTCCTGCACGACCTGCACCCGCTGAGCGCGGCCGAACGCGTCCGCGCGGCGCTCGACACCGTACGCCCCTACCTGGGCCTGCACGAGGGCGGTGTGGAACTGCTGGGGGTGGACGAGGAGGGAGTCGTCCGGCTCCGCCTGGAGGGCACCTGCCACGGCTGCCCGTCGTCGCGGATCACCGTGACCGACGCCATCGAGCGGGCCGTGCGCGAGGCCGCACCCGAGGTGGTCCGGGTGGACGTCGAAGGGGTGACCGACGGGCGGCCGGAGCTGCTGCAGATCCGGACCCGCCCGCCCGGACCCTGCCCGGTGCCGGAGCCGGAGGCGGTCCCGTGACGGCCACCGGGCTGCGCAGGTTCCGCGAGCCGCCGGAATCGGGCAGGGCGGGCGGGCCCGGGGAGACCCGGTGCGAGCTGTGCGGGGAGGTCGCCGGCGACGACCACGACCATGTGGTGAACACCGAGACCCGGGCCCTACTGTGCGCCTGCCGCCCCTGTCACCTGCTGTTCACCCGCGACGAGGGCACCGGCAGGCGCTACCGCGCGGTCCCGCGGCGCTACCTGTACGCCCCGTCGTTCCGGCTGAACCCGGCGGACTGGGAGGAGCTGCAGATCCCGGTCCGCACGGCCTTCTTCTTCCGCAACTCGGCCGCGGACCGGGTCGTCGCCTTCTACCCGAGCCCCGCGGGGGCCACCGAGTCGCTGCTGCCGCTGGGGGCGTGGGAACGCGTCCTGGCGGCCAACCCGGAACTGGCGGACGCCCAGCCCGACGTGGAGGCGCTGCTGGTGGACCGCCGCCCCGACGGGACGTTCGCCTGTCACCTGGTGCCGATCGACGCCTGCTACGAGCTGGTCGGCCTGGTCCGGCTGCACTGGAAGGGCTTCGACGGCGGCCGGGAGGCGCGGGAGGCCGTCGACGGCTTCTTCGCGAGCCTGCGCGAGCGCAGCCGCACCATACCCCCGGAACCCCCGGAACCCCCGGAGTCTCCGGAGCCGGGGGGCGACGACGGTGGATGATCTCACGTTCGACTGCGTGGGTGCCCGGGCGGAACCGTACGCGGCCTTCCCGACGCTGGTCTTCCGGGTGCGCGTCACCCACCCGTCCCCGGCGGGGGTGCACGCCATCGCACTGCGCTGCCAGATCCGGGTCGAACCGCACCTGAGGCGGTACGACGCCGCCGAGGCGGAGATGCTCGGCGACCTGTTCGGCGACCCGGCGCGGTGGGGCGACACGCTCAAACCCCTGCAGTTCGCCAACGTCTCGGTCATGGTGCCGGCCTTCACCGGGACCACCGAGATCGACGTTCCGGTGCCCTGCGGCTATGACCTGGAGGTGGCCGCGGGCAAGTACTTCGCCGCCCTGGACGACGGCGAGATCCCGATGATCCTGCTCTTCGGCGGCACCGTCTTCGCCAGGACGCCGGGGAGCACGGGAAGCACGGGGAGCTCAGGAGGCACGGGGGGGTTCTCCGTGGGCCAGGTGCCGTGGCACTGCGAGGCGCGCCACCGGCTGCCGGTGGCCGTCTGGCGGGAGCTGATGGACCGCTACTTCCCCGACTCCGGATGGCTGCGGCTGCGCCGCGACACCCTGCGGGACCTCACCCGCTTCAAGTCGGACCACGCCCTGGCGACCTGGGACGAGACCATGCACCTACTACTGCGGGAGACACGGGGATGAGCGTGCCGATGGATACGCCGATGGACATCGCCCGGCGGGTGGCCGACACCGTGCTGTACGAAGGCTACCTGCTCTACCCCTACCGCGCCTCGGCGGCCAAGAACCGGGTGCGCTGGCAGTTCGGGGTGCTGGTGCCCCCGGCGTTCACCGCCACCGCCGAACACCCGGCCAACCTCACCGAGTGCCTGCTGGAGGAGGCCGCCGGCGCCGATGTCCGCCTGCTGCTGCGTTTCCTGCACGTCAGGACACGCGTGGTCGAGCGCGCCGAGGACGACGGCTACTGGCCGGTCCGGGAACTGCACGCCGCCGGGCGGACCCACCTCACCTTCGACGAGGCGACCGAGCGCGAGGTGGAGGCGGTGGTGTCGATCACCGGGCTGCTGGACGGCGGCGAGCGGGTGATCGAGGTCCTCGTCCCCGGAGACCACGCGATCGAGCCGATCCCGGGGCCGTCCGGCGAGGTGCTGGGACGCGTCGTCACCGGCCACCTGCCGCTGGAGGCGGCCCTGCGGGTCTCCGCCGAGCGGGTACCGGGGCCGTACGGCCTGGTCAGGCTGCGCATCCGGGTGGAGAACACCGACCCCTGGGAGCCGCGCGGCGCGCCGCGTGAGGAGGCGCTGCGGCGTTCGCTGGTCGCCGCCCATCTGCTCGTCTCGGTCAGCGCCGGCGCCTTCGTGTCGCTGCTCGACCCGCCGGAGTGGGCCAGGCCGGCCGCGGAGACCTGCCGCAACGAGCACACCTGGCCGGTGCTCGTCGGCGAGCCGGGTCACCGCGACGTGATGCTCTCCTCCCCGATCATCCTGTACGACCACCCGGACATCGCACCGGAGAGCCCCGGTGCCCTGTTCGACGCCACCGAGATCGATGAGCTGCTGCACCTGCGGACGCTCACCCTCACCGAGGAGGAGACGCGGGAGGCGCGGGCGACCGACTCCCGGGCCGCCGGCATCATCGACATGGTCGGCGAACTGCCGCCCGAGATGGTGGAACGGCTGCACGGCGTGATCCGCTACCTGAACGCACCCGGCCGGTCCGGCGCCGCACCGGCGCCGGAACCGCCCGCGGAACCGGAACCGCTCCCCGGTGATCCGCGGCGGACGCCGTCGTCCCGGGCGTCGGGACGGGAGTCGTCGCCCTGGGACCCGGAACAGACGCCGGTCACGCCCTGGTGGGACCCCGGAAGCGATCCCACCGTCTCGCCGGGAACCGACAGCGTGACGATCCGCGGGATGACCGTCGCACGGGGCAGCCGGGTCCGGCTGGTTCCCGGACGGCGGCGCGCGGACGCCCACGACATGTTCCTGGCCGGCAGGACCGCCCGGGTGGAGGCCGTTCTCCTGGACCTGGACGGGGCCCGTCACCTGGCCGTCACCCTGGAGGAGGACCCCGGCGCCGACCTGTACCGCTCCCACGGGCGCTTCCTCTACTTCGCCCCCGACGAGGTCGAACCGCTGGACGCCGGGTGGGCCGACGAGGAGGTGGGAGCGTGAGGATCCTGGTGGCCGGGGTGGGGAACGTCTTCCTCGGCGACGACGGCTTCGGCGTCGCGGTGGCCGGACGCCTGGCGGACGCCAAGCTGCCCGCAGGGGTCGCGGTCCGGGACTTCGGCATCCGCGGCATCCACCTGGCCTACGAGCTGACCGGCGGCGGGTACGACACCGTGATCCTCGTCGACGCCGTGTCCCGCGGCGGGCCGCCGGGCACCCTGTACGTCATCGAACCGTCGCCGGGCGACCGCCCCGGCTCCTTCGTCGACGCGCACTCCATGACACCCGAGGCGGTGCTGGCGCTGGCGGACGCGCTCGGCGACGGGATCGGCCGCGGCGCGGTTGGCATGGGTGACGCGGGTGGCACTAACGACACGGGCGGGACCGACGACACGGGCGGGACCGGCCACGACGTCGGCGACGGCCCCGGTGGCACAACCGGACGCGGGCGGGCCGGCGGCCCCGGCCGGGTCCTCCTGGTCGGCTGCGAGCCCGCCGACACGTCCCCCGGCATGGAGCTCAGCGCGCCGGTCGCGGACGCCGTCGGCGGCGCCGCGGAACTGGTCGCCGAGCTGGTCGGGGAAGAGATCGCGAGGCGCCCGCCACCGCGGGCCGGGAGGAGGAACGAGCATGCTGAAACGCCTGGTGGCCCTGGCGATGCTGGCAGGGGTGGCCGTGCTGGTCTACCAGTCCCTTCCCGACATCAAGCGCTACCTGAGGATACGGAGCATGTGATGCCCTGCCATGGCCTTCGGCGGAGGGTCGGGGCACCCGGCTCCTTCACCCCGGAGGCCGGGTGAGGGCCCGCGCCGCCGGCCGGCGTCCCACGTCCCCGGCCGGTCCGGCGCCGGACCGGCCGGACGACACGGGACCGGCCCCGTACGAGACGAGGTGAGACCAGCCATGCACGAGTTCGGGATCGCCGAGGCGATCCTCGCCGCGGTGGAGAAGCGGGCGGACGGCCGGCGGGTACGGCGGGTGCGCGTACGCGCGGGTGCCCTGCTCCGTGTCACGGAACCGATGATCAACCAGGCGTTCTCCATGGTCGCGGACGGGTCGGTGGCCGACGGCGCCCGGGTGGAGCTGGTCGTCGTCCCCGTCACCCTGACCTGCCGGTCCTGCGGGAGGAGCACCGCCTCCGCCGACCCCTTCGCCGTCTGCCCCGGATGCGGCGGCACCGATATCGACACCGAGGGCGGCGGGGATCTCGTCCTCGAATCCATCCAGATGGCGGAGGCGTCCCATGTGCCTGGGAATCCCCGGCGAGATCGTGGAGGTCCTCTCGGACCGTCCTGACCTCGCCATGGTCGACGTGAGCGGCGTCAAGCGCGCGATCAACATCGGCCTGCTGGAGCACGGGAGCGTCGTTCCCGGTGACTGGATCCTCATCCATGTCGGCTTCGCGCTCTCGAAGATCGACGAGGTGGAGGCCAAGGCCGCGCTCGACTTCCTGGAGAGCATCGGCCAGGCGTACGAGGACGAGATCGCGGCCCTGCGGGACTCCGTGATCGAAGAGGAGTGAGATCTGATGCGCTTCGTCGACGAGTACCGCGACGCCGCCAAGGCCCGGATGCTCGCCACGCGGATCGCCGCGCTGTGCGAGCCGGGCCGCGCGTACAAGTTCATGGAGGTGTGCGGCGGGCATACCCACACGATCTACAAGCACGGGCTGGAGGACTACCTTCCCGAGGCCGTCACTCTGGTGCACGGTCCCGGCTGCCCGGTCTGCGTCATCCCCATGGGGCGGGTGGACGACGCCATCCACATCGCCGAGCAGCCCGACGTGATCATGACGTCGTTCGGCGACATGATGCGGGTGCCGGGCGGGTGTGGCTCCTTCCTCGACGCCAAGGCGCGCGGCGCGGACATCCGGATGGTGTACTCGCCGCTGGACGCCCTGAAGATCGCCCGGCAGAACCCGGACCGGCGTGTGGTCTTCATGGCCATCGGTTTCGAGACCACCGCCCCGTCCACGGCGATGACCGTGCTGCGTGCCGAGGCCGAGGGGATCGGGAACTTCTCGATCTTCTGCAACCACGTGACGATCATTCCTGCGATCAAGGCGATCCTGGACTCCCCCGATCTGCGCCTGGACGGGTTCATCGGCCCCGGCCACGTCTCCACCGTGATCGGCTGCCGGCCCTACGAGTTCATCGCCCGCGACTACGGCAAGCCGCTCGTGGTCGCCGGCTTCGAACCGCTCGACGTGCTGTACACGGTCTACCGGATCCTCCTGCAACTGCACGGGGAACGCGCGGAGGTGGAGAACCAGTACTCCCGGGTGGTGCCGTGGGAGGGCAACCTCAAGGCGCTGCGTGCCATCGCCCGGGTGATGGAGCTGCGACCGTACTTCGAGTGGCGCGGACTCGGCTTCATCTCACAGTCGGCGCTCAGGGTCGCCGAGCGGTACGCCGCCTTCGACGCGGAACGGATCTTCCAGATCCCCGGCGGGCGGGTCGCCGACCCCAAGGCGTGCCAGTGCGGCGAGGTGCTCAAGGGTGTGCTCAAACCCTGGGAGTGCAAGGTCTTCGGCACCGCGTGCACCCCGGAGACCCCGATCGGCACATGCATGGTGTCCTCCGAGGGCGCCTGCGCGGCGTACTACAACTTCGGCCGGTTCTCACGCGAGCGCGTCAAGGAGGCGACCCGAGGATGAACCCCGGAAACCCCGTGGACACCGGGCACGCCGGGAACACCGGACACGCCGGACACGCCGGACACGCCGAGACCGCCGGGAGCCCCGGGCACGCCGAGACCGCGGGGGGCCCGCTGCGGGATCGGGAACGGCAGGTGCTGGACCGCATCGAGCGGGCGCGGCACCGCAAGGCGCGCGTGCGGGAGGACCGCGTCACCCTGGCGCACGGCGCAGGCGGCAAGGCGACGCACACCCTGATCGAGGCGGTGTTCCTGGAGGCGTTCCGCAACCCGCTGCTGGAGACGCTGGAGGACGGCGCCGTCACCGGCGGGCTGGCCTTCACCACCGACTCGTTCGTGGTCACCCCGCTGTTCTTCCCGGGAGGCGACATCGGTGACCTGGCGGTCAACGGCACCGTCAACGACCTGGCGATGTGCGGGGCCCGTCCCCGTTACCTGTCCGCCGCCTTCATCCTGGAGGAGGGCTTCCCCATCGCCGACCTACGGCGGATCACGGCCTCGATGGCGGAGGCGGCGCGGGTGGCGGACGTGCAGATCGTCACCGGGGACACCAAGGTCGTCCAGCGGGGCAAGGCCGACGGCTGCTACATCAACACCGCCGGTGTGGGCACGCTCGACCGGCCGGTCCGGCTGAGCGCCGCCGCGGCCCGGCCGGGCGACGCGGTCATCGTCTCCGGCCCCGTCGGCGAGCACGGCATCACCGTCATGCTCGCCCGGGGTGAGCTCGACATCGAGGCCGACCTGTCCTCCGACACCGCGCCGCTCAACGCCCTGACCGACCTGCTGCTGTCGGCCTGCGGAGACGGGCGGGTGCGTTGCCTGCGCGACGCCACCCGGGGCGGGGTGGCCACGATCGTGAACGAGATCGCCGAGTCCTCGCAGGTCGCCGTGGTGCTCGACGAGGACGCGCTCCCCGTCCGCCCGGCCGTCCGGGGGGCGTGCGAGCTGCTGGGGATCGACCCGCTCTACGTCGCCTGTGAGGGCCGGATGGTCGCGGTGGTGGCCGCCGAGGCCGCCGAGACCGCGCTGGGCGCCCTGCGCTCCCACCCGCTCGGCGCCGACGCGGCCGTCATCGGGCGGATCAACGACGACCCGCCGGGCCTGGTCCTGCTGAGGACGTCCTTCGGCGGTACCCGCATCGTCGACCTGCTGGTCGGCGACCCGCTGCCGAGAATCTGCTGAGAACGAACCATGAGGTGCCGGACATGAACGATGACCGCGAACCCGGGAGCCCGAGCCGGTTCGGCGACGAGGAGGAGGAACACGGCTACTCCCCCGACGTGGGCCGATCGAGCGAGGAGGTGACCCAGGCCGGCGACCGGGCCTTCCAGCCGCCTCCAGACGACAAGGGGGCGGGACGCGTCGTATCCGACGAGGAGCGCGCAGGCGTCTCGTCCGCCGACACGGAGCCCGCCTCCGCGCACGGGGTGGGCCCCAGCGAGAGCCGCAGCGGTGAGAGGATCGCCGCCACGGAGGGAGAGGACCGGGAGACGGCCGGGACCGAAGGCGCCGACCGCCCCTACGGCGTCTCCGAGCCCGGAGACTCCACCGGTGTCGGCTCCCCGAAGACCGTCGACGAGGAGAGCCCGCAGATGCCCGCCGGCGACCAGGGAGGATGACGCCGCCGGATGCCGTCGGTCAGCTCCGTGGAGGGAGATCGACGAATACGTCGAGGTGGTCGCGGAGCGTACGGCGTCCCGCGGCGGTGACGGTCACGGCCCGCCAGGTGTGTGCGTGCCGGATGTCCACGTGCTCGATCATCGCCCTCGACGCTTCGGCGGGCGCCGAAGCGTCCGGGTCCTAGCCTCCCCCCATGAACATCGTGTCTCGCAGCGCCCGGCCCGCAGGGGCGGCCTCCGCCCACCTGGCGATCGAACCGAGCATCTTGTACTTCGGCACTCCGGTGGTACTCCTCTCCACGGAGAACCAGGACGGCTCCTTCAATCTCGCCCCGATATCCTCCGCCTGGGCGCTCGGGTGGACGGTCGTGCTCGGTCTGGGAAGCGACGGGCAGACCGCGCGCAACCTGAGCGACCGGCCCGACCTGGTGATCAATCTGCCCGGTCCCGCGCACTGGCCGGCGGTGGAGCGGCTGGCGCCGCTGACAGGCCGCAGCCCGGTGCCCTCGACCAAGGCGCCGGGGTGCCGGTTCGAGGCGGACAAATTCGCCGCGGCCGGCCTGCACGGCGAGCCCTCCCACCGGGTCCGGCCGCCCCGGGTCGCCGAATGCCCCCTTCAGCTGGAAGCCCGCGCCGAGCTGATACGGCCGGGTGCCTGCGGGGAGTTCGTCATCGTCGAGGCCGCCGTGCGGAAGGTCCATGCCGACCCTCGTATCGTCGTTCCCGGCACCGACCACGTCGACCCCGCCGCCTGGAGCCCGCTCATCTACAACTTCCGCCACTACTTCGGGCTCGGCCCGGAACTCGGCCACTCCTACCGCAGCCGGACCTCCCACGGCTCCGGGAGCCACGTGGAGATCGTCTAGCGCGGGAAGACGATCGTCTTGTGCCCGTCGAGCAGGACGCGCTGTTCGCTGTGCCAGCGGACGGCGCGGGCCAGCACCTGGCACTCGACGTCGCGGCCGATGGCGGCCAGGTCCTCCGGCGAGTGGGTGTGGTTGACCCGGGCGACCTCCTGCTCGATGATCGGCCCCTCGTCCAGGTCGGGGGTCACGTAGTGCGCGGTCGCGCCGATCAGCTTCACACCGCGGGAGTACGCCTGGTGGTACGGCTTGGCGCCCTTGAACGACGGCAGGAACGAGTGGTGGATGTTGATCACGTTACCGGCGAGCTTGGCGCAGAGGTCCTCCGACAGGACCTGCATGTAGCGGGCGAGCACCACCAGGTCGGCCTGGTAGTGGCCGACCAGGGTCAGCACCTCCTGCTCCTGCTTTGCCTTGGTCTCCGGGGTGACCGGCAGGTGGTGGTAGTCGATGCCGTACGACTGGGTCAGCGGCCGCATGTCGGGGTGGTTGGAGACGACGGCGACGATCTCGATGTCGAGCAGGCCGGAACGCGTCCGGTAGAGCAGGTCGTTCAGGCAGTGGCCGAACTTGCTGACCATCACCAGCACGCGCGGCTTGACGGAGGCGTCCCGGAGTTTGAAATCCATGCCGAGTTCGGGGGCGAGCGCGGCGAAGGCCGCGCGGAGCTCCGCGTCGGGCAGCGGGGAGGAGAACTGCACCCGCATGAAGAACCGCTCGGTCACGGCATCCCCGAACTGCTGGCTCTCGATGATGTTGCATCCCTTCCCGGCCAGGAGACCGGAGACGGCGGCCACCACCCCGGGACGGTCCGGACAGGACAACGTCAACACAAACTCGGCCCTGGAACTCATGCCTTCACCCTCGGAGAGGTCGGATCGTACGGTGTTTTCCGCCTGACCTGGGCAGAGTACAGCGAGCCGGGGCCCCGCTTCCGCACTGTCACGGCAGATGACCGCGCGCGGGCCCGTCCCGGGGCCCGGCCGGGCGGAACGACGGGACAGAACGGTGAAATGGAACGGTGGGCTCGCGCACGGCGTCATGGAACG
The DNA here is from genome assembly GCF_014204985.1 of Streptosporangium becharense. Lineage (NCBI taxonomy): Bacteria > Bacillati > Actinomycetota > Actinomycetes > Streptosporangiales > Streptosporangiaceae > Streptosporangium > Streptosporangium becharense. The sequence continues at coordinate 5,698,213 of NZ_JACHMP010000001.1, read as the reverse complement.
CGGACGGCGGACTCGCGCACGATGTCATGGAACGCGGATGGCGGGCTCGCGCACGGCGTCATGAACGCGGACAACGCCGTGGAGCCCGGACGAGTGGTGATGGTAACGTCCCGGGCCTGTGGACGACATTCAGCCCGATGACCGGCCGGCGGCCAGGGTGGTCTGCGTGGACGGAACAGGCCGGGTGCTCCTGCTGCACTGGCGCGACCCCGTCAGCGACCGGAGTCTGTGGGAGCCGCCGGGCGGCGGGATCGACCCGGGTGAGACGCCCTTCGAGGCCGCGCGGCGGGAGTTGGCGGAGGAGACCGGCCTGCCGTCCGAGGCGGTGCTGGACCGTTGGGTGCCGGTTCACCGCGACTTCCGCTGGCTCGGCACCCACTATGTCAAGACCGAGCGTTTCTACCTGGCCAGGTTCGAGGACACTCCCGAGGTGGTCCCGGAGGCGTTCACCGCCGAGGAGAACGTGACCTACCTGGGTTTCGGCTGGTTCTCGACCCGGGAGATGGCCGGTCTTCACGACCCCCTGGAGCCCCCGGACCTACCGGAGGTGGTCTCCCGCGTCATCCGGCTGGGATGAGACGCCACGGATGGAAAACATCCCTACGGGGACGACGATCCTCCCCTTCGGGGGAGAAACTCCACCCCGGCCTGCCGGGTACTGACATGTCCCCCGCGGCTCCTCCGGCCCCAGGCCGGGGCTCGGTCAGTAGAGCGCCGCGTGCCTTCACCGCTTCGGCCTCGGGCACGACCTCTCGACCGGGCCCCTCCGCGACCGCACGGAGGGGCCCGCCCGAGCCGAGGTCCGCGACGGAGGAAGAGGACGCGGCGGGTGTCGCCCGCCTCCCCGCGGCCGGAAGGCCACTCGATATCGCTGTTCTCAGAACCTCGTCATTGCGTCAAGGTAGACATGGCGGGCTCCAGATTCTTTTCTCCGTAAATCACTACGCACCCTCCACGCTCCTCACGGCGGATCTCCCGCCAGCCGAACTTGCGGTACATCTCCATCGCGGCGGGCTGGTTGAGGGTGGTGTCACCGCGAAGCCGCGCGTAGCCGAGCTCGGCGGCCCGCTCCTCCAGGGCGACGACCATCTGGGCACCGAACCCGCGCCGCTGGAACTCAGGGTGGACGCGCATACGGCACATCTCAGCCGTCGTGTCGTCGATCCGGCGCAGGCCGCCCATCGAGACGATGCGTCCGCCCGGGATCTCCCCCACCAGGAAGTCTCCGCGGTCGGCGAGGTAGACCTCGTGGATCCGCGGGAAATCGTCCTCGTAGTAGACACCGTCTCCTGGTGCGAGGCCGACCTGCGCCAGGCAGATCTGGTGCAGCGCCCACACGGATTCGAGGTCGGACCAGCGGTAGCGCCGCAGCCTGGGCCTCAACTACTCCCACCCCCACCCGGCGGTTCCTCTGCCGGCGAGGAGCGCAGCACCTCCAGATACGCCCTGAGCCCCACATGACCGGGGGCCTTCGCCTCCACCTCCCGGGCGATCTCGTGGGCACGTTGCATGAGGATGTCGGGCCGGCACCCTTCGCCCAGCCCCGCGAGCGTGCGGCGGGCGATGGCCAGCGCCTCGTCCACGTCACCCTCGAGCAGCCTGCACCTGGCCCGGTCGAACTTGATCAGGGTCGGGTCGAGCCAGTCGCCCGGGGCGTACTTGGTCAGCGCCTGCTCCAGGATGAGGTCGGCCTCCATCGCCTGGCCGAGCTTCACCAGGGCGTCTCCCTGATGGAAGTAGAGCTGGCGCTCGGTGTAACCGAACGCGGCGTCGTCCTGTTCGCGGGCGGCCATCTGGGAGAACGCGGTCCTGGCACGGGACAGCGCCCGCTTGGCCTGGTCGACCACCTCCTTCTTGCCCGCCCCGGACAGCATCGCCAGCGCGCGCGCCTCGACCACCGGGGCCATGGCCTGGGCGGCGCAGGGGGTCTGACCGGCCAGGTCGCGGCTCTTCTTGGCCAGGTTGAGCGCCTCGCGCGGGTCACCGTAGTAGAGCGGGACCAACGCCTCCCTGGCCGTGACCCACGCGCGCAGCGCCCGGTCGCCGGTCTCGTCGGCGGCCGTCCGGCCGGTCCGGAAGAACGACCGGGCGAGCCGATGATCACCGAGGTTAACCATGATCATCCCACTCAGCCCGGCAAGCTGGGCCGCCATCCGGCACAGGCGTTCCTGCAGGTCGACGGGCTGGTGCCGCTCCATCGCCTTGCGCACCGCGCTGAACTCCAGCAGTACGTCGCACAGCAGCCGCAGCGGCGGGGTGCTCATGTACTGACGGCCGAACCCGATGGTGGCTTCCTCCCACTGATCGAGCATCGCGGGTGAGACGGAGGCCGACACGAGCGTGTCGTCCATTCGCCGGCGGATACTCTCCACCGATCCAAGTACCTGCCCGTCCAGCGCGACGGCGCCGCCGGCCAGGAGCTGTAAAAGCGTCCTGCGTAGCACGTTCTCGTCCTCCTCGCCCCCATCCGCCGAAGGGTTGCCGCCGACCGGATGGATCAGCAGCTCGCGCGGGCCGGGGGAAGTGTCGGGTCTTCCTTGCTGGAGGTCGCCTCGGACCACACCGGGCATCTTGTGACCGTGGCCGCAGATGCACGGGCCGTCGTATCCGAGGGAGGCCGGTTCGACCCGGTAGGCGGAGCACAGGTAATGGAGGTATTCGGGCCCCGGCCGCTTCAGCCCGCTTTCGTAGGCGGACAGGAGCGTCTCACCGATCCCGGGCGCCGACTTGCCGTCGCGTTCGAACAATGCCCGAATCTGTTCGATAACGTCCGCGAGAGCAACGCCATGCGCAAGGCGGTGACTTTTGATCCGTGTGGTCCCGAATTGAGGGCTGCATTTCTCGTGAATCTCCTCGGCTATCTGCGCCGAGGTTCTTCCGGCGGCCAGGCCCCTGGCCCGGATCCGCCGCGCTAACTCCGTCTCCCTGTGCTGCCTGCCGGACATACCGGCCCCTCTCTCGTGGCCAGCTGGGCTGGCTGGCACACTTGTCCCGACCGGTCCTTTCCTCGCTGACCCAGTGTGATCCATCTGTCGCACTGCGCCCACCGAGAATAATGGACCACACTTGACTCACCGAGAACGCGCTAATAAAGCCATCGGCTAAGGATCGTCCACCGCCGGACTGCTTCTTTCAACCTACTTGGCAGAAGGCCCACCCTGAACTGCGTTTTCCCTCCGTTGACCCATCGGCCCGGGTGAGTCATCTTTGGCGAACAGCACCGAATGCGTGACCGAGCAAACACGATTCGGCGCCGCCACGAAAACCACGAGGAGGGACGAAGGTGGGGGAAGACGACTTCCGGCACCTGGAGCGACTGGTGTCAGAGCTTGACTCCCGCGGTCTGCACGCCCGGGTGGTACGGACCCAGTCGGGACGTGCGTTCGTCCGTGTGATCAACCCGAACGCGACCAGCCTGGCGGAGAACGTCACCTGCCGAGCGCAAGCCGCCCCCAGCCAGCGGGACATGTACTACTGGTGGTCCTGGGGCGAGCGGATGCACACGGTGGAAGACCCCGCCGGCGCCGCGACCAAGGTCGCACGAGTGCTCGCCGCGGTGGGAGAGTGAGGTGACCGTCGTACCGGACGTCTTCGACACGCCCGGTACGACGAGCCCACCGCGGCTCGACGGGACCGGCGGGGTGACCCGGTGCGGAGCGTCCTCGGACGCTGGGCACCCCGCCGGCCCCGGACATGTGACGGACTTCACGCACAGGGCCCCATCGGCCTCCGCGTCCGGAGTCCGCCCCCTTCCCGGCCCGGTTCCCCGGGAGGCGCCGCATCCAGGGGAACCGGCTCCCGCGAGCCGGAACGGACACGTCTTCGGAAGGGCCGGAGCCCGCGACCACCGCCCCCGCCGAAGCCCATAAACCGCTGCACAGCAGCACAGAACGCCGCCCGGTCTCCCGTCCGGGCGGTGACCGGAGGGATCCCTCTCGGGAACGGATCGGACACGCTTCCGGGTGCGTGTCCGATCCGGGCCGACCGTCGCCGGAGCGTCCCGGCCCACCCCCGCGGCCTTGGGCCGGACGTCCCCGTCTTCCCCGGCGTGATGTGACGGCGGCCGGTTCGATCGGCAATATGAGTAGGTCGGCTGACTTGCCCGGCTTGCCGATCGAACCGATCCGAGAGGGATCCGCTCCGTGTCACTGTCCACCCCTACACCCGTCCCCACCCCCGTCCCCAGCCTCGCTCCCGTCCCCACCCCCAGCGTCAGCCCGACCTCGGTCCTCGACCCCGGTGTGCAGGACCTCCTCAACATGGGCGCCGGCTTGACCAAGGGCTGCGGTGACGGAGGTGGACCGATCTGCGACGTCGTACAGCTCCTCGTGCCGGTGACCTGGGCGGCTCCCGTGATCGCGGGCGTCATCGCCATCGTGCTGATCGTGGCGATCGCGCTCCTCGCGCGCAACGTGGTCCACCGGCTGATCAACCGCGTGGTGCGCCGGGCGTCGTCCGGCCGCGCGTCGCTGGCGGGCCGACTGCGCAGGGACACCTCGCCCCCCGAAGGGCTGGACATGATCGCGGTGGAGCGGCGCCGGCAGCGGGCCGAGACCATCGGCTCGGTGCTCAGGTCCATCGCCTCGATCATCATCCTGGGCACCGCCGTGCTGACCGTCCTCGACCGGCTCACGGTCCCCATCGCCCCGCTGCTGACCAGCGTCGGCATCGTGGGCGTGGCCATCGGCTTCGGCTCCCAGGAACTCGTCAAGGACTTCATCGCGGGCATGTTCATGCTCCTGGAGGACCAGTACGGCGTCGGCGACGTGATCGACGCCGGCCCCGCGGTCGGCACGGTGGAGGCGGTCACCCTGCGCATCACCCGGCTGCGTGACATCGACGGCCGGGTCTGGTACATCCGCAACGGCACCATCACCCGCGTCGGCAACGAGTCGCAGGGCTGGTCCCGTGCCGCGGTCGACGTGCCGGTGGCCTACGCCGCCGACGTCCCCGTGGTCCGTGACCTGCTCAAGGAGGTCGTCGGCGAGATGTGGAACGACCCCGCCCTGCGCGCCGTCATCGTCGAGGAGCCGCAGGTCTGGGGCATCGAGCAGATCTCCGAGACCGCCGTCGTCTTCCGGATCAGCGTCAAGACCCTGCCCGCCAAGCAGGCCGAGATCGCCCGCGAACTGCGTGTCAGGGTCAAGGCCGCGCTGGACGGCGCCGAGATCCCGATCGCCGCCTGACGTCAACTAACCTGGAAGGCGTGTCCGCTATCCCTGAGGAAACCCAGTCCTTCTACGACGCCGTCGGCGGTGAGGAGACCTTCCGGCGTCTCGTCCACCGTTTCTACGAGGGGGTGGCCACCGACCCCCTGCTCCAGCCGATGTATCCCGAAGACGACTTCGAGGGAGCCGAGGAGCGGCTGCGCCTGTTCCTCATCCAGTACTGGGGCGGCCCCAACACCTACAGCTCGCAGCGCGGCCACCCGCGCCTGCGCATGCGCCACAACCCGTTCGTGATCGGACCGGCCGAGCGCGACGCCTGGCTCGGGCACATGCACGACGCCGTGGCCTCGCTGGACCTCCCCGACGAGTTGGAGAAGCGCCTGTGGGACTACCTCGTCTACGCGGCGCACAGCATGGTCAACGCTCCCGGCGAGTAACACGCACGCATAAACACCGCCGGGGCAGGGCAGCCCATGCACATGGAAACCCCCTGGTGGCGTGATGCCGTCGTCTACGAGATCTATGTTCGCAGCTTCGCCGACGCCTCCGGAGACGGCGTCGGCGATCTGCCCGGCATCCGGCAACGCCTGCCGTACCTCGCCGAGCTCGGCGTGGACGCGATCTGGCTGACTCCCTTCTACCGCTCCCCTATGGCCGACGGCGGCTACGACGTGGCCGACTACCGCGACGTCGACCCGCTCTTCGGCACACTCGCCGACTTCGACGAGCTCGTCGCCGAGGCGCACCGGCTCGGGCTCCGAGTCCTGGTGGACATCGTGCCGAACCACAGTTCCTCGGCCCACGAGTGGTTCCAGGCGGCGCTGCGCGGCGAGGGACGCGACCGGTACGTCTTCCGCGACGGCGGCGACCTCCCTCCCAACAACTGGCAGTCGACCTTCAGCGGGCCGGCGTGGTCGAAGACCCCCGACGGACAGTGGTACCTGCACCTGTTCGCCCCCGAGCAGCCCGACTTCAACTGGCGCAACCCCGAGGTGCACGCCGAGTTCCTCGACGTGCTGCGGTTCTGGCTCGACCGCGGGGTGGACGGGTTCCGGATCGACGTGGCCATGGGCCTGTACAAGGCCGAGGGCCTGCCCGACACCCCGCCGGAGGACCAGGCGTTCAAGGCCGAGTCTCCGATCTGGGGGCGGCCCGAGGTGCACGAGGTGTACCGCGAGTGGCGCAAGGTCCTCGACTCCTACGACGGTGACCGGATGGCGATCGGCGAGGTCTGGACCGACTCGGCCGAAGACCTCGCCCTCTACGTCCGGCCGGACGAGCTGCACCAGAGCTTCAACTTCGCCTGGTTGCAGGCCCCCTGGTCGGGGACGGCGTTCCGGAAGGTCATCGACGACACGCTCGCCGCGGTGACCGCCCCCACCTGGGTGCTCTCCAACCACGACGTGGTCCGCCACGTCACCCGGTACGGCGAGGGCCTGGACAACTCCACGACGGGGCTGGCCCGCGCCCGCGCGGCGCTGCTGGCCATGCTCGCCCTGCCCGGCTCCGCCTACCTGTACCAGGGGGAGGAGCTCGGCCTGCCCGAGGTGACGGACCTTCCCGCCGAAGCCCGGCAAGATCCGATCTTCGCCCGTTCCGGCGGGGAACTGGCCGGTCGCGACGGCTGCCGGGTACCCGTCCCCTGGTCCGGCGCCGCCGAGCCGTACGGCTTCTCTCTTGACGGGGCACGGCCTTGGCTGCCGCAGCCGGTCGAGTGGGCCGCGCTGTCCGCCGAGCGCCAGACGAACGACCCTGGATCGACGCTCAACTTCTACCGGGACGCCCTGCGCATCCGCCGCGAGCTGCGCGGCACACTCCCCGGCGAGATCACCTGGCTGGACTCCCCGCAGGACGCGCTCTTCTTCAGCCGCGGCGCACTGACCTGCGTCATCAACTGCGGCACCGAACCGGTGCAGTTGCCCCCGCACGACCGGGTCCTGCTCGGCAGTGCCCCGGTCGAGGGACACCTGCTCCCGCCGGACACCGCCGCCTGGCTGTTCACTCCCGGCGCCTGACGACGGCGCACCCCGGCCCGTCACGGGACGGGCCGGGGTGCCCGGCGGCGGTGTCCCCGATCCCCGCGGCCACTACGCCCCGATCGTGCCCGGCTCACGTGCCCGACCCCGGCCTCGTTCCCGGCTCACGTGCCCGACGCGCCGGGACGGGGGCGTCGAAGCGCCGGGCACGTGAGCCGGGAGACTACTCGGCGGCGAACCTGTGCAGGTAGGCGAGCTCGTCCTCGGTGAACCGCCGAGGCTGGGCACGTTCGACGTCGTATGCGACGAGCACCGAGCGGGCCTGGACGAAGACCCGCTGATCGTCGCGGATCTCGTACGCCAGGGAGAAGCGGACCGGCCGGATCTCCGTCACCCACGACTCCACGCGGACCGGATCGGGGCGGAAGGTGAGCGGACGCCGGTAGTCGATCTCATGCCGGGAGACCACGAGCCCCTTGAACGGCGCGTTCCCCTCCCGGTGGGGGTCGACGAGGAACATCGCCTGCCGCGCGTCTTCGAGGTAGTCGAAGAACCGCACGTTGTTGACATGGCCCAGCGAGTCGATGTCGGCGAACCGCACTGCCCTGGGGAACACGTGCCGACGCCCCCGGCCGACGGTCTCCGCGACGTTCTGTCCAACCACACCCAGAACCGTAGCGAGCCCTAGGCACCGCCTGTACGGCGGGGTGCCGAGGGCTCGTCGAGGACGTGCTCCGCTCGCGGCCGGGCTGCCTCCGGCCGCGAGCGAGGCCGGCCGACCACGGCTAGACCGTCACTGACCGGGCCGGTCACCGACCGCGGCCGGACCGGCGCCGACCACGAGCGAGGTCAGTCGCGGCTCGAACGGGTCGGCTGCCGGCCACGAGAGAGATCGACCACCGACCGCGGCCGGACCGGCGCCGACCGCGAGCGAGGTCAGTCGCGGGTGAGCTTGCGGTAGGTCACACGGTGCGGCCGGGCCGCGTCGGCGCCCAGACGCTCGATCTTGTTCTTCTCGTAGTCGGCGAAGTTGCCCTCGAACCAGAACCAGTTCGAGCCTTCCTCCCAGGCGAGGATGTGGGTGGCGATGCGGTCGAGGAACCACCGGTCGTGGGAGGTGATGACCGCGCAGCCCGGGAAGTCGAGCAGGGCGTTCTCCAGGCTGGAGAGCGTCTCGGTGTCGAGGTCGTTGGTGGGCTCGTCGAGCAGCAGCACGTTGCCGCCCTGCTTGAGGGTGAGCGCCAGATTGAGCCGGTTACGCTCGCCACCCGACAGGACGCCCGCCTTCTTCTGCTGGTCGGGCCCCTTGAACCCGAACGCGGCGATGTAGGCGCGCGACGGCATCTCCACCTGGCCGACCTTGATGTAGTCGAGCCCGTCGGAGACGACCTCCCAGACGTTCTTGGTGGGGTCGATGCCGCCGCGGCTCTGGTCGGCGTAGGAGATCTTGACGGTCTCGCCGATGACGATCTCGCCGTTGTCGGGCGTCTCGCTTCCAGTGATCATCCGGAACAGGGTCGTCTTGCCGACACCGTTCGGGCCGATGATGCCGACGATGCCGTTGCGCGGCAGGTCGAAGGAGAGATTGTCCATCAGGAGACGGTCTTCGAAGCCCTTGGTGAGCTTCTCCGCCCGGATCACCGTGGTGCCCAGACGCGGGCCCGGCGGGATCTGGATCTCCTCGAAGTCGAGCTTGCGGTACTTGTCGGCCTCGGCGGCCATCTCCTCGTAACGCTGCAGACGCGCCCGGCTCTTGGTCTGACGGGCCCTGGCGTTGGAGCGGACCCACTCCAGCTCCTCCTCCAGGCGCTTCTTGCGCTTGGCGTCCTTCTGGCCCTCCAGCTTAAGCCGCGCGGCCTTGGCTTCCAGGTAGGTGGAGTAGTTGCCCTCGTAGGGGTGGCAACGGCCCCGGTCGAGCTCCAGGATCCAGTTGGCGACGTTGTCCAGGAAGTAGCGGTCGTGGGTGACGGCCAGGACGGTGCCCGGATACTTCTCCAGGTGGGACTCCAGCCACTGGACGCTCTCGGCGTCGAGGTGGTTGGTGGGCTCGTCGAGCAGCAGCAGGTCGGGCTGCTCCAGCAGGAGCTTGCACAGCGCGACCCGGCGGCGCTCACCACCGGAGAGCTGGGTCACCTGGGCGTCCGGCGGGGGGCAGCGAAGGGCGTCCATCGCCTGCTCCAGCTGGCTGTCGAGATCCCAGCCGTTGCGGTGGTCGAGCGCGTCCTGGAGCTTGCCCATCTCCTCCAGCAGCTCGTCGCTGTAGTCGGTGGCCATCAGCTCGGCGATCTCGTTGAACCGGTCGAGCATGGCCTTGGTCTCGGCGACGCCCTCTTCGACGTTACCGAGAACGGTCTTGGATTCGTTGAGGGGGGGCTCCTGCTGGAGCATTCCGACGGTGAAGCCGGGCATGAGCCGGGCGTCGCCGTTGGACGGCTGCTCCAGGCCCGCCATCATCTTCAGCAGCGTCGACTTTCCGGTGCCGTTGGGGCCCAGGACACCGATCTTGGCGCCCGGCAGGAACGACAGCGTCACGTCGTCGAGGACGACCTTGTCACCGTGGGCCTTGCGCACGCGCTGCAGTGTGTAGATGTACTCCGGCATGCCTCCTAGTTTAGGGCCTGGTGACTTCAGCTAGGGGCGGTCTCGGAACCCGGCCGCCGGGCCGGGGGAACCGTGGCGGCGGGCAGGCAGATCTGGTCGCGACCCAGCTCCTTGGCCCGATACAGGGCCAGGTCGGCCGCGGCGAGCAACTCGATCAGATCGTCACCGTGCACGCTCATGATCGCCACACCGACCGAGATGGTCACGGTGATCATGTTGTCGTCGGCGGGGACCGCCATCCGGCCCACCCGGAAGCGCAGCCGCTCGGCGACCCGGCGGGCCTCGGTCACGTCGGCTCTGGGCAGCAGGACGACGAACTCCTCGCCGCCGAAGCGGCCCACGACGTCGTAGTCGCGAAGCTGGTTGCGGATGGTGTCGGCCACCCCGATGAGGACCTGGTCGCCGACCAGGTGGCCGTAGGTGTCGTTGACCCGTTTGAAGTGGTCGATGTCGACGATCAGCAGGGCGAGCGTCTCGCCGGTGCGGCGGGCTCTGACGATCTCGGTGTCGGCCTCACGCTGCCAGGCCGCGGCGTTGAGCAGCCCGGTCTTGAGGTCGGTGCGGGCCGCCGCCTGCAGCTGGGCGTGAAGCAGGGTGCGCTGGAGCAGCACCACGGGCGGCAGCGCCAGCAGCAGGAGCGCCAGGTTGATCCCGCCGATGATGGAGACGATGACGCCCAGGCAGAGCTCGACGACGTCGAGGAGGAGGCTCTCGCGGTCCCACAGGACCTCGCGCCAGCGGCTGTCGGGATCGGCGGTGTGCGCGGCGATGGCGATCAGCGCGGTGTTGATCACGGTGAACAGCACGGCGCAGCCGACGGCCATCAGGATCGACACCCCGTCACCCCGGCTCAGCGCGTTCGGATCACCGACGGTGCCGTGGAAGAGCAACGAGGCCGCACCTCCGGCCAGGCCGATCGCGGCCGAGCTGAAGACCCGCCGGTAGACGACCGTCGCGCGCACCCGTTTCTGCAGCAGGAACTGAAAGGGGATGGGCGCGAGGAGCGCGTACAGCGGTGGCAGGAGCAGTGCGGCCGGCAACCACCACGCGGAGAGCAGGTCACGGGAGACGCCTGCGGGCATGCCCAGCCGCCGGGTCGCCTCGATGCAGACTGCTCCACACGCCATCAGCGCCGCGAACGTGAGCACGTCGGACCATCGGAAATCACCGGTGACCGCGAAGAACACGATCGCGGCGGTATCCAACATCACGATTCCGCAGAGGTAGCCAATCAGCGGGCGGCGTTGCGCCAGCAAGGGCCACCGGTCGGCCAAGGACGTCACGCCGTCACGTGACTTGACCGAGGTATGACTGGAAGCCGCCATGTCGTCCCCCTCTCCGACTAACGATGTGTAACACAATAGTTGCGGAGTGTGCGCTGCGCGATGGGAACCGCTACCTTGGGCGGAGTGGGTCGGCTTGTCGGGTGACCCACGATCTGCAAACCGCTCGCCCGCGAGCGGGCCGTGTGGGGAAGGAGCAGCCATGCTGCGGGGTGTGACCTGGACCTGAAGGTGTCTCGGCACCTGACGGGTGTCTCGGCATCTGACACGGGCAAGACCATCGGCCGGTATTCCGGCGCTACCGCGTTCACCTGGCGAGGCACCGACCACGTCCGGCCGATGCCCCTCACCCCCTGCCCTGTCACGAGACCATGACCGCCCTGTCGCAGGCCCATGAGCCATCGCCCGTCTGACGGCTCCCGGCCGGGCGTCCGTCCGGCTCCCAGCCACGTCGTTCAGTCCGAAACCGCGCGCTCCAGCCCCCGGCGGAATGTTTCCGCCGGGGGACGCGTGTTCTTCCCGCCCTCCCCGCCGGGCTGCCGGGACGCCCCGGCCGCGAGGACGGGTCAGGCCGCCAGGCGCTCTTCGAAGGGCCAGGGTGTCTCCTCCGGATCGGAGACGACCTCGTTCTTCTCCTGTTCCGTGGCGGAGCGTCTGGCCGCCGCACCCCTCGGTGCTCTCCGCCTGGCTGCCGCGATGTCCTGCGGCTGCGGAACGTCTGCCGCCGAGCCCGCGGCCACCTCACCTGCGGCGGTTCCGGCGGCGACCGATTCCGCGGTGGCGGCCCCGGCCCCGGCCGCCTCCGCGCGCGATGCCCGCGCACCGGCCGTGGACGGCCCGTCAGCGAAGCCGGCGGCGACAGTCGCCGGAGAACCCGGAGTGGCCGGCGAACCCGGTGCGTCCTCCGGAACGGGGACACCGCCGCTCATGGCCCAGTCGGACGTCTCGCGGTCGAGCTCGATCCGCTCGTCGCGCCCCAGCAGCGGGGCCGTCCCGCCACGCTGGGGCTTGTCGAAACTGCCGACGCCCCAGCGCAGGTCGTGGCCGAGCGCGTTGGCCTCCACCTCAGGCATGAAACGGCGCTCGCCTTCGTGGACGAACTCACGGATTCTCAGCCTGCCCTGGACGACGATCGGCTGGCCCAGCTGAACCGACCGGACGACGTTGTCGGCGAGGCCCCGGAAACAGCGGACGCCGAAGTAGGTGGTCTCGCCGTTGCGCCACTGCTGGTTCTCACGGTCGAAGTATCGGCTGGTCGAGGCCACTTTGAGCGAGGTGACCCGGGAACCGTCGGGGAAGGTGTGCTGGCGCGGCGGAGCCGCGATGTTACCGGTCAGCGTGACGTGGATGTCGTTCATCGTGCCTCCCATGGAGCCGGCGGGCTGCCGGCGGCTTGGAAGACACGATGGCCCGTCCTGCCCCCCACACGAGGAGCAGAACCGCGTTCTGTGGATGACCGTCGGCCGAGAGCACGGCCTGTGGACAACCGGGCCGATCAGTCGTGGACGGCGCGCACCGCCGAGTAGAACTCGTTATAGCGGGCCAGCTCGCGCTCCACCGGTTCGATGACCATGCTCTGGGCGATCCCCGCGACCCTGCGGCGCATCTCCCGCTCCATGCCCTCCCGCTCCGTCCCCGCGCCGAGCACGATGAAGTTGCGGCTCGCCACGGCGGTGAGCGCGCCGAGCCCGAGGACCGACAGCACCATCAGCCCCACCCACGGCAGGGACGCGGCGTCGGCGAACAGCCCGAGGGCGGCCGGCGGGTTCGCCGCGCCGAACACGCCGTAGACGAGTGCGGTGCCGATCCAGGCGAGACCCGCCACGAAGAGCCCGACCAGGAGGTACTGCCAGACGAGGAGCGCCCGCCACCAGCCGGGAACCCGGTCGAGGCGCGGGGCGACCTCGGTCAGCTCCTCGGCGAGCGCCTCGGGCAGCTGCGCCGAACGCGACCGCGCGGCCTCACGGACACCGTTCCGCCACGCCTCGTGCATGCCGACGGTCAGACCGTCGGCGAGCGCTTGGATCGCGGCGTCCACCTCGGCCGGCTGCGCGCTGACCGATCCGCCGATCCCCCGGATCTCGTCCCTCAGGTCACCCAGGCGCAGGCTCTTCAACGGATCGGGGCGGAGCCCGGCGATCCAGCGGGGGTAGGGCCAGCCGACCCACTCGGCGGATCGCGCGGCGTAGACGTTCTCCATCGCCTCGCCGATCGCGGGCACGCCGACCGCGTCGCACAGGGCGTCGGCCAGACCGATCCGGCGGGCGTCGTCGATGGAGGAGGGCGGGACGGGAGCGTCCTGCACGGGCATGGCCTTCACCAGCCGGCGGGTCAGCCGGTCGAGGTCGGCCTCCAGTCGCTGGACCGCGGCCCTGCGGTTGGTCACGGCCTCGGCGATGACCGCCTTGAGGTTGTCGACGCCCTGGCCGGTGGTCGCCGAGGTGGCGACGATGACGGGGTTCTCGACACCCTCGCGGCGCAGCAGACCGTCGAGGTCGGCCATGCACTCGGCCAGTTCCTCCGGTTCGAGCCGGTCCGCCTGGTTGAGCACGAAGACCGTCACCGCCTCGTGACCCGCCAGGTCGGTCACGTAACGGCGGTGCGTGGAGGCGTCGGCGTACTTCTGCGGGTCGAGCACCCACACGACGAGGTCGGCGACCTGGATGAGCCGATCGGCCTCGTTGTCGGTCAGCGCCCGGATGGAGTCGTGGTCGGGCAGGTCGAGGAGGATCAGTCCGTGCAACTGGCTCTCCCCCCGGTCCAGAGCGCTGGCCCGGGCGAAACGGTGCCGCCACTGGATCTTCAGCCAGTCGAGCAGCGGGCCCGCACCCTCCAGCCCCCAGACGCAGGCGTGGGTGCGGGCGGTGGTCGGGCGTCGCACACCCGTCGGCGACAGCTCCAGGCCGGAGACCGAGTTGAACAGCGTCGACTTTCCGCTGCCCGTGCCCCCGGCGAGGGCCACCACGGTGTGCTCGGAGGAGAGCTTGAGCCTGTCACCGGCGCGCAGCAGCAGCCTGCCCGCCTCGGCGAGGAGTTTGGGATCGACCCTGCCCGGCCCCAGCTCCACGATCCGGGCGAGCGCGGCGAGCCGGCTGCCGAGACCCTGGCGCGTCTGGGTGGTGCCAACACTCATCGGGCGACCTCAAGGTTGTACGTTGCCTGGTAGAGGCGGGTGGCGGCGGTTTCGTCGGGGATGCCGGCGCTGTCGAGGGCCTGGACGTAGCGCATGATCTCCTCGTCGAAGAGCAGGCCGATCCGGGCGCGCAGGTCGCTGCGGGCCTTGCCGCCGATGTTGCGCAGTGACTCGGCGCCCAGCAGGGCGTGCACCAGCCGCCCCGGCAGGGTGCCCGCGGTCCCCTCCACCGGGGTGGAGTCGTTGCCGAGCAACCCGATGGTCAGGATCAGCGACAGCGACTCCGCGTCGAAGGAGATCACCCGGGCCACGGACCTCTTGGTCACGCCCTCGGTCCGGATCAGTTCGGTGATGTGGTCCTGCCACGCGGCGACGGTACGGCCGGTCCTGCGCGCGATCTCGTCGGAGGCGTGGCCGAGACCCGGCACCGCCGACAGGAGCTCCTCGGCGCCGGGACGCTGCAGCCAGCGCGCGGCGGCCTCCTCCGCGGCCCGTTGGGCGGCTGAGACGACGACCGACTCCAGTCCGGCCCGCAGCGCGGCCTTCAGCGCGGTGAGTCGCTCGGGCGTCTGCCGGACGGCCTTGGCCCCCAGGCGTCCGGGTTTGCGCAGGTGCAGAGCTCGCATGAGGTCGCCTGACCCGGCGAAGTCCTGCCAGCGGGCGAGCACCTCGCCGCGGAGCAGCGAGCCGTCCCCGGTGTTCCGTTCGATCCCGGCGAGCGCGCGCGCGTAGGCGCCGTCCACATCGCCGCGCAGCTCCCTCCGGAAGGCGACCTGCATCTCCATGTGCTTGGCGAGGGCGGGGACGCGGGTGCGGAAGCTGTTGAGCACGCCGTCCAGGGTCGCCCGCACGGCCTGCTCGCGGCGCCGCTCGTCGACCGACAGCTCGGTCAGCCAGCGCCGTAACTCGGCGACCTCGTCGTCGGGGAGCATGCCGTCGGTGACCTTGCCCTCGTTGATCACGAACCGGTCGACCTCGCCGAGGCCGTACTCGGTGAGCATCCGGACGAAGTGCTTGGTGACCACCTCTCGGGATCTCGGGGGCACCCGGGAGAGCACGATGGCCAGCCGGGCCCCGCGCTCCTTGGCCAGCCGGAGGAGCCGCCAGGCCGGGGCGTCGGCGTACCGGGCGGCGGTGGTGACGAAGATCCACAGATCGGCCGCGTCGAGCATGCGGTGGGCGGTCTCGTGGTGTTCCTCGACGACGGAGTCGATGTCGGGGGTGTCGAGCAGGGCCACGCCGGGAGGGATGTCCTCCGCGGAGACGAGCACGATACCGCCGGTCGTCCCGGGGGTGGGTTCGCCGAGCCGCCGGAGACCGCCGAGCAGGTCGCCTTCGGCGAACCACTCGTGGTCGTCCGGGTGGCAGACCAGGATCGGTGTGCCGGTGGTCGGGCGGCGTACGCCGGTCGCGCTGACCCCGGACTTGGCCAGGGAGTTGACGAGCGTGGACTTGCCCGCGCCGGTGGAGCCCGCGATGGCGATGAGCGCGGGAGAGGCGCTCGTACGCACCCTGGGAACGACATAGTCGTCGAGCTGGGCGAGGATCTCGCCCTGCACCCGCCTGGCCTCCTCGGCACCCGGCAGGTCGAGGCCGAAGCGGAGGTCGGTGACTCCCGCGCGCACCGCTGCGAGCGCGGTGGTCAGCGCCTCGGCGGCGGAGTCGGGCAGGGGCGTGTCGAGCACCCGCCCGGTGCGCGCCTTCCCCTCCTCCGCGTCCGGGCCGGTCCCTTTTCCGGCGGCGGGTTGCTGTGCGCCTTCGCCCGTCCCGTCCTTCACGGGCCCGTCAGCCCGAACCTTCCCGGCGTGGTCACCGTCCCGGACGCCCCCGTCCCCGGCCGAGCCGGCGTCCTCGGCGACCATCGTCCCGGCGGGCCCGTCATCCTGGGCGACCGCGTCCTTCGCGGACCCGTCACCCTCGGCCACGTCTTCGGCGGGGTCACCGTCCTGGACTCCCTCGTCCTCGGCGGGTCCGGTGTCCTCGGCGACAACGTCCTCAGCGGGCTCGCCGCCCCGATCGGCCGCGTTCTCCGCCTCCATGTTCTCCGTGGACCCGCCGTTCTGAACGGCTACGTCCTCCGCGACCTCATCGGCGCCTTCCCCGTCCTGAACGGACCCGTCGCCGGCGGGCCCGTCTCCCCGGGCTTCGGGCGCCTTTCCGTCCCCGGGTTCGCCGTCCGCCTCGTCCGCGGTGCCGGGCACCGCCTTCCGGCGGGCGTCCACCGACGCCGTCACGCTCCGGGTGTCCTTCACCGGGCCGTCGTTCCCGGTGACGGGCCCGATGACGGTTTCGGGGGCGGTGACGGGCCGGGTGATGGTTTCGGCCTTCTCGGCCACGTCGGTGCCCGGATCGGACACCCGTCCAGCGCGCAGCGGCGGCGCGGTGGCTGGTGCGGTGGCTGGCCCAGTGGCCGGCACGGTGGTCGGCCCAGTGGCCGGCACGGTCGTCGCCGGGCCGGTCGGCGGTGTCCTGGGGGCGGGCTTGAGCGCCGGCGGCGGCTGCGCGACGTGCGGGACCGCGGACGCCGGCGTGGGATCCGGAGGGGCGGGCTTGGAGTTCTGGGGGGCGGTCTTGGCGGCGGTAATGGCCGCGATGGTGGCCTGGGCGGCGGCCGCGGCGGCGTGGAACGCCGCCATGGCGTCCTCGCCCGCGGCCCCACCGGGTGCGGACGACCGGCCGGGTGCCGGAGCGCCCGGCCGCGCCGGGGCACCGGGATCGGGGCGTGAGACGGCGGCGGCCGGGGGGCGGATGCGGCCGCTGGGGGCGCCGTCGCCGGGGCGGATGGCGCCGAAGGTCACCGTCTGTTCGCCGGCGGATTCGGCGTCACCCGGCGGCGCGTCGCCGGACGGCTCCGGCGGGCCGCCGGTGGGGCGAGGGTCACGACCCCCCGGACGAGGGGGCCCGTTACCAGGCGACCTCACGGTACTCGCTCCGCTCGAACCATCTCGACCTCCTGGCCGACCTTCACGACATCGCCGACGATCACGATCGCAGGTGGCCGGATCCCAGCCGCGCTCACGCGCTCCGCCACGGTGGAGAGCGTGGCGTAAAGAGCTCGCTGGGTGGGAAGAGTACCGTCCTGTACCACCATTACGGGAGTTTCCGGCGAACGTCCCTCGTGAATCAGCGTTTCGGCGATCACCCCGATCCGTTCCACGGCCATCATGAGGACCAGCGTGCCGCCGGATCGCGCCAGGTTGGGCCAGTCGACGGTGGACTTCTCGTCACCCGGCGGGACGTGCACCGAGACGACATGGAATTCCTGGCTCACCCCGCGGTGGGTGACCGGCACGTTCGCCGCGGCGGGTACCGCGACCGGGCTGGTGATCCCGGGGACCACGATCACCGGAATGCCCTCGCGTGCGCAGGCGAGCATCTCCTCGCCGCCCCGGCCGAAGACGAACGGGTCGCCGCCCTTGAGCCGGACGACGAACTTGCCCTGCTTCGCGTGCTGGATCAGCAGCTCGTTGATCTTCTCCTGGGCCAGGTAGCGGCCATAGGGGATCTTGGCGGCGTCGATCAGCTCCACGTCCGGGGACAGCTCGTCGAGCAGGGCCTGGGGGGCGAGGCGGTCGGCCACGACCACGTCGGCCTGGGCGAGCAACTGCCGGCCCCGGACCGTGATCAACGCGGGGTCACCCGGCCCGCCACCGACGAGGGCGACGCCGACCGGCTTCGCGCGGTTGCGCCGGGCGTCGACCGTGCCGTCGCGGAGCGCGTCGACGACGGCGTCCCTGATCCCGGCCGCCCGGCGGGGGTCGCCGCCGGCGGTGACCGCGACGCTGATCTCGTCCACCTTGCCGCTGGCGGGGGTCCAGGCCGCCGAGGCGTCCCTGTCGTCGGCGCGCACGCACCAGATCCGCTTGGCCTCGGCCTCGGCCGCCACCGCGGCGTTGACGGCGCGGTCGTCGGTGCACGCCTGGACCAGCCAGGCGCCGTCCACGTCACCGACCTGGTACGGCCTGGCTTCCCAGGTCACACGACCGCTCGCGATGAGGTCGTCGAGGGCGTGCGTGACACTCGTCGAGACGATGGTGACCAGGGCACCGGCGTCGAGCAGCGCCGGAACCCGCCGCTGGGCGACGCGCCCCCCGCCCACGACGAGCACCCGCCGCCCGGAGAGACGCAGACCGAGCAGGTAGGGCGACATGGCGGAAGATCTCCCGTTCGCGAAGAATTGTGAAGCATGGCGTGTTAAGAGGTAAACCTACCGGTTGGTGGCGGTCTCTTCGCTGCCCCGTACCCGCACGGGCGACGTGCGGGCCGGCCGCGACCGGCGGGGTGGGCTCGGGCCTTCTCCAGGTCAGGCCTCCTTCTCGGTCACACCGGCGGAGTCGAAGGTCGCCACCTCCCGCATGGCCCTGACCGCGGCGCAGACCAGCGGGTGGGCGAGCAGGCCGCCGGTTCCCTCACCGAGCCGGAGCTCCAGCTCGACCAGGGGACGCAGACCGAGGTGGTCGAGCGCGACGGCGTGGCCCGGTTCGGCCGACCGGTGCCCCGCCACACAGTGGTCGACGGCGGCCGGTGCCAGCGCGGCCGCCGCGAGGGCCGCCGATCCCGCGATGACGCCGTCCAGGATCACCGGCACCCCGCACGCCGCCCCGCCCAGGATGAACCCGGCGATCGCCGCGTGCTCCAGGCCGCCGACCGCGGCCAGCGTCTCCAGCGCGCCCGCTCCCGAGGGGACGCCCTGCGGACCGGCCAGCCCGTTCACCCGCAGCGCCTCGCGGACCACGGCGACCTTGCGCGCCAGGGTCTCGTCGTCGGCACCGGTGCCCCTGCCCGTCACGACCGCGGCGTCGTGCCCGGTGAACGCGCAGATCAGCGCCGCCGAGGCGGTGGTGTTGGCGATGCCCATGTCGCCGGTGACGAGGCAGCGGGCTCCGGCGTCGACGAGGTCGCGCGCCACGGCGATGCCGGCCTCCAGCGCGGCGGTCGCCTGCACGGCGGTCATCGCGGGCCCGCGGGACATGTCGGCGGTGCCGTAGGCGACCTTGCTGATCCTCAGGCCGGGTGCGGGGTCGAGGTCGGCGGCGACGCCGACGTCCACGACCGTCACCGAGGCGCCGACCTGGGCGGCGAAGGCGTTGGCGACGGCGCCGCCGGCGAGGAAGTTGCCGACCATCTGCAACGTGACCTCCTGCGGCCACGGGCTCACTCCCTGAGCGTGCACGCCGTGGTCGGCGGCGAAGATCGCCAGAGCCGGAGGCGTCGGGAGCGGCGGAGGACTGACCGCGGAGGCCCCGGCCAGCCGTACCGCGACGTCCTCCAGCGCGCCGAGGGCACCCCGCGGCTTGGTGAGGCGGTCCTGGTGCGCGCGGGCCTCGGCGACGGCCGCCGGGTCGGCGGGACGGATCGCCGCGATGGTCTGCTCAAGGATGGTCATGTGATCCAGTGTCCCCCGGAAACGATGTTCCGGGGAGTTCCAGTGAAAGGTCACGCCGAGGTCACCGAGCGGAGTCACCAGGTGATGCCGCTGAGCGCCTCCTCGTAGCGGTCGATGACCACGTCGGCCAGGCCCTCGCAGTCGCCGATGACGTCGGCGCAGCGGACGTCCAGCTCCGGGTGGCCCGCGGCGTAGGCCATGGCCTGGGCCCAGACGCGGTCGAGCACGCCGCCGGCGAACAGCAGGTAGGGCACCACGATCACGCGCCTGGCGCCGAGCCGGCGGCAGCGCTCGATGCCTCCGGGGACGCCGGGTGGGGTGAGGGAGACGAAGGCCGTCTCCACGGTCAGGTACTCGTGGGCGTGGGTCTCCCAGAACAGACGGGAGACCCGGTGCACGTCGGCGTTCGTCTCGGGGTTGGTGGAGCCGTCGCCGACCAGGACCACGGCTGTCTCACCGATCTCGATGCGCTCCGGTTCGTCGTCGAGCGGCCCCGCTGCGGCGGGCACCAGGCGGAGGCTGGCGACCTCGGCGGCGGCGTCGGCCAGGCGCTCGGCGAGCAGCGCGAGAACGCGCGGGTCGGAGCCGAGAGGACGGCCGTAGTCGCAGGTGAGCATGGGGTGCTTGTCCTGCTCGCGCGCCATCGCGGAGGGGATGTCGGCACCGAGCCAGACGTCTCCGGTGAGGCTCATCGGCTGGACCACCATCCGGTGGTGGCCACGCGCGACCAGCGAGGCGACGGAGTCGCTGAGGCGCGGTCTGGCCTTGGCGATGTAGCCACCGGAGACGTCGGCCGCCGTCTGGTCCAGACGGCATCGGAGCCGATGGACGAACCTACCGAATTCAGCGGACCCGCTGTCATCGTTCGAGCCCTGCCCGATGAGCAGCAGCGGCGGTTTCATGGAAACAGGACTCCAATGACCTTGACCTGGGGATACGCAGTGGCGACTCGCGAGGATATCCGATGATGCCACGGCGTGGACAGGTAACGGACGGGTAAAGTCATGCGATTTTCGAACGGGTGCCACGGGCGGGCGGCGAACGAGGAGATGCCGGGCGGGCGGTGAACGGGCGGGCGCCGGACGGGCAGCGGTGATCGCCGGCGCGGCGCCGACCGCCGGAGGTGTGGCGCTCACCACCACGCCCGCGATCAGCCGGGAGGTCTGGGTCGCATGCCCTGGGACGCTAGCCGTGTTCGTGGGAGAGGTCCAGTGCGGCGCGCGCCGGCGGGCGGCCGGGCTCACCGCGACGCGGACCACCCGACAGGGTGACCGGCTCACCGGCGACGCGAGACACCCCGGCGGGTGACCGGCTCACCGGCGACGCGGGGCCGCCCCGCCGTGGTCCGGATGTTTGCCCCGGGCGGGGCGGGTAAGGCCCCTGGTCCGATGGAGAAAGGGATGACGACCATGGAACGGGGAAGCACCAAGCACGGCCGACGCCTGGACGAGGAACAGAAGCACGAGACCCAGGGCATCGTGCAGGGCGGGGACGACGGCCGCGCGGAGGAGTGGAAGGAGCCCGAGCCCCTCGGCGCGCCGGGTGAGGAGGACCTGGCCTCGACGCCGCGCCCGCCGGCGCACGAGCCGGGTTCCCCGGAGGGGATGAGTCCGGAGGATGTGGACCGCCGCAGCAACCTGGCCAGGTGGATCAGCGGCGTCCACGCGTTCCCCGCCGACCGCGCGACTCTCATCGCCCGCGCGGAGGAGCAGTCGGCGCCCGATCCGGTGCTCTCCGCCGTCCGGTCGCTGCCGGACCGGACGTTCGAGAACATGGAGGACGTGGCGGACGCGCTCGGTTTCGGCGGGGAACAGCAGCGCGACTAGCCCCGGCGCCGCCCGGTCGACGATCGGCCGGATCCGCTCCCGGAGCCGATCTCCCGGGAGCGGATCCGGCCGGTTCAGCGGACGACGACCACCTCGAGGGTGCGCGGGCCGTGCACGCCCTCGACCCGGTTCAGCTCGATGTCACTGGTCGCCGAGGGCCCGCTGATCCAGGTCAGGGGTCTGGCCGGGTCGAGCCGGGCGACGGCCTCGGGGACGCCCGCGACGATCTGGTCCGCGCGTACGACGCACAGGTGGTAGTCGGGCACCAGGGTCAGCGCGCGGCGTCCCTGGCCCGGCCCCGCGTCCAGGACGATCGTCCCGGTCTCGGCGATGCCCACCGCGCATCCGGTGATCACTCCGTCGACCGCGTCCAGTTCCGCCGCGGTGAGCCGCGGGTCGTCGGCGACCGGATCGTCCGGGGCCCACTCGGCGGGCAGGCCGTCCGGGACGACCAGCCGGACGGCGCCCTGCCGGGCCATGGCCGCCCTGATCGTCGCGGCCGCCTCGGAGCCGTCCACCACGTGCACGACGGCCCGGTAGTCGGCCACCCGCTCGGCGAACAGCCCGATCACATCCGTCGCCTCCGGGGAGGTGCGGTAGGAGCGGGTGATCGGCGCGTCGGGGGCTCCGGCGACGGCCGAGCGGATCCGGGCCAGGATCCGCTCCCTGCTGTTCGCGCTCGTCCCCGTGCCGATCTCGGCCGCGGGCCGGGGGTCGGCGGGTGCTCCGGCGGTCATCGGGCTCCTCCGTCCGTGCGGTTCCACCAGTCGCGGAAGGACTCGGCGGGGATGTCGGGGATCTCGCGGGTGTCGGTCCAGGCCGACAGCGGGCCGGGCAGGCGGCCGGGGACGAACCTGCGCAGGCGCCCGCCGAGGCGCTGGACGCGGGCCAGCCGGGAGGGCCGGTCGAAGATCCACCCGGCCGCGCGCATGCCCAGCCGCTCGGCGCGCGCGTGGCGGACCTTGCCGCGCAGGTGCACCAGGACCTCAGGGATGTCGATGGCGACCGGGCACGCCTCGAAGCAGGCGCCGCAGAGGCTTGAGGCGTAGGGCAGCGACGCGTCGATGGCGGAGGCCGTGCCGCGCAGCTGCGGGGTGAGGATAGCGCCGATCGGGCCGGGGTAGACGGAGCCGTACGCGTGCCCGCCGGCGCGCTCGTAGACGGGGCAGACGTTCAGGCAGGCCGAGCAGCGGATGCAGCGCAGCGCCTGGCGGCCGACCTCGTCGGCCAGCACGTCCGTGCGGCCGTTGTCGAGCAGCACCAGGTGGAACTCCTGGCCCTCGGTGGCGCCGGTCCAGGTCGAGGTGTAGGGGTTCATCCGCTCGCCGGTGGAGCTGCGGGGCAGCAACTGGAGGAAGACCTCCAGGTCCCGCCAGGTCGGCAGCAGCTTCTCGACGCCGACCACGCTGATCAGCGTCTCGGGCAGGGTCAGGCACATGCGGCCGTTGCCCTCGGATTCCAGGACCACGAGCGTGCCGGTCTCGGCGATCATGAAGTTGGCCCCGGAGACCGCGACCTTGGTGGACAGGAAGCGCTCGCGCAGGTGGAGCCGGGCCGCCTCGGCGAGAGCACGGGGCTCGTCGGTCAGCTCCTCGGGCGCCGCGCGGCCCCACTCGGCCATCTTCTCCTGGAAGATCTCGCGGATCTCCGCGCGGTTGCGGTGGATCGCGGGGACCAGGATGTGGGAGGGCCAGTCGTCGCCGAGCTGGACGATCAGCTCGGCGAGGTCGGTCTCGTAGGCGGTGATGCCCTCCTCCTGGAGCGCCTCGTTGAGGCCGATCTCCTGGGTGGCCATCGACTTGACCTTGACCACACTGGTCTCGCCGGTCGCCTTGACGAGGTCGGCGACGATCCGGTTGGCCTCCTTGGCGTCGGACGCCCAGTGGACGTGGCCGCCCGCCGCGGTGACCGCCTCCTCCAGTTGGAGCAGGTAGCGGTCGAGGTGGCGCAGGGTGTGGTCCTTGATCTCCTTGCCCGCCCGGCGCAGTTCGGCCCAGTCGGGCAGTTCCCCGACCACGGCGGCCCGCTTGCCGCGGATGGTGTGGGTGGCTTTACGGAGGTTGAACCTGAGCTGGGAGTCCTGCACGGCCGCCGCGGCGTTGTGCGGGAAGGCGGGCATGCCGAGGAAGGTTCCGGCGCCGCTCATCGGGCCGCCTCCGTCGAGGCGAGGATCTCGGCCAGGTGCATGATGCGGACCCCGGTGCGTTGGCGCCTGAGGGTGCCGCCGATGTGCATGAGGCAGGAGTTGTCGGCGGCGCACAGCACCTCGGCGCCGGTGCTCGCGACGTTGTGCACCTTGTCGGCGCACATGGCGGCGGAGACCGCCGGGTTCTTCACCGCGAAGGTGCCGCCGAAGCCGCAGCACTCCTCGGCACCGGGCAGCGGGACCAGTTCCAGCCCCCGTACCTCCCGCAGCAGGCGGGTGGGGCGGTCGCCCAGGTGGAGGCCGCGCAGGGAGTGGCAGGTCGGGTGGTAGGTCACCCGGTGCGGGAAGTAGGCGCCGACGTCGGTGACGCCGAGCACGTCGACGAGGAACTCGGACAGGTCGTGGACCTTCGGCACCGTCTCGGCGACCCGCCGGGCGAAGGAGTCGTCCCGCTCGGCCGTCGCGGGGGCGGAGCCGCCGGTCAGGAGCCCCGCGGGCGCGGCGGTGCGGGCCGGGGTGGTGCGGGCCAGCCGCGGGTACTGCTCGCGGACCATCGCGGCACACGACCCGGACGGGGCGACGACCGCGTCGTATCCGGCGAACACGTCCACGAAGTGCCCGGCCAGCCGCCTGCCCTCCTCGGGGTATCCGGTGTTGACGTGCATCTGGCCGCAGCAGGTCTGCGCCTGCGGGAACTCGACGTCGCAGCCGAGGCGGCGCAGCAGCGTGACGACCGCCTGCCCCGTGCCGGGGAACAGCGTGTCGTTCACGCATGTGATGAACAGGGCGACGCGCACGGCGCTCCTTCCGCTATATGGTCCGACCACAGTATGGTCTGACCATAATCCCCCACAAGAGGAGGGTCCTTGAGCGACTGGCAGCCGGTCCGGCGCACCCGGGCGTTCGAAGACGTGATCGCCCAGATCGAGCAGCGCATCGCGGGTGACGGGCTCAGGGTCGGCGACCGCCTGCCCGGCGAGCGTCAGCTCGCCGAGCAGCTCCAGGTCAGCCGGTCGTCGGTCCGCGAGGCCATGCGCGTGCTGGAGACCCTGGGCGTGGTCTCGTCACAGGTCGGGCGGGGGCCCGACGCGGGTGCGGTGCTCACCTCCAGGCCCGCGGGGGCGTTGACCGATCTGCTCAGGCTCCACCTGGGGCTGGCGAGCCTGTCACTGGAGGAGGTCGTCGACGCCCGGCTGATGATCGAGAAGTGGTCGGCCTCGCACGCCGCCCTGCATGGCGCCGACCTGTCGGCCCTGGCCTCCGCCCTGGAACGGATGGGGGAGGCGGCGACGGCCGAGGAGTTCGTCGAGCACGACACCGCCTTCCACGTGGCCGTCGCCGAGGCGTCGGGCAACCGGCTGACCTCCGCCATGATGCGCTCGCTGCGCGACTCGCTGCGCCGCTACGCGGTCGAGGCCGTCGAGCGCCTGGGTGACACGGACGGGCTCATGGCCGACCACCGCCGGATCTACCGGGCGATCGCCACCGGGGACGCGGCCGAGGCCGCGTCCGCCGTCGAGGACCACCTCCACCGCGCCTATCCCGACATCCGGCGTCCGCTACGGAGTGGGGACCACCGGAGCGGTGGGTGACACGGGAGCGACGGGCGGGACGGGTATCGCGGGCAGGGCGGGCGGGGTGACGGAGTCGGCTGACCGGCAGCCGGCTCCCGCGCAGGAGACGAGCGCGTCGAGTTGCCGCTCGAACTCGGCGATCACCGGGAACGGGACCCTGGCCGCGAGGTTGCGCAGCTGGTAGGGGTCGGCGGCGAGGTCGTACAACTGGTACTCGCCGGTGGCGTACCGGACGAAGGTGTGCCGCTCGGTGCGCATGCCCTGGTACGGGGGGACCGGCGTCTGCCGGGCCGAGCTCGGGTCGGTGGGGCGGTTGAACTCCAGCAGCACGTTCCGGCGCCACGACGGGGGCGTGGTCCCCCGCAGGATCGGGAGCAGGGAGCGGCCCTCGGCGAAGTCGGGCGGCCGGGTCCCGGCGATCTCGGCGAAGGTCGGGGCCAGGTCGACCGTGGCGGCGAGGTCACCGGCCACATGGCCGGGCCGCACACCGGGCCCGCGGACCAGCAGGGGCACCCTGATCGACTCGTCGAAGGGGGTCGTCTTGCCCTGCGCGAGGCGGTGCTGCCCCAGGTGGAACCCGTTATCGGAGCCGAAGAAGATGTAGGTGTCGTCCAGTTTCCCGGAGGTCCGGAGCGTCTCGACCAGGGCGCCGACCATGTCGTCCACGCCGAGCATGGCGCGCAGCCGCCTGCGGTGGCGCTCGTCGAGCTTCTCGATCGCCCGGGGGCCGAGCAGCGGGAGGGACCTCAGCCAGAGGGGCTCGTCGGCGACGTCCTGCCGGTTGAAGGACGGCGGCCGGGGTGCCACGGCGTCGGCGAAGGCCGCGCTGTGCCGGAGGGCGTGGTTGGCCGGGTTGTGCGGGGCGACCGGTGCGAGGTAGAGGAAGAACGGGTCGCCGCCCGGCTGTGAGACGAACGCGCGGGCCTTCTGACTCAGGACGTCGGTCAGGTAGTCGTGCGGCAGGGAGCCGTAGGCCCGCAGCACGCCGTTCTCGTTGAGCGTGTAGTCGTACTCGCCGTAGAGGTTGCGTACGGGGACGTCCCATTCGTTCCAGCCCGGCGGCACGTAGGTGGGCTCGGCGGCGCCGCCCGGGTAGTGGTTGAGGTATTTGCCCATCAGCCCGGTGCGGTACCCGGCCGACTGCATCCACGTGCCGATGGTGGAACGTTCCAGGGCGGAGAGATGGAATCTGGTGAACCCGCCCTCGGGGGCGGTGTTGGTGAGCACGCCGTGGCTGTGCACGTACTGGGACCTCAGGATCGACGCCCGCGACGGGCAGCACCAGGAGTTGGTGGTGAAGAACTGATTGAAACCGGTTCCACCACGCACCAGGAGATTATGGATATTTGGGAAATTTCGGAGATCACCCGCTTCCAGGTCGTCCGCCAGGATGAACACGATGTTGGGTCGCTCGGCCGCGTACGCAACGGTCATCACCGTTCCCGGCACGACGAGGGCGAGGAGTGACACCAGCGAGAGGAGTTTGCGAAGGGCGTTGGGCACACCTGCACGCTTCCCAGCGTGTCGAATTCCGACACCTCACACTCGACCGATCCATATAGAACATGTTCTAATTGCGGAGGCGTGAACGGCGTACGTCCCAAGGAGGCCGTGTGGGCACCGATCTGAGGCTCGGACTGAACCTCGGCTACTGGCAGCGCGACGCCGACGACGCCACCGAGCTCGTCCAGGCCGCCGAACGGCTGGGGTACGAGTCCGTCTGGACCGCGGAGGCGTACGGCAGCGACGCCTTCACCCCGCTGGCCTGGTACGGCGCGCGAACGTCCCGGATCAAGCTCGGCACGTCCGTGGCGCAGATCTCCGCCCGGAGCCCGGCGGCGACCGCGATGACCGCGATGACCCTGGACCACCTCACCGGCGGGCGGCTGCTGCTCGGCATCGGCGCGTCCGGGCCCCAGGTGGTCGAGGGCTGGTACGGCGCGCCGTTCCCGAAACCCCTGGCGCGCACCCGCGAGTACGTGGACCTCATGCGCAGGATCTGGCGCCGCGAGGAGCCGGTGACCTCCGACGGCGAGCACTACCCGCTCCCCTACCCGGGCGGCGCGAACCTCGGCAAGCCGCTGAAGCTGATCACCCGCCCGCTCCGCGCCGAGATCCCCCTCTACCTCGGCGCGGAGGGCCCGAAGAACGTCGCGCTCGCCACGGAGATCGCCGACGGCTGGCTGCCGCTGTTCGCGTTCCCGGAGAGGATCGAACGGATGTACGGGCCGTCGCTCGCCGCGGCCGGGCCGGACTTCGACATCGCGGCCATGGTCCTGACGCTGGTCACCGACGACGTCCGGGCCGCGCTGGACGGGGTCAAGGCGATGCTGACCCTCTACATCGGCGGCATGGGCGCCGAGAGCCGCAACTTCCACGCCGACATCATCGGCAGGATGGGCTACGCCGAGACCGCGCGGGAGGTCCAGGCGCTCTACCTGGCCGGACGCAGGGACGCGGCCTTCGCCGCGATCCCGGACGAGCTGGCCGACGGCATCTCCCTGGTCGGCCCCGCGGGCCGCATCCGCGAACGCCTGGAGCCCTGGCGCCGGAGCCCGGTGACGAGCCTGCTGGTCATGGGCCCCCGCGACGAGCGCTCACTGCGCACGATCCGCGACCTGGTCCTGGGCTGACCGGCTCCGGACCGAGCGGCTCCAGACCGACCGGCGGGGCCTGGGGGCGTCTCCCTCTCCCCGGCGGGGCCCGCTTCCGGCCCGGCGGCTCCACGAGGACGGACGTCCGCGGCCGGTCCCGGCGGGTCCGGCCGCGGACGTCGGCCTGTCCTGCTTACCCGTCCTGTCTACCCGACCTACTTACGGGCACCGAGCTCCTGGACCCAGCCGGAGGACTCGTAGGCGACCTTCATCCCCTTGGGCAGCGGGAGCCCCACGGCGCGCTCGGCGGTCCGGCCCTCCTGGTCCGGGCCGTCGTACTCGAAGGCGAGCAGGCGGGCACCCGACTCGTCGACGATCAGGCGGTGGTGGCCGTCGGCGGTGGTGACCGCGACGCCCGGGCGGCCGAGCGGGTCCGTGACGCCCTGCTCCAGCTTCAGCCCCGGCTGGGCGGCCAGGACGCGCAGCATCGCCGACCGGGTCGCCGGGGACGCCGGGGACGAGAGGATGTGCCGCGCGGCCGTGAAGACGAACTCGCCGAACGGGCCGTCCTCGTGGGCCGCGCGCAGCCACCGCTCCAGCTCCGCGGCGTCACCGGGAAGCTTCCGCTCGTCGTTCAGGGTCAGCGTCTGCTTGCCGAGCTTCGTCTGCAGGGAGATCTTCGAGAAGTCCTCCGTCTTGGGAGCCTCCCACAGGCGGGGGGAGCCCTTCTCACGCCAGGCGGCCTCATCGGCCTCGTCGGCGAAGGTGACCTTCACGTCGAGGTTGGAGGAGCTCCGCCCGTCGCGGCCGTTGTACCAGATCTCTCCGGTGTGGGCGACGACGGCGCCGGAGCCGACGGGCTCGAAGGTGCGGGTGCGCTCGAACCAGTAGCGTCCGGTGTCCGCGGGCTCCCGCGCCGCCGTCTCCGCGCCCGCCAGCAGGAACGTGCCGGCGGTCAGTTCCACGGGAGCGGCCGTCGACCGGCTGGGCGCCGCCACGGCCGGGACCGGGTCGGCCCCCGGTCCGGGCTGCGCCGTCGTGCCCGTCATCGTGGCCGGGACCACCACCGCGGCGGCCGCCGCCGCGAGCGCGCCGGCCACCAGCAGCCGCGGCACGAGGGACAGGCGGGGCACCGCGAGACGGAAGCGCGCGGCGGGCCGGGACGGCGCGGTCTCGGCGAAGGCGCGGGTCAGGTCGGCGTCGCGGCGGCTGCGGTAGGTCTCCTCCATGAGGTTGTCGGGGCGTAGCGCGCGGACGCGGTCGTCGATGTCGTTCATGTCTGCTCCTGCAGGGTCGGGGTGGGGTCGAGTGCCTGGGCGAGGCGCCGGCGGGCGCGGTGCAGGCGGACGGTGAAGGCGCGGGCGGAACAGCCCGCGAGTTTGGCGGCCTCGGCCGGGGCGAGCCCGTACCAGCTGGCGAGGATCACGGCTTCGGCGTCCCGCTCGGAGAGTCCCGCGAGTGCCGCGAGCGCCGTCTCGCGCTCGGCGACCTGCTCGGCCACGTCTCCGGCCGGGGTCAGCTCGGCCAGGCGCTCGACGAGCGTCCGCCGCCGCAGCCCCCAGCGCCGCTGCGCGCGCAACAGGTTGCGGGCGATACCGAGCAGCCACGGCAGGGGTTCCTCCGGCAGCCGCTCCAGTTGCCGCCAGGCGATCAGGAACGTCTCACTTGTGATGTCCTCGGCCGCCTGCCGTTCGGCACGCAGCAGCGCGTAGCCGAACACGCTGCGGTAGTGCCGGTCGTACAGCGCGGTGAATCGCGCTTTGGGGTCGTCCACGGCCAGTAATGCCTTTCGCCGGGCCCCGATCACCGGCGGGAGGAAAAAATTTTACGCGGAAAACCCCGGCCGGGGGTGTGCGCCCACCGACCGGGGTTGCCGTGACACTCACGGTAACGACCCGCCACTACGTCTACAACTATCCCTACCTGTTGAGTAGGTATTCGTGTCGCGGCCCGAGACCGGGGTCAGTCCGGCCGGGGGGCCGGGTCGGCGGTGACGGACCGCAGCAGCGGAGCGGTCGCCGCGCCCGCGCCGACCACCCCGGCGAACCCCAGGACGACGCAGACCAGCAGGGTGACCGCACCCGTCACGTTCATCCCGATGGACACGAACGGCAGAGCGCAGAACATGCCGACCGCCACGGCCCCGCCGCCCATGACCGTCAGCGGGACGAGCGTCTCCGCCCGGCGTGCCCGGTTCAGCACCTCAAGGGGGGTGCCGGCCAGCCGGAGCAGCGCGTACGTCTGCCTGCGGTCGAGGATCGACGAGGCCGCGGTGATCCCCGCGCTGACGATCGCGACGAGGAAGGAGACGGTGAGCACGACGACGGTTCCGACGCCGATGTCGTCGATGATCTGGTAGTTGAACCGGTCCTCGTCCGCGGGCGACGACGCGACGCGGCCGGGCACCAGCCCGTCCAGCGCGGTGCGCGCCCGGTCGACCAGGGCGGCGTCCACCCCGGCCGTACCCGCCGGAGCCGGAGTGCCGGCCGCCGGAGCCGAGGTGCCGGCCGTGGACCCGCCCGCGGGGCCGGATCGCCCCACCGAGATGATGATCGGCTTGCGTCCGCCGGTCCGGCCGCCCTCCCCGACCGTGACCTCGGCGGGGACCTTCGCCGCCGACAGCCGCTCCCGCGCCTCGGCGGCCAGGTCCGCCGACCGCGCGGCGGGCGCCGACACGAGCAGCTCGCCGCGGGAATCGTGCACCACGAGGTCGGCGGGGCTGACCAGGCCGATGAACCCCGCCACGAACCCGGTCAGGGCCACGCCGCTCACGGTCCGCCAGGCGGCCCGGGGGTCGTCGACCAGGCGGCGCCCGGCCAGCAGCCGGGCCGGAGTACGGGCGACGCGGGCGGTGATCCGGCCGATCACGCCGACGACCCAGGGGCCCACCAGGTTGACGCACAGGAAGGCGAGGCCGATGACCACGGCGATCACCCCCACCTCGGTGCGGCCGTTGAGCGCCGGGACCACCGCGAGGACGGCGAGCAGCGCACCCACCCGGACGAACCGCATGGCCGGCGGGGTCTCCCGCTTGGCGACGCCGAGCGGGCTGACCACCACCCGGCGTAGCCCGACCACGGCCGACGCCCCGACGAGCAGCGGCACGGCCAGCAGCACCGCGAGCACGGGCAGGACACCGGGCCACAGGTCGGCCAGGAACCAGGAGCCCCCGGCGATCTCGATCCGGGCGAGCAGCGGGGTGAGCAGCCCGTACAGGGTCAGCCCCAGCAGCGCGCCGCCGAACGCGGTGATCACGGCCTCGACGACGGTCATCGCGACCACCTGGCCGGGTGACGCGCCGACCAGCCGGAGCGCGGCCAGGCGCTGGTCCCGGCGGGCGACGGTGAGCCGGGCCGCCGCGCCCCCGAACACCAGCAGCGGCACGACCATCAGCACGCTCGCGATCAGGCCGAGCGCCTTGTACGCCTCCGCGTTCTGCGTCGGCTCCCCCCGGAAGTCCGCGATCCGGGTGGGGGCGACGCCGGTGCGCGGGTCGACCGGCGCGTCGGCCCGCATCACCGGCGCGTCGGCGGTCTGCCCGCGGACCACGAGCAGTTCACCCGGGTGGACGAGCCCCTCGTCGCCGACCGTCCCGCCACGCCTGCCCCGGAGACGGTCGGCGAGCTGGTCGGCGGGCAGCTCCCCGGCGAGCCCGGCGAGCGCCGGTGAGAGCCAGATCTCCCCCGGGGCCGGGAAACGGGCCAGGCCGGGCGGCGGTGGCGGCGCCTGCGGCCCGAGTGCCGCGAGATCCACGACGATGATCCGCCGGTCGCGCACGTAGTCCGTGTGGACGGCCTCGATCGCGACGGCCCCGGCGGTGGCGGCGACCGGGTTGCGCCACGCCTCCCGCTCGGCCCGCCCCGCGAAACCGAGATTGGCCACGACGGCGAAGAGCAGCAGCGCCGTGGAGACCGCCACCGCGGCCATGGTCAGGCCCGCTCCCAGCAGGCCGCGGCGGCCCCCGCCGCGCAGCAGCCGCCAGCTCAGGCCGATCGACCCGCTCATCCCGCCGCTCCGGAGACCGCGCCGGGCACCACTCCGGTGCCGGGCAGGAGACGTCCGTCGCGGACCTCGACCGTGCGGTCGCACCAGCGGGCCACCTGGGGGTCGTGGGTGACGACGACCAGCGAGGCCTCGTTGCGCCGGGTGGCGTCGGCCAGCAGGCGCATGGTGTCGTGGCCGGTGGCCTGGTCGAGCGCCCCGGTCGGCTCGTCGGCGAAGACGACCGCGGGCCGGGTGACCAGCGCGCGGGCGATCGCCACCCGCTGCGCCTGGCCACCGGAGAGCTCCCCGGGGCGGCGCTGCTCCATGCCGGCCAGGCCGAGCGGCACGAACCACTCACGGGCCTGCCGCACGGCGTCGGCCCGCGAGACGCCGCCGAGCATGAGCGGCAGGGCGACGTTCTCCTCCGCGGGAAGCTCGGGCAGGAGCTGGCCGAACTGGAACACGAACCCGAAACGCGTGCGCCGCAGCGCACTGCGTTCCCGCTCGCCCATCGTGTCGATGCGACGGCCGAGCAGATGCACCTCCCCGGCGTCCGGCTTCATGATCCCGGCCAGGCAATGCAGCAGCGTGGACTTGCCCGACCCGCTCGGACCCATGATCGCCACAGCCTCGCCGCCGTGGATCGCCAGCCCGACGCCGTCGAGGGCCGTGGTCGAGCCGAACCGCTTGACCAGGCCGAAGCCTTCGAGAACAACACTCATGGGAACGACCCTCCCGCGCGGGGACGGCCCGGCGGATCGGCCGACCGTCCCTTCACGCCGGGAGGGACTCGGCCGAACGGCCGACTCCGCCCACACCTCAGGGTGCCCCGCCGTCACCGTGCCCCTCCGGCGCACCGGCCGGTCACGGACGATCCCCAGGCCGCCGGGCGGGCCCCGGACCGGCCGGCGGGCTGGCAGAATCGGCCGGGTGACAATTCGGGTGCTGATCGCTGACGACCAGGAACTGGTACGGACCGGCTTCCAGATGATTCTGGACGCCCAGCAGGACATCGAGGTCGTGGCGACCGCCGCCAACGGGGCCGAGGCCGTCGAGCAGGCGCGCAGGCTCCGGCCGGACGTGTGCCTGCTCGACATCCGGATGCCCAAGCTGGACGGCCTGGAGGCCACCAGGCTGCTGGCCGGGCCCGGGGTGGCCGACCCGATGAGGGTGGTCATCGTCACCACCTTCGATCTGGACGAGTACGTCTACGGAGCGCTGCGCGCGGGAGCCACCGGCTTCCTGCTCAAGGACAGCGGCCCGACCCTGCTCATCGAGGCGATCCGGGCGGCGGCGGCCGGTGACGCGCTGGTGTCGCCCTCGGTCACCGTGCGGCTGCTCGAACACCTGGCCCACCCCCGGGCCGGCGCCACCCGGCAGCCGAGCGAGCCGCTCACCGAACGGGAGCTGGACGTCGTGCGCCTGGTCGCCCGGGGCCGGACCAACCAGGAGGTGGCCGCGGAACTGTTCGTTTCGTTGTCCACGGTCAAGACACACCTGGGGAGCATCCAGACGAAGCTGGGCGCCAGGAACCGGGTGGAGATCGCGGCCTGGGCCTGGGAGTCGGGCATCGTGGGCTGATTAGCCGGAGAGCTGACGGGATAGAAGAAAGGCAGGTCCTTCGGCGCATGCGGGGGGAGATATACATGCGCTCTATCCCATCTCCACAGAAGAAGGCAGCTTCGGCCGTTTACCTGGCTCTCACCGCGCTGGTGCTCGCGCTCACCGCGCTGGTGGTGTTCGAGCGGGCACGCGGGCGGCGCCTGGTTCTGGAGGTGTCCGAGATGGGCGGCGACCCCCATGCCCCCGGCGCCCAGGCCGTCGTCGGCGCCGTCACCGTCTTCGCCGTCCTGATCATCCTCGTCGCGGTGACCGCGGTGGCCGCCGCCGTCGCGTACCTGAACTGGTTGCTGCGCGCCCGGCGCGGCGCGGGCCTGGCCCGGACGCCCGCGCTCGCGAGCTGGTTCGCGCCGGCGGCCAACCTGGTCCTGCCGGCTGTGCTGGTCGACCGGCTCTGGCTGACCGCCCGCCCGCCGGCGGATCGCCGTCCGCGCTGGCTGGCGCTGCTGACCGTCTGGTGGCTGAGCTGGCTGACCGCGCTGGTGCTGGTGCTGGTGCGGTTGTGGCCCGGTGCCCCGCACGGCGGCGCCGACCTGACCGGCATCGGCCCGGCCGAACTGTCCGCCGTCGCGGTCGCCGCCCTGCTGTGCGCGGCGACCGTGCGGGAGGTCACCGCGGTCCAGGCCGCGGGCTCCCGGCCCCGCGGCGGGAGAGCGGCGGCACACGTCGAGCCTTCGCCCTCGCCGGAACCGGCCCCGCGGTCCCACCCCGGCGCCCGCCCCAGTGCCCGTCTCAATGCTCGCCTCAGTGCTCGTCTCAGCGCCGGCCGCGACGCCCGCCGTGGAGCCCTGCGCCTGCTGACGGCCCGGCCCTTCCTGCGGCGGACCTCCGGCACCACCCCGCCGGGCGCCGCCGAGCAGACCGAGCAGGTCTCCTCGACCGGCCGGTGAACGGGCCACACCTCCCGTGCCTCCCGGCCGGCGGACCCGTGCGGGAGGCGCGGAGGAGGACGCGGAGGGGATACGGCGTCAATCCCATGCCCTGATGAGCAGCCAGCCCTCTCCGGCGGTGTCGAAGCGGAGCTCGTAGACGCCGACCCGGCCGCCCGGGTCGGCTTCGAGCCGCCAGAACCTGCGCTCGCCGGGATCGCTGTCGGAGGTCTTCCACCACTCACGCGCGACCACCCAGTGGTCGAGGATCCGGTGGACCGTGTGGAGCCGGTCACGCCAGACGAACTGGACGGGCTGCCCCTCGCGGCTCCACACCTCGATCGGGTCGCCGTAAAGTCTGCTCAACGCATCTTCTCCCGCGGCTTTCGGACGAGCACCCGGGGGAAGGCGGGCCTGGCATATCGAACATACGTTCTTATGGCGTCGAGTGCAAGTCCCCCATCTGCCGCACCAGTGGATTGGCGTCCACCGAGTTGCGGATGCTGAACGTCACGCTGCCCGCGCGGTAGCGGTCGTCGGACCACTCGACGGGGCGGCCCTCGTGGGTGGTGGTGACCCGGCGCTGGCGCAGCAGCGGGCTGCCCCGCCGCACTCCGAGCAGCCGGGAGTCCTCGACGCCGGCCGCCACCGCGTCGATGAGGTGCTCACCGTAGGCGAAGACCAGCCCGGCGTTCTCGTAGAGCGCCTGGGTGACCGACTCGCAGTCGGGATCGACCCGCTCGACGGCCGGGGCGATCCAGCCGGCGTAGACCGTCCGCTCCAGCATGACCGGCTCGCCTTCGAGAGAACGCAGCCGGAGCACCGCCAGGACCGGCTCGCCCGGCTGGAGCGCCAGCCGGGCCGCCTCAATGGGGCTCGCACCCCTGCGGCGCTGTTCCAGCACCCGCCCGCTGACCCGGTATCCCATCGCCCGTGCCCACTGCGCGAAGCTGTGCAGCTCGGCGAAGCTCTGGCTGCGCTCGCGGCCGAGCACGATGCGCCTGGCCCCCTGCCGGGACCCGACCAGCCCCTCGCTGGCGAGCACCGCGACCGCCTGGCGGACCGTGCCCCGGGACGCCGCGAAACGGGCGGCGAGCTCGGCCTCGGAGGGCAGCTGCGCGCCGACGGCGTACTCCCCGCGCATGATCGCGTCGCGCAGCTCCGCCGCGATGCGCACATAGCGGGACGCCACCGTCACCCCCTCCCGGCCCGGCGGGCGGCACGGTCTCTCCGCTGCGCGCACCGGACGGCCGGCTCCGGCTCCACCACAGACAACGGCCGACCCTCCGCAAGGCTCTGATTTTTGCATTTCGCCGACGTACTCGCGGCGTTCACCGAGCCGCAACCGGGCCCCGGTCCACGCACCCTAGCTTGTTTGGACAAGTTCGCCGACTTTCGTGATTATCCCGCGAAACCTCCTTGGGAGACACCGTGACCGCATCCCGAGTCCGCTTCACCGGCCTGGCCGCGCTCCTCCTCGCGGGGACCGCGGCGTGCGGGGCCGCCCCGACCACCGCCACCCCGTCCGGCGGCGCCGCGGGCGGCGGCTCCCCGGCCGGCACGGACGCCAGGACGGCCACCTCCGCAGCCGACTTCGGCGGACTGGACAAGCTCGTGGAGGCCGCGAAGAAGGAAGGCAAGCTCCACGTCATCGCCCTCCCGCCGGACTGGGCCAACTACGGAAAGATCATCGAGGCGTTCACCGCGAAGTACGGCATCGAGATCGAGAGCGAGACCCCCGACGCGTCCAGCGCCGACGAGATCAACGCGGTGAAGACCCGCAAGGGCCAGGACCGCGCACCCGACGTGCTCGACCTCGGCCAGTCCTTCGCGATCAGCGGCGCCGCCGAGGGCCTGTTCGCTCCCTACAAGGTCCAGACGTGGGACAAGATCTCCGCCAACCAGAAGGAGCCGAGCGGGCTCTGGTTCAACGACTACGGCGGCTACGTCTCCATCGGCTGCGACGCCAAGAAGATCACCAAGTGCCCGGAGACCTTCGCCGACCTGCTCAAGCCCGAATACAAGGGCAAGGTCGCGCTGAACGGCAACCCCACCAAGTCGGGCTCGGCGTTCGCGGGCGTCTACGCGGCGGCCCTGGCGAACGGGGGTTCGTTCGACGACATCCAGCCCGGCCTCGACTTCTTCAAGAAGCTCAAGGAGAGCGGCAACTTCAACCCGGTGGAGACCACCCCGGCCACCATCGAGAAGGGCGAGACCCAGATCAGCATCGACTGGGACTACAACAACGCCGCCTACGCCCCCAAGATGGCGGCCAAGGGCATCGACTGGAAGACCGTCGTCCCCACCGACGGCAAGTACTTCCAGCTCTACGCGCAGGCGATCAACAAGGACGCCCCGCACCCGGCCGCCGCCCGCCTGTGGCAGGAGTTCCTCTACAGCACCGAGGGCCAGAACCTCTACCTGGGCGGTTTCGCCCGCCCCGTCCTGCTGCCCGCCATGCAGGCCGACGGCACGGTCGACAAGGCGGCCGAGGCCAACCTGCCTCCGGTCGAGGGTGACCCGGCCTTCCCGACCGAGGCCCAGGTCAACAAGGCCAAGGAGGTCCTGGCCACCGGCTGGGGCGCCGCGGTCGCCGGCTGATGGCCGTTCCCGCCCAGGTCCCGGCCACCGCTCCCGGCGACGGCCGGGAGCGGTCACCGGACCGATCGCCGGGCCGGTCAGGAGGTCGGTCGCCGGGCCGGTCGCCGGACCGGGCGCCGGGCCGGTCACGAGGTCGGTCGCCGGGCCGGTCGCGGGGCTGGCCGGGCGCCGTGCCGCTGCTCACCGTCGTGGCCGTCGCGTTCGGAATCCCGGTGCTCACCCTGCTGGCCGGTGCGTTCACCGTCGAGGACCCGGCCACCGGGACGTCCACGTTCGGCACGGCCAACCTGTCCCGGAGCCTCCAGGACCCCTACCTCGGCACGATCTCCAGCAGCGTGCGACTGTCGGCCGTGGTCGCGGTGGCGGGCGCGGTCGCCGGGACGATCCTCGCCCAGGCCGTGATCACCTCCAGGTTCCGGGCTCTGCGCGAGACCGTGCTGACCTTCTCCGGCGTACTGGCCAACTTCGGCGGCGTGCCGCTGGCGTTCGTCTGGATCGCCACCCTCGGCAACTCCGGCGTGGTCACCACCATGCTGGGGCTGGGCTCCGGGGTGCTGTACAACTTCTGGGGCCTGGCGCTGGTCTACCTGTACTTCTCGGTGCCGCTCATGGTGCTGGTCGTGACCCCGGCGCTGGACGGGCTGCGTCCGCAGTGGCGGGAGGCGGCGTACAACAGCGGCGCCACTACCTGGCAGTTCTGGCGCCACGTCGGCGTCCCGGTGCTGGCCCCGGCCCTGCTGGGCGGTGTCGTCCTGCTGTTCGGCGGGGCGTTCGCCGCCTACGCCACCGCCGCGGCGATGGTCGGCAGCACGGTTCCGCTGGTCACCCTGCAGATCGCCGACGCGCTCACCGGCGACGTCCTCGTCGGCTACGAGAACATCGCCCTCGCGCTCAGCCTCGACATGATCGTCGTCGCCCTGCTGGTGATGGCGGTCTACCTGCCGCTGCAGAGGAGGAGTTCCCGATGGCTGCGGTAGCCGTCATCCCCGAGGCCGCCGCCGGCCCCGCCGCCGCGACTCCCCGGGGTGGGCGGGTCTGGCGCCGGCTCGTCCTGGGCCTCGCGGCGCTCTACTTCGCCGTCCCGATGGCGGTGTCGTTCTGGTTCACCGTCCGTACCGGGGACGGCGGCCTCTCCCTCGCCGCGTACGGGCGGATCCTGTCCGCGCCGGGCTTCGTGCCAAGCCTGCTGCTCTCCCTCGGGCTCGCCGCCGCCACGATCACACTGGTGCTGCTGCTGACCCTGCCCGCGATGCTGGCCGCACGCCTCGGCGCGCCGCGGCTCGGCCCGCTGCTGGAGGTGATCGCCACGCTCCCGCTGGTCGTGCCGCCGATCACGTACGTGGTCGGCATCGGCACGGCGCTGCGCGGCGGCGTCGACGCGCTGGCCGCCACCCCGCTCTGGGCGACGCTGATCGCGATCCAGGACGAGAGGTTCCCGGTCGTGCTGGTGCTGGCGTACGTGATGCTGACGCTGCCGTTCGCCCACCGGTCGCTGGACGCCGGCCTGCGCGCGATCGACGTGCGGACGCTGGTGGAGGCGGCCCGCAACCTGGGGGCCTCCTGGCCGCACGTGCTGTTCCGGGTGATCATGCCGAACCTCCGCCCGGCCCTGGCCGGCGCGTCGTTCCTCACCCTCGCGCTGGTCATGGGCGAGTACACGGTCGCCGCCCTGCTCGGCTACCAGACGTTCCCGGTGTGGATCGTCACCGTGTCGGGCAACGACGGGCAGCTCTCGGTGGCCCTGTCGATCCTCAGCCTGCTTCTCATCTGGTCGTTGCTGCTCACCCTGTCGGGTGCGGGAAGGAGACGTTCGTGACCGTCGAGTTCCGGGGGCTGCGCCGCGTGTTCGGCCGCACGGTCGCCCTGGACGGCCTGGACCTCACCGTCGGGCAGGGCGAGCTGATGGCCCTGCTCGGACCGTCCGGGTGCGGGAAGACCACGGCGCTGCGCTGCGTGGCCGGGTTCGAGCGGCCCGACGCCGGGGCGGTGTTCGTCGACGGGAAGGACGTCACCCGGGTGCCCGCCAACCGGCGGGACACGGGCATGGTCTTCCAGTCGTACAGCCTGTTCCCCAACCTCAACGCCCGGGACAACGTGGCGTTCGGGCTCCGGGTCCGCAAGGTGCCCGCCGCCAGGCGGCACGCGCGGGCGGCCGAGCTGCTGGAGCTCGTCGGCCTCCCCGACCACGGTGACCGCTACCCGCACGAGCTCTCCGGCGGCCAGCAGCAGCGTGTCGCCCTGGCCAGGGCACTGGCACCGGAACCGCGTGTGCTGCTGCTGGACGAGCCGCTGTCGGCGCTGGACGCCAAGGTGCGCCTCACGCTCCGCGAGGAGATCCGGCGGCTCCAGCTCGACCTGGGCATCACCACCGTCTTCGTCACCCACGACCAGGAGGAGGCCCTGTCGGTCGCCGACCGGGTCGCGGTGCTGCGCGGCGGCCGGCTGGAGCAGTGCGGGCCGCCGGCTGAGATCTACGACCGGCCCGCCACACCGTTCGTGGCCGAGTTCGTCGGCACGATGAACCACCTCCCGGGCCGCGTCACGGGTGACCGGGTCACCGTCCTCGGCCGGTCCCTGCCGGTGGACGGGCCGCTGCCCGGCTCCCCCGACGTGGACGTGCTCATCCGGCCGGAGGCGGTGCTCCTCACCCCCGACCCCGGGGGTGAGGCGACGGTCGTGACGTCGTCGTTCCGCGGCGCCTCCGCGCGACTGCGGATCCGGCTGGGCGATCTGGAGGTCCTCGGCGACGTGCCGGGCCACGACGCGGTACGGCTCACACCCGGCACCCGGGTGGCCGTGGACCTGGTGCGACGGCCCGTTCTCGTCGCGGCGCGCACCGTGCCCGCCGGGGCCGCCGGCTCCTTCGGGTCCGTTGAGCTCGGTGAGTCCGGTGAGCCCCCTGTGCCCCGTGAGCACGGTGAGCGCGGTGAGCGCGCTGTGCCCCGTGAGCACGGTGAGCCAATCGCTGCCACCGCACCTGCCGCTTCCGGGGCCGCGTCCGGTGCGGCGCCCGCGCGACCGGAGTCGGAGGACCCCGCGGGTGTCGGCTGAGCTGCGCGCCGTCCTGTTCGACATGGACGGCACGCTCGTCGACACCGAGGGGATGTGGTGGGAGGCGTGCCTGGCGGTCGCCGCCGAGCTGGGCGTGAAGCTCACACCGGCCGACGCCGATGAGGTGTTCGGCCGGCCGGTCGGCCACGTGGCCGCGCACCTCACCCACCTGGCCCACCTGGCCCGCCTGGCCCGCCTCAGCGGCGCCGCCCCCGCTGCCGTCCCTGCCCCCGCCCGTGTCCGCGTCCCCGCTGCCACCCCCGCCTCCGTCCGCGCTCCGGAGGGTTCCGAAGGGGAGGCGGGGATCGGGGCACGGCTGACGGAGGCGTTCGCCGAACGGATCGCGGGCGGGGTGACGCCGCTGCCCGGCGCGATCCGGCTCCTGGACGAACTGGGAGCGCACGGTGTGCCCGTCGCACTGGTCACCGCGTCCCCCCGGCGGATCGTGGACGCGGTGCTGCGCACCGTCGGGGCGGAGCGGTTCGCCCTGGTCGTCGCCGCCGAGGACACCGCACGCGGCAAGCCGCTGCCGGACCCGTACCTCAAAGCGGCCCGTGACCTGGGCGTGGACCCCGCGGGTTGCGTGGCCGTCGAGGACAGCCCGACCGGGCTCGCGGCGGCCCACGCCGCCGGATGCCGGGTGATCTCCGTCGCGGGCCACGCCCCGCCCGGCGGAGCGCTGTCCGTGGACGGGCTGGAGACGGTGAACCTGCCGCTGCTACGCCTCCTCGCCCGGGGCGGGATCTCGATAGGCTGAGCCACCCATGTGACGGAATATGCGGTTAGGTACAAAGGTGAACAACCTCACTCCTGGTGACCCCCTGCAGATCGGGCGATACCGCGTGCTCAGTCAGCTGGGCCGCGGGGGGATGGGCACCGTCTACCTCGGTGAGTCCGACGGCGGGCAACAGGTCGCCATCAAGGTGATCAACCCGGAGTACAGCCGGCACGAGCAGTTCCGGATGCGTTTCCGCCGGGAGGCCGACGCCGCACAGCGGGTCCGCAGGTTCTGCACGGCCGCGGTCCTCGACGCGGCGCTCGACGGGGACCAGCTCTACGTCGTCACCGAGTACGTGCCCGGCCCGAGCCTGGAGGAGGCCGTGCGGACGGGTGGGCCGCTGCGCGGTTCCAGCCTCGACGCGCTGGCCGTGGGAGTGGCGACCGCGCTGGCCGCGATCCACGGCGCCGGGGTCGTGCACCGCGACCTCAAACCGTCGAACGTACTGCTCTCCCCCGTGGGTCCCCGGGTGATCGACTTCGGTATCGCCCGCGCGCTGGACTCCCTCAGCGGGATCACCGGGACCGGTGAGATCATCGGCACGCCTCGTTACATGGCGCCCGAGGTGCTGCGCGGCGAGCCGGTCTCGCCCTCCTGCGACGTGTTCTCCTGGGGCTGCCTGGTCGCCTTCGCCGCCAGCGGGCAGCCGCCGTTCAACGGGGAGGCGCTGCACGCGGTGGTCTACCAGGTGCTCAACACCGAACCCTCCCTGG
Source organism: Streptosporangium becharense (assembly GCF_014204985.1). Taxonomy (NCBI): domain Bacteria; kingdom Bacillati; phylum Actinomycetota; class Actinomycetes; order Streptosporangiales; family Streptosporangiaceae; genus Streptosporangium; species Streptosporangium becharense. The sequence continues at coordinate 5,656,910 of NZ_JACHMP010000001.1, read as the reverse complement.
AGGGCATGGAACCCGCGCTGCGCGAGCTCGTCACCTACGCCCTCGTCAAGGACCCCCGCTACCGGCCCACCTCCCAGCAGCTCCTGGACCACCTGGTGGGCCGCTCCGCCGCTCCCGAGCAGGCCGTGCACTCCGTGCAGACGGCATGGCAGCAGACCTCGCACCAGCCCGCCGGTCACCAGCCGCCGGGGGGCCCGACCCCGGGGACCCCGATGGCCCCGGGATCGGGAACCTCGTCCCAACCGGCGGCGTGGCAGCACACCGGGCAACCGGCGACACAGCAGACGGGCTGGCAGCACACCGGATCACCGCACACCGGGGCACCTCATACTGTCGTGGCCTCCCCCAACACGGTCGCCGACCGTACCACCGCGAGCCCGCACCGCATGGACACCGACCCCACCACCGCGAGCCCGCACCGCATGGACACCGACCCCACCACCGCGAGCTCGCACCGCATGGACGCCGACCGGCCGGGCACGCCGCGGGCCGGTGCCGACCACACGGTTCCCGGCGGAGCGCTCGGCAGGGCGAGATGGATGGGAGTCGCGCGGCGCAACCCGCTGCTCGCGGTGGCGGCGGCCGCCCTGATCGTGGTGGGCGGCGGGTTCGGCGCGCACCTCCTGCTCTCACCCGGTGGCCCGCCGGAGAGCCTTCCCCTGATCTATCAGGACGACTTCACCCAGAGCGGGACCGGCTGGGCCGGGAGCACCTACGATCCGGCCGGAACCGGCAACAAGTACGGCTACGCGTCCGGGGGCTACTACGCCATCGACGTCGACGGCGACACCCCCGTCCGGCAGGAGGACGCGCCGATCCCCTTCGTCCCGGCTGCCCCGCCCACGCCGACCCCGGGTGCCACCCCCACCCCGATCACCCCGGCCCGGCTCCTGGTCGGCGCCGACCTCACCGTCCACCGCGGCAGTACCGGCCAGGGCGAGTACGGCCTGTTCTGCCGCGGCGACGACGACACCAAGGCGACCCGGTACGAGTTCCTCATCGACACCGACGGCAACGCCCGCATCCGCAAGTCCGTCAAGAGCGCCGGCGGCGAACTCGCCAAGCCCGTCCCGGTCGAGCTGGGGGACGGACCGAACAGCATCCAGGCGGAGTGCACCCCGGCCGACGACGGCCTGCGGCTCACCATGTGGGTCAACGGCGAGCAGGCCCAGTCGATCCTCGACGCCAACCCGCTCCCGAACGGCCAGGTCGGTGTGATCGCCCGGGTCGGCGAGAACAGCAAGTCCGTCCTCAAGGTCGGATTCGACAACTTCACCCTGCACGGTCAGCCCTCCCCGAACCCGTCCTGACCCCTCCCTGCTCCCGGAAGGCGTGTGTGGAGGCGACGGGGACGGGTGACGCTCGACGGGAACGGGGATGATCGACGCACCAACCGAGTCAAGGAGCCAATCACCATGCGCGCCATAGTCGTCTCCGCCACCGGCGGGCCGGAGGTCCTCGCCTACACCGACCACCCGGACCCCGAGATGAACCCGGGTGAGGTCCTCGTCGACGTCGCCGCCTCCGGCGTGAACTTCATCGACGTCTACCACCGGATCGGCCGTTACCCGCTCTCGCTGCCCTTCGTCCCCGGTGAGGAGGGGGCCGGCGTCGTCGCGGCGGTCGGCGAGGACGTCGAGGGGTTCGCCGTCGGCGACACGGTGGCCTGGGCTCAGGTGCCGGGCGGCTACGCCACCCGGGCGGTCGTACCGGCGTCCCGGCTGCTGCGGGTACCCGAGGGGGTCACCCCCGAGGTCGCGGCGGCCGTCACGCTGCAGGGCCTGACCGCCCACTACCTGACCCACTCGACGTACGACATCAAACCGGGCGACGAGGTGCTGGTCCACGCCGCCGCCGGGGGCATGGGGCTGCTGCTCACCCAGATCGCGAAGCTTCGCGGCGCCCGGGTGATCGGCACGGTCTCCACCGACGAGAAGGAGGTCCTGGCCCGCCAGGCCGGCGCCGACGAGGTGCTCCGCTACCGGGGCTTCGCCGACGCGGTCCGCGACCTGACCGGCTCCGGCGTGCACGTCGTCTACGACGGTGTGGGGGCGGCCACCTTCGACGAGAGCCTGGCGGCGCTGCGTCCGCGCGGCATGATGGCCCTCTACGGGCAGGCCAGCGGCCCGGTCCCGCCCGTCGACCCGCAGGTCCTCGCCAAGCACGGCTCCCTCTTTTTGACCCGGCCCTCCCTCGGCGCCTACATCGCCACCCGCGACGAGCTCGTCTGGCGTGCCTCCGACATCTTCGGCTGGGTCGCCTCCGGCCGCCTCAGGGTGCACATCTCCCACCGCTACCCGCTGGCCGAGGCGGCCCGTGCCCACGAGGACCTGGAGGCCCGCCGTACGACCGGCAAGGTGCTGCTGATCCCCTGACCCGTTCCCGTCTCAGACCAGTGGGTTGGCCGGCCAGTCCAGCAGGCGCGCGCCGAGCACCGCGGTCTCCAGGGTGAAACGCTGGGTGGGGTCGTCCGGGGAGAACCCGGTGAGGCGGCGGATGCGCTCCAGGCGGTAGGTCACCGCCCGGGTGCTGACGCCCAGCCTGCGCGCGGCGGCGGTCTGGTTACCCTGGGAGGCGAAGACGGCCTCCAGGGTGGCGAGCAGGTTCTCCGGGCCGCCCCGCGCGTCGAGCAGCGGGCTGAGCACGGTCGTCACCAGATCCTCGATGGCCGCCCGGTCCCGCAGGAGCACGGGGAAGACCAGCAGGTCGGCGGCCTTGAGCACGGGGGCACGCAGGTCCAGCCGGTCGCCGAACCCGATGGCGTCGGCGGCCTCGCGGTAGGAGGTGACCACCCCGCCGGGGCCGCGGTGCGCCCGTCCGACGCCGACCCGCCAGCCGGGGGCGAACGCCTGCCGCACGTGGTGGGTGAACTCGCCGACGGCGACGGCGAGGCTGCCCGGTACGACGCACACCAGCATCCCGTCGCGCACCGCGACCAGCACGTTGTGCGAGCCGAACCGGCCGACCAGCGCCTCCTCGACCCGCCTGGCGACCGCCTCGGGTCCGGAGGCGCCGAATCCGCCGGCCGGGCGGGTCGCGGTGGCCGGGGTGGCGGGATGGGCAGAGGTAAGCGAGCGGGTCGTGGTGGCCGGGCGGGTCGTGGTGGCCGGGCGGGTCGTGGTGGCCGGGGTGGCCGGGGTGGCCGGAGGGGTCACAGCGGCCGGGCGTGCCACGGCGACCACGTAGGTCTCCGCGAGGCGGAGACCGAACTGCTCGGCCCGCTCGGCGATCCTGTCGGCGCGTCCCTGGAGCAGGTCGTCGACGAACTCCCTGCGGGCGGCCGCCTCCCGGCGCAGGGCCGACCGCTGGGCGTTCTCGTACCCCTCCATCAGCGCCGAGACCGTCCGGCGCAGGGCCGCCAGGGGGACCGGGCCCGCGGACTCGGCCCCGGCCAGCGCCGCGTCGACCAGGACCCGGACGGGAATCCCCCGTTCCGCCGCCCGCGCGCCGGCCGCGCGGCACTCCTCGAGCTCCTCCCGGCCGGGCGGCCTGCCGGTGGCCGCCGCCTCCCGCAACGCCCGGAGACGGCCGCCGAGCAGGTCGTCCATCAAACGCCCACGTCACGCCGGTTGAAGGCCGGCACCGCGATCAGCAGCAGCGCGACGGTCGCCCCGGCCAGCACGAGGTACTGCGGCACCGGGAAGCCCTCGTAGAGCGGCCGCCCGTCGAGGTAGTAGTGGAACGGCGAGATCCAGCGCAGCCATGACACCGCGTCCATGCTCTCGCCCATGGTCTCGATGACGTAGCCCGCCACCGCGACCGCCCCGGCCACCGCCATGGCGATCCCCCGGCGGCCGGTGGCCGCGCCGACCGTGAGGGTGAGCGCGCCGAACAGGAGCGCGAGCAGGAACACACCGGTGTGGCCGGCCAGGATGCGGTCGGCGGGCACGTCCATGCCGACGGCGGCGACCATGACCAGCACGAGCGCGAAGCTGACGGCGGCCACGGCGAGCAGGCCGAGGGCGAGGGCGGCGAAGCGCTCCAGGACCAGCCGCCCGCGGTCGATCGGCAGGGTGACGATCAACTCCAGCGTGCCTGACTCCTCCGGCCGGGCGATCGCCCGGTTGCCGAGCACCGCGGCGCACGTGATGAACAACAGCGGCCCGAACAGCTGGTAGACCAGCGTCTGCAGGTATCCGGCCCCGCTGGTGAAGCCCCCCTCGAACCCGCCCATCAGCTCCCGCATCGCGCCGGGGAACTTGGCCAGCGCCACCTCATCGTAGAGGCCGGGGTTGCTTGCGACGTTGGGATAGAACGCCAGGTAGAGCCCGAAGAACGCGCCGATGCCGACGGTCCAGCCGATCAGCGCCCGGCGGTAGTCACGCAGGCTCTTCGACACCAGCGCGGGCATCACGCGCCTCCTCTTCCTCTTCTTCGCTGTAGTAGGTCAGGAAGATCTCTTCCAGGTCGGGTTCCGCGCTGACCATGTGGACGACCGTGAACCTCGCCGCCGCCTTGATCAGCGCGTCCGGGCGGCCGTCGATGACGCAGCGCACGGCGGCCCCCTCCACCCGCAGGTCCCGGACCCCGGGCAGGTCCTCGAACGCCTCGTGGGGCACGGGCGCGTCGAAGTGGAACTCCACCCGCCGCACCGCCTTCTCCCGCAGCGCGGAGACGTCCTCCACCGCGACCAGCCTGCCGCCCCGGACGATGCCGACCCGGTCGGAGACATCCTCGGCCTCGGCCAGCACGTGCGAGGACATCAGCACGGTCCGGCCGGAGGCCCGGACCTCCCGGACCATCGCCAGGAACTCCTGCTGCACCAGCGGGTCCAGTCCGCTGGTCGGCTCGTCGAGGATCAGGAACTCCGGTTCGTGCATGAACGCCTGGATGAGCCCGATCTTCTGTTTGTTGCCCTTGGAGAGCCTGCCCATCCGCGCCGACAGGTCGACGTCCAGCCGCTCGGCCAGCGCCTCGATCCGCCCCCCGGGCACACCGCCCCGTACGGCGGCGACGAAGCCGAGGTAGTCGCGGGCCCGCTCGTGCCCCTCCAGGACCAGTTCGCCGGGCAGGTAACCGATCCGGCCACGCAGGGCGGCGTCACGCGGATCGCCGCCCAGGACGGTCAGCCGGCCGTGGGTGGGCCGGATGACATCCAGCAGTAACCGTATCGTCGTCGTTTTTCCTGCCCCGTTCGGGCCGAGGTACCCGAACACCTCCCCGGGGCGGATCTCCAGATCGAGATCCTCAAGGCCCCGGCGCTCACCGTAGAACTTGGTGAGACCCTCGGTACGCACCACCGCTGTCATGCGTCCGATCGTGCCCGCTCATCCGGGCCGGGACCATGACCGGAGTCCGACATCTGGCCGCCGTTTCGTTGCCCGGTTCCGGAACCATCGGGGTGGGCAGAACCGTCCCGGTCGGACGGGGCTTCGAGTGGGGGGTTCAGCCCCGTAAGGCCCGCCACACCACATGAGGCCGCATCAGGGCCGAGGGCGGGTCGAGGAGGCCGCTGACCCGGCTGAAGGCGACCGCCACGTGCGGGTCGCGGGCGGCGACCCGCTGCAGCCGCCGGATGTAGGCGTTGAGCACGCGGACCCGCAGCGCCCGGGACTCCGGGGCGTTCCGCAGGGCCAGGTCAGCGCCGGTGGACAACTGCCAGGCCGGGTCGAGGGCCCCCGCTACGGCGGCGAAGTAGCGGCGGGCCAGACCTGCGGTGCCGCCGCGGAGGCTTTCGCGCATCGCGAGGGCCTCCAGGGCACCCACCGCCATGCCCTGGCCGTAGACGGGGTTGAAGTTGCAGATCGCGTCACCGGTGACGAGCAGCCCTTCGGGGAAACGGCTCAGCCGCTCGTACCTGCGGCGCACGCTCTTCGGGATCCTGGCCGTACCGATCCCGCCGAGCGGCTCGGCTGCGCGCACGGCCGCTGCCACGTCGGCGGGGGCGGCGGCGTCGAGCCACTCGTAGAAGCCCTCCGGGTCGGTCGGTGGCCGGAGCCCGGCGTTGCCGCCCAGCGTCACCAGCCAGCGGTCGCCCTCCACCGCGCAGAGCGCCGCCCCCTTCGGCTGCCCCGGATAGGTGCCCACGAGGATCATGCGGTCCTCGCCCAGGGCCTTCTCGGGCAGGCGGAGGTACCAGGTCGAGTAGGCCACCTCGACTTTGATGCTCTCCTCTTCCGGCGGGTCGAAGCCCATCGCCTCCAGCCAGGCGAGCGTCCGTCCGCCCCGGCCCATCGCGTCGACGACGAGGTCGCCGTGCAGTTCACGCTCCCCGCCGTCCCCGGCGGTCTCGACGGTCCCCGCGGTCCCGGTGTTCCTGTCATCCCCGGCCGGTCCGGGGTCGGTGGCCTCGTCCTCCCCCACATCCCCGCTGCCGCCCGCGTCCGCCGCTCTCTCCGCGACGGTCGCTCTCTCCGCGACGGTCGCGCCGGTGACCCGGCCACCGCTCGTCATGACCCCGGTGACCTGGTGGCGGTCCAGCACCGTCACGTTCTGCAGCCGCCGCACCCTGCGCAGCAGATGCCCCTCCAGGAACGGCCGGGTCGCGGAGACTCCCGTCTCCCCGGTCGGCATCTTGGCGAACTCGTACCCACCCATGATCATTCGGAGTTGAACGATCATCTCGTACGGCACCGCGCCATCGGCGACCATCTCCGCGGCGATGCCGGGGAACAACTCCTCCATCACCTGCAGGCCGCGCGGCAGCAGGGCGTGCGCGTGAAAGCCCTGCGGGACACCCCTGCGCGGCCCGTCCCCGTCCAGCGGGTCGCGTTCGACGATCGACACCCGCTCGTAGAAGTCCGCCAGCACACGTGCCGCGAGCAGGCCGCTCACTCCCGCCCCCAGGACGATCGCGTGCTCTCCGGCCTTACGGATCATGCGGGCCTCCACGGCTGCGACGACTACGCCATGCAATCTGCCGCAAAGATCAAAAAACGTCGAGACTTGACAGGTCCCCTCCGCCACCACCGCCTCCCTCTGGCTCCACCACCACCGTCTTCCCCTGACTCCCCCACCGCCCCTGCCGTCACGGAGCCACGGCACGGCGGGACCACGGCGTCACGGGATCACAGCGCCGCGGGGCCACGGAGCCGCGGGGTCACGGGATCACGCCTGTTCCGGTGGATCGCGTCTATCGTGATGCCCATGAGCGTGGAGACGGCCTTCGTACTGGGGGGCGGCGGCGTGCTCGGCGCGCACGAGGTGGGCATGCTGCGGGCGCTCGGCGAGGCGGGTGTCACCCCGGACCTGGTCGTCGGCACATCCGTGGGTGCGTTGAACGGGGCGATGCTCGCGGCCTTCCCCGGCGACGCGGCCGAGCGGCTGACCGCGCTGTGGCGTTCCGAGGTGGTCCGCACCGCCTTCGCCGGTTCGTGGGTGACCAGGCTGTCCACCCTTGCGAAGACCGGAACGCACCTGCATTCCCCCGCCCCACTGCGCGCGCTGCTGGCCCGGACGCTCCCGCTCTCCCGTATCGAGGATCTGCCGGTGCCGTTCCAGTGCGTGGCCGCCTCCGTCGAGCGCGCCGCCGCGCACTGGTTCACCGAGGGCCCGCTGGTCGACGCGGTTCTCGCCTCCTGCGCCGTGCCGGGGCTGCTGCCTCCGATCCGCATCGGCGACGGGCACTTCCTGGACGGCGGGCTGGTGCACAGCATCCCGGTGGGCCGGGCCGTCGCGCTCGGCGCCCGCCGGGTGTACGTCCTGCATGTGGGCCGGATCGATCGTCCCCTGACGGTGCCGCGGCGGCCGTGGGAGGTCGGCCTGACCGCCTTCGAGATCGCCCGGCGGCACCGTTTCGCCGAGGAGATGGCCGCGCTGCCCCCGGGTGTGGAGGTGCATGTCATGCCGACCGGAGGCGAGGCCCGGCCCGGGGTGGATCTCTCTCAACTGCGATACAGGGATATATCGCATATATCTGGATATATCGAACGTGCCTACCGGGCCTCGTCGGATTACCTGGCCGAGCACTCGCCCACCTGAGCACGCCGCACCCGCACCGGCAGGAGCCGCTCGTGCTGCCTCCTCGTATCGTCCGCCGACTGGTCCTCGCCCCCCTCCTCGTCGTGCTCACCGTGGTCGCGCTGGTCACCCTGCCGATCTGGCTGCTGGTGGTGACCGCGGCCTCGCTGCGCCTGCCGCCCCCGCAGCGGCGCGGCACCCGGCTGGTCTGGTTCGCGGTGGCGTGGCTGACCCTGGAGTCGATGGCGCTCGCCGCCTGCCTCGGACTCTGGGTGGCCTGCGGGTTCGGCGGACGGCTCCACCGCGACGAGCACCAGGAGCGGCACTACGCGCTGATCCGGTGGTTCCTGTCGAGGGTGTACGACGCGGCCGTGCGGATCTTCCAGTTGAGCATCGAGATCGACGAACCTCCTCCCGGCCCCGGCGAGTCGTCCCGCCGGCTGACCCGTCCCGTCATCGTCCTGTCCCGTCACGCGGGCCCCGGTGACTCGGTCCTGCTCGTCCACCACCTCCTGACCCGGTACGACCGGCGGCCGAGGATCCTGATGAAGGCGGCCATGCAGTTCGACCCGTCGCTGGACGTCGTGGTCAACCGCCTGCCCAACGCCTTCGTCCCCAACGGGGCCGCCGAGAGCGGCGTCCTCACCGAGATCCGCCGCCTGGCCTCCGGCATGGACGCCGACGACGCCCTGGTGATCTTCCCAGAGGGCGGCAACTTCACCCCGAAACGGCGGCTGCGGGCCATCCTCCGCCTGGAGGACAAGGGCCTGACCGAGGACGCCGCCCGTGCCCGCCGGATGGAGAACCTGATGGCCCCGCGTCCCAACGGCGCCCTCGCCGCCATCGACGCCTGCCCCGAGGCGGACGTGATCTTCGTCGCCCACACCGGTCTCGACGACCTGGTCACCCTCGGCGACATCTGGCGGAAGCTCCCGATGCGCGCCGAGATCAAGGCCAAATGGTGGCGGGTCCGGGCCGCCGACGTGCCGCGTGACCGCGACGACCAGATCCGGTGGCTCTTCGACCAGTGGGAGAGGATCGACGCCTGGGTCGCGGAGAACCGCCCCACCCCCGCTCCCACCCCCTGACCTCCCGTACCGGAAGCGACCGGCCACCGGTCTCGGAGCCGGCCCCCGGACCGGGACCGGCTACCAGTCTTGGGAGAGGCCCGACATGCGGCGGAAGTACTCGTCCTCGTCGATCTCACCGGACGCGTACCGGCGCCTGAGGATCTCACGCGGTTCGTCGGGCAGGGGCCCGAGCGCTCCGATGGAGCGGAGCATCTCAGCGGCGCCGACGATCACCACAACGATCACGACGATGACGAAGAGGAGCATCACGATCCGAATCATCGTCCACCTCCCATGCCCTCTCCATTCTGCGCGAAGTCGGGGGCCGCACGCAGCGCGCCGCCGGGCGGCAGCGACGGCAGGCCCGCCGGGGCACCCCCCTCCAGCAGCCGCGACAGGGCGTCCGTGTCGACATGCCGCTCGATCAGGTCACCCAGCGCGTCCAGCCGCTCCTCGCGCAGCGCGGCGAAGGACACGCCCGGCGCGGGAGTGAAGTCGCGACCGGCGACGGCGGCCACCTCCGTGAGGAACGCCCGGCGGAAGTCGTCGTTCTCCAGGGCACCGTGCCAGGTGGTGCCCCAGACGGAGCCGACCCGGCAACCGTCCAGGAAGGGTTCACCGCCCTCGGCCGTCACCACGCCGTGGTGGATCTCGTACGCCGCGACCCGGCAGCCGTACGCGGCGCCGACCGGGCGGCCGAGCGTCTTGTCCGGTGCGAACTCCACCGTCGCGGGCAGCAGCCCCAGCCCCTCGACCAGGCCCGCACCCGACTCGACGTCGTCGCGGATGGTCCTGGCGAGCATCTGGTAGCCGCCGCAGATGCCCAGCACCGCGCGGCCGGGCAGCGCCGCGGCCAGGCCGGTGGCGCGCAGCCAGGCCAGGTCGGAGACCGTGGCCCGGGAACCGGGCAGCACCACCAGGTCCGCGTCGTCGAGCTCCGCCGGGGAGGTGACGAAGCGCACCACCACCCCCGGCTCGGAGGCGAGCGCGTCGACGTCGGTGAAGTTCGAGATCCGCGGCAGTCTCACCACCGCCACCCGGAGGGTCTGCCCACCGTACGGGGTTCGCGCACCTGTCGCGGGCCGGTTGTCCAGGGCCAGGGAGTCCTCGACGTCCAGCCAGAGGCCGTCCAGCCAGGGCAGCACCCCGTACACCTCGCGGCCGGTCAACTCCCGGATCATGTCGAGCCCCGGTTCGAGCAGTTCCCGTGCTCCGCGGAACTTGTTGATCACAAACCCGGCGATCAACGCCTGGTCCGCGGGCTCCAGCAGCGCCACCGTCCCGTACAGCGAGGCGAACACCCCGCCTCTGTCGATGTCGCCGACCACGACGACCGGCAGGTCCGCGGCACGGGCCAGGCCCATGTTCGCGATGTCGCCCCGGCGCAGGTTGATCTCCGCCGGACTGCCCGCGCCTTCGCAGACCACCACGTCGTAGGAGGCCCGCAGCCGTTCCAACGCCTCCACCGCTACCTGGCGGAGCCGGTCCTTGACCTCCCAGTACTCCATCGCGTCCACCTCGGCCAGCGGCCTGCCCATCACCACGACCTGACTGCGCCGGTCGCTGCCCGGCTTGAGCAGGATCGGGTTCATGTCCGCGGTGGGCTCCAGCCCGCACGCGGCGGCCTGCATCGCCTGGGCTCGGCCGATCTCGGCACCGTCGGCGGTGACGAAGGAGTTGAGGGACATGTTCTGCGCCTTGTAGGGGGCGACCTTGACCCCCTGCCGGGCCAGCCAGCGGCAGATCCCCGCGGTGACGACGCTCTTGCCCGCGTCCGAGGTGGTCCCGGCGACCAGCAGTGCCCCCCTCACGCCGTCACCGCCTTCACCCCTGCCGGACCCGGCCTCACACCAGGGGGACAGATCTCAGTGGAAGGCGGCTTTTGCGGAGAATCGACCATCATGGTGACCAGCATGCCGGTCCGGCACCCGTACCGCCCACCGGGACCACTCACCGGGATCGCCCACCGGGATCGCCGGGACCACCCACCCCCCTGGGGCCACCCACTGAGGCCCACCGGGATCACCCACCGAGGCCCCCAACCGGGAACGCCCCTACTCCCCACCGGTCCACCGGCTCCTGCCCGGCCGGTTACCGGCGGCGGAGAACGAGGACAGCAGACGCCCCGCTCCCCGCGGCAACGGAGAACGGGCACCGGACGGCCGGCCACCGCGGCGGCGGAAAACGGGCAGTGGACGGCTACCGGCGGCGGAGAACGGGCAGTGTGGCCAGCACGGCCAGACCGGCGGCGGCCAGGCCGACGGCCCGGGCCAGCCGTACCGAACGGCGGATGTCCGCGACCGACGGCTTGGATCCGTCACCCATCTCCGGCCGGTGCTCCAGGCGGGTGCCGTAGACGTTGACGCCGCCCAGCGTCAGGTCCAGCGCACCCGCGAAAGCCGCCTCGCAACGGCCCGCGTTGGGACTGGGGTGGCGGTGGCCGTCCCTGCGCAGCACCTCGCCCGCCCGCCGGACCGAACCCCCGGCCAGCGGCGCGGCGAGCACGGTGAGCAGGCCGGTGAGCCGGGCGGGCACGAAGTTGGCCACGTCGTCGAGCCGGGCCGCGGCCCAGCCGAAGCGCTCGTAGCGCGCGTTGCGGTGGCCGACCATCGCGTCCAGCGTGTTGACCGCCCGGTACGCGAGCAGGCCGGGCACCCCGGCCACCGCACCCCAGAACAGCGGCGCCACCACCGCGTCGGAGGTGTTCTCCGCGATCGACTCGACGGTCGCCCTGGCCAGCTCGGGCGCCTCCAGCCCGGACGGGTCACGCCCGCACAGGTGCGGCAGCCTCCCCCGGGCCCCGGCGATATCACCGGCCTCCAGGAACTCCGCCATCGCCACGCCCTCCCGGCCCAGCGTCGTGCCGCCGACGACCGCCCAGGTCGCCGCGGCGCTCAGCAGACCGCGTACCAGCGGGCTGCGCGGCCGGGCCGCGGCGTGGCCGAGCAACGCCACGGGGACGACGCACAGGGCGACGTGCAGCACACCCCTGACCCGGTCGTCGCCGTACACCCGCCGCTCCACCGCCGCGGCGGCGGTGCCGAACAGCGCCACCGGATGCCCGCGCCGGGGATCGGCGAGCACGGCGTCGACCGCCACCCCGGCGAGCATCCCCAGCCCCTCGGCCCACCCCGGGCCCCACCGCCGCACCGTACGACGGGCCGCCGGATCCGTCACCTGCTCAGACGAGATACTCATGGAGCTCATCCTGGTGGATCTCCAGCCAGGCGCACGCACGGCGGATCCGCATGCCCGCCCCTCCCGCCCACATCCGGGCCCACCCACCGCCCTCGGCCGCGGCCTTGGCGCGCATGGCGTGGTACGAACGGTCGAAACGGAGCCGCGCGAGATCCAGCAGGCGGCGGCGGTCACGCGGCGCCAGACCGTACGCGTCGCAGAACGACCGCAGCCGCGGACCGACCTCGAGGCGCCGCTGGAGCGGCTCCAGATCGACGGGGTCGGCGATCGGCGCCCAGTGACGCAGGGTCGTCACCACGTCGAACAACCGGGTCGTCGGCCGGGCCATGTCGAAGTCGATCAACGCCGCCGGCAGCCCGTCACGGAAGATCACGTTGTCGAGGTTGACGTCACAGTGCCCGACCAGCTGCGGCGCCGCGTCGTCGTTGGACCCGGCCTCCCAGACCGCGCCGGTCGGCGGCGTGAAACCCTCGGCGGCGTCGTGGAAGCCGCGCAGCAACCTCGCCAGAGCGGCCAGCGACTCGTCGGCGAGCGCGTACGCGGGCAGCGGCCTGGCCGCGGACCCGCCCTCCACGTAGCTGAGGATCTCCCTGCCCTGCTCGTCCACCCCCAGCACCCGAGGCGCACCGTCGAACCCGGCCCGCTCCAGGTGACGCAGCAACGCGTGCACCGAACGACTGGAGGCCCTGACCGGCCTGCGGACCGTGTCACCGACCCGTACCACGCCCTCGGTGACGTCACCGCCCAGAAGCGGGATCTCCTCCTGAAGTGTGCCGACGAACGGAGTCTCCTTCTGAAGCGTGCCGACGAACATGACATGCGAGCGTAGACCCGTCCGCCGCCGCGCGAGCATGATTTCACCAGATCCGAGCACGCCGGAAAGACCGAAAAGGACACCCGTAAAGACGGATGAGGGGTGACACCCCACGACGCCCCCACCGAAACCGCCCCCATGGTCGGGAATCTCGGCCACAGGCGCGCCGCAGCCACACCTACGCACCTTGGGGCGCCTCACGGACCGCCCCGGGACACCCCACGACCGTACGACGCCACGCGCCGGCGGCCGGACCCCACTCCCCCGTGCCCGGTCACCACCCTCTAGAGTGATCCCCGCGACACAGCCGCAAAACCGATGCATGAGCACTCCCAGGATCATGCACAATAAGGCGGGAGCGCCCTTAGCTCAGCTGGATAGAGCACCGGACTTCTAATCCGACGGTCGCAGGTTCGAATCCTGCAGGGCGCGCTTTTGATCATGGCCTGACCTACGACAACTCGGAGGACAGGCCTCTTCTGGAATGAAGTTCCGGTCCTTGCGTGCTCGGGGCGTGCTCGCGTGCACGGACCGTGCGCACACCATGATCGAAAACGGGCCCACAGCGCCGCTCCCATCGGCCATGACGTCGCCCTGACCACCATGAGCTCTCCTCATACGTTCCGCAAGTGTTCCAGATCTTCCATGACCGCTCAGTGAAAGACCTGGTCCTCCATCCCACTTCTACTGAAATCTCCGCCATGTGGTTCAAGACGGGGGCACAGCACGCTGCCGCCCAGCCCGACGTCACGGACCCCGGCCGCGCATACGGCCTGGAGGCCGGTCACGGCTGGAACCGTAATCGGATCGCCCACCGGCCCCGCCGCACTGACCATCAACCGCCGCACAAGGCTGCACCGCCGCTTCGTCAGCCAGTGCCGCCCCGAAAGTCGGACGTCGCCGTTGTCACCGCCACGGCCGATCAGGTAAGACACGGAGATCCGGTGACGTCTTGGCGAGGACACTCCTGTCGACGGGGAGTACCAGGCTGCAGAGGCACGGCCTGGCCCAGTCATAGGGCACTTCAGTTCGTGTTTCCGGCCTGAATCGCGCCTGCCTCCGGATTGTCGGTGCCCGTTGATAGCTATGGCCCGTCACGTTGACCGACCGACGACGATGGAGCTCCCCCATGGCCACGGCCACCTTCAGAGACGAGAACGCCACCGCCAGGTGCTCAGTCGAGACCGCCCTTCTCGCTCGGCCCGACGCGAGCCCGGCACGGGAACTCGTCCGCCTCGTGCCGCGGACCGGAGGCTGACATGGGCGTCCTCGACGACTTTCCCACGTCCCAGGGCTACCTGCTCAACTACCGCATCACGGAACTGCCGCACGAGCTGTTCGCCCTGTACGACGCGGGCGCGCGGCCCGGCGCCGACGAGGCCGGGCGCAGGGCGTTCGGCATATGGACGCAACTGCGGCTCAGCCTGGGCGACGAGGGCGGCCACGAGTACCCCGAGGAGGTGCTCCGCCTGGTGCGCGAGACGGCCGATGGCGACATCCCCTGGACGTTCGAGGACACGCGCGTCCTATGGGAGATCGCCGACGCGCTGTCGAGCTGCGGTCACACCGAGCACGCCGAGCTGTACCGGATTCCGCTGGCCGCCATCGCGACGCTCGGCTACCCCGAGCGCCGCCAGATCCTCGGTGACGTGCCGCCGTGGCACCCGGCCCACCGCAGCCCGGGCCGGGCCGCGTTGCGCAAAGACCTGAAGCGCGTCCTGACCGAGCCCCCGGAGCACGGAGCTGCCGGGGTCGTGCGCAGCCTGGTCTGGGACGGCGACCCCATAGCCCGTGCCATGGCGGGAAAGTACGCCGACCGGCTGACTCACCCCGCCGTGCTGCCCCTGCTGAGACACTGGTGCAAGGCGAAGGCCAACAGGCCCAGCGAAGCCTGGCTCGCCAAGGTCCGCACGCTGCTCACCGACGACGGCGTGGCGGTGCTGCGCGAGATCCTCTCCCGCGTGGCCACCCACCGCGAGAGCCGCGAGCCCGGCGGCAGGGTCTTCCTCGCCCGCCGTACCGCCCTCCCGCTGCGCGGCATGCTGTGGACCTGCGAGGTGATCGACGCACCCTGGGTGTCCACGCTGCTCGGCGACGTCGCCATGAACTGCGGCATCGGACGCAACGGCACCGGCGGCGCCGCCGTCTGCCGCAACGAGAGGCTGGCCAACGCCGCACTAAACGTGCTGGCCGAGCGGGGCGGCCTCGACATGGTGGGCGCGCTCGCGCGCGTGCGAGCCAGGCTGCGCAGACCAGCCCTGCTGGCGAAGGCGTCCGATGCCCTCGACGCGGTGGCCGTACGAGAAGGGCTGAGTCACGAACAGCTCGTCGACCGGACGACTCCGGCCTTCGGGCTCGGCCTCGACGGGGTCCGGGAGGAGCGGGCCGGCGACTGCGTCGTCCGGCTCGACGTCGACGGGCCGGTGCTGCGGTTCGTCAACGCGTCCGGGCGCGTCGTCAAGTCGGCGCCCCAGTCCATCTGCAAGGATCCGGTGCTCGCCGATCTGAAGGCCACGCTGAAGGACCTCAGGCGCACGCAGGCCGCCGAGCGGCTGCGCCTGGAGCAGATGCTCGTCGTCCAACGCGAGTTGTCCTGGCAGGAAGCCGAGCGGTACTTCTTCGACCATCCGGTCACCGGCCCCTACACCCGCACCCTCATCTGGCGGCTCCCTGACGGGTTCGCCGGGCTGCCGGTCAGGAGCGGCGGCGGCTGGGCCTTGGCCGACGCGAGCGGCGAATCCGTACGTCCGGACGCCGCCACATCCGTCCGGTTGTGGCACCCCGTCCAGGAGAGCGCCGAGGGGGTGCGCGGCTGGCGCGACCACCTGCTGGAGCGGGAGGTCAGACAACCGTTCAAGCAGGCGTTCCGCGAGGTCTACCTGCTCACCCCGGCCGAGGAGCGCACCCGCACCCACTCCGACCGTTTCAAGGGTCACTTCGTGCGCTACGGGCAGGCCAAGGCGCTGCTGGAGCAACGCGGCTGGAGCGGGCTGTCGATCGGTCACTGGGACTACGAGTGCGACGGCGACGTGGGGGCGGCCGTCAAGACGCTCGCCGGCTGGCAGGCAAGCTGGGGCATGCAGGTCGCTTCCGACCCCCATCAGGACGACTGGGGCACGGCCTCCTGCGCCGCCACCGACGCGATCCGGTTCCGCCACGCGGATCTTCCCGGCGACGCGCCGCTCACCGAAGTGCCGCCGCTGGTGTTCTCGGAACTGCTGCGCGACGCCGACCTCGCCGTAGGGGTCGGCTCCTTGGGGCTCGACCAACAGGCGGCAGCCGGGCATGACGGCTACTGGCGGTCGTACGGGTTCGGCGAACTGAGCGAGACCGCTCGGACACGGCGTGACGCGCTGGCCCGGCTGCTGCCCCGGCTGAAGATCGCCGACCGGGTGGAGCTGGCCGACCGGTTCCTGCGCGTACGCGGGCAACTGCGCACCTACCGGATCCATCTGGGGTCTGGCAACATCCTGATGGAGCCGAACGACGCCTACCTGTGCATCGTCCCCGGCCGCGACCACTCCACCTCATCGGTGTTCCTGCCGTTCGAGGAGGACGGCGGAATGCTCTCGGTCATCTTGTCGAAGGCGTTCCTGCTGGCGGACGACACCAGGATCAACGATCCCAGCATCACCCGCCAGCTTGTCGCTACCTAGACGAGTAACAACTTCTAACAGAATGATCAGCGGACGAGGCGTCGCCAGCAGATGGCCGATGCGGCCGGCGTCATGAAGGCCTCGTGCATGTCGTCGCGGATCTCCCAGCGGATGCGCAGACGACGGAACCAGTGCAGCGACGCGACCGTCTGCTCGATCACCCATCGGTGCGTGCCCGGGCCGGAACCGTGCGGGGTACCCCGGCGGGCGATGACGGGCGTCACACCCGTGGCCCAGACCATGCGGCGGTACGTGTCGTGGTCGTAGCCGCGGTCGGCGTACAGCGTCTTCGGGCGTTGCCGGGGCCGCCCGCGCCGGCCGTGGACCGGGTGTCGCCGCGAGGACGATCCGGATGAGCCACAGAAGGAGGAGCGCGCCGCCCGCGAAGAACGCGAAAAGGAATAATTCGATGTACAGGTAGGGTTCGCCGGCCCACCACAGACACACGAGCGCCGCGAGCGAGAATGCCGTGAGTAACGGCCATCCGGGCGGCTTGATAAGCATGACATCACCGTTCTCCGTTGATCAACGGATCGCAGGTGTCGGGGCGTCCACCTTTCGGGAACGCCAGACGGCGACGCACCGACCGATGAAGATCACCGTACCGGTGAGCAGTGTCACCGCTCCCGAAAGCTCGGCGAACGCTGCCATGACGTATTCGCCGTCCGGATCGCCGACTCCGGAAGGCGAGCCGTTGAGCCATCGTGACGCGGCCATTACCTGTGTCAGGATCAGGGCTCCGAACGCGAAGGTGATCCCTGCCAGGACGAAGTCCGGAGGCGCTGGCCGGGACCGCTTGTTCGAAGAGGTGGCCTTCCACGCCCCAACCGCCAGTGCGATCGGGACCGCGAGGAACTGGCCGATCTCCAGGCTCATGATCGCGTCCAGGCGGAGATGCTCGAATCCGTCGCCCCGCGGAGAGTGCAGGAGGGGGATCATCACGGCCCCGCTGAGGAGGCCGATGGCAAGGGAACGAAAGAACCACATGGCCGACATACTCTCGAACAGCGGAGGAGACAGATCAAGAGTCGGACAGGTCAAGAGCCGAGGAGGAAGAGCTTTCACGGGCGGAAAGGGATGATCCGTGGCTGAATCATGGTGAGAGAGGACTGAGGAGCCCGTGGGACATGCGCGGGATAATCTTCATCGCACTCACCGTGCCAGGGGTCACAGCCGCAGGCCACCGTATTACGGGGCCCCAACTGCCGCTCCACTCCTACTGCGTTGGGAGTCGGGAAAACCGGCGGATCAGCAGATCGTTAACAGCGTCCGGGCGGTAGTTCACCCACCGGCGCGACGGTGTGCGTGCCGCCGCCTGTGCAGCGCCACACGGCGATCCCGTCTTCCTCCGGTTCGGCGCGCAGGCCCCGATCGTGCACCGGGCAGACGGGCCACGTCCTCCAGATCACCTCCATGACCACTTCCTGGGTGGCGTCGGCCACAGACCAAAGTGCTCCAGTCCCGGTCCCGGGCCCGAGGCCGTTGCCCTGGCAGATGCCCTCGAACTCCACCCATGCCATGCCCATGGTGTCCCAGTCGGGGACGATCATCCGAAGCGTCCCGGTGATCCCCGCAGCCCGGACGTCACGCTCCACAACCTTCAGCGCCTCCTCCAGCGGCACCAGCAGGCCCGGTTCTAAAGCGAAGCTCGGCCCGAAGCCGATCCCGTCGAGAAGGGCCTCGCCCAGCCGGGCCAGTTCGGCGGCCGTCAACCCGGCGGCGGGGCGTTCGAGGAGTTCCCGCGTGACAGGAGTGGACACGCTCCACTCCTCCATCAGGCAGGCCAGCTCGATGAGGGGTTCGGCGTCGAGACCGCCGTCGCGCAACGCCGTGTAGATGCGGACGCCCAACTCGTCGACGGCCTGATGGAGGTCGTCGGCCTGTTCGTGGGGAGGCATGCCGCAGTGTCTCCTGCCTCCTCGAATCCCGGCAAGCGAGATTTCACTCATCGTCGATGGATATCCGATGGCCCCTGACGTCGTCATTCCTTCCGCCAGCCGGAGTACGACCCTCGTGACCAATGGAAACACCGGTCACTACGCCGAGCACCCTGATTCCAGTCTCGGAGCGGGCGGCGTGGCGGTGATCGGCGGCTCGCATGGACGAGTGCCCGCAACCGAGCCCGGCCGCGGTCGGCCGGGCTCCGGGCACCCGTGGGGTGGCGGTGGTCGTATTCGTGTACGGCGCATGCGGGGCCGTGACGACCTTTCAGGTCGTGACGGCTTCTCTCAGGTCGTGACGGCTTCTCGGGTTGGAACGGCTGCTCAGGCCAGGGCGTACATGCGGATGGCGACGATGCCGTCCTCCGCCTCTCGGGCGAGGCCGACGAAGACGGTTTCGGCGAGCCATCGGTGCGCCGGCGCGTCGGTACGGAACACCGGCGAGGTGCGGTAGTACACGCCGGCATGGGTCACCTGGAGGTCATCGTCGTACTGGTCGGGCGTTTCGGCGCCTTCGTGGTAGTACCCCCGGTTGATAATGTCGATGACCGCTCCGTCTTCCGCCTGCAGCAGGTAACGGGCGTCCAGTTCGCAGACGCGGCCGCGTGTGTTCGACCAGTCGCCGCCACTGGGCAGGACGAGTCCGCGCAGCAGGGGGCCGTCGACCGTGCCGCCGGTGATCGGGGTGAACTCGGTCTTCTCGCCGTCACCGTGTCCGACGTGCAGGGTGGGGGCGAGGCTGGCGCGGATCTCGAAAGCGAAGGTCAGGGCGGGGGTGAACGGAATGCGTGCGTCGGGCATGTTCGGGTCCTTTGGATCGGCTGATACGAGGAGTTTTCGGGGATGACGGAGGAACGACACCGGTGTCCGGACGAACGGCGAAAGCTGTGGTCAGGGATTTCCGCCGTGGTGCTCACGGGTCCGCCGGAGCTGCTCGGGCTGCCATCTGCCGATCCGCAGGCAGGAAGGACGGGGACCGCCCAGCATGATCTCTCTGCTGGTCGGCTCGCCGGGCGGGCTGGTCCATGGGTCGGCTCCGGCGGAGTGCTCGGTGACGAAGTCGGGGAAGTCGCTGCTCATGATGTCGAGCGCGAGGCGGTGTCCGGCGCGCAACCGGTATGCGATGCTCTGCAGGTCCACGACGACCTCCGCTCCGGCCGGCGGCGCGTCGAGCCGCAGTTGGCCCTTGGCGATGAGAAAGGCGCCGCCGTCGGGTGTCATGTCCAGCAGTCGCGCGTGGACGTTCGCGCCGGCGGGGGCCGACAGCCGTAGCAGCAGGGTCACGACGCCGACCAGGTCGGCGTCCTCGCGGGTGGCGGGCCCGGTGAAGCGGAGCACGTCCTCGCGCCGGCCGATGGAGCGCAGGTCCGAGCGGGCGAACAGGGCGGCGAAGGGGTTCGTCCCGGTCGAGGGGACCGGGTCGGACGGGTCGTGGGTCCACCGCAGCGAGGTCTCCCCCGGCACCGCCTCGGTGGTCAGGCACGGGGAGGGATCCGCAGACAGGTGATATTCGAGGTCGGACGCCTGCCGGGGCGGCCAGGTGTCGCTCTCGTGCCACCCGCCGTGGCAGACCTCGTAGCGCACGCGGGGCAGCGCCGCCGGATCGCCGGATCGGCCGAGGACGGCGTCGAAGAACTCGACGGCGGGGTCGAGGTATCTGGGCAGCAGACGGTCGAGGGCCGCGGGGTTGCCGCTGTGGTCGTCGTGCGGGGTGACGGGGGCGTCGCCCAGTCGGTAGTTCTCGTGGTCGATGGCTTCGAGACGGAGGTGGAGGTGTGCGGCCCAGGCCGGGTTCCGCGACAGGGCCCGGACGTCGTGCCAGGACCAGACGGCGCAGTTGTCGAACCAGCCGATCGTGTACAGGGCCGGCACGGGGGGGCTTTCGAGCAGCGCCTTCAGCGGTGGTGGGACGAACCGGGACTCCCCGGTGAACTCGCCGTCGAAGTTGGGGGAGCGTTTCCCGAGTTGCCGGAAGAACTCCTCGAACGTCGCCCGCAGCGGGCGGCTGCCCCAGTCGGGTTCCCATTCGTAGCGGTCGGCGTCCACGTAGTGGGAGGCGAAGTAGAACTTGCGACTCGTCTGCTCGACGTCCCGGGTGCCGTCGCCGTATTCCCGCACCGTCGACAGCTGGGAGCCGGTGACCCTCGGCGCGACGGCCCTGAGCGCGGGGTGGCCGCCGATCACCGCGGCGAGGGCCGTGTAGCCGTAGTAGGAGTCTCCCCACATGACGACGGCGCCGTCGCACCATGGTTGCTCGGTGATCCACTGGATCGTGTCGTAACCGTCGTCGACCTCGTTGACGGCGAACTCGGTCTTCCCTTCCGATCGGTACTTGCCGCGGACGTCCTGGACGACGACGTTGTAGCCCTGGGCCAGGAAGTAGCGGCTGATCTGCGGCATGAAGCAGTACGTGCCGTCCTTGTCGTACGGCAGGCGGACCAGCACGACGGCGTTCGGCCGCGACGGGTCGGTGAGGTAGGCGTCGGCCGCCAGCCGTACCCCGTCCCGCATGGGGATCATGATCTGCGCGGCGTCGTGCGGCACGGCGCCCGGCCCTATCCGCTTGATGGTCGGCATGTGGCGTCTCCATGGTGTGAGGTCTGGTGATGGGAGGGGCCTCAGAGCAGGTCGGGTGATGGAAGTGGCCCAGACCCATGCTGTGAGGTCGGGTGACGGGAGCGGCCCAGACCCGTGCTGTGAGGTCGGGTGACGGGAGCGGCTCGGACCCGCACTGTGAGGTCGGGTGACGGGAACCGCCTAGAGCGGGTCGAGCGCGCGGCGGTCCTGGGCCACCCGGTCGAGGTCCCAGTCCGGTGCGGGGATCGAGTCGAGCAGCAGGCGGGTGTAGGGGTGCTGAGGGTTGCGCAGGATCTGTTCGGTCTCTCCGCGCTCGACGATGCGGCCGTGCCGCATCACGATGGCCGTGTCGGTGATGTAGCGGACGACCGCCAGGTCGTGGCTGACGAAGACGTACGAGATGCCGGTGTCCCGGCGCAGTTCGTCGAGCAGGGTGAGGATCTGGGCCTGGATCGAGACGTCGAGTGCGGCGACCGCCTCGTCCAGCACCAGGACGCGCGGTGCGATGCCGAGCGCGCGGGCGATCGCGGCGCGCTGCCGCTGCCCGCCCGACAGCTCGCGCGGCAGTGACTCCCCCGCCCGGCTGCTGAGCCCGACCTGGTCCAGCAGTTCCCTGACGCGGGCCCGGTGCTCCTCACCGGAACCCGGCGTGTGCAGCCTCATGGGCTCGGCGATGGACTGGGCGATGGTCTGGCGGGGGTCGAACGAGCCGTAGGGGTCCTGGAAGATCATCTGAAGCTGCCGGGCCCGCCGGAGCCGCGCACGGTGCGAATGCCCCTCGACGACCTCGCCGGCCAGCATGACGGTTCCGCTGGTCGGCCGCTCAAGCCCGGCGAGGATGCGGGCGGTGGTCGTTTTCCCGGATCCCGACTCGCCGACGATCCCCAGCGAGGCGCCGGGCATCAGGTCGAAGCTCACGTCGTCGACGGCGGTGAGGTGTCCGAACTTCTTCGTCAGCGACGTCACGCGGAGCACAGACGGATTCACGACACCACCCGCCCCGGACGCAGGCACGCGACGAGGGACGTCCCGTGCGGGCGGTGGGCGGGCACGTCCACGGTGCAGTCGTCGCCGGCCAGCGGGCAGCGGTCGTGGAACGAGCAGCCCGGCGGTGATTCGGCGAGTGCCCTCGGGCGCCCCCCGACAGCCTTGATCGTGACCTTGTCACCGTGGGTGGACGGCCTCGCTTCGAGCAGCGCTCTGGTGTACGGGTGCGCGGGCGCGCCGAAGAGCGAGGTGCCGGTGGCCTCCTCCACGATGCGGCCGGCGTACATGACGTAGATGCGGTCGCAGATGGCGGCGGCGAGGTCCAGGTCGTGCGTCACGAAGAGCATGCCGGTGCCGTGGATCCGCTGCATGTCCTTCAGCAGGGTGATCACCTCGGCCTGGGTGGTGACGTCGAGGGCGGTGGTGGGCTCGTCGGCCAGGAGCAGTTCCGGTTCCGTGGACAGCGCGCCGGCGATCACGACTCTCTGCAGCATTCCCCCGGAGAACTCGTGCGGGAAACGCCGCATCGCGCTGCGCGGGTCCCTGATGCCGACCTGGTCGAGCAGGCCGAGGGCCCGTTCGGCTGCGACGCGGGAGGACACGCCACGGGCTCGCAGCCCTTCGGTGAGGTAGTCGCCGACGCGGCGTACCGGGTTGACCGACACCCGCGGGTCCTGAAAGATCATCGAGGCTCGGGTGCGGCGCAGGTCACGCAGCTCCCTGCGGCCGGCGGCGAGCACGTCGACGCCCGCGACCGTGACACCGCCGGTGGCGTGGGCACCGTGGGGCAGCATGCCCAGAGCCGCCCGGACCGTCAGCGACTTGCCCGAGCCGGACTCGCCGACCAGGCCGACGGTCTCCCCTCGCCCCACCCGGACGGTGACGTCGGCGAGCAGAGGGACCGTTTTCCCGCCGGTGCCGATGGCGAGGCTGAACCGGGAGATGCCGAGGACGTCCCGTTCCGCGGTGGTCTGCTGGTTCGTCGGCACTTTCACGCTCCTTCGCTCCGCTTCCCGCCGACGAAGGCGCCGATGTGTTCACCCAGTACGTTGACGCTCACGACGGTCAGGAGAACCGCGAGGCCGGGCAGCAGTCCGCTCCACGGTGCCCCCTGGAGGATGGCGCTGCGCTCCTGGCTGATCATCGATCCCCAGTCCGCGTCGGGCGGTCGTACGCCGAGCCCCAGGTAGGAAAGGGACGCCAGATCCACCAGCGCGTAGCCGAAGGACAGTGCGCTCTGCGCGATGAGGACCGGCAGCACGTTGGGCAGGAGGTGGCGGAGCGTCATCCGGAGTTCGCCGAAGCCCATGACGCGGTAGCTCTCCATGTACGGCCGGGTGCCCTCCTGCATCGCCACGCTGCGCACGACGCGGCCGATGAAGGGGGTGTAGCTGACGGCGAGAGCGCAGATGGGAGCGGTGAGTCCCGGCCCGAACACCGCCACGGCGAGCATCGCCAGCAGGAGGCTGGGGAAGGCGAAGGCGATGTCCATTCCGCGCGAGATCACGGCGTCGGCCCATCCTCCCGCGCGGGCGGCGAGCAGGCCGGCCGCGGTTCCGAGCAGTCCTGACAGCAGTACCACGCCGAGTGGCGCGAGCAGTGAGAGCCGGGCGCCGTGCATGAGCCTCGACAGCACGTCCCGCCCGGTGGAGTCGGTGCCCAGCCAGTGTCCTTCCGTCCCCGGGGGCAGCAGGGAGTTCGACAGGCTCGTGGCGTCCGGGGAGTGCGGTGCGAGCACGGGGGCGAGCAGCCCGGCGACGGCGACGGCGAGCAGGAGAGCGACCGCGAGCACGAGGCTGAGCGGCCGGCGTCGGCGCCGCTTGGCGCTCTTCGCCCGGAGCGCGGGGATCGTCAGGGTCATCGGCGCAGCCCTCCGACTGTCACGCGCGGGTCGATGAACGGCAGTGCCATGTCCACCAGGGTGTTGACGACGACGAACAGCACGACCGCGATGAGGGCGATGCCCTGTACGACCGGGAAGTCCCGCCGGGACACGGAGCTGACCAGCAGGGAGCCGATGCCGTCCAGGCCGAACGCGGTCTCGACGACGGCGGTGCCGACGAACAGGCTCGC
Source organism: Streptosporangium becharense (assembly GCF_014204985.1). Lineage (NCBI taxonomy): Bacteria > Bacillati > Actinomycetota > Actinomycetes > Streptosporangiales > Streptosporangiaceae > Streptosporangium > Streptosporangium becharense. The sequence goes on along the minus strand of NZ_JACHMP010000001.1, from coordinate 5,632,696 downwards.
GAAGAGCAGGCCGACGACCGTGAGCATGGGTGCGAGCGCGTTGCGCACCACGTGTCTGCCGACCACGGCCGCGCCGCTCACCCCTCGGCTGCGCGCCACCTCCACGTGTTCACGGCCCAGTTCTTCGGTGAACGCCGCGTTGCCGACCCGGGCGAGGACGCCGAAGGCGGCGATCGCCATGGCGGTCGCGGGCAGGGTCAGGTGCCAGAGCCGGTCGGCCAGGCCGGTGCCCGCACCGGTGGCGGGGAACCAGCCGAGGCCGACCGAGAAGAACGCCAGGAGCCCGATGGCCGCCACGAACGTCGGCGTGGCGGTGGCGACGGCCGCCGCCACGCCGGCGAGCCGGTTCACCAGGCCGCCCTTGACCGCGGAGACCAGCGCCACCGCGGAGCCGGCCACGGTCGCCAGGACCGCCGAGTACAGGATGAGCAGGCCGGACACGCCGAGCCGGCCCGTGATGAGCGAGGTGACGCCGGTCTGGTAGTTCAGCGACGTGCCGAGGTCCAGGCGGAGCACGCCGCCGAGCCACCCGAGGTAGCCCTGCGCGAAGCCCTGGTCGAGCCCGTGCCGGTGGCGCAGCGCCTCGACCTGGTCCGGGGTGAGGCGGCGTCCGCCGGTCAGTGCCAGGACCGGGTCCCCGGGGACCAGCCGGAGCGCGCCGTAGATGAGGATCGACGCGATCAAGACGGTGAGGGCTGCGCCGATGACGCGCCTGCCGATCCAGCCGGCGACCGTGGGCTTCGCCGCGAGTGTGCGAAGTGTTCGGAGTGTTCGGAGTGTTCGCTTCGTCGTCTTCATCGTCACCTGCCGCCGAGGGAAGCGGCCCACGGCGTGTTGAGATAGCTCTGCCGTGGGACGAGGCCGGTCAGGTCGGGGCCGTAGTAGACGTTGACGTACGGTGTCGCGATCGGGATGTTGACCAGGTCCTTCGCCATGACGGCCTGCGCCTTGGCCACCTCGCGTGCGCGGGCGGCGGGGTCGTCGGTGACCGTCGAGGCGGCGATGGCACCGTCGTAGTCCTTGTCGCCGTATCCGCCGAAATTGTAGAAGTGCCCGGTGGTGAAGAACTGGTAGTACGCGAGCGGCTCGGGGAAGTCCAGGTATCCGGTCGACAGCAGGAGATCGATGCCCGCGCGGGCCTGGGGGGAGGTGAAGACCTCGCCGTACTGCTCGGCGGTGAGGGGTTTCAGCTCGATGGTCATGCCGGTCCGGGTGGCGGTGTCGGCGATCGCGGTGGCGGCCCTGGTGTCCTCCTCGATGGCCGTCGTGTAGGCCAGGACGATCTTCTCCCGCGCCTTGGCGGACTGCCCGACGAGGGCCCTGGCCCGTTCCAGGTCCTGGACCGGTTCGGGCAGCTTGTCGTACTCCTCCTGGTAGACGCCCTTGCCGTACCCCCACGCCTCCGGCGGGACCAGGGCCCGCAACGGCTGCGCCGTTCCCCGGTAGACGGAGCCGATGATCCCCTTGTAGTCGATCAGGGCCTGCAGGGCCTGCCTGGCGGCGGGGTCGGAGAGCGTGCCCTTCTGGTCGAGCACCGACAGGAACGTGGTGGACATACTCGGCCCGTACAGCATGTGGCCCTTGCCCGCCAGCTGGTCCTGGGCGGCGCGCGGGACGCTGAACTGGCCGTCCACGTCACCGTTGGCCAGTGCCGCGGCCTGCGCCGACGGGTCGGTGATGAACGTGAAGCGCAGGTTCTCGACCCTGGGCCTGGCCGAGGTGTTCCACCAGGCGTCGTTGCGCGTCAGGGTGATGTCCTGCCCCTGGGTCCAGGCGCCGAACTTGTAGGGTCCGGTGCACATCACGCCACCCTTGGCGGTGCCGAAGTCCTTGCCGGCGGCTTCGGCGAAGTCCTTCTGCACGACGAAGAAGGCGGGCATGGCGAAGAAGTTCGGGACGACGACGTCCGGCTTCTTCAGCTTGATGGTGATCTCGCCGCGACCGGTGACGTCTATGCCGTCCAGGTTCGCCGCCCAGCCGATCCACGACGAGCCGAGCGCGGGGTCGAGGATGCGCTTGACGCTGTAGACGACGTCCTCGGGGGTGACCGGCTTGCCGTCCCAGAACGTGACGCCCTCGCGCAGGTGGATCACATAGGTGAGCGGGTCCGGGTGGTCGACGGCGGTGGCCAGGGCGGGCTTGGGCTCGTAGTCCGGGCCGAGGGTGAACAGGCCCTCGCACATGTTGGCGACGACGGTGCTGACGGATTCGATGGCGGACTGCGCGGGGTCCGTCGTGGCGGGCTCACCGGCGGGGACGTTCCAGGTGACGGTGTCGACGTCCTTCGTCGGGGCCGGGACGGAGGTCGTGAGGGTCGGGGCAGCCGCCTGCCCGGCGGCGGGGCCGCCGCCGTTCGAGCATGCGGTGAGGGTGCAGGCGCCGGCGAGGACCGCGGTGAACGCGGCCAGGCGGGGACGTGTCATGGGAGGACCCTTCGTGATGCTGGTGCGGGCCGGGGCGAGCTGCGTCGCCGGACGAGAGGACTGATCCCCGGCTGCGGCGAGGCGTGAGGGCTGATCTCCGACCGCGGCGGGCGCGAGGCGGGCGATCTGCCGCGTCTACGCGGTGGGGCGGGCGGACCCGCTGCCCAGGTCTTGCCACTCAGCGTGGTTGCTCACTGATTGATTGTCAATACTGCAAAACAAAAACGAACACGTGATGAGCGGGTTCCTCTTATATACAGGACAGACACCCTGAGGTCCGGGTTATGCTGCGGCAGATTGATTGTCTTCGGTGCAGAACTATTCGACGGAGGAGAGCAGGTGGGGAGACCGAGCCTCGCCGGGCAGCGGCGGGAGCAGATCCTGAAGGCCGCCGCCCGGTCGGTGGCCAGGTACGGCCTGGCCGGGAGCACGCAGGAGCGGATCGCGGCCGCGGCCGGCATGAGCCGCTCGCACATCCGGCACTATCTGGGCAATCGCGACCAGCTCCTCGACGCCCTGTGGGACCACGTCATCACGCCGTACTTCACCGCGATGCACTCCGCACTGGCGGACCGCGTGCCGGAGGCGCGGCTGCGCGCGCTCGTGGACTTCCTCTTCGGGCCGCAGATGGCGCGCAACGAGGACGACCTCGTCATCGAGGCGTTCATCAGCGGGGCGATGCACGACGTACGGCTCCGCGGCCGGATCTACGACAGCTACAGCCGGCTGGAGCGCGAGATCGCCGGGACGATCCGCACCGCGATCCCCGACTGCGACTCGGCGGAGAGCCTGCGGCTCGCCTACGCCCTCATCTGCATGGCCTTCGGCCACTCCACGTTGGCGCCGCTGCCGTTTCCCGTGTCGCGCCACGCGGGCGTGAAGACCCTCGCGACGCAGCTGCTCGCCGCGTTCCGGACGGACCGCGCCGGGCCACCTCCGCAGGACCGGGCCGGGAGCGCTCCGGCGTCCCCGCCTACGGAACCCCGGTCAGGAGGCGGACGAGGCGCTCGATGAGTGGAGCCGCCCGCTCGCCGTCCCAGCGTTCGGGATCTTCCAGGCTGGACACGTAGAAGCCGCGGAGCACCAGGTGCAGGACGTCCGCGGTGAACGCGGCGTCGGCCGCCCCCGCATCGCGGGCGGCGGCGGCCAGCAGGTCGCGGCTGTGCCGTGCGTCCTCCCTGAGGACCTGGAGCGCCTCCGACTCCGGTCCCGCGCGACCGAGGATCTCCATGAAGAGCCTGCGCAACACCTGATCGTTGCCGGTGGTCGAGCACGCCCAGCGTGTCATGGCGGACAGGCGCCGCTCCCGGTCGGCGACCTCCTCGACGGACTGCTCCGCCTCCTTGGCCCAGGACCGGATCGCGTGCTCCACGGCGTTGCGCAGCAGGGCTTCGCGGGTGGGCAGGTAGTTGGTCACGAGCGTCGTGGAGCCACCGATCCGTCTGGCCACGGCTCTTATGGTCACCCCGTCGATGCCGTCGGCCGCCACGATCTCCAGGGTGGCGTCGGCGATGGTCGCGAGGCGCTGGTTGATGTCAATCTCCACCGGCATGACGGCAGGGTAACGAGAGAAGAAGGGAGATACAACACCGTTGTACATCAGCGTTGCATGACGTACTCTCCTCGGCATCACCGATGCGACCACGCCTCCGGGCATCGGCACCCGGCGCAGGTCACCGCTCTGCGGCCCGAAGAGCGCATCACCCGTCACCGCCTAGGAGCAGGCATGGAACTGTGGCAGTTGTCCGCGACGCGGCTCGCGGCGGGGATCCGCACCCGGGAGATCTCCGCGGTCGACGTCGTGACGTCCTGCCTGAGCAGGATCGACAGCGTCAACCCCGCACTGAACGCCCTCGTCGACGTCCGCCCCGACGAGGCCCTGGCGGACGCGCGCCGGGCCGATGCGGCGGTGGCCGCCGGGGAGATCCTCGGCCCGCTGCACGGGGTGCCGGTCTCGACGAAGATCAACACGCCGCAGGAGGGCCGCCTGCTGAGCCACGGGCTCGCGTCCCTGGCCGGCGCGACGTCCGCCGGGGACGAGGCGTGCGTCAGCGCTCTGCGCGGCGCGGGTGCGATCTTCCTCGGCCGGAGCAACGCCCCCGCGTTCTCGGTGCGCTGGTTCTCCAGCAACGACGCGCACGGCAGGACCCTCAACCCGTGGAGCGCGGACCACACGCCGGGCGGCTCCAGCGGCGGCGCGGCCAGTTCTCTCGCCGCCGGGATGACGCCGCTGGCGCAGGGCAACGACATCGGCGGGTCGATCCGCTTCCCCGCGGCGTGTTGCGGCGTGGTCGGCATCCGCCCGACGGTCGGCCTGGTGTCCAACTGGACGGCGCCCGAGGACACCTCGATCGAGGGCCCCCTCACCTTCCAGGCCTGGGCGGTGCAGGGTCCGCTGGGCAGGACCGTGGCCGACGCCCGCCTGGCCCTGCGGGCGATGGCGGGTGCCGATCTGCGTGACCCGTTCGGCGTCCCCGCGCTGCCCGGGAGCCCGCCGCAGACGGGACCGGTCCGCGTCGGGATCGTCCGTGACGTGGGCATCGCCGAACCGCACCCGTCCGTCGATGACGCGCTGGACACCGCGGCCCGGTGGCTGGCCGACGCCGGTTACGAGGTGGAGGAGCTGGAGCTGCCGCTGCTCGCCGAGGCGGCGCGCCTGTGGTCCCTGCTGCTGTTCGAGGACATGCGGCCCGGACTGCCCGGCATGCTGCACATGGGCGACGAGGGAATGCGCGTCCACCTCGGCTACGCCTATGAGTACGCCGCGGAACTGTGGGGCGGGAAACCCGACCTCGCGACGTACATCCAGGGCTGGGCCCGCCGGGCGACGCTCATCACCCGGCTCCAGGAGCTGCTGGGCCGGGACAGGATCCTGCTCACCCCGGTCTCGGCCGAACCGCCCTTCGAGCAGGACGCCGACATCGACGACCCGGTGCGCGGACGCGCTCTGGTCGCCGCGCAGTGGCCGATGACCTCGCTGCCGGTTCTGGGCTTCCCCGGGGTCTCCGTACCGACCGGGCTGGCCGACGGGCTCCCGATCGGCGTCCAGCTCATCGGCGGGCGGTTCGCGGAGGACGTCATCCTCGACGCCGCCCAGGCGATCGAGGACCGGGCGCCCCGGCTCACCCCCGTCGCCCCCCGCTGACCGGGACGGCGCCTGACCGGAACCGCGGCGCCGGTCGTCCGGGCGGCCCGGCTCACCCCCGTCGTCCTCCGCATTTCCGGAAGGACCGAATATTCAGGTGTGAAGTGTCATGGCATGGGGCTACTCTCATGCGGTGACCAAGCTCAACCAGATCCTCGCCGTCGAGAAGGGCGTCAAGTCCGACGTCCAGCGCAAGGTGACCGACGCCTATCACACGATCCAGAAGACGCCGCTGCTGTCCGGCATCTCCCGGTCCTACCAGCCGATCGACGACGAGGGCGAGCAGCTTCCGCCCGAGTCGACCAAGGTCCAGGTCCAGGCGGAGGGCGTTCTCAAGGACGTCGGCGTGACCCTGACGCGGCTGTTCGACGTCACCGCGACGAAGGACTGGGCGAACTGCGAGGCCAGGGCCGATGTCACGGTCGACGGCACCGTCCTGCTGGCCGATGTGCCGGTGACGTACCTGTTGTTCCTGGAGAAGCAGCTGGCGGACCTGCGTACGCTCATCGCCAAGCTGCCGACGCTCGACCCGTCCGAGACATGGACGTTGGACGAGAACACCGACACCTGGCGGACGGAGCCGGTCAAGACCACCCGCACCAAGAAGGTCCCCCGCAACCATGTCCTGTCCGAGGCGACCGACAAGCACCCGGCGCAGGTGCAGGTCTACAACGAGGACGTGGTCGTCGGCTACTGGACGAAGGTGTCGTTCTCCGGTGCGCTTCCGCAGCGCCGGGTCAACGAGCTCCTGACCAGGGTGCAGAAGCTCCAGGACGCGGTGAAGTACGCCCGTGAGGAGGCCAACGGCATCGAGGTCACCGACCGGCGGATCGGTGAGACCGTGTTCCGCTACCTGCTCGGGTAGCCCCATGAACCCCCATCCCGGAGCGGATGGGTGCGCGAGGAGCGCAAGCTGAAACTGAACGTCAGCCTGAACGACGGTGACAGTGGAGGTTCGACCCCTCCCCCGGGCACAAGCGGGCCCGGGTAGCCCAACTGGTAGAGGCAGCCGATCAAACTCAGACTCTCGCTCCAGAATCAGCATTGCCGTCGAGCGCCAGATCGACCGAGGTGGACTGTGATCGTCGAGATGCCGGTTCGAGTCCGGCCCGGTGCTCTGATCGTGCACCGGTAGTTCAATGGCAGAGCGCGACATCGTTACGACTGATCCACACTCTTGAACGCCGCTGGCGCCAGGATATGGCGGCCTCGACAGACCCCCGGGGACATGGACAGGTGCCCGGGGGTCGCTCCTTTTCCGAAGGAACCCCGCCGTCCGGTGCCGGACGCCGTGCCCGCGGCGATCCGGGCCTCGGACAGTCGCGTCCCTCGGACAGTCGCGTCCCTCGGGCGGTTCCGCCCCTCCGCCGGTTCACCCCTCCGCCGGTTCACCCCTCCGCCGGTTCGTCCCTCCGCCGGTTCGTCCCTCCGGCGCCTCACCGTGGTTCACCGGTGAGGACGACGGCGCGGTGCCCAAGAGGTGCCGGTCGCCTACTCGAAGGGGGACGGGTCGCCGGCGCCGCGGCGAACGATCTCGGGCTCGCCCTGTGAGAGGTCGACGACCGTCGTCGGGACGGCGCCGCATTCGCCGGAGTCGATGACGGCGTCCACCACGTGGTCGAGCCTCTCCTTGATCTCCCAGCCCTGCGTCAGGGGCTCGGTCTCATCGGGCAGCAGCAGGGTGCTCGACAGCAGCGGTTCGCCGAGCTCGGCCAGCAGCGCCTGCGTGACGACGTGGTCGGGGATCCGCACGCCGACCGTCTTCTTCCTCGGGTGCTGCAACCGCCGCGGCACTTCCTTGGTCGCGGCCAGGATGAACGTGTAACCGCCGGGGGTCGCCGCCTTGACCGAGCGGAACAGCGCATTGCTCACCTGAACGAACTGGCCGAACTGGGCGAAGTCCCGGCAGACCAGGGTGAAGTGGTGGTCACTGCCGAGGCTGCGGATCTCCCTGATCCGGTCGATGCCCTCCTTGTTGCCCAGCCGGCACCCCAGCGCGTAACACGAGTCCGTCGGATACGCGATCAACCCGTCCGCGTGCAGGAGCTCGACCACCTGGCTGATCAGCCGGGGCTGCGGATTGTCCGGATGCACATCGAAGTACTTCGCCACACCTCAGAGCTTAGAAGCGGACGCTCTACCGCATGACACGCGCACTCCGGACGGGTACGGAACCGACGGCGGCCGGCCCGACGCGCTCAACCGCTGGGAGCATCCGCAGCCGCTGACCAAGTACGCCATGTACGCCCAGCACGAGCAGGTGCACGTCACCGACCCGGCCGGGCAGTGGGATCTCAGGCGTGGAGGGTGAGAGGTGCGGGCATTCCGTCGGTGAACAGTCGTGCGTCGATCTGGTCCAGGGCGACGCGCAGAGCACCGAGGGCGACGCTGTCCGCGCCGAGATCGGATGCCCTGATCTCGGGGACGCGCAGGCAGAGGCGGCGTAGCTCCTGTTCGAGGGGGTCGATGAGGAGGTCGGCGGAGCGGGAGTAGCCGCCGCCGAGGATGACGACCTGCGGGTCGAGGGTCAGCACGAGGGCCGCGGCCCCGACGGCGAGGTCCTTGACATAGCGGCGGAGCGCCGTCCTGGCGGCGCGGTCACCCTCACGGGCGCGTTCGAAGACCCAGGCGGCCTTGTCGTTGGGATGAACGTCCCCGGGCATCCCGGGGCAGTTCTCGATGTGGGAGGGGGCGGAGATCCAACGGACCGCTTTGAGCGCGCCGATCTCGCCGGCCGCTCCTCCGTAGCCGCGCCGCAGGGTGCCGTCAAGGATGAGACCGGCACCGGTTCGCATGCCCGCCAGCAGGTAGACGATGTCGTCGGCGTCCTGTGCGGCGCCTTGCCAGCGTTCGGCGACGGCGGCGAGTTTGCAGTCGTTCTCGACCAGGATCGGGCAGGTGAACCGGGTTGCGAGGTGCTCGGTGGGAGAAACGCTCGCCCAGCCCGGCAGCGGGGTGAACAGCGTGGTGCGGCCGGTGGCGTCGACGGGGCCGGTCACCCCGACCGTCACCGCCCAGATCTGGTCGGGCCGCATCCCGGCGGCGGTCAGGCACTGGGAGATGGCGGTGTCGACGGCCTCGAGTCGCGCGGCCGGGTCCGCGTCCGGCTCGACCGGCAGCCGGTGGCTGTGCAGAACCTGTCCCTCGAGGTCGGCGAGCAGGACGAGTATCTTGTGGCCGCCGACGTCGACGCCGAGCACGTGCCCGGCGTCGGCGTTGAAACGGTAGCGGCGGGCCGGACGGCCGACGCTGCTGCCATCGGGTTCGACGACCTTCACCCATCCGTCGCTGACCAGCCCGCGGACCACGACGTCGGTTCCGGGCCGGGACAGGCCGGTGCGGGTGGCGAGTTCGGTGACGGTGGCGGGTGGCTGACCCCGCATCGCCCGGACGATGCTGAGCGAGTTGAGTTCGCGGAGCTTGCTGACATCGGCTCCGGCCCCGTCGGTCACCACTACCCCCAATTATGCTTTGTTAAAGCGAAATTCTAGCGGTCCCTCATGAGATCGGATACTGCTGCCCCGGGTTCAGCGCGGCGGTGAAGTCGACGGCGCGGCCGTCGATGGCGAAACTGTATCTGCCTTCCTGGACGATCTCGGGCTGCTCGGTGAGATAGGTGACCATGCGCTGGAGTTCGTCCGGGCCGAGCCAGGACGGCGGGTCGGAGACGGCCTTGAATCCGCAGATCGCGGCGAGGTCATGCAACCAGCTCATCTGGGTTTCGGTGAGCAGGTTGAGGCGGCTGCGGAAGTAGACGATGTCAGGGTCGACCTGGGCGAGACGGGCCTGCCACAGCCGGTGCAACGTGTTCACGACCGCGTTGTAGGCCATCGCGTCCGAGGGGTCGTCGGTGGCGTAGTTGGTCCACAGCGGGGCGACGTCGGGGCCGCTGCGCAGCCCGTCGACGAGTCCGAGCGAGGGCAGCAGCAGACCGCCGCTGCCGAGCAGGTAGACCTCCGGGCCGGCGACGCGCCGGATCAGGGCGAGCGCGTCCCGGTATGCCTGTTCGCGGGGTGCCCCGGAGTGCCGGACGCCGGGGACGGCACCGGCGTTGATGAAGTCGAGCTTGAGGTAGGTGAAGCCCCATTCGTGGACCACGCGGTGGATCAGCCGGGTGAGGTGTTCCTGGACACCGGGGTGGGTGAGGTCCAGGGCCCAGTAACCGGTGCCCCAGTTGTGGCCGGCGACGACCGGTTCTCCGTCGGCGTCGCGCAGCAGGAACTCGGGATGTTCGCGTGCCGTCGCCGAGGTGGGCAGCACGATGAACGGTGCGAGCCACAGTCCCGGGCTCATCCCGGCGGTGGTGATCCGTTCCGTCAGGGCCCGCATGCCGGAGGGGAACTTGTCGTTGGGCTGCCAGTCTCCGACGGTCCGCTGCCAGCCGTCGTCGATCTGGACGACGTCGAACGGCAGACCGGCCAGCTCGGCGATGTCCTTGTTCAGCAGCTGTTCGGTGATGCCTTCGTAGTAGGCGTACCACGTGCACCACACGTTGCCGGCACGCCGGTCGCTGCTGCCCAGCCGCTCGGCCAGCTGCTCGGCGTAGTGAGCGAAGACCTCCTGCTCGGGGCCGTAGGCGATGAACCAGGGAGCTCCGTCGTCCTCGCACCAGCCGACGAGGGTGTCGTGGTCGGCTGCCAGGCGCGGGGTTCCGAGCCCGAGCGATCCCAGCAGCAGCACCCGGCCGTCGGCCCCCTGCAGTGCGGCCACGGCCGAGGAGTGGTGGCGGGCCGGATCGTCCCAGACGGTGTCGTCGGCGGTGAGGCGCCGCTGGGGGTTGGCGATCCGCAGGGGGGCCTCACTGAGGCGCCGCCATCCGCACGGGCTCCAGGAGTTCTGGCCGTGGCGGTAGAACAGGGCGTCGGCGAGACCGTGCAGGATCGCGACCCGGCCCGGCGGCAGGATCAGGCCGCCGTCGACGGGCTCAGGGGGCTCGGAACCGGTGAGTTCGACCGCGAAGTCGCGGCCGGCCAGGTCGACGAGCAGGGGCATGGTTCTCCTTCGAGCAGCAGTGACCGTCCGGCGGGGTTGCCGGCGGGGGTTCCCGCCGAACGGGACAGAAAATGGAACGGTCAGCCGAATAGGGCGTTGACCTGCTGATTGGCCTTCTTCAACGCCCCAGCGGGGTCGGACTGGCCGAGAATGACCGACTGCAGGGCGTCCTGCACGATCTGGCTGATCTCGGTGCCGTGTTCGGTGATCGGCAGCAGGAACGTGCCACCGGGGGTCTTGGTGTAGTCGACGTAGACCTGCACGTCACGGCCCTTGGCCTTGTGGGCGGCCAGCGCCTTCTCGGCCGAGGTCTTGATCGCGGGGAACACGACAGCGTTGCCGCCGACCACGTCCTGGCAGGCGGCCGACCCGAGGTACTTCACCCACTTCCAGGCGGCGTCCTTGTGCTCGGTGCCCGCCCAGATCGCGTCCGACAGGCCGTTGATGGCGCTCTTGCGGACCCCGACCGGGCCGACGGGCAGTGGTGCGAGCGCGAACTTCTGCTTGGCGTCGGCCCCCAGGTAGGTGTTGATGGTCCAGGAGCCCGCGATCGTCAGCGCGGCCTTGCCCGAGTTCATCACCGCGTCGATGCCGAGCGTCGACTGCTTGTCGAACCTGGGTGCGTACCCCTTGTCGGTCAGCGCCTTGTACCAGCCGATGGTCTCGATCAGTTTGGGGTCGTCGTACTTGTACCGGGTGCCCCACGGGTTCTTGTCCAGGTAGGTGAAGCCGTTGGCGGCGGCCAGTTCGCCCCACCCGTTCTGGCCCTGGGAGCCGTCGTTCCACTCCGGCTGGTATCCGTAGACCGCGACGTTGTCCTTGTCGAAGGCCGGGTCCAGGCCGTTGCGGCCCTTGTCGTCGACGGTGAGCTTGGCGATGGTCTGCTCGAAGGTGCCGCCGTCGGTGGGGTTCCAGGTGAGGTCGGCCAGGTCGGTGGCCTTGATGCCGGCCTTGTCGAGCATCTCGCTGTTGTAGACGATCGCTTCGGTGTCCCAGTCCTTGGGCAACCCGTACCGGCGGCCGTCCTTGGTCCACAGGTCCGCCAGCCCTTCCTGGTACTGGCTCAGATCGACCTTGTCGGCGTCGACGTACGGCTGGATGTCGAGGATCTGCTGGCTGGACACGAACTGCGGGTAGTAGGACACCTGGTTGGTCCACACGTCGGGGGCGTCACCGGCGGCCAGCTGGGTGGTCAGGTTCTGCCAGTACTGTGCCCACGCCGTCTGGGTGATCTTGATGGTGATGTTCGGGTTCGCGGCGTGGAAGGCGTCGGCGCAAGCCTGGTAGGAGGCCTGCTGCTTGTCGTCCCACAGCCAGTAGTCGAGCGTGACCTGGCCGTTCGCCGGGGCGTCGCTTCCGGAGCCGCCGCACGCGGTCAGCGCCGTACCGGCCAGCAGCCCGCACACCAGCACTGTGCCGACCCGCTTCCTGTTGATCATCGAGATGCCTCTTCCTGGGGGGTGGGGCCGAGGGCCGGAAACTTCCCTCTTGCCTTGTTCGCTCTCTCGAATAATGATGTGGCTCATCGAAAATTTGTCAAGGTTGGCTCATAAATGCCTTGGCGAACGTCATGTGGAGGCTTCGATGGTCCACTCTCTGGTCAACCGGCCTGCCCGGATGGCGGTCGTCGCCGTCCTGACCGCGGTCGCGGCGGCGCTGCCCGCCCCAAGCTCGACTGCGGCCACACAGCCGGACTGGCGGGCCCTGGCGGCGGCGGAGGCTCCGGACGCCAATCCGCTGGAGGGCTTCATCCCCTACGCGGGCGCCTATACGACGTTCCCGCACTCGATGGAGTGGTTCTACCTGCCGCTGAACGCGGTGATGACCGGTCCCCACCGGCTCGACTGGCGGCCCCTGGAAGAGCAGCTGAACGCGATCGCCGCCCGAGGCCACCAGGCGGCGTTCCGCTTCTATCTCGACTATCCGGGCAAGCCCAGCGGCATCCCCAAATTCCTCCTCGATCAGGGCCTGCTGACCCGCCCGTACGACGACTTCGGCAACAACGGGCAGAGCGTGTCGCCCGACTACGACGACCCGAACCTGACCACCGCGCTCGACCGGTTCATCGCCGCGCTCGGCCGCCGCTACGACGGAGACCCCCGTGTGGGGTTCGTCCAGCTCGGCCTGCTGGGCTTCTGGGGCGAGTGGCACACCTGGCCGCACAACGGGGACCCCGGCACGGAGAACTGGTTCGCGTCCCAGGCCCAGCAGCTCAGGGTCCTGAACGCCTACGACGAGGCCTTCGACGAGACCAGGCTCATGGTCCGCTACCCCGGCGCCGACAACAAGTCGCTCGACATGGGGTACCACGACGACTCCTTCGCCTACTCCACCCTGCCGGGGCCCGGCTGGCACTTCATGGACCTGATGCGGCAGGCCGGGACCACCGACAAGTGGAAGAGCGCCACGGTCGCCGGCGAGCTGCGGCCCGAACTTCAGGGCTGCATCTTCAACACGCCGATGGACTGCACCGGCGACGGGGACAAGGACTTCGCCGCAAGCGTCGCCCAGACCCACGCCTCCTGGCTGCTCAACCACTACGCCTTCAGCCCCGGCTACACTGGCGCCGCCTACGACAAGGCCCTGGCCGGCGCGAAGTCACTGGGCTACCGGCTGCGGGTCACCGCGGTGAAGACCGGTCACCGGCGCCACAGCCTCAACCTCGCCCTCCGGATCCGGAACGACGGCGTCGCCCCGTTCTCCTACGACTGGCCCCTTCAGGTGGCCGCCATCGGCCGCGACGGCCGGATCGCCAGGACCTGGACGACGTCGTGGAAGCTGACCGGCATCATGCCCGGCGTCCCGGCCGAGCTCACCGCCGACCTGCCCGCCGCGGGCCTGCGGAAGGGCGACTACACGCTGGTCCTGCGGGCCGCCAACCCGCTGCCGGGCGGCATGCCGCTGCGCTTCGCCAACGCCGACCAGGACACCACCGTTCCCGGCTGGCTCACACTCGGCCGGACCCGGGTCTTCTGACCTCGGGCCGTCCACCCGTCGGGGGATTCCCTCCCTCCACCGGAGGTCACCACCCCATGAATCCCCTCCTGGCGCGGTTCTCGCCCTGACGGCGCGGTTCCCACCTTCAACCAGGTCGGTGCGAGCTCCACCGGAACCCGTACGCTGGTGATCTCTCCTGTCGGCGGAGGTCCGTACGGTGACGGTCAGGGTCAACGACGAGGCGGCGACCACCGTCGGCTTCCCGGCCACCGCCGACTGGAACACCGTGGGCGTCCGTGCCCTGACCGTCACCCTCGCCGCCGGGAACAACACCGTCACCGTCACCGTCACCAACCCCGGCGGCTGTGCCCCCGACATCAACAAGATCAACATCGCGGCGGACTGAAGCCGTAGACGACCCCGGACCGGTCACCGGTCCGGGGTTCCCGCGTTCTCTCCACCGCGGGCAGGACCTTCACCTCGAAAAGCCCTCGCCGTCACCACCGACGACCGCGACGAGGCGTTGCATGTGGCGGCCAGGACCGGGACACTCCCGCACCCCGGGCACCGCGGGCGTCGTCACTTCATGCCGGAGAAGTTCATGGACTGCACCAGCCGCTTGCCGAGGAAGACGAGCAGCAGGAGCACCGGGAGGATGGACAGAACCGATCCGGCCATGAGCCCGGTCCAGTCCGGCGCCGTGTTCGGGGACTGCTGGAGGAACACGCCCAGGCCGACGGTGAGGACACGGGTACTCTCCCCCTTCCCCACCAGCAACGGCCACAGATAGTCCTTCCAGCTCCACACGATGGTGGTCAGCCCGATGGTGACCAGCGGGCCCCGGCTCATCGGAAGGACGATCCTCCAGAACATCCCCCACCGGCTGATGCCCTCGAGCGTCGCGGCCTCCTCCACGTCTCCGGGGATGGACAGGAAGAACTGCCGCAGGAAGAACACCGCGAACGGCGTCATCAGCAGGCTCGGGAGGACCAGGCCCGTGAAGGTGTTCAGCACCCCCAACTGCTTGACCAGGACGAAGTTCGGCAGCAGCGTGAAGATCGGCGGCACCATCAGCGCGGCGACGATGATTCCGAACGCCAGATTCCTGCCCGGGAACCGCAGCCGGGCGAAGGCGTAGCCCGCCATCGCGCAGCAGAAGGTCTGCACGACGGCGATCAGGCCGCTGTAGATCAGTGAGTTCATCGTGTACAGCAGGAAGTTGATGTGCGCGCCTGACCCGCCCGCGGCTCTGGCCTGTTCGTGGTCGACCAGGCCCAGGATCCGCATGAAATTGATCAAGGTGGGGTTCTGGGGCCACAGCGCGGTCGAGTCGCGGTAGAGGTCGGCCGCGGGGGTGAGGGCCGTACGGACCATCCAGTAGAAGGGGAAGACGGTGAGCACGACCGCGGCGATGAGGGCGAACCAGGCGACGCCTCTGCCGATCTTCATTCCGGAGAACATCCGAAGGCTCCTTAGCCCAGGTCCGAGCGCGACGCGCGCAGCATTCGCATCTGCACGGCCGTCAGCACACCGAGGATGACCACGAGGACCATCGCCACAGCGGCGGCGTATCCCATGTGGAAGTAGCTGAAGGCCTGCTGGTAGATGTAGTAGTAGATGACGCGGGTCTCCGGGATGGGCGCCTTGCCGCCGTACACGACCGCGACCGTGTCGAAGATCTGGAACGAGCCGATCAACGACACCACCAGCACCAGCGCCAGGATCGGCCGCAGGAGCGGCAGAGTGATCGATCGGAACATCCGCGTCTCGCCCGCGCCGTCGATCGCCGCACCCTCGTACAGATGCTGCGGTATCTGCAGCATCCCGGCGTAGAGCAGCAGCGCGGTGTAGCCGGTGTAGGCCCAGCTGTTGACCAGGGCCACCAGGGGCATCGCCCAGGTCGGGGAGTTGAACGACAGGGTCGTGTCGAGGCCGGCCAGGCCGAGGAGGTGGTTGACGAATCCGAGGTCGGGATCCAGCAGCCACGCCCACAACAGGCCGATCGTCACGTTCGGCACCAGCCAGGGGACCAGCAGCGCCGCACGCAGCACGACCGACCGGGTCAGCCGGTGCATCAACGCTGCCAGCCCCAGTGCGACCACCATCTGCGAGACGATGTTCACGACCACGTAGTAGCCCGTGACCTTCAGCGCGTTCCAGAACTGGTCGTCGTCGATCAGCTGTTCGTAGTTGTCGGTGCCCACGTACGACGGATCGTTGAGCAGGCTGTAGTCCGTGAACGAGTACCACACGCCCCGGGCCGTCGGGTAGGCGTAGAAGACC
Organism: Streptosporangium becharense; assembly: GCF_014204985.1. NCBI lineage: Bacteria > Bacillati > Actinomycetota > Actinomycetes > Streptosporangiales > Streptosporangiaceae > Streptosporangium > Streptosporangium becharense. Next base: position 5,616,916 of record NZ_JACHMP010000001.1, on the reverse strand, counting down.
ACGAAACCGACGATCACCGGCAGCAGGAACAACCACCCGACCAGCCGGTCGTCTCGTTTCCTCCGCGGGCCGCCTCCGCGGCCGAGGAGCCCCGAACGCTGGTCGGTCCCGGCATCGAGTCGTGTCCCAACCGCGTGCATGCGCACTCCTTCTCGATAGCCACTCACCGGCGCTCCAACGGTCCACCATCGGATAATAATGATGTAGGCTAGCGAAAATTTGTCAATACCTAATCATATGTATCGCCGATCAGCTCAAGGCCGGAACTCGCCGCACGAGGCGGCGTCCACCTTGCCCGGCGACGTCGTCACCGGTCCCGCGGCGCGACGGGGCCCGCGGCCGGGCATCGGGGTTCATGTTCCCCTCGTCCCGGGCCGGCGCGACGGAGCCGCCGGGCCGGCGAGGACCACGGCCGGCGGGTCGCGCACCGACGACGGCGGCCCGAGCCGGCGCGTCCCGCAACGCGACACCCCGGACCTCCCGCCCAGGCCGAAGTGTGACTGGATTTCCTTTGAAAATTGATAATCTCAAATGGTTGTATGTGCTTGGATATCGGCACGATTGTGGTGACGGCACGTGGACAGCGACAGCCGCGGCACCGATTCCGAACGCGGCTGCGGGCGTCGTCCGTGGCGCGTGCCCGCCGTCCGCGGTGAGGGCGGGGATCGGTGAACCGCGCGCGGTCGCGCCCGTGCCCGGCGACCGACGGAGGATCACTCGATGAGCACATTCGACCTGCCCCTGGAAGCCCCCGTGGCGCGGATCGACCCGGACAGCGGGTACACGATGCACGGCAGGCGGTTCGACGACCCCTACGCCTGGATGGAACGGCTCGACGACACGGAGACCCGGGCGTGGATCGCCGCGCAGGAAGCGGTCACGCGTGCCGTGCTGGACGCGGTGCCGGGCCGCGACCGGCTGCGGGAGGCGGTGACCCGGGCGACGCGTCACGCGCGGCTGTCGCCACCGATCCCCGCCGGACCGCCGGGACACGAGTTCCTGTGGCAGGCGGACGCCGACGACGAGAAACTCGCGTTCCTGCTGCGGCGCGGCGAGGACGCACCGCTTGAGACGGTGCTCGACCCCAACACCTGGGCGAGCGACGAGGCGCTGGTGTTCGCCGTGCCGTCACCCGACGGCGCACTGGTCGCCTTCGGGAAGTCCGTCGGCAGCACCCACGACGCGGTGATCCACGTGCTGGACGTCGAGACGGGGCGGCTGCTGCCCGACCGGCCCCGCGGCACGAACCACATGTCGGTGGCCTGGCGTCCCGACTCGTCCGGGTTCTTCTACACGGCGTGCCCGGAGCCGGGCGAGGTGCCCCCGGGCGACGAGGCGCACTGGAACGCCGTCTACGAGCACCGGCTCGGGTCGGACGCGCCGGCCCGCCGGGTCTTCGGCGACGACCACGACAAGGAGTACTGGTGCTCGGTGAAGGTCACCGAGTGCGGTCGCTTCGCCGTGCTGTACAAGTGGGACTACGTGCACGCCAACGTCGTCCACCTGCTGCGCCTCGCCGACGACGCGCTCCTGCCGGTCGCCCCCGACATGCGGTCCGTCAACCAGGTGCAGGTGATCGGCGACTCGGTGCTCGTCCAGACCAACCTCGACGCGCCGCGCGGCCGGCTGTGCGTGGCGTCGCTGAGCGCGCCGACCGAGTGGCGGACGCTCATCCCAGAGAACTCCGACACCCTGCAGACCGTCACCGGGGTCGGCGGACGGCTCTACGCCGTCTACTCCCGTGCGGCGTCGCACCGTGTGCAGATCCACGCCGAGGACGGCACCCACCTGCGCGAACTGGTGCTGCCCGCGCTCGGCTCGGTAAGCCGCAACGAGGGCGACGGCACCATCAGCGGCATCGGCGGCTCCTGGAGCGGCGACGAGGTGTGGGTGAGCTTCATGTCGTACGTGCAACCGCCGTCGGTCTACCGCTACGACTACGCGAACGACCGCCTGTCGCCGTACCACGTGCCCGACATCGGGCTCGACGCGTCGGAGTACGTGACGGACCAGGTCTGGTACGAGTCGTCCGACGGCACGCCGGTGTCGATGTTCGTCGTCCACCACAAGGACCTGCCCCGCGACGGGCGCCGCCCCGTGCGGCTGAACGGCTACGGCGGCTTCAACATCCCGCTGGAGCCGCGCTTCGCGGCGCTCAACGCCGCCTGGCTGGAGCTGGGCGGCGTGCTCGCCTTCGCGAACGTGCGGGGCGGCGGCGAGTACGGCCGCGCCTGGCACGAGGCGGCCTGCAAGACGCGGCGGCAGAACGCCTTCGACGACTACGTCGCCGCGGCGCGCTGGCTCGTCTCGGCGGGTTACACGACACCGTCCAAGCTCGTCTCGCGCGGCAACAGCAACGGCGGCCTGCTCGTCGCCACCACCGCCGTGCAGGCACCCGACGCGTTCGGGGCCGTGTACTGCCGCGCGGCCGTCCTCGACATGATGCGCTTCCCGACGTTCAGTCACCTGAGCTCGGCGACCGTCGAGTACGGCTCGCCCGACGACCCGGTCGAGGGCCCGTACCTGGCCGGGTACTCGCCGTACCACAACGTCCGGGCCGACGGCCGCTATCCCGTGATGATGTTCGCGTCGGCGATGAACGACCGGATGGCACCGCCGTACGACCCGCTCAAGATGGTCGCCCGGCTCCAGGCCGAGGCCAAGCTGGGCGGGCCCTACCTCCTGCTGCCGCTCCACGCCTCCGGGCACGGCGGCGGCACCACCCTGACCGCGCTCATCGAGCACGACGTCGACGAGCTCGCCTTCTACTGCCGGGCGCTCGGCGTCACGCCGCACTCACCGGACGAGGCGCCCGGTACGGCGTCGTAGGGGAGGTCCGGTCAGCGGTCGAGCGGCGGGACGCCCGCCCAGTCCGGCAGCGGCTCGCATCTTCTTCTCCACTCCGCGGGCAGCCGGTCGGCGTGCCCCGAGGAGGCGATGATGCCGCCGACGATGGCGCAGGTGGTGTCGATGTCGCCGCCGACCGCCGCGGTGGTCCACATGGCCGCCTCGAAGTCGTGGCGTTCGCGGGCGGTGACCCAGAGCGTGAAGGGGACGGTGTCCTGCGCGCTGATCCGGCTGCCGTTCCCCAGCGTGCGGGCGGCGAGGCCGGGGTCGTCGACGGCGAGCAGCCGCCGGGCCTCGGCGATGCCGTCGCGGACCATGCCGGGGGGCACGTGCTCGGCGATCCTGTCGAGGAATCCCTCCGCAGGGAGCCCGGGTTCCGTGGCGACCGTCGCCGCGGCGACGGCCACGGCCACGGCGCCGGCGACCCCCTCGGGGTGGGCGTGGGTGACCTCCGCCGACAGGACGGCCTGCCGGACGACCTCGGTGAGATCGTCGGCGAACCAGGCGCCGAGCGGCGCCACCCGCATCGCGGCCCCGTTGCCCCACGAACCCCTGCCCTCGAACAACTCGGCCGAGAGCGCCCGCCAGTCGCCGCCCCCGTGCACGAGGGGGAGCATCCGGACCATGGCCGCGCCGTATCCGCGGTGGGGTTCGTAACGGGCCGCGAAGCTCGCGGCGAGCCTGTCCTGGTCGATGACACCGTGGTCGGCCAGGACACGGTGGACGCAACACGCCATCTGGGTGTCGTCGGTCCACTCCCACGGGCCCGCCGGGGGCGTCCGGTCGGGGAACGACCGGTAGTTGGCCAGGGCGAAGAACTGGGAGCCGAAGGCGTCGCCGAGGGCCAGGCCGTGCAGGGAGACCGCGGAACGCGTAGAAGGGTTGGCTGCCATCGTCGTCATGGTAACAGCCTTGTTGATCATCACCGGCTCACGGTGTCGCCGATGCCGCGGGGCTTCGCGGATCTCACCGACCGCCGGAGGGCGTCACGCCGGCCGGACACGGTGACCGGGAGGCCGGACGCCGGCCGGTCCGTCCACCTGACCGGAGGGCCGGCCGCGGGAACGAGCGAACGGGTGTCCTGGCGCGCGACCGCACCGGGTCGCCGTCCGCCGCCCGGCCGGCGACCGCGTCACTAGCATGGTCAATCATGGAGCTGCGTCAGCTGGAGTACTTCGTGGCCGTGGCGGAAGAGGCGAGTTTCACCAGGGCCGCCGCGCGACTGTACGTGGCCCAGCCCGGCGTGAGCGCGCAGATCCGCCGGCTGGAGCGGGAACTCGGCCAGGAACTGCTCGACCGCACGGGCCGCACGGTGCGGCTCACCGAGGTGGGGACCGCGGTGCTGGCCCACGCCCGCGCCGTGCTGGACGGGGTCGCCGGGGTGCGCCTCGTCGTCGACGAGTTCACCGGTCTGATCCGCGGACGCGTCTCCATGGGCATGGTGCGCTCGTGCTCGTCGGTCGACCTGCCCACGCTGCTGGCGGACTTCCACAAGGACTATCCCGCGGTGGAGATCACCCTCTCCGAGGAGAACTCCGACCAGTTGCTGGACGGCGTCAGAAGCGGGCGGTTCGACGTGGCGATCGTCGCCGTGACGGCCGTGGACCCCCCGAACGTCGAGCTGCAGGTCATCGTCGACGAACCGCTCGTCATCGCGGTCAGCCACAGCGACCAGATGGCCAAGTGCTCCACCGTCACCATCGACGCCCTCCGCGACCGGGCGCTGATCAGCCTTCCCCGGGGCACCGGCATGCGGGCCTGCCTGGACGAGGCGTGCGCCGCCGCCGGCTTCGAGCCCCGGGTCGCCTTCGAGGTCAGCGATCCCGCCGTCCTCACCCAGCTGGCGGTCCGCGGTCTGGGGCCGGCGGTCCTCCCGGCGTCCATCGCCGCCGGGTATCCCGGGGAACTGCACGCGATCACCGTCACTCGGCCCCGGCTGCACGGACGCATGGCACTCGCCTGGCGGGCCGAGGGGCCCGTCGGCCCGGCGGCCCGGGTCTTCATCGACCACGCCCGGATCGCGCTGGCGGGCACACCGGCCCGTGAGGAGCCGGACGTCTCCTGAGCCCCGACCGGATCGGGAATACAGCGCGATATCCGATATGCGATATCCGAAATGCCACGCTCGCGGCCTGGGAAAACGCACTTCTTCCGGTGTATTCGCCGAACCGGTGAATACGACCGTGTTCTACGGGAACGGCGACCTCGTACCCCCAGCTGAAACGGCGTCATAACAACGGGTTCTGCCAGCGAGAAAGGCCGGGTCTTGGACGTACGATCCGAACCCGCCCAGGATGGGACGGAGGAATTGGGGGCCCGGCCGCGCACACAGGCCCGATAACGGCGAGTGAAGGACTGTTGCAGATGGCTTCTGACAGCACACGGAATGATTTCTCCGATCTGGAGAAGCAGGTGCGCGGCCCGCTGTTCCTTCCCGGGCGGGACGGCTACGAGGAGGAGCTCAGCGGTTTCCAGACCGGTTTCCGCCACCGGCCCGCGGTGGTCGTCGGCGCGACCGGCGCCGAGGACGTGCGCGCGGCGGTGCGGTTCGCCGCCGAGCACGGGACGGCGGTCGCGGTCCAGTCCACCGGGCACGGGGTGACGGTCCTCGACGAGGGCGGCGTGCTGATCACCACCGGGCGGATGTCCGGCGTCACCGTCGACCCGCGGGGTGGGTACGCGCGGATCGAGGCGGGAGCGCGCTGGGCCCAGGTGGTCGAGCGGGCCGAGCCGCACGGGCTGGTCCCGCCGAGCGGTTCCGCCGGGCACGTGGGCGTGGTCGGCTACACCCTCGCCGGCGGCATGGGCCTGCTCGCCCGCGAGTTCGGTTACGCCGCCGACCACGTGCGTTCCCTCGACGTCGTCACCGCCGACGGCGAGCTGCGGCACGTGACGGCCGACAGCGACCCCGACCTGTTCTGGGCCCTGCGCGGTGGGCGGGACAACTTCGGGGTGGTGACCAGCCTGGAGATCGACCTCCAGCCGGTCGAGCGCATCCACGGCGGCGGGATGTTCTTCGGTTCCGAGCACGCCGCGGCGCTCCTGGACTTCTTCCGCGAGTGGACCGCCCGGGTCCCCGAGACGATGACCGCGTCGCTGGGGATGATCGGCTACCCGCCGATCCCGGTGTTCCCCGAGCCGCTGCGCGGCAGGCACGTGGTGCACGTGCGCTTCGCCACCACCGACCTCACCGGGGGCCCCGCCCTGGTGCGGCCGTGGCGGGACGTCGCCCCGCCACTGCTCGACGAGGTCGGTGAGCTGCCCTACCGCGAGGCGGGGTCGATCTACCGGGAGCCGGACTTCGCGCACGCCTACGACGGCAACAGCGTGCTGCTGAGCGAGCTGGACCCGGCCGTGCTGGACGCGGTCCGTGAGCTGGCGGGCGCGGACGCGCCGGTGCCGTGCATCGTCGACCTGCGTCACCTCGGCGGTGCCCTCTCCCGTCCCCCCGCGGTACCGAACGCGGTGTCCTTCCGGGAGGCGCGGTACATCCTGCGGGTGCTGTCCTCACTCGACGGCCATGAGCTCGCGGACGTGCGCGCGGCGCACGAGCGGCTCTACGACGCCGTCTCACCGTGGACGCTCGGGCGGTCGCTGAACTTCGTGTACGGCGAGCGGGCCCCGGGCGACTTCCGGACCGAGCTCTACGAGAAGGCCGTCCTGGACAGGCTGGTCTCGCTCAAGGCGGTCTACGACCTGGCGAACCTCTTCCGGCGCAACCAGAACATCGAGCCCCCGGGCGGGACGCCCTCCGTGGGGAGCACCGGCGGAAAGCACCGCTGATCGACCGGGAGGGGCCGGGCCCGTGAGAAGGGCCCGGCCGGTGGGAGCCCGCAGGAACCGGAGAGAACCGCCACGAAAGGAGCCGCGCCTGCGACGACCGATGACTTCTCCCGCAGACAAGCAGAAGTGAATGACGACATGACTCCCTCAAGCAGAGACGTGAACCCGTGGGCCGCCCTGTCGGCGCTCTGCATCGGGTTCTTCCTGATCATGATGGACACCACCATCGTGAACGTCGCGATCCCCGGCATGCTGATCGACCTGAACGCCGATCTGAACCAGATCACCTGGGTCAACAGCGTCTACCTGCTCACCTACGCCGTGCCGCTCCTGGTGGCCGGCAGGCTCGGTGACCGGCTGGGCCGCAAACCGGTGTTCCTCACCGGTATGGCGATCTTCACCGCGGCGTCGCTGTGGTGCGGGGTCTCCGGCGGCGTGGAGACGCTCATCGCCGCCCGTGCCCTCCAGGGCGTCGGCGCCGCGGTGATGGCGCCGCAGACGATGGCCTTCATCACCACCCTGTTCCCCGACAACCGGCGTGGCGCGGCGTTGGGTGCGTGGGGCGCCGTCGCCGGTGTGGCCACCACGGTCGGCCCGCTGCTGGGCGGGCTCCTGGTCGGTACCGCCGGCTGGCAGTGGATCTTCCTGGTCAACGTGCCGATCGGCCTGCTCGGGCTGGTCCTGACGGTGCGGCTGGTGCCGGGCGGGCAACCGCGGCACAACCGGCGGTTCGACGTCGTGGGCACGCTGCTGTCCGGGCTGGGCCTGCTCGCGCTGGTGTTCGGCCTGCAGAACGGCCAGCACTACGGCTGGGGCACGGTCTTCGGGCCGGTCACCGTCACCGGGGTCATCGTCACCGGCGTGTTGTTGCTGGTCGCGTTCGTCGGGTGGCAGCGGTACAACCCCCGGGAGCCGTTGATGCCGCTCACGCTGTTCCGGCGGCGCAACTTCAGCGCGGCCACCGTCGCCGCCGCCTCGATCGGTTTCGCACTGACCGGCCTCTACCTGCCGGTGACCCTCTTCCTGCAGTCGGCGTTGCAACTGTCACCGCAGCAGGCCGGGCTGCTCATGGTGCCGATGGCGGTGTCCGGCGGGATCGCCGGCCCGGTCGCGGGCACCCTCTCCGACCGGATCAGCGGTAAGTGGGTGGTCCTGACCGGGTTCCTGATGTTCGCCGGGGGAATCGGGGCGGTCGCGGCGGTGACGCGGCCGGACGCGAACCCGTGGGTGGTGGCCCTCGCACTGCTGGTGTGCGGCACGGGAGCCGGATCCGCCTTCGCGCCGATGGCCAACGTCGCGATGAGCGGCATGCCGCCCGGGTTGATGGGTGCCGCGTCCGGCACGTACAACGCCGTCCGGCAGGTCGGCAGCGTCGTCGGCATCGCCGCGGTGAGCGTGCTGTTGCAGGCCCGGCTGTCGGACTCGCTGCGTTCCTCGGCCACCGCGGCGGCGGCGGACCTGCCACCCGGGTCGCGGCAGGAGTTCGTCGACGGGGTGAGCCGGGCGGGCACCTCGTCCGAGGGCTTCGGCGCGGCGCCGCCGGCGGTCGGAGACGGGCTCGCGGACCTGGCCGCCCGGACCTTCCACGAAGCGCTGGCGCACGCCGCCGGTACGACGCTGCTGCTCCTGGCCGGGGTGCTGGTGATCGGTTCGGTCGCGTGCCTGGCGATGGTCCCCCGAGACCGGGAGGAACACCGGACGCGGAAGGAGAAGGTGGAGGAGCCCGTCGGCGCCGCGCGCTGAGCGGCGGGAACCGGGTCACGGGTGGCAGGTGAAGAAAGGCCGGAAAACGGTTCCGGCACCCGACTGCCCGGGGCCCGGTGGTTCGCCGATATGGCCCGGCATCCGCTGGTTCAACGATTCATCGGCCCTGCGGAAAATCCAACTCATAAACCGTGCTTCTGACAGCGATCAGCACTGCCTATTGGAGTTCCGGCTTCCACTGCTCCACAGTTGAATGAAAGAGAGGATTCGACCATGACGGAAATCCGTGAACGCGCCACCACGCCCGAGGACCTGACCCGGCTGTTCGTGGAGCGGGCCAACGCCCGTGACGCCGACGGGCTGGCGGAGCTCTACGCACCCGACGCGGTGCTCGCCTATCCGCCGGGAGAGACGACCGTCGGCCGGGAGGCGATCCACGCCGTGCTCAAGCAGATGGTCGAGCACATCCCCCTGCCGTTCCCGGTGGAGGAGCCGCTGCCGACGGTCCACTACGGCGACCTGGCCCTGACCTCCACCCGCGCCTCCGACGGCACGGGCGGCCGGGTTCAGGTCGTACGCCGGCAGCCGGACGGCACGTGGCTGCGGGTCATCGACCGCCCCGAGATCCCCGACGAGACCTGACGGTCACCCCCGCGCTCACCGGGCCGGCCGGTGCTCCTCGGTGCCTTCGGTGCTCCTCGGTACCTCCGGTGCTCAGCCGTGCTCCTCGGTACCTCCGGTGCTCCTCGGTGCCCCCCGGTGCTCAGCCGGAGGGACGCCGGGGCTCACCGGGCCCCGCCGGATCTCCGATCTCCGGCGGAGCGGAGGCCGGCCCGGCGCCGCGTCTCACCCGCGGCCCCGGCCGACCGGAAGCGATCCCGGCGGCAGGGCATGCGGACGCGACGGCACGGCGCGCGCGTGCGGTGTCACGAGGCCGGGAAGGCGTCACCGGTCGCCCGGCACTCCAGCCGCGCCGCGATCTCGTTCCAGCGGGCCGCGACGGCGCGCGCCATGGCGGCTATCTTCGTGGCCTGGTGCGCGGGAGCCCGCATCACCAGGTCCGCCTCACGCCCGCGGATGATCCGGCCTTCCAGCCAGCGGACCATGGCCCGCCCCTCGCTGGTGTACCTGACGGCGGGGTCTCTCTTGAGGGCGTCGAGGGCGGCGCCGAGGTCCACCGGCTGCGACCCCGTGGCCGGTCTGCCGGGACGCGGTCCCGGTTCGCCGGGCGTCTCGCCGCCCGGCAGCGGGCTCTCCCCCCTGCTCAGCCGTTCGCGGACGTTCCGTGCCGTCTCGACGGAGATGCCGGCCGACTCGGCGATCTCACGCAGCGGGGCGTCCGGCTTCCGGGAGAGGATGTGGCAGGCCCGTAACCGGCCCTCGGCGGGGCTCAGCGGCCGGACCCGGCCGTCGCGGCCGACCCGGACGGCGGGCTGGGCGGTGTGCGCGGCGGAGTCCCGGCGCAACGCCCCGACGGTCTTGTTCGACAGCCCGACCCTGGCGGCGATCGCCCGGTCGGACCACTCGGGGAAGTTACGCAGGATCCTCCTCGCCGACTCCTTGCGGTCGGGCAGGGAGAGGGGTAAGCCGTGCTTGACGTTGGCCTCGACCGCCAGCACGAAGGCTTCCTTCTCCGACCCCTCGAAGTAGGTCACCTCGACGGTCTCGCGGTTGCTCAGCCGCGCCGCGTGCAGCCGGTGCATGCCGTCGACGACCTTCATCGTGGGGCGGTGCACGACGATCGGCGGCAGTTCGTCGACCTTCTCGGCCAGGACCCGGAGGTGACCCCGGTCGAGGCCGCCCAGGCGGGGCGAGTCGGCCTCCCGCAGGGCGGCGACCGGGACACGGGCCACCGGGCCGCCGGGGCACCCGCGCCGGACGGGCCCGGCGGAACCGCCGGGTGCCTTCGGCGAGACGGGTCGCGGGACGTCGGTGCCGCTCTGACCGGCTGTCGTCGGGTTCGCTGCCGTCAGGCCGGCTGTCGTCGGGTTCGCTGTCGTCGGGTTCGCTGCCTTGGTGGTCAATTCAACTCCTTCGTCACACGCGCCGCTGTCAACGCTTCGTCGGTGTCCTCCAGACCACTCCCGAGGATTCCGCCCCGAGATCCGGCGTGAGGGTGCGCGACCCGCGGTCCCCCGCTCTCGCGACCGGTCGGCGCCCGCTCTCGCGACCGGCCGGCATCCGGTCGGCTCCCGGCCCCCGTCTCCGACCGGCGCCCGGTCGGCGTGCGGCCGTTCACCGCCCGTCCTCCGCCCGGCACGCCACCGGGAGAGCGGTTTCTCCCGCACCCCGGCCTCCATGAATTCGCCGCCTGACCTCGACCGCCTCGCAGATAGTCGCTAAAGGACTCCTTAATGTATTTGTGATACGACGGATTGGCCTGAGAGTTTGCTCGAAACGCATTTTACCCCCGGGCATGACCTCGTTTCCTGACGGGTGTCGTGAGTGCACGGGGCATGCGCGTCGACACCCAGGGTCAACGTGTTCCGGTGACGGCCGGCGACACACCGGATTTCGCCACTCCCCCGGTGGAGGGCGGGTTCGGCACGGTTTTCACAGCGCGGTGCCGGACATGCGGGGTCCGCCTGGGAACAATCCGTCAACGGCAGATCTCCCATCAATCACGTCCTGCACCGGGATGTATGACGGACAGGCGTGCGGAAGCCCCGGCGGAACATGTTCCGCCGGGGCTTCGTGGTGTCCGTCCGCGCCGCCGTGGCCGGGGAGCCGCCGTGGCCGGGCCGGCGCCTCCGGATCAGGCGGGCCGTGAGGGCGGCGTGCGGTCCCCCGCCGGGGAGGCGACGGCGACGCGGTTGCCGCCGGGGTCGGCGACGTAGGCCACCCGCTCCCCCCACGGCATGACCGCGGGTTCGCGCAGCACCGGTACGCCGTCGGCGCGGAGTCGCTCGACGACGGCGTCGAGCGCGTCGACGAAGACGAACATCTCCATCCGGGCTCCGCCGTCCCCGGGATGAACCGCCAGGTCAGGCCGATCCCCGCCGCCCCCGGGACGAACCACGGGGTCGGGCGGCGGGTTCGCTCCGGAGACGGCGATCTCGTTCGCGCCGCGGCGCAGCCCGACGAAGCCGGGCTCGCCGGTGGCCGGGTGCCGGGTGTGCGGGACGAACCCGAGCCGCTCGTAGAACCGCGCGGTGGCGGAGACGTGACGGGTGTGGACGACGGGAAACGCGCGCCGACCGGCGGCGTGCTCCCCCGGACGCTCCACGGGAGGCTCCGCGACGTGCCGCTCCGCGGCTCCCGCGACTCCCGCGGTCCCCGCAGCTCCGATGGCTCCGGCGGCTCCCGCGATCCTCGCAGCTCCGATGGCTCCCGCGGCTCCGGCGGTTCCGGCGGTTCCGGCGGTCCCCCGGCTCACGCGGCGACCCTGTCGGCCTCGATCTTCCAGACCGGCAGCCGGGTACGCCCCTTCTCGTCGAGTTCCGGGTGTGCGCCGACCTTGTCGAAGAACTTCTTCATCGGGGCGGCCACGCCCGCGAACACCGATCGGGACAGGTCCGTGACGTGCCAGCCCGCGTCGGACAGGACGGCGCGCACGTCGTCCTCGGCCACGGCCAGCGGGGCGGGCATGCCCCCGGGGACGTCGGCGAAGCACAGCATGTTCAGGGTCGCGCCGGGCCTGGTGGCGCGGTGCAGCGCGGCGACGTACCGCAGGCGGCCCCGCTCGTCGAGGGTGTGGTAAAGCGCGCTGTCGAGCACGGTGTCGAACCGGCCCTCATACCCGGACAGGCTGGTCGCGTCCGCGACGGCGAACTCCACGTCCAGCCCCCGTGCCCGCTGCCGGGCCTGCTCGACGGCGGTGGACGCGGCGTCGACGGCGGTCACCCGGTAGCCGAGGCCGGCCAGGAAGACGGCATTGTCCCCGGGACCGCACCCGACGTCGAGTATCTCGCCGCGGAAACGCCCCTCACGCTCCATTTCGACCACCGCCGGCTGCGCCTCCCCGATGTCCCACGGGACGCTTTTGATCGCCGCGCCGGGCAGCAGGTCACCGCCTTCGTAAACGGCGTTGAAGTCGGCGGTCGTGAAGTCGTAGGTGCTCATGGAAAGCTCCTTTTCCGAGAATTCGGTGACGGCATCCAGAGTGGATGGGATCCGCAGAAGTATCGCCTTCAGCGTGAGCCGTGCGGAAGAACGCCGAAGGGCCACGACATCCCAACCGGGGAAATTCCCCGGTTGGACGGCGCCGGTCGGGTGACGGCAATCCCGGACCCCAGCACGGGGGCATGGACACCGGCACGGGTCGTCGTGAATGAATGGAAAACGGGGCCGACGGTCGTTTCCCCGCGAAGTCCGCGGCCATTCCCGTGAACAGAAAGGAACGAACATGCTGGTGGACACCAGAAACGATGTGACGGAAACGCCTCCGGGCCGGGTCCCGGGCCACGCCGAGCTCGTGGCGCGGGCGGCCGGTCTGCGGGCGGACCTCTGGGCGGACGCCGCGGAGAGCGAGCGCACGCGCCGCCTCACCGGACGGGTCGTCTCGGGGATCACCGAGGCGGGCCTGACGAGGCTCATGACGCCGCGGCGGCTGGGCGGCTACCAGACGAGCATCCGGACGTTGCTGGACGTGACCGCCGAGCTGGGACGCGGCTGCTGTTCCGCGGGCTGGGTGACCGGTGTCCTGAACGCGGGGAACTTCGTCGTGTCGCTGTTCCCGGAGACCGCCCAGGACGAGGTGTGGGGCACGAACCCGGACGCCCGGACCGCCCTGGTGCTGGGGATGCCCGCCAGGGGCGTGACGGAGACAGACGGCGGTGTCCTGGTCACCGGCCGGTGGGCCTACGCCTCCGGGTGCCGGCACGCCGACTGGATCGGGGTGCTCATCGCCGTGGGCGGCGGGTCGGGCGGGCCCGTCGTGCACTTCGCGCTGATGCGGATGGACGAGGTGTCGGTCGAAGACACCTGGCACTTCGCCGGCATGCGCGGGACCGGCAGCGACACCGTGGTCGCCGACCGGGTCTTCGTCCCCCGGCACCGCCTGCTGCCGTACCTGCCGGTCCTCAACGGCGAGACGGACGGGGTGGTCGACCCGAGCCACCACTACCGCAACAGCCTGACCGGCCTGTTCTCGATCGGCCTGATCGGGTCGCTCGTCGGCGGCGCGGAGGAGGCGTTCCGCTACGTCCAGGAGAAGGCGCCGACCCGTCCCGCGGCCGGTTCCACGTACGCGAACCAGGCGGAGTCGCCGACCCTCCAGCTCGACCTGGCCGCCGCCGCCACGAAGGTCGACTCCGCGAGGATGCTCGCGATGGGCATCACCGACAGGATCGACCGGTTCGCCGCGGCGGGTGAGAACCCGGACCTGGTGACCCGGGCCCGTGCCCGCATGGACTCGACCCAGACCGGCCAGCTCTGCCGCGAGGCGGTGGACCTGCTGCTCACCGCCTACGGTTCGTCGGCGTTCAACGAGGCCAACCCGCTCCAGCGGATCTGGCGCGACGTCAACGTCGGCAGCCGGCACGCGGGTTTCGGCATGGGCATCCCGCAGCAGGTCTACGGCCGCGCGCTGGTCGGCGGGGACCCGCGGGAGATCAGCCTCCTGGTGTGACCCGCGAAGCGCTCACCGGAATCCCCGGCGGCCGCGGAGCGCGGCGAAGCCCGCAGAAGCAGCCGCGGAGCGCGGCGAAGCCCGCAGAACGAGCACGTCTTCCCCTGAGAGGGTTCCCGATGGCCGGTATACCGCCGATCGACTCCTACCCGCTGCCGGACAGCCAGGCCCTGCCCGAGAACCTGGCGCGGTGGACCCCGCGTCCGGAGCGCGCGGTGCTCCTCGTCCACGACATGCAGCGTTACTTCCTCAACGTCCTGCCCGAACCGTTGCGCGGCACGCTGGTGCGCAACACGGCCCGGCTGCGCCGGCGCTGCGCGGCCCTGGGCGTGCCGGTGGCCTACACCGCGCAGCCCGGCGGGATGACGGACCGGCAGCGTGGGCTGCTCAAGGACTTCTGGGGGGCCGGGATGCGGACCGAGCCGGCCGACCGCGAGGTCGTGCCGGAGCTCACGCCCGCCCCGGGCGACCGGGTGTTCACCAAGTGGCGCTACAGCGCCTTCTTCGGCTCCGACCTGCTCGGATGGATGCGCGGAGCCGGGCGGGACCAGCTCGTCGTGTGCGGCGTCTACGCGCACGTCGGGGTGCTGGCCACCGCGCTGGAGGCGTTCACCAACGACATCCAGCCGTTCCTGGCGGCCGACGCGCTGGGCGACTTCTCCGCGACCCACCACCGGTTCGCGCTGGACTACGTGGCGCAACGCTGCGGGGTGGTCGTCTCCTCCGGGGAGGTGTTCGCGTGAGCGCCCCGGCCGTGGAAACCGGCCGCGACCTGCTCGGCCGGGTCCTGGCCCTGGAGACGCCCGCCTTCGCGCTGCTCCACCGCCCGCAGAGCGGCTCGCCCGACGCCGTCGACGTCCTGGCGGGAGAGGTGACGTCACCGGCCTCGCTGGCCGGCATCCCCCTGCCCGCGGCACCTCCCGGCCCCGGAGCGGCCCACGAGGTGCTGGTGGTCGTGCCGTACCGGCAGATCGCCGAGCGGGGCTTCACCACGCACGACGACGGCACGCCGCTGGTGGCGATGACGGTCGCCGAGCAGGCGAGCACGTCCCTGCCCGAGCTGGCGAGCCGGGTGCCGGACGTGCCGGCGCGGTTGAGCGACGGCCACTTCGACGTGGCGGACGACCGGTACGCCGAGACCGTCCGCCGGGTCGTCACCGACGAGATCGGAACCGGGACCGGCTCCAACTTCGTGATCAAACGCTCCTTCGTGGCCGACGTCGGCGACTACTCGCCGCGCACCGCGGTGTCGCTCTTCCGCCGCCTGCTGGAGCACGAGCAGGGTGCGTACTGGACCTTCGTCATCCACACCGGCCGGCGGACCCTCGTCGGCGCCACCCCGGAGCGGCACATCTCGCTCAGCGGTGCCACCGCCGTGATGAACCCGATCAGCGGCACCTACCGGTACCCGGCCACCGGGCCCACCCTGCGGGGCATCACCGAGTTCCTCGCCGACCGCAAGGAGACCGACGAGCTCTACATGGTCCTCGACGAGGAGCTCAAGATGATGGCGCGGATCTGCGACACCGGAGGCCGGGTCGTCGGGCCGTACCTGAAGGAGATGGCTCGCCTCGCCCACACCGAGTACCTCATCGAGGGCCGGACCGGGCGGGACGTGCGCGAGATCCTGCGCGAGACGATGTTCGCCCCGACCGTCACCGGCAGCCCGCTGGAGAGCGCGGCCCGTGTCGTGCGGCGCTACGAGCCGCAGGGGCGTGGCTACTACGGCGGCGTCGCCGCGCTGATCGGCCGGGACGCGGACGGGCAACGCACCCTCGACTCCGCCATCCTCATCCGCACGGCCGACATCGACCCGGGCGGCCGCCTGCGCCTGGGCGTCGGCGCCACGCTGGTGCGGCACTCCGACCCGGCGTCGGAGGTCGCCGAGACCCACGCGAAGGCGTCCGGGGTGCTGAGCGCGCTGGAGGCGGGCACCGCCCCCTTCGGGGTGCACCCCGAGGTGCGCGCGGCCCTGGCACGGCGCAACACCGGTATCGCGGACTTCTGGCTGCGTGACGGCACCGCCCGCCGGGCGGAGGTCGCCGAGCTGGCCGGGCTGCGGGCCCTGGTCGTGGACGCGGAGGACACCTTCACCGCGATGATCGGCCAGCAGTTGCGCGCGCTGGGCCTGTCGGTGACGACACGGCGTTTCGACGAGCTCTACGACTTCGACGGGCACGACCTGGTCGTGCTGGGGCCCGGCCCCGGCGACCCGCGCGCGACCGGCGACCCCCGGATCGCGCACCTGCGGTCGGCGGTGGACACCCTGCTCGCGGAGGACCGCCCCTTCGTGGCCGTCTGCCTCAGCCACCAGGTGCTCAGCCTGCGGCTCGGACTCGACCTGGTCCGCAGGCGGGTGCCCAACCAGGGGGTGCAGCGGGAGATCGGCCTGTTCGACGGCCGTGAGCGGGTGGGCTTCTACAACACGTACGCCGCGCGCAGCGACGAGGACGAACTGGACGTCGGTGGGATCGGCGTGGTGGACGTCAGCCGCGACCCGGAGACGTGCGAGGTGCACGCCCTGCGGGGGCCGTTCTTCGCCTCCATGCAGTTCCACGCCGAGTCGGTGCTGACCGTCGACGGCCCCCGCATCACCGCCGAGGCCATCCGGGGGGTGCTGGGCCGATGAGAGTGGACATCGCCTGGTGGGACCTGGACGGGTCGCCGCAGACCGTGGACTCCCTGCGGGAGCACCTGCGGGACGGGGCCGCCGAACCGTGGGCCGGGGTGCCCGGCCTGGTGCTGAAACTCTGGGTGGCCGACCGCCGGCGCAACCGGTGGGGTGCGGTGATGCTCTGGGAGGCGGACCGTCCCGCGGACGGGACGCTGCCGCCCAACCGCGCGGCCGAGCTGATCGGCGGGGCACCCGCGCACCGGCTGAGGTTCGACGTCGAGGCCACCGTCGAGGGCGTCCACTCGCTCGCCGCCCTGCACGGCCTCGGCCCCGCCCTCGCCCCTGAGTCCCCCGAAGCATCTCGAAGCCCCTGAAGCACGCCGGGCTCCCGCCAAGCCCTCCTGTCCCGAAGTCCTCTCGACCCGAAGTCCCTCCGAAGCCGCTGAAGTCCCCCGAAGCCCACGTTCCGAATCCGCCGCCGACCTCTCCGGGAGTTCCGCCCATGCACGAGTACCTGGTCGTGGACGCCTTCGCCCGCAAACCGCTCGAAGGCAACCCCGTGGCCGTCTTCTTCGACGCCGCCGACCTGACCGCCGGTCTGATGCAGCGCGTCGCCCGGGAGATGAACCTCTCCGAGGTCACCTTCGTCCTGCCGGCCGAGCGCGGCGGCGACGCCCGGATACGGATCTTCACCCCGGTCAACGAGCTGCCGTTCGCCGGGCACCCGATGCTCGGCACCGCCGTGGCGCTCGGCCTGGCCGCCAAGCGGACGCGCCTGCGGCTGGAGACCGCCATGGGGGTCATCCCGTGCGCGCTGGCCTTCGAGGACGGGGACGGCTCCGTGGCGGTCCGCATGCGGCAGCCGGTCCCCGAGTGGGGGCCGTACGAGCACGGCGCGGAGCTGCTGGCGGCGCTCGGCGTCGAGTCCTCCACGACCCCGGTCGAGGTCTACCGCAACGGCCCCCGCCATGTCTTCGTGGGGCTGGAGAGCGTGACGGCGCTGTCGGCCCTCCAGCCGGACCACCGCGCGCTGTCCCGCTTCCCCGACATGGCCGCCAACTGTTTCGCGGGCGAGGGCACGCGCTGGCGCACCCGGATGTTCTCCCCCGCCTACGGCGTGGTGGAGGACGCGGCGACCGGGTCGGCCGCCGGGCCGCTCGCCGTGCATCTGGCCCGGCACGGCCACGCCGGCTACGGCCAGGACATCGAGATCCTCCAGGGGGTCGAGATGGGCCGGCCGTCGCTCATGCTCGCCACCGCCGACGGGTCGAAAGACCGCGTCGGGCCGGTACACGTCGGGGGCCACGGCGTCGTCGCCGCCCGCGGCACCATCTACGTCTAGGGAGACGACGTGAACACCAGCAGGTTCGAAACCCTCACCGCCGAGACCGACCTCGGCTTTCCCGAGTACGAGACGCCGCCGCCGGAGCCCACGGACCTCATCCGGCGCTGGCTCGCCGAGGCGGCCGACCACGGTGTCCGCGAACCGCGCTCCCTGGCGCTGGCCACCGCGGACGCGCTCGGCCACGCCTCCAACCGCATCGTCACCTTCACCGGGTTCAGCCGGCGCGGCCTGGTCTTCACCAGCCACCGCGGCAGCCGGAAGGGCCGGGAACTGGCCGCCACCGGCTGGGCGTCCGGGCTGTTCTACTGGCGGGAGACGGGCCGGCAGCTGATCCTCTCCGGGCCGGTGACGCGGCTCGGCGACGCCGAGTCGGACGCGCTCTGGGCGGCCCGCGCGGCCCCGCTGCACCCCATGTCGGCCGCCTCGCGGCAGAGCGAGCCGCTGACCGACGTGCCGGCGCTGCGTGAGGAGGCCCGCCGCCTCGCGGAGACCGGCGGGCCCCTGCCTCGCCCCGACCGGTTCGCCGGCTACCTGCTGTCCCCGGCCGACGTCGAGTTCTGGTCCGCCGACCCGGACCGCCTGCACCGCCGGCTGCGCTACAGCCGCCGTCCCGGAGGGTGGTGCGCGACCCGCCTGCAACCCTGACCTCCGCGTCCCCGGCAGAGAGTGACGATGTCATGGAGCCCACGATCCTCACGAGCACGATGGCCCACGTGCCCGGCCCGGTGACGGTGGTGACCACCGTCGACGCCTCCGGGAGACGCTGGGGGTTCACCGCCAGCTCGTTCAGCTCCGTCTCCCTGGAGCCGCCCCTCGTCCTGGTCTGCCTCGGCAGGCGGGCCAGCACCCACACCGCCTTCACCGGCGTGCGCCACTTCCTGGTCAACGTGCTGGCGCACGGGCAGGTGGGCGTCGCGCGCCGCTTCGCCACCTCCGGGATCGACCGTTTCGCGGCGGGTGACATGGAGTCGTGCGAACTCGGCCTGCCCGGCCTGCCGGTCGCGTGCGTGCGGGTCGCCTGCTCCACGCACTCCGTCGTCGACGCCGGCGACCACAGCATCCTCATCGGCCGGGTCGAGGAGACCCACGTGAGCGGCCGGATTCCGCTGGTCTACTACAACCGGTCCTTCTCCCGGCCGGTGCCCGCCCGCGCCGCGGACGACCAGCGGCTGAGCGCACTGCACCTCGCCGGCTGGTGAGCCCCGGGGAGCGCGCAGCGGGCACCGCGAGCCCCGGGGCACGCACCGCCGGTACCACGAGCCGCCGGAGCACGCATCGCGAGCCACCGGGGCACGCACCGCGGGCACCGCGGCGGGAACCCCCGCCGTCCGGCCCGCCCGGGACGGACCCGGAGGTCATCCGGCCCACTCGGGAGAGACCCGGAGGTCATCCGGCCCACTCGGGAGAGACCCGGAGGTCATCCGACCCACTCGGGAGAGACCCGGAGGTCATCCGACCCGCCCGGGAGAGACCCGGGAAACGAACCGACACATCAGCCACCCAACCCGTAAGGGGAGCGCCATGAACTCCGTGAGCACGGACGGCGTCCGCCGCCCGGAAACCGGGCGAGGACCCTCCCGGACACTCGTCGAGATCTTCGCCGGCACCGTCGCGGAACACGCCGGGGACACCGCGTTGACCGCCGACGGGGACTCCTTCTCCTACCGGCGGCTCGACGACTGGTCACGCGCGGTCGGCGCGGAGCTGCGCTCGCACGGCGTGCGGCGGGGCGACCGGGTCGCCCTGCGGATGCCGCCGGGGGCCGAGGCCGTCGCGGCGATCCTGGGAATCCTGAAGGCCGGCGCGGCCTACGTGCCCCTGGACGTGCACAACCCGCCGTCCCGCAACCGGTTCGTCGTCGGGGACAGCGGGGTCACCGCGTTCGTCGGCGACCCGGACGGCTGCCTCCCCGGCGACGCCTCCCGGAGCACGCTCCGGGAGGCCGACGACGGCACCGTCCGGGGCACCGCCGGCGACGTCCTCCCCGACGCCGCCCGCCCCACCGCCCCAGGGGCCGCCGGCATCCCCGTCATCGGGCGGGAGCGGGTGGCGACGCTGCGGGACGCGCCGGTCGCGGCACCCGCGGGCTCCGACCGCGCGGACCCCCCGCCGGGCCCCGACGACACCGCGTACGTCATCTACACCTCCGGCACCACCGGCAGGCCGAAGGGCGTGCCGATCCACCACGGCGCGGTGGCGGCGCTGCTCGCGGCCGCGGCGCAGAGGTTCTCCTTCTCCGCCGCCGACCGGTGGCTGCTGTTCCACTCCGTCGCCTTCGACGTCTCCGTCTGGGAGATGTGGGGTGCGTTCTCCACCGGGGGCCGGCTGGTGGTGCTGCCGCACTGGACCGCCCGATCCCCGGAGGGCTGCCTGCGGGTCATCGCGGAGATGGGCATATCGGTCCTCAACCAGACCCCCACCGCCTTCGGGTCGCTCGCGGCGGCAGCGCTCCGTGAGAACGCGGACCTGCCCAGCCTGCGCTACGTCGTCTTCGCCGGTGAGAAGCTCCTGCCGGGCAAGATCCGCCCCTGGGCCGAACGGTTCGGGCTGGCGCGGCCGACCCTGGTCAACATGTACGGGATCACCGAGACCACCGTGCACTCCACCTTCCACGAGGTGACCGGAGCCGACCTGGAGGGGGACGTGTCGGTCGTCGGCCGTCCACTGCCCGGGTTCGCCCACCGGGTGATCACCTCCGACGGCCGGGACGCCGAGCCCGGGGAGCAGGGGGTGCTGTGGCTGGCCGGACCGCAGGTCAGCAGGGGCTACCTGAACCGGCCGGAGCTCGACGCCGAACGCTTCGCCGACATGCCGGCGCCCGGTGGCGGCCCCGACCTGCGCTACTACCGCTCCGGTGACCTGGTGAGCCCCACCGCCGGCGGCGACCTGGTCTACCACGGGCGTGAGGACCTCCAGGTGAAGCTCCGCGGGTACCGCATCGAACTGAGCGACATCGAGACGGCGGTGCAGTCCCACGACCTGGTCGCCGACGCGGTGGTGTGGGTGCGCGAGTTCCAGCCCGGCGACGAGCGCCTGGTGTGCGCCTACGTGCCGGCCGGCCCGACAGCCGGCACGACAGCCGGCGCGGGCACCGGAGCGGAGGCCGGTACGGGGACCGCGGTCGACGCGCGGGTGTTGCGCGACCACGTCAAGAACCTGTTGCCGTCCTACATGCGGCCCGCCGGCTACCGGCCCCTGCCACAGCTGCCCCGGACCGTCAACGGAAAAGTCAACCGGGACGAGGTCGCCCGGAAGTGGGAGGAAGGAAAGGAGAACGGCAGATGAGCAGAACGCGGACCACCGGCCCGGTGGCGGAGGTGCAGCGGCTGACCGTCGAGTGGACGGCCCGGGTTCTCGGAGAGCCCGAGGTGTCGCCACGGGACAACTTCCTGGACCTGGGCGGCCACTCCATCCTCGCCCTGCGTCTGTGCAGGTACGCCAAGGAGCGGCTGGGCGCCGAGTACGACCTGATGGTCCTCTTCGAGGAGGACCTCGCCTCGGCCGCCGCGGAGCTGGCGTCCCGGGTCCCCGGGGAGCCGATCGAAAAGGAGTGATCATGGCCGGTCCCATCGTGGATCTCGGAATCTCAAGCTTCGGCTTCGCCTACGGCGAGGACCGGGACGTGGCGTCCGCCGCGGGCGACTACGTCGCCAACCCCGAACGGGTGATCAACTGGGGTTTCCGCACCTTCCACCGCGCGGCCGACGACGTACAGGCGACCGACCTGGCGGCCGAGGCGGCGCGGCAGGCCCTGGACCGCGCCGGTGTGAGCGCCGACGCGCTGGACCTGGTCGTGCTCGCCACCTCCGACATGCCGGAGTACTCCTACTGGGACGGCGCCGCGGCCCTCGCCCGCGAGCTGAAGATCGAACGCACCCAGACCCTTCTGCTCAACGAGGGATGCGGAGGCGGCGTGCACGGGCTGTACTACGTGGCCTCGACCCTGGCGACGCAGCCGGACGCCGACACGGCGCTGCTCGTGGCCGTGAACAGGGTCAGCGAGTTCCACCGCAACCGGATGAACACCATCAACGCGGTGCTGAGCGACGCGGCCGTCGCCGTCGTCCTGCGGCGGGACCACCCGGCCAACCGCTGGCTGGCGACCGAGCAGTTCACCGAACCCGAGCACTGCGACCTGCTCCGCGTCGACTTCGGCGGCGCCGTCAACCCGGTGCCGCCGCAGGGCTGGTCGACCGTCGACGCTCCCGGCGGGCACGAGCGGATACGCGAGCAGTTCGGCGGTGACCCCCGTACGCTCCGCCGGTTCCTGGAGACCCGCTACGAACGCCTCCTGGAGGTGATCGACGGCGCCTGCGGGCGGGCGGGCCTCGGCCGGGACGACATCACCCACCTCATCTACCTCAACGACAGTGCCACGAGCATCGCCGCCGTCGCGGAGCCGCTGGGCATCCCCCTGGCGCGCACCAACGCCGACCTCGCGCCGGACCACGGCCACATGGGCGCCGCGGACCAGCTGGTCTCGCTGGGGGTGCGGCTGGAGAACGGCGACGTGGCACCCGGCGACGTGGTGGCGCTGTGCGGCATCTCGACCGGCCGCTGGTGCGCCACGTTGATCCGGGCGTAGCGGAACGCCCGGCGGACCCGCGTGCCGTGGCCGGCACTCCCCCCTCGGGTCCCCGATCCGCCGGGCATCCGCGTGCCCCACCCCTCCGGCCCGTCCCCGGGCCCCGACATCCCTCCGGCCCGTCCCCGGGCCCCGACGAAACGCGGAGGCATCGTGCTGCCGGCTGTCCCCGAAGTCCTCAACCTTCCCTTCGACGCGCCTCTCGACCCGGACGAGTTCGTCCGGGCCGCGATGGAGTGGCACTTCAACCCGGAGACCGGTTCCCCCTACTGGCTGGAACGGGCCCCGACCCTGGGGTTCGACCCGCGCGCGGACGTCAGGTCCCACCGGGACCTGGCGCTCTTCCCCAACGTGGCGGCGGAGCTGCGGGACGTCCGGGTGGAGGACCTGATCCCCCGGGGGTACGGCCCCCGCCCCGACGTGGTCGGCGTCTTCGAGAGCGGCGGCACCACCGGCGCACCCAAGCGGGTCGTGCTCCTGCGCGACTGGCTGGACCGGATGCTCGCGTGGAGCAACGCGAACCTGGACGCGCACGGGTTCGGCAGAGGAGCGAACTGGCTGGGGATCGTGCCCACCGGGCCGCACATCGTGGGCGAGTTCTTCCGCGGGTCCGCGACCACGCACGGCACCCACGGCTTCACGATCGACCTGGACCCGCGCTGGGTGAAGAGACTGATCGCGCAGGGCCGCGGGCACGACGCCGACGCGTACGCCGAGCACCTCGTCGACCAGGCCGAGTGCGTCCTGCGCTCGCAGGACATCGGCGTGCTCACCATCACCCCGTCCCTGCTGGAACGGGTGGCCCGGCGGGACGACCTGGTGAAACTGGTCAACGAGAAGGTGCGGGCCATCAGGTGGGGCGGCACCCGGCTCGACCCGGACTCCCGGCAGATCTACCGGACCGAGGTGTTCCCCGGAACCGTCCTGTGCGGCAACTACGGAAGCACCATGATCCTCGGGATGGCCGGCGAGCGGCCCGGCCTGCCGCCGGAGGGCCCCTGCGTCTTCGACGCCCCTGGCCCGCACGTGACGTTCTCGGTCGTCGACCCGCAGACCCTCCGGCCGGTGGGGTACGGCGAGCGCGGCCGGGTGCTGGTGAACCACATCAGCGCGTCGTTCCTGCTCCCGAACAACCTGGAACGCGACCTGGCGACCCGGATCGAACCGCCCGCGGGACGGGTCGGCGACTCCGTCGCGGACATCGCCCCGGTCGCGACGTTCGAGAACGAGACCGTCATCGAGGGGGTCTACTGATGACCCGGCCACCCGGCGGCCTGCTCCCCCTCGACGCCCTCGGGGCGAAGGGCCCGTACCGCTCGCAGAACCGCCTGACCGTCGCGGACGTGACCGGCGAGGGCGTGGCCGAACTGAGCCTCGTCCCACCGCTGTTCGTCGGACGCACCGTCACCGCCCTGCGCGAGGCGTCCCCTCCCCCGCCGGACGAGCGGGCCGCCCTGCTCACGCGCGCGGCCCGGCTCTTCGCGACCGCCGAACTCGGCGGCCAGTCGGCCGAGGACTACCGGCACGCGGTCAGCCGGGTGGGGGGCGTGCCGATCTCGGTCGTCCGGACGGCGGCGGAGTCCGTCGCGGCCCGCCTGTCCAGGGTGTACGAGAGCGTCCAGCAGGCGCGGCCCACCGGCACCGTGAACGACTGGCGCGACCCGCTCACCCGGACCGGCCGCGGCGTGTGGCTGCGCCGGGGCGAGGTGTTCGCCGTGCACGCGGCGGGCAACCACCCCGGCACCCACAGCCTCTGGCCGGAGGCGCTCGCCATGGGCTACCGTGTCGCGGTCCGCCCGTCCCGCCGCGACCCCTTCACCCCGCACCGGATCGTCACGGCCCTGCGCGCCGCCGGGTTCGGCGACGACCAGGTGGCGCTGCTGCCCACCGACCACGACCGGGCGGACGCCCTGCTCCGCGACGCCGACCTGGGCCTGGTGTACGGCGGCGAGGACGTGGTCCGCAAGTACGCCGGCGACCCGGCGGTGCTGCTGCAGGGGCCCGGCCGGTCGAAGATGCTGCTGACCGCCGACGTCGACTGGCGCGACCACCTGGACACGATCGCCGACTCGGTGAGCGGGCACGGGGGCACCGGATGCGTGAACACCACGGCGGTCTTCGTGCAGGGCGACCCGGCGCCGCTCTGCGCGGCGCTGGCCGAGCGGCTCGCGGGGCTGGTCGGGCTCCCCCCGCAGGAGGAGAAGGCGGTCCTGCCGGTGCTCCCGGCCGCCGCCGCACGCGCCGTCGAGGCGCACCTGCTCCACAGGGCGGCCGGCACCAGGCCGTGGCTGGGCGGTGACGGCGTCGTCGACGAACTGGGGGACGGCAGCGCCGCGCTGCGGCCCGCCGTCCACCAGCTCGACCGGCCGGACGCCCCGCAGGCGGGCGTCGAGCTGCCCTTCCCCTGCGTGTGGGTGGCGCCCTGGACTCCCCGGGACGGGATCGCGCCACTGCGGAACAGCCTCGTGCTCACCGCGGTCACCCACGACGACCGGCTGCTCGACCGGCTGGTCACGGAGCCGACCATCGGCAACGTCTACACCGGCGACCACCGCACCTACGAGATGCGGCCCGGACTCCCGCACGACGGGTACCTCGCCGAGTTCCTGATGCGCAGCAAGTCCGTCATCCGCGACTGACACCTCCCGAAGGAGAGAAGGATGAACCACGAGAACGCCCCCGGCGGCCGGGTCGTCGTCGACAACCTCCCCGCGAGCGGCCTGACCACGGCCGGCGGTCCCCGCGCCGCGACCGGCGAGATCGAGGACGTCCTGGCCGGGCACGACCAGGTCGCCCAGGCCGTCGTCGTCCCCTGGCCCCGCGCGGGCGAGGGCACCGGCCCGCCGGCGGCCGGTGACGGCACCCGGCTGGTCGCCTACGTCGTCCCGACCCCGGACGCCGCCGGCGGTGAGGCGCTCGCCGACGCGCAGGTCGACGAGTGGCAGCAGATCTACGACCGTCTCTACGGGGCGTCGCCCAGCACCGCGCTGGGGGACAACTTCGCCGGCTGGAACAGCAGCTACGACCGCCGTCCCATCGACCTGGACGAGATGCGTAAGTGGCGGTCCGCGACCGTCGAACGCGTCCTGGAGCTCGGCCCGCGGCGCGTCCTGGAGATCGGCGCCGGCAGCGGGCTGCTGCTCTCCCGGATCGCACCCGAATGCGAGAGCTACTGGGCCACCGACCTGTCCCCCGTCGCCGTGGACGACCTCGCCCGCCACGTCGGGGACGATCCCCGGCTCGCCGGCCGGGTCACCCTCCGTGCCCAGGGTGCCGACCGTGTCGACGGGCTTCCCGCCGGATACTTCGACACCGTCGTCGTCAACTCGGTCGTCCAGCTCTTCCCCGGCCCCCGCTACCTCGCCACCGTCATCGACCGGGCCCTCACCCTGCTGGCCCCCGGCGGCGCGCTCTTCCTCGGCGACATCCGCGACCTCAGGACCGTGGAGTACCTCCGCGCCGCCGTCGCGTTGCACCGCGACGACGGCGCCGACGCCGACGCGGTCGTCCGCGCCGCGCGCAGGAGCCGGGCCCGCGAGGAGGAACTCCTCGTCCACCCCGGCTACTTCACCGCCCTGGCCGACGCCCACCCGGCCGTCGCCGGGATCGACATCCAGCTCAAACGGGGCGACTACCACAACGAGCTCTCCCGGCACCGCTACGACGTCGTCCTGCACAAGGCCCCCGCCGCCGTCGAGGACGTCTCCGGCTGCCGCACCCTCGGCTGGGGCACGGAGGTGAAGGACATCGCCGACCTGGCCGGCCGACTGGCCGCGACCACGCCGCCGGTCCGGGTCACGGGCATCCCGAACGCCCGCCTCACCGGCGAGACGGCCGCCTGGCGGGCCCTCGCCGAGGGCGACGCCGCACGGGCCCGGCGGCTCCTCACCCGGCCCGCCGGCGACGCCGCCGACGCGCGAACCCCTGACCCGCACGCCGTCACCTCGCAGGCCGCCGGCTCACACACTCCCGGTCCGCACGCCGCCGGCCCGCACGCCCTCGACCCGCACGCCCTCACCGACGTCGCCGCGCGGACCGGCCTGCACGTCTCCCTCGTCCCCGACCTCGACCGCCCCGACCGTTTCGAGGCCGTCTTCACCCGGCCCCACCGCACCCGTACCGCGCTCACCGGCACCTGCCGCCCGGCGTCCGCCGCCCCACGCGACCTCACCGAGATCCCTGCCGTCACGCACCGCGCCGACGCCCTCACCGCACGCCTGCGGGCCTGGCTGGACGACCGTCTGCCCGCGCACCTGGTGCCCGCCGCCGTGGTCACCCTCGACGCGCTGCCCCGGCGGCCCGACGGCACGGTGGACCGGGGGTCGCTCCCGGAACCCGGCCCCGCGGACCCGGCCGCACGCCGTCCCCCCACGCCGCCGGGGCCCCGCACGGAAGCTGACCGCACGCCGTACCCACCCGCCGCCGTACCCCCGCACGCCGTACCCCCCGCCGCCGAAGCCCCGTACCGGAGCTGACCTCGGGCGACGGGCACCGAACCGATCAGATGACCACCACAGGAGAGGTGAGACAACCATGGCGCACGACATCGCATCCCCCCGCGTCCAGACCTCCGACGCGCAGGTGCGCGACCGCAACCGCGCCGTCGTCGAGCGGTACATGAACACCCGGGGCCAGGACCGTCTCAGGCGGCACCTGCTCTTCACCGAGGACGGGATCGGCGGCCTGTGGACCACGGACAGCGGCGAACCGATCGTCATCCGCGGCCGGGACCGGCTGGGCGAGCACGCCGTGTGGTCGCTGAGGTGCTTCCCGGACTGGGTCTGGACCAACGTCGAGATCTTCGACACCCAGGATCCCGACCGGTTCTGGGTCGAGTGCGACGGCGAAGGAAAGATCGTCTACGAGGGGTATCCGGAGGGTCACTACCGCAACCACTTCATCCACTCGTTCCTGTTCGAGAACGGGCGGATCAAGCAGCAGCGCGAGTTCATGAACCCCTGCCGGCAGTTCCGGGCCCTGGGCATCGACGTGCCGGAGATCAGGAGGGAGGGCATCCCCACGTGACATGCCCCCGTGCCCGCCGCGTCCGGCGCGTCAAACGCACCCGGTGCGTCCAGTGCACCCGACGCGTCCGGCGCAGCCGATACGCCTCGCACGCACGGCACGCACGGCACGCCCCGCGCGCACGACGCGCCTGGTGTATCCGCCGCGTCCGGCGCGCGGGGTTCCGGCCGACATTCCGCTCACCCTCCCAGAAGGACCCGTCGTGACACATTCCGTTCTGGACGTTCAACAAGCCGAGGCCCTCCAGCAACCCGAATGGAGCGACCCGTCGCAGGTCAGGCTCGTCCGGGAGATCCTCGGCTCCCGTCCCCCGCTGGTCGGGGCGGACGACGTGGACGCGCTCCGCTCCCTCCTCGCCCGGGTCGCCGCGGGCGAGGCCCACGTGGTGCAGGCCGGAGACTGCGCCGAGTCACCGCAGGAGTGCACCCCGCAGCACGTCCGGCGCAAGTCGGCCGTGCTGCACCTGCTGGCCGCCACCCTGAAGACGGCCACCCACGGGCCGGTGCTGCGCGTCGGACGCATGGCCGGCCAGTTCGCCAAGCCCCGCTCGAACCCGACGGAACGGGTCGGCGACCTGACGCTGCCCGCCTACCGGGGCCACATGGTCAACAGCCCGGACCCCGACCCGGAGAGCCGGCGCCCGGACCCGCTGCGCATCCTCACCGCCTACATGGCGGCGAGCGACATCGTGAAGCACCTCGGGTGGCACGCGCCGACCCCCCGGGTCTGGCCCGACGTCGAACCCCTGGTGTGGACCAGCCACGAGGCGCTGCTCCTGGACTACGAGATACCGATGATCCGCGAGTGCGGGGACGGCCGGCGCTGGCTCGCCTCCACCCACTGGCCGTGGATCGGGGAACGCACCCGCCGGCTGGACGGCGCCCACGTCGAACTGCTCGCCGGCCTCGCCAACCCGGTCGCCTGCAAGGTCGGCCCGGCGATGGGCACGGATGAGATCACCGCCCTGTGCGAGCGGCTCGACCCCCTGCGTGAGCCGGGCCGCCTCACCCTCATCGCGCGTATGGGAGCCGGCGCCGTCGGCGACCGGCTGCCCTCCCTGGTGGCACGGGTGCGCGCCGCGGGGCATCCGGTGATCTGGCTGTGCGACCCGATGCACGGCAACACCGTCGTCGCCCCCGACGGCAGGAAGACCCGCCTGGTGGACACCATGACCCGGGAGGTGCACGGCTTCCGGGACGCGGTGGCCGCGGGCGGCGGGGTGGCCGGCGGACTGCACCTGGAGACCACACCGGACCCGGTGACCGAGTGCGTCGCGGACGCCTCCGCCCTCGGCCTCGTCGGCGACCGGCACACCACCCTCTGCGACCCACGGCTCACCGCCCGGCAGGCCATCTCCCTGGTCGCCGCCTGGTCCCGGCCCGGCCCCCGGGGGCCGGCCCGCTGACACGGGCCGACCCCGACACCGGCCGCCCCACCGGCGCCGAACAACCCGCCGGCGCCGAACAACCCGCCGACACCGGCCAAGCCACCGCCACCGGCCGACCCGCCGACACCGGGCGGCCCGGAGGTCCACCACCCGACACCGACCATCTGGAGGACGAGTATGTCCCGTCGTCTGTTCACCTCGGAATCGGTGACCGAGGGCCATCCCGACAAGATCGCCGACCAGATCAGCGACACGATCGTCGACGCCCTCCTCCGTCAGGACCCGGACGCCCGGGTCGCCGTGGAGACCCTCGTCACGACGGGCCTGGTGCACGTCGCCGGGGAGGTCACCACCAGCGGTTACGCGGACATCGCGGCCCTGGCGCGCGACAAGATCCTCGAAATCGGCTACGACTCCTCCAGGAAGGGCTTCGACGGGGCCTCGTGCGGGGTGTCGGTGTCCATCGGCGCGCAGTCCCCCGACATCGCCCAGGGGGTGGACGCCGCCTACGAGGCCAGGATCGAGGGTGACCCGGACGAACTGAACCGGCAGGGTGCGGGCGACCAGGGCCTGATGTTCGGCTACGCCTGCGACGAGACCCGCGAGCTGATGCCGTTGCCGATCACCCTGGCCCACCGGCTCGCGCACCGGCTGTCGGCGGTGCGCAAGGACGGGCCCATCCCCTGCCTGCGGCCGGACGGCAAGACGCAGGTCACCGTCGAGTACGACGGCGACAGGGCGGTGCGGCTGGACACCGTGGTGGTCTCCTCCCAGCACGCCTCGGGTGTCGACCCGGTCTCTCAGCTGACCCCCGACATCCGCGAGTTCGTCGTCGAACCGGAACTGCGGGCGCTCGCCGAGGACGGCGTGAAGCTGGAGACCGACGGCTACCGGCTGCTGGTCAACCCCACCGGGCGGTTCGAGGTCGGCGGCCCGATGGGCGACGCCGGCCTGACCGGACGAAAGATCATCATCGACACCTACGGCGGCATGGCCCGCCACGGCGGCGGCGCCTTCTCCGGCAAGGACCCGTCCAAGGTGGACCGCTCGGCGGCCTACGCCATGCGCTGGGTGGCCAAGAACGTGGTCGCGGCGGGCCTGGCCGCACGCTGCGAGATCCAGGTGGCGTACGCAATTGGCAGGGCCGAACCGGTCGGCCTGTTCCTGGAGACCTTCGGCACCCACACCGTGGCGCCGGAGTCGATCGGCGAGGCCGTCGGCGCCGTGTTCGACCTGCGTCCGGCCGCGATCATCCGTGATCTGGACCTGTTACGGCCGATCTACGCGCAGACCGCGGCCTACGGGCACTTCGGCCGGGAGCTGCCGGATTTCACCTGGGAGCGCACCGACCGCGCCGACGCCCTGCGCGCCGCCGCGGGTGGATGATCGGCCTCTCCCCTCAGCCGCCGAACACGTCGCGTCTGCGGAACGGGGCCGCGGCGAAGCGGGCCGCCACCTTGGCCGGAGTGAGCCAGCGGACGTGGGCCCCGTTGCGGGCATGGGTGACCACCCGTTCGGCCAGCCAGGGGGTGACGGTCTCGACGCGGTCGGCCAGGATGTCGAAGACCTTCCTGGCCCGCTCCATCTCCCCGGGGTCGTAGCCGAGGGTCAGCAGGTCGGTGACCACCATGCCGGGACTGAGCAGGCCGGCCGACACCCCGGGGGGCACCTCCTTGACCAGGGAACGGGTGAGGAAGGTCAACGCCCGTTTGGTCGCGCCGTAGACGCTGAGCCCGGGGACCGTACGGCCGTCGCTGCCGAGGCCCTCCATGTTCCACAGGTGACCGCCGCCCTGGGCCGCCATGCCGGCCAGCGCGACCGCGGAGCCGTTGAGAGCACCGAGGAGGTTCACCGCCACGACCGAACGGGCCTCCTCCTCGGGGAGCCGCCACAGCGGAGCGCGGGTGTGGGAGACGCCGGCGTTGTTGACCCAGATGTCGACCCGGCCGTAACGGTCCGCTGCGGCGTCCCACAGCGTCTGGAGCTGAGCGCGGTCGGTGACGTCGGCGACCAGTGCCAGCACGTCGAGCCCGGCGGCGGCCTCCCGCACGGTGTCGGCCCGGCTGCCGCACAGCGCCACCCGGTGGCCCCGTGCCAGCAGGGAGCGGACCAGGCCGAGGCCGATGCCCCGGGAACCGCCGGTCACCACGATCGTCTTCATCCGTCCGTCCTCTTCTCCGGCGTTCCCCGCGACGTACCGCCCTTCCGGCTCACGACCTGCCACCGGGGATTGTTCAGCAGGCTGAGCGATTGAACGAAAATCAGCATACTGAACCGGACTCGCCGGTTTCGGGGCCGCCTCCGCGGACACCGGTCTGTATGGTCGGAATGGGGAAAACGATCATCTGCCGGTGACCCGAGGAGGTCGCATGCACGACATGTCGGCACCACCCCTGCACATGCGGAGGGACGGGTTCGGGCCCGCTCCGGAGCTCTCCGCGCTGCGGGACGACGAGGGAGTCGCCCGGATCACCACTGTCTTCGGCACCGAGGCCTGGCTGGTGACCAGGTTCGAGGACGTCCGCACGGTGCTGAGTCACCCGGAGCTGTACAGCAACGCTCTGGTGCCCCCGTTCCGGCCGCCGGGTGCACCGCCGGCCGGCGAGGAGGAGGTCGCCGAGGTTCGCGCGGGCAACCTGCTCGGCTCCGACCCGCCCGAGCACACCCGGCTGCGCCGGATGCTCACCCCGGAGTTCACCGTCCGGCGGATGCGCCGGTTGGAACCCCGGATCCGGGAGATCGTCGACGGCCACCTGGACGCCATGGAGCGTGGCGGCCCGCCCGCCGACCTGGTCGCGGACTTCGCCCTGCCGGTCCCGTCCCTGGTGATCTGCGAGCTGCTGGGCGTGCCGTACGGCGACCGGGAGGGTTTCCAGCGGACCTCCAGGCGGATGCTCGACGTCGCCCTGCCGCTGGAGGAGCGTGCGGCGGCGGGGTCGGAGGCCCGCGCGTACATCACCGGCCTGATCCGCACCGTCCGCGAGAACCCCGGCGAGGACCTGTTCGGGATGCTCGTACGCGAGCACGGCGACGACCTCACCACCGCCGAACTCGCCGGCATCGGCAGCCTGCTGCTGCTCGCCGGACACGAGACCACGGCCAACATGCTGTCCCTGGGCACGCTCGCGCTGCTGCGCCACCCGGACCAGCTCAAGCTGCTCCGCGACGAGCCGGAGCGGATCGACGCCGCCGTCGAGGAGCTGATGCGCTGGCTGAGCATCGTGCACTCCGGGATGGCGAAGGTCACCACCGCCGAGGTGCGGCTCGGCGATCGGACCATCGGCCCCGGCGAGGTCGTGCTCTGCTCTCTCCCCGCCGCCAACCGCGACCCCGCGCTCGTCCCGGACCCCGACCAACTGGACATCAGACGAGGCGCCATCGGGCACGTCGCGTTCGGGCACGGCGTCCACCACTGCCTCGGTGCCCCCCTGGCCCGGTTGGAGATGCGGATCGCGTTCCCGGCCCTGCTCCGGCGGTTCCCCGGTCTACGGCTCGCCGGCGACCCCGTGTACCGCTCCTTCAACGTCGTGTACGGCCTGTCCGCGATGCCGGTGGCGTGGTGAGCGGCCCGGGGGCCGGGACGCCGCGGATCCGCGCCGACCGGGAGGTCTGCATCGGCGCCGGCCTCTGCGTCATGACGGCCGAGGACGTGTTCGACCAGGACGACGACGGCCTGGTCGTGCTGCTGGAACCGGATCCGCCGCCCGCCGCCCGGGAGCGGGTGCGCCAGGCGGTCCGCAACTGCCCCTCCGGCGCGCTCTCCCTCGTCGAGGAGTGACCCTCCGGACGCCCTTTCCTCGCCGACGGGTCATCGAACAGATGAACCAATGTGTGCCATGCTGGAGCGGTGCCTGATTTCCACCGAGTCCTCGACCTCGCGACGGAGCTGCCGGGAGTCGAGCAGTCGGAGTCGTGGGGCACCCCGTCGTTGAAGGTCGGCGGCAGGATGTTCCTCCGCCGGCACGAGGATCCCGAGCTCGTCGCCGTCAAGGTCGCCCCGGACGAACGGGCCGCGCTCACCGCGGAGCGGCCCGACGTCTTCCTCGTCACGCCTCACTACGAGAGATATTCGTACATGCTGGTCAAGACCGCGGCGCTGGCCGACGACGAGCTCCGCGAGCTGATCACCGAGGCGTGGCGGATGACCGCGCCGAAGCGGCTGCTGAGGTCCCTGGACGAGACCCGCGCCACCTGACCCGTCAGGGCGTGCACACGGGGCAGGTTCCCCATACGTCCCCACATGTATCCGTATGTCCAGGTGAGCTCCGGCGGACTACGCGATCTTCGTCGGCCACCCGACATCGGGTGGCCAAACTGTCGGACCCTCCTGCCAACATCACCTGAGTCCGAGCGGCCCGGGACCCCCGGCGGCCGCCGCCGCGACGCCCCGCGTCCGTCCCGCCACCGGGAGAACCGGCGCGCCAGACCCGAGGAGGAACACCGTGGAAACCGACGAGAGCGACCTGCCGGAGGTGGGTGCCCCGGCGCGGCGCGCGCTGACCGGCGCCGGTCACACCCGTCTGGAGCGGCTCGCCGACGTCACCGAGGCCGAGTTGCTCGCCCTGCACGGCGTGGGGCCGAAGGCGGTGGGCATTCTCCGCGAGGCCCTTTCCCGCCGCGGCCTGTCCTTCCGCGGCGCATGACGGCGCCGACGGTGGCGCGATCGCCACTGACACCCCATGACACTGAATTTCCGGACGATTCGCCGGTCGTCCGCGGAGGTGCCGCCGGATCGACCGGCGCCGGCGGGCCGCTGAAGACTGGAGGGCGACGATCGTGAACGCGGAGGCACCCGCGTGGGAGCGGTGCAGCGTGACGCGCGTGACACCCCCCGTCCAGCCGCGCAAGCTGGCGAAGGTCCCCTTCGTCGAGCTGGCGGACGGCCGGTTGCAGGGGGTGGTGTCGAGCGGTTCGGACATCGACCGGGTGTACGTCTCGTCGATCACCGCCGGCACCCACGGTTACAACTGCAGCACCAACAACAACCGGCCGTGCGGCGGGCTGCGCGGCGCGCCGTGCAAGCACCTGCAGACGCTCGCCGAGGAGGCCGTGGTGCAGTACGGCGCCGACCGCGTCGCCCGCTACCTGCGGATCGAGGCCGGTGACGACGTGTCGTCCGGCGCCGACCTGATGCGCCGGCTGCGCGGCGGGCACGAGCCCACGCCGGCCGCGGTCGTGTTCAGCCGCTTCCTGCGCCACCTGACCTACCTGGAACTGCCCGGCACCGCGGCGCCCGTCGCCGAGATGCACTGGTTCCCCGCCGTGAGGGCGGTCCGCTGATGCTCGGGGTGCAGCTCACCGAGCTGCTCGACGGCATGCCGGCGGGTGTCGAGGAGGCTCTCGACCTGGTGGCGGGTTTCGACGACGCCCTGACGCACGGGTTCGCCCGGCTCGGCGAGGAGCGCGGCACGGCGCTCGCCGCCCTGGCGGGTTCCGTGGCGGCCACGCCGCTCGGCGAACGGGTGCGCGAGGCGTCCGGGAAGGTCGCCGCCGGATCGGTCTCGGACGAACACCTGGCGGCGCTGGCCGGGGCACGCACCGCCCTGTTCGGCGCGGTGCACGACGCCCTGCTCGCCCGCTTCGACACCGCGCTCGGGCGGGCGAGGGCCCCGTGGGAGGAGCCGCCGGAGGCGGCGGCGCCCGCGGCGGAGAACCTGCTCGGCGGGTGCCGGTCGTGGCTGCTCGAACTGGCGGTCACCGGCTGGCGGGGCGTCGACCACGACCTGGTCTCCGCCGCGGACCAGACGGTCGAGGCACTGCTGGCCGAGCCGGGCCTGCGCCGCCTGGCGGTGCTGCTCGACGGCCTGGCCGCCGAGCTGCGGGCGTCCAGCCCGGTCGCGACGATGGAACGCCTGCCCGTCCGGCGGTGGGCCGACCTGTGGTCGCGCGCGCTGCTCCTGGCCCGCCCCGGCGGCCTGTCCGGCGCGGTCCCGTCCGCGGAGACCGTGTCGGGGCGGCTGCTGGTCCTCGGCGCCGACGTCCACGAGCACGGCACCGCGGTCCAGGTCCAGGTGCACGGCGTGCTGGAGCCCGCCGGCGGCGAGCCGCCCCGGCTGGTGCGCACCGCTGTCACCTCCGCGAAGGTGGACACCATCGTCGGCCCGGCGCTGTGGCGGCTGCTGGGCGGTCACCCCGTGCTGCTGACCGCGTTGGCCGAGCGCCGTGCCCTGGACGTCACCGACCTGCCCCTGCTGGGCGGCGGAGACCTGGTGTGGCACGACGACCGGGCCCGCGCGGGTGAGCCCGCCGACCCGTTCACCACCGCCCGGCTCCTGCTCGGCGGGGCTCTCGCCCCCGCCGTGCCGCCCCTGGAGCGCCATCCGGTGCGCATCGCCGAACCGGTGCTGGTGGAGGGCTACACCGCGACGGCCGGCGACGACGGCGCGACCGTCACGTTCGACCTGGGCGGCGGCACCCTCGCCGTGGACGTCGACCGCCTGCCGGCCTGCGGCCCGCTCACCCCCGAGCTGGTCGCCGCCTCCTCGGCGTGCCTCGGCCTGGTCCGCTGGGACGGCGGCCGGTGGACGCTGCAGCCCCTGGCGGTCCAGGCGACGGTCAAGCGTAAGACGGTCGCGGCGCACACCGGAGACTGGGCGTTGGGTCCCACGGATCCCAAGGTCGTGAAAGCCGAGGCCAAGGCCGGCGACGCGGTCGCCGTGCTGCGCGAGCGAGCCGGACGGTTGCTGAGACGATGAACGAATCCCCGATCGGCGCCGACGCCAACCGGCGCCAGGTGCTCTACTGGCGGCTGCTGTCGCGGCTGTTCGACGCCGACGAGCAGCCCGCCCTGGAGGCGGCGAGCGTGGCCGTCGTCGACGACCTCGGGCTGCCGGCCGCGCTGCTCGACCCGTCGGTGTCGGTGGACAACCTCGTGCAGCGCTTCCCGGAGCTGAGCGCCGAGCTGCGCGGCCTGATGGCGGCGGAGGGCCTGCCCTCGGGCGACGCCCCGCCCGGGGAGGCCGAGGTGCGCCGGGCGGCGCTGGTGTCGAAACTCCTGCTGAACGTGTTCGCCACGGGGTCGGGTGACGTCACCGCCACCGACCTGGCCCGGTGGAAGCAGGACGCCGGCTGGCTGGAGCAGGCGCTCGGGGCCGAGCCCGGCAGGCTGCACACCCAGCCCGGCGGAAGTGAACTGGCGGGTGTCCTGACCGGCCTGGAGGGCGACCTCGTCCGCCGCATGCGGCTGCGCGAGGTGCTGGCCGACCCGGCGCTGGCCAGGCAGCTGACACCCAGCATGTCCCTCATCGAGCAACTGCTGCGCGACAAGGCCAACCTGTCCGGGGTGGCCCTGGCCAACGCCAAGGCGCTGATCCGCAGGTTCGTCGACGAGGTCGCCGAGGTGTTGCGCACGCAGGTCGAGCAGACCAGCGTGGGCGCCGTCGACCGGTCGGTGCCGCCCAAGCGGGTGTTCCGCAACCTCGACCTCGACCGCACGATCTGGAAGAACCTCACCAACTGGAGCCCGGACGACCAGCGGCTCTACGTCGACCGGCTGTACTACCGGCACACCGCCAGGAAGACCACGCCGTCCCGGCTGATCGTGGTGGTCGACCAGTCGGGGTCGATGGTCGACTCGATGGTGAACTGCACCATCCTGGCGTCGATCTTCGCCGGGCTGCCCAAGGTGGACGTGCACCTGATCGCCTACGACACGCGGGCGCTCGACCTGACCCCGTGGGTGCACGACCCGTTCGAGGTGCTGCTGCGGACGAACCTCGGCGGCGGCAACGACGGCCCCGTGGCCATGGCCCTGGCCCGGCCGAAGATCACCGAACCGCGTAACACCGTGATGGTGTGGATCTCCGACTTCTACGAGTTCGACCGCTCCCAGCCCCTGTTCGACGGCATCCAGGCGGTGCACCGTTCGGGCGTGAGGTTCATCCCGGTCGGCTCGGTGAACAGCTCGGGGCACCAGAGCGTGAACCCGTGGTTCCGCCAGCGCTTCAAGGACCTGGGCACCCCCGTGATCTCAGGTCACATCCGCAAACTCGTGTTCGAGCTCAAGAGCTTCCTCACCTAGGAGATCCCGAGAATGACCGACGACATGCTCCGCGCTCCCGCCGAGGTCAAGTACGCCGACGAGCTCGACTGGCTGGAGTCCGTCGACGACGGCCCCAAGCCGTTCTCGTGGCGGCTGAGCCCGCGGATGGTGCGGCTGTTCGTGCTCGGCTCCGAACCCTCCGACGGGCTCGACCGGGAGATCCCGCAGAAGTGGTTCGGCGACCGCAGCTTCGTCGAGCGCAGCATCGTGACGCTGGCGTCCGACCGCGGCCTGCTGCTGATCGGCGACCCGGGCACCGGCAAGAGCTGGCTCGCGGAGCTGCTCGCGGCGGCCATCTGCCGCAACTCGACCCTCGTGGTCCAGGGCACGGCCGGCACCACCGAAGACCACATCAAGTACTCATGGAACGTCTCCATGGTGATCGCGAAGGGGCAGTCCCGCGAGTCGATGATCCCCTCCCCGATCATGACGGCGATGGAGCGGGGCGTGATCGGGCGCTTCGAGGAGCTGACCCGGTCGACCAGTGACGTGCAGGACGCCCTGATCTCCATCCTGTCCGAGAAGTACGTGTCGATCCCTGAGCTCGACGACGACAACATCGTGTTCGCCCAGCCCGGGTTCTCGATCATCGCCACGGCCAACAGCCGCGACCGGGGGGTGAACGACCTGTCGTCCGCCCTGAAGCGGCGGTTCAACTTCGTCCGGATCCCCGTGGTGACGAGCAAGCGCAGCGAGGCGGAGATCGTACGTTTCCGCACCACGGAGCTGCTGCGCCGGCACCGGATCGAGCTCGACGTGCCGCCCACGCTGCTGGACGTCCTGCTGCAGAGCTTCGCCGACCTACGGGCCGCGGCGTCGTCGGCCGCCAGTGACGACGAGAAGCTGGAGTCGGCGCTGTCCACGGCGGAGCAGATCGGCGTGCTGGAGGACGCGATCCTGCACAGCCACTTCTTCGGCGACCGCACGCTGCGGGCCCAGACCCTGGCAGGTTCGCTGGTGGGCTCGCTGGCCCGCCGCACCCCGGAGGACCTGGCCATCCTGAACAAGTACTGGCACGGCGTCGTCGAACCCCGCAGCAAGCGGGAGGGCGGGCCGTGGCAGGACTTCCTCGAAGGCGGTCGCCAGGCGATCGCCACGCTCTCTTGACGTCCTCCCCCCGCCTGCGGGCGGGGGTGCCCATCATCCGAGGAGATTCGATGAGCCCGGCGAGCCCAGCTCCCTTCGGCGCACTGCGGCAGCAACTGCTCGACGCCGCCTCCGCCTTCGCCGGCGCCCCGGACGCCCTGGCCGGCATCCTGTCGGGCATGGTCGACGACGTCGACCGAGCGCTGCGCGAGGAGCTTGAGATCTTCCCGGTGTGCCACCACTCACCGGCCTCCGCGCTGGCCATGGCGCGGCGCCTGCGCGAGAAACAGCCCAAGGTGATCTACCTGGAGCTGTGTGAGGACCTGCGTCCGCTCCTGGAGGAGCTGCGCAACTGCCGCCTCCCGGTGGCGTTGCAGGCGTTCGCCTCCGACCTCGACGGTTTCCCGGCCGGCTGGGGGCCGCTCAGCGTCGTGGCGCCCGTCACCGAGGCGTCGGCCGAGTACCAGGCGATCGCCTACGCCCTCGACACGCCGGACGTCGAACTGGTGCTGGTGGACCGCTCGGCGGACCACGTCTTCCAGTGGCTGCCCCGCGAGCCGGCCGAGCCCGCGGCGGCCGACGGCGGCGACGGGAACGACACCGCCGGAAACGACACCGCCGGAAACGAGGAGGAGGCGGCCCTGCACGGTGACGCCGTGGGCGTCGAGATCGGCGACCTGCGGCCCCGGTTCGCGGAACTGGAGGAACACCTGCTCCACCACGGCAGGGTCCGGCACTGGTCGGAATGGTGGGACCAGTACGTGGAGCAACCCCTGGCCGGCGCGGACTACGACACCTACCGGCAGGTCATGGTGCTGATCGGCAGCCTGTTCCGGCGCCTGCGTCCCTCCGGTGACGACCGGCACGCCCGCGACGAAGACCGCGAGCGTTACATGTGGACCCGCATGCGCGAGCACCTCGCCGCCTCGGGCGCCGACCCGGCGCAGTGCCTGTACGTCTGCGGCGCGTTCCACGCGGCCAGCCGGGTCGAGCAGTTCGGCCTGGCCGCGGAGGCTCCGGCGTACGACATCAGCCCCCGGACGGCCACCCGCTGGCAGTACGGGCTCATCCCGTCCAGCCACTCCGCCGTCGAGGCCCAGTTCGGGCTCGCCTCCGGCTCGGTGTCGGTCGCCGCGGCCACCTGGACCAAGGCGGTGGCGCGCAGCGGCGTCGCCCCCTTCCGGCTCGAAGGCCAGCGGGGTGCCCGCGCGCGCCGGCCGCGCACGGTGGCGCCGGTGGAGCCGGGACCGGTCACCGACCGGCTGTCCGGTTTCCTGTCGGCCCCGCCCGCGCTCGACGGCCTCGACGAGGCCGAGCTGCTCGGGTGGTGCGTCGACATCGTGCGGCTGGCGCGCCGCAACGGATACCTGGCGAGCACGGCCGACGCCATCGCCGTGTTCGAGACGTCCATCCTGCTCGCGGGGCTGCGCAACCGGGCCCGTCCCACGCCCTACGACTTCGCCGACGCGGCGGTCACGTGCATCGAGAAGGACGTGGTGCCGGGCCGCCGCGACGTGCGGCGGCTGTGTGAGATCCTCCTGGGCGGCGACCGCGTCGGCCAGGTCGGCTACCACGCCCTCCCGCCGCTGGCCCGCGACGTGTACGACCGGCTGAGCCCGCTGGGGGTCGATCCGGAGAAGCGCACGGTGCAGCGGGCACTGCTCGACCTCGGCACGAACCCCGAGCTGGTGCCCTGCTCGAACGTGCTGTGGATCCTGCGCCGCCTGCTGCCCGAGGGGGCGGTCCGCCCCATCATGGGCACGCGCCGGCTCGGCGAACGGTCCATCCAGGAGAGCTGGGATCTGGCGATCGGCCGCCACCAGCGGTCGATCATCGAGCTGGGGTACGAGGGCGTCACCGTCGAGCAGGTGCTGGAGCAACGGCTGCGCCGCACCGTGTGGGCGCCCGAGGCGACCGCCGCCGACGCCCTCGCGGCCGTGGAGGACGCCATCGTCTACCTGGGCGGCCGGCGCTTCGCCGACGAGCTCGGGGCACGGGCCGTGGAGTTGCTGGCCGCCG
Organism: Streptosporangium becharense; assembly: GCF_014204985.1. NCBI lineage: Bacteria > Bacillati > Actinomycetota > Actinomycetes > Streptosporangiales > Streptosporangiaceae > Streptosporangium > Streptosporangium becharense. Next base: position 5,576,911 of record NZ_JACHMP010000001.1, on the reverse strand, counting down.
AGCGCACCGTGGACGACGCCCCCGAGGTGCTGCGCCGGATCCGCCGGCTGCTGGCCCACTACCGTGCCACGGAACCGGTGCTCCCGGCGTGGTGCGAGGCGTTCGTCGCCGGCGGGTACGCGCACTACTGCACGCTGCTGCCGACCTCCTTCGTGGACGACGACACCGGCGTCCGCCAGGTGGCCGCCGTGCTCGGCTTCCTGCTCACCATGGAGGGTCTCGCGCTGACACTGGGCTGCGACCGCGCGCAGCTCGAACTCGCGGTGCGGCAGTCCCATCCCGAGGCGCCCGCCAAGGTGGCGTTGCTGTGGGCCGCCCAGTCGCAGCTCGGCCTGCTGTCGACGGCGGAGCTGCGGGAACGGTGTGACGGGCTGCTGGCCAACCCGCTGGTCGTCCCGGCGTTCCCGCAGTATCTGAGCGGGTTCGTCCAGGCGCTGGAACCCGTCCCCGCGCTGACCCCCTTCGTGGTCGAGGTGATGTCCAACGCCTTCGCCCGGTTGCCCGACGCCGTCCTGCTCCCGTGGCTGCCCATACTGATCACCACGCTGCGCGACCAGGCCCGTGAGCTGGTGCCCGTGCTCGTCCGTGAGGCGGGCCGCACCTTCCCGGCCGGCCTGCACGCCCTCGACGCGTGGGTGCCGCCCTGGTCGGCGCGGTCGGCGCGGACGGCTCTGGAGACGGCGGGGTCAGCGGCGACGGCGTCCGCGGTGGCCACGACGGCGGGAGCGGCCGGACCGGTGACCGACCTGCTGGCCGGTCACCCCGCGGCGTGCGACGCCGTGGCCGCGCTGCTCGGATGCGACGCCGGGTGGCAACCGGTCACGCAGGCCGCCGGGCCTTCCGGTCACCGTGAAGCCGGCCACCGGGAGGCCGGTGAGCTGCTGGCGCGGTATCCCGCCACCGCCGGTGCCGTCGCCGGGCTGCTCACCTCCGTACCGGGCCGGAGCGGCTGACGAGGGCTCGGACGGCCGCGACCCGGCGGAGGAGACGGCCGAGGGTTCCGGGTTCTCCCGACCTGCCCGGCCCCGGAGCGTCGCTCACCGCCCTGAGAGCGGTCGGCCTGTCCTGCGGGCCCGGTCTCTCCACCCGGGCCCGCAGTCCTGGAACGGGTTTTCCCTCGCGGATCAGGTGTTCGAGGATCCGCCGTGCCGACGGCCGCCGAGCTGGGTCCTTGGTGAGGCACTCGACGAGGAGGCTCCGCAACGGCGCCTCGATCCCGTCGAGGTCAGGCTCCTCGTTGAGGAACCTGTCGAAGGTGGTCGCGAGGGGGGAGCCGTCGCCGAACGGCGGCCGGCCCGTGGCCGCGAAGGCGACGGTGGAGACCCAGGCGAACACGTCCAGAGCGGAGCCGGCTTCATCACCGGAGAGCTGCTCGGGCGCCGGGTAGGCGGGCGTGCCGGTGAACGCCTTGGTCGTCACGAAGATCTCGGCAAGGACACGGCCGATGCCGAAAACGGCTACCGCTTGCGGGCCATCCCGCCGTACATCAGTCGCTGGCCCACGGTCAGTTCCGCGGAGACGGGCTCGTCGGGCCGCCACAGGGGCAGCGGGACGACGCCCGGTTCGAGGAGCTCGAACCCGTCGAAGAAGGCAGTGATCTCCTTCTCCGTGCGGAACCGGCCGGTGCCGAGCAGCGCGAGGAACTTCTGCTCGGCGTCACGCGAGTCCTGGCTGGAGGCGCAGAAGTGGGTGATGAACAGGTGACTGCCCGGCGGGACCGCCGCCATGTACGCCTCGACGATTCCCCGCGGGTCCTCGTCGTCGTGCAGGTGGTGCAGGATGCCGACCAGCAGCACGCCCACCGGCCGGTCGAAGTCGATGAGCCTGGTGACCTCCGGGTCGGCGAGGATCGCCGCCGGGTCACGCAGGTCGGAGGTGACGACCGCCGTGCGGTCGTTCTCCGCCAGCAGTGCCCGGCCGTGGGCCAGCACCATCGGGTCGTTGTCGACGTAGACGACCCGTGACTCCGGGTTCGCGCGCTGCGCGACCTGGTGGGTGTTCTCCACGGTCGGCAGGCCCGAGCCGAGGTCGATGAACTGGGTGATGCCCTGGCCCGACAGGAACCGCACCCCTCTGCCGAGGATCCGCCGGTTGTAGGTCGCCACGTCGTAGATCTCGGGGACGACCTTCACGATCTCGGCGACGAAGGCCCGGTCGACCTCGAAGTTGTCCTTGCCGTTGAGGACCACGTCGTAGGCCCTGGCGATGCTGGGCCTGGTCGTGTCGATGCCGTACTTGTGCTCGTCCTGCCTGCCGGCCACGGGGGAGTCCTTCCTCATGGTCCCAGTGTGGTCCGGATGATCATATTGTGCGGAAGACGTGAAATGCGGTCTTTCATCAGGGAAGCCGATGAATGCACCTCTCAGAGCCGAACCACCGTCTGCGGCGGGTGCGGTGAGTCGCCTTGACGATACGCCTGGCCTTGACGTTCAAAGAGGAACCGAGCGCTGCTCGGCCTAGCGAACGTTCGCTCCGGGGAAGAACGGCGGGATCGTCCCCACGAGATAGAGAAGCCAGGCCACGTTCGCCAGCGAGGCTGCGTAGAGGTCCGCAGATGAACCGGTCACATACGTGACCTCCTGCTAGAGGTGGTGACAGAACACTGTGTACGGTATGAGGCCCACCCATGCCACTTTCGAGGGTCGGCGGGACCTGAGAACAGCCGGTCGCCGGAGGCCACCGATCGCCGTCGAGAACAGCCGGTCGCTGGGAGCCGTCGGCGGCGTCCTTCAGTCCCGGCGCAACGTGAGCACCCCGTCCGGTTCGAGGCCGACCCGTGCCCCGAAGCCGCCGCCGATCCGGTCGAGGAGTCCCCGCAGCCAGTGGGAGTCCTCCTGCGAGGCGTGGCGAAGCCGCATCCGGTGCGCCTGCAGGGGCACCATCCTCAGCCCGGCCAGCTCCCCCGAACCCGGCTCCAGCGACACGAGGTACAACAACCGCAGATCGTCCCGGTACCGCTCGTTACCCGTGATGCCCTCGTAGTCGTCGACCAGGTCACCGCAGCCGTACAGGATGAGCCTGCCGTGGTACACCTCGATCGGGCGGGGATGGTGCGAGGAGTGCCCGTGCACGACGTCGACGCCGCCGTCGACCAGCCGGTGCGCGAAACGGACCTGTTCCAGGGGGATCCGATAGCCCCAGTTGGAACCCCAGTGGACGGAGGCGACCGCGACGTCACCCGGCCGCTTCTCCCGCCGCACCCGGTCCGCGATCGCGGCCGCCGCGGCGGTGGACGGTTCAGGGACGACGTCGACACCGGCCCGGTGCCGGGTCGCCGCCCAGTCCGTCGGGATGCCGCTGGACGGCAGCCCGAACGAGAAGACCAGCACCCGGCCCCCGTGCCCGTCCGGGACGATCGCGGGCCGCCGCGCCTCGTCCGCGTCCCGGCCCGCCCCGGCCGTTCGCAGTCCCGCACCGGCCAGGACGTCGAGCGTCTCCCCGAGCCCCGGGCGGCCGAAGTCCAGCACGTGGTTGTTCGCCAGCGCGCAGACGTCGGGCCGCACCTCGGCCAGGCAGGGGAGGTTTCCGGGGTTCATCCGGTAGTGCACGCCCTTTCCGGGGGCGAACTCGTCGCTCCGCGTGACGCTCGTCTCCAGATTCACCACCCGGACGTCGAGCGTGGCCTCGTCGAGCACCCACAGGGCGTCCCCCCAGGGCCAGGAGAAGCCGACCGGACGCGGGATCCGGCCGTTCACCGCCTCCGCCAGCTCGACGTACGACCGGGCGTCCGAGATGTACGCCTCCCGCAACGCCGGGTCGCCGGGGCAGGGGAGGATCTGGTCGACGCCGCGGCCGAGCATGACGTCGCCGCACAGGAACAACGTCACCGGACCGGCGCGCATGTCTCCATGGTAAGCACGGCCGGGCACCCGGCCGGGGCACCCACCGGCCCCGTGCCCCTGCTCCCGCTCCCCCTCTCACCCCGGCCGCGGGCAGGTGACGGGTGACGAGGGCAGGTGAGAGGCGGCAGGCGACGGCCAGGGGACGGGCGGCCGGTGACAGGTGACGACGGCGGGTGACGGGTGACAGGTGACGACGGGCGGCAGGTGACGACCGGGTGACGGGCGGCCGGTGGCGACGGCGGGCCCGGCCCGCAGTCTGCGCTGCGATGACCTGGACCGGCCACCTTTGCGACTTTCAGGACCTTCGGCCCTAGGATCCCGCTCGCCCGCCCATCAGACTGGAGGGACGACTCGGTTCAGGAGCGTTCCTCCGTGCACCGAGGTGATCCGACGCCGATCGACCCGGTCGGCCCTGCCCACCGGAGTGGCCAGATGAGCATCGTCCTCGCCCGTCCGCCGCGACGGGGCCCCTCCTTCGGCGTGTCCGTCAAGGCCGACGGCACCGGGAAGAAGGTGGTGACGGCCTGCGGGGAGGTCGACATCGCCACCGCTCATCTGCTCGACGCCCACCTCGGCCGGGCCAGCCGGGACTGCGGCGAGGTCGTGGTCGACATGACCGGGATCTCCTTCATGGACGCCTCGGGGCTGACCGCCCTCATCCACGCCGACAACCGGGCCCGCGCGCGCGGCGTCCGCCTCCGGCTGGCCCGCGTCCCGGACCGGATCGCCCGGTTGTTCCGTATCACCAGGCTCGACGAGCGGTTCGACATCGCCTGCGAGGGGTGACCGGCGGGCGGAGAGAAGCCTCGGCCGACATGCGAACGCCCCCGGCCCGGTGCCGGGGGCGAATGATTCCGTGATCGGGATAGCCGACCCGTTCGGCCGGCGGTCGACCGGCCGTTGGGATCGGCGCAGGCCGCCCGAGCCGGTCAGCAGTCGATGTCGGTCAGCAGTTGACCAGGTCGGCGCAGGCCGCCTGAGTCGCGAGGTCGCGGAGCTGGTCGGCGAACGCGAGCGCCTGCTCAGGCGTCATACGAGGCTCGGTGCCGACGTAGAAGACCACGATGTCGCCGCTCGGCGAGGTCGTGGCGATGAACGGTAGGGACGAGGAAATGGTCATGATGGAGCCATTCTTCCCTGTCCCCCCGACAATTCGCATGTGCTTAACGTCCGGCGGGTCGCGTCCGTGCGGTGCTCGCCCATGCGGCGCGTCCATACGGGCTCACCCGTACGGCCCTCTTCCATGCGGCACTTGCTCGTACGGACGCCCTCGGACGGCCCCGCCCGCACGGACGGCCCCACGGACGGCCCCACCCGTACGGACGTCCCCCGGACGGCCCCGCCCGTATGGTGCCCGGTCCCGGGGACCGGCGGTTCCGGAAGCCGCCACCGGGACTTGTCCCTCGTTTGGCATGCCGGGAGTGGAGGTTCACGGCCACCGCGTGCCACGGTTGAGAAGGACGACACCCGGCGGCCCGTGCCGTCCCGGCCCTGACGGGAGGTGTCCCACCGTGACTCCTTTCTACCTGCGGGGGTTCCTGGCGCCGGTGCCCGACGAGACGGACGCCTTCGACCTGCCGGTGACCGGTGCCCTGCCACCGGAGCTCACCGGCCGTTACCTCCGCAACGGCCCCAACCCGCTCCCCGGGCGGGATCCCGGCCACTGGTTCGCCGGTCCCGGGATGGTGCACGGTGTGCGGCTGCGCGACGGCCGCGCCGAGTGGTACCGCAACCGGTGGGTGCGGACCAGCGCGTTCACCAACGGGGCACCGTTCGTCCGCGACGACCTCTCCGTGGACCTGGCCGCGGTGCCCGCGAACACCCACGTCGTCCCGCACGGGAATCGGATCCTCGCGCTGGTCGAGAGCGGCCTGCCCTACGAGCTCACCCCCGAACTCGAGACGGTCGGCCCGTGCGACTTCGGCGGGCTGCTCACCACCGCCATGACGGCGCACCCCAAACGCGACCCGGTGACCGGCGAACTGCTGTTCTTCGGCTACGGTTTCCGGCCGCCGTACCTCACCTACCATCGCCTGTCGGCGGACGGGAGGCTGGTGGAGAGCCGGGAGATCCGGGTGCCGGGGCCGACGATGATGCACGACTTCGCCATCACCACCGGCCACGTCGTCTGGATGGACCTGCCCGTCGTGTTCGACATGGGGCTCGCCGCCACGGGCGGGATGCCGTATCGCTGGGACGACCGGTACGGCGCGCGCCTGGGGGTCATGCCACGGGCCGGAGCCACCGCGGGCACCGAACCCGCCGAACCCACCGCGGGCACCAATCCCACCACGGGCACCGGACCCACCACGGGCACCGGACCCACCGACGCCACCGACGCCACCGACGCCACCGACGCCACCGACGTGATCTGGTTCGACATCGACCCGTGTTACGTCTTCCACACCGCCAACGCCCACGAGGACCTCTCCGGCCGCGTCGTACTCGATGCCGTCCGCTACGCCCCTGCGGCGTTCGCCGCCGTGTGGGAGGAGATCGGCGGCGACGCCGACCCTGCCGCCGCAGCGGCCGCGAAAGGCGCGGCCCGGCTGCACCGGTACGTCCTGACACCCGGTGCCGGGGTGCGTGAGGAATCGCTCGACGACCTCGACGTGGAGTTCCCCACGCTGAACGACTGCCGCACCGGCGACCGGAACCGCTACCTGTACGCGGTCTCCGCCGAGGCGATCGTCAAGTACGACGTGCGGACCGGGGCGAGTGCCGTCCACCGGGTGAGGCCGGATCGCATGCCGGGCGAGGCCGTGTTCGTCCCCGGCCGCGAGGCGCACGGGGAGGATGAGGGCTGGCTGCTGTCCATCGTCACCGGCGGCCCGGGTATCGCCTCCGAGTTGCTGGTCCTGGACGCCTCCGACCTGTCGCCCGTGGCGTCGGTGCGGCTGCCGCGGCGTGTGCCCGCCGGTTTCCACGGGTCCTGGATCTCGGACGCCTGACCCGGCCCAAACCCGCGGCGAAGCCCCACGAACTCATCGTGAAGCCGCGTGAAGCATCATGAACCCGTCGTGAAGTCGCGTGAAGCACGGTGAACCCACCGTGAAGCCGCGTGAACCCACCGCGAGCCCTGGGAACCCACTCCGGATGGAGCCATCCGGCCCGGCCCGCGCTTTCCCTCCTCCCCCGTCGCGTGTGAGGATCCCCGTGTGAAATTCAGCAAGAACGCGGGACGGGAGCCGGAGGTGGCGGAGGGCTGGCGGATGCCCGACGGCCGGACACTGGTCGGCGGGCCGACCACACCCTTGAGCACCACGCTGCTCCACCTGCACGGCATCCTCGGCCCGGACGGTGAGCCGCTGACCGTCCAGCGCGTCTACTACGTGCTGGACGCCTCGGGAGCGCTGGACCGGGTCTACGACACGACGACGGTCTCGGTGGAGTTCGAGCTGTCCGCGACGACGTACCGGGTGGAGGGCACCACGCTGTACGCCTACCGCTCCGCGGTCGACAGCCACGTGCGGGAGAGCAGGCACGAGCGGCGGGTCGAGCACGCGGGGCTGGTCCCGCTGCCTCCGCATGAGGTGCCGTCGCCGGAGCTGGTCGGTGCCGCGCTCGCCGACCTGGAACGGCGGGAGGAGGGACGGGCCGCGACGGACAGGGGGTCGCACGAGGCCCTGCGGGCGTCGTTCGTCGCGGCGCTGCCCGACCGTCCCGGGCGGGAGGCGCTCGACCTGGAGCTGACCCTGGAGGGCGATCGTCCCGTCGTCCGGTTGGACGGGCGTGTCCTGTGGCGGGCCCCCGAGACGGAATTCCCCCATCGGACGCTGATGTTCCTGCTGCGATCGGCGCTCTCCGCCGCCTGGCGCGACCGGCCCGCCGACATCGTGCCGTCGCCGGACATCCTCGCCCACCCCCTCTGGGACCCGTGGAACTGACGGCCGCCGGGTCGGGCCCGTTTTCGGGCCGGGTGATCCGGGCGGCTCACGGCCGGGCGCTCCCCATGGGGAAAATGTGCCGTTCGGAGGGGATGCGTCACGACGGGTGATGAGGCATCATCACCGTAACCGTTCCCGGGTTTTGAGGTAGGCCGATGGAAGGAAGCCAGCCGCTGCGCCTGCAACGTGCCCGCCTGGAGCTGGAGTGGGCACGCTGGGTCGAAGGCGGGTCCGGACGTGCGCACGGCCCGCTCCGGGAGGAGATCGTCGACTCCTGGAGCCGGTCGATCGCGACGGTCCGGCCCGAGCAGGACAGCGCACCCGAGGCCGGTGAGGCCCACCACCGCTGGCGGCACTCGCCGCTGCGCGAGCCGCTGGGAGCGGTCGCCGAGGAGCTGCGCGCCATCGCCGACGACGGCGGCTTCATCGCGGCGGTCACCGACGAGACCGGCACCATCATGTGGACCTACGGCGGCCGGGTCATGCGGCGGCGGGCCGAGGCGGTGAACTTCGCCCCCGGGGGCCGCTGGGACGAGCAGGCGATGGGCACCAACGCGCTCTCCCTCGCGCTGCGCACCGGCCGCCCCACCCAGGTGTTCTCCGCCGAGCACCTGGTGCGGGCACTGCACGGCTGGGTCTGCTACTGCGCTCCGCTCCGCGCTCCCGGTGGCCGGATCCTCGGCGTCCTCGACCTGTCGAGCACCTGGGAACGCTCGCACCCGCTGGCCATGCCCGCGCTGCGCACCCTGGCCGGGGCCATCGAGAGTCACCTGGCCGAACGGATGCGCTCCGCGGCACCGGTCGCCCTTCCGGTGCCCGGCTCCGTCCGGCTCGGCGGTTCCGGCGCTTCCGACGGTTCCGATACCCCCGACGTCTCCGGTGCCCTCGGCGGCTCCGATACCCCCGGCGGCTCCGGTGCGGGCGGCGCCGACCGTCCCGGCGTCAACGGCTCCGGCCTGCGGCTACGCACCCTCGGCGAGGCGGAGCTGACGCGCGACGGCCTTCCGGTGCGGCTGCGTCCGCGCCAGCTGGAGATCCTCACGTTGCTCATCCTCGAAGGACAGTCCGGGCACACGGGACGCGGCATGTCCCCCGAGCGGCTCCGGGACGAACTGTACGGGGAGCGGCACGTCACCCCGGCCACGCTCAAGGCCGAGGTCTCCCACCTGCGGCGGGCCCTGGCGGGTGCGCTGTCCACCCGGCGTTACGAGCTGACCGAACCGGTCGGCTGCGACGCCGCCGAGGTGCTCGCCGCCCTGCACGCGGGACGTGTCGAGGAGGCGGTCCGGCGCTACGGCGGGCCGCTGCTGCCGTGGTCGGACGCCCCCGGCATCCGCACCTGGCGCGAGCACATCGAGGTCGCCGTGCGCGAGGCCGTGCTCCGCTGGGGCGGCCCCGGGCCGGTGCTCCGCCTCGGTGAGCTGCACCCGTACGACCTGCAGATCCAGGAGCGGGCCCTGACGGTCCTGGCGCCCGACGACCCCCGCCGTGCCGTGGCGCTGGCCAGGTACCGCACAGCGCTCAACGGCTGACGCGCACTCACCGGCTGACGCGTGCTCACCGCGAGGCGGCGACGACCGCACGCGCGTGGCGCCGGTCCCCCGGGATGCCCGGTACCCCGGCATGCCCGATAACCCGGGATACCGGCGACCCTGGAGGCCGAACGCCTCGTCCGGGACCCGCGGCGACCGCACGCGCGTGGCGCCAACCTTGCGCCAACCTCACGCCTTCATCGTTGGCCGTGTTACGACCGTGTGAAGGAGAGCGAAACCATGGTTTACGCAGCGCCCGGCTCCGAAGGCAGCATCGTCGCCTACGCCTCCCGGTACGACAACTTCATCGGCGGCGAGTGGGTGCCCCCGGTCGACGGCGCCTACTTCGAGAACCCGAGCCCGGTCGACGGGCAGACCTTCACCAGCGTGGCGCGCTCCACCGCCGCCGACGTCGAGCTGGCGCTGGACGCCGCCCACAACGCGGCCGACGCCTGGGGACGGACGTCCCCGGCCGAGCGGGCGAACATCCTCAACCGGATCGCCGACCGCATCGAGGAGAACCTGGAGCGGCTCGCCGTCGCCGAGACCTGGGAGAACGGCAAGCCGGTACGCGAGACGCTCGCCGCGGACCTGCCGCTCGCCGTCGACCACTTCCGCTACTTCGCCGCGGCCGTCCGCTCCCAGGAGGGCGGCATCAGCCAGCTCGACGACGACACCGTGGCCTACCACTTCCACGAGCCGCTCGGTGTGGTGGGCCAGATCATCCCCTGGAACTTCCCCATCCTGATGGCGGTGTGGAAGCTCGCCCCCGCCCTGGCAGCGGGCAACTGCGTCGTCCTCAAGCCCGCGGAGCAGACCCCGGCCAGCATCCTGCTGCTGGTGGAGCTGATCGCCGACCTGCTCCCGCCGGGCGTGGTCAACGTCGTCAACGGGTTCGGCGCGGAGGCGGGCCGCCCGCTGGCCTCCAGCCCGCGCGTGGCCAAGGTCGCCTTCACCGGTGAGACCACCACCGGGCGGCTGATCATGCAGTACGCGTCCGAGAACATCATCCCGGTGACGCTGGAGCTGGGCGGCAAGAGCCCCAACATCTTCCTGCCCGACGTCACCGCCGCGGACGACGACTTCCTGGACAAGGCCGTCGAGGGTTTCGTGATGTTCGCCCTGAACCAGGGTGAGGTGTGCACCTGCCCGTCGCGGGCCCTGATCCACTCGTCCATCTACGACGAGTTCATGAGCCGCGCGCTGGAGCGGACCAGGGCCATCGTCGGCGGCGACCCGCTCGACCCGGCCACCATGATCGGTGCTCAGGCGAGCAACGACCAGTACGAGAAGATCCTCTCCTACATCGACATCGGCCGGCAGGAGGGTGCCGAGCTGCTGACCGGCGGCGGCCCGCGCACGGTCCCGGGCCTGGAGGGCGGCTACTACATCGAGCCGACGGTCTTCCGGGGCACCAACGACATGCGGATCTTCCAGGAGGAGATCTTCGGTCCGGTCGTGTCGGTGACGACGTTCGACTCCGAGGACGAGGCCCTGAAGATCGCCAACGACACCCTGTACGGCCTGGGGGCCGGGGTGTGGACCCGCGACGGGAACACCGCCTACCGGTTCGGCCGGGCGATCAAGGCGGGCCGGGTGTGGACCAACTGCTACCACGCCTACCCGGCCCACGCGGCGTTCGGCGGTTACAAGCAGTCGGGCATCGGCCGGGAGAACCACCGGATGATGCTGGACCACTACCAGCAGACCAAGAACCTCCTGGTCAGCTACTCGCCGAAGAAACTGGGCTTCTTCTGATGAACGGACCGGAGCCCGGCTCCGCCGTCGGCGGGCCGCACCCGCGGGCGCCCCTGCCGGCGTCCCCCCACCCGCCCCGGGTGGAGCGGGTGCGGCTCGCCCCCGCCGCCGAGGAGCTGCTGGACCGGCTCCGGCGGCGGCACGGGCCGCTGATGTTCCACCAGTCGGGCGGGTGCTGCGACGGCAGCGCACCCATGTGCTATCCGAGGGGCGAGTTCCGGGTCGGCGCGGCGGACGTGCTCCTGGGCGTCGTCGCCCTGGACACCCCCTTCTGGATCAGCGCCTCCCAGTTCGCCTACTGGCGGCACACCCATCTGACCGTGGACGTCGTCCCGGGGCGGGGCAGCGGGTTCTCCCTGGAGGCGCCCGAGGGGGTGCGCTTCCTCATCCGCTCCCGGCTGTTCACCGACGAGGAGGCGCTGCGGCTCCTCGACGAGCCTCCCCCGCCCACCGGGGCCGACGTCTGAGCGGACACCGCCGGGGCCTTCCCCTCCCGCCCTCAGTCGAGGACGTCGGGCTCCTGCTCGAAGACCAGGTCCGCCAGGAGCCGGAAGTTGTGGCGGGCCATGTTGGCGCTGCCGAACTGGCGGTGCGCCAGCACCGCCTCCTCCCGGCTCATGACGCGGGGCCGCCCGGCCGCGTCGGCCAGCAGCTGCATCTGGCAGGCGCGCTCCATGGCGATGAACCACCAGGCGGCCTCCTCGACGGAGCGGCCGACGGTGAGCAGGCCGTGGTGACGGAGGACGGCCGCCCGGCGGTCGCCGAGGCGGGCGGCGATGCGGCGGCCTTCGGCCTTCTCCAGCACCAGGCCCTTGTACTCGTCGAAGACCACGTGGTCGTCGTAGAACGCGCACGACTCCTGGATGATCGGGTCGAGCGGGCGGCCGAGGGAGGCGAACGCGCGGCCGTGGACGGTGTGGGCGTGGGCCACGGCGGTCACGTCCGGGCGGGCGTCGTGGATGGAGGAGTGGATCCAGAACGCGGCCTTGTTGGTGCGGCGTCCGCCTTCGACGACGTGCCCCCGCTCGTCGAGGAGGAGCAGGTCGCTGACGCGGATCCTGGAGAAGTGCACCGCGTACGGGTTGACCCAGAACCGGCCGGGGAACTCCGGGTCTCGCGCCGTGATGTGGCCGGCGATGCCCTCGTCGTAGCCGTACCTGGCGAAGATGCGGAAGGCCGCGGCGAGTTGCCGCTTGCGGTGCAGCCGCTCCTCGGCGATCGAGCCCGCCCGTTCCGGAAGGGCGGGGAGGTCGAGTTCTTCGGCGGGCCGCGGGCCGGCCTCGCGGATCTCGGCGTCGGTCTTCATCTGCCGCCTTTCATGTCGTGCTCCGGGACCGCGCGGCCTGGAACAGGAACAGCCTAAATGGCAATATAATTTGCCTCACGGGCAAAAGGAAGGGTTCTCCGGCGTGAAGGCCACGGCCGTCCGCCGGAGTCTTCCGGGCGTGTAACGTCGCCCCATGGAGAACGGCTCGGACATCGACCTTCTGGTCGCCCGGCGGCTACAGGCGCTGCGCACCCGCAGCGGCATGACGCTGAACGCGCTCGCCGAACGGACCGGGTTGTCCGCCCCGTACCTGTCCCGCCTGGAGAAGGGCGAGCGCCAGCCGTCCGTCGGCACCCTGCTCCAGCTCGCCAGGGTCTACGGCGTCTCGGTCGGCGAACTGGTCGAGGGGCGGCCCGGCGGCGACTACCACCTGCTGCGCGCGGCCGACGCGACGGCGCACCAGGGACGGGACGGCCGCTACACGGTGCTGAGCGGCCCGCGCGCGGCCGTGTCCGTGATGCGGGTGGAGCTTCCGCCGGGCAGCCGCTCCGAGGAGGCCCGGCACGCGGGCGAGGAGTGGCTGCACGTGCTCTCCGGTCGCGCCGGGTTCGTCCTCGACGGCGAGCCCGTCGTCCTGGAGGAGGGCGACGCCGTCCACTTCGACTCCGGCCGCCCGCACAGCCTGGCCAACGAGGGCGACGGCACGGTGACGGTGCTGATCGTGTCGACGGCGGCGCCCACGCCCGCCTCCCATCCGATGCCGCCGGCGTCCCGGGAGGCTACGCCGGTGACAGCAGCTCGGCGACCAGCCGCCCGGGATCGGTGACGATCGCCATGTGACCGCAGCCGTCCAGGGCGACCACCCGGAAACCCCGCCGGGCGGCGTCGGCGGCGACGTCGTCGAAGTGCGGCTGGCCCGTACAGTGCAGGTAGGTGACCGGGATCGAGGAGAGCGCCTCCTCGACCCCCGGACCGACGGGCTCCTCGTGGGTCAGCCGCGACTGCGGCGTGGCCCTGGCCGCGAGCCAGTCCAGGTCCGCCGGGTCGGTCACGCCGAGCGCCGCGAAGTCCATCGGCGCGACGGCCCAGGACGGCCCGCCGTCCGACGGGACGAACGCCTCGCGCAGCCAGGACAGGATGTCGAAGGCGGACTGGCCGGCGCGCGGGACGAAGGCGTCGACGTAGACGACCCGGGAGATCCGCGCGCCGGCGACGGCGCTCACGCCGGTCACCACCATCCCGCCGTAACTGTGCCCGACGAGGACGGCGTCGTCGATCTCCTCCCACTCCAGGAGCCGGGCGATGTCCTGGACGTGGGTGCCCAGGCCGACCCCGGGGCCCGCGAGATGGTGGCGGTCGCCGAGTCCGGTCAGACTCGGCGCCAGGACGCGGTGCCCGGCCGCCTCCAGCGCCGGACGCACGCGTCCCCAGATCCATCCGCCGCCCCAGGAACCGTGGACGAGCACATACGTCGCCATGGCGCACCTTTCTCCGCGGCGCCGGTCACCCGGTGACACGGCCGCCGTGCCGGACAGCATCTCCGAGCACGCCTCACACGGTCAACCTTTAAGGCAATTTAAATTGCCTCAGAGGCATGATCCGGAATCGCGACGACGACCTCCACCTCGATGAGGAACTCCGGCGCGAAAAGGGCGGGCACCGCCACGAGCGTGCTCGCCGGCGGGGCGGTGACCCCCTCGCGCAGCGCGCCGATGATGACGGGCGCCAGGTCGGGCACGTATTCGACCACGTAGACGGTCTCCTTGACGAGGTCGGAGCGGGTGGCGCCGACCGAGGCGAGACAGGCGTCCAGGTTGCGGATGATCTGCGCGATCTGCGCGGCGTGGTCTCCCCTGCCGACCGGTTCGCCGTTCTCGTCCCAGGCCACCTGCCCGGAGACGTACGCGAGCCGGCGCCGCTCGGCGACGGTCACCTGGGTGATGAGCTGAGGCAGCGCGTGGACGCCGGCGGGGTTGACGCGTGTCACGGACATATCGGATCTCCTGGGCAGGGGGCGAAGGGCGGGGGCAGGGGGGAGGGAACGAAGAGCGGGGCGGGGAACGAAGGCGAGGCAGGGACAGGGGGCGAAGGGCGGGGCGGGGGCGAGACAACGGTCGGGCGGGGGAGGGAGAGCGGGGGCCCGTACGGGGTCAGGCCGCTCCGGGGAGCGGCGCGGGGTACAACGTGGAGAGCGCCTCCAGGGCGGTGGTGCCGAGCGCCGCGTCCGACGGCTGGTCGCCCGCCCACCACACGTGGCCGTCGGGGCGGATCAGCACGGCTCCGGCCGTCGACCATCCGGGCCGCGGGGCCCCGGTCAGGGTTCCGGAACGGACCTCGATTCCGAGAGCGCGCGCCCGCGGTCCGGCCGCCTCCAGCGCTCCCCCCGCGAGGCCGGCACCGGCCGGGGCGGTGCCGGAGAGGTCGAGCAGCAGGGGGCGGCCGGTGCGCAGCAGGTCGTACACGCGGGCCTCCGGATCACCCGCCAGGTACAGGTCCGGGGTCCTGGTACCGGTGAGGGGGTGCGCCGACGGGCCGGTGGACGGGTAGGCGACGTCGAGTGCGGACAGCCGCCGGGCGAGGTCGAGCGAGAGCTCCGGATGGTCCGCGACGAGACGGCAGAGGAGTGAGCGGAGGCCCCGCCCGGCGGGGGAGAACCCGGCGAGGAGCGCGGTCTGCGCCAGGCTGCTCTCCAGCAGCGCGGCCCCCACCGGGTGCCGCTCGGTGTGGTAGGTGTCCAGCAGTCCGTCCGGCGCCTGCCCCCGGATCCGCGCGGCCAGCTTCCAGGCCAGGTTCATCGCGTCCTGCACGCCCACGTTGAGCCCCACCCCGCCGGTGGGGAAGTGCATGTGCGCGGCGTCCCCGGCGAGCAGGACCCGCCCCCTGCGATACTCGGCCGCCTGCCGGGTGGCGTTGCCGAAGCGGGAGAGCCAGACCGGGTCGCGCATCCCGAAGTCCTCCCCGGCGACGCGGGTCACCGTCTCCCGGAACTCCCCGAAGGTCAGGTCGGTGCCGGCGACGTCCTGCCCGGCCGGGTCCACGCCGACGAAACGGTGCAGCCCGCCCGGCAGCGGCACGGCCATCACCGTGCCCTCGGCGCCGTGCCTGAAGAACCCGGGCGGCGGCGGGGCGTCGAGACGGACGTCGCCGAGGTAGCCGACGATCGTGGCGTCGCTGCCGGGGAAGGCGATGCCGGCCGCCCGGCGTACCGTGCTGCCCGTTCCGTCGCAGCCGACGACGTACTCCGCCCGCTCGGCGTAGTCACCGTCGGGGCCGGACACCTCCAGGCCCACCGACGCCTCGTCCTGCCGGAGGCCGGTCACGGCGTGCCCCCGGCGGATCCGGACCCCCAGGTCGAGGGCGTGCCGTTCCAGGATCTCCTCGGTGCCCGCCTGCGGGTAGAGGAGCGTGAAGGGGTACGGGGTGTCGAGCGGCCGGAAGTCCAGCCGGTGCTCCAGGCCGCCGAAGTGGCCGGTCGGCAGCTTGATCCCTTCGTCGAGGAAGGGACCCTCCAGTCCTCGCATCGCGAACACCTCGATCGTGCGGGGATGCAGCGTCAGCGCCTTGGAGTGCGGGCTGCGCTCCGTCCGGCGTTCCAGGAGGAGGACGGGCAGTCCGGCTCTGCGCAGTTCGCACGCTGCCCAGAGGCCGGTCGGCCCGCCTCCGACGACGATTACCTGTTCCACGAGGACTCCTTGGTCAGTGACCAACAATGGCGACCAGTACACTTGGTCAGTGACCAAAGCGCAAGTGGGTGAGACGTGACGACCACCCGGCGGCAGGACGAGATCGTGGAGGCCGCCCTCGGCCTGCTGGACGAGAGAGGCGCCGACGCGGTGAGCCTGCGGGCGGTCGCCGACCGGCTCGGAGTGCGGCTCAACACGGTCTCCTGGCACGTGAAGACCAAGGCCCGGCTGCTGGAGCTGATGGCCGACGTCATCCTGGCCGACCTGTCCCTGGACGACCTGCCGGACGACTGGGAGCAGCGGATACGCGAGATCACCCGCAGGTACCGCGGGGCCCTGCTGGCCCACCGCGACGGCGCGCGGATCGTGGCGGGCACCTACGCGGCCGAGCGGCACACCCTGCGCACGGCCGAGGCGATGGTCGCCTGCCTGCTCTCGGGCGGGCTGCCGGAGAGGGACGCCGCGTGGGCGTGCTGGGTCCTGGTGTACTTCACGCTGGGCCTGACCCAGGAGGAGCAGGGGGCGTCCGAACTCGCGGACACCCTCGCCGAGGCGGTCTCCCCGCACGCGCATCCCGCGTTGACCCGGGTGTTCGGCCATCTGGCGGGCGGCACGTTCGCGGAGCGCCACGACTTCGGCCTCGACCTGATCGTCAGGTCCCTGCGCACCGGCGCGTCCGCCGGCCCCGCGTGGGAACCGGCACGGACGCCCGGCGGCGACGGCCGGTAGGAGACCGTCCCGGAAGCCGGTCGGGTGCGCCTTGAGAGTGGGTTGAGGACGCCGACGCGTCGCAGGTCATCCTCCAGTGCCGCCGTCCAGCATCGTCCCCGGACATGCGGCCGGGAGACGGCGGCTCCGGACGGAAGACGGCGGCGTCAGTCCGCCAGCTCCGCGCGCAGCCTCTCCAGGAACCGCTTGCTCTCGGCGACCGAGTACGCCTGGACGCACAGGCGGTCCATGACCTGCATGTAGTGGTCGGTCTCCTCCAGCTTGTCGACGTAGAGCGCGCTGGTGAGCTGTTCCATGTAGACCACGTCGGGCAGGTCACGCTCCGGGAACCGCAGGATGGAGAACGGGCCGCCGGCGGCGGCGTGGCCGCCCCGGTCGAACGGCATGATCTGCAGGCTGACGTTGGGCAGCTCGGTCGCCTTGAGCAGGTGGTCGACCTGGTCACGCAGCACCTGCGGCCCGCCGATGGGGCGCCGCAGCACGGCCTCGTCCATCACCGCCCACAGCGCCGGCGCGTCCGGCCTGGTCAGCCGCTCCTGGCGGGCCATCCGGAGCGCGACGCGGCGGTCGACCTCGTAGGGGGAGGCGCCTCCGTGCACGAGCATGATGACCGCGCGCGCATACTCCGGGCTCTGCAGGAGGCCGGGGATGAACTGCACCTCGTAGGTCCGGACGACCGAGGCGGCCTCTTCGAGGCCGACGTAGACCTCGAACCAGCTGGGGAGGAGGTCGCCGTACTTGTGCCACCAGCCCGGGGCGTTCGCCTGGCGGGCCAGCGCGAGCAGCGGGGCCCTCTCCTCGATATCGGTCACCCCGTACAGGGTCAGCAGGTCGGCGACGTCGCGCTCCTTGAAACCGACCCGCCCCAGCTCCAGGCGGCTGATCTTGGCGTGTGAGGCCCGGATGGCGTAGCCGGCCTGCTCCCGGGAGATGTCCTTGGCCGTGCGGAGCCGACGCAACTGGGCACCGAGAAGAATGCGCAGGATGGTGGGGCCACCACCACCCGGCTGGGCGAGGATTCCGCCCTGGGTCACACTCTGTTCGGCACTCTGTCTCGCCATGCCGGCTCCCTGTCGTACCTTTTGCCCGATACACCAGTTTCACATATCCGGCGAGCGGCCAACCACGCCGCCGGTGCGCACATACCGTTGCACGTGCAGCTGTAATTGCACAATGAAGAAAAAGGCACTTTAAGGATACGTTTTCCCGCCAGTTCTTCTGTCCGAAAAGGTGCCAGGCTCCAGACGGGGAGTCGCTGCGGCGCCTTCAAGGGATTCCGGTCTAAGACTGCACCCCACCCGCCGAGTCGGCCTCGAGATTCTCGATCAACCGCGAGAGCGTCAGCATGAATCCCGTCACCTCCTCCTCGGTCAGCCCGCGGGTCACCACCGCGTTGACCTCGCCCGCGGCCCGGACGAGATCGCTCTCCAGCTCCCGCGCACGCCCGGTCAGAGTGATCAGTACCCGGCGGCGGTCGGCGGGATCGGCGGCGCGCTCGACGAGGCCGTCACGCTGCATGCGCTGGAGGGTGTGGGCCATGGTCGACTGGTCGATCCGCACCCGTTCGCAGAGCTGGTTCTGGGTCAGCCCGTCCTGCTCGTAGAGGGCCAACAGCTGGGCGAACTGGCCCGGCACGACGCCGTGCGGCGCCGTGCGGGCCCGCAGGGCCTGGGCGAGCAACCGCCCCAGGTGGTTCACCTGATACCCGAGGGAGGAGTGACGGTGCAGCGGCTCCCCGGCTCCGGCGGTCATGCCCGCCCCCCGCGACGCCGCAGGGACCGCCGGATCTTCGGCCACTGCCACAGGGCCACCCCGGACAGGATCAGAGCCGGGATGAGGACCCAGCGGATCATGAACTGGGCGGGCGAGCCCGGCGGGGGGGTGAGGTAGACGTACGCGACGACGGCGAAGCCGGCGACCAGGTGAGCGAGGCGCTGGGCGTCGCGGACGCACTTCGGGCCGACCCGCCGTCGGGATGCTGTGACCATTGCTCCACTCCAATATATGGCTTGCCATGTAAATTACATGGCAAGCCATATGATGTCAACGTGAACCTGCCCACGGCCGGAGCGAACGGGGCCGCCCCGGCCGTGGGCGAGAGCCGGGCCGGGACGTGAACCGGAAGCGATCCAGAACGCGAGCGGGAACCGATACCGCGGCATGACGGGATCATCCCCGGGTCGCACGGCGCAGGCCGGAGATCATGTCCTTTCGGCCGCCCCGACCGGCCGAAGGGCCGATACATCCGGAACCGTCCCACTGAGACGCTGACCGACGGCGACCGGCGACCGCGGGCCGCCCGGTGACACGCCACCGCACTCACACGGAAAGCGAGGACACATGAGCAAGGCCGGATCCGGGCGGGAACGACCGGCGCGACGGAGATGGCTGCGGTGGACAGGGCGGGTGCTGGGCGGGGCACTGGTGACGCTGCTCGTCCTGGCGGCGGCCGGTTACGGGGCGGAGACGATCGCCCAGGGCGGCGACGCCACCCGTCATCCGGCGCCGGGCAAGCTGGTGGACGTCGGGGGCCACCGGCTCCACCTGCGCTGTGTCGGCTCGGGGAGCCCGACCGTGATCCTGGACGCCGGCTGGGGCGAGGCCTCGGCCACCTGGGACGACGTGCAGACCGCGCTCGCCCGCCGGTCGCTGCGCTCCTGCTCCTACGACAGGGCCGGATACGGCTGGAGCGAGGCCGGACCCGGCCCGAGGGACGCCACGCGCGCCGCCGAGGAGCTCCACACGCTGCTGGAGCGGGCCGGGGAGAAGGGCCCGTTCGTGCTGGCCGGTCACTCCTACGGGGGGCACGTCCTGCGGATGCTCGCCCACCGCCATCCCGAGCGGATGGCCGGGATGGTGCTGGTGGACGTCACGGAGGCGTCCGAACCGGCGATCGCCGCGACCCGGGACCTGACCTCGGTCATCGTCGGGCAGATGCGCCTCTACCAGGCCGCCGCCCGGATCGGCCTGGCCAGGCTGTTCGGTGACCGGCTGGCGGTGGCCGACTCCCCGGCCCTGGCGACGAAACACGCCCCGGTCGTCTACGGCCCCGGTTCGATGGGCACGGCGGCCGAGGAGGCGGCGTCCTTCGTGACCAGCTCCGAACAGGTCCACGCCACCGAACGCCCCGGGGAGTGGGGGGAGAAGCCCGTCGTGGTGATCGGCGCCCGCGGGAGCATGTCCGCCGGCTACTACGAGGGGGTCGCCCGGCTGTCCGCCCACGGGCGTTACGTGGCCGCCGGGACCGAGCGGCACTACATCCACCTGGCCGAGCCGGAACTGGTGGTCGGGGCCATCGCCGAGGTGGCCGCGGCGAGCCGCCCGTGACACACGCCCTGATCCGTGACACGCACCGCCACCCGTGACACGCGCCACCCTCCGTGACACGCGCCGCCCCGCGCTCCGACGACCGGGCCGGATGCGGACCGACCACCGGCCGGGTGGCCGGGGCCGGCGACCGGGTGGCCGGGTGGCCGGGGACGGTGACCGGCCGCCCCCGGCCGCTTCGGGGTCAGCCGAACGTCACCAGCGGGTCGCCCACGAAGTCGGCGATGAAGTTGACGAAGAAGAACCCGAAGAACAGGAAGTTCAGCACCAGGACCACGTAGTGCCACCAGCGGGGGCGGGCGGGCCGGGGCAGCTTGGAGTTGAGGTACATGAGCAGGAACGGGTAGATCAGCGCACCCAGGTTCGACATGTTGGCCGACCACTGCACCAGGCTCACCGGGAGCGCCAGGTGCAGGACGACGGCGATGACGACCAGCAGGCCGATCATGAACGGGTAGTAGAACCGGCGGGGGTCGCCCTCGACGAGCGCCCGCAGCCGGGGGCTGGTGGCGTGGGCGGCGTCGGTCGTCACCCGGACCATGGCCTCGAAGATGCCGAGCTGGGTGGAGAAGAGGATCAGCACGCCCAGGACCAGCGCGCCGACGAACATCGCCCGGCCGTACTCGGCGCCCATGACGGTCGCGACGAACGTCGGCACGTCCGCCTGGGTCGGCCGTCGGCCGGACAGCTCCACGGCCCTGGCCATCAGGATGGTCGGCAGCAGCATGCCGAGCAGGGCTCCGATGAAGAAGACGCCCCACATGTCGATCAGCAGCAGGCGGTACCACCGGCGCCAGCGGGCGGCGTTCGGACGGTCGTCGGGGAAGGTCACCCCGCTGGCCAGGAGCTCCTTGCGCGGCCCGCGCATGCCGGCGAGGAAGCCGGCCCGGTAGCCCATGCCGTAGCCCTTGTCGCGGTAGTGGCCCATGACGTACCAGTTCAGCCCGGAGGCCAGGGCGGTGAACCCGGCCAGCCCGCCGAGCTGGGTCGCGGTGATCCCCGCGGGCGGCGCGGCGGGGGTGACGAAGCCGCGGATCGCCTCCCACCAGATCCCGAACGGCACCACGAACAGGTCGATGAGCAGCAGCCCGACCAGGATCGCACTGATCATGACCCAGTTGGCCAGCTCCAGGACCCGGCTGATCCGCCGGGCGGCCGCGGTGATGGCGAAGACGAGCACCAGCAGGGCGATCGCCCACAGTCGCGGCTCCTCAGCGCCGGCGGGGGCGATCTCGCCGTGGACGAGCGCGTAGACGCCCTGCCCGGCGGAGGCGGCCCAGCCTCCGGCGATGAAGGCGAAGATGACGATGAAGACCGAGAGCGGCACCCAGATCCGGAACCCGGGCGGCACCCGCCCCCAGCCGACCACCGGCACCTCGCCGGTCGCCATGACATACCGCGAGCACTCGACGTTGTAGAACGTCTGCAGGACGGCCGAGACCAGGATGACCCAGCCGACCCCGACGAACCCGTACTGGCCGACGGCCTGCGGCCCCAGCAGCCACTCACCGCTGCCGATGGAGATGCCGAGGGCGATGAGGCTCGGGCCGACGGCGTATTTGAACAGTTCCACGGGTCCGAGCCGGGAGACGTGGAAGACCTCCTCGGGCTCGGGCAGGTCCGCGACGGCGAGGTCCGGACGGCTGACCCCGAGCGGGTGGGAGGGGTGGATGACATCGGTCATGGCGACCCTCCAGGGCGTGTGAGACCCCCTCATTCCGACAGTGCCCCTCGGCGCGCGCATGGGCAAGACCCCGGCGACCGAGACGTCGACAGCGATGATCGGCAGCAGGTCAGAGGGCATGTGTCACCTAATGTAACGACCTGGAAACACCCTTGTATTATTAATAAAATACGACTAATCTCCCCCGGTAATCGGATCCTGCAGGTCTGCACGGCACGCCCGGAAGCCCTCCACCGGGCATCTCCTCTCGTTCACAGGGAGTCTCAGCATGGGATCGAAGATTCCAAGGGCGACGCGGCTGGCGGCTGTGGCCGCCACCGTCGCGGCGATGGGCCTGACCGCGGCCTGCGGCGGCGGCTCGACCGGCGTCCCCGCCGCCGGACCGGCCTCGGCCCCGGCGAGCGGCGACCCGGCCAACCCGGTCACGCTGAAGTTCTGGTCCTGGGTGCCCGACATCCAGAAGGCCGTCGACGCCTTCAACTCCGCCCACCCCGGCATCAAGGTCCAGCTGGAGACCATCACCGCCGGCCCCGACGGCGGCTACGCCAAGATGCTCGCGGGCGTCAAGGCGGGCAACGCCCCCGACATCGCGCAGGTCGGCTACGACTCCCTGCCCTCGTTCCTGGTCAACGGGGCACTGGAGGACATCACCCAGCACGCCGCGCCGCACGCGGCGAAGTTCGTCGACTGGCAGTGGCAGACCGGCGTCTTCGGCGGCAAGGTCTACGCCATCCCGCAGGCCAGCGGGCCGATGGGCTTCTACTACCGCAAGGACCTGTTCGACAAGTGGGGCATCCAGCCCCCCAAGACCTGGGACGACTTCGCCGCCGCGGCCAGGACGATCCGCCAGAAGGACGAGGACGCCTACATCTCGACCTTCGCCGCCAACCAGGCCCCCTGGATGATCGCGCTCGCCCAGCAGGCCGGGCAGGAGTGGTTCTCCACCGAGGGCGACGCCTGGAAGGTGACGATCGACAACCCCGACACCCGCAAGGTCGCCGACTACTGGCAGAAGATGCTCGACGACAAGCTGGTCAAGACCGAGGCCGACATGTCGAACGCCTGGTACAAGGACCTGCAGACCGGCGGCATCGTCGGCTGGATCGGCGGCTCCTGGGGTGACGCGATCATCCGCGGCAACGCCCCGAAGACCTCGGGCAAGTGGGCCGTCGCCCCGATCCCGCAGTGGCCCGGCGCCTCCGCGTTCACCTCGGCGAGCTGGGGCGGCGGTTCCGCCTCCGCCGTGCTGAAGGGCACCAAGCACCCGGCCGAGGCCACCACCTTCGCGGTCTGGCTCAACAGCGACCCGCAGAGCGTCAACATCCTGCTGTCGGCGGGGTACGGCTGGCCGTCGATCAAGGACACCGGCCAGATCACCAACCTGCAGAAGGACGACACGGTCTTCCCCTTCTACGGCGGCCAGAACATCTGGGACGTCTTCAAGGAGGCCGACGCGGCCGTCAGCAGCGACTGGCGCTGGCCTCCGGTGAGCGACGCGCTCTACGCCTCCGTCACCGACAACGCCAAGGCCGCGGTGCAGGGCGAGGGCACGCTCGCCGACGCCTTCGCCAAGACCCAGCAGGCGATGGTCGAGCAGCTCAAGGCCAAGGGCCTCAACGTGGCGACGGGAGGCTGACGGTGACGGGGGTGCTGCACAAGGAGAAGCCCGACGTCAGGACGGGGGCGGACCACGGCCGTCCGCGGCACCCCCGCCGCTCCCGGTCGCACGTCGCGGTGTTCGTCGCGCCGTTCTTCGCGGTCTTCGCGCTGTTCTTCCTGGCGCCGATCGGCTACGCGGTCTACCAGAGCTTCTTCAAGCTCACCAGCAGCGGCCTCGGCCTGACCGAGCCGACCCTCGACTTCGCCGGGCTGGACAACTACGTCACCGCGCTGACCTCGCCGGCCTTCGTCGGCAGCGTCGGCCGGGTGCTGCTGTTCAGCCTGATCGAAGTCCCGATCATGGTGGTCTGCGCGCTGGCGCTGGCCCTGCTCCTCGACTCCGCCCAGGCGCGCTTCCGGGCGTTCTTCCGGGTCTCGTTCTTCCTCCCCTACGGCGTGCCCGGTGTGATCGCCTCGCTGCTGTGGGGCTTCCTGTACGTGCCGCAGACCAGCCCGCTGATCGACATGCTGGCCGCGGCGGGCCTGCCGCACGACTTCCTCGGCCCCGACACGGTGCTGCTGGCCATCGCCAACATCTCCACCTGGCAGTTCGCGGGCTACAACATGCTCGTCCTGATCGCCGGGCTCCAGGCGATCCCGCAGGAGCTGTACGAGGCGGCCCGGGTCGACGGCGCGACCGAGCTGCGGATCGCCTGGCACGTCAAGGTGCCGCTGGTGCGTGCCCCGCTCGTCCTGATCACGGTGTTCACCCTCATCGGCACGCTCCAGCTCTTCGTCGAGCCGCTCGTCCTCAAACCGCTCACCACGGCGATCAACAGTGACTACACGCCCAACCTGGCCGCGTACAACCAGGCGTTCGCCCAGAGCAACATCCACCTCGCGTCCGCGGAGGCCACACTGATCGCGATCATGTCGTTCGTGATCTCGTTCGGGTTCCTCCGCCTCGTCAACCGGAAGGGGAACCGGGCATGGTGAGGCGGATCCGCCCCTCCACCGTCGTGGTCCTGGCCCTGCTGGGTGCGGCCACCGTCTACTTCCTGCTGCCGGTCGTCTGGGTGCTGGTCGCGGCCACCAAGAGCTCGGCCGACCTGTTCGGCACCTTCGGTTTCTGGTCGCCCGACCCGCAGCTCGGCGCCAACCTCTCCCGGCTGTTCGGCACCGACGACGGCCTGTTCGGCCGGTGGATCCTCAACAGCTTCCTGTACGCCGGCGTGGGTGCCCTCATCGCCACCCTGTTGTCGGCCTGCGCCGGGTACGCGATGGCCAAGTACCCCTTCCCCGGCCGGGAGGCGCTGTTCAACCTGGTGCTCGCCGGGGTGCTCGTGCCGGCCACGGTGCTGGCGCTGCCGACGTACCTGATCTTCAGCCAGGGCCTGTTCGGCCGGTGGATCCTCAACAGCTTCCTGTACGCCGGCGTGGGTGCCCTCATCGCCACCCTGTTGTCGGCCTGCGCCGGGTACGCGATGGCCAAGTACCCCTTCCCCGGCCGGGAGGCGCTGTTCAACCTGGTGCTCGCCGGGGTGCTCGTGCCGGCCACGGTGCTGGCGCTGCCGACGTACCTGATCTTCAGCCAGGTGGGCGTCACCGGCACCTTCTGGTCGGTGCTGCTGCCCAGCGTGGTCAGCCCCTTCGGGGTCTACCTGGCACGCATCCAGGCCAACGCGGCGATCCCCGACGCGCTGCTGGAGTCGGCGCGGCTGGACGGCGCCGGGGAGTACCGCATCTTCTTCCGGATCGCCCTGAAGATCATGAGCCCGGCGCTCGTCACGATCTTCCTGTTCCAGTTCATCGGCGTCTGGAACAACTACTTCCTGCCCTTGGTCATGCTCTCCGACCAGCGGCTCTACCCGGTCACGCTGGGTCTGGCGCAGTGGAACTCGCAGACCTTCCGCGACCCGGCGTTCTACGAACTCACGGTCACCGGCGCCGCCGTGTCCGCACTCCTCCTCGTCCTCACCATGGCCTCGTTGCAACGCTTCTGGCGCGCGGGGCTGACCGCAGGGAGCGTCAAGGGTTGAACAGCAGGATCACCCACCTCTACGACCGGCTCGACGGCCTCGGCTTCGGCGCCGACTACAACCCCGAGCAGTGGACGCCCGGCGTCTGGCGTGAGGACGTGCGTCTCATGCGGGAGGCCGGGGTCACCATCGTCACGCTCGGCATCTTCTCCTGGGGCACGGTCGAGCCCTCCCCCGGCACGTACGACTTCGGGTGGCTCGACGAGGTCATGGACCTGCTCGGCGAGGCCGGGATCGCGGTCTCCCTGGCCACCGGCACCGCCTCCCCGCCGTCGTGGATGCCCCGGCTCCACCCGGAGACCCTGCCGGTCACCCGCGACGGGGTCACGCTCCGGCCGGGCTCGCGCCAGCACTACTGCCCCAGCTCCCCCGTCTACCGCGACGCCGCTGTGGCGCTCGCCCGGCAGCTCGCCGGGCGGTACGGCGGCCACCCGGCCCTGGCGCTGTGGCACGTCGGCAACGAGTACGGCTGCCACCTGGACGAGTGCTACTGCGAGGTGTCGGCGGACGACTTCCGGCGCTGGCTGCACGGGCGGTACGGCGACCTCGACACGCTGAACGACGCCTGGTCGACGACCTTCTGGAGTCAGCGCGTCACCGACTGGGCCGAGGTGCACCCGCCCCGGACGGCCCCGACGCTGACCAACCCCGCGCAGGAGCTCGACTTCCGGCGCTTCAGCTCCGACGCCCTGCTCGCCTGCTACCGGGCCGAGCGCGCGGCACTGCTGGAGCTGACCCCGGACGTGCCGGTGACGACCAACATCATGGGCCTGTGGCGGTCGGTCGACTACTTCTCCTGGGCGGAGGAGTTCGACATCGTGGCGCTCGACATCTACCCGGAGCCGAAGGACCCCCGGGCCCACATCGACGCCGCGTTCTTCCACGACCTGATGCGCTCGCTGCGCGGCGGGCAACCGTACCTGATGATGGAGAGCGCACCCGGCGCGATCAGCTACCGGCCGCCGAACCGGCCCAAGCACGCGGGCCTGAACCGCCTGTGGAGCCACCAGGCGGTGGCGCGGGGGGCCGACGCGGTCATGTACTTCCAGTGGCGCGCCTCCGCGGGCGGCGCCGAGAAGTTCCACTCGGCGATCGTCTCCCACGGCGGTACCGACAACCGGATCTTCCGCGAGGTCTCCGCGCTGGGTGCCGAGCTGGGCGACCTGCGCGACGTGACGGGCTCGCGGATCCACGCGGACGTCGCGATCGTGCACGACTGGTCGAACTGGTGGGCCCTGGAGCTGGACGCCCGGCCGGGTGAGCTGAAGCTGCCCGAGCGGCTGCGCGCGCACTACACACCACTGTGGCGGGAGAACGTCACCGTGGACGTGGTGCCGCCCACGGCCGACCTGTCGGGCTACCGGCTCGTGGTCGTGCCCAACCTCTACCTGTGCTCCGACGCCGCCGCGGACAACCTCCGCGAGTACGTCCGGGCCGGCGGACACCTGCTGGTGTCGTTCTTCAGCGGGATCGTCGACGAGTGCGACCGCGTCCGCCTGGGCGGCTACCCGGGTGCCCTGCGCGAACCGCTCGGGCTGCGGGTCGAGGAGTTCTGGCCGCTGAGCGACGGCGAGCACGTCACGCTCGTCCCCGGCGGGGCCGGAGGGTCCGATGGGGCCGCGGGGTCCGGTGGGTCCGGTGGGTTCGGTGGGTCCGCGGACCTGTGGGCCGACCACATCGTGCCCGAGGGCACCGCCGAGCTCGCCCGCTACGGCGACGGCCCGCTGGCCGGGCTGCCCGCGGTCACCCGGAACGCCTTCGGCGCGGGCACCGCCACCTACCTGGGCACCCGCCCCGACGAGGAGACCATGCGCGGGGTCGTCCGCGACACGCTGGCGCTGGCCGGGGTCTCCCCCGCCGTCGCCGGGCTGCCCGACGGGGTCGAGGCGGTCGTCCGGGTCGCCGGGGACGGCCGGCGGTTCCTGTTCCTGCTCAACCACGGCGACCGGCCGGTGCGGGCCGCGGGCGTCGACCTGGCGCCCCACGACGTCGCGGTGGTCCGCCGGGAGGCGACGGGATGAACCACGCCTACGGGGGAGCCGGCCCGGACCGGGCCGGCGGGGCGGTGACGGGCCGCTTCGGCGGCAGGACCGCCGTGGTGACCGGAGGCGCGTCCGGGATCGGCGCGGCGACCGCCAGGCGGCTGGCCGCCGAAGGCGCGGCCGTGCTGGTCGTCGACGTGTCCGAGGCCGGGGAGGCGCTGGCGGCGGAGCTGCGCGCGGACGGCGGCCGGGCCGGTTTCCTCGCGGGGGACGTCTCCCGCGAGGACACCTGGGACCGCGTCGCCGGGTGGGGACCGGTCGACGTGATCGTCAGCAACGCGTACACCGTCGATGTCGCACCCGCGCACGAGACCTCGCTGGAGTCGTGGAACCGGCAGATCGGCGTCAGCCTCACCGGGACCTTCCTCGCGGCCCGGCGGCTCCTGCCCGATCTTGCCCGTACCGGCGGCGCCATGGTAATCACCTCATCGGTGCACGCCCTCGTCGGCCTCCCCGGGCATCCCGCCTACGCGGCGGCCAAGGGCGGTCTGACGGCGCTGACCCGGCAGCTCGCGGTGGAGTACGGCCCCGCCGTGCGCGTCAACTGCGTCATCCCCGGCCCGATCATGACCCCGGCCTGGGACCGGGTCGACGAGGAGGGCCGCGCGGACAGCGTCAGGGCGACCGTGCTGCGCAGGTTCGGCTCCCCCGAGGAGGTCGCCGCGGCCGTCGCCTTCCTGGCGTCGCCCGAGGCGTCGTTCATCACAGGGGCGTCGCTGGTCGTCGACGGCGGATGGAGCGTAGTGAAGGACTCGGCATGATGGCGGTGTACAGCGGGCGGGGCCTCCACGGGCAGACCGTCGAGGCGCTCGCCGCGATGATCTTCAGCGGTGAGTGCAGGGAGGGGGACGGCCTCGACGTCGTCGCCCTGCAAGAGAGGCTCGGAGTCAGCTCGACCGCGCTGCGCGAGGCGATGAAGGTGCTCACCGCCAAGGGGCTCATCGCGGCCCGGCCCAAACTGGGCACCTACGTCCGCCCGCGCTCCGACTGGAACCTGCTCGACGGCGACGTGATCCGGTGGAAGTTCGCCGGCCGCCCCGACCACGGCTTCCTGCGCGACCTGCACGAGCTGCGGGCCATCGTCGAGCCGCCGGTCGCCAGTCTGGCCGCGCGACGCCGCACCCCCGAGCAGCTCGCGGAGCTGCAGGCGGCGCTCGACCGGATGGCGGAGGCCGGCGTGGCCGGTGACCCGGCCGCGGTCGTCGAGGCGGACCTGCGCTTCCACCGGGCACTGCTCGCGGCGGGCGGCAACGAACTGCTGGTCCGCATGGAGGTCGTGATGGGGGCCGGGCTCGCCGGGCGTGACCGGCTCGTGCACGGCTCCCACGACAGCGACGACCCGGTGCCCAGCCACCAGGCTGTGCTCGACGCCATCAGGGCGGCCGACGCCGCGGCCGCCGAGGCGGCGATGCGCGAGCTGCTGGCCAAGGCGTGGCACGACGTCGAGCGCCTGCACCTGGAGACCACGTGAAGATCACAAGGATCGAGACGTTCCTCGTCCCGCCCCGCTGGCTGTTCTGCCGGGTCGAGACCGACGACGGCGTCGTCGGCTGGGGCGAGCCGGTCGTCGAGGGCAGAGCCGAGGTCGTGCGGGCCGCGGTGGACGTCCTCGGCGAGTACCTCCTCGGCCAGGACCCGCTGCGCATCGAGGACCACTGGCAGGTCCTGACCAAGGGCGGTTTCTACCGGGGCGGCCCGGTGCTGTCCAGTGCGGTCGCCGGGCTGGACCAGGCGCTGTGGGACATCGCCGGCAAGCACTACGGCGCGCCTGTGCACGCGCTGCTGGGCGGGCCGGTCAGAGACCGCGTCCGGGTGTACGCGTGGGTCGGCGGCGACGACCCCGGCGAGCTGCGCGAGGTGATCCAGGAGCAGGTCGAGGCCGGGTTCACCGCGGTCAAGATGAACGGCTCCGGCATCATGGCCAGGTCCGTCCCGGCCGCTGAGCTGGCCGCCGTCGTCGAGCGCGCGGAGATCGCCAGGTCGGTGCTCGGCCCCTCCCGCGACTTCGCGATCGACCTGCACGGGCGGGCCGGCACGGCCAGCGCACGGCGGGTCATCGCGGCGGTGGCGGACCTGCACCCGATGTTCGTGGAGGAGCCGCTGGCGCCGGAGTACCTGCACCGGCTCGGCGAGCTGACCGCGTCGACCGAGGTGCCCATCGCGCTCGGCGAACGCCTGTACTCCCGCTCGGACTTCCTGCCCGCGCTGACCTCCGGGCTCGCCGTGGCCCAGCCCGACCTCTCGCACGCCGGCGGCATCTCGGAGGTGCGGCGGATCGCCGCGCTCGCCGAGACGTTCGACGTGCAACTGGCGCCGCACTGCCCGCTGGGGCCGATCGCGCTGGCCGCCAGCCTCCAGATCGCCTTCGCCACCCCGAACTTCCTCATCCAGGAGCAGAGCGCGGGCATCCACTACAACGAGGGGGCGGAGCTGCTCGACTACGTCCTCGACCCGGCGCCGTTCGCCTTCGTCCGGGGGCACGCCCACCGGACGCCGCTGCCCGGCCTCGGGGTGACCGTGGACGAACGGGCGGTGCGGGAGGCGGACCGGCGGCCCCACGCGTGGCGCAACCCGCTGTGGCGACACGACGACGGATCGATGGCGGAGTGGTGACGATGAACATTCCCGACGCGACCGGCCAGGTCGCCCCGGCCGGCCTCCTCGACCTGCTCCGGGCCCGCCGGTTGCTGGCCATCATCCGGGGGCGTGACCCCGAGGCGTCGTTCCGCACGGCGTGCGCGCTCGTCGAGGAGGGCGTCGACATGCTGGAGGTGTCGCTGACCGGCGCCGGGGCCCTGGACGTCATCGCCCGGGTGCGCGCCGAGTTGGACGGCGGTGTGGTCCTCGGCGCCGGAACGGTGCTGACCGCGGCCGACGCGGACGCCGCCGTCGCGGCCGGCGCGGGTTTCGCGGTGACCCCGGCCATGGGCGACGGGTCGCTGCGCGCCGTCGAGCTCGGTGTCCCCGTCCTGATCGGCGCGATGACCCCGACCGAGGTGTGGAACGCGGTGGGGGCCGGGGCGACCGCGGTCAAGGTGTTCCCCGCGTCGGCGGGCGGGCCCGGTTACCTGTCGGCGCTGCGCGACCCCTTCCCTGCCGTGCCGCTCGTCCCGGTCGGCGGGGTACGGGCCGACCAGGTCGGTCCGTACCTCGACGCGGGAGCCGTCGCCGTCGGCGTGGGCTCACCCCTCGTCGGGGACGCCCCGCACGGCGGTGACCTGACCGCCCTGCGCGGGCGTGCCCGCGCCTTCCTCGAAGCGGTCGGGTCGTGACCGGCGGCGCGGGAGACGAGCGGCCCGTGACCGGCGGCTCCCGGAACGACCGGGCCGCGACCGGCGGCTCCTGGAACGGCGGAACCGCGACCGGCGGCGAGACCCCGTTCGACGTGCTGACCCTGGGCGAGACGATGGCCTGCCTGCACGGCTCCGGACCGCTCCGCCTCGGCGGCGACCTCACCCTGTCGATCGCCGGCGCGGAGACGAACGTCGCGATCGGCCTGGCCAGGCTCGGCCACACCGCCCGCTGGGCGGGTGTCGTCGGCGCCGACGAACTCGGCGCCCTGGTGCTGCGCACACTGCGCGCCGAGGCCGTGGACACGGGCACGGTCCGGATCGACCCGGAACGGCCGACGGGCCTGCTCATTCAGGAGAACCGGATCGGCGACGTCTCGCGCGTCCACTACTACCGGTCGGGCTCGGCCGGGTCGGCGCTGGGCATCGCCGACGTGACGGCCGCGCTGACGGCCGGCGGGCCGCCCGGGATCCTGCACGTCACCGGGATCACCCCGGCGCTCGGACCCGGGCCGAGGGCTGCGGTCGAGCACGCCGTACGACGGGCCCAGGAGCTCGGCACGCGCGTGTGCCTCGACGTCAACCACCGCGCCCGGCTCTGGGACGCCGCCGCGGCGTCGGCCGTGCTCGGCCCGCTGCTGCCGTACGTGGACGTGCTGGTCGCCTCGTATGACGAGTTGCCGATCGTCGCCCCCGGCGGAGCGGGGGACGCGCTGGCCGCGGGGGTGGCCGAGGTGGTCGTCAAGCACGGGTCGGCGGGGGCCGAGGTGTGGGCGGGCGGCGAGCACGTGCGGCTGCCCGCACGCCGGGTCCCGGTGGCGAGCACCATCGGGGCGGGGGACGCGTTCGTGGCCGGGTACCTGTCCGGCCTGCTGGACGGCCTGTCACCGGCCGGCCGGCTGGAGCGGGGCGTCACCCTGGGCGCGTTCGCGGTGGCCACCCACGGCGACTGGCACGGCCTGCCGACACGGGAGGAGCTCGGCCTGCTCTCCCTCGCGGCGGGCGACACCGTCCGCTGACGTGGCGGGAGCACCGGAGCCACCGTGAAGAGTCGCGGCGGGAGCACTGGAGCCGCCGTGCAGGGCCGGGCCAGGCCGGGCAGGGCGTTCAGGGCCGGGCCGGAGGGCTTAACCTTCCTTTAGGGTTCTCGCAGCGCGGCTCTAACGGGGTGGGCGGCACTCTCGAAGACATGCGGAAGACGACCAAACTCACCATCGCCACCATCGGACTCCTCGCCGCCGTCACCGGCGGTGGCGCGGCGGCCTTCGCCGGAGACACCTCCCCCACCCCGACCCCCGTCCCCTCGGACGCCTCCCCCACCCCCGAAGCCGGCGAGGCCCAGGCGAAGATCCAGCGCGACGCGGCCATCAAGATCGCCCAGGACAAGGTGCCCGGTGCCCGGCTCGTCTCAGCCGAGTTCGAGGACGACGACGCCCCCGCCGCCTGGGAGATCGAGCTGCGCCAGGGGGACGTCGAGCACGACTTCGACATCGACGCGACCACCGGCGCGATCCTGAAGCAGGATCAGGAGACCGAGACCGGCGACGACAAGAACGAGGCGGACGACGACGCCGACGACCAGAACGGCCAGAACGGCCAGGCCGCTCAGGGCGGGCAGGACGACCGGGATGACGACGTCGACGACAAGAACGAGGCGGATGACAACGACGCCGACGACGACAAGAACGATGCCGATGACAAGAACGACCGGGACGACGACTGATCGTTGAGCGCTCGGCCCCACCGGTGACCCGGTGGGGCCGCCGGTCTCCTGCCGTGATCCCGGCCGGAATCTACGGCCGAGGCGGGGGTATGGGGAGCGGATGAGTGTTGAGGACGAACTTCGCCAGGTCGAGGAAGACATCGAGAGGCTCCGTGCCGAGGTGAGCGAGTTGCGCAGCCAGGTCGGAGAACTGGGTCCGGGCGACGCCGTCGACCGGTCGCTGTTGATCAACCAGGCCGACGACCAGGAGACCCTCCTCGGTGAGCTGGAAGCCCGCCGCGAGAGGCTGCTTCAGCGCCTCGAGCCCTGACCGGCCGAGCCGCAGGCCCCGCCCGGCCGGGGTTTTCATCCGGATACGAGAAGCATGACGTGCAATATGTCGCACTCGGTTATTCGACATCTCCCGGGGTAACCATTACAGCGAACCACCATCAGGGGGATGAAATGATCAGTATGCTTCACAAAATGGGCGTGAAGTCCGGGATGATGTACACCGCCGGAGTCGCCTCGATCGGCCTGTCGTTCGCCTCGTGGCTGACGTCGCAGATGGCTGAGAAGGCGGGCACGGACCGGGCCGACCGATGGGGGATCTTCATCGGCGAGTGGGCACCCACCTTCTTCGCGCTGGGCATCGCCCTGCGCATCGAGGAGACCCACCGCGAGACGATGCCGACGGAGGAGACGACCGGTATGTACGGCGAGACGAGGATGCCTTCGCGCGCCGGGGTGTAGCGGTCCCGCGATCGAGCGACGGTGAGGCGGGACGGGCCCGGCCGGGCTCGTCCCGCCTCACCGTTCCGGCGGAGCGGGCCCGGACCGATCGCACCCGGGCGGCCGGAACGGGGCGACCGCACCCGGGCGACCGGAACCGGAGACCCGAACGAGGCGACCGCACCTGGACGGCCGGAAGGTGCGGGAACCGTGACACGGGCCGGTGACGCCGTCGGGAGATGCGGGAAACCACGTGCGGCCGACCGTCAGACCCGGGTGACCAGCGCCGGGTGCCGGGGATCGTCGACGCGGACGACCACGTCGGCGGAGCGCGCCGGCGCCGTCTCCTCCGCGTAGCGCGCGTAGGCGGGCAGCGTCCACCGCCACTTCTCGGGGGTCCGCCGGGCCAGCGCACCCGGAGAGAGCCACAGGTGCACGGTCAGCTCGAACGGCAGTCCCCGGCCCAACAGCAGCGGGCCGTCCAGCAGCAGCACCCCGCCCGGGGGAAGGGTGACGTACGGCGCGCGGGTGGCCCGGTCGGTGACGGCGTCCCACAACGTAGGCAGCACCTTCCCCGACCCGCCCGGGTCGAGCGGGGCCAGGACCTCGCGAACCAGGCCCCCGTAGTCGTACCAGTCGGTGTAGAAGTTGTCCGGGTCGGTCCGGCCGAACTCGAACCGGAGCGACGCCGGACGCAGGAAGTCGTCCGCGGAGACCCGGAGCACCTCACGGCCACGGAGACGGAGCGGGCCGGTCAGCGCGTCGGCGAGATCGCCCGGTCGCGCCGCCGGGGCCCCGTCGAACGCGACCCGTACCCAGGAGTCGCGAGGCGCCGCGGCCACCCGGTCGGCGAGGTCCTCGGCCAGCGAGGGCAGGGATATCGGCTGTGCGTCCACTCCACCATCCTGACCGACGGCGGGTGATGTCCGTTTCGCCGGGATCAATCCCCTCCGGAGACGGTCGCCCCCATCCCCAAGTCAAGATCGCACGTGATGCGGGCCAAAAATCACCCCGCCCGGGTTGTCGCATGGCTACGCGCGGTAACCAACCAGGTGGACCGACGGCTCGGTCGTGACCGGGCGTCGATCTCCCGCTCGTGCTCCCTCCGTGAGGGCACGCTCGGGGGAGCCGGCGTGACCTTCACGTCTTCCCTCAAACAAGATCACGGTGAACCATGCACGGCGGACAGCGATGTCAGGAGGACTTCAGTGATCAAGCGCGGTAAACCCACCAAGAACGGGCAGGTCAAGATCACGTTCACCATCCCTGAGGGCAACGGCCACGGCGGGGTGTCCGTGGTGGGCGACTTCAACGACTGGGACCCCTACGCCCACCCGATGCGGCGCGGGGAGGACGGCACCTACCAGGTGAGCCTCGTCGTGCCCGCACACCAGCCGATCCGTTTCCGCTACCTCGCGGACGGCGGCGTGTGGTTCGACGACGCCGACGCCGACCACCACGACGAGCACGGTGGCCGCCTCGACCCGATCAGCCGGATCGACCCGATGGCCCTGCCGGAGGCCCCGGTCAAGCCCGCGGCCAGGCGCACCGTCAAGAAGCCCGCGCCGCAGACCCTCGCCACACAGGCGCTCGCGTCGCCGCAGACCCTTACGAACGGCTCGTCGGCCGTCACCCCGATGGCGGCCTCGTAACGGCGGGCGTACCGTTCACCGGGTGTCCGGGACGGACGCCCCGCTCTCCGGACGGGGCGGGGTGTCAGGAGACGGAGGTCTCCGCCGCCCCCGGCCGCCGTTCACCGGGGTCGCCTCCCCCCGTTCCCGGCCCGTCCTGCGGAGCGGCGCGCAGCCGGTTCACCGCCAGGGCGAGCATCGTCCCGTAGACCACGTGGCCGGCGGCCATCACCGCCGGGCGTCCCGGCCGGTCGCGGGAGATCGGCGGCAGGATGCCGAGACCCGGCACCCAGCCCTGGTAGCTGACGACCCAGATCGCCAGCCCGTAGGCCGCGCCGAGCGCCACCGGGACGCGGCGCCCGCCGGAGGCCAGGGCCAGCAGGGCACCGCAACCGGAGCCGAAGCCGAAGTGGGTGACCGCACCCAGCACACCTTCGCCCTGCTTGGGCCGGTGCTTGTACCCGGGGAGGAACGCCCGGGCGATCCGCTTGGGCGGCTGGTCCGGCATCAGGCCCGCCCGCGTCCCGGCGAGCATCACCACGCTCATCACCGCGGTGGCGAACGCTCCGCCCGCGGCCCCCTTCACCAGATCACGCTTCACGGCCGGCCCCCTTTCTCCGCCTCGGTCCCGTTTCCCGGCCCGAC
Organism: Streptosporangium becharense; assembly: GCF_014204985.1. Taxonomy (NCBI): domain Bacteria; kingdom Bacillati; phylum Actinomycetota; class Actinomycetes; order Streptosporangiales; family Streptosporangiaceae; genus Streptosporangium; species Streptosporangium becharense. The sequence goes on along the minus strand of NZ_JACHMP010000001.1, from coordinate 5,541,522 downwards.
GCCCGTCTCCGTCCCGGCACCCTTCTCCGGTCCGGCGTCCGTCTCCGTCCCGGCGTCTGGCCGGTCTCCCCTCGTCCCGGGGCCCTCGCGGTGTTCCTCCGAGGCGCGGTCGAGTACGCCGAGGGTGTCGCGGGCGAGCTGAAGCTCCTCACGCGGCCGGACCACCAGCACGGGAACAGCCGCGTCCGGCGCGCTGACCGGCCCGTCGGCGTCACCATCGGCTGCATCAGCGGCGTCCCGGACCGGCGGGCGGACGCCGACGAGCGCGAGCCGGCGGCAGACCGCGTCGCGGACCTCCGGCTGGTCCCAGCCGATCTCCCCGGTGAAGACCAGTGCGTCCAGCCGGTCCAGACTCGTCGCGGCGGCGGCGATCTCCCGGCTGACCCGGTGCGCGAACACCGACAAGGCCAGGGCGGCGGCGGGGTCGTCGGAGTCGACCAGTTCCCTGGTGTCGCCCGACTTGCCGTCGGAGAGCCCCAGCAGGCCGGAGCGGTGCTCCAGCCCCTCGCGGAGTTCGTCGAGCGAGAGCCGGGAACCGGACAGCAGCCACATGAGCATGCCGGGGTCGACGCTGCCCGACCGTTTGCTCATCGGCACCCCCTCCAGGGGGGTGAACCCCATCGAGGTGTCCACGCTGCGGCCCTCGCGGACCGCGCACACCGAGGAGCCCCCGCCGAGGTGGGCCAGGACGACCTGCAACGTCGCGGCGGGCCGCCGGAGCAGCTCGGCGGCCCGCCGGAGCGTCCAGGCGTAGGAGAGCCCGTGGAAGCCGTAGCGGCGCAGCCCGTACCGGCTCCGCCACTCGGCGGGCAGCGGGTAGGTCGCGGCCTCCTCCGGCAGGGCCGCGTGGAAGGCCGTGTCGGGGCAGAGCACGTGCGGGACGCCGGGCAGCCGCCGCCGCGCGGCCTCGACGAGCGCGAGCGCGGGCGGCACGTGCAACGGGGCGAGGTCGGCGTACCGCCGCACCGCGGCCAGCACGCCGTCGTCGGCGACCGTCGGTTCCCGCACGGCCTCGCCGCCGTGCACGAGGCGGTGGCCGACCGCCACCGGATCGCAGCCGGGGGCGGCGTCGAGGAAGTCCGCGATCACCTGCGCGGACGTCCCGGGATCGGGGCTGTGCTCACTGTGCTCGGTGCGCAGGACCCGGTCGCCCCGGACGAGGTGGAGCTGGAGGCTCGACGATCCCGCGTTGACGGTGAGCACCGCCGGATCAGTGATTCCCATGCCTGCCGCGTGCCCGGGCCGGCGACCGGCAAACGAGCCGCCCGCCGGAACCGGACCTCCGACCGCCGCCCGGCGTGCGAGCCACCGCCCCGGCCGGCGTGTCGCCGCCTCCGGCATGCGCGCCATCACTCCGGCAAGCATGTCGCCGCTTTTCCGGCAGGCGAGCCACCGCCCCGGCCGGCGTGTCGCCGTTTCAGCGTCGGGAGGGGGGTATGGCGGTTTCCGAACGGTCGGCACGACGAGGATCCAGGCCGGAAAGGGCTTGACCATGACGATGCACTCCTTCTGGCTGGAAACCGCACCGGGCCGGCCGTACCCGGAACCCACGGGAGACGTGGAGGTGGACGTCGCCGTCGTCGGCGGCGGGATCGCCGGCCTGAGCGCGGCCTGGGAGCTGACCAGGGCGGGCCGGTCGGTGGCGGTGCTGGAGGCCGGCCGCGTCGCCGCGGGCGTCACCGGCCACACCACGGCGAAACTGTCGTCGCTGCACACCCTGATCTACGCGCGGCTGAGCGCGTCGGCGGGGACGGAGGCCGCGCGGCTGTACGCCCGGTCGCAGCAGGAGGCCGTCGAGCACGTCGCGCGGACCACCGCCGAACTCGGCGTCGACTGCGATCTCGAACCGGTGCCCGCCTTCACCTACGCCGAGAGCGACGAGACCCTGGAGCAGGTCCGCGCGGAGGCGGAGGCGGCGCGCGAGGCGGGCCTGGCGGCCTCGTTCGTCACCGGAACCCCGCTGCCCTTCCCCGTCGCTGGGGCGGTCCGCGTGGAGGGGCAGGCCCAGTTCCACCCGCGCAGGTATCTGCTGGGGCTGCTGGAGGCCATGACCGCCCGCGGGGCCCTCGTCTTCGAGAACAGCCGCGTGGTCAAACTGGACGAGGGCACGCCGTGCCGGGTGACCACGGCCGGCGGGACGACCGTCACGGCCCGGGACGTAGTGGTCGCCACGCACTACCCGGTGTTCGACCGTTCGCTGCTGTTCACCCGGATGGAGCCCCACCGCGAGCTGGTCGTCGCCGTGCCGATCCCCGCGGACCGCGACCCGGGCGGCATGTTCATCACCACCGAGCAGGGCACCCGCTCGGTCCGCACCGCGCCGTACGACGGGGGACGCCGCCTGCTGATCGTCACCGGCGAGTCGTTCAAGCCCGGCACCGGCGGGGTCGGCGAGCGCTTCGCGCGCCTGGAGGCGTGGACCGCCGAACGGTTCGGCGCCGACCGGATCACCTACCGGTGGGCGGCCCAGGACAACGGCACCACCGACCGGCTGCCCTTCGTGGGGCCGCTGCACCCCGGTGCCCGGCACGCCTACGTGGCCACCGGGTTCGGGGGGTGGGGCATGAGCAACGGCGTCATGTCCGGTCTGCTGCTGGCCGCCCTGATCAGCGGGGAGGAGCGGCCGTGGAGCGGGCTCTACGACCCCCGGCGGCTGCACCCGTTGCGGGAGGCGGCCCAGATGGTGAAGTTCCAGGCGTCCGTCGCCAAGCACTTCGTGGGTGACCGACTGGGTTCGGGGCCGGTCGGCGCCGTGGCCGACCTCGGACGGGGACAAGGCGCGGTCCTCAAGGTGGGCGGCCGACGCTCGGCCGTCTACCGCGACGAGAACGGCGAGATCCACGCGGTCTCGGCGGTCTGCACCCACCTGGGATGCGTCGTGGGCTTCAACGACGCCGAGCGTACGTGGGAGTGTCCCTGCCACGGTTCCCGGTTCGGCGTGGACGGCTCCGTGCTCCAGGGACCCGCCGTCGATCCCCTCCGGCGGCTCGACGTCGACGCGGACGGGAACATCAAGGACAGCACGGACAGCACGGACAGCACGGACACGGTCGTATCAGGTGACACGACCGCGGACGCCGACGGGGACACGGGCGTTGCCGCGGACGGGAACGCGGGCGCGACGAGGAACGCCAATGCGGGCACGAACGCGGACGCGGCCGGGAATGCCGACGCGGACACGGACGCCGACGGGGACGCGGGGAGGAAGTGACAGCCATGGGTTTCAGGCGGCCGGACCTGGCGGAGATCGCGCGCGCGGTGGCCTACCGGACCGCGCGGGCCCGGGGCGGCCGGGCGTTGCACAAGGACGGCGCCTCCTTCTCCGCCACACTCCGCGTGGTGGACCATCCCCGTCTCGGGGTGCCCGCCCTGGACGAACCCGGCGAGCGGGAGGCGCTGGTCCGCTTGTCGCGGGCGACCTCACTGACGAAATCCCTGCCCGACGTGCTCGGACTGGCCGTGCGGTTGCCGGGCGGCGGAGGCGCCGGGGGCGACCTGGACATTCTGATGTCCACGAGCACCTGGCCGAGGTGGATGCCGTTCCCGAGCCTCGGCTTCTCCTCGTCGGTCTACTCGACGCTGATCTCCTACGACCACCCGGACGGGCCGCTGCGGCTCCTCGCCGTCCCGGCCGAGCGGGGCCGGAGGATATCGGCGGACCTCGACTCCCTGGTGGCGGCCGTGGCGGACAGGCCGCTGGAGTTCGCGCTCGGCGTCGACCACGCCCGCAGGCATCCGCTGGGACGGCTGGTCGTGCACACTCCGCTGCCGTGCGACGCCGGCGAGCCCAGGGGGTACGACCCGATCTTCAACGGGCATCCCGCGCTGCGGCCGTACGGGTGGCTGCGGACCGCCAGGGCCGGCGCGTACGCAGGGTCACGGAACGCCAGAGCCGCAGGTGACAGGCCTGTCCCCGGTGGAGACCGGCGTCCGGCGCAGCCTGTGGAGGCGGGTGCCCGCACCCCCTGACCGACCAGGTGCTCGCACACCGGCCGTTGAACTGTCGCGAACGACGGGCGTACGGTGGGGTAGTGGCTCTGTCCACGCGCGGCTCCCAAAAAGGGCGCTGTTCCCAGCGGCCGCAGACAGTGGGGCAAGATGACTCGACTCTCCGTCACCGTGGATGCCCATCCACACTTCTCCGTCGTAACGCTTCTCGGTGATCTGGACAAGTCCTCGGCGCCTCAGCTCGAAGAGAAACTCGCCGAGCTGATGCGGCGCGGCCACACCTACCTGATCGTCGACACGGCGAAGCTGGGGTTCTGCGACTCCACCGGCATCTGGGTGCTGCTGACCAGCCTGCGACGCGCCTACGAGCAGAAAGGCTGGCTGCGCCTGGCCGGCGTCCACGGCTTCCTCGGCCGTCTGCTGGACCTGACTCGGCTGCGGGAGGCGTTCCCCATCGACCCCAGCGTCGAGGAGTCGATCCGCGAGGTCTCGCACGGGCGTGCGGCTTCCAACGGAAGCGTCTCCGCCTTCCGCTGACCCGGCATCCCCGGCCGTTCTTCTCGTTCCCTCCTCCCTCCGCGTGATCCCGCACGTTCTCTCCACACGCCCCGGCCGACGCCGTGCCGGGCAGGTCCCCGGCCGGGGCGCCGGGCACGGTCAGTCGTGGGCGACCAGGCGGACGAACTCCTCGAAGGAGAAACGGCCGTCGCCGTCGGAGTCGGCGTCGCGGCTGAGCGACCCGATGGCCTCCGCGGGCAGGGCGGGGAAGCGCTCGCGGAGCTCCTGCTCGGTGATGTAGCCGTCCCCGTCGGAGTCGATGGCGGCGAACTCCTGCCTGAGCTCCGTCAGCCGCTCACCAGTGGGCTCCGTCGACATGGTGGTCCGCCTTCCTGGATGTCCCGCACTCGATCAGCAGACAACTTACGGGAGCGGTCCCCCGTCCGGCTACATGACCCCGTATGCGGTGTTCCGATAGCGATCGACCGTTCTACCGGTGGGTTCATCCGGCCGGAGTGCGTAGACTGCGTCGATGATTCGACCTGCGACACCGGCCGACGTTCCGGCGATCATCGACATGATCCGCAAACTGGCGGAGTACGAGAAGGCGCTGGACAAGGTCGAGACCACCCCCGAGATGCTCCACGACGCGTTGTTCGGCGACTCCCCCGCCGTCTTCTGCCACCTCGCCGTCGACGGCGAGGACGTCGCGGGGTTCGCGCTGTGGTTCCTGACCTACTCGACCTGGGTGGGCAAGCACGGTATCCACCTGGAGGACCTCTTCGTCCACCCCGACCACCGCGGGCACGGGTACGGCAGGAAACTGCTCGCCGAGCTCGCCCGGATCTGCGTGGAGCGCGACTACGGCCGGTTGGAGTGGGCGGTCCTCGACTGGAACACACCGGCCATCGAGTTCTACCATTCGCTCGGCGCGGGCCCCCTCGACGAGTGGATCCCGTACCGGATCACCGGCCCGGCGCTGGAGAAGCTGGCCGCCGTGGAGGACGTGCGGTAGGGCCGCGCACCCGCCCGGGTGACGGTCCGCAACGCGGCAGCCGCCGAAGAGCCGTCTCATCCGGAGATGGCCGGTCGGTCATCACAGCAGGCCGTTCCGGCGCAGAAAGCCGTTCCGCAGAGAAGCCGTTCCCGCGGAGAAGACCGTGCCGGTCGCCGCGTGGAAGACCGTTCCGATGGAGAAGGCCGTTCCGGTGACCACCCGGAACGGCCTTCTCCATTTCACCGGCGGGCCGCGTGCCGCGTTTCCCCTCCCGTGCGCGCGGCCCTTTTCGGCATCGTGGCGAACCGTGAACCTTTCATCCGCCGTGACCCCGTCACACCCGCGATGAGCTGCGCCGACAGTCCGGAAGATCCTCCTGCGGAAAGCGCTTCGTTTACAGCCTCGTGGAGTCGGCCTAGAGTCCGTCTCGCGTGAGCGCCTCACCGCCGTTGATCGGTTATTCGTCATCCCTCAAAAGGGAGGGTAATTCCGTGAGCAAATGGCGAAGTACGGCTGTCGCCGGTGTGGCCGCGTTCATGACCGCGCTGCTCGCACTCGTCCTCGTCCCGCAGCCCGCCTCGGCGCACGGCGCCATGATGGTGCCCGGCAGCCGGACCTACTTCTGCTGGCAGGACGGTCTCACCCCACAGGGGAACATCGTCTCCATCAACCCGGCGTGCGCGGCGGCGGTGGCCGAGAGCGGGGACAACTCGCTGTACAACTGGTTCAGCGTGCTGCGCTCCGACGGTGCCGGACGCACCCGGGGGTTCATCCCCGACGGCCAGGCGTGCAGCGGCGGCAACCCCGGCTTCAGCGGGTTCGACCTGCCGCACGCCGACTGGCCGGTGACCCACCTGACCGCGGGGGCGTCCATCCAGTTCAGGTACAACAAGTGGGCCGCCCACCCGGGCTGGTTCTACCTCTACATCACCAAGGACGGCTGGAACCCCAACCAGGCGCTCACCTGGGACGATCTGGAGTCGGAGCCGTTCCACACGGCCGACCACCCGCCGAGCGTCGGCTCGCCGGGCACCAACGACGCCCACTACTACTGGAACGCCACGCTGCCCTCGGGCAAGTCGGGCCGCCACATCATCTACTCGGTGTGGAAGCGTTCGGACAGCAACGAGACCTTCTACAACTGCTCCGACGTCGTCTTCGACGGCGGCGACGGCGAGGTGACCGGCGTCGGCCGGACCGGCCCCACCCCCGGCCCGACCCTGACGCCCACCGCCACCCCGACGGTGACGCCGGGCGGCCCCGGCAGCTGCACCGCCACCTACCGGACCGTCGGCTCCTGGCCGGGCGGCTTCCAGGCCGAGGTGACCGTGCGCAACACCGGTTCCTCCGGCATCAACGGCTGGACGGCGACCTGGACGCTCGACGGCGGCAGCGGGATCAACAGCGTCTGGAACGCCACCCACACCGTCTCGGGGTCGACCGTGACGGCCAGAAACGCCGACTGGAACCGGACGATCGCCGCCGGTGCCTCGACCACCTTCGGTCTCACCGGGTCGGGCACCGCCGGGTCCCCCAGCGTCACCTGCACCAGTCCCTGACCCGGCGCGGTCCCCGCGGCTTCCCACGACTTCCCGCGGGGACCGCGCCACATCCGGGAAGAGACAAGCGCGCCACGTCCGGGAAGCTCGGGAAACCCGGCAAGCGCGCCACATCCGGGAAGCTCGGGAAGGAGGGATGCCCGTGCCGCCCACGGGGAGGATCGCGTCCCTGCTGGGCCTGCTCGTGCTCGGCGCGGCGCTGACGTTCGTCGCGGTGTCCTGCGCCACCCGCACGTACGACCCCACCCATGGCCCCGCACACGATCCCGCGCACGGCAGGGCACATCCGCTCCCGCCGGGACACGGGGCCGCCCTGCCACCGGGACACGGGGCCACTCCCTCGGCAGGGCACGCAACCGCCGCACCGGCCGCGTCCGCGACCATGGGGGCGATCGCCTCTCCGGGGGCGACGGCGGACGGCTCGGCCGCGCCGTCCGGGCGACGGGGCATCTCCGCCGCCGGATGCGAGGCCACGGTCACCCTGGTGGAGTCATGGCCGGGTGGCTACCGGGGCACGGCGACCATCGGCAACCGCACGGGACGGCCGATGCGCGACTGGTACATCCAATGGATCATGCCGTTGGGGACCACCATCACTCAGGCGTGGAACGGCACGCACATGCAGAGCGGGCCTGTGGCGATGATCCACGCACCCGTGGAGAAGCCCAACCTGGCCGCGGGGGCGACCGTCTCGGACATCGGGTTCGTCGGCACCGCCACCGTGCCCCCGACCTTCACCGAGATCACCTGCGGTTAGCCACGCGCGGCGTGCCCGGCTCGGCGACCGGCGTAGCGCTGCTTGAAGCGTCCGGCATAGTGCTGGCCCGGCATAGCGCCGCCTGAAGCACCCGGCTCAGCGACCGGCGTAGCGCTGCTTGAAGCGCTCGACGCGGCCGGCCGTGTCGAGAATGCGGCCCCGCCCGGTGTAGAAGGGGTGGCTCGCCGACGAGACGTCGACGTCGACCACCGGGTGGACGTCGCCGTCCTCCCACTCGACCGTCCGGCTGCTCGCGACGGTGGAACGGGTCAGGAAGGCGAAACCGGCACTCGGGTCCCGGAAGACGACCGGCCGGTACTCGGGGTGGATGCCCTTCTTCATGGTTTATCGGTCCTCTCGGAATGGAACGTGCTGGCGGACGATCGGGTCGTACTTGGTGAGGGTGAGCCGGTCGGGATCGTTGCGCCGGTTCTTGCGGGTCACGTACGTGTAGCCGGTGCCCGCGGTGGACCGGAGCTTGATCACGGGCCGCGTCTCGTTTCTGGCCAAGGTCGGCTCCTCCCGAGTCGGTGTTTCGTCGTACGGGCCCGATAACCGTTTTCACCACCGGGGCATTCCCGGCTTTCACTCCAGGGGCGTTCCCGGCGCCAGCGCCAGGTCGATCGCCTGCTCGACGTGGATCCTGGTGGAGTCGAAGACCGGGATCGGGCTGTCGCCGGGACCGATGAGCAGCGTGATCTCGGTGCAGCCGAGGATCACCGCCTGGGCGCCGCGGTCCGCGAGGGTGGAGATGATCCGTCGGTAGCTCCTGCGTGAGGCGTCCTCGACCCGGTTCATGGTGAGTTCCCGGTAGATGACGTCATGGACCAGCGCGCGGTCGTCCTCGTCGGGGACGACCACCTCCAGACCGTGGGCCCGCATGCGGTCGCGATAGAAGTCCATCTCCATGGTGTAGCGGGTGGCCAGCAGCCCCACGGTGGTGATCCCCGCGGAGGTGATCCGGCTCGCGGTGGCGTCGACGATGTGCAGGAACGGCACGCCGATCTCCGCCTCGATGACGTCGGCCACCCGGTGCATGGTGTTGGTGCACAGCAGCACCATGTCGGCGCCGGCCCGTTCCAGGGCCTGGGCCGCCTCCGCGAGCGTCCGGCCCGCCGCGGCCCAGTCGCCGGCCCGCTGCATGGCCTCGATCTCGGCGAAGTCGACGGTCAGCAGCAGGCTGCGGGCACAGTGGTGGCCGCCGAGGCGGCGCCGGGTCTCCTCGTTCAGCAGACGGTAGTACTCGGCGGAGGATTCCCAGCTCATCCCGCCGATGAGACCGATGGTTCGTGTCATGGGCGCCAGCCTCGCGGATGACCGGCCCCATAGGTAGACGTGAACTTGTTGGCGCCGACCCAAGGAATACTTATGCCGTGGACGCCCACCGTTTGCTCGTCTTCCGGCAGATCGCCCGTTCGGGGTCGATCGGGGCCGCGGCCCGCGTTCTGGGCTGGACCCAACCGGCCGTCAGCCAGCACCTGCGCCACCTGGAACGGCAGGCCGGGCTGCCGCTCGTGCTTCGACGTCCCCGAGGGATCCAGCTCACCGAGGCCGGCCGGACGCTGCTGGGGCACGCCGACGCCCTCGCCACCCGCCTGCACGCCGCGGCCGACGAGATGAACGCGCTGGCCCAGTTGGAGGGGGGCACCGTCAGGCTGGCCGCCTTCCCCTCGGCCGGCGCCACCGTCGTCCCGGCGGCGATGAGCCTGCTGGCCGCGCGCCACCCCGCGCTGGACGTCCGCCTGCTGCAGGCCGAACCACCCGAGGCGCTGGAGCTGGTCACGGTCGGTGAGGCGGACCTGGCCGTGACCTTCGCCCATGACGGGCAGCCGTTCACCGTGCCCTCCGGACTGGTGGCCCTCCCCGTGGGGGAAGACCCGGTGCGGCTGGTCCTGCCCAACGGGCACGCGCAGGCGGAGGCCGCCGCGGTGGACCTGCGGAGTCTGGCCGCCGACAGGTGGATCGCCGGTTGCGAGCGGTGCACCGCCCACCTGGAGCGGCTCTGCCTGGCCGCCGGTTTCACACCGGACATCCGGCACGGCAGCGACGACTACGTGGTCGCCCAGTCGCTGATCGCCCACGGTCTCGGAATCGGGCTGCTCCCCCAGCTCGCGTTGGAGGCGTTCCACAACCCCGGTGTCACCGCCCGCGAGGTGCCCGGACTGCGGCCCCGGGCCCTCCACGTGGTCCACCACCGCGAGGCGGGCCGGACCCCCGCGGTCCGCGCCGCCGTCCGGGCCGTCCGCGACGCGATCGCGGGCTGACACCGCGCGGCTGCCCCGGCACCCGTCTTCCCCGGCCCGGCCCGTGACTGCAGGGCCGGGGGTTCGGCGTGGTCGCCTGCGGACATCGCTGGACGTCGGCGAACACCGGTGGCACAGCGAGAACCGACCGGGCCGGAGCGGCGTCTACATCGCTGTGCGGACCGGTCACCGACGATCCGCCGAACCGCGGAGGGACAGGATGGACCACACCGGGAACACCGGAGACGAGACCGGGAAGAACGCGAAGGACCAGCGACCCCCGTGCCCCCGGTGCGGCGGGACCCGGGTGGTCCCGATCCGATACGGGTACCCGCACTTCCTCAGGGATCCGAAGCAGGCTCCGCCGAAGGGGCAGTTCGTCCTCGGCGGTTGCGTTCCCCGCCCGGAGAGATGGGCCTGCCCGGCGTGCGACACCAGGTTCGGAGAGGCACCCGAGACGGACGGCACCGGCCGCCCGGACTCCACCCCGGGGTAACCTCCCGGCCATCCGGCACCGGTTCGATGTCCCCCATGGCCTGGCCGCACACCGACATCGTCGGACCGGACGTCAGCCCCCCGGTCACCGTCTACGGCACGGTCTCCACCGGATCCGGCGGCGAACTCGCCCACGAGGGCAACCGGGTCCCCGACATCGTCGCCCTCGACGAGCGGCGGCTGGTGGTCGGCTGGCGGGCCGGTGTCCGGGACGCGCTCGACCCCACCCCGACGGACCAGGGTTCGATCATGTTCGCCCGGTCGGACGACGGGGGCCGGAGCTGGACGACGGACACGCTGGCCCCAGCCACCGCCACCCGGCGCTACCACTACGTGATCTTCCTGAACGACGCGGGGACACTGTACGCACTGCTCGGCGTGATCTCCGTCGAGCGGGACCGCGACCGGGAGGGCCGGGTCGACGGCTTCCCCACCCGGCTGGAGGTCCGCAGGAGCACCGACGGCGGCCGTACCTGGACCGATTTCCCCGTCACCGTGAACGTGCCGGACAACGGCAGGGGCGTGGTCGTCGCGGGCAAGCCGCTGCGCGCGGGCGGGCTGTGGCTCGTCCCGTACTGGCGGCACGCGGGCGGCACGACCAGGGCCGGGGTGCTGCGCTCGTCCGACCTGGCCGCCTGGACCTCCGGCGGGCTCGCGGAGAACCCGCCGGGCATGGCGGTGGAGGAGCCGCAGATCGCCCTCTCCCAGGACGGCTCCGGTGCCCTGGTGATGGTGACCCGTACCCTGGACCTGACCGGCGGCACCTCCCCGGCGGCCCGCGACGCACGCTACCGGACCGGCACGGCCCACTGTGCCACGGCGACCAGCACCGACATCGGGCTGACCTGGTCACCGCTCACGCCGGACGAGAACCTGCCCAATCACTACGTCAAGACGTTCTTCACCCGTGACTCCGCCGGCCGCCATCTGGCGATCTTCAACACGCTGGCCGGACCGTTCACCGGCCCCGCCACCGGCAAGCCCGACCAGTACCGGGAGGTCCTGTACTACAAGGTCAGGCGGCCCGGTGAGCCCTGGGAACCGGGCCGGTTGCTGGCCGACGGCACCCGGCTGACCCGCGGTGCCGCCCGCGGATGGGACGTCTACGCCAGCGCTGACGAGTACAAGCCGGGACGGTTCTTCGTCGTCTGGGAGCACAACCAGACCGATATCAGAGTCGCCCGACTGGACATCACCCGGCCGATGGACGACGTCCCCCTCGCCGCGGGCGACTGGACCCCGGGTGCGGGTCCGGCACCGGGCTGGACGCTGGCCGGCGGGGCACGGGCGACCCGGGACGGGCTGCGGCTGCGGAGCACCGGCACCGGGGTGTCCCGGGTGTCCTTCGCGCTCGACCCGGCCCTGGGCTGCGACTTCACCCTGGAGTTCCGGGGCCGGGTGGACGACGACAGTGCCCTCGACCCGCGGACCGGCAGCGGCGTCTGCCTCGGCGCGAAGGTCGCCAACGGCGCCCGGCGGCTCATGCTGACGGTGCAGCGGAGCGGTGTGTGGACGATGCGCAAGGGCTCCACCGTCTGGGAGAAGGTCCACCCGCTGGACGCCGCCGGGCGACCCGCCACCTGGAAGGTGCGGGTCGACAGCGCCGGAACCGCCCACCTGTTCCGTGACGGCGCCGACACCGGGGCGACCTGGGTCGTCCAGGACAGCCGGGAGAGACCCCAGGTCACGCACTGGGTGACCGGCACCCCGGGCGGCAACGCCGCCGGGGCCACCCTGGAGTGGACCAGGCTGACCCCGACCTTCGGCACGCTCCCCTAGCTCCCGGCGCGGATCCTGCCACGACACCCCGGCCCCGCTCGCCCCCGGCGCGAACCCCGCTACGGCGTTCCCAGCTTCCACGCGCTGAGCTTGCCGTCGGTGCTGCCGAGCACCACGGTCACCATGCCGCCGACCTCCGCCACCGCCATGCTCGTGCCGGTGATCTCAAGGCGGATGGGGGTACCGACGGGGACGCCCGTCTCCCAGTCCCACACGCGGATGGTGGAGTCGGGATGGTTGGAGTAGGAGACGATGACAGGGCGCCCCGCCAACCGGGTCACGGCGACGCCGGAGACGGTGCTCTCGTGTCCGACGATGGGCCCGCGCAGGGGATTGCCGGTGGCCAGGTCCCAGCGACGCACGATGCCGTCCTCACAACCTGTCACGATCACCGGCTGTCCACCCACCGTTCCCAGTGCCAGGTCCAGGACGGGTTTCCCGCTTCCCCACCCCGCTGCTCCGATGCGCTCGTCCGTTCTGACGTCCCACACCCCGACGGCGGAGTCGGCGTCGGGGCACACCTTGACCAACCGGTCGTCCAGCGTGCCGAACGCCGAGGGGCCCGCGCAGCGGGACGGGGTGATGGGCAGGGAGGCGAGGTCGGATCCGTCCAGTTCCAGTAGCCAGTCACCCCCGGACTCGACCGCGGCGATCTTTCTGCCGCCCAGGTCCAGCGCGCCGATGGTGAAGACTTCGTAGTCACTCTTGACGGGCTGGCCGACGGGGTCGCCGGTGGCGAGGTCCCACCGGCGTACGGTCTTGTCCTCACTGCCGGACAGCAGGACGGAGCGTCCACCGTGGGCGGTGACGGCCAAGTCGTAGATCTTTCCCTTGTGCGCCTTGATGGGCGAGACCGCGGCCTTGCCGGTGTCCAGCCTGAGCAGGTCCACCGTGCCCTCGTCCCCTGCGGCGGCCACGATCGGCACGCCGCCCGCTTCCGCGATCGTCACCGACTGCACCCACGGGTCGCTCAGCGTCGCGGTCCACAGGGGCGTGCCGAAGTCGGAGCCCGGAGAGGCAGGAGCGGTGGAGGGGGGCACGGCCAGGGCCGCGGCCGTCCCGGCTGTCACGTTCTGGCGGGTTCCCTCCGCGGCCTCCTCACCGTTGAGGAGGTTCACGGCGACCGTCGCGGAGAGCACCAGGACCAGGACGCCGGCCACCCCCGCCGCCCACGGCCACCGGCTCCGCCGGGGAGCCGCCGCCTGCGGAGTGAACGGCGACTGAACGGCCGGTCTTCCCTGCGGACCAGCCGACGGGTGAGTGACCAGCCCGTCCCGGGGACCGAACGATGCACCCTGCGGGGCGAACGGGGCACCCTGGACCATCCCCGATCCGCCCGCCGGGCCGAAGGGCGGATGAGCGGCCGGGCCCGGCAACCCGTGGACGGCCTGGCCCGGATGCCCGTGGACGGCCCGCGACAGAGCGAACATCACCTCGTTCGCACTCGGACGACGCCCCGGATCGCCGTCCAGACAGGCCGGCAACCACCCACGCAACGGCTCGGGAACACCCGACAGATCCGGACCGGACCCACCCGAGAACATCACCCCGGTGGCGGCGAACACCACGGTCGCCGCCCACCCGAACACATCACCGGCCGGCCCCGCCACGAACCCGGCCACCTGCTCCGGCGCCACGAACCCCGCGACACCCACCGGCCCGCCGACCCCGGCCGCCCCCAACGCCCGAGCGACCCAGACCCCGGTCACCCTGACCCCGTCCGGGCCCAGCAACACCCGATCCGGCCCGAAACTCCCGTGCACCACCCCCGCCGCATGCAGACCCGCCAGCGCGGCGACCGTCTCGGCGGCCACCCGGACCAGCATCTCCCCCCGCAACGGGCCACCCCGCGTCACGACCTGCCCCAGCGACTCCCCGCCCACCAACTCACCGGCGACCACCGGCACACCCTCGACCACCGCCGCGGAGACCACCCCGGCCACCCCCGGCACCACCACCCCCCGAACCGCCTCCACCTCACGCACGAAACGCCCCCGCACCTGCCGCCCCTGCGGCAGCCGGACGTTCACAACCGTGAGCGCCACCCGCACACCGGCCGCGGACTCGGCCAGATAAACACTCCCGCGACCGTCCTCCTCCAGCAGACCCAGCAACCGGTACTCACCCAGCCGATCCGGCCTCCCCGGCGGCAACGGCCACGACGCGACCTCCCCCCTCATCGCACCGCTCCACGACCACGGACCCCGCAACGCCGACCACCCGGATCACCCGGATCACCCGGATCACCCGCGTGAAACTCGATGAAAATCATGCGCCAAGACAACACCCACCGATTTGAAGTTCACTGCACCACACTTGTGATCCGCAAGAAGAGGTGCGGCGCCTCACGCGAGTTCCCAGTCGACGGCGACCTTCTCCGGGTCCTCCGGGGCGATCCTGACCGGCAACCGGGTGCCCGGCAACGTGCGGTGCAGGTGCTCCGGCGGCACCCGGTGACCGATCCTGACCTGATACGGCGCGCGGCCGTCGCCCGGCTCCACCCGCAGCACGAACCCGACGATCGGGTCGCCGTTCTCCGCGGTCATGCCGCCGGTCGAGAAGGTGCCCTCGACGGTGGCGGTACCCGGCAGGCCCCTGGCGATGAGGTCCGCGGCGGAAAGACGCTCGGTGGCCGGCGGCCCGGCCTGGGCGGGGAAGGTGCTCCAGTCGACGGTGAGCCGGTCCGGGTTCGCCGGATCGACCCGCACGGCGAGGGCCGTCCCGGGCAGGACGGCCCCGACGAGGAGCCGGGGCAGCCGCTCACGGTGCGAGACCCGGTAGGGGGCCGTCCCCTCGGCGCGCACGTCCAGTTCGAAGGCGACCACCGGCGTGTCGTTGACGGTCATGCCGGTGTCGCGCATGGAGACCACGATGGCGGTCGCGGGCAGCCCTCCGGTGAGGAGGTCGTCGTTGCCCCGCACCATGTCGCCGACCATGGCGAAGAGCCCCCCGAAGGACGAACCGCCGCCCGGCTGACCGCCGGAGAAGCCGCCCGCCTTTCCTCTGGAGGCGCCGCCCGGCTGACCGGCACCGAGGTCCGACATCACGCTGCGCATGACGCCGGCCTGGTAGGACGTCGTCGCCATCACGATCCCCGCAGCCATGACGACGCCTCCGGCCACCAGTGCCGGAACCCCCCACGAGGGGAACGGCCAGATCATCATCATGCCCATGAACCCGGCGATCTCCAGAACGAGGCCCACCCCCGCCATGACCATGCCGAGCTTGACCGTCCGCGCCATCGCCGTTTCCCTTCTCGATGCCGATCACCGCCGGCCGACCGCCGGTTGACCGCCGGCCGACCGCCGACCGTGACGCGGACAGGTAACGCCGGACCGCTTGCGCACCGGTTGCACCGGGATTGCGTGCTCTTTGCCGTCTCCGGCGACTGCGGGCCCGTCCCGCGGCCACCGCGGCCCCGTCCCTCCGGTGACCGCGGACCCGTCCCGCGGCCACCGCGGCCCCGTCCCTCCGGCTCCCCGGCCCGGCACGGGGGTGACGCGGTAGCTTGGGGACGCCATCACAGAGGAAGAGAGATCGTGACCACGTCTATTCATCAGCGGATCGCCGACGAGCTGGGTGTGCGCGAGCGGCAGGTGCAGGCAGCGGTGGAGCTGCTCGACGGCGGGGCGACCGTGCCGTTCATCGCCCGCTACCGCAAGGAAGTCACCGGCATGCTGGACGACACGCAGCTGCGCACGCTGGAGGAGCGGCTGCGCTACCTGCGGGAGCTGGAGGAGCGGCGCACCGCGATCCTGGAGTCGATCCGGAGCCAGGGCAAGCTTGACGACGTCCTGGAGGCGCAGATCCTCGCGGCCGACTCCAAGGCCCGCCTGGAAGACATCTACCTTCCCTACAAGCCCAAGCGACGGACCAAGGCGCAGATCGCCCGGGAGGCCGGTCTCGAACCGCTCGCCGACGGCCTGCTGAACGACCCGTCGGTCGACCCGCGGGCCGCCGCCGCGGCCTTCGTGAGCGAGGGGGTGCCCGACGCCGCCGCGGCGCTCGACGGGGCCCGCGCGATCCTCGTCGAGCGGTTCGGCGAGGACGCCGACCTGGTCGGCGAGCTGCGCGAGCGGATGTGGTCCAAGGGGCGCCTGGTCGCGAAGGTCCGCGAGGGCAAGGAGGAGGACGGTGCCAAGTTCTCCGACTACTTCGACTTCGCCGAGCCGTTCACCAAGCTGCCCTCGCACCGGATCCTGGCGATGTTCCGCGCGGAGAAGGAGGAGGTCCTCACCCTCACCCTTGAGCCCGAGCCGGAGCCCACCGGCACGTACGAGGGGCGGATCGCCCACCGCTTCGGCATCTCCGACCAGGGACGGCCCGCCGACGCGTGGCTGGCCGACACGGTCCGCTGGGCCTGGCGCACCCGCGTCCTCGTCCATCTCGGCATCGACCTGCGCATGCGCCTGTGGCAGGCCGCCGAGGACGAGGCGGTGCGCGTGTTCGCCGCCAACCTGCGCGACCTGCTGCTCGCCGCCCCCGCCGGCAGCCGCGCGACCATGGGCCTCGACCCTGGTCTGCGCACCGGGGTGAAGGTCGCGGTGGTCGACGCGACCGGCAAGGTGCTGGCCACCGACACGATCTACCCCCACGAGCCGCGCCGCCAGTGGGACCAGTCGCTGGCGACCCTCGCCGCGCTGGCCAGGAAGTACGACGTGGAGCTCGTCTCGGTCGGCAACGGCACCGCCTCCCGGGAGACCGACAAGCTCGCCGGCGAGCTGGTGAAGCTGGTTCCCGGGCTGACCAAGGTGATGGTCTCGGAGGCCGGGGCGTCGGTCTACTCCGCATCCGCATACGCCGCGCAGGAGCTGCCCGGCATGGACGTGTCGCTGCGCGGCGCCGTCTCGATCGCCCGGCGACTCCAGGACCCGCTGGCCGAGCTGGTCAAGATCGACCCCAAGTCGATCGGCGTCGGCCAGTACCAGCACGACCTGGCCGAGACGAAGCTCTCCCGCTCGCTCGACGCGGTGGTGGAAGACTGTGTGAACGCGGTCGGCGTCGACGTCAACACCGCTTCGGCACCGTTGCTCACCCGGGTGTCGGGCATCGGCGCCGGGCTGGCCGAGAACATCGTCCAGCACCGCGACGCCAACGGTCCCTTCCGTTCCCGCAGGGCGTTGAAGGACGTGCCCAGGCTGGGCCCGAAGGCGTTCGAGCAGTGCGCCGGATTCCTGCGCATCCGCGGCGGCGACGACCCGCTGGACGCCTCCAGCGTGCACCCCGAGGCGTACCCGGTGGTGCGGCGGATCCTGCAGCGTACCGGCGGCGACATCACCGCCCTGATCGGCAACGGCACGGCGCTGCGCGCACTGAGGCCGCAGGACTTCGTCGACGACACCTTCGGCCTGCCGACCGTCACCGACATCCTGTCCGAGCTGGAGAAGCCCGGCCGCGACCCCCGCCCGGCCTTCAAGACCGCCACCTTCAAGGATGGCGTGGAGAAGATCTCCGACCTGCGGCCCGGCATGCTGCTGGAAGGCGTGGTCACCAATGTCGCCGCGTTCGGCGCGTTCGTCGACGTCGGCGTGCACCAGGACGGCCTGGTGCACGTCTCGGCGCTGTCGCACACCTTCGTCAGGGATCCGCGCGAGGTGGTCAAGCCCGGTGACATCGTCCGGGTGAAGGTGCTCGACGTCGACATCCCGCGCAAGCGCATCTCACTGACCCTCCGCCTGGACGACGAGGCCAAGCCCGCGGGGCAGCGCGGACAGCAGGGCGGCCCGCGCGACCAGCAGGGCGGCGCCCGTCGCGACGGCGGCGACGGGCAGCGGGGCCGGGGGGACCGCCGGCAGCAGGGCGGCGGCGACCGCCGCCGCCAGGAACGTGACATCCCCGGCGGCGCCATGGCCGAGGCCCTGCGCCGGGCCGGCCTCGACGGTTCCGGCGGAAAGCGGTAGACGCGACAGACACGGTAGACGCGACAGGCACAGCGGACACGACAGGTCCCGTGGCCGCCCCCGGCGTCACCCGCCGGGGACGGCCCGCACCGGAAGAGGGGCCGGAGACCCGGGCGTGCCCGGCGGGCACGGGCCGGCCTGACCAGCCCAACCCGGCCGGGGTGAGCCGGGGTGAGCCGGGTCGGGTCGGGTCGGGTGGGTCGGCCGGGGCCGTCAGCCGGCGAACTCCGCGGCGAGCAGGCCGAACACCGCCACGTCGGCGAAGGAGCCGGCCACCCAGGCGTGCTCGCGGAGCGTGCCCTCGCGCTGGAAACCGGCCTTCTCCGCGGCGGCGATCATCGCGGTGTTGGTGACGAGCGTCTCCAGGCCCAGCCGGTGCAGGCCGCGGATCCGGAAGGCGTAGTCGCACAGCAGCCGCAGCGCCTCGGGGGCGTACCCCCGGCCGCGCGCCTCCGGCAGCAGCGAGAAGCCCAGGTGGCCGTTGCGGTTGAAGGCGTCGATGCCCCACACGAGGCCGCACCCGAGCAGTTCCCCGGAGAGCGACTCGACGGCGAAGTCGACCTTGTCCGCGTCGGGCTCCCGCTTCTCGTACGCGGCGACGGCCTGCTCGACCGTCTGGGGCAGCCACGGCGTCGCGATGGCACCGACCTCCGTCTCCACGTCCTCGTGCAGCCGGTGCAGGGTGACGATGTCGTCCTTGGTGAGAGCCCTCAGCAGGACCCTGTCTCCACGAAACATGCCTGCACCATAGCGCCACGGACACCGGCTTTTCCGCTCAAAAAACCCTGGCCCGCCGAGCCGGAGACCGGCGGGCCAGGTCGAAGCGCGGGACGTCGCGAACGTGAACCGCGCCGAAGCGCGGGCCTCGTGGACGCGATCCGCGGACGGGTCAGCGCAGGCGCCTGATGTCGCCGTACGCGCGGTAGAAGCCGCCCCGCTCCGACAGGCGGACGCCGTCCACCAGGTAGCGTGCCCCGGCCTCGCGCACGTCCTTGGGGAACTGCACGTTCCGCAGCGAGTCGTAACCCCCGCTGACCACCCGTACCCGCAGCCGATCCCCCTCGCGGACGCACTCCAGGATCACCCCGTCGGCGCCGGAGGGGTCGTCGAACGCCACGGTCTCCAGCGTGGCGGTCGCCTCGACCGCGGTCAGGCTCGCGGCGGCCTTGACATCGACCGGCTTGGGCACGTTGCCCTCCTGGGCCGCCCTGATGGCCGTCTCGGTGGCGTCGATGCAGGCCAGGCTGCCGTCGGTGGTCACGATGTAGAGGCGGTCGTCCAGGTACTGCATGGAGAAGGCCGAACCGCAGCCGGTGGCGAGCTTCCACAGACGCTCGCCGCTCTGGTCGAAGCAGTAGATGGAGGAGTGGCTGTCACCGGCGAAGACGTAGCGTCCGCCGGGGGCGGTGGCGCAGGAGAAGACGGTGGCGTCGCAGTGGTAGACCGCCTCGGAGGCGCCGTCCGACTTGCGCAGGCGGTGCACGGCGCTCCGCGAGGTGCCGGCGTAGACCGAGTCGTCCTCCTGCCAGCCGAACAGCACGGCGCCTTGCAAGGGCGTCTCCCAGACCGGGGTGCCGTCGGCCGCGTCGTAGCGGGCCACCCCGGTGGAGTGCCCGTGGTAGACGGCGTCGTCGTCGCAGCGGACCATCCACGCCGAGTCGCCCCGGCCCTTGCGGGCCCACTGGAACTCGTCCTCGTGGTCGATGGTGGTGATCCGGCCGGCCCGGTCGGAGACGCCCAGCACCCCCTCGTGGATGTCGAGCCAGTAGATGTCGACGTCCTCGGCGATCTCGTACGCGACCCGGGGAACCTTGCCGCTGAGGTCGTAGACCTTGCCGTCGTCGGCGCCCGCGTAGATCCAGAAGTCGTCGGCGACGATGCACTTGACGCCGTCGGGCAGGCGGAAGCGGCCGGTGACGGTGCCACCGTGGGTGACGGTGTAGACGTCGCCGTTCTGGTTGCCGACCCAGCAGCGCTCGGCGTCGACGAAGATGCCGAACGCCGCCGCGCCGCTGGCGAAGCGCCACAGCACCGGAGCCTGGGAGGCGGTGGAGCGGACGCTCTCGATGCTGCGCCGGGTGACGGCGCGGCGCTGGCGCACGCCCTGGACCGCGGGGGCGTACCCCTTGCGGAGCTTCTCGCCGACCTTCTTCGCGGCGGCGGCCTGGGCCTTGGCCTCGGTGGCGAAGGCCGATGTCTTGGCCTGACCGGTCTCGCCGATGCGGCCGTACCTGACCGTCACCTGCGTTCCGTCGAGCACGACCTCGTAGAACTTGTGCGAGCCCCCGCCGTCCTCCGACAGCTCCAGGTACGTGCTCTGCGTGGCCATGCTCCACCTCTCCGTTGATCGATTGCTCGGGAGCGTACGGCATCCAGGTGACAAATCCCGAAAAGTACGGAGGAGAACTCTCGACCGGTGCCCGACCGGGCCGGGCACCGGCCATCAGGCCCATCACGGTCAGCGCCGCGACCTCGAAGCCCACCACCAGCCGCTGCGTCACCCCCGCGGGGATGTCGTCGTTGGTCAGCTCCACCCCCAGCATCCGCACCGCGTACGGCAGGACCACCAGGACCAGCACGCCCAGTGCGGCCAGGCTGAGCAGCCGCACCGGCCGGGCGTAGGGGGTGCCCGCGTGCCGTCCGGCCAGCAGGAGCCCGGCGACCGGCATCACCATGAAGGCCACGAACGCCGCGTACCGGTGGATGCCTCCGGACATCGACAGCGGCACGCCGGGCGCGTCGGTCGGGAAGGCGCCGACCAGCAGCATGCACAGGCCCCAGAGCCCGACCAGCAGGGCGGCTCCCCGGTTCTCGCGGTGCCGGGACAGCAGGGCGGCGATGACCGTCGCGGCGGCGGCGAAGAGGGTCAGCGAGAGGGGGAGCAGCCAGCCGTCCGCCTCGAAGGCGTACTCACTGATCACGGTGTGCACCGGGTCGAGGCCGGTGGCCACGTGCAGCCCGAGCATGGTCGCGGCCCCGGCACCGATCGCCGCGTAGCCGCCGAAGATCATCCTGGTTCCGGTGAGCGCCTGCTGTCCCATGGCTCAACCATGGCGACGGACGGGATGCCGGAACATCCGAGACAGCCCCCGGCCGCCCCTGACCGATCCCGGAGCGACCCCGGGACGCGGGGGTGCCCACCCTCCGGGGATGCCCCCCGCGCCGGGGCCGTGAGCTGGGAGGCTACCGCCGGGGGTAGGGCCGGCCCTCTCAGGGTCGTCCCTGTCGGGGTAACCCTTTCCGCAGCCGTCTCATGAGGCCACCCCGGAGGGGCCCGCTTGACGTGGAGCGCGCTCTAAGGGGCAAGGTGGTTCCCATGGGGATGACCATCCAGGAGGCCGCCCGCAAGTCGGGGCTGAGCGCGCACACGCTGCGCTACTACGAACGCATCGGGCTCATCCACGAGGTCGGCCGGAACGCCGGCGGGCACCGCAGCTACACGGCGCCGGACCTGGAGTGGCTCCGCTTCCTCACCAGGCTGCGCGCGACCGGCATGCCGATCGCCGACATGTGCCGCTACGCCGAGCTGCGCAGGCGGGGCCCGGCGACCCTCGCCGAACGGCGACGGATGCTCCAGGCCCACCGCGCGCGGGTCGAGGCACGGATCACACAGCTGACCGGGGATCTGACGGTCCTCGACGAGAAGATCGATTTCTACATCACGCGGGAGAACCAATGAACAAGCGCCGCCTCGGGCAGGGGGGTCCGGAGGTGTCGGCCATCGGGCTCGGCTGCATGGGCATGTCGGAGTTCTACGGCCGGGCCGACGAGACCGAGTCGATCGCGGTGATCCATCGCGCTCTCGACCTGGGGGTGAATTTTCTTGACACCGCAGACATGTATGGAAGGGGACACAACGAGGAACTGGTCGGACGCGCTGTCTCGGGCCGCCGGGACGAGGTGGTGCTCGCCACCAAATTCGGCATCGTCAGGACCGACGAGGAGGCCGGCCGCCGGATCGACGGCAGTCCCGAGTACGTGCGCCGGGCGGCCGACGCCTCGCTGCGCAGGCTCGGCGTGGACCACATCGACCTGTACTACCTGCACCGCCGGGACACGACGGTGCCGATCGAGGAGACCGTGGGGGCGATGGCCGAGCTGGTCGCCGCCGGCAAGGTCGGCCGGATCGGCCTGTCGGAGGTGAGCGCGGAGACCCTGCGTAGGGCACACGCCACCCATCCGATCTCCGCGCTGCAGAGCGAGTACTCCCTGTTCACCCGCGGGCTGGAGGAGGAGATCCTGCCGACCGCCCGGGAGTTGGGCGTCGCCCTGGTGGCGTACTCGCCGATCAGCCGGGGGCTGCTCGGCGGCACGCTGCCCCCGGCCGAACAGCTGCCGGAGGACGACTTCCGCAAACACCACCCACGCTTCGCCGGGGAGAACGGGGCCGCCAACGAGGCACTCGTCGCGGAGGTCCGCGAGATCGCCGACGAGGTGGGCTGCACCCCGGCCCAGCTCGCGCTGGCCTGGCTGCTGACCCGCGGTGAGGACGTCATCCCCATCCCGGGCACCAAGCGGTTGCGCTACCTGGAGGAGAACGCCGCCGCGGCCGGCATCGCGCTCACCCCCGAGCAGCTCGCCTCCCTTGAGGCGGCCGTGCCCGCCGGAGCGGCCCGCGGTGACCGGTACGCCGACATGTCTCCCGTGGAGAAGTGACCCGGCGTGCTCGCCCCGCCCCCGGCGGGGGACCTCGCTCCGCCGCTCCGGACGACCGGCGCAGTGCCCCCGCCCCCGGCGCGCCGATCCCGTCATGGCCGTCACCGCGTCACCCCAGGCACGAGGCACCGCGTCACCCCAGGCGCGAGGCGAGGATCCCGGCGCGGGCGAGCTGCACCTGCCGGGCCTTCTTGGCGGCGTAGCCGAGCAGCGGGCGGGCCCAGGCGTGCACCACGAGGAGATCCTCGACCTCGGTCCCGCCGTCCTTGTCGTTGAGGGTGAAGCGGTAGTCCAGGCGCACCCCGCCGGGGCTGTCGACCTCGCCCTCCACGGTCTGCGGCGTGCTGCGGAGCGTAACCTTGATCATGTTGTCGTACTTGACGACGCCGAGGAAGGTGAACCGCTCGACCGAGGTGTATCGGGTCTCGCGCTCCCCCTGCTGGACGTCCTTGACCGCTACCACCAGTGGGGAGAGGCCCACGTAGCTCTGCGGCTGGCTCAGGTGCGCGCGCAGCGCCTCCGGCGTGTTCCGGACGTGAAAGGTGTTGCGCAGCGTGATGTTCGGCATGTTCCCTGTCCCCGTTGGAAGATCTTTTAACGGGAGACACTAACGGGTTCGGCCATGTACCAGCGGGCCGATTCCTCACCCCGGGTCAGGGAGTCGAGCCTGCGCGGCAGCTCCCGGCGGGAGAAGGGGTCGGCGCCCGCGTTGCGGATGTGGATGCCCACCGCGTAGACGTCGCGGATCTCCATCAGGGTGGAGTAGCCGGCCCAGGAGCGCAGGTCGCTGCCGTACGCGTCGGCGAAGGCGTCGACGTCGGCGGCGGTCAGGCCGAAGCGTCGCTGGCCGTGGTAGGTGTGGACCAGGTCCCACTCGCGGGGACCGACCGCGACGCCGTCCCAGTCGCAGAGCACCACGTGGCCGTCGGCGCAGCGCAGCAGGTTGTCGATCCAGGCGTCGCCGTGCAGCAGCACCGGAGAGCGGTCCACGACCAGGCCCGACCAGCGGTCGGTCAGCTCCTCGATGCGGTCGCGCAGCCAGGCCCGCTGGCACGGGGTGAGCTCCTCGGAGCGTTCCACCGCGCGGCGCACCTCCGCCAGCGGGTCGGCGAAGCGCTTGAGCGCCACCGGCGGCACCGGCAGCAGGTGCAGGCTGCGCAGGATCCTGCCCAGCTCGGTGGTGGTGGGCCGCCCGCTGGAGGGGACGTAGTGCCAGAAGGTGACGACCCTGCCCTCGTGCACCACCGGCTGGTCGGAGATCTCGTCGGCCGGACGCACCGCGGGGAACCCCTGCTCGGCGAGCCAGCGGGCCACCGCGAGCACCAGCGGCAGCCGGGTGAGCGCGTTGGGGGCGGTGGCGATCCTGACCACGATCTCACTGCGCAGCTTGAAGACGGCGTTGCTGCGCACCCGCAGCAACTCGGCGTCCCGGTGGTCGATCCCCAGGCCCTCGCAGACCTCACGCAGGACCGTGAACGCCTCCTCGGCCAGCGCCCCCATCAGCCGGTCACCACCGGCGGCGCGCCGGTGACCAGGTCGGTCAGGCGGCGCACCGCCGCCGCCCGGTGCCTGGCCGGTGGCACCTGTGCCAGCAGCGCCCGCGCCCGGGTCAGCACGATGGAGGTGCGGTGCTCGGGCGGGACCTGGAGCAGGGCCTTCTCCGCCAGAAGGCAGGCGTCGTCGACCTTGCCGGCGCGGACCATGTGCGCCGCCTGGTCGAGCAGGATGAGCACCGGGTCGATGGCGTACGGGCTCGACGGCCCCGGAGTCCATTCCACCTGCTCCCCCAGCTCCATCAGCGTGCCGATCCGGTAGAACTGCAGCCGTCGTTCCGAGAAGCGGAAGGCCAGGTGGTCGTGGCCCTCCGGCGGCATCCGGGAGAAGATCCGCTCCGCCTCGGCCAGCGCCACCCGGGCGGCCTTGTGCTCGCCCATCCGCGCCAGGGCCCGCGCCTCGGCCGCCGCGCCGAGCGCCGCCGGCGAACTGGGGGCGTTGCCCGCGAGCATCCTGGCCTCGCGCGCCAGCCGCACGGTCTCGGCCAGGTCGCCGTAGTAGTACGGCAGCATCGCCTGCTGTGCCCGGACGAGGGCCCGCAGCCGCACGTCGCCCATGTCGTCGGAGGCGGTGCGGGCGGTGCCGTACCAGGCGTGGGCCTGGCGGGTGTCGCCGAGCTTCATCAGCGCATCGGCCGACAGCAGCGCCAGCATCACGGTGGCGTTGAGCAGGCGGCGCTGGGCCATCGCGGGCTGGCGGGCCGCGCAGAGCGCGCGGACGTCCGACAGCTCCAGCATCAGCCGGTAGAGCATCGGGACGGGAGCGCTGCTGATGTACTCGCGGCGGTAGCGCAGCACCTGCTCGTCGAGCCGGTCGAGCTGCTCCTCGGTGACGGTGGTGGCGGCGAGCGTACGGTCGAGATCCTGGCGGGTCCGCTCGACCTCGGCCAGCAGACGCCCGTTCATCACGGGCCGGGAGCCGAGCAGCGCCTCGTGGAACAACGCCCGCCGCTCCACGTCGTCGGCGGCGGCGGTGTGCTCCTCCAGCCGGTACGGGGTGCGGCTCTCGCCACCGGACACGACCACGACCCTGGCCCCGCCGCCGTCCTCGCAGTAGTCGCCGGCCAGGCCGAGCCGAACCGCGTTGGCCCGGTAGAGCCGCGCCAGCAGGTCGATCGTCTGCGGGCGGGGCCTGGCCCGGTTGTTCTCCCAGGCGTTGAGCAGGTCGATGCTGGCTCGCGCCTCACCCAGGTCCTGGCGCTCGCAGAGCTCCTCCAACTCCTGGACCGCCTGCCTGGCCGACCATCCCCTGGCCAGGCGGTGGGCCTTCAGCAGGCTCACCCCGCAGCAGCCGTGCACGGCCTGCGTGATCTGCCAGTGCGTCCACTGCCTCGCTTCGGCCTGCTCCCGCCATCGTCGCGCGCACGCGGGCGAATGCTCACCACGGGCCACGGCGCCTCCCGGTCGCTGTTTACCGAAGATTAACGAGAGCGCACCGCAGAGTGAGCTCACCTGTGCGTTGCATTCCCTTTATTCGTGGTTTTCCCACGGAACAGCGTCGGGTTTCCGGTGTATTCCACCGATACGGAGAGGGGAATGCCCCGGGGATGATTGCCTGACCTGCCCACGAACCCGCACTCTGCAAGACAAACACGTCACCAGCGTCCTCCAGGAGTGATCCGGATGATGGCAGAGCGCGGCGAAGCCGTGGACCACCTGCGGCGGCTGGCCGCCCAGTTGGAGGCACACGCCTTCCAGGTGCGTCTGAGGTCGCCCACGGGGCTCCACCCACGACTGCAAGTGATCAACCCGATGGTCCCGGCGAGAACCGAGGACGTGCTGGCCGCCCACGAGGAGGACGGCGAGTGGTGGTTCTGGCTCTCCTGGGCCGGCCGGATCGGACAGGCCGAAGACGTCGCCACGGCCGCTGAGCGTGTGGCCAGTGTTCTCCATGTGATACGCAGATAGGTGATTCTTGGGCGCCACATGGGTAACACCCGGTGATCAAGCCCAGAATGGAGCGGGACATGAAAAGGATCCAGGTCGTGCAACGTCCGCGTCCGCCCCGTGAGCCGGTGCCGCTCGACCTGCGGAGCCCCTCGGGGCGGCCGCTCCCTTTCTGACCCGCCCCGACCGCGGCTCACGCCGCCCCGAGGCCCGGAGCCGGAGTCGCAAGGTCTCCCTTGCAAAGGGATTTGCAAGAATCCTTCAAGTGCCCTGCAGGCGCCTCGGGAGACCTTGTGACCATGAAGAGCGCCCCTTTCAGCTTCAGCGTCACTGTGATAGTCCCCGCCATGAACGAGGCCCGGAACCTGCCGCACGTCTTCGCGACCCTGCCGTCCTGGATCGACGAGGTGATCCTGGTCGACGGGAACTCCACCGACGACACGGTGGCCGTCGCCCGGTCGCTCCGCCCGGACGTGCGCGTCGTCACGCAGACCCGCCGGGGCAAGGGCAACGCCCTCATCGAGGGGTTCGCCGCCGCCACCGGTGACGTCATCGTCATGATCGACGCCGACGGGTCCACCGACGGCCGGGAGATTCCCGCCTTCGTGGCCGCGCTGGCCGAGGGCGCCGACTTCGCCAAGGGCACCCGCTGCCTGCCCGGTGGCGGGTCCGACGACATCAGCCCGATCCGCTCGCTCGGCAACGCCGCGCTCACCAAGCTGACCAACCGGCTGTACGGCACCCGCTACACCGACCTGTGCTACGGCTACAACGCCTTCTGGGCCCGTCACCTGGACGCGCTCGACCTCGACTGCGACGGTTTCGAGATCGAGACGCTGATGAACATCCGCGCCGCCCAGGCCGGGCTGGTCATCAGCGAGGTCCCGAGCCACGAGCGCAGCCGCATCCACGGCACCAGCAACCTGAACGCCGTCCGCGACGGCCTGCGGGTCCTCCGCACCATCCTGCGCGAGCGCGACAGGCGGACCGTCCGCCGGGTCAAGCTCCAGCAGGAGCACGCCACCGCGGCCTGACCCCCGGCGCTCCCGGCACGTCCCTGACCCACCTGACGTCTTCGACACACCCGACACCCCCGGCGCCCCCTCCCCGGCGCCTCCTCCGGCCGCTTGTCCCGGTCTCCGCGGCGAACGACTCGATCGGCGTTCCCGTCGTTCCGTACGATCAAGGCGCGGTACGGACAACCGCGCCCGCCGCTCGTCGGCGCCGCCCCCGCAACGAAAGGTCGCGCCGTACGATGCTGGATCTGCTCTTCGACATGGAGACCCAGGATCCCGACGATGTGCTGACCCTCTGCCTGGTCGCCTGCCATCCGGCCGTACGGCTGCGCGGAGTGACCCTCACCCCCGGATCTCCGGCCCAGGTGGGGCTGGTCCGGCGCGTGCTGCGACTGCTGGACCGGGACGACGTCCCGGTGGGCGCCGAGGACCCCGGCACCGGCAAGGACCACGTGTCGGCCTTCCACCACCGCTGGCTCGGCACCCCTCCCCCGTCCCAGCCGGACGCCTCACCCCCCGACCTGATCGCCCGGACCCTGGAGCGTCACCCCGACGCCGCGCTCCTCACCGGCGCGCCGCTGCGCAACCTCGGCAGGCTGCTCGACGAGCGACCGGAGGCACGACTGAGCCGGTGGGTGGCCCAGGGCGGGTTCGCCGGCGACAACGTCGTACCGCCCGAGCACCGGCTGCCGAAGTTCGAGGGCCGCGACGCGTGCCCGACGTTCAACTTCAACGGCGAGCCCAGAGCGGCCCGGCGCGCCTTGTCGTCGGGCGAGCGGATCGGGCGACGCGATCTCGTCTCCAAGAACGTCACCCACGGCGTCCGCTACGACCGGGAGTTCCACGAGCGGCTGCGACCGTACCGGGACCGCACCGCAGGGCTCGGCCTGATCTTCTCGGGCATGGAGCGTTACCTGCGCAAGCGGCCCGCGGGGAAGCTGCTGCACGATCCCACCGCGGCGTGCGTGGCCGTCGACCGCACCGTCGCCTCATGGGCGGAGGTCGAGGTCGTCCGGGAGGAGAGCGGCGCGTGGGGCGTGCGTCCGGCCCCCGGCAGCCGGACGTTCATCACGGTCGCGCTCGACCACGAGCGGCTCTTCGAGATCTTCGTCGGCGAGGGCGTGTAGGTCCCGGTCGCTCCGGACCCGCCCGGCCACCGCGGGACCACCGCCGTCCGCGGTCCCTCCGGGCGAACCGAGCGAACCGGGTGGACCGGGGGCCGGCTCCGGCCGTCAGGCGGCCTCGAGCGCCTCGGAGACGGAGGGGAAGACCTCGAACACGTGGATCAGCCCGGCGAGGGTCAGCCTGCGGGCCAGGTTGCCCTGGATACCGGTGAGGATGAGCCGGACCCCCTCGTTCAGGCCCTGGTGGCGCGCCTGGAGCAGCTCACCGATCCCGGAGGAGTCGCAGAAGGTGAGCGCCGACAGGTCGAGAATGAGGATCGGCGCCCGCAGGGACTTCCAGGCCCTGGTCATTTCCTCCCGAAGCACCGAGGTATGGCAGTGATCGAGCTCCCCGCTCGCCCGCACCACGAGTGTCGTGCCGTGTAACCCCGACGTGGCGGCGAAAACCGGCTCCGGTTCGTTTCCCGCGAACATCCCCAACCTCTGCCCTGACCTCCACAAGAAACACCACTGTCTCATATCGGGCTGCCCGACCTGACAAGGTGTGACCCCTGTCAGCCGGTTACAGGGAGACTTGTCCCCCCGTGAACCGTCGCCTCACCGGCTCACCCGCGCTCTCCCCGCACGCCGTCATCCGCCCTGCCCGGACCGGCCGGCCCGCCCGCTGCACTGCGGGCTCACCCGCGATCTCCCCGTACCCCGTCATCCGCCGCCGGGCGGCGTGACCGCCTCCTCCGCGGTGTCCCGGACGTCGAACAGCTCCCCCAGCCCGAGCAGGTTCAGCCGCTCCC
The DNA here is from genome assembly GCF_014204985.1 of Streptosporangium becharense. Lineage (NCBI taxonomy): Bacteria > Bacillati > Actinomycetota > Actinomycetes > Streptosporangiales > Streptosporangiaceae > Streptosporangium > Streptosporangium becharense. Next base: position 5,512,319 of record NZ_JACHMP010000001.1, on the reverse strand, counting down.
GCATCGTCGTCGGCAGGCCGGCCAGAACGAGCGACCCGGCGACCGCGCGGACGCGGGTGAGCGCGTAGATCAGCACGCCGTACCCGGTGGAGTCGCAGAACGACACCCCGCCGAGGTCGATCACGAGGCGCCGGCCGCCCTCCGTCCGCAACGCGACGTCGATCTCCTCCTTCAGCAGCTGGGACGACAGGTAGTCCAGGGATCCCCCCGCGTGGAGGATCATGCCGTGGCGCCGCCGGTCGACCCTGAGCTGGAATTCCAGTTCCTCCCGAACGGACTCCCCCGTACATCCGGCATCGGTCTCCCCCCTCTCGCCAACGTCCCAGGTGCCCCCCGCGGATGGATTTAATCTCGGCCGACACCGCTCGCGGATTACGTACCGGACAATGGCGACATGGTGCAGCCGCGTCCGACGGCGATCGCGATCGTCGGCATCTCCCTGCTCGCCGCGTGCAGCGCGAACGGCGCGAACGGCCCGATGCCCGTCCCGTCCCCGGCCCGGACGTCGCAGGGGGTGCCGTCGTCAGGCCCCCCGGCGGTCCCGGACCCGACGGCGACGGGGGCGACCGCCGCCTCCGCGGCGTGGACGGCCGAGACGGGCGCCAAACTGTCGGGACGGACGGCGTTGCTGGACGTGGCCGCCACCGGTCCCCGGGACGTCTGGGCCGTCGGCTACCAGGACAGCGCGGAGGACCGGGAGGGCACCCCGGCCGCCGTCCGATGGGACGGGAACCGGTGGCGCGAGGTGACGCCGCCCGCCGCCGACGTCCACCACCTGGAGGGGGTCAGCGCGGCCGGACCGAACGACGTCTGGGTGGTCGGCAACGGGCTCGGCGCGTTCGCCGCGCGCTGGGACGGACGGGAGTGGACGGCGCACAGCCCCTTCGGGGTGGCGCAGGACTACCGGATGGCCGACGTCGCGACGGGCGGGGGGAGCGCGTGGTTCGCCGCGAACGGCCCGTCCGGAGCGGTCGTCCTGGAGTGGAGGGGCGGGAGGTTCCACAACGTGCTGAGCACGGGGGGAGACCTGGAGGCGATCACCGTCAAGGAGGGCCACGTGTGGGCGGTGGGCACGAGCGAGAACCGGACGCCGCTGGTCTGGCACGGCACCGGCGGCGTGTGGGAGAGCGCGCGGACGCCCCCGGTGCCCGGTGGCAGGCTCGACCGGGTCTGGCAGATCTCCCCGTCGAACGTGTGGGCGGTCGGGCGGATCACCGTCGAGCCGGGTGGCGACGCGGCCCGTCCACTGGTCATGCGCTGGGACGGCGGTGACTGGACGGTGGTGGAGGTGCCGGTCGCCCGCGGGGCCCTGCACGGCGTCACCGCGTTCGGCCCCCGCGACCTGTGGATCAGCGGAGTGGACGCCGACCACTCCGGGCAGGCGCTCTTCCTCCACTTCGACGGCGCGACCTGGAGGCGTGAGTACGGCCCGTTGTTCCGGGTCCGCGCCGGGGAGCAGCAGTACGAGGAGAGCGACGACGTCGGCCGCACGGGCATCGCCCGGGTGCCGGGGACCGGTGCGCTGTGGGCGGTGGGCTCGGTGGGCTGGGGCGACGACGAGGACGCCTTCGTGCTGCGCCGTCGCGGCGGGTGAGGCCGGCCCGCCGGAACGGATCCCGGGCGTGACTCCCGGATTCGGCTTCCGGGGGTGCCTTCGAGCGCGGCTTCTGGGAACGGCGCCGGGGGTGGCCGGAAAAACCGGCGAAAAAGTCAGTGGCGTGCCGTAGTCTCTCTCAAACTCCGACAAAGAGGGAGTGCGACATGAAAAAGGTCCTCATCCTCCAGAAGCCCCGGCCACCTCGCAGACCCACGCCTCTCGACCTCCGCACGCCCTCAGGACGTGCGCTTCCCTTCTGACAGGAACAGCCGGTTCACGAACCACAGGACCACGCCGAGCGCGACCAGCCCACCGGCGCGAAGGTAGATGTCGGCGCCGCGTCCCGTGACCGGCAGCGCCAGCACGGCGCAGACCACCGCGCCGAGCACCGGCATCCAGGTGGGAGCCCTGAAGTGGTAGTGCTCCACCCGTTCCCTGCGGAGCACCAGCACGGCCACGTTGACCATCGTGAACACGCACAACAGCAGGAGCACCGTGGTGTCGGCCAGGGTGCTCACCTCTCCGGTGGCCACCAGTATCGCCGCGATGCCCACGGTGAAGACGATCGACACCCACGGGGTGGCCCGCGTCGGGTGAACCGCCGCGAAGAGCCGCGGCACGATGCCCTCTCGTGCCATGCCGTAGACCAGGCGTGACGCCATGATCATGTTGATCAGCGCGGTGTTGCCCACCGCGAGCAGCGCGATGAGCGCGAACAGCTTGGGCGGGAAAGCGAATCCGGCGACCTTGACGACCTCCAGCAGCGGGCCGGAGGAGGCGACCAGGGTCTCGGTGTCGACCAGCATGGTCGCGGTGAAGGCGACCGCCATGTAGATGAGGGCCGTGACGACCAGCCCGCCGAAGAGCGCGCGGGGGAAGTCGCGCTGCGGGTCCTTGGCCTCCTCGGCGAGGTTGACCGAGTCCTCGAAACCGAGCAGGGCGTAGAAGGCCAGGGCCGTGCCGCCCAGGACCCCGAGGAAGGCGCCGTTGGCGGGGTGGAACTCCAGCGCCCGTGAGGGCTCGCCATCGCCGGACAGCAGCGCGTAGACCCCGATCGCCATGATGACCAGCAGGCCGAACGCCTCGATGATCGTCAGTACCACGTTGACCTTGACGGACTCGGAGATCCCGGCGAAGTTCACCAGCGTGATCAGGCCGAGGAAGAGGAACGCCCCGACGACGACCGGCAGCGTGACGAACTCCGCGAGATAACGCCCGCCGAAGGCTCGCGCGGCGGCGCTCGCCGAGGTGACGCCGCTCATCATGACCGCGAAGGCCACAATGAACGTGAGGAAGGGGATGCTGAACGCTTTATTCACATACAGCGCAGCACCTGCCGCACGGGGATATTTACCGACAAGTTCGGCATACGAGGTCGCCGTCAGCGCGGCCAGTATGAAGGCGATGAGGAAGGGCAGCCACAGCGCTCCGCCGACGTTTCCCGCGACCTTCCCCACCAGGGCGTAGATCCCCGCTCCCAGGATGTCGCCCACGACGAACAGCAGCAGCACCCGGCGCCCGATGACCCGCTTGAGCGAGTGCTGCTCAGAGCCCGGACCGACCGTCATCTCAGCCATACCGCGCCCTTACCCGGCACGAGGCACGAATCACGCACTGTTACCCAGACCTTGCCGTAAGCACAGTGAAAGTGATCCGCAAGGAGGCACCCTTACCGTTCTTCTTGTCACAAGAAGCAATGAAAGGCAAAAATGTTCAGCCCCCTTTTCTCCCGCCGCATCGGTCTCGTCACCGCGGGAGTCGCCCTCATCTCCCTCACCGCCGCCTGCGGCGGCTCCGCCAACAGCGAGATCTGCAACGGAGCCGCGTGGTCGAAGGCCTTCTCGGACTACACCGCCTCGGCGACGGCCGCCGCCGCCGACGCGAACAAGCTCAACGAGGCCAACCAGAAGCTCTCCAGCGACCTGAAGGACCTGGCGGCCAAGGCCGACGGCGAGCTGGCCACCGCGCTCACCGAGTTCGCCGACAGCTTCGGGTCCCTCAAGATCGACGCGAACGACCCGGCCGCCACGGCGACAGCGGCCAGCTCGTTCAGCGCCAAGATCCAGGAGGCCGGCACCAAGCTCGCGGCGGCCTGTTCCTGATCCCGTGCCCGCCTGACCCGGCGGACCCCTCGGGGTCCGCCGGAGCGGGTGCCTCCCGGCGACGGAAGGCACCCGCGGAGGGCACCCGGTATACGGCCGTCGCTCCGCCTGCGGGGGGCAGTGCGGGGCGGCGACCGTAGCGGACGTCTCACGCAGGAGCCCCTGCCGCCGCACGGCAGGGGCTCCTGCGCGTTCCCGCCGCCCCGGAGCGCCGCCACGCCGTCGCCTCGGAGCCCGCCGGATCCGGCCGGATCCGGCCGCCGGAGCGCGTCAGGTCCCGGGAACGCGTCAGGTCCCGGGAACGCGTCAGGTCCCGGGAACGCGTCAGGTCCCGGGAACGCGTCAGGTCCCGGGAACGCGTCAGGTCCCGGGAGCGCGTCAGGTCCCGGGAGCGCGTCAGGTCCCGGGAGCGCGTCAGGTCCCGGGGGTGCGGCGGGTCCGGATGGCGCGGGCCTCCTCGTAGCAGCGCTCGAACCCCTCCAGCACCGCCGGCCAGGAGCTGCGGACCGGCTCGGTCTCACGGTTGTGGGCGGCGATCGACTCGCGCAGCTCGCGGTCGCGGACCAGCCGGGCCACCGACGCCACCAGGTCGTCGAAGCTCCGGCCGAGCAATCCCTCCTTCCCCTGCCGGACGAAGTCGGCCACGCCGCTCTGCGCGCGGGCCACCACCGGGACCCCGGCCGACCTGGCCTCCAGCGCCGCCAGGCCGAAGGACTCGCGGGGCGCGGGTGCGACGAAGACGTCCGCGGAGACGAGCAGCTCCCGGATCCGGTCGCGGTCGTAGCGGCCGGGGAGCGACACCCAGCCGGTCATGCCGTTGGCCCGCAGGTAGCGCTCCATCTGCGCGCGGGCCGGGCCGTCCCCGACGACGGTGGCCCGCATGGGCCTGTCCCCCGGCACCCTGGCGCGGGCCTCCTTCAGCAGCCTGAGCAGCCGCACCGGTTGCTTGCGCGGCGCCAGCCGCCCCACCGCGACCACGTGCACCGGCTCCTCACCCGACCGGCGTCCTCCGGAGTCGGCGCCGTTCCCCTCAGCGTCCGCACCGTGCCATGCGGGGTCGGCGGCCGGGCGCCAGGCGGAGACGTCGAGCCCGTTGGAGACCACGTGCACCGGCACGCCGGGGCCGGCGACCGCGCGGATCGGCCGGGCGGCGGCCTCGCTCACCGCCGTGCCCACCAGTCCCCAGCGCTGCCACCCGTACGCCGCCCGGAGCCCCCGGTAGATCGCGCGGGTGACCGGGTCCCACATGCTGTGCACGGTCACCACCACGGGCAGCCCTGCCCGCACGGCCGCCCGCACGCCCATCCAGGCGAACGGCGAGACCGCCCCGGTGTGCACGTGCACCACGTCGGGACGGCGGGCCGTCATCAGCCGGAGCATGTGGCGCACCCCGAACGGGTGGACGGGCAGGTCGAACGGGAGCTTCGCGACGATCCTGTGCACACCCGGCAGGGGTTCCCCGGGGGTCGCGGTGGCCACCTCGACCTGGTGACCCGCCTGGCGCTGCGTCCGGATCAGGTCGGCGACCTGAACCTCGATCCCGCCCAGGCGGGGCAGGTAACAGTCACTGACGTGGAGGATCCTCACCGTGCCAGCGTAGCCCCGCATGAGATCATGCCTGCGTGCCCTCTGCGGCGCATCCGAAGCACGCGAACGGAGTGAGCCTGATCGACACCGTCAAGACAGCAGTGTTCTTCCACGCCCACCCCGACGACGAGGCCCTGCTGACCGCGGGCACCATGGCGATGCTCGCCGCCGAGGGGCACCGGGTGGTGCTCGTCGTGGCGACCTCGGGCGAACGGGGGCAGGCCGACATCGAGCCCGGCGAGGAGCTGGGAGCCACCCGCCTGGCCGAGCTGTACAAGTCGGCGGCGGTCCTCGGCTGTGCCCGGGTGGTGAACCTCGGCTACGGCGACTCCGGGCTGGCGCCCGACGGCGGGATCGCTGAGGAGCGGCCCGGCGACGCCTTCATCGACGCCGACACCGAGGAGGCCGCCCGGCGGCTCGCGGCCGTCCTCACCGAGGAGGGAGCCGACCTGCTGACGATCTACGACCCGGCGGGAGGCTACGGGCATCCCGACCACGTCCAGGTCCACCGGGTCGGCGGCCGGGCGGCGGAGATCGCGCGGACCCCGATAGTGCTGGAGGCCACGGTCAACCGCGACCCGCTGCTGCGGGCGCTGAGACTCGTGCGCAGGTTCTACCCCAAGCTCGACATCCGGGCCTTCGAGCGGGCCTACTCCCCCGGTGAGACGATCACCCACCGGGTCCCCGTACGGCGCTTCACCCGCCAGAAACGGGCGAGCATGGCGGCCCACGCCTCCCAGGCGACCGGCGCCGACACCCGCACGCTCGGGGCGTTCCTCAAGATCCCGTGGCCGCTCTACCGCCTCGTCTTCGGCACCGAGTGGTACGTCCGCCGCGACGCCCCCCTGGGGTCCCGGCTGAGACACCCCTTCGAAACTCCTCCCAAGGGATGACTCCGGAACCGGCAAACTAGGTCAAGGGGGTGCCATGAAGAACAAGCTCATTCAGATCGTGCTGTCAGTCGCGTCGCTGGCGCTGGCCGTCACGCTCGTGGTCTTCATGCCCCAGATCGTGGAGGCCCTGACCGGCAAGCAGGTCTCCTGGCCGCAGATCGGTGCCCAGTTCGCCGCGCTGAGCCCCCAGGCGGTCGCGCTGATGGCCGCCGTCTGGCTGCTCAGCCTGCTGTCCTACACGTTCGTGCTGACCGCGTCGCTGCCCGGCTTGACCCACCTGCAGGCGTTGACGCTGAACGCCGGCGGCAGCGCGGTGAGCAACCTGCTCCCCTTCGGAGGCGCGGCCGGGGTGGCGGTGACGTTCGCCATGACCCGGGGGTGGGGCTTCCCGGCCCGCGCCGTGGTCGTCTCCACGCTGACCAGCGGCATCTGGAACACCTTGTTCCGTTTCCTGCTGCCCGCGGCGGGCATCGCGGCCCTGCTCGCCAGCGGGCAGACACTCAGCCCCGCGGTGACCAACGCGGGCCGGGTGGGCGTGCTGTCCATCCTGGCGCTGGTCGCGGTGGTGACCGCCGCGCTCTACTGGGACCGCGCCGCCGACCTGCTCGGCCGGTTCCTGGACGCTCTCGCCCGGCTGCTTCCCCGCGGCGTCCGTCCCGCCGGGAACGCCGCCTCCGAGGCGCTGCACAAGCTGCGCGCCGACACCTCCGAGATCGTGCGCAGCCGCTGGCCCGGCCTGACCCTGGGCATGACCTTCTTCCTGGGCTTCCAGTGGCTGATCCTGGTCGTCTGCCTGCACGCCACCGGCGCCTACCCCGGCCTCGCCCAGTCGATCGCCGCCTTCGCGCTCTCCCGGGTGCTGACCACGGCATTGGTGACTCCCAGCGGAACGGGGATAATGGAGGCGGGGACGATCGGCGCTCTGGTCTTCTTCGGCGCACCGCTCGATTCGGCCACCGCCGCGGCGTTGCTGTTCGGGTTCTGGACCTACACTGTCGAAATCCCCTTCGGTGGGCTGGCGCTCGGCGCGTGGGCATTCCTGCGCCGGCGTGAGACCGCCACCCCGGCCCCGGAAAAGGAGCCGATCAGCCGCTAGATTGGGAAATATCTTGTGTGTCGTTCGAAGGCCCGCATAGCGTGGCGGCTGACATGGTGGCGTTCCGGGTTCTCGGTCCGGTCGAGGCGCATTCCGGTGAGGACGAGCTCGACCTAGGCGGGCTGCGGCAGCGTGCCGTCCTGGCCCGCCTGCTCGTGGCACGCGGTCAGGTCGTGCCCGTCGACTCGCTGCTGTACGACCTGTGGGACGACGACGCGGCCAAGGGTGCCCAGTCCGGCCTGCAGGTCTACATCTCCCGGCTGCGCCGGGTGCTGGAGCCCGGCCGCCCCCGTGGGGGCCCCAACCGGCTGCTGGTGACGGTGGCCTCCGGCTACGCGCTGCGCGCCGCCCCCGAGCAGGTCGACGCGCTCCGCTTCGAGTCGCTGGTGCGCAGCGCCGGTGAGCAGCTGGAGGGTGACGACCCCGCGTCCGCGCGGGTCAGCCTGGAGAAGGCGCTCGGGCTGTGGCGCGGCACCCCGTACGCCGACTTCGCCGACCAGCCGTGGGCGGAGGCCGAGGTCAACCGGCTGGCCGAGCTGCGCCTGGTGGCCCGCGAGCGGCACGCCGACAGTGCCCTGCGCATGGGCCTGCCCGCCGAGGCCGTGCCCGACCTGGAGGCGCTGACCACCGAGCACCCGCTCCGCGAGGAGGGCTGGCGGCTGCTCGCCCTGGGGCTGTACCGGTGCGGGCGGCAGGGCGACGCGCTGGCCGCGATGCGCAAGGCCCGCACGATCCTCTCCGACGAGCTGGGCATCGACCCGGGCCCGGCGCTGCGCAAGCTGGAATCCGACATCCTGGCGCAGGACCCGGGGTTGGAACTGGCCGCCCCGCCGCCCGCGCGGCTCCGGCCACCGGTGGCCGCCGACTCCTGGCCGCCCCGGCCCACGGTGGCCCCGGTGGAGCTGCCCCCGCTGGAGCCGGAGCCGTTCGTCGGCCGCGACACCGAGCTGGCCAGGCTGACCTCGGCCGCGTCCAGGGCCGGCCGGTTCACCGTCGCGGTCGTCAGCGGCGACGCGGGCGCGGGCAAGACCACCCTGCTCCGCCGGCTCATCCGGCAGCTGTCCGAGGAGGGCTGGAGCGTCTCCTGCGGCGCCTGCCCCGACAGCAGCGCCACACCGCCCGGCTGGGCGTGGGTGGAGATCCTCCGCACCCTGGTCAGCGCCGTCGGGCCCGGCGAGTACGCCCAGTTGCTCGCCCCGCTCCTCGACGACACGGCCCCCGAGCCTGACGACGAGGTCTCCGGCGGGTTCCGGCTGCACCGGGCGGTGGGCGGCTATCTGGCGGCCGTCGCCAAGGAGACGCCGATCCTGCTGACCCTGGAGGACCTGCACTGGGCCGACGACCAGACCCTGGCGCTGCTGCGCGCGCTGCCCAGCCTGCTGGCCACCAGCCGGGTGCTGCTGGTGGTGACCTGCCGTGACAGCGAGCTGAGCGACCAGCAGGCCGACGTGCTGGCCGCGCTGGCCAGGCTCGGTCCCGTCCGGGTGGGCCTCACCGGCCTCGACACCAAGGCGGTGGCCGAGCTGGTCCGGGCGACCTGCGTGCGCGAGGTCGACGAGGACGCGGTCAACACCATCGTGGAGCGGACCGGCGGCAACCCCTTCTTCATCCGCGAGACCGTGCGCCTGCTCGACGCCGAGGCGGTCAGCGACCGCGCCACGGCCGCCGAGGTGATCTCCGGTGTGCCGTCCGGGGTCCGCGACGTACTGCGCCGGCGGATCGCCCGGCTGCCCGGACCGGCCCAGCAGATCCTGCTGCAGGCCGCGGTGATCGGCCGCGACGTCGACGTCGACGTGCTGGTCGACGTGTCCGGCGACGAGGACGCCGTCGTCGACGCGGTGGAGGCCGCGCTGCTGGCCGGCCTGGTCACCGAGCCCGGCCCCGGCATGCTCCGCTTCGACCATGACCTGGTCCGCGACACGCTGTACTCCGACGCCTCGCGCCTGCGCCGCTCACGCCTGCACGCCGCGGTGGCGTCGGTGATCGAGCACCGGAACCCCGGTGACGTGGCCGCGCTGGCCCACCACTACGACGCGGCGGGCACCGCCGACACCGCGGCCAAGGCGGTGCACTACGCCGGGCTCGCCGCCGAGCAGGCCGAACGGCGCTTCGCCCACCGTGAGGCCGCCACGCTGTGGGAGCAGGCGATCGCCGCCTTCGACCGTTCCGGCGTCACGCACACGCCGGAGCGGACGAGGGAACGGCTGCTGCTGACGCTGCGGCTGATCAAGTCGCTGGCGCTCTGCGGTGACATGGCGGCGGCCCGCAGGCGGCGGCGGGAGGCGATGGACGCGGCGCTGCCGCTGGGCAACCTGGAGCTCACCGCCCGGGTGGCGGCTTCACTGGCCGTGCCGCACAAGGGCATGGCCCGTGACTTCACCCGCACCGCCTGGGAGATCGTCGACGTCGCCGAGCAGGCGCTGGTCGAGCTGCCTCCGAGCGAGCAGTCACTGCGGGCGAGCCTGCTGGCCACGCTTGCGCTGGAACTGGAGGGATCGGCCACCCCGCGGGGCGAGCAGGCTTCGCTGGAGGCGGAGGAGCTGGCCCGGCGGAGCGGTGACCCCGCGCTGCTGGCGACCGCGCTGAGCGGTCGGCTGCGCCAGTCGTACGGCATCACGCCGGTCGGTGAGCGCGAGGTCATCGGCCGGGAGCTGCTGGAGGTCGGCAGGACGACCGGGCAGGTCGCGGTGCAGGCGCTGGCGCACCTGGTGCTGATGGAGTGCGCCGCCGCCTCCGGTGCGTTCGCCGACGCCGACGCGCACGTGGCCGCCGCCGAGAAGCTGGCCAAGCAGTACGGCCTGTCGGCGCCGGCCGCGGTGGTCGCCTGGTACGCCGGGCAACGGCTGATGATCGCCGGAGACTTCGCGGGGGCGGAGCGCGCCTACCGCGACGCCGCCCGGGTGACCGCCAAGGCGGGCATGCTGGAGGGCCGCCAGGACCTGCCGCTGATCACCGCGTTCTGCCTGCACCTGGTCAACGGCCGGTCCGCCGAGATGGTGGAGCCGCTGGCCGAAGCCCACCAGCGCGGCGCCAAGTGGACGACCGACGCCTACGCGGTGGCCCTGGCCTCGGCGGGTCACCCGCGCGACGCGAAGGCGGTCATCGCGGTGAAGACCCCGGTGCGTCCCGACTTCCTGTACGAGCTGGCGATGGTCTGGCGGGCCCTGGCCGGGATGCTCCTGGACGACCGGGAACGGATGACCGAGGCGTACGACACGCTGAAGCCGTTCGCGGACCGGATCGCGGGGGCGGGCACGGGTGTGGTGGCGTTGTGGCCGATCTCGCTGACCCTGGGCGACCTGGCGCTGCGGCTGGGGTTCGCCGACGCGGTCAAACCGCACTACGAGAACGCCCTGGCGGTCGCGGAGCGGGTCGGCGTCCCCCGGTGGGTGGAGGCGGCGCGGCGTTCCCTCGGCGACTGACCGCCGCCCGGCCGGGCGGCGGCGGGGTCAGCAGGTGACGCGGAACTTCTCGCTGCGCAGCGGGTCGCGCTCGCCGGAGACCGTCAGCACCGCCCGGTACCAGCCGGGGTTGTCGACGATCCGCGGCTGCCACTCGACGGTCTGACTGCCACCGGTGAAGCCGGAGCTCGCGGTCAGGTAGGTCCGCCAGGCGCGGCTGGCCGGGCTCCAGCGCTCCAGGCGCCAGTCGTAGGAGACCGCGGCCTTGGGGTCGGCGTCGCCGACCACGCTCTGGATCCGGTACGGCCGGTCGCACGAGCCGGAGACGGTGAGCTCGCTGACGGTCACCACGCCCTTCGCCGGGACCTGCGCGGCCCGGCCCGCCACCACCTGCTCGGCGGCCTGCTCGACGGCGACCTGCTCGGCGGGCGTCGACTCCGACGACAGGGCCACCGTGTGCACCGGGGCCCGGGCTGCCGAGATCTGGGCCGCCGGGGCTCGCTCGCTCCGCTCGGAGGCGCCGTAGGTGCTCTCCACTCCCAGGTAGGCTCCGGTGAAGGCGAGCGTGGCGACGAGCAGCTTGACGACGCTCGTGGTCCCACTCGCCACCATCGGCGTCACCCTGTTACGCGGATTCATGTCAGACACCTTCCTTCGTCGCATACAGGTGTACGCCGCAGTTCTTGATCTCTGGTTGACGTCCGCTTGCAGCCGATGGAAGCCCGCTTCGGGCTCCCGCCGTCCAGGGTGAGGTAAGGCGGCCCTAATATCGGGACAGGACAGGCGGAACGACCGTGGCGGTGATGTTCGGAATGCGACCTGTTGCGTCGGCGGCCCCCGACCCCGGATCCACGTCCTTTCTGGGGATATCCGCGTGGCTCTGGCCGATGATCCTCGGCGGCATCGGCCTGTTCGCCGCCTTCCAGGCCTACTACTGGATCGGCCACCGGCTCGGCCCGAAGATCTACGCCTCCCGCCTGGGGCGGAAGATCCCCGAAGACAAGATCCTCAAGGTCGAGGCCGCCGTCCGGAAGTGGGGGGCGCTCGCCGTCTACGCCTGCTTCTGGGTGCCGGGTGTGCGCCACACGCTGCCCTGGGTGGCCGGTGTGCTGCGGATCTCCTATCCCTGGTACGTCGTGGCCAGCGCGCTCGGCTGCCTGACCTGGGTTCCGGTGACGTATCTGGGCCTCTACGCGGTGATCTGGGGCTGGCTGGAACTGGCCGCGCAGTCGCCGCTGCTGGCGGTCCTGGCGGCCCTGGTGGTGCTGGCCGTGGTCGCCGGCTTCGTGCGCCGGCGCCGCCGCAGGGCCGCCGCCCGCCGGGATTCCGAAAAGCTCACGACGCCCTGAGCGCCTCCCGGGGCGACCGTCCGCCCCGGGCACCGGTCCGGATGGGGGTGCCTTGTCCGTGCTCCTGGCCATAAGACCACTGCTGCCATCTTTCGGGCGGCCAAAACCTCAGAGTCGACATATCGCCGGTGGATTCTGTCACCATGGCTCCCATGCAAACCGGGGGAATCCACCTGATGACCTGCGCCGCAGTGGCCGCGGCGATCACCTTTCCCGCGTCGTCCCTCCAGACCTCCGCACCCGCTCCGACCGTTCCGCGCGCCGCACCCGCCGTGCCCGTGCTCACCGCGTCCGTCGTGCCCGCGCCGACCGCCGCACTCACCGCGTCCGCCGCACTCACCGTGCCTGCCGCGTCCGCCGCACCCGCTGTGTCCGCTGTGCCCGTTTCCGCCGGGCGGCCGGCCCCGGCGGTCCCGGTCGCCGGACCGGCCGTTCCCGTCTCGGCGTGGGACGCCCGGGACTCCGCGCCGGCGGCACCGGGACGGGCCGTTTTCCTGTACGAGCCGGGTACCGGAACGGTCCATCTCAGTAAGCAGGCGGCGCGCCGGATGCCGGTGGCCAGCCTCACCAAGGTCATGGCGGCGTACGTCGTGCTGCGCGAGGCCCGGCTGGACGACACGGTCACGATCACCGCGGCCGACGTCAAGCACGCCGCGCGCAACGGCGCGACCCACGCCTCGCTGCGCGCCGGGGAGCGCCTGACCGTCCGGGACCTCCTCTACGGGGTCATGCTCCCCTCGGGAGCCGACGCCTCGCACGCCCTGGCCCGCGTCTACGGTCCGGGCAACGCCAGGTTCGTGGCGAAGATGAACACCATGGCCCGTTCCCTGGGGCTGACCGACACCTCCTACGCCAACGCCGACGGGCTGCCCAAGCCGAAACCCGGCTACTCCACCGCCACCGACCAGGCGAAGCTGGCCGAGATCGCCCTACGCGACCCGACGATGCGGATCATCTCCGCCACCAGGCGGCACGTCGTCCCGAAGACCAAGCTGCACCGGGCCCACGTCTGGACCAACAGCAACAAGCTTCTCGGCAAGACCCCCGGCGCGCTGGGTGTCAAGACCGGTTACACCGACGCCGCCGGTTACTGCCTGTCGTTCGCCGCCGATCGCGACGGCCGCCGGATCGTCGGGGTGATCCTTGGCGAGTCCAAGTCCGAGCGGCGTTTCCAGACCGCCACGCGCCTGCTCGACTGGGCCGAGGAGCTGGCTCCAGTCCCGGCCGTCTGACCTCGGGCACCGGCGGGGAGAGGGACCGCACCGTCCCGTGTCACGGCCACCGTGTCACGGCCACCGTGTCACGGGCGGCGTCCCCGCCGGAGCCGCGTCCGCCGTTCCGTCCCGTGTCACGGGCACGTCCCCGCCAGGGCCCCGCATCAGGCCCGTTCCGTCCCCTCTCCTCCGGCCTCGCAGCGGCAGCGGGGCTCGAAGCGGTGGGCCAGGCGGATCTTGATGTCGTCGTTCCTGAACTGGTACAGCACGCCCTCCCTGCGCAGGATCTCCCGCGCGCACAGCCGGTCGGCGAACCGGATGAACCTCCAGGGCAGCTTCCGGGTCGTCGCAAACCACGTCAGCGACATGAAGTAGGCGATGCACGCCGAGTTGAAGCTCGCCACAACCACTCCGATCGTCAGGCCGAACAGCAGCCCGTCCTCGATCCCCAGCCGCAGCCGCGAGACGCGCACGACCACGTCGAGCAGGCAGGACATCGGCCCGAGGAGCGCGGCCAGGGCGAGCGTCGCGGCCAGGCCGACCCCCGCCACGCTGACCGCGAACGTCGTGACGTCGTCGCGGAGGAGACTGCGGGGGCTGGCGACGGCGACCGCCTGCCCGCGCCGGGGACCGCTTCCCGTGACGCCCGCCCAGCTGACGAGACCTCCCACGATCCCGACCGGGACGCCCGCCGTGAGCCCGAAGGAGAAGGCCAGGGCCACGCCGTAGGCCAGGTCGTGCCGGAACGCGCCGGTGATCCCGCCGGCGAGGCCGACCGGCGTCGCCGCGACGACGCCGGCGACGATCCTTCGCGGCCCGTGGACGCCCCGGCGGAGCCGGAAGCCCACCCGGGCCGGGGAGAGCGCCGCACGTCCCGGGATCAGCAGGCGGGCCGCCAGCACCGCGACGCCGATCCCCAGGGTGACCGCCAGCAGCACCCCGGTGAACCGGCGGTCGACGTGGCCGTCCGCCACCAGCCACCGTTGCGTGACGACGGTGGCCGCGGCGGAGAGCGTACCCGCGGACGCGACGAGCAGCACCGGCCGCACCACTCCCTCCAGGACCTTCGCCTTGCCGAAGGCGACGATCGCGATCGCGGTGCCGCACTGGACGGCGTCCGCGACCGCGACCCCGGCGGGCAGCACCCCGCGACCCAGCAGGAAGACCACGAGACCCGACACCAGGCCCATGGTCGCGGCAGGCCCCGCCCCGAAGACCGTGCCGCGGGTGGCACCGAGGATCACCGCCGTCGTCGTGCCGATGGCGAAACCCCGGGTGAGCCCGTCGGGCATCCGCAGCGCCAGCTCGTAGGCGGGGCCGACGGCCAGTCCGAAGAGCGTCGCGATCCAGGCGGGTGGGACGGCCTCGTGGACGCGCCACCAGGTGAAACCGCTCAGGCCCCGCGCGTGGAGCTGGTAGGCGAGGAACCCGAGATGGCGGCCGTCCCTGCTGTGCAGCAGTTCCCCGTCGACGGAGAGTGCGCTCTCCACGTGGCGGTCGATGAGGAAGTCGCGTAGTTCGTGCGGCGAGGAGTCGGCCGGGGCCAGGAACTCCTCGGGCCGCGCCGTCCCCGAGGCGACCAGCCGCCGGAACAGGCTCAGGTAGAGGGGGGTGCTCAGCACCCGCGCCTGGTTGGAGCCCGGATCGACCCGCACCCCGCCCGTGGTGGACAGGGCCAGGTAGCGGTGGATCGTCTCGGTGGTGAGGGGCAGGATGTCGTAACCGGCCCAGTTCTCCGGCCCGGGGAACTGCCCGATGCGCCGGCGCGATCCGCAGAGCACGATCACCGTCACGTGGGAGGGTATCCGCTCGGCGATCTGCCGCATCGCCTCACCGGCCGTGCCGCGGGGGAGCTCGTCGAGCCCGTCGAACACGAAGACCGGTTCGGTGGTGAAGACGAGCTGGTCGAGCAGCCGCGTGACGTCCTCGACGCCCCGGACGCTCTCGTAGGCGTTCCTGAGCTGCCTGCCGAGCCAGGAGTCGAGCGGTTCGGCCGGGTCCCAGGAGGCCAGGGAGAGCGGGACGGGCAACCGGGCGGGGTCGTCCAGCAGCCCGCGCGCCATCAGCAGGGCGAGGGTGGTCTTCCCGCCGCCGGTGGTCCCGTAGACGACGGCCCGGCGCAGGGCACCCGCGGTGACGAGCGCGGCGGCGGTGGCGCCGAACTCCCCGGCGGTGACCGGGGTGCCGTCGGCGGGGCCGATGTGCAGGTCGGGGTGCCGCCCGCCGTCCCTGCTTCTGAGCACCACCGGCAGGATCCGGGAACCGAGCAGCCGCCGCCGGTGCGCCTCCCTGCCCAGGATCACCCGCATCTCGGTCCGCAGCGGACCGGTGATCTGGGCGATGTCACCCGTCGTCCGGCGCGGGGGTGCGAAGAAGCCGAAGGTGGCGAGCAGGGTGACCAGGGCGGTCAGGATGCTGGATACCTCGTCGGCGTCGTTCTGCGATCTGAGGAGCAGGACGTATCCCAGGTAGCAGAGCCCCGTCAGGGCGATCACCGCGGAGACCACCCGTTGCGTCCGCCGCCCGCTCACCGGCCTTCTCCCGGCGGCCGGGGGGAGGATCCCCACGCACGGAAGGAGGGGAGGAGGAGCACTGCCGACGTTGATGTGACGCTCACATTGGAATCGACGCGCTCTCCATAAACGCGGTTCACCATTTCCGGAGGATTTTACGATAAGAATCGTCGTGCATTTAATACTTTTTTTCGGTGCATTATCGGCGATGTGATGATGCTGATAATCGAGCTGCCGCCTGCGGAGACGATCGGTAGCCTCTGTCAGCATGGATGATGATCTGTCGGAAATCCGGGCACTCGTGGAGGCCGGAGACGTCTCCGAGGTCGTGCGGCGCCTGCGGTTCAGCGCCGAGGAACTGCCCCTCACCGAGGTGGCCCGCCTCGCAGGCTGGGCGGCCACCGAGACGGGGTTCGAGGACCTGGCCGACGCGTCGGCGAGGGTCGTCGCCGACCCGCTGGACCCGAAGGCCCTGTTCGACTTCGGCTACGCGTGCATCGAGCGCGGGGTGTCCGCCCTCGCCGTCCCGGTGTTCCGGGAGGTGCTGCGGCTCGCACCGGCCTCGTCGCTGGTCCTGGGTGAGCTGGTGACCGCGCTGGAGGACGAGGGGCGTCACGGTGAGGCGGTGGAGGTCCTGGAGCGGCACGAGGCGACCCTCCACGACTGGCCCGACCGCTACCTGCTGGTCTACAACTCCATCATGAGCGGGGACCTGGAGCGGGCCGGGCGGAACTACGCCCGCCTCTCCGAGCCGGACGACCCGCGCTGGCTGCCCGCCTGGGCCCGGGGCGGACGCATGCTCGCCCGGGCGGAATCGGCGCGGCGGGTCGCGCCGCTGGACTGGCAGGACCTGCGCGGCTGGCACTTCACCCTGACCGGCGGCGTACTGGGCACGCTGTCGCCGTACGGCTTCGTCACGAGCATGAACGGCCGCTACGCGTACTTGCAGGACGACATCGGCGGCTGCCTGCGGGGGCTCCTCCGGCTCCGGCTGATCATCGACGCGGCCGGGCTGCGGCCGCGGACGGTCTCGCTGCTGCCCGACCGGTCCAGCCGGATCCTGGGCCTGGCCGCGGCCGAGGTCCTCGGTGTCCCGGCCGAGCCGTTCACGCCGGACCGGCCCGACACCGTGGTCGTCGCCTACAGCCTGGACGAAGTGGACGGCGACGTCCTGGCGGACCTGTGGAACCGCGTCCCCGGCCAGGTGCTCTACGAGCACGCCACCTGCTGGACCGATCCGCCCGCGCTGTCCGCCGACGTGAGCACCCTGCTCCGCCAGCACGGCGCCTCCCCGTGGGGAGGCAAGCGCATGTGGTTCAAGACGGACGGCTCGCCCGCACAGATCTCCCTGGAGGACGCGTGGTTCGAGATGGACGGCTTCTCCCCGGCCGACAGGCCCGCCGAGGACGTGGCGGCCGAGATCGTCCGGGCCGACCCCACGCCCGACCCCGGCGACGGCGAGACACCGGCGGACCCCGACGAGGGCCTCGCCGCCTTCGTCGCGGGCATCCGCGACCGGTGGCTGGACGGCCCCCGGGAACGGGTCAGGGCATCGGGCCCCGTGCTCTCCTTCCGTTTCGCGTGACGGGAGCAGGAGTGAGGCGCGCTCACCGGTCGCGGGCGGCCAGTTCGTAGCAGGCGATGGAGGCCGCGGCCACCACGTTGAGGGAGTCGACGCCGCGGGCGGTGGCGCGCGGGTCCATGCCGATCCGCACGGCCTCGTCCGCCTCGTGCAGCCAGCGCGACGACAGGCCGTCGCCCTCGGTGCCGAGCATGAGGGCACACCGCTCCCCCAGGTCGACCTGGCCGAGGGGGGTGGCGTGCTCAGCGGGGGTGAGCGCGAGGAGACGGTGACCGGCGGCCCTGATCTCGGCGAGGCCGCCGTACCAGTCGGTCATCCGGGCGTACGGGACGCTGAAGACCGCCCCCATCGAGACCTTGACCGACCGCCGGTACAGCGGATCCGCGCAGCGCGGCGAGAGGATCACCGCGTCGACCCCGAGTGCCGCGGCGCACCTGAAGATCGCCCCGACGTTGCCGTGGTCGACCAGATCCTCCAGGACGAGCAACCGGCGCGGGCGGGAGGCGTCCCGGGCCGGCGTCCCGGCGTCCCGGCGTCCCGGCCCGGCGTTCTGGGCGTCCCGGGCCGGCGTCCCGGCGTCCGGGCACGGCGTCCCGGCGGTCCGCTCCGGCGTCCCGGCGTCCCGACCCGGCGTTCCGGCGATCCGGTGGCCGGCGGGCTTCTCCGGCGCCGTGCCGGACAGGATCTGCCCCACCGTGGGCGTGGGGAGCCGTTCCATCGCGGCGAGCGCGCCGCGGTGCACGGGGAAGCCCGTGATCTGCTCGACGGCGGCGTCGTCGAGCAGGTGGACGCGGTCTGCGAGCCCTTCGAGGAGGTCGGCGAGCGACTCGGCCCAGCGGGGGGTGAGCAGGACGGAACGCACCGGGTAGCCCGCCGCGACGGCCCGGCGGATCACCTTCTCCCCCTCGGCGATGAACAGGCCGTGCTCGGCCTCCATGCTCTTGCGCAGCTCGACGTCTCGCAGGTTGGCGTAGTCGGCGAGGCGGGGATCGGTGAGTTCAGGCACCTTCGAATACTGCCATGGCCCGCCTGAGCTGCCATATCAGCGCGTACCCGAACAGCAGCGCGCAGCAGCCGACGAACACCCCCGCACCCACCCTGGTCACCAGCTGGGCGGCGGTCTGCGCCGGGAACGCCATCGGCCAGGCGACGGCGCCGAGCAGGACCGACACGACGGTAGCGATGAGCACGGCGGCGCGTTCCCCGGCCGGCAGGGCCAGCCGCTCCGGCAGCTCGCGCGCCTCCATCCTGGACAGGCCGCGCAGCACCCACCAGACGACGATCACCAGGCCGGCCACCGTGGAGACGTACTGCAGCAGGCGGAACAGGGAGACGACCCCGGCCACCCGGGTGTCCAGCCACGGCCAGCCCCACATCGCGGAGCTGTAGGAGTGGGTGAAGGAGTCCCAGACCTTGTGGGTGAGCGCTCCCACCACACCCCCGGCGACGACGGCCGGCAGCCTCCGCAGGCCGTACATGCCGGGGCTCACCGCAGCGGCCCGCCCGGCCAGCGAGGGGGGCAGCAGCGCGGTCAGCGGGTCGCGGAGCACCAGGTGGAAGACCGCGAGGAGGACGACGACGGCGAGCGGGTCGATCGTCAGGACGCCCCGCAACGAGTGCCAGACCCTGTAGTCGGGCAGGAAGGGGAAGAAGATCGGCAGGTCGGGCACCATGGCGCCCAGGGCCAGTGCCCAGGGGTCGAGCACCGCGCGGATCCGCCGCGAGGAGATCAGCGGCAGCACCGCGGCGACATGGCTGGGCGTGAACGGCACGGATTCCCCCCGGTTCGACGACATCTGCATCTGGCGGCACGTCCGCCTCGCGAGACTACGCCCCTGTTGCGGCCCGGGTTTCACAGCTTTCCGGCTCGACCGCATTCCGTCACCGGTAGATTACCCAACGATGTCGACGGGATCGGGAGGCACGGTGGCCGAGCGGACTTCGACCGCGGTACCGCCGCGGGCGGCGAGCGCCGCGTGGCTGCGTGACGCCCGCAGGGCACGCCTCCTCTCCCTGGCCACCCTGGTCTGGCTGGGGGCGGAGAGTCTGGCCGGGGTCGCGGCGGGGCTGGCGGCGCACTCGGTCGCCCTCATCGGCTGGGGCGTGTCGGCCCTGGTGGAGGCGGCGGCCAGCCTCATCGTGGTCTGGCGGTTCACCGGGGCCCGCACCCTCTCCGCCGACGCCGAGGAGAAGGCGCGCAGGGCGGTGGCGGTCAGTTTCTGGCTGCTC
Organism: Streptosporangium becharense; assembly: GCF_014204985.1. Taxonomy (NCBI): domain Bacteria; kingdom Bacillati; phylum Actinomycetota; class Actinomycetes; order Streptosporangiales; family Streptosporangiaceae; genus Streptosporangium; species Streptosporangium becharense. The sequence goes on along the minus strand of NZ_JACHMP010000001.1, from coordinate 5,492,756 downwards.
GCGCCTTATCTGGCGCTCCATGTGGCGCATGACCTGGACGCCGGCCACCGGGCCGCGCCGAGCATGCTGGGGATCGCGGTGACGGCGGTCAGCGTGGTCAGCATGCCGGCTCTGGGGCTGGCCAAACGGCGGTTGGGGGCCCGGCTGCACTCACCGGCGACCGCGGGCGAGGGCACCCAGAACCTGATGTGCGCGCTGCTCGCCGCGGGGGTGCTGGCCGGTCTGGCACTGAACGGAATCGGCTGGTGGTGGGTCGATCCGGCCATGGCGCTCCTGGTGGCGGCGGTGGCCGTCCGGGAGGGCCGCCGGGCGTGGCGCGGGCGTCTCTGCTGCCACTGAGAGGGTTTCCCGCCCGCTCTGATCAGGGGAACGCGACGCTTCGACGCATTTACTCTCGGTGATAACAGCAGCAAAAGGGGTGTTTTCCCGAAATAACCGCACACAGTACAGTTCACGAGAATTGCGGCGGTCCCCGGCACGACGGCCCGCCGGCTCCCCTGGCATCGACACCGAAGAGGGCATCGTGGGCGGACGGCACCGGACGGATGATCTCGAGGACGACTATCCCCCGCGCCGGCAACCGCCCCAGCGACGGCGCGGGGGGCGAGGCGCGGTGCTGGCGCCGCTGGCCGGATCCGTCGCCCTCGCGGTGCTGCTCGGCGTCGCCGCCTTCGTGGTCGTCAACCGCGACCGCGGATGCTCGGGGGACGCGCTCCCGCTGCGGGTGACGGCCGCACCGGACATCCAGCCCGTCCTGTCGCGGATCGCCGCGCGTTTCAACGAGGCGGCCCACGAGGTCGACGGCAGGTGTGCGGTCGTCACGGTGACCAAGGCCCTTCCGGCGATCGTGACCTCGTCCCTGGCCGGTGTCGGCGGCAAGACCTCGCCCATGCACGTGTGGATCCCCGATTCCAGCCTGTGGCTCTCCAGCCTGCGGGCGGACAGGGCGGACGTGCCGACGGAGGGCACCTCGGTGGCCCGGTCGCCGATCGTGCTGGCGGCCTCCGGCTCGGTGGTCCCGAACCTGAAGAAGAGCCTGGGCGAGATCCGGTGGAGAGGCGTGGTCGGCGCGGCGAACGTGGCCAACGTCGACGGGCCGGGCCGCAAGGTGCGCGTGCTCATGCTGGACCCCTCGCTGAACGCCACCGGGCTCGGTGCCCTGCTGTCCGCCTCCGCGGCGGTCGGGCCCGGCGGCGCCGGGCAGGAGCAACTGGTGGGTGCGCTCAAGAGCCTGTCGGGGTCGAGTGCGACGCTCCGCGACCAGGAGGCGCTGCTGTCCAGCCTCGGCGTCAAGGGTGCCAAGGCCCCGGTGGGCGTCGCCTCCGAGCAGAGCGTCTGGGCCTTCAACACGACCAGGAAGCCCGAGGTGCCCGTCGTACCGCTGTATCCGGCCGAGGGGACGCTCAGCCTCGACTACCCGATGGTGGTCGTCACCGAGCAGGCCGCGGAGCGCGCCGCCGCCGAGGCGTTCCGGAAGGAACTGGAGGGCGAGGCGTCCCGCGAGGCCCTGCGAAGCGCGGGGTTCCGCACCCCGGACGGCAGGGGCGGCAAGGCGATCTCCGACTCCGGCGGCTTCCGGGCCCAGGCCCCGCAGGCGCTGAAGACGCCGGACGCCAGGACCGTGGCGGGGATGATCCAGACCTGGTCCCGGATCAAGCTCGGCAGCAGGCTCGTCACGCTCCTGGACGTCTCGGGGACGATGGCCCTGCCGGTGCCCGGCACCCGACTGACCCGGATGCAGGCGATCAGCAGGATCGCCATCGAGGGCATGAGGCTGTTCCCCCTCAAGAGCGAGATGGGCCTGTGGGAGTTCTCCACCCACCTCGACGGCCGGGGCGTCGACTATCGCGAGACGGTCCCGGTCGGCCCGCTCACCGAGAACCTGGACGGGGTCCTGCGCCGGGATCTGCTCAACCGGAAGCTGGCCGGCGCCCGGGCCAAGGAGACCGGTGACACCGGGCTCAACGACGCCCTCGCCGCCGCCTACGAGCGGATGACCGAGGAGTACCAGAGCGACAAGATCAACACGGTGCTGGTCCTCACCGACGGGGCGGGCAACGACGATCCCGACGGAGGGATCTCCAACCGGGAGATCCTCACCAGGCTCAAGGAGCAGTACGACTCGGAGAAGCCGGTCAGCGTGCTGATCATCGCCTTCGGTCCCGACGCTCCCCGGGGCCGGCGCCAGATGGAGGCCCTGGCCAAGGCGACGGGCGGCGAGGCCTACATCGCCAAGGACGTGCTGGAGGTCCGCAAGTTCTTCCTGGAGGGCATGAAGCGTCGCCTCTGCGCACCCAACTGCTGACCCTTCCGGCATCTTCTTCCCCGCTGATGGCCGCTGTCACATCAGCATCAACCATCACTTTTACCCCAATTCATGCCGTATCGGCATGGGGTACGGCTTTCCGTCAACCGGGTGCGGAGGGGTGACGTCCTACGCGTGCGGGGCCTGGAACGGGCGGTGGTGACGCCCGTGAACGAGTCCGTCCTGCGGGGAGGAATGTCCGTGCCCGGATGGCCGGCCGTCGGCCGAACCGACGACCAACAGCTCGTCGCGGCACTGCGGCGTGCCGACGTGACGGCGCCTGCGGGGCTGTACGACTTCTATGCCGAACGCCTCAACGACTACGCCTACTCGCTGCTGGGCGACCGGGACGCCGCCGCCGAGGCCGTGCACGACGCCCTGGTGACGGCCCGGGACCACGTGGACCGGCTGCGCGAACCCGCGCGGCTGCGCGCCTGGCTGTACGCGCTCACCCGCTTCCGGTGCGGGACCGGGACCCGCGGCCCGCGCGGACCCGAGCCGGGGCTCGGGCCGGACGCGTACGGCGACCCGGGGGAACGCGAACTGGCCGCGCTGGTCCACGAGACGCTGGCGGAGCTGGCCGCGAGGGAGCGGGAGATCCTGGAGCTGGCGCTCCGTCACGGCCTCGGCGCCGGCGAGGTGGGCACGGTGGTCGGGCTGGGCTCCCGGCAGGTCGCGGCCAGGCTCGGCCGGGCCCGCGACCACCTGGAGAACGCGGCCGGCGCCGTGGTGCTCGCCAGGGTCGGCCGCGCGCACTGCCCCGAGCTCTCGGCGATGGTGGACTCGTGGGAAGGCCCGCTCAGCCCGGCGCTGCGCGGGCGGCTCGCCGCGCACATCGGGCGTTGCGAGGTCTGCGTCGAGCGCAGGAACCTGCACGTGCCGGCCGGACGGCTGCTCGATCTGGTGCCGATCGCCTTCCCGCCGCTCTCGCTGCGCCGCCGGGTGATCGAGACCTGCCTGACCCCGGACCCGCGCGGCACCCGCGCCGCCGGAGGCACCGTCCGCCTCGACCGGGCGGGATTCCCCCCGGTGATGGGATCGCGCACGCGAGGGCGTCCCGTACGGGAGACCGCGGTCCTGCCCGCGCGACGCGGACGGCGCGGCCGCGGTCCGATCGTCGCGGATGATCGTGCCGTCCTGCCCGCACCGCGCGGACGGCGCCGCGCGGACGAAGGCTCAGCGCCGGAGACCGCGGTCCTGCCCGCACCGCGCGGGCGGCGCCGCGCGCGCAGGGGGCCCGTGGTGCTGGCGGCAGTGTGCGTGCTCGCGGCTACCGGGGCCGCGGCCGTGGTGGGGGGCCGGGAACTGGCCGGAGGCGAGCGGGGGGACCTCCGGGGGGCGCCCGGCACCGGCACCGCTCCGACCGCGCTGGAATCCGGCCTCGGCCGGGACCCGTCGCCCCGACCTCCGGCCGGCCCGGACCCGGACCCCGGCACGGATCCCGACCCGAACCCGGCCCCCGGCATGGACCCGGACCCGGACCGCGGCGTCGGCACCGGCGCGGACCCGGCGGCCGGGCCCGCGCCGGACCCGGCCCCCACCCGCGGGAGACCCCTCGATCCCCCCGCGTCCGTCCCCACCGCCACGGCCCGGCCCTCGGCCCGGCCCTCGGTCCGGCCCACGGCGACCAGGCGGCCCGGGACCGCCCGGCCCCGCCCCACCCGCGAGACGACCCCGGCACCCGCGACCGGGAGGCTGACCGTCTCGTGCCCCCCGGAGATCGGGGAGGACGCCGGCCGGATCCGGCTCACCGCGAGCGGAACCCCGATCTCGTGGTCGGCGACCGCCTCCGCAGGGCTGGAGGTCCGCCCCCGGAGCGGACGGCTCAAGGCCGGGGCGAGCGGCGTGATCTGGGTCACTGCGACCGATCCCACGGAGGGCGGGGCGGGACGGGTCGCGTTCAGGTCCGCCGGGGGTGACCCCAGCTGTGCCATCCGATGGGAAAGCCCTGCACCCGAGGCTTCCGACCCCCCGGAGGACCCGCCGCCGGAGCCGGATCCGACCCTCTCCGCGGCCCCCGGGACGGAGGCCGACGAGAGCTGACTCTTGCCTCCGTTTTACCCGACACGAAGACTTCTCTCAGGGATCCGGTAAACCATGGACTGGTGCCAAGCGTCGGCATTGACGTCCATGCTGAGTGATTGGTCACATGAAGGCCCGATCAATCACCCCATTACCAACCCGGGAGTTCGGAGATGTCGATCAATCGCAGGGTGCTCACATGGGCGCTCACCTTCGCATGTATCGCGGGGGCTGTGATCGCGTTACTCGACATCGACACCCCGCTACGCCTGATTCTCACCCCAATGTTCCTTTTGGTAGTCCCTGGGGTCGCGGTGGTAGGACTGTTGCGTGATCGTGACCCTGTTGCGGCACTATCAGTTGGGGCAGCGGCAAGCCTGGTCGTGAACGTTCTCCTGGCCGCTGCCATGCTGACTTTTGACGCATGGTCGCCTCGCGCCGGAGTCGCGACGGTCGCGGTGCTCGGCGGCTTCATATACGTACTACGCGTGTTGTACCGGGGGAACGCAAACATGCAGACTGAACAGGGGGTCAGGTCAAGGTGAACATCGTCGTTGTTCGCCCGGGGGACCTCGGGGAGTCCGAGATCTCCCGATGGCGGGAGTTGCAGGTGGCCGACAAGTCCCTGGACAACCCCTTCCTCTCCGTGGAGTTCGCCCTGGCCATGGGCCGTCTGCGCAGCTATGTGCGGGTCGCGGTCATCCAGGACGGCGGAAAGATCGTGGGCTTCTTCCCGCACGAGCGCCACAACTTCGGCATCGGCAAGCCGCTGGGCGGCTTCCTGACCACCTGCCACGGCCTGATCTCGGTCCCCGGCCTCAGGCTGGACGTACGTGAGCTGCTGCGCGCCTGCAAGCTGTCGGTCTTCGACTTCGACCACCTGGTCCCCGGCCAGCCCACATTCTCCCCGTACGAGTCGGACGTCCGCCCGGCGCCGATCATGGACTTCAGCGGCGGGTTCGACGCCTACATCGCGCAGGTCAAGGCCAACTCCCCGAAGAACCTCAAGACCGTGCGCTACAAGGAGCGCAAGCTCGGCCGCGAGCAGGGCGAGCTGCGCTTCGACTGGGCCTCGGCCGACCCCGCCACGCTCCGCACGCTCACGAACTGGAAGTCCAACCAGTACCAGCGGACGGGCCGGGTCGACCGGTTCGCCCAGCCGTGGATCGTCCGGCTGATCGAGGAGATGCACGCCGCGGACTCCGAGAGCTTCGCGGGGATCCTCACCATGGTCTACGCCGGGGACACCCCCGTCGCCGGGCACTTCGGCCTGCGCACCGCGACCACCCTGGTCGGCTGGTTCCCCGCCTACGATCCCGAGTTCGCACGATACTCACCCGGCATCGTGCACCACCTGCTCATGGCGGAGCGCGCCGCGGCCGCCGGGTTGCAGCAGGTGGACATGGGCAAGGGCGGACGTGAGTACAAGAGCTGGCTGAAGAACGGTGACCTGTTCGTCGCCGAGGGCCGCGTCTCGCGTCCCTCCCCCGCTGCCGCGGTGCACTGGATGGGCCGCACGCCCGTCAACAAGGCCCGCACGCTCGTCACCGACAGCCCGAACCTGTACCGGATCGCCGACCGCGTGCTGAAAGGTTTCGGCCGCATGCGCTCCACCGCGCAGAACCAGTCGGAGGCGCCGGTCGCGAAGGAACCATGGGGAGTGGGTTAGGCCGCTCCCGTCACCGCACACCATCTGCCAGGACCCTTGCATGCATCCCTCAACGCATTCGCCATTTCCCCCGATCGTCCCGATCACCAATGGCTCCGGGTCCGTCCGCCAGTCACCTTTGACGACCGACCGCCCGGAAGGACATCCGACATCATGAGTCCCGACATCATCAAGCAGTTCAGCAACAAGCACTTCAACGGCAAGCCACCCTTGCGCGCGGTTCCGCCGATCGAGCGTTTCACCCCGATCACCCCGCACATGGCGATCTCGCCCACCGTCAGCGTGGTGGTTCCGGCCATGAACGAGGCGGAGAACCTCCCGCACGTCTTCGCGACGCTGCCGCAGTGGATCGACGAGATCGTGCTGGTCGACGGCAACTCGGTGGACGACACCGTCGCCGTGGCCAAGAAGCTGCGTCCCAACGTCCGCGTGGTGACCCAGACCGGCAAGGGCAAGGGTGACGCGCTGGCCGCGGGCTTCGCCGCCTGCACGAGCGACATCATCGTGATGATCGACGCCGACGGGTCCACCGACGGCCGCGAGATCATCCAGTTCGTGGGTGCGCTGGTCACCGGGGCCGACTTCGTCAAGGGCTCGCGCTACGCCTCCGGCGGCGGCAGCGACGACCTGACCTTCAACCGCAAGTTCGGCAACAAGGTGCTGACCACGCTGGTCAACAAGATGTACGGCACCAGCTACACCGATCTCTGCTACGGCTACAACGCCTTCTGGACGCGGCACCTGGACGTGCTCAACCTCGACTGCGACGGGTTCGAGGTCGAGACGCTGATGAACATCCGGGCCGCCAAGGCCGGGCTCAAGGTTCACGAGGTCCCCAGCCACGAGCGCTGCCGCATCCACGGTGAGAGCAACCTGCACGCGGTCCGTGACGGCCTCCGGGTGCTGCGCACGATCATCCGCGAGTGGCGCAGCAAGCCCGTCCAGGTCGTCCGCGAGGCCGCCAAGACCACCCGTGCGGCCGACCAGGGCGCCGCGTAGCCATGAAGAGCAGTGTCGTCATCTGCGTCTACACCGAGGAACGCTGGGAGGACATCCGCGCAGCCGTCGAGTCGGTCGAGAACCAGCGGCGCAAGCCACACGAGATCATCCTGGTCGTCGACTACAACCCGGATCTCCACCTGAGGCTCAAGCGGGAGTACCCCCACGCGGTCGTGGTGGAGAACACCCAGGAGAAGGGGCTGTCCGGCGGCAAGAACACCGGTGCGGCGATCGCCACCGGCGACATCGTGGCGTACCTGGACGACGACGCTGTGGCCGAGCCGGGCTGGCTGGAGGCGCTGGAGGAGGGCTTCCAGGACCCGTCCGTCGTCGGGGTGGGCGGGCTGACCAGGCCGCTGTGGGCGAGCGGGCGCCGTCCCGGCTGGTACCCGCACGAGTTCGACTGGACCGTGGGCTGCACCTACCGGGGCATGCCCACCAAGCGGGCGCCGATCCGCAACGTCATGGGCGGCAACGCGGCCTTCCGGCGGCAGCTCGTCGGCGACGTGGGCGGGTTCCACACCGGTATCGGTCGCAGCGTCCAGGGACGCAAGCCTCGCCCGCTGGGCTGTGAGGAGACCGAGTTCTGCATCCGGCTGTCGCAGCGGATGCCGGGCTCGATCATGCTGTTCGAACCGCGCGCGGTGATCGGCCACAAGGTGCCGGCCGTCCGCGCCACGTTCGCGTACTTCCGCTCCCGGTGTTACGCCGAGGGCCTGTCCAAGGCGCTGGTCACGCAGAGCGTGGGAGCCGGCGACGGGTTGGCGAGCGAGCGGGCGCACGCGCTGAAGGCGTTGCCGCTGGGTGCGCTGCGCGGTGTCGGGGACGCCCTGCGGGGCGACCCGTCGGGTCTGGGCAGGGCCGGCGCGATCGTCGTCGGCCTGGCCTGGACCACCTGGGGTTATGTCGTCGGTTCCCTCCGTCTGAAGCGGGTGCGTTCATGATCCGCGTGCCGATCCTGATGTACCACTCGGTCTCCGCCCGGCCCAACGCCGAGACGAAGCCGCTGGCGGTGCACCCCTCGGCCTTCGCCGACCAGCTGGCCTACCTGGCGGACCGGGGTTTCACCCCGCTCACGGTGGCCGACCTGGTGGCCACGCTGCACAAGAACAACGACCGCTCCCTTCCGGAGCGGCCGATCGTGCTGACCTTCGACGACGGCTACGCCGACTTCCACAGCGAGGCGCTGCCGGTGCTGGAGCGCCACGGTTTCCCCTCCACGGTCTTCCTGACCAGCGGGTGGGTGAGCGACGCCGGCAAGGACGCGGCGGGACGGCCCCTCGACACGATGTTGTCGTGGGCCCAGGCCCGTGAGGCGGTCTCGTGCGGGGTGGAGATCGGCGGGCACAGCCACAGCCACCCCCAGCTCGACCAGCTGCGCGACGACGAGCTCCGCCAGGAGCTGCGCCGCAACAAGGCGCTGCTGGAGGACAAGATCGGGTCGCTGGTCTCGACGATGGCCTACCCGTACGGTTACTCCAGCGCGCGGGTGCGCCGCGAGGTGCGCAGGGCGGGCTACTGGGCGGCCTGCGCGGTGAACAACGCCATCGCCGCCGACCGGCACGACGTGCTCGCGCTGCCGCGCCTGACGGTGGCGCAGGGCACGTCGATGAAGATGTTCAGCCGGGCCGTCGAGGGCAACCAGATCCCGCTGATCTACGCGAGGGAACGCGCTCTGACGAAGGGTTACGCCGTCGTCCGGCGCACCAGGTACGGTCTGCGCAGGGTTCGCGGGCTGGCCTGACGGGCATCGCGGCCGCCTCCCGGGCCTGACCGGTCCGGGAGGCGGCCGGTGCTCTCCGTCCCGGTCCGCGGGTTCACCCGCGCCCGGGACGGCCGGTTCCGGCGGGCCGGAAAGAGGCGCGGACGGGTCGTCTCCCGGCCGCCGGCCCGTCCGCCGCGTGCCCGGCGCCGCCCGGCACGTGTTCCCCGGCGGAGGCGCCGTCGTTCCCCGGCGGAGGCACCGGGCACCGTCTCCCCCGCGGGAACGGTGCCGCCGCGACGGACGGCACCGCTTCGGCGGGAACGGAGAACGGCGGTCGTACGCCGCCGGTGAGCGGCTCTCCGGCCGCCGTATCGATTTTCACCGGTCTGCGCGGGACGCCTGATCGTGGCGAATCCGAACGTTCGTCTGTCACGCTCACGTCCGCGTAGCCGCCATGATGTTAGACGTGAGGCAACGGGCAGGTAATGACGTGACAACCGAGGCGGCGAGCACCGCCGAGGTCGGGGATACCGACTCCACCACCCCCGTGCCTTCGGACGGTACACGGGCCGGGTCCGCTGACAACACGGCCGCCCCGACGCCCTCCGAGGCACGCTCCGGGGTGCCTTCCGAAGCGTCCTCCACGGCGCCGGAAGGCCCGTCCGGCGAGGCGTCCGGCGACGGCGACCCCGAGCGGACCGCCGCCATCCGGATCCCCGGCAAGGCGGGCGGTCCCGGCAAGGCGGGCAGCGCCGACGAGAAGGGGGCTCCCGGCAAGGCGGACGCCTCTCCCGAGGACGGCACCGCCGGGAAGGGCACCCCCCGTGACGGGGGCGACCCGGATGCGGGCGACGCCCACGTCACGGGCGGCGACGCCGGCGCGGACGACTCCCGTGACGCCGCCGACGGGGACGACGGGGACGACACCGCCGACGGGGACGACACCTCGGCCGCGGTCTCCGGGGCGGCCTCCGCCGGGGCGACCGGCGAGACGTACGAGACCACGGTGCGGCTGCGCCTTCCCGCGGCGCCGCCGAAGCCCGACCGGAAGATCGCCGGTCCGGGCATGGCGAAGGCCCCCGGATCCGGCGCCGGACCGGGCAAGCGTCCGGACACCGGGCCCGGGGCCGGTGACGGTGCGGTCCCAGGCGGCCCGGAGAAGGCCGTACGGGCCCCGGCGACCCCACTGGCCGCACCTGTACCGCCCGCCGCCTACGGAGGCTCACCGGCCGGTTCGAGACCGCAGGGAGTGGTCGCACCGGCTCCGGCCCCGGCCAGGCAGTCCCGCCGGGCGACGCTGATGCAGTCGGCCGCCACGTGGCTGCCGCCGCTGCTGACGATCGAGGGCCTGGTCATGTACGTGCTGGCGCTGCGTGCGGCACCGGGACCGCTGCGCGGCGTCGACCTGACGGAGATCGACGGCCTGGGGCTGATCTCGGCTCTGCCGGTCACCGCGTTCGCCGCGATCATCCTGATGCTCGTCGCGTTCTTCGTCACGGTCGCGCAGAACACCGACCGCAAGTTCCTGCTGTTGTTCCAGATCGCCGCGATCACCTTCGCCCTGCACGGGGCCGCGGCCCTGATCGAGGACGAGGCCCGCTTCCCCACGGCCTACGTGCACGCGGGCTTCGTGGAGTACATCAACCGCACCGGTGAGGCGTCCCCGATCCTCGACGCCCGCTTCGCCTGGCCGGGGTTCTTCGCGCTGGTGGCCTTCGTGACGAAGGCGGCCGGGGTCACCGACCTGTCGCTTCTGATGAAGTGGACCCCGCTGCTGTCCAACCTGCTCTACCTGCTGCCGTTCGTGGTGATCCTGCGCCAGGTGGTCGCCACCACCCGGGCCCGCTGGTTCGCCGCGCTGCTGTTCGTCATCGTGCAGTGGATCGGCCAGGACTACCTCTCCTCGCAGGGCTTCACCTACGCGATCTACCTGGCCTTCGTGGCGATCGTGCTGCGCTGGTTCGGCAAGGTCGAGCCGCGTGACAAGCCCATGCCGGCCAAGGGCCGCATCCGGAGGCTGCTGGCCAGGCTGGACGGGCTGACCCCGGGCGAACTGCCGCACGCGACCGGCGTCTACGACCGGTCGATCATGCTGATCGTGCTGATCGGCCTGTTCGTCACCGCGACGGCCTCGCACCAGATCACGCCGTTCATGATGCTCGGCGCGCTGACCGGGCTGATCCTGCTGCGACGCTCCTCGGTGAGCTGGGCGTTGCCGTTCTTCCTCGGCCTGGTGGTGCTGTCGTGGATCAGCTACCAGACGGTCACCTTCTGGAGCGGGCACATCGACCAGCTCTTCGGCGGCCTGGGCCGGATCCTGGAGAACCTGCAGAGCAACACCGGCGACCGGATCGACGGCAGCGACCCCAAGCACGCGCTCGTCCTGTCGGCCCGGCTCGGCATCCTCGTCGCCATCCTGTCGCTGGCCGCCGTGGGCCTGCTGCGCCGCCTGCGGCGCGGCGTCGGCGACCGGGCGGCGCTGCTCCTGCTGTGCATCCCCGTCCTCGCCCTCGGCCTGCAGAGCTACGGCGGCGAGATCGGCCTGCGGATCTACCTGTTCGCGTTGCCGGGCGCCTGCATCCTGGCCGCGTACGCCTTCTTCCCCAACCTCCCGGCGGGCACGGAGGACGCCTCGGAGGAGACGGTTCCGATCCGCAGGCGCAACATCCGCTTCAACCCGCAGCTGACCCGCCGGATCTCACTGCTGCTGGCCTCCGGGTGCGCCGTGGTGCTGGCGATGGCCTTCCTGGTGGCGCGCTACGGCAACGAGCAGTTCGAGCGGGTCTCGGCCAGCGAGGTCGCGGCGATGCACTACGTCTACGACCACGACGACCCGAGCGCCCGCATCCTCTACCTGGTCCCGCTGATCGGCCCGGAGGTCACGCCGATCATCCCGTGGGGTGAGCGCGACTTCGACAAGATCTCCTACGAGCAGGTGCTGGTCGACAAGAACCCGGAGCAGCTCTCCTCGGTGATCGACAAGCTGCGCGTCTCACCGCCGAACACCTTCCTGGTGACCACCCGCGGGCAGGCGGCCTACCTCCAGCTCAACCACGGTTACCCGGCGGACTGGGCACAGCGGTTCCGCGCCGCCCTCGACGCCCACAAGGAGCTCAAGCGGGTCTTCACCGGTGATGAGGCCGCGGTCTACACGCTGAAGACCTATCCGAAGAACGCGGAGATCCCCGAACGGGGGTCGCCGACCGGCGGCAACGACCCGACGTCCCCGTGGACGCCGGTCGGCCTGGCCGCCCTGGCGGTGACGTGGATCGCGCTGTTCACCTACGAGGCGTTCCACCTGCGGGGGGCCGAGCGGACGGTCAGAGCGCGGCGGCGCGTCCTCTACCTGGCGGTACCCGCGTTCCTGGTGGCCGTGGGCGTGATCGCCGAACGGTTCATCGTCATCGGCTACCAGATCCAGTAGCCGCCCCGGCGACGACGAAGTCCCCCCGGTGATCCCCGGCTTCACGCCATACTCTTCACCGTTCACCGGGGGGACGCACGCCTCCGGCAACGGGTCCGAAGGACGGTCAGATGCGCAGAGGCGAACCCCGCGACGTCGAGGAGACGTCGGCTCCCGCACTTTCCACGCCCCCGGGGCGGCTCGCCGCCGTCGACGCCCTGCGCGGGTTCGCCCTGCTGGGCATCCTGGTGGTGAACATCACCTACTACGCCTCCGGCTACCGGATGGCGGGCCTGGCCACCCCCTGGTTCACCTCCCTGCTCGACTGGGAGGTGCGCGCGGTCGTCGCGGTGCTCTTCGAGAACAAGTTCTACCTGCTCTTCGCCTTCCTGTTCGGTTACAGCTTCACCCTCCAGGTCGACTCGGCCCAGCGGGCGGGGGCGTCGTTCGTCCCCAGGTTCCTGCGCCGCCTGGCGGGGCTGTTCCTGCTGGGCATGGCGCACGCGATCTTCCTGTTCCCCGGCGACATCCTGGCCACGTACGCGATGGTCGGGCTGGCGCTGCTGGTGCTGCGCGGGCTCACCCCCCGAGCCGCGATGATCCTGGCCGTCGCGCTGACCGCGGCGCTCGCCGCGGGCATGCTGCTGCTGGCCGGTCTGGCGATGGCGGGCGGCGGAGACGCCTTCGGGGCGGTGGCCGAAAGCGCCGCGCAGGCCGAGCAGGCCGACCGCGCGTTGCACGGCTCGGCGGGGATGATCATCAGCGAGCACGTGCACAAGCTCGGCAGGATCTTCCTGCTCCGGGTGTTCGTCCAGTGCCCCACGGTCCTGGCCGCGTGCCTGGTCGGGCTGGCCGTGGGCAACAGACGGCTGCTCTGTGACGACCCATCGGAGCACCTGGCCGTCCTGCGCCGGCTGCAGTGGGCGGGCTTCACCGTCGGCCTGGCCGGGGCGGGGGTCTACGCGCACGCGACCTGGTCGGGCGGCGGCGGCGCCTACCACATGCTCGGGCAGTCGGTGAACCTGGTCACCTCGCCGCTGCTGGCCGCGGCGTACGCCGCCACGCTGCTGCGCGTGCTGCCGGCGGTGCCGCGCCTGGCCGCGCTGTTCGCGCCTCCCGGACGGATGGCGTTGACCAACTACCTGGCCCAGTCGCTGATCTGCTCGCTGATCTTCACCGGCTACGGGCTGAGCCTCGTGGAGACGCTCAGCCCGCTGCCCGTGGTGTCGATCGGGTTCCTCCTGTTCGCGGCACAGGCCGCCTACAGCCGCCTGTGGCTCGCCCGGTACCGCTACGGGCCCGTGGAGTGGTGGCTGCGCTGGCTCACCAACGGACGCAGGCCCGCCTTCGTCCGCCCTCCGCGCCACACGGCGCTCCCCGGCGTCAGGCGCCGCCGCGCGCGCTCCACTTGACCTCGTACGCCTTGAGCTGGAACTGCTTGCCGTCCACCGTGGTGGTCACGGCCGTGTCGGCGGTGTTGACCATCACGAGCTGGCGCGCCTGGGCGAGGACCTTGACCCTGGTGTCGGAGGAGGTGACCGTCTCCAGCGCGACGTCGGCGGGGAACCACTTGGTGAAGCCGCTCATGATGCCCGCCATGGGCAGCTCGGCGCCGGTCTCGGGGTTCCACAGGCAGCCCTGGCACTCGTCGGCGTCCTTGCGCTGCGGGCTCCAGTAGAGCGAGGTGGCGGCGCCGCTGGCGGCGAACTCCATCATCGCGGCCGTCTGGACGGCGATGCGACGGTCTTCGGCCCAGTCTCTGCTGTTCGGCTCGACGTACCACTCGGCCCACCAGACCGGCAGGCCGCCGCTCTTCTCCCTGAGCCAGGTGGTGAGAGCGCTGAACTTGCCGAGGGCGGTGAACTCGTCGGGGTAGGCGCCGGCCTCCTTGGTGACCGAGGCGCCGTCGACGATGATGAAGTCGGCACCCTTCTTGTTCTTGATCCAGTAGGAGACGGCGTCGAGGTCACGCTGGTCGACGACTCCCCAGGCGCCCTTGACCTCGGAGGTCCTGCCCTCCGCCGGGGGGCTGCTGCCGACCGAGACGTACGGCCCGCCGACCTTGATGTCCTTGTTCACGGCCTTGAGAGCGGTGTAGACCTTGTTGTACAGCTCGGTGTAGCCCTCGATGTCCCACCGGTTCTGGGCGGTGTTCCAGAAGCCCTTGAGCTCGTTCCAGACCATGTAGTGCTTGACGGTGGGGTAGCGCTTGGCGACCGTCGCGGCGAGCTTGGCGTAGGCGTCGAAGTGCTCGCGGCGAGGCGCGGTCTCCAGCTCCGCCCAGTCGGTCCGGCCCGAGGTGCCGCCCTTCATCCAGTCGGGTGCGCAGCAGAGCGTGATGATGGGAACGGCCTTGGCCTGCGCCATGAACTGGAGGCGGCTGTCGAGGTCGCGGAAGTTGTACTTGCCCGCCACGGGTTCGGGGTTGTCCGCACCCCAGCCCATGATGTGCTGGTTCTGCAGCATCGGGACCCGGCCGAGGACGTGCGCGGCGGCCCCGCTGACCTCGCTGGTGGCGTTGTCGGCGCTGAACTCGGTGTGGGTGATGCCCCAGCGCGGCCAGGCGTCGACGACGGGCGGTGCCTCCAGCACGGGTGCCGGCTGCGGCGGGGGAATCGTCACGACCTGTCCGCGAGGAATGTCCGGTCTGCCGGCGAAGACGATGATTCCCACCAGGAGAACCACCGTCACAGCCGTCGCCGCGAGGGCGATCGGCCAGGCCGGGCGTCGCCGCTGGTGCCGTCCGTTAGTGGGTATCACCGGGTTCCTCAATCTTCGCAGGTCATCCAATGTAGCGTTCCACAGTAACGGCGCCGGATACCGTGCCCGGGGCACGGTTCACAGGCAAGTGTTACCCGCCGCGCGTTCCAGCCTAGGAAGGGCGACTTGCAGATCGCTTGAAACTTCTACCGCAGTTTTCGGCCTGCTTCGCACCCCTTCCTACCCCTGCCGCCGGGGCCGCCCGGCTTCCCGCCCGGTGGTGGTTCGCGGTGGTCCGCACTGGTTCGCACTGGTTCGGGCAGACCGCCACTGTTCAAGCGGACCGCAGTGGTCCGGGCGGTCTCCGGTGGTCCGGGCGGTCTGCGGCGGGCCGCGGTGGTTCGGGCGGTCCGCAGTGGTCCGCGGCGGGCCGCTCAGCCGTCGAGCACCCGGTGAGCCCGCTCGACGAGGGTGGGAACCGCCGCGCCGATGTCCTCGAACCCCTCCCCCACGGTCTTGCCCTGCTTGAACCTGGCGTGGATGCCCTCGATGATCACCGCGAGCTTGAAGTTCCCGAACGCCAGGTAGAAGTCCAGGTCGGACAGGTCGGCGCCGGAGATCTCGGCGTAGTGGGCGGCGAACTCCCGGGCCGTGAGGAACCCGGGGGTGACGGTGACGCCCGCCGCGACCGGGATCGAGGCGCGTTCCAGGTCGCCGGGGTCCTGCCAGTAGGTGAGGGTCAGGCCCAGGTCGGCGAGCGGGTCGCCGAGGGTGGACATCTCCCAGTCGACGACGGCGAGGATGTCCGGGGCGGCGGAGATCTCGACCAGCGTGTTGTCCAGCCGGTAGTCCCCGTGGACCAGCGTGGCCGCGGACCGGGCGGGCAGCCGCTCGCGCAGCCGGGCCGCCAGCCGGTCGTACTCGGGCAGCTCGGCGGTCTTCGACCGCTCCCACTGCTGGCCCCAGCGTTCCAACTGGCGGGCCAGGTACCCCTCCGGACGCCCGAAGCCGCCCAGCCCGGCCGCCTCGTAGTCGACCGCGTGGATCGCGGCGAGCACCTCGGCCAGGCGCTCGGAGAGCCTGCGGGCCTGCTCGGGGGAGAGCCGCGCGGCGTCCTGCCGGCTCCGCACCGCGACGCCGTCCACGTGCGCCATGAGGTAGAACGGTGCCCCGATGACGTCCGGGTCACCGCAGAAGGCGACGGGCTCGGGGACGGGAACCGGGGTGGGTGCGAGGGCTGAGATCACCCGCCATTCACGCCCCATGTCGTGGGCGGTCGGCAGCACGTGGCCCAGCGGCGGGCGGCGGAGCACCAGGCGGCGCTCCGGGGTCTCCACGACGTAGGTGAGATTGGACCTGCCGCCCGCGATCAGGGAGACGCCGGTCGGCTCCCCGGCGTCGGGGACGTTGGCGGCCATCCATGCGGTCAGGCGGACCCGGTCGATCCCAGGGATGCTCATGGCCACCAATTAGAACGCCACTCGGGTTTGGGGCGCCAGCAGGAGTGGCAGGAGCGGATGAAGATGGGAAAGGTATGGGTTAAGGGAGACATACCGCTAATGACGGAACATGGCCGGACGTGGCCGCGAAACTTTACGCCGACTCCGGGCTCTGGCCCTTCCCCTTCCTTTATCGTTACATTACGTGTCTCCCAGCATGCTTGGGCTTACGGTGTCCCTCCCCGTCCGGGGCGTCGTAGGGGAAGCCGCACACCCCAGTAGGAGCTCATGCGCGTCTCAATCGTTCAACCCCGAGACCTCGGCAAGACCGACATCGACCGGTGGAGGGCACTGCAGGCTTCCAACCCCGTCTTCGACAGTCCGTTCCTGTCGCCCGAGTTCACGACCACCGTTGGCGCGCTCCAAGAACGCGTCCGGGTGGCGGTGCTGCACGATGGGCCGGACACCGTAGGGTTCTTCCCGTTCGAACGGCATCCGATGGGCATCGGCATGCCGGTGGCGGCGGGGTTGACCGACGCGCAGGGGCTCGTCCACGCCAAGGACGTGGAGATCGACCCGCACTGGTTGATCAAGGCCTGTGGTCTGGCAGTCTTCGAGTTCGACCACCTGGCTCCCGGCCAGCCGCTGCTCCAGGCGGGGCACAGCCGGCACCCCTCACCGATCATCGACCTGCGTGACGGCTTCGAGTCCTACATCGAGACGGTCAAGGTCAACTCCGGCAAGACCTACCGCTCGACGGCGTACAAGAGCCGCAAGCTGCAGCGTGACGTCGGCCCCGTCCGGCACGAGTACGGCATCAAGGACCTGGCGCCGCTGCGCACCCTCCTGGGCTGGAAGACCGAGCAGTACCGCCGCACCGGCCGGACCGACCGTTTCGCCCGGCCGTGGATCGTGAAGCTGGTCGAGCGGCTGCTCGCCACCGACAACGAGCACTTCGGCGGGGTCCTCGACATGCTCTACGTCGACGACCGGCCCGTCGCCGGCCACTTCGGGCTGCGCACCGGCACCACGCTCGCGGGCTGGTTCCCCGCCTACGACACCGCGTACGCCAAGTACTCCCCCGGCCTGATCCACCACCTGGCCATGGCCGAGAAGGCCGCCGCGACCGGCATCCAGGTCATCGACATGGGCCGCGGCGAGAAGGAGTACAAGGAGAAGCTCAAGAACGGCGAGTACGAGGTGGCCGAGGGCCGCGTCGCCCGGCCCAGCGCCGGCGCCGGGGTGCACTGGATGCTCCGGGTCCCGGTCCGCAAGGCGCGCGGCACGGTCCTCGCCCATCCGATGCTGCGGACCACCGCCGACCGGGCCCTGAAGACGTACGGCCGCCTGCGCACAACGATCATGTCCTGAGCGGGGGCGACGGCCGGCCGATCAGCCCGGCGACCGTCGCGACCCCGCGTCTGAGGTCCGCCAGCGAGGCGGAGCCGTAGCCGAGCACGAGGCCGTGCCTGCGCTGCGGCCCGTGGTGGTGGCGGGCCAGCGAGTCCAGCAGCACCCCGCGCCGCCGGGCGGCCTCGACCAGGGGCCCGACCTCGTGCTCGGGAAGCTCCACCATGACGTGCAGCCCGGCGGTGTCGCCGGTGACCCGGTCCCCGAGGATGTCGACGACCGCGGCGCGGCGTCTGGCGTACTCCAACCTCATGCGGCGCAGATGCCGGTCCAGATCCCCCCGTTCCAGCAGCACGGCGACCGCCTGCTGAGCAGGGCCACTCGTCCGGTCGGCCAGATCGTCCCTGGTCAGGGCGACGGCGGCGAGCAGGCTCGGCGGGGCCACCAGCCAGCCGACGCCGATGTCGGGCGTCAGGGCCTTGCTCAGGCTGCCCAGCAGCACGACCCGCCCGGGGTCGATGCCGTACAGGGCGGGCAGCGGGGCCACGTCGTAGCGGAACTCGGCGTCGTAGTCGTCCTCCACGACGACCGCCCCGGTGGCACGGGCCCAGGCCAGGAGCCGCTCCCGCCGCGGGACCGGCAGGCGCCCGCCCAGGGGGAACTGGTGCGCGGGGGTGGTGTACAGCAGGCGCAGGTCAGCGGGGAGGTCGTCGACGACGACACCGTCCTCGTCGACCGGACAGGGCACGACCTGCGCACCGCGTCCGGCGAAGGCGTTCCTGGCGACGCGGTAACCGGGCTCCTCCACGCCCGCCCGGTCGCCGGGCCGCAGGAGGGTGGCGGCGACGAGGTCGAGGCCGTTCCCGGTCCCCCGAGTGATCATGACGTTCTCGGGCCCGACGGGGATCGCCCTGGTTCTGCGGAGATGTTCGGCCAGGGCCGTCCGCAGCCGCGGAAGGCCGTAGGGGTCGGGGTCCGCCGCCGGCGGCAGGTCCGCAGCACCGCGCCAGGCCCTGCGCCAGGCCGCCCGGTCGTAGTCGAGGACCCACGGCTGCCCTGGACGCAGGTCGACCACTCCCTCCGCCCCCCGCACGGCCTCCACCGGCCGGGACCGCGCGGAGGTCCGGACTCCGCCGGCACCACCCGGCGCCGCGTCCCCGCCGGGACGGGACACCGGGCACCCGTCCGCGGATCCGTCCCGGCCCCCCGGCGAGAGGGCGGCCGCCCCGGGAGCCGGTCCGGGAGGCGACCCGGAAGCCGGTCCGAAAGCCACCCCGGGAGCCGGTCCGGTCGGCGGCAGGTGGACCACCATGTCGGCCACGTAGGTGCCGGAACCGTGCCGGCCGTCGAGCCAGCCCTCCGCGTACAGCTGCTGGTACGCCTCCGTGACGACGGTACGGCTGACCGCCAGCTGGCGGGCGAGTGCCCTGGTGGAGGGCAACCGCTCCCCCGGCTTGAGGGTGCCGTCACGCATGGCCGTCCGCAGGCGGTCGCCGAGCTGGACGCACAGGGCCGTACCGGCCGCACGGTCCACCGACAGCGGGAGGTCGACGGAGTGGCGCGACAAAGTGGTCTCCTGAAACAGGTTGAAAGTGGCCGTGTATTAAGTATCCACTTCTTTTCTACGTTATGGACCATGCTCTCTACGACTCCCCGCACCACGCTCGGCCGTTCCAAGCACCGGGCCCTCAGCCGCCGCGAGGACCTGTACGCGGTGCTGGACGCCGGGATGGTCTGCCATCTGGGCGTCGTGGCGGACGGCTCTCCCATGGTCGTGCCCACCTGCTACGGCCGGATCGACGACACCCTCTACCTGCACGGCTCCACCGGCGCCGCCTCCCTGCGGAACACGGGCGAGGTCTGCGTCACGGTGACGCACCTGGACGGGATCGTGCTGGCCAGGTCGGTCTTCAGTCACTCGCTCAACTACCGCTCAGCCATGATCTACGGCCGGCCGCGCCGGGTGGAGGACCCCGAGGAGTGCCTGGCCGGTCTGCGGGCGATCACCGAACAGCTCGCCCCCGGCCAGTGGGACGTCGCCCGCAAGCCGACCCGCAAGGAGCTCGCCGCGACCACCGTGCTCGCCCTGTCGCTCGCCGAGGCGTCGGTGAAGGTGCGCCAGGGTCCTCCGAACGACGACGAGGAGGACCGCGCGCTGCCGATCTGGGCCGGTGTCCTCCCGCTCCACCAGGTGTGGGGGGCTCCGGAACCCGACCCCACCATGACGGCGGAGCTGCCGGTGCCCGCGCACATCGCGTCGCGGACCGCGCCGGCGCGATAGGACCCCTCCGGTGACCGACCTCACACACGAGACCAATTTGTGATTAATGAGCGGAATTTAATGATCTATCGCTAAGCTACGGTCCGTCTTTCGCGGGTGGGGGCCCAGACAAGAGGAGACCGTTATGCACGGCACGTCATCCGCCTGGCGGGTCCCCGGTTACAGCGAGGTCCGCGAGCTGGGCGCCGGCGCGGCCGGACGGGTGGTGATGGCGCGGCACGACGCCGACGGCGTCCTGGTGGCGATCAAGTATCTGTCCGACGAGCTGCGGAGCGACGTCGGGTTCGTCGCGCGCTTCCGGCACGAGGCGCGGCTGCTGCACACGCTGAGCGGCCCGCATACCGTGCAGCTGTACGACTACGTCGAGTCGGGCGCCGGCGCCGCCATCGTGATGGAACTGGTCAACGGCGTCGCCCTGCGGTCGCTGCTGCGCTCGGAGGGGCCGACCGGCCCCGAGGCGGCGCTGGCCGTGCTGAAGGGCTCGCTGCTGGGGCTGGCCGCCGCGCACGCGGCCGGCGTCGTGCACCGCGACTTCAAGCCCGAGAACGTGATGGTGGACGCCGACGGGACGAGCAAGCTCGTCGACTTCGGCATCGCGTTGCGCTCCGGTGACGGCGACGCCCCCGCGGGCACCCCGCCGTACATGGCCCCCGAGCAGTGGCTGGGCGGCCCGGCCGGCCCGGCCACCGACGTCTACGCCGCGACCGTCGTCTTCTTCGAGTGCCTGACGGGCACCCGCCCCTTCCGCGCCACGAACATCGCCGCGCTGACCCGCCAGCACCAGAGCATGCCGCCGCCCGTCGAGGAGGTGCCGCCGGCGCTCCAGGGGCTGATCGAGCGCGGCCTGGCCAAGCATCCCGCGGACCGGCCGCCGACCGCCACCGCCTTCCTCACCGAACTGGAGGCCGTCGCCGCCGACGCCTACGGGCCCGACTGGCAACGCCGGGGCCTGCGCCGCCTGGCCTCGATGGCCACGCTGCTGGCGCCGTTCTTCCCGCTGGACTCGCCCGCTCCGCGGGCCGACACCTCACTCGCCCGGACCGACCTCGGCTCCGGCACCCGCTCGGACACACGATCCGGCACCCGCTCGGACACGCAATCCGACCTGGACCTGGACCTCGACGACAGGGACCCACCGTTCGGCAGGCTGGGCATCAAGATCCTCGCCGCCATCGGCTGCATCGCGGTGATCGGCGGCGTGACCGCGGCCCTGATCAATGTCGGCGGCGCCACGGAGGCCCGGTCGCAGAGCTCCGTCAGCACGCAGGATCCCACCCCGTCGGAGATCCTGCTGGACGACCCGGCCCTCCCCGTGGACGAGACCGAGGAACCCGAGGAGACACCGTCGGCGGAGGACACCCCCACCAAGAGCCCCACCGAGAGCCCCTCGACCACCGCCCCCGCCACCGTCCCCACGGTCGCGCCGACCGCGGCCAGGTCCACCCCGACGCCCACGGCCTCGCGCACACCCACCAAGAAGCCCACCACGCGACCGACCACCCGGCCGACCGCCCGTCCGACGACGCGGCCCACTGCCGAGCCGTCGCCCACCCCCTCGTCGGAGGACAGTTCCGTCATCGACCGACCGGACTCCCCGGCAGACAGCCCGTCGTCCGCGCCGACGGCGGCGCCCACCAGGACGGCGAACGAGCCGACGACGGCGCCCACCGTGCCCGGCGACCCTCCCACCTCCGACCGCCCCGAGCCGACGCAGGGCACCCCCCAGGAGCCGCGCCTGACCATCGGCCCGGCCACGCCCCCCGTGGAGACGGCCCCCGCCACGCTCCTCGCGCTGGGGCTGGTGACGAGCGGTACCGTACCGTTCACACTGGCCGTCAAGCGCGGCGTGACGGGACGGCACCGCAGACGGCGGTAGACGGAGGAACGAGGCCACGATGAGCGTTGGGCGGCAGGACGTGGCCGGATTCCGGCTGGCGGGCCGCGTGTGGGCCGACGACCTGGGCACCTGGTCCTCCGCCGTGACGCCCGGCGGGCAGCCGGGCGGCGTGCTGAGGTTCGAGCCGGGGCTGGTCACCGACGCCGCGGCGCGCGAGCGGCTGGTCGCCGCCGTGCTCACCGACCGCGGGCTCGCCCGGGACGGCCTGACCGGCCTGCTCCCCGTCGCCGACCTGGTCACGGCCCAGGGTGAGGTGTGGCTGCTCACCGCCGCGCCGGCCGGGCCGACCGTGGGCGACCTGCTGTCCGGCGTCCCCGGGTCCGACGGACCCGGCGCGGACGGCGCGGCCGCCGTCCTGATGGAGACCGCACGGACGCTGCTGGCCGTGCACGCCGCCGGGCTGACCCACGGGGAGCTGCATCCCGGCAATGTGGTGATCGCCGCGGACGGGTCGGCGCTGCTCGCCAAGCGGGGCCTGACCGACGCGCTGTTCGGCCGCCCGCCGGCGCCGGAGCGTGACGTGGCGGCCTGGGCGTCGCTGGCCCGCGGCCTGGCAGCGACCTGGGCCGCCGGCGAACCACAGACCGCCGCCCTGTTCGAGCGGGTGGCGGCGACGGCCTCCCTGCACGGCCTCGCCACGGCCCGCGACACCCTGCTCTCCGGACTGGACCGGCAGCCGCCCGGCCTCACCGGGCACGCCGGCCTCGCCGAGACCGTGCGCCTGTGGTCGGCGTACGCCACCCCCGGTGCGGCGAACCCGGCGGCCTCCCCGCCCGCCTGGGCGAACCCGACGGTCTCCACGCCCGCCCGGACGAGTCCGGCTGCCTCCGCCTCCGGCTGGACGAGCCCGGCGGCCTCCACGCCGTCGGGCCGTGACGAGGGTGAGGTCGTCACGATGCTCCGTGTCCCCGCGGCCGGCGAGCCCCGCGCCGAGGACGTGGCACTGCGCTTCGGCCCCGGGGTGCCGCCGGACACCACCGCCGCCCAGGTGTGGCGGGCCGGCCGGGGACAGCAGGAGACCGAACTGGCCGGTGACCGGCTCAGGAGAGCCGCCGCCCGCCCACCCTCCCTCTCTCCCGCCCGCCGCCGCGGCCGTACGGCCCTCTCCGCGGTGATCCTGTCGCTGATGGTCGTGGCCGGGGTGGCGGTGTGGTTGTTCCGTGATCCCGCCGCGTCGCTGGAGGTGACGAAGGTCGACGCGCGCGCGCCGAAGAAGACCCAGGGATGCGACACGACCGTCAAGATCACCGGCGTGTTCTCAACGAACGGTTCCGCGGGCGAGATCCGCTACCGGTGGAGGCGGAGCGACCGCGAGGAGCCGATCGAGCAGAGTGACCGGATCCCGCCCGGAACGACCTCGCACCGGGTGACCCTGGAGTGGACGGTCAAGGGCGAGGGGAGCTTCCGGGGCACCGCCACCCTGGAACTGGTCTCCCCGCTGCCCGTGGGGAAGAAGCTCCAGGACAGGACGAGCTTCACCTACCGGTGTTCATGACGTCCCGCCGGCCCCGCGATGCACCGCCAGGCGGTTCTCACTACTCTGACGGCCATGACCACGCAGACCCCATCCGGCTGGTATCCCGACCCCTACGGCTCACCACATCTGCGGTGGTGGGACGGGAGCCAGTGGACCGATGCCACCCACGCGATGGAATCCCTCGCGGGGCAGACGGCGTCCCAGGGGCCGCAGACGGGCTCCGTCCTCCTCCAACCGCAGCCTGCGGAGACCGCCCCTCAGCAGGCGGATCCGATTCCGGGATCCGGCGGCCCGGCCGCACCCGGCGGCTCGACGGCCCCCGGTAACCAGGCGGGGTTCGACGATCCGGCCGCACCCGGCGACCCTGCGGCGGGGGGTGACGGGCCCGCCGTCCGGCACGGGGACTCAGACGCGGAGCAGCCGCAGGAGAGCGGCCCGCAGGGGCCCGGCACGGAACAACCCCGGTGGACCGGCCCGCAGGGTTCGGATGCGGAGCAGCCCCGGTGGACCGGCCCGCAGAACTCAGGCCCCGGTGGCGGACCCCAGGAGCCGGGTGCCGGTCAGCCACAGTGGGCCAGCCCACAGGACCCGGGCCCCGGTGGCGGACCCCAGGAGCCGGGTGCCGGTCAGCCACAGTGGGCCAGCCCACAGGACCCGGGCCCCGGTGGCGGACCCCAGGAGCCGGGTGCCGGTCAGCCACAGTGGGCCAGCCCACAGGACCCGGGCCCCGGTGGTGGGCCGCAGGGCCAGGGTGCCGGTCAGCCACAGTGGAGCGGCCCGCCCCCGCACGGTGCTCAGCCACAGTGGGGTGCCGGGCAGGGCGGCGTCACCATGCAGTTGCCCTCCCCGCAGTTCGGCGGTTACCCCGCCGGCCCCCCGCCCCGCAGGAACAGCCCGCTGCCGTGGATCCTGGGCGGCAGCGGTGCGCTGGTCCTGGCCGTCGTGGTCCTGATCGGCGTGATCTACCTGGTCGACGTCAACCGTACGGACAACGCGGGCGGCCCCACCGGGTTGCCCGCCCCTGTTCCCACGCTGAGCCGCCGGCCCTCGGCGCCGCCGACCCCGGAGGGGACTCCCTCGCAGCAGCCGAGTTCCGGCGCGGCGCCCCAGCCGCAGGACGGTCGCGTCACCGACCCGGTGACCGGGCTGTCCTTCGAGGTCCCCGGCGGCTCGTGGCGGGTTCCGGCGAATCTCGGCGGCTCGCTCGGCATCAAGTGGACCAGCGGGGTCGTGGCCGTCGCGCAGAGCGACTTCGACGGCCAGGGCAACGACTGGCTGGGCAACGTCTTCACCGGTGAACTGCCGACCGCGTACGGCTACAACGGCCCCGCGAGCATGCGTTCGACCGCCGCGACGTTGCTGCAGGTGGTCGAACCCGCCTTCTACAGCCCGCCGCACCAGCGGAAGATCGTCGAGGACAAGGCCATCAAGGTGGGCGGCAGAGACGCCTGGCTCCTCATGATCGATCTCGACTTCTCCGAGCAGTCCGCGGCCAACGGCTGGAAGTGGAAGCGGGAACGAGCGGCGTTCGTGATCGTGGACCGCGGCGCGGGAGCCACCCCGGCGCTGGCCTACGTCTCCGTACCGGACAATCTGGGCCTGTCGGTCGCCGACCAGGTCATCAAGTCCCTGAAGCTCTCCTGAGGAGGAGGACTACCCTGAAGGCTATGAGTGACCTGCTGGTCTGGATCGACTGTGAGATGACCGGGCTCGACCTCGGCCGTGACGCCCTCGTCGAGGTGGCCTGCGTGGTCACCGACGGCGAGCTGAACCAGCTTGACGAGGGCGTGGACGTGGTGATCAAGCCTCCGCCCGAGTCGCTGGAGCAGATGTCGGACGTGGTGCGTGAGATGCACACCGCCTCCGGCCTGCTGGAGGCGCTGGCCGCAGGCGTGACGCTGGCCGAGGCCGAGTCGATGGTCCTGGGCTACATCAGCCGTCACATCCCGGAACCGAAGCGGGCCCCGTTGTGCGGCAACTCCATCGCCACGGACCGTTCGTTCCTCTCACGCGACATGCCCGCAGTGGACGCGTTCCTGCACTACCGGATGATCGACGTGTCGTCGGTCAAGGAACTGGCCCGGCGGTGGTACCCGCGGGTCTACTTCGCCTCGCCCGAGAAGCAGGGGGGTCACCGGGCGCTGGCCGACATCGTCGAGAGCATCCGTGAGCTGCGCTACTACCGTGCGGCGATCTTCGTACCCCAGCCGGGCCCCGACTCCGTCACCGCCCGGGGCATCGCCGAGAGTGTGATTACCGGCACAGTGTGAGCGGCTCGCCGAAAACCAGGTGCGAAACGACTCCCAAAGCCCGCTACACTTTTCATGTGCTGCTGCGGCGGCGATGGTGGGTGTAGCTCAGTTGGCAGAGCGCCAGGTTGTGGTCCTGGATGTCGAGGGTTCAAGTCCCTTCACTCACCCCACGGGAACGGCCGGTCCTCACGGACCGGCCGTTCTGCGTTGTCACCTCATCCACCAAAAACGGATATCGCGGGTTATGCTCGCAGCTATCGCTACGCCGTGAGCTCGGGGGTTCGGCGACCTGACCGTGTTGCAACCACGGAGGCCGGATGAGAGTCGACGACGTCCCGTTCGACGCGGACCCGAAAGTCGTGGCCCGCCTGAGCAGGCGGGAGACCGAAGTCATGGAGTTGATCGCGGCCGGTCGTTCCAACGGGCAGATAGCCCAGCACCTGTTCCTGAGCGAGAAGACCGTGAAGAACCACGTCAACCGCATCTACGCCAAGCTTGGCGCCGACTGCCGGGGCACCGCGATCGGCGTGTGGCTGAAGCGGGTGTCCGGGGAGAAACCACCCGACCACCGACCCTGCGCCTGACCCCGGTCACGGGCCGGCGAGGCGGACCGGAACCGGGGCCTGGACGCGGAGACCAGGGCGGGGCCGGCGAGGCGGCGCCTGGACGCGGCGGCCGAGCCGGACGCCCGGACCGGGACCTGGACGCGGAAGTCAGGGATGACTGCCCGAACCGGGGCGGGGCCGGGGTGCGGCGGCTAGGCCGAAAGGCGCAGGTCGCGGAATGCCGTCAGGACGCGGCCGATGGCGGCGACGCCCTCCGACAGTTCGTCGGAGGTGACCGACAGCGCGGGACGCAGCCGTACCGACCGCTCGCCGCACGGTAGGGCCAGCACGCCCTCATCCTCCCTGAGCCGGGCCACCAGCAGATCACGCTCGACGGCGTCCGGCAGGTCGAAGGCGCACATCAGGCCGCGTCCCCGGGCGTTCTCCACCAGGTCGGGGAAGCGCTCCTGAAGCCCCAGCAGACCGGTGAGAAGCTCGGTGCCGAGCCTGCCCGCCCGCGGGATCAGGCCGTCGCGCTCCACGATCTCCAACATCCGGCGTGAGCGGACCATGTCGACCAGCCCGCCTCCCCAGGTGGAGTTGATCCTGCCGCTGACCTGGAAGACGTTGCCGGGCACCTCGTCGACTCTGCGTCCGGCCATCACCCCGCCGACCTGGATCTTCTTGGCGAAGGCCACGATGTCGGGGTGCAGGCCCAGCTGCTGGTACGCCCAGGGGGTGCCGGTGGTCCCGCCGCCGGTCTGCACCTCGTCCATGACGACAAGCGCGTCGTGCTCGTGGCAGAGCCGCTCCATCGCGAGCAGGAACTCGGCCCGCATGTGGTTGTCACCCCCCTCCCCCTGGATGGGCTCGGCGATGAAGCAGGCGATGTCGTGCGGGTGGCGTTCGAAGGCCGCCCGTGCGGCGGCCAGGGCCCGCTCCTCGGCGGCCTCGACGTCGCCGAAGTGGATCGCCGGAACCTCGATCCTGGGCCAGTCGAACTTCGGGAAGCGGTCGGTCTTGACCGGGTCGGTGTTGGTCAGCGAGAGGGTGTAACCGCTACGCCCGTGGAAGGCACGGGTGAGGTGGAGCACCCGGGTGCCCAGCTCCGGCGAGCGGCCGGCCGCGGCGTTGCGGCGGCTCTTCCAGTCGAAGGCGCACTTCAGCGCGTTCTCCACGGCCAGTGCGCCGCCCTCCACGAAGAACAGGTGCGGCAGCTCGGGATCACCCAGCACCCGGACGAACGTCTCGACGAACTCGGCCAGGTGGCCGGTGTAGAGGTCGGAGTTGGCCGGCTTGTTGGCGGCGACCCGGCCGAGCAGCGCCAGGAACTCCGGGTCGTCGTCGAACGGGTTCACGCCGAGCGGCGCGGAGGCGAAGAAGGTGTAGAAGTCCAGATAGCTCCGGCCGGTGTGGGCGTCGACGAGCCGGGAGCCCCGGCTCCGATCGAGGTCCAGCACCAGCCGGTAACCGTCGACGAGCAGATGACGAGCGAGACGGCCGTGCACGTCCATGTCCCCTCCACAGCGAGTCGGGCAGATGATCCCCCGTCTTTCGCGTGCTAACACGGAGACATTACGCTTTAAGTCCAGTTATTGTGAATATTTTCCTGCGATAGATGTCCGACACGCACATGCGGGACCACCCGGCCCATGGTCACGGGCCGGGCGTCGGAACCCGCACGGCGCGAGACCGCGGGAAGCCGGGCGTCAGTCGCGCATACGACGCGACGCGGATGCCAGGCACCCGCACAAGGCGGACATCCGGCACCCGCACGAGGCGAGAGTCGGGCTCTCAGGCCGCCCGGGGCGTACGGCCGGGGGCGCCGGGGCTCCGCATGCCGAGGCCCCGCAGCCGGAACGCCAGCATCAGCAGGGCAACGCCGTAGACGATGGCCATCGTGCCGATGAGCCAGATCATGGCGAGCGCGCCGGCCGCCGGCCAGGCCAGCAGCAGAAGGCCGAACAGCACCGACAGCACACCGCTGACGATGAAGGTCCACTCACCCTCCATGACCTTGCGCAGCCGGACCGCCGCCACGATCTCCAGGATGCCGACGGCGATGGCCCAGGCCGCGATGAGGACCAGCAGGGACAGCGCGGTGATCCCCGGCCAGAGGAGGACCGCGACACCGGCCAGGATGCCCACGACACCGGCCAGGATCATCCAGGCCCGAGATCCTCCCCGCCCGGCGTTGAACAGCGAGAAGACCCCGTTGACGACGGCGAAGGCGCCGAAGACGACGACCAGGGCGTAGAGCGTGATGTCCGGCCAGACGACGGCCAGCAGGCCGAACAGGATCGCGCACGCACCCCGGACCAGATACACCCACCAGGTGCGGGATAGCTCGTCCACTTCCGCCCCCCTTCTTTGTCGCTTGACTGTCTCCTTTCCGTAGGACCCCCTACCGGACACCACAAAAGGGTCAAATCGGACTAGCTTTCGACGCGTCATGGAGTGCCGTGAACGCCCCGGCGCGTCCTGGAGCCCCGCGCGCTCCGGAGCGTCAGGCCGCCGTGTAGACGACCAGGGACACCGCCACGTACTGGGCCACGTAGGCCGCGATGGTGAAGGCGTGGAAGACCTCGTGGAAGCCGAACCAGCGGGGGGCGGGGTCGGGACGGCGCATGGCGTAGACGATCCCCCCGGCGGTGTACAGGACGCCGCCGACGAAGACCAGCGCCACCGCTGCCACGCCCGCCCCCGCCACCAGCTGGGGCAGGACGAAGACCGCCGTCCAGCCCAGGACGATGTAGAGCGCGGTCGACAGCCACCTGGGCGCCCCGGTCCACACCACCCGGAACAGCACCCCGGCGATCGCGCCGGCCCACACCACCCCGAGGACCGCCGCGCGGGCCGTCCCCTCCAGGGCGAGCAACGCGAAAGGGGTGTAGGTGCCCGCGATGATCAGATAGATGTTGGCGTGGTCGAGGCGGCGCAGAACCGCCTCCTGCCGCGGGGAGAGCGTGCTCCGATGGTAGGTGGCGGAGATGCCGAAGAGCAGGCCGGACGTGATCGCGTAGACCGCGGCGGCGAGCCGGGCCTGCAGGGTCGGGCCCAGCGCGACGAGGACGAAACCCGCAACGAGCGCCACGGGCAGCGCTCCGGCGTGCAACCAGCCGCGGAGACGGGGTTTGACGGTCTCCGCGAGCCTGTCGGTGACGGTCGAGGTCATGAACCTACGGTATCGTAACTTACTGGATCGTAGGTTGTGACCCTTCCTACACCACCGCCACCGAGGCCGCGGAAGGAGACACGACCGCCGGCCTCGGGGCCGGCGACAGGAGCGGTGAGCACCCGGCTGCGCATACGGTTTGTTCCGGGGGTTTCCCCGGGGTGGGTCAGCGGAGAGAAGAGGATCAGGGCGATGGCCAGGCGGGAACCGCGGGAACCGATGCCGGGCCGATACCCGGTCACCTTCGGCGAGGTCGACCTGTTGCAGGACCTCGACCGCTCCTCCGGCTGGGTGATCTCCAAAGACGGCGTCCCGCAGTCGTACGTGGACCTCGACGACCCCACCTACCTCGACTTCGAGTACGTACGGCTGATGGCCGACGTCGTCGACCTCCTCGACGAGGGGCCGCTGGACGCCGTGCACGTGGGCGGCTGCGCCTGCACGCTGCCCCGTTACGTGGCGGCGACCCGCCCCGGCTCCCGGCAGGTCGTCGCCGAGCCCGACGGCGGCCTGGTCCAGCTCGTCAGGGACCAGCTTCGGCTGAAGTCCGTGCCCAGGCTCAAGGTGAAGATCCTCGACGGCCGCGCCGCCACCGCCGAGCTCGCCGACGCCTCGGCCGACCTGCTCGTGCTGGACGCCTTCAGCGGTGCCACGATGCCGATCGAGCTGGCCACCACCGAGTACATGGGAGACGTCGCCCGTGTGCTGCGTCCGGCGGGAACCCTGCTGGTCAACGTCGCCGACGGCAAGGGCCTCGCCTTCGCCCGCAGGGTGCTCGCCACCGTCGGCGGGGTCTTCCCCCGGGTGGCGCTGCTGGCCGAGCCCGGCGTGCTGCGGGGCCGCCGTTTCGGCAACCTCATCGTCATCGCCTCCCGCGCGGCGCTGCCGCTGCCCGCGCTGACCCGCAGGGCCGCGGGCGGTCTCACCCAGGCCCGCTGCGTGCACGGCGAGGACCTCGTCAAGTTCGTCGCCGGTGCCCGGCCGCTGAACGACGGCGACGCGGTGGTGGTCCCCGTCCCGCCCCCGGCGGTCTTCGGCTAGGTTCTGTCCGGCGGATCAAGGCGTCATACACTCCAGAACATGCACAGCACCCTGACGGAGCACGCCCGGTGTCTCTACGGAGACGAGTACCGACCTACGCCAGAGTGCGACCTCGACCATCAGGAGCGCTACTTCCTCGAGGAACTGACCTTTGCCGGCGCGGATTCGATCCTGGCCATGCTGCGTGAGCTCTGCCCGCACGTGGTCGACGGCCATCTGCCGGTCTGGGCCTGCAACTTGTCCTATCGGCTGGTGCTTTTGCAGCGACCGGACGAGCCGGCGCTGATGCGAAAGGCCGCCGAGAACCTGTGGTTGCACGGACCGGACTGGGACGACATCGCAGCAGACCTGACGCGGCGGGCAGACGCTCTAGAGGCGGGCTGATCATGGCTTGAGCCAGAGGCGGGTCGAGGCCACGGTGACGGTGCCATGGAAGACGTAAGCGCGTTTGTCATACCGCGTGGCCACGACCCTCGAGTGTTTGAGCCGGTTGATCGTGCGCTCAACTTCGTTCCGGCGCTTGTACAACTCCTTGTCGAAACCGACGGGCCGTCCGCCCCGGCTGCCCCGGCGCCGGCGGTTGGCCCGCTGATCCCTCGGCTCGGGGATGGTGCGCTTAATCTGCCGTCCGCGCAGGTAGCGACGATTGCGGCGGGAGCTGTAAGCCTTATCGCCACCCAGGTGATCGGGGCGCGTGCGCGGACGGCCACCGCCCGGTCGCTTGACCCGGATGCGTTCAAGCACCGGGATCAGCTGCGGACTGTCGCCCCACTGGCCAGGCGTGACCAGCAGGGCCAGCGGCCGACAACCGCCCTCCCCGGCAAGGTGGATCTTGCAGGTCAGACCACCCCGGGAGCGTCCGAGTCCTTCGTCGGAGCGGTGCTGCGAGGTGTCGATCTCCTCTTCGGAAGCCGCGGTGCTCTGCGCGGCGCCCCGGCCGCATGCTGGTGGGCCCGGCACGAGGTGGAGTCGACGCTCACCATGCCCCAGTCCACCCGCCCTTGGGTATCGGCATCGGCTTGGACCGCCTGGAGGATCCTGTCCCGGGTGCCGTCCGCGGACCACCGACGGTGGCGCTCATAGATGGTCTTCCAGCTCCCGAACCGCTCCGGCAGATCCCGCCACGGGATGTCCGTGCGGATCCGGAACAGAATCCCGTTGACCACCTTGCGGTGGTCGCTCCAAGGACCACCCCGGCGCCCGGACTTCGGCAGGTGCGGCGCAAGTCGCGCCCACTCGTCATGTGTCAGATCGCCCCGCCCCACGACCGGAATAATGACCCCAAGGCAAGACGGTCACATGATCCGCCGGACAGAACCTAGCCCGGCCACCGCCGGAGGCGGCCGTGGCGCCGTGTCCAGTGAATCGGGAGCGGTCGTGGCGCCGTGCGCGACGGGCCGGGAGCGGTCGTGGCGCCGTGTCCGGTCAATCGGAAGCAGTCGTGGCGCCGCATCCGGCGGGCCGGGAGCGGTCGTGGCAGCGCGCGTACGACCAGAACCGCCCGGCGGCCCTTCCGGAAGCGGCTTCCGGTTTCGGATCATGGTCATCGGAAAGGTAGTCAGTCCTCCGTGAAACCTTGAGATCCCTCGTGTGAAGGAGAGCCCATGCGGTTGCCGTTACGACCCAGGCACCTGCTCACCCTCGCCCTGGCTGCCGCGGCGGTCCCCGCGGCAGCGGTTCCCGCGGTGGCGCTCACCGCCCCGGACGCCGCCACGGCAGTGGAGGTGTCGGCCGTCCCGGAGATCCCCGACAGCCCCGCCGGGCGGCAGCTGCGCTGGTTCCTGGAGGCCCTGTCGCGGACCCCGATCGCGGAGAGCGAGCTGCGCGAGCACTTCAACGCCGACGCGCTGGCGTCACTGACGGTCGAGGGCTTCAACGACTTCGCGAAGCAGGTGGCCGGGTACCAGCTGGAGAAGCTCACCACGGTGACGCCCACCGCGCTGGAGGGCACCGGGACCCTCGGCGGGCAGCGGTTCACCCTTCAGCTCGGCGTGGACGGCGAAGGAAAGATCAATTCGATCGCCATCAGATCCCCGCAGCCGCAGATCCCGGCCGCGCCGAAGAGCTGGAAGGAGCTCGACGCCCGGCTGCGCGAGGTGGCGTCCAACGTGGGCTTCCTGGCCGCCGAGATCGACGCGGACGGCCGGTGCAGGGTGGCGCACACGGTCGCGCCGGACAAGGTCCAGCCGCTGGGCTCGATCTTCAAGGTCTACGTGCTGGGCGCCGTGGCCGAGAAGATCCGCGCCGGTGAGCTGAGCTGGAACACCGAGCTCACGATCAAGCCGGAGTGGCGGAGCCTGGGTGCGGGCGGGCTGAACGGCAGGCCCGACAACAGCACCACCACGGTCCGCGAGGCGGCCCGGCTGATGATCTCCATCAGCGACAACACCGCCACCGACCTGCTGATCCGCACCGTCGGCCGCGAGGCCGTGGAGACCACGATGCGCCGCTGGTCCAAGCACGACAAGCGGAACATCCCCTTCCTCACCACCCGGGAGATGTTCCTGCTGAAGGGCGTGAACTACCCGGATCAGGCCCGGACCTACCTGGACGTCGACGTCGCCGACAAGCGCGCCTACCTGGAGGAGACCCTCGCCAAGCAGACGCTGGAGAGCTTCTCCATGTGGGACAGGCCCCGCGAGATCAACACGGTGGAGTGGTTCGGCTCGCCGCGCGACGTCTGCCGTGCCTACGCCGGGCTGGCCACGCTCGACGGTGAGCAGGTGGACGAGGCCATGTCGGTCAACGACCTGAGCATCGGCCTGGACCGTGAGAAGTGGCCGACGGTGTGGGCCAAGGGCGGCTCCGAGCCCGGGGTCCTGAACCTGTCGTACTTCGCCCGTTCCGCCAAGGGCAGGACGTACGTGGTCACCGTGCTGGCGAACGACCCGGCCAGGGCGTTCGACGAGTCGAAGGTCGTCTCCGAGCTGATCTCGCTGAGCCGGGGCGGGTTCACGCTGGCCACCGGGAAGTAGGGCAGCAGGCCCGTCCCCTCCCCGGTGACCGGCCCCGTCCCTGTCCCTGGTGGCCCCGTCTCCCCGATGGCCCCCGGCGGTGGAACCGGGCAGGCCCGCCCGGTCGCGGCCTCAGCGTTCGGCCAGGGTGACGCACGCGACGCGGGGGCCCGCGTCACCGGCCCTCGCGCCCGAGGCCCGGGTGGCCTCGGCGTGGATCACCAGGGAACGGGGCGGCCGGCCGGGGAGGAACGCCCAGTCATGGCTGGTGGTGGCGGTGGCCCCGCCCCGCGCGTCGGTGGTGACGTCCAGCCACACCTCGGTCTGCGCGCTCGCGTGGGAGTGGGAGTGGGACTGCCGGTAGTGCGGCCCGGCGTCGTCCGGCCGGAAGCCGCACGGGTTGACGTGCAGGTGCGCTCCGTACGTGCGATGGGGGAGCATGCCGCTGACCGTGAGCGTGGAGGTGGCGAGGACCGCCCCGGACTCGGCCGTGACCCGGACCGCCGCACCGGCGGGCACCAGCGCGGTGTCGTAGACGACGGCGGAGGCGCGAGGTGCGGGCGGGGTGAGCGTGCCGCCTCCGACGAGGCGAACCTCCGGGGGGAGCGACGAGGCGGCAGCGTGCCCTGCGGGATGCGGGGCGGCGCTCTGCTGGCCGCACCCCGTGCCGAGCAGGACGACGGCTGCGGTGAGAGCTCCCAGGGTGCTGCGCATCGGCGATCTCCTCGGCCGGGCCGGACAAGAGCAGCGCCACCATAGCGAGTAATCGTATGATCACGCATGGTGTTCACCGCTTCCGGCAGGACGCACGGAACGTCCCGCGTCCCGCGTCGAGACACCCCGCAGGTCACGGGACCGGTGGCCGTCACCCGCGCACCGGCGGCACCCGCTCGCCGGCCCTCTGGGGGCTCCCGCCACCGACGGCAGGAGTTCCCCGAACGCCACCGGCGCGTGCTTCGCACGCGCCGGTGGCGGATCTCCTCCGTGTCGTCAGTGGGCGGCGGCGATCTCGTCGATCCGGGAGGCCAGCCTGAAGTCCATCTCGGTCAGGCCGCCGGCGTCGTGCGTGGTGAGCGCCAGGTGCAGCCTCCGCCAGCGGATGTCGATGTCGGGGTGGTGGTTGAGCTTCTCGGCCTCGACCGCGATCTCGTCCACGATGCGGATCGCGGTCGGGAAGTCGGAGGCGGTTATCGTCCGGCGGATCTCGTCGCCCTCGCGCCGCCACTCGGGCACGGCGGCGAGCTTCTGCTCCACCGCGGAGTCGTCAAGCAGGTCCATCGGACCAGGAGAGCATGTTCCCGGCGAAGACGCCAAGCCCCTGCAGGTTTCCCGCGCGGCGAGCCATGGCCAGGACGCCGCGGGCCATCGACGTGGCGTGGCCGCCCTCCTCCAGCAGCGGTTCCAGCTCCGGTAACAGCTCAGGCAACCGGCCCAGGCTCCAGTCGTGCCAGGCCGACAGGCGGGTGCCGCCGCCGTCGGGGTCTTCGGCCCGGTAGGCGGCCAGGACCGGGCACTCCCGGTGGATGTCCAGCAGCCACGACTCGATGGCGGCGTTGAGCGCAGCGACCCGTGAGGGGGCGGCGTACAGCCATCCGTCGTCGCCGATCCGGTCGTTCTCCCCCGCGGCGAGGGGGTAGGTGCGCACCAGCGCGCCGTGCAGGAACAGGCCGCTGGCCACCATGAGCTGGCGTCCCCCGCACCAGCTGACCGATCCGCGCAGCGGGGGCGGGACGGTGTCCTCGATGACCGCGCGCTGGGAGGTGGTGGGCTGCCGGCCGAAGCGCACGTGCACCTCGGCCCACATGTAGTAACCGGCCTCCCCCGCCCCGAAGAACGGGAAGGGGAAAGCCTCGTCGGGGTGGGCCATGAATCGGGTCTCCGTGGGAGGGGGGCGGGAGTCGTTTCCGAATATGAACGACTCCCCGCACCCCTCCCGGGATTACGCGCCGAGCCCCGAGGTTTGGCCGGATGCGGTCACTTGACGGCGCCGGAGGTGAGACCCGACTGGATCTGGCGCTGGAAGACGATGTAAACGATCATTACCGGGACGATGGCCATGCTCAGCGCGGCGAACAGGCCTGGCCAGTTGGCCTCGTGCCCGGCGCTGACGGAGATGTTGGCGATGCCCTGGGTGATCAGCCACCTGTCCTCGACGTTTCCGGTCAGCAGCACGAGCGGCAGCAGGTACTGGTTCCACTGGCCCAGCACGTTGAAGATCGTGATGCTGATCAGGCCGGGCTTGGCCATCGGCATCATGACCTGGAAGAACGTCCGGGTGTGCGAGCAGCCGTCCATCATCGCCGCCTCGGCCACCGAGGTGGGCAGCGTCCTGAAGAACGCCGTGAGGAAGAAGACGGTGAACGGCAGCGAGTAGGCGATGTAGACCAGGATCACGCCGAGGTGGGTGTCGATCAGGCCGAGGTTGCGCACCACGAGGAACAGCGGGACCAGCGCGAGGAAGACCGGGAAGGTCATGCCCGAGACGAACAGGAGGTAGATCGCCCGGTTGCCGGGGAAGCTGTAGCGGGCCAGCACGTAGGCGGCCATCGACCCCAGCAGCATGGTCCCGGCCGTGCTGCACGCCACCACGAAGACGGTGTTCAGCATGTACCGCCCGATGCGAGCCTTCTCCCAGGCCCACCCCCAGGCGTCCCAGCCGAAGGAGGCGGGCAGCGTGATGGGGTCGCCGAAGATCTCGGTGTT
The DNA here is from genome assembly GCF_014204985.1 of Streptosporangium becharense. Taxonomy (NCBI): domain Bacteria; kingdom Bacillati; phylum Actinomycetota; class Actinomycetes; order Streptosporangiales; family Streptosporangiaceae; genus Streptosporangium; species Streptosporangium becharense. The sequence continues at coordinate 5,456,839 of NZ_JACHMP010000001.1, read as the reverse complement.
GGTCTTGAAGGAGGCGAGGAACGTCCACAGGATCGGGCCGATGATCAGGATCGCCCAGACCAGCAGCGCGAGGTGGGACAGGGTGCCGAAGACCCCCGGCGTGTTCCCCGTCCCGGCGCGCGGGCCGCGTGCGGGGGCCGGGGCCCGGACGGCGGCCTTGGGTTCGGTGTCCGTGGCCATCAGAACTCGATCCTCTCGCGCCGGGTCACGCGCAGGGTGAGCGCCGCGAACGTGATGGTCATGAAGAACAGCGCCACGCCCATCGCCGACGCGTAGCCGAACCTGAAGGGGCCGAACGCGGTGCGCCAGATCTCCAGCGGCAGCACCGTGGTGGCGTTGTCGGGGCCGCCGAGGTTGACGGAGAGCACCTGGACCAGGGCGAATCCATCGAAGGCGGCGATGCCCAGGTAGACCCAGGCGACCTGCAGGGTGTCCCACAGCAGCGGCAGGGTGATCCGGAAGAACAGGGTGAACCGGCCCGCGCCGTCGAGCGCGGCGGCTTCGAAGACGTCCTTGGGGATGGACGACATGCCCGCGGAGAAGAGCACGACGTAGAAGCCCACGCCCTGCCAGACCATCACGCCGATGATCGACCAGAGGGCGAGATCCGGATCGATCAGCCAGCCGACCGGTTCGATCCCGGCCTTGGCCAGCAGCCCGTTGACGACGCCGGTCTCGTCCGGGCGGTAGATCGCCTGGAAGAGCGCGCCGACCACGGCCACGGCCAGGACCTGGGGCATGAAGAAGATCACGCGGTAGACCTTCGAACCCCAGATCCCGGTCATCCGGCCGCCCCGCTGCCCGCCGCCCACGTTGAGGAGGAAGGCGAACAGCAGCGCGATCACGATGGTCGCCGGCGGCATGGCGAGCAGCAGGACACCGTGGTGACGCACCGCGGCCCAGAATGCCTCGTTGTCGAGGAGCCTGGTGAAGTTCTCCAGGCCGACGAACCGCGGGGTCGCCGACAGGCCCTTCCAGTCGGTCAGCGCGATGTAGAACGCCTGGAGGTACGGGCTGATCACGAAGACCACGTAGAGGAGCACCGGCGCGGCGAGAAAGCCGACGACGAACGGATACCTGCCGTGCCGCATGGTCGGCTACACCGTCCGGTTCTGCTTGGTGATGGAGGAGTCGGCCTTGGTCTTGTCCGCGGCGGCCTGCATCTTGGCGCAGAACTCGTCGGCGGAGATGCGGCCGAACATCAGCGCGTTGGTCTGCTTGCGCAGCTCGGTCTCGAACTCCTTGTACCAGTTCTCGAAGCTGCTGTAGGTGACGATGTTCTCGCCGGCCGCGCTCTGCGCGGCGTTGACGCTCGCGTTGCCGGGCGACAGCTCCAGGCCGTCGGCGGCGCCGGTCACCACGGTGATGTTGCCGGACTTCTCGGTGAAGCCGCGCGCACCCTCCTTGGAGAGCATGATGCGCAGGTACTCCAGGCCGCCCTTGGGGTTCTTGCCCTTGGCCGGGACGATGTACGCCTCCCCGGCGGTGGCGCGGATGGCCTCGTACGGCATCTTGTCGGCCGCGGTGACGCTGGGGGTTGGCGCCAGGGCGTACTTGAAGCCCTCGGGCGTCTGGCTCTTCTGCTCGTTCTCCAGCCAGGAGCCCGACGGGTAGAGGGCGACCTTGCCCTGGTTCTGCCGGAGCTGCACCTCGGTGTGGATCAACCCCTCGAAGGACTTGTCCATGTATTTGCCGATCTCGGCCCAGGCGGCGGCGGACTGCTTCATCGACTCGCGCTGCCAGACGCCGTCGGCCAGGTTGTCGACGTCGATCAGGAGCTGGTTGCCTTCGATCTTCGCGGCGGAGATGAGGATCATCCAGTACGCGTAGTAGGCGGCGTTCTTGCCCGCGTACGCGAACGGGGTGATCCCGGCGGCCTTGGCGGTCTCGGCGAAGGTCTTGAACTCGGCGAAGGTCTTCGGCGGGGTCCAGCCCTTCTCCTGGAAGAGCGCGGAGTCGTACCAGAGCCCGTACGCGGAGAAGACGTAGTTCATCAGGTACGGCTTGCCGTCGATGTAGCCCGACTCGACGGTGCCCGGCGCGACCGTGTCGCGCACCTTCTTGCTCGGGTCGTCGACGGAGGGGGCGTCCCACAGCTCGGTGAGGTCGAGGAGCTGGCCCTCCTGCTGGAGCGCGCCGTTGTCCATGAGGTTGGTGCCGGAGTTGGCGATCATGTCGGGGACGTCGCCGCCGGCGAAGCGCGGTTGCAGGGTCTGGGCGATCTGCTGGGTGGCGACGTGCTTGATCTTCGCCTGCGGGAACTTCTTGTTGTACAGCGGCTCGTGCACCTCCAGGGCGTAGCCGTCACCGAGACCGCCCTTGAAGATGACGACCTCCAGCGGCGCGTCCGCGGCGACGCCGAACGGGTTCGCCGCGGAGACCGCACCGCCCGAGGCGGTGGCCGTAGGGGCGGCCGAAGACGCGGAGGGGCCTCCGACGGCGCAGGCGCTGAGCAGCCCGGCCCCGGGACCGGCGGCCAGGACGGTCATGCCGAGCCGGCGGAGCATCTGCCGCCGAGTGATGTCTCCGGGCGTACGAGCCGAGTTGGACATGCAACCCTCCTGGGCCGGAAATCAATTAGGAAAGTTTCCTAAACGTGCGCCCGAACGTACGTATCCCCAGATTCGTCGTCAAGAGGTTGCGACCGGTCTAGACCGAGCCGTGATGTCCCCGCGACACTTCCGGTAGCAACCCCGCGACGAGAAGCAGAATGACGCGGTGGAAGGGGATGAATTACCCCGTTCTTCCCGCTGACCGTTGACATCACGGCCCCACCGGGATCGGGGAATCACACCCTCCGGCCCCCAGGAGATGCGGGGCGGTCTAGACCAGATAATGAAGTTTGCCGCCCGATACCGCAACCCCCTACTTTTGACGTCATGTTGCTGGCGGAACAACGTCGCATGTTGTGCGATTACGGTCATCGGGCCGCGGCGCTCGGACTGGTCGTCGGGACCGCGGGCAACCTGAGCGTACGCTCAGGCGACCTGGTCGCTGTCACGCCCAGCGGCGTCTCCCTGGAGCGGCTGGAGCCCGAGGCGTGCCCGGTCGTCGACGTCGGCGGCCACCTCGTCGAGGGCGACCTTCAACCCTCGTCCGAAACCCCCATGCACCTGGCGATCTACGCGGCCACCACCGCGGGCGCCGTCGTGCACACCCACTCGACCTTCGGCACCGTGGTCGCCACGACGATGACCGAGCTGCCGCCGATCCACTACACCGCGCTGCTGCTGGGCGGGGCCGTCCGGGTGGCCGAGTACGCCACCTACGGCACCCCCGAGCTCGCCGCCTCCGTACGGGCCGCGCTCAAGGACAGGCGCGCGGCGCTGCTCGCCAACCACGGCGGGATCACGATCGGCCACGACCTGGACGCCGCGTTCGAGGCGACCAGGCTGCTGGAGTGGCTCTGCGAGGTCTACGTGCGCGCCAAGGGCGTCGGTGAGCCCAGGGTGCTCACCGAGGAACAGCTCGCCGCCGTCGTCCAGCGCGCCTTCGACCCGCCCACGTTCCCCCGTCGTGAGGACTGACCCGATGCCCCTGCAGCTCACCGGCACCCCGAGCGACCCGGACCTCATCCGCCTCCCCTGGGACGTCCCCCTGGAGCAGTGGCCGGAGCACCGCCTGGTCTCCCTGCCCAGGGGCATCTCCCGGCACGTGGTGCGCTTCGCCCGGCTCTCCGGCAGGGTCTACGCGATCAAGGAGATCAGCGAGTACTACGCAAAGCGGGAGTATCGCCTGCTGTGGGACCTGAGCCGGCTGGACACCCCCTCCGTCGAACCGGTGGCCGTGGTGACCGGCCGGACCGACGCCTCCGGCGAGCCGCTCGACTCCGCGCTGATCACCCAGCATCTGCAGTTCTCCCTGCCCTACCGGGCGGTCATGTCGGGGACGGTCCGGCCCGAGACCCTCAACCGGCTGCTCGACGCGCTGGCCGTGCTGCTGGTCCGGTTGCACCTGACCGGGTTCTACTGGGGCGACTGCTCGCTGTCGAACGTCCTGTTCCGCCGGGACGCGGGCTCCTTCGCCGCGTACCTGGTCGACGCGGAGACCGGTGAGCTGCACCCCATGATCAGTGACGGTCAGCGGTTGCACGACATCGACGTGGCGCACACCAACCTCTTCGGCGAGATGCTCGACCTGGAGGCGGGCGGGCTGCTGCACCCCTCCATCGATCCCGAGCAGGTCGCCGACTCCGTCTGCGCGCGCTACCACCGGCTCTGGAACGAGCTCACCTCCGACGACATCATCGAGGAGGTCGACTGGCACATCATCGACCAGCGGATCCGCCGGCTGAACTCACTCGGCTTCGACGTCGCCGAGATGATGGTCCGCCGCAAGGCGGGCACCGGGCGGCTGATCGTGCGGCCCAAGGTCGTGGACGCCGGGCACCACCAGCGCAGGCTGCTCCGCCTGACCGGCCTGGACGTGGAGGAGAACCAGGCCAGGCGCCTGCTGAACGACCTCGACTCCTTCCGGGTCTCGCGCGGGCTGCGGCACGAGGACGAGGCGATCGTCGCCCACCACTGGCTGGCGGAGGTCTTCCAGCCGACCGTGGAGGCGGTCCCGGAGGAGCTGCGGGGCAAGCTGGAGCCCGCCCAGTTCTTCCATGAGGTGCTCGACCACCGCTGGTTCATGTCGGAGCAGGCCGGGCAGGACGTCGGACTGCCCGCCGCAGTGGAATCGTATGTGAAGAATGTCCTTGTTTTTAAGCCGGATGAAAAGGCGCTTATAGCCGAGGAATAATAGAAATCTCTCCACCTGGGGTGCACATTCTTCTACCCGGTAGATGAAACCTCTTCCGGTTTTCACCGGAAGCATGGTGAAGACAATGGATTTCTGAGGGTTTTCCCTACGCTTGCCCAGCGACGCGTTGGAAGTCGGCGGCGAGGGAGAGCCCGTGCTCGGAATCGAAGACTGCCTCACTGCGGTGATGGCCATCCCCGGCGCGCTGGACGCGATCCTCATCGATCAGACCAGCGGGACGGCCGTGGCGACCGGTGGCGGAAGCCGCCGGCCGGATGCGGAGAAGTCGGCCGCCGGCCTGAGCGAGACCCTCCGCGCCACCCTGGACGCAATCGCCGTCGCCTCCCCCGGAGGAACGGTCCGCCTCAACGACATGATCATCACAACGGACGGCGGCTACCATTTACTGAAACCGCTGGAGACCGTTTTCAACGGCCCGCTGGTGATTTATGTCCGGCTCGACCTCGAACGCTCGAACCTGGCGCTGGCCCGGCACCGCCTGCAGGCACTCTCCGGCGATCCGATGACGACGTGAGCCCATGTCGAGCGTCGAGGCCATCCTCAACGAACTCGCCGGCGGCCACGCCACCGGGTCACTGCGTCTCGGCGAGGCCGGGACCTTCTACCTCGTCGACGGCCGCGTGACCCACGCCGAGAGCGCGGTCGCCCCCCGGGTGGAGGACCTGCTGGTCACCGGCCTCGGGCTCCCCGCCCCGACGGTGCACCGGGCCAGGCAGGAGTCCACCGCGGAGGCGTGCGGCGGCGAGCTGCTGGTCCGCCGGGGTGCGCTCACCAGGGGCGAACTGGAGCTCTGCGCGCTGACCGCGGTGCTCGACGCCGCGTTCTTCCTACTCGGCCCCGGGCCGGGTCCGGGAACCGGAACGGGGCCGAGAACCGGGACGGGGTCTGGTCCGGGAACCGGGACGGGGTCTGGTCCGGGAACCGGCTCCGGGATGGCTCCGGGTTCCGGATCGGGGGCCGACCTGAGGCCCGGTTCCGGAACCGGCTTGAGCGGGCGCCGGCCCCGGTTCCGGCCGGGAGAGCGGCACTGGCTCGGAGCGCAGCGGTACGTCGAGGTGACCGGGTTGTTCCGGGAGTGCGCACGCAGGAGAACCCAGCTGGAACAGGCCTGGCCGCACACGGACCTGGACACCTCCCCCGTCGTCCCGGTACGGCGCGTCACCGCCCAGCGGGTGGTGCTGACCTCGCTCCAGTGGGAGGTGCTGATCGGCGCCGACTCCTCGGCCACCCCTCTCGACCTGGCCCGGAAGCTGGGCCGCCCCGCGTATTCGGTGCTGCTCGCCGTACGCCGCCTCGCGTCGTCCGGCCTGCTCCGCACCCCGGACCCAGCCCCCCTGGGCGGAGGCCACCCCGCACCCGGAGGCGCTCTCACCCCGCGCGACGCAGGTGCCCCGCCCTCCGAGGGCCCGCGCGCCGCAGGCGCCCCCGCGTCGCAGGACCCACCCGAGCCGCGTGCAGAAAAGACGGTGCCCCCCTCGGTGCCCCCCTCGGTGCCCCCCTCGGTGCCCCCTTCGGTGACCGCCTCCTCTGCCGTGCCCACCATGCCCACCGTGCCCACCATGCCCACCGTTCTCGCCGCGCTCGTCATGACCGCGGCACCCCCCGTGGCGAGCACCGCGGCACTCAGCGGGTCCGCCGGTGGGTCCGCCGCAGTGTCCTCCATGGAGCCCGCCGCACCTGCCGTGGCGGATCCGCTGCCCAGACGGGCGAGGGGGGCCACGGAGATCCCGGCAGCCGGGACGGGCTCTCCGGTACGGGCGACGGACCGGCTTCCCCGGGCGACCGGGGACCCGACCGACGTGAGCCTGCTCATCCGGCTCAGGAACGCATTGGAGGCACTGACGTGACCCTGGTCCGATGCCGATAAGGCTGCGGACGCTGAAGCTGATCGGAAGGAGGACGCCGGTGGAGTTGCGCGAGGAGGTGCTCCGCGAGATGGCGCTGCTGCGGGAGCGCATGCCCGACGTGAACGGGAGCATCGCGTGCAGCGTCGACGGCCTGACGATAGCCAGCGACCTGGAAGGTGACAGCGAGCAGACCGGCGCCCTCTCCTCCGCGCTGCTGGCCCTCAGCCGCCGGATGACGGACATGGCCGGCAAGGGCGCCTTCGAGGAGACGCTGATCTCCGGAACCAACGGTTACGCGGCCTGCTACGCCGCCGGCCCCAAGATCGTCCTCACAGTCCTCGCACGCCCCGGGACGAACCTGGGCCTGCTCCGGCTGGAGGGCCGTAAGACGGCGGCGCGGCTGGCCGCCGTCGCATCCCGTATATCGCTGACGCACTGATCGGAGACACCAATGGGCAACATGGACATCTCTCTCAAGGAGATGTTGGCGATCGACGGCTCCATCGGGGCGGTCGTCGTCGACTACAACAGCGGGATGGCGCTGGGTGCGCTCGGCGGCTCCAAGGATCTCGACCTTCAGGTGGCCGCCGCCGGCAACACCGAGGTCGTCAAGGCCAAGATGCGGACCATGGAGTCACTCGGCCTCAAGGACGGCATCGAGGACATCCTCATCACGCTCGGCACCCAGTACCACATCATCCGTCCCATCAGCGGCCGCGGCGGCAAGGGGCTCTTCCTCTACCTCGCGCTCGACCGGAACCGGGCCAACCTCGCACTGGCACGCCACACCCTGCGCGCCATCGAGGAGCGGCTCGAAATCTGATCCTCCGGTACGGCCCGCACCCCGGGAGGCGCGGGCCGTACCGGAGCTCACCGCTCGGCGGCGGCGGTGAGCGCGTCGATCTCCTCGACGAACCTCGGCCAGAGGGCACGGGGAAGGTCGTGTCCCATACCGGGGAAGGTGACCAGCCTGGCGCCGGGAATCGCATCGGCGGTGGCGATCCCCCCGGAGAGCGGGACGAGCTGGTCGTCCTCGCCGTGCAACACGAGCGCGGGGATCCTGAGCTCCTTGAGCCCCGGAGCGCGGTCGGCGGAGGCGAGGATGGCGGCCAGCTGCCGGGAGGTACCCGCCGGGTCGTAGGAGCGGTCGTAGCTCAGCCCGGCCACCCGCTCGATCCGCTCGTGGTCGAACGGGTAGCCGGGTGAGCCGATGACCTTCCAGGTCTCCAGGGCCCGCCGGATCGCGGTCTCCCGGTCGGGCGACGGCGGCGACATCAGGGCCGCCATCGCCGCGTCGGTCGGCGGGGCGGCCTGCGGACTCGGCGTGGACATGATCGAGGTGAGGCTGCGCACGCGGTGCGGGTGGCGGATCGCCAGCGACTGGGCGATCATGCCGCCCATCGAGACGCCGACCACGTGGGCCGCGTCCCAGCCCAGCACGTCGAGCAGCCCGGCGGTGTCGTCGGCCATGTCGTCCAGCAGGTACGGCACCCGGCCGCCGCCGCCCAGGACGGGGGCCCCGGCCTCGTGCAGGTGGGTGCTCTCGCCGATGTCGCGGTTGTCGAAACGCACCACGTGGTGCCCGCGGCCGGCGAGGAGGCCGCAGAACTCCTCATCCCAGTGGATCATCTGGGAGCCCAGCCCCATGACCAGCAGAAGCGGGCGTCCCCCGGGGGAGCCGAAGGTGTCGTAGGCGATCTCGATGCCGTTCGCCGAGGCTCGCAGAGTCATGTCCCTCCCACTGTGCGGATCTCGCAGAACAGAATCTCATTCTGTAGAGAGGGGGGCAAGCTCGGAGGTCATCCGGCCGAGGGGGAACCGGTCAGCCGGGCGGGGGACGGCATCCGCGGAGGGACGGCCTAACCTTGCGGCACGCCCTCGTCGCCTCGGCACGTGTCCGGGCATGAAGGTACGAAGGAAGGTCCCGTGTTCGCGTTCCCCGCCCCTCGCCCGTCCCACCGGTCACCACGTCCGCGCGCCGCCTCCCGGAGGCGCCGAGCCGCCGCGGCGGTGGCCGCGCTCGTCCTGGGTACGGTGCCGGCGTGCACGTCCGGCACACCTGACACACCCGGCGCGGGCGGCGCCCCGGACACGGCTCCCGCCGGGAACGTCCACCGCCTGACGATCCCCCCGGCGCAGAAGGCGGGAAGCGTGCGCCTCGACGGCATGTGGCCCTTCCTCACCCGCGAGGAACTGATGGAGCGACGCCCCCACGTCCCCGACCTCGCCGTGCAGAACGCGGTCCAGATACGGTACGAGGAGATCAAGAAGGCCAAGGGCCAAGACTGGACCCGGAACCTCATCTTCACCGGCTACGACGTGACCATCCGCGCCGACCAGCAGGCGCCGGTCGTCGACCGCATCCTCGACGACTTCGTCGAGGGCGAACCCGACCGGGAGTTCACCGTCCCCACCGGCTCGTTCGGCGGTCACGCCCGCTGCGTGGGGGAGGAGATCTCCCTCAGCGAGACCGGGATGTGCGTCTGGGCGGACGACGGCACCGTGGGGGTGGTGCTCGGCGCCATCTTCACCGCCGCCGAGCTGACGAAGCTGCTCCCCGGCTTCCGCGCCGCCGTCGAACGCCGACCGTGAGGGCGGTCGGCGTTCGGCGCGACGTGGCAGCGCGGGGTGGCACGGGGCGACACCGTACGACACGTGGCGACACCGTACGACGCGCGGCGTAGCGGCAGCGGCAGCGGCAGCGGCAGCGGCACAGTACGACGCTCGGGGTGGCGCGGCGTGGTGCAGCGCGGCCAGCGCGCGGCGTGGCGCAGGTGCGGCGTGGTGCAGCGCGGCCGGCGCGCGGCGTGACGGAGGTGCGGCGCCGGACCGTGGAACGTGTCAGATACCCCGGCGGCCGGTGGAGCGGCGCAGGCGGCCGGTGACCAGGTAGGCGCCACCGCCCACGACGGCCAGGCCGGCCAGGACCACCGCTACGGCACCGGTCGAGTCGGAGGGGGAGGTGGCGGCGGCGTTGGCGGTGCCGGCCAGGTTCCGGGCGTCCTTCTCGGCCGCCTCGGCACCGGTGGCGGGCACGACGTTCGCGGACGCGCCGGCCTCCGGCGCGGCGACGGGCTCGGTGGAGGACTTCGCGGCGGGCTTCGCGGCGGACTCGGTCTCGGCCTCGGGCCTGACGGCCTGCTTCGGCTCCGCGACCACCTTGGGCTCCTGCGCCTTCTTGGGGGCGGGCTTGGCGACGAGCGGCTTCGGCGGGGTGGCCGGGTTACGGTCCTTGCGGCCCCAGGCACCGGTGGAGAAGGCCACCGGGTGGTTCTTCCTGCCCACGCCGTCGCCCCACTTGGTGATGACGTACTGGACCTTGATGTGGCCCATGCCGCCGTTGCCGTTGACCATGAGCGTGCGGGAGTTGAACGTGCCGCCGGTCAGGTCGGCGAAGGTCTTGGCGTCGAGGTCGAGCATGATGCCCCGGTTGGAGGGCTCGCCCGGACCGCGGTCGCCGACGAAGAACTTGGCCTTCTTGCCCTTGTAGATGACGTAGCCCTCGGTGAACAGGGGCCAGCTCGGGCTCGCGGCCATGCCCTTCTGCATCGGCTTGCCACTGGCGGGCAGACCGGTGTCGCCGGCGCGGCCGGAGGAGTCGTCCCAGAAGTAGGAGGCCGTGGTCGATCCCTGGAGCATGACCCTCTCACCGGCGGCCTCGGGCGTGTCGGCCACCGGGGCGGTGTGCACGGCCGGGACGGCGGGGGCGAGGACCGGGGTGGCGGCGGAGGCGGGGAGCACGGAGGTGACACCGGCGGCCGTCAGCGCGCTCGCACCGACGAGGACTGCCGCCGCGAGGCGGTTGCGGTACGGGCCGAAGGAGAAACGCATGGGAGAAGGGGCTCTTTCGCGAGGGAACAGGGCGGCCTCGTGCGGCACACGGCGGAGGCACGGGCGAGTACGCGCTCGACGAGAAAGGCGTAGCGGGATCTACCGGGAGCTACGCGGAGCGCGGGTGGGAGCACACCGCGATCGGACGCGGTGAAAGAGGTCTGGTGAGCTGACGACGGCGGCCCGGGGAACCGGCACGCGAAGGGCCACGGGGGCGGGACGTGCGGGGTCCGGGACGGAACGCGCGGGTCTACGGGACCGGTACGGCCACGGAACGCGCCGACACGGTGACGCGGTGATCCATGGGGATCTCCTCTCCATCTCGTCTACCGGGTTAGCTGACGGGTTCGGGCGGTGGAGTTGCCCTACCGCCGCGGGGTCGCGGCGGATTCACCCCGGGAAGGTGGGTCCCCGGCTCCCGGGGCCTGGCGGCCCTCGGGACTCGACGTCGGCCGGCCGCTCCTTCTTCTGCCGAAGGGCAGGTCACCGACCGATAACAACCAGGACACTACCCAGTGCAATCGGACAAAGCAAAGCAAACCCCACGAAAAGCCCAGAAGATCTACCTACTACCTTCAAGAAACCCTTACCCCGGGACGCTCCCCGGGAGGCCGGAACGGCTGTCACACGGCCGTCCCGGCGTCCCGTCCCGAACCTGTTCCCGAGCCCGTCCCGGCGTCCCGTCCCGAGCCCGTCCCGAGCCCGTCCCGACGTCCCGTCCCGAACCTGTTCCCGAGCCCGTCCCGCCGTCAGTCCCACCAGAACGACCAGGCGTTCCTGCCCTTGATCTGCTCGGCGTAGTCGATGAGGGTTCCGGCACCCTGGATGATGCTGTCGGGGCAGAACGTCCAGTGCTCGGCCGCGACGTGCAGGGCGTGTTCCGAGGTCGTCGGCGGCGCGGCGACGCTCAGGTCGAGGGTGTTGAACCCCATGCCGACCACCCTCGCCCCGAACCTGTCCTCCCAGCTGCGCACCACGGCGGCCAGCGGGACCATCCACTCGTTGTGGTTCAGCGCACCCTGCCAGCCCATGACGGCGAGCGCGTCGGCGCCCCGTTCGACCGCGACCAGACCGAGCGGGGTCCTGCGCTCGGCCACCAGGCCGGCGTACCAGTCGGCGACCACACCCGGGTCGGCGACCAGCCTCCCCGGCGGCGCGGGCCCGGGGCATTGCGGGCCGAAGGGGTCGAGCAGGTCGATCTGGTCGGCGTGGGCCTTCGCCACCCAGTCGGACCAGACCTCGGTCATGAACGCGGCGGCGTGGTAGTTGTCGATCTCGGTAGGGGCGTCCGGAGCGATCTGCCCGGCCGCCCAGGGCTGGACGGAGTCTTCCAGCAGCACCGGCCAGAGGCCGGAGTGCTCGTGCTGGGCACGCAGCAGGGCCCAGTACTCCCCGGACACCGTCACCTCACTGAGCCAGAAAGCCGGTCGGACGCGGATCGACAGCTGCGAATAACCCGGGTCGGGCCAGACCACGTCACCGGGCGGCAGCTCCACGGGGAGCCACCGGCCTTCGCCCCCGTCGGCGAACAGCTGGCCCAGAAGTGGCGGAAGGTGCCCCCGCTCGCAATCGTCCATCTCTACCGATCCGATCCTGACCACGGATCAATTTTGGCCTGTCAAGCGTCCCAAGGGACAGTTCTGCCCTGGCACCGGCAAAAATTATCGGTACAGAAGAGTACGAAACCGGGCGGGGGGCCGCCTCCTCACGTCGCACGCCGGACACCTCCCGCTCCGGGCCCGGACACCTTCCACTCCAGACCCGGACGCCTCCCGCTCCGGGCTCGGGCACCCGGAGTTCCACCCCCGGACGCGCCGGAATCGGCCCGCGCCGGGACCGGTCCGCGCCGCCCCGCGCTCGCCGGTCGCCGGAGACCGGCCGGCGGACCTTCACAGTTCGTCTCCCTGTCGGCCGCGGCCCCCGGAAAGCACCCGATCGCAGCCGGGAGGACAGGATGGCCGTGTTGTGCAATGCACAACCTTGTGCTGCAGATGTCCACAAAGCATCTGCTCTCCCCTACCTTGATCTGTGTGTTCGAGCAATCAGATCGTCGCGGAACACCACGATGAACGACTCCGCCCCGGGACGTGACCGGCCCACGGACCTGGACCGCTCCCTGGAACCGAACCCGTCTACCGGCCCGGACCGCTCCCCGGAACCGGACTCGTCCGCCGACCTGGACCGCTCCCGGGAACCGGACTCGTCCGCGGAACCGAACCGGCCCACGGAACCGAACCCGTCCGCCGACCTGGACCGCTCCCCGGAACCGGACCCGTCCGCGGAACCGGAACGGCCCGCGGAACGCAACCAGTCGGCTTCGCTGCGGCGAGCCCTCGCCGTGCTGGAGTACGTACGCGACCACGCGGGCCCGGGTCACGGGCTGCCGCTCACCCGGCTGGCCGAGGCGCTCGGCCTGTCCAAGAGCACGGTGCTCCGGCTGACCGTTCCCCTCGTCGAGTCCAGGCTCCTGGAGCGCGACCGCCGAACCGGGGCCTACCGCCTGGGCAACGGTGCCCTGCGGCTGGGCCAGGCGTACCTGGCCACGCTCGACCTGCGGACGGTGGCCGCCGAGGAGTCCCACCGGCTGATGTCGCAGGTGCGGGAGACCGTCCACCTCGTGGTGTACGACCCGCCGGACGTGGTCTACATCGACAAGGTGGAGAACGAGACCAACGTCCGCATGGCCTCGCGGATCGGCAGCCGGGCGCCGCTCCACTGCACGGCGGTGGGCAAGGCCATCCTCGCCTGGCAGCCGGACGAGTCCGTCGAGGAGGTCGTGGCCGCCGGGATGCCGCCCGTCACCCGGCACACCATCACCGACGCCGCCCGCCTACGCGCCGAGCTGCGCCGCGTCCGGCAGCGGGGCTACGCGGTCGACGACCGGGAGAACGAGCCCGAGGTGCGCTGCGTCGCCGCGCCGATCTTCAACCACGGTGACGCCGTGGTCGCGGCGATCTCCGTGTCCGGTCTCACCTCGCGGATCACCGCGGCCCGCGTCCGCGACCTGGGGCCGTTGGTGACGGAGACCGCACTGCGGATCTCCAGGAAGCTCGGCTCGACCCGGTGACCGACCGCATGACCCCGATCCCGGCCCCGGTGACCGACCCATGACCTCGATCCCGGCTCGGGCGACCGACCGCATGACCCCGGCGGCCGACCGCCCGAGCCCGATCCCTATTCCGGCGGCCGACCGCCCGAGCCCGACAAGGAGCTGTTTTCAATGATCGATCTGGTAACGCTCGGCGAGAGCATGGCGTTGTTCACCGCGCGGCGCACCGGTCTGCTCAGGCACGCCCGCGACTTCGGCCTCGGCGTGGGCGGCGCGGAGTCGAACGTGGCGATCGGCGTCGTCCGCCTCGGTGCGAGCGCCGCCTGGATCGGCAGGGTCGGCGCCGACGAATTCGGGGAGCTGCTGCGCTCGACGCTCTCCGGCGAAGGCGTGGACGTCCGGGGGATGCGGGTCGACCCGGAGGCACCCACCGGCCTGATGGTCAAGAGCAGGCGCACGGCCGAGGTCGTCGACGTGCGCTACTACCGCTCCGCGAGCGCCGGGTCCCGACTCCGCCCCGCCGACCTCGACGTCACGCTGATCCGCTCGGCGCGCGTGCTGCACGTCACGGGGATCACTCTCGCGCTGTCGGCGTCCGCCGCCGACGCGGTGCACGCCGCCGTCGCCGAGGCCCGCGCCGCGGGCGTGACCGTGTCGATGGACGTCAACTACCGGCGTGCCCTGTGGACGCCTGAGCGGGCGTCCGCCGCGCTTCGCGAGATCGTCCCCGCCGTGGACGTGCTGTTCGCGACCGAGGCCGAGGCCCGCCTGGTCGTCGACGGTGACGACCCGGTCGCCCTGGCCCGTGCCCTGTCGGACCTGGGCCCCTGCCACGTCCTCATCAAGCGCGGCGCGCTCGGCGCCGTCGAGGTGTCCGACGGCACCGTACGGCACGCGGAGCCGTACCCGGTCACCGAACTCGACCCGGTGGGCGCCGGCGACGCCTTCGCCGCCGGATGGCTGGCCGAGACGATCGCGGGGGCGGACCCCGAGCGGCGCCTGGCCACCGCCTGCGCCGCGGGAGCCTTCGCGGTCACCGCCGAAGGCGACTGGGAGAGCCTGCCCCGCCGGTGCGACCTGGACCTCCTCAGCCCGGCGGACGCGGTCAGCCGCTGACCGCTCCGCGAAGCCTCCGGCCCGCCCCGAATCCGCCACCGGAGCCCGGGGCGGAACCTGCGGAGCCCGGGACGGGCCCGCCAAAGCCCGGGGCGGGTCCGGCGACGTCGACGACGGAGGTCTGTCACCGGGCCCGCGTCCGGCACCGGCGACGGGCCCCGTCACGGTTCCGGGTCGAACAGCACCAGTGGATGCCGGCGGGCCAGCTCCAGCACCGCACGGCACACCTCCCCGGCCCGCGGGAAGACCGCGTTCATCAGCACGAAGTCCTCGCTCACGGTCAGCGGCTCGGACCACGGCGAGGTCCCGTAGTTCTCCGCGGTGAGATCGGGAAAGACCGAGGTCAGCTCGTCGTAGAAGGCCGCCGTCTCCGGGCTCGGCTCGCCTGGGACGGCGTCGCCGTCACTCCACGCGGCATACCTGCGGAAGGCCTCGTCCGCCGTGATCGGTCCGGCCCCGACCCAGACCCCGAGATCAAAACTCACGTCGCGTCCTCGCATTCACCCCGGCTGCCCGGCTGTCGGATTTTATGTGTGTGGCGGACGTCCGCGGCCGTTCTTTCCGCCGGCAGATGATGCCGGCTTCAGGGCCTCCACGAAAGCCGGCGCGGTTCATCCTCGGGTGACAGACGCAGCGCCGCCACTCCCGGACGCCAGGCCGGAGTCACCGCTCCCTGCCGGCAAGCCCGATCGCGCACTCCCGGAGAGGAAGCTCCAACGAGGCCCCTCCCCCTCCCCTGCACAGAACATCGTTCCGAACCTTCGACATGTTCGTTCAAACCTGCTAGATGTTAGAAAGTCGATCGATCAAGAGCATCGTGATCGTTGATGGATGAGAGGGCTCATCGCCGACCAGTCGGGGGCACGTGTGAAGTGGGTCGTCGTTGACTACGCCGGAGTCGTCAGCCTGGCACCGCCCGAGCAGGCGGGCGCCCTGCTGCCGCGTGCTCTCGGCGTCGCGTCGCACGAGTTCTGGCCGGTCTACCAGCGGGAGCGGCGACCCTACGACGTCGGCGAGGTGGAGGCGTCCCGTTTCTGGAGCGCCGTGGGCGGGCGGCTGGGCAGAACCGTCGACCCCGATCTCCTTGAGGTCCTGGTCACCCTGGATCTCCGGGCCTGGACGCACCCCAACGAGGAGACCCTGGCGCTCCTGCGGGAACCGACCGGTTCCGGCGCCGCGCTGGCCCTGCTCTCGAACGCCCCGGCGGAACTGGCCCAGTTGATCGACGACCAGCCCTGGGCACGCCTGTTCCGGCACCGGTTCTTCAGCGCCGACCTGGGCCGGGCCCAGCCCGATCCACAGGTGTTCTCGCAGGTGTGCGCGAGGCTCGGCGCACGCCCGGACGACCTGCTGTTCGTCGGCGGCAGGCGGGAGAACGTCGCCGCGGCCCAGGCCCTCGGCATCGAAGCGGTGCTGTTCACCGGCGTTTCCCAGCTCCGCTCGGACCTCACCGGGACGGGCGTGAGCGCCGGGGCGGCGGGCGTGCGCGGAACACCGCCGGTCCGCCGCACCCCGCCGGTCCGGCGGAAGGCTCCGGAAGCCGTGCTCCCCCGGTGACGACTCCGGGTGCCTCCGATCTCGCCCCGACGCCCTCGGGCGAGGGCCGATCGCCGTGCGGCCGATCGTGGATCACGGCGCGTGCTCAGCGGCCCGGATCCGTCACACCGAGGGCTTCCGGGGTGAACAGGTAGCGCTTGAACCAGTGGTGCATCCGGTGTCGCAGAGCCCGATCCCCGTGCACCCGCACTCCCGGCTGCCGCAGCAGTTGCTCCCAGGACAGGTCACCGAGCCACCACCCGGTCACCGCCGCGGTCGGCGCGGTGAGCCAGACGTCGACGGGCGCCCCGGTGTCCTGCCGGCACAGGTTGACGCTCGCCCGGGACAGGTGCAGCCAGTAGTTGCCGTCGGACGGCATACGGTCGGTGAACTCGATCGCGAGCACGACCGTGCGCTCGGGCAGCGCGCCGACGTCGACGCGGCGTCGCATGTCCCAGGTCAGCGCGGCGGTGTCGAGATGGTCATCGGTCAAGGCGGCGCTGTCCGTGGCGACGGCCCAGCGGGCCAGTTCCCGCACCACCGGGGCCAGCGCGGTGCCCGCCTCGGTGAGCCGGTAACCGTCGTCGACGATGCCCGCGGCGCGCAGTGTGCGCAGCCGCGCGGACAAGGTCGCCCGTGGGATGCGGGGCAGGCCGTGGCAGATGTCGGTGAAGGTCGCCGCGCCGAGCAGCAGTTCCCGCACGATCAGCAGTGTCCACCGCTCACCCAGGACGTCCAGAGCCCGCGCCACCGCGCAGAACTGCCCGTATCCGCTCACCGGTGCATGGTACGCGGAGGTGGGCGGCTACGCCGGTTCAAAAGTTGAACTGGTGACGGCGGTGCGACCGGTCGACGATCGAAGCGTGGACAAGGGCATCGAAAGAACCGGTCAGATCATGGACATGGGTGACGGCGTGCTGACGGCGATCGGAAACACGCCGCTGGTCAGGCTACGCAGGGTCGTGCCGGCCGGGTGCGCGGAGATATTCGTCAAGGTCGAGGGCCAGAACCCGACCGGCAGCATGAAGGACCGCATGGCGCAGGCGATGATCGCCAGGGCCGAGGGCGACGGGCGGCTGAGGCCCGGTGACACCGTCGTCGAGTACACGGGCGGCAGCACCGGTGCTTCCCTCGCCCTGGTCTGCGCGGTGAAGGGATACCGCCTCCGGATCGTCAGCTCGGACGCGTTCAGCGAGGACAAACTACTCCAGATGGCGGCGTTCGGCGCGGAGCTCAGCCTCGTCCCGAGCGAGGGAGGAATGATCACGAAAGCGCTCATCCGGCGCATGATCGAGACGGCCGAGGGGTTCAGCCGGCAGCCGGGCACCTACTGGACCAACCAGCTCGACAACACCGACAGCGTCGCCGGTTACCACCCGATGGGCGAGGAGATCTGGGAGCAGACAGGCGGGCGGGTCGACGTGTTCGTCCAGTCGGTCGGCACGGCGGCCTCGCTGCGCGGAGCGACGACCGCTCTCAAGCGTCACCGTCCAGAGCTCCGGGTCGTCGCGGTCGAACCGGCCGAGTCCGCGGTGCTGTCCGGCGGCCGGCCCGGCGCCCACCGCATCGAAGGCATCGGCATCGGTTACCCGCCGCCGATGTGGGACCCCGCCCTCGCGGACGAGATCGTTCCGATCGCCACCGCCGACGCCGAGGAGATGGCCCGGCGCCTGGCCCGGGAGGAAGGGTTGTTCGCCGGGACATCGTCCGGTGCGAACGTCCTCGCCGCGATCCGGGTCGGGCAGCGCCTCGGCCCGGCCACCAGGATCGCCACCCTGCTGGTGGACTCGGGGCTGAAGTATCTCAGTACCGACGTGTACCGATGCTGATCACTGACCATGCGCTCCGAGGCCGGAGCCGGAACGGAGATCGCCCGGCGCAGGCGACGACGCGCGTCGTCCGCCCGCCCGGCGCGGCAGCGGAGGCGGGTCGTCTACCCGGATGAGGACCCGGCACGGCGGAGTCGTCCGGCCCGGTCAGACGCGCTGCCGGTACGTGTCGAGCCTGGCGAGTCTGGGGAGGTCCTTCAGCGGTTCGGGCAGGTCGGCGAACCGGTTGCCGCTCAGGTCGAGCCTGGTGAGGTTGACGAGGTCACGCACCGACTCGGGCAGGGCGGCCAGTTCGTTGTCGCTCAGGTCGAGCCAGGCGAGCTTGGTCAGGTCACCCAGCGACTCCGGCAGGGCGGTCAGCCGGTTGCGGCTCAGGTCGAGCCTGGTGAGCTTGACGAGATCGCCCAGCGACTCGGGCAGGGAGGTCAACTCGTTGTCGCTCAGGTCGAGCCTGGCGAGCTTGGGGAGGTGGCCCAGCCAGTCAGGCAGGGCGGTCAACCGGTTGCCGTTCACATCGAGCCTGGCGAGCTTGGCCATGTCCCCCAGCCAGCCGGGCAGGGCACCCAGCCGGTTGGAGGACACCTGGAGCCGGTTGAGCTTGGGGAGGCGTGCCAGCGACTCCGGCAACAACGTCAGCCGGTTGCGGCTCAGGTCGAGTTTGGTGAGGTTGACGAGGTCGCCCAGCGACTCCGGCAGGGACATCAACTCGTTGTCGCTCACGTCGAGCGCGGGCAGGGCGGTGAGGTCGCCCAGCGACTCGGGCAGGGAGGTCAGCCGGTTGCCCCTCACCTCGAGGTCGACGAGGTTGACGAGGCCGCCCAGCGACTCCGGCAGGGAGGTCAACCGGTTCTGGCTCACGTAGAGCCTGGTGAGGTTGACGAGGCCGCCCAGCGACTCGGGCAGGGCGGTCAGCTGGTTGTTCTCCAGGAAGAGCGCCTCCAGGGCGGTGAGACCGCCCAACGACTCCGGCAGGGAGGTCAGCCGGTTGTGGCTCGCGTTGAGCCAGGCGAGGTCGGGTAGGTCGCCCAGCGAGTCCGGAAGTCGGGTCAGCTGGTTGTCGGCCAGGTAGATCCAGGTGACGCCACGGAGGTCGCCCAGCGACTCCGGCAAAGAGGTCAATCGGTTCTTGCCCGCCATGAGCATGGTGAGCTCGGTGAGGTTCACCAACGACTCCGGCAAAGCGGCCAACTGGTTGTGGAACAGGTCGAGGGCGGTGAGGTTGACGAGGTCGCCCAGTGACTCGGGCAGGGAGGTCAACCGGTTGTGGAACAGGTTGAGCGCGGTGAGCCTGGTGAGGTTCCCCACCGACTCGGGCAGCGAGGTCAACCGGTTGGCCCGCAGGTCGAGCTCGGTGAGGTTGACGAGGTCGCCCAGTGACTCCGGCAGGGTCGTCAGCCGCTGGTTCTGGCTCACGTCGAGCTTGGTGAGGTTGACGAGGTTGCCCAGCGACTCCGGCAGAGCGATCAGTGATGGGCTGAAGTGCACGCGGAGCTCGGTCAGGTGGGTGAGGTCGCCGATCGATTCGGGCAACGTCTTCTGCCCGGTCAGGGAGAGACTGAGCGTGGTCGACCCGTCGCGCAGGCACCTGTCGATCTGTTCCTCGACATGCTTGTGGTCGTTCCAGGTCATGATCTCTCCTCAGCGTCGCCCACCTGCCCGTGCCCGCACCTCGCACTCCGGGCACCGGAGCCGCGCACGATGCTAGGGGCCGATACTTGGGAGCGGCTTGCAGGTCGGTGAGACGCCCCGCGCGGCCGGCCGCCCTCCGCCGCCGGGTGGTCACGCCCCTCTTCGGCGCCGGATGGTCACGCACCGGAGCCGAGCCGGAGGCTCCGCCGCCGGGTGCGCCGCCCGCTCAGGTGAGGGTGTGACGGCGCCGCCCTCAGGTGAGGGTGTAGCGGATCGGCAGGTGCTTGAGGCCGCCGACGAAGGTCGTGGCGCTCAGCTCCGGGTCGCCGGCGAGCTCGATCGAGTCCAGCCGGGGCAGCAGCTCGGCGAAGAACGCGCGGGTCTCCATCCGGGCGAGCGCGGCGCCGAGGCAGAAGTGGACGCCGAACCCGAAGGCCAGGTGCCGGTTGGGGTCGCGGCCGACGTCGAAGCGGAACGGGTCGGCGAAGACGTCCTCGTCGCGGTTGGCCGACGGGTACGACAGCAGCACGGACTCGCCCTCGGCGATCGGCACCCCGGCGATGTGGGTGTCGGCGGTGGCGGTGCGCATGAACCCCTTGACCGGGGTGACCCAGCGGATCATCTCCTCCGCCGCGGCCGGCAGCAGGCCGGGGTCGTCCCGCAGCCGGTCGAGCTGGTCGGGGTGGTCGATCAGGGCGTGCAGCCCTCCGGCGATGGTCGCGCTGGTGGTGTCGTGCCCGGCGGTGGCGATGATCACGTAGTAGGAGGCGGTGTCGACGTCCGACAGCGGTTCGCCGTCGACGCGGGCGTTGGCGATGGCCGAGGCCAGGTCGTCGGTGGGGGTGGCCCGGCGCGACTCGGTCAGCGCGCGGAAGTAGGCGAAGAAGTCCATGAGTGTGGCGATCTGCTCCTGCACCCCCGCACCGCGGCGCAACTCCTCGTCGGCGCCGCCGAACAGCTCCTGGGTGAGCTTGAGCATGCGCGGGAAGTCGGACTCGGGCAGCCCGAGCAGCGACAGGATCACATACAGCGGGTAGTGCACCCCGATCTGGGTGACGAAGTCGCACGCGCCGCCGTGCTCGACCATCCGGTCGACGTATCTCCTGGCCAGCTCCCGCACCCGCGGTTCCAGTGCGCGCATCGCCTTGGGCCGGAACCAGTCGGCGCCGATCGCCCGCACCACCCGGTGCTGCGGGTCGTCCATGTGGACGAGGGTACGCAGTTCCCTCCCCGTCGCCCGCTGCTCCCGCCGGATGGCGTCGAACTCCGCCGTCGTCAGCAGGGGGCGGGGGGCGTTGACGAACAGCGTGTTGTCCCGTTCGACCTCCATGACGTCGGCGTGCCGGGTGATCGCCCAGAAGGGGTTGTAACCGGGTGACTCGACCCGGTGCACCGGGGCTTCGCGGCGCAGCAGCGCCAGGGCCGCGTGCAGCCGGGCGTCGTCGGCGTAGGCGGCCGGGTCGGCCAGCGCGCGGCCGGCCTCGTCGACGGACAGGCTCATGCTCATGCTCACCGGATCGACTCCTCAAGCGGCGTGGTGGGGCCGGTCAGCCCGCCGGGTGTGCGCGTGTGTCCATGCCGCCGACCGTAACCTTTCCCGCGGCGCGATGCACGATCCGTACCGGATACGGATCGTCTGGGGCAGGCGAGAGCGCTTCCGGTATACGGCACCTTCAGATGTAGCAATTCGCACATGCCGGAATTCGGCCTCCCGTTGCGCGATTCGCCTACCTCCCGGGTTGGGAACGCATCTTCCGATCAATGGACATATTCTTTATCCAATACCCTTCTTGCGCTTCCCCGTAGACCACCCGGCGAGTCGCCGGGAAAGTGGGCCGAATGACAGGAAAGTCAGATCGAATGTCCCATTTAAGGGACATGGTGTGGTTTATCCCAGCGTGCATCGCGACCTGTTTCTTGGGAATCGCCTTGCTCGCTCAGGGTGCCAAGGGCGCCGAGATCTCCCAGACCCTGTCGTTCGTGATCGCCACCGTCGCGATGCTGATCGCGGTCCTCTTCCGCCCCCGGGAGCCCCAGCCGCACGTGCGGGGGTGGCGGCTCTCGCTGGCGCTGTCGATCGCGATAGCCCTCAGCCTCGGTCTCGGTCTGGCGACGACGTGGTGGTTCCTCTTCCACAAACCCGACCTGAGGGTCACGGACCTGGTCGGGGTCTCCGGCGGCCGTGACATGCGCGATGGAAACCAGGCCGTCCTGCACGTCCCCGGCCGGCCGCCCGCACGCGAGAACCTCGCCCTCACCCTCACCCTGGTCAACCAGGGGCCGACCGGAAACTGCGTCCTGCCGGCCGCGCTCGACGTCGTACCCGTGATCGACGGCGGCCGGGGCACCCCGGTCGAGACCCGGTCCGGCAGAGAGATCCGGCTGCCCCTGACCGGCGCCGAACGCCAGGCACTCCTCCTGGTCACCCTCAGCGTGAACGACCCGGCTTGCGAGCTCACGCTGGACGTCTCCGAGGCCGTCCTCTACAACTAGGAAGCCCCCGTGAACCGAACCCTGCGGCAGGCCGTTCTCGCCGCCTGCCTGTTCACCACCGCCTGCCAGCCGGCCGCCTCCCCGGCGTCCACGGCCAAGGCGACCCCACGCCCCGCCTCCCTCGTCTCCGGTGAGGTGGTCTACGTCGGCGTCACCACCGACCACCCCGCCTGGTCGACCCACGAGGAGGGCACCAACGTACGCACCGGATTCGACATCGAACTCGTCGACTGGCTCAGCAGCAAACTGAACGTCAGGCGGCAGTACGTGGACGTGACACTCAGGGAGCGGATGGCGGCGCTCGAGGAGAAACGCGTCGACCTGGTGGCCGCCACCCTTTCCATCACCGACAAGCGCCGGGAGACAGTGGATTTCGCCGGGCCGTACATGATCACCCGCCAGGGAGTCATGGTCCGGGACGGCGACGACCGGATCAGAAAATACGACGACCTGGTGAACGGAGGAAGAAACGTCTGCGTGGCGGACCACACGACGTCCCATGAACAGCTCAAGGAGAAAGACCCGAGAAAACTCACGCTCACCGTCGAGACCGCGCTGAAAGACTGCGTCCGGCGGCTGCTCGACGAACAGGTCGACGCCGTCTCGACCGACCAGCTCGTCCTGTACGGCTTCGCGCGGGCCAACCCCGGCGTCCACGTGCTGCCCGATCTGACCTTCGGCGCGGAGGAGCAGTACGGCATCGGTCTTCCCGACAACTCCGGCGCCGACTGCCGGATCCTCACCGGAAAGCTGCGCGAGTTCCTCGCCGAGGGAGACTGGGCCGAGTTCTTCGCCCGGCACTTCCCCGGCGTCGTCCCGGACCGGCACAAGCCCACCGACCTCGACAAGTGCGAGGACGACACCTGAGCCCGGCCCCCGTTCCCCTCGGCGGGGAGCCGCCCGGTTCGTCCCTCGGCGGCGGACACGGCAGGGGCGGTGAGGCCGGGAGAGACACGGCTGCGCGGGACGCGGCTCAGTTGTCCCAGATGGCGTGCTTCAGGATCCTGTCGAGGCCGGGTGTGGCCCACTGGTCGACGATGAGGATCTTCTGTTCCGGCAGGTACCACTCGCGCTGGTTGAACGTCGACTTCTGCGTGCCGTCGTCGTACGTCACACACCGGCCCGGCCACACCCGGTACTGCGCCGGGTGCGCCACGCCGACGCCACGGTTGCCGACGGCGATCGCCTTGCCGAGGACCTGGCCGTACTTGGGGTTCCGCGCGCACGGCATCACGTCGACCGCCGGGTAGAAGGGGCCACGGTTCGGGTTGTAGGGCGTGAACCCCTCACCGCCGGCCTTGAGAGCCTTCGGCCCTATCACCCAGAAGCTGTCGCACCGGGGCTCGGAGTAGGGGCCCTTCGGCCGCTTGCAGGAGCCGGTCACCACCCGGAGCTGGTCCTCGGTACCGTACACCCGCCACGAGTTCGGGATCTCCAGGGTCAGCCCGTGGCGCAGACGCAGCAACGCGATGTCGGACGCCCCAGAGGGCGTGAGGAGGCCGGCGGCCGCGGGAAGGGCCGGGACAGCGGGAAGGGCTGAGGCCGCAGGAAGAGCCGAGGCCGCGGCGGACACGGGGGCCGGGGAGACCTCCGACGCTGCAGACGCCGGTACCGGCGTGATCAGTGCGGCGGCCCCGGCCGCGACCGTCAGAGCGATCAATCTTCTCGTCACGGCGGCGATCCTAGCCACCCGCCCCGAGGCCCGGAGACCGGCGGGCAGACCGCGCGGCCGTTCCCCCACGGCCGTTCCCCCACGGTCCGGAAACGGATCGACGGACGGCGACGGCCGAGGCCGCGAGTCACGCACGGGTCACGGCGCACGGATCACGGCGTACGGGTCACGCGGACCCTTCCCGGAAACGGAACGGGCACCCTCACCTGAGGTGAGGGTGCCCGTCTCATCGGCCTGAGCCATGGTGCGCCGCCAGGGACTCGAACCCCGGACCCGCTGATTAAGAGTCAGCTGCTCTAACCAACTGAGCTAGCGGCGCGTGAAGCCCTTGAAGAATAGCGCACATCGGACGGGACTTCGAATTAACGGACGGCCAACGGCTAGGCTAGAACAACATTCGGTAATGATTGGGAGCACACATGTGGTTCGCCTCGCCCGCCGACGTCCGCGAACGGCTCGGCGCCGTCGACTACCTCTCCGACGACTCCATCGCGACCTCGGTCTTCCTGGCGGGAGCGCTCGGCAAGCCGCTGCTGGCGGAGGGGCCCGCCGGAGTGGGCAAGACCCAGCTGGCCAAGGCCGTGGCGACGGCGACCGGGGCACGGCTGATCAGGCTGCAGTGCTACGAGGGCCTGGACGAGGCCAGGGCCCTGTACGAGTGGAACTACAAGAAGCAGCTGCTGCGCATCCAGGCCGGGCAGGGCGAGAGCTGGGACGCCACCCACGACGACATCTTCACCGAGGAGTTCCTGCTGGAGCGGCCCCTACTGGCCGCCATCCGGTCCGAGACCCCGGTGGTGCTCCTCATCGACGAGACCGACAAGGCCGACGTGGAGGTCGAAGGGCTGCTGCTGGAGATCCTGTCCGACTACCAGGTGACGATCCCCGAGCTGGGCACGATCGCCGCTGTGCGCAGGCCGTACGTGGTGCTGACCTCCAACGCGACACGCGAGCTGTCCGAGGCGCTGAAGCGGCGCTGCCTCTACCTGCACCTGGAGTATCCGACGCCGGAGCGCGAACGCGACATCGTGCTCGCCCGGGTGCCGGGCATCGAGGCGGACCTGGCCGAGCAGCTCGCCCGGACGGTCGCCACGATGCGCTCCCTGGAGCTGAAGAAGGCCCCCTCGGTCGCCGAGACGGTCGACTGGGCCAACACCCTGATCGCGCTGGGCCGGACCGAGCTGGACGAGGAGGCGATCGGCGCCACCCTCGGGGTGGTGCTCAAACATGCCTCCGACCAGACCCGGGCACGCAAGGAGCTGGGTCTGTGAGCCTGCTCGACCGGCACGTGGGGTTCGTGCACGCGCTGCGTGAGGCCGGGCTGCCGGTGTCCCCGGCCGAGGGGCTGGACGCGGTCGAGGCCCTGCGGGTGATCGATCTGACCGAACGGGAGTCGCTGCGCGCCGCGTACGCGGCCACGCTGGTCAAACGGCCCTCGTACCGGCCGGGCTTCGACATCCTCTTCGACCTGTGGTTCCCGGCCACGACGAGTGACCCGGGAGCCGGCCGCGGTACCGCTCCGGCGGACGGGGAGAACGAGCAGGGCGGGGAGAACAGGCCGGACGGGGGGAACGCGGGCGGCGGGGCGGGCGGGCCGGATCTGGAGAACGCCGCGGTCCCCGAGCTGCGCGACCGGCTGGCGGAACTGCTGCTCGGCGCCGACGGGATGGACGGGTTCGCGCGGGCGATGGTGGAACGCTTCGGGCGCCTGCCCGCGGGTACCGGCAGGCAGAAGTGGTTCTCCTTCCCGGTGATGCGGACGCTCTCCCCGGAGACGCTGATGGCCCGGCTGCTCGCGGAGGTTCTGGGCGGGCGAGAACGTGGCGGGCTGGCCGAGAAGGTCGCCCGGCAGCGGATCGGTGAGAACATCAGGCGGTTCGAGGACGCGGTCGGCACCGACGTCCGCCGCCGGATCGCCGAAGAGTCCGGTATCGAGCCGATAGCCCGCTCCTCGGTGCGTCCGCCGCTGGAACAGCTCGACTTCCTGCGGATCACCCGGACCGACCTGGCCAGGCTGCGCCGGGAGGTGCACCCCCTCGCCCGCCGCCTGGCCTCCCGGCTGACCGTCAAGCACTGCCTCGGCCACCGCGGCAGGCTGGACTTCCGCCGGACCGTACGGGCCTCGCTGTCCAGCGGCGGGGTGCCGCTGACCACCTTCAACCGGCCGCGCCGGCCGCACAGGCCCGAGCTGGTGGTGCTCTGCGACGTCAGCGACTCGGTCGCCTCCTTCGCCCACTTCACCCTGCTGCTGACCTACGCGCTACGCGAGCAGTTCGCCAGGGTCCGCGCGTTCGGGTTCGTGGACACCGTGGACGAGATCACCCGCTTCTTCGCGCCGGGTGCCGACGTGGTCGAGGCCATGACCCGGCTGACGAAGGAGGCCGACATGGTGCGGTTCGGGCGGACCAACTACGGCTACGCGCTGGAGCGGTTCGCCGAACGCTACGGCGACGCCGTCGGACCGAAGACGTCCCTGCTGATCCTGGGTGACGCGCGGTCCAACTACCAGCCGCCCGCGCTGGAGACACTCGGGCGCCTGGCCGGGGCCGCCCGGCACGCGTACTGGCTCAACCCGGAGCCGGTCGCCCAGTGGGACACCGGCGACTCGCTGGCGACGGCGTACGGCGGGGTCGTCCCGATGCGGGAGTGCCGCAACGTCACGCAGTTGGCCGCCTTCGTCGAGGACCTCGCCTGAGCCCTGGGCCCGGCACCGGATCAGGACCTCGCCTGAGCCCCGGGCCCTCGCCCGGGCCCGACACCGGATCAGCTCATCCGGCGCAACACCCGGGCGGCGGTCCGGGCCAGCAGTTCCACCTGGGCGTCGTCGTACTCGGCCCGCGGCCCGTTCAGGATCCAGCGCGCCACCAGGCGGGGCTTGAGGAGCGTGATGCCCTCCGCAGTGACCGACCGCCTCAGCTCGCCGCCGTGCACGGCGAGCAACGGCTCGATGGTGACGGGGACGCCGGACTCGCGGGAGAGCACCTCGGCCAGCGACTCGGAGACGTCGACGAGCGCCTTGGCCACCTTCGAGCCGTATTTCTCCCCCAGGAACAGCCGATCGCCGTACCGGGCGATCTCGGTCTCCGGGTCCCACGCCTCGTTGTCGACCACCCAGACACCGCCGGGGCCGATGACGAGGTGGTCGACGGACGCCTTGCCCGGAACAGCCCGGCCGTCGAGGATCTGATAGCCCCGTCTGGTGAGCCTGCGGCGGAGCAGCTTGCGGGTGATGTTCTCGCCGCGACGCCGGCCACGCCAGACCGCCGTGGCCTCGTACGACCGCCAGGCCCAGATCGCGTCCCCGGCGGCGACGAGCGCGGCGCCGACGATCGCCATGATCGGCACGGACAGCCCGAACCGGTAGGCCAGCGCGACGCCCACGGCCAGGCCGCCCACGGCCTTGACCGCGCGCATCTTCCTGCGCTCACCGGCCTCTTTGATCCAGAACTGCTCGTACATGACCTGCGGCGACAGGCCGTGGACCTGGTCGTCTGGCGTCACGTAAATGGATCCGCCTGGCACAGCGCACCCCCGGAGGCTCGGACGGTCGGACAAGGAACGAAGGGGGATCTGCCTCGCTGAAGATCCTTAGACTATGAAATACCCAACCAAGGATCCCGGGTATCTTCTCCCGGCGAAGGTGATGCAAGTAACACATATCCGCCAGTACCCCTGGTTCACCCCTGACCGTCGTCGACGCGACCGACCAGTCGGTATGCTTTCCCCACCACACCTTGGGGGAATGATGACTCAGGACCAGGAGCCGGTACGCCAGCGCCTGCTCAGCGAGGCCACGCGGCTGTTCGCCGAGCGGGGCTTCGAGAGCACGTCGGTGCAAGAGGTCGTCTCGGCCGCGGGCGTCACCAAGGGCGCCATGTACCACTACTTCGACTCCAAGGACGACCTGCTCCACGAGATCTACGGACGCGTGCTGCGCATGCAGATGGAGCGCCTCAACCACTTCGCCGACGGTCCGGGCACGGTGACCGAACGGCTGCACGCCGCCGCCGCCGACGTCGTGACCACCACGGCGGCCAACCTGGACGACTCCAAGATCTTCTTCCGCTCGATGCACCTGCTCGCACCCGACACCCGCAAGAGCGTCCGCGTCGAACGGCGCCGTTACCACGAGCGCTTCCGCGACCTGGTCGCCGAGGGGCAACGCGAGGGCACCTTCAGGTCCGACATCCCCGCCGACATCGTCGTCGACTTCTTCTTCGGCTCGGTCCACCACCTGGGCAGCTGGTACAAGCCGGAGGGTGCGCTCTCCGGGCCGGAGATCGGCAGGCACTTCGCCGACCTGCTCCTCGCCTCCCTCCGCCCCGCTTAGGAGCCCCCCTCATACGGGACCCGCGCGGCATGGGCTCCACGCGGCATGGGCTCCACGCCGCACGGGCCCCACGCGGCATGGGCTCCACGCCGCACGGGACCCATGCGAAAGCCCCGTCCACTCAGGCCGGTCCTCCGAACCCGGTCCTCCTCCGAACCCGGTGCCCCCGATCGGGCAGGGGGACGGTCAGGCGACCGGGCCCGGCAGGTCGGCGAGGACCGCCACCGCGTCCCGGTGCACGCCCGGCGTGCCGAGTGCGATCTCACCGGCCTTGGCACGCTTGAGATAGAGATGCACCGGGTGCTCCCAGGTCATCCCGATGCCGCCGTGAAGCTGCACGCTCTCCTCGGCGACGCGCAGCGCCACCTCCGAGCACCAGGACTTGGCCACCGCCACCGCCAGCTCGGTGTCCCTGCCGTCCTGCCCGTCCCGGCCGTCCCGCTCGTCCTGCCCGTCCCGCTCGTCGCCTCCGACTGCCGGGCCGGTCGCCCCGGCCAGCAGGTGAGCCGCGTTCCTCGCGGCGGCGCGAGCGCGTACGACGTCCAGCCAGAGATCGGCCATCCGGTGCTTGATCGCCTGGAAGGATCCGACCGGCCGGGCGAACTGGTGACGCTCCTTGATGTAGGCGAGCGTCGTGTTCAGGCACCATTCGGCGACGCCGAGCTGCTCGGACGCGAGCAGACCCGCACCGGTGAGCAGAGCCCGCCGCACGTCACCGCCGTCCGCACCCTCGATCCGCCGGCCCGGGGCCGACGACAGCGTCACGGTCGCGATCGGCCGGGTCAGGTCCAGTGACGGGACGACCTCCACCGTCGCGTCCGCCGCGTCCACCGCGTACAGCCCACCGCCCGCGGGCACCAGCAGCACGTCGGCGACGTCGGCGCCGGCGACGGCGCGCACCTGCCCGCTCAGCACGCCGTCCCGTACGGTCGCGGTCTCGGCGAACCGATACGGCGAGACCGCGAACGGCACCACCAGCGCCGCCGTGGCCTCCCCCGCCGCCAGCGCGCCGAGCAGCCCGTCGCCGGAGCCGAGCAGCGCCGAGACGGCGAGCACCGAGCTGGTGAGGAACGGCAGCGGCGCCACCGCCCGCCCCAGCTCCTCCAGCACCACCGCGGTCTCCCGCGCCGACGCCCCGGCACCGCCGTGCTCCTCCGGCACGAGCAGGCCGGCCACCCCGATCTCCTGGGCCAACGTCTTCCACAGCTCCGCGTCGTACGGGGTCGCGGACTCGACCCGCCTCAGCACGACGCCGGGCCCGCAGCGGTCCGCGAGCAGATCCCGGACGGAGGCCCGGAGATCCTCCTCGATCTCGGTGTAAAGCAGCGTCATCGGTCGCTCACCACTCCTCGTTCACTACGCGGACCGCTCGTCCCTCACGACCCACTCCGCTCACCGCGTCGGCCTCGCTCCGCGTCATCGGTCGCTCACCACTCCTCGTTCACTACGCGGACCGCTCGTCCCTCACGACCCACTCCGCTCACTGCGTCGGCCTCGCTCCGCGTCATCGGGGGAGTTCCTTCCAGGGGACGTCCTTGTCGACGCGGGGCTCGGAGGGCAGGCCGAGCACGCGCTCGGCGACGATGTTGCGCAGGATCTCCGAGGTGCCGCCCTCGATGGAGTTGCCCTTGGCCCGCAGGTAGCGGTAACCGGGACCGCGGCCGAAGAAGTCGACGGCGTCGGAACGGCGGAAGGTCCAGTCGTCGTAGGCCAGGCCCTCCTCACCGCGCATCTCCACGTCGAGCCCGGACAGGGCCTGGTTGAGCGAGGCGAAGGACAGCTTCATCCCGGAGCCCTCCGGGCCGGGCTGCCCGGCGGCCAGCTGCTCGCGGAGCCGGGAGCCGGCCAGCCGGGTGACCTCGGCCTCCACCCACAGGCGCAGCAGCCGTCCGTGCAGGTCGTGGGTGCGCAGCTCCGGCCGGGCCCGCCAGGTGTCGGCGACCAGGCCGATCATGCCGCCGCCCCGCCGGACCGGCCCGCCGCCGATCGCCACCCGCTCGTTCATGAGCGTGGTCTGGGCGACCCGCCAGCCGTCGCCGACCTCCCCCAGCCGCAGGTCGTCGCCGAGCCGCACCCCGGTGAGGAAGACCTCGTTGAACTCGGCCTCACCGGTGATCTGCCGCAGCGGCCTGACCTCGACCCCGGGGGCGTGCATGTCGCACACGAAGTAGGTGAGCCCCCGGTGCTTGGGGACGTCGGGGTCGGTCCTGGCGACCAGGATGCCCCATCTGGAGTGGTGGGCCCCGGAGGTCCACACCTTCTGCCCGTCCACGATCCACTCCTCGCCGTCCCTGACCGCGCGGGTGGCGAGGGTGGCCAGGTCGGATCCGGCGCCCGGCTCGCTGAAGAGCTGGCACCAGATCTCCTCACCCGTCCACAGCGGACGCAGGAACCGCCCGCGCTGCTCGTCGGTGCCGAACGCCAGGATCGTCGGCGCCGCCATGCCCAGGCCGATCGTCTGCAACCCGTGGTTGATCTGCGGGGTGCCGGTGAACTCCCGCTCCACGACGTTCTGCAGCTCGCGGGGGGCACCCAGCCCGCCGAGCCCCTCGGGAAAGTGCACCCAGGCCAGCCCGGCGTCGAACCGGGCCCGCAGGAACTCCAGCCGGTCACCCGCCGGGTCGTGCCCGGCCAGGAACGCGGCCACCCGCTCCCTGACCGTCTCTTCGTCCAGCGCCACGAACGCTCCCTTCGTCGATGCCTCGTGCCGGCGCGATCCGCGGGCCGGTCACATGTGCTTCTTGAGCTCCCGGTGCGCCAGGGAGCGCTTGCGGACCTCGTCGGGCCCGTCGGCGAGCCGCAAGGACCGGGCGGCCGCCCACAGGCCGGCCAGCGGGAAGTCCTGGCTGACACCTCCGGCGCCGTGGCACTGGATGGCCTTGTCGAGGATCCACTCCACCTCGCGGGGGGTGGCGATCTTGATCGCCTGGATCTCGGTGTGGGCGCCCCGGTTGCCCACGGTGTCCATCAGCCAGGCGGTCTTCAGCACGAGCAGGCGGAGCTGCTCGATCTTCACGCGCGACTCGGCGATCCAGTCCTGGACCACGCCCTGGCGGGCGAGGGGCTTGCCGAACGCCGTCCGCGACAGCGCGCGGACGCACATCAGCTCGACGGCCCGCTCGGCCATCCCGATGAGCCGCATGCAGTGGTGAATCCGCCCGGGTCCGAGCCGGGCCTGGGCGATGGCGAAGCCGCCGCCCTCCTCACCGATCAGGTTGTCCGCCGGCACCCGGGCGTCCTCGAACACGATCTCGGCGTGGCCGCCGTGGTCGGCGTCGGAGTAGCCGAACACGTGCATGCCCCGCTTGACGTGCACGCCGGGCGTCTCGCGCGGCACCAGGACCATCGACTGCTGCCGGTGCGAGGACGCCTCGGGGGCGGTCTTGCCCATCACGATGAAGATCTTGCAGGCGGGGTTCATCGCACCGGAGGCGAACCACTTGCGTCCGTTGATCACGTATTCGGCGCCGTCCCTGATGATCGACAGGGTGATGTTGGCGGCGTCGGAGGACGCGACGTCGGGCTCGGTCATCGCGAACGCCGACCGGATCTCGCCGCGGAGCAGCGGCTCCAGCCACTCCTTGCGCTGCCGGTCGCTGCCGAACATGGAGAGGACCTCCATGTTGCCGGTGTCCGGGGCGGCGCAGTTGGTCGCCGTGGGGGCGATCCGCGGTGAGCGGCCCATGATCTCGGCCAGTGGCGCGTACTGCAGGTTGGTCAGTCCCGCGCCGTGCTCGCCGGGCAGGAACAGGTTCCACAGGCCGCGCCTGCGCGCCTCCTCCTTGAGAGCCTCCAGCAGCGGCGGGCCGGCCCACCCGCTCTCCGCGACCTGAGCCTCGAAGGCCTCCTCC
Organism: Streptosporangium becharense; assembly: GCF_014204985.1. NCBI lineage: Bacteria > Bacillati > Actinomycetota > Actinomycetes > Streptosporangiales > Streptosporangiaceae > Streptosporangium > Streptosporangium becharense. Next base: position 5,424,892 of record NZ_JACHMP010000001.1, on the reverse strand, counting down.
GCCGGGTAGACGCACTCGTCCATGAAGGCGAGCAGCCGCCCGCGCAGTTCCTCGGTCCGGGCGTCGAACGCGAAATCCACCGGCCCCTCCTCACGGTCCTCCAGGAGCGTACCGACCGGACGGTATGAGTGTCGACACGCCTTCTATGCTCGACCCATGGATCCCACCTATTTCGTCACCCCGGAAGAGTTCCGCACCTGGCTGGAAGAGCATCACACCATCGCGACGGAACTACTGGTCGGGTTCCACAAGAAGGGCACCGGCCGTCCGAGCATCACCTGGTCGGAATCGGTCGACCAGGCCCTGTGCTTCGGCTGGATCGACGGCGTCCGCCGCAGTCTCGGCGCCGAGAGCTACTGCATCCGCTTCACCCCACGCAGACCGGGCAGCACCTGGAGCGCGGTGAACATCGCCAAGGTCGCCGAGCTGACCGATCGGGGCCTGATGCACCCCGCGGGGCTGCGGGCCTTCGAGAAGCGCACCGACGCCAACTCCGCCATCTACTCGCACGAGCGGCGCGATGACCCCGTGCTGGACGAGGAGCAGCGGCGGCGTTTCCAGGCGGAGCCGGACGCCTGGGAGTGGTTCCAGGCTCAGCCGCCCGGCTACCGGAAGACCGTCGTGCACTGGGTGACGAGCGCCAAGAGGCCGGAGACGAGGGAGAAGCGCCTCGCGCAACTGATCACGGAGTCGGCGCGTGGACGCAGGCTCTCCTGATCCGGCCGCCGAGTGGTCTCCCCGAAGACCCCCTGAGTGGACCTTGGGCCAGGTCCACTCGGGCCCGTAGGGTCACCGGCATGACCACGCGCATGCCCGCCCCCGCCGTCCTGCACGGCGACGTCGTCCGCCTGGAGCCGCTCGACCCCGGCCACGTCCCCGACCTGTTCCTGGCCGGCGGCGGCGACGAGGAGGTATGGCGCTGGCTGCCCGCCCCGGCTCCGCGGACCGAGGGCGAACTGGAGGCGCTCGCGAAGGGCCTGATCGACGACCCCGACCACGTGCCGCACGCGGTGATCCTGCGGGAGACCGGCCGCGCGGTCGGCTGGACCTGCTACCTCGACACCCCCGGTTACGCCGACAGCATCGAGATCGGCTGGACCTGGTACGGCCGGGCCGTGTGGCGCTCGGCGGTGAACACCGAGTGCAAGATCCTGCTGATCGATCACGCCTTCGACAAGCTCGGCGTGAACCGGGTGCAGCTCAAGACCGACATCCTCAACACCCGCTCGCAGACCGCGATCCGGCGCATCGGCGGCGTCTCCGAGGGCGTCCTGCGCCGCCAGCGCCGCCGCCCGGACGGCACCTGGCGGGACACCGCCTACTTCAGCATCCTGGACGACGAGTGGCCCGCCCACCGGGCCCGGCTCACGAGCCTTCCCCGCTGAGCACGAACCGGGCCCGGCTCACGAGCCTTCGCTGAGCACGAACCGGACCCGCCGCCTCACAGCCCCTCCCCGCTGAGCACGCGCCGGGTCCACCTCACGGACTCTCCTGCTTGAACACGCCACCGTGCCCGCCTCACGGGCTCTCCCCGCCGAGCATGCCGCGCAGGAACTCCCTGACGCCGAGGCGGAGGTCGTCGAGCGTCGGTTCGACGCCGGCCCCCACCCCGGCGTCGAACATCACTCCCTCGCAGAAGGCGACGACCTGGCGGGCGTGCCGGACGGGGTCGGAAGACCCCGCGGCGGAGAGGATCGCGACCGCCGGCTCACGGAAGCGCTCACCCGACCGGTCGTAGATCCTGCGCAGCTCGGGACGGCGGGTCGCCTCCAGCGCCAGCTCGTAACGGGCGATCGTGTGGCGACGGCCGACGGTCAGCTGGAGGTGGAGCACCTGGGCGGCCATCTCGGCGAGGGCGTCGAGGTCGCCGGGCCGGGCGATGTCGAGGATCGGCTGGAAGGCGGCCGCCTCCAGCTGGGTGAGCCGGGCGAGCGCCAGCTCCAGCAGGGCGGACCGGGTGCGGGCCAGGTTGGACGTGGAGCCGGCCGGCAGACCGGCCACCTCGTCCACCGCCCGGTGGGTCAGACCGCGCATCCCCCGCTCCACCAGCAGGCCGATGGCGGTGTCGGCGACGAGCTCGGCACGTTGGGACTTCACCCTTTAATACTACATTTGTAGTTAAACCGCATACGCGCTAGCATCCCACTACATCTGTAGTGAGGAGTGGCCATGACGCGGGCAGTGGTGATCGGGGCGGGCATCGGCGGCCTGACGGCGGCGGTGGCGCTGCAACGGTGGGGGTGGGAGGTGACGGTGCTGGAGAGGGCGGCGTCCCTGGAGCCGGTCGGCTCCGGGCTCGCGGTCGCCGCCAACGCGCTCAGGGCACTCGACACGATCGGGGTCGGCGACGAGATCCGCGCGCTCTCGGCGATCCGCGGCGAGGGCGGCATCCGGCGTTCCGACGGCAGGTGGCTGGTGCGGACCACCGAGGAGGCCGCCTCCGCCCGGTACGGCGACTCCGTGGTGCTGCTGCGTCGCGCGAATCTGGTCGACGCGCTCTCTTCCCGCCTCGCCCCCGGGACGGTCCGGCTGAACACCGCGGTCACCGGCGTCGACCCGGAGACCGGCCGGGTGGCCTTCACCCACCGGGGCCCTTCCGGAGACGGCGGAAGCGTCAGCGATCCCCCCGGCGCCGGCGGCGGCTCCGCAGTCGGCGGAAGCGGTGACGGTTCCTCCTCGGGGCCCGGCACGTCCCCCTCGGGGACCGATACAGAAGGGGCCGGTACGGAGGTGTCGGAGCCCGGTACGGAGGGGACCGGCACGTCCTTTTCAGGGCCCGGCACGTCCTCCTCGGGGCCCGGCACGGAGGGGTCGGTGGAGGCGCTCCTGGTGGTGGCCGCCGACGGCATCCACTCCCCCACCCGGGCCACGCTGTTCCCCGGCCACCCCGGCCCCCGCTACGCCGGGATCACCAGCTGGCGGGTGCTCGTCCCCGGCGGGGGCGTCCCCGGCCGGACGTACGAGAGCTGGGGCCACGGAAAGGTCTTCGGGGTGATGCCGCTCGCCGAAGGCGTGGCCTACTGCTACGGCACCGACACCGTCCCAGCGGGCGGCGGGGGCGGCGACCGGCGGGCCGAGCTGCTGCGGCGGTTCGGCGACTGGCACGACCCGATCCCCGCGCTGCTCGCCGCCGCCGCGCCGGAGAACGTGCTGCGCAACGACGTCTACCATCTTCGGACCCCGCTGCCCGCGATGCACCGGGGCAGGGTCGCCCTGCTGGGCGACGCCGCGCACGCGATGACCCCCAACCTGGGGCAGGGGGCCTGCCAGGCGATCGAGGACGCCGTGGTGCTGGCCCACACGACCTCGACGGCCCTGTCGGCACCGACCGGCAGGTTCCCGGCACACCCCGACACCGGCGTACGGGCCGGGCTGGCCGCCTACACCGCCGCCCGCCTGGGACGGACCTCCAGGATCGTGGCCAGGTCGGCCGCGGTCTGCCAGGCCACCCGGTTGCGCAACCCGCTGGCCGCGGGGCTGCGCGACACGCTGATGAGCCTCGGCTGGCGGCTCGCCCCGGCCCGCACGACCGCCGCCATGGACGAGGTCCTCGGCTGGACGCCCCCGGACCTGGTCGAAGGGGCCCTCCACCGCTGAACGGCCCTTCGCCGGATGACCGGCCGCCCACCGGATGAACAGGCGTTATGACCAGGCACTCACCGGGTGACCGGCCGCCGCCGCACCCGGGGAGCGACTACGACGCGACGGGGGTCTTCACCTGCTCCCGGATCTCGGCGGGGACGCCCTTGTCGGGGGCGAGACGGGCGAGAGTGATCGTTCCCCAGATCAGCACGGCCGCCGCGAAGAGGGCGGGCACCACGTTCGACCAGCCGCTCGGCATCGCCTCGTCGAGCAGGAGCGCACCGGCGAGGATCGACGTGATCGGGTCGACCACCTGGACGGCGGCGTAGGCGATTCCGAAGTAACCCACCTCGTACGACTTCTGCAGCAGCACGACCGCGCAGATGAGCAGGATCGGGACGGCGAGCGAGAACCAGGTCAGCAGGTTGGCGAAGTCGCCGTGGAAGTTGCCGCCCACCACGCGCACGAACGTGGAGACGCTGGCCGTCACCGCCCCGGCGGCGACCGACAGCAGCAGGACCTTGGGAATGCCGGTCGCCTTCCGCCCGGCCAGGTGGGCCAGCAGCACGACCGCCCCGACGGTGCCGAGGAAGGCGAACGCCTCCGGGTTCGTCATGTGCGGGGTCACCGAGTGCGTCGGGACCAGCAGGAGCAGGCCGAGCAGACCGGCGGCGACCGCGATCGACCCGACGAGCTCACCCCGGTGCGGGCGCCTGCCGTGCAGCAACGCCGCCAGCGGCACGGCGAACACCAGCGTCAGCACGCTGATGGGCTGGATCGCGACCAGAGGCGCGAAGCTGAGGGCGACGGCGTGCAGGGACGCGCCGGTGAACCCGATGACGCCGCCTATCCACCACCGGGGCCGCCGCATCAGTTTGAGCGAGGCCCCCTCCGAGACCGCCTCGAACTGCTGGAGCGCGGCCCCCAGGGCGTAGCCCAGCGCGCCGACCAGGGCGATCGAGACACCGATCCAGGTCATCACCACCCACCCGGGGGGACGGGACGGTCGATGTGCAGCGATTCTCTGGTCATCTTGCAAGCTTAGAGCGCCGGACAAACGGGTAGGCACTGATGTTCGCCCGCAAGCGTGAATTGCACCCGTCCACAACGTGTACGACGGGCCCCGGCCGGATCGCCCGTCCACAATGTGTACGGCGGACCCGGTCGGATCGCCGCTCCGATCCCCCGTCCGGTGACGCGCCGGGTATCGGTCAGTCGCGGGCCGGGCAGACGCAGAACAGGTGGCCCTCCGGGTCGGCGAGCACGACCCAGGCGCCGTTCCCCGGCTGGAACTCGGGCTTGGTGGCGCCGAGCTCCAGGTAGTCACGGACGGCCGTCTCGACGTCGGGGACGCGGACGTCGAGGTGGAACTGCTTGTCGGGGCCGGGCCAGGCGGCGGGCTTGCGGTCGTGGTTCTGCTGGAAGTAGATGGTCATCGTGCCGTCGCCGATGCCGGCGTAGGTCTCCTCGGCGTACTGGATCTCGTAGCCGAAGACTGCGGCGTAGAACTCGGCCAGGCGGCGGGGCTCGGCGCAGTCGATGTTCACGGCGAGGAACGTTGCGATCGTCGTCATGGGTGCCAGCATTCCGCCCGTACCTGTCAGGTGCTGTCATGATTGCCGAACACGGTGATCCGATGCCCGGACAAGTGCTGGCATACGGGATCTTCTTCGTCGTCCTCGCCACGGTCCGGGCCACGACGGCATCGGCGGTCTCCCCCGCAGGGCCGCGCGGCACCTCCCTCCGGGCCACACCCTGTCCGCGCCACACCCTGTCCGCGCCACACCCCGTCCGTGCGGCACCTCTGGCCGGGCGGCACCTTGGCCGGTACGCGCCGGCGACTGACCGCCGACCGGCCGCGACTGCGAATTACCCTAGGTAATTCGTATTAGCGTGTTGACCAATCACTTGCTCGTCACCAATCTTTGTGATCACCGCCGCATCGCACGAGGTGTGAGACACGAAGGGACAGAGCATGTCCGAACCGGTCCTCAACCGCCGCACCCTCCTCCGCACGGCCCTCGGCACCGGTCTCACGGTGGCCGTCGGCGGCCACGTGATCACCACGACCCGGCTGGCCACCTCCGCCGACGGCATCGACTTCACCTACCACGGCGTGGTGCTCGACACCTCGATGGTGCCGGGGCTCTCCGAGGCCTCCTACGCCCGCGTCTTCGACCACTCGATCCCCGCGCTGGGCAGCCGGTACGTGATGGTCTTCATGGGCTACCACGGAGGCAAGCGGAAGATCTTCTGGGGCTGGTCCTCCGACGCGCTGACGTGGCGGTTCGACCCCTCGCCCCTCGTCTCCCCCGCCGGCGACGGGCTGAACGACATCAGCGGGCCGCACGTGCTCCGGCGCAACGGGACGACCTACGTCGTCTACCACGGCGGCGACGGCAGGATGTACCTCACCGAGGTCGGGAACGCCTTCGACAGGGAGGTGCATCTCGGCGTCTTCCACGCGTCGCTGCGCGGCGCGCCGGACAACGGGAGGTCCGCGGCGCCCGCTTTCGGCACCGACCGCGGGGTGGAGTACATGTTCTACGAAGCCGGCCAGCGGGGGTCCACCACCATCGCCGTCGCCCGCGTGACACCCTGATCCGGCGCGGACGCTCAGTCGAACAGGTTGGGCTCGGTGGCGACGATCTGGTCGTGGAGGGGCTGGAAGTTGATCCAGCCCACCAGGTCGTTGCCGATCTGGCCGTGGGTGAGCTTGGCGTTCTCGTGGCTGATCGGCACGGTCGGGCCGGCGGCCTTGGCCAGGAGCTGGGCCTGGCAGGAGCGCTCCATCGTGATGAACCACCAGGCGGCGGCGTCGACGCTGTCGCCGACGGTCAGCAGTCCGTGGTTGCGCAGGATGACGGCCTTGTGGGAGCCGAGGGCCTGGGCGATCCGGCGGCCCTCCTCGGTCTCCACGACCACGCCGGTGTAGTCGTCGAAGAGGCCGTGGTCCTCGTAGAAAGCGCACGCGTCCTGGGTGAGCGGCTCCAGCAGGGTGCCGAGCGACGACAGGGCCTTGCCGTGAACCGAGTGGCTGTGCGCGGCGGCGACCACGTCCGGCCGGGCCTGGTGGACCATCGAGTGGATCGCGAACGCGGCCTGGTTGACGTGGTACCTGCCCTCGACCACCTGGCCGTCGTGGTTGACGAGGATCAGGTCGCTCACCCTGATCCGCTTGAAGGACATCCCGAACGGGTTGACCCAGAAGTGGTCGGTGTGCTCGGGGTCGCGGACGGTGATGTGACCGGCCACGCCCTCCTCGAAGCCGAACCTGCCGAACAGCCGCAGTGCGGCGGCCAGGCGTTCCAGACGGTGGCGGCGCTCCTGCTCCACGGTCTCGAACTTCTCCGGGAGCCGGAAGGTGAGCCGATCGGCGGGGACCGGCTGCAGGTCGGACAGGCTCATCGTGCCTCCAGGGCGGTGGTCGCACGCGCGGGACGGCCGCCGCCCGCACGTCGTGCGGGACCTCGGCCGGACCCGGCCGATGCCCGTACGCCGTCCGGCGTCCGGTCAGGCGTCCGCACCCGTCCGGAGCCCCGCCGCCGCCCACGCCTGCTTCTGGAATCGAATTCTGTTTACTGACTGGTAACACGATAACCCGGCGACCTTCCCTTTCCCAGGGCCCGCGCACGTGTCCGGACCCGTACACCGGCCGCTCTTTCCACCACAATGTGCGGCAGGAACGGAACGCGGGCCTGGAAACGGGCGTTGGAGGGAACGTGGGCTCGATAACTCAGCGGATCAGGCGGTTTCTCGAACGCCCCGGCACCCTCGACCTGTCGCGGTTCGAGCGGACCGTGGCGGAGGCGGGGGCCCGCGAGGAGCGGATCCGCGGGCTCGACGAGCTGCCCGTGCCCCCGTCTCCGGCCGACGACGCCGCCGAGTTCTGCGCGGTCGCCCGGGAGGCGGCCCACCGCACGCTGGGGCTGCGTCCGTACGACGTGCAGCTGGTCGGCACGCTGGCGATGCTGTCGGGCAGCGTCGCGGAGATGGCCACCGGGGAGGGCAAGACCCTGTCCGGGGCGATGGCCGCCGCCGGGTACGCCCTGCAGGGCAAGCGCGTCCACGTGATCTCGGTCAACGACTACCTGGCCCGGCGCGACGCCGAGTGGATGGCCCCGCTGTACGAGGCGCTCGGCGTCTCGGTCGGCTGGATCGGCCAGAGCTCCACGCCCGGCGAACGCCGCGCGGCCTACGCCCGGGACGTGACGTACGGCTCGGTCAGCGAGATCGGTTTCGACGTGCTGCGCGACCGGCTCGTCACCGACGTGGCCGACCTCGTCGTGCCGCCGCCGAACGTGGCGCTGGTCGACGAGGCCGACTCGGTGCTGGTCGACGAGGCGCGGGTGCCGCTGGTGCTGGCCGGGGCGAGCGACCCGGGCGGCGCGGTGCCGGAAACGGCCGCGCTGGTCCGGCAGCTGGTCAAGGGATACCACTACGAGATCGACGACCAGGCGCGCAACGTCCACCTGACCACCAAGGGCATCGACACCGTCGAGAAGGCGCTCGGCGTCGCCCTCTACGACACGCCGGAGACGCTGACCGAGGTCAGCCTCGCCCTGCACGCCCACGCCCTGCTGACCAAGGACGTCGACTACATCGTCCGGGACGGCAGGGTTCACCTGATCAACCCGTCCCGGGGCCGGGTGGCGCTGCTGCAACGCTGGCCGGACGGCCTGCAGGCCGCGGTGGAGGCCAAGGAGGCGCTGCCCGCGTCGGAGACCGGCGAGGTCCTCGACTCGATCACCGTCCAGGGGCTGATCACCCGCTATCCCGAGAAGTGCGGGATGACCGGCACCGCGGTCGCGGTCGGCGACCAGCTGCGGGAGTTCTACGACCTCAAGGTGGCGGTGGTCCCGCCCAACCGGCCGTGCGTGCGCGTCGACGAGCCGGACCGGCTGTTCGAGTTCCGGCTGGAGAAGGACCTGGCGCTCGCCGACGAGATCGCCGAGGTGCACGCCACCGGGCGGCCGATCCTGATCGGCACCCTCGACGTGGCCGAGTCCGAGCGCCTGGCCCTCACCCTGAGCGGCCGGGGGCTGGAGTGCGTGGTGCTCAACGCCAAGAACGACGCGGAGGAGGCGGAGATCATCTCCCGGGCCGGTGAGCGCGGCGCGATCACCGTCTCCACCCAGATGGCCGGGCGCGGCACGGACATCCGCCTCGGCGAGGGCGTCGAGGAGCTCGGCGGACTCTACGTCATCGGCTCCGGCCGGCACGCCGGCAGCCGCCTGGACGACCAGCTCCGCGGGCGTGCCGGCCGGCAGGGCGACCCCGGCGGCTCGGTCTTCTTCGTCAGCGGCGAGGACGAGCTGATCGCCCACTACGTCGCCGACGAGTACGCCAAGGGTGTGCCCGAGCGGTCCCTGGTGGGGCACGCGCAGCGGGTCGCCGAGGGCGTCGACATGGAGATCCACCGCAACACCTGGCGCTACACCCGGCTGCTGGAGCGCCAGCGCTCCCAGGTGCTGGAGCGGCGCGACCGGGTCCTGCGCGGCCGGGTGGCCGGGGACGCCCTGGCCGCCGCGGTACCGGAGCGGTGGGCGGAACTGGTCGACGACGTCGGCGAGGAGACGCTGCACGAGGCCGCCCGCCAGATCGTCCTGTTCCACCTCGACCGCTGCTGGGCCGAGCACCTGGCCTACCTGGCCGAACTGCGGGAGGGCATCCACCTGCGCGCGCTCGGCCGTCTCAACCCGATCGACGAGTTCCACAAGGACGCCGTCCCCGCCTACGAGCGGCTGCTCGCCGAGATCGAGTCGCGTTCGGTGGAGTCCTTCCGGACCGCCGCCGTCACCGCCGACGGCCTCGACCTCGACGGCTCGGGCCTCAAGCGTCCCACCGCGACCTGGACGTACCTGGTGCAGGACAACCCCTTCGGCACCGAGTGGGACCGCATCCTCAACCGCCTGTCCACCAAGCTCCGCCGCCGCTGACCGCACCGCGCCGCGCCGGGTGGGCTCCCCCGCGGCCCCGCCGGGCCCTCCCGGCCGTCCCCGCTCCGGCGTGGGGGGCTCCGGTGCGGGGGGCTCCGGTGCGGGGGGCATCGTGGCCGCCGGGGCGGCGCTGAGGTCGGCGTCAGGCGGGAACCGGCGTCAGGCGGGGTAGGCGTGCGTCTCGGTGGCCTTGAGCGCGGCCCAGACACGCTCGCCGGGACGCAGGTCCAGCTCGGCGACCGCGGCGGCGGTGACGTCTGCGGAGGCTTCGAGCGGGCCGCCGAGCAGCACCCGCGCGTGGTCGCCGTGCCGCTCGACACCGCCGATCACCGCCTCCCACAGGTTCCTCGGGGTGCCGTCGGGCCGGGTGCGGTAGAGGGCGACGGCGGTCGGCGGGAAGGCGAGGAAGACCGGGCCGCGGTGCGACTCGGCCGTGTTGAGGGTGATGCCCTCCAACCGCACGGCGTGCCCGTCGGCCTCCCCCCGGTAGAGGTTGAGGCCGACCAGCCGCGCGACGTACTCGGTGCGGGGGTGACGGGCGACGGCCGGCGGCGGCCCCTGCTGGACGACGGCGCCGTCCTCCACGACGACGAGCCGGTCGGCCAGGACCATGGCGTCCAGCGGGTCGTGGGTGACCAGGACGGCGGCGCCGTCGAAGTCACGCAGGTGATGGTGGAGCCGGGCCCGGATGTCGAGGCGGGTGTGGGCGTCGAGCGCGGCCAGCGGCTCGTCGAGCAGGAGCATCCGGGGCCGTACGGCGAGAGCGCGGGCCAGGGCGACGCGCTGGGCCTGGCCGCCGGAGAGCTCGTGGGGCCGGGCGGCGGCGTACCCCGCGAGGCCGACCCGCTCCAGCCATTCGGCGGCGAGCAGACGGGCCCGCCTCTTCGGGGTGCCGTGGCAGCGCGGCCCGAAGGCCACGTTGTCCAGCGCCGACAGGTGCGGGAACAGCAGGTAGTCCTGGAAGACCATGCCGACGGGACGCCGGTCGGCGGGGGTGTCGTGGATCGGTTCCCCGTCCAGGCGGATGTGCCCGCCGGTGACGGGCACCAGCCCGGCCAGGGCACGCAGCGCGGTGGTCTTGCCCGCGCCGTTCGGGCCGAGCAGCGCGACGACCTCGCCCGCGGCGACGTCCAGTTCGACGTCGAGGCGGAACCCGGGGCGTTCGACGACCAGCCTGCTCTCGATCACGACGTGCCCGCCCAGCGTTCGCGGAGACTGGCCAGGACGAGCACGGAGACCGCCAGCAGCACCAGGCTCAGTACGATCGCGGCCTCCGGGTCGGTCTCCAGCGCCAGGTAGACGGCCAGCGGCATGGTCTGGGTCTGACCCGGGAAGTTGCCCGCGAAGGTGATCGTGGCCCCGAACTCGCCCAGGGCCCGTGCCCAGCACAGCACGGCACCCGCCGAGACGCCCGGCGCGACCATCGGCAGGGTGACCCGGGTGAAGACCCGCCACCGGGACGCCCCCAGGGTCGCCGCGGCCTCCTCGAACCGCTGGTCGGCACCCTTGAGCGCGCCTTCCACGCTGATCACCAGGAACGGCATGGCCACGAACGCCTCGGCGACCACGACACCGGCCGTGGTGAACGGCAACGACACCCCGAACGTCTCGTACAGCCACCGTCCGGCCAGCCCGTTACGGCCGAGCACCAGCAGCAGCGCGACGCCCCCCACCACCGGCGGCAGCACCAGCGGCACCGTCACCAGGGCCCGGACCAGCCGCCGCCCGGGGAGGTTCCCCCGGGCCAGCAGCCAGGCGAGCGGCACGCCGAACAGCAGGCAGACGGCGGTCGCGACGGTGGCGGTGACCAGGGAGAGACGCAGCGCCTCCAGCACCAGGGGCTCGGCCAGCCGCTCGCCCATCGTGGACCACGGTGCCCGCACCAGCAGCCCGGCCAGGGGCAGCACCAGGAAGACCAGGCCGGCGACCGCGGGGACCGTCAACGCCCAGGGCATCCGCCCCTTCACGGCGTTTCGAACCCCGCCCCGGTCAGCACGACCCTGCCCTGCGGGGAGGTGACGAGGGCGACGAAGCGGCCGGCCAGGTCACCGGACGGGGCCTTGGCCAGCGCGGCGATCGGGTAGTCGTTGACGGCCTGGGCCGCCTCGGGGAAGGGCAGTCCCTGCACCTTGCCCACCGCCGCGAGGACGTCGGTCCGGTAGACCAGGGCCGCGTCGACCTCGCCGAGGGTGACCTTGGTGAGGGTCGCCTTGACGTCCTGCTCCAGGGTGACGGGGACGATCTTCAGGCCCGCCGCGGCCAGGGCCTTGGCGGCTGCGGCCCCGCAGGGCACCTGCGGAGCGCACAGGGCGACCTTCACCCCGGGGCCGGCGAGGTCCGCGAGGTCGTCGATCTTCGCCGGGTTGCCCGCGGGCAGGGCGATCTCCAGCCGGTTGCGGGCGAAGACGACGGGGTTCGCCGCCAGGGAGGCGTCGGCGACGGTCTTCATGGTCGCCGGGCTGGCCGCGGCGAAGACGTCGGCGGGGGCACCCTGCACGATCTGCTGGGCCAGGGTGGCGCTGGAGCCGAAGTTGAACCTGACGTCCACGCCCGGGTTGGCGGCCTCGAAGTCGGCGCCGAGCCGGGTGAAGGACTCGGTCAGCGAGGCGGCGGCGAACACCGTCACCGTGCGGGCCGCTCCCCCGCCGGCACCGGCCGGGCGCCCGCCCTCGGCTCCGGCGCCCGCACCGCATCCGGTCACGGCCAGCAGGGCGGCCAACGCCACCGTCGGGAACAGGCCACGCACCACCCGGCGGGACTCCCGCGCCGCGGTGATCGAGCGTGAGATGAGTCGCAAATCCAGCCTCCAGGCTCAGGAGTTGTCGGGAACGCTCAGGAGTTGTCGGGAACGCTCAGGGGTTGTCGGGAACCTCGACGACGACCGTGGTGGACTTCACGACGGCGACCGCGACCACGCCCGGTTCGAGACCCAGCTCGTCGGCGGACCGGCGGCTCATCAGCGACACCACCCGGAACGGCCCCGCCGCTATCTCCACCTGAGCCATCACCGTGTCCTTGACCACCTCGGTGACGATCCCCCGGAAGCGGTTGCGCGCCGAGGACATGCTGCCGTGCTCGTCACGCGCCGACTGAGAACGCGCGAACGCGGCCAGCTCGGCCCCGGAGATCAGACGATGACCGTGGTCGTCGCGCCGGGCGGGCAGCCGACCGGTGTCGACCCAGCGGCGCACGGTGTCGGCGCTGACCCCCAGCAGCGATGCCGCCTCACTGATCCGGAACGTCGTCACGAACCATCACCATACCTCTCGCTTATTCCACCCTCTAAGGGGGATAGGTCTTGCTGTTGCCAGTGGGAAAATCCGATGCGGGTCGCATGAGCGACGCCGATCCCTCGGACCGGACATCACGCCACGCGCTACGCGCACGGTAATGGTTTTGGCAAAACACCCCCGTTATCGTGGTGTCCGTGACCTCCACCAGCGCATCCCGTCCGGTAGGCGAGCTCCTGCGCCAGTGGCGGGAGCGCCGGCGAATGAGTCAGATGGACCTCGCGATCCAGGCCGACATCTCCACCCGGCACCTGAGCTTCGTGGAGACCGGCAGGTCGAAGCCGAGCAGGGAGATGATCCTGCACCTGGCCGAGGAGCTGGACCTCCCCCTGCGCGAGCGCAACCACCTGCTGCTCTCCGGGGGTTTCGCGCCGCTCTACTCGGAGACGCCGCTCAACTCCCCGCACATGGCGTCCGTGCGGGAGGCGCTGGGGCAGGTGCTGAGCGGGCACGAGCCGTACCCGGCGGTGGTCGTCGACCAGCGCTGGAACCTCGTCGACCGCAACTCCGCCACCGGGCTGCTGCTGCGCGGGGTCGCGCCGGAGCTGCTGGAACCGCCGGTCAACGTGCTCCGGCTCAGCCTGCACCCCCGGGGCATGGCGCAGCGGATCATCAACCTGGGCGAGTGGCGGGCACACCTGCTGCACCGGGTCCGCCGCCAGATGAGCCTGACCGCCGACCCCGAGCTGACCTCGCTCTGGCACGAGCTGGAGGGCTACCCCTGCGACCAGCCCGAACCCGAGATCGAACGCCCCGGGCCGGGCGACATCGTCGTGCCGCTCCGGATCCGCCGCGGCTACCGGGAGCTCGCCTTCTTCAGCACGATGGCCACCTTCGGCACCCCGCTGGACATCACCGTGGCCGAGCTGGCCATCGAGGCGTACTTCCCCGCCAACCCGGAGACCGCCGCCTACCTGCAACACCAGCACCACCCCGACTGAGGCGGCACCCGCCGCCCCTTTCGCCATCGGACTCCAAGTGGGAGACAAGCGGGACACCCGACCATGGGGGCCCGTACCCGAGACTCACGGGGGTCCTCACATGGGCGTCACCGACTTCCTTTCGGCCAGGCGGCTGCGCACCGGGCACGCGCTGCTGCTCGGCTACCGGCCCGATCCGGCGCTGCTGCTGGAGACCGTGCGGCGGTGCAGCCCGGTGGCGCGCGCGGACCGCAAGGGGATCCGGGTGACCCGGAAGATGCGGCTGCGCGGCCCGATCGACATCACGCCGGCCATCGAGTCGCGGGCGGGCCTGCCGACGGGGTGGCGTACCGCCTACGTGCTGGAGGAGACCGGACGCGACATCGGCGGGCCGTACTGTGCCCCCTGGAACGTGGTCGAGGGGCTGGCCCGGCTGCTCAACGGGGCCGCGCACCCGGAGCCGGGCCCCCGGGACGCCCTCGCCTCGGTGGTCGGCTGCCGGGAGGAGATGTCCCCCGACCGTCTCGTGGAACTCCTGGCCGGGGTGATCCCGGATCTGCGAGTCCACGAGTGGGCCGACGACGAGACGCTGGTGTTCCGGAACGGGACGAGCCCGATCCGCGTACTCGCCATCCGATACCACAGCGAACGCGAGGGCAGGACGAACATCGAGTACGAGATGGACGTCGAGGATCCGGCCTCGCGCACGCCCGACCTGTTCATGACAGGCGAGCTGGCGGCCCGGCTGATCGCCGGGGAGACGGGCGGCGTCGCGCAGGATCGTGACGGTTTCCGCCTTCCGGACCGGGACACCCCGCCGCACACCCCGGATCTGTGACGTCTCCCCGGTCGTCCCACCCCCGGTGCGGTGACCCGGCGGCCCCGCCCGCCGTGCGCCGGGTGGGAATCGGGGCGGTGATAGCCTGCCGGGAATCCCCCTTTTTCGAGGGTGGAGGCACGAATGGGGGAATGGTTCGCGACGGAGATCGTGGCGGCGGGCAAGCTCCGGCTGTTCTGCTTCTTCGTCTTCTTCATCGGCACGTTCGTCTTCATCCGGATCAGCGTCCGGCTGATCCGTGCCCGGGTGAGATGGTGGCCGGGGAACGTCACCTCCGGCGGGCTGCACATCCACCACGTCGTGTTCGGCGTGGTCTTCATGTGCGTGGGCGGCGTCAGCGGGCTCGCCGTGCAGGACGTCGCCTCCGCGGCGGCCGGGCTGCTCGCCGGGCTGTTCGGTGCCGGCACCGCGCTCGTGCTGGACGAGTTCGCGCTGGTGGTCCTGCTGGACGACGTCTACTGGAAGGAGCAGGGCCGCCTGTCGGTGGACGCCGTCTTCGTGGCCGCCGCGATGTGCGGGCTGGCGCTGCTGGGTGCGAGCCCGCTGGAGCTCGACGACGTCCTCAACCCCGGACCCGACGACGACCTGCTGTCCACCGGGCAGATCGCGTTCGTCGTGGGCACCAACCTGGCGTTGTCGGTGGTCGCCCTGGGCAAGGGGAAGATCTGGACCGGCCTGATCGGGATCTACATCACCCCGCTGGCGCTGGTCGGCGCGATCCGGCTGGCCCGGCCCGGCTCCCCGTGGGCACGGCGGCGCTACAAGCCGGGATCGCGGAGTCTGCGCAGGGCCGAGTGGCGGGAGCACAGGATCCACCAGCCGATCGAGCGGTTCGTCGACGGGCTCCAGAACCTGGTGGCCGGGCGCCCGTCGCCGAAGGCGTGACCGGCGCCGGCCACGGAAGCGGGAGGCGGGCCACAGGGAGCCGGGCCACGGCCTGACCGGCGCCGGAGCGCGGACGGGCCGCACGGCGTGTGCCCGCGTCCCGGCCCTCTCAGCCGGGTACGCCGACCCTCGGCCGCCTCATCCGGGCACCCTCGGCCGCCTCATCCGGGCACGCCGGTCCCGGGCCTCCTCGCGCGGGCCGCGGCGATCCTCGCCGACACGACGTCGACCAGTAGGAAGGCGGCCAGCGAGACGCCGAGCAACGGCAGGAACACCCCCAGCGCGATCACCACGGCGGCCACGGGCGGCACCACCGCCCAGGGCAGGCGCCGCAGGCCGCCGCGTCCGTACGGGGTGCCGAAGCCCCGGGTCGGGCGGCGCAGCCACCACATGCGGTACCCCCACACGATGAGGCAGATCAGCGCGACGGCCAGGGCACCGAGGAGGATCTGGTTGGGCAGTCCGAACAGCAGGCCCATGTGCCCGTCGATGCCCCAGCGGGTCAGCTTGGCGGCGAGGGGGTAGTCGTCGAAGCGCAGCTCGGCGGTGACCCGCCCGCTCGCCGGGTCGACCGCGACCTGGTCGTTGCGCTGCGGCCAGAGGCGGTCCATCTCCTTGACGACGTACGGATCCCCGGGGCCGGCCGGCCAGACGATCTCCAGGGGGCCGGACAGCCCCGCGCCGGTCGCCGCCCGCACCACCTGGTCGACGTCGACGGGAGCGGAGGCACCGTGTTGCCCGTGTCCCCCGTGTTGCCCATGGCCTTCGGATCCCTCGCCGCTCCCGGTCCCGCTCCCGCTCCCGGTTCCGTGGGTGCCGTGGCCGCTCGCGGCCGAAGAGATCGACGGAGTGGACCAGCCGAGCGACGACTGGAGCACGTCGACGTTCGCTCCCGCGTACTTCGACCAGGTCAGGCCGGTCGCCGACAGGAAGAGCAGACCGGCCAGCACCCACAGGCCGACCGAGCCGTGCCATGAGAGGGTCCGCCGCAGGCCACGGGTGCCGCGCTCCGGCGCGACGGCCAGCCGCAGCTGCCGTCCGGCCCGGCGCCGACGGGTCAGCCAGAGCACCACACCGCCCAGCGCGACCACCCACAGCCAACTGGCAGCCAGCTCGCTGTAGAGACGCCCCGGCTCCCCCAGGTGCAGGTGCCGGTGGAACTGGGAGATCCACGTCCGCACGGGCAGGGCCCCCGAACTGCCGTAACTCTCCAGGGCGCCCCGGACCTCGCCGGTGTGGGGGTCGACGAAGACCGCGAGCCGGGTGCTCTCCGCCAATCCCGGGACGTCGAGCAGCACCCGGGTCGTCCGGCCGGGCTCGACAGCGGTCCGCACGGCGCCGACGGTCCCCTCAGGGTGCGCGGCGGTCGCGGCGGCGACCTGCCGCGCCAGCGGCAACCCGAACTGACCGGGCTGACCAGGCTGCGCTGACCGGCCGGTCGGGACGGGGGCGGTCAGCTCATGGGAGTGGACGATCTCCTCCAACTGGAACGAGGCGGCGTACAGCAGGCCGGTCGTCGCGGCCACCAGCAGGAACGGGGCGACGAGGATTCCGGCGTAGAAATGCAGGCGGAGCAGGAGCGCGCGCAGCGTCGCCCGGGTCGAGGGGACGGGTGGCACGGCGGGTCCGGTCTCGGGCCGGACACCGGTCTCGGATGTCATGGGGTTCTCCGTTCACGGGGACGCGCACGGCTGGGTGCGCGTCACCTCGGGGGTCGTGTGAAAGAGCGCCGGTGGCAGGGCGGCACGGAGGGCCACCGTGGCGAGCGGTGCACAAGGCCGCCGTGGCGAGCGGTGCACAAGGCCGCCGTGGCGGAGGCGGCGCGGAGGACCGCCGTGGCGGCACGGCAGCACCGGGCCCGCCGAGGGCAGGCCGGTACGCGGGCGCGACGGCCCGATCGGGTGGATTCAGACGACGGAGAACGGAACCGGCGGACCGCGCCGGGAGACGGTGGCGGCGAGGAGCCGGGTGACGAGCGGAACACGCTCACAACGGGCGGGGACGGCCGTCCGGCGGGCCGTGACGGGGAGCCGCCACAGCAGCACGGTCAGGATCGAGGCGACGAGCAGGCGCAGGAGCAGGGCCAGGCCCGACTCCCCGCGCTCCAGCCAGTACGCCGACAGCAGTGCCGTCGCGGCGTGCACGAGGAGCATGAAAAGGCCGGCGGACAGGCCACCCGCGTGCGGGTGCCCCTGCGCCGGAGGCGGTTCCGCGCCTGCGGAGAACCACAGGTGCAGGCCGTACTGGGTGACGAAACCCGCACCCAGCAGCATGCCGAACCCTCGCCTGCGGCGGGCCAGCAGGAAGGCCCCGGCCGTCACCGGCAGGGCTGCCGGGACCAGGACGTCCGGCCCCACCGGGGAGCCTCCGGCCAGCACGTGCATGGCCAGCGACGCCGTCACGCACGCGACCGCGAACACGGCGGCGCGGAGAAGGCGAAGGGCATGCATGAGGAAATGGTGACAGAAAACAGGGGAGCCGCCACCCCCAGTCCGTTGCCGGGTGCAAAGCGACGGGGGCGGAAACGCCGGAGGGAGACGGCGCGGGCGGGGGGCGCCGTACCGGACGGCAACCGGAGTGAGGGAGGCGGACCGGACGACGACCGAGGTGAGGGAGGCGGACCGGACGACGACCGGGCGGGGAGAGCGGACCGGACGACGACCGGGCGGGGAGAGCGGACCGGACGACGACCGGGCGGGGAGAGCGGACCGGACGACGGCGGGGGGCGGGGAACGCCGTTCCCCGCTCCCCGCCGCGCGGTTACCGCTCGACCAGCTTCGCGATCTCCGGGTCCACCGCGTCGGCGACGGTGATCTTCCGGTCGATGAGGCCGTTGGCGTGGAAGAGGTCGGCGGCGCGCTGCTGTTCGGCGACGAACTCCTCGGTGACCGGGTGGAGCCCGAAGGGACGCTTGCGCAGCGCGTTCTCCCAGTGGTCGACGTCACCGCCGTCGTCGGCCGCGAACAGCTCGGCCGCGGCGCGGTGGTTCTCCTGGATCCAGGCGTCGGACTCCTGGAGCGCGGCGACGATCACGGCCAGCTGTTCCGGCTGCTTCTCGGCGAAGTCGCGGCGGGTGAACCAGAGCGAGCGGTGGCTGAACAGCCCGTCGGTGGCGACCAGCTCACGGACCTCCGTGGCCGCCTCGACCTTGCTGAGCGCCGGGTACGAGCCGACCCAGGCGTCCACCTCGCCGCTGAGGAACAGCTCGGAGGCGTCCACCCCGGCGTCGACCGGTTCGATGTCCTTCCAGCTCAGCCCCACCTTGTCGAGGGCGAACAGCAGCAGCGTGGTCTGCCACGAGCCGTGCCCGAGCGCGACCCGCCCGCCCTTCAGGTCTTCGAGGGAGGTGATCGGCGAGTCGCCGCGCACGACCAGCCTGCCGTTCTCGTGCCGGGGGCCGGAGATCGCGACGTAGACGATGTCGTGTCCCTTGCCCTGGGCCGTCACCGGCGGCGTGGAGCCGGTGCCGATGAAGTCGTACCCGCCGTCGAAGAGGTGGTCGCCGTGGAGCGAGGGCAGCCCCTCGGTCGCGGCGGGCCGCACACCGGAGGGCAGCGAGCGCAGGTCCACCCACTCGACGTCGGAGATCGCGCGCTCCAGGATGCCTCGGTGACGCAGCACCCACAGGGAGTTGTTGCTGGGGAAATAGCCGACGCGGAGGCTCATGAGAGGGTTCCTTCCAGTAGAGGGGATTCGATACGGAGGTCGTGGCCGCGGAGCAGCGGGAGCACCCGCTCGCCGACGCGGTAGGCCTCCTCCAGGTGCGGGACGCCCGCGAGGATGAAGGCGCCGACGCCGAGGCCGATGAGTTCGTCGAGTCGCTGCGCGACCTGCTCGTAGCTGCCGACCAGGCCGAACGCGGGCCCGCCGCGCAGCAGGTGGAAGCCGCCCCAGACGTTGGGCGTGACCTCCAGGTCACGGTGGTCGGTGATCCGCCCGGTGACGAACGACCGGCTGCGCTGCCAGCCGATGGAGTCGCCGGTGGCGTCCCGGAGGACGGAGGGGTCGATGTTCTCCCAGCCGCGGCGGATCTCGTCCCAGGCCTCCTCCTCGGTCTCCCGGGCGAGCACGTCGATCCTGACGGCGAACCTGGGGTCGCGGTCACTGGCCGCTCTGACCCGTTCGAACTTCTCGGCCAGCGCGTGGAAGGGCTCCAGCCACGACAGGTAGTAGTCGGCGTGCCGTCCGGCCGCCTCGATCGCCGCGCCGGACGAACCGGAGAAGTAGATCTCGGGGAACGGCTGCCCCCTCAGCGCCGGGGGCAGTCCCGCTCTCTCGACCTGGTAGAAGCGGCCGTCGAAGTCGAACGGTCCACCGTCCCAGACGCCCCTGAGCACGTCGAGGAACTCCGAGGTACGCGCGTAGCGGTCGTCGTGGTCGACCCTGTCGCCCCACCAGAGCTGGTCGGGTCCGCCCCCGCCGGAGATGACGTTGTAGACGACACGCCCCCCGGTGGCCCGTTGCAGGCTCGCCGTCATGCGGGCGGCCTGCACCGGGTGGAGGAACCCCGGCTGGAAGGCGATCATGAACCGGTAGGTGGTCGTCTCCCCGGCCAGGGTCGCCGCGGTCGCCCACGGGTCGTCGGTGTTGGGGAACGACGGCAGCAGCCCGCCGACGAACCCGGAGATCTCCGAGGCACGGGCGACGTCGCCCATGTGCTCGACGTAGCTGTAGCCGTCCCGTTCCCCGTCGCGGACGCCGGGTGCCAGGCTGCCGGGCACCACGGGTGCCCACCCCCCACGGCTGGCCGTCCTGCGCCGGAGCGAGGGCTGGTCGCCGTGCGTCCCGATCCGCCAGTAGATGTCAACGGACATGGGTCCTCTCCTTTGCCAGCAGCGGCAGCAGCCGCTCGCCCAGGCGGTAGGTCTCCTCGATGTACGGCGTCGCCTCCAGGAAGAAGACGCCGACACCCCGGTCGATGTAGTCGCGGATCCCGGCGGCGACGGTCTCGAACGACCCGACCAGGCCGGGCCCGTACGACCGGCTCCGGCCGCCGGGACCGTCCGCAGCCCGCCGGGGGAACCCGTGCCACAGGCGGGTCCGCGGGTCGGGGTCCGGCAGCGTCCCGGCCGCCTGGCCGCCCGCCGTCCACAGGCGGCGGGCCGCCTCCCACGCCTCGCTCTCGTCGTCCCGGGCCAGGACCGGCAGCCGCACCCCGTACGCGACCCCGGGCAGCGGCGCCGCCTCGATGTCGTCGTCGGGGTCGAAGACGTGCACGTCGGCGTGGCGGGCGGAGAGCGCGTACGCCTCGGGTGAGGTGCCCGACAGGTGGACCGCCGGGAACCTGTGCCCGGACAGCGGCGGCGTGAAGCCGCCCGCGAGGACCTGGTAGAAGCGTCCCTCGTAGGTGTAACCCTCCTCGGACCAGACCCCCTTGGCGACGGTGAGGAACTCCTCGGCCCGCGCGTACCGGTCCGCCCCCTGTAGGAAGTCGCCCTGCGCGCGGGCCACGGCCGGGTCGAGGTCGACGTCGAGCCACCAGTCGAGGCGGTCGGCGGAAAAACGCTGCAGGGAGGCGGTGACCTTGGCCGCGTAGACGGGTGTGGCGACGCCCGGGTGGAACCCGGCCGTCAGCCGTGTCCAGCGGCTCCGCCGCAGCAGTCCCGCCGCGACGACCAGCGACTCCTCGCCCTCCGGGTCGAACGGGACGAACGCCCCGCCGAACCCGGCGATCTCCGCGGCCCTGCCCGCCTGGGCGAGGTGGTCGGACGGCCCGAAGGCCCGCCGCAGGTCGGTGACGAACCCCGGAAAGTCCGGCCGGGGGCCCCGCCCGCCGTCTCCCCCGATGGGCAGTGTGATCAGGAACCTGGCCATCAGAGCACCGCCGTCCGGGCCGCGGCGAGCCGCTCCCCGGTTCCCGCGGTCTCCGCGGCTTCCCCGGTTCCCGTGAGCTCCCCGGTCTCCCCGGTCCCGGCGTTCTGGGCGTTCTTCGTGTTCTCGGCGGCGAGCCGGGCACGGGCCGTCGCGAGCGGCTCGTGCGCCGCCCACGCCTCGACGTCGACGTCCGCCGCGAGGAAGCCGTGCAGCAGCAGGAAGTCCTTCTGCACCCGGAGCAGGTCCAGCCGTTCCGCCGACAGGTCGGGGTGGAGATGACGGTGGAAGTCGCCCCGGTAGGCGGTGGCGACGCCCTCCGCACCGGAGCCGGTCTCGGCGGCCAGCACGTCGCGCACGGCCTCCAGGTTGCCCGCCGCCCAGTCGGCGGCGCGCAGGGTCCGGACGAGGAAGGCGACCACGAGGTCCGGGTGCTCGGCGAGCAGGTCCTCGTGCACGGTGATCGGCCGCGGGGTGCCGTTGTTGACGCGGGTGCGGCGGTCGGGGTGGGCGTCCAGGTCGACCGCGACGACCGCGCCGAGCTCCCGGGCCTGCTCGGCGGAGCGGGCGCCTTTGACGTAGACCGCGTCGACCACGCCGTCCGCGAGTTCCCTGAGCCCCGGCCAGGTGCGCGAGCGGCCGGACGCGTCCCGTCCGACCCCGGTCTCGGGCTGCTCCACCTCGACGAACGTCACGTCGTCGAGGGTGAGCCCGGCCTGGGCGAGCGCCCCCTTGACCCCGTGCAGGGCCATCGCCCGGGGGAAGCTCCTGGCTCGGGTGCCGGCCCAGCGCGGCAGGGCGACCCGCGCGCCGCGCAACCCGGCCGCGTCGGTGACGCCCGACTCCGGGCGGACCAGGATCGACTGCCACTCCTCGATCCAGGTCAGCCCGATCAGCCGGGTCCGCGCGCCTTCCGAGCGCGCGACCAGCGCGGGAACGTTCCCGCCCTCGCGGAACAGGCCCGGCAGCCGGTGGTCGAAATGTCGCCCGGCCAGCTCGGGACCGGCGTCCTGGAGGACCCCGACCTCGCCGAACTCCTCGTCCAGCCAGCCCAGGCTGAGGGCCAGCCCGCTGGCGGTGGGCACCGGGCAGCGGGTGAACCAGATCTTCTCAACGGTGGACACGTGACTCCTTGTCAGCGTTCGTCGGTCGTCGTCATGGGGTGTGCCGGTACCACTCGTCGGGGCCGTCGTCATGGGGTGTGCCGGTACTCGCCGGCGGACCCCGCGGTGACACCCGACCCCGCGGTGACACCTGACCTCGGGGTGACACCCGACCCCGGGGTGACGCCCAGGTGGGACAGCAGCAGGCTCCGGTGGGCGATGAAGGCGGGGTCGTCGCGGTCGCGCGGGGCGGGGAGGTCGATCGGCTGCTCGACGGCGAAGGACCCCTCGCGCAGCACCACGACCCGGTCGGCCAGCCGCACGGCCTCGTCCACGTCGTGCGTGACGAGCACCACGGCCGGACGGTGCCGCGCGCACAGCTCGGCGACCATCTCCTGCATCTGCAACCTGGTCAGCGCGTCGAGGGCGGCGAACGGCTCGTCGAGCAGGAGCAGTTCCGGGTCTCGGACGAGCGCTCTGGCCAGGGCGACCCGCTGTGCTTCTCCGCCGGAGAGCGTGGCCGGCCACGCGGTGCCGTACCCCTCCAGCCCCACCTCGGCCAGCGCGGCGAGACCCGCGTCCCCGGCGCTCCGGGGCAGGCCGAGGGTGACGTTGGCGAGCACCCGGCGGGCCTGGACCAGGCGCGGCTCCTGGTAGACGGTCGTGCGGCGCGGCGGGGCGAGGACGGTGCCCGCGTCGGGGAGTTCCAGCCCGGCGAGGATCCGCAGCAGGGTCGTCTTGCCGGTGCCGCTCGGTCCGAGCAGGGCGAAGAACTCCCCGCGCCGGATCTCCAGGTCGATCCCGTCCAGCACGGTCTTGGCCCCGAACGCCTTGCGCAGCCCTTCGATCCGCACCGCGGTCACCGGGCCGCCACCTGCCCGCGCCACGGCATCGCCAGCCGCTCCACGCCCCGGATCAGCAGGTCGATGACCAGCCCGAGCACCGCGTAGATCAGGATGCACAGGACCATGTAGTCGCTGCGGTAGTACTGCTGGGCGAGGGTGACGAGGTAACCGATGCCCTCGGTGGCGCCGATCTGCTCGGCGGCGATCAGGCCGGTGAGCGAGACCGACAGGCAGATGCGCAGCGCCATCAGGATGTTCGGCAGCGCCGTCGGAATGATCACCTCGGCGGCCAGCCGCGCACCGCGCAGCCCGAACCCCCGGGCCGCCTCGACCGTCTTGCGGTCCACGCCGCGGACGCCGAGATAGGAGTACGCGTACATCGGACCGACGGCGGCGACCGCGATCAACACGACCTTGAACGTCTCCTCCACGCCGAACCAGGAGATGAACAGCGGCACCAGGGCCAGGAAGGGCACGGCCCGCTTCATCTGCATGGTCGGGTCGATGAGCTCCTCGCCGAGGGCCGACAGCCCGGCCACCACCCCGAGAAGCAGCCCGAGCCCGCCGCCGACCAGCACCCCGAGCCCGGCCCGGCGGGCCGACGCCAGCAGATACTCGCCGAGCTGCCCGGTGGCGACCAGCTCGCCGAACGCCCCGGCCACCGCGCCGGGCCCGGCGAGCACGTCGGGGGGTACGGCCCCGCTGTCCGTGCCGTACCACCACGCGGCGAGCAGGAGCAGCGGGACCAGGACGCGGACGGCCGCGGAGACGGCCGGGCGCCGGCGCCGGGTGCCCAGGTAGCGGGGCGTCTCCAGAGCCGGGGACGCCGACGGTGCCTTCGGAGCCGGTGCCTGTGATGACGGTGTCTGCGGTGCCGGTGTCTGCGGCGAGAGTGTCTTCGGTGTCGGCGCCTTCGATGACGGCGCCTCCGGTGCCGGTGTTATCGATGGGGGCGTCAGCGGTGACTGCGGCGCCTCCGGAGCGGCGGCGGGAGGCCGGGCCACGGACTCTGCGACCTTCTCCATGGTCATGACGCGGGCTTCAGCTCGAAGATGACGTCACCCGGGTCCACCTTCACCGAGGCGGGCAGCACCCCGTACTTCTCGAAGACGGCCGCCACGTCGGTCACGAACGCCCCGTCGGCGGCGGTGGCCGGACGCGGTACGTTGGCGTACTTCGTCTTGGCGATCTCCTCGGCCAGTCGCGGTCCGGAGACGGCGGTGGGCCCCTGGCTGAGGAAGACGTTCTGGAACTTCTCGGGGTTCCTCTTCGCCTCCTCGGTGAGCTCCCGCAGGACCTCCAGGTAGACGCGGACCGCCTCGGGGTGCTCCTCCAGCAGTTCGGTACGGGCGGCCTGCATGGTCAGGTCCTGGTCCTTCAGGTCCCGGCCGTTGACGAGGACCCTCGCTCCCTTGGCCACCGCCTCCGGATACGCCCTGACGATCGCCCACCAGGCGTCGACCTTGCCGGTGGCGAAGGCCGAGGCGCCCTGGTCGGGGTTGAGGTAGACCCGCTTGACCTGGTCGACCGGGACACCGGCTTCCTGGAGCGCGAGCAGCAGCAGGTACTCGCCCCGCCCGCCCTTGTTCACCGCGACCTGCTTGCCGGCCAGGTCCTTGACGCTCTTGATCGGGCTGTCGGGCCGGACGACGAGGCCGTCGGTCTCGGGGGCCGCCGGGTCGGTCACCCGGTCGGTGAACGAGAAGATCTTGATGTCCCTGCCGTTGGCCAGGTAGCCCAGGACGGGCGAGATGGCACCCTCCAGCACGTTCACCGACCCGGAGCGGACCGCGTCGATCGTGGCGGTGAACGAGGCGTACGTCCCGCCCCACTCGACCTTCGCCCCGACCTCGGCCAGGCGTTTCTCCAGGATCCCCTCCTTCTTCGCCACCGCCAGGGGCCCCGCGTTCCCCGGGTCCTTGATCTTGAGTACGGCCCCGCCGCCCTCACGCCCCGCCGCCGCGGCGGCCTTACCGGTCTCGGCGCCGCCGCAGGCGGCGGTGAGCGCCGTCAGCGAGAGCAGCGCGGTCACGACCGCGGCGCGCGTCCGCCGGCCGGATCGACCCGGTCGCCCTGGTCGCCCTGGTCGCCCTGGTTGACGAGATGTCCACATGGTGAATCGGTCCCTTAGCAGGTCGGAGAGGTGGAGAGACGCGCACGCCACAGGGCTGCGCGGTGGCACCGGCGGCGCATGCGGTCACGTGGTCGCGTGACCATGTGATCGCGCGGTCGCGTGACCACTTGGCCGTTTGGCCGTTTGGCCGTGTGATCGTTTAGCTGCCCGGTCACGTGGTCACGTGACCGCTCGGTCACGTGGCGGAGCGCGGAGGAGGAATCCGGGAACCTCCCGGTTCCGGGCAGATGAGAGCAGACGAGAGGAGGGGGAGTCGGAAGGGCGGCGCCGTGGGGAGACGGCACCACGGGAGGCGATGGCTCGGCGCGGTCGCGACGAGGCACGCCCTCACGAACAGAGACTGCCGTCCAGGCGCATGTAGTCGACGACCCGCCGGAGGGTCAGGGGGACATGCGGCATATTCCCCATATTTCAGGTAGGTTTAAGTCAAGTCAAGTCCGGATCGCGTGCCGAGACACCAGAACCCCGGCGCCACGGCCACCCGCCCGCCTTCCCCGGCGGGCCCCCGAAGTAGTACAAAGGTCGGCGTACACCGGCATACGGCGGAAGCAGGAGAAGCGTGACGGCAGGCCCTCCCCCCGGCGGCGTACCGGGCGACCACGGACACGTGCGGGGCGGTCAGGGGCACGCACCCGACCAGCACGGACAGGCGCCAGGCCAACACGGACAGGCGCCAGGCCAACACGGACAGGCGCCGGACCAACACGGGCGGACACCGGATCACCGCGGGTGGACCGCGGATCACCGCGGGCGTGTGCGGGGCTGTCTCCTGGGCGGTGCCCTCGGCGACGCGCTGGGAGCCCCGGTCGAGTTCGACTCGATCGACCGGATCCGCACGGAGTACGGCCCAGAGGGACTGACCGGGCTCGTCCCCGACCCGCACGGTGAGATCGGCCTGATCACCGACGACACGCAGATGACCCTGTTCACCGTCGAGGGCCTGCTCCGCGGCGGCGACGTCACCGCCGTCCACCACGCCTACCTGCGCTGGCTGGACACCCAGCAGCACCCCTCCCCCGTCGCGGCGACCGGAGCGTTCCGTACCGGCCGGCTCCGCGAGCAGCGGTGGCTGTACTCCAGGCGGGCCCCGGGCAACGCCTGCCTGTCCGGCCTGCGCCACCGCGGTACCCTCGTCCCCGCCCCGCCCGGACTCCCCGGCCCGGTCAACCCCGGCTCCAAGGGCTGCGGGACGGTCATGCGCTCGGCCCCCTTCGGCCTGCGCGCGCCAAGCCCCCGCCACGCCTTCGAGCTGGCCGCCGCGTGTGCCCAGACCACCCACGGCCACCCCACCGGTGCCCTCGCCGCCGGTGCCCTCGCCGCCCTCGTCCACTTCCTGGTGGGGGGCGGCCCGCTGGACGAGGCCGTACGAAGGTCGATGGCCCTGCTGGCGGCCTACCCCTCCCACGAGGAGACCTCCCAGGCCCTGGAAGCCGCCGTGTCCCTCGCGGCCGAGGGCGGGCCGTCCCCGGAGAAGGTCGAGTCGCTCGGCGGCGCCTGGGTCGCCGAGGAGGCCCTCGCCATCGCGGTCTACTGTGCCCTCACCCACCCGGAACCAGACGGGTTCCGGGCGGCCCTGCTGCTCGCCGTCAACCACTCCGGCGACAGCGACTCCACCGGCGCCGTCTGCGGCAACCTGCTGGGGACGCTCCACGGGGAGGCGGTGCTGCCGCGCGACTGGCTGAGACACCTGGAGGGCCGCGAGGCCATCGCGGAACTGGCCGACGACTTCGCGGCCCAGCCGGACGGGGACCGATAGGTCACCGCCGCCCGCCCGCTTCCCGGGCCGCGACCCGGGTACGCACAGCGGATGGGGGAAGTCATCATCAGCCGGGTGTACGACGCGGAACCCGCCGAGGGAGCGGTGTTCCTCGTCGACGGGATGTGGCCCCGGGGCGTCCGCAAAGACGGTCTCACGCTCGACGGGTGGGCACGCGATGTCGCACCATCCCCGGAGCTGCGGCGCTGGTTCGGCCACCGCCCGGAGCGTTTCGCCGAGTTCCGCACCCGCTACCGGCGGGAACTGGACCGGAACCCGGACGCCGTGCGTCCGCTGCTGGACGCCGCACGTGCCGGGACGGTCACCCTTCTCTACGCGGCGAAGGACACCGAGCACAACAACGCCGTCGTGCTGAGGGAGTACCTGAGGGACTACCTGCGCGACCGCCTCACGACACCCGCATGACGGCGGCGGACCCGCCCGCCACCTCGTCCGTTGACATGTGCGCCGTATGTCGAAATGATCACGCGTCCCAGAGGGATGAAACGGTCATCCCGATCGCCGAATGATGCCCGGCACTATCAGGAGAGGACGCTGGTTGACGGTGACGGACCAGGAGCTTGTCAGCGAGCTTCGCGAGCTTGCCGATCACCGCCATCTGGCGGCCCGCCGGGACCAGCTCCACGACCTCGCCGACGCGATCACCGACCCGGCCGAGGCCGAGCGCTGGTGTGAGATCGATCTCTTCGCGGCCTTCTCCCCCGACGACACCATCCTGGTGGACGGGGAACCGGCCGAGACCGCGCGCCGGGCCGGGAGGCCGGGGCGGCGCCGGGGCCTCAGCGCCGCCATCGGCCCCGCCCTCGTCTTCGTGCCGATCTTCGTCACCTGGCTGGGCCTGATGATGGCCACCGGCGCCTACGGCGACGTCCTCGACGCGGGCGGGCTGGAGGCGGCCCGGCGGCCCTTCCTGGAGATGTGGCAGCAGGGCTTCGACGGCCGGCTGCCCGCGTTCTTCAAGTTCGACAACATCGCGCTCTGCACGCTCGGGGCCATCTTCTGCCTCATCGTCTGGACGGTGTACGAGAACGTCACGCGGGACACCCGGGAGGACACCGAGGAACGGGAGCTGGCGGCCCTCCGGGTCCGGCTCCGCGCGGCGCTGACCGAGGCCAGCCTGGTGCTCGGCCAGGTCCGCCTCTCCTCCCCCGAACGGTTCGGGGCCGAGCTCAGCAAGGCGGCGGCCGACATCGGCTTCGTCGGCACCACGGCGCGCAAGGTGCACACCGAGCTGGTCGAGGTGCTCACCCTGACCCTGGAGGCCACCCGCAAGGCCACGGACGCGCTGGCGGGCAGCGCGATCGACGTACGCGACGCCGTCGACCTCCTCGGCGAGCACCTGACGGCCATCAACAACACCTGTGACGACCTCGCCGGGGCGGTGGCGCGGGCCTCGGCCGTGATCGACAACGCCGGTGCCGCGACCGGCCGGGCCGTCACCAGCGTCGGCGACCGGCTGTCGACGACGATCTCCCAGACCACCCTGGACATGCGGCGCGCGTTCAACGACGAGCTCGTCCGGTCCATGAAGTCGGTGCAGGGCACGGTCTCCGGCCTGGACATCCGGATCGGCGAGCTGGTCGGCGCGACCGCGGGCATCGGCCACGCCGTCGACCGCGCGGCCGTCTCGATCGACGCGGTCGGCTCGTCGACGGAGAAGGCCGTCGACCTGCTCGGCGAACGGGTCGCCGACACCCTCACCGGTGCGACCAGGGAGTTCCACCGGACCCTCGGAAGCACCGGTACGGAGATCCGGGAAGCCCTCGGCGAGTGGTCGGCCACCGCCGGGGCCCACGTCTCCCTGGTCGAGTTCGTCTCCGACACCTCGGGGAAGACGGTCGTCCTGCTGGAGGAGACCCGGGAGACGCTCGACCGGCTCCCCGCGGCGCTCGCGGACGTGCTGGCCGACCTGCCGGTCCGGGTACGGGAGCTCGCGGGCGGCGAGGTCGCGGAGCTGCGGCAGGCGATCACCCGGCTCCAGCTCGCGGTCGACCGGGCGGCCGACGTCCTCAGGGCACCCGCCTCCCGTGGCGGCGACGCTCCCGAGAACGGCGGCGGCGCGGAGAACAGCGACGGCACGCAGAGCGACGGCGGCACGGAGCACCGCCACGGCACGGAGAAGAGTGACGGCACGGAGAACGGCCACGGAACGCAGAGCGGTGACCGTGCGGGCGACCGTGAGGGCGGGGGTGACCGTGAGAGCGACCACGACCACGACCGCGACCGCGACCGTGAAGGTGACCGTGAGAGCGACCACGACCGTGAGAGCGACCACGACCGTGAGAGCGATCCGGACCTCCCGCAGAGGACCTCACGGTGACCGCCCGCCGCAGAACACCCGCCTCGACCCTGCTGGCCGGCTGGCTCTTCGCGGACCTGCTGCTCGGGCTCACGATCATCATGCTGGGGGCTCAGGCACCGCCGCCCGTCCCCACCCCGTCTCCCGTGGAGGCCGTCCGGCTTCCGCCCGGTGCCACCGGGGCTCCGGACGACGGCGGCCGGCCCGTGCCGGACACCGTCCCCTCCCTGCCGGGCGTCCCCCTGCCGTCACCCGCCCCGGCCCGCCCCTTGACGGAGGACGAGAGCCCGTCGCGTTCCCCGGAGGACGACGAGGACCCGGCGAACTCCCCGGAGCAGGACGACGACCCGGCCCCCGCCCGGTCCGGCCCCTCCCCGGCCCCGTCCCCCTGTGCCGGCCGCGTCGGGGGTGTCCGGGCGAAACCGATCACGATCGCCTTCCGGGTCACCCCCGGCGCCACCGACGACGTCCTGGCCGCCCAGGTCCGGCAGGAGGTGGGCAGGCACCGGGACCGCCTGGCCGGGCAGCACGCGGGCATGGTCCTGACCTTCGGCGCCGACGCCGGCACCGGTAACGGCGTCCACCTGGCCACCCGGGTCAACGAGGCCGTCCGCGAGGCGTACCCGGGTATCTTCGGCACGGCCGTCACCCGTAACTTCCACGATCTCGCCGCCCCCAGCGGCTCGATCTCCATGGAGATCTACCCTGTGACCTACGGTTGCTCCCCCACGCCCGAGGCACCCGGCGAGTGAACGGACGTTCCCGCCCGGACCGCGTGGCAGGACCACACCGCGTCCGGCCGGCCCGCCGGGCGTACGTTCACGGCGGGCAGAGGCGTTCCCGGTGAGCAGGGGGTATTCACGGCGGGCAGGGGGCGTTCACGGCGGGCAGGGGGCGTTCACGGCGGGCAGGAGGTGTTCCCGGTGGGGAAGCGGAAGGCGGTGCGGGCCGGGGCACCCACCAGGTTCTCCCAGAACCTGCGCGGGGTCAGCGGAGCCCTCGTGGCGTCCAGCAACTCCCGGAACCGGCCGCCGGCCAGCTCGCCCCTGACCCGCTCCACCTCGGCCCGGAGCCGGTCGTCGGCCAGGTGAGCTCCCGGGGCCATGTAGTCGGCGAGGACGTACTCGTCGGGAAGCGGTTTCTCGTGCCCGGCCCGCTGCCCGCAGGCCAGTGCCATGTGGCTGCCCAGGGCGTTGGCCAGGCCGAGCTGGTCGACGACGAGGACGTCCAGCGGGAACGGCGCGCTCACCGTGCCCAGCACCCGGCCCGCCACGGCCAGGCGGGCGGGCAGGTCGGCGCGGAGCGGCACCGGTTCCAGGCCGGGCAGGTGCAGGCCGGTGGCGCCGCCCGTGCTCAGCGGGTCCGGACTGGATCGGGCGTAGGACTCGGCGGTGACCGGATGCGGATCACCGGTCCGCAGCACGTAGAAGCCGCGCTCGTCGGCGATCCCGTCCGGCCCGACGGCCTGTGCGTACGGCACTCTCAGCGCCACGGCGCACACCACGGCCCACAGTCCCACGGTCGCGCAGGCGACCGCGGTGACGGCGTGCAGTGGCAGGACCATGGCGGGCAGCAGCAGGAGCAGCAGGGCCGGCAGCATCATCCGGCCGTGCATGAAGTCACCGCCGACCCGCAGGACGTACAGCAGCATCAGCACCCCGGCGGCGAGCGGGGCCGCCGCCACGAGGAGGTCACGGCGTCCGCGGCAGGCCCACAGCGACAGCGGGACCACCGCCAGCATGGGGCCGATGAGCTGGTAGGTCAGCATCGTGTCCCCGGCGTAGAGCAGGCCGCGTGCCCACCGGCTGTCACCGGCCTCCTTGGCGAGGGCGGTGTTGGGCACGAGCAACCCGTAGTAGCCCATCCGGAAGACCTGGTAGGCAACCGGCAGAGCCGCCGACAGCGCGACCCAGCGGGCGGCGGCACGCCACCCCGGCCACCGCAGCATGAGCAGCACGCCGAAGAAGACCGGGTAGACCAGGGCCAGCTCCGGCCGGACCAGCGGCGCCAGGCCGAGGACGAACACCAGGGGCAGCACCGGCCCCTCCCGGGCCGCCCGGACCAGCAGCCACCACGACAGGCCGATCCACAGGAACGTCAGCCCGGTCTCCAGGCCGGAGGTGGCGAAGTCCCAGAACGGCGGCAGCGCGAGGACCACCGCCACCCCGGCGGGCAGGAGCAGGCGTGGACCGCCGTGCAGCCGCACGGCGCCGGTCACCGCGAACACCACCGCGCCGACCGTGCACGCCAGACCGAGCAGCACCGCGACGTAGGCCACGTCCCCCCGGCTCAGCCAGGAGACCGCGGCGACCAGGTAGGTCCACGCCGTGCTGGTGTTGGCCTCGACCCGCTCACCGGCGTTGAAGACCGGCCCGTTGCCCGCGAGCAACTGCCGGACGGTCCGCACCGCGATCAGGCCGTCGTCGCTGATCCACCGGTTCCGCCACCCGGCGAAGGCCGTCACGGCCGCGGCGGCCACCGTGACCGCGTGGTTCCAGATCCGCGTCCGCCGCGGTGATCGCACGGCGACGGGAACCCGATCGACGTGCACGAGCGCTGCCACGGCGTCCTCCATACTGATCGCGTCGTGCTCGCCGCCGCCCCGGGTACCGGCCGTGCTCGCCGCCGCCCCGGCCGCCGGAGGGGGAGCACCCGCGGTTGCGGGCGGAACCAGGCTACCGAGTCCGCGCCATCCCTTGATCATCTGGGCGACCGCGGCGCGGGAGGCGAGCTGGGCGATCCAGGTGGACGTGGGCGGACGTCAGTTGCGCGGTCAGCCGGCCGTCTCCCGCTCGTGTCTCCCGCCCGGCGCTCGCGCGGTCAGCCAGCCGTCTCCCGTCCGGCGCTCGCGCGGGCCGCCCGGCCGGAGCGCAGCACGTCGAGCGCCAGGCCGGCGAGTTCCTCGTTCAGGTGTGCCCGGGACCGGATCAGCGGCAGCCGTACCAGATCGTTGATCAGGGTGAGCGCGCCGTGCACCAGCGCCAGAGCCTCGGGCTCGGACAGCTCCGGTCGCTCGGCCCGCAGCAGGCGGGTCCATTCGGCGACGTACCGGTGCTGCTTGCGGCGGTTGGCGTGCCGTTCCTCCGGCGGGAGGTAGGTGATCTCGGTGATCAGCACGCCGATGAGATCAGGATGGCCGGCCGCGAAGTCCACGTACGAGGCCACGACGGCGGACAGGGCACCCGCCTGGTCGGACGCGTGCGCGAGCGCCCGGTCGAGCGCGAGCTGGAGCGCCTCCTCGCCGCGGTTGAGCGCGGTGAGGAGGATCTCGGTCTTGCTGGCGAAGTGTTTGTACACGGTGGGCCCGGTGACGCCGGTCGCCGCGCCGATGTCGTCGTTGGACACCGCCGCGAAACCGTTCCGGCTGAACAGGCGGGTGGCCGCCGCGAGGATGGCCTCCCTCCTGGAGGCGCGGGTGGCCGACGCCTCCGGGGGGACCGGCACGGGCGGCGCGGCGATCAGGCTGGTGCTGTGGGCCACCGCCGCGACCATGGCCCGCAGCAGCCCCGGGTAGCCGGCCGGTGCCGCCCGGTGGTGGGACGGGCTGCTCACGAGCGCGGTGATCCCCCACGAGAGCAGCAGCGCGTCGCGCTCCCCCAGCTCGGGACGGGCCCGGCGGAGCAGCTCCGCGTCGCGTTCCGCGTTGCGCCGCAGCCGGTGGCGGAACTCGGCCCGTTCCGGTTCGTTGAGGTTGCGCGACTCCCGCTGCCACAGCACGCCGAGCTCACGCCGCTCCAGCGCCAGCGCCACCATGGCGTCGAGCAGTTCCTCCAGGTCGCCCGCCGTCACCGACTCGAACCCGGCCATCCCGCTGTCGATGGCGTGCCAGAGCAGATCGTGTTTGCCGCGGAAGTGCTTGTAGAGCGCGGGGCCGGAGATGCCGACCACCGCGGCGATCTCGCCGACGCCCACGCCGTGGTAGCCGCGCTCGTGGAAGAGACCGGCGGCGGTGCGAAGGATCTGCGCTCTGCGATCGCGTGGCCTGGCTCGCACCGTCGCCTTCCCGTTCACCCGAGCCATACTAGACGGCGGTTCATCTGACGCGACGATCTGCTTCCTCCCAGTACGGCCTGCGCAGCTCGCGTTTGAGGATCTTTCCGGCGGCCGACATCGGAAGCTGCTCGACGAACTCGCAACTGCGCGGCGCCTTGTAGCCCGCGATGAGCGACTTGCAGTGTTCCCGGATCTCCTCGGGCGACGCGGTGGCTCCGGGCTGGAGCACGATGACCGCGTGCACCCGTTCGCCCCAGTCGGGGTCAGGGACGCCGATGACGGCGCACTGGGCCACGGCGGGGTGGGCGGCCAAGACGTTCTCGACCTCGGCGGAGTAGACGTTCTCACCACCTGTGATGATCATGTCTTTGATCCGGTCGACGATGTAGAGATACCCGTCCTCGTCCATGTAGCCGCCGTCGCCGGTGTGCATCCACCCGTCGCGCAGCGCCGCGGCCGTCTCCTCCGGCTTGTTCCAGTAGCCGAGCATGACGTTTCCGCCGCGGACCACGACCTCGCCCACCTCCCCGCGCGTGAGCTCCCGGCCGTCGTGGCCGACGACGGCCACCTCGGTGTGCGCCGCGGCCCGGCCGGCCGAGCGCAGCCGCGTGCCCTCCTCGTGGTCGCGCGGGGTCAGCATGGTGGCGATCGGTGCGAGCTCCGTCATCCCGTACGCCTGGACGAAGCCCCCTCGGGGGAACACCTTCATGGCCCGGCGGAGCAGGGTC
This sequence comes from Streptosporangium becharense, assembly GCF_014204985.1. Classification (NCBI taxonomy): domain Bacteria; kingdom Bacillati; phylum Actinomycetota; class Actinomycetes; order Streptosporangiales; family Streptosporangiaceae; genus Streptosporangium; species Streptosporangium becharense. The sequence continues at coordinate 5,390,748 of NZ_JACHMP010000001.1, read as the reverse complement.
TCGCTGATCGGCGACGCGCCGTAGACCACGCTCCGCACGCAGGACAGGTCGTGCTCGGCGGCGAGCGGGTGGTCGAGCACCATCTGGATCATCGTGGGCACCAGCATGATGTAGCTCACCCGGTGCCGGGCGATCGTCTCGATGACCTCACCTGGGTCGAAGTACGGGGTGATCACATGTGTGCCGCCCACGGCGAGCTGCGTGTACCAGGCGGCCAGCGCGGCCATGTGGAACATCGGCGCGGCCAGGAGCGTCCTGCCGCCCGGCAGCCCGGACGGGGTGACGGCCTGCGCGCCGAGCGTGGCGACGCACAGGTTCGCGTGGCTGATCATCGCCCCCTTGGGGAAGCCCGTGGTGCCGCCGGTGTAGAAGACTCCGAGCAGGGCGTCACCGCCCCTGCGCGCGTCGGGGATCGGCTCGTGCGCGGCGATCAGGTCCTCGTAACCGAGCATGCCGTCCGGTGCCGGCCCGTCACCGAGGTGGATGACGGTCTTCAGGCCCGGGTGGCCCTGCGCCAGCGCGGGAACGTACGGGGCGAACCGGTCGTCCACCATCAGGATGCCGGTCTGACACTCGGCCAGGGAGTAGGCGATCTCCGCCGTGCTCCAGCGGATGTTGACGGGGTTGAGCACGCCGTCGGCCCACGGCACGGCCAGCAGGGCCTCGGCGTATCGGTCGGAGTTGAGGGCGAGGATACCGACGCGCTCCCCGTCGGTGACGCCCAGCGCGCGGAGCGCCGCGGCCAGGCGGGACACCCGGCCGGCCTGCTCGCGGAAGCTTCGCACCCGCTCACCGAAGATCGTGGCCGGGGCGTCGGGGTTCTGCTGCAGTGAACGGTGCAGCCCTTGGGTCAGGTACACGGCACTCCTAACGGGCTTACAGGGATCGAGCGATGAGCTCCTTCATGACTTCGTTCGCGCCGCCGTAGATCTTCTGAGCGCGCGCGTCGGCGTACATGCGGGCGATCGGGAACTCCCGCATGTAGCCGTATCCCCCGAACAACTGCAGGCAGCGGTCGACGACCTGGCACTGCACCTCGCTCAGCCACCACTTGGCCATCGACGCGGTGGCCGAGTCGAGTTCACCCCGCAGGTGCCGCTCGACACACGAGTCGGCGAAAACCCGTCCGGCATGGGTGAGCGTGGCGCACTCGGCCAGTTCGAACCGGGTGTTCTGCTTGTTGAACAGCGGCTCGCCGAAGACGTGCCGCTCCTTGACGTAACGGACGGTCTGCTCCAGCGCCTGCTCCGCGGCGGTCACCGCCATGACGGCGATGATCAGCCGCTCCTGGGGAAGCTGGCGCATGAGCTGGACGAAGCCCTGGCCCTCGACGCCACCGAGCAGCGCGCCGACCGGCACGCGGACCTCGTCGAAGAACAGCTCCGCGGTGTCGGCGCCGTGTTGCCCGATCTTGTCCAGGACGCGTCCCCTGCGGAAACCGGGAGTGTCCGCGTCCACGAGGAACAGCGAGATCCCGCGGGCACGCCGTGGCGGGTCCGTGCTGGCGACCACGACCACCAGATCGCACGAGCCGCCGTTCGTGATGAACGTCTTGGCGCCGTCGATCACATACTCGTCGCCGTCCCGCACCGCCCTCGTGGTGATCGACTGCAGGTCCGAACCGGCCCCGGGCTCGCTCATGGCGATGGCCGCGACCACCTCGCCGGACGCCATGCCGGGCAGCCAGCGCAGCTTCTGCTCCTCGGTGCCGAAGGACGCCAGGTAGTGCGCGACGATGCCGCTGTGCACGGGGTTGCCGAAGCCGTGCTCCAGCGCTCTGGCCTGTTCCTGCAGGATGACCAGGTCGTGGGCGAAGGTGCCGCCACCGCCGCCGTACGTTTCGGGGACGCCGGCGCACAGCAGCCCGATCTCGCCGGCCTCGCGCCAGAAGCCGCGGTCGACGCACCGCCGGGCCTCCCATTCGGGCTGTCTCGGTACGGCCTCGGCGGCCAGGAAGCGCCTGGCGGTCTCGCCCAGCAGGGCGACGTCGCCGATGATCCAGGGGGACGCGTAGCTCATGATCTTCCTACACCGACAGGCCGCCGCCGCAGACGACCACCTGGCCGCTGATGTAGTCGGACTCCGGCAGGCAGAGCAGGTACACCGCACCCGCCGCCTCCGCCGGGCTGCCGGCCCGGCCCAGCGGGATCATCGCCGTGGAGGCGGCGAGGAAGTCGGTGCTGATGCCGACCTTGATCTGCCGGCCCTCGACCTCGATGGTCTCCGCACCCGACACGGCCACGGTGAGCCGGGTCTCGATGAGCCCGAACGCGACCGCGTTGACGTTGACCTTCAGCCGGCCCCATTCCTTGCTCAGCGCCTTGGTCAGCCCGATGACGGCGGCCTTGGCGCTGGAGTAGTTGGCCTGGCCGGGATGGCCGCCGATGCCGGACACCGAGGAGATGTTCACCACCTTGCGGTGGTGGTCGACGGGATTGGCCCTGATGTACGGCTGCGCCGCGCGGAGGACGCGGAACGGCGCCTTGACGTGGACGTCGTGCATCGCGTCCCACTGTTCGTCGGCCATCTTCTGGATGACGTTGTCCCAGGTGTATCCGGCGTTGTTGACGATGATGTCCAGCCCGCCGAAGCCGTCGACCGCCTCGGCGACGAAGCGTTCGGCGAAGCCGTCGTCGGTGACGCTGCCCACGCAGGCCAGTGCCTCGCCCCCCGCCGCCTCGATGGCGGCCACCGTCTCCGCCGCGGGCTCCCTGTCGAGGTCGTTGACCACGACCCGGGCGCCCTCGGCGGCGAGCTTGACGGCGATCTCCCGTCCGATGCCGCGTCCGGAGCCGGAGACGATCGCGACCTTGCCTTCGAGTTTCACAGCTCTCCTTCGATGATCGCTTGCCCCTGGAGGGTGACCGTGCCGTCGTCCAGGGTCATGGTCAGGTCGAGATGGGTGAGGCCGTCCTCCACCCTGCCCCTGACCGCCGTGCAGGTCGGCCGGGCGTGCACGGGGGTGACGGCGGTGAACCGCACGCCGTAGGAGCGGATGCGCTCCTGCGGGACCAGGTCGGTCAGCAGCCTGGCCAGGTACCCCATGGAGAGCATGCCGTGGGCGAACACGTCCTCCAGTCCGGCCGAGCGGGCGACGTCCAGGTCGATGTGGATCGGGTTGTGATCGCCGGAGGCGCCCGCGTAGAGCGCCAGCGTGGTCCGGCTGATCGGCGGGATCTCCAGCTTCATGAGGTCATCACGATCGTGCTGTTTCATGAGGTCACCACGATCGTGCTGCTGAGGTCGGCGACGGGCGTGCCGGCGCGGGTCACCCGCGTCGTGCGGATGAGGAAGGTGAGCTTTCCGCCCTTCTTCCGGTACGCGTCGGTGATCCGGGAGGCGAAGGTCAGCGTGTCACCCGCGTACGCCATGCCGCGGTAGTCGAACCGCTGCTCCCCGTGGAGCACCTTGCGCAGGTCGACGCCGAGGTCGCGGATGTAGGCCAGCGGGTCGCCCGGCTGTTCCATCTCCAGGCAGAACAGGAACGTCGGCGGTACCGGCAGGTCGCGGTGGCCCGCCCGGGCGGCGGCGTCGACGTCGACGTAGACGGGGTCCTCCTGGCCGGTCACCTTCGCGAAGAGCCGCAGCCTGCCGCGCTCCACCACCACGTCGTGCGGGGGGAAAACGACGCCCAGCGCGTCCTGGAGTCTCATGACACCTTCTCGTAGAGCGTGACGACGCAGGCACCGCCGAGCCCCAGGTTGTGCTGGAGCGCGAGCCGCGCACCCTCCACCTGGCGGGCCTCGGCCCGCCCGCGCAGCTGCCAGACCAGCTCGGCGCACTGCGCCAGCCCGGTGGCCCCCAGCGGGTGGCCCTTGGACAGCAGGCCGCCCGACGGGTTGGTGACCACCCGGCCTCCGTAGGTGTTGTCACCGTCGAGCACGAACTTCTCCGCCGTGCCCTCGGGGGTCAGTCCCAGCGCCTCATAGGTGATCAGCTCGTTGGCGGTGAAACAGTCGTGCAGTTCCACCACGGGGATGTCCCCGGGGCCGATCCCCGACGCCTCGTACACCTGCCGGGCGGCCTCGCGCGTCATGTCGTAGCCGACGACACGCGTCATGTCGCCCGACGCGAACGTGCTCGGGGTGTCGGTGGTCAGCGCCTGGGCCCGGATCGCCACGTCCGCGCTGAGGCCGTGCCGCCGGGCGAACTCCTCGCTGCACAGTACGGCCGCCGCCGCCCCGCAGGTCGGGGGGCAGCACTGGAGCCTGGTCAGCGGCCCGTAGACGTGCGGTGAGGCCAGCACCTCCTCCTCCGTCACCGGATCGCGGAACACCGCGTACGGGTTGTGCGCCGCGTGCCTGCGCGCCTTGACGGAGATCTTGGCGAACGTCTCCTTCGCCGTGCCGTACCTCGCCATGTACGCGGCGCCGGCTCCGCCGAAGAGCTGCGCGGCGAGCGGGGCGTCGGCGGGCTCCTGCGCACCGGCCATCGCCTCGGTGAAGCGGTCGAACACCAGGGGCCTGTCGTTCCACACGTTCTGCAACGCGCCGGGCTTCATCTGCTCGAAGCCCACCACGAGCACGCACTCGGCGGCCCCGTGCTCGACGGCCTGGCGGGCCAGCCAGAGCGCGGAGGACCCGGTGGAACAGTTGTTGTTGACATTGACGACGGGAATCCCGGACAGACCCACCCCGTACAGGGCCTTCTGGCCGCTGGTCGAGTCCCCGTAGACGTAGCCCACGTAGGCCTGCCGGACCAGCTCGTACCCGATGCCGGCGTCCTCCAGCGCGGCCCGTACGGCCCGCTCTCCCATGGAGTCATAGGTGTCACCCGCACTGGGTTTCGTGAACGGAATCATCCCGACCCCTGCGACGCGTACCCGGCGTTCCACGGCTCTCCTCCTCCGCCACGGCCCGCTGGGGACCCCGCGGGCATCTACCCTCAGGAAGTTATTCCATGTTAACTTAAAGGCGCAAGACCTCGTCTTGAGCGGTAAGTATCGAGTCAAGATGGTTGTTGACGATTAACCGACGGGATCGGTGAGTAGGACGGAGTCCGGCATGAGAGTGGGCCTGCTGCTTGACGCGCCGAACAGGACGAACGCGCTCGACGAGCTGCACGCGAAGGTGGACCGCGCCGCCGAGGACGGCTTCGCGTCCGTGTGGATGCCGCACATCCTCGCGCTGGACGCGCTGACCGCGCTGACCGTCGTGGGGAGCCGGGTGCCCGGGATCGAACTGGGCACCGCCGTGGTCCCGACCTACCCCCGGCACCCGGCGGCACTGGCACAGCAGGCGCTGACAGTGAACGCCGCACTCGGCGGGCGGCTGACCCTGGGCATCGGCCTGTCCCATCGAGTGATCATCGAGGACAAGTTCGGTTACAGCTACGACCGGCCGGCCCGGCACATGCGGGAGTTCCTGTCCGTGCTGATGCCGCTGGCGAGGGGCGAGAAGGCCGACTTCGACGGGGAGACCATCAGGGCCCACCTGAACCTCACGACACCCCGCGTGGACGACCTGCCCGTGCTCGTCGCCGCGCTGGCCCCGCGGATGCTCCGGTTGGCCGGCGAGATGGCGGACGGCACCGTGCTCTGGATGACCGGCCCCAGGACCGTCGCCGACTACGCGGTCCCCACGATCACCGCGGCCGCGCAGGGACGCCCGCGACCACGGGTGGTGTGCGCTCTCCCGGTGTGCGTCACCGACGACGTCGCAGCCGGCCGTGCCCGCGCCGCCAAGGTGTACGAGGTGTACGGCAGGATGCCGTCCTACCGGGCGATGCTCGACCGCGAGCAGGCCGGCGGACCCGCCGACGTCGCCCTGGTGGGCGACGAGAAGGAGGTGGCCGCGCAGATCCGGCTCCTGGCCGACGCGGGCGTGACGGACTTCGTCGCCTCCGAGTACGCCACCGGCGACGACGCCGTACGCACCAGGGAGTTCCTCAAGACCCTGCTGTGACCATCCGCGCATCGGTCAGCACAGGCGGGGGTGGGCGTCGGAATGGGACACCGGCCGACGCTCGCCTCGCCCTCGACGGCCAGATGGAGGGGCGTGCCGAGCGACCACAGGTTTGACGGCGACCCGGCGATCTCCAAGTGGAACCACTCAGACGCGACGTGACCGGGCGAGCCGACCAAACTCCTTGTCGTCGCTTCCGCGCCGGGGTGGGGCAATGCCCAAGTCCGTGAGCATCACAGCCGTCCGCGTCGAGGAGGACGGCGGCCGGATTGACGTTACGGTGCAGGATCACGTGGACATGCGCCGCCGTTGGAGCGGCCCACACTGCCCGACTGATCCGGGTGACCCACCGAGTGGACAGCGATGTTCGAGGCCGGCACCGATCCCGGCCACCCGGATGGGCGACTGCGAGCCGCCGGCCCGTCACCAGGACCGCGGCCGTGCAGCCGCTCCATGACGATCCGCGGCCTGCCATCCTCCGTCAGCACGTCGTGCGCGGTGACGATCATTGGGTGACGCAGCCGCGCCATGATGTCGGCCTCCCGCATAACCCTGGCGATCAGCTCGGCGCAGCCCTGCTCGCCGATGTTTCCGAGGATGCGCATTCCCTTGACGGACGGCCTCACCACCGAGCGTCTCCTCCTTCACCAGCCACACGGTTCCCATGCCACTGGCACCGAATGGACAAAAAAGATAGCAAAAAGTCAGCTTCGCCTACAGCGGATCGGTCTTTGCGCAAGAAGAGACATCTGTACGACATTTTTCCCGCCCAGCTTGAGGCCGTAGGAAACGGTCAGGATTCGCGCCGCCGTGACGCACCGGCATTCCATCCCACCAGTCCGTATCGGCCAGTGAGGCGCACCCAGGGGTCAGCCGGGCGGGGTTCCGGATATGGATCTGACCGGAAATCCGGACGAAAATCCCGCCTGGAAGACGGTCGGAGATCCGGCCGGAAAGACGGCCGACGACCGGCGCCAGGCCGAGTCAGTGCGCGGCACGCATACACAGGATGATGTCCGCGACCTATCGCCATGGACGTCCCCACAGGCAGGCCGACACGAGGAGACGACGACTGCACACCCACGAAAATCACCCAAAAAGGAAAAATACGTCAATAGCCAATAAATCAATTATGGTGTTGTGTCGTCGATTCACGCCATGGTTCACTGACCTCCTTAAATTCGCTTGACGGCCGCCGTCGCATTTTCCCGAATTCCCCCGAAAGTGAGCTTTGTCGTGTACGAAAACCAGCCACCACAGCCCGGCCAGCCCCATCCCGACCCCTCCCAGCCCGGCTACCAGCAGTCCGGCCAACCTCAGCCCGGTCACCCGCAGGCGGCGCCGGTGCAGAAGAAGCGTGGTGGCTGCCTGCGCATGTTCCTCGCGGGCACGGCCGCACTGGTGGCCCTGGTGGTCATCGCCGTCATCCTCAGCGGAGGAGATGAAACCTCCGGCACCCCGGACGGCACGACCGCACCCGGCACCTCGGCCCCGTCCAGCGGGCGGGACGATCAGAGCGAGCGGAAGCCGCCAGGGATCGGCGACGTGGTCAAGGACGGCAAGTTCTCCTTCGAGATCACCAAGATCGAGAAGGGCCTCGCCCAGGTAGGCCAGGGCTTCGCCGCCTCCAAGGCCCAAGGCCAGTACGTCCTCGTACACGTCACCGTGCGAAACATCGGCGACGAGGCTCAGCTGTTCGACGGATCGGCACAGAAGCTCATCGACAGCGAGGGCAGGCAGTACGACACCGACTCGGGCGCCGCCCTCGGCCTGGAGGGCTCCAACGCTTTCCTCAACAACATCAACCCCGGCAATTCGGTGAGCGGGATCCTCCTGTTCGACGTCCCCAAGGACTTCAAGCCCAAGGCGATCCAGCTCCACGACTCCATGTTCTCCGGCGGGGTGGAGGTCAGACTGCGGTGACCGCCCGGCTCACATACCGGGCGTGCAGCTGTGAAGGTGGCCGTAGCACTTCTGGGTGATCCGCATCAGCTCGCTCATGTCCCTGATCTTCCCTTCCCGGACCTCCGCTCTCCCTCGTTGCCGATTGTGACGATCACCGCCAGCCGGAGCATCCGGCGAGCACGGAAAGCGCGTGGGCCCTGGCTGCCGCCGCGGAGTCGTCAGAGCGTCTCGGCGAGGGTGACGAGCCGGTCATGCGCCGTACCCCAGCCCTCGCCGAAGCCCGTGTCCACGTGCCGCTTGTTGTCCTGCGGCGTCTGGCGCATGCTGCACGAACGCCCTACCAGAACCGTCATCCTTGAGAAGGCGGAAGATCTCCACTGCCGGGATTCACAGGCCCTCCTGTCGGGCGACTGTGATCCCAGGCAGTGTTGAAGAGAAGTAGTGCGTAGTCGTACATCAGCCCAGGACGGCGCGCGACCATACACGGCGAGTTACGGCCGTGCTGTGTCTGTCGGTAGATGGTGAGGTAGGCGACCTTGTCGGTGATGATGACGCGGTGCATGTTGGGCAGGTCGTAGAACCGCAGTGAGACGGCGTGACGGTGCCGGGCGACCTCGTTCACATAGGCGGCGTTGACCCGCACCTGTTCGGCGAGCAGACCGGAGGAGAAGCCCAGATCCACCCGGCGCATCTCCTCCTCCCGCATGGAGAGCCATGAGCCAGGGCCGAGGTCCGCGTCGGGCAGGAGGACCTGCACGAACTCCAGGCGCCTGCCCGCGGCCTCCCAGACGGCGGCGAACCCATCGCGCGTCAGCTCGTTCCCACGCCCGGCGAGAACACGCACCCAGCGCGCACGTGCCAGTTCGACGGCCAGTTCCGAAGAGGCCAGGTGCTGCCGGGCGAACACACGACGGACTCCCAGCCCCGTCAACCGGGAGAGCAACGCGACCGGCCACTGGCGGGAACGCATGGAGAAGAGCCAGCCCCCGGCGACGGTGAGGGCGGTGGCGAGGAGAGAGCTCACCACGCCGAGCACGAACGCGTCCACGTCTCATCCCCTTCGTCGAAGACCACGGGAAGCTGGGATGTCAGGTCCTGCCGATCACCAGATAGGGGAGGATGCTGCGCAGGACAGTCGCCGCATGCCAGGCGGCGGTGTCGTGATGGGCGTCGTTCTTGTCCCAGTCGGCGTCGTCGGAGATGCCCCGTACGACGACCCAGCCGCGGACGACCTGGGGGCCGTCCTGCTCGTGGAACGCCTGGGTCAGACCACCGGCTTCCATGTCCACGGCGAGGATCTTGTCATTGAAGCCCTTCAGGTATCGGATGATCTCTGATTCCGCATCCGCGATCACCGCTTCGCCGGAGCCGATCGGACCGGTGAGCACCCGGTAGTCACGTATGACACCGTCGGTGCCGACGGTGGAGACTTTGGCCGGCTCGCCGTGATCGGTGAAGAAGGACTGGACGGCACGGCCGATCACCGCTGGCGTTTCCCGCTCGTCTCCTCTGCGTCGCCGCCCGTCAGCGGTTTCCTTACGGAGGTCGTAGTAGACGACCTGGGTGGCCACGACGACGTCGTCGATCGCGACGTCCCTGTGGATGCCACCGCCGATCCCGGCGAGGACGACGACGGCGGGGTTGTAGTGCCGGCGGAGGTTCTCGAAGGCCATCACGGTCGATCTCTGCCCCTGGGACAGGGCACGGACCGCGGCGACCCTCGCGTCCACGCCCCGGACGCTCACAGTTCCCTCGAAGAAAGGAATCTCACCGCTCCGGACACGTTCCAGACCGAGCGCCTTGTGAACCGCCCTGGCCTCCTCAGAAAGGATGGTGACCACCCCGACATCGGCGCGTCTGGCGTGTTCTGCTTTTTCTGCTTCCTTCTCCCGGGCGGCGGACACGTTGACCGTCGCGCCGTGCCCGAACGCGGACTGGCTGATCTCCATGGACCCTCCATAGCTCACGACGCCACTGTTACCGTTCATGATTTCCTCCTCATTCCGCCGGTGAGTCTCCGTGGTTTCCGTCGGGCTCTCGGACGTCGACGCGCACATGCGCTTTGGCACCGACCGCCGTCTGATTCATATCTATCTTTCCGCCCATGTTGAGCACACCCATGTTGACGATGCTGGTCGCCTTCTTATTGAAGGCCGAGACGTCGATTTTCTTTGAATTAAGGAATTCCTCGGTCGCTTTCAGAAGCCGCTGCTCGATGAGCTTCATGTAGTCATAGATGGTGGTCCTGTCCAGCTGCGCCTGATTCCAGGGAGTCGACTTCTCCTCCCTGACGCTCAACTGAGCGCCGATGACCGCTCCACGGCGGCGGACGAGCAGACGGTTCTTCCGCGCTTTCACGGCACCGGCCAGAAGCACGGGAGCCTCGGCCATACATCGCACCCCCGCCAGCTCAGCCGGGAGGTTGACCAGTCCGCGCAGTGCGGAACGCAGCACCGCACCCGCGCCGTCCTCGCCGAAAGCGTCGAGCAGGTGATACTCGACGGGCGTGCGGGTCAGCGCGCAGGCGGCGAAATCGAGGCTGAGAGCCCGCCCTTTGACGCTCACCCGCAGGAAAACCGTGGTCACCACCTCTCCGGTGACGCTCGCCCGGATCTCCAGGAAGTGATGGACGATTCCGTGAGGGTCGTCGATCACCTCGTCGATGCCGTATCGGCCGGGTCGCTCCCGCAACCAGTCAGGGCCGGGCCGGACGTCGGTCTCCGCGATGTAGAGCCGATCGTTTCTCTCGAAACCTCGCAGCCTGGTCGGATCGTTGACGTCCCCCATCGGCTCCATCGCCTTCTTCAGATGCGCCACGAGTTCGCACGCCCTGAACGGCGAGGCCAGCCGCTCGCGCTCCTCCATCGAGCCGTCCGCCCTTTCGGTGCTCAGAAGCTGGATGGTGAGCGGGGGTTGCCAGCGGTGCACGAGTTTTCCGCTCCCTATGAACGGGCTCGTCTCGCTGTCCAGCAGATCGAAATCAAGCTCCCCCGGCTTCTCCTCGGTTTCCCTGGGTGAAGGTCTGCGATACACCACATAGGGGTGGAACTGCTGATCGTTGATCGCCTGCTCACGCCTGGTCAGCTTTGACGGCGATAGCGAGTCGGCCCTGTACATGCGGTTGAGGCACAGCTGATGAACCGCACCCCTTCCGGCCACTGCGAGGACGACGAGCGACGCGAGGAGCATCGCCGTCGCCGCCATCTCACCCAGCGGCACCCGGGAGATCTCCGCCAGCAGCGGCGGTGCCACGATGAGGACACCGCACCCCATGCCACTGAGGCGGAGAAGACGTTCCTGTTCCCGTAACTTGTCCACCTCGCTTCGCCACCGCGTCCGCCACAACCACCTGTCCACCACCTTTTTGGCTCGGAGCGGGAGCACCACCCGGGCACTCCTGATCACCAGGCGGGACAGGCACCACAGTCCGATCCCGCTGACGACGGTGAGAGCGGCCGGCGGGTTGACCCAGAAGCCGGTCACGAACACCGCCAGAACGCACACGTGCTGGCCCGTCTCCAGGGCCCACGCCTTCCAGGCGTGCCTGACGACCGGAACGAGATCGAATCCGTAGGACGGGGCGACCATGCGTTTCGTGTCGTTGTGCACCTGACGGAGGACGATGCGCCGGAAGGCGGGGTCGAGGTACACACCCGCGCAGAGGTGCCGGGTGGCCATGTCCTGCCTCAGGGACTCGCGGTGTTCCCCTTCGCCTCGTGTTGCCTCGGATCGGGCCATGCCACGCTTCCTCCGCCTTCCCTTTAGGTCCACTTGACCATAAGTCGCCGGACGGTTTGAGTCAAGGTGACCTTTAGTTAAAGTGTTCACGTGATGGAAAGATCCGGCCGGAGCCGAGCGTCGGTCACCGTGACGGTCGATCTAGTGATCTTCACTGTCCGGCGGAGCCGGCTACAGGTCTTGCTGATCGAACGCGGCAACCAGCCGTACCTGGGACAGCCGGCGTTGCCGGGGGGGTTCATCCGCGACGGGGAGACCCTGGACGAGGCCGCCCTGCGGGAGTTGAGTGAGGAGACCGGGCTTGACGGCCGCACACTGCATCTGGAGCAGTTGCGCGCCTACAGCGACCCGGACCGCGATCCACGGGGCAGAGTCATCACGGTGGCCTATCTCGCACTCGGCCCCGATCTGCCGCTGCCCGTCGCGGGTACGGATGCCGCGGCGGCACACTGGGAACCGGTCTCCTCGGCTCTCGCCGACGACACGTCACTCGCCTTCGACCATGCCGCGATACTGCGTGACGGGCTGGAACGGGCGAGATCGCAGCTTGAGCACACGACGGTGGCCGCGGCGTTCTGCCCCGAGCCTTTCACCGTCGGCGACCTGCGCCGCATCTATGAGGCCGTGTGGGGCTTCAGCCTCGACCCCAGCAATTTCCGCAGGAAGGTGACACGGACGGAGGGGTTTCTCAACCCCACGGGTGAGCGCCGCTCCTCCGAAACCGGCAGGCCCGCGGCCCTCTACCGGCGGGGGGCCGCGTCGCTGCTGATCCCGCCGTTGCTGCGATCAGGTGAGGTGTCCTCCTGACCCGGAGCGTGCGGCGGGTTCCGTTTGCGGGGGCTCGGGATCCGGGCCGAGCGGGATGTGCCCGCGCAGCCCGGACCCGTCACAGCCCCGGTCACCAGCCGCGAATCTTGCGACCGTGCTCGGTGTCGGGATGCAGCAGGGCGTCGGCGACGCGTCCGCCGGAGTCCTTGGCCCCGCCGCCGAAGTTGAGAGTCCCCTGGGCGTTCGCACTGGCGGCGACACCGTCCCAGTAGCGGGCCTCACGCTCCCAGCGCACCGAGTCCAGCAGCTCGGTCAGCTCGTCCTCGGTCAGCGGCCGACCCGAGGTGGCCCAGCCGGTGGCCTGGTGCGCGGCGATGCCGATCCCGGCGAGGACGGCCGGCGCGGAGACGGCACCACGTGCGGCGAAGTGGGGGTAGAGCCGCGCGACCAGCGCCGACAGCAGGGGGACGAGCCGGCGCTCGGACTGCTCCGCGGTGACCCCGTCGGGCAGGTCGCCCTCGTGCACGGTCGTGGAGGACAGGGCGAGACCGGCCCGCCCGTGCAGCGCGGTGATCACCAGCACTCGCAGGGCGGAGAGGGTGACGAGCTCGGGATCGGTCTTGGTGAGCTGGCGCTTGCGCGACTGCACCAGCTTGGCGAACGGCATGATCTTCCCGTCGTGGTCGACCTTGACCGCACCGGCGACACGGTGGGCGAGCTGAGTGCCGATGTCGCGCTGGTCCATGGACATCGCCAGGTTCTTGGCGACCGGCACCCCCTCGACGTTGCGGTCGTAGAAGATCTGCCGGGCGTCCTCGACGCTCAGCCCGAAGTACAGCTCGAACGGCACCCGCACCCTGCCCAGCCGGTCGTACGTGGTCCCGAAACGCTCCGGGTCGTCGTACAGCTCGTGCCAGGCGGCGACCTGGGTCTCCCCGTCGATGGCCACCACGGGCGTGCCCGGAGTCATCGTGACGGTTCGGATGCCACTGCCGGGGATCAGCTCGTCGCCGACCGCGCCGAGCTGCCCGTCCAGCCATAACGTGATCGGCGGGGTGGACCAGCCGGCGCCGTACTCCCCGTTCACGGCAGAGGCGATGTAGGAGGCGTACGAGGTGACGTTCCGCCCCTTCTGAGTGGACTTCAGCATCCGCTGCACGAGACTGCGGACCTCGGCGTGCCGGCGCAGAGCACCGGGGGCGTACTTCAGTGCCCGCTTGTCCTCCTCCGTCTTCGGGGAGGGCACGAGCTGGAGCAGCGTCGACAGCCCCATCGTCCCGATCACCGCGTCCGGGCGGAACGGGGTCACGGTCAGCTGGATTCCTTCGACGGTCGTGGTCGGCATGGTCAGAGTCATGGTCCGGGGGCTCCTTCTCGACACGGAACGGCCGGGACGGCGGGGATTCGCGAGGCCCGGCGCACTGCTGTGATGTTGCGAGTCGAGAGTGACCTCTTTCACTCTCCCAAGCAATCGCAAAGTTGATAACCCGGGTTATCAAGATTTCTTCAATGTCGATGCCTGAGTGTGCGTAGAGTGCGGTGCACCGCGATTGGGCGGCGATTCCGAGGAAGGAGAGCCGGCGGATGTCACACCTCCGGTCCACGCCTCCCGGAACGCCCGACCTCTGCCCGGCTCCCCTGGTCTCCATGGCCGAGATAGCCGCGATGGCCCAGGTCAGGCGGCCCGTGGTCTCCACCTGGCGCCGCCGGTACGACGACTTCCCCGCCGCGGTGCCCGGAAGCGCCGGACGGCCGCGGTTCCACAGCCGGGAGGTGGTCGACTGGCTGATCACCTCGGGCCTGGGCAACACCGACCCGGCCCGCCTCCGGGCCGAGCCCGCCCTCCACTCCATCGCCGCCCACGCGGACCGGTTCGGCCCGCGCCGGCTCGTCGAGATCGTCGGCAGCCTGCTCTGCCTGCGTCACCTCGACGAGAAGCCGCTGCTCCCCGGCGCCTCGGACGACCCGCGCGGAGACGCGCACCTGGACCCGGACGAGACGTGGGCCGCCCTCCGGCGCCGCGCCGAGCGGATGGACGCCGAGGACGAGCTCGTCCTGCGGGAGCTGCGAGCCACCGACGGCTCGGCCGTACCCCTGGCCCGTCTCGCCGAAGACCTGGTCGAGGCGGCCTACACCCCGGCAGGCGCGTACGAGCAGCTCCTGGCGGCACGGGCCCGCCTCGGCCTGGCCGAACTCACCGCCGACGCCCTCACACCCGAGCTCCTCCGGCTGCTCGTCCGGCTCGCCGACCCGCGATCCGGGGTGGAGCGGCACGGCACGGTCACCCTCGCCGATCCCCACGCCGGAGCGGGAGACCTCCTGGCGGCGCTCGTCCGCGCGGTGGAGGATCCCACGATGATCCGCGCGCTGGCCGCGGAGCCCGACGAGTGGCTCGCCCGCCTCACCCGCCGCCGGCTCCTGCTCGGCGGCGTCGACGAACTCGACCTCGACGTGCGTGTCGGCGCCGACCTGGAGGAACGACTGGCCGACCTGGATCTCATCGTCACCCGCCTCCCCTACCGGGCCGGGGAGACCCGGTCGAAGCTGGCCGCGCTGGAGGCCGTCGAGCGGGTCTGCGACCTGCTCGGCCCGGGCCGCACCGCCGTCGTGCTCGGTCCCGCCGACGCCCTCGTCGGCGCACTGCCCGACACGCAGGAGGCCCGGTTCCGCTCCACTCTCCTGCGCAGCGGCATCGTGGAGTCCGTCGTCACCCTGCCCGGCGGCGTGACCCCGTACCGCCCCGGCTACCGCTGCGCGTTGTGGACGCTCACCCGCGACCCGATCACGGCCGTGCGCGGCTTCGTCCTCCTCGCCGACCTCGGTGCCGAAGCACTGGACGAGCGCGTCCGGGCACGGCTGGCCGAGGACGTCCTGCTCTGGCGCGCGGAGGGGCGCCGCTCCGACGGGCACGACCCCCGCTACGGCCGCATCGTCCCCGTCGCGCGGCTCGACGCGGAGTTCGGCGGCCCGCTCGTCCCGATGGAGCCGCCCGTCTCCCACGTCCTGGCCCGCACGGTGACCGAGCGGCCCGCGCTGATCGCCGAGGCTGAGGGACGGCTGGAGCAGGCCGACGAGCACGCCCGGCGATACACCGGCGAGTACGGCCGCCTGCGCGGCGGCGTCGTACTGCGCACCGGCGAGCGACCGGGGCTCACCACGGTCGGCGCGCTCATCGCGGCGGGACGCGTCACGAAGGTCAGTGGGCACCGCCTCGACGCGCGGCACCTGACGGCCGAGGGCCACCACCCGGTGCTCGGCCCCGAGGAGGTCATCGGTGACCTCCCGGCCGGCGCGCGGCGCATCGACCGCGCAGTGCTCGCCGGCTACGAGTACGCCGCGTTCACCGAGCCCGGTGACCTCGTCTACACCCTCACGCCCCGGCTCGGCTTCACCGTCGACCACGAGGGCACGTGCGTGGTGGCGTTTCCCGCCCGCGTCCTGCGCGTCGCCCCCGCCTCCGAGCGTCCGCTCACACCCCGCGTCCTGGCCGCCCTGCTGAGCGCGGCCAGGAACACCGGCCGCAGCCGCGGCGCGGTACGGCCCGCGCGGCGGATCGAGGACTTCGTCCTCCCCGACCTCGACCCGGCGGACGCGGCGCGGCTCGACGCCCTGCTCGCCGAGGTCGAGCGACGGCGGGAACTGCTGCGCGCGCAGGACGACGCCCTGGAGGAGATCCGCCGCCTGACCGTCGCGGGTTTCGCCGACGGCACTCTGACCATCGACGATTCCTGATACACCACCATCTACCGCCACGATCCCCGTACGCCCCTCGCAGAAGAAACACGTCCCCCTCGCAGAGGAAAGAGGAACGATGCCTCCACGCAGACGAGCGACCCCCGGCCAGGGCGAGTTGCCCGGCGTCTCCAGCACCAAGGAGATCCAGGACATCCTGTGGAAGGCTGCGGACAAGCTCCGCGGCTCCATGGACGCCGCCCAGTACAAGGAATTCGTGCTGGGGCTGGTCTTCCTCAAATACGTCTCCGACGCCTTCACCGAGCGCCGCGACGAGCTCGCCGCGGACCCGGAGCTGGCCGAGCTCCCCGAGCACCGCCGCGCCGCCTTCCTGGAGGACAAGGACGAGTACACCGAGAAGAACGTCTTCTGGGTGCCGCCGGCCGCCCGCTGGGACCACATCGCCGCCAACGCGCAGAGCGCGGACAGCGGGGTCGGCGCGCTCCTGGACGCTGCCATGGACGCGGTGATGAAGTCCAACCCGACCCTCACCGGCGTCCTGCCGAAGATCTTCAACCGGGACAACGTCGACCAGAAGCGGCTCAAGGAACTCGTCGACCTGATCAGCGACGCTCGCTTCACCGGCCACGGCGACCGCCCCGCGCAGGACGTGCTCGGCGAGGTCTACGAGTATTTCCTGGAGAAGTTCGCCCGCGCCGAGGGCAAGCGCGCCGGGGAGTTCTACACCCCCGCGAGCGTGGTGCGGCTTCTGGTGGAGGTACTGGAGCCGTACGAGGGGCGGGTGTACGACCCGTGCTGCGGCTCGGGCGGCATGTTCGTGCAGTCCGGCAAGTTCGTCACCAACCGGCGGGGCCGCGACCACAGCCACGACATCGCGGTCTACGGGCAGGAGGCCAACGAGCGCACCTGGCGGCTGGCGAAGATGAACCTCGCCATCCACGGCATGGACCCCAAGGGCGTGGGCGACCGGTGGGCCGACACCTTCGCCGAGGACAAGCTGCCCGACCTCAGGGCCGACTTCGTCATGGCCAACCCGCCGTTCAACATGTCCGACTGGGCACGCAAGGCCGACGACCCGAAGTGGCGGTACGGCGTGCCGCCGCAGTCGAACGCCAACTACGCCTGGCTCCAGCACATCATCTCCAAGCTGGGCGATCGGGGCAGCGCGGGTGTGGTGCTGTCGAACGGGTCGATGTCGTCCAAGTCGTCGGGCGAGGGCGAGATCCGCGCGGCCATGGTCCAGGCGGACCTGGTGGCCTGCATGGTGGCACTGCCCGGCAACCTGTTCCGCACCACCGCGATCCCTGCCTGCCTGTGGTTCCTGACCAAGGACAAGACCCCGCAGGGCGGCAAGGCCCTGACCGACCGCCGCGGCGAGGTGCTGTTCATCGACGCCCGGAACCTCGGCACGATGGTCGACCGCACCGAGCGTGTTTTGACGGACGAGGACATCGTGAAGATCGCCGACACCTACCACGCCTGGCGCGGTACGAAGTCGGCGAAGGAGAAGGGGCTGACGTACGAGAACGTGCTCGGCTTCTGTCACTCGGCGGCGTTGAAGGAGATTCGCGAGCACGACTTCGTGCTCACGCCGGGGCGGTACGTCGGCGCGGTAGAGGTCGAGGAGGACCCGGACGCGGAGCCGGTGCAGGAGCGGATCGCCCGGCTGACGAAGGAATTGTTCGAGCACTTCGAGGAGTCGGCGCGACTGGAGAAGGTCGTGCGGGAGCAGTTGGGGAGGATTGATGTCTGAGTGGCCTACGGTCCGATTCGAAGAACTCGCAGCGGCAGAGAAAAGCGCATTCTCAAAGCCTTACGGGTCTGCGATCACCAAAGAGGACTACATCCCCCAAGGGATTCCAGTAGTCCGCGGAGTCAATCTCAGCAAAGGCGTGTTCCTTGATGATGAATTCGTGTTCATCAGCGGCGAGAAAGCTGATCAGATACCTGGAGCAAACTTAGCACCCGGCGATTTGGTCTTCACTCATCGGGGCACAGTAGGACAGATATCAATGATCCCTCGCACACCCCGATACCATCGGTACGTCCTTTCAACAAGCCAGGTTAAAGCCCGTCTTGACCCTAAACGGTCCCTTCCGGAGTTCTACTACTACTGGTTCTCATCCCCGGACGGCCAGCATGAGCTCCTCCAGAACGTATCAACCGTTGGCGTCCCCGGCCTGGGGCAGCCGGTAGCGACAATCAAGTCGCTTCGGGTTCCAAGCCCTCCGTTAACTATCCAGAAATCTATCGCAGCAGCGCTCGGGGCACTGGACGACAAGATCGCGGTCAACGAGCGCATCACATTGACAGCGCTTGAGTTGTCTCGTTCCATCTATAGGAATTTTTCTGCAGATGCAAGCACCTCTTCCGAACTAGGGAATTTCGTATCCCTTAAGTACGGTAAAGCACTTCGAGAGGCAGAACGCCGGGAAGGTGCTACACCCGTCTACGGATGCACCGGGCAGGTAGGTTGGCATGACACGCCACTGACATCCGGTCCGACTCCTGTGGTCGGAAGAAAGGGAGCAAATGCTGGCTGGGTTTCCTGGTCACCCAAGCCTTGCTGGGTGATTGACACAGCCTTCTTCGTGGATATCAACGCAAAGTTCATATCTCCTGAAGTTGCATTCCTCATACTGGAGACCGCAAACCTTCCCGCACTCGTGGGCGACTCAGCTGTGCCCGGGTTGAATCGAGATGCTGCACATAAGCAGCTCATCAAGGTCTTGGAACCGGCTGCGGCGGCTGAGGTGTCCGAACGCGTACGACCACTTATGACTCAAGCAACACGGGTGGAGCAGGAGTCTCGCACCCTCGCCGCCCTGCGCGACACCCTCCTCCCCCAGCTCATGTCCGGCAAGCTGCGCGTCCGGGATGCGGAGCGGATCGTCGAGGACGCCTTATGACCGGCGGCATGCACAACGGCAAGATGACCGAGGCCGTCTGGGAGAGGCTCGCCCTGGAGGAGCTCGGGAAGCTCAGCTGGGAGCCGGGAGAGGGCAAGGGGATCGCACCCGGCTCCGGTGGCCGTGTCACGTGGGACGACCTGGTCCTCCACGACGAGCTGCGGGCCGCGATCGAGCGGCTCAACCCCGAGTTGCCGCCCGCCGCCGTGCACGAGGCCCTGGGGGTCGCCACCACCCCCAAGTCCCGTGAGGCGTTCGCCGAGAACCGGCTCGCCCACGAGCATCTGATCTCCGGCATCCGGGCCGTCACCTACACCGACGAGTTCGGCGCGGAGCACACCCCGACCGTCCGCCTCGTCGACCTGCGCGACCCGAACAGGAACACCTACCGCGCCGTCAACCAGGTCACCGTCATCGACGGCGAGCATAGGCGCCGCTTCGACGTCGTCCTCTACGTCAACGGGCTGCCGTTGGCCGTCATCGAGCTGAAGAGCGCCGCCGACGAGCACGCCACCCTCAAGGACGCGCACGCCCAGCTCGGCACCTACCTCGACGAGTTCCCGCTCGCGTTCCGCTACAACGTGCTCTGCATGGTCTCCGACGGCGTCACCGCCAAGTACGGCACGCCGTTCACTCCGTACGAGCACTTCGCACCGTGGAACATTGTCGAGAACGGCGAGCGCGTCGACACCGGCGCACTCGGCTACGACGGCGAGGAGGCGATGTTCCTCGCCCTGCACGGCCTGTTCGGGCAGCGGCGCTTCCTGACCCTCGCCGAGAACTTCGTCAACTTCACGCCGACCGGCAAGCGCATCGCCAAGCCGCACCAGTATCACGCCGTCACCAGGGCCGTCGCCTCCATCGTCGAGGCGTCGCGGAGCAACGGGCAGGCCGGCGTGGTCTGGCACACCCAGGGTTCCGGCAAGTCGGAGGAGATGGTGTGCGTCAGCGCGCTGGCCTCCCGGCAGCCCGCGCTCAACAACCCGACGATCGTCGTCATCACCGACCGCAACGACCTCGACGACCAGCTGTTCGGCACCTTCACCGACAGCCAGGTCCTCCTGGGGCAGACCCCGGTCCAGGTCCAGAGCCGCGAGGAGCTCCGCGACGAGCTGACCCGCCGCCGCACCGGCGGGATCGTCTTCACCACCCTGCAGAAGTTCGGCCGTACCAAGCAGGAGAAGGAGGCGGGCATCGACCACCCGCTCCTGTCCGATCGGCGCAACATCCTGGTCATCGTGGACGAGGCGCACCGCAGCCACTACGACAGCCTCGACGGCTACGCCCGCCACCTGCGCGACGCCCTGCCGCACGCCACGCTCATCGCCTTCACCGGCACGCCCATCTCCAGGGCCGACGTCAACACGCGCGAGGTGTTCGGTGAGTACATCGACGTCTACGACCTCAAGCGGGCCGTGGACGACGAGGCGACCGTCCGGGTCTACCACGAGCCGCGGCTCATCCCGGTCTCGCTGCCTCCGGACGTAGACCCGGAGACCATCGACCAGAAGGCCGACGCGCTGACCGCCAACCTGGACGACGCCGAGCGTCGCCGGGCCATGCAGTACGCCGCCCAGATGACCAACGTCTACGGCGCACCCGACCGGATCAAGACCCTCGCCGAGGACCTGGTCGCCCACTGGGAGAAGCGGTCGGAGCTGATGCGTCCGCAGATCGGCGGGCCGGGCAAGGCGATGGTCGTCTGCGTCAGCCGGGAGGTCTGCGTCAGGCTCTACGACGCCCTCGCCGACCTGCGGCCCGACTGGGCCGACGAGGCGGTCGACAAGGGCAAGATGAAGATCGTCTTCCACGGTGATCCCAGCGATCCAAAGCACCTGCGCGAGCACGCCCTGCGTCCCTCCCAGCACAGGGCCGTCCAGGCCCGCGCCAAGGACCCCGACGACGAGCTGGAGCTGTTGATCGTCCACTCGATGCTGCTCACCGGCTACGACGCGCCGCCGATCCACACCCTCTACATGGACCGGCCCGTGCGGGGTGCGAACCTGATGCAGGCCCTGGCCCGGGTCAACCGCCGTTTCCGCGGCAAGCAGGACGGCCTGCTCGTCGGCTACGCCCCGCTCACCGAGAACCTGAAGAAGGCCCTGGCGGAGTACACCCCGAGCGACCAGCAGGACCAGACTCTGGGCAAGGACATCGACCGCGCCATCACCGAGGTCCGCAACGAGTACACGACCATCTGCGGCCAGCTCGCCGGTGTCGACTGGCGGGCGTTGCTCACCGACACCTCTCACCCCGAGCCGCGCCTGCACACCCTGCGCCGAGTGACCGAGTATCTACGCAACCCGCGCACACCCGGCAACCAGGTGGAGGGCGACGCCAAGCCGCTCTCCACCCGTTTCAAGGAGAGCGCCACCCGCCTGGAGCGCTTCCACCGGCTGTGCGCGATGAGCCGGGAGATCTCCGAGCGCTTCGAGGACCTGAAGACGTGGCGCCGAGACATCGCCTTCTTCGTCGAGGTGCGGGCCCGGATGGTGAAGCTGGACGTCGCAGACCGCGAGGCCGCCGGCAAACCGGTGGCCGACGAGGTCAACCTCTACCTGTCGCAGCTGGCCGCCTCCGTCGTCGACGCCGAGGAGATCACCGACCTGTACGCCGAGGCCGGCATCGGGCTGCTCGACATCACCCGGCTCAACGATGAGCACCTGCGCAGACTCCAGGAGTCGGAGACGCCGCACCTGGCCGCCGAGGCCCTGCGCCGGTTGATCCAGCAGAAGATGCGTGAGGTGACCCGGCACAACATCGTCCGCCGGGAGAGCTTCACCGAGCGCCTCGAAGACCTGATGATCCGGTATATGCGGCAGCAGCTCAGCAGTGCAGAGCTGATCGCCGAGCTGGTCGCCATGGCCCGGGAGGTCTCCGCGGACGCCCGGCGCGGCGAGCGCTTCGACCCCCCGCTCAACCACGCCGAACTCGCCTTCTACGACGCCGTGGCCCAGCACGGTATGGCCCGGGCCCTGATGGGCGACGACACCCTCGCCGAGATCGCCCGCGCGCTGGTCGCGGACATCCGCAAGAACCTGAGCGTCGACTGGCTCTCCCGGGAGCCCGTACGGGCCAAGCTGCGCACCCGCGTCCGGCGGCTGCTGGCGAAGTTCGACTACCCGCCGGAGGAGGAGCGCCAGGCCGTGGACCTCGTCATCAAGCAGATGGAGACCTTCGCCAACGAATGGGCACCGAAGGCGTAGCGGCGGGTGCTCATGCCTCCGTCTCCGGATGCCACCGGACTATCGTGCCCATCCGGTGGCATCCGGAGACCCGGGTCACACATCCCCGCGCTCGTCTCACCCTTCCCCACCGGCGGCGGGGAAGGGTGAGATCGCGAGCATCTGGACGATCAGGCCGGATCGGTGAAGGCACCGCCCTTGATGCCGGTGATGAAGGCGTCCCATTCGGTGGGGGTGAAGGACAGGACCGGGCCGTCGGGGTCCTTGGAGTCACGGACCAGGAAGAGGTGGTCGGCGTCGGTGGTGGGTTCGGTGGTGGTGGAGGCGGTGTCGGCGAGCATGACTTCGACGCAGTCTGGGCCGTTGCCACTTAGGGAGCTCTTACGCCAGATACCAACTTCCACGCAATTAGAACCGTTACCGCTAAGACTGCTCTTAAGCCACACGATGCGAGACACGTCCACTTTGGAGCCTAGCCTTTCCGATCAAGTAGAAGCTATTTCTCAGGAGGACTTCTCGGCCATCTCTGAGATCAACGCTCTCGACTCGTCGGGGCCGAGTGCCACCGCCCGAAGGTGGTCAAACGCGAGCGTATACCAGTACATTTCAGCATCTTTTTCTACATACAGACTACTCGTCATGCTCTCGACGTACACCACGTCAGGGTCGTAAGGCTCACGAAACTCCATGATGGCGAACGTCCCAGCGGTGGCGGGGTGAACTCCTGCGCTGAACGGCAACACCTGGATCGTGATGTTGTCTCGGCCAGCGAACTCAGCAAGCTTGGCGTACTGGCCGCGCATGGTCTCTGCTGAGCCGACCCGTCGAGCGAGGACAGCCTCATCAATCACCGTCCAGAACCGAAGAGGGTTCTCCTCGCGCAGCAGGAGGTTCTGGCGAGTCATACGAACTTCGACACGTCGATCGACCTCTGCAGGTGGAGACAGAGCCATGAGAGCCGAACGAATGACCTCCCGGGCGTAGTCCTCAGTCTGGAGCAGACCATGGACGAGCATGCCGTCGAAGCTGCGGATGAACGCGGCCTCCGCCTCAAGCTGAATGTAAGTCGCATAGTCGCTGGGCAGAGAGTCGGTGTAGGCGTCCCACCATCCCTTCGTACGCGCCGTTCTCGCCAGCGCATGCAGGACGGTCCGCTTGCCCGCGTCAAGTTCGTACAGATCGAGCAGACGAGTGAGATCTGGGGATGTGATCCCGACTCGGGCCGTCTCAATCCGCGAGACCTTCGCGGTGGACCAGCCCACACGCTCAGCAGCTTCCTCGATCGTCAGCGCTTTGCGCTCACGCAGCCTGCGTAGTTCGCTGGCCAGCCGCCGACGTCGAACAGTGGGGCCACGCCCTCCTGCCACATCAACCTCCCCAGATGACTACGGACAGTGTGCCGTTCGACACCATTCCGTCGCACTGGAACTCCAGAAAGAATCGAACGGTAACTTTGCAGAATCAGTTGCTAACTGAGCGTACTCGATGAAATATCTGGTGGTGTTGCAATGCCAACAGTCGTAGCGGCACGCAAATCAGGACGATGCGTGACCAAACACCACAGGCGGAAGGGTAGGCGAGCGGATGAAGACACGTGATCTCGAAGGGTGGGATGGACGGTTGGTGGAGCTGGCCTGGGAGTTGAGTGCTCTCGGGTTCGACTCCGTGGTCCGGTTCCCGTCCGACGAGCCACCGAGCGTGCAGATCTTCCTGTCACCGGGCCGGCCCAGGGCTACGACCGCGCAGCGGGGCCGTACCTCGGTGTTCACCTGGCCCCGGTACTGTGCCCAGCCGAATCGTGATCAATGGGGCCGTACCAAGATGCGGGTGGCGGCCGAGCGGATCCTGGAGGCGGCGCGGTGAGAGCGCTGGGATTACTGGGACAGGTCGACCTGCCCGCCGAGGTCGCGGCCGTCCCCCGTGCCCGGCGCTATGTCCGCGACCTGCTCAAGGGCGTCGACCACGCCCGCGCCGACGACGCGCTGCTGCTCGTCAGCGAACTCTTCACCAACGCCGTACGCCACTCCGACTCCGGCCGCACCCCCGGCGGGAGAGTGATCGTGGCCGTCGCCGACCATCTCGGAACGCTCCACGTCGACGTGATCGACGGCGGATCGACCGAACGTCGTCCTCACGCCCGCCCGGATGTGAGCCCCGACAGCGGCGGCGGTCGCGGGCTGTGGCTGGTCCAGGAGGTGGCCACCGCCTGGGGCTGGTACGAGACCTTGTCCGGCCGCGTGGTCTGGTTCCAACTGGCGAAGCCGTGAAGCGGTCGAGTGCGTCATCTGACCCCTGTCAGGTCACGCCGGATCACCTGACGAGGTTCCCGACGCCCGCGCAGGGCGAACCCCTCCCCTCGGCAGGCGATCCCGCGTTCGCATCACACGGAGCGCGATCACAGATACCCGGCCGCTTCGTTCGCGTTCCGGATCGAGGGTGTCAAGGCTCTCGAGCTACTCACCGGGCGTGCACTTGTGGAGCCGGCCGTAGCGCTTCTGCGCGATCCGCATCAGCTCGATCATGTCCCTGATCCCGTCCCGGCCCTTGGCGATCTGGGCGAGGTAGAGGTCGAGGATCCGCTTTTTGCCGCCACAGGAGAACCCCGCGACCACCCGGTAATGTTGGTCTTCGGCCTGAACAATCGGGAAATACGCCGCGTAACCCTCGCCGAGGTCCCCAGGCAGCTTCGTCGCCCCATACCGCGTGAAAACGGCACGCCTGTCATCCATGAGGAAGTCGATATGGTCGCGCTTCGTCTTGGCGGTTTCCTGTGTCCACGCCACTCGTAACGAGTCAGGTAGAGCATCCTGTGTCCAACAACTACCGGTCTCCTTACTACCGGTGCTCTCCTCGTTCAGTAACGTCTTTACACCACTGACCAAGCGAAGCCCCTGTTCGGGAACAAGCCCGCAAAGATAGGGGGCCGAATCGACAACCGGGATGACAGGAGCAGGCGTGGAAACGATCGCCTCATCTGGCGTACAAGCCGAGATGAGAAGCATGACAGCAGCCAGTACGCCACCTCGCCGGAGAAGCTTCACTTACCGTCTCCCTTGGAGGATGGGATCTGAAGGCTGAGATAGTCATCCACCTCGCTGGTTATACGGAATGTCCCCCTAAATCGCTCAAGCAGGTCGGCACTTCCACTGTTCTCATTAACCCACTCAAGGAATTCTTTATAGTCACCTGGACTCATCTCAGTGAAAGACTTGATCTTCGGCGGGGCTCCAACGAAGAAAGATTGACCTTCGAGTTCGACGTCATCCAGCATCCCCTTCTCCAGCATTGCCGTGGCGATCATCTGTTCCGCCAGTCTCTCCACCCCGATCCGGTCGTTCGCCAGCGTCCGGTATGACTCGTCCAGCTTCGGCGTGCCCTCCGCCGCCAGTCGTGCGGCCTGCTTGGCGCCTTCGTCGTAGGCGATCCCCCAGGTCTTCTCGTACACGTTGGTCATCAGCTTGCTGAGAGCGCCTTCGGCCTGCGCGCCGACCCACCGGGAGCCGGGAACCGGGAGCACCCCGACCGCGTCGCGCACCATGGTGCGCAGTGCCTCGGACGCCTTCTTGTCGTCCAGTCCCTCGGCGATCAACGCCTGGCGGCGGATCTCCACGATGTGTGAGAAGGGACGGGCCTCGGAGACGATCCTGTCGACGAGGAACTGCCTGACGTCGTCCTTGCCGACCTTGCCGTCGTCGTCGAAGTCGAACTTCTTCAGGTCGGCCTCGGTGAAGCCGAGTTCCTTGAGGTTCGACTTCTTCAGGCCGAGCGGGGGCACGGTGGCGAGTGCCGCCTTCATGTGCTCGGTCTGGGCCCGGACCAACGCCTCGAAGCCCTTGTCGTCCCGGGCGGCCAGGGCCAGCGCATAGGACAGGTCGGTGGCGTCGGCCTTGTCGAAGGTGCCGTGGTGGATGAGGAGTTCGGAGAACTGGTCGATGTTGGCCGCCATGGCACGGGCGAGCGGGTAGCGCAGGAAGTCGTGCCGGTCGAGTTCACCCCTGTTGGTGATCGCCAGGTTGCCGGTGTCCGCCTTGCCGAAGGACTTGCGGATCTCCCCGCCCAGGGTTTTGATCATCTCGGCGGCCAGCTTCTTGGAGGTGGCGTCCTGGTCCGTCGTGGTGTTCAGCAGCACGTTGACGAACGTCCCGTAGGAGCCGGTGTAGCGGAAGGCACGCAGCCGCGTCGTCAGCAGGTGGGTGAGCACGGAGTGCTTCCAGCCGGGCGGGGTCCGGCTCAGCAGGGCCTGGGACGACTCCTTGCTGGTCGACGCTATGTGGAGCAGATCTTCCAGTACCGCCGGCCTGACCTTCTTGGTCGCGTCTCTCCACGTCTTCTGCCCGGTGTGCAGTAGGGTGCCCAGGCCCAGCGCCGCACCCAGGTCGAACAGCGGGACCTGGCGGCCACCGCCGATCACCTCACCGAGCACGTCCTTGCTCGCCGCCCACCGGTTCTTGTACTGCTCGTGCTCGTAGGCGACCACGTCGCTGCCGACCACCTCCATGAACCGTGCGGAGAACGGCGGTTTCCCCTCGTGTGCCCGCCAGATGAGCGCCTGAGCCTGGTATCCCCCGTACTTCGTGTCACCGAAGGTGTGCTGTGCCCTGCCCTGCGCCGCGAGTTTCTTGAGGAAGTCGTCGCCCATGTACGCCTTGTTCTTCGGGTCCGTCCCCCGGGCGAGCGCCGCGCTCAGCAGGCGCAGGGCGTCCTTGCCCTGCGCGGAGAGGCGGTCCACGCTCGCCGAGTCGCCGTGGTTGAGGCGGTCGCGCAGTTGCGCCGCGAGCGAGCCGGGGAGTTCGGTGATGCCCTTGGCCCCCAGCTTCCGCAGGAACGCCTTGACGAACTCCGGGTCACCGGCCCGTTTCGCGTACTTCTGCAACTGGGCGAGTGCCTTGGCGTCGCCGCCCGCGGCCAGCAGCGCCGCGTTGGACGCCACCGTTCCGTCCAGCAGCCCCTGCGCCGCGTCGAGCCCGTCGGGCATCTCCAGGAAGGAGCCTTCGGGGCGGGAGGTCCCGAAGCTGACCTTCTGCTGCTCCATCTCGCGGATCAGCGTCTGCCGGCGCCGCAGGTCCTCGGCCTGCTTGCCGACCCGGCCGGCCAGCTCGCGGATACGCAGCGCCGGCGCGGTGTCCAGCCCGGCGCGCTGGAGTTCCGCGTACAGGGTCTGCGCCAGCCGTTCCAGTTGCCCAGCCGCCTGGGTGTGCTTGCCGGTCATCGTGTCGAACTCGGGTTGCTTGACCCCGCTGAAGCCTGAGCCGGTCATGTCGTCTTGTCCGGCAGTGACGCCAGCTTCCGCTGAGCGCTGTGCACCGCCCGGGCGAGCTGGTCGCGCAGCTCGCGCTGGTCGGCCTGGACGTCGGTGCCGAACTTGCTTCCCGTGGGCCCCATCCACGCGTTGTCCGCCATCAGGCGGCAGGAGTGGTCGAGTGCCCACCAGTGTTCGTCCGACAGCCGTTGGATCCGTTCCACCACCGCTCGCATCGCTTCGCGATCGAGGTCGGCCACGAAGATCTCCCCGTATGGCTCGCCGTACAGAAACAGATCAAGAGGCGGCCCCCCGGCCCCTGCGACAGGTTAATCATCGGCGCCTCCGCCGAACAACCCTCGACATTCCGAAATACGAGAAACACCTGATACGGTCCGAGCAGCGCCATATTAAAGAGTTCACAAAAACCGCCGGAGCGTCCCGAAAAGGTAGACCCGATCGCCTCGCACGGGATACGCGGTCATCAGACCTCACCCTTTTCGGCCCGCCTGTAAAGCGGTATCACGGAGCGAGGGATTTTCCGGGCGGGAAGCCGGACCCATCGCCCCGAATCCGGCCCCGGTCCACCACATCTTCCTGGTTTCAGGTTCCGCCGCGTCACTCCGGTTTCCGGTTACCTACCGGGTGGCGGATTCCCACTGTTGACACCACCGCCAGGTTTATCTAACTTCCAGGTGTTCTTATATGTGAAACCTTTCCGCATATGTGACACGGGAGTGTGACCATGTCGCCCCAGAGCCCGTTGTTCGGCCGGCGTCAGGTGCTGGCCGGAGCCGCGACCACGGCCCTCGGCCTCGCGCTCGTCCCGGCCACCGGAGCGGCGGCCGGAGCGGCGGCCGGGACCGCCCACCGGCGTCCCTTCGGGCGGTACGGGTCACCGCTCCGCAGGCTGAACGAGCGCACCCTGTACGTCGACGCCCAGGGCCGGGGCGACCACACCACCGTCCAGGCGGCCGTCACCGCGACGCCGGACGCCCCGGAGCAGGGCTGGACCCTGGTGATCGCGGCCGGGACCTACCGCGAGACGGTCCTGGTGCCCCAGGCCAAGACCGGCCTGACCTTCGTCGGCGCCACCCGGGACGCCCGCGACGTCGTCATCGTCTTCGACAACGCCGCCGGGACGCCCAAGCCCGGCGGCGGCACGTACGGCACCAGCGGCAGCGCCACCACCACGGTCCAGGCCGACGGCTTCACCGCCTCCCACGTGACCTTCGCCAACGACTGGCTGCGCGCCGACCACCCGGAGATCACCGGGACGCAGGCCGTCGCCGCGAAGATCATGGGTGACCGCTCCGCCTTCTGGTCCTGCCGCTTCCTGGGCCACCAGGACACGCTGTACGCCGACACCCGCGCTCTCACCTCGTTCGCCCGGCAGTACTACCGCGACTGCCACATCGAGGGCGACGTCGACTTCGTCTTCGGCCGCGCCACCGCCGTCTTCGACCGGTGCGAACTGCGCGCGCTGCCCCGGGACGTGACGTTCAGGCCCTACGGGTACGTGTTCGCGCCGAGCACCGCCGGCGCCAACCCGCACGGCTACCTGGCGAGCAGGTGCCGCGTCACCGGTGACGTCCCCGACGGCTCCTACGGCCTCGCCCGCCCCTGGCGACCGAGCAGCGACCCCACCGCCGTCCCGATGCTGACCGTACGCGAGACCCGGATCGGCCCCGCGATCGACACCGCCGCGCCGTACGTGAACATGAGCTCCGGCTACCCCTGGCAGGAGGCCAGGTTCGGCGAGTACCGCAACTCCGGTCCGGGAGCCGCGATCCCCGTCCCCGAGAACAGGCCCCAGCTGACCGCCGAGCAGGCCGCCGAGCGAACCGTCCGGACCCACCTCGGCGACTGGACGCCGTCGCCGGCCGGCACGCACCCGTTCGGGTGAGACGGCCCCAGGGGTGAGACGGGCTCCGCAGCGCGGGCCGACCGGGGCAGGTCACCCGTGCGGCGTCTCGATCCAGAGCCGGGCCGTCCCGGCGGCGTCGGCGGCGGCCAGCAGATGCCCGGCGGGATGGAAGGCCAGCGACGTGACGGCACCGGGATGCCCGATGAGGGGAGCGCCGACGGGTTCGCCGGTGGGCAGGTCCCAGAACCGTATCGTTCCGTCACCGTGGCCGGTGGCGAGCAACCGGCCGCCGGGATGGAAGACCGCCGCCTCGACGCCGCCGCACTGCCGGTCGGTGGCGAGGGTGCCGACCCGTTCACCGGTGAACGGGTCCCACAGCCGCACCTCGTCGGCGTCGCCGGTAACGGTGGCGGTGGCGGTGGCGAGCAGATGGCCGTCGGGGTGGAAGACCACCGTGCCGGGCCTGCTCCCCGGCTCGTAGCCGGTGCGGATGGGCACGCAGGCGGGTTCCCCGGTGAACGGGTCCCACAACCGCACCGTGCCGTCGTCCTCGGTGACGGCCAGCCATCGGCCGCCGGGGTGGAAGGTGATCTTTCGGATCCCCCGGCTCATGGGGAGGCCGTCGACGAGCTCACCGGTGTCCACGTCCCACAGCCACACGATGTCGATGTGATCAGCCCAGATGAGGTCGGTGGTGGCGAGCAACCGGCCGCCGGGCTGGAATGCGATCCGTACGGAGACGTGGGGAACGTGGCCGGCGAGGGGTGCTCCGATGGGCTCGCCGGTGACCAGGTCCGACAACCGCACCGTTCCACCGGTCTCGTCGCTGTAGGCGGTCGCGAGCACTCGGCCGCCGGGGTGGAAGGCCACCGCCTCGGCACGCCCGACAGGGGGCACGGTGACGGGTGCGCCGGTGGCCGGATCCCAGAGCCACACCGTGCGGCTGTCGATCACGGCGGCGAGCAGGTGGCCGTCGGGGTGGAAGGCCAGTCCGCGGACGCTCTCCCCATGGTGGACCAGTGGCGCGCCGACCGGTGCGGCGACGAGGGTCCACTGCTGCACGTCGGTGTCGAAGTGACTGCCCGTGGCCAGGACGTGGCCGCCGGGATGGAACGCCACCGTACGGACGTGGTCGGGCTGGTCGTACAGGCCCGAGTACAGGGCCTGGTGGGAGCCGGTGACCGGGTCCCACAGCTGCAACCGGTAGTTGAGGTACCGCCAGTGCTTGCCGCCGACGGCGAGCAGCCGGCCGTCGGGATGGAAGGCCATCGCCCAGATCTCCTCGCAGGGAGACTCGAACGGGTCGGCGACGGGCTCACCGCTGCCTACGTCCCACAGCCGCACCGTGCGGACCTGGTGCGGCCGGAGCGGGTCGTTGACGGCGGCGGCGAGCCAGGTGGCGTCAGGGTTGAGGGTCGCCAGGACGATCTCTCCGGCCTGTCCGGTCAAGGGACGGGTGACGGACTCGCCGGTGTCCAGGTCGTGCAGCCGCACCACCGCACCGGCACTGCCGGTGCCGTCACCGTCTTCGCCGGCGCCGTCTTCGCCATCGCCCTCGATGCCGTCGGTGGCGGTGCCGTCAGTGCCGTCGACGCCGGCGGTGACCAGCACCCGCCCGCCCGGGCGGAAGGCCAACGCCCACACCTCTTTCCTGGGACAGGCGAACGGGTCCGCGGCGAGGGCCCCGGTGGCCGGGTCCCACACCCGCACGGTGCCGTCGGAGCAGGCCGCGGCCAGCAGGTGCCCCTCGTGGTCGAAGGCGATCCGCCGGACACCACCCTCGTACAGGACGGGAACCGCACCGGCCGGGTCGCCGGTGACCGGGTTCCACAACCGGATCGTCCAGCCGTCGGCGCTGGCCAGCAGGTGGCCGTGCGGGTGGAAGGCCAGCCCGGTGACGAAGCCGCCGTGTCCGGTCAGCGCGGCGGTGACGGGTTCGCCGGTGACCGGGTCCCACAGCCACACCTCCCCCTCGTCGTTCCCGGTGGCCAGCAGGCGGTCGTCGGGGTGGTAGGCGATCGCGTAGACGGCGCCGCAATGGCGGATGTGCCTGCCGGGAAAGTACTCGTGGCCGCCGGCGTCGGGCACCCTCGGCCCGTCGGGGACCTCGTAACGGCCGATGGCCGGATCCCACAACCACAGCGCCGGGTCCCGTGAACGGTCGCCGCGGCCGGTGACCGGGTCGCCGCCCACCGGCCGGTACAGGCCCTCTGCCACCGCCCGCTCCGGGGAGACCTCGTAGGCGGCCTCCCACACCGGCCGCACCGCCTCGGCCTGCCCGCCCAGCACCCGCACCACCTGCTCCACCTGCGGCCAGCTGGGCAGGATGCGGCAGTGCAGCACCGTGTGCACCGTGGCCGGACCGACCGCGTCCTCCCCCAGGCGCTCGTTGATCCGCACCGCCAGGTCGTGCAGGCTCGGCCGGCCCGCTTCGCGGTGCAGCTCCCGCAACCAGGTGCTCAGCGCACGCAACGCGGCCTGCGCGGGCGACAGGTCCCGGCGCCGCTCGGGCAACGCGGTCAGCCGGTTGCCTTGCACGTTGAGCCAGGTCAGCCGGGGAAGCCCGCCCAACGACTCCGGCAGGGCGGTGATCTCGTTGTCCCGCAGATCGAGCTTTTCGAGGCCGGTGAGGCGACCCATCGAGCCGGGTAGCGTGGTCAACCGGTTACCACCCAGATACAGCCGGATCAGGGCGGCGAGGTTCCCCACCGACTCGGGCAGCTCCGTCAGCCGGTTGTCGTTCAAGTTCAGGTCGATGAGGGCGGTGAGGCCGCCCAACGACTCCGGCAGGGCGGCGAGCCGGTTTCCGCCCAGGTCCAGGTCGGTGAGAGCGGTGAGGCCGCCCAGCGACTCGGGCAGGGCGGTGATCTGGTTGTCCCGCAGGTCGAGCTTTGCGAGGCGGGCGAGGTCGCCCAGCGACCCGGGCAGCACGGTCAGCCGGTTGTTCCGCAGTTGCAGTGTGCTGAGATTCGTGAGGCCGCCCAGCGACTCGGGCAGGGCCGTCAACCGGTTGTCATGGAGTTCGAGCCTGTGGAGGCTGCCGAGGCCGCCCAGCGATTCGGGCAGGGCGGTCAGCCGGTTGTCCCACAGTTCGAGTCTCTTAAGACGGGTGAGATCGCCCACCGAGTCGGGCAGGGTGGTCAGCAGGTTGCGGTACAGGTAGAGCCAGGCCAGGCTCCTGAGGCCGCCCAGCGACTCGGGCAGGGCGGTCAACCGGTTGCCGTGCAGGTAGAGCGTGTCGAGGCGGTCGAGGTTGCCCAGCGACTCCGGAAGGGCGACCAGCCGGTTGTCCTGCAGATCGAGCCGCTCCAGAGCGGTGAGGTTTCCCAGCGACTCCGGCAGAGTCGTCAGCCGATTTTCCCGCAGATCGAGCTTTTCGAGGTGGGTCAGGTCGCCGATGGAGTCGGGCAGCGTCTCCAGGCCCAGCCCGCCAAGGCCGAGCTCGGTCGACCCCTCCCGCAGACACTCGGCGATCCGCGCATCAGCGGTCGCCCGACCGTTCCCCGAACCCGCCACGATCTCTCTCCTCGGCGTCTTTCATATGCTGGACCGGCCTTCCCGCCTCGCGTCGCACCGGATGTGGAGGCCGAGAACGAGGGTAGAGATCGGAACTGGCGAACGGCTTGTCGTTCGTTTGAGGGGGCTTGGTCGGTCCGACCGGCCCCTCCACAGCGGGCGGCGACGCCACGCGGCGGTCTCGTCGGCGAGTCGTATGACCCCCCTCCTCGCGAGCCGGGGGAGCACCCCGGGGAGACCGCCGCGGCCCTTTCAGCCGCCGAGCTGGCGGGTGATCGACGGGTCGGTGATCGTCGTGTCGGCGGCGAGCAGGAACGCCTTGGACAGGATGACCGACAGCATGCCGCCGTCCTCCTCGAAGGGCAGGAAGACGGACGCGGCGTCACGGTCGTGGGTCGGGACGATGCACAGGTAGGCGTCGTTGGGCTCCATCAGGATGTTGCCCGACCCCAGGTGGATCCGGTAGGTGCGCAGGTCGCCGCGGACCCGCAGGAACCGGTCGGTCAGTTCCGCCCGGCCGGCGATCCTCAGCCGGGGCAGCAGCCGGGCGAGCGCGTCGCGCCGGGTCTTTGCGGTCTCGGTGAGTTCGCCGAACCCGTAGGAGTGCCAGTAGTCCTCGTGCCCGCCGGTCGCCTGCTCGTCGAGACCGACCGAGGTGACGCCCACGGCCAGGTCGGCGTCGCGCAGCACCTCCGACAGCACCAGCGGTGGCACCTCGGTCAGCGGCACGCCCTCGCGATAGGCGTGGTCGTAGCGGCTGAGCGTGTTCCCGGCGGGGTGGAAGGCGATCTGCTCGGTGGCGCAGAAGGAGGCGGTGCCCCAGCCGTCGGTGCCCGGATCGCCGACCACGTGCATGCCCCAGCGGGCCTGCCAGCCGGACAGCTCCTTGACGGCGTCGCCCTGGTCGCCTCCGCACTCGTAGTCCCAGTGGCCGATCGACAGGTCGGTCCAGCCGCGCTGGTTCAGCAGGGCCTTGGCCTGGCCGTAGCGCAGCACGTGCCCGGCGAACCGGTTGGAGAAGGTGCCGGTGCGTTCCTCGGCGGGGGTCAGCAGGTAGACCTCGCGGAACGCCTGCTTGTACGGCTGGCGGATCCCGTGCTCCAGCAGGTGGTCGCGCCAGGCCCGCACGTCCTCGGCCGCCTCGCGGATCGGGTGCCAGAGCAGGACCGGGGTGTCGGGGGACGGCTGGATGCGGCGTCCCCGCGGGTCGGTGAGCTCCCAGCCGCCGGCGGTCCGGACGGGGATCCCGGCCGGGCCCTGGAGGATCTGCCAGATGAAGTTGCGGGCGTACCGGCCGGTGACCGGGTGGTCGAGGAAGAACTCCTCCACCTGGTGCCAGCGCCACATGCGTTCTTCGGCCAGTGCCCGCTCCAGCCGGAACCGCTCGGCCGGCAGGGCCTGCCTGAGTTCCTTGAGCGTGGTCTTGAGCTCGGCCAGCGCCGGGTCCTTGCGGATCGCCTGCGGGGCCGCCTTGACGGTCTTTCCGGCGGCGTTGACGAACCGCAGCGCGCTGCCGTCGGCACACAGCCGTACGAGGCAGTCGCCGATCCTCTCCTCCCGGACCCCGTCCGGGCCGAGCCCGAAGGTGGGCACGGTGCGGTCCAGCAGCTGCTCGCGGGTCAGGCCCGCCTGGTCGGCAACCGCGTCGAGGGTGCGCGCCACGCCCGCCAGCACGGTCTTCTTGCGGACCTTGACCTGGATCCGGGCCAGCGGCGCGACCGCGTCCAGCCCGCCGCGGCGGGCCAGGACGCCGACGGCGGCGTTGGCGAGCTTCTCGCTGCGGCAGTTGGCTCCCGACCCGCCGATCCCGACACCGCAGGTCAGGGCGACGTCACCGAGGAGCGAGGCCACCCACGGCTCATCGATCAGCTCGCACGTCCACACCATGCCGCGCACGGGTACGGCGGTGCGCTCGTGCAGGAAGACGGTCTCAGCCCAACCGTGGCCGTTCTCGACGGGCTTCTCCCGGTGGGCCGCGACCCGGGTGAGGATCTCGCGGACGAGACCGGCGGCCTCGGGCGTCAGCAGTATCCGAGCGGTCTTCAGCCACCTGTCGCTGGGCTTGGCGGACCGGGCGGTGTTCCAGTGGTGCAGCAGCGGCAGGACGGCGGGGCCGGCCAAGCGCGGGCCGTACTCCTCGGCGAGCATGCGGGCGAAGGAGTCACAGTTCCAGATCACGTTGCGGATCAGGGCGGCCGGGCCGTTCTCGGCGGGTTCGGTCAGCACCTCCTCCAACTGCTCGTGCACGGCTTCCCAGACCGGCCGGTGGTACCGGCGGAACCACTCCGGTGTCCCCTCCAGGACACGGCGGCGGTCGGCGTAGTCCAGGCGCCGGACCGCGGCGAGCGGGATCCGGTACAGCTCCGGGTAGTTGGTGTGCCTCCAGGTCATCAGCGCGTGGGCGGCCGACCAGAGGAACCTGACGTCCTGGACCGTCCAGGGGATGCCGGTCTCGGCGACGGAGCGGGTCAGGCGCAGGACACGCTCGTCGTGATCGTGGCCCCCGTCCGTGCCCAGGCTGAGCCGCATCTGTGCCCAGCGGCCGAACAACCGCAGGTCGTCGTCCTCGCCGGGGAGCCGCCGTCCCTCGGCGAAGGCCGTGTCGAAGCGGGCGAAGACGTCGCGGGCCGGCAGGTCGACCTGGCGGATGACGTGGTCGTGAGCGCATGGGAAGTCGGCGAGGACACCCATGTCAGCCCCCGACCAGCGGGACGAGCTTGATGAACGACACCACCGGGTCACCGGTCAGGTCGATCACCTCGGACAGGTCCTCGATCTGCCGCTCCCCGATCAGCAGCACGAAACCGTTGCGCTGGAACGCCCGCTCCGCGACGTCCGCCTGCTTCTCCCAGTCGATCCGCCGCCTGGCACCGCCCATCCGGTAGCCGTTCAGCTCAGCCTCGGCGTCCGACGGGCGGACCAGGCCGGTGAACCGGGAAGAGGGGTCGGCGTTGTGGCGGGCGACCTCCTCACGGACGCGAAGCCGCACCAGTTCTCGGGCGGAGATGCTCTCCGGCAGGTCGGGGAGGGTGAACTCCTCTATCGGTCTTCCCGTCGCGGTCTCGTCCCGGAAGGTGACTGTCGCCATGCCGCAGCTCCACAAATCTCGGAATCATTGTGGTGGCCATCGATATCAGCCGAGTCCGACAGAAATATGGCGCCGACCTGCAGCTTTCCTCCGAGAGCCGACCAGGCCGACCGCGGCGAGAACGATGTGGTTCGGAAACGCCACCCGCAGAGCCTCCGGTAGCCATCATCCCGAAGCGGAGGACGGCAGAACAGAGGACGGCGGTACGCATGATCGTTCGCGGACATGTCGGCGTCACGACGCCTTCACGAGAGAAGTGCCCGCGAACCGGCTCGTACAGACCCCGGAAGGGTCCGCTCTCCCCAGGACCAAGGGCACTTTTCTCGTGGGTGATCGAGTTTTCCGAGATCCGCGCGAAAAATCGAGGTCAACCGGATTCAGCGGGACGGCAGAGCGTGGCCGAGCTTTTTAAGGTCATGTTCCGGCATTGCCAGTGCGAACGACCCCCTTCCACGCCAACGGCGGACGACCACCACACCGTGCCATACCCGGTCTGCTGCCCGCCGCCATTCGAGGAGCACGGCTCCCGGGCGCCAGTCAGCGTCGAGCCACACAAGACACCGTCGGTACTGGGGACTGCTGACGTATCGCTCGGAGCACATCGGGCAGACGGCGTAAGCCTGACACGCCTGGCGGAGCTCGACGGGGACGACATCGAGATCATGCCCGAGCCTCCGGGTCAGTTCGAGCGTCCGGAGCAGAGCCTCGCACGTGAGAGAGGTGTGGAAAGCGGACTTCCGCGCACCCCCGGGGACGATGTAAGCCGTTCCCCAGGAACTGGGCCTCAGCACGTGACTGTCGTAAAGCTCCGCGTTGGGGTTCCGCGGCGCCTGGGAGTCGAACCGGCGAGTGAATTTACGCACCATCGTCACACCTTTCGTAGATGTTGCGACTTGCTTCATTCGCAGCGATGCCGCCGCCACATGCAACGGTTCGCGATGCCGAACGGTTTCGAAGAGACAGGGTGCGTCAACGTGCGGTGGCGCCGACGCGAACCGGGCTGTCAATCTGCTCTGGGAGGCGTTATGGCAGGCCATGACACGGGAAGACGATTTCGAAGGGCTGCTTTCCTCCGGGATGTCTCATCGCGCGGGCAGCTCCATGATCGCATTAAGACTATAACCCCGACCCCCAGTACTTGCGCAAGTCATTTAATGCGGTTACAGCGGGAGACAGATCTCACACAATCGGTGGCCCAAGAAGAGCACCCGGCCTGGATCGCTCTATCCTGGCAGCAGGATCGTCACCGTCCGCGCAGCGAGCAATGATTCCACCCTCAGCCGAATTGCCACGGACGAGCGGGTGGGTCTATCGATTCACAGTCCCCGGAAGGCGCTGCCCACCCGCGGCCCAGCGACCATTGTTCGTTCTACCCGACCACCCAGCGGCGCATGAGTTCTCGCGTACCCCCTGTCAATACTCGCAGGGGATGCTCACCCGACCGGTTCTTGGTGCTGGACACGACCGCCGCATGGCTCCAGCCGGCGACGCCGGTCGCTCGGGAAACGCAGCCGAGATGCTCCTGGACGAAGAGCAGAAGAAGACTGAGGAGAACGGTCTGGCTTCTCAGTGAGGGGATCGCGCCTTGTAAGCGATGAGATTGTGCGCGTGCTGTGCCCCCTTTATCGCGTAGGAGACGGGCACCACGACGTCGGCGACCCGTGACCCCGCCGGCTCCACATGCCGCTCACACGGGTGGCACCGGCTCCAGCCGGGGTTCATGCGACCTCGGCACACATGACAGACAGAAAGCGAGGGACCAAGGGGATTGCGAAGATAAAGGGCCTGCTGAGCGGCTCTGCACGAACGGAATGCCAGGGATCAGCCGGTTTCGACAAGGTAGGCGGTCTCCGGAAGCGCATCAGGGCCGGTGTGCAGATCCGAGATCGATTGCTCCACCACCGAAAGTAGCTCTTCGAGGCTGGAAGCCACGTAAACTCCGGGCTTCTCCGCATATTCTCGCGTCCAGTCGTGCTCCAGGAGCTGATCGGGCATCACGACGGAGCGGCCGTGCTCCAGAGCCAGACGGGCTTGGATACGTGCACCGCTCTTCCAAGGCGCCTCCACCACCACCGGGGCCGCCGCGTAACCGCTCATCACCGCGTTGCGCATCGGGAAGCTCTGCTTGACAGGCGGGGCATCCGGCCAGAACTGACTGATCACCGCGCCTTCGTGAGCAATCCACTGCTGCAACGTCCGGTTCTCGCCCGGGTAGAAACGGTTGATGCCCGTCCCGATGACAGCCGCGGTCCGGCCACCCGCTTCGAGTGCCGCTCTGTGCGCGGCGGTGTCAATGCCCTTGGCGAGGCCGCTGACCACGGTCACCTTGTGCAGGGCCAGTTCTCTCGCCACGATGGACGCGGTCCGAAGACCCTGCTCGCTCGCCTGCCGTGTGCCCACGACGGCTATCGCGCGGGTCCTCGATGAGGGCGCCTCGCGAGAATAGCAGCGGGGGCATCTGGTGGATGCTGCGCAACTGACTCGGGTAATCGTTGTCGAAACAGGCGTGGATGCCGATGCCCGCCACCTCCCAGGCGGCCAGGGATTCGGCGGCCCGCGCGACGGCGGACACCACGGGATCCGTCTCGGGGAACAACGCGTCCTGAGGCCGGAGTTCTCTCTCAAGCACGGTCACCGCACTACCGGTCCCAAGCACGTCGAGCGCGATGTCCTGCCACTTGGCGCCAGGACGCTGCAACAACGCCACGAGTGCGGCGCGTTCACGCAGTTCCTGGAGCATGTCCCCGATGCTATCGAGGCAGCAGGAGCATCCCCAGGGACTTGATGTATCGGATTCCAAAAATCGAACTGTTCGAATCAGTGGACACCCGGCCCGCTCCGCAAGAGGACATCGCCGGAGCCGCGAACGACACGAGCCCGGCGGCCTCGCAGGCCTTCCGAGAGCGACGACCTACGACGTGGCCGTCATGTCAAGGTGCTGGAGGAAGGCTCCGGTGTCCCGTTCGGCCAGATGCGGCACGACGAAAGCTCCTAGATTCAGCACGTCGCCGTTGCCGGTTGCCGTGATCGGGAGCAGGAAGTCATCAGGCTTGGGACGGGCAGTGAGCCTTTTTCATCCTCGTTCCACGGACGGTGATGGCCTTGCACATGTCCCGGTTTGGCCACGGCCCGACCGGTGCTCCCCCGCCGACCCAGGCGTTCGACACCATGCACCGCATGCACGAGTCGAGCATCGGAA
Organism: Streptosporangium becharense; assembly: GCF_014204985.1. Classification (NCBI taxonomy): domain Bacteria; kingdom Bacillati; phylum Actinomycetota; class Actinomycetes; order Streptosporangiales; family Streptosporangiaceae; genus Streptosporangium; species Streptosporangium becharense. The sequence goes on along the minus strand of NZ_JACHMP010000001.1, from coordinate 5,351,738 downwards.
CGTGGTCCTGCGCGAGCCCCACGACCCGTGATAACGCAGCCTCCAGTTCCGCTGTCGCATTCGCCGCCACAACGCACAAGAGTTACACACGGGATATAAGGCGATCAAGATTATCCATTCGCGCCGGTTAAATATGAGATTAAGGTCGAGGCATATCATCAATCGCCGACTCCGGCTCCGGGGTGTGCGGGTCGATGAATCCGGGATACACGGGCCCATGAACCAGCTCGCCCGCGGATTCGCATAGCGGATTCGCACCACCCCTTTCTAATATGGCCGTGGGGGACGGGGTGAAAATCGAAAACAGGGGGAGGGAACAGTGGACCCGATATCTTCGGCGACAGGGCCTTCGTCACCGCACTTCACCGGAATCGATCCCGACCTGATGGACGGCTTCGTCAACGCGCTGGAGCGCGGTCGCGGCGTGATCGGCGAGCAGTCCGAGCGGATTCGGCGGTTGCTCACGTCCGCCGAGGTGTCGGCGGTGGGGCTGCAACCGATCAAGGAGATCGAGGGCTGGGTCGGCGACGAGCTCCCGACGCTGCGCAAACGCCTGCAGACGATCAACCAGGACCTTCCTCTCCTCGGGACGGGTCCCGGCCTCCCCGGGAAAGGCCCGACGTCGGCCGGCGGCGGGCTCCTCGACCCGGTCAGATGGGGGCTGCTGCCCTACGACGAGAAGACGGGGAAGTCCCCGGCGGGCAACGCCCGGAAGGGCACCGAGCTGGCCTTCGAGTTCGGCCGTCTTCCTTCCTCCCCTCTCGGCCTGCCCACCGCCGCCTACGACCGGATCCTCGGCAAGCTCGCCGACGGGCAGAAGGACCCCTACCTCACCGCCGGGTTCTTCCGGATCATCGGCCCCGAGGGCATGATCTCCATGGTCACCCGCCTGGAGAGGTACGACAAGAAAGCCGCCGAGAAGCACCGGAAGGTCATCGGCAACGCCCTGGCCACGGCGGTCGGCGCGCAGCCGGGCCTCCTGGGTTCGGCGTGGAAGGCGGGCGACATCAAGAAGGCGTCGGGGAGTGAGCTGGCGATCCTGCTCCGGCACGGCATGTTCCCCACCGCGTGGCTCACCGAGATAGCACGGAGCAGGGTGGGGAAACCGGTCGGCGGCGACGGCAGCCGCCCCCGGCGGTGGAAGACCGACCTCGTCCCGCTGCTGCCCGCCCTGGCGAACAGCCCCGACGCGGCCAGGGGCCTGTTCAACACCATGTCACGCGAAGACCTCAGGGACCTGTTCACCGAGCTCAATCGCGTGGAAACCCCCGAGCTCCCCTTCCAGCGGCCGGCGGGGATGGACTTCGACGCCGGCGCTGAGTTCGGCCGGATGCTCGCCGCCGCGGGCGGAGCCTACGAGGAGGGCCCGCACAGCCCGGAAGCCGCGAAGTTCGCCTTCAACACCATGATCATCATGGGGGACCTCAGGGACACCGACGGCACCAAGGACTCTCCGGGCACACCCATGCAGGTCGCGCCGAGGGCCAGGCCCTTCATGGCGGCGCTGGCCGGCGCCTACGCCGCCGAGATCACCGAGGGTGCGAACATCGGCGACTCCAACATGACCGAGGCGAGCACGCTGAAGCCCTTCACCTCGGCCTTCGGCACGACGGCGGCGTTCACCCTGAGCCCGAGAGACACCCTCCGCTTCCTGAAGACCTTCGCCGACTCCGCCAAGAACCTCGCCCCGTTCGACCAGGGCATGGGCCGCTTCTCCCAGAAACTCATCGCCGACGCCTCGGCGGCGGCCCGGCGCACCAAGGACATCGACCATCTGGACCGGGTGTTCACCGCCCTGGGCAACGTACGCGGCTTCGAGCTGGCCGCCGTCGAGAAGGTCCAGGGCAACCTGGACATGATCGACAAACAGCAGCAGGACGTGGTGAAGTTCCTCCGCGACGCCTCCATCGGGCTGACGGGCACGCTTTTCTCGCCGACGCTGGGGGTGGGGTTCGGCTGGCTGGCGCTGAGCACTTCCCTCTCCGCCGAGGACAACTTCGGCAAAGATGACGAAACTCGGATGGACCGGGTGAACAAGGGGGACAGGACGGAGACCCTCGGCCGCCAGCACACTTACGCCCAGGTGCTCATGGCCAACGGTTTCACCCCGAAGGTGACACCCGCCGAGTTCCAGGCCGCCCACCCCTCCGACGTGGCCATCACCGACGCCAAGGGCAACCTCAAGCCGTTCTCCGAGCTGATCAAGCACGGCAACCGGGGGCTTGAGGCATTCGAGAAGTGGGCGGTGGCCAACGGGATGGGCGGCGACGAAGAGTTCTTACTGGGAGAGCTGTCCAGCAGAACAGCACTCCGGTTCGATGGCGGCAACAAACGGGGCCGCGATCGCGCATTGGCCTATGACAGCTAGCTCACGAAACCGGAAGACACTCGGTCTCACCCCGAACCGCATACTGCCCTTCGGCCGGAGACTCCAGGATGATCACTGTCTTGTACTCGCCATTGGCGAGCCGGATAGGAGCGTTCCCTCGGTCTTCGACGATCCGGTAAGGGGCAACCGAGGAGAGCACACCAATCAGATAGGTATTAAGTCCGTCTGGATCACTCCGCTCTGCGGAGTCCCTGCCTGCGGCAGCGAAGGTCCGCTTCGCCTTACCTTCACCACAAGGGATATCACGCCCACCAGAATCAGTAATACGGACGTCTAGAACATGGCCCTCCTTCATCAACTCCGTGATGTGCGTTTTGAGAGTCTCGCCGGCTTCTGCCGCCGTAGGGCCGCTGTCGGCGCATCCGGACACCGCCAGCAATACCGCCGCGCAAACCGCCACGCCACGCCGTGCAGAACATGCCATGAATTCCTCCGGGGCTGGCCGATGTGTTGTAGACCTAATAATGTCCATTAAATCTGCCGGTGTATCCACGTCCGAAGAGGGGTTTATGAGTCCTCATCCGGAGGATCTGGTGCCCAACCCGCGGCGTCAGGTGCTGGAAGAGACGTTGGCGGAGGTCAAGACGCGGGTCGCCATCCTGGAGACCGCGCTCGACTCCGCCCACGACCAGTTCACCGGTCAGCCGGTGTGGGTGGGGCCGACGGCCCGGCGGTTCGCCGAAGACCTGAGTGCCCGCCGGGCACGGCTGCGCCAGGCGGCCAGGGCACTCGTCGACGCGCTCGAAGGGGAGCTCCGGTCCGTCCCGGAGAAGGTCCCGCCTTCCGCCGCGCGGCACTGACCCGCCCGGCCGGGGGCCGCCCCCGCGACGGCGGTCATTCCGTTCCCTCCCGGGGGGCGGCGGGGCCGCCAGGGCACACCAGACGATCTTTCCGCCCGACGCCGGCCAGTAGTAGCCCCACTCCTTCGCGATCAGGTCGACGAGGTAGAGGCCGCGTCCGCCCTCGTCGTCCGGGTCGGGGTTTCTGAGGACGGGCGGGGTGCGGCCGGCGTCCCAGACGCGCAGCACGACCGTCTCATCGGCCCGGTAGAGGTCCATCCAGATGTGGTCGGGGCTCGCGTGGGCCGTCGCCTCCGTGGCGGCGAAGAACGAGGCGTGTGCCTTGATCGCGTTGGACACCAGCTCGGAGACGACGAGCTGGGCCGTCTCGATCAGGTCGTCCCGCCGCCACCCCTCCAGCACGCGCTGGACGTGGACGCGGGCGTAATAGGGCGAGGTCGGGAAGACGGAAAGCCCCAGGTAGTGCTCGCTGGTGGTGACACCGGTCATTTTCCCTCGATCCTGGTCGACACGTGAGGCCCGCAGGACCGGCACCGTTCGCGGCCGGGGGCACCGCTCTCCCCACGGGGGACGGGGACACGGTGCCGGTCCTACGGGAGGTACGGCCGGAGGCGTGTGGGGACCGCCGCCGGCCGTACCGCTGGAGCCGGACGGACACCCGACAGGGGTGGGCCGCATCGGGAGGGAAGGTCGTCCGCCCGGCCGTCTGGGGAAATCACATGTTTTGCCTTCCAGGAGGAGTCCAACCTGGAAGGCTTACACAGAGAGCATGCACCATCACTGTAAGTAAATGCAATGCAGGAATTTACACTGCCCGCATAATTCAGAAAGGCATTAAAGATGGAGGAGAAAGAGGGTATGGGCGAAATCGCACCTCTGTCGCCGGTCAGGCGTCAACCACCTACAGTGCGCCTGCGCCGCCTGGCGGGCGAACTACGCCGCCTCCGTCAGGAAGCCGGACTTTCGCAGGCTGAGGTCACCGAGAAGACCGACGTCAACCTCGCTACGCTTCACCGAATCGAGACGGCCAAGACCAAGCCGCAGCTCCGGACACTCAATGCCCTACTCGACGCCTACGGTGTCACCGGCGACCGTCGCACTGATCTGGTGACTTTGCAGAAAGAGGCCAAACAGCGCGGCTGGCTGCACGGTCTCGAAGCAGAACTTCCCGGCCCGTACAGCACCTACATCGGCTTGGAAGCCGAGGCTCAGCAGGCCATCAACTACGAGTCACTGTTCATCCCCGGCCTACTACAGACCGAGGACTACGCTCGGGCGGTGGTCCGCGGCGTGGTACCGACCGCCACCGACGCCGAGGTCGAGAGTTTCGTCACCGCTCGGATGCGGCGTCAGGCACTGCTGGATAGCGACACGCCTCTACGGCTATGGGCGATCGTGGACCAGGCCGCGCTGTCGCGGACAGTCGGCAGCGATGCCATCATGCGTGCCCAGCTCGCACATATCGTCCAGCAAGCTCAGCGTCCGCACATCACCGTTCAGGTCATCCCGTTCTCCGCCGGAGCCCATCCGGGCATGCCCGGCAGCTTCATCGTCCTGAAGTTCGGCGCGGATGGTCCCGACGTAATTCACATTGACAGCATGGTCGGTGATCTGTTCCTTGAGAAGGAGGCGGATATCCGGCTCTACAACCACATTTGTGAGCATCTTCGCGCGATAGCGCTCAGCCCTGCCGCCACGGCCGCGCTACTCGCATCCCTACGCGAAGATCACTAGCGGAAGGAAATGGGATGCAGCAGCACGATCTCTCCAGTGCGCGGTGGCGCAAGAGCAGTCTCAGCGGTACCGGTCCGAGTTGCGTCGAAGTGGCGTTCGTCGCCGACGCCGTCGCCGTCCGCGACACCAAGAACCGTGAAGGCGGCACGCTCACGTTCCACCATGACGAGTGGACGGCCTTCATCGGCGGCATCAAGAGCGGCGGCTTCGACGACCTCACCTGACCACGAAGGCCGGCCCGCCAAGAACGGGTTCGTCCTCTGGAGGATGCGTCCTCCAGAGGACGAACCGGCGAGTAGAACGCAGATGCAGACCGCTGACTGCCGAGCCACCGTTTCCTCTTCCCACTGATCTCGCTGGAGTCAGCCCTCCTCCCTCGCTCGACGGACCGCCCGGCTTCTCCGTCCGTATCGAGTGGCCCGGCTGATGAGCGCCGACCGCATCGCGAGCACGTCCGTGCTCCTCGACCGGCACGCCGACTACGGAGCGGCCGAAGGGGAGGAGGTGGTGGGACGCATACACGGCGAATCCACCCTCAGAAGAAGTTCCTTGGTGGTGATAGTGGTGTCGAGGGCGAGGCCGAAGCCGTCGCTCGTCTCCCCAGAAAGCCGAGGCTCTCCGGACTCGAACATGTGGGCCATCGTTATCTTGTGGCCAGCCTGCTCCCAGTTGTCCCGGATTTTCTGCCCAGCTTCTGAAAGACGATCTTTGGGTAGACTCTTCAGGTAATAGGAACGGATGACGTATATCTTCCCCGTTGAGACGCTTCCTTCATTCGCAATGCACGGATGCTCGGCCAGGCTCGTGGGAAGGAGATCCAACTGTGGCTCGGGGGTGATCCCGGCGACCACTTGGCGGACCAGCTCCTCGACCCGGGCGACCGCCTCAGCCTCGGTCAACGAAGAATCATCGCTCATCTGGGCACTCTCCCCTGCGCAACCGCCGATCCCAGCGAATATCAGCAGCGCGGCGATTAGCACTGACGTCCGAAACCGTTGTGTCATCGTGCTCCTTCGAAAGCCGACCGGTCACTCCGAAGGCACCGGCTGTTGCAGGTAGTACAGAAGAGCCGGGTCCGGTTCCAGAGGTGGATTCACCTTTCCATATCCACCAGCGATAATGTGACCGATGTTACGCAAGGATTCCGATCTGTCCTTCCAATAGTTGGAGTGACCTCCGGGCGCGACCTGGAAATGCTTGGCCCCGAAGCTCGGTGCGTAAGGATTCCCTCCGAAACTCTCAAGGTCGGCGACCTGATCGTCGGGAGCCGCGCCGACCCACACACGCGACGGATCTACTCCCAGATCGCGGGCGTGCCCGACGCCGAGGCCGGGGCTGCCGACGAACACGAGGTCATCGGCCAGCTTGCCGAACGGGCGTTGCACGGCGGCCTTGGCCGTGGTCAGCGAGCCGTAGCTGTGCCCGACCATGGTCAGGTTGGCCGGAACATCGGGCTGGTGGGAGGCGCGCAGCCCATCGACGAAGGAGACCAGTTCCTTGGAGCCTTTCTCGGCGGCCTTGTCGGAGGCCACCGAATGGTCGGGCATGAAGACCTGGTTGATCTGAGGTGCGTCATAGCCGAGCCAGGCGATGGACGCGGTCCGCTTGCCGGGAGCCAACCCGTCAACCTGGTCCCAGGTGGACCGGGCACGTTTGAAGTCCTCACCGTCCCCCTCGACCGTGGTGGTGAAGCCGGGCACATAGGCGGTGACGTGGTGAGCCGTGTCCGGGTCGCCGTACGAGACCACGGCCCGGCCCTGCCCGTTCACGTCGAAGCCCAGCAGCAGCGCCGGAGGCCGGCCGTTCCGGCCCCCTTCGGCGAGGGCCGCCTTCACCGCCTCGACACGGGCGAGCATGGTGGAGTATTTCTCCAGCTCGACCTCGATACCGGGAACGGTCCCGGATCTCCCGTAGAGACCGGGCAGCCGGAGATGCTCGTCTCGTTTCTTGACCAGGTCGGCCTTCGCGTCCCGCAGCCGCTTCTCCTCAAGAGACAGGAAGGCCCGGTTCACCGAATCGCGGGTGGCGGAGGGCAGGCCGTTGAGGGAACCAACCGCACCCGGCGCCTTGTCGATCAGCCCTTGGCGGGCGGCCGGGTCCAGCATCCGCCACCAGGCGCTGACCCGCCCGGCCAGACCGGCGTCCTTGCCTTCGCGCTGCAACGCCAGCACCTTGCCCAGCGCCTCGGTGTCACCCGTCTGCGCTCGGGCCAGCAGTGCTCCGGCCCCGTTGCCGTCCGGGGCGAAGCCGCCGAACAACCCGTACCCCACCAGCCCGGCGGCGGCCAGGTCCGCACCCACGCCACCGGCTCCGCCCGTGCCGCCCGCCGCACCGGCGAAGGGGGCCGGGCCTTCCTTCTTGAGGAGCTCCATGCGTTTGCGCAGGTCTCCGGCCTGGCTGGCGGCCCAGGTGCCCGCCTCACCGACCGTGCGGCCCGCTGTCGCGGCCACGCCCACTGCCACGCATTCGGCGTTCAGCTTCGATCCCGCCTCCGGCAGCGAATGACCGGTGCGGTCCAGTTCGGCCACCAGCCGTTCCATCGCCTCGATGTCCATGCCGGCGAACGCACTGCGGGCCGCGGTGGCGACCGTGATCGGTGAGACCAGACGGGGCGGCCGGGGCGGGTTCTCGCCCTGCCTGGTGATCAGATCGGCGATCTCGGTGAGCGCCTGCTCGAAGGCCGCCTGCATCCGCTTGCGCCGTTCCATCAGCTCGTCGCCGAACCTGGGTGCGCCGCCGCCCACCCAGGCGCTCGTGGCCATCGTCCGGGCTGCTTTGTCCAGCGCGGGAGCGTGGGTCTCGGCGAGTTCGGTGACTTTGCGGTACGCGGCGAGTAACGGTGCCGCCGTGGAGGCCGTACCCGGGGTCGTCACCCGGCTATTCCAGCAAAAGGACACCAAATGATCAACGGCTGCTCATTAACGAAATGAGAGCGGCGAAGAAGGAGGGCATTTTCGGCGCTCCCTCGTTCGAGATCGCCATGTCCGAAATCGGTCCGCATATGACAACACCGCATCTCAGACGCCTAGCGCAGCACTCACATTACGAACAACCCGCGATGCCAAGTCGCTCCGGGATCGGTGAAGACCCTACGCGTTGAATCCGGCCGCACGTTGCAACCGGATTCAACACATCGAATGGCTTCGTCGGCGCGTTGCCCGTGACGGCACCGACACCGCTGGTGAAGACGTCGACTCCCGCCAGGAGCAGGCGGGCGGTATGGGAGAACGAACGCCGACTGTCAGAACAGGTCTTCCTGATCGGTATTCACCACACCCTTGGGTCTGCTCCGCACGCCTTTCCTGGGCTTCTTGTCATGGAGGCCCTTGGCGACCTCTTCCGCGTAGCGGGCGTGGTTGAGCTCCAGCAGGCGATCCACGAGTTCACGCTGAACACCGGGGCCGACCGTGTAGCGGGTCTCGCGGCCCACGTTGTGGTGGCCGTGATCGAGTCGGCCGATCAGGTCGTCCCAGCCGTAGGCACGGCAGACCGCCTCGTCGATGGCCCTGTGGATGCGGCGAAGCTCGACGATGTCCCTCTCCTGGCACGTGGGGTCGTTGACCAGGTTGTAGGTCGCGGTCAGCCCGGCCTGGCGGGAGAGCATGAGGTCTCGACGGAAGGTGTCGAGCCGGTCGCCGAGGTCTCGCATCTCCTGGGTGAGTTCGGGGAGGGGCAGTGTCTCGAAGACGTCTGACGGCGTGTAGCGGAGGTCCCCCTTCATCGTTGACGCCCGGGTGAGCGCCCACCAATAGTGCGGTGCGCTCGACAGCAGCGTCAACATCGCCGTGTCATCCGTTACGAATACGACAATCGCCTCACTTATAACTTGGCCAGTTGACACCATTGCTGGCATCACAACCTTGCTCACCCGAGTGATCGCGATGACTCGCTTCAGCCCCACGATGGCCCGGTACAGCTCAGGCCTTGAGCGCTGATACTTCCACCAATTTTCTCTGGTTCGACTCTCCCCATGAACAGCCCTAAAAGGCCTGACTAGTCGAAACACCTGACCATAAGGCCCGTCGTAGGTTCTAGCTTCCGCCTCGCCCAAATCCTTGAAATTGATAACCCAGCGACTACTGGAACAATCCGGGCGAGAGTTGAGATCTTGACCATTAAGGTAAGGGAAAAGCACATCGGCATTACGAGGATCATCTTCAATCAACGATCGAGCCGCATCGATTTCTAAAGTGAAGCCAATGCCATCTAATTTTGACCCTTGAAACGACATCCTAATATTTGACGCCAGCCGTTCAGGGTTGCCTCCAACCCTAGATTCAGCGTCAAGCGAAGGCGTGATGCCCGAAACCGCCACACCATCAGCAGTCCGCTCCGCATGCTCACCGAGCACAGAGCGGCTAGTCCAGACTGCACAATACTCCAGAACTGCACTTTTGGATGGCCAGGGACGACTCTTGACTGCTCGACGTATCGTCACACCAGTCGCAACGATTTGATCAAGGCTAACCTCTCGTGTATCACCCTGAGCAAGAGTGTTAGTAGCGATCAAACCAGCCTGACCACCACTGGTGGTAATCGCATGAGCACGTAAAACAAAATACCCGGCCAAATCGCATCGACCGCCAGCCCGCACTCCAGACGCAACCGCCTCGACTAGGTACTCCCGGTAAGCGGCCCCCAGCGGGCCCGCGATCTTCGTACCACCGAGAAATGGCGGGTTTCCGATTACAGCATCAAAGCCGCCTTGTTCGAAAACTTCAGGAAAGACTAGTGGCCAGTGGATCGGATGCCGGTCGAAGTTGCCCTCCACCTGATCGGCCGCCAGCCACTCCTTCCGCGTCTCCCGGGCCTCCAGCTCCCCCTTCCCCTCATGCACGTCGTTCGCCAGCTTCGCCGCCCGCTCCGACCCGGCCCTGAGCCCCCGTTCCCCCTTGCCCGCGTACGCCAGCGCCGCACCCGCCGTCAGGTCGGCGAACAGCCGGAGCTGGGCCGAGGCTATGCCGATCTCCTCAAGCCGGGCCCGTTTGCGGCCCAGCCCGGCCAGCTGGTCCTCCCCCAGCTCGATGTCGGCGATCGTCCGGCGGCGCGCGGCCAGTTCGGTGATCTTCTCCCGCACTCCGGACGTCCAGTCGAAGAGGTCCTCGTGGATCGCCCGGCCCTTCTCCGGGTCCATGTGCATGTATTCGAGCTGCTCGATGGACGTGATCCCCAGCAGCGAGTCTCCGGCCACCAGCCGGTCGTCCACGAAGGTGAACGGCCGGGACGGGTCCATGGAGACGAGCCAGAGGGACAGTTTGGCCATCTCCACGGCCATCGGGTTGATGTCCGCGCCGTACAGGCAGTGCTCGATGATCTGCCGGCGGGCCTCGATGACAAGCGGGTCGGCGTCCGCGTCGGCGTTCGCCCTGTGCTCCGAGGCGGTCTTCAAGTAGGCGACGGCGGCGGCGTCGCCCTCGCGGGACCAGGCGTCGACCAGGGCGTCCCCGAGGTAGCGGGCCGCGGCCACCAGGAACGCGGCCGAGCCCATGGCGATGTCGGCGACCTTGAGCGCCAGCAGTTCCTGCGACGTCTTCGGCTTCCACCGCGTCCGGTCGGCCGTCTGCAACGGGCCGACCGTGTAGATCAGCGGTTCCAGGGCTCCGGCGACGACCTCCTCGGCGAGCTTGCGCGGCGTGTAGTGGGTGCCGGTGTTCCTGCGCAGCGGCGACTCGGTGACGTACAGCGTGCCGGGCAGGATCACGACGGGCAGGCCGCGCAGGTCCTCGCGGAGGATCCCGTAGAACGGCAGCAGCCGCCGGGCCAGGTCGGCGTCGCCGTCGGTGGCGGCGAGGAGCTTCCGGGTCGCCTCCAGCTCGGCCGCCGCGTCGAGCGGGGCCAGGCGCCGGGCGAGCGCTCCGGGTGTGCCGATGCCGGTGTCCTTGTGCAGCTCGGCGAGCTTCGCCGCGAACCTGTCGCCCGCCGCACCACCGGACCCGCCGGGACCACCCGGCCCTCCGGAACCCCCGGGACCGCCGAAGCCGAACCCGAAGTCCGCAGCGAGGCGTTTGAGGTCGGCCAGCTCGACCTCCGCCTCCCGGCCGGGCTTGCCGACGAGCCCGACGACGGTGTCCGCCGCACGGAACCCCTCATACGACAGCAGGCCCTCGTAGACGTAGCCGATCTGCTCGACGTCGAGGGAGCGGAAGCTGAGCCTGCGGCGCTCGCGGTTCTTCCCGGTGCCGACCTCGACGTACTGCACGGCCTTGAGCATGTGCAGGACGGTCCGGTCGTCGATGGTCAGCGGCATCCAGGTGAAGGTGTGCGGGTCGAACAGCGACCCGTCGTGCGGGTGCATGGTCAGGCGGGGATGGTCGACGCCCTGGTAGACGGCCTCGAAGACGGCGAGCAGCCGGTGCCAGGCGCCGTAGGAGTTCTCCAGCTCCTCCTCGCTGCCCTCACGGGCCCGCCGTTCCAGCTCGGCGCAGAGCAGGCCAGCCGAGTAGGAGGTGGCGTAGACCTCGTTCCCGGCGGGCAGCAGGCCGCGTTCCTCGGCGAACAGCAAGAAGACGATGCGCATCATCACCGCGACCGAGCCCCGGTAGACCTCGTGGGCCCCGATGTCGTCGCGCACGCCCGCGCGGCCGATCGCGGTGACCAGCAGTTCGACGGCCTGGCGGACCTGGACGCCGAGGGCTTCGGTGATCTCCTCCTGGTTGTCGACGCTGGCGGCCAGCAGGGCGGGCAGCCGCTGCCCCTCCGGCACGGCGAAGAAGCGGTCGACGTCGAGCAGCGAGACGAACGCGCGGACGACGTCGCGTTCGGCGGCCTCCGGCCAGGGGACGGCGTCGAAGACGGCGACCGTGGTGGCGCCGCCCCGGGGTGCCCAGACCAGGGCCCACCAGCGGCCGTCGGTGACCAGGCCGAGCTCGACGCGGTGGTGGCGGCAGAGCCGGGTCATCCGGTCGACGGGGGTCGCGGCCCATCCGGAGGTCCGCATCCGGGCCGTGGGGTGGCCGCTGGTGATCATCCCGAGCAGACGCACGTCCTTGAGCGCGTCCGGGTCCTGCGACGCGCCGGACACGGCCCGCTCCCCCGGCTCCCCGGCGTCTCCCGGTCGGCCCAGGTCCCCGACTTCTCCCGGTCGGCCTGGTTCCCCGGGCTTCCCGTGCTCTCCCGGTCGACCCGGTTCCCCAGCCTCTCCGGGCCCCCCGGGCTCTTTCGGCACGCACAGCGCGAACGATGGGGTGAGGGAGGTGTCGTGCTCGGGCACCTCGACAGTCAGCGCGTCGAGCCCGCCGATGCGGACGGCGTCCTCCCAGCGGAGCAGTTCGCGCAGGACGTAGGAGATCCACGCTCGGCGGTCGCCGCCTGCCTGCCAGGTGGCGTGGTGGAGGCGGAGCCGGTCGCGCCGTGACCTGTCCAGCGAGTCGAGCGTCGGCCAGGTCTCGCGGAGCACCGGCAGGCTGAGGAAGGGGCCGGAGACGTCCACCAGGCTCAGCCAGCCCTGGTGGTGCCGCGCGGAGTCGTGGACCCGGCCGGAGGGCCGGCCCGGTGACCTGTGGGAGGACCTGGCGGAAGCGGTGGCGGAACCGGTGCGGCTGCTCATCGGGTCGCCTCCCGCTTCGGCACGACGAAGACCACGGCCACCGGGAACCGGTGCGGTCGCGGGTCGCGGTAGCGGGCCGCGATGGCGTCGAGCTCGCGGTCACGTTCCTCGGCGAGGCGGGACAAGCGTTCCTCCCAGGATCTGCGGTCCTTGCGGTACTGGTCGAGCTCCTCCCTGCTCCGGGTGGCCTCGATGCGGCTGAAGAGGGCGTCGTCCTCCTCGTTCTCGGCGAGCTTGGCGCGCAGCGCCGCGCCGAACTGGTCGAGGTTGGCGACGACCCTGGTCTGCTCTGCCTCCATCCGCTGGGCGAGCTTGCGTTCCAGCTGGTGGCGCTTCTGCTCCTTGCCGTCGACGCGCCAGTCGATCGACTGCACGACGGCGTCGCCGATCCTCGGCCAGAGGGCGGCCAGGCGGTGCCGTACCGGGGCGGAGGCGGAGGTGCCCTGGGCGAGAGCGCGGCCGAGGATGCCGCCGAGCGCGGTCAGGTTCTCCAGCCGCCGGAACCGGCCGGTCTCCGGCACCCAGCCCCCGGCGTGCAGGACCTCCTCGTGCAGCCGGACGCCGTCGCCGCCGACCAGGACGAAGCGGAAGAACGCCCCGACCAGGGTGGTCTCCAGGGCGGGGTCGTCGCTGACGACCGCGGCGACCCGGTGCAGGCCGATCTCGGGGTTGGAGACGGCGGCGCGCAGCAGCCGGGTGGACATGGCGACGAGCGGGTGGCCCAGGTGGGCGAGGACCACGTCGTCGCGGACCCGGCCCTCCGGGTCGAGGGTGGCCGCGGCGTCGAACGTGACCGGACGCTGCCGGGGCGGCTCGCCCGACTTCCTGAGCTTGGCGGCGAGATCGGCCGTGGCGCGTTCCCAGGAGCCGGTGAGCGGCGGCACGTCGTACAGCCCCTCGGCGAGGTGTTTCTGATCCAGGTGCGGGCGGAGCGGCTGCTGGCGGGCCAGGGCGAGCGCGGTGTCGACGACCCGTTTCACCCCGGACGGGGTGATGCCCAGCTCGCGCACGGTGTCGTCGAGGTTGGCGCGGAGCCGGCGCACCTGCTCGCCGACGTTCGTCTCGGCCTGCACGGTCCGCCGCGCCTCGCGGGTCTCGCGGGCGGCGCGCTCCACGTCGTAGTCGGGGATGTCGCCCAGCATCCGCCGCTGCACGGCGTCCGCCAGCACGGCGTTGACCGAACCGAGGTCGTCCTCCATCTGGGCGACCTTCTTCGCCACCCGGGAGAGGAACTCCAGGTCGGCCTCGAAGGAGTCGACCGCCCTGTCCCAGCCGGTGCCGACGAAGTGGCGGACGTCCGGGTTGCGTTTCTGGCCCCAGCGGTCGATGCGGCCGATCCGCTGCTCCAGTTTGTTGGGGTTGAACGGGATGTCGTAGTTGACCAGCCGGTGGCAGTGGTTCTGCAGGTCGATGCCTTCGCTGGCGGCGTCGGTGGCGAGCAGGATGCGGACGGGGTGCTCAGCCGGGTCGGTCTGGAAGGCGACCCGGAGCTGCTCGCGCTCGTCGGCGGCGATCCCGCCGTGCAGGATCGCCAGCCGGTCTCCGGCCAGTTCCTCTTGACGGAGCAGCTCGGTCAGCCACTTCTGGGTGTCGCGGTACTCGGTGAAGACCACGACCCGCTCGTTGGTCCAGTGCCCGCCGGGGCGGCATACGGCCTTGAGGTAGGTGATCAGCTCGCGGGCCTTGGCGTCGGGGGCGGCGGCGTAGTCGAGTGCCCAGCCGCGCATCCGCCGCAGCAGGGTGATCTCGGCCTCGGTGGCGGCACCCTGGAGCGGGGCGGCCATGCCGAGGGCGTCGTCCTCGGCCGCGGCGAGCGGCTCGTCGTCGAGGACGGCCGTCTGCTCCCAGTAGTCCTCCATCCACTCGGGGATCTCGTCGTCGTCCGGCGCGGCGGCCTGGGTCGCGGACGCGGCAGAGGCGGAGGTGCCGGTGGCAGTGCTGGTGCTGGTGCTGGTGACGGTGCTCAGGTAGACGCCGACCGTGTGGGCGAACGCGGCGGGGCTGGAGAACAGACGTTTCTTCAGCAGCAGCGTCACCAGGTCGGCGGCCTTGCGTCCCTTCCTGCTCCGGTTGAGCCTGGCGCGGCGAAGCCGGGCGAACTCCTTCAGCAGGTCGTGGATCTCCCGCTCGTCGTCGGGGTAGCGGACCGGCATGGCGTGGGCGGCCCGCTCCAGGAACCGCTTGGTGCCGTCGGCGTTGACGATGTGCCGTTTGAGCCGGCGCACCACCGCCTCCCCGACGGCCGAGGGGTCGGGCTCGACACCGCGGGCGAAGCGCTGGTCGTCGAGGATCTCCAGCAGCGCGGTGAAACTGGCCTGGTAGCCGTTGTGCGGGGTGGCCGACAGGAAGAGCCGGTGGGTGAAGTGCGGGGCGAGGCGGCGGATCAGCTTGGTCTGCTGGGAGTCGACCGCGTAGACCTGTTTCGGCGCGGCCGGGGCGACGTGGTGCGCCTCGTCGAGGATCAGCAGGTCGAAGCGGCGCTCCAGCCCGGAGGAGTCGAGCACCTCGTCGAGGAGGCGCTGCGCCTTCGGCCCGCGTAACCAGGGCAGGCTGACGATGGTCAGCGGGTGCACCTCGAACGGGTTGGCGGCGCTGCCGTAGGTGCGGCGCACGATCGCGCAGCGCTCGGTGTCGACGATCGTGAAGTCCAGGCCGAACTTCTCGGCCATCTCGTCACGCCACTTGAGGGTGAGCCCGGCCGGGCAGACGATCATGACGCGGCGGGCCCGGTGGCGCAGCAGCAGCTCCTGGGCGACGAGCCCGGCCTCGATGGTCTTGCCGAGGCCGACGTCGTCGGCGAGCAGCAGGTTCACCCGGGGTGCGTCGAGCGCGCGGGCCACCGGCTCCAGCTGGTAGTCCTCCACGGCCACCCCGGAGCGGAACGGCGCCTGGAGCGTCTTGACGTCGGCGCTCGCCACGGCGGACCAACGGATGGCGTCGAGGAAGGCGGCCAGCCGCTCGGGCGGGTCGAACCCCTCGGGGGTCACGTCGGGCAGCGAGCCGCTGGGCAGGACGCGGCGGCCCGGCTCGATCTCCCAGACGACGTCGAGCCGGTCGCCGTAGCGGCCGTCCTCGACGCTCTGCAGGCCCACCAGGGTGCCGGCGTTCCCGGTTTCGATCTCGCTGACCACCCAGCGCTCCCCGCGGACCGTCACCAGGGCACCGATGACCGGTTCTTCCTCTTTCAAGGAAGAAAGGTTTCTTTTGGGGGATGTCGCGCTCAGGGGGATCGCGCCCGTCACCATTCACTCCTCGCCGGCGGCTTCTCCGCAGCACCCGCACAGGGTGCGCCACTCCGTGGTCGCGGAATACGTGATCACGGAGGGAAGGCGCGATCGGACGGGGGCTGGCGGGGGTCGAAGATCTGCGAAGTCGATCGCCCCGGGCCGTTCGGCCAAGGGCGTGAATGGGACTGTATGTTATTTGGTCGTTTTAGGTCTACACAGAAAAAATATTCGCCCGCTTAGTTCGCACTTCGTGGCATATGACTTAACGCCCAGTAGGAGGTCGCGGTGACCGTCCGATCGGATTACGGAGCGGCGCCGCTCCATGCCGATCGGCCGTAAACCACGCTTCCCACCTGGGAAGGATTCGCCCCCGCCGGTCACCGGTGGGCAACGGGCCCGCGGAGAACACGAACCTCGTCCTCGTGCAGCTGTGATCGACAGGGAACAGCGCGCCGCGACCACGCGCACGACGGCGGGTGGGCCTGTCGCCCACCACTTATCGTGAAGGGCTCAGCGGTAGCGGCTGGCCAGGAAGCGGCGCCAGTCGGGGTCGGTCCGCGCGAGCGCGCGCAGCGAGGCCGGAACCCGGGGGCGGGGGTCGTTGCCGTCCAGGCGCAGCTCGGTGAGCTCGGTCAGCTCACCCAGCCACTCCGGCAGCTCGGCCAACCGGTTTTCCCGCAGCCCGAGCCTGGTCAGGGAGGTGAGAGCCCGCATCGACTCCGGTAGGGCGGTCAGCCGGTTCTTGTCCAGGTGGAGGGAGGTGAGGGCGGTGAGGTTCCCCATCGACTCCGGCAGCTCGGTCACCTGGTTGTCCCACAGGCTGAGGGAGGTGAGGGCGGTGAGGTTCCCGATCGACTCGGGCAGGGCGGTCAGGTGACCGCCCGCCAGGCCGAGGTGCGTCAGAGCGGTCAGCTCGCCCAGCCACGAAGGGAAGTCGGCAGGCTTGCCGGCCGCCCTCAGGTTGAGCCTGGTGAGGGCGGTGAGGTTGGCCATCGACGCCGGGAAGAAGCAGGCCGACCCGGCATACCACACCTTGAGCTCGGTGAGCCGGGTGAAGTTGCCGATCCACTCGGGCACCCCCTCCGAGTCATCACGGATGATGCTCAGGTTGAGTTTCCTGAGTCCGGTGAGCTCCCCCATCGAGTCGGGAAGGCGGTGCAGCCTGGTCGCCAAGGCGTCAAGGCTGGTGAGCCCGGTCAGCTCGCCGATCCACTCGGGCAGTTCGGTCAGCGTGCGGTTGTCCGCGAGGTTCAGTTCGGTCAGCTCGGGC
Organism: Streptosporangium becharense; assembly: GCF_014204985.1. NCBI lineage: Bacteria > Bacillati > Actinomycetota > Actinomycetes > Streptosporangiales > Streptosporangiaceae > Streptosporangium > Streptosporangium becharense. The sequence continues at coordinate 5,334,772 of NZ_JACHMP010000001.1, read as the reverse complement.
AGGTCGGTCAGGAACCGGGGCAGCTCGGTCAGGTGGTTGCATGCCAGTTTCAGCATCCGCAGGCCGGGAATCTCGGTCACCTCCTCGGGCACCCGGACCAGCCCCAGACTCGACAGATCCAGCGTGTCCGACCCCTCACGCAGGCACTTGTTGATCCGTCGCCGAACGTTCCGCAGCACAAGGTTCGCCGCCGCCATCCTGATTTCCCCCTGCCGTCACCATGAATTGACCGGAGATCACCGTAGCGACGGGAACTTGCGATCCATTTGTGGATCATTGGCGCAGATTGTCCCGGGCATCGAGGACACCTGGCCGTGATGCCCGGCCGGTAGGGGGTACGGCCGCGCCCGAGCGAGCGCAGCGATGACGGAGTACGGTCGCCGGGGCCGGCCGACCGGCGTCCCTGGCGCGCCTTCCCTCATTCGACCATTCGACGAGCATTCCGCGACCGCGGCTCCGCGGTGTCCGCGGCCCCCAGGGCGAGCCCTCGGGCCGGCTGCCCACGTCCACGTGTCCCCCGCTACCCCCATGTTCCATCACCGGTAGGGACCGTCGGTCTCCTCACCCGCCAGGAGAAGCTCAGCGGTTGCGGCTGGCCAGGAAGCGGCGCCAGTCGGGGTCGGTCCGCGCGAGCGCGCGCAGCGAGGCCGGAACCCGGGGGCGGGGGTCGTTGCCGTCCAGGCGCAGCTCGGTGAGCTCGGTCAGTCCGCCCAGCCATTCCGGCAGCTCGGCCAACCGGTTCTCCTGCAGGTCGAGCCTGGTCAGGGAGGTGAGGGCCCGCATCGACTCCGGTAGGGCGGTCAGCCGGTTCCCGCTCAGGATGAGGGAGGTGAGGGCGGTGAGGTTCCCGATCGACTCCGGCAGCTCGGTCAGCCGGTCGCCCCACAGTCTGAGGCAGGTGAGGGCCGTGAGGTTGCCGATCGACTCCGGCAGAGTGCCCAGCGGGATGGCCCCCAGGTCGAGATATGTCAGGCCGGTCAGCCTGCCCAGCCACGGAGAGAGGTCGGCGGGCCGAGCATAGCTCGCTTCGAGCCTGGTGAGGGAGGTGAGATCACCCATCGCCTCCGGGAAGCAGCCCGGCCCCGCGTACCACATCTTGAGCCGGGCGAGCCGGGTGAGACCGCCGATCCACTCGGGCACCTCCTCCAGGTCGTGGAGGTTGCTCAAGCCGAGTGTCACCAGGCCGGTGAGCTTGCCCATCGGGTCGGGAAGGCGGCGCAGCCCGGTCACCGAGACGTCGAGGCCGGTCAGTCCGGTCAGCTCGCCGATCCACTCGGGCAGCTCGGTCAGCGTGCGGTTGCCCGTGAGGTGGAGCTCGGTCAGCTCGGGCAGGTCCGTCAGGAACTGAGGCAGCCCGGTCAGGTAGTTGGCCTTCAAGTCCAGTACCCGCAGATGGGTAAGTCCGGCCACCTCCTCAGGCACCCGGACCAGTCCCAGATTCGACAGATCCAGCGTGTCCGATTCCTCGCGCAGGAACTTGTTGATCCGCCTCCGGGCATTCCGGAGCGCGTGGTTCACCACCGTCATCGTGTTCCCTCATTCTCTTCCAACGCCGGGTTGTGATCGGTGACCACCGTAGGAGGGGGAACTTGCGGTCCGGTTGTGGGTCATCGGTACGGCAACCTCACGGCTGGTTTTCACACTCGCGTACGTGCGCCGTCCCGAGCAGCCGCACCGCGGATACGGCTCGACCATGGCATCGGTGGCAATGGCAATGGCGCCCTGGTCACTGGTCTCGACGGTGACCAGGACGCCGTTGCCGGACGGGAAGAATTACTCATTCGCCGAAGAACGGATCCTCCAGGGGTCCTCCGTCCCGACCGGGGCCTCGCCCAGGAGGGCTTCTTCACCCATGACGAGAAATGTGTCGTTCGACACCTGAACCGCATCGATGAGTGTCGCGCTGACGCTTACCATTCACGGCCATGTCCAAAGCTCCGGCTCGGCGAACGCTCACTCTCCAGATACCTCCGGCGTTCGTAGAGGCCACAAAGACCTCGGACGCCGAGGCGTGACCCGCGTCACCGGCCAAAGTCGCCTCGTGACACTGGGTCAGAATATCCAGCAGGAAGCCGCTCCATCGAGGGCTTCTTGAAGCATTGCTTGTACAAATCTTATATGCAAGTCATACGATGACGATCGTAGGCTGCGGGAGATTCGAAAGGGCGGCGTCGTTTCGCAACCATCCTTATGACTATGGAATACGCCCAGGGGGAAGAGGATCCCCCGCGAAGAATTCCGGTGTGAGCAACAGCACCCGGCGGATTGCGGCCGGCCTCGCCACCGTGATCGAGAACGCCGGCGTAACCGCGACTCTCGCGGCCGGGCCGGGATCGGCGATGCCGACCTGCATCAAGCACGGGGGTAAGACCTACGGCAAGGTCGACTGCACCGGCATGGGTAAGCGGAGGGTGTGTGGGACTGCACCCGGCACCGGACCCGGCCGACCGAGAGGCCGGGTCCGGTGCTCCGCCTTGACGGACGAGCAATGAGAGAGGTTTCACGTAATGCCTGGTCTCGAAGCCGTAGGGCTGGTGCAGAGTTATGGCTCGCGCACCGTCATCTCCGGCCTGACGATGCGAGCCGACGCCGGTGTCGTCGCACTGCTGGGACCGAACGGCGCGGGTAAGAGCACGCTGCTCAAAACACTCGCGACCGTGACGCCGCCCGGCGGCGGCGAACTGCGCCTGCTCGGCAGGAGAATCACCGGCGAAAAGGATGTGCGGGAGGTCCGGAAGAAAATCGGTTACCTTCCGCAGGAATTCGGTTATCATCCGAACTTCTCCGTCTACGAATTCGTACGCTACTGCGCCTGGTTACGCGAGGTTCCCGACCGCAAAGCACACGAGGCAACCCTGAGAGCTCTGGAGCAGGTAGGACTCGCCGACAGACGCAAGAACCGGATGCGGGAGCTGTCCGGGGGCATGTTACGCAGGGCGGGCATCGCCCAGGCGATCGTGGGCGACGTCGAATTGATACTTCTCGATGAGCCGACCGTGGGCCTCGACCCTGAACAGCGGCTCGATTTCCGGAGACTCATCAGGACCCTGGCCTCCACCGCGACCGTGGTGCTCAGCACTCACCTGGTGGAGGACGTGGCGGCGGTCTGCACGTGCCTGCACGTCATCACGGACGGCAGGATCGTCTTCTCGGGAACTCCCGCCGAGCTGGCGGCGAACGCGACCCCCGACACACCGGGTGACACGCCACTTGAGTCCGGATACATCTGGGCGTTGCGTTCGGCGGCGGTTCCGGCATGAGAACGATGTTCGGCATCGAGCTGCGCCGCTCGATAATGCTGTGGCTTCTTCCCCTGACCCTCGTCGCAGGCGCGCTGGTGGCATGGGGGTGGTCGGAGACCTGGCTGGTCTGGCCGGAGGCGAGCGCCACCACCTCGTTCGCCGCGACGCGGTTCTCGGTGGTCATCCTCGCCGGTGTCGCCGCATGGTCGGCGCAACGGGACCGACGCGCGGGACTGCAAGATCAACTCGTGGCGGCCTCCCGGCCTGCCTGGCAGGTAGAAGCCGTGCACCTGCTGGGCACGATGGCCTACGCGTGGATCGGGCTTCTGCTGACGACGGCATCGATCCAGTTCCTCGTCATGTCGAAGATCGGTACGGGCTTCCTCTGGCCCAGTTACCTGCTCCTCAGCCTGACCACGCTCACATTCAGCGTCGCTGTCGGCCACCTCGCGGGCCGGCTCTCCGGTTCGCGGCTCGTCCCGCCTCTCATGGGGACGGCCATGCTCGTGGCCGGCTTCCTCGCTCCTCCGAACTCCCCTTTCGATCTCTCGGTCGTCACAGGACCCGCCAAACTGGAACTGAGCCCTGCGGTCCTGGCAGCGAGATCGATGTTCGCTGTGGCGTGCGTGATGATGGCGATCATCATTCCCGCCACCAGGGTTTCGTCCCGCTCCACGCGGCAGGTGACGCTTCCTCTTCTCGCGGGAGTGGTCGCCCTCGGCTGGTTGGCCGTGTCAGGCCCGCTGCAGGTGCCGCGCGCTCCGGTGGCCCGGCCCCTGTGCGGGGAATCCGCAGCGGGCGTGCCGCAGGTGTGCGTGTGGCCTGAGAACCGCGCCTATCTGAACGACGCCACACGGGCGTCGCGGCTGATCGCGAGCGTCGCCGGAGGCGTGGTTCCCCTACCCGCCACCTACTACGACGAAGGGTTGACCGAGGGCAAACCGACGTTCACCGCGCTCAGCGCGATCAAACCCATGATCGCCGACATGGCGATCGCAGCCATGCCCTCGTTCCGTGGATGCGCCGACGCGTCCGAGGCTGAGGCGGAGGAACGGACGACGGTCGGAGGCAAGGTCTGGGTGTGGCTGACGGCCAGAGCGAGCGGCCTGACGTCTGTGACGAATGATCCGTCTTTCCTGCTTCCCGGCGAGGTCGGGCGTGACGTCGACGCCGCACTCGCCAAACCGCACGCCCAGCAGCTCGCCTGGGTCAAGCAGCAGGTCGCGAGAACCTGGGAGGGCTGCGGTGGATAGGCCGGCGGTCGTCCCGATCACGCGGGAAAGGACACGAACGCCGGAGGAGTTCGTGATCCGTCGCACCTTCGCCCGGGCACGCGGTCTCGCCCCGCTGGCCGCCTCGCTCGTGGTGCTGAGCGTGGCGACCGCGGCTTGGGGCCGCCTGTCGGTGAGTTTCCCGCAGGCGTGGAATCACCTGCCCACGCCGGTTCCCGTCGCGGTGCTGATGCCGATTCCGTTCGCCTGCGTCGCCGTGATGAGCCTCCACAGTCGGATGGCCGGCTTCGAGTCCGTCGCCGCACGCCCCATGGCCCGGATCGACCTCTGCCAGTTGAGCGCTTTCCTGCTCGCCGGAGCGGCCGGGCTCACCGGAGGGTTGTTCATCGGTGGAAGCTCCGAGACGGTCAGTGCCGCCCTGCGGAATCTGCTGTGGTGGGGAGGGATCGCCTGCCTGTCGGGGCGGTGGTTCGGCCGCCGGTTGGCCTGGGTGCTGCCGCTGGCGACGGCGGTCCCGATCTACGTGTTCGGGGTGGCCGACGACGAAGTGATGGTGTGGGCCATCCCGAAGCTGGACGCGGACGTCCCGCATTCGTGGACGGTGTCGGCCCTCGTCCTGGTGATCGGGGTGTCGTCGTCGATCAGGAGCGCGCGCCGGCAACGCCGGCGCATCCGCTGATGTACGCACCTGAACACCGTGGCTGGTCAGGATAGACCGGCCGGACCGGGGTCCGGCAGGTGTGCCACGACACAATGGCCCTTATGGATGCCCGTATCGCGATAGCCCCTTCCCCGGAGATGGGGGCGGCCTACGACCGTCCCAACTCCCCCGCTCTCGGCCGCCTGCGTGCCCGGGTCGAGGAGGCCGTCGCCGCCGGGGGCGGGGCCGTCGTCGCGCCGGGTGAGGCGAACGGGCTGGTGTGGCTCATCCCCGGCGAACCGGAGCCGCTGCGGTCGCTCCTGGACGACCACCCGGGGATCGGGTGGGTGCAGTTCCCCTGGGCCGGGGTGGAGAGGTTCGCGGTGACCGACGTGTTCCACCGGCCGGTGACGTTTACCTGCGCCAAGGGGTCGTTCGCCGGGCAGGTCGCCGAGCACGCGCTCATGCTGATGCTGGCCTGCCTGCGCAACCTCGCCCGGCAGGCGCGCACCCCGCGCTGGCACCCGATCGATCCCGTGTCCCTGGGCGGGCGGCGGGTGACGATCCTCGGCGGGGGCGGCATCGCCGCGGAACTCGTCCGGATCCTGCGACCGTTCGACTGCCGCCTCACCGTGGTCCGCAGGCGGCCCGAGAAGGTCGAGGGGGCCGACGAGACGCTGTCGTCCTCCGCCCTGCACTCCGTGCTCCCCGAGACCGACATCCTGGTGCTGGCCCTCGCGCTGACCGCCGAGACCAGGCACGTCGTCGGCGCCGCCGAGCTGGCGCTGCTGCCTCAGCACGCCGCCGTCGTCAACGTCGCCCGCGGCGCGCACATCGACACCGGCGCGCTCGTCGAGGCACTGCGCGCGGGAACGATCTCCGCCGCCGGGCTGGACGTGACCGACCCCGAACCACTCCCCGAGGGGCACCCGCTCTGGGACGACCCCAGGGTCCTCATCACCTCGCACTGCGCGGACTCCGCCGAGTACGTCACCCGGATGTTCTGCGAGCGGGTCGAGCGGAACGTGCGCAACCTGCGGGAGGGACGGCCCTTGGAAGGGGCGATCGACCCGGCCGCGGGGTACTGACCGCGCGGCCGGGATTCCGGCGGGTGGCGTTCCCCTTCCCGTGTCCGGGCCCGATCACGGCTCGGGCCCCCGAAGCCGATCATCACCGGTCGCGCGGCGAGCAGAGCGACCCGCGCGGCGAGCGGTGGCTCATGCGGCGAGCGGTGGCTCATGCGGCGAGCGGTGGCTCATGCGGCGAGCGACGGCTCATGCGGCGAGCGGCGACGGGCACTCCGTCACGCTCCGGTGAGGGGCACGGTGCCGGTCGCGGTGGCGACCAGGTCCTCGTAGACGTCCGGGTCGGTGGTGAAGTCGCCCAGCCCGATGGTCTTGTTGGTGCCGTGGTAGTCGCTGGAGCCGGTCACCCGCAGCCCCAGGTCGCGGGCGAGGGAACGGATGTGCGTCCGGTCGGCCTCCGCGTGGTTCATGTGGTCGGCCTCGATGCCCCACAAGCCGGCCGCCGCAAGCTCGGCGATCGCCGTGTCGGGCAGGATACGTCCCCGGCTGCTCGCCCTGGGGTGTGCCAGCACCGGCACGCCGCCGGCCTCGCGTACCAGGCGGATCGCGGCGAACGCGTCGATGTCGGCCTTGGCCAGGCGGTAGCGACGGCCCAGCCACTCGGGGGTGAACGCCTCGTCGACGGTCGCGACCAGGCCGCGCCGGATGAGCGCCCGCGCGAGGTGGGGGCGGCCGACGGTGCCACCGGCGGCGTACTCGCGCACCTCGGAGACCGTGACGTCGATGCCGTCGGCGTTCAGCAGCGCCACCATGCTCTCCGCCCGTTCCTCCCTGGACCGGCGCACCCGGCTCAGCTCGGCGGCCAGCGGCTCGTGGCCGGGGTCGAACAGGTAGGCGAGCAGGTGCATCTCGATCGCGGCCTCCTCCCCGTACCACCGGCTCGACAGTTCGGCGCCGCGCACCAGCGTCAGGCCCGGGGGCAGCGCGGCCCCGGCGGCGTCCCAACCGGTGGTCGTGTCGTGGTCGGTGAGCGCCACCGCGCCGAGCCCCGCCCAGGCCGCCTTCTTCACCAGGGCTTCGGGGGAGTCGGTGCCGTCGCTGGCCGTGGAGTGAGTGTGAAGGTCGATCCGCATGCCGCCAGCCTGCCAGTGACGCCGGGGAACGGTGGAACCGGTACCGCCTCCAGACCGGCGGGCAGCGGTGGAACCGGTGCCACCCCCAGACCGGCGGGGAACAGTGAAACCGGTGCCGCCTCCGAGCGCCGGCGCACCCGGTAGGTTCGCCCGTATGTCCGAAGATCTCCCGCGTGTGCTGGCGGGCCGGTACCGGCTGCTGTCTCCGCTCGGTGAAGGCGGCACGAGCACCGTCCGACGAGCCTGGGACGAGTCGCTCGACCGGGCGGTGGCGATCAGGGATGTGGTGCCGCCCGCCTGGATGCCCGCCGAGAGCCGTGAGTTGTGGCTGCGGCGTATCCCTCTCGAGATGCGTCCGATGACCAGGGTGAAGAGCCATTCCGGCATCGTCGCGGTCCACGACGTCGTCGAGGAGGACGGCCTGCCGTGGATCGTCATGGATCTCGTCGAAGGGCCGTCCCTGGCCCGGGTGATCGAGACCGAGGGCCGGCTGGACGAGGTCAGGGTCGCGGAGATCGGGCTACAGGTGATCACCGCGTTGGCCTGGATGAGCGAGACGTACGGCATCCTGCACCAGGATGTCAGACCTTCCAACATCCTCTTCGAGGACGGCCGGGTGATGCTGACCGGTTTCTGGATCTCCGCGGTCGTCCGCGGGGTCATCGACTGCTCATTCGAGCATCTGACCGACGTTCTCCCCTACCTCGCGCCCGAACGGATCCTCAGCCAGCGCCCCTCCACGTCCGCCGACCTGTGGGCGATGGGCGTGACGCTGTACGAGGCGGTCGAGGGCCGCAGGCCGTTCGAGGAGGAGAGCACAATGGGCACGCTCGCGGCGGTCGTTTTCCGACCGCCGGCCCCCACCCGGTACGCGGACCGGCTCCGGCCGGTGATCGAGGGCCTGCTCCGGAAGGACCCCGCCGAACGGCTGACGGTCGCCCAGGCGACGGCGCTGCTCTCCCAGGTGGCCACCGAAGCGCCACTGGACGGCCCCTCAGAGGTGGCCACCGGAGCACCACCGGACGGTCCCTCCCAGATGACCGCCGAGACCCCACCGGACCGTCCCTCCGAAGCGGCCACCGAGGCTCCAGCGGGCCGTCCGAGGAGGCTCCGGCTCGGCCGGCCGTTCTCGCGCGGTGCCGGCCGACGGCCGGGTTGGCCCTGACACTGTGGCAGGGCATAGAACAGGATCATGGACAACCGAACGCTCACCGACCGTCTCGCCCGGATCGTCGAACAGGGCCGGGTGCCCGGCCTGCATGCCGTCGTCGCCGCCCGGCACGGCGAAGTGATCCTCGAACACTACGGTGAGGGTGAGGACTTCAGGATGGGCGAGCCGCTCGGGCACGTGCGGTTCACCCCCGACACGCTCCATGACGTCCGCTCGGTCACCAAGAGCGTCGTCGGCCTGCTGTACGGGATCGCCCTGGCCGACGACCGGGTGCCGGAACCGCACGAGCCGCTGCTGCGGCACTTCCCGGAGTATCCGGACCTGGTCGGTGATCCCCGGCGTGCCGCGCTGACCATCGAGCACGCGCTCACCATGACGCTCGGCCTGGAGTGGGACGAGAGTGCCCCCTACACGAGCCCGGCCAACAGTGAGATCGCGATGGAGCTCGCCCCCGACCGCTTCCGCTACATCCTGGAGCGGCCGGTCGTGGAGGAGCCCGGCACGCGCTGGTCGTACTGCGGAGGCGCGTCGGCGCTGGTGGCGCGGCTCGTGGAGAGGGGCACCGGGCTGGTGTTGGAGGAGTTCGCGCGCGCCAGGCTGTTCGAGCCGCTGGGGATCGAGCGCTTCGAGTGGTCGACCGGCGCCGACGGGGTGGCGCTGGCCGCCTCCGGCCTGCGGCTCACCCCGCGCGGTCTCCTGGCGGTCGGGCGGCTCGTGCTCGACGGGGGCCGCGACGTCGTGCCCGCGTCCTGGCTGGCGGAGGCGCTGTACCCGCGCGTGCGGACGGACAGGGGTTCCGGCTACGGCTACCAGTGGTACGTGGGTGACACATGGGTGGGGGCGTTCGGCAACGGCGGCCAGCGGATCTACGTGGCACCCGAGCTGGACCTGGTGGTCGCCGTCACCGCGGGGCAGTACAACTTGCCCGAGCAGCCGACCGCCTCGGTGGTACTGGAGGAGGTCGTCCTGGCGGGATGCTCGGCAAGCTGATCCCGGTGGAGCGCCTGACAGGCTGATCCCGGCGGGGTGCTCGACAGGCTGACCCCGGCGGGATGCTTGCCGAGGACTCCGGCGGAGCGCTCGGCGAGCTGACCCCGGCGGGGTCCTCGGCGGGTTGCCCCGGCAGAGCACTCGGATGCTCATCGCGATCCCGTCTGATGAGTCACTTGACTTAACCGAGTCGCCTGTCTTGGATCGGGATGTCAGCTCGCGTAGGAGGCTGCGATGAGTGACTCCGTGCCCGAATATCCCTTCCGGAACCCCACCGCGCTGGAACCTCCGCCGGAGTGGGCCCGGTTGCGGGAAAGCTGCCCGGTGGCGCCGATCCGGCTGGCCAGTGGGGACGAGGCGCTGCTGCTGACCCGCTACGACGACGTCAAGCAGGTGCTGTCCGACCCGCGTTTCACCCGGCAGCTCGACGCCGGTGACGCCGCCCGGGTGACGGCCAATGAGTCCGGGGGCGTGTTCGGCGCCGACCGCATGGGGGTGGCCGCCGCCGGCGGGGAGGCGCACCAGCAGTGGCGGCGGCTGATCGGCCGGTCGTTCACCGCCAAGCGGGTGACGGCCATGCGGCCACGCATCGAGGCGATGGCCGAGCAGCTCGTCGACGCGATGACGGCGCAAGGCGCGCCCGCCGACCTGGTCGGCGCGCTGGGTTTCCCGCTCCCGGTCTGGGTGATCTGCGACCTGCTGGGCGTGCCGGACGCCGACCGCGACCGCTTCTCCTACTGGTCCGACACCATGCTCAGCCTCACCCGCTACGAACAGGCCGAGATCGACCGGTCCGAGGCCGCCTTCACCGCGTACCTCCAGGAGCACATCGCGGCCAAGCGCGAGCGGCCGGGTGACGACCTGCTCAGCGAGTTGATCACGATCGTGGACGCCGCCGACGGCCGGCTGACCGAGATGGTGATGCTGGGCACCGCCCGTGCGCTGCTGGTGGCCGGGCACGAGACCACCGCCAACATGATCGGCAAGATGACGGCGATGCTGCTGGCCGACCGTACGCGCTGGCAGGAGTTGCTGGCCGACCCGTCCCTGGTGCGTACCGCGGTGGAGGAAGTCCTGCGTTTCGACGCCAACCCCGGTTTCGGCATGCCCCGCTACCTGTCGGAGGAGATCGAGGTGGGGGGCCGCAGGCTCCCGGCGGGCACCACCGTGGTGTGCAGCATGGCCTCGGCCAACCGCGACGAGCAGACCTTCGACCGGGCCGACACCATGGACCTGCGCCGTTCGCCGAACGCCCACCTGGCCTTCGGCGTCGGCCCGTACGCCTGCCTGGGGCAGGCCCTGGCGCGCACCGAACTGCAGGCCGTGCTGGCCGTGCTGCTGCGCCGGCTGCCCGGCCTGGAGCTGGCCGTACCCCCCGGTGAGCTGCCCACCCGGGAAGGGCTCGTCGTCGGCGGGTTGCGACAGGTCCCGGTCCGGTGGTGACGATGGTCCGCACCACCACGAAACCCGAACGCGGACCCGGCCCCGAACGCGGGCACGAACCCAAGAGCGACCCCGGCCTCGAACTCGGACGCGGCACCGAACGCGAACGCGCTCTGCACGAGAGCCACGAGAACGTCACCACACCGCGAGTCACCTGGGATGACGCCGCGACCGGGCTGATCGACGCGATCGTCGGCCTTCGGGCCGCCCCGGTCACCCTCCCGCGGTGACACGCCCCGGCCCGACCGGCCCCCACGCTGACACATCCCGGCCCACCCGCTCCCGCGGTGACACACCCTCGCCCACCCGCTCCCGTGATGCACACCCTGGGCCCACCCGGTCGCCTCCCGGGGGACCCGATCTGCCCGCCCGGTCACCCTCCCCGGGTGACACCACACGATCGGAGGACGCATGCGTGGTCTGACCGGAAAACGGATCGTGATCTGCGGAGGTGCCACCGGCATCGGAGCCGCCACCGCCGTACGGCTCGCCGAGGAGGGGTGCCGTGTCCTGATCGGTGACGTCAACGTCGCGGGAGCCGAGGAGACCGCCGGGCGGATCATCGCGGCCGGCGGCACGGCCTTGGCGGCCGGGTTCGATCTGTCCGACGAGGCGTCCGTGCGCACCCTGATGGACCGGGCGGTCTCCGATCTCGGTGGGGTGAACGGCCTGTTCAACGTGGGCGCCGACCTGTCACCCGGCACCATCGGCCACGACGGCGACCTGTCGGCGATGGACGCGGCCGTCTGGCGGCGCACCCTGGAAGTGAACCTGATCGGCTACGCGCACTCCTGCCGGGCGGTGATCCCGCTGCTGCTGGAACGCGGCGGCGGGGCCATCGTGAACACCTCCTCGAACGCGGCGTTCGTGGGTGAGCCGCTGCGCCCGGCCTACGCCGCGTCCAAGGCGGGCGTGAACGCGCTGACCCGGCACGTCGCCTCCCGCTGGGGCAAGAAGGGCATCCGCTGCAACGGCGTCTCACCCGGCATGGTGCTCAGCGAGACCGGCATGACCCACATGAGCGAGGAGTTCCTGGCCGCCGGGCTGGTCGGCACCCGCAGCACCCGTCTCGGCAGGCCGTCCGACCTGGCGGCCGTGGTGGCCTTCCTGCTGTCCGACGACGCCGAGTGGATCAACGGTCAGACCTGGTCGATCGACGGCGGCGGCTCACTGCGCGACTGACGTCCGCGGAGCCGCGCCCGGGTGCTCTCCCCGGCACGGCCGGCGTCGGGAACGCAGCTCGCTCCCCGACACGGCCCGCGTCAACAACCCGGCCCACCCCCGGTACGTCCCGCATCAGGAACGCAGTTCGGCGGTGATCTCGTCGGTGCGGGCCTTGCTGCCCCAGAACCACTCCACGTGGGCGTGGCGTCGGTGCTCCTCCAGCCACTCGTCGAAGATCCGCCTCTCGACGAGCCCGCGGGTCACCCCGTCGAGCACCGCCGGTTCCACGACCAGCACGTACGCGACGCAGAAGCCGCCGTCCGGGAGCCGCACGGGCCCGAGCACCGCACCGGCCCGCGCCTCCGCCGCCGGAGCGCCGAAGAGCGCGGTCAGGTCACCCCTGCCGTTCGCCTCCATCCGGCAGGTGGCCACACCCGCCAGCACCTCCCCGGTCGCCAGCGCGACAGGGTCGGCGTCCTTGTCCACCCCGTCGGGCGGCGCGCTTCCGTCGCGCAGGAAGGCCGCGACGGCGTCGGCGCGGCCGGGGTCGGCGTACCGCAGCCTGACCACGCGCAACCGGTCGAACTCCTCGCGACGGGCGGCGAAGAAGTCCTCCACCGGCTGCTCCTCGACCACCTCACGGCGCAGGTCCGCCACCGCCGCCTCGCCCGCCACGATCTCCTCCAGGCGGGCGTGGCTCACACCGCGCTCGGCCATCCACCGCCGCGTCGCCTCGGCGGTCAGCAGCCCCCGCGCCCGGCGGAAGGCGTCCATGGCCTGCTGGAGCCGGTCGGTGGACAGGTCGGTCTGCCGGGTGGCCAGGACCTGGTCGACCAGGGCGGCGTTCACCAGCCGCCGGGCCAGGTCGGCGTCCTCCCACAGCACGTCCAGGGCCGAGACGGCCTGCCCCATGGTGATGTCGACGCCGTTGACGCGCAGCACGAGTTGCTCGCCGGAGCGCTGGCCTCCGCGCAGCGGCCAGGGGATCACCCGGTCCGGGGCGAAGGCCAGTGAGACGGTCCCCTCGGACGAGGGGAGCAGCAGGTCGTAGTGGTACTCGTCGACGGCGGCCTCGCGCTGCCACAGCAGTCGCATTCGCACCCCGGGATGCCGTTCACGCAGCTCCGGCAGCCACTCGCGGGCACGTTCCGGCGGCACGCCGTCCAGTCCGCGCAGCCATTCCAGGGCGTCGTCGAGAAGCCCGGGGGGCACCGTCTCGGACACGTCAGGCTCCTTCCAGCAGCAGGTCGCAGACCGCCTCGCTGATCGGCAGGCCGGTCAGCTCCTCGATCCACAGCCACTGCCCGTTGGGGTTGATCTCCAGGAACACGTACCGGTCGTCCGGGGTCAGGACCAGGTCGAAGGCCCCGTAGGAGAGCCCGAGACGGTCCGTCATCGCCAGGCACCGCTCGGCGACCTCGTCCGGAAGCCGGTGCACGAGGTGTGGGGTGCCTCCCAGGTCGTAGCGGCGCCAGTCCACCATCGCCCGGTTGCTGTCCTGGGAGTGGATCTCGGCCGCGAACACCCGCCGGCCGACGACGGTCACCCGCAGTTCCAGCCGCTTGGGCACGTACTCCTGCACGATGACCGGGCAGAACCGCAGCGCCTCCGCGTACGCCAGGTCGCGGGCCGAGACGAAGTCGCATTTGCGGATGACCGTGTGGCCCGCCGCGAGGTTCTCCACCCGCGGCAACCCCAGGGTCTTGGTGACGATGCGCCCGTCATGGCGGTTGTGGAAGTCCCACAGGGCGTCCGCCTGGGTCGCGATCAGCGTCTCCGGGATCTCGAACCCCAGCTCCGCGGCCAGGGTGAGCTGGGACGGCTTGTGCTCGGCCCGCTGGAACACCGACTCGCGCGCGGGCACCATGCGGCACGTCAGGTGCTCCCACAGGTCGCTGATCAGGTGCACACCCTCCCTGACCGCGTACTCGGCCACCGAGGGGTCGGTGATCGCCGGGTGGGCCTCCGGCCACCCGGGGCGCCGCCACCACAGCGCGGTCAGCGAGTCCAGGTCGAGCGTGCCGGACTCGGTGTGCAGCAACCGCCGGGCCAACCCGCGGGCTGTGTACGCCAGCTCCACGTGGGCCCGGAGGAGGTAGTCCCGATTGTCGAAGACGGTCGTGCGAGCGCCGCGCCGGTCCAGCAGGCGCCGCACGTGGTCGGCGTGCGGGTCGTCGTCACATGTGAGGACGAGAACATGCGGAGGTGACACGGATCTCCTTCGAGAGCTGGCTGCGCGGGTCCCGGGCCCGCCGCGGGGAATCCGCGGCGGGCCCGGGACGACAGGGTCACCGGACGCGGGAACGTGCGCCGTCCCCGTGTCCGGTGAGATCCGTCCCCCTCAAGCAGGGACAGCCGTCACCACGGCACCTTCGACGGAGGCTTGTCGTCCTGGCACCAGCCCGGCGGGTCGAAGTACTCCCCCGTGACGATCACGGGGCCCGCACCGCCGCTGATGGCGCCCAGCGCGCTCTCGTCCAGCTCCATACCGACCGGGGCGATGTCCCCGAGTTCCGTACGCGGTGTCGCGCTCATGAAGCCTTCCTCCTTTCCTTGTGAGAAAGTGATCTCACGGCGAATATCGCGCTCTTTCCTTGTGAACGTCTGGTGAAGCTTGAAGTCGCATGTCGTGATCGACTTCGCTGGGGCTTGTCATGCGTCAGGGAACGACCACGATGCCGGGCCCGTCAGGGGCCCACCGAGAGTTGCGCACGGACGAGACCCGCGTACAGGCCGGCCGAGTCGATCAGCGTGTCGTGCACGCCGCTCTCGACGATCCGGCCACCGTCCAGCACCAGGATCAGGTCGGCGTCCCTGATCGTGCTCAGCCGGTGGGCGATCACGATCCGCGTCTGCGGAAGGGTGCCGAGGCTCGTGCTCAGCGCCGCCTCGGTGTCGGTGTCGAGGTGACTGGTGGCCTCGTCCAGCAGCAGGAACTCCGGACGGGCCAGTATCGCCCTGGCCAGGGCGATCCGCTGGCGCTGGCCGCCGGACAGTCCCGCCCCCTCGGTGAGCGGGGTGTGGTACCCCATGGGCATGGCGGCGATGTCGTCGTGGACGCACGCCAGCCGGGCGGCCTCCTCCACCTCGTCCGGGGACGCGTCGGGACTCGCCAGCGCGATGTTGTCCGCGATCGAGCCGGTGAACAGGGCCGGCTCCTGGGTGACCACCCCGAAGCGGCGCCGCAGCCGTCCCCGATCCAGCCGGGACACCGGCACCCCGTCGTAGCGGATCTCACCCTCGACCGGTGGGAACAGCCCCAGGAGCAGCCGCGCCAGGGTGGTCTTGCCCGACCCCGACCTGCCGACCAGTGCGACCTTCTGCCCCGGGGCGATGCTCAGGTCGATCCCGCGGACGATCCACGGGCTTTCGGGCGCGTACCGGAAACCGACCCCCCTCATCTCGATTCCGCTCCCCCGCGCCGTGCCGCCGAGACAGCCGTCAGCCGGGGCCGGGGCCGGGGGGGATGTGCGCGGAGCCGCACCCTCATCACCCGTCGCACCGTCACGGACACCGCAGGAACCACCGCCGGAAACACCGCCGGAAACAGCGCCGGAACCACCGTCGGAAGCAGCGCCGGAGACGGCCTCGGGAGCGGTCTCCCAGATGTCGGCGAGCCGCTCGGCCTGGGCACGGGCGGTCTGGAGACCCCGCAGGCTGCCGGTCAACGACGCCAGCGGCGCCAACGCGGCGGCGGCCAATGCCAGTACACCGAGCATCGCACCCGCGGTGAGCCGGTGCTCCACCACCTGCCACGCGCCGACCCACAGCAGCACCAGCGGGGCGGCGAACCTCAGCGCCGCCAGGACGGTGTCCTGCATGCCCTGGGCGAACGAGCTTCGCCGCACCCGCCGCATCTGAACGTCCAGCAGGCGGGTCCACCGTCGCAGAACCTGAGGCTCCGCCCCGGCCGACTTGATCGTCTCGATGCCCTTGACGGCCTCGATGAGCTGTCCCTGCGCGTCATTGCGCGCCTCGTGCTCCCGGTGGACCAGGTCGCGGATCCGCTGCCGGGTGAGGAGGACCACGAGGAACTGGGCACCGGCGAAGAGGGCGAGCACTCCGCCGAGCAGCGGCGACCGGACGGTGACCGCGACCAGGTAGACGACGGCGAGCGGGACGTCGAGCAGGGCCGACAACACCTGGCCGGTGAGGATCTCCCGCAACAGACTGGCCCCGGTGATCCGCGCGACCAGGTCGGCCGAGCCCCGGTGGGCGAAGAAGCGGAACGGCAGGGCGAGCAACCGCCTGGCCAGATCGTCGAGCAGGACGGTGTCGGCACGGGCTCGCAGCACGACCAGTGCCCAGGCCCGCACCGCTCCCAGTGCGAGATGGGCGAGCACCGCCGCGACCCCGGCCAGCCCCAGCAGGGACAGCAGGTCGATCTCCCCGCGTCCCAGCACCCGGTCCACGATGCTCTCGGTGACGGCGGGCAGGACGAGCCCGAGCCCCTGCAGGACGAGGCTGAGCAGCACCAGCACGGCCAGGATGCCCCGGTGGTTCAGGACGCTGAACCGGATGTAGCGCGACCACCAGGAGCGCTGCTCGCCGAAACGTCCCCGCTCGAAGTCAGGGGAGGGGGCGAAGGTGAAGGCCACACCGCTGTAGTCCTTCGCGAACTCCTCCCGGGTGAGCTTGAGCCGCCCGATCCCCGGGTCGACGATCGTGATCCGTTCCCCGGCCACCCGCTCCACCACCACGAAGTGCCGGGATCGCCAGTACGCGACGGCCGGCAGGGGGATCGCGTGCACCTGCTCGGCCGGCAGGGAGAACGCGCGAGTGGTCAGCCCGCGTGCCCGTGCGACGCGCACCAGGGTGAGCGCGCTGACGCCGTCGCGGCCTATGCCCATCTCGTCGGCCAGGGCACGCATGGAGAGGTGATGCCCGTGTGCGCCGAGGATCATCGCGAGGCAGGCGGCCCCGCACTCTGCGACGCTGTGCTGAAGTACTACTGGAACCCGCATGGGGCGTCAGTGTCCACCCCTCCCCTTTGAACTTGGTTGTGATCGGTTGGCAGCCCGGTCTCCCTGCGCCGGATGACCCGCGATCCGCCGCTTTCCGGGAAGCACCGAGCGCAAGCTCACCCCCTGTGAGCAGCATGGACGTCCGCGGACGGCGGCGCCCACGCCCGCGGCGGCGGACCCCGGCGGACCACAGTGACTCACAAGCCTCCTCCAAGAAGGTTCCGCCATGATCGATCCCGGAAAGAGGTGCGGAGATTGCAGGCACTGAAGACACGGAACGCGAAGTCCGGCATCGCATGTCTGCTGGCGGCGTCCATGTGCGAGCTGGTGAGCGCGACACTGGCCCTCGGTCTCCTGATCCCGCTGCAGGTGGGGCTGGCGGTCGACGCCGACCCCGACATCGACCTGCTGGAGATCGCGGACAGCCTCCGGCACTTCGTGTGGGGCTACGCCGTGGCCGGTGCGCTCATGGCGGCGCTGGCGGCCCTGGTGTGGCGACGGGGCGGCAAGACGTGGGCCCGTATCGTCACGGCGTCGGCCCTCGCGCCGTACACGGTGTTCCACCTCGCCCTCGGGCCGGCGGACCCGCACCCCCTCGACCACCGGTACACGGGCTGGTACGTGGAGACGACCGGCTGGCTGATGGGCACAGCCGGGCTCCTCCATCTCGTGGGGACGGTCCTGGTCCTCCTGACCCCAAGCACCCGCCAGGATGGGCACACCGCCGTCGCGGAGAACAGCACCGCCGCGGAGAACACCGGCGTCACGGGGAACATCGGCGTCCCCCTACCCGAGATGACCAAGCACCACTAGGCGACGGGGACGCGTGCGCGGGCGAGCACGGACAGTTCGAACGGGCGGAGCGAGTCGGTACGTTCCCACTCCGCAGGGGGGATCGTCTCGCGTTGCCGGACGGACTCGACCGGTTGGAGCCGGTGCTCGAGCAGGAGGGTGTTCATCTGCTCGGCGCTGAGGAAGGTGCGCCAGGGCTCGCCATGCCCGGCCGCCGCGGCCATGACCAGCTCCGCGTAGGACTGGCCTGCCTCGTCGCGGAGTTCGGCCGGCAGGAGGTGCTCCACGACGAGCTCGGTGCCGGGTGCGAAGCCGCTGATGACGTCCAGGGTCTGCCCGATGGCCTCCCGGGTGAGGTACATCGTGACTCCGAGCCAGCTGACCAAGGCGGGCCTGCCTGGATCGAAGCCTGCTCGGACGAGGTGGTCGGCAAGTGATCGGGCGGACTCCTGCTCGAAGTCGACCGGGACGAAGCAGGTGGACGGTGGCACCTCTGTTCCCGTCTCAATCAGCAGTGCCTGCTTCCAGCGCTGGGTCGCGGGCTGGTCGACCTCGAACACCCGGACGCGGCCGACCGGCTTCGACCGATAGGCGAAGGAGTCCAGCCCTGCGCCGAGGATCACGTACTGGTCGACGCCCCGGCCGGCCAGCTCGGCCAGCCGATCTTCGGTGTAGCGGCTGCGGGTGACGGCCGTCGTCCGCGCACCGGACAGGACGGGGTGGCCGCCATAGGACCGGTGGTAACCAAGGAGTTCCTCGGCGCGCTCCCCCAGGAAGGTCCGCGCCAGGGTGTCGGCGAAGATCGGAGGGGCGTCATCGACAAGGAGATGTGCCGCACGCGCGGCGGCCGACATGAGAGCCGTCTGGCTCGGCTGTCCGTTGTTCACCATGACAACAGACACTATTGGCATAATTTCAGCACTGCCGACATGGTAACACAGAAATAAAAATATCGGAAGTGCTTTCAGATTGCAATTCGACAATGAATTCGAGGCCGTCGAGTGAACCGCTCCGGCTGCGGTGGAGGCTCCCGATGTTCCCCGAGTTGCGTGGAGCTCGCTTACTTGACTGTCATGCCGACTGGTTGTTCGCGTAGAGGATCTTGTATCCGATCAGGGTGCGCATCCCCAGGGCGCTATGTCGTCGTCGATTGTGGAAGGTCTCCAGGTAATCGAAGATCGCGTTGGCGGGTTCGATGCGGGTCTTCCACCGTCGGTGGTTGAGCAGCCCGGTCTGCATCCGACCCCAGAACGACTCGATGACGGCGCCTGCGAAGCAGTCGCCGACCGACCCCATCGAGGAGACCAGCCCAGAGACCTCGGCCCGATCGGTGAACGCCCACGAGGTCTACTGCACCCGTGATCGGAGTGGATCACCGCCCCGAACTGCGAGGTTCGGTTGTGAACGGCCATGCCCAGCGCGTTGGCGACCAGGGCCGCGGTCTGGGTGGGGTCGACGGACTCCTGTCGTGGCGGGACTCCCCGGCCCCCCTTGCCGTTTCCTAGTGACCTTTGAAATGCCTTGAACAGTCGTCCCACAGCACCCGAACCACAAGCGCCGTGCCACGCCGTCTCTGTTGCAGCCTCTCCGCACGTCCCAGCCTCCACGCGGCCTGCGGCGGGAGGACCGTAAGCGCCCCTTGCCGAGTCTTCGGCCGATCACAAGGCAACCCCAAGCGATCCGGATGATCCTATTCATGGATCTTCTGCCATCCGTAAATTCCTGATCCGATACAGGACGTAGGTGATGTCAGCCAGAGGTGATGGGGCCACCCGTAAGGGACCGCTTTCCGGAAAATCCTCCATAACGGATAACCACACGGAACTCAATGTGGAGCTCTCGATACGTTCTCCGCTTCGGAGGAGAGCCGACCGGATTCCTGCTTCGCGACGTCTACGAGTGGACCGTCTGCGTAGCGACCTACTCCTACTCCTACTAGACGCGACCACCAGGTCACCGAGTCCGAGACCGGACACGCCGGCGCCATCCCCGAAGGAGCCCGGGCCGGGAGACGTGACCCGGTGAAGACGAACAGTGATGGTCGCGATCGATTACCACCGTTCCGCCTGATCGGTGAACGCGGCGCGACGTCGCGCGAGACGGACCGCGGGCGAACGAGACCGGCACGGATCCAGTGAATTCGAAGATCAGCGTTATGCAAGCGACTGCCGTGTGATCGGCCTGATCGGCAGTCGGCTCTGAGAACCAAGGGAGTACATCGTGACCAGCACAACGGAACGCGCCTCGTCGTTCTCCACGGGCGACTCGAAGCGAGAGGGCGCCGGGGCCAAAGACCGGTTTCTCCAGATCATCGGTGATCCGTGGTATGCGCTGCTCACCGAGGTACAGGACCTCGTCACCCAGAACACCGTCGAGATCTTCTCGGCGGCGGGCCTTCGTAACCTGCACCTGCCGATCACGACGCACTCCATCTCCAGCCCCATGGGGTTGGGAAGCGACTCGCTGCCCGTGGAGATCGAGTTGTTCAACGTGCGAACCTATCTCGCGGATTCGATGCAGTTCATGCTCGAGTACGGATGCCGCCTCAACCAGGCGGGTGCCTACTACCTGATGCCGAGCTTCCGCGGTGAGGACGCCGACGCGACGCACCTGTGCCAGTTTTTTCACAGCGAGGCCGAGATTCCCGGCGGGATCGACGACGTCATGGCGCTTGTCGAGCGCTACCTCCGTACGATGACCGCCAACATCTTCAAGAAGCTGGGCGGCAGGATCAAGGGCGGCACCAAGCACATCACCGACTTCCTGGAGTCGGACCACATCCCGCAGATCACCATGGACGAGGCGGTGGAACTGCTGGGTGCCGACGACTCGCTGGTCCGATGGCACGAATCCGGTTTCCCCGTGCTCACCCGTGCCGGTGAGAAGGAACTGATGGGCAGGCTCGGCGGGTTCTGCTGGGTGGTCAAGCCCGACCACCTGTCGGTCCCCTTCTACCAGGCTTTCGCGGACGCCGACGGGAAGAAGGCGCTGGCGGCCGATCTCCTGATCGGGATGGGTGAGACCGTCGGCTCGGGCGAACGTCACACGACGGCCGAGGACGTTCGTCTAGCGCTCAAGCGTCACGGCGTGGACCCTGCCCCGTACGAGTGGTACATCAAGATGCGCGAGCAGTTCCCGATGCGGACGTCCGGATTCGGTCTCGGCGTCGAGCGTTACATCTGCTGGTTGCTCAACCATGCGGACATCAGGGACAGCCAGCTGCTCGAGCGGTACAACGGCGTTGTCACGATCCCCTGACGGATGGGCCCCGTTTCCAAGCCCGTACATCTTGTTAAGGAGAACACCGTGACGGACACCGACATCGACCTCCCCATCTTCCTGGGTGGGCGGCCGATCTTCCTCGCCCCCGACCGCGAGGCGCATGTCCTCAGCTACGAGACCGCGGCCCGGGCCCGGATCCCGGTCATCACGCAGGCGGAGATCGCCCAACTCGAAGCGCACGACAGGTTCGGCCTCGCGAGACTGCACATCCAGGAAATCGTCGCCTTCCTCCAGAAGGTCGGCCGGTTCTGGGCGATCGAGAACATGGATCACCCACTGTACCGACGTGCGCTCGATCAGATGTCGGCGATCTCCGGCATGAGCCGGAAGATGGCCCAGCGTGAGTTCAACCTCATCCATGTCCTGTGCACCTATGGCGCGGCCCTGTACGACATGCTGGACGCGGAGATCGGCAGCCGCTTCTACCTGGACGACTGGCTCGTGCGGAACGACGCACTGGTCCACGCGCATCCGTGGGGAAACGCGCTTCACGTGATGGTGGGGAACGTCCCGGCCTCCAGCATCATGTCGCTCATCCGGGGCATCATCACGAAGAACACGACCATCGCCAAGCTGCCGAAGCGCGACCCCATCACGGCGCTGTACTTCGCGCTCTCGATGCACGAGATCGATCCCGACCACCCGGTGACCCAGTCGATGAACGTCCTCTACTGGCCCGGCGGCGACCCCGCTGAGGAGAAGTTCATCAGGTTGGCGGACGTGGCCTGCGTCTGGGGCGGCGAGAAGCCGGTGAAGCGGGTCAAGGAACTGGTCCGCACCGGTGTCAGCGTCCTGGAGTTCGGGCCTAAGAGCAGCTTCGCCCTGATCGGCGCGGAATCCGCCGGGTCGAAGAAGGTCGCGATCGATCTCGCACACGACATCGCCATCTACAACCAGGAAGCCTGCTTCTCCCCGCAGATGGTGTTCGTCGAAGGGCGGGAGAACACGGCGGGTTTCACCGCCAACCTCATCGAAGCGCTCAACCTCTACGACCGGCTGCTGCCGAAGGGCTTCGTCTCCGACGACGCCCACGCCCTGGTGTCTCGGGCCCGGCTCGAAGCTCTCTACTCCGGAAACGACGTGCACACCTCACCCGAGGGCGGCACTGCCTGGACCGTCACGGTCGTTCCCGACCCCGGCCACATCAACGAGCATCCGCTGAGCCGCACGATCTATGTGATCCCCGTCGACGACATCGGCGACGCGGTCAACCACTGCACTCCGGACACACAGACGATCATCATCTCGCCGTGGAACCGCAACCCCGAGATCCGCGACGAGGCGACGCTGCGCGGCGCCTCCAAGATCACGGAGGTCGGGCTCGCCGAGTGGCACCGCATCGGGATCCCGCACGACAACATCTATCCGATGCACAGCCTGCTGCGCTGGGTCGGCGTCGAACGCGGGCTCGATTACTGGGGCAAGTACATCGAGAACGGCCCGATCGACACCACAAAGTTCCTCATGGTGCACGAGACCCTGACCGAGGACATCGACACGCTCCCGGCGGCCGACGGCGCCGGCTTGCCCGAGACCGCCGTCACCGGCTGAAGCCCGCCACGTCGGACGGCCCGACGACACGACAAGCACTCAGATCGAACGGAAAGCGGTGCCCATCCATGACTTATGACCTCGCCTACGAGGACAGCGTCAAAGAATACTTCGCCGACAAGGCCGAAGAGTACGACCTGGTGGACCAGCAAGAATACTGGAACCTGTCCGACCGCCTGTTGTGGTCGGTGTTCAGCAGGACGCTTGACGAGTTGCCGGAGGACTTCCGCTTCCTGGACGCGGGAGGTGGGACGGGACGCTGGAGCTCGAAAATCCTGGAAGCGTACCCGAAAGCGCGGGGCGTCCTGTTCGACCTGTCGGTCGAGATGTCGCAGAAGGCCCGCGAGAAGGCCGAGCGGAACGGCTGGTCAGACCGGTTCGAGGTCGTCAACGGGCGCCTTGAGGAAATCGACTGCTCACCCGTCACCGGGCCCTTCGACATCGTCTTCAACTTCCACAACGTCCTCGGGTTCGTGCAAGACGTGGAGGATGTGCTCAGGCGCCTGAGCACTCTCGTCGCCCCGGGCGGCTATCTCCTGTCGTTCGTCCCCAACCGCTACCACGTGATGTTCTTCAACATCATGACCCGTCAGCTGGACGAGGCGGAACATCCGACCGTCAGCCGCCGGGGCCGGTTCACCACCACGATGCCCCACATGCACGTCTTCACCCCGGCCCAGTTGGAGAACGTCTACCGGCGGCTGGACCTGGAACCCGTCCTCACGACCGGTTTCCCCAACCTCATCTACCCCGGATACCAGGAGACGCAGCTTCGCGGGCAGACCGAGACCCTCGCCAGCATCCTCGGTGACGCGGACTCCTTTGAGCGGATCTACCGGCTTGAGCGCGCGGTCCTGGAAGAGCCGGGAATCGCCCCACGGAGCAACAACCTCTACGTGCTGGGAAGGAAGCTGGCCAGGTGAACGAACCCATCACGCGAGACACCGGGGCATCCCTTCTCTGGGACCCGCTCGAAGCGGTGAGCGTGCTCGACGACTGGGTGTTCCAGCGGAGTGACATCTACCACGCCTCGGCCGCGGAGATCGAGACGCTGAAGCTCACGATGGCACGCAACGCGGTGGACCACCATTTCACACACAATCCCACCTACCGCCAGTACTGCCAGAAATCCGGCTTTGAGCCCGACCAGCTGAACACTCTCCAGGACCTGGCCCGCATCCCGCTGATCACGTCATCCCAGTTCAAGATCAGCCAGGTGCGCACCGGCCCAGAAGAAGCGATCGTGAAGGTCTGCACCAGCTCCGGTACCCAGGGCTCGATGAGCCTCGTCCATCGCGACGAGACGACACTGTGCCGGTTCCTCGGCTCGATCCAGGGGAGTGTCGACCAGCTCCTGGGCCTCGACGACGCCTTCTGCCTGCATCTGGGGCCCTCCAAGGAAGAGGCCGGAGACCTGTGGTTCTCCTACGCCATGGCCGTCACGGACATGCTCTTCCCGACCGAGAACTTCGTCGTCGACGGCGTGTTCGACCCGGCGAAGGTCGTCAGGCGGATCCAGGAGGCGCGCGGCGACGCTGAGAACGTCCTCCTGGTCGGCGCTCCGATCATGTTCCTGCACCTGGACGAGTACATGACGGAGAACGGCATTCTCCTCGAAGACTGCGAGAACCTGTTCGTCATCACGGCGGGCGGCTGGAAGCGGTTCCGCGGCTCCTCCATCCCGCGCGAGGAGTTCGTCGGCCACCTGACCAAGAGGTTCCAGGGGCTGGACCCGAGCCGCATACGGGACTTCTTCAACATGGTGGAGCTGAACAGCATCCTGGCGGAATGCGAATTCCACGTGAAGCACGTTCCGCCGTGGATCCACGTCCTCACGCTCGACCCGCGGACGTTACAGCCGGTCGCCAACGGGCGGCAGGGACTGCTGGCGTTCGTGGACCCCACCGCGACGAGCTATCCGGGATTCATCCTGACCGACGACTACGCGCGCACCGTACTCGACGGGGAGTGCCGGTGCGGGCGGCGCGGTCAGGGAATCGAGTTCACCCGTCGTGTCGAGAAAGTCGAGTCGCGCGGCTGCGCGCTCAAACTCGACCGCGCACAGCTGAATAGGTGATCCAATGCACGCCGAGTATCAGGAAGAAGTCTTCGAGGTCAAAAGCCCCGAGGGCAGGCGGATCCACTGCGTTCACAGCATCGCGGCACCGGACGCACCGATCATCGTCATCGCACCCCAGTTCGAAGGCACCGTACGGCACGGCCTGCTGCCGATGCTCTACCTGGTCAGCAACGGATTCCAGGTCGTACGGTTCGACTACACGAACCACCGGGGCAACAGCGAGGGCGAGTTCGATCGTTTCACGGCCTCCTCGGCCCGGTCCGACCTGGCCGCGGTGCTGGGCACCGTCAGCAAGTCGCTCGCCTTCGGGAACGGCCTGTCGCTGTTCGCGGGAAGCATCAGCAGCCGGATCGCCCTCCGGCACCTGGCCGAGCAACCGGCGGGGGTCGACGCGCTGGTCTCCATGCTCGGGGTCGTCGACATGGGCTCGACCGTACGAGCGGCGACGGGACAAGACATCGACCTGCTGATCGACGATCCGGATCACTTCTACGGCCGGCAGAAGGCGCTCAACTACATGATCGACGGGGATTCCTGGATGCGTGACCTCCTGCAGAACGGGTGGCACTCCCTGTCCGGAACGCGGCAGGACATCGACCGGATGACCACGCCGACCTACCTGATCGTGGCCGAGGCGGACGACTGGGTCGACATCGACGACTACTCGGTCGCGTACGGCGGAAATCCCGGAGTCCTACGTCACACCTACAGAATCCCCGGCGCCGGCCACGAGCTGCACAAGAACCCGGAAGCGAGCAAGTCCGCGCTGCGCGCCGCGACCCGCGCTCTGCGCGAGTTCTACGGCATGAGCGACCAACCCCTGATGGAACCCACCATCGCGGAACTGATCGCAATCAACGGCCGTGAGCGCCGGCGTGAGACGCGATACCGGCTGGAACCGGCGGGCTGATCGGTATTCCTCGTTCCGCGTGGGCACCACCACGGGAACGAGGGACCTTCCCGAGGTGTGAATCACCGGTAGCCGGAACGACCACACGAAGGTTGGGCAATGCCACGGATCTCCTGGGAGGAGCTGCCCCCAGGTCTACGCGCGTCCATCGAGAAGCGATCGGGCACACGGGTAACCACAGCTGACGTCGCCCACGGCGGATTCTCCCCGGGCTTCGCGGGCGTACTCACCCATGCGGACGCTCGGAAGTCGTTCGTGAAGGCGACGTCCAGCGGCCTCAACGCGTACGCCAGGGATCTCTACCTTCAAGAGGCCCGCGTACATCTCTCCCTCCCGGCGGAACTGACGGGCCCGGCGCTGTCATGGACGCTGGAGTGGGAGAACTGGGTGGTGCTGGCCTTCCCCGTCGTCCCGGGCGGGAACCCGCCCACCCCATGGTCCACGGAGGACGTCGACGCCGTCCTCCGTGCCCTGGACGCCATGCGGGGTCAGCGGTTGGACGCGTCCTACGACCTGCCCGAGGCGGACGTGCACTTCGCCGCGGCGTTCGAATCGTGGCGGTCGCTCTCCGCACTCGACATCGGCGTTCTGCACCCCTGGTCGGCCAGATGGCTCGATGCGCTGATCGACCTCGAACAGCGGGCCGTCAAGCTCCTGCGAGGCTCCCAGCTGCTTCACGCTGATCTGCGCTCCGACAACATCATCGTGACGCCTGGGAGGCCGCCGGTATTCGTCGACTGGGCTTACGCGTGCCGCGGGAACGCTCTGGTGGACGTGGTCTACTTCTTGCTCAGCGTGGCCGCCGACAACGGCACGGCACCGGAGGACGCGACTCGCCGGATCACGTCGGACTACGCCGCGAACCCCGAGGACGTCACCGCCATAATCGCCGGCTTCGCCGGCTGGTTCTCCTCGATGGCGCGTCAGCCCAGCCCGGTGGGACTGCCGACGCTACGTCCCTTCCAGGCGCGGATGGCCGAAACGGCGCGCGCGTGGACGGAGCAACGAACGGGGTGGCGCTGATTCCCCGCCGACGACACGGCGGAGACCAGTCACCATGAAACGAGACGGTGGGATGAACGTTCTACTGATATCAGGACTCGGCCCGACACTGAAAAACTCGGATTACCTCACGGGTACCTTCCTCGAATCGAGGAACGGTGATGCCGTGGCTGCGGAATACCTGGCGGGGACGGCCCTGGAAGGCTTCCGACTGGGCCGCCTCGCCTTCCATCACCAAGGTGACGACTACCCTCTGCTCCGCCCGCGTTACTACAACGTCCCGCACCTGACGACCTTCACTCTGGAACGCATCCTCGAACGCGCGGGTGTGACCGCCGAGCACTACGACACGACTCAATTGTGGGATACGGAGACACCGCCTCCACTGCGACACGGCGCCTATGACGCCGTGCTGCTCTCCACGAGCTTCATCTGGAGCGATCGCGACCTGCAGCGGGTCGTCGACTGGATCGGCTCGGCACTTCCGGACGTCCCGCTGATCCTGGGCGGCCAGTACAGCAACTTGAAATACGCATCGATCATGCGGAGCATGCCGCGCGTCGACTTCATCGTCCGGGGTGACGGGGAGGAGGCGCTCCCCACCCTCCTGACAGCCCTGCGCAAGGGCACGGACCTCGGCGCCGTACCGAACCTCGTCTATCGCGAGCCCCGGGACCTCATGGGCTACCGGGTCAACCATTTCGCCTACTTGGATCTGGAGGGGTATCCATCGCCCCATCCGAACGGGAAGTGGCGGGTCATCCCCTACGAGTCCATGCGCGGGTGCCCGTTCAGCTGTAAATTCTGCTCGTTTCCGGCGGCGAGCCCGAAGTGGAGGTACAAGTCCGCTACGAAGATCCGCGACGACTGGGCGTCATACGCGGAGATAAACAACGCGACGTACATCTCGGCGATGGACAGCACGTTCACCGTGCCTCCGACCCGGCTGCGTGAACTCATGAAGCTGCTGCCCGACGTCGGAGTCGGGTGGGAGGCCTACAGCCGCGCCAACGTCCTGAAGACGCCGGAGCTGATCGACCAGCTGGCAGCGAGCCACTGCCAGTTCCTCTCGATCGGTTTCGAGTCCATGAGCGACAGCACGCTGAAGCACATGAACAAGAAGGTGACGCGCAATGACAACCTCCGTGCGTTCCGCCTTCTGACGGAGGGAGGGCTGGGTTACCGCTGTTCCTTCATGGCCGGATACCCCGGTGAGACGCCCGACGACTTCGCGCTGACCCGTGACTTCCTCGCAAACGAGTACGCGGGCCACTTCATGCTGAGCGTCTTCAGCATCTCGGACGAGACGATGCCTCTGTGGGAGGACCGGGAGCGTCTGAAGATCGAGGTCCATGACCCCGACAATCCCGACTACTCGTGGTCGCACATCGGAATGGACGTCCACGAGGCGCGCAGGCTCAACCACGACACGCTCGACCTGGTCCGCCATACGAACGACCGCGCCGTACTGCGCCTGTGGCAGGCCGAGTACCAGCATCTGCTCATGCCTCAGCTCGGCAGGTGGGAGAACATCGCCGTCGAGAAAGCGGTCGAGCGCATAGGGATGACACCGAAGGATTTCCGCGACGTCGACCGCGGGGTCGCCAACATACGGACCCAGCTGGACACGCTCGCGAAATACGGTGTCTTCGTGGCCGGCCCGGAGGCCCGCATGACCGACCGACCACTGTTCCACCAGTGACAAATCATTCTTCCCCACACAAATACGAAAAAATGACTTCATTTTCAACCAAGCGAATATCAGGGGCAAGGGTGATAATGTGGGAATAACTGTTCTGCGTTCGGACCCGTGGCTGTGGCCGTCGTTTTCCGACTTCTCCTCCGGAACGCTGGATCGCTCCCGGTTGGAAGCGCTCATCGCCGACAAGAGCATCGGTGCCGGACTGCTGACATGGTCGCCCGTCGGGTTGCGGATACGCGAGGCGCTGTGCGACCGGCTGCGGTACGAGATCGCGGCGGCCCACTTCCAGGAAATCGAGTTCCCGCTCCTCCTGCCGCCGGAGCTGTCACTGGAGGTGGAACGCCTGCGTCCGCACCAGCACCAGATGTACAGAGCGCAGGCGCCCATCAGCGGGGTCGTCGGCCTGGGCGCGACATACGAGGAGACCTTCGAGCACTGGATCGCCGGCCGAGGTCTGTTCACCCGCGACGAGATCCGGCTGTTCCAGATCGGACCGAAGTTCCGGCACGTCGACAGCCCCAAGCGGCTAATTCGGCTGCGCCAGTTCATCATGTGCGACCTCTACGCCTCCGCCCGAACCCGGGAGGACCTGCGAAAGATACATGCCGAGGTGGAGGGAACCTTCGAAAGGTTCCTCGACTGGATGGGCATCCCCTACGCGCGAGTGGAGGTGCTGGAACGCGATCTCGCGTACGTGCAGTTCGTCGTACACGACGCGGGCGGCGAGGAGCGGCTGGACGAGCGCGGGGTGTCCATCCGCGCTTCCGAGTCGTTCGGTGACCTTCGTGACGTCGGGCGGACCAGCACCGTTGCCATGTACATGGAGGTCGCCACCTCCCGGCAGGAAGAGCACGCGATCGCCGGCTCCTACGGGTGGGGTATCGAGCGCCTGATCAATCTTGTCCTGGACCGCGCGTGCGGAACGGGTTTCCGTTCGATGCCCGGTCCGCTCAGGCCGTTCCAGTTCGCGGTTCTGGCCCACCCATCCCTCAGCAGGGACGAGATCAGCGGCCTGCGCGACGTCCTGGGACGCACCCTTTCGGGCGACGTGGCGTGCCTTCTCGATGATGCGGTACGGCAGAGTTTCGGCATGAGGGAGGATCGGGCCGTCGCGCTGGGTTGCGACCTGGTGGTCGTCATCGGCAAGAGAGAGCTGGAGGAGGGGACGGCGATCGTCGTCAGATCTCCCCTGGACGGACCGCAGACCGTCTCTCTGGGAGATCTGCCCGGCATGCTTTCCGGCAACGGGATGTGAGAGACCGATGAACGAGCTGATACGACGTGGCGAGCACGACCCGGTACGACGTCCGCCCCGGCTACGTCCGGGCGACCACGTGCGAGTGGTATCACCGTCTTGGGGCGGAGGCGACGTCTTCCCCCGGCGCTTCGCGAGGGGCATCGCGAACGTGCGCGGTGAGTTCGGCCTACGGGCCGAGGCCGCCGACCGGAGGACAAACTCCATGGAGTGGCGCTCGGGAACACGACGAGAACGTGCGCAGGAGTTCAACAACGCATTGCGCGATGAAGGCGTCGCCGGTGTCCTCTGGGCGGTGGGCGGTTACGCGGCCACGCACATCCTGGACCTGCTCGACTACGATGCCTTCCGCCGCAGCCCCAAGGTCATATGTGGTTACTCGGACGCCACGGTGCTGCATCATGCCCTGTACGCGGTCAGCGGCTGCGTGACGTTCTACGGCCCGGCGGTCCTCACCCAGATGGGGGAATGTCCCGCACCTCATCCGTTCACGGTGAACGAGTTCAAACGTGTGGTCATGGAGGCGGGACACGGCCTCTTCCCGCGATGCGAGGACCTCATCGAGGAGTACGTGGATTGGGCACTCGACTCCACGCAGCCCCGGCGGGTGGACACCGCACCGCCGCGGGAGGCCCTGCGAGGCGGAACGTCGGCGGGGCCCCTTCTCGCCGGCTGCCTTCCAAGCGCGCTACAGCTGCTGGGCACCCCCTGGCAGCCGGACTACCGCGACCATGTCCTGGTGCTGGAGTTCCCCGACGTCGACTACGGCCCCGCGCAGGCCGACAAGGATCTGTGGCAGCTGCGACACGCCGGCCTTCTCGACGGAATCGCCGCCCTGGTCGTCGGCCGTCCTCGGCTCTGGAAGGCCCATGCCCGTGAACAGCTGCGGGTGATCCTCGGCGAGGTGCTGGAGGGGACGTCATACCCCGTGGTGACCGAGTTCGAGACAGGTCACACGGACCCCATGCTGACCCTGCCCATCGGCGTGCCCGTCGAGGTCTCCGGCACCGACGTCACACTGCTCGAACCGGCGGTCTTCTGATCTCGGGAAACGCCCGCGATACCGGCCGCCGGACGCCGATCCGGCCGGTCTCCGGTGAGACCGGCCACGACGGCGGGCCCGCACGGAGACTGTGCGGTCGCACCCGCCGACCATGAAGCTCAGCCCTCATGAGGTCATGGAAGGGCCGCCCGAAAGCCATGCGCTCCGAGCGGCTCAGGCGACGGCACCCGTGTCCGCGCCGATGACGCGCGCCGCACCCAGGTAGGCGGCGAGCAGGCTCTCGGCGACCGCCGTCACGGTCTCGTCGCCGGGCAGGAAACACGGACTGTGCAGACCCGACGCCGTGTCCGTCCCCACGAACATCATCAGGGACGGAACGACCGTGGCGAAGTGCGCGAAGTCGTCGGCGCCGCAGGAGCGGAGGGTGGCCGGGTCGTGGTGCACGACGTCGGTGAGGAAGCGGGCGGTCTCCTCGGCGAGGCGGGCGTCGTTGACGAGGACCGGCTCTCCGAGGGAGACCTCGACCTCGGCCTCACAGCCGTGGGCACGGGCGATGGCCTGGGCGATCTCGCGGAACCGGTCGTGCAGGTCATGGCGCCACTCCTCCGACATCGTGCGGATCGTGCCCCGGGTGACGGCCACGCCGGGGGTGGCGTTGGGGGCGGTGCCCGCGGTGAGCGTGCCGAACGTGACCACGGTGGGCAGCATCGGGTCGGCGTCACGGCTGACGAGCTGCTGCGCGGCGACGACGGTCTGGGCGAGGGCCAGGATGGGGTCACGCGACAGGTGCGGGTAGGCCGCGTGCCCGGCGCGGCCCCGTACCGTCAGCGTGAACTCGTCGGAGGAGGCGTTGACCGCGCCGGGGTCGCAGGAGGTCTCGCCCGCGCGGAGCACCGGCTGGACGTGCGCCGCGACCATCGCGCCGACCCGCTGCCGGGCCAGCGCGCCGGACGCGACGACGTCGCGGGCGCCGGAGGGGTGCTTCTCCTCGCGGGGCTGGAGCACCGCGACCATCGGCACCGGCGGCCGTACGCGGTCGACGGCCCTGGCCAGGGCGACGAGCGCCGCGAGGTGGACGTCGTGGCCACAGGCGTGCATGGCGCCGTTGCACGAGGCCCACGGGACGTCCGTCTCCTCGATGATGGGCAGGGCGTCCAGCTCACCGCGTACCCCGACGGCCGGGCCGTCGCCGCCGACGCGGAGGACCGCGCCGGTCTCCGCGACCCGCTCCAGGGCGTCACCGGGGGGCAGGGCGTCGAGCACGGTCTTGAGGGTCGGCTCCTCACTGCCGGACACGCACGGTTCGGCGTGCAACTCCCGGCGCAGCTCCCAGGCGGCGGGCAGCTCGGCGTGCAGGGCGGCACGGAGACGTTCGTACAGGGCGGCCATCTCGTACGGGGTGGTCATACAACCTCTCCGGGTCGGGGGACGTTCGCATCTTCTCCGGGTTCCCCGAACGGCGTGGTTCACGCGGACATTTCGGTCATGCGTGATCATCGGGATGGAACGCGGTGCTGAGGCTCCGGCCTTCCGAGGGGTCGCCCTCCCATCCGCGATCACCGTTTCCTCCGGGGTCGTCCTAGGTCACCCCGTATCCGGTTTCAGCCAGGATCGTCCTGGGTCCTCCCGGGGCACTCCGGGGTCCTCCCGGGGCACTCCGGGGTCCTCCCGGGGCACTCCGGGGTCCTCCCGGGGCACTCCGGCGCCTCTAGGCCGTAGACGCGGCGGGCGTTCTCCGCGCCGACCATGACGGCCACCCGTACCGCCTGCTCCTGGCTCCACTCACCGTCCGTGACGAAGCCCGCCAGGACCCGGGTCATCGCACGGCGCCACAGCAGAGCACCCAGATGGTGCAGCTCCGCCGGGCCCCAGGCGTCCGAGGAGAAGAGGACCTTCGCGAACGGCGCCGTCTCCAGGCTCTCCGCGACCACGGCCACACTGCGCGCACCGGTGTGGTTCACGCCCAGCCCGACGTCGAAGTAGACGTGCGGGTAGACCTGGGCGAGGAAACCGGCATGGCGGTGGAACGGGTAGCAGTGCAGCAGGAGCAGCGGGACACCGCTCGGCTCGGCGAGCTCGATGAGGCCGCGCAGGAGCAGCGGGTCGGCACGGCGGAGGTCGACGTCGGGGTCGCCGAGTCCGGCGTGGAACTGAAGCGGCAGCGCCCGGTCGATGCCCGTCCAGATGAGGTGGCGCAGCAGCACCGGGTCGTCGACGCGGACCGTCCCGGCCCGCGTCCCCGTCCCCGTCTGTTCGGCCGTCCCCGTCCGCTCGGCTGCCCCGGCCCGCTCGGCCGCCCGCAGCAGGCGACCGGCCGCCCGTGTCACTTCGGCCGGGGCGGGCCGGGTGGGGTCGAGGTCGAACCCGTGGCGGTAGGCGACGACGGTCTTCAGGGCACGTGCCTCGCGGGTCCGCTCCCACAGGGCGGCCTCGAAGCGGGCCGCGAACCCGGCGGCGTCACCTCCCTCGGCGGCGACCCGCTCGGCCACCGCCTCCAGCCGGACGACCTCGTCGGCGGGGCAACCGGCCGCGGCGGCCATCCGCGCCGGGCCGAGGACCTCCTCCCCCCGGTAGCCCGTCTCCACCAGGAGACGGCCGAACCCGGCGGCGGTGAGCAGGCGCCGGTTCACCTCCCCGGCGCCGAGCTCGGCGCGGCGGGCGAGGTACGCCCCGGGGTCGGGGTGCGGGTCGAGGCCGAGGACGGGCGCGCAGTGCCGCAGGACGGCGAAGCCGAGCTGGGAGTCGAACTGGGTCATCCAGGCGGGCACCGGCCGGTCGGACTCGGTGATCAGCTCCTCGAACTCCCCACGCGGAAGATCACGGGAGGTGGCCCCGTGGACGTGGTGGTCGACGAGGGGAAGGGCCCCGATCGCCCGCTCCAGGGCCGCGTGCCCCGACCGCTCCGGCCGCTCCAGAACCGCCTGTCCCGACCGCTCCAGAACCGCCTGTCCCGACCGCTCCGGGACCGCCTGCCCCGGCCGCTCCAGGGCCCCGTGCCCCGGCCGCTCCGACTGTTCCGGCCGCTCCGTGACCGCGTGCTCCGTGACCGCGTGCTCCGGGACCGCCTGCTCCGACCGGCCGGAACAGCCCGGAGGCGGGCGGTCCGGTGGAACCCCGGCCGCCCGCCCCGCGGAACTCAAGCGGTTCCCACCAGCTTCCCCACCGAGTGCATGCGGCCCTTGCCGGAGGAGAACGTGTCCTTCACGATGCCCCGGAACACCTCACCCGGCCGCTGCTGCTCCCCGTGCAGGGAGGTCAGGACGACAAGAGCGCCCGTGACCCCGGGGATGACCCACTGGAGCACGCTGAGCTGCTGCTGTGCCTTGGCGACCTCCTCGGGGGTGGCCTCGTCGGGCTTGGTCGCACCCTCGGCGATCACCTCGCCGGCCTCCTCGATCTTGGCGCCGAGGACCCTGCTGTAGGCGGTCGCGGCCAGCGCCACACCGGTCAGCACCGTCTTGGCGACGGTGTTCGCGGCCACCCCCTTCTGGTGCCCCACGCGTCCCCTGTTGGCCAGCAGCAGACCGACCGAGCCGACCAGATGCACGGCGATGCCCGCCGCGTTGACCGGTGTCCACATCTTCCACCCGGTGTTCGCCACCTGGGCACGCTGCCGCTGGTCGTTCACTGTGGAGGCGGCGCCGTTGAGGCCGACCGCCCCCATCAGCGAACCGCCGAACCAGATGGCGAGCCCGACGTCGTGCATGCTGCGCACAACGGTGTTGCGTCTCATGCGTTCTCCTTCTGTCCCCCGATGATGGATACGCAGTACCGCGATGAACGTTGTCCCTCTGTCACCTCTATGGGCGATTGACTACCCCCTGGTCACACGCGGAACGCCCTCTCCGGGGCAAGATTGGGGCGGCGAGCGTCCAAGAGCCTCCCGGTCAGGCACCCAAGAGCCTCCCGGTCAGGCGAGCTGCACGCCGACGTCGACGTTGCCCCGGACCGCCTTGAAGTACGGGCAGTGCTCCTGCGCCTGCCCGGCGAGACGGGCTGCCGTGTCCCGTTCCGCCTCCGGCAGGTGGACCGTCACGTCGACGGCGATCGCGTAGTCGTCGCCCTTACCGCGCTTGCGCAGCTCCACGGCGGTGTCGACGCGGGCCCCTGAAGTGTCCACCCCGGACCGACCGGCGATCAGTTCGAGGGAGCTGTGGAAGCAGGCCGCGTAGGCGGCGGCGAGAAGCTGCTCGGCGTTGGGTGCGCCTCCCGGGCCACCGAGCTGCTCCGGGGCCCGCACCTCCAGGTCGAGCTGCCCGTCGTCGGTCGTCACGCGGCCCGTCCGGTCACCTCCGGAGGAGGCCCGCGCCGTGTAGAGGGTTTCGTAGTCTCCGGCGCCGGAACCGGTTCCGGTGTCGGGTCCGGCACCGCGGAGCTCGGCCTCGACTCCGGGCCCCGAGTAGTCCGGGCCCACGCCCCGGCCCTGCACCTCGGGTGCCGTGGTCCCCCGCTTCTCCGGTCCTGTTCGCGCATCCTGGCCCATGAGTCCGTCCCCCGGTTCCCCTGCGGGCACGCGGCTCCCGGTGCGTCCCCGTCCCGGTGCCGCGTCAACCATGATCTGAAAGCCCTGGATACCTACCCGGCAGGGCAGAAGCGACACGACTCCGGGATCTCCCCGACCGCCCGGACCGGCGGAACGGCCTCACGGCGCGGGACGAGGGCCCCCGCCCGTTCCTCCGCCGCATGTCCGGAGCGGGGTTCCTCACCAGGCTCCTCCCCGGGCTCCTCCCCGGGCTCCTCCTCGGGTTCCTCACCAGGTTCCTCATCGGGCCTCGGCGGCGGTCTCCTCATCGGGTCTCGGCGGTGGTCTCA
Organism: Streptosporangium becharense; assembly: GCF_014204985.1. Taxonomy (NCBI): domain Bacteria; kingdom Bacillati; phylum Actinomycetota; class Actinomycetes; order Streptosporangiales; family Streptosporangiaceae; genus Streptosporangium; species Streptosporangium becharense. Next base: position 5,299,379 of record NZ_JACHMP010000001.1, on the reverse strand, counting down.
CCGGCCGGAAGACCGGTCGTACGCCGGGAACGGATGCCGTACGCCAGCGCGACGGCGGCGACGGCCAACGGGAAGACGGTGACCACGAGGAGCCCGGTGCGCAACCCCGAGCCGCCGTCGCCGGGAAGCGCCGCCGGCAGACCGCCCAGGAACCCGTCGGCGGTCGCGGCGGCGTCCGCGACGGCCCCGGCGACCCAGGGTCCGATCGCACCACCGGCGTCACCGAAGACGGCCAGCACCCCGAACATGGCCGCACCCCCGAAGGGGAAGCGGGCGGCGGCGAGGCTGAAGGTTCCCGGCCACAGGAGGCTGACGGCCAGGCCGCACACCGCGCAGCCGACCAGACTGACGACCGGATTCGCGGACAGGCAGACGACCAGGTAGCAGACGGTCGCCAGGGTCCCGCAGGCGGCCATCGTCGGCGCCAGCGGGATCCGCTCGCCCCACATCCCGTAGGCGAAGCGGCCGACGCCCATCAGAACCGCGAACAGGCACGGGCCCGCCAGGTCACCCCAGACCTTCGACACGCCCAATCCCTCCTCAGCGAACAGGGACGACCACTGCGACATGGTCAGCTCGGCGGCACCCGCACCGAGCATGAGCACGACGGCGGCGACGAAGGCGGGAGCGGTGAAGAGCGCCCGCAGCGTCGTGCGGTGCTCGTCGGGCACGGTCGCGGGCAGCGGAACCCGTAGGAAGGCCACCATGTTGACGAGCGGGACGGCGGCCCACACCAGGGGCAGCACCTGCCAGGCGTCCTGACCGATCCAGGCCAGCAGCAGCGTGCTGCCCGCCACCACGGCGACCTGGCCCCAGCAGTAGAAGGAGTGCAGCAGGCTCATCGCGGCGGCCTTGCCCTCCTGCGGGCTGGGCAGGGCGTCGACCACCGGGCTGACGAGAACCTCCAGCAGGCCGCCGCCGACGGCGTAGATCACGACCGCGACGCACAACCCCAGGTACGGGGAGGGCAGGATCGCCGGCGCCGCCGACAGCAGCGCCAGCCCCAGCACCGACAGGACGTGGGCCAGCACCAGCGGGATCCGGTAGCCGATCCGGTCGACGAACCGCACCGCCACGATGTCGGTGACCAACTGTGTGGCGAAGTTCAGCAACACCAGGCGGCCGAGCATCTCCACCGGCACCTGGTACCGGGTCTGGAAGACGATGAACAGCAACGGGGCGAGGTTGTTGACGATGGCCTGTGTCACAAATCCGGTGTAACAGGCACGACGGGTGTGGTCGAAGGTCGTCATGGGGGTGCGCGCCTCTTCCTGCGATCATGTTCTGCGATCAGCCGGGGCACGCCCGCAGCAGTCCATGACACGCCGGGACGGTCCGCCCCGGCCCTCGCCTCCATGACGCGGCGGGACGCCCCGTCCCGGCCGTCGCCTCCCGTATCGGGCAGCAAGCGTACGGGGAACGCGGACGAGTGACGGCACCGGCCCCACGACGGCGGATCACCGCAGGACGGCACGCAGGGACGTGCCCCCGCCACCGACGGACTCGGGGCCGGCGGGCTTCGGGGCGCCGCCCCGGACGGCGGACCCATCGCCGGCGGGCTTCGGATCGGTGACCCGGACGGCGGCGGACCCGTCACCGGTGGTCCGGGCGGCGGCGGACCCGTCGCCAGTGGGCCGGGGGGCGGTGTCGAACCGGTGGGCCACCGCCACGAGGACTCCGGCGGTCACGGTCAGCCCCGCGGAGACGGCGATCACCGCGGGCCACCCTCCGGCCTGCCACCGGTGGGTGGCCAGCGTGCCGAAGACGGAGCTGCCGGTGTAGTAGGCCAGGAGGTACAGCCCCGAGGCCTGACCGACGCCGGCGCCGAGCCGGTGGGCACGGTCGGAGACCCAGCCGCTGACCAGGGAGTGGGTGCCGAGGAAGGCGAAGGTCAGCACACCGAGCCCGGCCACGATCAGCGGCAGCGGGGAGGGGGCGGTGAGCAGCACCCCCGCGAGCAGGAGCGCGACGCCGATCAGGGCGACCCGGCCTCGCCCGAGCCGGGCGGCGAGGCGACCGGCGGCCAGCGGCGCGGCCACGCCCACCGGGTAGGCGAGGAACACCAGCGCCGCCGCACCGCCCAGCAGGTAGGGGGCGGCCTCGAGGCGGAACGCCATGGCGTTGTACAGGCCGACGAAGGCTCCCATTCCGGCCGCCCCGACCAGGAACAACGCCACCAGGGCCGGGTCCCGGAGGGTCAGCCGGGTGGTGCGCAGCAGTTCCCCCGGCCGCGGGCTGGAGCGTACGAACCGGCGGGAGGGCGGCACCAGCACCCACAGGCCGCCGGCGCAGGCCAGGGTGAGTCCGCCGACGACGAGGGTCGCCCCCTGCCACCCCCACAGGGCGTCCAGCGGGCCGGGGAGCAGCCTGCCCGCCGCCCCGCCCAGCGCCGTGCCGGTGATGTAGGTGGCGTTCGCGCGCAGGTGGGCGCCGTGGTGCATCTCCTCACGCAGGTATGCCAGGGCGACCGCGGGCAGGCCGGCCAGCGCGACGCCCTCCAGGCCCCGCAGGACGAGAAGGCTGTGCCAGGTGGGAGCGAACGCGGACGCGATGCCCAGCACGGCCGAGCCCACGAGGGAGACCCGCATGATCGTCACCCGCCCCACCATGTCGGAGATCGGACCGACGAACAGCATGGCGACGGCCATGGTGACGGTCGACAACGACAGCACCGCCGACGAGGCGGCGGCCGAGACGTGGAACTCCTCGGCGACGCGGGGCAGCAACGGCTGGACGTAGTACAGGGCCACGAAGTTGGCGAGCCCTCCGAGCATCAGGCCGTATCTGATCCGGCGGTAGGCCCCGTCTCCCGGCCGGTACCCGGAGACGGCGGCCGGCTGCGTACCGGCAGGCGGCCGGCGTCCGGCGGACGGTTGGAGCCCTGCGGCAGGCTGCGTCTCGGCGGTCCGATGCGTACCGGCGACCTGGCGCGTCTCGGTGGTCCGGCACGCGTCGTCGGCCTGGTGCGTCTCGTCGGCTCGGCGCGTATCGGCGGCCCACGGCGTGAGGAGCGAAGTCACCGTTCGATGCTGACCTCACGCCCCTGATGCTCAAAATGAAGTATTTGACGGAGCTGATGCGCAGAACGCATCATCGCAGGGTGGACGTGCAAACCCTGCGCTGGTTCCTCTCACTTTGTGACACGGAGAACATGCGCGACACGGCGGCGCTGGAGGGCGTCCACCAGTCGACGCTGTCACGGTCCCTGGCCCGGCTGGAGGCCGAGCTCGGCGCCGAACTGTTCCACCGGCACGGCCGCAGGCTCGCCGTCAACCGCTTCGGTGCCCTGTTCCGTGACCACGCCGCGCGGGCCGTCGGCGAGCTCGACGCGGCACGCCGTCGCATCGACGCCCTGGCCAACCCGGGGACGGGCCTGATCCGCCTCGGGTTCCTGTACTCGGTGGGACGCTGGCTGGTCCCCGAGATCCTCCGCGACTACCGGGCCGCGAGACCGGGGATCAGGTTCGAGCTCCACCAGGGCCTCGGCCGCGACCTGTACGCGTGGCTGGAGCACGGCGACATCGATGCCGCGCTGGTCACCCCGCCGCCGGAGGGAGCGAACGCACGCTGGCACCTGCTGCGGGAGCAGCAGCTGTGCATCGCCCTGGCGGCCGGGCACCCGCTGGCCGGCGCCACCGAGCTGACGCTCACCGACGTGCGGGACGAGCCGTTCATCGCGTTCGCCTCCACCACGGACCTGCGCCGGGTCGTCGACGTCCTGTGCCGGGAGGCCGGTTTCACACCGGTGATCGCCTTCGAGAGCGAGGAGATCGCCACCATGCGGAGCCTCATCGGCGCGGGCCTCGGCGTGGGCGTGCTGCCCCGCCCCACAGTGCTCGAACACGACGACCCCGTCTACCGCCCCCTCGGCCCGTCGCAGCGCCGTCCGATCGGTCTCGCCTGGAACCCGGCGTCGGCCCAGACCCCGGCAAGCGCCCGGTTCCTCGAACACCTCGTCCCGCAGGAGCGGCGGCCGTGAACGCGGCTGCCGGGAGCCTTCCGGGGGACGGCCGATCCGACCTCCCGACGGACGGCCGGTCCGGTCTCCCAGGGGACGACGGGTCCAGTCTCCCGATGGGCGGCCGATCCGCTTTCCGTCCGCGACCCCGCCGGGAAGGCACCGGGAAGGCACCGGGAAGATCCCGCCCCTATTCGCCGCTGTGCCGGGGGACGGGGAACATCGGGGGGCGGCGGAACGGGCCGGGGAGGGTGAGGACGAACCACACGGTCTTCCCGCCTGCGGCGGGGTGGGTGACCCCCCAGTCGTCGGCGAGGGAACCGACGATCTGGAGTCCCCTGCCGCCGGTGGCCTCCATGTCACGGACACGCACGCGGGGGGTGCCCGCGCCGGGGTCGAAGAGCTCGCCGTGGACGAAACCCTCGCCGCCGCGGATTCTCAGCGCGCACGCGGCTCCTCCGTGCCGAATCGCGTTGGTGACCAGTTCACTGACGATCAGCACGCAGTCGTCCACCAGGTCGTGGGCTCCCCACATGGAGAGTTCCCGGCGGACCAGCGAGCGGGCGGCGCGGACGCTCGCGGGGGCCGCGGACAGCAGGCACTCGGTCGCGTACTCGGGGGCCACGTCCAGAGGGGCCATCGGTGAACCGTGGTGGAGAGACACTGCGCCTCCTCAATATGGGAGCGCTCCCACAACTAAATGTAGAACATTTGCCTAGTGGTGTGAATCCAATATGGCGTAATTGTTGCCGCTACGTCTCACAGGTACGACGGGAAGCCGCCTAGCCGGAGACCGCATCCCGGAAGGGCTGAACCGGCCCGGCCCTCCAGAACCGGGCCGACTTCTCGAAACCAGCTCGCCCCCTCGAACCTGCGCGGACCCGGAGGCCGTGTCCCGGACGGGCCGGACCGGGCCGGTCTTCCAGCACCGGCCCGGCCATGACCCGCGCCTGCGGCCCGGGGAGACGTCCACCTCCATGCGCACCGTCAGCGCAGCTGCGGCAGCACCTTCGCGCCGAAGGCGTCGATGAAGGCGCTCTGCTCCTGCCCCACGTGATGCAGGTAGATCTCTTCGAAGCCCAGTTCCGCGTACTCGTTGAGCAGCGCGGCGTGCCGGCCAAGATCGAAGGAGACGTTGACCACCCGGGCGACCCGGTCCGGCGGGACCTCCGCGGAGACGGCGTCGAAGAGTTCGGCGGTGTCGAGGTCCCAGCAGACCGGCGGCGGAAAGATGTTGCTGCGCCACTGCTCGTGGGCGATGGCCGTCGCCTCCTCGTCGGTCTCGGCCCAGCTCAGATGCACCTGCAGGGCCGCCTTGCCCCGGCCGCCCGCGTCCCGGTAGGAGCCGAGGACCTCGCGGAGCCGGTCGGCGGGGGCGTTCACCGTGATCAGACCGTCCGCCCACTCCGCGCACCAGCGCGCCGTCTCGGGGCTGACGGCGGCGCCCACCAGCTTGGGCGGGGTCTCCGGCCGGGTCCACAGCCGTGCCCGGTCGACGGTGACCAGGCCTTCGTGACTGACCTCCTCCCCCGCCAGCAGCGCCCGGATGACGTCCACGCACTCGCGCAACCGCCGGGTGCGGAGGTCCTTGCGCGGCCAGCGGTCACCGGTGATGTGCTCGTTGCTCGCCTCACCGGTGCCGAGGGCGGCCCAGAACCGCCCCGGGTACATCGCGCCGAGGGTGCCGATCGCCTGAGCGATGATCGCCGGATGGTAGCGCTGGCCGGGGGCGTTGACCACGCCGAACGCCAGATCGGTGGCCTGGAGCGCCGCTCCCAGCCACGACCAGGCGAACCCGGACTGTCCCTGCCGCTCACTCCACGGCGAGAAGTGGTCCGACGACATCGCCGCCCCGAACCCCGCCTGCTCGGCCCGGACCACCGCCTTCAGCAGCTCTGCCGGATGGATCTGCTCATGTGATGAGTGGAAGCCGTAGGTCGTCATGTCTCCCGGCTACCCGCACGGCGCCGGTCCAGTCGGGACGCCGGACGGTGTTCCCGAGCGGCGCTCCCGGACGGACGTGTGGCGGGAGACGCGGCCGCGTCTCCCGCCACCGGATCCCGTGGCGGGCGGGTCGTCATCCTCGGTCCCCGGCCGTCACATCCGGTGTCGCGCCGGTCGTGCGGCCGTCATGTTCGCGGGCCGCCGGACAGCGGCCACGACACCCCGTCCGCGTGCTCTAGAAAGCCGAGGTGTAGCTGACCAGGGACGTCCGGTCGACCCTGGTGGTGGCGTTGTAGCAGATGACGTTGCGGACGATCGCGTTGCCGCTGGTGTTCCAGAGGGCACCCAGGTTGCAGAACTCCGGCCCGGTTCCGTACGCGGTGACCTGGACGTGGTCCTGCAGCACACCCACCGCGGGGAAGACGATCAGGCGCTGGCCGGTACCGGCGGTCTGCACGGTGTTGACGCCGCCCAGCGAGTTGTAGTTCAGCGGCGCGGGCAGCGGGGCGTACGGACCGGGGTTGGCCGGGCTGTTGTCGAAGGTGTAGGCGAAGTTGTTCGGCGGGAGCGCCGCCCCGATGACGGAACGCTCACGCTGGTAGGTCAGGGTCCACCCGGTGTTGAGCGGAGCGCTCGTGGCGTTGTGGCAGCGTACCTGGACCGTCTGCCCGCCGGGCGCCGAACTCCAGCCGCCTACCTTGCAGCGGGCGGGCTGGTTGGGGTCGACCGCGGTGACCTGGAGGTTTCCGGCCGGTCCCGTCGAACCCAGGCCGGGCAGGGTGACCGTCCAGACCCCGCCGCCGCCGGCGACGACGTTCGCGGCGCCCGCGGAGTTGAACTGGGTGACCACCGCCGCGCCGTTGTAGTGCACGTAGCCGAACGCCTTCGGCGCGGGCAGCGTGCCGCTGCTCGTCTCGAAGAGGACCGAGTACGGGGTGAAGACCGGGGCCCCGCCGTACCGGTAGCACTGCACCGCCACCATCAGGTCGGTTCCCGACGGTCCCCACTTCTGCGCCTGGCACCAGTGGGCGTTCTGGGAGATCGCCGTGACGTGCACGACCCCTCCGGCGGTCGCGATCTGCGGGAACCTCACGAACGTCTGACCCGCCACGCCGGGGGAGACGCTGACGGTGAACCCGGGTGCCCAGCTGCCGGCCTGGTGGTTGGGGTCGGGGACGCCGGAGGTGACGTCGACGACGGCGAAGCCCCACTTGTCGGGGACCGCCGCCTGGGCGCCCGGCGCCACCGAGGCGAGACCGGCCAGGAGCATCATGGCGACGAAAAGCAATCTGGACATCACTCTTGGTAACTGACGCATGCCGTTCTCCATCGGCTCGGGGCGGCGGGGCGGCCGGACGCGACCGCGGCGCCGGCGACGGAAGAGGGAAGACGGGCGCACGGGCGGGGGTCCGGAGTCTCGATCCGTTCTGAGCCTTTGATAACCCCTCCGCCACCCGCTGAGAAGACCCAACATCACATTCGATATTGACTCGGTGTTCCTGACTGTGTCAGGGTTCCGCCCAGTCGCGTTCCAGGGCCCGGCCCGGTCCGCCGAGCGCTTCCGGTCGCCTCACGCCACGAGATCATCGGCGTGTTTCGCCACGTACGGTGTGAACATGGACGGGCTGATCCGTCGAGATCCACAAGAAGGGGTGTAAGACCGTGCCGGAGTCCGACTCCTCGAACATCCCCCGCACCATGTGGCAGTTGCTGGAGCCGCTGCACGCGGTCATCCACTTCGCCCCGGAGGGGAAGGCCGCGGCCGACGCGGTGGGCATGCGCGGCTTCTGGATGGGGTATTTCGCGATGCGGGCGGCCCCGCTGGGGCCGGTCGGCCCCGACGTCGTCATGGCGGCCTTCCACGGTTTCCCCCGGGCTCACGTCGCGCGGGCACTTCCCGACGCCTGGACGTTCGCGACGCCCGGCGACGTTCTGCGGGCCCGGCTCGACGGGGCGGGTGCTGCGCTGCGACGCCTGCTCACGGATGCGGCGGTCGAGTCGGACGCCATGCGCGCCGCCGCCGACCTCGCCTGGGAGGCCGCGGGACACACCGACATCGCGGGCCGGGTGCTGGCCGCGGCGAACCGGGCACTGCCCGACCCCGGGGAGCCGCACCTACGGCTCTGGCAGGCCGCGACCACGCTGCGCGAGCACCGCGGCGACGGCCATGTGGCCGCCCTCGTCGTCCACGGGGTCGCCCCCGTCGAGGCGCACCTGCTCAAGGTGGCGGCGGGCGAGACCGGCCTGGCCCATCTGCGGCTGGCGCGGCGCTGGGACGACGAGGAGTGGGACGCCGCGGCCGTCACCCTGCGGGAGCGGGGCTGGACCGACGGTTCGGGCCGCCTGACGGCGGAGGGTGCCCGATGGCGTGACCGGATCGAGCGGCTGACCGACGAGGCGGCGGCGGAGCCGTGGCGGGCCCTGGGTGAGGAGCGCACCGCGGCGCTCGCCCGGCTGCTGCGTCCGATGACCCAGACGATCATGGAGTCGGACGCCTTCCCGCCCGCCAACCCGATCGGCCTGCCACGGCCGTCCGCCGGGGACGCCAGGGAGGCCAGGGATGCCGGGGGCCACCCGGTGAACGGCGGCGTCCGCGAGGCCCGTGACACCGCCGGAGAGGCGGTCGACGCCCCGTAGGCCGGTGACGCCCCGGCACGGCCCGGAGCAGGTCCGGCACGGTTCCGGAGACCGCCCCGGGTCCGGGTCCGAAGCCGGGGCGGCCCGGAGCCGGTCCCGGCCCCCGGAACCGGCCCCGGAACCGAGGGCGGCCCCGGTTCCGGGATCAGCCGAACGGGAGCCTCACCAGGGACCTGTCGCCGACGCCGAGGGTGGTGGTGCCGCCGCCGATGGCGTTCCACACCTCGACGCGTACCCGGCCGCCGGACAGGTCGCCGAGTGTCCCCGAGGAGGAGTACAGGCCGGCGGCCTGGGTGTAGTGCTCCCAGCCCGCCACCGGATCGGTGGCGAAGTAACGGTAGGTCTCCACCCTGTCCCAGCTCCCGTCACCGGTCAGGTCGTACGAGATCCGCGCCTGGGTGCCGTTGGCGACCGTGGTGCCCGCGTCCACGAAGAGGTCGAAGGCGGTGGAGCCGCCGCGGTAGGGGGCGGTGAGGCCGGCGGTGGTGAACACCTGGGCGTTCACCGGGGTGCCGTCGTGGTTGCCGTTGGCGGCGGCCACCGTGACACCGCCCGGTGTGCCCGCCGTGCCCGGCAGCGTCCCGTCGGACCGCAGGTAGCGCGTCGCCGCGAACGGTCCCGAGGTCGGCGTCGGAGAGATCGTCGGGGAGACCGTGGGGGTGGGCGACGGCCCCGGACCGCCGGAGGCGTTGCCACCGCTCCAGGTGTGGGCGCCGGAGGTGACCGTCTTGCCGGCCGGCACGTTGAGGACGGTGCCGTTGGAGAAGGTCACCGTGAGCGGCCCGCGGGTGGTGTTGGACGCCGCGTAGGTGCGGGCGCCGTTCTTGACGAAGACCTTGGCCAGCGGATGGTCGGCTGTGACGGAGGTGTCGACCGTGCCGAGCGCGGCCAGGTTGCGGATCCAGTGGAAGGTGTGGGCCCGGCTCTCCCCCTCCTCGGGGGTGAAGCCGCCCCCCGCACGGAGGTTGGCCAGCGCGGCGTCCCCGTCGCCGAGCGCCAGGAACTCCCAGATGATGTCCTGCCACACCGTGGGCGGGCCGCCGTTGTTGCGCACCAGTTCGTTGTAGTTGGTGAGCACGTAGCCCGGGTTCTCGCCCAGGTAGAAGTGCCCGCCGGTGACCGGCAGCATGTTGATCCCCTGGATCATCTCCGGTTCGGCGCTGAACCAGGTGGCGTAGGCGCCGCCGTCGCCCCAGACCATGCCGACCGTGCGGTGGCCGAAGGCCGCGGGGAAGTTCTGGTCGCGCACGTCGAACCAGTACTCGCGGATCGCCGCCGCCTGGGTCGTGTAGATGAAGACGCCCGCGTCGCGGACGGCGGTGTCGCCGGTGGCCTGGCCCCACTGGATGAGGGCGTTGGCGAAGTTCATGCCCTCCGACGAGGACTCCTGGTTGTTGCCCGCGCCGAACGCCCCGTGCCCGGAGGCCCAGTCGTGCCCGGCGTAGATGTCGAAGTCGCGCAGGTAGGGGAAGCGGGTGTCGGAGCGGTCGTAGTTGTTGGCGTCGCGGATCAGCAGGTCGACCATGCCGCCGTACTGGGCGGGCTTGGCCCAGGCCGGGTCGAACTTGGCGAGTGTCGCGGCGGCGGCGATGTAGTAGCCGTAGTGGAAGTGGTGGTCGTTGAGCTCCTGGTCGGAGCCGTAGGAGGCCGGGTAGCCGATCAGGGTGCCCCACGCCTGGTCGAGGTGGAAGAGCCGGCTGGTCTCACCCGGCGAGGCGGTGAACCAGTCGTTGAGCCGGCCGCGGATGGCGTTGAGCGCCGCGTCGCGCACCGACGTCAGGTTGAGCTGGTCGGCGATCTCCGCGATGCGGGCGGCCCGGCCCAGGCCCTTGCCTGTCCAGTAGGTGTCGTCACCGCGGATGTCCAGGGGGTCGGCCAGTTCGGCGTTGAGGTGGCCGGTGATCGTGGCGAGGTCGGCGCCGGAGCCGTCACCGACCGCGGGGACCTCCGGCAGTACACCGGTGTACTTCATCGACGTCCTGAACTGGGTACCGGTGATGATCTTCATCGGGCCGCGCGCCGAGACGTACGTCTGCGCGAGCGGGGTCGAGCCGGTCAGGTGGTTCCACTGGTGGGGGTAGAGCGCGATGACCGTGCCGGTCGCGCCGCCCTGCCTGGCCGTGGTGGTGAAGGCGTACGTCGTGGTGAGCGTGGCGTTCGACGGGGTGTAGGAGTACGAGACCCGGGTGCCGGTGACGTGCGCGTGCGCGTACTGGCCGTAGGTGTTCGCCAGAGCGGCCCGATCGCCCCCGGAGGGCAGCACCGCCACCGAGAAGAAGCCCCGCCCGGCCAGGGACGAGCGGATCGTCGTCCCGCTGACCGTCCAGGTCGCGCCGGTCGGGGCGTAGGCGACGTAGTCGTGACCGCCCGCGGTGAAACCGATCGTCGCGCCGCCGTTGGACCACACCGCGGGGCTCCCCGACGTGGTGATCTGCGCGTCGCCCCCGGTGACCTGGAAGTACGCGAACGGCAGCCCGTGGCCGATGGTGGCCTTCATCGTCCGCCCGTTGCCGCTCCAGTAGGGCGTGACGGTCCAGTCGCTCCAGCCGTCCACCTTGACGTCCGGCGAGTTCAGGCCCGTGACGCCGACGCGGATGTCCTGGACGTACGGGTAGTGGAACTCCCCGACCCCGGTCGCGGAGCCGCTGATCGCGGGGGTGGTGGTGTACGAGAAGCCGAGACCGTCGCCGAAGGTGTCGTACGAGACGGGGTGGGCGTGCAGCGGTTCCCCGTACGCGCAGTCGGTGCGCTTGAACAGGATCGACGACCACCAGTCGTTGGTGGGGACGGCCCCTGCCGGGGCGTTGGCGGTGACCCACTGGCGCGGGTTGGTGGTGACGGACCCGCAGCCGGTGGGCAGCGAGCGCCCCGCGGGGAGCGTGTCGGCGTAACCGCCCGCGCCGACCACGGCGGCGTCGGCGGACCGGACGACGCCGAGGCCGAGCAGCCCGGCCGCCACCGCGACGATCACCGCGACGGTGAGACCTCGCCGGCGCAGGAGGCCGGGGGGCCGCGCTCCGCGGCGGGAGGGGCTCGGTGTTTCACGAGGGTACGGGTTGTCCGGGCCTGCGGTCCGGATCGAGGGGTCCATGGGGGGTGCCTCCGAACGGAAGGGTAGGGATCCGAGGCGGACCGATCCGAGAGAGCGCTCTCTGAGCCAGAAGGTAACCGGCGGCTTGGTGGTCGTCAATATTTCCCGTCGGCGGCGAGGAGGGGGAGGGAGTGAGGGAAGACGATTACGGACGTGGGGAAATCAGGGGTTTTCACTTAGCCCGAAGTCCTTCGTGCGCCACACGGCACAGCTTTCCCGGGCGAGCGCACGCAGGCCCGACGACAAGCCCGCCCGCAGAAATGTGAGAGCGCTCTCCGGCAGCTCGCACTCCGCACGCCGACCCCGGCCCCGGTCCCGGTCCCGGTCCCGCGGATCGCACACACTCCGCACGCCGACCTCGGGCCCCAGCCCCGCGGATCGCACATCACCTCGACCCGGTGGGTCGCACTCCCCCAGGCCCGGCGGGTCGCACACAGCCCCGGCCCCGGCCGCGTTCACCCCGCGACCCCGCACGCATGCCCGGCCGAAGAGCCGGACGCAATCCACCTCGCGGCGGCAAAACCAGGACTGGACACCGAGCGTGATGTTACTTTTACTTTCAGTGACCAGATCGGCACCCTCAGCCCCAGGAGGCAACATGCGTCACAGGAAGCCCATGACCTTCACGGCGATCGCCGCGGCCGTCGGGCTCGCCGGGTTCGCGACGATGACCGTCGCCGCCTCGGCGACGGTCTCGGTGCCCGCGCCGGTTCCGGAGGCCGCAGCTCCCGCCGCCGACTTCACGGGGTACCAGCTCATCAAGCTGCCCAACGCCAATGTCCCCAACTTCCAGCGCCGCACGGTGCGGTGCCCCTCGGGCAAGAGGGCCATCGGCGGCGGCGCCGAGGCCCAGGGGAACGAGGCCATCCTGGTCGGGTCCTTCCCGACGGACGACGGCCTCGGCTGGATCGGGCTCGGCCGCCAGCCCGGTCACAACGACGTCGGCATCAGCGTCTTCGTGATCTGCGCCAACGTCAGCTGATCCCACCCATACGGGGCCATCGGGCCCGGCCGGCCGACGAGGGCCCGGCCGGGCCCCTTCCCTGTCCGCCGCCAAGCGTGTTCGCCGGGCATTCCCGCTGACCGCTCCCGTCAGGTATCCGCCGCCGAGCACGACCGCTCCCGTCAGGTATCCGCCGCCGAGCACGTTCGCCGGGCATCCCCGCCGGACCGCTCCCCGCCGGGCATCCCCGCCGGACCGCTCCCCGCCGGGCATCCCGCCGTCACTCCCCGCCGGGTATCCGCCGCCAAGCGTGTTCGCCGGCCCGGACGTCCACGATCACATGACATCTCCACCCGCCTCCCACATGCTCGAAGACGACGTCGTCGGCTACGGGAGCCGCCACGGGCAGCACGTTCACCTCCGCGACCTGCACCATCACCATGACCAGGGTGACGCCTCCGTCGGCATCCTCCACGATCTCGATGTCCGCGGGCACCTGCCCGCACGTCTCCAGCCGTGTGATCACCCGGCGTAGCGCACCCGCCAGGAGGTCCGGATCCGACTCCGGTCTGATCCACTCGACGGTCTGCTCGCAGGGTGCCGTGACGCCGGACCGTACGACCCCCTCGACCAGCCCGCGCACGGCCTGCGCCACACACTCGGCCCTGTTGGGCGACCAGGCGTCCAGCACGAGGCGGTCGTCGCGAAAACGGACCCGGTATCCCACCGCCGCGGCCCGGTCCCCTACCTCTCCGTTGCCCATGCCGTCCCCCTCGACCCGCACAACGTTGGAGTCCACTCTGCGCCGGATTTCGTTTCTCCGGTAGAGCCGGGGCCCGCCGGAGACCGTCCCGAAGGACCGGACCTTCACCCGGGAGAACCGAAGGAACCGCGCCGAACGGGAACTCCGGCCCGGAGGGCAGGAAACCCGGCCGGGAGAACGGGAAGCCCGGCCGGGAGAACGATGACCTGCGAGGGTGTGGGACGCCCGTGAGACCACGGGCGCCCCGTTGGGGAGGTAGGTGGGGCGCCCGCCGGGAAGACCGAGCGAGCCGTCGCCGTGGAAGGTGACTGCCGTGGGACGGTGCGTTCGGCCTTTCAGCCTCCCCCGGTGGGCGCCCGAACACAATGATCACGTCACGAGCCCGCCCCCGGCAGGGCCGTTCGGCCCTCTGACGAGTGGTCTTTGGACCCGACCGGTCGGGGTGTCATGTGACCGGCAGCCCCCGTGCGGGCCGGAGCCCGCCGCGCGGCCGGGAGCATCCCGGGGCCGGGAGCGTCACGCGGCCGGGAGCGTCCCGGGGCCGGGCACTCCGGGAGAATGCGGAAACCCCAGGCCGGACCTGCCGACCTGGGGTTTCCTGTGGTGCGCCGCCAGGGACTCGAACCCCGGACCCGCTGATTAAGAGTCAGCTGCTCTAACCAACTGAGCTAGCGGCGCTTGACCTCGACAAGACTACCGGACTCGATGACATGGTCCGCACATCGACTGGTTGAGGTGTGATGACCGGAACGTCGGCAGAGTGGTCCGTTTAACGATGTTCTCCTGGGTAGTGCACTCGTCGACCAGAGAATCAAGCCAAAGGGAGATGTCAACCATGCAGCCTGAGCTCTGGAACTACCGTGCCGACGTGTACGGCGACGGCAAGACGCTCGATCTGGCCGGATACCACGTCGAGGCCACCGACGGGAAGATCGGTAGCATCGACGAGGCCACGTACGAGGTCGGTGAGAGCTACATCGTCGTCGACACCGGGCCGTGGATCTTCGGCAAGAAGGTCCTCCTCCCGGCGAGCACGGTGACCCAGATCGACCCGCAGGACAAGAAGGTCTACCTCGCGCGGACCAAGCAGGAGATCAAGGACGCTCCGGAGTTCGACGAGGCGACCTTCAAGGAGCCCGCCTACCGTGACCGGGTCGGCGAGTACTACGGCCGCTTCCCCTTCGGCGGGGGGCCGGGCACGTACTGATCCGGGCACGTACCGGCAGGGTCCGATCTGATCGGACAGGGAGGGTCCCGCCACTCGGCGGGACCCTCCCCTGCTTTCCGGTTCGGGGCCGGTTCCTCCGGACCGGTTCAGGGCCAGGAGGGATCGCCCGAGGAGTCGAGCGGGCCGGGGACGACATCCAGGCGTTCCAGCAGGACGAGGAATGTCGCGGCGTACGGGGAGTCCTGGACGACCGCGGCGACCCGGTTCCAGTCGACCTGCTCGCGCAGCGCTCTGACCTGGGGCAGCAGCCCGCTGTAGTCGCAGCTGTGCTCCGAGAGCGGCATCAGCCAGGAGATGACCAGGTCGGTGGCTTCCAACACGGGCAGGATGACCGCCGAGGCCTTCAGCGGTTCGGCACGCTTGAGCAGCTCCGGGGTGACCGGGCGATCGCATATCCGGAAGATCAGATCGACCAGCCTGCCCTCGTCGTACGCCTTGACCAGCCAGTCCTCCGGAGGCTTGGCCGTCTTGAACCCCAGCTTGTCCAGTGCTTCAAGCGCGAGCGGCACATCCTCCTGCGGAAGGACGAAGTCCACGTCGTGCAGGGAGGGAGCGGCTCCCCGCGCGTACGCGGCGCATCCCCCGGCGAGCGCGAACCTGACGTCCGCGTCCTTCAACCCGGTGCTTGCCTTCTTGAGCGTTTCCAAGATGGCGTCGGTGACCTCATGGCTGTGGCTTCCCATGAGCAGACGCCTACCCCGCAGATCCCCAGGTAGGCATAGCAAACCCCGGCCGGGGTAAACGGAGCTCATGATTCACCCTGAACCCACCCAAATGGAAGAGGGACAGCCCGGCGAGAGCCACAAGGAACGTGTGGACCGGGAACTCGGTGAACTGCTGCAGGGGTTACGCGTGGCGGTCACCGGGGTGCAGGTGCTGTTCGCCTTCCTGCTCACCGTGCCGTTCGCGCCGGGTTTCACCAAGGTGGACTCCCTGGGGCGTTGGCTGTTCTTCATCGCGCTGCTCAGCGCCGCCCTGGCCTCCGTCTGTTTCATCACCCCGGCCACCCAGCACCGCCTGCTGTTCCGGACCGGGCTGAAGGAGAAGATGCTGCACCGCGCCAACGAGATCGGCGTCGTGGGAGCCATCGGGCTCGCCATCTCGATGACCAGCTCGGTCGCACTCGTGGCGGAGACCGTCATCAATGCCTGGCCGGCCGCGTTGTTCGGCGGAATCGTGGCACTGACCAGCGCCTGGCTCTGGTTTATCCAGCCGATTATTGATCTGTACCGGATCAAGCACCAAAAGGATGTTAAGTAGCGGAAAGTGAGGGCAGTCCCGGGTTATGGCTACTTTGCTCTGGATCATCGCAGTGGTTCTCGTCATCGCCGGGATCTACGTCATCCTGGCCCGTCGCGACCTCCTCTGGGGGATCGTCCTCATCGTTCTCGGATTCCTCGTCGGCCCGGGGGGTGTGAGCATCTTCAATGTCTGACGCGGGTTCACCACCCGCCTACCGTCGTCCGGCGCGAACGCCGCCCTGTCGGATCCGGCGCGGACCTGAAGCCCGTATCCGGCATGTCACCATCGGCCGTTCCGCAGACCATCCGGTCCGGGCCTCGTGCCCGCGACCCGAGACCGAAACCGGCCAAGTGCCCGGAAAACCTCCGGCGAAGGCGAACAGCCACCGCCGGAAACAAAAGTCGCCCCGAAAAATCACAAAAAAGAAGCTTCGCGGGCCGGGTTTCCCGGCCCGCTTCTTCTTGCATCGAGCGGCCCGCTTCTCCTTGGCTCCCGGCTCTCCCCGATTCCGGGTGGCGTTCTCCTCTTTCCCTGGATTCCGAGGCCGGGCTCCCCGGGTTCCGGAGCGGGGTTCCCGGGTTCCGGGGCGGGGCTCCCTCGGATTCCGGGGCCGAGGCGCCGCGGCGTCACCACGGCGCCCTCGGAGGCAGTGCAGCACCCTGCGGGGGTGTCGTCGTCGATTTCGCCCGTGGCCACCACGGCGTCCTCAGAGGCAGTACACCCCGTACGCCCGGCCCAGCACCGGCAGCGCCACGTTGCGCACCCGGATGCCGCCCGGGGTCATGCCCTTCTCCGTTCCGGCGTGCGCGTGCCCGTGGACGATCAGGTCGGCGCCTTCGGCGTCGGCCGCCTCGGCCAGCAGGTAGCTGCCGAGGAAGGGGTAGATCTCCAGCGGTTCCCCGTGCAGCGTGTCCTTGACCGGGGAGTAGTGGGACAGCACCACCCGCCGGTCAGCCTGCAGTTCCTTCAGCGCCACCCGCCAGCGGTCCGCGATGCGCTTGGTGTGGCCGATGAACGCCTTGATCTCCCGCTCGCCGAAGTCACTGGCGCACTTTCCGGCGTACCCGCCGCCGAAACCCTTGCCGCCGACCACGCCGAGCCGCACGCCGTCGATGTCCAGCACGGTCGCGTCGTCGTGCAGGACCTGGATGCCGGCGTCGCGCAGCAGGGCGGCGATCTCAGCGGGTCTGTCGGAGTGGTGGTCGTGGTTGCCCAGGACGGCGACCACGGGCACCGGCAGGTCGCGGAACTCGTCCGCCACCACCTTCGCCTCCTCCAGGGTGCCGTGCCGGGTCAGGTCTCCGGCGAGCAGCAGGACGTCGGCCCGGTCCTGGATGTCGCGGAGCCGTTCGCGATAACTCCCCCTGAGGCTCTCGTCCAGGTGTACGTCTCCGACCGCCGCGATCCGCAGCTCTCTCACAGTTTCTCCTCCCCCACCGGTTCGCGGACGTCCACGACGTCGATCTCGTTGTGGATCACCAGCCCCGGAGCCGCCTCGCGGGCCACCTCGGTGATCAGGCGGCAGCGTTCGGCGCAGTTGACCTGGCCGCGCAGGTAGAGCTGGTCGCCCCGGACATCCACCCGGATGCCGAGTTCCGTGGTTCTGTCATCCTCGGCGAGCGCGCGCTGGACGCGCGCCGCGATGTACTGCGGAGCCTCCATCGTCGAACTCCTTCCATCCAAAACAGATCGCCTTCCCGTGATGTCCGAGGTGAAACGCGGTTGACCCGGCGCGGAACGTGTTTGAAAAAGTGGCCGGGGGAATGAAACCCGATCGGATGCCTAGGACGCAGGCACGCTCTCTTCCACAGAGTCGGCGGAGCCGTGCCTATGAAGATCGCAATGGTGTCCGAGCACGCCAGTCCCCTGGCCACCGTCGGGGGAACCGACGCCGGGGGTCAGAACGTCCATGTCGCCGCGCTGTCCCTCGCACTCGCCGCGCAGGGCCACGAGGTGGCCGTCTACACCCGCCGGGAATCCCCCTTCCAGCAGGACGAGGTCGTCTTCGCACCCGGCGTGACCGTGGTGCACGTCCCCGCCGGGCCCGCCATGGTACTGGCCAAGGACGACCTGCTCCCCTGGATGCCCGACTTCAGCCGCTGGCTGGCCACCCGCTGGACGGCCACGCCGCCCGACATCGCCCACAGCCACTTCTGGATGAGCGGGCTGGCCGCCCTGGCCGCCGCCCGGGACACCGCGGTGCCCGTCGCGCACACCTTCCACGCCCTCGGCACGGTCAAGCGCCGTCACCAGGGAACGGCCGACACCAGCCCGCGCGAGCGCGTCGAGATCGAGACGTTCCTCGCCCGGCACGTGGACGTGGTCGTCGCCACCTGCACCGACGAGGTGGCCGAGCTGGACCGGATGCGCGTCTCCCGCAACCGTACAGCGATCGTCCCGTGCGGGGTGGACGTACGCGCCTTCACCCCGGTGGGCCCGCGGGAGGAGCTGGGCCCGGGGCCGGTGCTGCTGTCCATCGGCCGCCCGGTGCCGCGCAAAGGGGTGGAGACCGTGATCCGGGCACTGCGCCACGTCCCGGACGCGACTCTGGTCGTCGCCGGCGGCGAGCCGGGCGACCCGGAGGTGAACCGGCTGTCGCGGATCGCCGGGCACCACGGGGTGGTGGAGCGCGTCCGCTTCCTCGGCAGGGTGGGCCGCGACTCCGTCCCCGCCCTGATGCGCGCGGCGAGCGCGGTGGTGAGCGTGCCCTGGTACGAGCCGTTCGGCATCGTGCCGCTGGAGGCCATGGCCTGCGGTGTCCCGGTGGTCGCCTCCGCCGTGGGCGGGCACCTGGACACGGTGCTGCCGGGCGTCACCGGCCTGCTGGTCCCGCCGCGCGACCCGGAGGCGCTCGGGTGCGCGTTACGGCACCTGCTCGCCGACCCGCTGCTGACGGCGGCGTACGGCGCCGCCGCCGCGGAGCGGGCACGATCCCGTTACGGCTGGGACGGGGTCGCCGCCGAGACCCTCGCCGTCTACGCGGACGTGCTCTCCTCCCGGGCCGGGACGCGGCGGTCACGCCGCGGCCGGACGCGGGCAGGCGCCGCATGAGCCTCTCCCGAAGCGAGCCCGGTGAACAGACCTGACGGTACGAGAGGGCCTCACACACGAACGGACGGCACGGGACGGCGCCACACACGAACGGACGGCACGGGACGGCGCCACACACGAACGGACGGCACGGGACAGCGCCACACGCGAAGGACCCCGGCCCCTCATGGGGCCGGGGTCCCGGTGTGCGCAAACCCGGGGGCGGGTGCCCGGAAGTCCTGGAGCTCCGGCGTCCGGAAGTTGCGACGTCCAGAAGCTCCGGCGTCCGGAAGTTCGGAAGTTTCGACGTCCGGGAGTTCCGGCGTCCCGGTGTCACTTACCGGTGGCTCTGTGGATGCTGCGCGCCGCGGAACGGTCGATCGCCGCCTTGACCACACCGAAGATCGCACCCTGGATGGCCGAGGCGAGCAGGATCTCGCGCCACCCGTACTCCTCCGATGTCGCCTGCGGCGCGTCGTCCTTGCCCGACACGACCTTCCAGATCTGCTTGAAGATGGCCCCGGCGATCGCACCGCCGATCATTCCGCTCACGGCGCTCGCACTTCGGGATACGGCCCTGCTCAACGTCCCGTCCTCCATTCGCGTCTACCAAGGGGGCACGACTACCCGTCAGGGGTGGGCTCTAACGGATTCGCCTGTGTCCGGGGAGCCGCGGGCGGCGTCCGTAGGCGGACGCGGCTCCGGCGTGATTGCGACACTGCTCCGGCACTGCTTCGGCACTGCTACGACACAGTGTCGACCCTGTTCGTTCTCGCGTGGGGTGTCCCGCGGTCACATCACCGGCGGGTCGTTGTAGTGACGCTCCTCGTAGACGCGGCGGTGGGTCACCGGATCCTCGACCACGGTGGTGGGCTCCACGGCCCGGCGGGCGATCCTGAGACGGTAGATCGCGAACGAGAGCCAGACGAGGCCGCCGAGCATCAGGATGACACCGACGATGTTGATGTCGAACCCGGCGATGTCGAACTCGACGGCCCACGCGAGAATGGCGCCGAGCATGATGAGAATGATGCCGCCTGCGATGGTCATGGGATTTCCTCCTTCGAGCCAACGCATCACCCCTATCCCCCATACGAATCTCAAACGTCACCCGCCGGAGGCAGCAGTGGAGTATGACCGCCCGATCGTCGTCACGGGCCTGATGGGCTCAGGAAAGTCATCCGTGGGGCGGCTGCTGGCGGAGGAGCTCGGCCGCGAGCTCCGCGACAGCGACCCCGACATCGCGGCGCGGTACGGCGGTGCGACGGCGGCGGAGACCGTCGCGAGCGAGGGGGCCGGGGTGCTTCACGCGCGTGAGGCCTCGCACCTGCGGGAGTCCCTGGCCGAGCGTCCCCCGGTGGTGGTCGCGGCGGCGGCGAGCGTGGTGGATGATCCGGAGAGCCGGGCCGCGATGGGCCCGGCGCTGGTGGTGTGGCTGGACGCGCCACCGGCGGTGCTGGCCGAGCGGATGCGCTCCGGCGCGCACCGGCCGCATTTCGAACCGGACCTGGAGGCGATGCTGACCAAGCAGCGGACGCGCAGGGGACCGCTGTTCGCGGAGGTGGCGGACCTGACGTTCGACGTGTCGTCGACGTCCCCCGAGGAGGTGGCCGCCGCGGTGCTCTCGTCCCTCGACGAGCGGTGACGCCTCACGAGCACCCGGCGGGCGCCTCCTCCCGGCGGCCTCTCACTGGGCGGGCAGCACCGCACCCTTGTACTTGTCCTCGATGAACTTCTTGACCTCGGGGCCCTGAAGGACCTCGGCGAGCTTCTTGACGCGCGGGTCGCCGACCTTGGCGGGCACCGTCACCAGGCCGTTGGCGTACGGGTTGTTCTCGCCCTTCTCCAGGAGGAGGGAGTCGGTCGCGGGCTGGAGCCCCGATTCCAGGGCGTAGTTGCCGTTGATGACCGCGGCGTCGACGTCCTCCAGGGAGCGGGGCAGCTGGGCCGCCTCCAGCGGCTGGAACTTCAGCTCCTTGGGGTTGCCCGCCACGTCGCGCTCGGTCGCCTTGACGCCGACGCCCTCTTTGAGGGTGATCACACCATTGTCGGCCAGGAGCTTGAGCGAGCGGCCGAGGTTGCTCGCGTCGTTGGGCAGGGCCACCTGGGCACCCTGGGCGAGCTCGCCGATGCTCTTGATCTTCTTGGAGTAGAGGCCCAGCGGCTCGATGTGAACCGGGGCGACCCAGCTCAGCGTGATGCCCTTGCCCTTGGAGAACTCCTCCAGGTACGGGATGTGCTGGAAGTAGTTGGCGTCCAGGTTTCCCTCGTCGAGCTGGGTGTTGGGCTGGACGTAGTCGGTGAACTCGACGATCTCCAGGTTCAGCCCGGCCTTGGCGGCGAGGTTGTCCTTGACGTACTTGAGCACCTCGCCGTGGGGCACGGGGTTGACCCCGACCTTGATCGGTGCGTCGGCCGCCGGGGTCGCGGAACCGGCCTGTGTCGCGTCGGTCGACGCGCCGCCGCACGCGGCGAGGGTCCCGGCCAGAACCAGTCCGGTGACGACCCCGAGGAACTTACGCATGACTCTCCCCTATTTCCCTTATGTCAGGTAGGAAATATCTCACAGGGGGGAGTCAGTGGACAAACCGTTATCGGCCCAGCAGGCCGATCATCTGCGAGATCTGCGCCGTACGCGAGGCGTCGACCCTCCCGGCCATCTCCCTGACCTGCGAGTTCAGCCCACCCGCCAGCGCGGCCCTGGCCATCTGGGCGGCGTCGTCCTGCTGGGCGATCAGCATGTTGAGGAACCTCCTCTCGAATTCGGCCGGCGGCGCCCCGGTGAGCGCCGCAATCTCCTCCTCGCTGATCTCCGGCATCCCGCCGTGGGCGGCGTGCTCGTCATCCTCGGCCGTGGCGGGCCGGCCCCAGGTACGCAGCAGACCGGCCATCGAGGCGGCCTCATGCTCCTGGGTGGCGCCGATCGCCTCGGCCAGTCGCCGGACCTCGGGGCGGACCGGCCGTTCCCGGGCCAGCCGCACCAGCTCCACCCCCTGGCCGTTGTGGGGCACCATCATCTGCAGGAACATCACATCGGCGGCGTTGAACACCGCCCCCGCGGCGGTCCGCACGGGCGAACCGGGCGGCACGCCACCGTGTTCCCCGTGGCCGGTGCCGGCGGACGTCCCCCGACCGGCGGCGCCGTGCGCTCCGTGACCGGCGCCACCGCGCAGCTCGTGGATGCTGTGGGCACCGCAGCCCGCGAGCAGCAGGACGCCCAGGAGCGCCGCCGGAACCATGCGTCTCATCGTGACTCCTCGGGCGGGGCCGTTCCACCCGGAACGACGTGGGTTCTTCCGGGTGGAAGGGCATGGGCCTTCAACAGGAACGACGCAGGCCGTTCCGGCCGGGGTGGGGCGGGCCGCCTCGGCCGGAACGGTGCGAGCCGTCGGACCGGGACCGCGCGGGCCGTCCCGGTCGGCACTCATCGGGTCAGACGGCTTCCCACAGCGCTGCGACGGCCGGCGGCTCCCAGCCGGGCAGGGAGGTGTGCGCCTGCCGGCACCGGTAGGTCACGCCGCCGTAGGTGACCAGAGCACCCACCTGGTAGGCGGTGTTGGCCGCCCAGGTCCCGCTCGGCTGCGTGGGCGTCACGGTCGGGGTGGGGCTCTGCGTGGGGTTCTGCGTGGGCGTCACGGTCGGGGTCGGTGACGGGCCGGGGTTGTTGCCGCCGCCGAAGTCGACGTCGGAGCAGGTGTAGAAGGCCTCGGTGCTGCCCACCACACGCTGCCAGATGGAGTAGAGGATGTGGCGTCCGCTGCGCTGCGGGAGGTTGATCGTCCAGTTGGTGAAGGTGGTCGGGTTCTGGTTGGTGAAGGTCCTGATGTGCTCCAGGTCGGACCAGCGCAACGGCTGGGACGGGTCGTAGCCCGCCCTGGTGATGTAGAACTCGAAGTTGCTGTTCGCGTGTGGCGCGGTCGCGTGGTAGGTGATCGTCAGCGCGCCGGGGGAGACCCTGGTCGCGGGCCAGTCGGTCCGGGTGAGGTTGAGCCCCCGGTACTTCTCCCGTCCGGCGCCGCACAGCTGGCCGTCCGGGATGATCGCACGGTGGTTGCCGCCGGCCTCCAGCCGGGACACCTCGTGCCAGTCGTAGAAGGCCTGGGTGCCGCCCGCCGCGATGGCCGCCTTGCACGCGGCGGACTTCGGGGTCTCCGGGCCTTCGCTCTTGCAGACGTAGGCCCGGCTCGGCGGGTTCGACATGGAGCCGTGGGCGACGGCCGGCGCGGACGGCAGCAGCGCCAGCACGGAACCCGCGGTGATCGCGGCGGCGCCGACGGCGGCCGCCCTGTGTCGCTTGTGCACGTGGACTCCTCCTTAGGGGGAAAGGGAGGCGGAACATGTCCAACGGCCGACGGATAGCACGTTATTAACAAGAAACCTTACTAAGAATTAAGGC
Source organism: Streptosporangium becharense (assembly GCF_014204985.1). NCBI lineage: Bacteria > Bacillati > Actinomycetota > Actinomycetes > Streptosporangiales > Streptosporangiaceae > Streptosporangium > Streptosporangium becharense. The sequence goes on along the minus strand of NZ_JACHMP010000001.1, from coordinate 5,276,147 downwards.
GGTTTGACCAGACCCCAGCCCGATTCGGCACATCGCGGCCCGGTCCCTCACCCGGTCGTGAGCACGACCTTGCCACGCCCGTGCCGGGTCTCGACCTCGCGGTGGGCGTCCGCGACCCGGTGGAGCGGGCAGGTCCGCCGGACGGGGAAGGGGGTAGAGGCGCACCTGCCCCTCGGCCGCCTCAGGGATCGTCACCTCACACCGAAGACACCGAAGACACCGAAGACGCGGAGGACACGGAGGACACCGAAGACGCGCGGACGGACCGGCGGGCGACCCGCACCCAGGGGGTGCGCGCGAAGGCCGGGCGCCGCGGGGGCGGCACCCGGCCTCGCGAGGGCGGACCCGGTACGGGTCAGCCGATCAGGTGCTTCATGATCTTCTTGATGGTCGCGGCCCGCTCCGCCGGGTCCGCCACCTGCTCCAGGCCGAAGCCGAGGAACACGCTGTCCTTCGTCGAGACGGCCGCCGTCTTGTCGGCCCGTGCCCGGGTGAAGTCACCGGAACCCGCCGGGCTGCCCTGCGGCGGCCCGGGCACCGACCAGGCGCCGAGGCCGGACTCGAAGCCCTCGGCGACCGGTTCGCCGCCGGTGGTGGTGACCCTGGTGTCGTCCACGAACACACCGGCACCGCCGGTGGCCGGGTCGGTCACGTAGCTCACCGACACCTCGACCTGCCGGCCCGCGTACGCGGACAGGTCGAAGGCCACCTGCCGCCAGCCGCCCGAGTCGCCGGTGAAGGCGTTCCACGAGCCGCTGGTCCCGGTCGCCGTGCACGGGGTGCCCGGCGTCAGGTAGCGCAGCAGCCACGGGTGCCCCCGCAGCAGGTAGCCGGCCGCGCAGTCGGCCGGGACCGCGGTGGAGGTCCGGCCGTTCAGGTCGGGCAGCGTTGTCCAGTCGTCCTGCCCGGTCGTGTGCGCCTCGACGATGACGTGGTCGTACCCCTGCTCGGTGTCGAAGGAGAGCTGGAACCCGAGCTTGGGCTGCTGCCCCGCGGTGACCGACGTCAGGTCGATCGTCCGCGTCAGCCGCATGTAGGCGTCGTCGGTGTGCTCGCCGGCCATGTGCCATTCGCCCTCGACGGGGTCGAATGGCCCGGTCGCCCCGATGTACTCGGCCGACGCCTCGCTCCTGAACTGCGGGAACCTGTCCGGCGGCAGGGTGTCGCTCGTCACCTGCAGGCTGCCCGCCTCGTTCAGCGGGTTGTCGGCGACCGCGGGGCCGCCGAAGGTGCCGCCGGTGCCCTTCAGCACGTCTCCGGTGCCGGTGAACCCGGTCGGCCCGTTGCGCGGGCTGCGGCCGTCGACGCCCAGGTAGTACTGGGCGAAGTCGTCGGCCAGGATCAGGCACTCCTCGTAGAAGCCGGCCGAGGTGGTGATGACGCAGTCGGCGTCCGGGGCACCGTCCAGACCGTAGTAGACGCCGCCCAGCGTGTCGCCGAGCAGGCCGAAGTATCCGGCGGTCTCGCCGGTGTGCAGCAGCTTGCCGCCCTCGTTCAGGTAGTCGCGGACCGAGATGGTCAGGTCCTGCTGCGAGCGTCTGACGTCCAGGTCGGGCAGCGGGCCGAGCGGGGTCTGGGTTGCCACGTCCTGGGTGTCCATCGCCAGCCGGTCGTCACCGAGGTACCACGCCACCGCCTTGAAGTGGCTGAGCACCCCGAGGTGGTGCGGCACGCCCTGGGCGTCGACGTCCCATGTCTCGGAGGCGTAGCCGGCGCTCTCCAGCGCCTGCGCGTACTGCGCGGCGTACTTCGGCGCGGTCACCGACGGCGGGTAGTCGGGGTTGAGGCCGGTGTAGTCCTCGTTGGCCAGGACGAGCACCCCGGCCTTGGACTTCTTCTCCAGCTTGTACGTGAAGCGCTCGCTCTCCACGGTGCCGGTGCCGGCCCTGCGACCGGTGAACCACACCTCGACCTCGTCGCCCGGCTCGGCGCCTTCGACCCTGGCGCGGTACTCGGCGAAGTACTCGTCGTTCTCGTCGCCGTACCTCTCGCCACCGTTCCACTCGGTGAGCGCGCGGGTCCGCACGGGGCCGCCGTTGACGCGGAAACGCATCCGCTTGGCCGACAGGGAGCGCCGGGCGACCACGGCGACCGGCTGCGGGTCGCCGTACGAGACGGAGAAGGTGTCGGGGTCGAAGTCGGGGACGGTGCCGCCGACCGGGGAGACCGGCCGGTCGGGGGTCTTCACCGACGCGGCGGTGGCGACCGCGAGCGGGATGTTCTTGGCGAACTCCGCCTGGACCAGCGCCTCGCTGTCGGGGAAGGTGAAGCCGAGGCCGCCCTCGCAGTCGGCGAGCGTCCACTCGTCGTCCGGGACGCTCTCCACCGCGACCTCACAGGTGCTCATCTCCGGCGTGACCGCCAGGATGTGCCGCCTGTTGGTCATGTGGCCGTCGGTCTCACCGTTGGTGGTGTAGAGCTCGGCGCCGAGGTCGGGGTCGTACCCGGGGACGGCGGGTTTCGCGTCGTCCCCGAGCAGCGCCTCGAAGATCAGGTCGTCGGGCGAGGGGGTGGCCTGCTGCCAGCCGATCCCGTACAGCAGCAGCTGGGCGGCCGAGTGGTAGTTGAGCATGTAGGTGAAGCGGACCCTCTTGGTGAGGTCGTCCATGGCCCGGGTCTCCGGCTCCGACTGCGGACGCGCGCCGCGGTAGGTCTGGCTGGCCGGGTTGGCGGAGGAACCCTCGTTGTCGTAGCCCCACTTGTAGGCGAAGTTGCGGTTGAGGTCGACGCCGTCGGCCGTGGTGAGCCGCCCGTCACCGTCGTTGTCGCGCAGGTTCTTGCGCCAGAGCCGGTTGCCCTCGGTGAAGGTGTGGTCGTAGCCGTCGGGGTTGGCCACCGGGACGAACCACAGCTCGGTGGTGTCGACCAGCCTGGTGAGCTCGGGGTCGGTGCCGTAGCCGTTGAGGAAGTGGAGCAGGAGCCTGCGGGTCATCTCCGGGGTGATCCACTCGCGGGCGTGCTGGGCGGAGGCGTAGAGCACGGCCTTGCGGGTGCCGTCCCTGAGCTGCCGCGCGTTCTTGGTGACCTTGATCGCGGTGAGGGGCTGTCCCTTGAGCGTGGTGCCGAAGTCGACGACCTTCGCGATGCCGGGCCTGGCGTTCGCGGCGGCGACGATCTGCTCGCGGATGCCCCCGGCGCCGCCGTACGGCTTGAAGACGCCGTCGCCCTTGGCGGCCCTCCGGTCGGCCGCGGGCTGTTGTGCCCGCAGGTCGAGACCGTCGCCGCGGAGCTGTTCCGCCTGGACGGCGCCGAGAATCGCCTGGACGGCGACTTTCTTACCGTCGGCGGACCTGGTGATCCGCAGTTCTTCCCGGTCGACGCCGGATTTCAGCAATATGCCGAGTTGTTCGGGTGTTATTTCTCCGGTGTATACGTGTATTCCCTCTTCGCCGGCCGGTGGGCTCGGCGTCGCCACGGCGGGTGAGCCCACCACCATGGACAACAGGAGGGATCCGGTGGCGAGAATGGAAAGTCCCGCGATTTTCATAAGACCTCCGACCATCCCGTGGAAACGGGGATGGGGGAAATCTGCGCGGTGATCGGAGCAGAGTCAACGACGACTCTCGCCATTTTTGCATTTCTCGCCGCACGTGACCGGCGAAGAAATAGGCTTTTCCCCAACGCAAGGGACATGCCGTGGTGCATCCGCCCGGCCCGGCACCGGCCCGGTGCCCCCGCGGGCCTCCGGTCCGGTGCCGGGCCGGTCCCGGCGTCAGTCGGCCGCCCGCACCACGGCGAGGGTCTCGGCCAGCGGAGCCTGCGGGACGAAGTGACCGAAGGTGTCGTTGGCGAAGAAGGAGACACCGTCGACGTATGCGGCCTCGGCGGCGAGCGTCTCGCGCTGGAACAGGTAGGTGCGGCGGTCGTCCAGGTGGGTGCGGTACCAGTACCAGGGGTCGACGAAGTCCAGTCCGAACAGCACGCGCGGCCCGTCCAGCGCCGCCTTGCTGCGCACGTTGGGCACGATCTCGGTGCGCTCGACGAGCACGGCGAAGGTGGAGACGAGGATCGCGTCGAGCGTGGCGTAGCAGGCGTCCGACATGCCCCAGGCCTCCCGCTCGACGTCGGCCCGCCAGTAGGTGTCCATCCAGTAGACGAGGCGGTCCCCCATGGCCGCGCGCAGGCGGGTGAAGAACCGCTCGATCCCGGCGCGGCGCCCGGCCGTGGGCTCGGGGGCGTTGCGCGGGTTCCAGAAACCGACCAGGCCGAACTGGTTGCCGAGCAGGATGCCGTCGAGGTCGAAGTCCGCGACGAACGCGGCCGTCTGGGCGGCCACGAAGTCCCCGGCCGCCAGCCCCGCGGCGAAGCCCTGCGGATAGGCCGCGTAGGCGCGGGGGTCGGCGGCGAGCGGGAGGGTCACGTCGACGACACCGGGCACCACGTGCCCGCCGGCGTCGGCGGCGGCCGCGGAGACCTCGGGGTGGCGCAGCGTCTTCCACTCGCTGCGGCAGAACTCCGGCCCCGGCTCCAGGTACTCCAGCAGTCGCACCTCCAGCCCCCGCCGGGCGGCGACCCGGCGGATCGCCGTGTAGACGCCCGCCAGGACGTGATAGTCCATCGGCTGCTCCGACAGGGTGAACATCGGCCCGGCCGAGTACGGGTTGGACGAGCGCTCCCCGCCCTCGCGCACCCGGACCAGCCAGTCGAGGTTGTGCGCGCGGGCTGGCGCCGCCGGCCCGCCCTCACCTGGCGCGAAACAGTTGTAGCGGGCCCAGTCGAAACGAGCCGAACGGTCGCCGCTGTAGTTGAGCACATGGTCGCCGTTGGAGGCGCAGAAGACGACGGTCACCGGACGGCCGTCGGTCCAGGCGGCATGGTGGTCGAAGAACGCCTCGATCCCGGGGACGGGGTCGGTGAGGTCGTCGAAGATCTTGGGGGTGATCCACAGGCACGCCTCAAGGGGCTGCGAACGCGTCATGGTTCCTTCCAGGGTCGTCGTGGGAGCCGGCCGCCGGGTCCGCCGCGGAACCGCCGCGTGCGGGGCCGCACGGAGCCGGATGCGGCCACATTGAGCCGTACGGCCCCGCCTGGAGCCGGGTGGGGGTGGGCCCGCCTGGCGCTCATCCGGCGCGGAGCGCGGCCAGCGCGCCGGCGGCGGCGGTCAGTCGGGAGGTGGAGGCGAACCCCGCGTGATAGAGGTGAAGCTCGTCCGCCCCGGCGGACAGCAGACGGCCCCAGTCGCGGGCGAACGCCGCGGCGTCGGGCGGGTGCGGCGGCAGGATGGTGACGTACGCACCCAGGCGCGGACCGGGCCCCGCGGCCTCACGTCCACCCCCCGGGGCAGCCGCCCGCCCGGCCTCCGGCACGGTCGCCGGCACGGCCTCGCGCATGGCCTCGCGCATGGTCTCGCGCATGGCGGCCAGGGTGGCGGCTCCGGTCTCAGCGGTTCCCCAGCAGCCGGCCACGTAGGTGTCGATCCGCCTCCCGGCGTCGAGGACCACCGCGCCGGGCGCGGTGGCCCACGGGTCGGCGGAGGCGTGGAAGACGAGCCGGGCGACCCCGGCCCGCCGGACCAGCCGGATCACCTCCTCCCGCAGCGATCCCGTCGCGGCCCGCCGGACCCGCAGGACCGGCTCGGCCAGGGGGCCGAGCGCCTCGGCGACGGAGCCGTGCCCGGCGCCGACGGCTGCGCGCACCACCGCGCCGAGCCGGTCGGGCTCCACCCCCTCCGCGGTCAGGGAACGCCGGCACGCGCGGCACAGGCAGATCGACAGCAGCGCCTCGTCCGTACCGGTCCAGTCGGCGCCCGCCGTCTTCTCGTGGTGGCCCTGGTGCCCGATCCCGAGCGGGCCGCACGCCTCGACCACGAGCCCGTCGGGGGCACCCTGCGCCAGCACCTCCGCCACGACCAGTCCGCAGTAGCCGCGGACGTCCGGATCGGACGGGCACAGGGCGTAGGGGTAGCGGTCGCCGAAGGCGTTGCGCACGGTGAGCTCGGGATGGCGCTCGCCGAGGATCGTGCTGTGCGTCAGCACGACCCAGGCGTCGACGGCGAGCCCGTGGCCGCCCAGCGCCTCGCGCGCGCGGCCGAACGCGTCCTCGCCGCCCGCCCAGGCCGCGCCGCTCTCCGGGACGAGCCTGCTACCCGCCCAGACGCCGGCCCTGACGGGCACGTACAGGGCCGCGTGCCGGGCGTCCACCACGCGCCGCCGCGGGTGGTGCGGGGTGCAGGCCCGCACCGAGTGGTAGGCCGCGGCGAGGGCGACGGACCCGGCCCCGAGCCGGGCCACCCGCTCGGGGGCGGCCGGATCTCCCACGACGTCCCACGGATGCAGGTAGACGGTGCTCCTCACGTGGCCCCCCTCGGCGTCCCGCGTGCGGGGCGCCGGGCCGTTCCCGGGCTCACCAGCGCGGCAGGGCGGGGTCGTAGCCGGGCTCGATCCGGCGCATGTAGCCGGTGTCGTCGCGGCGTTCGCGGCCGGACGCGATGTACGCCCCGTGCAGCCGGTCCAGCACCGCGTGGTCGAGCTCCACCCCGAGGCCGGGCCCGCGGGGGACCGGCACCGCGCCGTCCACGAAGCGCAGCGGCCCGCCGGCCACCACGTCGTCGGCGGCGTTCCACGGGTAGTGGGTGTCGCACGCGTAGGTGAGGTTCGGCGTCGCCGCCGCGACGTGCGTCATCGCCGCGAGGCTGATGCCCAGGTGGGAGTTGGAGTGCATCGACATGCCCAGCCCGAGCGTCTCGCAGACCGCGGCCAGCTCGCGGGTGCGGCGCAGCCCTCCCCAGTAGTGGTGGTCGGAGAGCACGACCTGGACGGCGTCGCGCTCCACCGCGGGCCGGACCTCCTCGAATGAGACCACGCACATGTTGGTCGCCAGCGGCATCGTCGCGGTGGCGGACACGGCCGCCATCCCCTCGACCCCGGCGGTCGGGTCCTCCAGGTACTCCAGCACCCCCTTGAGCTCGTCCGCCACGTATCGTGACGTCTCGACCGTCCACGCGCAGTTGGGGTCGATCCGCAGCGGGTGGTCGGGGAACGCCTCCCGGAGGGCACGGATCGCCGCGATCTCCTGGTCGGGCGGGAAGACGCCGCCCTTGAGCTTGATGGAGCGGAACCCGTACCGGTCGATCATCCGGCGGGCCTGGTCGACCACCCCCGCCGGGTCGAGCGCGGCACCCCACTCGTCGCCGACGGCCGCGCCGCCGTCGAGCGCCGGGTGCTCGGCCCACTTGTAGAACAGGTAGGCGCTGTAGGGCACCGCGTCGCGGACGGCCCCGCCCAGCAGGTCGCTGACCGGCAGGCCGGTGAGCCTGCCCTGGGCGTCCAGGCAGGCGACCTCGATCGCGGAGAAGGCCGCGACGCGGTCGATCTTCCGCAGCGGGCCGCCGGGCCCGCCGAGCGCCTCGTCGACGGCCCGCTCGATCGCGCCGGTGGCGAAGACGCTCATGCCGCGGATCCGTTCGCCCGCCGCGACGAGCCGCTCGACGTGCGCGCGTTCGCCGGGGCATTCGCCGAGGCCGACGACGCCGCCCTCGACGACGAGTTGCAGCACGCAGCGGAGCACCAGGGGCTCGTGCACCCCGCTCGCGTTCAGCAGGGGCGGGTCGCGGAAGGCGACGGGGGTGACGACCAGGTCGAGGATCCTCATCGGCCGACCAGCTCCAGGCCGCGGCCGATGAGGGCGTCCAGCCGTTCCAGGTGCTCGGGGGTGGGGTCCACCAGCGGCGGACGCACCCCTCCGACGTCGAGGCCGCGCAGCCGCACGCCCGCCTTGACCAGGGAGACGGGGTAGCCGCTCACCTCCTCGCGCAGCGCGACCAGCGGCTCGTAGAACTCCTCCAGCAGGGTCCGGGCGGTCGTGTCGTCACCGGTGCCGACCGCCCGGTGGAAGCGGAGCGCTACCTCGGGGGCGAAGCCGAAGACCGCCGAGGAGTACAGCGGCACGCCGATCGTGCGGTACGCCTGCGCGGTCATCTCGGCGGTCGGCAGGCCGTTGAAGAACTGGAATCCCTCCCCGGCCTCGCGGCGCACGGCGAGCACCGTGCGCTGCATCAGCTCGATGCTGCCGACGCCGTCCTTGATCCCGACGACGTTGGGCACGGCGGCCATCTCGGCGGCCGTACCCGGGGTGGGGACGGCGGCGCCGCGCTGGTAGAAGATGATCCGCAGCGAGGTGGCGGCCGAGACCGCCCGGACGTACTCCAGCAAGCCCCGCTGGGGGCCGGTCACCAGGTAGGGCGGCATGAGCAGGACGCCGTCGGCGCCCGCGCGCTCGATCCGGCGCACCTGCTCCAGCGCGACCGGCAGCGGGCCGCCGGCGGCGGCGAAGACCGGCACCCGGCCGGCCGTGACCGCGGCGGCGACCCGCGCGCAGGTCTCGATCTCCGCCGGCGAGAGGGCGTGGAACTCCCCCGTGCCGCAGGCGACGAACACGCCGCCGGCACCCGCCCCGACGCCGTTCTCGATGTGCTCGGCCAAGGCGTCCTCGTCCACACCCCCGTCGCCACCGAACGGTGTCACCGGGAAGAACAGGATTCCTTCGAAGGTCATAACTTCCTCACTGTCGTTGCGGATGAGCCGGTGACGGCGGGCGGCGTCGTCCCCCCGGCCGGAGCCCGTCCTCACTTCTCGGACGCGAACGCCTTGTCCATGCGGCTGAGCACGGTGGGGACGTCGATCGTCCCGTTGAACAGCTCCTGGATGGACGTCAGGTGCTCCTGCTGCACCTTGGGGCCGGGCCAGGCCTGGTCGGGGTAGACCGTCGCCCTGCCCGCCTTGACCGCGTCGAGCACCGGCTGCTGCAGGGCGTCGGCCTTGAACGTCGTGGTCGGCAGCGCGGGGCTGCTCCCCGAGGCGGTCGCGTAGAGCGCCTGCGCCTCCTCCGAGGCCAGGAACTGCATGAACTTCCTGGCGAGCTCGGGGTTCTTCGCCTTGGCGTTGACGCCGTACTCGATGCCGACCGCGACGGGGACGTGGACGCCGTCCGCGCTGTCGGTCGCCGGGAACGGGCTCAACGAGAACGTGGTGCCCTCGGGGGCGTACTTGCGGGCCGACTGGACGGCCGAGATGACGTGCACCGCCCCCAGGGCCTTGCCCTGCCCGAGCATCTGCATTTGCTCGTCGTAGCCGACCCCGTTGGGGCTGTCGTTGAAGCAGCCGGAGTCCCGCATCTGCAGGTACTTCTCCATCGCCTGCTTCCACTCGGACTTGGCGAAGCTGGCCTTGCCGTCCTTCTGCTGCTGGGCGAAGTCCGGGTTCGGCCCGTACACCAGCGACGCCGTCAGCGCGTACGGCACCAACTGGGTGACCCAGGACGACTTCAGGCCGAGGGAGAAGGCGATCACGCCCTTCTCTTTCGCGGCCTTGCAGAAGCTCAGCACCTCCGACCAGGTGGCGGGCTTGCTCAGCCCGCTCTTGCTCAGGGCCTGGTCGTTCCAGACGGCGCCGATCGCGCCGATCGTCACCGGGATGGCGACGATCTTGCCGTTCGGGTCGGAGGAGACGGCCTTCTGGGCCTCGCTCAACTTGGCGGCCCAGCTTTCGCCGGACAGGTCCATGAGCATGCCGTCGGCGCCAAGGTCCCGGACCGCCATCGTGTTGCCGCCGCCGGGCCACATCCGGAACACGTCGGGGGCGGTGCCGGAGGAGAGCTGGGTGCGCAACTGCTGCTGGTAGGAGGCGTCGTCCTCGGTGTAGGTGGCCTTGACGGTGACGCCGGGGTTGGCCTTCTGGAACGCCTCGACCACGGCCTGCGCCGGGCCCTGGCCCGCCGCGGCGAAGGTCAGCACCTGGGAGGCGTCGCCGCCGGTGGCGCCGCCGGCGGATCCTCCGGATGTGGAGCAGGCGCCGAGGGCCGCGACCGTGACGGTGAGGCAGCACAGTGCGGTGAGCGGCCGGGTGGGGCGGGTGGACTTCATGGCTCCTCCGAGTCGGAGAGGTGGGGCGGGGGGTGAGGTGGGGCGGGGGCGGGCGTCAGCCTTTGAGGCCGCCCGCGAAGCCCTTGATGATGTGCTTCTGGAGCGCGAAGTAGACGACCAGGATCGGGATGACGCTGATGACGAGCCCGGCGAAGATCAGCGGCCACTGTGACACGTACTGGCTCACGAAGCCGTAGATGGCGACCGGTGCGGTGGTGTTGTCGCTGCCGCCGAGGTAGAGCAGCGGGGTGAAGAACTCGTTCCAGATGCCCACCGCGTTGAGGATGACCACGGTGCCGGTCACCGGCCGCAGCAGCGGGAAGACCACCGTCAGGAACGACCTCGTCGGGCCGCATCCGTCCAGCAGCGCGGCCTCCTCGTAGTCCGGCGGCAGCTCGCGCAGGAACATCGTGTACAGGAAGACCGAGAAGGGCATCTGCTGCCCGACGTTGATGAGGACGACCGACCAGAGCGAGCCGAGCAGGCCGGCGTCCCGCATGGTCGCGTACAGCGGGAGCAGGGCCAGCTGCCCCGGGACGAGCAGGCCGCCGATCAGGAAGTAGAAGGTGTACCGGGACCACCCGCGGGTGACGCGGGCGAGCGGGTAGGCGGCCGGCGCCGAGCAGGCGACGATCAGGATGACGCTGAGCGCGGTGATGGCGAAGCTGTTGGCCAGCGCCGCACCCAGGCTGGCCTGGTTCCACGCCTGCACGTAGTTGTCGAGCGTCGGCGGGAACTCGAACGCCAGCGCGCTCGTCTGGCTGCTCTGCGGTTTCAGCGAGACGTTGAGCAGCCCGACGAGGGGCACGAGGAACACGAGCGCGACGAGGATGAGGGTGACTTCCCGCGTCAGCGTCCGCCAGGTGTAGCGCGCGTGCATCAGTGACTCTTCCTGAGCGTGAGGCGGTACTGGACGGCCGCGAGGATCGCGATGACCAGGGTCATGACGACGGCGAGGGCGATGGAGAGGGGGTAGTCGCCCAGTGTGAAGGCGCTCTTGTAGATGACCGTGGAGGTCGTCTCCGTCGCGGTGCCGGGGCCTCCGCCTGTCATGGCCATGACCTGGTCGAACTGTTTCAGGCCGCCGATGAGGCAGAGCATCACGTTGATGACGACCGCCCCGTTGAGCAGGGGGAGGACGACGTTGCGGAACTTGCTCCACGGGCCGGCGCCGTCGATCGTCGCCGCCTCCAGCACCTCCCTCGGGATGGCCTGCAACCCGGCCAGGTAGATCACCATCGAGTAGCCGGAGAACTGCCAGACGATCTCGGCGGCGATGGCGTAGAGCGCGGTGTCGGGGTCGCCCAGCCAGTCGTGGGCCAGCGACCCCAGCCCCAGGCCGGTGAGCGCGTCGTTGACCGCGCCGTTCGGGGAGAGCAGGTAGCTCCACACGAAGCCGGCCACGAGCGGGGTGAGCACGACGGGTGCGAAGAAGATCACGCGGAGCACGTAACGGCTCTTCACCACGGTGTTGACGCCGAGCGCCAGCAACAGCCCCGCGGCGTTCTGCAGGACGGTCACCACGGCGGCCAGGATCAGCGTGTTGACCAGGGCGTCCTGCGCCGCCCGGTCGGCGAGGACCGCGCTGAAGTTGTCCAGGCCGACGAAGGACCAGTCGGGTCTCAGCCCGTTCCAGTCGGTGAAGGAGAAGAACGCGCCGTTGACGCTGGGGACGACGACGATGAAGAGGTAGACGGCGATCGCCGGCACGACGAACCACCACGGTGCCCGGACTCCCACCCGGTGGGGCTCGCGGCCGGGTCGCCCGGAACGGCCGCCCGTGTCGGGGAGAGGCCGGTCCCGGGTCGCGGCCCCCGAAGCAGTGTTCGTCACGTGGGGTGCAGCCACTGTGTGACTCCTCTCCGTGGGTGTTCTCGTGGGCGGGTTCTCGGCGTCGTCCGAGCGTCCGGCGTTCTCCGGGAGATCTCCGGCTCGGGAGCGTGCACGCCGGGCGGTGTTCCATGGCCACCTTCTGTTCACATATGTGAAACAGTTCATGTCAGTGGACGTATGCGGTACGGTATGAATCGCACCAATGAGATGTCAAGACTGTTAATCATTCGCCTCATATGCGTGCCGACACCACGGCGAGGGAGAACACGTGACCCGACGACTACTCGTGACCGGGGCCTCGGGCCGGGTCGGCTCGCTGATCCGGCCCCTTCTCACCGGGCCCGACCGGGAGATCCGCCTCCTGGACGTCCGGCCGCCGGCGGACGGGCTCCTGCCCGGCGAGACGTTCCTGGCGGCCTCCATCACCGACCCGGAGGCCATGGAGTCGGCCTGCGCGGGCGTCGACCTGCTCGTGCACCTGGGCGGCCACAGCCACGAACGCGCCTGGGCGGAGATCCTCCAGACCAACATCCACGGCACGTACGTCGTGCTGGAGGCCGCCCGCAGGGCCGGCGTGCGGCGGGTCCTGCTCGCCGGCTCCGCGCACGCCGTCGGCATGGTCCCCGCCGCCCAGGCCGGCGGCGACGCGGTGCTCCCGCCGCGGCCGGACACCTTCTACGGCGTGAGCAAGGCGACCGCCGAGGCCCTGGGCAGCCTCTACGCCGACGCCTACGGCATGTCGGTCGTCTCGGCCCGCATCGGCACGGTCGAGGCCGTCCCGGGCGGCGTCCGCTCCCTGTCCACCTGGTTCTCCCCCGGCGACGCGGCACGCCTGGTCGAGGCGTGCCTGGCCAGGGACGAACCCGGGCACCACATCGTCTGGGGCGTCTCCCGCAACCGGCGCCGCTGGGTCTCGCCGGCGGCGGGCGAGGCGATCGGATTCGTCCCGGTCGACGACGCCGAGCACTTCGCCGCGGCCGTCGAAGGCGCCGGACCGCCCGCGCCGCCGGACCCCGGCGTCCGCCTGGGCGGCCCGTGGAGCGAGCCCGGCCGGGAGCGGGGACAGCGGTGGTGACACGCCGGCCACGAAGGTCCCCGGTGACGCCCGCCGCCACCACGCGGGCGGGGACACCGGCGGCATCCGCCACCACACGACCGAAAACACCGGCACCCGCCGCCGCCACGCGATCGGAAACACCGGCGGGGACACGCCGGTGTCGGCCACGCGCGACATCCGCGGCGGCGCGGCCACACCGCGCCGCCTCGCACCGGCTTGATTTTTCGTACGCTACCGGCGTCGAAGCTTCCGTACGCTACCGACGTCAGAGCCGCATCCCTCGCGAGGAGACCCGCCGATGACGCACGATCCGTCCAGCAGCCTCCCGATGGACGGGCAGATCGACCCGTCGGCCGAGACCAAACTGGTGAAGTCGGCGGAGCGCACGATCCTCATCATGGAGATGCTCGGCACCGCCCGCGACCCGGTGACGGTCGCGGAGCTGCGGCGACGCACCGGATACCCCCGCTCCAGCCTCCACCAGCTGCTGCACACGCTCATCGCCATGCGCTGGATCGAACCGACCCCCGACGGCTCGGCGGTCGGCGTCGGGCCGCACGCGCTGCTGTGCGGCACCGCCTACCTCGACCGCGACCGGGCGCTGCCGTACGCGACCCGCACGCTGGAGCTCATCGGCGAGGCGACCGGCTACACCACCCACTACGCCCGCCTCGACGGCGCGAACGTCATCTACCTGGCCACCCGCGAGACCATCGAGCCGCGCCGGGCGACGTCACGGGTGGGGCGGCAACTGCCCGCGCACGCCACCGCGCTCGGCAAGGCGCTGCTCGCCGAGCGGGCCGCCGACGAGCTCGCCCAGCTGCTGCCCGGTGCCCCGCTCGCGCGGCTCACCGAGCACACCATCACCGGTTACGACGGGCTCATGGCCGACCTGGAGGAGACCCGGGCACGCGGCTACTCCCTCGAACGGGAGGAGAACACCCCCTCCATCGGGTGCGTGGCGGTCACGGTGGCGTACCGCATCCCGGCCACCGACGCCATCAGCTGCTCCCTGCCGATCGGCGCCGCGACCGACGAGGAGACGGAGCGCGTCGCCCGGATCATGCGCGAGCACGCCGAGGAGCTCGCCGCGCGGCTCCGCGCCGAGGGCATCCGCTGACCGGGACCGCCGGGCGGGGCGGGCCGGGACCGCCGGGCGGGGCGGGCGGGGGCGGGCCGCCTACGGGGCGGTGCCGAGGATGAGGTCGATGTCCTCGGGGTCGGCGGCGACGCCGTTCTCGGCGGCGACCTGGGCGAGCAGGAGCTCTCCCGTGTGGGCCACGTGGGAGCGCATGGCCTCGGCCGCCGCGTCCGCGTCGCCCGCCTCCAGCGCGGCGAGGATGGGCTCGTGCTCCTCGGCGATGTCCGCCAGCGACCGGGAGCGGTCGACGGTGGAGGCGCCCAGCGTGATCGTCGCGTCGCGGAGGTTGCCGACGACGCCGACGAGCTTGCGGTTGGCGCCCGCGACGAGCAGCAGCTCGTGGAAGGCGCGGTCGTGCCGCATGAAGCGCGGCTCGTCGTGGTCGCCGGCGGCGGCGCGCATCGCCTCCAGCTCGCCGCGCATCGCCTCGACGAGGCCGGGTCCGGCCCGGCGCACGGCGAGCCGGGTGGCGGGCACCTCCAGCAGCAGCCGGAGGTGGAAGACCTCCGCGATCTCCTTGGGGTCTCGCCCGAGCACGCGGAAGCCCCGGCTGCGCTCGAACCGCACCATGCCGGCCTCGGCCAGCCGGAGCATCGCCTCGCGGACCGGGGTGCGTGACACGTTGAGCTCCTCGGCCAGCCGGTACACGGAGTAGAGCTCTCCCGGACGCAGCTCACCGGAGTGGATGGCCGCGCGGACGGCCTCGAAGACCTGTTCCGTGAGGCTGGACGTGCCGTCGACAGCTTGCACCTGTGGCGACCTTTCCGGATCCGACGCGACTTTGTGGAGCCTACCGAAAGCGCGACTTTCCACAGTTGACATGCAGCATGCTACATGCCACCTTCGGAAACCTGGCGTTAACACATGGAGGAACGGCCATGAAGTTGCACGTACTCGACTGCGGTGCGATGAGCTGTGATCTGACCTGGTTGCTGCTCAAGCCGGGCCGGAGCATCAGGCCGAGGGCGGAGCGGGACAAGCCCGTCGAGTGGTACCCCTGCACGACCCACGCGGTCCTCGTGGAAACCGACGAGGGCACCCTCCTGTGGGACACGAGCTGCCCCCGCGACTGGGAGACCCGCTGGGTGCCGACCGGGCTCCAGGAATTCTTCCCCTACGACCAGGTCTCCGAGGAGCAGTACCTCGACGCGCAGCTCGGGCGGCTCGGCGTGAGCCCGGAGAACCTCGACTACGTGGTGCTCTCGCACCTGCACTTCGACCACGCCGGCAACGTGCGGACATTCGCCGGCACCGGCGCCCGCCTGGTCTGCAACGACAAGGAGAAGGACTTCGCCTTCGGCTTCGACGGCGCGTTCACCGGGGCCCACCTGAAGGCCGACTACGAGGGCCTGGACTTCGATACGGTCTCCGGCGACACCGAGATCCTGCCGGGGGTCACCCTCATCGAGGCACCCGGCCACACCCCGGGCACCATGGCCATGCGGGTCGACCTGCCCGAGTCCGGAACCATGATCTTCACCTCCGACGCCGTCTACATGGGCGACTCCTACGGCCCGCCCGCCACCCCGGCCGCGATCGTCAACGACCTGGGCGCCTGGTACGCCTCCGTCGAGAAGATCCGCTCGATCGCGGAGCGCTCCGCCGCGAACGTGGTCTTCGGCCACGACGCCGCGCAGCTGCGCTCGATGCGCACGGCTCCGCACGGCTTCTACGAGTGAGAGGGCTTCCCCGCGTGAGAGAGGAACGAGAGATGTTCACCGCTCCGGGCGACCCCGAGTCCGTCTTCACCTACGGCGCTCCCGCCCTGAAGTTCGGCCCCGGCGCCAGCGCCGAGATCGGCTTCGATCTCGGGCAGTACGGCGCCCGCCGCGTCCTGGTCGTCACCGACCCCGGGGTGGCCGCGACCGGCACGCCGCAGCGGATCGCCGACCAGCTCGCGGGCTACGGCATGGAGGCGCACGTGTACGACGGCGTGCACGTCGAGCCGACCGACCGGAGCATGCTCGCGGCCGTCGACCACGCGCGCGCCTCCGGCCCGTGGGACGCCTTCGTCGCCGTCGGCGGCGGGTCGAGCATCGACACGGCCAAGGCGGTCAACCTGCTCACCACCAACCCGGGCGAGCTGACCGACTACCTCAACGCCCCGGTGGGCGGCGGCCGGGCCCCGTCCCAGCCGCTCAAGCCGCTGGTCGCGGTGCCCACGACCACCGGCACCGGGTCGGAGAGCACCACGATCTGCGTGCTCGACGTGCTCGACCTGAAGGTCAAGACCGGGATCAGCCACGGGCGGCTCCGCCCGGTCCTGGCGGTCGTCGACCCCGACCTGACGCTGACCCAGCCCGCCGGGGTCACCGCCGCCGCCGGAATGGACATCCTCTGCCACGCCCTGGAGAGCTACACCGCCCGGCCGTACACCTCCTACGAGCGCAAACGTCCCGAGGAGCGCGTGCCGTACTGCGGCTCGAACCCGGTGGCCGACATGTGGTCCGAGCGCGCTCTGCAGCTGCTCGCGCACTCCTTCCGCGCCGCCGTACGGCACGGGGACGACGCCGGGGCCAGGGCTCAGATGGCGCTGGCGGCGACGTTCGCCGGACTCGGGTTCGGCAACGCGGGCGTGCACATCCCACACGCCAACGCCTACCCGATCGCCGGGCGTGTCAAGGACTTCCGTCCCGAGGGTTACCCGCAGGACGAGCCGATGGTGCCGCACGGCATGGCCGTCGCGCTGACCGCCCCCGAGGCGTTCCGGTTCACCTTCGAGGCGCGGCCCGAGCGGCACCTGCGGGCGGCCGAACTGCTCGACCCGGCCGCGGACAGGCCCGATGACCTCGCGGAGTTCCTGCCCGGCGTGCTGACGAACCTGATGCGGGACATCGGCCTCCCCGACGGCATCGGTGGCGTCGGCTACACCGAGGCGGACGTCCCGGCGCTCACGGAGGGGGCGATGAAGCAGCAGCGGCTGCTCGCCACCGCCCCGCGTCCGGTCGGCGAGAACGACGTCGCCGGTATCCTGACCCGATCCATCACCCTGTGGAGTTGACGACGTGGCCATCTACGAGCTCCGCTGCCACCGGGGGCACCGGTTCGAGGTCATCCAGTCCTTCACCGCCCCCCTGCCCGGCTGTCCCGACTGCGGCGCGGCCACCAGCAAGATCCCGAGTGCGTTCGGGCTGGGCGGGCGGGCGGCCACGCCGCCGCCGGCCGAGATGATGCCGCAGACGTGGCGGGGCACCTACGGCGCCGACCGCGAGTACGTCGCCGGGCTCAGGAGGACCGCCGAGGCCCGCCGCGCCTTGGAGGAGCGGCACCCCGAGCTGGCGGGTGACCGGCGGCCGATCATCGCGCACGAGGGCCGCTACGAGCACGCACCGCTGCGCGCCGGGGACCGGGTCCTCCCCGCGGGCGGTCCGGATCCCGGTCACGGGCACAGTCACGGGCACAGTCACGGGCACGGGCACAGTCATGGCCACGGCCACGGGCCGGCCGGGTCGGGGAACCCGGGGACCGGCGGGGAGGGAACGTCCTGAAGCCGTCCGATCTCGCCGGGGCCCTCCGCCGGGCCGGCGTCCGCGACGTCGACGTCTCGTCGCGGCGCCGGGCGGAGTACTCCTCCGACGCCTCGCTCTACCGGGTGCCGCCGGCGGCGGTGGTCTTCCCCCGCGACCCGGACGAGGTCGCCGCCGTCCTCGCGGTCTGCCGCGCCGAAGGGGTGCCGTTGACCGCCAGGGGCGCCGGGACGTCGATCGCGGGCAACGCGGTCGGGCCCGGGGTGGTCCTCGACTTCACCCGGCACCTCGGGCGGGTGAGGTCGCTCGACCCCGAGGCCCGCACCGCGACCGTCGAACCGGGCACCGTGCTCGACACGCTCCAGATCCGGGCCGCCCGATACGGCCTGCGCTTCGGTCCCGACCCCTCCACGCACAGCAGGTGCACGATCGGCGGGATGATCGGCAACAACGCGTGCGGGTCCCGCGCGCTCGCCTACGGCCGCACCGCCGACAACGTCCTGACACTCGACGTGCTCACCGGCGGCGGGGAACGGCTGACGGCCGGCCGCGACGCGACCGGCGCACCGGCAGCGGGGACAGGCCAAGGCACGACCGGCGCACCCGCACCCGGGGCCGGGGGGAACACGACCGGCTCCCCCACCCTGGACGCCCTGCGGCGGGTGGTCCGGGACAACCTGGCGGTGATCCGCACCGAGCTGGGCCGGTTCCCCCGGCAGATCTCCGGTTACTCACTGGAGCACCTGCTTCCCGAGCGCGGCTTCGACGTGGCCAGGGCCATGGTCGGCACCGAGGGCACCTGGGGCGTGGTGCTCGGAGCCGAGGTACGGCTGGTCGAGGCGCCCGCGCGCACCGCGCTGGTCGTCCTCGGCTACCCGGACATGGCCGCGGCCGCGGACGCCGTACCGGGCCTGCTCCCGCACCGGCCCGTCGCCTTGGAGGGTATCGACGCGCGCATCGTCGACGTGGTGCGGACGCGGCGCGGCGCGGGGCGGGTCCCACCGCTTCCCCGGGGGAACGGCTGGCTCCTGTGCGAGCTCGGCGGCGGTTCGACCGCCGAGCTGCGTTCGGCCGCCGCCGCGCTGGTGGCCGACGCGGACGCCCTCGACAGCCTCGTGATCACCGACCCGGCCCGGGGGGCGGCCGTGTGGCGGATCCGCGAGGACGGCGCGGGCCTGGCCGGACGCACGCCCGCCGGGGCCCCCGCGCACGCCGGCTGGGAGGACGCCGCCGTACCTCCCGAGCGCCTCGGCGCCTACCTGCGGGACTTCGACGCGCTCATGACGGGTCACGGGCTGACCGGCCTGCCCTACGGGCACTTCGGGGACGGCTGCCTGCACATCCGCATCGACTTCCCCTTCGGCCGCCCGGACGGCGCGCGGGCGTTCCGCGCCTTCCTGCTCGACGCCGCCCGCCTGGTCGCCTCACACGGAGGCTCGATGTCCGGGGAGCACGGCGACGGCCGGGCACGCGGCGAACTGCTGCCGCTGATGTACTCCCCCGCCGCGCTGTCCGCCTTCGCCGCCGCCAAGGCCGTGTTCGACCCCGGCGACGTGCTCAACCCGGGCGTGATCGTACGGCCCGCCGCGCTCGACGCGGACCTGCGGCTCCAGCCTCCGCCCCCGCCCGCCCTCGGGACGGCCTTCCGCTACCCCGGCGACGGGGGCGACCTCACCGCCGCCGTGCACCGGTGCACCGGGGTCGGCAAGTGCCGGTCGGAGACCACGGGCGCCGGTGCCGTGATGTGCCCGTCCTACCTGGCCACGCGCGACGAGAAGGACTCGACGCGGGGCCGGGCACGGGTCCTGCAGGAGGCGGTGGGCGGTTTCCTGCCCGGCGGCCTGCGGGCACCGGAGGTGCGCGAGGTGCTCGACCTCTGCCTGGCCTGCAAGGGGTGCCTGTCCGACTGCCCCACCGGGATCGACATGGCCACCTACAAGGCCGAGGTGCTGCACCAGACCTACCGGGGACGGCCGCGTCCCGCCGTCCACTACTCCCTGGGCTGGCTGCCGAGGTGGGCACGGGCGGCCGGCCTCGCGCCGCGCGCCGTCAACGCGGCGCTGCGGGTCCGGCCGGTGGCCGCGCTCGTGAAGCTGCTCGGCGGGATCGACCCCCGGCGTCCGCTGCCCTCGTTCGCCGAGCGGCGGTTCCGCCGCGAACGCCCGCCACGCGGAGCGGCCCCACTCTCCTCGCGCGGCGCGGTTCCCTTCCCCCCGCGCGAGGTGACCGGGACAGTACGACCCGGGACAGTACAGCCCGGGACAGCGCGGCCCAGGACAGCACGCCCCGGGACCGCCGCGGAGGCGGGCCCGACCGTGCTGCTCTGGGTGGACACCTTCACCGACCACTTCTCCCCCGCAGTCGCGCGGGCCGCCATCGAGGTGCTGAACCGGGCGGGCTTCTCCGTGGCCGTCCCGCGCGCTTCCCTGTGCTGCGGCCTCACCTGGATCTCCACCGGGCAGCTCGACGCCGCGCGGCGCAGGCTCCGCCGCACCGTCGACGCCCTGGCCCGGCACGCCGAGGCGGGGACGCCGATCGTCGCCCTCGAACCGTCCTGCACCGCGGTGCTCCGCTCGGACGCCCTCAACCTGCTCGGTCCCGGAGACCGGGCCGCGAAGGCCGTCGCCGCGTCCGTCAGGACCCTCGCCGAGTTCCTCGGCGGCCTGCCCGGCTGGACCCCGCCCGATCTCGGCGGTGTGAACATCCTCGCCCAGCCGCACTGTCACCACCACGCGGTGATGGGCTGGGAGACCGACCGCGACCTGCTCACCCGGGCCGGCGCGTCGGTCGGCTCGGTCGGCGGCTGCTGCGGTCTGGCGGGCGACTTCGGGGCCGAGCGCGGCCACTACGAGGTGTCGGTCGCGGTCGCCGAGACCCAGCTGCTGCCCGCGGTGCGCAAGGCCATGGAGAACACGGAAGGCATGGGAGGCACGGGAGGCACGGGAGGCACGGGAGGCACGGGAGGCACGGGAGGCACGGGAGGCACGGGAGGCACGGTGCTGCTCGCCGACGGTTTCTCCTGCCGCACCCAGCTCGACCAGCTCGCCCATGTCAGGGCCTACCACCTGGCCGAACTGCTGGCCGGTCGGGTCGGCGCCGCCGACCGGCTCGGGACCACCGGCCGGGCGGCTCCCCCGCAGGACGCTCCGCCGACGGAACCGCCGTAACCGGACCGGGCCTAGCCCGCGACGACCTTGAGCAGGTGGGACACGACCTCGGCCATGGCGGTGCGGGCCGGGGCGAGATATTTGCGGGGGTCCACCTGGCCGGGCAGGGCGTCGCGGACGGCGCCGGTGAAGGCGATGTTCAGCGCGGTGCCGATATTGATCTTCACCATGCCCTCCCGCACGGCCTGCCGGAGCTCGTCGTCGGGGACCCCGGAGGAGCCGTGCAGGACCAGCGGCACGGGTACGGCGTCGCGCAGCCTCCGGATCAGGGCGTGGTCGAGCGCGGCGGTGCGGTCGGTCATCGCGTGGGAGCTGCCCACCGCGACGGCCAGGGCGTCCACGCCGGTGGCCGCGACGAAGGACACCGCCTCGTCCGGATCGGTGCGCACACCCGGGGCGTGGGCGCCGTCCTTGCCGCCGACCTCGCCCAGCTCGGCCTCCAGCCACAGGCCGTGGGAGTGTGCCCAGGACGCGGCCTCCGCGGTGTGGGCGACGTTGCGCGCGTAGTCGTGACGCGCGCCGTCGTACATCACGGAGCCGAAACCGTGGTCGGCCGCCTGGCGCAGCAGGTCCAGGTCCGTCACGTGGTCGAGGTGGAGGGCGACCGGCACGGAGGACGCCTCGGCGACGGCGGCGGTGGCGGCGGCGATCGGGGCGAGACGGCCGTGGTGGAACCTGACCGCGTTCTCACTGATCTGGCAGATGACCGGGGCTCCGGCCTCCTCCGCTCCGGCGACGACGGCCTCGGCGTGCTCCACGGTGATCACGTTGAAGGCGGCGACGCCGCGGCCGGGGACGACGATGTCGGCGGTCTTCACCAGGGGCATGGGATCTCCCTCACGGTCACGTGTTCTCTCAGGCGGTGGTAGGTGGCCAGGTCGACGTCTCCGGCGACGGGTGTGACGACCGCGGAGGCGGACAGGGCCACGGCGTCGGCCAGGGCCTGCGGCCAGGGGGTGTCGTCCCGCAGCGCGAGGGCCAGGGCGGCGGCGGCCGCGTCGCCCGCACCGGTCGGGTTGCCGGGCAGGATCTCCGGGGGGAGCGCCTCCCAGTGGCCCTGCGGGGTTCCGGCGAGCATGCCGTCCGGGCCGCGCGAGACGACGAGCGGCAGCGTGCGGGGGTCGAGACCCGCCTCCGCCAGCTCGGCGGCGTTCGGCTTGATCAGGTCGGGCCCCGCGGCGGCCCCCGCCCGCAGGGCCGGGCCGCCGCTGTCGAGGAGCACCTTCGCACCGGCCCGGCGGGCCAGCCGGGTGAGCACGGCGTAGGCGTCGGAGGGCAGGCCCCGCGGCAGGCTGCCGGACAGGACCACGACCCGGGCCCGGGCGGCGCGGGCGGCGAAGCGGTCCTGGAAGTGCTCCCACTCCTGCGGCGCGACGATCGGGCCGGGCTCGGCGAAGACGGTGGCGTCGGCGTCGGTGACCGTCACCACCCGCCGGGTGTCGCCGGCGACGGGGACGAGGTCGTGCGGCACGGACGAGTCCGTCAGCTCCTGCGTGATCAGCGCGCCCGTGGGACCGCCGCACAGTCCGGTGGCGACGGTCTCCTGGCCGAGCGTGTGGAGCACGCGGGCCACGTTGACGCCCTTGCCGCCCGCCCGGTGGCGGACCGCCCGGACCCGGTGGGTGGTGTGCGGAACCAGGGCCGCGACGTCGTAGGTGACGTCGAGCGCCAGGTTGAGCGTGACGGTGAGGATCATCGGGCGGCCGACCGGATGATCGTTCGGGTCCTCACCGCGATCAGGCCAGGATGACCGAACGGGTCAGGTTGCGCGGCTCGTCCGGGTTGACGCCCTTGGCCTCCGCGAGCGCCACCGCCAGCCGCTGCGCGCGGATCAGGTCGGCGACGGGGTCGAGGGCCGACACCGACACGATCGCGCCGGTCCGCTCCACCTCCGCGACCAGGCCGTCCGGCGCGGGGCCGAAGAACCAGACGACGCTGTCGGAGTCCGTCACGCTGATCGGCCCGTGCCGGTACTCCATCGCGGGGTACGACTCGGTCCACGACCCGGACGCCTCGCGCAGCTTCAGCGCCGCCTCGTGCGCGATTCCGTTCGTCCACCCGCCGCCGAGGAAGGTGAACTGCGTACGGCCGACGGCGCCGGGCGGCAGCGGCGCGTCCACCGCCGCCGCGGCCTGGGCGGACAGGTCCGCGGGCAGCAGCGAGGGCACGCTCCGCGCCAGGTGGGCACGGAGCAGGGTCAGCGCCGTGGTCGCGAACCTCGTCTGCACGACCGACTTCTCATCGGCGAAGTCCAGGACGATCCGCACGTCCGCCAGCTCCACGATCGGGGTGGCCGGGTCGCCGATCACCGCGACGGTGGGCAGCGAGGTGGCCCGCAACAGTTCCAGCACCTCGGTCGTGGTGCCGGAGCGGCAGATCGCCACGACCTTGTCGTACGCCCGCCCGTGCGGGAACTCCGAGGCGGCGAACGCGTCGGTCTCCCCGAGCCCGGCGGACTCGCGCAGCGCCGCGTAGGACTGGGCGATGAACAGGGACGTGCCGCAGCCGACGACGGCGACCCGCTCCCCCGGCTCGGGCAGCCCGGGGGCACTGCCCGACAGCTCGATCGCGCGCTCCCAGCAGGACGGCTGGCTGGCGATCTCGTTCGCGACGAACGTCATCTCACACTCCTGACGCGCAAGTCTGCTCGATTTACGCACCAAACGTACAAGAGTGAGCAGCCTTCAGCAAGAATGCGCATTTGCTCCGTTCCGCGCAGGCAGGACCGGCGTCAGACCACGGTGACGGTGACGCCGGTACCGGACGCGACTCCGGGCAGGTGGCGGACCAGCACCGGACCGCGACCCCGGGCAGACGTCAGACCGCGACCCCGGGCAGGCGTCAGACCGCGGTGACGGTGACGCCGGCGTCGGCGATGGCCGCGAGCTGGTCGCCCGGAGCGCCGGCGTCGGTGATGAGGTGCTGGATGTCGCGCAGGGGGCAGATCTTGGCGAAGGTGACCTTGCCGATCTTGGACTGGTCCGCCACGACGACGATGCCGCCGCTGCTCCTGACGAACGCGCGGTCGGTGGCCGCCTCCAGCTGGTCGTGGGTCGTGCACCCGTGCGTGGCGCTGATCCCGTCGACCCCGAGGAAGGTGATGTCGGTGTGGTAGTCGGCCAGCGTCTTCTCGGCGATCGGGCCGACGAGCTCGTAGCTCTCGCTGCGCGCGTCGCCGCCGATGACGACCAGGGTGACCCCCTTGTGCAGCACGACCTCGGCGGCGATGTTGACGGCGTTGGTCACGATGGTCACCGGGCCTCGCCCGACGAGCAGCCGGGCCACCTCGGTGGTGGTGGTGCCGCCGGTCAGCCCCACGACCGCGCCGGGCGGGACCAGCTCGGCGGCGGCCCTGGCGATGGCCTGCTTCTCGGGTCTGCGGCGTTCCATCCGGCGCTGGATCGGCACCTCGATGCTGATGCCGCCGATGACCGCGCCGCCGTGCGTGCGCTGGAGCAGCTTGCGGTCACTGAGGTACTGGAGGTCGCGCCGGACCGTGGCCCCCGAGACGGCCAGCAACCGGGCCAGCTCGTTGACGTCGACGCTGCCCTTGGCTGAGACATGCTCAAGAATCCGGGCATGACGCTCAGTTCGTAACATCCCATGAGCATATCCGTCGACCGGTCCACGGGAACCGTCGATCGTGCAAGAAGCGGTGATCTCTCTTCCGGCCGCTCCGCGTGCCGCGCGGAAGCCGCTGAACACGGCGGATTCCGGTACCCGGCCCGGCGCGAGGCGCCTCGGGGCCGCAGCGGGAAGCCGTTCGCATGAGCAAGATCTGCGCATAGACGCACTCTTGACATGACCACTTCTGCTCGATTTACTCCGATGAACGCCGGAGTCGAGTACTCGGCGCCGAAGGGTACGCCCAGCCGGTATGCGGCATGTTCCGCGAGTCCGGCCCAAGTCGCCAGGGCCGCTGTCAGCACCCGAGGCGGGGCGTGTCCACGAGGCCTGGAGCACGATCATGAGCACCACTCGTGACCCCGCCCGTCCACAGTCCGGCGGTGCGATCGCGGCCGTCTCAGCCGGGTCCACCGATCACAGGTACTCTGCGCACCAAAAGCATTAAATGTCTGAAATACCCGGTTGTGGGTGGGCCGGACGGCCCGACCACCCCCGATCGCACCGGCGATGACAGGGAGACCCACCACGAGTCCCACCGCCGGGGCCCCGGAGCCCGGCACGCCGGCGCCGGTTCCCTCGCGTCTGATTCTGTTCTTGGAGTAAAGATGGGTGCAGTCCACCGCATCACCTCATCCCCCTCGCGACGCGAGGTCCTGCGTGGCGGCGCGCTGGCGTTCGCGGCGATGGCCGGCGCGACGGTGTCCGGGTGCGCCTCGGGCACCGACGACGGCGCGGCCGCCGGCGGGCCGGTCACCATCGAGCTGTGGCACGGGCAGACCGACACCGGACGCGACGCCATCGAACGGCTGGTGGCGGACTTCCAGCGTGCCCACCCCGACATCAAGATCAACGCGGGCGGCGGAGTGCTCGCCGACGCGATGCTGCAGAAGGTGACCGCCGCACTCGCCGCCGACTCCTACCCCGACATCGCCTACGTCTTCGGCTCGGACCTGGCCAACGTCGCCCGCAGCCCGCAGGTGGCGGACCTGACCGACATGGTGAACTCCGCTCCCACCCCGTGGACGGAGTACTGGGCGCCGACACGGGCCGCCGTCACCATCGACGGCAAGGTCAAGGCGGCCCCCGCCCTGATCGACTCGCTCGCCGTGGTCTGCAACAAGAAGGTGTTCGAAAAGGCCGGGGTCGACCTGCCCGAGGAGGGCTGGACCTGGCAGGAGTTCACCGAGACGGCCAAACGGCTGACCGACAAGGACAACGGCACGTTCGGCACCGGCTGGCCGGGGACGGGCGACGAGGACACCGTCTGGCGGATGTGGCCGCTGATCTGGGACCTGGGCGGCGACGTGATCGCCCCGGGCGGACGCGAGATCGGGTTCGCGTCCACCGGCGAGCGGGCACTGGAGGTGCTGCGGACCCTCGCCGCCGACGCGAGCGTCTACGTCGACCCCAAGCCCGGCAGCGAGCAGATGTACAAGGTGTTCCTCGCCGGCCGGATGGGGATGGTGGTCACCGGCCCCTGGCAGCTGCCGGACATCGTCGGCGCCGACATCGACTACCAGGTGGTCCCGCTGCCCAGCTTCAGCGGCAAGCCGATCACCATCTCCGGCCCCGACACCTGGACCGTGTTCGACAACGGCGAGGCGCGGCTGAAGGCGGCCCGCACCTTCATCACCTGGCTGATGCAGCCCGAGCAGGACGTGCGCTGGGACGTGGAGGCCGGCAGCCTGCCGCTGAGCAAGCGCACCCAGAACCTGCCCGCCTGGAGCGAGCAGGTCAAGAAGACCGAGGGCCTGTCGGTGTTCGTCAAGACACTGGAGACGGCGCGCGTGCGGCCCAACGATCCGGCGTACCCGCACGTCTCCAAGGCGCTCGGCGAGGCCGTCGTCGCCGTGCTGATCGGCAAGAGCACCCCGGCGGACGCGCTCCGCGACTGCGCCGCCAAGGCCAACACCGCGCTGCGCGTGCCGCGTTAGGACGGTGAGCACCCGTATGTCACGCCTGCCCACCCCGATCACCGTCGCCGACCGCGCTTCGGAACGAACCGGGAAACGAACCGGGAAACGGCCCGGGGAACCGTCCGCCCACCGGCCGGACGGCCAGCCCCGCCGCGCATCCGCGCTGCGCCGCCACGAGGCGGCGACCGCCTGGGCGTTCGTCTCCCCCGCCGTCCTGATCATCATCGGGCTCAGTGTCGTCCCCGTGGTGTGGTCGCTGCTGCTGTCCTTCCAGGCCGACGACCTGGTCACGCCCAGCGTCTGGGTCGGGCTGGACAACTACCGCGCGCTGGCCGAGGACCCCGGCTTCGGCCAGGCCGTGCGCAACACCCTCCTCTACACCGTGCTGTACGTCCCGCTCAGCGTCGGCCTGGGACTGGCGCTCGCCCTCGTCCTGAACCGGCGGATCCGGCTGGTCGGCCTCTACCGGACGCTGTTCTTCGTGCCGTTCATCATCTCCGCCACGGTCCAGGGCACCCTGTTCTCCTTCATCCTCGACCCGGAGTTCGGCGCGGCGAACTCGGTGCTGCACGCCCTCGGCGTCTCCCCGCAGGGATTCCTGTCCGACCCCGCCCAGGCCCTGTTCGTCCTGGTCGGCATCACCCTGTGGAGCGGCACCGGGTTCTGCGTGGTCGTCTACCTCGCGGCCCTCCAAGACGTGCCGCCGTCGCTGATCGAGGCGGCGCGCCTGGACGGGGCCGGCCGGTGGCACCTGCTGCGTCACATCACCCTGCCCACGATCGCGCCGATCAGCGTCTTCCTGCTGCTGTGGCAGACCATCAGCGCGCTGCAGGTCTTCGACCTGGTGTACGTGACCACCAAGGGCGGGCCGCTCGGCGCCACCACCGTGATCGTCTACTTCATCTGGGAGCAGGCGTTCAAGAACTTCGCCGCCGGCTACGGCGCCGCCGCGGCCTACGTCCTCGCGCTGGCCCTGCTCGTGGTCGGCGTCGGCCTGCGCGCGGTCCGGAGCCGGGAGCGCCGCCGTCTCGAAGGAGCGACGTCTTGACCGCGACGACCGGCCAGAGTGCCCTCCGCCCCGGCACGCGGCCCGCACACCGGCCCCGCCGGAGCCCGCTGCCGTTCAGCGCCTGGCACCTGCTCCTCGCCCCGCTCGCCCTGCTGTTCGCGGTTCCGCTGATCTGGCTGCTGCTCAGCTCCGTGATGAGCGACGCGGAGATCAACAAGTTCCCGCCGGCCCTGTGGCCCTCCGGCATAGACCTGGAGGGGTACCGGTACGTGCTGAGCAACGCGGGGTTCCCCCGCTGGTTCGCCAACTCGCTGATCGTCTCCGTCACCGCCGTCGTGGCCAACCTCGTGTTCGGCGCGCTCGGAGGCTACGCGTTCGCGCGCATGCGCTTCGCCGGCTCGCGCGTGCTGATGGTGCTGATCCTGGCCACGATGGTCATCCCCTTCCAGCTGACCATGATCCCGACGTTCCTGGTGATGAAGCGCCTCGGGCTCATCGACACGCTGGGTGCGCTGATCGTCCCGTCGCTGGTCACCCCGTTCGCCGTGTTCCTACTGCGGCAGTTCTTCCTCTCCCTGCCCAGGGAACTGGAGGAGGCCGCCTGGATCGACGGCTGCTCACGCCTGAGGGTGCTGGTCAGCGTCGTGCTGCCGCTGTCACGCCCGGCGCTGACCACGGTGGCCGTCCTGACGTTCCTCACCACCTGGAACGACCTGACCTGGCCGCTGATCGCCATCAACCACGACAGCCAGTACACCCTCCAGCTCGGGCTGGCGACCTTCCAGGGCAAGCACCACACCAGATGGGCCGCCGTCATGGCCGGCAACGTGATCACGGTGCTGCCGGTGCTGCTCGCCTTCCTCGGCGCGCAGCGGTCGTTCATCCAGTCCATCACCTCCAGCGGCCTCAAGGGCTGACCTCTCCCTTCCTTCTCCGACGATCCACAGGAAACCTGATGCCGCCCACCTTCGACCTGCTCGTCATCGGCGACGCCAACCCCGACGTGATACTCGGCCCCCTGGACGCCCCGCTCGCCTTCGAGCAGCGGGAACAGCTCGTCGGCGCCGGCGTGCTCACCCTCGGCGGCTCCGCCGCGATCATGGCCTGCGGAGCCGCGCGCCTCGGCCTGAGGGTCGCCTTCGCCGGACGCGTCGGCGACGACGACGCCGGCCGCTACGTGCGCGACACGCTCGCCGCGCGCGGCGTCGACGTCGGCGCGCTGCGCCTGGACCCGGACTCGGCCACCCCGCTCACCGCGGTCCTGACGCGCGGGGCCGACCGCGCCATCCTCACCTCACCCGGCAGCCTCGCCACCACGACCGGCGACGACGTGCCCGAGGCGCTGCTGGCGGGCAGCACGCACGTACACGCCGCCTCCTACTTCCTGATGCCCCGGCTCGCCATGGCACTGCCGGGCCTGCTGCGCACCGCGCGGGCACACGGCGCGACGACCTCGCTGGACACCAACGACGACCCCGCCGGCCGGTGGGACCCCGCCGGCATCGCCGCCGTGCTCGCCGAGATCGACATCCTGCTGCCCAACGCCCACGAGGCGCGGCACCTGGCCGGCTCCGCCACCGCCTCGGCGGCGGAGTCCGCCGCCGTGCTGGCCGCGCGCGGGCCGCTGACCGTCGTCAAGGACGGTGCCGACGGGGCCGTCTGCCATGACGGGCGACTCCTCGTCACGACGGCGGGCATCGCCGTGACGCCGGTGGACAGCGTCGGCGCCGGCGACAGCTTCGACGCCGGCTTCGTCGCCGCCACCCTGGCCGGCATGCTCCCCGCCGACGCCCTGGAGTTCGCCGCCGTCTGCGGTGCCCTGTCCACCCGTGCCCACGGCGGCACCACGGCCCAGCCCACCTGGGACGAAGCCCTCGCCGCTCTCGCCGCCCTCCCCCGCCGCACCACCGGTGACGGCATCCCGGCCCGGCCCGCCCGGGACGGGATCCTCGCCGTCCCCGCCCACCGCACCATCAACGGAGACAACCGGTCATGACCACGCCCAAGATCACGTTCGTCGGCGCCGGGAGCGTCGTCTTCACCCAGGGCCTCCTCGCGGACCTGTTCGCCTTCCCCGAGCTGCGCGGCGCCCACATCGCCCTGCACGACATCGACGCCGAGCGGCTGGCCACCGCCGAGGCCGCCGCCCGGTACATCGCCGGCAGCCTCGGGGCGAGCCCGCGCATCACGGCCCACGCCGACAGGCGCGAGGCGCTGGCCGGCGCCGACTTCGTCATCAACATCGTCCAGGTCGGCATGCGCGAGGCGACCCGCGTCGACTTCGAGATCCCGGCCCGCCACGGCCTGCGCCAGACCATCGGCGACACCCTCGGCATCGGCGGCATCTTCCGTGCCCTGCGCACCTTCCCGCTGCTCAAGGCGCTCGGGGAGGACATCGCCGAGGTCTGCCCCGACGCCTGGCTGCTCAACTACACCAACCCGATGGCGATGAACGTCCAGTACCTCACGCAGGCCACCGGCCTGACGCGCGTGGTGGGCCTGTGCCACTCGGTGTACTGGACCGCGCGGGGCCTGGCCGATCTCCTCGGAGTCCCGTACGAGGAGGTGAGCTACCGCGCCGCGGGGGTGAACCACCAGGCGTGGCTGCTGCGCTTCGAACACGGCGGCGCCGACCTGTACCCGCGGCTGGACGCCATGATCGAGGCCGACGAGCAGCTGCGCCGCCGGGTCCGCGTCGACATGTACCGGCGCCTGGGCTTCTACCCGACCGAGACCAGCGAGCACTCCTCCGAGTACGTGCCCTGGTACCTGCACCACGACAGCGAGGTCGAGCGGCTGCGGCTGCCCGTCGGCGCCTACCTCGACATCGTCGACGAGAACGTCCGCGAGTACGAGAAGAGCCGCGACGCGCTCGCCGCCGGGGCTCCGCTGCACGTCGAGGGCACCCAGGAGTACGCACCCCAGATCATCCACAGCGTCGTGACCGGCACCCCCCGCACCGTCTACGGGAACGTCCCCAACCACGGGCTGATCGACAACCTCCCCGCGGACGGCGTGGTCGAGGTGCCCTGCCTGGTGGACTCGCTGGGTGTGCAGCCCACCCGCGTCGGCTCCCTGCCCCCGCAGCTGGCCGCGCTCAACCGGGCCTACCTGAGCGTGAACGACCTGGTGGTGCGGGCCGCGCTGGAGGACGAGCCGCGCCACATCCGCCACGCCGCGATGGCCGACCCGGCGACCGCCGCCACCCTGCCGGTCGAACGGATCTGGGAGCTCTGCGACGACATGGTGCGGGCCCACGCCGAACGCCTGCAGCCGTCCCTGCGCCGCACCCTCGGCACCTGACGCCCCGCCCCGGTTCCGTGTCCCGGTTCCGTGTCCCGGTTCTGTCGTGGTTCCGTCCCGGACGACTCGCTCGGAGCCGGGCGGAACCGGCGGGGAGCCGGGGCGGAACCATGGCAGAACCGGCGGGGAGCCGGGGCGGAACCATGGCAGAACCGGGACACGGAACCGGTGGGGACGATCACGGCCATCTCCCAGGTCGCCGCCGCGAACCGATCGGGTAGGTTCAGGACCCACGATGAACCTTGAACCGACACCGCACCAGAAGATCACCCAGCACATGATCGAGATCCCCGCCGGGAAGATCTTCCTGCGTGACGAGGGCACGAAGAGAGTGTGGAAGGTCGAGGTCGGAGCCTTCCGCCTGGCGCCGCACCCCGTGACCCGCGAACTGTACGCCGCCGTCCTGGGCCAGGCGCCCGCCGGGTCGGCGGGGCCGCTGACACCGGTGACCGAGGTCTCCTGGAACGACGCCGTCCGCTTCTGCAACCTGCTCTCACAGGCGGCGGGGCTCACCCCCTGCTACTCGGCGGGCGACGACCCCGACGGCCAGGACGTGGTCTGCGACTGGGAGGCCGACGGCTACCGCCTCCCGTCCGAGGCCGAGTGGGAGTACGCCTGCCGGGCCGGAGACTCCGGTGTCCGCTACGGGGAACTGGACGAGATCGCCTGGCACGGCGGCAATTCCGGCGGCGAGGTGCACGACGTCGCGACCAGGACACCGAACGCGTGGGGCCTGCACGACATGATCGGCAACGTGTGGGAGTGGTGCTGGGACGTCTACGACCCCGCCGTCTACGGCCCGTACCGCGTGTTCCGAGGCGGAGGCGCGCACGACGGACCCCGGGGATGCCGGGCGTCGTGCCGCCGCAAGAGCCACCCGACCTTCCGCGTCGACGACCTCGGGTTCCGCCTCGCCCGGTCGCTCTGAGCAAAGGACAATCCGACCGCTCTGAGCGGGGGGCAACCTGGTCGCTCTGAGCGGAGGACAGCCCGACCGCTCTGAGCGGAGGACACCGGCCGCACGGGCGGGAAGTCGTACGGCGCCGTTTCCCTGGCGGCCTTATGGCCGGAGGCGGTGGCCCTATGGCCGGCAGGCGGTGGCCCTGTGGTCGGCAGGCGGTGGCCCTGTGGTCGGCAGGCGGTGGCCCTGTGATCGTGACCAGAAGGGCGGCGGTGACTTCGGGGCCGGGCTGGGAGGGCGGCGCGATGCTTCCCGGGGCTCGGGCGGAAACGACAAGGGCGTCCTCCGGAACTCCGGAGAACGCCCTGTGCATCGGGTGCGCCGCCAGGGACTCGAACCCCGGACCCGCTGATTAAGAGTCAGCTGCTCTAACCAACTGAGCTAGCGGCGCCTGCGACGGAGGTAACTCTAGCAGCAGCCCCGGCACGCTCGCACCCCGCGCGGGCCCAGCCCCGGCCCCGCACATCACTCTGGACCCGCACCTCGCTCCACTCCAGACCTGCACCTCACCCGGCCCCGCGTCGGCACCTTGCCCGGCCCCGCACCTCGCTCCACTCCAGGCCCGCATCCCGCCCGGTGCCTGCATCTCGCCCGGCCCCGCGCTGACACCTCGCCCGGCCCTGCACTCAGGCCCGCGCTTCGCCAACCCCCAGAAAAGACTCAGGGCCGGACAGTCCCCCAACTGTCCGGCCCCGGTCTCCGGGCGGGCCTTCCCCTCGTCTCCCCCAAGACTCAGGCGGCTCCCACTCCGGGGACGCGATCCCCCTCGCGCCCTTTATCCGGTGAAAAGTCTCTGCAACGCTCCCCCCGGGCCTCGCAGACTCCCTTGACCTGCAACAACAGTACCGAGCCAAATGTAACGCGGACGTCATCCGAGAGTTGTTTTTACGCCTACACCCAGGCTTGACCTGGTATCGCCAAGCCCGCCAAGGCCGCCGCACCCGGGCCGGCAGGACCTCTCCCGCCCGCGTTCGACAGGACGATCACACCCGCGTTCGACAGGGCGGCCCCGCCCGCGTCCGGCAAAGTCTCTCCCGCCCGCGTCCACCCAGGTGTTCCGGCATCAGGGGCCGGGAACACCTCGGGCGAGGAGACGGGCATCCGCCCGCCTCGGAGGTCACTCGGGGAGTTCGAGGCGGACCTCGGTGTCCTCCCGCAGGGCACGGCTCACCGTGCAGTACTTCTCCTCGACCCGGTGGGCAACCGCGCGGAAGACCTCGTCCGCCTTCTCGTCGCCCTCGGGCAGCTCCACGTCGTAGGTGATCGTGATCGGTCCGAGCCTGGTCTGCTCGACCTTCTCGGCATGGACGGTCATGGCCAGGCGCACCAGGCGGTGACCCCGCTGGGCCGTCAACGGCTCCACGGTGACGATGTTGCAGCCGCCGAGCGCCGCGAGGAGCAGCTCGACGGGGGTGAAGACCCCCTGCTCGTCGCCGCCGCCCATGGCGACCTCGGCTCCCCTGTCGTTACGCGCCACGAACCCGTCGGCGGTCCGTTCCACCCTCACCTGCGCCATGGCGTTCCTCCCCAGCTCTGCCGATCACCCTACCGAGGGGACGGAACGCCGTGGCGGCGGGTGGACGCGTTCAGGCTTCGGGGTGTTTGGAGAGGTAGTCGATGTAGAACGGACGCAGTGCCTCGCCCAGCTCCCCGTGACCCGAGGCCACCGCGTCGCTGAGCAGCGCCGAGATCCGGCTGAGGTCGTTGGCGGTCCGGTCGTCGTTCCCGGTGGCCGCCTCCGCCGCCGGTATCACCTTCAGCAGTTCCCACAGGAAACCGAAGTCCCCGTGGTGCACGGCGTAGTGGACTGCACGATCATGCAGTTCGCGGGCCGGCAACGCCTCCAGCTCGTCCGTCTCCAAGGTAACCCACCTCCTCTCGCCCCTTCTGCCCCAAGATGAGGGGATCATGCATGATCGGCGGGACGCACCGTCAGGGGGCCAGCCGGACGACCATCTTGCCGGTGTTGGCACCGCGCAACATGTCGATGAACGCCCGGGGAGCGTTCTCCAGGCCGTCGACGACGGTCTCGGTGAAGGTGAGCCGGCCCTCCTGGAGCCAGGCACCGACCTCAGCGATCATGTCGGGCAGGCGGTCGTAGTGGTCGCCCACGATGAAGCCGCGCAGGGTGAGGCGTTTGCCGACGGCCAGACCGAGATTGCGCGGGCCGGGCACGGGCTCGGTGGCGTTGTAGACGGAGATCGCCCCGCACATCGCGACCCTGCCGTACGGCTTGAGCTGGCCGATGGCCGCCTCCAGGTGGTCGCCGCCGACGTTGTCGAAGTAGACGTCGATGCCGTCCGGTGCCGCCTCGGCGAGCTGTTCGCGGACCCGGCCGTCGCGGTAGTTGAAGGCGGCGTCGAAGCCGAGCTCGTCCACCAGGTAGGCGACCTTCTCGGCCGATCCGGCGCTGCCCACGACCCGGGAGGCACCCCTGAGCCGGGCGATCTGCCCGACCAGACCGCCCACCGCCCCGGCCGCGCCCGACACGAACACCGCGTCGCCCTCCTGGAACCCCGCGATGTCGAGCAGACCCACGTACGCGGTGAGGGCGGGCATGCCCAGCACGCCGAGGTAGGCCGACAGCGGCACACCGGGCAGCTCCTCCACCTTCGTCGCCCGGTCCGCGCCGAGGACGGTGTACTCGCGCCAGCCGAGCCCGTGCAGGACGAAGTCGCCGGCGGCGAACCCGGACGCGCGGGAGGCGACGACCTCGCCGACCGCGCCGCCGTCGAGCGGCTTGCCGATCGCGAACGGCGGCACGTAGGACTTGACGTCGTTCATGCGTCCCCGCATGTAGGGGTCCACGCTCATGAAGAGGTTGCGGACGAGGACCTGCCCCTCTCCTGGCGCCGGAACCTCCGTCTCGGCCAGTGTGAAGTTCTCCGGGATCGGCCAGCCGGAGGGGCGTGAGGCGAGCCGGATCTCCCGGGACGCCGTACGATCTCCGGCTCCGGCCTCCGCCCGGCCCCCGCCCGTGCTCGTGGCCGTGCCGTCGCCCGTGCTCATGGCCTTGCCTTCGGCCGTGCTCCCAGCCGTGCCGTCGCCCGTGCTTGTGGCCGTGTTCTCCGCCGTGTTCTCCACCGGGGTCGCGGCCGGGATCGCGGTCTCGCCGCCGGCCGGTTCCACGGATCGATCCTTGGACATGGTGCGCTCTCCCAACGTGTTCGGCTCTTCTCCCGGGACCTTCCCACCGGGCGGGAGACCACCCCGGCCCGTGCAGGATGCCACCCTCAGCGTGGGCCGGACGACCACGGAAGGTCACCTGTGGAAAACTCTCCGCCGGAACCCGATCACCGGCCGCTCATCCGGCGGCGAAAGTGTCTAGTGTCCAGGTGTATCCGCCCGCACGACGCGGATCCGCCCCGGCCCACCCACCCCTGTGAGGACGCCCCAACGTGAAGATCATTGTAAAGATCCTGGCTGTGGCGGCCGCCCTGTGGGCGGCCACCAAGCTGGTGGACGGCATCATCGTGTCCGCGGACACCCCGGCGAAGGAGATCGGCACGCTCCTGGCGGTCGCCCTGGTCTTCGGCGTCGTCAACGCCGTGCTCAAGCCGATCATCAAGACGCTCGGCTGCGCCTTCTACATCCTCACGCTCGGCCTGTTCGCCCTGGTCGTCAACGCCGGCCTGCTCCTGCTGACCAGCTGGATCGCCGGCCAGCTCGACCTGGCGTTCCACGTGGCGGGCTTCTGGGCCGCGCTCTGGGGTGCGATCGTCATCGGCGTGATCAGCTGGCTGCTCGACCTGGTCCTGGGCGACTGAGGCCCGACGTGACCGAGGCGCCCGGCCGGATGCCCGTCGTCCTCGACGGAACCCGCCTGACCTGTGCGCAGGTCAGGCGGGCGGCGTCCGGGTCGGGGGTCCTGCTGGGGCCCACCGGACGCGCGGAGACGGCCTGGCGGGTGGCGGGTGCCCTCGCCGGGCCGGTGTACGGCCGGACCACCGGAGTGGGTGCCAACAAGGACGTCCAGGCCGAGGCCGGCGGTCTCGACCTGCTCCGCAGCCACGCGGGCGGCGCCGGGCCGTTGATCGGCGAAGAGCGGGCCCGCGCCACCCTCGTCGTACGGATCAACCAGTTGCTCACCGGCGGATCGGGGGTCGACCCCGCCGTGCTGCCGGTCCTCGCCGCCGCCGTCAACCGGGGCTTCACCCCGCCGATCCGCACCTACGGCGCCGTCGGCACCGGCGACCTCACCGCCCTGGCCACCACCGCCCTGTGCCTGCTCGGTGAGATCCCCTGGGCCCCGCCCGCCACCCCCGACCCGGCCGCGCCGACCGGCGGCCCGCCGCGGTTCGCGCTGGCGGCCCGCGACGCGCTGCCCTTCATCAGCTCCGGCGCGGCGACCCTGGCGGACGCCGCCCTGGCCTGCCACGACCTGCGGATCCTGCTGTCGGCCGCCACGGCGGTCGCGGCCCTCTCCTTCCGGGCGGTCGACGCCTCGCCCGAACCGCTCGCACCCGCCGTGCAACGCGGTCCGGGGCAGTCGTCGGTCGCGGCGAGGCTGCGTGCCCTGACGGGCCCGACCGACCCGCGACGGGTGCAGGACCCCTACGGATACCGTGCCTTCCCCCAGGTGCACGGTGCCGCGCTGGACGCGCTCGACGGCGCGGAGCAGGCGGTCACCCTGGAGCTGAACGCGTCCCCGGAGAATCCGCTGATCGCGGAGGGGCGGGCCTGGCACAACGGCAACTTCCACGCGGCGCGGGTCGCGCTGGCGCTGGACACCCTGCGGGCGGCGCTGGTGCAGACGGCGACCCTGAGCGCCGCGCGGCTGGCCACCCTGGCCGATCCCGCGCACACGGGCCTGCTCCCCTTCCTCGCCGAACGGCCCGGGTCGTCCGGGGTGATGATCCTGGAGTACGTCGCCCACTCCGCCCTGGCCGAGCTGCGCCAGCTCGCCACCCCGGTGACCCTCGCCGGCGCCGTGCTCTCCCTGGGCACCGAGGACCACGCGAGTTTCGCCCCGCAGGCGGCCCGCTCCGCGCTGGCCGCCGCGGAGCCGCTGGAGATCGTGCTGGCCTGCGAGCTGGTGGCCGCGGCCCGGGCGCTACGCGGACGCGGCCTGCCCTGCGACGTCCCGCTCGACCCCCGGGCGGCCGACCGTGCCCTGGACGCCGACCTCGACGCCGCCCGCGCTCTCCTTCCCGGACTCGCCCGCGATTAGGGATCCGCCTCCCCTGCGCACGAGTGCGCTCCGTGCCGCCCCGCGTCCTCGCTGTCCGATCCGGCCCGGCCGGTCAGCCGACCGAGCCGCGCTCGCGAAGCTCCGGTGCCTGCACGATGCGGCGGCGCCGGGCGGTGCCGTCGACGGCGGCCACGACCATCCGGACGGCGGCCCTCACGATGCCGTCGATGTCCCAGTCGACGCTGGTCAGCCCCGGGGTGAGCAGGCCGGACATGGGATGGTCGTCGTAGCCCATCACCGAGACGTCGGACGGGATCCGCAGCCCGCGCTCGGCCGAGGCGGCGTAGACCCCGTAGGCGATGGAGTCGGCGAAGCAGAAGAACGCGCGGTGCCCGGCGTCGAGCACCCGGCGGGCGACCTCCGTCGCGGCGGCCGGTGACTGCGGCGCGGTGATCACGTCGATGTCCAGTTCCAGCCGCCCCGCCTCCGCCAGGACGTGCACGTCCGCGGGCCGGTCGGGGGTGCTGGCCCGGGTCGAGGTGAGCACCGCCAGGCGGCGGTGACCGCGGCGGCGGAGATGCTCCAGGGCGAGGGTCACGCCGGTCCGGTTGTCGAAGACGACCTCGCCCGCCGTGCGGGCACCGGCCAGTGAGTCTCCGATCGACACCACCGGAAGGCTCTGGCAGAGCTCGGCCCACAGTGACGCCGCCGGGTCGACCGGCTGGACGATCAGCGCGTCCACCCGCTGGTCGCGGAGCTGCCTGGCCAGCGCGCTCTCCCGGGCCGGGTCTCCGGCGGCGTCCAGGATGAGCGCGTAGCGGTCGTTGTCCTTCAGCGCGCGGGCGACCCCGACGGCCAGTGACTGCTGCCAGAGGTCTTCCAGCGAACCGCAGAGCAGGCCGATCATGCCGGTCCGGCCGCTGGCGAGCGCTCGCGCGATGGGGTCGGCCTCGTATCCCAGCTCGGCCGCGGCCCGCCGCACCCGTTCGATGGTCTCCTCGGAGACCTGGAGGCCGCGCAGCGCGTACGACACGGCGGCGGGCGAGAGGCCGGTGGCCTTCGCCACCTCACGGATCGTCGCTCGTTTCCTGGGCTGGGGCATCCGACCAGCCTATTGGGCGGGGCCGTCGGCGGGGTGTCATCCCGGTGTCCACGCTTCGGGACGGGATTGACACCCTTCTGGTGAAACGGTTCACTGAAACGGTTCACTGAACCGCATCACCATTGGGCGTGCCGAGGCGGGCGGATATACCTATATTGTTAGTAGGGAATAGCCGAAAGGAGGGCCGGCGGTGGTCGTCGACGTGCACCAGCACCTGTGGACACCCGCGTTCGTCGACGCGTTGCGCCGCCGCACGGCCCCGCCGTTCCTCGACGGCTGGACGCTTCACCTGGCCGGTGAACCGCCGTACGAGGCCGACCCGGCCGACCACGACCTCGCCGCGCGCCTGGAGCTGAACGCCGGGCTCGACCTGGCCCTGGTGTCGCTGTCCAGCCCGCTGGGCGTCGAGACGCTGCCTCCCGAGGAGGCGTGGCCCCTCATCGACGCCTACCACGAGGACGCCCTCGCCCTGCCCGCCCCGTTCGGGGTCTGGGCGGCCGCCTGCCTCGGCGACATCGACCCGGACAGGCTCGCCGCGACACTCGACGGGCGTCGCCACGCGGGCACGGGAGCGAACCCGGTCGGGTTGCAGCTGCCCGCCGGCGCGCTGGGCGACGCCGCCGGCCTGGCACGGGTCGCCCCGCTGCTCGACGTGCTCGCCGAACGTGATCTGCCGCTCTTCGTGCACCCCGGCCCCGCCACCCGGCCCGAGAGCCCCGGCTGGTGGCCCGCCGTGGTGCCGTACGTCCAGCAGATGCACGCCGCCTGGTACGCGTTCGCCGCCTTCGGGCGGGCCCGGCACCCCCGGCTGCGGGTCTGCTTCGCGCTGCTGGCCGGGCTCGCCCCGCTCCACTCCGAGCGGCTGACCAGCCGGGGCGGTGACGGCCGGGGGCGGGTCGACCCCGGGATGTTCGTGGAGACCTCCTCCTACGGCCCGCGCGCCATCGACGCGACGGTCCGCGAACTGGGCGTCGACGTCGTGGTCAACGGCTCCGACCAGCCCTACGCGACCGCCCCCGACCCCGGGCTCGGCGACGCCGCCCGGCACGCCATCACGGTGACCAACCCCAACCGCCTGCTGAACAGGAAGGAGTCGCGCAAGTGAACCAGTACCAGGACCGCGGGAGCTGTGAGATCCCCGGCGCACCGGCGACCGGCGGGCGGGCACGGGGCCGCGGGTTCACCGGCCCCGGCGGGCGTCCGTCCGCGGCCCCCGGAACGTCCTCCGGCAACCCCGGCGGAGCGACCGCATGAGCTACGAGGCCCTGCCCGCCCGTGCCCTCGACCGGCGCGAACTGCTCGACCTGGTCAACGAACTGGCCGCCGACCCGTCCCGCTGGCAGCACGAGGTCGCCTTCCCCGAGGAGGGCGGGCGCCACTACGCCTCCCTCTACCGCGACTCGCACGTGGACATCTGGCTGCTGTGCTGGCGTCCCGAGGACGACACCGGCTGGCACGACCACGACATCTCCTCCGGCGCGGTCCGCGTGGTGGCCGGCGCGCTCCTGGAGTGCAACCCCCGCATCGGCGGCGAGCACCTGGAGACCGTGGTCTCCGCGGGTGAGTCCTTCTCCTTCGGCCCCGACCACATCCACCGGCTGACCGGCGCCGTACACGGCAGCGTCTCGATCCACGCCTACTCGCCGCCGTTGTGGCGCCTGGGCCAGTACTCCATCAGCGACAGCGGCGTGATGCGCCGCGTCTCGGTCAGCTACGCCGACGAGCTACGCCCGCTGGACGACATGGAGCCGGCCGGGCGGATGGCGGAGGTCGCCTGACCCCGCGACTCCGGCACCGCTCCCCCTCCACCCGTGTCCGGCGAGAACCCACGGCCGGGGTGGAGGGGGAAAGCCGGTCGCGGACGGAGGAGGAGGGCGGCCGGCCCGACCGCGGGCGGAGAGAGCGGAGGCTGACCGCGGGCGGAGGGAGCGGAGGCCGACCGCGGGCGGAGGGAGCGGTGGTCAGCCGACCCGGTCGCGGACGACCCGCGCCATGCCCGGATCGTCGGCGAAGACGCCGTCCAGGCCGAGCCGGTAGAGCTTCTCCAGCCAGCCCATCACATCCCCCGTGGCGCGTGGGAACGCCGGGCTGGCCGGGTCACCGAGCCGGAAGTCCACCGGAAGCTGGGAGTTCTCGTTCCTGATGGTCCAGGCGTGGACCATCAGCCCCGCCCGGTGCGCGTCCCGGATGAGCGTGGTGGGCGGCAGCAGGCTCCCGTCGGGGCCGGTCGGCACGACGCGGCGGGTGTCGACGCCGATGCCGTCCGCGTACTCCGCCACCTCGCGCAACCCCTCGGGGGTGACCATGGTGTCGTAGGTACGCGGGTCCCCGGCGGCCGTCCAGTCGTGGGGTGCTCCGGCGGCGGCGACCAGCTGGATCAGCGGCAGCTCGGTCCTCTTCCGCAGCTCGCGCAGGTTGGCGGTCTCGAACGACTGGATGAAGACCGGGTCGTGGTGCCCGCTCCAGCCGTGCCGGGCGAGCACCTCCAGCAGCGGTTCCTCCAGGGGGAGCCCGGCGGAGCGGAAGTAGCCGGGATGCTTGGTCTCCGGGTAGACCCCCACGCCGTGCCGCCGGGCCAGCCGCACGACCTCGTCGAAGGTGGGGATCTCCGCCAGCCCGTCGAAGGCCGTGTTGCCCGGACGCAGGCCGGGAACCCGCTCGCGGGCCCTGAGCGTCTTCAGCTCGGCGAGCGTGAAATCCTCGGTGAACCAGCCGGTGACCGGGCGGCCGTCAACGGTCTTGGTCGTGCGGCGGCCGGCGAACTCGGGACGGCTCGCGACGTCGGTGGTGTCGGAGATCTCGTTCTCGTGCCTGGCGACCAGCACGTGGTCCCCGGTTGCGACCAGGTCGGGCTCGATGTAGTCGGCGCCGAGCGCGATGGCGGCCTCGTACGAGAGCAGGGTGTGCTCGGGCCGGTGCGCGCTGGCGCCGCGGTGGCCGATCACGATGGGGACGCGGGGTCCGGTGGCCTCGGATTCGGGTTGGTGCAGCACAACGGTGACGGTACCGGTCGCCGCCGGTCATGGGCATCGCAGGGATCGCGGGCATCGCGGGCATCAGAGGCATCGCGGGCATCACAAGCATCAGAGGCATCGCGGGCGTCACCACCGGAAGGCCGTCCACACCCGGCGGGCCACCGGAAGCCTGCCCACGCCCGGCGGCCCGGTGGGAGTCCGTGTGCCATCGGAAGGCCGTCCGTGCCCCGCGGGCCGGCGCGCTCAGCGTGACGGCAGCGGGTCCTCCGCGGGACGCGTCACACCGACGGCGAGCCCGGGGCGGCCGGCGAGGAACCCGGCGACCAGCTGGAGCCCGCACGCCCCGAGGGCGACCAGCAGCGGGAGCGTCCAGTCGCCCGAGAGCTCGTGGAGCGCGCCGATCAGGAACGGGCCGAGCGCGGCCAGCACGTACCCGACGGACTGCGCGACGGCCGACAACGCGGTCACCGAGACCGGGTCCGGGGCCCGGAGCGTGATGATGAGCAGGGCCAGCGCGATCGAGGCGCCCTGGCCCAGCCCGAGCACGACCATCCACAGCCAGGGGAGGGTCGCCGGGGCGACGAGGACCCCGGCGTACCCGGCGGCGGTGAGCACGGTCGCGGCCGTGACGTACGACACCTGCGACCGCGACCGGCCGGCGAGCACCGGAACGGTGAGGGTCGCGGCCACCTGGGACAGGTTGGTCAGGCTCAGCAGGTAACCGGCCTGGTCCGCCGGGAGCCCGGCGTCCCTGAAGATCGTCGGCAGCCAGGCCAGCACGATGTAGAAGGTCAGCGACTGCAACCCCATGAAAACGGTGACGTACCAGGTGACGCGGCTGCGCAGCAGCGCCGCGAACGGCCGCGGCGCGTCCTGCGGTCGTTCCGGACGGCGCAGGGCCTGGGGCAGCCAGAGCGCCGCCGCCGCCAGCGCCGGGATCGCGGCCATCGCGGTCACCTCACGCCAGCCGTACCCGGTGGCACGCTCCAGCGGGACCATCAGCCCGGACGCCGCGGCGGCACCCACCACGAGCCCGGAGACGTACACCGCGGTGAAGAACCCGACCCGGGCGGGGAAGTGCTGTTTCACCACCCCGGGCATCACCACGTTCATGACGGCGATGGCCGCACCGGCGACGGCGGCGCCCGCGTACAGGGCGGGCACACCGCCCGCACTGCGCAGCGCCACCCCGGCGGCCAGGAGGATCAACCCCGCCAGAAGCGTGCGGTCCAGGCCGAAACGGCGCGCCAGCAGCGGGGCGAGCGGGCCGAGCACCCCCAGGCAGACCACCATGACCGTGGTGATCGCTCCTCCA
This sequence comes from Streptosporangium becharense, assembly GCF_014204985.1. Lineage (NCBI taxonomy): Bacteria > Bacillati > Actinomycetota > Actinomycetes > Streptosporangiales > Streptosporangiaceae > Streptosporangium > Streptosporangium becharense. The sequence continues at coordinate 5,234,284 of NZ_JACHMP010000001.1, read as the reverse complement.
CCGGCGGCGCTCAGCCCGAGGTCCTCCATGATCTCGCCGAGCACGGGAGAGACGCCGGCCAGCGCGGGCCGCAGGTTGAGCGCGGCGAGCACGAACCCCGCGACGAGCAGAACACGTGACACCCTGGGTCCCCGATCAGACATTGCCCAACCCTCCCATATCCCGCCCCGGGCTCCTCGACGAGACCGCCGGAAACAGCCCTCCACCCGGATGACAACGTTGTCGGCGAGCCGGACTTGGGCCATCATCGGGCCGTGACAGACAGCGGGCGGGGACGCCCCACCATGAAGGACGTCGCGGCCGAGGCCGGGGTGGCGCTCAAGACCGTCTCCCGGGTCGTGAACGGTGAGGCGGGAGTCGCCCCGGCCATGGCCGAGCGGGTCGAGGCCGTCATCGAGCGGCTGGGCTACCGGCGCAACGAGAGCGCCCGGGTGCTCCGCCGCGGCCGGACCGCGAGCATCGGCCTGGTGATCGAGGACGTGGCCGACCCGTTCTACTCCGGGCTCAACCGGGCCGTCGAGGACGTGGCACTCCGGCACGGCTCGCTGGTGCTGAGCGGGTCCTCGGGTGAGGACCCGCGGCGCGAACGGGAGTTGGTCCTCACCTTCTGTGCCCGCCGGGTCGACGGGCTGATCATCGTGCCCGCCGGGTCCGACCACTCCTACCTGAGGTCCGAGCTGGACGCGGGCATCGCCGCCGTCTTCGCCGACCGGCCGGGTGGCCTGGACGTCGACACCGTGCTCTGCGACAACTCCGGCGGGGCCCGCGCGGGCGTGGCCCACCTCGTCGGGCACGGCCACCGCCGCATCGCCTTCATCGGCGACGACCCGTCCATCTACACCGCCGCCGAGCGGCTGGCCGGCTACCGCCGTGCCCTGGGGGAGGCCGGCCTGCCCTACGACGGATCGCTGGTCGCCACCGGCCCCGCCGCGCAGGCGGGGCCGGTGCTGACCCGGATGCTCTCCGGGGACGACCCGCCCACGGCGGTGTTCGCCGGCAACGGCCGGATCACCGTGGCCGTGTTGCGCACCGGGCACCGCCCGGCCCTGGTGGGTTTCGACGACTTCGAACTGGCCGACCTGCTGGTACCCGGGGTGACCGTGGTCGCCCAGGACCCGGTCCGGCTCGGCGCGACGGCGGCCGAACTGTTGTTCCGCCGCCTCGCGGGCGACCGGGGCACGCCGGAGCGGGTCGAGCTGCCCACCCGCCTCATCCCCCGCGGTTCCGGCGAACTCCCCCCGTGACCGCCCCGCCGGATCGAGGTGGGGCACCGCGCCATGAGATACCGCACCGTGTGGCGGATCCCGCCCGGTCAGGTGGACCGGGCGGGATCCGGCGTCCTGCTTCACACCTGCTCGGGCCGTTCTGTGGGAAGCGGCCCGAGCAGGGGCCCCGGTCGGAGATGCCCGATCAAAGGCACCCGATCAAAGGCCCTCGGTGGGAGATACCCGATCGGAGACGCCTCAGGTGCAGGTGACGCTGTAGGAGACGCGCTCCGACACCGCTGTGTTGGGGGTGAGGACCTGCAGGTAACCGGTCACCTTCCCGCTGGTCTTGACCGCCCGCCAGTCCTTCCACTCCACCGTCTTGGTGAGCGGCCCCCCCGAGGGGAAGGTGACCTTCTGGGTCGGGCTGGAGGTGGCGTCGTCGAACCGCCAGACGTACTCGACCGGCTCGGAGATCGGCGCCGACACCGTGATCGTCGCGGTGGCCTTCAGGTCCACCGGGCACTGGCCGGTGTAGTCGGCCGGCGTGATCGCGGGGTTCGTCACCGACAGGATCCTGCCACCGGGGTTCGGCACTGGCGGCTTCCCGTCGCAGGTCAGTGAGTACTCACCCGGCTCCCCCTTCACCTGCGCCGGAGAGTCGACCTCCAGCCACAGCTTGGCGGACTTGCTCCGGGAGGCACTCCACTGGTGGGAGGCCTGCTGGGTTCCCGGCCCGCTGAACGTCAGCTTCTCCTCGTGCCAGTAACCGCCGTCGTCCCACCGCCACCGGTAGGACACGGTGAGCGGGTAGGTCATGCCCTTCGGTGCGGTGACCATCGCCCGGGCGGTGAGCCAGTAGGGGTTCTGGGCGGTGCACGGGCCCGGCTTGTCGCCCTCCATGGTGATCTCCGCCTGTGACACGGCGATCCGGTCGGGCTCGGCCGCCTTGCAGGTGATCGACCAGTCGATCGGCGCCGACTCCTTCCAGTGGCCGTAGTCACCGGCCGCCACCGCGGAGAAGGCGGTCGTGCCGGTGGAGGTCGCGGTCACCGGCCAGTCCCTGGTGAAGGTCTTGCTTCCCGAGATCACCTCAGACTGGGTGGACGCATCGGGAGACTTCCACTTGTAATAGACCAGCGCGGAACCACCGGTCACGGTGATCGTGGCCGTGGTCCGCACGGTCACGGGGCAGGGCCCGGTGTACGGCTGGGCGGGCGAGGCCACCTTCGCCTCGGAGAAGGTGATCTTCACGCACGTGATCGCGAACTTTGCCGGCTTGCTCTTCACGCTTCCCGGTGAGGTGATCTGGACCTGCGCCGATCCGCCGGTGACCTTCGCGGGGTCGGCGACCGGCCAGGTGAGCGTGATGTTCCGCGTGAGGTCGCCGTCCTTGAGGTCCACCTCGCCGGGGACCACCGTGCCGTCGCTGCGGATCCACCGGTAGGCGACCTTCGTCGCCTTGGACGCCGAGACGGTCGCGGTGAAGGCGAACTCCAGCGGCCTGGCGCACTCTCCTTGGTATTCCGCCTGGTTCACCCAGGGGTCCGACACCGTCGCGGTGGCCGGAGGAGGCGTCGGGGTGGTCGGCGGCGCGCAGGTCACCCGGTAGGGGGCCTTGCCCGAGGTGCTCAGGACCTTGCCGTCCGGGCCCAGGATCTCGATCCACCGCGTGCCCGACTGGCCGGCCAGGAAGGTACGGCTCGACGTGACCGTACGCCGGGTGGCGTCCTTGGCCGAGAACCAGAGCCGTTCGGTGCCGAGCGCGCCGCCGTCGCTGTCCACCCAGCGGTAGGAGACGGCCGCGGGGACCCGCGACACCCGGATCGTCCCGGTGAACTTCAGACTCTGGCCCGAGACCGGGCAGGTCCCGGAGAAGTCGCTCGCCGCCACCTCCGCCGAGGCCTTCGGGGGCGCCGGTTCCGGCTTGGGCCGCACGACGACGCCACCATCACCCGGGGCACCGTCACAGGTGACCGAGAAGTAGGCGCGCTTGGAGGTCAGCTTCCTGGGGCTGAGCACCTGCACCGCCTGCCAGCCCCGCGCGCTGCCGGCGAGGGTCCTGCGCTCCCGCACCGTGACGTTCGCCCCGGCCCGGACGGTCTTGACCGCCCCCTTGGTGCCGTCGCTGCGGATCCACCGGTAGGTCAGCCGGGTCGCACCCTTGACCGAGACGCTCGCGGAGAACGTCGTGGAGGCCGGGCACGACCCCGTGTAGCGGGCGGGTGACGCCTTGACGGCGGCGACCCTGACCACGGGGGCCGCCGCCTGCGCAGGACCGACGAGCACACCCGCCGAAAGGGAGAGGGTGGCGGCCGCCGTCAGCGCGGCCCTCCACCACGGTTTCGATATCTTCACGCCATACTCCGGTTAATCGAGTTATAAGCGTGCATATTGTGTCTTGAGCAACTTGGGGATAACTTGAAAATTTTTGGGGCGCTCTGGTCGACGCCCCGCCTCATCCCCGCAGATGGCCGCGGAGGGCCAGGGAGCACGCGACGGCCGCGACGCCCGCGAGGGCGACGGCGGTGTGCGGGGCGGTCAGCTCGGCGGCACCGCCCACCAGCGCGGCGCCCAGTCCCTGCGCGGTCATGCTTCCCGCCCCCAGCAGGCCGAAGCCCTGGCCCGCCACCCGCTCGGGCACCGCCTCGACGAACCGGCGCTGCAGGCCGAGCGCGTAGCAGCCGCCCGCCGCCGCGGCGAGCAGAATGATCAGCGAGGCCCCCCACACCCCGGGCCGCAGGACGAACGCCGGCAGCGGGACGCCCGCCAGGACGGCGAGCGGTGCGGCCAGCCGCTCCCGCAGCGCGGGCCGGGCGAACCGGCCGAGGGCGAAGTTGCCGGCCGCCATGCCCGCGGACGCGGCGGCGAGCGCGATCCCGGCGGCGCCGCCGAGGTAGGGGATGAGCATCGCCTCGGCGCCGGTGACGAACGAGATCGGCAGCCACTGGGCGAGCAGCAGGCCGCGCACCCTCGGATCCGCCAGCAGGAGCCGGTTGACCCGCAGCGTCTCCCGCACGGCCCCGCGTGGCCCCCCGGTGGCGCCGGGAACCGTGCCCACGCTCCGGAGGGACCGGAGAGAGAGGTCGGGCAGCCCGAGACGGAGCAGCGCGGCGGACATCGCGGCCAGCGCGGCGGTGGCGGCCAGCGCCCCGGCCGGGCCCACGACGGCGATGACGCCCGCCCCCGCCGCCAGCCCGGCGACCTGCGCACCGGCCGACGTGACCGACATCGCCGACCTGGCCAGCACGAACGCGTCCCCCGGCAGCAGGCCGGGCAGCAGGGCGGTGCGCGCCGCTCCGAAGACGGGGGAGAGCAGTCCGGTGCCGAGGACCAGCACGAGCATCGCCCAGAGCGGCAGCCCGGTGAAGGCCATCAGCAGGCAGGTCACCACCCTGAGCAGCTCTCCGGCGATCATCAACGCGCGGGGCCGGACCCGGTCCGCCAGCGAGAGCAGGAACGTCCCGCCGACGATGTACGGCACGAAGCCCAGTGTGTAGGTCGCCGCGGACAGCCCCGGCGACCCGGTTCGCGCGTACACCAGGGCCGACAGGGCCAGCATCTTGACCTGGTCACCGCTCACCAGGAGCGTGAAGCTCCCGAACAGCACCCGGAACTCCCGGCTGGCGAAGACCTCCGCGTAGGTCGCGCCGCGCTCTTGCGTCGTCATGGAGACGATGGTCGGGAGGCCGGGAAACGGCGTCTAATCTTTCGGACATATCCGAAAGGCAGCTGATGGTGTATCGCATCGAGGTCAGCCCGCAGGACATCGTGGCCAGCAGGTTCGCCATCTCCCCGCTCATCGTGACCCATCACGCACTGTGGATCCTGTCCGGCCGCAAGAACGCGGGGGTCTGGCGTTCCTGGGTGGAGCGGATGCGCAAGCCGTACCTGAACCTGCTGGCCCGTCACCCGGGGCTGGTCGCCACGGTGGCGCTGTTCCGCGAGAGGCACTACAACGTCGACTTCTGTGCCCCGCCGCCGAACGGGGTGAACACACCGTTCGAGGCGGAGCTGGCGGTGGTGCGGGCCACCCCGGCGGAGCAGGCGCACGAGGAGATCACCCGGAACCTGGCCGGCATCACGCCCCGGCCCCCGGCGGCCGTCATGGAGGTGCTCTTCTCCCCCGGCGTGGTGGCGTCGTTCGCCGACGCGCTCCAGGCGACCTGGGACGAGATCGTCGCCCCCGCCTGGCCGCACTTCCACGCGCTCCTAGAGCGGGACGTGGTCCAGCGGGCGGGCCGGCTGGCCACCTACGGCTGGGCCGCGGCGCTCGACGACCTCGACCCGAAGGTCCGGTGGGATCCGGACGGCACCATCGAGGTGGAGGGCTCCGGCCCCGACCGGACGCACCGGCTCGGCGGACGGGGCCTGCTCTTCGTGCCGACCGTGTTCCCCACCGGGCTCGGCTCCCATCTGGAGGAGCGCTGGCCTTACGCGATCAGTTACCCGGCGCGAGGCACCGGGGTCCCGTACCGGGCACCGGACGGCCTGGCGGGGCTGATCGGACGCACCCGGGCCCGTCTCCTGCTCGAACTGGCGGTTCCCGCGACGACCACGCAACTCGCCGCGCTGCTCGGCCTGGGCCTGGGCACGGTCGGCGGCCACCTCGGCGCCCTGCGCCGGGCGGGCCTGGTGACCGGCGACCGCACCGGCCGGAGCGTCCTCTACCACCGCACCGCGCTGGGCGACTCCCTGGCCGGAGCGTCGGGCACCGGCGGCCCCTGACGAACACCGGCGACCGGGGACACCGTTCAGGAGGCGCCGCGGTATCCGGCGGCGCGCAGCCGGGCGGCGATGCCGTTCAGGCCGCACGGGTCGTTCCAGCGGGAGGCGGGGTTGATCTCCTCCTGGCCACCGATCACCTTCAGGCCCGTGCCGAGGAGCACGCCCTGCGGGTGGGGCTCGTAGAGCGGCGTCCCGGACGGGAGGCGGGCCCGGTCCCTGACGACGGGCCATCGGGAGGAGTCGGGGGAGACGAACAGCAGGACCCGCGTGCCCGCGGGTATCGCCCGCCGGAAGTCGGCCACCGTGGTGAACGGGGTCTGGTTCTTCCACACCCCGCCCTGGAAGAACTTCACGTGGACCGGCCCGGCGGCGTGCCGCCCCTTGAACCGCTCGGTGACCCGCACCGGCATCAGCACGTAGTGCGTGCGGTCGCCGGGAACGCCCTCCTCCAGAACCGGCCCCGCCCTGAAGTCCTCGACGGTTCCGGCGACGACCAGCGGGGTCTTCGCCGCGAGCTCCTCCGGCGAGTCGAGGGGGTCGTAGTCGAAGCCGCCCTGGATGAGGGTGCGGTCCGGCCTCACGTCCGGGACCGGCGCACACCCCGGCCCCGGACCCGGACCCGCCCCTGCCGGGGAGGGAACCGGGGCCGGGGCCGCCGGCACGGACACCGGCGACGGGGACGCCGGGGTCCGCGCCTTCTCCGGTGCGTCCGCGACGCCGCCCGTGGTCGCGGACGCACCGCAGGCGGTCAGCGTGAGCAGGAGCGGGGGGACGAGTAATCGCATGATCGTCGGACGCGGCCGGGTCCTCCGCGGTTCACCCCTTGAGCGCTCCGGCCATGAGACCGCGCATGAAGAACCGGCCGAGCAGGACATAGATGATCATCGTGGGGATGGAGGCGAGCAGCGCCGCGGCCATCTGCTGGCTGTACGGGACGGTCTGCGCTCCGGCGATGTTGTTGAGCATGACCGTGGTGGGCCAGCTTTGCGGACCGGTGAGGAAGACGGCGAAGAGGAAGTCGTTCCAGAGTGAGGTGAACTGCCAGATGACCACCACCGCGAAGGCGGGCCCGGAGACCGGCAGGACCACCGACCGGTAGGTCCGCAGCATCCCCGCGCCGTCCACCCTGGCGGCCTCGATGAGCTCGTCCGGGATGGTGACGTAGTAGTTACGGAAGATCAGTGTGCAGATCGGGATGCCGTAGACCACATGGGCGAGGAGCAGCCCGGGGATCGCGCCGTAGAAGACCCCCGACGCCCCGGTGAGGTCGCGGGTGATCTCGTTGAGCTCCACCAGGAGCTGCACCAGCGGGATCATCACCCCCTGGTACGGGATGAACATGCCGAACAGGAACAGCGTGAACAGCACGTCCGCCCCGGGGAAGCGCCACTTCGACAGCACGTAGCCGTTCATCGAACCCAGCGCCGCCGAGATCAGCGATCCGGGCACGGCCAGCAGCACGCTGTTCCAGATGCCCGGCGCGAGTTTCTCCCAGGCCACCCGCCACGGCTCGAACGTCCAGACCTCCGGCAGCGCCCAGGCCCGGCTCGGGTCGGCCTCGGTCAGCGGCTTGAAGCTGGTGACCAGGAGAACGTAGATCGGGATGAGGAAGACCACCAGGAAGACGAGCAGCACCGTCAGCCGCAGACCGCGCGACAGGCGGGCCCGCCGCCTGGCGCGCGCGCCGGGGTCGGCGGCCCGGACGGGACCGGGTGCCGGCGGAGTCTTCGTGGCCGTCGTCATGAGCGCCTCTCCCTGCGAAGGGTCCACACCAGGTAGGGGATGACGAACACGCTGACCGCGAGCACGATGTAGGAGGCGATGGTGGCTCCCTTGGCCGGGTCGTGCGAGTCGAAGACCGCGACCCACATGAACACGGCGGGCACGTCAGTGATGATCTGCTTGCCGGAGACGGCGACGATCAGGTCGAACACCTTCAGCGAGATGTGACCGAGGATGATCAGCGCGGACAGGGTCACCGGACGCAGCAGCGGGAGCACGATGTGCCGGTAGACCCCCCACTCGGTGCAGCCGTCGACCCGCGCCGCCTCACGGAGCTCCTCCGGGACCCCGCGGAAGCCCGCCAGGAACAGCGCCATCACATACCCCGACATCTGCCATATGGCCGGGACGGCCATGGCCGCCATCCCCCAGTCGGGGTCGCGGAACCACCCCCACTGGAACGACCCCAGCCCGAGACCGTCGAGGAGCCGGTTCAGCCCGACCGCCCGCTCCCCCTGGGCGGAGTTCATCAGCCACCGCCAGACGACCCCGGTCGCCACGAAGGAGATCGCCATCGGGAACAGGTAGATCGCCCGGAAGGTCCCCTCGCCCCTGATCCCCTTCTCCATCAGCAGCGCCAGCAGCCAGCCCAGCAGCAGCGCGCCGAAGACGAAGACGACGGTGAAGACGATCGCGTGGTCGACGGAGATGCCCCAGCGTTTCTGGTCCCACAGCGTGACGAAGTTCTCCAGGCCCACGAAGCTTCCCTCGGACACCTCGTCGTGTTTGTCGGTCATGGCCAGCCGGAAGTTCCAGCCGAGCATGCCGTACACGAAGACCGCGATCGCGATGATCGACGGTGTGACCAGCAGCAGCCCCGGCAGCCATCTGCGCATCCGTGTCACGGACACCCCTTCTTCTGCTGGTACGGCCCGCGGATGGCGCGGGCCGTACCGAAAGGTCACTGTCCGGAGCTCTTGGCGGCCTCGGCCAGCGACGACTGGAGCGCGGCCACGTCCTTGTCCGCGTGGAAGATGCCGACCGCCTCGTTGATCGCGGCGCGCCAGGCGTCGTTCGCGACCACGCCGTGCTGGATGGACCCGGCGAGCTTGTCACTGCCCCAGTCCTTCAGGGCGTCGGCGAGGTAGTCGGTGTAGAGGCCGCTGTCGGCGTCCTTGCGAGCCGGGATGGAGCCCTTCTTCGGGTTGAAGGCGTCCTGGCCCTCCTTGCTGGCGGCCACCTTCAGCCAGGCCACCGCCCCGTCACGGTTCGGCGCACCCTTGGGCAGGGTGAAGCTGTCCGACAGCCACATGAAGGTGCCGCCGGTGCCGGGCGAAGGCGCCCAGTCGAAGTCGGTCTTGGACGTCTTGCCCAGGCCGCCGTCCGGGGGGTTGTGGAAGTAGCCGTAGGCCCAGTCGCCCATGATGTTGAACGCCGCCTGGCCGTCGGCCACCTGCTTGGCCGCGGGCTGCCAGTCGTCGGCCGGGTCTCCGGCGTAGGACAGGATGGTCTTGAAGTCGTTGAGCGCCTTGGTCATCGCCGGGCCCGACCAGTCGGAGCCGGCGGTCCACAGCCGGTTGTAGGCGTCGGTGCCGAGCGAGCCGAGCAGCACGCTCTCCAGCAGGTGGACCATGGTCCACTCGGAGCCGATGGAGAGCGGGATCTTTCCGGCCTTCTTCACCTTCTCCAGCGCGGCGACGAACTCCTCGATCGTCGCGGGCACCTCGGTGACGCCCGCCTCCTTGAGCACGGCGGGGTTGAACCACATGACGTTGGAGCGGTGGATGTTGACCGGGACGGAGTAGATCTGACCCTGCACGCTGATCTGGTCGATCAGCTGCTGCGGGAAGACGTCCCTCAGTTTGAGCTCGTCGTAGAGGAAGTTGACCGGCTCCAGGTCACCCGCCTTGATGTATCCCTGCAACTCGGCACCGGCGTGGCCCTGGAAGGTGTCCGGCGGCGTGTCGGCCTGGAGCTTGGTGGCGAGCAGGGCACGCGCCTTGTCACCGGATCCGCCCGCCACGGCCGCGTCGAAGAACTCAAGCCCGGTGTTCTGCTTCTCGAAGATCTCTCTCATGGCCTTGAGCCCGTCGGCCTCACCCGGGCCGGTCCACCAGGAGAAGACCTCGACCTTCTTCCGCGCGTCCGCCTGCGGGCTCTGCGGGGCACCGCCACCGCCGCCGTCACCGCCACCACCACCGCAGGCGCTCAGCGTGAGCAGGCCCGCCATGGTGACCGCGACGGCCGCCATCCACTGTCGTCGCATAGCTTCCCGTCCCTTCAGGATCGAGGTTGCCCAGATCTCCCCCGGGAAATGACAACGTTGTCAAGAGGTAATAAAGCCACTTCACACTAATCATCGTCAAGATTGCCCGGATAACGTCTCCGTATCCTAAAATTTTCCTACTTAAATGCTATTTTCATTGCGTCCGATAATGAGGCCGTCCGACCTGCGGAAAAGAGGCGCCGCCCGCCCGGCGTGACGAGAGAATGCGCGTTTTCACCATCATCGTCACCCCGGCACCGCGTGGCCGTGGGTTCTGCCACCGCGCGACCATGCCCCTGCCACCGCATGACCGTGACCCCGTCACCGCGCGGTCGTGGTCCCATCACCACGGTCGTGGTCCCGTCACCGCGTAGCCGTGGGTCCTGCCACGGCGCGGTCGTGGTCCCATCACCACGGTCGTGGTCCCGTAGCCGTGCCATCCTCGTCACCCGGCCGCGGCGCCCCGTGGCGGGCGGGGGGACGGCTACAGGCGCTGGACGGCTCCGTCCGGCAGGGCCACGACGGTCACACCGAAGTCGCGGATGGTCGCCGACAGCTCGGTGGGTGAGGGATCGGAGGCGGAGACGACCATGGAACCGCGCATCAACGCCAGCCCGACGAGGGTCGTCACGGCCAGGCTGCGTCCCAGCGGCCAGGTCACCAGCAGGACGTCGGACCTCCCCAGCTCGGCGGTCCGGTCGAGCTCGTGCATCCGGGCGAGCAGGTCCTGGTGGGTGAGCACGCTCCCGTCCTCGGTCAGCAGGGCGGGCTGGACCGTCGGGTCGAGGAAGGGCAGCGGGACGGGTTCGAGCAGCAGCAGGTCGGCGAAGTCGACGGTGTCGCGGGCCGGGCCGAGCGCGATCACCTGTCGCACCCGGGAGTCTTCCACCGCCCGCAGCGACGCCTCCGCCAGGCGGGGGGTGGTGATGAGCAACCGGGCGTCCCACTCCTTGAGCAGGTCGGTCATCTCGTCGCTGCCGGAGGTGATCGGCGCCGCCACCCCACCGGCCGCGATGACGGTGTGCACGGCCAGCGTCTGCGGCGCGGCGCCGTCGACGTGGATACCCGCCACCTGCCGCCGTCTGGCGCCCCGTCTGACCAGGCCCGAGGCTCCCCGCATCACCTCGCCCGCCAGCCGGCGGTAACCGTACGCCACTCCGGCACCGAGGTCGATCAGAGCGGGCCGGTCACCTCGCCCGTGCGCGCAACCGAACACAGCCTCGGTGAGCGTGCAACTGGTGGACGGGGAGATCTGTCTCATTCCGCCGAGGCTACGGCCGGCCCATCGGGCCCGGCATCGTCAGATGTATGTAGACGACTATGTATTCGGCGCGTTCGATTCGGAGACCGGCCCGCCGTACCCGGACCGGCCCACGACGGATCGCGGGCTCGGGCGTGTGACCGCCCGCACGACCGGGACGGAGGCTGACCGGGCAGGCGGCCCGGGTGAGGGGGAGGACCAGCCAGGCCGGGGGGTGGAGCAGGACTGAGGAAGCGGGGCCGCGTCACGGATCGGCTTGTCCGGTTCCGTGTCCCCCGGGCGAGGAGGGTGCCCGGGGGACGGCCGCGAGGGGGAGCCCCGGGCGGCGGCGGCCCGGGGTGGGAGGGGTGGGGCGGCGGAGGGGCGGGCCCGGGCCCTGCGCGACCCGAGCCCGCTGCCGCGTGACCCCGGTCCCAGTCCCCACCCCTCCGAGGAGACTCTGACCGTCGAGAGGGCCACACGACGTCCGCGAGGTGCTCGACCGTGACGCCTGGGATGGTGTGGGCCTGCCATACCGGGCCGGCCGGGTGGCCGGGACGGTGCGGAAGGCAGGACGTCATCGGTCGAACACCGGGAAAACGTACGGCGCGGGGCCCGCCCCGCACATCCGCCGGACTGAGTATCCCGAGGTGTATCTGGCCGATCGCCCATGTGTAGCCGCGGTATGTAGACGTCCCCCGCGGAAGGGCTCAGGCGCGGTTGCGTTCGATGACCCAGGTGGCGACCTGGGTACGGGAGGAGAACCCGAGCTTGGCCAGGATGTTGGCGACGTGCCGGGCGGCGGTGGCCGGGCTGATGACCAGCTCGTCGGCGATGGCCTTGTTGCTCATGCCCCGGGCGACCAGCTGGGCGATCTCCCACTCCCGGCAGGTGAGCGTGGTCGTCGGGGCGACGGCCGGGTGCCCGCCGGGCAACACGGGCGGTTCACACGACTCGCCCGACTGGAGCGCGTATCGGACCGCCTGTTCCCGGGACATCTCCTGACCGTGTGCCCACAACTGGGCGACCAGCGCGTCGCCCAGCCGCATGCGAGCGGGCTGGAGCAGCTCCTCCATCCGGGCGCCGAACCCCGGCGGCAGCACGGCGCCGCCCATCGCGCTGCGGATCGCGGTGGCGGCACCGGCCAGGCGAACCGCCCGGCGATCGTCCTCCTCGGCGAGCGCGAGCTGGGCGAGCGTCTCGATCCGCCGGGCCACTCCGAGACGCTGACCGGTGCCGAGGCAGAGCCGCAGGCTCTCGACGAGCCTGGCGCGCGCGGTGACGAGGTCTCCCTGGGCCAGCGCGATCCGGCCGAGCCCGGACAGGCAGGTGATGGCCTGCCAGTGGGCGGTGATGTCCTGGAGCATGTCGAGAGCGCGCTCGTAGTGGGTGCGGGCCTCCGCCAGGTCCCCGCGGAGCCAGGCGACCTGGGCCAGACCGATCAGCGCGACCGGCGCGGCCCAGTGGTTGTCGAGCTCGTGCGCGATGGCGAGCGCGGCCTCGAAGGAGCGCTGGGACTCCTTGGCCCTGCCCTCCGACAGCGCGAAGGTGCCCTCCATGGAGCGGATCACCGTCTCGTGCCACGGGTCGTCGACCGTGTGCACGGCCTCCAGCGCCTGGTCGAGCAGGGACCTGGCCCGCTCGGGACGGCGCTGGTAGATCGCCACCCAGGCCAGGACGGCCAGTGCCCCGCTGAGCGGACCGTTCAGGCCTGCCTCGCGGCACAGTTCGACCGCGGTCGTGCAGGCTGCCCGCGCGCTGTCGGGGTCACCCTGCCCGAAGGCCACCTGACCGCGCAGCGCGAGCGCGTCGGCGCGCACCGACGGGGTCAGCTCGTCGGGGGCCGCGGTGAGCAGCCGGTCGAGCCACTCGTCCGCCGGGGTGAACCTGCCCCCGGCGATGATCGGCCAGCGCAGCAGGACGAGCAGACGCAGCGCGCTCTCCACCTCGCCCACCTCGGCCGAGAAGCGCACCGCCGCCCATACGTTGGCCTGCAGCTCGTCCAGCATGACCAGCATGGGGCGGATCTCGGTCCAGGCCGGACGGGGCCGGCGGACGATCGTCCGGTGGATCCGGGCGGCGACCTCGATCATGTGGTCACGGTGCCGTAGCCGGAACCCGGGCTCCTCGCCAGAGGCGGCGAGCTGCTCGGCGGCGTACTCACGGATCGTCTCCAGCATGCGGTAACGCGTCTGTCCGGCCACCTCCGCGTCGGCCAGGACGAGGGACTTGTCGACCAGGTCGCAGAGCACCCCCAGCACGTCCTCGGCCCGCAACGCGTCACCCGGACAGACCTGCTCGGCCATGTCGAGCGTCCACCCGCCGGTGAACACCGCGAGCCTGCGCAGCAGAACGCGCTCGGGCTCGTCGAGCTGCTGGTAACTCCAGTCGACGGTCGCCCTGAGCGTACGCTGCCTGGCCGGGGCGGTCCGGTCACCGGCGGACAGCAGCCGGAACCGGTCGCGGATGCGGGCGTTGATCTGCTCCACGGTCAGTACCCGGCACAGCGCCGCGGCCAGCTCGATGGCGAGGGGCATCCCGTCGAGCGCCTCGCAGAGGTCGGCGATGTCGGTGGCGTTCTGGTCGGTGACGGCGAACCCCCGCGAGGCGGCGCGGGCCCGGTCGACGAAGAGCCGCACCGCCTCGCTGGCGGTCAGGTCGTGGCCGCCGCCCCGGGGCAGGGTGAGCGGGGGCACCCGCCACACGGTCTCGCCCGCCACCCGCAGCGGCTCCCGGCTGGTGGTGAGCACGCGCACCTGCGGGCAGACGGTGAGCACGGCCCGGCAGAACCTCGCGGACTCCTCGATGAGGGACTCGCAGTTGTCGATGACCAGCAGGAGCCGCCGGTCGCCGAGCACGCCGAGCAGCGTTTCGGTCAGCGCGCGCGACGGCTCGGCCTTTACCCCGAGCACGGCGGCCACCCGGGGCTCGACCGGGTCACCCCGGACCGCGTCGGCCAGCTCGACCAGCCAGACCCCGCCGGGGAACTCCCGGGCCACCCTGGCCGCCACCCGGACCGCCAGTCTGCTCTTGCCGATCCCGCCCGCGCCGCACAGCGTCACCAGCCTGGCGACGGCCAGCAGATCGGTGAGCTCTTCCACGTCGGCCTCGCGGCCCACGAACTCGTTGGGCTCCAGGGGCAGGTTGCCCCCCGTGCGGGGGTCGTGCGCGATGTCCTGGGTCATGGGCTCTTATGGAGGTCGCGGGTACAACCGTCACGCAAAGTTTGGCATCGATTACCGGGCCGCGCCCAGCCTTAGTTCTTTTCGGACGCGTGGATTACCGTGTCCGGCCTGCCTTGTCCCGTTTTCCCGGCCCGTTCGGCCCTACCGTCTTGTTCCGTTCTGTTGCCCTTTCCGGATTCTCCCGGCACCCCCGGGATTCCGTCCCCCGGTGCCGTCCCCACGTGAGTCCCTGTGTCCCGTCTCCGCGTGGGTCCCTGTGCGCCGTCTCCGCGTGAGTCCCTGTGCGTGGCGGCGGGCGTGCTGGGCGTGCTCCACCCGATTCTGCTGCCGCTGCCACTGCCGTGGTCCGTGCCCGGCCCGGCGTGCGGATCGTGCCCGGCCCGGCGTGCGGATCGCGTTCACTCGGCGTGGCGGTCCAGTACGGCGCGGAAGACGGCGCGTGCGACGGGCGCCGCCACCCGGCCGCCGAACCCGCCGCCCTCGATCAGGACCCCCACCGCGACCCGTGGCGCGGCGACGGGTGCGAAGCCGGTGAAGACCGCGTGGTCCCGCCCGGAGGCGGTGTTCTCCGCGGTGCCGGTCTTCGCCGCCACCGTGACACCCGGCACGGCCGCGGCGGTGCCGGTGCCTCCCGGCCCGGTGACCGCGGTCATCATCTCGACGAGCCGGTCGGCCTCGGCCGGACGCAGCGCCTGGCGGTACGGCGCCGACTCGGTCTCGTCGATCACAGTGCCGTCGGGAAGGCGGACGTCCTCGACCAGGTAGGGACGCATCAGCGTGCCGTGGTTGGCGACCGCCGCCGCCATCATCGCGATCATGAGAGGGGTGGCCCGGGTGTCGAACTGTCCCAACGCCGACATCGCGGTCTGTGCCCGGTCCATCCCGGTCGGGTAGATACTCCTGGCCACCGGCATGGGAACGTCGAGGTCGGCGTCGAAGCCGAACCTCTCCGCCTGCTCGCGCAGCGCGTCCTGGCCGAGGTCGATTCCGATCTGCGCGAACGGGGTGTTGCAGGAGAGCTTGAACGCCGACAGCAGCGAGGGGGTGCCGTCACCGCAGGCGGCGCCGCCGGCGTTGCGCAGGTGGGTGGCCGTACCCGGCAGGCGGAGCACGGCCGGCGCGCTGACGGGCGTGTCGATCCCGTACCGGCCGGAGCCGAGCGCCGCACCACCGGTTACGATCTTGAAGGTGGATCCGGGCGGGTAGTTCCGCTGGATCGCCCGGTTCAGCAGCGGGTCACGGGGATCCGCCTGGAGCCGCTTGTCCACCCGGTCGAGTCTGGCCCCGTCGAAGGTCGCGTACAGGTTCGGGTCGTAGGACGGGTAGGACACCATGGCCAGGATCGCGCCGGTGCCGGGTTCTATCGCGACCACGGCACCGGGCAGGCCGACGGCGCGCAGCCCTTCGTAGGCGGCGCGCTGGGCGGCCCGGTCGATGGTGAGCCTGAGCGTGGCGCCGCCCCGGGTGCCGTCCACCAGCCCGCGCACCTTGACCCTGGGCTCACTGCCGGAGAGCACGGCGTCCTCGGCGCGCTCGATGCCGGCGGTGCCGTACATGGAGAAATGACCGGTGACGGCCGCGTAGAGCGGCCCGGTGGGGTAGACCCGGCGATACCTGAACGCGTTGTCGCCGGACCTGATACTGGTCGCGACGACCGTGCCGTCGTGGAGCAGGATGTCGCCCCGGGGGCTCCCGAAACGGGCGATCATCGTCCGCCGGTTGCGCGGATCCTCCTCGAACTGCTCCGTGCCCAGCGCCTGGAGGTAGGTCACATTGGCGAGCAGCGCGAACAGCATTCCGCCGCACATGATGGCGACATGCCGCAGTGGAATGTTGATACGCTGCGCGCGCGGTGCGATCATGGCCCCTCCCCCCGGCCCCGATACCGGTTTAACAGCCGGACCGAAAAGGGCACATCGCTCAGGGGCAAAACCGCCGTACGCTTCTTACCGCACGCTTTCCCACGCCTCGGGCAGGCGCCTTCCCCGCGCCTTCACGCGCCTCGGGCCGCACGGCCCCGTGCGCTTTCACGCGCCTCGGGCCGCGGGCCTCCCGCACTCCGTGCGGTGCTGGTCGACCGTCGAGCGATAATGATCGATCTTGTTGCGGATCGCCCGCTGCCGCTCCAGGAGGTTGTCGACCTGCCCCCGTACCCGCAGGTCGTGGGCTTCGAGCAACGCGATCCGGTCGCGGACGGTGTGGTCCCCCGCCCGGGTCAGCTCCGCGAAGCGGAGCATCTCGGCGATCGGCATGCCGGTGTCGCGCAGGCAGCGGAGCATGCCGAGCCAGCCCACGTCCTCCTGGGTGAAGCGGCGCTGACCCGCCGAGTTGCGGCCGACGCGCTCCAGCAGCCCGATGCGCTCGTAGTAGCGAAGCGTGTCGATGCTGAAGCCGGTCTCCTCCACCACCTGTCCCGGTGTGTACACACTCACGCCAGGCAGGATCGCACCTGGAGCGCGCTCCAGGTCAAGCCCGTCCTCATCCGCCGAGCTCACCGGATCCACCGGGGTCACCCCCGCGGCAGGTGCGCGGACAGGTAGCGGCGCACCAGGTGCTTGCACTCGGCGATCAGCTCGGGGTCGCCGTCGGGGGCGGCGCGGAAGGCGAGCTTGAGCACCGCGTCGGCGGCCTCGACGGAGACGATCAGCGCCCGGTCCAGTTCGGGGTCCTGCGAGGTGCCGAGCAACTCGGCGATGACGAGACGCAGCCGGTCGGCCACCACCGCGTTGTTCTCCAGCGCGGCGTCGAGCATCCGCTCGGTCCCCCTGATCGCGGGCCCGCCCGGCGTGAGGAGCACCTCCCCGAAGTCGACCACCCCGAACCCCGGCGTGGTCCGCTTCATCGCGACGAACTCGTCGATCGTGAGGTCGACCATCTCCGTCCAGTCGGTCAGCCGCGTCTCGGAGAGCCTGGCCGTGATCCGGGAGAGGAACGCCTCCAGGTTGCGTGTCGCCAGTGCCCGTACCAGGCCCTGCTTGTCGGGGAAGAACTGGTAGAAGGTGCCGATGGGCACCTCGGCGCGGCGAGCGACCTCCTTGGTGGTCAGCGCCTCGTAGCCGACTTCGTCCAGCAGCCGCGCGCACTCGTCCAGCATCCGCCCGACCCGCTCCAGGCTGCGGCGCTGTGCGGGACGTCGGCGCAGCGTTACCCCCGAGACGTTTGTCATCACTCCATCATCCCTCACCCCGGCCACCGGCACCTCCCTGCCCGACCCGCCCGGACGCTAACATGAGTCATACTCACGCATGAGGGAGACCAGCATGTTCCTGTGGGGTACGGCCACCGCGTCCTACCAGATCGAGGGTGCCGCCGGCGAGGACGGGCGCGGCACGTCCATCTGGGACACCTTCGCCCACGAGCCCGGCCGGGTGCGCGACGGCGACACAGGGGACGTGGCCTGCGACCACTACCACCGCTGGCCGGAGGACGTCGCGCTGATGGCCGGGCTCGGCGTGAACTCCTACCGCTTCTCCATCGCCTGGCCGCGCGTCCAGCCCGCCGGGAAGGGCCCGGTCAACCGGGCCGGCCTCGACTTCTACGACCGGCTGACGGACACGCTGCACGAGCGGGGCATCGTCCCCGTGGCCACGCTGTTCCACTGGGACCTTCCCCAGCCGCTGGAGGACGAGGGCGGCTGGCTGAACCGCGACACCGCCCACCGCTTCGCCGAGTACGCCGCCGCCGTGGCCGACCGGCTCGCCGACCGGATCCCCCTGTGGATCACCTTGAACGAGCCCTTCGTCCACATGGTCTACGGCTACGCCCTGGGCATCCACGCCCCCGGCAGGACCATGGTCCTGGACGCGCTGCCGGCCGCCCACCACCAGCTCCTCGGGCACGGCCTCGCCGTAGGGGAACTGCGGGCTCGGGGTGCGGAGAAGGTGATGATCACCAACAACTGCACCCCCGTCTGGCCCGCGTCCGCCGACCCCGCCGACCTCGCCGCCGCCGACGCCTACGACACCCTGCACAACCGCCTGTTCAACGACCCCGTGCTGCTCGGCGCCTACCCCGACCTGTCGGCGTACGGGGTCGGCGTCGACTGCGTCCGCGACGGGGACATGGAACTGATCGGCGCCCGCCTCGACGGCCTCGGGATCAACTACTACAACCCCACCCGCATCGCCGCACCCAGCGGGGACGGTCTTCCCTTCGAGGACGCCGGTATCACCGGCTACCCCACCACCGCCTTCGGCTGGCCCGTCGTACCGGACGGCCTGCGCGAGCTCCTCGTGGGCCTCAAGGAGCGTTACGGCGACACCCTGCCACCGGTCTACGTCACCGAGAACGGCTGTTCCCAGCCCGACGAGCCCGGCGCCGACGGGACGGTCGACGACCAGGCCAGGATCGCCTTCCTCGACGGCCACATCGAAGCCGTCGAGCGGGCACGGGCCGAGGGCGTGGACGTGCGGGGCTACTACGTCTGGTCCCTGCTGGACAACTTCGAGTGGGCCGAGGGCTACAGCCAGCGCTTCGGCCTCGTGCACGTCGACTTCACCACCGGGAAGCGCACCCCGAAGGAGTCGTACCACTGGCTGCGCCGGCGCATCTCGGGGAACTGACCCGGCGGCTGAGGTCTCAGCCGTTGAAGGTGTCCGGGTGAGGCCCGGTACGGGTACCCGTGTCGAGGGCGGCGACAGCCTTGAGGTCGTCCTCGGTGAGGGAGAAGTCGAAGACGTCGAGGTTCTCCCTGATCCGGGACGGGGTGGCCGACTTGGGGATCACGACGTTCCCCAGATCGAGGTGCCAGCGCAGCACGACCTGCGCCGGGGTCTTGCCGTACCGCTCGGCGAGGGAGACGAGCACCGGGTCGTCGAGCACGTCTCCCTTGGCCAGCGGGCTCCACGCCTCGGTGACGATGCCGTGCCGGGCGTGGAACTCCCGCAGCTCGGCCTGCTGGAGGTTGGGGTGGAGCTCGATCTGGTTGACCGCCGGGACGACGCCGCCCTCCTCGATGAGGCGCGTCAGGTGGGCGGGCTGGAAGTTCGACACGCCGATGGCGCGGACGCGGCCGTCGGCGAGGAGCTTCTCCAGCGCCTTCCAGGTGTCGGCGTACAGATCCCTGCCCGGCGCGGGCCAGTGGATGAGGTAGAGGTCGAGCCGCTCCAGGCCCAGCTTCTCCATGCTCTCGTCGAACGCGGCGAGGGTGGAGTCGTATCCCTGGTCGCTGTTCCACACCTTGGTGGTGACGAACACCTCCTCACGCGGCAGACCTGAGGCGGCCAGCGCCTGGCCCACCTCCCGCTCGTTGCCGTAGATCTTGGCGGTGTCGATGCTGCGGTATCCGGCCTCCAGCGCGGTGGTCACCACCTGGACGGTCTCCTCCGGCGGCACCTGGAACACGCCGAAGCCGAGCTGCGGGATGGACACCCCGTTGTTCAAAGTCGTCATCTGTGGTCATCTCCTGGGACGGCCGCCGACAGCGCGTACGCCACCGGCGACCCATTAAATACCGGCGTATGCCTTATTTATGGACGTCCGTTATTTGAGCATGTGGTGGGGAAGCGCCAAGGACGGCACGCTCCACCGGAGGTCCGCAGGACCACGGCGCCGGTGCTCCCCGGTCGTCTCCCTGCCCGCTTCCCCCGGCCGTACTCCGGAAGACGGACGTCGGCTTCGACGTGGAAAACTCGTTGCGCCGCGACGAGACGGTCCGTACCGTCCGGTTTCATGAGTGCTTTCTTCGCAGCGACGACCTTCGGCTATGTGATCCGTCCCCGCAGCCGCCAGGCTCTGGCCGCCTAGGGACGCATCACCCTCCTCCACCCCGATGCGTCGCCGACGCGGGCGCCCAGGGCCTCCGAGACCTCTTTCACCTCGGACCCGAAAGGGCGACGGCTGTGGCGCATTCCTTCGCGCACGAAAACCATTCGCACACCCGCGAACCGGCCGCGAACCGGAACGGTCGCGGTGACCGCGACCCGGACTGTGCACGGGACCGGGACCGGGCCCCTGACCACGATCGGGGCCGGGGCCGGGCCCGCGACCGGGCCCGCGACCACGGTCAGGACCGAGACCGGGACCGGGCCCGTAACCGGGGTCAGGACCGCGACCGGGCCCGGCGGACTCTCTCGCAGAACTTCCTCACCGATCCACAGGTCGCCCACCGGGTGGCCGCGGCGGCGGGGACACACGAGCTGGTCCTGGAACCGGGTGCGGGAGAGGGCATCCTCACCCGTGCCCTCGCCGAGCTCGGCACCCGGGTGGTGGCCTACGAGATCGATCCGCGGTACGCGGGCAGGCTGGCCGCGCGCACACGCGGCGACGACCGGATCAAGGTGATCACGGGCGACTTCCTGGCCGCGCGAGTTCCGCGTGAACCGTTCGCGGTCGCCGGGAACATCCCGTACTCGGTCACCTCCGGGATCGTCGGCTGGTGCCTGCGTGCCCGGGGGCTCACCTCGGCGACGCTGGTCACCCAGCTGGAGTACGCGCGCAAGCGCTCCGGTGACTTCGGCCGCTGGAGCAGGCTGACCGTGCTGAGCTGGCCCGGTTATTCGTGGGAGCTGGCCGGTCGTGTCGGCCGGGAGAGCTTCCGGCCGGTACCGTCGGTCGACTCGGCGATCCTGCGGATCGTGTCACGGCCCGCCCCGCTGCTGCCCGGCAGGCGGCTCGCGGCCTGGCGCGAATTCGTCGAGTACGGCTTCCTCGGCCTCGGCGGCTCGTTGCACGCCTCGCTGCGCCTGCGCTACCCGGCCCGCCGGGTCGACGCCGCGTTCGCCGCGACCGGGCTGGACCGCGACACGGTGGTGGCGTTCGTCCACCCCGACCGGTGGCTCACGCTCTTCGAGCGGCTCCACTGAGGCGATGTCCGGGGCCCCGGTGACCGGTGTCCGGTGTCCGGGGCCCTGGGAGCGTCAGGCCCACTCGGCCGCCGGGGCTCCGGCGACCGGTCGGCGTCCCGGCGACCGGTCGGCGTCCCGGACACCGCCCTCAGGTCAGCCGGTCGGACCACAGGCACCGCCCTCAGGTCAGCCGGTCGGACCACAGGCACCGCCCTCAGGTCAGCCGGTCGGACCACAGGCACCGCCCTTGGGTCAGCCGGTCGGACCACAGGCACCGCCCTTGGGTCAGCCGGTCGGACCACAGGCACCGCCCTCAGGTCAGCCGGTCATGAGCCGAGGCACCGCCCGCGGATCAGTTCGCGAGGTCCTCGTCCCTGACGCTCTTGACCCGGCAGTGCGAGAGCGTGTCCCGCTTCGGCTGGTAGACGCAGATCTTGAGGTCGATCTTCTTGACCTGGCCCCTGGTCTCGAACAGGAAACCCTTGTACCCGGAGGAGGCGCAGGACCAGCGGACCGGCGACCAGGACGGCCCGCCCTTCTGGTAGTGGAACCTGGCACGGACCCAGGCGCAGTGACCGGGGTGACGGTCGCGGTCGTAGATCCTGCCGTACGCGGTGAAGTCACTCTCGTTGAAACCGGTGACCCACAGATGCGCCTTGGCATACCCGGAATGCCCGGAACCGGTCCTGACGGTGCCCAGGTCATAGTCACTCCGAGCCGCCGGGCTCGCCGCACTCGCCGGGCTCGCCGCACTCGCCGGGCTCGCCGCACTTGCGGCGTTCGCCGTAACCGCCGCGGCGGGCAGCGTCAGTACGAGTGCCGTGGTCAGCAACGCTCCTTGGGCGGTCCTGCGCATCGTCTGTCCCCTTCGCCGATCCGGTGAGTCACTGCCAGTAAAGAAGAGACCGCTTGGAAGCTTCTTGTGAACCGCTGCCGTGACCCGTCCCCCGCACCCGTGACCCGGTACGTCTGGTCACGCTTCTATCGACGCTTCGGGGGCCGGAGCATGCACCAAGTGCGCGGGCCGCCGTCCGGAAGCTCCACCTCGGCCGTCACCTCGAAGCCGTGCCGAGCGTAGAAGTCCACGTTCCGCCGGTCGGAGGTCTCCAGGTACGCCGGGTGACCGCCACGGTCGGCCTCCTCCAGCCCCGGCCGCAGCACGGCGGAGCCCAGCCCGAGCCCCTGCCGTTCCCGGCGCACGCCGATGGAGGCGAGGACCCGGCACGGCTCGGCCGGGCGGTGACCGGCGAGGATCTCCTCGGCGGACATGGCCGCCGAGATGCGGTCGCCGTACAGTTCGGCCAGTTCCGGGGCGGTGAACACCTCGGGCGGCACCACCGTGTCCGGTCGCGTCCAGATCGCCACGGCCGAGACGTCGTCGGTCACCCAGACCTCACCGTAGGGCAGGCCGACCCTCTCGGTGAAGAACGTCTGCAGGGCACGGAGCCGCCCCAAGTGATCGTCTTCGGCGACCGTCCACCGGGTCCAGGCGTAGTCGGCGAAGGCGTCGGTTAGCGTGTCGGCGATCGCGGGCAGGTCGGCGACGACAGCCGAACGGACAGATGGTGCAAGATCTGACATAAGTCGTGACGTTACTGAGCACCCAGTGGCACTACAAACCATTTCCGAGGGTTGTGGCGTCCCCCGAACCCCGAAGCGATCGGCCTGGACGCCGAACCCCGAAGCGGTCGGCCCCCGGACGCCGAACCCCGGAGCGGCCCAGGGCTCGCCGACGAACTCCGGACCGGCTGCGCGACGGCTGTGGTGAGGCGGCTCCCATCGACGACAGGACCCACGACCCGGCGCCCCAGTGATCTGCAAGCCGGTCCGCAGCGCGGGCGTCTAACCTTGCCGTCGCCTCCCGCGTCCGAAGCGGCACGACGAGGCCGAAGCCGATCACGCGACGACGAGGGGAAAGACCTCCATGGGATCCGGAGACGGCCAGAGGGTCGCCGAGGCGCGCATCGACAGGTGCCTGCGGGACGGATCGACCACGCTCGACCTGTCCTCGCTCGACCTGAGGGAGGTACCCGCCTCGCTCGGCGATCTCACCCACCTGCTCAGGCTCGACCTGCGGGAAAACTGCCTGAGCGACGTCCCCGGCTCGTTGCGGGGCCTCACCGCCCTCACCGAACTCGACCTGAGCGAGAACTTCCTGGAGACCGTGTCCGACACCCTGGGAGACCTCGTCAGCCTCAGCGTGCTCGACCTGAGTGAGAACGGTCTGCGCGAGGTGCCCGGCTCGCTGGGGAACCTCACCGGCCTCACCGACCTCGACCTGAGCCAGAACTACCTCAGCGCCGTGCCCGCCCCGCTGAGGAACCTCACCGCTCTCACCAGACTCAACCTGTCCTTGCTCGGCGCGCAGGCACCCGACTTCTTCCCCGTGCTCGAACTGACGACGTTGCCCGAATGGCTGGGCGACCTCACCGGCCTCACCGAACTGAACCTGTGGTTCAACCGGCTGACGCACCTCCCCGAGACACTGGGGAACCTCACCGGCCTCAAGAAGCTCGTCCTGTCTCAGAACCGGCTGACCGCCCTGCCCGAATCGTTCGGCGACCTCACCGCGCTCACCGAACTCCACCTGGGCGGCAACCGGCTGACCGCTCTGCCCGAATCGTTCGGTGACCTCACCGCGCTCACCGAACTCGACCTGTGCTTCAACCAGCTCACCACCCTTCCCGAGACGCTGGGGAACCTCACCGCGCTCACGAGACTCAGCCTGAACGGAAACCAGCTCGCCGCCCTGCCCGACTCCTTCGGCAATCTCACCGCACTCACCGAACTCGGTCTGGGTGAAAACCGACTGACCGTCCTGCCTGACTCACTCGGCAACCTCACCGGCCTCACCACGTTCACCGCGTACGAGAACCGGCTCACCACCGTCCCGGAATGGCTGGGGAATCTCACCGGTCTCACGCTGCTGAATCTGGACCGCAACCAGCTGACCACCCTGCCCGGAACGCTGGGCGACCTCACCGGCCTCACCATGCTCTGCCTGGCACGGAACCGGCTGACCGCCCTGCCTGAGACACTGGGCGGCCTCACCGCGCTCACCGAGCTCGACCTGTCGGGGAACCGGCTCGCCACGCTGCCGGAAACGCTGGGCGACCTCACCGCGCTCACCGAACTCAGCCTGGAGGACAACCGGCTGACCACCCTGCCCGAAGCGCTCGGGGATCTTCCCGCCCTCACCTGGATCGGCCTGCGCGGCAACCCGTTGACCGTCCTGCCCGAACGGCTGAGGAGGTTCAACCCGCCCACCGAGCCCGACTCCGACGGCCACTGACCGGCCGTTCCGGCTCTCCGCTTACCGGGTGCGCCGCCCGACGTCCCGCTTACCGCCTGCCGGAGGCGGTCAGGCCGGGTCGCGGGGCGAGGGGCCGGTGAGGCGGCGCTCGCCGCGGGTGGTGACCACGTACACCTGCCAGTTGTAGTAGGCGTAGTAGCTGTCGATCTCCCGCTTGATCCGGCGCGCGTGCAGCAGCACCGCGTCGACGTACGCCCATGAGTGGTTGTAGGCGTACAGCGCACGCCGGTAGTCGCGCGGCGCCCCCGACGCACGCAGGTAGTTGGCCGCGGCGAGCAGGGCGTCCCGGGTGTCGTGGACGTCACCGCCCATCCCGTACGCCGCCCACGTGCCCGGCATGAACTGCATGGGCCCCTTGGCACCGGTGTGGCTGGGTGAGCGCACACGGCCGAACTTGGTCTCGACGAACATCACCGCCGCCAGCACCTCCCACTCGACGCCGAAGCGGCGCTCGGCGTGCCGGAAGTGGCGCAGCAGAGCGTCGGCGGGCTCGGGCTCCTCGACGCGGAACTTCGCCGGCTTGCTGACGGGGTGAACCAGGGACAGCAGCTTCCGGATGGCCGTCACGTCGTCCTTCGCCGGCCCGGCCAGCGCCTTCGGCAGCCTGGTGTAGACGCGGGAGGCTGTCTGCGGGTTCCGGGCGAGATAGCGGTAGATGCGCTGCTGGTGCAGGGCCAGCAGCACCACCGGCTCCGGGGGCTGCCCGGTGGCGGCGTCCCCGTCGCCCGTCCAGTCTCCGATGGCGCTTCGCAGCCGCTCGGCGGTGTCGCTCAGGGAGCGGGCCAGTCCGGCGGGATCCTTGGGGATCACCGCGTTGGGGGCGGGCAGGGCCGGGGGCCGGGGAGCGGGTTCGAGCGTGGGCGGCGTCATCGGCGGTGTCGCCGACCCTGCCGGAGCGGGCTGGGCCGAAGTGGACTGGGCCGGAGCCGGCCGGGTCGGTGTCTGACCGGTGGCGGCCGTGGAGGCGACGCCCTGCGAGCCGGCGCACCCGGAGAGCGCGACGGTCAGGCCGACGAGCGACGCGACCAGCGACCCTCCGCGCGACCGGCCGGTGCGCGCGACCGGCGACCCGCCATCCGGGGCGTCCACCGGCACAACCGGCTCCCGCGCGGCCGACTCCCGCCCAACCGACTCCGGCGCGGTCGATTCCGGCGCGGCCGGCTCCCGCACAGCCCGTTCCCGCGCGGCCGGCTTCCGCCCAACCGACTCCGGCGCGGCCGACTCCCGCACAACCGACTCCAGCGCGGCCGGCTTCCGTGCGGCCGTCATCCACCTGCTCGGCTGGTGGCCGCGACCTGCCCGTACGTCCTCTGCGTGCCGATCCCTCATCCGCCCCAACGTACCCGAGCGGTGACCACCCGGGCCGTTTTCCCGAGGCGACGCGGCGAGAGATCGGCTCGCGGTACCGGGGCGAAACCCGACCGACCGGTCACCAGGCCAGCGGCAGGCGCTCCACCCCCTGAACGGGGGCGTTGGTCCGGAACGGGATCTCCTCCAGCGGAACCGCGGTACGCAGACCGGGGAAGCGCCGCAGCAGCGCCGGGAAGGCGATGCGCATCTCCAGGCGGGCCAGTTGCTGGCCCAGGCACTGGTGCGGGCCGAAGCCGAAGCCCACGTGTGGGCTGGGCCTGCGGGTGACGTCGAACCGGCCGGGATCCGCGGTCAGCGCCTCGTCACGGTTGGCCGAGGGCAGAGCGCAGACCACCACCTCGCCGGCCTTGACCTCCTGCCCGCCCACGACCGTGTCCACCACGGCCCGCCGGGGCAGGGAGGCGTGCGCCACGGTCAGGTAGCGCATCAACTCCTCCACCGCGGAGCCGGCCACCTCGGGGTCGTCGCGCACCAGGGCGGCCTGCTCGGGGTGCTGCAGGAGCAACAGGGCGCCCAGCCCCAGCATGCTGGCCGATGTCTCGTGCCCTCCCACGAGCATCGTGGCGCCGATCCCGCCCAGTTCCTCGTCGGACAGCTCGTCCCCGTGCTCGCGCACCAGCCTGCCCAGCACGTTGTCCCCGGGAGCGGTGCGGTTCCGCCGGACCAACCCGGTGATGTAGCCGTGCATCTCGATCTGGGCGGCGAGCTGTTCCTGGAGGGGGAGAGAATAATCGATCAACGTGTTGGTCTGGCGCTGGAAGTCGGCGCGGTCGTCGTAGGGCACGCCGAGCAGTTCGCAGATCACCAGCGAGGGAACCGGAAGCGCGAACGACTGGATGAGATCGGTGGGTGGTCCGCTGCGCTCCATGTCGTCGAGGCAGCCCTCGATGATCTCCTCGATGCGGGGCCGCATCTCCTGGACGCGCTTGAGGGTGAAGTCGCCGCTGAGGAAGCGCCGCAGCCGGGTGTGCTCCGGCGGGTCGTAGAAGTTCGGGTTGCCCACGAGGTAGTCCGGCCGTGCGACATCCGGGTTCAGGATGTTGCTGAAACGGTCGCTGTCCCCCATCACCTCCCGGACGTCGGCGTACCGGGTGACCAGCCAGACCGGCATCTCACCCGCCAACAGCAGCGGCATGTCGACGCGGACGACGGGCTCCTCCGCACGCAGCCGGGCGAACTCCGCGGCGGGGCCGAACGGGCACTTCCCGTCACCCCTTCGCAGCGGCAGCGGGACGGGCGGTGTCTCGGTCATGGAAACCTCCAGGTGGGCACAGCGCGAATCAAACGAGACCGCATGCTTTTCCGACCCCACCCTTCGGCTCGGCGGATCCCGAAAAGCCGTTCACCTGTTGGTCGAATTCTTCTCGACCATGGTTTACGAAGGCCTTTCCGAACTGATTGACCCGAGCGTCCGGGGAGGAACAGGGAAATCATGACAACGACCCTTGAAAGTCACTTGGACTCGCTTGTAGTCACTCGTTTTCTCTCACCCGGTCCGGCGCGTCGTCCGGCAGAGGAACACATCGGCGACCGACGGGTTCGCCGGACCCGGCACGCGACGTGCCCAAGACGGGTACGTGGCACACCCAGGGCGGGTACGCGCCATGCCCGGGGCGGGTACGCGCCATGCCCGGGGCGGGTACGCGGCGCACCTGGGGTGGGTACGGCGTACCGGGTGCCGTGCGCGACGCGCGGGTGTGCTCGGGGACGACGCGTGGAGCGTCAGATACGACGTACCGGACGTCGGGTATGTCGTACCCGACGTCCGGTACGTCGTACCCGACGTCCGGTATGACGCGCGGGACGCCCCAGACCCCCGTTCACTCCGCCGTCTCCTCCAGATGGATCGCGGCGACCGGGCACATCACGACGGCCTCGAGCACGACGTCACGCCGCTCGTCCGAGGGTGTCCCGTCGAGCACCACCACGACACCGTCCTCGCCCCGCTGGTCGAACACCCCTGGCGCGGCCACGACGCACTGGCCGCCGCCGACGCATCTGGCCTCGTCGGCGACGATCCTCAGAGCCACGAGGTCCTTCTCTCACGTGTCGGGGTTGATCAGATCTTCGTGCACCGCGGCCGATCTTCCCGTACGCGACCGATCAGTCTTCCCGTACGCGAACGATCAGGTCTTCCCCTACCGGGACGGCCGGTTCGCGTCGGTCACCAGGCCAGCGGCAGGCGCTCCACCCCGTGGACGGGGAGGTTACGGCGGAACGGGATCTCCTCCAGCGGCACCGCCGACCGCAGGCCGGGGAAGCGCCGCAGCAACGCCGGGAAGGCGATGCGCATCTCCAGGCGGGCCAGTTGCTGGCCCAGGCACTGGTGCGGGCCGAAGCCGAAGCCCACCTGCGGCGTGGGCCTGCGGGTGACGTCGAACCGGTCGGGGTCCGGGGTCAGCGCCTCGTCGCGGTTGGCCGACTGCAGAGCACAGACCAGGACCTCACCGGCCTTGACCGCCTGCCCGCCCACGACCGTGTCCACCACGGCCCGCCGGGGCAGGGAGGCGCTGGCGACGCTGAGGTAGCGCATCAGCTCCTCCACGGCGGAGCCGGCCACCTCGGGGTCGTCGCGCACCAGGGCGGCCTGCTCGGGGTGCTGCAGGAGCAGCAGGGTGCCCAGCGCGAGCATGTGGGTCGAGGTCTCGTGCCCTCCCACGAGCAGGGTGGCGCCGATCCCGCCCAGCTCCTGGTCGGACAGCTCGTCACCGTGCTCGCGCACCACCCTGCCCAGCACGTTGTCCCCGGGAGCGGTGCGGTTCCGTGCGGCCAGCTCCATGATGTAGCCGTGCATCTCCGCCTGGGCGGCGAGCTGTTCCTGGAGGGGCCGGGAGTAGTCGAGCAGGGTGGCGGTGCGGCGCTGGAAGTCGGCGCGGTCGTCGTAGGGCACGCCGAGCAGCTCGCAGATCACCAGCGAGGGAACCGGAAGCGCGAACGACTGGACGAGGTCGGCCGGCGGCCCGCTGCGCTCCATGTCGTCGAGGCAGCCCTCGATGATCTCCTCGATGCGGGGCCGCATCTCCTGGACGCGCTTGAGGGTGAACTCACCACCGAGGAAGCGCCGCAGCCGGGTGTGCTCCGGCGGGTCGTAGAAGTTCGGGTTGCCGACGACGTAGTCCGGAAGGGCGACATCCGGGTTCAGGATGTTGCTGAAACGGTCGCTGTCCCCCATCACCTCCCGGACGTCGGCGTACCGGGTGACCAGCCAGACCGGCATCTCACCCGCCAGCGGCAACGGCGCGTCGACCCGGACGACGGGCTCCTCCGCACGCAGCCGGGCGAACTCCGCGGCGGGGCCGAACGGGCACTTCCCGTCACCTCTCCGGATCGACAGCGGAACGAGCTGCGTCTCACTCACAGGAATCTCCAAACGGATGTGGACCACCGGGCAGAACCGCGCGCCTTCCGCCCCGCCCCTCGGCTCTGGGGCACGCCGCTCAAGCCGTCTTCCGGCAGCCGCGATCTCCCAGGCCGGAGCGCGGAACGCTTCACGGGACCGTTCCGTCCGACCGGCGGGAAGGCACGAGACACATCATGACGACGGCTCTTCGGATTTACTTGTGGTCACTGTGGCCGCTTGTGAACGCGCGCTCCTCGGCTGCTCAGCCATGAGCGGCACGGGCAGCACCGAGGCCGCCGACGAGATCACCGCAGGTCGGAGAGCCGACCGCTCAGAACATCGAGATCTGATCTGTCATGGCGGCCGACCCGCGGTGGTTGTCCGGCAGTTCTGCCGCCTCGCGCTCACGACGTTCACCGGTTCTCGGCGTTCTACACCTCCTCTCGTGCTCGGGTGCCCTGGCCTCATGGCTCCGGGTGATCTTCGAAGTCACCCGGAGCCTCCCGGAGCCGCTGTCGGCATCCGCGTCAGCAGGATCACTTGACGGGACCCGTGCGGGAGAGGCTCGCGCCTGTCGCCGACGCGCCGCTTGTCGCTCACGCTGAACGTGGCGACGTTCCGGCCCCCGCGAGATTCCCGGGCTATTCGTGAACCGTGACCCTGTGGGCGATCCCCGCTGAGCTGAGCACGCCGTTGCCGGGCCACCTGACGAGGTATGTGTACTGGCCGCTCTCGGTGGGTTCGTCGACGAAGGTGAACGACCCGTCACCGGCGGCGGACACCATCGGAAGCACGGTTTCATCGGTGCCACTCCCAGTGGAGACAGTGCGCACCACCGCGAGAACGGCATTCGGCGGGGGAGCATGGCCGGCGATGCTCAGTGCACCACTGAACTGGAGTTGTCCGCCGACGGTCCCCGACGCAGGCCCGGACAGGGTGAGCGACGACTTGCGCCTGTTCACGATGACGGTCGCCGAGGCAGCGCTCCATCGAGAGTCCGGTCCGCCGTCCCAGACCACCCTGTATACGAATGTCTCGCCCACGGGTGGGGTGTCGGTGACAGTGAACGTACCGTCCGCCGCGGTTGTCACGCCGGCGAGCGTCGTCAGGCGGGGGTTGGTGCCGTGCAGAAGCCTGCGGGTCACCGTAAGCGGCTGCGCACCCGGAGCCGACCCGTTGGCCGGCACGAGTTTGCCGGTCATGGTGAACGGTTCGAGGACAGTCGTCGAGGTCGGAGCCGTCAGGGTCATCGTGGACGGCGGAAGGGTGACGCCGTGCAGTCGCCACAGATGGAACCGCCCGGTGGAGAACTGCTTCAGCACGCCGAAAACGTCGGTACCCGAGAGGACGAGGCTCCCTGGAACCAGGTCACCGGCCAGGCTGTTGTTCGTGTAGGTCTTCGCCGCCGTAGCCGTCTCGTACAACACGACACTCGTCCCTCCGCCCCGCCCGCCCGCGATGTGGACACCGTCCGAGCTGATCGCGACAGCGCGGGAAAAGTCGTCTGCCGTGTTCACACCGTAAGAACGGACCCTGGTCAGGCTCGTGGTGTCCCAGCCGTCGTACTGAGAACCGCCGAACACCGGGATGGCCATCGAGCCGTCCGGCGTGATGGCGAGGTCGTCCAGGAAGCTGTGGTTGTGCGTATGACCGTCGATTTCGCCACGCGGGACGGCGGGGGTGACGCTCACGTCATACACCATCAGGTCGGCCGAACTGATATCCGTTTCACCGATCACCAGTGTGCCTCCAGCGGCGGCGACCAACGGGGCGCTGTGCGTGCTGGCGCTGCCCGCGACCGGTTCCGGCGTCGGTGCCGTCGCCGACAGGTCGAGGCTGAGGACACCGCCGTTCAGCATGAAGCGGCAGCCGTATCCGACCCACAGTCGGTCACCGGACAACGACAGGTTGGATGGGCACGGATACGCGGCCACGTCGATCCGCCGGACGATGGTGAGGGCGGCGGTGTCGATCTCCGCCACCTCGTTCGAACCGCTCAGCGCCGCGTACAGGCGGGTGCCGTTCGGCGTCACAGCAAGGCCCACCGCGCCGGACACGCCGGTGATGGCGCCTTTGGGAGTGCCCTGGGCATCCGCGACGACGATCCGGTCGTCCGCGGCGACGAAGACCTTGCCACCACCTACGGCCACATCACCGGCACTCGTGACGCCCTCGAGGTACGTCGTGGAGTCGGCAGCCGAGGCCACGGGCGCCAGAGTGACGAGAAGGCCGGCCGCCATGACCAGCGTGCTACCGAGTGCAACCAGCCGGCGCGCCAACCGGGCGACCGGGGGCCCGGCGGCGCAAAGGCGTTCGGAGGGTGATGGGCACATACGTACTCCGCTTGAGAGGGGGACGAGAGAGAGTCAAAAGCCCCCTGATCAAGCCAGAGAAAAGCATATCCAGTCAAGATCGACGATCGGTGACCGAAAAGAACGCCGAGCCGGCGTCCCGCACACCAAAAGCGCCTTCCACCTGGGAGAACGATGCACAGACGGAGAGTCGCCAAAAATTTCTACATATCACCATCGGTTATCTCCGCAGCTGACACAGGCACACTCGACACCGAAACGTTACAGAATTGCCGACGCGATTATGGGCCGCCGCGGCCATGGGGGCGAATCAAAGGAACGGCTGCGGTATTCACGCTCGACAATATTGGTCATGCCCCGGGCATCACCGTCCTTGCGATCCCGCAAGACGGGATCCTGCACGGGGTCCGTAAGTCGGCCTGCCTTTCCGAAGCAGAGATACTGCGACGAACGGGGCCGGATGAAAGCAGTTTTCCATCGAAGGCGCTCCCGTCCGATCACGGTCATGGGAAAGTCGTTCTGATCGACTCACACCTCCGCGTCGTTCCTCGGGGCCGTGAGGGTCCGGCCTGCGGAAATCGCGTCCCGCAGGTTTTCCGCCAGAGTGATTCCGAGCGCATCCACGTTTTCGGTGAGGTTCCGGAGACCCTGGGCATCGTCGGTTCGGGCCAGAAGGTCACGATACCTGTCGTTGCTTTTCAACAGCTCATGAGCCTGAAGCGCCGCACCGGCCTTCTGAACACGGCGGGCGTACTCCTCATGTTCGAGAACCTGATCGGTGACCGCCGCCGTCGAACGACTCAGGGCTTCCTGTTGGGGAGCGAGGACCACTGCCAGTTCGGGTGTCATCACCTCGCTCATCGCCTCGACCTGTTCCGCCCGCAGTGCCTCCTGAGCACGAAGAAGACGGGCGATGTCCCAGAGTCTTTCCGGAAGGACGACATCGTTGACCATGTAGTCGAGCAACCCCAGACGGTTCACCCTGGACGCGGACACACTTTTGATCGCCTGCCGCGCACGACGGACCAGATCCGAGGTGTCGTCGTCCAGATCCGCCGGAAGTACGTAGCAGTCTCCGTAGCGAGATCGCAGTTGTTCGGCGAGGCCGGGACGCCCGGCGTTGACGAAGAAACCGCCGGCGACAATCGCCAGGAAGGACGCAGACGCCGAAAAGGGCGAGTTGAGCTTGATGGCCATGCCGGCCATGAACAATCCGGCCACTCCCGTAACGGCTCCACCGACGGTGTAGAAACGTCTTCTCCGCGCGGAGGGCTCGGAGGAGGCGTACAGAAGGAAGGGCATGACGACGATTTTCCGCCGATATGGTTCCGGAACAGCCGGGTCTACGATCGGTTCATCGAGCCGATCATTCATGTACGGCTCACTCCTCGGCGGGCGGCAGACATGTCGAGCCCGACATAGGATCAACCGGCACAAAGGGCGACTGCAGATCGCCTCCTGTCTCACACCATCCGAACGGCCACCGCGCCGAGCCCGGCCACGACGCCGCGCCACAGGTTCGGAGATCTTCGGTGAGCCTCGCGACGATGGGACACCCACCTCGGCGATAGTTGCGCGTCGCCCTTCGCCCCGTATCGTCCCCACCAGTGATCCCGGCTGTGTGAGGAAGGATCGGCGTGACCGACGATGTGGTGCGACGCGTTTTCCAGTCAGTCGATTCGTTCGACCCCGGCGAGTTCGTGCGGTTGCTGGCCGAGGACGCCACGCTGGTGTTCGGCAATGCCGAGCCCATGGCGGGACGTGAGGCCATCGCCGCCGGGTTGCGGGCGTTCTTCTCCACCATCGCCGGCCTGCGGCACCGGATCGTCAGGAGCTGGCAGGTGGACGCCGACATCATCGCCGAGACCGAGGTGACCTACCGGCGGCTCGACGGCAGGGACGCCGGCGTCGTAGCCGTATCGATCTGGCGCACCCGCGACGACGGCCTGATCACGGACTACCGCATATTCGTCGACCTCGCCCCCGTCTACACGGTCCAGGGCTCCAGCGAGGGCGTCTGACCCGGACCCCTTTGAGGGGTCATCCCGCGCCTGCCGAGATCGGCCACCATGTCGCTCGGAGGTGAGCGGGCCGGCCCGCAGAGCCGTCAAAGCCCAGGATCGAAAGCCCGCCATCATCTGATCCGTAGCCAGTTCGAGATCGTCCACGGGCGTCCACAGATGTCAGAAAGACCCGCTCACAGACGCCTCACGCTTGATCGCTTTCTATGGATGTCCACTCGCGCAGGGACGGTGTCAGCACTTCCGTTAGCACGATCACGTGCAGTGCAACGGCTCTGTCGTACCTGATCGCTACTCTTCCGCGCATGGCAGCCCCCGAGGTCATCCCCATCAGCTACGAACCCGACTACCACACCGACACCATCGGCCACTGGGAGGGCGGACAGTTCCTCGGCTCCGTCGTCGCCGCCTTCCCGGAGGGTTACACGCACACCGACGACTGGCGGGCACACAAACGCTGGTACGCCGTCCTGCACACCTTCGACGCCGCCGGTCACCACTCCGGCTCCCGCATCGAGCGCACCGGGGCCGACGACAACTACCGGGCTGCCGTCGACGCGGCGCAGGAGCGGCTGAAGCAGTGGCTCAACGCACTTCCCGGCCCCCGCTACGGCGACATCGCCATCCGGCCCTTCCGCCACGAGGTCGACGGTGTGCTGTTCGGCCTCGTCATCGAGGCCTTCGAGGGCGACGAACACGCCGAACTCTGCCCGGACGACCTCGGCTTCTACGAACCCTGGGACGGCTCCTACGACACCTGACCGCCTGATCCGCGGAGTCTTGCCGTAGTCGGCGGTTGCCGGGGACCGGTGGCGTGTGATCGTGCAAGCAGCGTCGCCGAACATCGCTCGCTTGACGCTTCCGAGACCGTACGGTCACGCATAAGATCGGCCGGGACGCCATGATCAGGAGGGCTCCGGTTGACGAGCACGAGGGTACGTCCTCATGTCGCCCGCGTCCTGGAGCGCACCCGCGCCGTGCTGCTCCCCTTCGACGGCACGCTCTGCGACCTCTTCGCCGGCGTGGACACCGCCGCGATCGCCGAGAGGATCCGGGCCCGGTTCTTCGCCCGGGGACACCGGATGTCGCTCCTGACCTCCATCGTGACCGACCCGCTGGAGATGCTGGCGTATGCCTACCACGTCAGCTGGGCCTACGGCACCGAAGCCGAGGAAATCGTCCGGGACGCGGAGATCGCAGCGGCCAGGACAGCCGTACCCACACCGGGGGCACACGAGGTGCTGTTGGCCTGCCAGGCCGGTGGCAGAGCTGTCGCCGTGGTGGGAGACACCTGCTCCGCCGCCATGGCGGCCCACCTCGACACGCATGATCTGCGGCACCTGGCAGGGCCGGTCATCGGACGCGAACAGCGGTGGCCTTCCTCAAAGGAGCCGGCCGGTGTGGCCCTCGTCCGGCAGGCGGTGAAGGCGCTGGGCACGAAACCGTCCGACTGCGCGCTGGTCAGCCTGTCCCCTCAGGGCATGTTCGTGGCGGCGGACGCCGGCACCCGGGCGATCGGCGTGGTCAGCCAGCACACCAAGCGCAAGCACCTCGCCGCCATCGGCGACTCGGTCGTCGTCTCCTCCCTACCCCAGTTGGCCGGAGCACTCACGGCCGTTCCTCCCGCAGAGACCTTCGGCGCACCGACCAAGCGGGCCCCGCAATAGTGCTCCTCGCGGGTCCTGGCGCATCGTTCATCACCGGCCAGCCCCTCCACGTCGCCGGCGACCGGCTCCCGCACCGCACCGGCCCGGAGTTCGCCGACCCGGCACGTGGCGACTACCTCGTCGAGGAGGTGCCGCTCACACCCGCGGGTATCACCCGGATCGATCTCAAACCCGAGCCGGTCGCCCAGCTACTGATCAAGCACGCCTCACACCTGTTCCAGCTTCCTGATCTGAGGCAGACGCAGCGATCGGCCTGATGCCGGCAACCACAGGAGCGGCCCCAGCCTCCGGCGAGGACCGCGTGAGGCAGGCCGTCGAGGAGGCGTGGGCGACGGGCCGATGTGCCCCGGATGTGCCCCGGGAACCGCTCGTGACGGGATCACCGCAGGTCAGCGACCTACCGGCTCAGAACATCGAGATGTGCACGTGGTCGATGTGGTTGGCGGTGTTGCCGCCCCGGTCGGACATCAGCCGCCAGCCGGCGCCGGTGCGCACGTCGTAGTACTTCTGCTGCCAGATGATGTACATGACGCCGAGGCGGTTGCTGTTGTCGATGGCCCACTGGGCGAGGCGGTTGCCGCGCTCCAGGGCTTCGGCGGTGGGGACGCGGCCACCGGTGCTCATCATGAAGTCGCAGGCCCGGCCGCTGCCGTGGTCGCCGGGGTCGCCGGGACGCAGGCAGCCGTAACCGTAGGGCATGGGGAAGTTCTGCAGCACCAGGTTGCGCATGGTGACGGTGCGGGGGGTCAGGCCGCCGCTGCCGCTGGGGGTCTGGAAGCCGTACTTGGCCAGGAGTTTCTCGATGCGGACGCGCTGGCGCTTGAGGTCGGCGATGTCCTGCTTGAGCTTGACGATCTTGGCGTCGGCGGTCTCCTCGGCGGTCTTGGCCCGTTTGACGAGGTCCTTGATCCGGTCGAGCTGGACGGCGCGCTGGCTGGCCAGGTAGGACATGGTGGCGGCCTGGCTGAGGGCGATGGCGCCGTCGCCCTGGAAGCCGAGCAGGCCGCCGTTGTCGAGCGGGCCGCTCATGTAGGAGGTCTGGGCGAAGCGGACGATCTCCTTCTCCGCCTCGGTCAGGGCCCGCTTGAGGCCCTTGGCGTTGGTCGTGGCCTTGCTGGCCTGGACCCGGGTCTCCTCCAGGCTCTGCACCTGGCCGCGGTATCTCTCGTTGAGCTTCTTGGCCTCGAGGGTCAGCTTCTTCAGCTCGGCCTCGGGGTCGGGTCTGGCGGCGACCAGGGGGGCGGCACCGGCGACGGCCGGGGACAGGAGCAGCCCGGCGACCACGGCGAGCAGCATCGCCGAGCGGGCCGGTCTCACGCTTCGCTCACCTCCAGAGCCCCCTCGTGGACGGAGCGAAACTATAGGAGACGATCTTGGGGTCCGCCACCGGAACGAAGGAACTCACATCCCGTTGACGAACTGTCTGGCCATTTGGAGCTGTTTATCCGCATAACGGAGGTTGTGTCACATCAGCAACTCCGGCCAATCCTTGCACAAGCCATTACCCGAACACCTCCCGGACCGGCTCCCGCGGGCCTTGTCATCACAGGCAGAACATGATTCGGTTCCAATCGGCGGGAAGGGTTGTGGCCCCCTCCCCCGCGCACGACACTTGTCCAAGCAAGCATTCGTTCAAACTGTGACTCTGGCCCGCCCAGCAGGAGGCAACACATCATGCGCCAGCACGACACGCTCTTCATCGGGGGCGACTGGGTGGCCCCCGCGGGTACCGGCACCATCGACGTCGTCTCCCCCCACACCGAGGAGATCGTCGGCCGGGTCCCCGACGGCACGGCCGCCGACATGGACCGGGCGGTGGCAGCCGCCCGCCAGGCGTTCGACCACGGGCCGTGGCCCCGGATGACGATGGCGGAGCGCGCCGCGGTCGTCGGCAGGCTGGCTGAGATCTACGCGAGCCGCCAGGAGGAGATGGCCGAGCTCATCACGCTGGAGATGGGCTGCCCGATCACCTTCTCCCAGATGGCGCAGGCCCCCCAGCCGCTGGGCATGCTCCAGTACTACGCCGGGCTCGGCGCGACGTTCCCCGTCGAGGAGGAGCGGCCGGGCACCTTCGGGCCGGTGATCGTCCGCCGCGAGCCGGTCGGCGTGGTCGCCGCGGTGGTGCCGTGGAACGTCCCGCAGTTCGTCATCATGATCAAGCTGGCCCCCGCCCTCGTCGCGGGCTGCACGCTGGTGGTCAAGCCCGCCCCCGAGACCCCGCTCGACGCGTACCTGCTGGCCGAGATGGTCAAGGAGGCGGGCATCCCGGACGGCGTCGTCAACATCGTCGCCGCCGGACGCGAGGCGGGCGAGCACCTGGTCTCCCACCCGGACGTGGACAAGGTCGCCTTCACCGGCTCCACCGCCGCCGGACGCCGCATCGCGGCGATCTGCGGCGAGCAGCTCAAGCGTTGCACCCTGGAACTCGGCGGCAAGTCCGCCGCGATCATCCTGGACGACTGCGACCTGTCCTCCGCGATGGGATTCCTGTCGATCGCCTCGCTGATGAACAACGGCCAGGCGTGCATCGCCCAGACCCGCATCCTGGCCTCCCGCAACCGCTACGACGAGGTCGTGGACGCGGTCGCGGGGATGGTCCGCGGCATGCCGGTCGGCGACCCGTCCGACCCCGCCACGGGCATCGGCCCGCTGGTCGCCAGGCGGCAGCAGGAGCGGGTGGAGGGCTATATCAGGATCGGCATCGACGAGGGTGCCAAGCCCGTCGTCGGCGGCCTGGAGCGTCCCCACGACCGCGGCTGGTACGTCGCCCCGACCGTCTTCGCCGGGGCGACCAACGAGATGCGCATCGCCCGGGAGGAGATCTTCGGCCCGGTGCTGACGGTGATCCCGTACGAGGACGAGGAGGACGCGGTCCGGATCGCCAACGACAGCGACTACGGCCTGGCCGGAACGGTGTGGACCGCCGACACCGAGCGCGGCCTGGAGGTGGCCCGCCGGGTGCGCACCGGCACCTACGGCGTCAACCTCTTCATGGTCGAGAACAGCTCGCCCTTCGGCGGCTACAAGAGCAGCGGCATCGGCCGGGAACTGGGCCCCGAGGGGCTGGCGGCCTACCTGGAGTACAAGTCGATCGCCCGCCTGGGCTGAGAGCCACCCCGCGAGCCACCCCGCCACGCCCGCCCGACCGCGGACCGGCGCCACGCCCGCCCCGGAACCGGACCGGCGCCGCACCCGGGCCGAGCCGGATTCCGGTCCGCCCCGGAACCGGACCGGCGCCGCCCCCGGCTCCGAGCCGGATTCCGGCCCGGAGCCGGGCCGCACCCGCCCCGGCTCCGGGCCGGGCGGCCCAGCGCGCCCCCGCGACGCTGGGTACCGCCCGGCCACCTGAGTATGTCCCACGTGAACCAGCGTGCGGTGGTTCACGCCCTATGGACTTCTCCCGACGGATTCGACCCGTCATATGGAGGTAGACGAGCGTTATCCGTGATTGGTTCGGGAAACGACGGCAAGAGTTTGCCGGGCGATCTCGAACTCCTCATCCGTGCGGATCACCGCGACCTTGACGGCCGATCCGTCGGCGGAGACGAGCCGTTCGTTGCGCGCGTTGCGGCCCGGGTCGAGGCGGATGCCGAGGGTCTCCAGCCCGGCCAGCGCCCGCTCCCTGACCGGCGCGGAGTTCTCCCCGACTCCCCCGGTGAAGGCGATGACGTCGACCTTGCCGAGGACCGCGTAGTAGGCGCCGACGTACTTGCGGAGCCGGTGGCAGTAGACCGACAGGGCCAGCTCGGCGTCCGGGTCTCCGGCGTCCGCCCGCGCCGTCACGGCGCGCATGTCGTTGTCGCCGCACAGGCCCAGCATGCCGCTGCGGCGGTTGAGCAGCGCGTCGATCTCGTCCGTGGACATCCCGCCCGCACGGCCGAGGTGGAAGATCACCGCCGGGTCGAGATCGCCGCTGCGGGTGCCCATGACGAGCCCCTCCAGCGGGGTCATGCCCATGGAGGTCTCGACGCACCGACCGGCGGAGACCGCGGAGGCGCTGGCGCCGTTGCCGAGGTGCAGGACGATCACATTGGCCTCCGGCCCGCCCGCGAGCCGGGCCGCCTCGCGCGAGACGTAGGCGTGGGAGGTGCCGTGGAAGCCGTAGCGCCGCACGCCCAGCCGCGCGGCCACCTCGCGGTCGATCGCGTACGTGGCCGCGGCCTCCGGGATGGTGGCGTGGAAGGCGGTGTCGAAGACGGCGACCTGCGGCAGGCCGGGACGGAGCCGCCGGACGACCTCGATGCCCGCCAGGTTCGCCGGGTTGTGCAGGGGGGCGAGCGGGATGAGCTCCTCGATCCGCCCGACCACCTCGTCCGTGATCAGCGTGGGCCGGGTGAAGGTCGTGCCGCCGTGCACCACCCGGTGCCCGATCGCGGTCAGCTCCGGCGAGTCGAGGCCGAGGCCCGCCTCGTCGAGCCGGGCGGCCACGACCTCCAGCGCCGCCTTGTGGTCGGGCACCGGGGAGCCGGGCTCACCGATCCGCTCGACCAGGCCGGACGCCGACCGCCGCACGGTCTCCGCGGCGAACTGCTCATCACCCGACAGAAGCTGATATTTCACGGAAGAGGAGCCGGAGTTCAGCACCAGGACGCGGTTCACCCGTCTCCCCCCGCCGGTCTCGCCCTCCGGCCGCCGCGCCTGCGCGCTCCACTCGTTCACGGGGCGACCTCCTGGGCCTGGATGGCGGTGATGGCGACGGTGCTGACGATGTCGGTGACCAGCGCGCCGCGCGACAGGTCGTTGACCGGGCGGCGCAGCCCCTGCAGCACCGGCCCGACCGCGACGGCCCCGGCCGAGCGCTGCACGGCCTTGTAGGTGTTGTTGCCGGTGTTGAGATCCGGGAAGATCAGCACCGTGGCGCGGCCGGCGACCTGCGAGCCGGGCAGCTTGGCGGCGGCGACCCGGGGGTCGACCGCGGCGTCGTACTGGATCGGCCCCTCCACCAGCAGGTCCGGCGCCCGCTCGGCGACCAGGGCGGTGGCCGCGCGGACCTTGTCGACGTCGGCGCCGCTGCCGGACTCGCCGGTGGAGTAGGAGAGCATCGCGACGCGCGGCTCGACCCCGAACCGCTTCGCGGTGCGGGCCGAGGAGATCGCGATGTCGGCGAGCTGCTCGGCGTCCGGGACCGGGTTGACCGCGCAGTCGCCGTAGACGAGCACCCGGTCGGACAGGCACATGAAGAACACCGACGAGACGATCGAGGTGTCCGGGACCGTCTTGATGATCTGGAAGGCGGGCAGGATCGTGGCGGCCGTGGTGTGGGCGGCCCCGGAGACCATGCCGTGCACGAGCCCGCGGTGGAGCATCATCGTGCCGAAGAAGTTGACGTCGGTGACGACGTCCATGGCCCGCTCCATCGTCATGCCCTTGTGTGCCCGCAGCCCGGCGTACTCCTGGGCGAAGGACTCCCGCAGCGGCGAGACGAGCGGGTCGACGACGGTCACCTCCCCCAGGTCCAGTCCGAGGTCGCCGATCCGCCGCCGGATGACCTCCTCGCGGCCCAGCAGGGTGAGGTCGACGATGCCGCGGCGCAGCAGGACGTCGGCGGCGCGCAGGATGCGGTCCTCCTCACCCTCCGGCAGGACGATGTGCCGCAGGGACGCCCGTGCCCGCTCCAGGAGGGTGTGCTCGAACATCATCGGGGTGACCCGCTCGGAGCGGGCCAGCTCGATGCGGTCGGCCAGGCCCTCGGTGTCGACGTGGGTCTCGAAGTGCCCCAGGGCCGTCTCGATCTTGCGGGGGTTGTCGGGGGTGAGCCGTCCCTCCAGCCCCGCGAGGGTCGTGGCCACGGTGAAGCTGTCCGCCTCGGCCGTCAGCACCGGGACGCCCGGGGCCAGCCGGGCCGTGAGCGCCCGCACCGCGTCGGGGGGCTCCTCCCCCACCGTCATCACCACCCCCGACGGCCGGGCCGTCCCGGCGGCCTCGGCGGCGAGCGAGACCAGCAGCAGGTCCGACCGGTCACCCGGGGTGATCACCAGTGCCCCGTCCACCAGGTGCTCCAGGAACACCGGGAGCGTCGCCCCGCCGAAGACGAACCCGAGCACGTCGCGGCGGAGGCCGTCCTCGTCGCCCTGGAGCAGCTCGGCGTCCACGGCCTGCATCACCTGGCCGACGGTCGGCGCCGACAGCGAGGGGTTCTCCGGGATCGCGTAGCAGGGCACCGGCAGGTCGCACTCGATGGCCACCTCCCCCGGCACCCGGTTGGCGATCACCGCGAGCACCGTGCAGCCCAGGTCGGAGAAGACCTGGTAGCCGGTCCGCATCTCGGTGACGATCTCCTCGGCGCTGTCGCCGTGCGCACCCACCACCACGATCACCGGGGCGCCGAACTCGGCGGCGAGGCGGGCGTTGAACGCCAGCTCACGCGGCAGGTCGTCGGTGTCGAAGGAACTGCCCAGCACCAGCAGCGCGTCGCACTCGCGCTCCAGGGTGTGGAAGCGGGCGACCAGCCGGGAGATCAGCTCCTCGGCGCCCAGCTCGGCGTAGATCTCCGCGGCGTCCTCGGCGCTGACCCCGGTGGCCGAGGCGGCGGGGCGGTATCTGGCCTTGAGGAGTTCGAGCGTGCGGTCCTCCCCGGCGCCGGTGATCGGCCGGAACACGCCCGTCCGGTCCACCCGCCGGGTGAGCAGTTCCATCAGCCCCAGCTCGACTATCTGCCTGCCATCACCGCGCCCGAGACCGGCCACGTAGATGCTCCGCATGCGCAACTGCCCTTCCCGCCCCCGACGCGCCGCCGCCGTGCCGATCACCTCGTCGTGATCGCCGTCGTCGCGTCCCTGTCGTCAACAGTCCCTGTCGTCAACAGGAGTAAACACCTTCGGGGTGTCAGGCGTGGGAGCGGATCCACCGTCCGATGCGGCGGATCAGCTCCGGTGTCGCCGCCGACTCCGCGTGGCCGTACCCGGGCTCGACCCACAGCTCCTTCGGCTCGGCCGCGGCGCCGTGGATCTGGTACGCGTGGTCGAGCGGGAAGAACGTGTCCGCGTCGCCGTGCACGACCAGCAGCGGCGTCGGCGAG
The DNA here is from genome assembly GCF_014204985.1 of Streptosporangium becharense. Taxonomy (NCBI): domain Bacteria; kingdom Bacillati; phylum Actinomycetota; class Actinomycetes; order Streptosporangiales; family Streptosporangiaceae; genus Streptosporangium; species Streptosporangium becharense. The sequence goes on along the minus strand of NZ_JACHMP010000001.1, from coordinate 5,192,111 downwards.
ATCCGAGCGGCGGCCTCGTACGGCGCCATCGGCACCGGGTCCCACGCGTCCTTCCCGATGCGCGTCCGCTTCGCCAGGCGGGCGGCCAGCCGCCCGACCGGCCGCTCGATCGCCCAGTGCACCCGGCGCATCGGCCGGGTCCCCCGGTAGTACCAGCGGGCGGGGGCGCTCACCGCCGCCACCGCGTCCACCCCGCCCAGCAGCCCGGCGTGCCGCAGGGCCACCGCCCCGCCCATCGAGAAGCCGACGACCGCCACCCTGGGATAGCCGACCGACCGCGCGTGCCGCACCGCGGCGTCCAGATCGAGGATCTCCAGGTCACCGACGGTCGACTCGCCCCCGGAACGGCCGTGGCCGCGGAAGTCGAAGGAGACCACCCCGCCGAATCCGCCGAGCACGTGGGTGATCCGGCGGGTGGGACGCTCCCTGAGCGAGCCGGTGAACCCGTGGGCCAGGACGATCCCGAGGTCCGCCGCCCCGCGCGGCGGAGTGTGCGCGGCGTCGATCCGCACCCCGTCGCCGGTGTTGAGCATGACGGGGAACGACGGCGCGAAAGGCGTGCGACCGGGCTGAGGCATGCCCCAGAGCTTAGGGACCGCCACGGTTCTACTGCGCGCATCAACTAAAATGGGGGGGCCGCACGTCCGCGGCCAGCCTCCACGATCACAGAGTGAGACTCCATCATGCCTCTGAACAGCCGCGATGACCTGCGGAACATCGCGATCATCGCGCACGTCGACCACGGCAAGACCACTCTCGTGGATGCCATGCTCTGGCAGTCCGGCGCCTTCCGCGCCAACCAGGACGTCGACGACCGTGTCATGGACTCCAACGACCTCGAGCGCGAGAAGGGCATCACCATTCTCGCGAAGAACACCGCGGTCAAGCACGGCGGCATGACGCTCAACATCATCGACACCCCCGGCCACGCCGACTTCGGCGGCGAGGTCGAGCGCGGCCTGTCGATGGTCGACGGCGTCGTGCTGCTGGTCGACGCCTCCGAGGGCCCGCTCCCGCAGACCCGGTTCGTGCTGCGCAAGGCGTTCGCCGCCAAGATGCCGGTCATCCTGTGCATCAACAAGGTCGACCGCCCCGACGCCCGGATCAAGGAGGTCGTGGACGAGGTCTACGAGCTCTTCATGGATCTCGACGCCACCGAGGAGCAGATCGACTTCCCGATCGTCTACGCCTCGGCCAAGGCCGGTCGCGCCTCGCTGAACCGCCCCGACGACGGCGGGATGCCCGACTCCGACGACCTGGAGCCGCTCTTCCAGGTCATCAAGGAGACGATCCCGGCCCCGACCTACGACCCGTCGGCCCCGCTCCAGGCGCACGTCACCAACCTCGACGCCTCCTCCTACCTGGGCCGGATCGCGCTGTGCCGCGTCCACCAGGGCACGATCTCCAAGGGCCAGCAGGTCGCCTGGTGCCGCACCGACGGCAGCATCCAGAAGGTGAAGATCACCGAGCTGCTGATGACCGAGGCGCTGGAGCGCAAGCCCGCCGAGTCGGCCGGCCCCGGCGACATCATCGCGATCGCCGGAATCCCCGACATCATGATCGGTGAGACGCTGGCCGACCCCGACGACCCGCGTCCGCTGCCGCTGATCACCGTCGACGAGCCCGCCATCTCGATGGTCATCGGTACCAACACCTCGCCGCTGGTCGGCAAGGTCAAGGGTGCCAAGGTCACCGCCCGCATGGTCAAGGACCGCCTCGACAAGGAGCTCATCGGCAACGTGTCGCTGCGCGTCCTGCCGACCGAGCGTCCCGACGCCTGGGAGGTGCAGGGCCGCGGCGAGCTCGCGCTGGCCATCCTGGTCGAGCAGATGCGCCGGGAGGGCTACGAGCTGACCGTCGGCAAGCCGCAGGTCGTCACCAAGACGATCGACGGAAAGCTGCACGAGCCGGTCGAGCGGCTGACCGTCGACTGCCCGGAGGAGTATCTCGGGGCGGTCACCCAGCTCCTGGCCGTCCGCAAGGGCCGCATGGAGCACATGACCAACCACGGCACCGGCTGGATCCGGATGGAGTTCGTGGTCCCGGCCCGCGGCCTGATCGGCTTCCGTACCGAGTTCCTGACCGAGACCCGCGGCACCGGCCTGGTGCACCACGTGTTCGAGTCGTACGAGCCCTGGTTCGGCGAGCTGCGCACCCGCAACAACGGCTCCCTGGTCGCCGACCGCTCCGGCCCGGTGACCGCCTTCGCCATGCTCAACCTGCAGGAGCGCGGCGTGCTGTTCGTCTCGCCGGGCACCGAGGTGTACGAAGGCATGATCGTCGGTGAGAACTCCCGCTCCGACGACATGGACGTGAACATCACCAAGGAGAAGAAGCTCACCAACATGCGCTCCTCCACCGCGGACGAGACCGAGAAGGTCATCCCGCCGCGGCTGCTCTCCCTGGAGCAGGCGCTGGAGTTCATCCGCGAGGACGAGTGCGTGGAGATCACGCCCGAGACGGTGCGCATCCGCAAGGTCGTCCTCGACGCCGCGACCCGGGGCCGCAGCGCGGCCCGCGCCAAGCGCGGCAGCTGACACCCGTCCGGCCCGGTCCTCACCACGGACCGGGCCGATCCGCCCGCCGTCGCGGGCGGCCTCCGACGGCAGGGCGCCGGTTCCGCTCACGGAACCGGCGCCTTTCGCGTCGAACCGCCTTCGTTCCCTCCCGGCGCCGGTCCGCACGACTTCTTCCTCTCCCCCGGCACCGGTCCGCACGACCTCCTCACCCGGTGCGGTCCCACGGTCACCCCGGGTGCCCGCCCCGCACGACGCCTCCGCATACTCGGAAGGGAGGGGGACCGCACGGGTTTCCCGGCACCGCGGAAGGGCGCCACGAGGCTACGGGGGATTCTCATGATGCTTCGCACAACCCGTCTGGGGCTGGTCGTCGCGCTGGGCGTGCTCGGTACGGGGCTGGCCGGCGGCCCGGTCGTCGCCGCCGAACCGGCTCCGGGCCGTCCCGGACCGGCGAGCCCGACCGGGACACCGCAGCCGCCCGGGACACCGGGCACCACCGGGACACCCGGGCCGGCGAGCCCGACCGGATCACCCGGGCAGCCGGGGACGACGGCGAGCCCGACCGGATCACCGTCCCCGACCGGCGCTCCCGGGGCGTCGGGGCGCCGGGCCCGCGCGGAGATCAAGGACGCGGACGGCCGGGACGTCGGCAGGCTGCGGGTGCGGGACCTGCCCGGGGAGGGGGACAGGACGCGGGTCACGGTCGTCGTCAGGGGTCTTCCCCCCGGCTACCACGGCTTCCACATCCACGCCAAGGGAGTCTGCGACCCCCGGTCGACCGACCCGAAGACCGGTAGCCCCTTCTTCAGCGCGGGCGACCACTTCAGCCTCCGTCCGGGCGACCATCCCGACCACTCCGGGGACCTGCCCGACCTCCTGGTCAACGAGAACGGGGTCGGGCGGCTCGTCGCCGTGACCGACCGGTTCACGGTGGAACAGCTCCTCGACGGTGACGGCAGCGCCGTCGTGATCCACGCCCTGCCGGACAACCAGGCCAACGTCCCCGAGCGCTACCGCGGCGACGGCCCCGACGAGACCACCCGGCGGACCGGCGACTCCGGCGGCCGCATCGCCTGTGGTGTGATCACCGTGCGCTGACCCGGCCCGGAGCCCCGCTACCGGAGCCCGCCCGCTCCGTCGCCGGCGTCCTCGGCGGGCGGGGACGGCGGGAGCGCCGCGCCGAGCTGCCGCCGGCTGCGGACGCCCAGCTTGCCGTAGGCCCGGCCCAGCAGGTTGGTCACCGTCCGCACCGACACGCCGAGGTGCGCCGCGATGGCGGGGCTGCTGAGCCCCGCCGCCGCCAGCTCGCACACCTCCCGCTCCCGGCTGGTCAGCGGCGAGGAGGCCCGGGAGGAGGGCGAGGACGGCGCCGCGTGCGGGAGCCAGGGCGGGCGGAAGCCGTCACACTCTCCGGCGAGGTCGTCGAGACGCCGCCGCGCCGTACGGCCGCCGCCCGGCGCCGCGGCCGCGCTCTCCAGGGCCAGTCCCGGGTAGCCGAGCTCGGCGAACCGGTCGGCGACCCCGCGCAGCGCCGTGCCGTCCCGTGCGGCCAGCGCCTCGGCGTGGTCGGCGAAGAGCTCGAACAGCGGGCTGTCGCAGGCTCCCGCGGCCTCCCGCAGACGGGCGGCGGCCCTGGGCGACGGGCGGAGCCGGACGTGATAGTAGGCGCACTCGACCCCGGTGGTGAGCCGCGACTCGTGCAGGTAACGGTCGGCCAGCCGGTCGGCGAGGTCCGCGGCGTGAGCCGGCCTGCCGGAGTGGGCGAGCAGCCGGATCCGGCTGAACTCCAGCCGGTCGCGCAACCCGAGATCGCCGGGGATCAATGCGCGGAGCTGGTCCAGTTCCCGGTACGCCTCCTCCGCCTGCCCGAGGGTGGCCAGACACACGGCGTACTCACAGCCGATGAAGACCCGCATCGGGAACGGCGTGTGCTCGTCGACCAGTGCCCACGCCTCGCGCAGCGGCGCGAGCGCCCGCTTCGGCCGGCCCGCCCACATCAGGCAGTGGCCCCGCACGTGCCCGACCATGGCGACCTCGGACGGCTCCGCGCGGCGCACCGAATCCTCGTAGTAGGTCTCGACGAGGGCGAGCGCCGCACGGATCCTGCCCGCCAGCACGAGCGCGTGCACGTGGCAGGCGGCGGTCGAGCCCCGCATGGCGGGCCAGCGCGTCGGCAACTCCAGCAGGCCCCGGTCGAACGCCTCGGCGGCCTGGGCGGGCCTGCCGCGGAAGGTGAGCTGGTAGGCCCGAAGCGCCGTGGCGGCATCGGCGACCAGGGGGTTCAGCGGTTCGGGAGAGGGCCAGGGTCCGGTCCCGGCACCCCGGGCGTCCGGCGGGGCGGTCCTGGTGAAGAGCGCCAGGCCCAGCTCGGCCACGCCCAGGTCGGCGGAGCGCTCCGTACCCGAGGAGCGTGCCCGCGCCACCGCCTCGTGCGCGTCGGCGAGCCGGCTGAGCCCCCAGAACAGGTTCAGCGAACGCAATGCGATCATCTCGGCGCTGTCTCCGCCGTGCCCGGCGAGCACGCGTTCGCCGTCCGCCGCCCGCCCCTGAGCGATCAGCGCCTGACCGCGCAGGAGCTCGCCCGGCAGGCCGGGGACGTGCTGGGCGAGGTTCTCGGCGAGCCCGGGATCACCGGAGGCGAGCGCGCGCCGCCCCGCGGCCACCGCCTGCGACGGCGGCACGTCGAAACCGGCCTCCAGCCGCCACAGCACCGCCGCCGGATCGTCCGCGCCGGGAACGCCCGTCTCCGCGGCGGCGGCCACCAGCTCCCGGTGCCTCAGCCGGCGGCGCAGGGGACCGATCCCGGCGAGCAGGGCCTGCCGGTGGAACGGGTGGGACATGGTGACCTCATCCGTTCCCCCGCCGGAGACGCGGGCGACGACGGCCCGCCGCCACAGCTCGGCGGCGGTCTCCGCCCCGGCCAGGTGCTCGAACGTCGACACCGGCAGTGAGCCCGTCAGCGCGACGTACTCCAGCGTCTTCGACTCCGGCTCGCCGAACGTGGCGAGGTCGGCGGCGACCAGCTCGTGCAGACTGGGGTGCCCACCGGGTGAACCGCGCCAGGACCAGACCCCGCGTCCCCGCGAAAGCTCCCCGGTGTCGAGCCCGAGGCCGACGACACGCCGCAGCAGCAGCGGGTTGCCGCGGGTGATCCGCCACAGCACGTCGGCGGTGAGCCCGTCGACCGGCCCGCCCAGGACGTGGGTGAGCAGCCCGAGGACCGTCGCGCGCGGCAGGTTCACCAGCGGCAGCACGGTCAACGGCCCCCGGCCGCACACCAGGGCCAGGGCTCCGTCGGGGCGAGCGCCGCTGCGCGCGGTGAGCAGCAGCCTGGCACCCATGGTCCTGACCAGGTCGCCCACGGCGGTCGCCGACGAGGCGTCGAGCTGGTCGGCGTCATCGATGCCGATGAGGACCCGCCCCGCCGCAGCGCCGTAGGGGCCCCCGCCCGGGGCGTCCTGCCCGCCGACGACGTGCAGACCGGCGATCCCCACCCCGGGGATCTCCCGGGTGGCCTCGGTCGCGGCTCCGCGGACGATCAGGGCCCCCGCCTCGGCGCACCGGTCGAGGACGAGATCCGCGAGGCTGGTCTTGCCCACGCCGGGCTCGCCGGTGAGGAGCACTCCCGACCCTCCGGGCGACGCCAGGGCCGACAGGATCGCGTCCGTCTCCTTCTCCCGGCCGGTCACGGGCCACTCCGCGACGTCTCCCCCGCCGACGACGACCCCGGTGTCCTCGATCATGATTTCCGGTCGGTCGAGCGCGCGCCTGTCGCCGCCCGCCCGGTTCCCCCGCGGCTCGGTCCTCCCGCGCCGGTCCATGCCCTTTTCCATAGCTCGGTCATCGTCCCGTACCCACCGTTTCCGGCGCTTGCGAGTTGATTATTTATGTTCGTCGCCGTTTTCGGAGGGCAGAGCGAGGGCCAGGTGAACTTCCGGAGGCGAAGAAAGGGGCCGTGTGCTCCTGTACGGCGACGCGCAGGGGGCGGGCTCTCCGGCGCGAGACGGTGACACGCACGGAACAGGGTCTCCGGCGCGGGACGGCGACACACAACCGGCGCGGGACGGCGACGCACAAGAAGAGGGACCTCCCGCGCGGGACGGTGACGAACCGTGGATCGTGCGTCCCACCTGGCCGTTCGTCGGGCGGACGGCCGAGGTCGAGGCCGCCGTGGCCGGGATCGGGCGGTACGGCGAACCGGGCGTGCTGCTCGTCGGCGAGGCGGGCGTCGGCAAGTCGCGGATGCTGGAGTCGGCCGCGCTCCGCTGCCGCGACGAGGGCATGCACGTGGTGGTGACCGCCGGGGCCGAGGCGTCGAACGGGCTGCCGTTCGCGGCGATGGCGGCCCTGCTGCCCGAGCGGGGGCACCGGGACGACCCGGCGAACGTCTTCGCCGCCGCGGCCGGCACGCTGCGGGAGGCCGCCGGCGACCGTACCTGCGTCCTGGTCGTCGACGACGTGCACCACCTCGACGACGCGTCCGCCGCCCTGGTCCAGCATCTGGCCGCCACCACGGGGGCTCGCGTCCTCGCCGCGGCCCGGACCGGGTCCACCGGCGCGCCGGCCGTCGTGGCGCTGCTGCGCCGGCCGTTCGTGCGGGTGTCGGCGGTGGAGGGGCTGAACCGCGCGACGGTCGGCGCTCTGCTCGTCTCGGTGCTGGGTGGGCCGGTCGACGGTCTGACCGTCGACCGGCTGTGGCGCGTCACCCGGGGCAACCCGCTGTTCCTGCGGCATCTCGTGGAGGCGTGCCGGGCCTCCGGGACCCTGCGCCGGGCCGGCGACGTGTGGCGGTGGAAGGGGCAGATACCGGTCCAGCACCGGCTGAGCGACCTGGTGGCGAGCCTCCTGGGCGGGCTCACCGCTGAGGAGGCCCACGCGCTGTCGTACGTGGCGCACGCCGAACCGGTTCCGCTCGACGTGATCGAAACGCTCGTCGACGCGTCCGTGCTGGTGGAGCTCGAACAACGCTCGCTGATCACGGTCGAGCGGGTCCACCGTGACCTCGTGGTCCGGATGGGACACCCGCTGTACGGGGAGTCCGTCCGGGCCCGGTCCGGCGCGGAACGTCGCCGGGACGTCCACCGGGCGCTCGCCCGCGCGGTGACGCACGGCGACACGGCGGATCACGCGCGGCTGCGCGCGGTGACGTGGCGGCTGGCCGCGGGCGACCCGGTGCCCGGCGACCAGGTGGTGGGTGCCGCCCGCGACGCCCTGACGCGCTGCGACGCCCCGCTGGCCGAGCGGCTGGCCCGCCACGCCGGCACCGCCGCGGGCGCCGGCGTGCTGGCACGGGCCCTGGTGGCCCAGGACAAGGCCGGTGAGGCGGAGGAGTTGCTGAGCCGGTGCGCGGCCGGGGACGGGACGGAGCCGCCGGACGAGCTCGCCCGGCTCGCGGCGCTGCGTGCCCTCAACCTGTGCTGGAACCTGCGGCGCCCGGCCGAGGCCGCGGAGGTCGTCCGGAGCGCCCGCGTCTCGGGTCCTCCCGGCGGTGGGGCCGCCGCCGAGCTGGCCGTGGCCGAGCTGGCGCTGGCCGCCTTCGGCGACGGGTCGGCGGACCTCTCCTCCGCCGACCTGTCCTGCCTGTCCGCCGGGGTACGGGACGACGTGATCGCGAGCGTCTGCGACCCGCTCCGCGCCTACCTGGACGTCTACCTCGGCCGGCCCGCGCGGGTGGCCGACGCCTACGCGGCGGGACGGCTGGGCGGCCCGCGGGTGTGGAGCGCGATGGGGGCCGCCGCGGCGGCCTGTCACGTGGAGGCCCTCGCGCTGACGGGCCGGCTCGACGAGGCGTTCGCCGTGGCCCGCTCCGGCTACCGGACGGCCGTCGAACGGGAGGCGTCGGCCGAGGCGTCGCTGCTCGCCTTCGGGGTGGGCGTCTGCGAGATGTGGGCGGGGCGTCCGGGCCGGGCACTGCCCCGCCTGCAGGAGGCCCGCGCGCTCCTCGACGACCACGCCCCCTTCCCGATCCAGGTCTACGTCTTCAGCGAGCACGCGGTCTGCCTGGCCGCCGTGGGCCGGTTCGCGGAGAGCCGCCGGGTGCTGGAGGAGATCGGCCGCCGGCTGCCCGCCGCGTCGAACCTGCGCGGGCACCTGACCCTGGCGGAGGTCCGCGTCGACGCCCAGATCGAGGGGAGGCGGGTGAAGGCCGCCGAGGCCGGCGCCTCGCTGGGCGAGCACTACCGGTCCACGGGGTGGTACACCAAGGCGGTGGAGGCGTTCTACCACTCGGTGCGGCTGCGTCCCTCCCGTGTCGTCGCGGAGGCCCTGCACGAGGTGGCCGGCCGGTGCGACAGCGAACTGTTCGCCCTGTTCGACCGGCACGCCCAGGCCGTCGTCGGCGGGGACGTCGACGGCCTGCTCACCGTGGCGGACGCCCTGGAGGCACGGGGATACCACTCCCTGGCCTGGGAGGCCGTGTCGTCGGCGGCCGGTGTCGCCGACGGGCGGGGGGACGACCGGCTGGCGGCCCGGCTGCGGATACGGGTCCGTGACCTGGCACCGCTGTGCGAGGGGTACCGGCCGCCGTGGACGGCGAACACCGGCCCGCAGGCGGCGCTGAGCGAGCGTGAGCGCGAGACGTGCGAGCTCGCGGCCGGCGGCCTGACCAACGACGCCATCGCCGAACGCCTGTGCCTGTCCAGGCGGACCGTCGCGAACCATCTGCAGCGGGCGTACGGCAAGCTCGGTGTCCGCAGCCGGGACGACCTGCCCCGGGCGCTGGGGCTGGAGCGGCCGGTACCGCCGGTGGGCCTGGCCTGGCTCGCGGGGAACCCGCCCCCGGAACGCGACCGGCGGACCTGGGCGGCCGGCGTCCGTCCCCCGCTCGGCGCGTACCCGGTGTTGAGCGGGCCGCCGGCCGGTCTGTGAGCCGCCTGCCCAGGGGGACGCGGGAGACTCGGACCGTCGGCCGCCGGGGCACGTCCGGCGAGCCGCGTCAGCCCAGGGGTGCGGGAGACTCGGCGTCGGGCACCAGCAGGCTCGGCCGGCCTCCGCCGTCGGCCGGGACGGCCCAGACGTCGGCGTGCCGCGTGTCCCGGGCCACGCCGTACATCACCGTGCGGTCGTCGAGCCAGGCCGGCTGGTCGTCGATGCCGCGTGTCTCGGCCAGCGGCGTCTCGGCCATGGTCGCCAGGTCCAGCACGGCCGGTCGCCACGTCCCGTCGGGGCGGGGTTTCTTGTACGCCAGCCGGGTGCCGTCCGGTGACAGCGAGGGGCACTCGACGCCCTCCCGGAGCGTCCGCACCCGCCGCGCCGCGAAGTCGCCCTCCACGAGGTACTCCCGGCCGCGGGTCGACATGGTCGCGTAGAAGCGGTTGTCGTCGGCGGCGAACGTGACCCCCCAGAAGTTCACGTCGGTCGCCTCGTACGGGCGGCCGTCGAGGGTGACGGCGAAGGTCTCCAGGGTGCCCGCCACGTCCCCGGTGCGGGTGTCGAGGATGCCCGCGCGGGTGGAGAAGGCGCCGGCGGCGGCGTAGGAGTCGCCCTGGACGAACACGGTCCACGCCACCATCCGCCCGCTCGCCGACACCCTGGCCCGGCTGGGCACCCCGGCGAACGGGCTGGACCAGGTCTGCCGCAGGCTCCGGTCGAACAGCACGGTCTCGTACGAGCCCGGCGCGTCGGCCTGCTCACGCAGGCAGATTCCGGTGCCGCCCGCCGCGTAGGCGCGAACGCAGGACAGTGGCAGGACCTCCCGGCCGCGTGGACCCGCGATGACGAGCCTGCCGTACTCCGCGCCGTCGGCGGTGCTGCGCGCCAGCACACCGGACCAGAGCGGCGAGCGGGCGGACGGGGAGGCGGGCGGGGCCGCGGACAGCGTCGCCGCCGACCGCGCGTCCCCGGACAGCCGCGCGAACCCGACCGCCACCCCCGCCAGCACGACGGCGGCCACGACCGCGATCACCACCCTGCCCCTCATCGCAGCCACCGCCCGCACAGCGGGAGCGCCAGCGCCGCCCCGGCGGCGGCGGCCCAGCAGGCCGCGGCCGGCCCCCACACCTGCCAGGCGGCACCGAAGGCCAGTGACGAGACCAGGTAGGCCAGCGCCTGCCCGGTCTGCACGACCGCCATCCCGCTGGTCCGCCACCGTTCGGGCACGACCGGCCCGGTACACGCCATCAGCACTCCGTCCGTCGCGGCGTAGAACGCCCCGTAGAGCAGCAGGATCAGCGGGATGGAGCCGCCGCCCGTCGCCAGCAGCACGTACACGCCCAGCAGCGCCGCGCACCCCGCCGCCACCGTCGTGCCGCGGCCGATCCGGTCGGCGAGCCAGCCCAGCGGCGTCGCCAGCAGCAGGTAGGCCAGGTTCGTGCCCACCGCCAGCAGGGGGAACCACATGATCGACAGGTCCTCTCGGCGCTGCAGGAGCAGGTAGACGAACCCGTCGCCGATCGTGACCAGGCCGAGCAGGACGGCGGCCAGCCACACCCGCCGGAACTCCGCGGTAGCGAGCAGCCGCCACGGCGGGCTCCACGCCCGCGGCTCCACCCGCACGGCCGGTTCGCGCCGGTCCCGCACGAACAGCACCAGCAGCAGCACCCCGAGCGCCGCGGCGCAGAAACTCGCCACGAAAACCGCCGGGAACGCCTGACCCGAGCCCGCCAGCGCCAGCACCCCGAGCGCGGCGAGCGGCCCGAGGAAGGCACCCACCCCGTCCATCGTGCGGTGCACCCCGAAGGCCCGCCCCAGCATGGGCTCCGGAACCGACATGGTGATCAGCGCGTCACGCGGCGGGGTACGCAGCCCCTTGCCGACCCGGTCCGCCGCGAGGGCACCACCGATCCCGGCGACGGACGGGCCCGCGGCGAGCAGACCGAGCTTGGCCAGGGCCGACAGCCCGTACCCGAAGCCCGCGACCGCCTTGCGCAGGCGCCATCTGTCGGCCGCGTACCCGCCTCCCAGCCGGAACAGCGCGGTCATCCCGGCGTGAAGCCCGTCGATCATGCCGTACTGGACCGTGGTGAGGTGCAGCCCCAGCACCAGATAGGCGGGCAGGATCGCGGTGACCATCTCGGCGGACACGTCGGTCACCAGGCTGACCAGGCCCAGGGCGAGCACGTTGCCCGAGAGCAGACGGCGGACCGGGCCGTCCGTCCGCGCCACCGGCGCGAGCCTGGCGGTCGACAGGTACACGGGGATTCCTTTTCAGTCGTTCAGTTGCACGCGACCGGAGCGCCGCTGTCGAGGACCGCGCCGTCGTCCTGCACGAACTGCCAGGAGTAGCTGTTCGCGGCCAGGGTCAGCTTGAGGACGCCGTGCTTCTGCAGGAACTTCTCGCTGTTGGCCCGCATCGTGCCGGCGGGCTTCGTCGACGCCCCTCCGGTGCCGACGACGAACTCCCGGATCCCGGACGAGGATTTCTGGGCGTCCGGGTTCTGCTTGGCGAACCGCTCGTAGTGGTGGTCGTGGCCGCCGAGCACGAGATCCGCGCGCGCGTCGTACAACGCGTCCCAGAACGGCCTCATGTTGGGGAAGTTGCCGTGCGCGGAGCCGGAGCTGAACATCGGCCGGTGCCAGAAGGCCAGCACACACGGCTTGGTGTTGCGGCTCAGGTCGTCCTTGAGCCAGGTGACCTGCGTGCTGCCCGCGCTGCGGCTCGTCTCGGAGTTGAGCGAGATGATGTGCCAGTCGCCCAGGTCGAAGCTGTACCAGCTCTTCGCCGGGGAGCCGGCCGCCGAGCCGAAGTATTCGAAGTAGCCCGCCGCGCCGTCGCCGAGCCCGTACTCGTGGTTGCCCGGCGTCGGTTTCGTCTTCGCCTTGAACCGGCCCCAGGTCGGGTCGTAGTGCTTGCTGTACTCCTCGTAGGTGCCGTTCTCGTACTGGTTGTCGCCCAGGGCCAGCACGACGGCGGGGTCGATGGCGAGGACCCGGTCGGAGGTGCGCCGGTGCGCGCACTTCTCCCCCTCGCAGGTGGTGGCGATGTCGCCGGCCGCCACGACGACGTGTTCACCGCCCTGGCTCGCGTCGGGCCCGAGCGCGGCGGTCTCGCTGATGCTCGCCCAGGAGCCCTCCTGGCTCTGCCAGAAGGAGATCCGCACGTAACGGGCGGTCACCGGGGCGGCGTACGGGTAACTCTCGAACCCCGCGGTGCTCCCGGAGCTGCGGCCGGCCCAGACCTTGGTGTAGGTCGTGTCGTCCGGCGAGGTGTAGATGTTGAAGTCGTTCCACCGTTTGTCGCCGCGGTGCCAGGCGATCTTCAGACCGCACATGGTGCGCGCCTGTCCCAGATCGAGGATCAGGTGCGCGCCGAGCCCCTCCCCGGACCACCGGGTGGTCGGGTCGCCGTCGGCCGCCTGCTGCGGCGGGTTGACGTCCTCCCAGGTGCTCGCGGTCACCCCGGAGAGCGGCTGGGCGGTGGTGCACCCGGGGATGGACGGGACGACCGTCGAGGGGACGTCGCCGGCCCGCAGGCCCGTCCCCTGACCGGTCGCGTGAGCGGCGCCCCGGACGGCGCGATCGTCGGCCTGCGCGGCGCCTCCGGCACCGAGCGTCGCCAGCAGCATGAAGGCGCAGAGCGCCGCCCACACCGGTTTCGTTCGTGGCATACGTGATCTCCCTGTCGGCAGTGCGAGGTCCGGAGGGCCGGGTGCGGTATCCGGAAGGGCCGGCGCGTCCTCCGGAGAGTCGGGTGCGAGGTCCAGAAGGTCCGGCGCGTCGTCCGGCACGTGGGTGACGCGCCGGACGACCAGGTGACGCAGGGTCAGCGGCCGCCGAAGACGGCGGCCTCGGCGATGCTGGCCCAGCCGTTGCCCGCGGAGCTGTTCCACCAGGCGATGCGGACGTACCGGGCCTGGCGCTGCGGGAAGCGGTACGGTTCCGCGTTCGGGGTCGTGCCCGAGCTGCGGCCCTCCGCCGCCTTGGTGTAGGTCACGCCGTCCGGTGAGGTGTAGACGGTGTAGTCGTTCCACCGCCGGTCGCCCTGGTGCCAGGCGACGTCCACCCGGCACACCGGACGCGGTGCTCCCAGGTCGAGCACGAGGTACGCGCCGTACCCGCTGCCCGACCAGCGCGTCGCCAGGTCACCGTCCACCGCGTTCGACGGCGGGTTGATCTCCTCCCACGTGCTGGCGGTCACCCCGGCGGGGGTGAACCTCGTCGCGCAGGGATCGGTCTGGCCGGTGGGGTCGATCTCCCGGACGCTGAGCCTGGCCACGTCGACCTCGGTGGCGCCGTCCCAGCGGAACGCGGCCTTCGGACCACCCCAGATGATCCTCTCGTCGCGGGTACCGCCGCAGGGGTTGGCCGTGTCGACGGACCACCCGCCGGTGTCGTCCCGGCTCGTGACCCGGACCCAGGTGCCGTCGCCGGACCGGTCGAGGTAGGTCTCCACCCGCACACCGCCGGGGATGTCGTAGATGACGACCTTGAAGCCGACCATCCTGCCTTTGACGGACGCGCCACCTCCGACGTAGGCGCCCTTCGCGTAGCCGTAGCCGCCCCTGTGGTAGACCTCCTTCTCGATCTTCACGGCGCCGTCGGAGTAGCGGAGGTCGCCCTTGTAGGCGGTTCCCCAGCACGCCTGGGGGGTCTGGCCCGTGCCGGTGTGCCGGCCGCCGCGGGCGTACCAGGTGAAGGCGTCCCCATCATCCCCGGCGACATAGCGGACATATCCACTTATCTCCACGTTCCGCCAGTCGTTCCGGTCGTGCATGTAGCCCTTGTCACGCAGCTCGGGTTGACGCCAGAGCAGGGACTTCTCGTGCTCGTCCTCGTCGTAGGTGGTCGTGGAGACGCCGAGCCGGGTCTTGACGTCCTTCACCGTGAAGGTGCCGTCCCCGTTGGGCGTCAGCTCCGTCCCGTCCAGGCGGGGGTCGGCCGAGGGGTCGGCCGGCAGGTGCCAGACCTGCCCGCCGGCCCTGGTGGGGTAGATCATGGCCACACCGTCGACCGGGTCGGTCCCGGCCGTCGGCACAGCTTCCTGAACGGCCTGCGGGGCCCGGGCCGTCGCCGGTGCCCGGACCCCGGCCTGCGACTGGGCCGGAGCCGAGGCCGGGGCCGGGGGATCGGGGATGAAGCCGGTGACCGACATGACGCCGGTCACGGCCAGTGCGGTCGCCAGGGGGGTGGCGCCGGGTCGTCGCATCGAAGGTCACCTCTTCGCAAACGGCTGCTCGGTCAGGGGCGTCGACGGCTCAGGAGCCGAGCACGGCCGCCTCGGTGATGCTCGCCCAGTCGTTCTGCGGGTTCTGCCAGAAGGCGATCTTGACGTATCGGGCGTCGCGCGGGCCGTCCTTGAACAGCTCCTGCTCGGGTGCGGTCGTCCCGCCCGAGCTGCGGCCCTCCCAGGCCTTGGTGTAGGTCACGTTGTCCGGTGAGGTGTAGACGGTGTAGTCGTTCCACCGCTTGTCACCGAGGTGCCAGGCCACCTTCGTACCGCAGAGGCGGTGCGTCGATCCCAGGTCCAGGATCAGCGCGGCGCCGAAGCCCTGACCCGACCAACGGGTGGCCAGGTCGCCGTCGACGGCCCGCGCCGGCGGGTTGACGTCCTCGTGGGTGGTCGCGGAGGCGCCCTTCACCGGAAGGGTCGCCGCGCAGGCCGGGCCACCCGACCGGGCGGGGTCCACGTCGGCGCGGGTGGCCCGCTGGTCGCCCAGCCGCAGCGCGTCGTAGAACATCACCCGCTGATCGGTGTCGGAGGGCTTGTCAGCTCTGTTCCAGTCCCACTTGTAGATGCCGAACTTGAAGTACGGCGAGCGCGGCCCTCCATCGTGCGTACGGCCCGTCCGGTTCAGGACCTCCTGCCCGTTCCGCCACACCCGGAGCAGACCCTCACCATCGGTGCGCCACTTGACGTGGAAGACCCAGTCGGTCCACGTGCCGGTGGCGTACTGGCCGAGGTCGATGATCTCCCTCCGGAAGTCGATCTTCCATTTGCCCTCGTCGGTGAGGAGCGCCAGCGGCGGCGAGCCGCCGGGGCAGCCCGAGTCGCACTGGTGCCACTGGCTCACGATCTCGGAGGAGACGTCGTGTTTCCAGCTTGAGGGCAGGTTGATGCTGAAGCCGTACCACCGCTCGGCGTTGACCGGCTGCTCGTCGCGCTGGGTGATCTCGGCGCGCTTGCTGCCGGAGTGGATCGGGTCGGTGCGGTTGAGCTGGAACCGCGCCGCGTGGGACCCGTCCCGTACCGGGCTGGTGACCACGGAGGCGCCGTGGGAGGCCACCCAGTGCTTGTTCAAGCCCGTCGGCGCCTTCTCCGGCATGGTGCGGTCGCCCGCGTTCTCCCAGTCGAGGGTCCTGAGGACACCCGCCGGATCGGCGTTCGCCGACTGGGCGGGCAGCGCCGAAGCCCCCAGCGCCATCGCCAGCGTCGCCACGGTCAGCGCCGCGGTTCTCTTCCAGATCACTGTCATCAGCTCCAAGTGGCGCACCCGGCCCCGCCGCTCCGGCGCGGGCCGCGTACAGGCCGGTGTTCGTTGCCGACAGCGTCCTGGAACTGACAATGACCGTCATGAGTAAGTGATACTCATTCATACCTTCTCCGCCCCGCCCCGGGCCGGTTCCGCAGCGGGCGGCATTTCAGCACGTCACGGCGTGGTGACGGAGGGAGACGGCACCGCCTGAGGTAAGAACCTGTGCGGGCCGCCTCTCGTCACGGGAGAGGCGCCCCGATTCGCACTCGGGGGGATCTCTCATGCTTGGCAAGACCTGTCTCGTCCTGGCCGTCGTGTCCGGCACGGTCATGACCGGAACCGGAACCGCCGCGACGGCCGAGGTGGCTCAGACGACCGGGGTCACCGGAGCAACCGGGGTCGCCGCGGTCACCGGGGTCGCCGGAGGTGCCGGGGTCGCCGGAGCGGCCGGCGCGGCGGGGGTGGCCCGCTGGCCCTGGCCGGCGGCCGACGCCGTCATCAGGAACGCGGCCGGCCGGGAGGTCGGCGTGCTGCGCGTGGAGCACCAGCTGTACAACAGGTCGCGGGTCACGGTCAGGGTGAAGGGCCTGCGGCCGGGCTACCACGGCTTCCACATCCACGCCAAGGGAGTCTGCGACCCCGCATCGGTCGACCCGGTCACCGGCAGCCCCTTCTTCAGCGCGGGCCCGCACTTCACCCTTCGCTCCGCCGTGCACGGCGACCACTCGGGTGACCTGCCCAACCTGCTCGTCGCCGCGGACGGCACCGGCGAGGCCGTCGTCGTGACCGACCGGTTCCGGGTCGGGCAGCTCTTCGACCGCGACGGCAGCTCCGTCGTGATCCACGCCCTGCCGGACAACCACGCCAACATCCCCGACCGCTACACCCACCAGCCCGACTCCACCGGCACCAGGGGCCCGGACGCCGAGACCCGCAAGGCAGGCGACTCCGGCGGACGCGTCGCCTGCGGGGTGATCATCAGGCGCCAGGAGTCCGGGCCCGTTCCCCGGCCCGGCCGGTGAAACTCCCCGGCGAGGTGTAAGTGTCCCAGCGCCTAAGTGGACATCCGGCGATCCGTGCCAAAGGTATGGGTTGGCGATGACAAGCCGGGATAAGTCTCTCCAAGAAGAACAAACGATTCACAAGGGCGATGGGCCATCCTGACGACGATCAGTCGATTCAGTGTTACGGACCGCAAAAAGCCCAAAGGGATGGATATCGCTCATACAGCGCACCTGCGCCGGTGCTGTGCGGGAGCGGAGACGCCCCACTGCACCGCAGTGAGGCCGAGTCGTCGCCCCACATCGCAGCTCTGAGAAAGACGCGAACGCCCAAACGGAGATCTGTCGGACCTCGTGAAGGGCGTGCTCCCACCCCTCGTCACACCGGATCGGCCAGCCATGGCACCCCCTTCTTCCAACGGGGCATGCCGCATCCTCCCTGTTTCCCACGCCGCCCTCCGTGCGCGGCCTCAGTTTCGGAGATTTCCCCTTGTCCTGGTTATTCAGTCGCGCCTCCGCGCGGCGGATAGCGATTCCCGCACTCGTCGCGGTGCTCGGCTCTCTCGCCCTGCCCGCGTCCGCGATCGCCGCACCCACACCACCCCCGTCCCCATCCCCGTCCCCCAAGATCGCGGAGGAACCCGACGGGCTCAAGCTCACCCACCTCGGCGCCCTCAACACCTCCGACGGCCATCTCGGAAAGATCAACAGCAAAGGCCAGGTCGCCGGCTACGTCCAGAATCCGGAGACCGGCAAGGCCAACGCCGTGCTGTTCTCCGCCGGGTCCACCGTGAACATCCACGCGGCCCTCGGCAACCCGGACCGGGGAAGCCAGGCCGTGGAGGTCAACGACGACGGCACGGTGATCGGCCGCGTCGCCTCCCAGGGTGGAGTGCCCTATGCCGACACCTTCGTCTACAAGGACGGCAAGACGACCCGACTGGGCCTGCTCTACGGCAGCGGGATCAACAATCGGGGGCAGATCACGGGCTACGAATGGATCCGTGATCCCGACGGTTCCATCCTGAATCTCGCGGCGTTCGCCGGCCAGGACATAGAGGCATACTCGCTGAACGAGTCCGGTGAGGTCGTCGGCATGGCCGACATGGACCCCGAGAAGGACGTCGACAAGTTCCGTGCCTTCCGTACCGAGCCGGGCAAGCCTCTCAACCCCATTAAGGACAGGCTGAACTTCGTCGGCGAGACCATCGCCACCGATGTCAACGACAACGGCCAGGTGGCCGGCGCCGGGACGGACGCGAACGACGTTCACCGTCCCCTCATCTGGGATGAGGGCGGCGATGCCACAGTGATGAAGACTCCGGCCGATCGTGGCGGCACAGTGAACGCGATCAACAACGCCGGTGTCGGCGTCGGGATGATGAAGGCCGCCGACGACGCGCCGCGGGCCGCGCTGTATCAGAACGGCCAGGGAATCGACCTGACCGACCTGGTGCGGGCCGCGGGCTACGACGTGACCCTCAGGCACGCCACGGGTATCAACGACCGCGGCCAGATCGCCGTGGTCGGGCGGTGGGGCAAGCAGACGACGTGGGACCACGCCTTCCTGCTCGACCTGGGCGTCCGGCCCGTCATCGGTTCGCTCACCATCGAGACCCAGAGGTACCCCTCCACGGAGTGGAACCCCGTGCCGGACGGCGCGGGCAGCACGGTCGAGGGCAACAAGGTCCGCGTCGTCGCTCAGGTCACCAACCCCAGCGACTTCCTCATGCAGGCGGAGGTCGGGCTGGTCGACGACATCACCGGCCGAAGCCTCATCAGCGGACGGCAGGTGGTGGAGCTGGAGCCGCACAAGACCGTCACGGTGCGCGAGGAATGGGACACCAACGGGTGGGCCTGGGAGAGGGGCCCCAAACCGCAGTCGGACCGTACGGTGAGCGCGAAGCTCTACCACGGCGGCAGGCTCGTGGACAGCGCGATCGAGCCCATCGTCGTTCTGCCGAAGCCGGTGGTGGCGGTGCACGGCTGGCGCAGCGACGCGGAGGACTCCTGGGGCACCTACAACGAGATGATGAAGAGGCTGGGCCATCCGCAGGGCCACGTGTGGGCGGTCGGTGACGACCAGGCGGAGGGCCGGATGGACACCGGCGAACCATGGAACCCGCTCGATGAGACCTACAGCATCCGGCAGAACGCCGACGAGCTGGCGATCTACGTTGAAGACGTGCGCAAGAAGACGGGCGCCTTCCACGTCAACATGGTGGCCCATTCGATGGGCGGCCTGATCGCTCGGCAGTACATCCAGACGCAGATGCCGATGACGACCGGCGTCAGGCCGGCGGTGAGTCGCCTGATCGGGCTGGGCATACCGAACGGGGGCAGCCCGTGCGCGGACAGGATCGTGGAAGAGGCGATCACGAAAGAGCTCACTCCCTGGTACCCGTCGGTCATCGAGCTCACCACGGATTACCTGGACGGTGACGACGAGCAGCCGAGGTCGGGGTTCAACGACAGGATCACGAACCTGAAGCACGTGCTGGCCTCCAACCTCGTCGGCACCGATCTGCCGGTTATCTGCACCTCGGAAAAGTACCCGCTCCCGTCCTTGGGCGACGGTGTCGTTCCGTGGTGGAGCGCGCTGAACCTCCTTCTCACTCCCGGGTGGGACGACCACCATCCGCTCCCGTATGCGTGGCACTCGTCCATGACGTCCTCGGAGAACGTCTTCAAGGAGTACGTCCTGCCGCGGCTGGCGTATTCCGTGCCCTTCTCCAACGGGACGAACGGGGAGCTGACCGCGACGGGCGAGAAGGGCACGGCGCCGACCGGCGCGGCCGCTCCCACCGATGAGGGGGCGGAGCAGAACGTTTCGTTGTCGACGTTCGACGGGCCGACGGCGACGGTGGAGCCGGGGCAGACGGCAAAGGTGCCGCTGCAGGTGCCGCAGGGGCTGGCGTTCGGTGTCACCGGTGTGCTGCTGCCCGAGACGGTGGGGTTGGCGCTGCGGGATCCGTCGGGGAAGGTGACCACCTCCTACGCGGCGGGCAGTGACGCGGCCAAGCAGCTGTTCCAGGGGTTGAGCGTCACCGGTCAGCAGGCGGGTGCGTGGACGCTGGAGATCACCAACACGGCCGCGCAGGCGGTGAAGGCCGATCTGGCCGCGTGGGTCACCGGCAACCCGGTGAAGGTGGCGGCCAAGGCCGAGGTGGCACAGGACGGCCGGGTGACGGTGACGGCCACGGTCACCGACGACGGTCAGCCGGTCACCGGGGTGCCGGTGAAGGCGTGGCTGGTCGGGATCGAGTCCAAGCCGGACCGCGTCGCCATGACGCTGAACGATGACGGCAACAGCGGGGACGGCGCCGCCGGCGACGGTGTCTACGGCGCGCGCACCGAGGCGCTGCCTGGTGACCGGTACTACGTCGTGGTCAAGACGGAGACGGCCAAGGGGCTGCGGACCGACCGCGAGCTCGTGGCCAAGCCGGACACCCGTGAGTTCGAGCTGACGCTGTCGGCCGGGCCGGGCGGGTCGGTGTCGGCGTCGCCGGCGCAGGAGAAGTACCGGGCCGGGACCGAGGTGACGCTGACCGCGACCCCCGAGGCCGGACGCATCCTGATCGGATGGGTGATCGACGGCCAGGAGCGGGGTCCGGGTGCGCTGACCGTCGTCATGGACGGCCCGCACACGGTGCAGGCCAGGTTCGGCTCCTACACGGTGACCGAGCTTGGCGCGTTGCCCGGCTACACCGCCGATCAGACCGAGCCGGTCGCGCTGAACGACCACGGTCAGGTCGCCGCCACGGTGGGAAGGGGCGATGACCGGCGGGCCGTGCGCTGGCAGGACGGTGTGTTCACCGACCTGGGCGGCCTGTCGTGCGAGGGGTCGGGCAAGGCCCGCTGCCCGTCGGGCGCCACGGACATCAACGAGGCCGGCGACGTGGCCGGCTGGGCCGAGAAGTGGCAGAACGACGTGCTGCGCGAGCACGCGGTGGTCTACCGCGGCGGGTCGGTCACGGACCTGCATTCCAGCGACGACGCGTCGACGTCCAGTGCCGCGGTGGGCCTGAACGACACCGGTCAGGTGCTCGGCCGTATCGGCAAGTGGGACGGCAGCGACGGCTACCACTGGATATGGAACGGCAGGGAGTTCCGGCGGCTGCCCGACACCCCGCTATACACCAGCAGCGTCGGGGGCGGCCGGATCAACGACCGGGGGATGGCCGCCGGTGCCTATGTCAAGGAGCAGGACCCTTCCGGTAAAGCCACCGGGTGGGGCCCGGCCGTTCACCACGACGGGGTGACCACGCCGCTGGAGATCCCCAAGTGCACGCGCGAGGGCGGCGTCGCCCATGACGTCAACGCCGGCGGCCTGGCGGTCGGCGAGGCGATGTGCGACACCGACGGGAAGCTCACCACGCATGCCTACACCTGGCAGGACGGCCGGCGCACCGACCTGGGTGAGGGCAGGGCGTACGCCGTCAACGACCACGGCCTGGTGGCCGGTTTCACCGGTCAGCAGAACGACACGCCGGTCGTGTGGCTGCAGGAGCGGCGCTACAACCTGCAGGACCTGCTTCCCCTGCCCGCGTGCGCCGAGGGGGCGGTGCCCTGCATGCGCCTGATCTCGGTGGCGGACGTCAACTCCTCGGGCCAGATCCTGGCGCGCGGTTTCATCAAGGACGGGACCGGCTCACAGGGGGAGCGGGCTTACCTGCTGACCCCGTCCGCCCCGCGGGCGGATCTGGAGGTCACGCACAAGGTCTCCTCGGCCGAGTTCGGCCCGGGCGCGAGCGTCACGTGGACCAGCACCGTGACCAACAAGGGTCCCGACACCGCGACCGGCGTCCAGCTGGACATGGTCGTTCCCGCGTTCTCGGGGGGAGTGTGTGAGACCTCGCGGGGTCTGTGCACCCCGTTCAAGAGCGGCGGCGGGTTCCGCAACACGGTCAAGGTCCTGGAGCCGGGCGGGAGCGCCACCGTCACGGTGACCGCCACCATCCCCGCCGGCGCCGGCGACGGTGTCGAGGTCAAGACCTCGGCGACGGCGCACACCCTGGACGTGACCGACCCCGCCAGAGGCAACAACAGGGCCGAGGCCACCGCCACCGTCCGGCACGCGCTGAACCGCACCGCGATCACCTTCGATCCCGTCCGGGTGGGCACGAGCAGCGCCTACCCGACGGAGGTGAAGCTGACCAACCGGAGCAGCGACCCCATGAAGATCACCGCCATCAAGACCGAGGGCCCCTTCACGCAGACCAACGACTGCCCCGCCGCCGGCGCGACGCTCGAGGCGGGCAAGACGTGCCTGATGTGGGTGAGCTTCGCCCCGACCCAGGTGGGAGCGGCCAGCGGGAAGCTCACCGTCACCACCGGCGGGGACCAGCCGTCGTATGTGACGACCCTGACCGGCCAGGGGAAGGAATCCAACGCCGTCCCGCAGGTCGACACTCCCGCGGGCCCGTTGACGGGCGTGGTGGGACAGCCGTTCACGCTGACCGTGCCGTTCAGCGACGGCGACCCGGCCGACACCCACACCGCCGAGGTCTGGTGGGGGGTGGAATTGGGTGACTTCGAGCCCACCAGCAAGGTCGAGGTGACGCCGAAGGCCGAAGGCGGCGGCGGCACCGTCACCGTGACCGGGACGTTCAGGGCCCCCTCCGAGGGGGTCGCCGCGGTGATGGTCACCGACAGCAAGGGCGACACCGGCTACAGCGACGGCATCCGCTACGTCATCGCGGCCGCCCCGGCCGCCAACACCGCCCCGGTGGCGGCCGCGGGCACCGACGTGGAGCTGACGGTGAACGAGAAGCTCCAGCGGGTGGTGCCGGTGTCCGACCCCGGCTCCGCGTCCTGGACGGCGAGCGTGGACTACGGCGACGGCACCGGCCCGGTGGCGGTCACTGCCCAGGGTGCGCAGATCACTCTGGAGCACCGGTGGGCGAGCGCGGGCAGGTATCCGGTCGTGGTGACGGTACGCGACAACGGCGGCCTGCAGACCTCGGTGGTCTTCACCGCCACCGTCGTCACCGGGCAGACGCCGAACCAGGCGCCCGAGGTGACGCTGTCGGGACCCGGGAAGGTCACCGAGGGCACCGCCTGGAAGGCGTCCGGGTCGCTGAGCGACCCCGGGTCGAAGGCGTGGACGGCGACCGTCGATTACGGCGACGGCACCGGCCCCCGGGTGCTGCCCGTGGACGGCACGCGGCTGAAGCTGGAGCACGTGTTCACCGACGACGGTGAGCGCACGGTCACGGTGACGGTCACCGACGACAGGGGCGCCACCGGCACCGCTCGGCTGAAGGTCAAGGCCGCCGGTGCCGCCCCCGAGGTGAAGCTGGAGGAGCCGGCCGCCGACACCGTCGCCGCGGTGGGCGTCCCGGTCACGCTGAAGGCGTCCTTCACCGATCCGGGCACCGCCGACACCCACACGGGCACCTGGACCGTCGACGGCCACAAGGTCGCCGGTGCCCTGGCCGGGCACGAGGGCAAGGGGAGCACCATCGGCACGCACACCTTCACCAAGCCCGGGCGTTACCCGGTCACGGTGACGGTGACCGACGACGACGGCGCCTCCACCACCACCAAGAAGGCCCACGTGCTCGTCCTGGCCAGGGCCGGGTCGCTGAGCGGTGAGGGCCAGGTGGCGTCACCGGCGGGTTCGTGCCGGCTGAGCGCGGCCTGCGAGGCGGCGGGCAAGGCGGCCTTCGCCGTCACCGCCGGCTACCCGTCGCAGGGCGGCGCGCCCACCGGTGAGCTGCGCTACGACGCCCCCGGGTTCACGCTGCGGCACACCGCCTACACGGTGCTCGCCGCGGCGGACGGCACGGCGGTGCTGCGCGGCACCGGCCGGGTCAACGACACCACCGAGGTCACCTTCGAGATCACGGCGTCGGATCCGCACACCGACCGGTTCCGGTTGAGGGCGTGGGGCAAGGACGGCGGGCTGGTCTACGACAACCAGCGCACCGGCCCGGCACCGTCCGTGACCGGCACCGTCCGCGTCAGCGGCCGTAACTAGAAAGTTCGCGGGCTCCCGTCCGGCCGGACGGGAGCCCGCGGACTTCCGGCCCGCCGGGAGCCGATTCGGCTCCCGGCGGGCCGTTGCCGTCTGCCCGCGACACGGCGACACGCCTTTACCCGCGGCCCCGATGCCGATCGGACAGCTGCCCTCACGGTCGGGTTCCTGGTCACGACGGCGGCGAGGGTCCTCACGCCATCGCGCACGAAAAGTCGCGCCGGCTCACGGTTGCGGCCTCCTTGGTGCGACTTTTCGTGCGGATGCTCGTCACCCGCCTGCCGCCCCGGAGCCGTCGTGGTCGACCCCGGGGATTTACGCACGCGGTTCGCTCACCACCCGGGCCACGCGGCTTGTACCCTCCCGGCGCGATCGCCGAAAGAGCCCCTGCCGCTTCAAGCCCATTTCGTCGCACGGCAGAAGGTCGCCGTTCCCGCGTCGAGACGTGAGAGGTCAGGCATTCACCCCGTTGCTCAGCAGGCTGTGAAAGAGACCTTGGACGAGCCCGCCAGCGTCCCCCACTGGCCTGACTGACCGCACCCGGACCAGCTCTGCCCGACAAGCTGCTGCCCGTCGTAGTAGCTGATGACGGTGAGGTTGGCGCCACCCGGCGGAGGAAGGGGAATGGCGTGGGCGGGAGCCGAGCCGAAGGCCAGCACACCGGTGGTCAGCGCCGCCGCGGCAATTACCCGCTTGATTCTCATGAAGATTTCTCCGATCAGCTGGTTTTCAGGCAGAGCGAACGCCGAGGCTATTTGCGTGAACCTGGCGTCACGATGTCCGCCTTCGGTGAACGCTGCCGGCAGCAGTCGGTGTTTGCTATGCATCGACAAGTTTATGGAACCGGCTTGTAGGTCACTTGGAAGGAAATGTGGGCCGCTGCAACGCACCTTGACCGAGTCTTGAAGCTCGTCGGGCGGCAGTCGCCTGCCCACGGACCCGCGCAGCCTCATAACAGGAGGCGGTGGTACATCTGGGTGCGCCATTCGACCAGCAGGACGGTGGCGTCGTCATCGAGGTGGTCCTGCTGGTGCTCCAGGAGGGTCTGGATCAGGCGGCGCAGCGTCTCGGGGGGCGGCACGCCGTCGGCCTCGCGGCGGACGACGAAGTCGACGAAGCGCTCCAGGCCGAACTCCTGCCCGGCGGGGTTCTTGGCCTCGATGATGCCGTCGGTGTAGAACAGCAACCGGTCGCCGGGTTCCAGCTGGTAGTGGGACGGCTCGGTGAACGCGCCCATCCCGAACCCCATCGGCGGGTCGGCGGGCGCCTCCAGCATGGCCACCAGTCGTCCGCCGCGCAGCACCAGCGGCGGGTGATGCCCCCGGTTGACCCAGCTCAGCAGGCCGGTCCGGGTGTCGAGATCGGCCAGGACGCCGGTGGCGAAGCGGTCGCCGCCGAACTGCTCGGCGATCGCCGCGTCGATCACCTCGCTCCTGGCCAGCAGGCCGGCACCCTGGCGGCGGCTGTTGCGGCAGGCGCCCATCGCGATGGTGGCGGTCAGCCCGGCGGCGGTGTCGTGTCCCATGGCGTCGAAGATCGACAGATGCAGGGTGTCACCGGCCACCGCGTAGTCGAAGGCGTCTCCACCGACCAGGTAGGCCGGTTCCAGCGCGGCGCTGACCATCACCCGCTCGGTGGCGAAGGTGCGCATGGGCAGCAGCGTCCACAGCACCTCGGCGGACAGCTGCATCGGCTGGGTGCGCACCAGCCGGGCGTAGGTGTCGCTGGCGGCGCGTTTGCTGGTGATCAGCAGCGCGGTCAGCGAGGCCAGCTGGGCGGCCCGCCACCGGATGACCTCGTCACCGCCGGACACGTTCACCCCGAGCGCGCCGACGCGTTCGGTGCCGTCCAGCAGCGGCATCCACAACCGCCGCGGATCCTGCTCGGTGAGAAGCCGCGTGGAGGTGTCCTCGGGGTGGTGGGAAGGGTCCGCGAGCCGGGTCTGGATGATCTCCATGGAGCGGAAGGCCCTTCCGGCCAGGGTGGTGTCGATGCGGATGCGCTTCAGCGGCTCGCCGTCGGCGTCGTACTGGCCGGGCAGCGGCACCAGGAACTGGTGTTGCAGGTCGGCCACGTACAACGTCGGCTGGGAGAAGCCGATCAGGCCGGCGTATCCGGCGACCAGGCCCGGCAGGTCCTCCACGGTGGCCAGGTGATGGGCGGCGACCAGCCCGCCCAGTGTCTGCTCGCCGTCACCGTGCATCGGCCCGTCCAGCGTCTGCTCGCCGTCGTCGCGCAACGGCCCGTCCCCCGTCGTCTCCACCACCGGTGCGCCTGGAAACCGGCGAGGACCATCGCGCCGCGCCGCGCCGCGCGGGTCCGGTGCGAGGGGCGGAGACGGTGCGCCGACGGGCCGGGCGGTCGACGGCCGCCCCGGGGGGCGTCGTCGTGACCGCGCAGGCACCATGCGTCTGAGGGGAAGGTTCGAGGTCGGGCATGTGGTCGCCTTTCGTCCTCCCACTCTCCCGCCACCCGAGGCGCGGATAGTCATCTTCTATGGGCATATGTCTGCTTCAGGGATGAAAAGTAGTTAGTTCTTGACGTCCGGGGGCTGCCGACGGGGCCCCGACCGGCCCGCCCCGGGCCGACCGGGACCGACCGGGACGCGTCAGACCGGCCCGGACAGGCCGGCCGGGACAGACCGGACCAGTCAGGACGGGGGGGACGCCGGGCTGGGGAGCCCGATTCCGCTCCGGAACGGGTTATCCGGTCATCAGGGGGAACGGGACCCGTTGTCGGTGTCCGGGCAGCAGGGAAGAACAGATGGGGGCCACCGTCCGGCACGACGTGGGAGAGATCCCACCCGGCCGGGGCCCGCGGTGGGACGGCCCCCCGCGTGGGACACCGGCCGGGAACCCGACCGCGAGGACAAGGAAAACGTCATGGACACTTCCAGCACCAAGCCGCTGGCCGTGGTGACCGGTGCCTCCAGCGGCATCGGCTACGAGCTGGCCCGCCAGTTCGCCGAGCACGGCTTCGACCTCGTCATCGCCGCCGAGGACAAGGACCTCATCCCGGCCGCCCGTTCACTGGAGGACCTCGGTGCGACGGTCTCCAGCGTGCGCGTCGACCTCGCCCACCGCGACGGGGTCGAGGAGTTCCACACCCGCATCATGGCGTCCGGCCGCCCGGTGAACGCGGTCGCGATCAACGCGGGTGTCGGCGTCGGCGGTGACTTCGCCCGCGACACCGACCTGGACGACGAGCTGAGGCTCATCAAGCTGAACGTCGTCTCCTCGGTGCACCTGGCCAAGCTCGTGCTGCCGGACATGGTCCGGCGCGGCCGGGGCCGTCTGCTGTTCACCTCCTCCGTCGCCGGCACCATGCCGGGACCGTTCCACGCGGTGTACGCCGCGTCCAAGGCGTTCCTGTACTCCTTCTCCGAGGCGATCAGGGAGGAGCTCAAGGACACCGGGGTAACCGTCACCGCCCTGCTGCCCGGTCCCACCGACACCGACTTCTTCCGGCGCGCCGACATGGAGGACACCAAGGTGGGCTCCGGCCGGAAGGACGATCCCGCCGAGGTCGCCCGCCAGGGCTTCGAGGCGCTGATGTCCGGGGACGACCACGTCGTGGCCGGGTCGAAGAAGAACGTGCTGCAGAGCGTCGCCGGCAAGATCATGCCGGAGACCGCCAAGGCGCGGGCGATGCGGAGCATGGCCGAGCCCGGCGGCGCGGAGCCTGGCGACGGGGAGTCCGGCGGGGAGTCCGATCGGGAGTGACGGACCCGCCGGTGAGTGACGGAACCGTCGGCGGGCAGCCCTTGGTCCGGCGGCAGGCGGACGGGCCGGGTGAACGGCCGGACGCTAGTCCGACGGCAGGTGGACGGTCAGCCACTCGACGAGCGGGGTGAGGTCGCGCCAGACCGTGCGGACACGGTCGAGGACCTCGGGGGTGTGCACCCACGGCTCGGGCTCGAAGCGACATCCGGCGTGCAGGGAACGGTGCCGAAGCAGGTCGAGGCGGGGGTGATCCTCCGGGACACCCCTGGGGCGGGTCTTGAGGCGGTCGCCCTCGACGGTGTAACCGGCCGCGCGGACCTCGGCCACGATCTTCTCCAGCGGGACGCCGCTGATCTCCTCGTCGACCGCCGCGCGGTAGCGGGCCAGCCGGTCGCCCTGCGCGGCGTACAGGCCCGCGCCGACGTGGATCCCGGCGGCGTCGAGTTGCACGTAGTAGCCGACGGCCTCGGCGGTGGCGGCGTAGGCGCCCTGGTGGGTCTTGTAGGGGGACTTGTCCCTGGCGAAGCGCACGTCGCGGTGCGGCCGGAACAGGTGCACCGGCCCGAACTCGCCGGCCAGTTCCTCCCCCAGCGCGGCCATGGGGTCCTTCACGGCACGGTCGTAGACGTCACGGTGGCGTGCCCAGTAGGTCTTGGAGTTGTCGGCCTCAAGACCCTCGTAGAAGAGGAACGCCTCGTCGGGGAAACCGCTGAAGCTCATGGCCCCATCGTGCCACCGGTTTCGGGCGTCCGCCGTCTCCGCGCCACCTGCCGGCCGCGTCGTAGTACCTTCGTCCCGGCCGGAGCCGTCCGCCCCCGTACATCTCCGACAGCGTCACGAACGTGTAGCCCCTGGTGGTGAGCCGTCTCAGCAGCCGGGGCACGGCCCAGACGGTGGAGGGGTGGATGTCGTGCAGCAGGACGACGGCGCCGGGCCGGATGCCGGTGGCGCGCCGGACCACGGCCGAGGCCCGGCGGTCACGCCAGTCGAGCGTGTCGACGTTCCACAGGACCTGCGCGAGCCCCTGGCGCCGGCTCTCGGCGGCGACCCGGTGGCCGGTGGCGCCGTAGGGCGGGCGGACGAGGGCCATCCTGACCCCGGTCGCGTGCTCGACGGCGAGCTGGGTGCGCCGGAGCTGCCGGCGGATCCCGGGTTTGGGCAAGTCGGAGAGGATCGGGTGGTCCCACGAGTGGTTTCCCAGCTCGTGGCCGTCGGCCACCATCCGGCGCACGGTGCCGGTGCCGTCCCCGGCCACTCGCCGGCCCAGCACGAAGAAGGTCGCCCTGGCCCGGTGCCTGGCGAGCACGTCGAGCAGGGGACGGGTGTAGGGTCCGGGGCCGTCGTCGAAGGTCAACGCCACGCACTTGACCCTGCGGCAGTCCGTCCGGCGGACCGGAGGCGGGACGGGCAGGGGGCCGCCCGGCCGGGACGACCATCCGGCGCCGGCCTCCCCGGGGCCCGCACCCGGATGACGGCGATCCGTGCCCGTGGAGCGGTCCGCCTTCGACGGACGGTCCCCCTGCGCAGGGCGGTCCGCCGGGGAGAGCGGGGCGGCGCATCCGGCGGCCACCAGCAGTGACACCACCACAACGATCCACAACCGCATGCCCACCCCCGGCCGGCGGTGCGAGGACGGCGGGCAGCGCCCCCGTCGCGCACCCGCAAGATCATGGCCGGTCCTCTGCCAAGGATGGGACATCGGCCACCGGTTCCGGGCAACCGACACGCCACCCGGACGGCGCGTCCCACACGGCTGCCGGCGGACCGGGGCAGGGGGCCGGGAGGGGACCGCCGGCGGTTGGAGCCGGGAAGCGGGAGGCGCCCGTCAGCGGTCGGAGCCGGGAAGCGACTGTTCCGGCGGGCCGGAAACGTGCCCGCCGCCCGCGACGGCCGCGGATCACGGCAGGCAGGAGCCGGACCGGCCGGGTGGGATCAGGCGACCTGCGACTGCCTGGGCACGGACAGGCCGGACTCGCCGCGGGCGTAACCGGCCTCCTCGCGGGCGTAGTCGGCGAGCATGGTGCGCAGCTGGCGCCGGCCGCGGTGCAGGCGGGACATGACGGTGCCGATGGGGGTGCCCATCCGCTCGGCGATCTCCTTGTATGCGAAGCCCTCCACGTCCGCCAGGTAGACGGCCACGCGGAAGTCCTCGGGGAGGGCACGCAGGGCGTTCATCACCGCGCTGTCGGGCAGCTGCTCCAGGGCCTCGGTCTCGGCGGACTTCAGGCCGCTGGACGTGTGGGACTCGGCGGCGGCGAGCTGCCAGTCCTCGATCTCCTCGGTGGCCGAGAGCTTCGGCGAGCGCTGCTTCTTGCGGTAGTCGTTGATGAAGTTGTTGGTCAGGATGCGGTGGAGCCACGCCTTGAGGTTCGTGCCCTCGC
This sequence comes from Streptosporangium becharense, assembly GCF_014204985.1. Taxonomy (NCBI): domain Bacteria; kingdom Bacillati; phylum Actinomycetota; class Actinomycetes; order Streptosporangiales; family Streptosporangiaceae; genus Streptosporangium; species Streptosporangium becharense. The sequence continues at coordinate 5,162,160 of NZ_JACHMP010000001.1, read as the reverse complement.
GGAACTGGTGGTAGGAGGTGAACGCCTTGGTCACGGTCTCCTGGACCAGGTCCTCGGCGTCGGCGGAGTTACGGGTCAGACGCATCGCGGACGCGTAGAGCTGACTCGTCACCGGCACGACGTCGCGCTCGAACCAGTCTTGACGCTGCTCATCCGTCATCGTGATCATTTGATCCCCCTCGTGCTCATCCCCCCACTGCCACCCGTTACGGGCGCAATGCACCCTTCCCGGCGGCGTACCACATGATCGCAGTCACCCCGTAAGGGTGTCGTTAAGACCTCTAGCTGCTCAGGGGATTCTTCGATGGCTGTGTCATGGGCGGTTGCGACACGCTCCACAGCCGAACAAGTCTCGATATCGTAACACTGTTTGACTGGATTGCCATGACTTGTGGCTATAATCACATAGCCCCTGGTAGTACTAGCTTTAGGGGCATGAACCATGTGGACAGGCATGACCCCGAGACCCGCCGCTGGGTGACCGAAGCCATCCGGCGCGTCGAGGCCGACGCTCACAGAAGCTGCGACACGCATCTCCATGTCTTCCCGCTTCCCACCCGTTGGGGGCTAAACCTTTACCTGAAAGACGAGTCGGTCCACCCCACCGGTTCACTCAAGCACCGCCTGGCCCGCTCGCTCTTCCTGTACGGCCTCGCCGGCGGCTGGATCGGCCCCTCCACCACGGTCGTGGAGGCCTCCAGCGGCTCGACCGCGGTGAGCGAGGCGTACTTCGCCCGGCTGATCGGCCTGCCCTTCATCGCGGTGATGCCCGCCTCGACCTCGCCCGAGAAGATCTCGCTGATCGAGTTCTACGGCGGCAAGTGCCACCTCGTGGACGACCCGGGAGCGATCTACGAGGAGTCCCGGCGGCTCGCCGCGGAGACCGGCGGCCACTTCATGGACCAGTTCACCTACGCCGAGCGGGCCACCGACTGGCGGGGCAACAACAACATCGCCGAGAGCATCTTCACCCAAATGCAGCTGGAACCCCACCCCGAGCCCTCCTGGATCGTGGTCGGCGCGGGCACCGGCGGCACCTCCTCCACCATCGGCCGATACATCCGCTACCGCCGCCACCTCACCCGGCTGGCCGTGGTCGACCCGGAGGGTTCGGCCTTCTACCCCTCCTGGTGCTCCGGCGACGACACCGTCACCGCCCCGGGCTCCCGCATCGAGGGCATCGGCCGGCCACGGGTCGAACCGTCCTTCATGCCCGCCGTGATCGACCGCATGATCCAGGTGCCCGACGCCCGCTCCATCGCGGCCATGCGCTGGGTCCGCGAGGTCACCGGCCGCGACGTGGGCGGCTCCACCGGCACCAACGTGGCGGCGGCCGTGGACATCCTGCGGGAGATGCGCGCCGCGGGTGAGCGCGGCAGCGTCGTCACGCTGATCTGCGACGGCGGCGAACGCTACCGGGGCAGCTACGACGACGACGCCTGGCTGGCCGAGCGCGGCCTGGACATCACCCCCCATCTGGACGACCTGCGGGCCTTCCTGTCCGAGGGATGAGCAGGAAGCGTGCCCCGGCCGCGCGTTCCACGGCGGCCCGGCTGTAGAACAGCGGGAAGTACTCCCCCCGCTGCCAGCGCGGCGCCAGGTCGCGGTAGTGCGGGCTGCGCGGGTCACCCGACTGGCCTGGCGCGTTGACGGCGATCGACCGGTCCCAGTCGCCGACGTCGAGCACCATCTTGAAGGTGGGACCCGACAGCGGGACGTAACCACCGGGCAGGTAGTTGGACGCCTCCACGGTGTGCCAGGAACCGCCCCGTGGGAAGGGGCCGACGTCCTGGCCGGTCGGGTGGGCGAACGTGACCTGCTGGACGTCCCCCCACCGCCAGCCGGCGGGGTCCGGGCCGAGCCGGGCGCTCAGCTCGTCGTAGGCGGCGGCGAGCGAGGTGCGGACGATCCGGTCCCGCACGGCCGCTCCCCCGGCGCCGAACCACCGCTGCGGGTCCTCCATCGCCGAGAGCAGCAGCAGCGGGTCGTGGACGAGGATCTGCCGGGCCACCTCCCCGGGCAGCACCTCACGGGCGAAGGCCGGTTGCAGGTGGCCGGTGAACCACGTCTCGAACAGGGCCGCCCTCGGTGAGTCCGCCGCGGTGACCCCGTCGTATGTGCGGAGCAGGTCGAGTGCCCGCGCCGCGGACGGCTCGGTGGCCTCGATCCCGGCGAGCAGCCGCACCAGCCGCCGGGCCGGGATGGAGACCTTGTCGCTCTGCAGCGCCGCCGAGTCGGCGGGCGAGGTCCGGGGCCGGGAGGTGAGCGCCTCGACGATGCGCTCGTGCCGGTACGGCGACGCCCAGGAGTCGAAGCCGACCTTCAGCGGGTGGTCCTCGGGCATGTTGAACTCGTTGGCGGAGGCGACGATCCCACTCGCGGGGTTGTACGAACGGGGCAGCCCGGCCCCGTCGTGGAAGCCGTCCCACTCGTAGCGGCCGTCACCCGGCACCGGAAGCAGCCCGTCGTAGCCGGTCCGCCGGGGCATCATGCCACCGGGGACCCAGCCGATGCCGCCCCGGACGTCGGCGTAGATCTGGTTCTCCGGCGGGCCGCCCCAGGTGCGCATCGCCGCGGTGAACTCGCCCCAGGTGCGCGCGCGCATGTATTTCATGCTGCCGAAGTACGGGGTCGTGCCCGGCTCCAGCCAGGTCGTGCGGAGCGCGTAGGCGAGGTTCCGCTCCCGATCGACCTTGATCACCGGACCGTGCCGGGTGAACGACAGCTCGACGGGCCGCGACGGCCCGCCGGCCACCGGCACGTCCTCGGTGACGGTGCGGAAACGCTCCCAGCCCCGGCCGTACCGGTAGCGTCCGGGGTCACCGGGGTCGAGCCGGTAGACGTAGAGGTCCTCCTGGTCGACGCCGAAGATGGTCAGCCCGAACGCCACCGTGCCGTTGTGCCCGATGGAGATCCCGGGCAGCGCGGGCTCCCCCGCCCCGATGACGTCGAGGCCGGGTGCCGAAAGGTGGGTGACGTACCGCAGCGAGGGGGCCTTCATCACCCGGTGCGGGTCGCCGGCCAGGATCGGGCGTCCCGTGGTCGTGCGCGACGGGGCGACGGCCCAGGCGTTGCTGCCCTCGGTGAGGGCGGGACCGGGCGGGTCGGCCGTGACCTGGATCCGGCCGTCGCGGAAGGCGACGCTCTGGGTGCCGAGGTGGTAGGTCCTCAGCACGTCCGGCGGCAGCGCGCACGGGTCGAGCCCGTCGGGCACCGTGGTCCGCCACTCGGGCTGGAGCCTGCGCATGAGCGGGTCCATGCCGATGCCGCCCGCGCAGACGGCACGGGCCCGGTCGACCTCCGAGGTGAGGTTCACCGCCAGGCTGTGACTGCGGATCCGCACCACGTCCTCGGGGGCCCAGCGCGCGGGGGCGTACCCCAGCTCGCGGAACTCCGGTGGTGTCGCCCGCGGGTCGCGCGCCAGCCAGTCGACGTAGGCGTTGATCCCCTCGGCGAACCGTGTCGCGGCCTCCTTCGCGCCGGGCCCGTAGCTCTCCCACTCCCGTTCCATGTCGCCGCGGTAGAGGAAGAGCCTGGCCGCCCGGTCCTGTTCCAGGTAGGCGGGGCCGAGCACCTCGGACAGGAGCCCGAGGCCGCGGCGGCGTCCCAGGTCGATCTGGAACAGCCGGTCCCGGGCGGCGTTGAACCCCTGCGCCAGGTACAGGTCGGCGGTGCTCTCGGCGTAGATGTGCGGCACGCCCCACCGGTCCACCACCATCCGGACCGGCTTGCGGAGGCCCGCCACCGGCAGGACCGCGGTCTGCGGTGCCCCGGCGCGCGGCGCCTCCCCCGGCTCCGGCGACCCGGTACGCGGCGCCGCCCCCGCGCTCACCGGTCCTGCCGTGTCCGCAATCGCCTGCGGTAGCAGGACGGCGCCCACCGCGCCGCAGACGACCAGCAGTGTGGCCGCCCTCCTCCGTCGCCGCATGTCACTCCTTCCGCCGGATGCCCTCACCGCGACTGTGACGCGGCGATCGGCGTCCGTCAGCCCTTGCCCACCCCCCTGGTGACCCCTTCCGGTTCTCCCGCGGCGGACGGTGTTGACGAAAGTCAACGGCTGCCGGCGACGATCGGTGATCGTTCCCACTCCCCGGTGGGTCTACGGTCGGAGATGACAGACAAGGAACCGATCGATGACCGAAGAGTGGATGAAGAGTGAACGAAGCGCTGAACATCGATGACGTCCCCGACGTGAGCGCCGAGTGGTACCGCGACGTCACGGAGTTCGCCCATGACACGCCGTCCTGGTCACATGGGCTGGCGGAGCTCGGCACGGAGGCCGTCATCGTGCTGTTCGCGGCCCTGCTGGTGTGGGCGTGGTGGCGGGCCAGGGGGCAGAGCGGGCGGGCGATGGCGGCGGCGGTCGTCGGGCCCGTGGCCGTGGTGGCCGTCTACCTCTTCAGCGAGACGCTCAAGAACATCGTCCAGGAGGAGCGGCCCTGCCGCGCGGTGCCGGGTGTCACCGCCCTCGCCCCGTGCCCCGAGTACGGGGACTGGTCCTTCCCCAGCAACCACTCCGTGCTCGCCGCGGGGGCGGCGGCCGTACTCGCCCTGGCCTGGCGCAGGGCCATGATCCCGCTGGTCGTGCTGGCCGCGCTGGCCGCCTTCTCCCGGGTCTACCTCGGCGTCCACTACCCGCACGACGTCGCGGCGGGTTTCCTGCTGGGCGTGGTCGTGACACCGGTGCTGGTGCTGCTGCTGGCACCCCCGCTCGCGCCACTGGTGGACCGCCTGCGCGGCCAGTCCCTGGGACGCGCGCTGCTGGGCGGCGCCGGAACGGTCAACCCCGACGCGGGCTGGGATCGGGACCCGCGAGCCCGGCCTCATGGGCGCTGACCGCCGCCTGCACCCGGTCGCGTACGTCCAGGCGGCCCAGGATCGTGCTGACGTAGGTCTTGACGCCGCCCTCGGCCGGGTGGGGACGCCGGGCGATCTCCGCGTTGGAGAGCCCGGCGCCCACCCGGTGACCGGGTCCCGGCGGGTCAGGCCGCCTTGGCCGGGTCGACCTCGAAGATCTTGGCCACGTCGTCCAGGATGGCGTGGGCACCCTGGAGGCCGACGGCGCTGATCCAGGTGGTGTCGGAGACCTCGTGCTTGGTGCCCTTGAGCTTGCCCCACAGCGGGTTGGCCTCGAACTTCTCCTTGACCGGGGCCACCGCCGGGTCCAGGTAGGCGGTGACGAAGATGTGGTCGGCGTCGAGCTGCGCGATGTTCTCCTGGCTGATCGGCACCATGATCGTGTCAGTGACGGTCGGCTGGTCCTTGGGACGCGGGAAACCGGCGTCCTTCAGCACCAGGCCGACGTAGGAGTTCTCCACGTACAGGCGGACGGTCGGCTCGCCGGCGAACCGGACGACGGAGATCGTGGGCAGCTCGCCGTCCTTGGCCTTGATGGACTCGCCGATCTTGGCGGCGCGTTCCTGGTAGGCGGTGATCCGCTGCTCGGCCAGGTCCTCCTTGCCCAGGGCCTTGCCCATGAGCCTGAGGTTCTCCTTCCACAGGCCGCCGGTGGTCTCGCTGAACACCGTCGGCGCGATCTGGGACAGCTTGTCGTACAGGGCCTCGTGACGGACCTTGGCCGAGACGATCAGGTCGGGCTTGAGCGCGACGATCCGCTCCAGGCTGGGCTGCTCCAGCGTGCCGACCGAGGTGGCCTGCTTGGCCTGGTCGAGGACCGGCGCCAGGTAGTCGGGGAGCTTCTCCTCGATCGCCCGGTAGGTGGTGTAGCCGACGACCTCGGTGTCCAGCGTCAGCACCGCGTCGACGAAGCTCTGGTCGAGGGCCACGACCCGCTTGGGCTGGGCGGGGATCTCGGTCTCCCCCATGGCGTGCTTGACCGTGCGGGGGTAGGCGGTGCCGGCCGCCCCCGGAGCCGCGGACGCGCCGGTCGATCCGGCGGGTTCCGCGGTGGTTCCCGAGGTGCTCGACCCGCAGGCCGCGAGCCCGACGGACAGCACGGCTCCCACCGCGCCCAGGGTGAGGGAACGCCACGCTCTCATCTGATGAAACTCCTCGGTAAAGATAAGGACGACCTTATTTAGGTTATCCATACCTAAGCTGGCATACTCGTACCGGATCAGGCAAATATCGGGAGGTCGGGTGCTCAACACGGCGGCCATGGCACGGCCCGCCCCCTCCGGGGCCGTCCGGGCGGTCCACCGCCGGCGGCTGCTCGTCCTCGGCGGCCTCTGCGCGGCGCTGGCCGTCGCGACCGTGCTGAGTATCACGGTGGGTGCGAAGCCCGTCCCGCTCGGCGACGTCTGGCACGCCCTCACCGGGCCGACCGGCACCGAGAACGACATCGTCGTCCGCTCGCTGCGCCTGCCCCGGACCGCCATCGGCGTGCTGGCCGGGGTGGCGCTCGGCGTCGCCGGTGCCCTCATGCAGGGCCACACCCGCAACCCGCTCGCCGACCCGGGCCTGCTCGGTGTCACCCACGGCGCGGCGTTCGCGATGGTCTTCAGCGTCATGGTGCTCGGTGTGGGCAGCCTGTACGGCTACATCTGGTTCGGTCTGGCCGGTGCCCTGGTCGCCAGCGTGGGCGTGTTCGCCCTCGGCATGGCCGGCGGTGGCGGCGGGCCCACCCCGGTGACGCTGGCCCTGGCCGGCACCGCCGTCAGCTCCCTGCTGTACGCGCTCACCTCGGCGCTGGTCCTCATGAACGAGCAGGCCATGGACGTCTTCCGGTTCTGGCAGGCGGGGTCGATCGCGGCCCGGGGCGGGGACGTCGCCTGGCAGGTGCTCCCCTTCATCGCCGTGGGCCTGGTCCTGGCGCTGGTCAACGCACCCGGCCTGAACACGCTCTCGCTGGGCGAGGACGTCGCCCGTGCCCTCGGCCAGAACATCACGCTGACCCGGACCGTGGGCGTCACCGCGATCACGCTGCTCAGCGGCGCCTCGGTGGCGGCCTGCGGCGCGCTGGCCTTCCTCGGCCTGATCGTCCCGCACCTGACCCGTCCGCTGTCGGGCCCCGACCACCGCTGGCTGCTGCCGTACTCGGGCCTGGCCGGCGCCGTCGCGCTGCTGCTGGCCGACGTGATCGGCCGGGTCGTCGCCCGTCCCGGCGAACTGGAGGTCGGTGTCGTGCTCGCCCTCGTCGGCGCGCCGTTCTTCGTCGCGCTGGTCCGGCGCAGGAAGCCGGTGCGGCTGTGAGCCCCGTGGGCGGCGCCGGTACGGTGCCGGAGACCGGCGCGCGGGAGACCGGTGCGACAGCGCGGCCCGACGGCCTCCCGCTGCGGGCCGGACCGGTCTCGTGGCTGCTCCGGCTGCGCTCCGCCGTGGTCGCCGCGGTCCTGCTGGCCGGCACGGTGCTGCTGATGGCGCTCACCATGCGCCTGGGCGACATCCCGATGAGCGTGGCGCAGGTCTTCGGGGCGGTCGTCGGCGACGGCCCGGACCACTTCGTCGTCATGGAGTTGCGGCTCCCCCGGGCGCTGACCGGCGCCCTGGTCGGCGCGGCGCTCGCCCTGTCCGGCGCGATCACCCAGGCCGTCGCCCGCAACCCGCTGGCCAGCCCGGACATCCTCGGTGTCACCACCGGGGCCAGCGTGACCGTGGTCGCGGTCATCGTCGCGGCCGGGAGCACTTGGGGTGGGGCCAGCGGCGCTCTCGCGCAGGTGGGCGTCCCCGTCGCCGCCCTGGGCGGCGGCCTGGCCGGCGCGCTGGCGGTGTACCTGCTGTCCTGGCGCCGCGGCCTGGACGGCTACCGGCTGGTCCTGGTCGGCATCGGGGTCTCGGCCGTGTGCACCAACGTCAAGTACTGGCTGCTGACCATCGGCGACGTCAACGACTCCAGCCGGGCCATGGTCTGGATCAGCGGCTCGCTGAACGGCCGCGGCTGGGAGCACGTCGTCCCGGTGGGGCTGGCGCTCGCCCTGCTCATCCCGCTCACTCTGCTCGGCACCCGCTCGCTCGGCGCGCTGCGTTTCAGCGACGAGACCGTGACCGGCCTGGGGGTGCGGATGAACCTCGCCCGCGGCCTGATGCTCCTGGCCGCCGTCCTGCTCGCCGCGACCGCGACGGCCTCGGCGGGGCCGATCACGTTCGTCGCGCTCGCCGCACCGCAGATCGCACTGCGCCTGGCGGGGACGGCGCAGCCGCCGCTGCTCGTCTCGGCGCTCGTGGGCGCCGCCCTGACCACCGCCGCCGACCTCGTCGCCCGGACCGCGTTCAACCCCGTCGAACTGCCCGTCGGCGTGGTCACCGCCGTCCTCGGCGCCCCCTATCTGATCTACCTCCTCATCCGTGTACGCAGGAAGGCACGTTCGTGAGACTGCAAGCCGTTGACGTCAGACTCGGGTACGGCGACCGCCTCATCGTCGACGGCCTCGACCTCGGGATCGAGGCCGGCACGGTGACCACGATCATCGGTCCGAACGGGTGCGGCAAGTCCACCCTGCTCCGGGCCCTGGGACGGCTGCTCAAGCCGTCGGGCGGCGAGGTGCTGCTGGACGGCAAACGCATCGACAGGATGCCCACCAAGGAGGTGGCCAAGGTCTTGGGCGTGCTGCCGCAGGCACCGACGGCGCCGGAGGGGCTGACCGTGGCCGACCTGGTCGCCAGGGGACGGCACCCGCACCAGACCTGGTACCGGCAGTGGTCGTCCGACGACGAGTCGGCGGTCGGCGAGGCCCTCTCGATGACCGGTCTGCTCGACCTGGGCGATCGCCCCCTGGACGAGTTGTCCGGCGGGCAGCGCCAGCGGGCGTGGATCTCCATGGCCCTGGCTCAGGGCACCGACCTGCTGCTGCTCGACGAGCCGACGACCTTCCTCGACCTGGCCCACCAGATCGAGGTGCTGGAGCTGGTCCGCCGGCTCCACGGCGAGCTGGGCCGCACCGTGGTGATGGTCCTGCACGACCTGAACCTCGCCGCCCGCTACACCGACCGTCTGGTGGCGATGCGCGCGGGAAGGGTGGTGGCCGCGGGGCCCCCGTCCGAGGTCCTCACCGAGGCCCTGCTGGCGGAGGTCTTCGAGCTGGACGCCAAGGTCATCGAGGACCCGGTGGCGGGCACCCCGCTGGTCGTCCCCATCGGCACCCGGGGGCACGCCCCGCACTGACCCGCCCGTCCCGGCCCGGCCCGCACGCCCCGGCTCACACTGACCCGCACGCCCCGGCCAGGCCCGCCCCGCACGCCTCGCGCTGACCCCGGCCCCGCCTGCGCCGCGCGTCCTGCGCCGGCCCCGGCCCGCGCCGCCCGATTCGGCGGGCGGCGCGGGGACGAGATGGGCCGACGGGCCGACGCAGGGCCGCTCAGTCTCCGAGGAGCGCGTCGACGAAGACCTCGGGGTCGAACGGGGCCAGGTCGTCCGGGCCCTCACCGAGGCCGACGAGCTTGACCGGGACGCCCAGCTCCCGCTGGACCGAGATGATGATGCCACCCTTGGCGGTGCCGTCGAGCTTGGTCAGCGCGATACCGGTGATGTTGACGACCTCGGCGAACACCTGGGCCTGGCGCATGCCGTTCTGGCCCGTGGTGGCGTCGAGCACGAGCAGGACCTCGTCGACCGTGGCCCGCTTCTCGACGACGCGCTTGACCTTGCCGAGCTCATCCATCAGGCCGGTCTTGGTGTGCAGCCGCCCCGCGGTGTCGATGATCACCACGTCGGCCTTCTCCTCCGTGCCCTCGGCGACGGCGTCGAAGGCGACCGAGGCGGGGTCGCCGCCCTCGGGGCCCCGCACGACCTGCGCTCCGACCCGGTCTCCCCACGTCTGGAGCTGGTCGGCGGCGGCGGCGCGGAAGGTGTCGGCCGCGCCGAGCACCACCTTGTTCCCGTCGCCGATGAGGACGCGGGCCAGCTTGCCGGTGGTGGTGGTCTTGCCGGTGCCGTTGACACCGACCACGAGGACCACCGCCGGACGCTCGCCGTGCGGCTTGACGTGCAGGGTCCGGTCCATGTCGGCGCCGATCTGGGTGAGCAGTTCCTCCTTGAGGAGCGCGCGCGCCTCCTCGGGGGTCCGGCTGCCCAGCACCTTGACCCGGGTGCGCAGTTCCTCGACCATCGCCCTGGTCGGCCCGACGCCCACGTCGGCGGTGATCAGGGTCTCCTCGATCTCGTCCCAGGTCTCGTCGTCGAGACGGTCACGGGAGAGCAGCTCCAGGAGCCCCCGGCCGAGGGTGCTCTGCGACCGGGCCAGCCGGGCACGCAGCCGCACCATCCGGCCCGCGGACGGCGGCGGAACCTCGACCTCCGGGACGACCACCGCCGGTTCGACCGGCCGGGCCGGAGGCGGGACGGTGGTCGTCGCCTCGTCGTCCCGGACCGCGCCCCGGGACGGCGTCTGCCCCTGCTCGGGGAGCGTCGGCGTCTTGGGCGGCGCCACCGGCGGCGGCGCGCTCTTGCCACCCCCCCTGAACAGCAGGAACATGCCGCCCACCGTCAGCAGGGCGATGGCGGCGATGATCACGATTATGCCGAGATAGGCTTCCACAAGACCACAGTTTTCCAGACGGCCCGGGATGCTCCGACACCCTGGGGTCAGACCGCCTCGTGTTCGCGCAGTCGCTGGCTGATCACCTGGCTCACGCCGTCGCCCCGCATCGACACCCCGTAGAGGGCGTCGGCGATCTCCATCGTGCGCTTCTGGTGGGTGATGACGATGAGCTGCGAGGTCTCCCGCAGTTCCTCGAAGAGGGTCAGCAGGCGCTGGGTGTTGGTGTCGTCGAGCGCGGCCTCGACCTCGTCCATCACGTAGAACGGCGACGGCCGCGCCTTGAAGATGGCGACCAGGAACGCCACGGCGGTCAGCGACCGCTCGCCACCGGACAGCAGCGACAGCCGCTTGACCTTCTTGCCGGGTGGCCGGGCCTCGACCTCGACGCCGGTGGTGAGCATGTCCTCCGGATCGGTGAGCAGCAGCCTGCCCTCACCGCCGGGGAAGACCCGCGAGAAGATCGTCTCGAACTCGCGGGCCACGTCCTGGAAGGCGGCGCCGAAGACCTGCTCGACCCGATCGTCGACCTCCTTGACCACCAGCAGCAGGTCGCGGCGGGTCTTCTTGAGGTCCTCCAGCTGCGAGGTGAGGAACGCGTGCCGCTCCTCCAGCGCCGCGAACTCCTCCAGCGCGAGCGGGTTGACCTTGCCGAGCTGCGCCATCTGGCGGTCGGCCGCCCTGGCCCGTTTCAGCTGCTCCTCGCGGTCGTAGGGCACCGGCTCGCCGTCGCCCACGAGGACCGGCTGGTCCGGGCCGTACTCGGCGACGAGGGTCGCCGGCTCGACGCCGTACTCCTCGACCGCGCGCGCCTCCAGTTGCTCCAGGCGCAGCCGCTGCTCGGTACGGGCCACCTCACTGCCGTGTGCCCGGTTGACCAGCTTGTCCAGCTCGCCGGAGAGCTCACGGACGCGGAGCCGGACGGCCCTGAGCGAGGCGTCGATCTGCCCGCGTGCCCGCTCGGCCTCGTCGCGTTCCCCGGCCGCGGCGGACAGCGAGGTCTCCAGCACGCGCAGCGCCCGTTCGGCGCCCCGGACGACGGCCTGCGCGGTACGGGCCTGCCGACGCCGGCGCTCCCGCAGCTCGGCGGCCCTGGCCCGCTCCTCGCGCTCCCGCTCGGCCGCGCGCAGCAGTTCCTCGACCCTGCCCGCGATGCCCTTGACCCGCTCCTCGGCCGTCCGCACCGCCAGCCGCGCCTCCATCTCGGTCTGCCGGGCCACCGCGCAGATCTCGGCGAGCTCGTCCCGGATCTCGGTGGTGGGCTCGCCGTCCGGCTCCTCGGCGCCGACGGCGGCGGCCAGCCGCTCCTCCAGCTCGGCCAGCCCAGCCGCCTCGCGGTCACGCGCCTCCTGCGCGGCCCGCACGCCCCCGGCCAGACGCTCGCACTCGCCACGGGCGGCCTCGGCGGCGGCGCCGAGCTGTGCCAGGCGCCTGGCCGCCGCGGCGGTCCGCTGGTCCGCGTCGCGCTGCCTGGCCCTGACCTGGTCCAGCGCCGCCTGTGCCGCGTTGACCCCGGCCTGGGCGGTCTGCACACCCGTCTGCGCCTCGGCCACCCGGGCCTGGGCGGCCTCGACGGCGAACTGAGCCTCCCCCTCGGCCTCGGCGGCCTCCTCCAGTGCCACGGCGGTGCCCTCGGCGGCGACCCGGGCGGCGGCGAGGTCGGCGGACGCCTCGTCCAGCGCGGCCCGCACCTGAAGGGCGGAGGTGCCGCCGGCCGAGCCGCCCTGCGCGGCGTGGGTGCCGAGCAGGTCACCGTCGCGGGTGACGGCCCGCAGCCCGGGGTACTGCTCGACGGCCTTGCGCGCGGTGCCCAGGTCGTCGACGACCAGCACCCCGGCCAGCAGGTGGGCGAGGGTGGACCGCAGCTCGGCGGGGACGGTGACCAGGTCGGCCGCCCACTCGGCGCCGGCCACGGGCACCGGGCCGGTCTCGGGGCCGTCCCCGCCCGTGGCGATGACCATGCCGGCCCGGCCTCCGCCGGTGCTCCTGAGGAACTCGACGGCGTCGGCCGCGCTCCGCAGCGACTCGACGGCCACGGCCTCGGCCGCGGCGCCGAGCACCGCGGCGACGGCCACCTCGGCGCCGGGCCGCACCGAGAGCATGGTCGCCACCGGGCCGATCACCCCGGCCAGGTCGGCGGCGAGTAGGGCCGCGCCACCATCAGCACCCCTGGCCAGGCTCAGCTCCAGCGCCTCGTACCTGGCCTCCAGCGCCGCCACCTGGCGCTGCGCCTCCTGGTCGGCCCCGCGCGCGGCGGACAGGGCGGCCCGCGCCGCGCCGAGCGCGGCGTTCGGGCCGGAGACGGCCGCCTTGGCCTCCTCGACCCGGGCCCTGGCGTCGTCGACGGCCTGCCGGGCCTGCTCCACCGTCTCCAGGGCGATCTCCAGCTCCTCGGCGAGGGCGGGGTCGGCGGCGGGCTCGGCCAGTTCCTGGCTGTCGTGCTCGGCCTGGGCGGTCGCGGCGCGCTGCCCGGCCTCCTCCAGTGAGCGCCGCAGCCGCCCGATCTCCTCCTCGGCGGCCGTCACCCGGCTGCGTACGGCACCGACCTGGCCCCGGAGCCTGGCCAGCCCTTCGCGCCGGTCGGCCACGGCCCTGGCCTCGGCGGCCAGCCGCCGCTCCTCGGCGGCGAGTGCGGCCTCGGTCTCGGCGCGTCCGGCCACCGCGGCGGCGAGCGTCTCCTGTTCCCGGGCCAGCAGCTCGGCCAGGACCCGTTCCTGCTCGCGGACCTCCTCCGCCTCCCGCTCGAACTCCTCCGGGTCACGACCGCGGCGTTCCACCGCGGTGTCGGTGGCGTGCCGGTGCCGCTCGGCGGCGAGCCCGGCCAGGCCGCGCAGCCGCTCACGCAGCGACGACAGGCGGAAGAAGGTCTCCTGGGCGGCGGCCAGGCGGGGCTGGGCCTCGGCCTCGGCGGCCTCCAGCTCGGCCTCCGCCACCTGGCTCTGCTCCAGCTCGGCCTCCACCGCGGCGCGACGGGTGAGGACGGCCGCCTCGTCGGCCATCTCGCGCTCCAGGGTGGTGCGCAGGGTCAGCACGTCGTCGGCGAGCAGCCGGAGCCGGGCGTCGCGCAGGTCGGCCTGGATGACGGCGGCCCTGCGGGCGATCTCCGCCTGGCGGCCCAGCGGCTTGAGCTGGCGGCGCAGCTCGGTGGTGAGGTCCTGGACCCGGTTCATGTTGGCCTGCATGGCGTCGAGCTTCCGCAGCGCCTTCTCCTTGCGCTTGCGGTGCTTCAGGACGCCCGCGGCCTCCTCGATGAACGCCCGGCGCTCCTCGGGGCCGGCGTGCAGCACCTGGTCGAGCTGACCCTGCCCGACGATGACGTGCATCTCCCGGCCGATGCCGGAGTCGGACAGCAGCTCCTGGATGTCGAGCAGGCGGCAGGTGTCGCCGTTGATGGCGTACTCGCTCTGACCGGCCCGGAACATCAGACGGCTGATCGTGACCTCGGTGTAGTCGATCGGGAGCATGCCGTCGGAGTTGTCGATGGTCAAGGTGACCTCGGCCCGGCCCAGCGGGGCCCGCGAGGACGTCCCGGCGAAGATGACGTCCTCCATCTTGCCGCCGCGCAGCGACTTGGCGCTGTGCTCGCCCATCACCCACGCCAGGGCGTCGACCACGTTGGACTTGCCCGAACCGTTGGGGCCGACGACCGCGGTGATGCCCGGTTCGAAGCGGAGTGTGGTGGCCGAGGCGAAAGACTTGAACCCGCGCAGGGTGAGGGTCTTGAGATACAACGGAAAACCCCCATCCCCCGGTGTCCGCGCGCCGCGATCCCGGCGCCGCCGAACGTGGCGCGCCTGGTCAACCGGCGGCTCTGTTCACCGGGGAAGACTACCGTCCTTCACCGGTGCCCGCCGGTACACGGCCGGGATGCCCTCCGTGGATGCGGAACACGCTGAGAACACGGTGGGAACGGGGTTCGCGGACGCGGAACGCGACCGGAAAGGGGGGACGGCAGGAGGCGTCAGGAACGCGACCGGAAAAGGGGAACGGCAGGGGGGCGAGGAACGCGACGCGGGCGGATGCTCACCCGGCAGCAGGCCTTCCTCGCACGTCATGTGCGACAACGTCCGATATGACAAGGGACGCCCCGATGAGGCGTCCCTGGACAGTTGTTGCAGCCCCGGCCTCTAGGTGAGGGCCGGCTCGCGATCCTGCAGACCGAACGCCTCGTCGCGGACACTCGCCGCGAGCTCGTCGTTCTGGGCCTGGAGCCGGATGAGCTCCCCCTCCAGATCACGGATGCGCTGCTGGAGGCGACGCATTTCCGAGACCATCCGAGGGTCGGGACCGCCGACGTGGCCGAGTAGAGCCTTCGCCATGGTAAAGGGTCCTCCACGCTGAGTGACCAGACTGGTTCGCGCACTTCTTGCCGCGGGAGGGGTGCGCGTGGTTCTTATCAAGAGTCGCACCGGTGAAGGAGACGGTCAAGCTGAACGCTCCAGGTGGATGCACCAGTGGGCACTCTCGACGTCTAAATATACCTTATTTTGGGTGGTTTGTGGAAGTGGTCAGCGCTCCACAAAACCATGCACACTACCTTTGGCGTCGCTCCAGCGTTCGACGACGCCGTCCACCCTGCCGGGCGTGTCCCCACCCCGCAGGAGGGCCAGCAGCCGGGTGCACGACGCCCGCGGGCCCTCCGCGACGACCTCGACCCGTCCGTCGGTGGTGTTGCGGGCCCAGCCCACCAGACCGAGCTCCAGCGCCCGCGCTCGTGTCCACCAGCGGAAGCCCACCCCCTGCACCCGCCCCCGGACCCAGGCCGTCAGCCGCACATCCGTCGCATCCGTCACCTCTGCCTCGTCCGTCACGAGCTCGTCCTCCTCGGGCGGGGCTGGCAGCGGGGACAACTGTAGGAGGAACGGTTCATGAACGACTCCCGGACGATCGGGGTGCCGCAGCGCGGGCACGGCTCGTCACGCCTGCCGTACACCGCCAGGGAGCGGTCGAAGTAACCGCTCTCACCGTTGACGTTCACATACAGGCTGTCGAAGGACGTGCCGCCCTCGGCCAGCGCGGCGGACATCACCTCGCGGGCCCCGCCCAGCAGCCCGGCGATCTGCGGCCCGGTCAACGCCCCGGTGGGCCGGGAGCCGTGCAGCCCGGCCCGCCACAGCGCCTCGTCGGCGTAGATGTTGCCGACCCCACTGACCAGCGACTGGTCCAGCAGCGCCCGTTTGACCTCCGTCCGCCTCGCGCGCAGGCGGCGGGCGAAGGCTCCTTCGTCGAAGTGCTCCTCGAACGGGTCGGCCGCGATGTGCGCGATCGGCTCGGGCACCGCCCGGCCCGCCGCGTGGACCATGGACGTCACCAGCACGTGGCCGAACGTCCGCTGGTCGACGAAGCGCAGCTCGGGGCCGCCGTCGGTGAAGGCGATCCGCACGCGCAGATGTTTCTCGGGTGCCGTCCCGGGCTCCACCACCAGCAGCTGGCCGCTCATCCCGAGGTGGGCCAGGATCGCGTCGGAGCCGTCCAGCGGCAGCCAGAGATATTTGCCCCTGCGCTCGGCCGTGCCGATCGCGCGGCCCTTCAGCCTGGCGGTGAACTCCTCGGCCCCGGGGACGTGCCGCCGGATCGCCCGGGGGTGGAGCACCTCGGCGCGGGCGACGACCCGGCCGGAGACCCAGCGCTCCAGGCCGCGCCGTACGACCTCGACCTCGGGCAGCTCGGGCATGCACCCCTCCCCGTGAGCGTCGGCTTCTAGGGTGCCAGCTCGGCCTCGCGCCGTTCGCGGTCTTGGCGGATCCGGTTCCAGGCCGCCTCCGCGGCCTGCTGCTCGGCTTCCTTCTTCGAGCGGCCGGAACCCGCGCCGTACTGCTCCCCGCCGACGCGGACCGCCGCGGTGAAGGACTTGGCGTGGTCGGGGCCGCTCTCCGCGACGTGGTACTCGGGCACGCCGAGCGACTCGGACGCGGTGAGCTCCTGGAGCGAGGTCTTCCAGTCGAGCCCGGCCCCCAGCGAGGCCGACCGCGTGATGAGCCCGTCGAAGAGCAGGTGGACCACCCGGAACGCCTCGTCCAGGCCCTTGTCGACGTAGACGGCGCCGATGAGCGCCTCAAGGGTGTCGGCCAGGATCGAGGACTTGTCACGCCCGCCGGTGCCCTCCTCGCCCCTGCCGAGCCGCAGGAAGCGGCCCAGGCCCAGCGTGCGGGCCACGTCGGCCAGGGCCCGCATGTTGACCACCGCCGCCCTGAGCTTGGCCAGCTGCCCCTCGGGCAGGTCGGGGTGGTTGCGGTAGAGGGTGTCGGTGACGACGAGCCCCAGCACCGAGTCGCCGAGGAACTCCAGGCGCTCGTTGGTGGGCAGCCCGCCGTTCTCGTACGCGTAGGAACGATGGGTCAGCGCCCGCTCCAGGATGGCGGAGTCGATCCGCACCGACAGGAGGCGCTCAAGCTCACTCTGGACTGCCTCGACGGCGATCGGCTTCATGCTCGTGGCCACGGCTTCTCCTCGCACGCTCTCTCATGGAATGCGCGATGGCGAAGGTGGGGTATGACAAATGCCCGAAGACGTGGTGGGCGCCGGGAGGGTACGCGTTCTACCGCGAACCCCGGCGTCCACCACAGCCGCGGGCGGACCGCCATCGCATAGGGGGGTGAAGACGGTGACGCCGGCCGGAGCCGGGCAGGGGCCCGGCCGGCATCCGTCGGTCAGAGTGCGATCAGGCGGAGGGCTCGATCACCTGACGGCGGTTGTAGGTGCCGCAGGTCGGGCACGCCACGTGCGGACGCTTCGGCGAGCGGCACTGGGGGCAGCTCACGAGCGAAACCGCGGCGGCCTTCCACTGCGACCTGCGGGAGCGAGTGTTGCTCCGCGACATCTTGCGCTTGGGGACAGCCACGTCAGCTCTCCTGATCGTTGTTATGTTCCGGAACCAGATCTTGCAGCTTGGCCCAGCGAGGATCGACCGCCTCGTGCGTGTGGCCAGGCTCGGCGTCGGCCAGCCTGATCCCGCATTCCACGCAGAGCCCGGAGCAGTCTTCACTGCAGACCGGGCTCAACGGCAGTGTGAGCACCACCGCGTCGCGGAAGACGGGTTCGAGGTCGAGGAGTTCACCGTCGAGAAGCGAGTCACCCTCGGCAGCATCCTCTGCCGAGTAGAAGAACAGCTCCTGGAAGTCGACCTCGCTGTGCGAGGTGACCGGTTCCAGGCAGCGTGCGCACTCCCCCCGCAGCGGGGAGCGCGCAGTGCCCGTGACGAGCACACCCTCCATGACAGCCTCAAGCCGGATGTCCAGCTCGACTTCGGCGTCCTTGGGGACGCCGATCATGTCGACGCCGATGTCCGCCGGTGCCGGAAGAGCGAGATGCATCTGCCGCATGGACCCCGGTCGCCGCCCCAGATCATGGGTGGAGATCACCCACGGGGCTCGAGGGTTCAGGCTGGGCTGGTTCATTCCGCTCTCATTAGGCATGGCGCGTCACCGCCGTCGTGCAAGGCCGAAATAAGAGAATACCAGGGACTAACCCCTGAGCCGTTCGACGAGGAGCTCCTGCACGAGATCCGGGACCAGCCCGGCTACGTTGCCACCATACTTGACGATCTCCTTGATGCGGCTGGACGACAGGAACGAGACCTCGGGGCCGGTCGCCATGAACAGGGTCTCCACCCCCGACATCCGGTAGTTGAGCTGGGCCATCTGGAGTTCGTAGTCGAAGTCGCTGACGGCGCGCAGGCCCTTGACGATCGCGGGGATCTCCTGCTGCCTGCAGTAGTCGACCAGCAGGCCGTGGAACTTGTCGACGCGGACGTTGCCGTACTCCTTGGTCACCGTCTGGAGCATCTGGATGCGCTCCTCGACCGTGAACAGGCTCTTCTTCTCGATGTTGATCAGTACGGCCACGACGACCTCGTCATACTGCCGGGAGGCCCGGCCGATGATGTCGAGATGACCGTTGGTGACGGGATCGAACGACCCCGGGCAGACAACACGACGCAAGGCGAACCCCCTGCTCTATGGATTCCCGGCGGCGCGACCGTACCAAACGGACGCTTCGCCGTAACGACGGACCCTCTCCTCTTCGTATCCGGCCGGCCAGACCAGGTCCTCACCCCTGCTCTCGCGCTCCACCACGACCAGTGCGTCCTGCGCCAGCCAGCCGTGGTCGCGCAGCCGCTCCAGCACGGCCTCCACCTCCTTGCCCGCCAGCACGTACGGCGGGTCGGCGAAGACCAGGTCGTACGGCTCGGCGGCCCCCCGGGCGAGCAGCCGCTCCACCCGGTCGGCCGCGAGCTCGGCACCGGGCAGGTCCAGTGCGGCGATGTTCTGCCTGATCGTCCGGATCGCCTTGGGATCCGACTCGACGAGCAGGGCGTGCGCCGCCCCCCGGGAGAGTGCCTCCAGCCCGAGCGCACCCGAGCCCGCGTACAGGTCGAGCACCCTGGCACCCTCCAGCGGGCCGATCAGCGACCCCACCGTGGAGAACATCCCCTCTCTGGCCCGGTCGCTCGTGGGACGGGTGCCCCGCCCCGGCGGGACGGCCAGCCGCCGCCCCCCTGCGCTTCCCGCGATGACTCGGCTCACCCGGCCATCCTCTCAGTGCCGGGGACGGGCACGGCGTCCCGCGGTTGCCTCCGCGGGCGGGGACCGGAGACGGCGGACGAGCCGGCGCGCAGCGCCACGTGTCGCGACGGATCACATAACCCCAGGTCAAAAGGGTCCTGGCAGGTGATCTAGGTCAAGAGTGGGCAAGGAGCGGCGAGGAAAGCGCAAGGGTCGTTCCGCCGGATGCCGACGCCTTGCATGATGAGTCCTGCGGCCTTCAAGACCCAGGGGGAGGCCGACCGGCGTGATCGTGAGCCCTTCCGCACGCCGGTGCTCTCGGCACCTGACCCGAGAGTGGGCCCAAGCGGGGACGGCATTCGGGGGGAGGCCGTCCCCGCAATTGGGCTTTCCGGACGACCGGCTCTCACGCCCTCTCCGGCCCGCCTTCCCGACGACCGGCTCTCACGCCTTCTCCAGATACTCCGCGCGCTCGTCGGCGAGAAGCCTGTCGATCTCCATGCGCAGGACGGGGTGGGCGGACAGGTCGGGGTCGGCCTCGAGCATGGCCTCGGCGTCGAGCCGGGCGGCCTGGATGACCTCCTCGTCACGCAGGAGCCTGAGCATCTTCAGCGACGACCTGCGACCCGACTGGGCCACCCCCAGCACGTCGCCCTCCCTGCGCTGCTCCAGGTCCACCCGGGAGAGCTCGAAGCCGTCCAGCGTCGCCGCCACCGCGTCGAGCCTGGCCCTGGCGGGCGTGCCGCCCGGGGAGTCGGTCACCAGCAGGCACAGGCCGGGCAGCCCGCCCCGGCCGACCCGGCCGCGGAGCTGGTGGAGCTGGGAGACGCCGAACCGGTCGGCGTCCATGATGACCATGACCGAGGAGTTGGGGACGTCGACGCCGACCTCGATGACCGTGGTGGCCACCAGGACGTCGACCTCCCCGCGCGCGAAGGCCCTCATCACCGCGTCCTTCTCCTCGGGCGGGAGCTTGCCGTGGAGCACCGCCGTGCGCAGCCCCCGCAGCGGGCCCTGCGCCAGGGTCTCGGCGACGTCGAGGACGGCCAGCGGCGGCCTGCGCTCGTCGTCGGCCTTCGCCAGGTCGCCCTCGTCGCCCTCCAGGTCACCGATGCGCGGGCAGACGACGTAGGACTGCCGGCCGAGCTCGACCTCCTCCCGTACGCGGCTCCAGGCCCGGTCGAGGAAGTGCGGTTTCTCCGCCGCGGGGACCACGTGCGTGGTGATCGGGGCACGCCCGGCGGGAAGCTGGGAGAGCGTGGAGACCGTCAGGTCGCCGAAGACCGTCATGGCGACCGTGCGGGGGATGGGGGTGGCGGTCATGACGAGCACGTGCGGCCGGCCGCCCCCGGCCTTCTCGCGGAGCGCGTCGCGCTGCTCGACGCCGAAGCGGTGCTGCTCGTCCACCACGACCATGCCCAGGTCGGCGAACTGCACGCGCTCCTGCAGGACCGCGTGGGTGCCGACGACGATGCCCGCCGTGCCCGAGGCGGCGTCGAGCATCGCCGAGCGGCGGGCCGCCGCACCCAGCGAGCCGGTGAGCAGGGCGACCGAGGTGCCGCCGAACATGCCGCCGGTGGCCAGGTCGCCGAGCATGGCCGAGATCGACCGGTGGTGCTGCTGGGCGAGCACCTCGGTGGGCGCCAGCAGCACCGCCTGCCCCCCGGCGTCGACCACCTGGAGCATGGCGCGCAGCGCCACGACGGTCTTGCCCGCGCCGACCTCGCCCTGGAGGAGCCGGTGCATGGGGTGGGCGAGAGCCAGGTCGGCCGCGATCTCCTCCCCCACCGCGCGCTGTCCTTCGGTGAGCTCGAACGGCAGCCGGGCGTCGAAGTCGGCCAGCAGCCCGTCGCCGCGCGCCGGGCGAGGGGTGGCGGGCCAGGAGGAGGCGGCCATCCGGCGTTGCAGCAGGACCGCCTGGAGCAGGAACGCCTCGTCGAACCTGAGGCGCTTGCGGGCCCTGGTCACGTCGGCGTGGTCGCGCGGCCGGTGGATCGCCTGGAGCGCCTCGGCCAGGCCCGGCAACCCACGCCGGACGCGGAGCTCGGCGGGCAGCGGGTCGTCCAGCTCGCCCATCGTGTCGAGGACGACGCCCAGTGCCCTTCGGATGGCCCAGGGGGTCACGTCCTTGCCCGCCGGGTAGATCGGCACGAGCGCGGCGGCGAACTCCTCAGCCCCGGTCTCGCTCTCCTCGATCATCTCGAACTCGGGGTGGGAGAGCTGCCACTTGCGCTTCTCGCCCTGGCCGAACGCGCTGACCTTGCCGGCGAACATGCCCCGGCGGCCCGGCCGCAGCCGGGTCTCGGCGATGTGGGACGCCTTCCCGAAGAACGACAGGTAGATCTTGCTGCGGCGGGCGTCGGCGACCTCGACCTCCAGCCAGGTGCCGCTCTTGTTGCGCATCGGCCTGCGCATGACCCTGGTGACCTCGCCCACCACCGTGACGTGCTCGTCGACCTGAAGGTCGTCGAGATCGGTCAGCTCGCCCCGCTCGGCGTAGCGCCGCGGGTAGTGCCGCAGCAGGTCACCGACGGTGCGCAGGTCGAGAACGCTCTCCAACAGCTTGGCGGTCTTGGGATCCAGCGCCTTCGCCAGCGGCTCGTCGAAGCTCGTCACGGCACGTTTCTACCGTGCCCGGACGACAGAATTCACCCCGGCCGGGCACGGTGCGCCGCTCGTACGCCGGGCCTGCGCGTCAGCCGGGGCCGGACCGATGTGCGGGGCGAGGCCGGGCCGGCGCGTCAGTCGACGCCGATGAGGAGCGGGTAACCACCCTGCCCGCCCGCGTACACGACCACCTCGATGTCCGGGCGGGTCCCGGCGAGATGGTCGCGTACGGCCCCGGCCAGGCCGGCGGGGGCGTCGGCGCCCTCCAGAACGGTGACCAGCTCGCTGCTGGACGACACCATGCGGTCCACGACCTCCAGCGTGGTGGCGGTGAGGTCCGCGCCGATCAGGGCGGCGTCCCCGTCGACCACGCCGAGGACGTCACCGGGCCGGGTCAGGCCCGCGCTCGTCATGACCTCCCGGTCGGCCACCCAGACGTGCCCGTGGCGGGTGTGCGCGGCCGCCTCGGTCATGGCCACCACGTCGTCGTCGAAGCGGCGCAGCGGGTCGTGCACCGCCAGCGCCGACAGGCCCTGCACCGAGGCCCTGGTCGGCAGGACGCTGACCATCCGCCCCTCCTCCCGGGCGATCTCCGCGGCGGCCGCCGCGACCTCGCGCGTCCCGCTGTCGTTGGGCAGGACCACGACCTCGTCGCCCGCCTCGCGGATCGCGGCGAGCACCTCCGCCTGCGATGGGCTGGAACCGGGCTCCCGGCGGACCACCACGGCCCCCGACTCCTCGAAGACCGCGGCCAGGGCGGGCCCGGCCGCCACGGCGACCACGCCGCGTCCCCGGGCGGCGGGGTGGGTCCGGCCCGAGCCGACCAGGTAGGTCACCTTGATCCGGTGGGGCCGCCCCGCCCGCATGGCGGCCTCGATCGCCGCGCCGGCGTCGTCGACGTGCACATGCACGTTCCACAGGCCGTCGCCGCCCACGACCACGAGCGAGTCGCCGAGCGCGTCGAGCTCCTCGCGCAGCACGGCGACCGCCGCCGCGTCGGCGTCCAGGAGATACATCACCTCGTAACCCGGTTCCTGCGCCGCCTCCGGGGCGACGCGGCGGGCCGGGGCGGGGATGTCCACCCGTCCGGTGTAGGCGTCGGTGACGACGGCCGCGAGGGTCTCCAGGACTATCACCAGGCCGGCGGCCCCCGCGTCCACGACCCCGTTGCGGGCCAGCACGTCGAGCTGCCCCGGGGTCCGGCGGAGCGCGGCGTGCGCCTCGTCCGCCGCCCGCCGGGCGACCGCGGCGAGATCGCCGGGCAGGTCGCGCACCGCGGCGGCCACGGCGGTCAGGACGCTCAGGATCGTGCCCTCCACCGGCCTGGCGACCGCGTCCCGCGCCAGCTCCGCGGCCCTGACCAGGCCCCGTGCCAGATCCGCGCCGCCGCCCGCGGCCTCACCCAGCACCTCGGCGAGGCCGCGCAGGGCCTGGCTGGCGATCACACCGGAGTTGCCGTGGGCACCCAGCAGCGCTCCCCGGGCCAGGGCCCGCCAGGTGTCGGCCGCGGTGGCGTCACCCGGCAGCCCGTCCAGCGCGTCCGCGGCGGAGAGCATGGTCAGGTGCAGGTTGGTGCCGGTGTCGCCGTCGGGCACCGGGAAGACGTTGAGCGCGTCGATCTCCTCACGGGTCTTCCCCAGCGTCTCCGCGGCCAGATGCGACCATCTCCGGACCGCGGCCGGGTCGAGAACCTGCAGCATGCCGCCTCCTGCTCACGGTCGTGCGTCCGGCGCGCTCCCGGCCCGGCTCCGGGGCCCGCCGGACCCGGTCCGCGCCGTCGGGACACCGCTCCCGGCGTGACCCGCCACCCCGCCACCCGGGATGCGCTACGGTTGCATCCGGAGATTATCCCCGTTCGACCGGTCACAGCGGCTCGCGTTCGCGTGCACGGCTGGACATCGGATATCCTCGTCTGGCCAGCCGGTTGCCCCGGCATGCCCGATGACCGCCCGCCTGAGCGGCGGATCGAGCCTATCGACTGATCTAAGGAGCGAACCGTGGCTTCCGTCTGCGACGTTTGCGCTAAGAAGCCGACTTTCGGCAACAACGTCTCCCACTCGCACCGCCGCACCCGCCGCCGCTGGAACCCGAACATCCAGCACGTGCGCGCAGTGGTGAACGGCACGCCGAAGCGGCTGAACGTGTGCACCTCCTGCATCAAGGCGGGCAAGGTCACCCGCTAGTCACACTTCCGCGAAAGCCCGCCGCGCCTCACGGGGCACGGCGGGCTTTCGCGCGTCCCGGGGCCTTTCCACCCACCCCGGGACGCCCGTCGCGCAGCCCGGAGAGCCGGACCGGCCACAGGCATCAGGGCCGGCCCCCGGGGCGGGGTCAGCGCGGCCGCAGGCGCCAGGCGTGGTCCACCGGGCCGATGCCCGCCCCGAGCGGGAAGCCTCCGGCGATCGCGCCGGTGACGTACGCCTTCGCCTTCTCCACCGCCGCGGGGACCTCCTCACCGAGGGCCAGGTGGGAGGCGACGGCCGAAGCCAGGGTGCAGCCGGTGCCGTGGGTGTGCCGGTTGTCGTGACGCTCGGCGGTGAAGCGGAACTCCCGTGTGCCGTCGGTCAGCAGGTCGACCGGGTCGCCGGGCAGGTGGCCGCCCTTGATCAACGCCCATGCGGGGCCGAGCTCCAGAACCGCGTCGGCCGCCCGGCGGAGGTCGGCCTCCTGCTCGACCTTCACCCCGGTCAGCTGCAGCACCTCCCACAGGTTGGGGGTGACCACCGTGGCCGTGGGCAGCAGACGCGACTTCACCGTCTCCACGGCCTCAGGCGCGAGGAGTGAGTCACCGTGCTTGGAGACTCCCACCGGGTCGACCACGATGGGTGTGTCCAGCCCGGCCAGCACCTCCGCGACCGTCTCGACCAGCACCGGCGAGGCGAGCATGCCGGTCTTGACCGCCTGGACGCCGATGTCGCCGAGCACCGAGTCGAGCTGGGCCCGCACCGCCTCCGCGGGCAGTTCCCAGTAACCCTGCACGCCCAGCGAGTTCTGGGCGGTCACCGCGGCGATCACACTCATGCCGTGCACACCGAGGGCCATCATCGTCTTCAGGTCGGCCTGGATGCCCGCGCCGCCTCCGGAGTCGGATCCGGCGACGGTCAGTACGCGAGGGGGAGTCGAATCGGTCATGCTCCCATCCAACCAGGTCCGCCCGGAGCACAGGATTCCACCGGAAAGACCATGACAAGGCGGGCATGCCGCCGCCCAGGGCATGACGCCCGCGAAACCGCCGCCGATCCGCTGGCCGGGACCGCGGAGACCGGCGTCCGCAGCCCAGGGCCGTGGAGACCGCGACCCGGTCAGGCGACGGAGCACTCCCCCTGCACGCTGCGGCAGGTCGAGGGGACCTCCGCCGCACCCCGCGCGGTGAAACTGACGACGAGTTCCTCGCCCGCCTTCAGACCCTGCGGCGACTCGATCGTCAGCAGGCCCCCGTCCTGGCTCCAGCCGGCGCCGCGCACCGAGGTGACCTCACCGCTGACCGGGACGCTCAGCGCCAGGTCGGTGAAGGTCTCCTCCACGGCGACGACGAGCTTGACGGTGTAGACCTGCTGTTTCGCCTGCACCAGGTCGGCGCCGACGGTGATGGGGGCACCGGCCGCCGGAGGCGCCGAGGTCTGACCGGGTGCGGGCGCCGGTGCCGGGGCCGGCACGCTCTCCGCGGGGAGGGGGACCTGCGACGGCTCCTCACCCCGGTGGCCGCCGACGAGAGTCTGGGACGGGGAGTTCGTCGGCGAGGGCTCCTCTGCGGGGGGAGGATCGTCGTCGGTGCGGGGAGCGCGGGTGTCCTCCCGCGTGGGGGTCGGCCGCGGCGTGGGAGCGGTCCCACCTCGCCGGCGGGTGGACGTGGGGGCCGGGTCCGGAGTGGTCCGGCCTGCGGTGTCGGCCGGTTCCGTCGTACCGTCCGTCTCCTCCGGCAGGGGCTCCTCAGGCTCCTCGGGCCCCCCGGGCTCATCGTCCGGCAACGGTTCGTCGACGAGCTCGTCGACGTCGATCTGCGGCTCCGGCTGGTTGGACGCCTCCGCGACGCACCCGGCGGCCGGGCAGTCGGCCGCGCTCTCGGAGCCGGTCAGCGTCTGGACGCCGAAGACGGTGCCGCCGAGCACCACGGCGACCGCCGCGACGGCGAGCACCGCCGCCCTGGCCCGCCCGCCCGGCTTGCGCTCCTCCTGTGGCCGGGTCGTCTCGGACGGCTCGCTCTCCGACGACCATCCCGACCCCAGGAAGCCCGGCCGGGTCTGGGTGACGGCCGACTCCTCGGGACGGAGCCGGCGCCCGATCGGCTCGTCGCGGGGAACCGGCTGCGGCGTGGGCTCCGGCCCGCGCCTCCTCCGACTCGGGGAATCTTGCTCCCCTTTTCCACCGTGGCGGCCCATATCGCCCCTTTCTGGGAGGGAATCTCGACCGCCCATCTTCATATCATTTCGATATACGTTTGTCGCAATTTTCACAGATGTAGCAAGAAGTGGTAAACGTCACTCCCGGAAGTGATCCCAGCCGGCGCGATCAAGAGACACCCCCCTGACCTGCACACCGTCACCCTCCGTCACCATTCCGACCACACTCCAGCCCGGCGGAAGACGGACATCCTCGGGGAAGGTCGCGACGAGCGCGTGATCATCGCCGCCGGTGAGCACCCACTCCAGCGGGTCGACGCCGAGCAGACGGCCGGCGTCCCGCATCACGTAATGGATCATGAAAAGCTCCGGGTCGAGCATCATGCCCACCCCGGACGCCTCGGCCACGTGCCCGAGATCCTGGAGCAGGCCGTCGCTGACGTCGAGCATGGCGGTCGCGCCGAGCACGGCGGCCTCGGGTCCGCGGGCGTAGGGCGGACGTGGGCGCCGATGGGCTTCGAGCAGTTCCGGCGGCCCGTTCAGCCCCTCACGGAACAGCGCGAGCCCCGCCGCGGCGTACCCGAGGCGACCGGCGACGGCGACCACGTCCCCGGGCCGCGCTCCCGAGCGGGTGACCGGTGCCCGCCCGCCCAGGTCACCGAGGGCGGTGACGCCGATGACGACGATGTCACAGCGGGTGATGTCACCACCGGCCACGCCAGCCCCGACCAGCTCGCACTCGTCGCGGAAGCCGTCGGTCAATCGGTCCAGCCAGTCGGTGGCGGCGTCGGCGGGCAGGCCCAGCCCGACCACGATGCCGGTGGGCTCGGCCCCCATGGCCACGATGTCCGAGAGATTCTGCGCCGCCGCCTTGCGGCCGATGTCATAGCCACTGGACCAGTCGCGGCGGAAATGCCTACCCTCAAGTAACAAGTCTGTCGTCACGACGACCCGCCCATCGGGAGCACTCACCACCGCGGCGTCGTCCCCGGGGCCGAGCAACACGGCCCTACCTTGTGGCAAGCGTCCGGCAATACGTGCAATAACCCCGAATTCGCCGAGATCTCCGACTGTGATGGCACACCTCCCGTTCATCACAGGGTACGGTGGCCCTTCGGCACTGATCCAATCGCCCGGGAGGACGTGATGGTGCAGGCCTACATCCTTATCCAGACCGAGGTCGGCAAGGCCGCGAACGTGGCTCGGGAGATCTCCGGGATCTCCGGCGTCACACAGGCCGAGGACGTCACCGGCCCGTACGACGTGATCGTGCGGGCACAGGCTCGCAACGTCGACGAGCTGGGCAAGCTCGTCGTGGCCCAGATTCAGGCGGTCGAAGGGATCACACGTACTCTTACGTGTCCCATCGTCCATATCTGATCGTCGGGAATGCGAGATGCCACTCCGGTTCGCCCGCTGGACGGGATGCGCCTGTGCTCTGCTGATCGTGGCCGGGTGCGGCGGTGCCGTCCGGGTGGAGCCGCCCGTTCCCGAGGGAGCCGCCGCGGCGGCGTGCGAGACCCTGGGTGAACGGCTCCCGCAGCGGCTCGACGGCGCGGACCGGGGGGAGTCCACCCCGGCTTCGCCGTACGTCGCGGTGTGGGGCGAGGCGGAGATCGCGCTGCGTTGCGGGGTAGCGCGACCGGCGACGATGTCGGCCACCGACCAGGTGCCCGAGATCAACGGGGTGGCGTGGTACCCCGACCCGGCCCGGCCGACGCTGTTCACGTCGGTCGGGCGGGAGGCCTACGTCGAGGTGACGATCTCCCGGAAACACGTCCCGCAGAACGTGCTCCTCGACCTCGCGGCGCCGATCAAGGCGGCTCTAGCGCAGACCGGGTGAGCGGCCGAGCGCGAGCTGGATCAACCGGTCGACGAGCTCGGCGTAGGTCAGCCCGGTGGCGGCCCACAGCTGCGGCGCGACCGACAGCGCAGTGAAACCGGGCATGGTGTTGATCTCGTTGAGGATCAGCCGGCCGTCGGGGGTGTAGAAGAAGTCGACCCGGGCCAGCCCCTCGCAGCCCAGCGCCTCGAAGGCGCGCACGGCCATGGCCCGCAGCTCCTCGGCCGTCTGCCCGGGGATGTCCGCGGGAGCCCTCAGGGACATGCCGCCCTCGACGTATTTGGCCTCGAAGTCGAAGAACTCGTGCTCGCCGTGGACCAGCACCTCGCCCGGCACGCTGGCCCGCGGCGCCTCGTCACCCGGCGACTCCAGCACCGCGCACTCGATCTCGCGGCCCGTGATCGCGGCCTCGACCAGGACCTTGGGGTCGTGCTCGCGGGCGAACTCGATGGCCCGCTCCAGCTCGTCCATGGTGGTGGCCTTGGAGATGCCCTGGCTGGACCCGGCGCGGGCGGGCTTGACGAACACCGGCCAGCCGAGCTCCTGGACCTCCTTGAGCACCCGGTCGCGTTCGGTCCGCCAGTCGCGGTCGCGGATCACCACGTACCGGCCGACGGGCAGGCCGGAGGCGGCGAGCACCATCTTCATGTACGCCTTGTCCATGCCGACCGCGCTGGCCAGCACTCCGGAGCCGACGTAACGGACACCGGCCATCTCCAGGAGCCCCTGGATCGTCCCGTCCTCGGCGAAGGGGCCGTGCATGACGGGGAAGACGACGTCGACCTGGCCGAGGTCGGCGGGGATGCTGCCGGCCTCGTAGGTCACCAGCGGGCCGCCGCCGGACAGCAGCGCGAGCTCCGTGCCCCCGGCGTCGACGGACGGGAACTCGCCGTCCTCGACCGCGTAGCGCTGGTCTCCGGAGGCGAGCACCCACCGCCCGTCCGGGGCGATCCCGATGGGGACCACCTCGTATCGAGAACGATCGATGACCTCCAGCACGCTGCCCGCCCCCAGGATGGAGACGGCGTGCTCGGAATTGCGGCCGCCGAAGACGACGGCGACCTTCGGCCGGGGTCCGTGCTGCTCACTCATGATGACCGAATCTACCCCCTGTTAGGGGGAAATCCGCCTGTTGGACGCGCCTATCCCTCCGATCACGGTCGAGGGCGGTCGCGCCGGCCGGGCGACGTCACCGCCACCCGCCGTCACCCGCCGGCACCGCCATCTACCGCCACCCGCCGGGCCCCGCCCCTCGCGGACCCCGCCCTCCGGACGGGCGTCCCGCGGCCGGGCACCCTCCGGGGATGACCGGGATCACGGGGATGACCGGGATCACGGAGATGACGGGGATGACGTCAGAGGCCGTACCGTTCCGGCTTGGGGGTGCGGGACATCAGCAGCACCGCGGCCTCGCTGGGGGGCATCGCGTCGTGGACGACCGCCACCACCACCTCGGTGATCGGCATCTCCACGTCGTGCTTCCTGGCCAGTTCCAGGACCGACTCGCAGGACTTCACGCCCTCGGCGGTCTGTTTGGTGGCGGCGATCACCTCGGCCAGGGTCATCCCCCGCCCGAGGTTCTCCCCGAAGGTGCGGTTCCTGGACAGCGGGGAGGTGCAGGTCGCCACCAGGTCGCCCATGCCCGCCAGACCGGCGAAGGTGTGCGGGTCGGCGCCGAGCGCCGCACCCAGCCGGGAGATCTCGGCCAGCCCGCGTGTCATCAGCATCGCTCCGACGTTGTCGCCCATGCCCATCCCGGCCGCGACGCCGACCGCCAGCGCGATCACGTTCTTGACGGCCCCACCGAGCTCCACGCCCACGACGTCGGGGTTGGTGTAGGGACGGAACCACGGCGGCAGGTGGCAGGCCGCCTGGAGGCGTTCCATGGCCCGCTCGTCGGTGCAGGCGACCACGGTCGCGGCGGGCTGACCGCGGACGATCTCACCGACCAGGTTGGGCCCCGACACCACCGCGACCCGCTCCTGGGGCACCTCCGCGACCTCGCAGATGACCTCGCTCATCCGCTTGGTGGTGCCGAGCTCGATGCCCTTCATGAGGCTGACCAGCAGCGCGTCGGGCGGCAGGTGGGGCTTCCAGCGGGTCAGGTTCTCGCGCAGCGTCTGGGAGGGCACGGCGAGAACCACGAAGTCGGCCCCGTCCAGGGCCTCGGCCGGGTCGGTCGTCGCGCGCAGGGTCTCGGGCAGCACGGCGCCGGGCAGGTAGTCGGGGTTCTCGTGACGGCGGTCGATCGCCTCGACGACCTCCGCCCGCCGGCCCCACAGGGTCGTCCGGGTGCCCGTCCCGGCCAGGATCATGCCGAACGTCGTGCCCCACGAGCCCGTGCCGAATACAGCCGCCTTGGTCATTTCATCACCGTACGCCGAAGTCACTTGTCGGAAGGCCGCTTGAAGGGGGTCTCCGGCGGCTTCTCGCCCCGGAGCTCGGCGAGCTGGGCGGTGATCGCCGCCATGATGTCGGCGGTCGCCTCGCGCAGCACGTCGGCGCGGAGCGGCCGGCCCTCGTACCGGGACAGGTCGACCGGCGGCCCGGCCAGCACGCGGAAGGTCTTGCGGGGCAGCGGCCTGGGCCGCCTGCTCCCGTAGGGCAGGATCTCCTGCGCACCCCAGTGCGCCACCGGGATCACCGGCGCGCCGGTCTCCAGGGCGAGCCGGGCCGCGCCGGTCTTGCCCTCCATCGGCCAGAGCTCCGGGTCGCGGGTGCAGGTGCCCTCCGGGTAGAACATCACGCACGCCCCGGCGGCGAGCCCGCGCCGCGCCGCCTCCAGCGAGCGCGCCGCGTTGTCGCTCCCCCGGTACACCGGGATGGCCCGCAGCGCGCGCACCATGTGGCCGATCACCGGCACCGAGAAGAGGCCCGACTTGGCGAGGATCACCGGCCAGCGCCCGTTGTTGTAGAGGAAGTGCGCGATCAGGAGGGGGTCCAGCCACGACAGGTGGTTGGTCACCATGATGATCCCGCCCGTCCTGGGCAGGAGGTCGCCGCGGCGCCAGTCCTTCTTCACCAGGAGCCAGGAGATCGGCTTGACGATCGTGACGGCGAAGGCGACCCAGAATCGCGATGGCCACCCGGGGCGTCTCATGGGCTCCTCCGTATGAGCGGTATGCGCCTTAAGTCTCCCCGGTGGTTCCCGGGGATGTCGAGGCGGGATGCTTAAGGCTATGCCTGATCCGGACAGTTCAGCCTGGAGCCTCGTCGTTCCGGTCAAGACCCTGGTCGCCGCCAAGACCCGGCTGTCGGCGGCGGCCGGTCCGCACCGCGCGGCGCTGGCCGTGGCCATCGCCTGCGACACCGTGGAGGCGGCGCTGAGCTGCGCGCCCGTCGTACGGGTAGTCGTGGTGACGGGCGACCCGGAGGCGGCCGGAGCGCTCGCCGAGGTCGGCGCGCACGTGGTCGGCGACCCGGAGGCGGGGCTGAACGCGGCCCTGCGGCACGGCGCCGCGGAGGCGGTGCGGCTGGCGCCCGGCGCTCACGTCGGCGCGCTCCAGGCCGATCTGCCGGCGTTGCGACCCGCCGAGCTCGCCCTGGTGCTCACGGCGGCGGCGGAGTTCGACCAGATGTTCCTGCCCGACGCCGCCGAGGTCGGCACGACCTTCTACGGGGTACGGCCCGGTGTCCCGTTCACCCCGGGCTTCGGCGGCCGGTCGCGCGAGCGCCACCTGCGGCGCGGCGCCAAGGAGCTCTGCCTGGCCGGGATCGACTCGGTCCGCCGCGACGTGGACACCCCGGACGACCTCCGCCTCGCCCTGGCCCTCGGCGTCGGGCCCCGTACGCTCAGCGCGGTGCGGAGGATCCGCGAGCAGGACGCCGGGGGCTGAGTACGAACGGGCCCCCGTGGCGGGCACGGCGCGGGCCCGGTGGTGACGTCCGGAACACCCGGGTGCGCACGGAGACGGACACGGCGGTGACATCCGGGCCACCCGGGTGCGCACGGATGCGGACCCGGCTCGGGCGGCACCCGGCTCCCGTTCGGGGCTACGCTGGGCGTGTGCAGGCGACGGTGCGGCTCTTCGACCCGGCGACCCGGTCGGGGTCGGTCTTCCTGGACGACGGGACCGAGGTCCCGTTCGGCGCGGCGGCGTTCGACGCGGGGCCGCTGCGGCTGCTCAGATCCGGTCAGCGGGTCAACATCGTCGTGGCCGGCGGCGAGATCACCTACGTCACCCTGTCGACCTTCCCGGTGCCCGGCTGACGCCGGGGAACGTCCGGAGAACACCGGCCCGGAACCCTGCCGCGGGAACGCCCGGGAAGCACCGACCCGGAACCTCCGCCGTGGGGAAGGCCCGGGAGGCCGCGGCACGGGAGACGTCCGACCCGGGAAACGCCGGGCGCCCGGCTCCCAGAGGGAAAGGCCGGGCGCCCCGCGCGAGGTCCTACTTCTTCTTGCCGACCTTCTTGCCGCCGGTGTTGACGAGCTCCTTGAAGTCGGAGCCGGGCCGGAACTTCGGTGCCCAGCTCTCTGCGACGTCGATCTCGGCACCCGTCGAGGGGTTGCGGGCCGTGCGGGCCGGCTTGTGCACCATCTCGAAGGCGCCGAACCCCGTGATGGAGACCTTGTCCCCGTTGGCGACGGCTGTCTGGATGGCGTCGAGCACCGCGTTCACGGCCTCGGTGGCCGTCTTCCTATCGCCCACCCGATCCGCGATGGCGTCGACGAGTTCCTTCTTGTTCATAAGGTTGCTCCCCCTGCTTACCGATGTCCGGGAGTGGGTCACGAGGCAGAAAACCCGTCTCACCCGATGTGGTTACGGCGAGGGGTCTCATCACGGACGCCGCATCCTCGATCGCGGTGCGAAACCCCTTGCCCGCTTGAAATTAGGGGACGGAGCCGTGTGACTCAATCACCTTCCGCAATGTTTCCAGCACTTGACGTGTCTGAAACCACGGCATCTACGTCGAGAAAGAACAAATCAAGACGCCCGGC
This sequence comes from Streptosporangium becharense, assembly GCF_014204985.1. Lineage (NCBI taxonomy): Bacteria > Bacillati > Actinomycetota > Actinomycetes > Streptosporangiales > Streptosporangiaceae > Streptosporangium > Streptosporangium becharense. The sequence goes on along the minus strand of NZ_JACHMP010000001.1, from coordinate 5,129,491 downwards.
GGCGTGATCAAGGTCGTGTTTGGCGGCGTCGCAGATGGCGACGAGGCGCCTGGCGAAGCGTTTCCGCTCCTCAGCGGGGATGGGCAGCACGCGGACGCGGCGGTGCGCCTCGCGCAGCCGCCACGCCAGCTCGTCCTCTGAACGGGTCAGACGGTCGTCGGCAGCCATGACTGCCGACCATTCTCGTATGCCGCGATGTCATCGGCGTTGCGCAGGGTCAGCCCGATGTCGTCCAGGCCCTCCATCAGCCGCCAGCGGGTGTAGTCGTCGATCTCGAACGCGACCGCCCGGCCGCCCCAGCGGACCTCGCGGTTCTCCAGATCGACGGTGATCTCCAGCGCGGGGTCGGCCTCCACCTCGTCGTGCAGGGAGTCGACGACGTCGCCCGGCAGCACGACCGGGAGCAGGCCCATCTTGGTGGAATTATTACGGAAGATGTCCCCGAAACGGGCCGCGATCACGACCCGGAAGCCGTACTGCTGGAGGGCCCAGACGGCGTGCTCGCGGGAGGAGCCGGTGCCGAAGTCGGGGCCGGCGAGCAGGATCGAGGCGCCCGCGTGGGCGGGGTTGTTCAGCACGAAGCCGGGGTCCTCGCGCCAGGCGGAGAACAGCCCCTTCTCGAAACCGGTCCGGCTGACCTGCTTGAGCCAGACGGCGGGGATGATCTGGTCGGTGTCGACGTTGCTCCGGCGCAGCGGCACGGCCCGGCCGGTGTGGGTGACGAAGGCTTCCATGGTGCGAGCTCCTTACAGGTCGGCGGGCGCGGTCAGTTTGCCGGTGACGGCGGTCGCTGCGGCGACCTGCGGGGACACGAGGTGCGTACGGCCGCCCTTGCCCTGGCGTCCCTCGAAGTTGCGGTTGGAGGTGGAGGCGCTGCGCTCACCGGGGGCGAGGGTGTCGGGGTTCATGCCCAGGCACATCGAGCAGCCCGCCTCGCGCCACTCGGCGCCGGCGGCCTTGAAGACCTCGTCCAGCCCTTCCTGCTCCGCCTGGAGCTTGACCAGCATCGAGCCGGGGACGATCAGCGTGCGGGTGACGACCCGGCGGCCCCGGAGCACCTCGGCCGCGGCCCGCAGATCCTCCAGCCGGCCGTTGGTGCAGGAGCCCACGAAGACCGTGTCGACCTGGACGTCGCGGAGCGGGGTGCCCGCGGTCAGGCCCATGTACTCCAGGGCACGCCTGGCTGCGGCCGGGTCGCCGGTCTCGTCCGGGTCCGGCACGGCGGTGCCCAGCGGAGCACCCTGGCCCGGGTTGGTGCCCCAGGTGACGAACGGGGTCAGCGTGGAGGCGTCGATCTCCACGACGGTGTCGAAGACCGCGTCCTCGTCGGTGACGAGCGACTTCCAGTACTCGACGGCGGCGTCCCAGTCGGCGCCGGACGGCGCGTGCGGGCGGCCCTTGAGGTACTCGAAGGTGGTCTCGTCCGGAGCGATCATGCCCGCGCGGGCACCCGCCTCGATGGACATGTTGCAGACGGTCATCCGGCCCTCCATCGAGAGCTTGCGGACGGCCTCGCCCCGGTACTCGATGATGTGGCCCTGACCGCCGCCGGTGCCGATCTTGGCGATGATCGCCAGGATCAGGTCCTTGGCGGTGACCCCGAACGGCAGTTCGCCGGAGACCTCGATGGCCATCGTCTTGGGCCGGTAGGCCGGGAGCGTCTGCGTGGCGAGCACGTGCTCGACCTCGGAGGTGCCGATGCCGAAGGCGATGCCGCCGAAGGCGCCGTGGGTGGAGGTGTGAGAATCGCCACACACGATCGTCATGCCGGGCTGGGTCAGGCCGAACTGCGGGCCGATGATGTGCACCACGCCCTGGCCGGCGTCGCCCATCGGGTGCAGCCGGACGCCGAACTCCGCGCAGTTCTTGCGCAGCGTCTCGACCTGCACGCGCGACACCGGGTCGTTGATGGGGCCGCGCACGGTCGGGACGTTGTGGTCCTCGGTGGCGATCGTGAGGTCGGGCCTGCGGACGGGCCGCCCGGCCATGCGCAGGCCGTCGAACGCCTGCGGGCTGGTGACCTCGTGAATCAGGTGAAGGTCGATGTAGAGCAGATCGGGCTCTCCTTCGGCACGTCGCACGACGTGCTGCTCCCAGACCTTCTCCGCGAGTGTGCGGCCCATGTCGCCTCCTTGCGATCGGCTGTCCCACCACCCACTTGCTTTCTCATATGTCGAGACGGCAGTATCGGTGTATGGACAACTCTAGCGGAGTCGGCGTACTCGACAAGGCCGTTCTGGTGCTCAATGCCCTTGAGGCCGGTCCGGCGTCCCTCGCCCAGCTCGTGCAGGCCACCGGCCTGGCCCGCCCCACGGCCCACCGGCTCGCCGTCGCGCTGGAGCACCACCGCATCGTCTCCCGCGACACCCAGGGGAGGTTCGTGCTGGGTCCGCGCCTGTCCGAGTTGTCCACCGCCGCAGGCGAGGACCGGCTGCTGGCCGTCGCCGGGCCGGTGCTGACCCAGTTGCGCGACCTGACCGGAGAGAGCGCGCAACTCTACCGGCGCCAGGGTGACGAGCGGGTCTGCGTGGCCGCGGCCGAGCGCGCGAGCGGGTTGCGCGACACCGTGCCGGTCGGCTCGGCACTGCCGATGATCGCCGGTTCGGCCGCGCAGATCCTGCTGGCCTGGGAGGAACCCGACCGCCTGCACCGGGGGCTGCGCGGCGCCAAGTTCACCGCGGCCACGCTGGCGAGCGTGCGGCGCAGGGGCTGGGCACACAGCGTCGGCGAGCGCGAGCAGGGTGTGGCCAGCGTCTCGGCGCCCGTCAGGGGCGCCGGAGGCAAGGTCGTGGCGGCGGTGTCGGTCTCCGGTCCGATCGAGCGCCTGACCCGCACCCCCGGCCGGATGCACGCCGCCCCCGTGGTCAGCGCCGCCGAACGGATCACCGAATCGATGCGCCGGGCCAACTGACCCGCCGAAACGGCATCGTCAGGTGGGATATGGGGAGGCGAGCACCCCTGCGGCCCCCTAGGCTGGGCGGGTGACAGATCGCATCGAGGCAGCCGCCGCTGAACTGCGTCCCCTGCTCCAGGATTTCATCCTGTGGGCGCGCGAGAACGCGCCCGAGAGCGACCCCAACCTGGTCGGCTCCGTCGCGCTGTGGCATCGGCTGATCGCCTCCGACGACGTCGGGCGGTGGAGGCGATCCGATCTGCGCACGGTGCTCCTCGACCGCATGCCCCAGGTCGTCGAGGATCCCGACGCGGCGGCCGACGGCATGGTGCCGGCGGTCCGCGCCTACCTGTCCTTCCTGTCGGAGTCCGGCCGTCTGGTCAAGGGGTCGTCGCCGCTCCGTGACCTGCTCGCCGAGCTCGACCGCCTCGAGGACGACTTCGTCGACGCGATGGAGGACCTCGTCGACGACGAGGAGGACGAGGACGACTACGACGAGGAGGCGGTGGAGGGCCTGGGCGACTTCGAGCCGTTCGCCGACCGGCTCGCCGAGCTGCCCACCATCCGGCTGCGGCCCGACTCCGAGCTGGCCGAGGCGGCCCGCAAGACCCTCCTGATCGCCAAGGCCCGCGATCTGGCGGTCTGGGTCGGGACCGAGCGCCGGGTGGGCGAGACGACCCTGCTCACCGACGCCGAGATCGCCGAGGCGCTGGGCGTGCTGGGGATCGCCGCCCCCGAGGACGGCACCCCGGCCGCCGACTCCGTCCCCGCGCTCTGGAACATCTGGAACCTCGCCATCGACCTGGACTTCCTCCAGCCCGAGGGCGAGGACACCGTCAGCGTCGACGCCGACGCCGCCGAGTGGCCCTTCGACGAAGATGACGACGTCCTCGACGCGTGGCTGACGGGCCTGCAGTCGGTCGACTACGGCGACCCCGAGCTGGACGACGAGGACGCCACGATCGCCCTGTCCGGGCTGAGCCGGGCGTTGCTGGTCCGGGTCCTGCTGGCCATGGGTTCCAAACCGCTGGCCGAGCTCCGCACCGAGCTGGCCGAGGCCGCCGCGGAGTACGACGACCTGGCCGCGGAGGCCTGGGCCGCCGCCACCGCCCGCTACGGCGATCCGCTCACCCCGGTGCTCGACTGGCTGACCGGCTACGGCATGGTCGAGGTCGAGCACGACCAGGTGCGCCTGACGCCGCTCGGCATGGAGGGTGTGGTCCACCTGGTCGACGACGCCGACATCGAGCTGGACGCCCGGCCCGCCATCGACGCCATGACGGCCCTGGACCTGCTCTCCTTCAGCTCCGAGCTGCCCGAGGAGGAGGCGGACGCCGAGTTCGCCGCCTGGCTGGAGCTGCGCTCCCCCGAGCAGGCCGCACGGGACCTGCTGGAGGCCGCCGCCGAGGACGACGCGGACGCCCTGGTCCGGGTCCAGGCGGCCAGCATGGTCGGCTCGCTCGGCGAGGTGGCCGTGCCCGCCTGGCGCGCCGCCCTGGACGTCCCCTCGCTGCACCCGTACGCGGCCACCCACCTGGCGCAGCTCGGTGTCGAGGACGCCGAGCCGCCCACCCAGGCCGACACCCACTGGCTGATCCTCGACATGCTGACCATCTCCGCGGGCCTGGGCCGGCCCGAGTTCGTCAGCAGCCTCGACGACATCGGCGCCGCACCCAGCCTGATCGGCCTGCTCGACGTGATCTGGAAGGTCCGCCACCCGCACCTGGAGGAGCTGCTGGAGGCGATCGGCGAGGCCCACCCCGACAAGCAGGTGGGCAAGGCCGCCAAGCGGGCGCTGTTCAAGGCCCGCTCCGGGCGCGGCTAACGCATCGGGAACACCGCGCAGGTCGTGGTGGCGTGGGCGTAGAGCTTGCCGTCCTCCTCCCCCACGACCTGCGCCTGCGCGGTGGCGACGGTCCGGCCGACGTGCAGGGTCCTGCCCTCGCACCGCAGCGGGCCGGTGCCGGCGAAGACCGGCCGGACCATGTTCACGTTGAGCTGAACCGTGGTGTACGCCCTGCCGACCGGCAGCTCGCTCATCACCGCGCATCCGAGGGCCGAGTCGAGCAGGGTGGCCAGGTAGCCGCCGTGCACGCTGCCCAGCGGGTTGTACAGGTGCTCGCCCGTCTCCCCCACGAAGACCGCCAGGCCGCGCTCCACCCGGGTCATCCGGAAGCCGAGCGTGCCGGTGATCGGGGGCGGGGCGATCCGGCCGTCCACCAGCCGTTCCAGGAATTCCAGGCCCGACAGCTCGGCCACCTCCGCGGGAACGGTGGGCGGCACCCACGAGTGGGTCCGCGAGGTCGTCTGCCGGTTCTGCGAGGTCGTCGTCACGGATCTCACCCTCGCGGGGGGACGATCGCGGCTCAAGTCCGGATTCCGTACCTTTGACACCGTGAACGAGTACGGGCAGTTCTGCGCCGTCGCACGGGCGCTGGAGATCCTCGGTGAGCGCTGGACCCTGCTCGTGGTGCGCGAGCTGCTGCTGGGCTCGACCCGGTTCAACGAGATCCACCAGGGGCTGCCCAACATCTCCAAGACCATGCTGTCGGCCCGGCTCCGCACCCTGGAGAGGGCCGGGATCGTCGAGCGGCGGGACCGCGCCTACCTGCTCACCGCGGCGGGCAGGGCCCTGGCCGGGCCGGTGCGGGCCCTGGGTGAGTGGGCGGCGGAGTGGGACCACCGCGAGCTCGCCCTCGACCCGCGGCTGCTCGCCTGGGACCTGCACCGCAGGGTGCACCGCGACCGGCTCCCGGAGAACCGCACGCTGGTGGCGCTGAACTTCCCCGGGGCCCGCTACTTCCTTCACGTGCGCCGCCCGGGGGTGAAGCTGTGCGGGGAGGACTACGGGCGGACCGCCGACCTGCATGTGGAGGCCGACCTGAAGGCGCTCACCGAGTACTGGATCGGTGAGCGCTCCTGGGCCGACGTGACCCGCAGCGGGGAGGTCCGGCTGACCGGCCCCGCCGAACTGCGCCGGGCCTTCCCCACGTGGTTCTCCGGCTACCTCCTGGCCCGCACCCCGCCCGCGTAGGGCGGCCGGAACGTGCGGGTCTTCTGGAACTGGCGGTTCATGCCGCACCTCGCCCGCGTAAGGCGGCCGGGGTGCGGCCGGAATGCGCTCGGGGTGCAGTCGGAATACGGCCGGGATGCGCTCGGTCCCGGCGGGCATCGCGTACGCACTGCCCGTCCAGGACCGCGCACGCACTGCCCGTCCGGCTGGAATCGCCGGACGGTGGCGCACATCCCCCGGAGGGGGAATGCGGCCGCACACACGAAAACCCCCGGAAGCGGATGCTTCCGGGGGTTCGCAAGGTAGCCCCGACCGGATTCGAACCGGCGCTACCGCCTTGAGAGGGCGGCGTCCTAGGCCACTAGACGACGGAGCCTTGCGGTTGACAGCGTGGTAGTCCCGACCGGATTCGAACCGGCGTTACCGCCTTGAGAGGGCGGCGTCCTAGGCCACTAGACGACGGGACCGAGCACACTGTCGTCGGATTCGGGGGGACCGAACCCGCGACGCCTTCAGAAGAAGGCGCAGCTGGGGTACCAGGACTCGAACCTAGAATAACTGAACCAGAATCAGTCGTGTTGCCAATTACACCATACCCCACCGCCCTGGACCCCCTTGCGGGGCTCGCTGGCGACTCCGAAAGAATAGCCCAGGTTGGGGGACAAGACCAAAACGATTACCGGCGGCCTGGTCACCGCGACACCGGAGTGCCGTTCCGGGGCCCGCTGTGTAACGCTGCTGGGGAGATCCGTCCGCCTGTGAGGAGTTTCCGCCTTGGCCGAGAACCCGTTCTTCGCCCCCAGCACGCTGCCCTACAAGCTGCCGCCGTTCGCGGAGATCAGGGAGGAGCACTACCTCCCCGCCTTCGAGCGCGGCATGGCCGACCAGCTGCGCGAGGTTCAGGAGATCGCCGACAACCCGGAGCCGGCGACGTTCGCCAACACGATCGAGGCGCTGGAGCGCTCGGGGCAGATCCTGAAGCGGACCGCGACCGTCTTCATGAGCATCGCCTCCTCCGACGCCACGGACGGCATCCGGGAGATCGAGACCGAGGTCTACCCCAAGCTGACCAAGCACGCCGACGCGATCCACCTCAACCGTCCCCTCTACGCCCGGATCCGCCAGGTCGCCACCGACGACCCCGAGGAGGCGTGGCTGCTGGAGAAGTACCGCGTCGACTTCGTCCGGGCCGGCGCCGACCTGTCCGAGACCGAGCAGGAGCGTCTGCGGGAGCTCAATGAGGAGCTCACCCGGCTCGCCACCGCCTTCGCCCAGAACCTGCTGACCGCCTCCACCTCCTCGGCGCTGGTCGTCGACGACGTCACGCTGCTGGACGGGCTCTCCGAGAGCGCGATCAAGTCGATCGAGAAGGACGGCCGGTACGTCCTGCCGCTGCTCAACTTCACCAACCAGCCCGCGCTGGCCGAGCTGACCGACCGGGAGACCCGCCGCCGGCTGTACGAGCTCTCGGTCGACCGGGCCCCGGAGAACTTCGAGCTGGCCGTGCGGATGGCGACGCTCCGCGCCGAGCGGGCGGCGCTGCTCGGCTACCCCAGCCACGCCGCCTACTCCGTCGCCGACCAGACCGCCAAGACCACCGACGCGGTCGAGGAGATGCTCGGCAAGCTCGCGGGCCCCGCGGTGGCCAACGCCCGTCGCGAGGCCGAGGCGCTGAGCGAGCAGGCCGGGTTCCCCATCGAGCCGTGGGACTGGTCGTTCTACGCGGAGAAGGTGCGCAAGGCCCGCTACGACTTCGACGGCGCCGAACTGCGTCCGTACTTCGAGCTGGACCGGGTGCTGCGGGACGGCGTCTTCCACGCCGCCGGCGAGCTGTACGGGATCACCTTCGCCGAACGCGACGACCTGACCGGCTACCACCCGGACGTGCGGGTCTTCGAGGTCTCCGAGGCCGACGGCTCACCGCTCGGCCTGTTCGTGTTCGACCCCTACGCCCGGCCCACCAAGCGGGGCGGCGCCTGGATGAACAACCTGGTGGACCAGTCCCATCTGTTCGGCGAGCGGCCCGTGGTGATGAACAACCTCAACATCACCAAGCCCGCCGAGGGGCCGACGCTGCTGACCTTCGACGAGGTCGTCACCGCCTTCCACGAGTTCGGCCACGCGCTGCACGGGCTCTTCTCCGACGTGCGCTTCCCTCGGGTCTCCGGCACGGAGGTGCCGCGCGACTTCGTGGAGTACCCCTCGCAGGTCAACGAGATGTGGGCCACCTGGCCGTCGGTCCTCGCCAACTTCGCCAGGCACCACGAGACCGGCGAGCCGGTGCCCGCCGAGCTCCTGGAGAAGATGAGGGCGGCCGAGAAGTTCAACCAGGGCTTCGCCACCGTCGAGTATCTGGCGGCGGCGCTCCTCGACTGGGCCTGGCACAAGCTCGCCGCCGGCGAGGTCGTCGAGGACGCCCGGGCGTTCGAGCAGGCGGCCCTGGAGCGCGCCGGAATCGCCTTCGAGCTGGTCGGCCCCCGTTACCGGACGAACTACTTCGCCCACATCTTCTCCAGCGGCGTGGGCGGCTACAGCGCCGGCTACTACTCCTACATCTGGAGCGAGGTGCTCGACGCCGAGAGCGTGGAGTGGTTCAAGGAGAACGGCGGTCTGCGGCGGGAGAACGGCGACCGTTTCCGGTCCGCGCTGCTGGCGGTCGGCGGCTCCAGGGACGCGATGGACGCCTTCCGCGACTTCCGCGGGCGCGACCCGCGCATCGAGCCGCTCCTGGAGCGCCGCGGCCTGCTGGCCTGATCCTCCCCGCCGCGCGGCCGGCCGGTGAGCCGGGCCGCGCGGCCGGTGGGCGGATCAGACGGGCCGGGCCGCGCGGCCGAGGGGTGGATCAGCCCTGGAGCCTGGCCAGGGCGGCGCGGAGGCGCTCGATGGAGCGCTCGCGGCCGAGCGCCTCGATCGACTCGAACAGCGGCAGCCCCACGGTGCGTCCGGTGACGGCCACCCGCACCGGCGCCTGGGCCTTGCCGAGCTTGAGGCCGTGCTCGGCGCCGACCTCCTCCAGGGCGGTCTTGAGCGACTCGGGATCCATGGCGACCGTCTCCAGACGGGCCAGGTAGCCGGTGAGGATCTCCACCGCGGAGTTCTTCATGGCCTTGTCCCACGACGCCTGGTCGAAGACGGGCTCGTCCAGGAAGAGGAAGTCGACGTTGGCCGTGATCTCCGACAGCACGGCGATGCGGGTCTGGGCCAGCTCGGCGACCCGGGCGAAGACCTCGCGGTCCCATTCGGGGGCGAGCCACGGGTCGCAGCGGGCGACGAACTCGGCGAGGGGCAGCGCCCGGATGTACTCGCCGTTGAAGGCGCGCAGCTTCTTCTCGTCGAAGAAGGCCGGGGAGGGGTTGACGTCCTCCAGCCGGAACAGCGGCACCATCTCCGACCAGGGCATGATCTCCCGGTCGTCGCCCGGCCCCCAGCCGAGCAGCATCAGGTAGTTGACCATCGCCTCGGCCAGGTAGCCCTCGTCCCGGTAGGACTCCAGGGCGACCTTGTCACGGCGCTTGGACAGCTTCTGGCGCTTCTCGTTGACGATGACCGGCACGTGGGCCCAGGTGGGCGGGGCGACGCCGAGCGCCTGCCACAGGAGCTGCTGCTTGGGCGTGTTGGACAGGTGCTCCTCGGCGCGGACCACGTGGGTGATCCGCATCTCGATGTCGTCGACCACGTTGGCCAGCACGAACAGCGGGGAACCGTCGGCGCGGGCGATGACGAAGTCCTCCATCGCGCCGTTGGGGAACTCGACGGTGCCGCGGACCAGGTCCTCGACCACGGTGACGCCCTCGTCGGGGGTGCGGAAGCGGACCGCCCCCTCGGTCAGGCCGCGCTCGCGGCAGAAGCCGTCGTAGCCCTTGTGCTCGGACCCGGTGCGGGCCTTGACGTCGTCACGGGTGCACGTGCAGTAGTACGCCCGGCCGTCGGCGATCAGTTTGGCCGCCGCCTCGCGGTGCTGCACCTCGTAGGACGACTGGAAGTAGGGGCCCTCGAAGGCGGGGTTGTCATCGTTGACGCCGATCCACGCGAGCGCCGAGATGATGCCCTCGGTCCACTCGGGCCGGTTGCGCGCGGCGTCGGTGTCCTCGATGCGGAGCACGAACCTTCCGCCCGACTGTTCGGCCAGAGCCCAGTTGAACAACGCCGAACGGGCGCCGCCGACATGGAACATGCCGGTCGGCGAAGGGGCGAAACGAACCCTAATCACGCGAGACCACCCGGTTGGTGAGAGTGCCGATTCCTTCGATGGAGACGCTGACCTCGTCGCCGACGTCGAGCGGGCCGACCCCCTCGGGTGTCCCGGTGAGGATGACGTCGCCGGGGATCAGGGTCATGACCGCGCTCACGTGGGCGATCAGCGCCGGAATGTCGTACATGAGCTTGGAGGTGCGCGAGTCCTGCCTGACCTCGCCGTTCACCGAGGTGGTGATGCCCGCGTCGGCCGGATCGAACTCGGTCTGGATCCACGGGCCGAGCGGGCAGAAGGTGTCGAACCCCTTGGCCCTGGTGAACTGCACGTCCTTCTTCTGCAGGTCTCTGGCGGTGACGTCGTTGGCGCAGGTGTAACCGAAGACGACCTCGTGGGCCCGTTCGCGGGGCACCTCCCGGCAGAGCCTGCCGATCACCACGGCCAGCTCCCCCTCGAAGTCGACCCGCCGCGACAGGCCGGTCGGGTAGGCGATGGCCTCGCCCGCGCCGATCACCGAGGTCGACGGCTTGAGGAACATCAGCGGCTCGGCGGGGACCTGTCCGCCCATCTCCCGGGCGTGGTCGGCGTAGTTCCTGCCGATGGCGACGACCTTGCTGGGCAGCATGGGGGCGAGCAGCTTGACCTGGGACAGTGAGTAACGTTCGCCGGTCAGCTGGAGCGGCCCGAACGGGTGCCCGGAGATCCCGGCGACGAACTCCTCCCCGGGCCCTCCTTCGACCACGCCGAAGCCGACACCTTCACCTGTGGAGAACCTGGCTATACGCACACGACAAGGCTAGTCGGGGTCGGGCTCCGGCCGGACCGCGCGGGTCTCCCCGTCACCTCGCCCGGCGGGCCGTCCTGGAGGCGGAACGTCTATATCTCCCCATGAAATCCCCAAGAAAAGATATATCCCTATTAGTGGTGATTTGGGGGGTATTACCGCCTGCAACGGAGGCTGGACCGGCCTTCGGGGAGGGGGAGCGACGTGACCGAAGCCAGCACGGCGAGCAGGCCGAAAGGCGAGGAGGCGCCGGTGCCCCGCGCCAGGACGGACGCTCCCGCGACCCAGAGCAGCCTGGTGACCTCCAGGGGGACCACCACCATCGAGAGCGGGGTCGTTGCCAAGATCGTCGGTCTGGCGGCCAGGGAGGTCTCCGGGGTCTTCGACATGGGGGCCGGCACGGCGCGCGCGCTCGGCGCGGTCCGTGGCATGGTCGGCGCCGAACGGAGCATCACGCAGGGGGTCTCGGTCGAGGTGGGCGAGCGGCAGGCCGCCGTCGACCTGGAACTGGTCGTCGAGTACGGCATGGCCATCCCCGACCTGGCCGGCGCGGTACGCCGGAACGTGATCACGGCGATCGAGCGCATGTGCGGGCTCGAGGTCACCGAAGTCAACATCAAGGTCTCCGACGTCCACATGCCCGGCCAGGAGAAGGAGCCGGCGGAGACCTCCTCGGCGGGACCGCGCGTTCAGTGAGCGGGCCGGGCGGTCTCTCGTACGAGCCGGGTGCGCTGGCGCGGATGGTGGCCGAGGCCGTCCGGAACAGCCCCGACGTCGTCGGCCTGTCGGCCGGGCCGTTCGGGACCGTGGCGACCTACCTGCCCGGTGAGAGGGTGCCCGGGGTGGCGCTGCGCGAGGACGAGGTGGAGGTCGCGGTCGTCGTCAGACTCGGCCGTCCGCTGCCGGAGATCGCCGCCGGGGTGCGGGCGGCGGTCGCGCCGCTGGTGGGTGACCGCCCGGTGAACGTCCATATCGGAGGTGTGCGGTGAGGGATTTCCCGCTGTGGTCCGTGGTCGGCACGGTCGCCGGGTTGCTGCTGGGGTTCGCGGGGGCGTTCGGCGGCTTCGTGGCCTTCCTCCTCGTGCTCGTCCTGGGTGCCCTCGGTCTGCTGGTCGGACGCATCGTCGACACCGGCGGGATCGACCTGTCCCGGCTGACGGCGAGACGATGATGTCCACACCGGTCGGGCGTCGCCCCGGGCCCGGGGAGGCGGCCGTTCCCGCCGTCCCGGGAGCGCGGGCCGCACCGGAGGACGCGGAGTCCCCGGCTTCGGCGTCGCCGACGGCTCAGGCCGTGCCCGCCCAGTCGGTACGCGAGATCGTTCCGCCCGAGCGGCGCGGCCGGACGGACATCCCCGGCAGGGTCGTGTCGCGCATCGCGGCCCGCTCCGCCGGGGAGGTGGCACGGGTGCGGGAGGTCGGCGAGCGGGGGCCGCGGACCTTCCACGGGGGCACCCGGGCCACGGTCGACGGGCGGCTGACGACGCTGCGGCTGGACGTGACGGTGGAGTACCCGGCCCCGATCCGCCAGGTGACGCGGGAGGTCCGGCGCCACGTCGCGGAACGCGTCCGTGCTCTGACCGGCCTGGACGTCGGCCACATCGACATCGAGGTCGTCGACGTGGTGCCCTCCCGGGACGCGTCCCGCCCGTGGGACACCGCCCCGATGCCGGTCGTACCGGCCGGGCCGGCCGGACCGCCCGGATCCGCGGGCCTGGGCGGTCCGGCCGGCGCCACCGCCTACCGGGAACCGGGCACGCGCCTGACGGGAGGCGCCACTGCCTACCGGGAGGAGCCGGGATGAGCACCCCGGTTCCCGGCCCGGCCGACCGGATCTTCATGGCGGAACCCACCATGCAGACACCGACCGCACCCGGCGCGGAGCTCACGAGGCCACCGGCACCGCCGATGCCCGGCACGACGGCGGGGAACGCCGCCGCGGACCGGGCGGCGATCCGGGCCTTCAGGCCGCGCCGGGTGGTCCCCTCAGTCGTCACGGCCGCCCTGATGACCGTGATCGGCGCCCTGGTGGCCCTGGAGGTGGTCTCCGCCCTGCTGGACCGCCCGCTCCGGCTGGTCCCGTACGACCGTGTGCTCGCCCGGGCCTCGTCCACGCCCTGGGACTCGCCCTGGGTGACGGCCGGCGCCGGCCTGGTCACGCTGCTGGGCCTGACACTGGTCCTGCTCGCGCTGCTGCCCGGACGGCCCCGGCTCATCCCGGTCAGAACCGGTGACCGGGATCTGGTCATCGGCGTGCACCGCAGGGGGTTCGCCCACACCCTGGCCCACGCGGCCGAGCAGGTTCAGGGCGTCGGCCGTGCCCGCGTGCGGGTGCGCGGCAGGACTGCGCGGGTCGAGGCGGACAGTCTCGTACGGGACACCACCGGCCTGGAGGAGGCCGTACGGCAGGCGGTGACCGCGCGGATCGCCGCCCTCTGCCCGGTGGACGACTACCGCGTCCGCGTGCGCCTGCGGGAGAGGTGACCGCCATGCGGGACAGGACCGCCCGGGGGAACCGGCTGGGGCTGCTGCTCACCGGGCTGCCGTTGCTCGTCCTGGGTGCTCTGGGCGTCGCGCGGAGCCTGGGTGCGCTCCCCCGGGCCTGGGTGCCGGCCGGCGGACCGGTCCTCGACGCCCCGACACGGGCCGCCTTCGCCCGTCAGGGCCCGTGGCCGTGGTGGGTGGTCGCGGCGGTGGCGGTGGCACTGGCACTGCTCGGGCTGCGCTGGCTGCTGGCCCAGACACGGCGCCACCGGCTGGACGGCATGCGCCTGGACGGCGGCCCCGCCGGGATCACCGAGCTCCGCACCCGCGGCGTGACCGACGCGCTGGCCGCCGAGGTGGCCGCGCATCCCTCGGTCCTCGACGCGAGCGCCGCGCTGGTCGGCACGCAGGCGCGTCCGGTCGTGCGGCTGCGCGTACTGGTGACCGAGGACGCGCGGATGGACGCGGTCCGCGAGCAACTGGGCGAGGTGGCGGTCCCGCACGTGCGCCAGGCGCTGGAGACCGAACGGCTCCCGGCCGTCGCCCGGGTGACCTTGGGAGGCGTGCCGCACCCGCGCAGGACCCTCGCCTGACGAGCACGGGTCATAGAGTGATCGGGGAAACCACGGCGTCGAGGAGAAGATGTGCCTTCGGTTGTGAAGATAAACGTCCTGACGGTGTCCGCGGAGATGCGCGAGGAGCTGGAGCGCCGTTTCTCCGGCCGGGCCGGAGTGGTGGAGTCCGCCGACGGGTTCGAGTGGTTCGAGCTGCTCCGTCCGGTCGACGGCACCGACCGGTATCTGGTCTACACGCGCTGGCGCTCCGAGGAGGACTTCACGCGCTGGACCGAGAGCCAGGCGTTCCAGCGGGGTCACGCCCAGGCCGCCGGATCCGGCGCGCCGGACCACGGCCACGGGGCGGCTGAGGGAGGGCAAGCGGGTCAGGGACACGGGCAGGGGCACGGTCACGGGCAGGGGCCCGCGGCCAGCGGGGCCGAGCTGTGGTCGTTCGAGGTCGTCCAGAGCGCCGGGCCCAAGCAGGAGTCCTGACCCCGGTCCCGCGGGACCGCTGACGATCCCGCGGGTCCGTCGGCGGGACCGGCTCAGATGTTGGGACCGTCGGCGGGACCGGCTCAGGTGTTCGGACCGTCGGCGGGACCGGCTCAGGTGTTGGAACCGTCGGCGGGGCCACGGAGCCGGTTCGTGGCCGCGGGGTCGTCAGCGGTCCAGCGCGTTGGCGGCGATGCGCTCGGCCACTCCGCCGCGGACGAAATCTCCGGCGATGCTGTCGGGCTTGCGCGCGGCCTGGTCCCTGATGCACGCGGTGAACTCCGGGGCGATCCCCAGCCGGGGGTAGCGCTCCAGCACCTCGGCGCGGAGCTCGGCCGGCCAGTCCTCCGGCCGCCGCCCGGAGATGTCCAGTCCGGTCGACAGTTCGAGCAGGTGCCCCTCGGGGTCCTGCTCGACGTCCACCTTGTCCCACATGTGGCGGATGACCACCTCGGATGCGCGCATCCGGCGCTCGACCGGCCAGCCGGCTCCGGCGGCGAACACCCACGCGACGTGGCCACCGGCCTCCTCGTACGGCACCGTGTGGCTGTCGAACTCCTTGACCAGGCCGATGTCGTGCATCATCGACGCGACATACAGCAGTTCGGCGTCGAAGGCGATGTCCCGTGCCGCCGCGTACGCCGCCGCCCACAGGTAGGCCCGCACCGAGTGGTTGAGCAGGGCGGGCGAGCAGTAGGCGGTCGCCACCTCCAGGGCGCCGCGGGCGGCCGGGGTGTCGGGGATCACGATGTCGGCGAATCTCATGCCTCCAGCCTGGCCGAACGCGTCGACGGCCACGAGTGGCCGGGAGGACATCGTTCGATAGGATCGCGCCATGAGCTTCACCAGGGTCGCGATCATGCTGTTCGACGGGATCCCGCTGTTCGAGGCGTCGGTGCCGATCGCGGTCTTCGGTGAGCGGCGTCCCGGGATGCCGGAGTTCGACGTCCGGGCGGTGTCCGCCGAGGGCGGCCCGATCCGCACGGACATCGGCGTCACGCTCGCCGCGCCGCACGACCTGGGTGCCGTGGACGACGCCGAGCTGGTCGTCGTGCCGACCTGGCGGCGACCCTCCGACGGCCCCCCTCCCGCGCGGGAGGCGCTGGACGCCCTGCGCCGTGCCCACCGCCGTGGGGCGACCGTGGTCGGCCTCTGCCTGGGCACGTTCGTGGTGGCCGCCGCCGGACTGCTGGACGGACGCGGAGCCACGACCCACTGGCGTTACGCGTCGCTGCTGGCCGAGATGTACCCGGACGTCGACGTCCGGCCCGACGTCCTCTACGTCGACGAGGGCGACGTCCTCACCTCCGCGGGGAGCGCGGGCGGCATCGACCTGTGCCTGCACCTGGTCCGCCGGACGTACGGCCCCAAGCTGGCCGGCGACATCGCCAGGAGCCTGGTGGTGCCGCCGCACCGGGCCGGCGGGCAGGCCCAGTACATCGACCACCCCGTCCCGCCGCCGTCCACGGGCGACCCGCTCGGCGAGACCCTCGACTGGGCCCTGCGGAACCTCGACCGGGAGCTGACCGTCGGCACGCTGTCCGCCCGCGCCATGATGAGCCGCCGCACCTTCGACCGGCGTTTCCGGCAGGCCACCGGGACCACGCCCGCCCAGTGGCTGCTCCACCAGCGGGTGCTGCAGGCGCAGCGGTTGCTGGAGAGCACCCGTGAGCCCGTGGAACGGGTGGCCCGCAGCGTGGGGTTCGCCTCGGCGGTGGCGCTGCGTCCGCACTTCCGCCGCCGGGTCGGGGTCTCCCCCAGCGCCTACCGGGAGACCTTCGGCGCCGCCCCGGACCGCACTCCCGTCTCCCGCACCTGACCGGGGCCCGCACCCGACCGGGTCCCGCACCCCGCACCCGACCGGGTCCCGCACTCCGCACCTGACCGGATCCCGCACCCGGTCGGATCCCGCGCGACCGGGGCTCCACGCCCGCCCCGGGGCCCGGCGGGACGCCGAACCGGTTAGCCGGACGCGCATCCAATTGCTAACGATGTGCCCGAAGAGTCCCCTGTGGCTTGACGGTCTGCTGGGATTCGGACAGCATGATCCGCCCTCTTCGTTCGCCCCGGAAGGAATCGGCGTGCGCCGCCGCACACAAGCACTCGTTGTCTCGTTCGTCCTCCTGATGACCGCCGGCACGACCGCCGGCACGGCGGAGGCCGGGGAGGCGGCGGCGAACCGGGAGGCCAGGCGCACCGCGGAGTGCCAGGGCGACTGGCTGCCCGCCACCCCGACGTCGTCCGACATCATGGACGGCCGGCTCGAATTCCTGGACCTCCCCCCGGTGAAGGTCGGCAAGGACGTCGACTGGCGCACCGACCCCTACCGCAACCGCTCCTGGAGCATGGTCTTCCACTCGTTGCGCTGGATGGGCCGTCTGGTCGCCGACTACGAGACCAACGAGGACAGGACGTACCTGACGCGGGCCGTCGAGATCGCCAAGGACTGGGTGGCCGACAACCCGCGGGGCGGCGCCCGGACCAGCCCCTACGCCTGGCAGGAGCACCCGATCGCGCTGCGCGCGCCCGCGCTGGTCTGCCTGAGCAAGCACGTCAGCGAGCCGTGGCTGACCGCCAGCCTGGCCGAGCACGCCAAGATGCTGGCCGACCCGAAACTGTACGAGAAGGGCCACAACCACGGCATCGACCAGGACATCGCGCTGCTGGGCATCGGCTGCCGCTACGGCCGCGACCAGTGGGCCGACCTCGCGGTCAGGCGGCTCACCGAGACCGTGAAGCTCGACGTCGACTCCCAGGGCGCCCTGCGCGAGCAGGCCCCGCGCTACGCGATCTACGTCCACGACCGGCTGAAGGTCGCCATGGAGAACATCAGGTCCTGCGGCCGGAAGGTGCCCGCGGAGATCTCCAGGCGGTGGGAGTCGATGGAGAACTTCATCGCGCACTCCACCCAGCCCGACGGGTTCATGGTCCCGATCGGCGACGGCGGCGCGGACGTGCGGCCGGTCGGCTACGCCCACCCCAAGCAGAAGGTACGGGTGTTCGGCGGCGGCTACGTCTACGGACGCACCGCCTGGGACAAGCCCGAGTCGGCCTTCTACTCCATCCGCTTCGGCCCCGGCCTGAAGCACCACGGCCACGAGGACCACCTCGGCGTGACCTACCAGGCGCAGGGCCGGGACGTCCTGGTCGACGCGGGGTTCCACTCGTACGAGAAGAGCGCCTACCGCGACTGGACCGTCTCCCCGCAGGCGCACAACATCCCGCAGGTGGTCGGCGCCCGGTTCCGTCCCAAGACGGCCACCGCTCTGAGCAGGTCGTCGATCGGGGCCGACCGGCAGAGCTACCGGCTGACCGACCGCGCCTACGGGGTGCCGAGGACCCGCTCGGTGCTGGTCAACCACGGCCAGGACGTGCTGGCCGTGCTGGACACGGTGCCCAAGGGATCGAAGGTCCGCACCCTCTGGCACTTCTCGCGGGACCTGACCACCGTGTCGAACGGCGGCGGCCGGGTCGTGCTCAAGGACAAGGCGGGCTGGAAGACGACGCTGGTGCAGGTCTCGATGCCCTCGTGCGAGCCGGTCGGCCCGCTGAAGGTGGTCCGCGGCCAGACCGGCCCGTACCAGGGCTGGGTCTCCCCCGCCTACCTGCAGAAGCACCCCGCTCCCGCGGTCGTCTCACCCGCCGTCGGCGGCCCGGTGCTGACCGTGGTGGTGCCCGGCACCGACCGGCCTTCGGTCTCCTGTTCCGGCGGCAAGGTCACCCTGGAGACGTCCGAGGGGCCGGTGAGCTTCCGGGTGTCCGGCGCGAACCTCTCCTGACGGTCTCGACGGCGCCGCACAGTCACGTCACGGACGGCACGGGCGGCACGGGCGGCACCGTCACAGGCGGAACCGCCGCGTCGTCAGCGGCGGGGCGTCACTCCGCCTCGTGGCCGGCGCGCAGCAGGCCGTAGGTGACGGCCTGCTCCAGGGCCTGCCACGACGCCTCGATGATGTTCTCGTCGACGCCGACGGTGGACCACTCGCCGGCCGCGTCGCTGGAGGTGATGAGCACCCTCGTCACCGCGTCAGTGCCGTGCGTGCCCTCCAGGATCCGTACCTTGAAGTCGATCAGCTCGACCTCCGCCAGCTCCGGGTAGAGCCGCTCCAGGCCCAGCCGCACGGCCCGGTCGAGGGCGTTGACCGGGCCGTTTCCCTCGCCGGTGGCGACGATCCGCTTGCCCCTGGCGTGCAGCTTGACGGTGGCCTCGCTGACCAGCTCGCCGCCCCGGGTCCGCTCGATGATGACCCGCCACGACTCGACCTGGAAGTGGCGCCTGCGCTCTCCGGCGACGGTGTCGCGCAGCAGCAGCTCGAAGGAGGCGTCGGCGGCCTCGAAGGTGTAGCCCCTGGACTCCAGTTCCTTGACCCGGTTGACCAGCTCGCGCGAGGTGTCGGCGGGCAGGTCGTAGCCCAGCTCGCGGCCCTTGAGCTCGACCGAGGCGCGGCCCGCCATGTCGGAGACGAGCATGCGCATGTCGTTGCCGACCTCGGCGGGGTCGATGTGCTGGTAGAGGTTGGGGTCGACCTTGATGGCGCTGGCGTGCAGCCCCGCCTTGTGCGCGAAGGCAGAGACGCCCACGTACGGCGCGTGGGAGTTCGGGGTGACGTTGGTGACCTCGGTGATCGCGTGGGCGATCCTGGTCATGTCGGCGAGCGCCGCGCGGGGGACGAGGTCGAAACCCCGCTTGAGCTGGAGGTTGGCCACGACCGTGAACAGGTTGGCGTTCCCGGAGCGCTCACCGTAGCCGTTCGCGCAGCCCTGCACGTGGGTGGCGCCGGCCTTGACCGCCGCCAGGGTGTTGGCCACCGCGCAACCGGTGTCGTCGTGGCAGTGGATGCCGATCCTGGCGGACGTCCCGACGGCGGCCTGGACCACCTCGGCCAGCTCGTCGGGGAGCATCCCGCCGTTGGTGTCGCACAGCGCGATGACCGAGGCACCGGCCTCGGCGGCGGTGCGGACGACCTCCAGCGCGTAGGCTGGGTTGGAGGCGTACCCGTCGAAGAAGTGCTCGGCGTCGAGGAAGACTCGCTGTCCCTCCGCACGAAGGTGAGAGACCGTGTCGCGGATCATCGCGAGGTTCTCCTGGAGACTCGTGCGGAGGGCCAGCTCCACGTGCCGGTCGTGACTCTTGGCGACAAGGGTCACGACCGGCGCGCCGGATTCGCGCAGCGCGGCCACCAACGGGTCGTCGGCCGCCTTCACCCCGGCCCGGCGGGTCGCGCCGAACGCGGCGAGCTGCGCGTGTCTCAGGTCGAGCTCTGTTTGGGCCCGCCTGAAGAATTCGGTGTCCTTGGGGTTCGCGCCGGGCCAGCCACCCTCGATGAAGCCGACGCCCAGGCCGTCCAGGTGACGCGCGATGGCCAGCTTGTCGGCCACCGTGAGGTTGAGCCCCTCCTGCTGGGCACCGTCACGGAGTGTCGTGTCGTACACGTGGAAGCTGTCGTCGGTCATGTCGATCTCCTTTTGCGGGGTGGTGGTCGCCGCGCGCTCTTCGGCTCCGGAAACAAAAAAACCCCTCACGGACGTGAGAGGTCTGCGCGCTGGCGGGGTCCTTTTCAGCCAGCGCGCCTGCCGATAATGAGCAGACCGTAGAACATGATGCCTGGCAGTCTGCCACAGGTGGACGCCATCTGACACATCGATCTCGGGATGCGAGACGAAGGGCGTGTCGACACGCCTGCGGATCCCGCCCCCGGCAGCGCTCCCGCCAGCGAGAATGGCGGTATGAAGGCGACTTATCTCGACCCCACGGTCGGACAGTACATGCTCGCGCACACCACCCTGCCCGACGACGTGCTCGACGCCCTCGCCGTCGAGACCCGCGAGCTGACCGGCGACAGCGCGGGCATGCAGATATCCCCCGACCAGGGGCGCTTCCTCACCATGATCGCCCAGATCCACGGGGCCGCGAACGCGGTGGAGGTGGGCACCTTCACCGGTTACTCCTCCATCTGCCTCGCCCGCGGGCTCGCCCCGGGCGGCAGGCTGACGTGCTTCGACGTGAACGAGGAGTGGACGGCGATCGCCCGGCGCTACTGGGAGAGGGCGGAGGTGACCGACCGCGTCGAACTGCGGATCGGCCCGGCGGCCGAGCGACTGCGGGAGCTGCCCGAGGAGCCGGCCGTGGATCTGGCGTTCATCGACGCCGACAAGGCCAACTACACCGTCTACTACGAGATCCTCATGTCGCGCCTGGCCCCGGGCGGGCTGATCCTCGTCGACAACACCCTGTGGAGCGGCCACGTCGCCGACCCCACCAGGGACGACGACACGGTCAGGCACATGCGGGAGTTCAACGACATGGTCAGCACCGACGGCCGGGTCACCTCGATCATGCTGCCCATCGCCGACGGCCTCACCATGATCCGGAAGCACTGACGGGGACGCCCTCCGGTGGACGCCCGGCCGGCCTCCGCCGGGCCGGGCGTCCACCGCGGGAACCAACGGATCACGCGGGTCCGCACGGGAGATCACGCGGGTCCGCAGGGGGGACCGGTGGCCCCCGTGCGGACCACGGGGATCAGCAGATCTTGTGCACCCAGCCGCGCGAGTCCGGGCGGGAGCCGTACTGGATGCCGACGAGTTCCTCGCGGATCCTGGTGGTGACGGGGCCCTGGGTGCCGTCGCCGATCGTCCAGGCGCGGTCGGCGCCCTTGACCGAGCCGACCGGGGTGACGACCGCCGCGGTGCCGCAGGCGAAGACCTCGGTGAGCGCACCCGACTCGCAGCCCTCCTGCCACTCCTCGATCGACAGACGTCCCTCCTCGGCGGTGAGGCCGAGGTCACCGGCCAGGGCGAGGATCGAGTCGCGGGTGATGCCGGGCAGGAGCGTGCCGGTGAGGGCCGGGGTCAGCAGCCGGTCTCCGTAGACGAAGAACAGGTTCATCCCGCCCATCTCCTCGACGTAGCGGTGCTCGCCGGCGTCCAGCCAGACCACCTGGTCACAGCCCTGCTCGACGGCCTGGCGCTGGGCCACGAACGCGGCGGCATAGTTGCCGCCGCACTTGGCGTACCCGGTGCCGCCGGGTGCGGCGCGGGTGTACTCGGTGGACAGCCAGACCGACACGGGCCTGCCGCCGCCGAAGTAGGACGCCGCCGGGGAGGCGATGACCATGTACTTGTAGGTCCGGGACGGGTAGTTCACCCCGAGCGCCGGCTGCGTGGCGATCATGAAGGGACGCAGGTAGAGGCTGTGACCGGGGGTGGTGGGCACCCATTCGCGGTCGGTCTGGACGAGGACCTCCAGCGACTCGACGAACGTCTCCTCCGGCAGTTCCGGCATGGCCATCCGCAGGGCGGAGCGGTTGAAGCGGGCGGCGTTGGCGTACGGCCGGAAGGTGGCGATGGCACCGCTCTCCTGCCGGTAGGCCTTCATGCCCTCGAAGAGCTCCTGGGCGTAGTGGAAGACCGAGGTCGCCGGGTCGAGGCTGAGCGGCCCGTACGGCATGAGGCGCGCGTCGTGCCAGCCCGTTCCCTCCGTGTAGTCGATCGAGATCATGTGATCGGTGAAGACCTGGCCGAACCCGGGATCCGCCAGTACCTGCTCGCGCTCGGCCGCGGTGCGAGCGTGGTCGGAGAGCTGCACGTCGAAGCTGAGCTTCTGAGCGGTGGTCATGACGGAGATCCTTCTCTCGGTGTCGGGCTGCCCTTGAGTCCATTCTGCGACGGACCGGGTAACGGGAAACTACTGCATCTATGGCGAAAACCGGCAGTACCTGGTGACGGTGACCGGGGGTGAAACGACGACGCGCCCGGCGGCTCCGAGGAGCCGCCGGGCGCGTCAGCAGTGCGGGAGGCGGCTGGTCAGCCGGCTACTCGCGCGGTGATGTCGTCGCCGATCTCGTGGGTGGTCCGGCCGGCCCAGCCGGTCTGCCGCTCGACGAGGTCGTCCGCGACGGCCTGCTCGACCCGGGCGGCCTCCTCGGCCAGGCCCAGGTGGTCCAGGAGCATGGCGACCGACAGGATCGTCGCGGTCGGGTCGGCCTTGCCCTGGCCCGCGATGTCGGGAGCGCTGCCGTGGACCGGCTCGAACATGCTCGGCGCGGTGCGGTCGGGGTTGACGTTGCCGCTGGCCGCCAGGCCGATGCCGCCGGCGATCGCCGCGCCGATGTCGGTCAGGATGTCGCCGAAGAGGTTGTCGGTGACGATCACGTCGAAGCGCTCGGGCTGGGTGACGAAGAACATCGAGGCCGCGTCGACGTGGCAGTAGTCGGTCTGGACGTCGGAGTACTCCAGGCTGACACGGTCGAAGGTGCGGGCCCACAGGTCACCGGCGTAGGTGAGGACGTTGGTCTTGTGGACCAGCGTCAGCTTCCTGCGGGGCCGGGCGAGCGCCTTCTCGAAGGCGTAACGCACGACCCGCTCGACCCCGTACGCGGTGTTGAACGACTCCTGGGTCGCGATCTCGTGCGGCGTGCCGCGGCGCATGGCGCCACCCGCCCCGGCGTACGGCCCCTCGGTGCCCTCGCGGACCACGACCATGTCGATGTCCTCCGGACGGGACCGGCCGAGCGGGGTCTCGACGCCGGGGAAGAGCTTGACCGGACGGAGGTTCACGTAGTGGTCGAGCTCGAAGCGGAGCCTGAGCAGCAGGTCACGCTCCAGGACACCCGGGGGGACGCTGGGGTCGCCGACCGCGCCGAGCAGGATGGCGTCGTAGCCGCGCAGCTCGTCGAGCACGGCGTCCGGTAGGGTTTCGCCGGTCTCGTGGTAGCGCCTGGCACCGAGGTCGTACGTGGTGGTCTCCACCTTCGTGCCGACCGCTTCCAGAACCTTCAAGCCCTCGGTGACGACCTCGACGCCGATCCCGTCACCGGGGATGACCGCCAGGCGAATGTTGCGCGAATCCATGCAGGCACCTTACCGGTCCGTCTCGGCAATCGAACACCCATCTCACTCCTCGGACGATTCATTCATGGATTTCCCGATGGGGATTTTGTCCTGTTTGCGATCTTTTGACCGGTTCGTTAAGGTCCTGGACACTCACATCGACGCCTAATCCGTGCGGGTCGTCCCCCTTGTCGTTCTTCGACCCGCACGGAGCCGGGGACCCACTTTCGGGATCCGCCGGGGTGCCCGGGAACCCGTTCCGCGCCGCGGAACGCGGACCCCCTTCCGGGCGCCCCGACTCCCTCGGGGCGAATCGGCGCCTTCCGCGCCGTAGGGCGGCTTCCACGTCCGAGCCCGACAGCTCACCCGGCCGGCCCTATGGAAGGAACGATCCTGTCCGGCAAGACGTACCACCCCCGTGTCCTGACCATGATCGTCGCCGGCGCCGCGGTGCTCGCGACCCCCACCGCGGCACCGGCGGCCGCCACCACGACCCCGTCCGCGAAGCCCGCGGTTCCTCCCGCCGCCCTCGCGGCTCCATCAGCCCTCGCGGCCTCATCAGTTCTCGCGGCTCCGCCCGCCGCCCCCGCCGTGCTGCCCGCCACTCCCGAGGCCCTGCCCGCCGCCCCCGCCGTGCTGCCCGCCACTCCCGAGGCCCTGCCCGCCGGCCAGGCCGCCGGCCCGGCCGCGGCCCCCGCGCCGCTCCCCGCCTCCGGCCCGGCCACTCTCAGCGGCACGAGACTCGCCTCCGCCAGCGGCCCGAAACTCGCGGCGCTCGCCGCCCGGACCGTCAGACCCGCCTGGCGCAAGGCGATCGACTGGGCCATGGCGCAGCGCGGCACACCCTACGTGTGGGGCGGCACCGGCAAGGGCGGCTTCGACTGCTCCGGCCTGATGCTCCGCGCCTACGGCGCCGCCGGGATCACGCTGCCCCGCGTCGCCGCCGACCAGTACCGGGCCTTCGACAAGAAGATCGCCTGGGACGACCTCAAGCCCGGCGACCTCGTCTTCTTCAGCGGTCTCGGGCATGTGGGCATGATCACGAAACCCGGTCACATGGTGCACGCCCCGCGCACCGGCGACGTGGTCAAGGAGGAGAAGCTGAGCTCCTGGCGCCGCCAGGCCTTCGTCGGGGCCGTGCGTCCGGACCCGGCCGGCGTCAAGCGCGCGGCCCAGCAGGCGAAGGAAGCGAAACGGGCGAAGGAGGACGGCGGCACGGACGAGGCCTCCTCGACCGTGCACCCGGCCGACGCGTGAGAAACCGCCGACCGGTCCGGTGGAGGGGCGTCGCCGCCGTCACCGGGCCGGTCGGCGGGCGTCACCATCGGGCCGGCGGACGGGAAGCCGCCGTTGGGCCGGGCCTGAGCGTCACCGCCGGGCCGGCGGGTGGGAAGTCACCGCCGACCGGCCGGTGGGTGCCGCCGACAGGTCAGCGGACGAAGGCACCGCCGTTGTCGCGGCGGTCGAGGGCGATCTGCAGCGCCTCGGCGGCCTCGTTCTCGGCGTCCTCGGTGCGGTTCCAGGGGTACATCTCGTACATGACGGCTCTCATCTCGACGGCGCGGAAGACGGGGCACTGCACCCCGACCCCGGTCACGGATCGGGAACGGGCC
The DNA here is from genome assembly GCF_014204985.1 of Streptosporangium becharense. NCBI lineage: Bacteria > Bacillati > Actinomycetota > Actinomycetes > Streptosporangiales > Streptosporangiaceae > Streptosporangium > Streptosporangium becharense. The sequence goes on along the minus strand of NZ_JACHMP010000001.1, from coordinate 5,104,632 downwards.
GGCAGGGTGCGGGTCCTGGGTGCGGACCGGCGGCGGGGCCGGCGGGCGCCGCGGGTGAGCGGGGCGCCGGGCTGACCTGTCGGGCCTCGTCTCGGCGGGCGACTGTGGCGAGCACCCACCGGATCTCCTGCCACGTTACCCCGCCATCCGGGTGCCGTCTCACTCGCCGTCCATATTTCTCAGATGATGAGACACGCGCGGCCGGCGTCCCGGGAACGGGACGCCGGCCGCGCGGGTGTGACCAGCCGGTGAGCGGGTGGTGACCGATCAGTCGGTCAGGTCGACCGAACGGCCGCTGTCGGCGCCGATCTCGGCGCCGATCTGGTCGACCACCTCGGCCGGGATGGCGGTGTCGACGGTCAGCGCGATCAGAGCCTTGCCGCCCTTGGTGTCGCGGGCCACCTGCATCGAGGCGATGTTGATGGAGTGGTCGCCGAGGATACGGCCGACCACGCCGACGATTCCGGGACGGTCGGTGTAGGCGAAGAACGACAGGTGGTCGGTCGGCTCGATCTCCATCTGGTAGCCGTTGACCTCGACGATCTTCGTGACCTGCCGCGGCCCGGACAGGGTGCCGGAGACCGAGACCGTGCGGCCGTCGGCGAGCACGCCGCGGACGGTCACGACGTTGCGCCAGTCGGGGCTGTCGGGGCTGGTGACCAGGTCGACCGAGACACCGCGGTCCTTGGCCAGCAGCGGGGCGTTGACGTAGGTGACCGAGTCCTCGACCACGTCGGTGAAGACGCCCTTGAGCGCCGCCAGCTCCAGCACGCGGACGTCCTGGGAGGCGATCTCACCGCGGACCTCGACGTCGAGCTTGGTGGCGACCTCGCCGGCGAGGGCGGTGAACACCCGGCCGAGCTTCTCGGCCAGCGGCAGGCCCGGCTTGACGTCCTCGGCGACGGCGCCGCCCTGGACGTTGACCGCGTCCGGCACGAACTCCCCGGCGAGGGCGAGCTTCACGCTCCGCGCGACCTGCGTGCCCGCCTTCTCCTGGGCCTCGTGCGTGGAGGCGCCCAGGTGCGGGGTGACGACGACCTGGTCGAGCTCGAAGAGCGGGCTGTCGGTCACGGGCTCCTTCGGGAACACGTCGATGCCGGCACCGGCGACCCGCCCCTCCTTGATCGCGGAGTAGAGGGCGCCCTCGTCGATGATGCCGCCGCGGGCGACGTTGATCAGCCGGACGCTCGGCTTGACCGCGTGCAGTTCCTTGTCACCGATGAGGCCGATGGTCTCCTTGGACTTGGGCAGGTGCACGGTGACGAAGTCGGCCTCGCGCAGGGCCTCCTCCAGCGAGACCAGGCGGACGCCCATCTGGGCGGCGCGGGCCGGCTGCAGGTAGGGGTCGTAGGCGATGAGCTCCACGCCGAACGGCTGCAGGCGCTGCGCGACCAGCTGGCCGATCTTGCCGAGGCCGAGGATGGCGACGACCTTGCCGTCGAGCTCCACGCCGGTGTACTTCGAGCGCTTCCACTCGCCGCCCTTGAGCGCGGCGTGCGCCTGCGCGACGTTGCGGGCGGAGGCGAGGATCAGGGCGACGGTGTGCTCGGCGGCGCTGGTGATGTTGGAGGTCGGCGCGTTGACCACCATGACGCCGGCCTTGGTCGCGGCCTCCACGTCGACGTTGTCCAGACCGACGCCGGCGCGGGCGACAACACGCAGCTTGGGTGCGTGGGCGATCGCCTCGGCGTCCACCTGGGTGGCGCTGCGCACGATGAGCGCGTCCGCCTCGGCGAGCGCGGGCAGGAACTGTGCGCGGTCGGCTCCGTCGGCGTGGCGGACGTCGAAGTCCGCACCCAGGACCGCGAGACCGGCCTCGGAGAGTTCCTCAGCGACCAGTACGACAGGCTTGTTCACAGGCTGGATCCTTCTGAGACGGTGAGGGTGCACGGACCTCACGTAGTCTATCGGCGCTTGTGAACGCGTTCACGAGTGTCCCGAGATCCGAGACGGTACCCAGGGCCGCCACGCCTCATACCCGCGAAACTCAAGTTGGTATTGATCCCAAGAAAACTTCGCGATTACCCTGATAAGCCGTGGTCCACTACCTATCGTTCCTCATATGAGCATCGGGAACCCCGCTCTCCGCGACGTGCTCGCTCAGCACGCCGGCCCGCACCGCCTGCTGGCGGCGCTCGCCGAATGGGGGCTCCTGGTCGCCGTGCGACCGGACCGGTCCGTCGTGCTCGGCACGACCCAGGCCGGTGACCGGGTCCTGCTCGGATACACATCCGCGGACACCTACGCGCGGCACCGTGGCAGCCACTCACTGTCGGCCTGCGACGCCGACACCATCCTCGACATCCAGCGCGTCACCGGCGTGCGCGAGATCGTGATCGACGCGGCCGGACCGGCCGCGGCGGCCGTGCCGATCGAGGACCTCCAGCGATATCTCCACGCGACGCGCAGCGGTCCCACGCCCGCGCTGTCGAGCGCCTCCCCCACGGCGTACGCGACCGGGGCGACGGCCAAGGTCTCGCGTCCGGCGGCGGTGCGTCCGCCGTCGGTCCCGACGCCCGCCGCCCCCGCCCAGCCGTGGATCCCGGCGCCGCGACCCCACCTGTCGGGCCCGATGCAGATGGTGGACCCCGGTTACAAGCGGTGCACCCATCCGATCCTGCCCGCGCTGCGGGGGGCGATCGCCCAGGTGCTCGCCGACTACCCGCTCGTCCACCACGTGTGGATCTCCGAGGCCAAGACCTCCTCCGGCGCCCCGGGGATCATGTTGCACGTCAAGGTGAGCATGTCGGCGGCCGAGGACGTGGTCAGGGACATCCACCGCGGGGTGCGCGCACGCCTGCCGCAGCTCGCCGCGAGCGAGGCGCCCATCCTGATGGCCCGCATCGCCGACGCGCGCACCGAGCGGCGCATGATCGAGATGGGCGTGCACGTCGTCTGCGCCGACGTCACCGGCTGACCTCACGGTGCCCCGGGGCGGGGCGGGTCCTCCCCGCCCCGGCGCCGCCGGCCGACCCGCGTCCGTGGACGAGGTCAGGCGATCCGGCGGGTGAGCGTCACCCTCGTCCGGGCGAACGCGCCGGCCAGCAGCGCCGCCAGCGGCGGCAGGCCGATCACGATCACCGTGAGGAAGAGCCAGGGGATCTCGACCGTCGGCGCCTCCGTTCCCGGTGCCGCGCTCTCCGCCGTCAGCCAGGTGAAGTCCCGTGCCCGGGTCGTCATCGGCCAGGCCGCGGCGATTCCCGTCAGGAGGCCCGCCCCGGCGCCGATCGGCACGCCGAGGCCCGCGATGAACCCAGCCTGCCCGGCGACGACCAGCCGCCGCGTGCCCGGCGCGGCCCCGACCGCGGCCATGGTCGCGAGGTCGGGCCGGAGGTCGGCCGCGGCGAGACCGGTCGCGACGAACGTGCCGCCCAGCACCAGGATCGACGCCGCCACCAGGAGCAACCTCAGCTGGAAGACGACGTCCCCCTGGAATCCGAGCTCGACGTACACGTCCGCCCTGTCGTTCACCGCCCGGAGTTCCCGTTCCAGTTTCCGTCCCCTTTCGTAGTCGAGCCGGTGGACGGCGGGGTCGACGTACAGCGTGCGGGACTCGGTTTTCAGCCCGATGCGGTGGAGTGCGGAGGGGGGAAGCACCGCGACGGCGTATCCGGGGTCGGCCGCCCGAGCCACGACCGCGGGGACAGTTAGATCGTCTGGTACCTCCGGTTCCTCCGGTTCCTCCGGTTCCGGGACGGCGATCCCCACCATGGTCAGGCCCAGCCGGTCGCCGCGCACCAGACGCGGGTCGAACACCACGGCCTTGCCCGCGGCGAGAGCCGCCACCGCCGCGGGATCCCGCCGCCCCTGGACGAGAGTGAGCAGCTGCTCGTCCCCGACCGGCAGCCCACCGAGGTGGCGGAATCTTCCGGACGATTGGCTCCCGGCGGGATATCGGGCGCCCAGCTCGACGACGGTTCCCCGGGCGTCCCGGGGTTCGACGGCCTCGATCATCGGCACCCCGGGCAGCTCCCGCTCGACGGCGGCCCTGAGCGCCGCCCACCGGTCGTCGTCGAGGCCGACGCCGCGGATCGTCGTGGTCCCGGCCGGGAGCGCCGCCTGGAAGCTGTCCCGGTTGTGGGCGAAACCACTGCTCGCCGCCACCCCTGCGGCCGTGAAGGCCGCCGTGGCCGTCATGACCGCCGCGACCGCGAAGGCCGTGCGGCCGCGGTTGCGGGAGGCGTCACGGGCGGCCAGCCGGAACGGCAGGGGGAGCCGGCCGGCCGGGCCCGCGGCGGCCCCGACCAGCCACGGGGTCAGCGCGACGAGGCCCAGCTGGGAGAGGAGCGCCGCGGCGAAGACCCAGACCACGTTGAACCTGACGGCGAACACGGCCGCCGCGACCCCCGCGACGACCACGACCAGGCCGGTCAGCGGACCGGCCCGCCTGGCGCGCGCCTCGTCCCTGCGACCGCCGAGCACCGCCGCCGGATTCTGGCGGGCCGCCTGCACGGCGGGCGCCACGGCGGCCACGAGACCGCTGACCGCGCCGAGCAGCGCGACGGCCGCCACCGGCATCCAGGGGATGTCCAGGGGGCCGACCGCCCCCAGCAACCGCCCGGCCTCCAGCAGAGCGGCCAGGGACGCCAGACCGACCCCCGCGACCAGGCCGATCAGCGCCGCTCCGCCGCCGAGGGCGAGACCGTCCGCGAGCACGATCATGCGCAGGTGCCGTGGCGATCCGCCCTGGGCGGCGATCAGCGCGAGCTCGCGGCGGCGGCGGCGGAGCCCGACCGCGAAGGCCGGGCCGGCGAGCAGCACCGTCTCCAACACGATCATGAGCCCGGCGAGCCCGATGCCCACGATCCGGTCGACGTCGTACCGGACGACGGGATCGGGGTAGTCCTCCGGATGTTCCACGACGGCAGGAGCCTGGACGCGCAACCCGGCGCCGTTCAGCTTCCGGACGCCGTCCCGGGTCAGCGGCGCCGGGGTGTCGGCCAGCCAGCCGCTGCCGCTGCCGTTCCGCTTGTCGAACAGCAGGGTGCCGGGGAGTCCCACGGCCTCCGTGATCCCGACCCGGTGCGGGGGCTCGATCACGCCGACGACCCGCATCGGCGTCCTCCTGGGGGTCATCTCCACCGTCCCGCCGAGCCGGAACCCGTGCTCCAGCGCGCCGGCGGTCACCGCGACCTCCCCGGGCGTGGCCGGGAGGCGGCCCCGGAGCAGGCGGTACATCCCCTTGGTCAGCGGGTCGCGCAGGTCCAGCTCGTGGGCGGACACCCGGTCGTAGCCGTCCGCTCCCCTGAACTCGACGCTGCCGTCGTTCGCCGGGATGATCCGGGCCCCCGGTCCGAGGAGACCCATGATCTCCCCGGCGGTGCGCGGCCCTCTTAGCGGGCCCGGATCATTCCAGGAGAGGTTTCCTTCGACGTCCTGCGTCACCGCCCCCGGGCTCCAGGTCGTCCAGACCCGGAGGTCGGCGGCTCCGATCTGCGCGGTCAGCCCCTCCCGCGGGCTGATGTCCACGGTCTCCCGGAGGGTCAGGAGCACGGTGATCACGAGGACGGGCAGGGCGATCATCGTGACGATCAGAGCGGTGCGTCCCCGGGCCCGCAGGGCGGCCCGCCGGGAGATCCGCAGGGCGGCGAGGAACGCCGCCGGCGTGAGACGCGCGCGGCCCGGTTGGGCCCCGGCCCCGGCGCTCATCGGGCGCTCTCCAGGGAGACCGCGGTGGAGTCGGCGATCTCACCGTCGCGCAGGAAGACCACCCGGTCGGCCCAGGCGGCGTAGCGGGGCTCGTGGGTGACGAGGAGGACCGCCGCCCCGGCGTCGCAGCGGGCACGCAGGAGCTGGAGGATCTCGTCACCGGTGGGGGTGTCGAGCGCGCCGGTGGGCTCGTCGGCCAGGATCAGCCGCCGCTCCCGGGCCAGGGCACGGGCGATGGCGACCCGCTGGCGCTGGCCGCCGGAGATCTCGCCGGGGAAGCGGTCGGCGATCTCGCCGACGCCGGCCTCGGTGAGGACCTCCAGCGCCTCGCGGCGGGCCTGCCTCGCCCGGATCCCGTCCAGCTCGCGCGGGAGCATCACGTTCTCGGCGGCGGTGAGGGAGGGGATGAGGTTGAGGTCCTGGAAGACGTAGCCGACGCGGCGGCGGCGGAGCGCGGCGAGCCCCGCGGCCGGCAGGTCCGTCAGGGTGACGCCCTCGACGACCACCGAGCCCGAGGTGGGCCGATCGAGCCCGCCCGCGACGTTGAGCAGGGTGGACTTGCCAGCCCCGGAGGGCCCCATCACCGCGACCAACTGCCCGGGGTCGACGTCCAGGTTCACCTCCCGGAGCGCCGTCACGGCCTGCGGCCCGTCGCCGTGCACGCGGGTGACGCCCGCGAGCCGTAAGACCGGGTCGAAACTCATCGTTGTCTCTCCTGAGTCCGGGGCGAGGCCGTGAGCACGGCCTCGCAGTGATCGAGCCAGCGCTGCTCGGCCTCGGCCTGGAAGATCATCGAGTCGAGCACCAGCCGCTGCGCGGCCCCCTGGACGGCGGTGTGCTTGGCTCGGGTGAGGCGTTGCAGCGTGCTCATGGTGGCGGTGCGCTGGGCCCGGATGATCGGACGCACGTCCGCACCGGCGGCGACGGCCATGGCCAGCTTGATGACCAGCTCATCCCGGGGCCGGTCGGACTGGGCGACGGGGGTGTCGAACCACCGCTCCATCTCGGTCCGGCCGGCCTCGGTGATCGAGTAGACGACCCGGCCCTGGTCGTCCTGTTCACCGGGGCTCACCAGGCCGTCGCGCTCCATGCGGGAGAGGGTCGTGTAGACCTGGCCGATGTTGAGCGGCCAGGTCGCCCCTGTCGACGCCTCGAACTCCGCGCGCAACTGGTAGCCGTAGCGGGGCCCCTGGCTCAACAGAGCGAGCAGGCCTTGCCGAATCGCCATGAATACTGAGTATGCATACTCAGTATGGTCACGGCAAGAGATCCGCATATTCTGGACAGGTTCCGCCGCTGGGGCCGATACTCGGAAGATGAGCTCGACGCATCCCCCGTTCCGCGCCTCCGATGGGGACCGAGATCGCGCGATCAACGAGCTCCGCGACCGTGCCGTCGAGGGGCACCTGTCGCACGACACGTTCCTCGGTCGCGTCGACATGGCGTTGCGCGCACAGAGCCGCGGCGAGCTGGAGAACCTGGTGGTCGACCTGCCGCAGCGCGGCCGGCTGCGACGCCTGGTGACCGAGATGGTCGCCTCGGCCTCCGACTTCACCAAACGGGTCGAGTCGGCCTGGCGACGTCCCCGGCTGCCCAGGCTGGCACTGCCCGGCGACGGCCGGACCCGCTACGTGGTCGGCCGGGGCTCCGCCTGCGACCTGGTCCTCGCCGACCTGACCGTCTCACGGGTGCACGCCGAGCTCCGCCGCGACGAGGAGGGCTGGACCCTCATCGACCTCGGTTCATTGAACGGGACCCGGTTGAACGACTGGCGCCTGGTCGGGCCGGCCAGGGTCCGCCCCGGTGACGTGATCTCCTTCGGCGACTGCGGGTTCATGGTGATCGCCCCTCAGCTGCTCTGAGGCCCCGGCTCTCCCGCACTCCGGAGCCCCGGCTCTCCCTCGTTCCACCCCGGCTCTCCCGCGCTCCGGAGCCCCGGCTCCGCCGTGGCGGCCCCCGCCGCCCGTAACTGCTCGGCCGTCAGGGTGTAGCGCGTGGTGAGCAGGATGCCAACGCCGACCACGACCGCGGGCAGCAGCGTGGCGCCGTACAGAACCGCGGTGACCGCCGAGCTCGACTGGGCGACCGGTGTGGCGGGGTCGGACTCGACGAAGCCGGCCGCGCCGAGGAGCCAGCCGAACACGAGCGCACCCAGCGCGAAGACCACGGTCTCGGCGGCCGTCCACAGGCCGGTGAACACCCCGGCCCGGCGCTTCCCGGTGACCAGCGCGTCGTGGACGATCACGTCGGAGAGCATGGAGAACTGCAGCAACTGGAGCCCCGCGTAGCCGACGCCGACCACCAGCACGCACGCGTGCGCGTACACCGCCCCGAAGGAATCGGAGAAGACCATCCCGACGGTGCCCGCCATGAACAGCGCCGACGACAGGATCATCGCGCCGCGCTTGTCGTAGCGCTTGGACAGCCAGACCCAGGGCGGCATCGTGACCAGCAGCGGGCCGACGAGGCACACGAAGAGCGTGGTGGTGGCCCCGGGCTCGCCCAGCGTGTACGTGGCGTAGTAAGGCGCGCCGGCCAGCATGACCCCGGCCGCGAACATCTGGGCACAGCTCAGGCCGAGCAGCACCATGAACATCCGGTTCGAGCGGGCCGCGGCGAACTGGGCCCGGATCGACGGCTCCGCCTCCGCTCGGGCGATCATCGGGGCGTGGGCCGTGCCGAAGAAGGAAGCGAGCATCGACACCAGCAGCACGGCCCCGACGACGATCCCCATGGTCCGGTAGCCGGAGACCTCGTCGCCGGCGATCGCCGGCGCCCCGGCGCCGGAGAGCAGAATCCCGAGGCCGACGAAGGCCATTTTCCACTGCAGTAACGAGGAGCGCTCGTGGTAGTCGTCGGTCATCTCGGCCGGCATCGCCTTGTAGGGCACCTCGTAGAAGGCGTACGCCGTCGCGGTGAGGAAGTAGCAGACGGTGACGTACAGCGCGGCGGGCAGGCCGGTGAGCGGGGGCCCGGCGAAGGTGAGCGCGAAGGTCACCGGCAGGGTGAGCGCACCCAGGAGCATCCACGGCCGGCGGGCACCGAGGTGGGAGACCGTCCGGTCGGAACGCTGCCCCACCCAGGGGTTGACGACGACGTCCCAGAGCTTGGGCAGGAACACCACGACGCCGGCGATCCAGGCGGGGACCGCCAGCACGTTGGTCATGTAGAACAGCAGCAGCAGGCCGGGGACCGTGGAGAACGTCGCGGTGCAGACCGAGCCGACACCGTAGCCGAGGCGGACCCCGCGCGGCACGGTGACGACGGCGGGGGAAGGCGCCCGGGAGATCATGCCATATTCAACCGCACCAAGTGTCCGCTCGGTAGGCCCAGAGGACGGGAATGCCCGGACCGCCGTCCGCCCGGCCGCGACCGCCCCACTCACTCACCTCGGCGCTCCGGCCGAACCGCCGCACGGCCCGATCGCGTCCCTCCCCGGACCTGGACCTTCCCTCCAGGCCGCCGTCCGCCGGCCGCGACCTTCGTCACACCGGCGCTCCGCCCCGCGCCGCCGTCCGGGGCGGACTCCCGTCCCGGACCGCCGGGAATATCGGCGTTCCCGCCCGGACCGGAGCCCCGTGAGGCGATGATCGCGACGCCTCTCCTGTCACTCTGGTTTACCTGGGACCCAGATTAATGTCTGAAATTTGATGACAAAACGGTTACGTTCCCGACAGAATGCGGAGTCGTCCATCCAGCGTCCACCCCCAACTGGAGGAACCGACATGCGTAAACCGCTGGGGGCACTGCTGTGCCTCGGTGGCCTGACCGCGTTCGGCGCGCCGATCGCCATGACTCAGGTCTCGTTCAGCACGCCGGTCGACACGATCCAGTCCGTGGCGGCCCCGCAGGCCGTACCCCGGGACGTGCCCCTGGAGGTGGCGGCCCCGGGTGCGGCGCCTCAGAACGAAGCCGGCTCGCGGGCGGCGTGCCGCGTGTACGCCGTGAAACCCCGCGTCTCCGCCGGGCGGATCCAGGCGTCCGCCGCCCGGCTGGGCTGCGACGACACCGCCCTGGTCCGCATCCGCCTCCAGCGCGCCGTGCCCGGCGACGACCCGGTCGTCAAGAGCGCGTCCCTGCGCGGCGTCAACGGGCGGGTGACCGTGCGGGCACGGTGCGTCTCCGGCGTCTACTACGCCGTCGTCACCGACTACACCGGCAACACGGCCCGCTCCGCAGCGGTCCGGGTCTCCTGCTCCCCCGCCCCGGCACCCACCCCGGCGCCCGTGCCCACCACCACGACGACGGCCGCCCCCGCGCCGACGGCCACCGCGGCCCCCGCCCCCGGCTCCTCGACCGCGAACGAGGTGGTGCGCCTGACCAACGCCGAGCGGCAGAAGGCCGGGTGCGGCCCGCTCACCCACGACCCGAAGCTGCGCTCGGCGGCGCAGGGTCACTCGGCCGACATGGCGGCCGGCGACTACTTCGACCACACGTCCCGGGACGGCCGGACCATGACCGACCGGATCAAGGCATCCGGTTTCAGCCCGATGCGGGCCTGGGCGGAGAACATCGCGATGGGCCAGCGCACCCCCACCGAGGTGGTGCGGGGCTGGATGAACAGCCCCGGCCACCGGGCCAACATCCTGAACTGCGCCTACACCCACATCGGGGTGGGCGTGGCCGACAGCCCCCGGGGCATCTACTGGACCCAGGACTTCGCCAGGCACTGAGGCCCCGGCGGCCCGTCCCGTCTCCCCGTCGCCCGTGCGAAACCCCGGGCCGCGGGAAGACGGGGGCGGGCCCGCCCCGGTGGGGCGGGCCCGCTGCCGTCACTACTTGAGCCAGCTCATCATCGGGCGGAGCTTGGCGCCGGTCTTCTCGATCGGGTGCTGGGCGAGCTCCTCGCGGTAGGCGGTGAACTTCTTCTGCCCGCTGTCGAACTCCTCCACCAGCTCCCTGGCGAACTCACCGGACTGGATCTCGGCGAGGATGCGCCGCATCTCCTTCTTGGTCTCCTCCGTCACCACGCGCGGGCCACGGGAGTAGCCGCCGTACTCGGCGGTGTCGGAGACCGACCAGTACATCTTGTGGATGCCGCCCTCGTACATGAGGTCGACGATCAGCTTCATCTCGTGCAGGCACTCGAAGTAGGCGACCTCGGGCTGGTAGCCCGCCTCGATCAGGGTCTCGAAACCGGCCTTGATCAGCTCGGACACGCCGCCGCACAGCACGGCCTGCTCGCCGAACAGGTCGGTCTCGGTCTCCTCCTTGAAGGTGGTCTTCAGCGCGCCGGCGCGGGTGCCGCCGATGCCCTTGGCGTACGACAGGGCCAGGGCCAGGGCGTTGCCACTGGCGTCCTTCTCCACCGCGACGAGGCACGGCACGCCGCGACCGGCGGTGTACTGCCGGCGGACGAGGTGACCGGGACCCTTGGGGGCGACCATGGCCACGTCCACGCCCTCCGGGGCCTCGATGAGGCCGTACCGGATGTTGAGGCCGTGACCGAAGAAGAGGGCGTCGCCCTCGACCAGGTTCGGCGCCACGTGCTGGGCGTAGAGGTCACGCTGGACGTGGTCCGGCGCGAGGATCATGGTGAGGTCGGCTTCCTCGACGGCCTCGGAGGGGGTGAGCACGCGCAGGCCGTCCGCCTCGGCCTTCTCCCGGCTCTTGGAACCCTCGGGCAGGCCGACCCGGACGTCCACCCCGGAGTCACGCAGCGAGAGCGCGTGGGCGTGGCCCTGGCTGCCGTACCCCAGGACGGCCACGTGCCGGCCCTGGATGATCGACAGGTCGGCCTGGTCGTCGTAGAAGATCTCAGTCACTTGCTTTAACCTTTCGGGTTTCTCGTACGCCTTACGCGGTCCGGTCCAGGGCCCGGAGAGAACGGTCGGTGATGGAACGGGCGCCGCGGCCGATGGCCACCATGCCCGACTGGACGAGTTCCTTGATGCCGAACGGCTCCAGGACCTTGATGAACGCCTGCAGCTTGTCCGGCGTGCCGGTGACCTCGATGGTCACCGCGTCGGAGGCGACGTCGACACAACGCGCCCGGAACAGGTTGACCAGCTCCAGGACGCTGGAGCGGTTGTCCGCGTCGGCCCGCACCTTGATCAGCGTCAGCTCGCGCTGCACCGACTGCGCGGGGTCGAGCTCCACGATCTTCAGCACGTTGACCAGCTTGTTGAGCTGCTTGGTGACCTGCTCCAGGGGCAGGTCCTCGACGTTGACCACGATGGTCATCCGCGAGATGTCGGCGTGCTCGGTCGGCCCGACCGCCAGCGAGTCGATGTTGAACCCCCGGCGGCTGAAGAGCGACGCGACGCGCGCGAGCACGCCGGGCTTGTTCTCCACCAGCACGGAGAGGGTGTGCCTGCTCATCGCCTAATCCTCGCTGTTCCAGACCGGCGCCATGTCGCGCGCGAACTTGATGTCGTCGTTGCTGGTGCCCGCCGCGACCATCGGCCAGACCATCGCGTCCTGGTGCACCACGAAGTCGACGACGACCGGCACGTCGTTGATCTGCATCGCCTTCTCGATCGTCGCGTCCACGTCCTCCGGACGCTCGCACCGCAGGCCGACGCAGCCGTACGCGTCGGCGAGTTTGACGAAGTCCGGGATCCGGCGGACCGTCTGCAGGTTGGTGTTGGAGTAACGCCCGTCGTAGAAGAGCGTCTGCCACTGCCGGACCATGCCAAGGTTACCGTTGTTGATGACCGCGACCTTGATGGGCACGCCCTCGATGGTGCAGGTGGCGAGCTCCTGGTTGGTCATCTGGAAGCAGCCGTCGCCGTCGATGGCCCACACCGTGGCGTCGGGACGGCCCATCTTGGCGCCCATCGCGGCCGGCAGCGAGAAGCCCATCGTCCCGGCGCCGCCGGAGTTGATGAACGAGCCGGGGTTCTCGTAGCCGATGAACTGCGCGGCCCACATCTGGTGCTGGCCCACGCCCGCGGTGTAGATGGCGTCCGGCCCGACGATCGCGCTCAGCCGCTCGATGACGTACTGCGGGGCCAGCGAACCGTCCTCGAACGAGGTGTAGCCCAGCGGGTAGGTCTGCTTGTAACCGTTGAGCTCACTCAGCCACGCGGTGTAGTCGCCCCTGGTCTCGTCACCGCGCACGGCGGCGATCAGGTCGGTGAGGACCTCCCGGCAGTCGCCGACGATCGGGACGTCGGCGTGCCGGTTCTTGGAGATCTCCGCCGGGTCGATGTCGGCGTGGACGACCTTGGCGTGCGGCGCGAAGGTGGACAGGGCCCCGGTGACCCGGTCGTCGAAGCGGACGCCCAGCCCGATGATCAGATCGGAGCGCTGCAGCGCGCCGACCGCGGAGACCGAGCCGTGCATGCCGGGCATGCCCATGTGCAGCGGGTGGCTGTCGGGGAAGGTGCCGCGCGCCATCAGGGTGGTGACGACCGGGATGCCGGTCAGGTCGGCGAACTCCAGCAGCTGCGCCGACGCGCGCGCCTTGTGGACGCCGCCGCCGACGTAGAGCACCGGCCGCCGCGACTCGGCGATCAGCTTGGCCGCCTCGCGGATCTGCTTGGAGTGCGGGCGGGTCACCGGGCGGTACCCGGGAAGCTGCATGACCGGGGGCCAGGAGAAGGTCGTCGACATCTGGAGCGCGTCCTTGGCGATGTCGACCAGCACCGGCCCCGGCCGGCCGGTCGAGGCGATGTGGAACGCCTCGACGATCGTCCTGGGGATGTCGTGGGCGTCGGTGACCAGGAAGTTGTGCTTGGTGATCGGCATGGTGATGCCGGAGATGTCGGCTTCCTGAAAGGCGTCCGTGCCGATGAACTTGCTGTCCACCTGGCCGGTGATCGCGACGATCGGGACCGAGTCCATGTAGGCGTCGGCGATCGGGGTGACCAGGTTGGTCGCGCCCGGACCACTGGTGGCCATGCACACTCCGACCTTGCCGGTGGCCTGGGCATAGCCCTGGGCCGCGTGGCCGGCGCCCTGCTCGTGCCGTACAAGCACGTGCCGGACCTTGGTCGAGTCGTAGAGAGGATCGTAGGCGGGGAGGATGGCGCCGCCCGGGATCCCGAACACAGTGTCGACCCCGACGTGCTCCAGGGCCCGCACCAGGGCCTGAGCTCCTGTCATCTGCTCGGTCATCGGCTCGTTCCTTGTGGCTGGACATGCTTGATGGCATAAAAAATGCCCCATTCCACCGAAAAAGGTGGAGCTGGGGCGGCGCGCAGGTCGGAGTGCTTCGCTATCGGCCTGCGCGCCGGCGAAGTACTACGAGAATCCCACGGTGATGCTGCATGGCTCCACCATGGCCGACAGAGCATGCCCCCGTCAAATTGATGGGACACGTGTCTCAGGATCCGAGATGTGAAACGGGTCTCCCGCCGGGCCGGGCGGGAGGCCCCGGCCCGACCGGTGGGCGACCCCAGGCTGGTCAGGCCGGCGACCCCGGGCTGATCAGGCGGGCGACCCCAGGCTGGACAGGCTGGTGCGCATCAGCGAGGCGACGCCGGGGGCGGCCATCGGGCGGGCCACCAGGAAGCCCTGGCCGCGGGTGCAGCCCATCTCGCGCAGCAGCTCCAGTTGCTCGGGCCGCTCGATGCCCTCGGCGACCACGATCAGGCCCAGGTCGTGACCGAGCCGTACGATCGTGCGGGTCAGCAGGGTCAGCGTGTCGTCACGTCCGAGCCCGGACACGAACGACGGGTCGATCTTGATCATGTCGACCGGGAGCTGCCGCAGGAACGCCAGCGAGGCGTACCCCGTGCCGAAGTCGTCGATGGCCAGCCGCACACCGAGGGTGCGCAGCTCCGAGAGCCGGGCGACGGTCTCCTCGGCGTCCTCGACCAGCATCTCCTCGATGACCTCGAGGGTCAGCGCGCTGGGCGGCAGCCCGCTGTCGGCGAGCGCCGACTCCACGGTCTCCACGAAACGCGGCGCCATGATCTGCCGGGCCGACAGGTTGAGCGAGAGCCCGATCTCCCAGGAGGAGGCACGCCAGGCGGCCACCTCCCGGCACGCCTCGCGCAGGATCCACTCGCTCAGCGGCACGATGAGGCCGGTGTCCTCGGCCGGGCCGAGGAACTGCTCCGGCGGTACGAACACGCCGCCGCGCCACCAGCGCACCAGCGCCTCGACCGCGGTGACGCGCGAGGTCGCCAGGTCCACCACCGGCTGGTACTCGATCGCGAACTGGTTCTCCAGCAGCGCGCGTTGCAGGTCGGCGGCGAGCTCCAGGCGGCGTACCACGTCGGCGTGCATGTGCGCGGCGAAGACCTCGACCCGGCGCCCGCCGAGCTCCTTGGCCCTGGCCATCGCCACGTCGGCGTTGCGGATCAGGTCGGCCGAGGAGACGTCGTCGTCGGAGAAGGCCACCCCGACGCTCGCGGTCAGCGCGACGTCGCGGTCGGCCACCCGGAACGGCTCGGACGAGACCGTGCGGACCAGCCGTTCGGCCAGGTCGACCGCGGTCTGCGCGTCGACCGCCTCCAGCAGCACCGCGAACTCGTCCCCGCCCCAGCGCGCCAGGGTGTCGTCGGCGCGTACGGCGGCGCGGAGCCTGCGCGCGGCCTGGCCGAGCAGGTAGTCGCCGCTGGCGTGACCGACCGAGTCGTTGACCGCGGTGAAACCGTCCAGGTCCAGGAAGACCACGGCGGCCCCGCTCGCACCGGGCCGGGCCAGCACCTCACGGGTGCGCTCCTCGAAGTAGGCCCGGTTGGGCAGCCCGGTGATGCCGTCGTGGAAGGTCAGGTGGGCGACCTGGTTGCGCAACGCCTCCTGGCCGCTGACGTCGCGGGTGGTGACCAGCAGCAGGCCCTCGCCGCGCAGGTGGCGGGTGGCCACCGACTCGGCGGGCCGCCAGGTGCCGTCGGAGGCCCGGACCCGGCAGGCGACCATGCAGGCGCCCGCCGGATCCGCGGGGTCCTCGTCCGGGCTCATCGCCTCCAGCGCCATCTGGATGCCGGGGACGTCCTCGGGATGGATGTAGTCGAAGATCCTCCCGCCGACCAGGTCGGCCGGACGGTAGCCGTAGGTGATCTCGACACCGTCGCCGATCTCCAGGATCACGCCGTCGCAGTCGCACAGCAGGACCACGTCTCCGGTGCTCTCCGCCAGATCGTGCAGCTGCCGCTCGCCCAGGTGGACCAGCCGGCGCAGCCGGCCGGTCTCCACCAGGGTCACGAACAGGCGCACCACCAGGACGGCGACGATCGAGGCGCACACCACGGCCAGGGCCGGCACGGGCCCCGGCACGGTGCCGCCGATCACGTGCAGCAGCACGACGACGGTGGCCGCGACGACCAGGACCAGCGGGATCGCCGCGATCAGCGGGGACGTGCTCTCGCGGACCGCCGGCTCGTCGTCCGCCGGGTCGTACGCGCCGGTCGCGTGGACGCTCCACGGTGCGGCCGCGAGCACCAGGAAGGCCGCCGGGGCCAGCCACACCCAGGCGAGCGACGGCGTGTCGCCGCTCACCCTGGCCAGCGCGGTGACCGTCTCGGAGGTCGTGATGGCGGACAGCACCGCCAGCGCGGCCAGGCCCACCGGCCAGGCGGACCGGCGGATCGGGATCACCGCGGGCCCCACGACGCAGGTGAGGACGAGACAGAGCAGGGGCGGGGCGAAGGTGACGACGGCGTCACCCGCGGCACCGGCCCCGCGATGAACCTGGCCCAGCAGGAACACCCAGCTGATCACGAGGATCGAGGCGGCGCTCACGTACGAGTCGGTGAGGTCGCGCAGCAACGCCTGCCCCCGGGCCGGACGCACGGCGCTCAGGCCGGTGCCGACGGCGAGCATGGCCGTACCCGCCAGGAGAACCAGGTCGGCGAAGGTCACCACGAAGGGCGTGCCGTCCGCGATCGGCCGCACGCCGACCCCGGCCAGCCAGGTGAGCGAGCCCGCGGCCAGCCAGCGCCAGGCCAGTGCCCTGCGCCGCCCGGACTCCCCGCGGGCGGCGGCGAACAGGGAGACCGCTGCGGCGCCGGCGGCGAACACACCCGCCACCGCCTCGACGACCACGGCGGAGGCGCCGCCGACAAGAGCGGCAACAAGGCCCACGGCGCCGAAACCGGCCACGGCGGTCAGCGCTACCCGGGGGTCACGCCAGCGGATCAATGTCGTCTGCCCATCACTGTCGTTCCGTCTCGCTCTCGCGGCATCCCTCGACTCACCGCGCTCACGTTGCCGTCACGGGCGCGTCGTCCTTCTTCCGTCCTCCGCTCTCGCGCCGGCACATGGCCAGTGTGTGCCGTCGCACGTGTCCGGGGGGTGACAACGCCGCGGTCGTCACCGATCTGATAACCGGACGGGCGACGGTGACCGCGGTTATCGACGCTACGCACCGCAGGTCACGAGGTAGCCACGGTCCGGATTCCTTTGCCGGTCAGTAGGAACCCGTGATCACATTTTTGAGCGGCTCACCCGCCAGGTACCGCAGGAGCTGGGACCGGAGCAGTTTGAGGGTGCGCCGCACCGAGGCCGGGGTGCTGCCCGCCACGTGCGGGGTGATGAACACCCCGGGCGCCGTCCACAGGGGGTGTTCCCGGGGCAGGGGCTCGGGGTCGGTGACGTCGAGCGCGGCGAGGATGCGGCCCCGGCGCAGCTCGGCGACGAGCGCTCCGGTGTCGACCACCGGCCCCCTGGCCGCGTTCACCAGGAGGGCGCCGTCCTTCATCGCCGCCAGGAACGCGGCGTCGACCAGGCCGGTGGTCGAGGGCGTCGAGGGCACCAGCAGCACCACCACGTCCGCCTCCGGCAGCAGTTCGGGCAGCTCCTCCTGGCTGTGCACGCCGTCCCGGGCGGTGCTCGCCACCCGGACGATCTCCACCTCGAACCCGGCGAGCCTGCGTTCCAGGGCCTCGCCGATCGAGCCGTAGCCGACGATCAGCACGGTGGAGTCGGCCAGCACGCCGGTGTGGTGATACGTCCACTCGCCCTCGCGCTGTGCCACGGCGAAGCCGGGGAACTCCCGCAGCGCGGCGATCATCGCACCCACCGCCCATTCCGCGGTGCCCGCGTCGTGTACGCCGCGCGCGTTGCACAGGGTCACACCCTGCGGCATGTACGGCCGGTAGGCGTCGACGCCCGCCGTGACGGTCTGCAGCAGCCGCAGCCGCGGCATCCGCGCGAGCAGTTCGGGGGTCCGCGGCACCGGCATCAACGGGGGGATCCAGACCTCGACCTCCTCGGGACCGTCCGGGACCGGCCCGGTTCCGTCGTAGACGGTGCACTCGACTTCGGGCAGGTCGCACAGGACGTCGGCGGCGGCTTCGGAGGGGACCCAGATCTTCATGGGTGCATTATCCAGCCGCGCCGCTTCCGCGGATCGTCCGCCCGGCGGCCCCCGGCGGTCCTGGCGGTCCCGGCGCCACGCGTCAGTCCTCCGCGTCGCCCTCCGTGTCGCCGGCCGTGTCTCCCTCTGTATCCCCGGCTGTGTCCCCGCCCGTGCCGGCACTCGTGCCCGCGTCCGCATCCGCGTCGTCCGTGCCGGCGCTCGTGCCCGCGTCCGCGCTCGTGTCCGCCTCCGCGACGCACTTCAGGTCGAGCTCGGGACGGTAGACCGTGGTCTTCTTGACCCGCTTGATCTCTTTGCCGTCCTTCTTGAAGACCCGCCAGACGTCGATCGTGAAGCCCTGCTGACCGGTCATCGGGATGCAACCGGGACCGCTGTCGGTCGCCCTCTTGAACGGCGTGATGTTGTAGCGCTCGGAGGAGATCGACTCGATGTCGTAGCGCTTGGTGCTCCAGAAGGCGACGGTGACGCCCCTGTCGGTGTAGGAGGTCTTCACCAGCACGCCGTACGGCGAGTCGTTCTTCCAGCGGAAGTCCGGCTCGGGCCAGGAGACGGTGGACTCGCGGCCGGCCGGGTAGCGGGAGATGTAGAACTCGTGCGCCATGTGCTGGACGTCTTCCAGGCCGCCGAAGAACACCGCGTTGTACATGGTGGTGACGAACTGGGAGATGCCGCCGCCCACCGAGTCGACCAGCCGGCCCCCCTGGATCATGGGGGCGGGGACGAACCCGCGTGCCCTGTCACGCTCGCCGACGACTCCGTTGAGCGAGAACACCTCACCGGGCTTGACCAGGTAGCCGTCGAGGAGCTTGGCGATCGTCCTGATGTTGGTCACCCGCGGCGGGCAGCACTCGTAGGGCGTGGTGAACTCGCTGATCTTCTCCTTGATGCCGAGCTTGCGCGCCTCGGCGTCGGACATGCGGGGCTTGACGATCGTCAGGGTGACCGGGATCGTCCGGTCGCCGCCCTCGGCGACCATCCGGGCGACGTCGTCGGCGAGCTTGGCGTCGTCGATCCCCCTGCCCTTACGGCCGGGGACCAGCTTCGGCCTGCCGTTGACGATCTTGAACGTGGGGTCGCGGGGCGCCCGGGCGGGGTCGACGAGCTGTCTCTCCACCGAGGCCACGGCCCTGCGGGCGTCGAACGACGGCCGCATGCCGCCCGCGCCGTCGGGCTCGAAGGACAGGTGCTCGGCGAGTGTCCGCACCGGCAACTGGACCCGTTTGCCTCCGCTGGTGAGCGTCACCGGGCCGGACAGCGCCTCGTCGGCCCTGGCCGCGGTCTTCTTGACCGTCGCCGCGGTGACCTTGGGCTTGATCACCGTGACCGGGAGCCGGACCTCGCCCTTCGCGGTCAGGAAGGCCGCGGCGATGGTCTCGGCGGCGGCCTGCCGCTCCAGCGCGCGGCCGTCGCGCGGCATGACGCTCACCGGCTTGACGTCCTCGAACGTGACCGAGCCCTCGCGGACCCTCAGGTCGATCTTCCCGGCCAGGTCCTCGACCGTCTCGGTCAGCAGTTCGCGGTCGACGGTGACCTCGGGCTCCAGTTCGGTGGTGCCGGTCAGCGCCCGCCAGACCTCCGCCGGACCGGGGAACCCGCTGGACGCCCGGTCGACGGTGGCGGCCACGTCGAGATCCAGCCCGGCCTCGCCCGGCTCGATCGTGAAACGCTTGCCGGCGGCCACCAGGGGCATCTCCTCGGACGCCCTGACCGCCAGCCGCTCCCTGAGCCGGTCGGCCGCCTCGGTGGCGGACAGGCCGCCGATGTCGACACCGCGCACGCTGGTGCCGGGCAGCACCCGGCCGGACATCAGAAACGCGGGCACCGCGTAGGCGAGTGCGGCGAGCACCACGACGCACGCGACGGCGAGCAGAGGCTTCCTGCCGCGTCCGCGACGCGGGGGCGGCTCCTCCTCACGGGGGCCCTCCGGCCCCGATCCACCGCCGCGGCCGGACGACTCGTCGCGGGTGCGGGGCTCGGGCGGGGCGGCCATCCGCCAGGGCTGCGGCGGCTGGGCGGGGGGCGGCAGGAGACCCGAGGAGCCGGGCGGACCACCGAACCCGGGTGGGCCGGGCGGACCACCGAAACCGGGCGGGCCCCCGGAACCGGAGGAACCGAAGATGTCCGGCGAGACTCCGGGGGGCAGACGCGAGCCGTTCGGCGACCGGGCGGGCCGGGCCCCAGGGGGAAGCCGCGGGTCTCGGGCGCCCGGACGGACGGGACGCGTGGGAAGGGGCACCGCCTCGAAGGGATCCGTCGGCGGGTCCGCAGACGCTCCGGCGTTCCGCACGGCCTCCGTCTCCTGTCCTGCTTCGCAGCCTCCAACTCAGGCAACACTAGACCACGGTCACCGGCCTGGGCCCGAAAAGAAGTAACAAATCAATCCGCGCGGCGCCGGTCACATCAGGACATCCCGCACTGTCCGCGCACCGGGCCGCGGAACGGTTCGGCGGGGAACCGCCGGTCTCCGTCCTTGCGGCCGTGAGACGTCATGCGGGGCGCCCTATGGCCAAACTCCCCGGTAAAAGTAGGCTGAGGTGACAAAGGGACTGGGACGGCGACGAGAACCGCAGTAATTCGCCAGCGATATGCGGATATGACGGCAAGCACGTAGCTGATCTGCATGCCGTCCCGCACGGGCGTGCCTCCTCGACGCTTTCCTCACGTTGTTGGGAGTTGACGACGATGCGTCTTCGGAGGCTGGCCGCGCTCGCGGCACTGTCCCTGGCCGCGCTCACCGCCTGCGGGTCGGGCGAATCGGGCGGATCAGGCATCGGCGCGTTGAGGATCATGGCTCCCGCCTCCCCGGGAGGCGGCTGGGACCAGACGTCCCGCGCCGCGGAGGAGGCGCTGAAGGCGGCCGAGCCGTCGCTCAGGGTCGAGGTCTACAACGTGCCCGGCGCGGGCGGCACCATCGGCCTGGCCCAACTCGCGGGCGAGAAGGGCAACGGCGACCTGCTGATGACCATGGGCCTGGTCATGGTGGGTGCGGTGGAGCAGAACAAGTCGAAGGTGACCCTGGCCGACACCACGCCCATCGCCAAGCTGACCGAGGAGTACGAGATCGTCGTGGTCCCCGCCGGTTCGCCGTACCGGACGCTGGGCGACCTGGTGACGGCGTGGAAGGCCGACCCGGCGAAGATCGCCATCGCGGGCGGTTCCGCCGGGGGCACCGACCACATCGTGGCGGGCCTGATGGCCAAAGCCGCGGGCATCGACCCCAAGCGGGTCAACTACATCGCCCACTCCGGCGGCGGTGAGGCGCTCAACGCCCTGCTGGGCGAGAAGGTGGCGCTGGGCATCTCCGGCGTCGGCGAGTTCGCCGAGCATGTGAAGTCCGGCAAGCTGCGTGCCCTCGCCGTGAGCTCGCCCGCCCGGATCGGCAACGTCGACGCTCCCACCCTCAAGGAGGGCGGCCTGGACGTGGAGCTGGCCAACTGGCGCGGGTTCGTCGCACCCGGCGGCCTGGACGACGCGGCCACCAAGCGGCTGACCGACCTGGTCACCACGATGCACGACTCGCAGGCGTGGAAGGACACCGTGGCCAGGAACGGCTGGACCGACGCCTTCCAGACCGGCCGGCCGTTCGCCGACTTCCTCGCGGCCGAACAGAAGAAAATCAGGGGCGTCATCGCGGAGATGGGTCTCGTCTCCTGATGCCCGTCGACGAGAGGACGACCGGAGCGGAACGTCCGGGCCGCGGGTTCTCGTGGCGGCGGCCGGAGCTGGGGCTCGCGGTGCCGGTGCTGGCGCTCGGCGGGGTCGTGATCGTGGGGACGGCGGACGTGACCGCGCCGGGCTCGGCGCTCGGGCTGGGCCCCCGGTTCTTCCCGCTCATCGTCGGCTCCGCGCTCCTGCTGATCGGGCTATGCTACGTGGTCGACGTGCTCAGAGGCGGTCGCGGCGACCCCGAGCAGACCGAGGACGCCGACACCGGCGCCCGGTCCGACTGGCGGACGGTCGCGCTGGTCAGCGTCATCTTCCTGGCCTTCGCCGGGCTGCTGGACCTGCTCGGCTGGATCGTCGCGGGCGCGCTGCTCTTCTTCGGCCTGTCGGCCACGCTCGGGGCGGCCTCCCGGCTGCGCGCGGCGGCCGTCGGCATCGTGCTGTCCACCGCCACCTACCTGGCCTTCGTCAAGGGGCTGGGCGTGACACTGCCCGCCGGCCTGCTGTCGGGGGTGATCTAGTGGAGTCGTTCCGGCTGCTGGTCGAGGGCTTCACGACGGCGCTCACCCCGGTGAACCTGCTCTACGCGCTGGTGGGCGTCACCCTGGGCACGCTGGTGGGCGTGCTGCCCGGCATCGGTCCGGCCATGACCGTGGCGCTGCTGCTGCCGATCACCTTCAACGTGCCCCCGGCCAGCGCGTTCATCATGTTCGCCGGGATCTACTACGGCGGCATGTACGGCGGGTCGACCACCTCGATCCTGCTGAACACACCCGGTGAGAGCTCCTCGATGATCACCGCACTGGAGGGGAACCGGATGGCCAGGCGTGGGCGGGCCGCCCAGGCGCTGGCGACCGCCGCGATCGGCTCGTTCGTCGCGGGCACGCTCGCCACCGCGCTGCTGGTCGTCGCGGCGCCCCTGGTGGTGGAGTTCGCGATCTCCTTCGGCCCCGAGGACTACTTCGCGCTGGCCGTGCTGGCCTTCACCGCGGTGTCGTCGGTGCTGTCGCGTTCGGTGGTGCGCGGGCTGGCCTCGCTGGGGATCGGCCTGGTCATCGGCTTGATCGGCATCGACCAGCAGACCGGGCAGGCGCGGCTGACCATGGGCGTGCCGCAACTGCTCGACGGCATCGAGGTGGTGATCGTCGCGGTCGGGTTGTTCGCGGTCGGGGAGGTCCTCTACGTCGCCTCCCGGCTGCGGCACGGCGAACCGGACGTGATCCCGGTGGGCCGGGCGTTCCTCGGCCGTGCCGACTGGTCGCGCTCGTGGCGGCCCTGGTTGCGCGGCACCGCGCTCGGCTTCCCCTTCGGCGCGCTGCCCGGGGGCGGCGCGGAGATCCCGACGTTCCTGTCGTACTCGCTGGAGAAGCGGCTGGCCCGCGGGGTCGCCCGGGAGGAGTACGGCAACGGGGCCATCGAGGGCGTCGCCGGCCCCGAGGCCGCCAACAACGCCTCGGCCGCCGGCACGCTCGTCCCGCTCCTCACTCTGGGCCTGCCCACCTCCGCGACGGCGGCGATCCTGCTGGCGGCCTTCCAGCAGTACGGCCTGCAGCCGGGTCCGCAGCTGTTCGACCACAACCCGGCCCTGGTCTGGGGAATGATCGCATCGCTGTTCGTGGGGAACACCATGCTGCTGGTGCTCAACCTGCCACTGGCGCCCGTCTGGGCACGGGTGCTGCACATCCCCCGTCCCTACCTCTACGCGGGGATCCTGCTGTTCGCCGCGCTCGGTGTCTACGCGCTGAACTCCTCGTGGGTGGAACTGGTCATCCTGTACGTGCTGGGGATGCTCGGCTTCGCGATGCGCCGTTTCGGGCTGCCCGTCGCCCCCGCCGTGATCGGGATGATCCTGGGCCCGATGGCCGAGATCCAGCTCCGCCGGGCCCTGGCCATCGGCGCGGGCGACCCGACGGTCCTGGTCAGGAGCCCGATCGCGGCGTCGCTGCTGGCGGTGGCGCTGCTGGTGCTGCTCGTGCCGCCGGCGCGGAGGGCGGCCGCCCGGCCGTGGGGAGCCGGGCGGCCGAGCTAGGACTGGAGGGTGTCGACGGGCGGTCCCTCCGGCCGCAGTCCGTCCTCCCTCGCCAGGTAGGAGCACGCGACCCACCCCGTGGTCCCGGCGGGCAGCCCCGAGGCCGACCTCCCGCCCAGCCGGAACCGGCACCAGCCGCCCGTCGAGGCCGGGTTCAGCACCTGACCGTAGTCGCCGTAGTAGAGCAGGCCGACCACCCCGGAACCTCCGGCGGACGACCGCAGACGGACCCCGTCGGCGACGACCATCGCGTCCACCGTCGCGGCCCGGACGGCGGGGGCACCCCGGTCCGTAGGAGCCGCATGGGCGGGTGCCGCCGCGGCGGTGAGCCCGGTGACGGCCGTCACGACCGCCAGTACGACACCCTGAAGCCTTTTCATCAGGAGATCTCCGATCACGGGGTCAGGTCATACCGGAGTGACAACTGGGACTGCCGTGATCACTGTGCAAGAAATTGCTGAATTCCGTCAATAGCCCGGCAATTCGGAAAATGTTAATTACCAGATAAAAGTCGCGCCGTTCGGCGAAAGAACATTCCGCCCCTCCGGACATCGAACCGATCGCACGACATCCGGAGGTTTCCCGGTAAACCCGACTTCCACCGAGGCGCGGTCACGGGAAACCCGGCCCCCTCCCACGCGATCCACGGCTTCCCCGCGAGGCCGGTCACCATCCCGCCTCCACGCCATCACTTTGTGTAATCATTACCTCACTTTCAGCTACCTGGGCCGCCTGCGCGGCCCATCAGGCACCGGAGGTGCTCATGCGACGTGTCATCACCAAGGTCGGCGTCCTCACAGCGGTCGCGATGCTGGCTTTCACCCAGCCCGCCGACGCCGGGCGGACCGGCACCACCCACCGCGCCACGGCCGAACCGGAGGCGTACTTCGAGTTCGACTACCCGCCGGCCCCCGACCGGGTCGTCTTCAAGCTCACCGACCCCGACAAGATCCGGGAAGCCAGAGACATCCTGAGCGGTGCGCAGAGTGACAGGTCCCACGTCCTGGGGCGGATCGTCAAGCGTCCCGCCCCCTACAACCCCGGCTGGTCCTACCACCTCGACCCGGGCTCGATCTCGTTCTTCGCCTTCGCCATCGAGGTGTGCGACGCCTCACCCCGGTACGTCGAGGACCACCTCGACGAGGCGGGCGGCGCGTTCCTGCCCGGTTCGATCTGGTGCCCCTGGAGGTCGCGCCTGCTGCGTGAGGTCCCCGCCCCGCAGGGCCCCGCGTCGTAGGACCCCGTGACGTTCGGCCGGCCTGTTGCCCGCGTCTCGGGGGGAACAGGCCGGCCGAACCGGATCGGCCGTCCTGCGGGGAGGAGCGCCCGCCGGGCGGCGAGATCCTAGTGATCACACAGTGGGATGCAAAAAATCCCCAAGGGCGGTCGGCCATCCTGGCGGCCGAACCGCCCGGTTCGGCCTTTCTCGGCGAGCCGCCCTCCCCCTTCCCCGAAGAGGGAGGGCGGTTCTCGTCGGTTCCTCCGGCACCGGCGTGAGGCAGACGTGTCGCCCCGGCCGGGGACGCGCCACCGTTCCTCGCCCGAAGGCTTCACCCGAACTTCGAACACGGCCGCTCCCGGGCGGATCCCCGGAGACGACGTCCGGAGAGCGTCCGAGGCCGACGAGAGGACGATGTCCATGGACGCGATCTTCCATACGAATTCCGCGGCACAGGAGTACATCGGAAGAGTCTCCCTGCATGAGGTGATAAACACACTGCGCGCCTCGGCGCTCGAGTTCCTCTCCGTCACCCCGGGCGAGCGCGCGCTGGACGCCGGATGCGGGCTCGGGGAAATGGCACGGAGAATCGCGGCCCTGGTGGGAACCTCCGGCTCGGTGACCGCGGTCGATGTGAATCCCGCGATGATATCCGCGGCCCGGAGAAACCATGTCGCCGTACCCTGCGCCGCCGGCTCCTCCGGGCGGGACTGGCGGACCCCGTGCTGCGGGCGGTGAACCCCGTGCTGACGAACCTGGCCGAGGCGGCGTCCGTGGTCCCGGTCCTCGACCGGCGCATGCCGGACGTCGTCGCGGAGGCCGACCGCACCCCGTGGTTCGAGTCGCTGGAGCAGGCCGACGCACGGGGCGAGTTCATGATGGCCCTGCCGGTCTACCTGGCCTTCGCCAGGAAACCGTAGAAGACGCCGGCGGCCGGCCCCACCCGAGGAGAGAAGGAATTGCACGGCGACCTCGACGACCACGCCGGGAAAGACCACGGCGTACGGAACCAAGGAACCGAGGAAAACGGGATGCCCGGCGAACGAAGCGGATCAGGTGCCGAAAGACCGCCGCTGGAGGACATACGGCTCGACATCCATCCGCCGTCCGGCGGCTGTGAGCCGTTCGGCGCCGAGCCGTGGCAGCGGGAGCTCAGAGCGTTCCGCGGCGAGATGATCTACGACAACGGACGTCTTCCCCGGTTCCGTCTCGCAAGCGGGAAGTTCGACGACACCGACGAACACGACGACCACGCCTACCACATGGTGTGCCGGGCCCCCTCCACAGAAGAGATCATCGCATCGGCACGGCTGGCTCCGGCCGAGCTCCTGGAGCCCAGCCGGGTGATGCAGATGGACGAGGAGGTCGCGACGCGGATTCTGGAGTCCGAGGGGTTCCGCCGATCGGACGTCCTCGAAGGGGCACGATGGATCGTCGATCCCCGGCATCGCGGCCGCCGCATCGGGAAGCTGCTCGTCGTGGCCGCCAACGTGCTGGCCCGGCACCTGCACCGGAAAATGATCTGGGTGGGGGCCATAACCGCCGCCGGGCAGGACGCGACGCTGCGGCGTCTCGGTTTCCACGAGGCGTCGGCGGACGAGTACGTCCTGCCGCTCGTGGGGGACAACGTCAGAGTGCTGTTCTGCCGGCCGGAGCAGGTGCTCCAGCGGGATCCCGCGCTCACCGCGCACATCGCTCCCGCCGTGGCCGACGCGCTCGCCCGGATCCGCCTCCCGGAAGCGGACGCTCCGGCCGTGCCCTCCGTCACCTCCGAGGCACCGGACGACTCCCCCGCGTAGAGCACGGCTCGGCGACCCGCGGACGCGGGTCGCCGAGCCGGACGGCTACTCGGAGACGCCGAGCCGCTCCAGCAGGAGCTCACGGGCGCGGGCGGCGTCGGCCTTGCCGCGGCTGGCCTTCATGACCCCGCCGACGAGGGCTCCGACCGCGGCGATCTTGCCGCTGCGCACCTTGTCCGCCGCGTCGGCGTTGCCCGCCAGGACCTGGTCGATGATCTCCAGCAGCTCGCCCTCGTCGTTGACGATCTGCAGGCCGCGGGCGGCCACCACCTGGTCCGGAGAGCCCTCGCCGTTCAGCACGCCCTCCAGCACCTGGCGGGCCAGCTTGTCGTTGAGCGCTCCGCCGGCGACCATCGCGCACACCCGGGCGATGTCGTCGGGGGTGATCGGCAGCTCGGCCAGCGGGACCCCGGACTCGTTGGCGCGACGGGCCAGCTCGCCCATCCACCACTTGCGGGCGTCCGCGGGCGGGGCACCGGCGGCGACCGTGGCCTCGACCAGGGCGATGGCGTCGGCGTTGTGCATGGCCGCCATGTCGAGGTCGGAGACCCCCCACTCCCGCTGGAGCCGCTTGCGCCGCACGCTCGGCAGCTCCGGCAGAGCGGCCTTGAGCGACGCGACCCAGGCGGGGTCGGGGGCGATCGGCACCAGGTCGGGCTCGGGGAAGTAGCGGTAGTCCTGCGCCTCCTCCTTGGACCTGCCCGAGGTGGTGGTGCCGGTGTTCTCGTGGAAGTGGCGCGTCTCCTGGATGACCTTGCCGCCGTCGGCCAGCACCGCGGCCTGGCGCTCAATCTCACCGCGGACGGCGCGCTCGACGCTGCGCAACGAGTTGACGTTCTTCGTCTCGGTGCGGGTGCCCCACTCAGAGGAACCGCGCGGCATCAGGGAGACGTTCACGTCGAAACGCATGGAGCCCTCCTCCATGCGCACGTCCGAGACGCCGAGGGTGCGCATGAGCTCACGCAGCTCGGTGCCGTAGGCACGGGCGACCTCCGGGGCCAGCCGGTCGGTCCCCGGGATCGGCTTGGTGACGATCTCCACCAGCGGGATGCCCGCGCGGTTGTAGTCGACGATGGAGTAGTCGGCGCCGTGGATGCGACCGGTCGCGCCGCCCACGTGGGTGGACTTGCCGGTGTCCTCCTCCAGGTGGACGCGCTCGATCTCGATCCGGACGGTCGTGCCGTCGACCTCGACGTCGAGGTAGCCGTCGGAGCAGAGCGGCTCGTCGTACTGGCTGATCTGGTAGTTCTTCGGCATGTCCGGATAGAAGTAGTTCTTCCGGGCGAAGCGGCACCACTCGGCGATGGAGCAGTTGAGCGCCAGGCCGATGCGGATGGTCGACTCGATCGCGGCGGCGTTGGCGGTCGGCAGCGCACCGGGCAGGGCCAGGCAGACCGGGCACACCTGGGTGTTCGGCGGAGCGCCGAAGGTGGTCGGGCAGGCGCAGAACATCTTCGACGCCGTACCCAGCTCGACGTGCGTCTCCAGGCCCAGCACCGGTTCGAAGCGCTCCAGCGCCTCGTCGTACGGCATGGTCGTCTCGGTGCCGCTCATCTGTCGCTCACCGCTCCTCGTCGCGCTGTGTCAGCCCTCATAGATAACCAAGTCCCTTCAGTGCGTTCCTCGTCTCGGCCACCCAGTTCGCGTAGGCGGGGACCTGGGCCAGGACGGCGAGGTCGATGTTGCGTCCTATGTACTCGAAGTAGTCGCGGGGCGGCTTGCCCCGCCGCGGGACCGTCGCGGCCAGCACAGCCGCCGGGTCGGTGATCCGCTCGACGTCCCGGGGCCGCGCGGGCAGGACATCGGGATCGCTGCCCGCGAGCCCGGCCCAAACGGCGCGGTCGGCCAGCAGCCACGCCTCGGTGTCTCCCAGCCCGATCACCGGCACCAGGTAGTGCGAGTGGTAGCGGATGCCGTCGGCCCGGCCGCGTTCCCGCTCGTCACGGTGGGTGAAGAGCAGATGGCAGTCGGCCGCGAGGTCCTCCAGCGCCGCGACGATGTGCTCGCGGCGGCAGGAGACGACCTCGGTCGCCTCGACGTCGACCGCGTACGGCGACGTCCAGGTGAGCTCGCGCAGCTGCCGGGAGATCACGATGCCGAGGAAGCCCTCGTCGGCCTCCCCCTCGGCGACCAGTCCGGGCACCAGTGGGCGGGGGGTCATGCCGCCGCACCCAGATACTTGCGGACCTGCCTGGGCGAGACGAACGTGCCCGGCTCGCCGTCCGGCTGGACCGGCTTGGCCACGGTCACCCGCGACACCCGGTCGTGGTCGGGGTCGACGCGGACCGCGGTGTCGAGGAACGTCAGCGCGTCCGGCTCGCTCCGGTACACCTCGGCCACCACCACCGGCGACTGACTGGTGAGGATCACCTGCCGCGCCGGCAGAGCGCCGCCGGGCGGGGTGATCCGCCGCCGGATCCGCCGGAGCAGCTCACCGAGCCGGCCCGGATGCACACCGTTCTCGATCTCCTCCACCAGGAGGGTGCCCGGGTGCTCCGGGTCGTGCAGGGCGGCGAGGAGGCCGAGGATCCGCAGCGTGCCGTCCGACAGCAGCGCCGCGGGCACCGCACCTTGGCCGTCGACGACCAGCTCGAAGGAGCACCTCTCGCGGTCGGCGCGGGGGATGAGCCCCGTCACGTCGGGGATCACCGCGGCGAGATCGACCGTGAGGTCGTCGAACGCCGCCGTCCCGGCCATCCGCGCGAGCACCGCGGCCAGGTTCCCGCCGCCGGCGGTGAGCGGCCCCCGGTCGGCCGAGGAACTCCGGCGGCGCATGGCCGCCGGAGAAGGCGCGTATCGGCGCCACGACCGCACCGCGCCGCGGGCGGTGTTCTGCGGGTCGGGATCCTCGACCACGAGTTCCAGGAGCTCCTCGGGGATCCGCCGGACCACGTGGCTGACGACCGGGCCGCTGGACCGGGGAATCTTGAGCACCATCTCCGCGCCGACGTCGAACCTGATCGGCACCACCGCACCCGCCTCCGGGGCGACCAGCGCCTCCGTCGAGACCGCGAACCCCGGCACCGCGGTGCCGCGGGCGACCCGGTGGAACTGCTCGCCCGGCAGCCCGCGGGCCGCGCCGAACAGCCCGCCGGACCCTTCGATCTCGGCCGCCACGAACTCCACGGCGTCGAAGAGGTTCGACTTGCCGCTCGCGTTGGGACCGACCAGCGCGAGGAATGGCGGCACATCGAGATCGAAGTTCAAGAAGGACTTGAACCCGTCGATCTCGATACGAGTGATCATGCCGCCGTTCTCCCTGTCACCTCTTACCCTTTCACCCCGAAGTTTGGGAAAAGTCCTACAGCTCCGGAGCCCTGGAGAGCAGGTCGCCGCCCCAGCGGTCCTGGAAGGCCCGCTCCACCGCGGCACCGACGCGGTAGCAGCGGTCGTCGCCGAGCACCGGGGCCATGATCTGCAGCCCCACCGGCAGGCCGTCCTCGTCCGCCAGGCCGCACGGCACAGAGATGGCCGCGTTGCCCGCCAGGTTGGTCGGGATGGTGCACAGGTCCGCCAGGTACATCGCCATGGGGTCGTCGGCGCGCTCGCCGATCGGGAACGCCGTGGTCGGCGTGGTCGGCGAGATGAGCACGTCCACCTGCTGGAAGGCCGCGTCGAAGTCGCGCGCGATGAGCGTGCGGACCTTCTGGGCCTGACCGTAGTAGGCGTCGTAGTAGCCGCTGGACAGCGCGTACGTGCCCAGGATGATGCGCCGCTTGACCTCGGGGCCGAAGCCCTGTGCCCGGGTCAGCGCCATGACCTCCTCGGCGCTGCGGGTGCCGTCGTCGCCGACGCGCAGGCCGTACCGCATGGCGTCGAAACGGGCCAGGTTGGACGAGCACTCCGAGGGGGCGATCAGGTAGTACGCCGGAAGCGCGGTGGTGAACGACGGGCAGGAGACCTCGACGACCTTCGCCCCCAGCGACTCCAGCAGCTCCACGCTCTCGTGGAAACGGGCGAGCACGCCCGCCTGGTAGCCGTCGCCGCCGAACTCCCTGACCACGCCGATGCGCAGCCCCGCGACGTCGCCGCTGCGCGCCGCCTCCACGACCTGGGGCACCGGTGCGTCCACCGAGGTGGAGTCGAGCTCGTCGTGGCCGGAGAACGCCTCGTGGAGCAGAGCGGCGTCGAGGACGTTGCGCGCGAACGGGCCCGGGGTGTCCAGCGAACTGGCGAACGCGATCAGTCCGTAACGCGACGAGCCGCCGTAGGTGGGCTTCATGCCCACGATGCCGGTGACCGCGGCGGGCTGGCGGATCGAACCGCCGGTGTCGGTGCCGGTGGACAGCGGCGCCTCGTAGGACGCGACCGCGGCGGACGAGCCGCCGGAGGAGCCGCCGGGGACGCGGGACAGGTCCCAGGGGTTGCGGGAGGGCCCGTAGGCCGAGTTCTCGGTGGAGGAGCCCATCGCGAACTCGTCCAGGTTGGTCTTGCCCAGGATCACCAGGCCGGCCTCGCGCAGGCGGCGCGTCACGGTCGCGTCGTACGGCGGGCGCCAGTCCTGGAGGATCTTCGATCCGGCCGTGGTCGGCATGTCCGTGGTGGTGAAGACGTCCTTGTGCGCGATCGGCACCCCGGCGAGCGGGCCGAGCTCCTCCCCGGCGGCGCGACGGGCGTCGACGGCCCGCGCCTGCTCCAGGGTCACCTCGGGGTCGACGTGCAGGAAGGCGTTGACCTTGGGCTCGACGGCGGCGATCCGGTCGAGGTGGGCCTGGGCGACCTCGACCGCCGAGACCTCACCGCTCGCGATGAGCGCGCCGAGTTCGGCGGCGGACCTGTGGATGAGGCTCATGCTTCCTCCCCGAGGATGCGCGGGACACGGAAGCGGCCGTCCTCGACGGCCGGAGCGCCGGACAGCGCCCCTTCGGGCGTCAGGCCGGGCCGTACCTCGTCGGGACGGTAGACGTTGGTGAGCGGGAGCGCGTGCGAGGACGGCGGGATGTCGTCGGCCGCCACCTCGGCGACGCGGGCGACAGCACCGATGATCACATCGAGCTGAGCGGCGAAGTGGTCGAGTTCCTCGTCGGCCAGCGCCAGCCGGGCCAGCCGGGCGAGGTGTGCGACCTCGTCGCGGGTTATGGCGGACATAAGTCGTTGAACCCGTTTCGTGGAATGGCAATTGGACAGTGTCATCCTATGGCTCGCGACCTGAGGGTCCCGACTCATCGACCCGCCGGGATCATGTGGAGCACACGCCCGTGAGGCGGAGGGAGCACCGGCTTCGAGACCCGCGTCCGCCCTCGCGATACTATCGCCATCGATAGTATCGACGCCGACAGTATCTTCATCGACCGGACTCCGGGGGTCCGCATGGGCGAGTTCATCGGCAGGGAACATGAGCTTGCGACACTCGCCTCGCTGCTCGACCGCGTCCGGGCGGAAGCCTCCTCCGGGCGGCCCGGACGGTGCGTGCTGGTCAGAGGCCGCAGACGGATCGGCAAGTCGGCACTGGCGGAGAAGTTCGTCGGCCGCAGCGGGCTGCCGTCGCTGTTCTACACCTCGGCACGGGCCGACTCCCGCACCGAACTCCACCAATTCATGACGGACGTCGCGGCCTCCGACCTGCCGAACCGAGGCGTGTTCGCGGAGACCGCGCCGGACACCTGGAACGGAGCCCTGCAGCTGCTGGCGGACGCCCTTCCCGGCGACCGCCCCTCCATCGTGGTGATCGACGAGGTTCCCTACCTCATGGACCGGGTCGACGCCTTCGAAGGGCTGCTCCAGCGCGCCTGGGACCGGTTCTTGAGCCGCAAGCCGGTCCTGCTCGTCCTCATCGGATCCGACCTGTCCATGATGGAGGCGCTGAACAGCTACGAGCGCCCCTTCCACCAGCGCGGCACCGAGATGGTCGTCGGACCGCTCAACCCGTACGAGATCCGGCAAATGCTGCGGCTCACGGCCGCTGACGCGTTCGACGCGGCCCTCGTCACCGGGGGACTCCCCCTCGTCTGCGGCGAGTGGCCGCGCGGGGCCTCCCTCTGGGAGTACCTGCGTGGCGCGTTGGCCAATCCGGTGTCGGCCCTCCTGGTGTCCGCGGAACGGTCCCTCGCCGCCGAGTTCCCCGCCACGACCCAGGCGGGCGAGGTGCTGCGGGCGATCGGCAGCGGCGAGCGCACGTTCACCAACATCGCCCGCAGCGCCGGCGGGATCTCGCACAGCACCCTGTCCAGGGCCGCCGACCTGCTGATCTCGAAGGGGATCGTGACCGGTGAGCTGCCGCTGTCCACCCGTCCCTCGAAGGAGCGCAGGTACCGGGTGACCGACCCCTACCTGCGTTTCTGGCTCCGTTTCCTCGGCCCCCACATGCCGGAGGTGGAGCGCCGCCGGGGAGACCTCACCCTGCGGCGGATCGTCTCGCAGTGGAGCAGTTGGCGGGGACAGGCCGTCGAACCCCTGGTACGCGAATCACTGGCCCGGCTGCTTCCGGACGGAAAACTCACCGAGGCGCCTGCGATCGGCTCGTATTGGACCAGGAGCAACGACGTGGAGATCGACATCGTAGGCGCAGATCGAGGGCCGATCGCCCGAAGGCTGTGCTTCCTGGGGTCGATCAAGTGGCTCGACGACGCGGCATTCGACGACCGTGACCTCTCCGCGCTGGCCAGGCACCGGGCCGCGATGACGGACGAGCCGACCCCGCTCATCGCGGTATCGCGCAGCGAGGTCTCCTGCTCCGGGCTCGCCGCCGCGTACGGCCCCGAAGACCTGATCCGGGGCTGGAGCTGGGGAGGCTCCCGCGGAGAGATCACCCGGTCAGGATGAGGACGGCCCGGGGCGGACCCGTACGACGGCCGGTGCCACTCCGGGACGCCGACCTGGGGTACCCCCGGGGCTCCGGCCCGGGGGTGCCGCTCAGGCCGTCTGCGCGTCGAGGACCTCGGCGGGGCGGAGGACCCCGAAGTCGCCCTTGGCCGCGGAACGGTGCTTGCGGAGCCAGGCGGTGGCGTCGGCGGCGGACATCGGCTCGGCGAACAGCCAGCCCTGGCCCAGGTCACACCCCATGGCGGCCAGGTGGGTGGCGACCTCGGCCGACTCGACGCCCTCGGCGACCGAGCGCAGCCCCAGGGAGCGGACCAGGTCGACGATCGAGCGGACGATGCGCTCGTCGTCCTTGGACTCGCCGATCCGGCGGACGAACGAGGCATCGATCTTGACCTCGGCGACCGGCAGGCGTTGCAGGCGGACCAGCGAGGAGTAGCCGGTGCCGAAGTCGTCCAGCGCGAGCGGCACGCCCAGCGAGGCCAGGGCCCGGATGGCGTCGGCGGTGTACGCCTGGTCGGTCATCAGGATGCGCTCGGTCACCTCCAGCTGGATCGCCTTGGGCGGCAGCCGGTAGCGCGCCAGCCCCGCCCGGAGCTGGTCGTACAGCGCCGAGTCGAGCAGGTCACGGGCCGAGACGTTGACGGAGATCTGCTCGTGCAGGCCGGTGTGCCACCACTGGGCCGCCTGCTCCAGGGCGGTGTCGATGACGTACTTGGTGAGGTGACGCATCAGGTACGACTGCTCGGCCATCGGCACGAACTCCGCCGGGGAGATCATCCCCCGCTCCGGGTGGCTCCAGCGCAGCAGCGCCTCCACCCCGCGCACCTGGCCCACGGCCAGGTCGAGTTTGGGCTGGTAGTGCAGCCGCAGTTCGGAGCAGTCGATGGCCTTGCGCAGATCCCCCAGGAGGCTGAGCCGTTCGGGGCTGTTGCGGTCCTTGTCCGCCGCGTACATCTCGACCCCGGTGCGGCCCTCCTTCGCCAGGTACATCGCCACGTCGGAGCGCTGCAGGAGCATCTCGAAGTCGGGTGCGTGGTCGGGGTAGAGCGCGATGCCGAACGAGGCGTCCAGGTCGAAGCTCATCCCCTCCAGGCGGACCGGCTCGGTGATCGCGACGCGCAGGCGGGCGGCCACCTCCCGGGCCGCCGCGGCGTTCCTGACCGAGGGGAGCAGCACGGCGAACTCGTCGCCGCCGAGCCGCGCCACCACGTCACCCGGCCGCACGCTGTGGGTGAGGCGGTGGGCCACCATCTGCAGCAGCCGGTCGCCCACCGGGTGCCCGAGGGTGTCGTTGATCTCCTTGAACCGGTCGAGGTCGAGCAGGAACAGCCCGACCCGCTCACCCTCCCGGGTCTCGGCGAGCGCCTCCTCGGTGCGGACCACGAGCATCTTGCGGTTGGGCAACCCGGTCAGCCCGTCGTGCATCGCCTGGTGGTCGCGGCGGACCGACATGGTGGCGGTGAAGTAGACCGCCAGCAGCGGCGCCACGAACAGCGGCACGAGCGCGGGCGAGTGGTTCATCACCACGACGACCAGCGGAGCCAGGCCGAGCAGCCCCGCGTAGACGAGACTCTGGTGGCCGATCGTGGTCTTGATCACCCGGTGGATCGACCTGCGTTCGTGCAGCGACACCGCGCCGGAGACCAGCAACGCCCGGACCGTGAAGTACGCCAGCCCGGCCAGCCCGATCACCGGCAGATCGGAGCCGGTCGGCACCCAGCCCGCGGAGGCGGGCCGGACACCGGACAGGCCGACGACGACCCCCGCGGCGGCGTTCGCCAGGGTCACCTGCGCGATGTTGAACATCAGGCGGTGCCAGGCCCTGCGGGTGACCGCCGCGTTGACCAGCATGGCGGCCGCCTGAAGCAGGACGGCGACCGGCAGCCCGTAGTGGAGCAGCGCGGCGAAGGTGAACATGGTCGACGGGTACGTGCCGCCGACCGTCGTGGACGACGACAGCAGCACCGGCCGCAACTCGCCCAGCACGATCAGGACGGCGAGTATCCAGAACAGCGGGCTGCGGACGAGCTCGGTGGCCTCGACCGCGCCGATGCGCAGCTGGGACACGACGAGCACCGTGAACCCGATCGTGGTGACGGCGGTGAGATACGCCCACAGGGGCGATCCGACGCGCGGTCCGGTGTCGCGGGTGTCGGTTGGGTCGGCCATGAGTAACAAAACCCCCATTAGTTCACTATGGGAGAGTACGGCCTACGAGCCACTTCGCGAAACCGGTTGCGCACGTTCCGTCACGACTGATTTGCGGCCCGCCATGGCGGGGCGGCGCGCGGAACCGGTCGCGGCTCCTCGGGGCACGGCCCTGACCTCGGCCGCCACCGTGGGCCCCGGCCGATCGCCACTCCTCGGGCTTGACCGTGCCCCCGGGCCCCTCCCCCGGCGGATCGCTACTCTTCAGGCTTGACGGTGACCTCGGCCGCAGCCTCGGGCCCCTCCGCCAACAGCACCCGCAGGCCCTCCTCGTCGAGGATCGGCACCCCGAGCTTGACCGCCTTGTCGAACTTGGAC
Source organism: Streptosporangium becharense (assembly GCF_014204985.1). Taxonomy (NCBI): domain Bacteria; kingdom Bacillati; phylum Actinomycetota; class Actinomycetes; order Streptosporangiales; family Streptosporangiaceae; genus Streptosporangium; species Streptosporangium becharense. The sequence goes on along the minus strand of NZ_JACHMP010000001.1, from coordinate 5,068,771 downwards.
CCGGCGTTCTCTCCCACCACCACGAACGAGGTCTTCTTCGACACCGAGCCGGAGACCTTGCCGCCCCGGCTCGCCAGCGCGGCACCGGCCTCGTCGCGGGTGAACCCCGCCAGGGTGCCGGTCACCACGAAGGTCAGGCCTGCGAGGGTCTGCGGGAGCTGCTCGGCCGGCGGGTCGTCGACCATCCGGACGCCCGCGGCCTCCCACCGGCGGATGATCTCCCGGTGCCAGTCGACCTCGAACCAGTCGCGGATCGCCGCGGCCACCCGCGGGCCGACGCCCTCGACGGCGGCCAGCTCCTCCTCCGAGGCGTTCGCGATCGCGGGGATCGAACGGAACTCGGCGGCGACGGCCTGGGCCGTGGGGGGGCCGACGTGCCGGATGGACAGCGCCACCAGCACCCGCCAGACCGGCTGGCTCTTGGCCTTCTCCAGCTCCTCCAGCATCTTCTCCGCGTTCTTGCTCGGCTCGCCGCTCTGGTTGGCGAAGAAGGTGACGACCCTGGGCTCGCCGGTCTCCGGGTCGGTCTTGGGCAGGCCGGTGTCGAGGTCGCGCACCACCGACCTGATCGGCAGCAGCCGGTCGATCGTCAGGTCGAACAGGTCGGCCTCGGTGCGGACCGGAGGCTCCTGCGGCGGCAGCGGCTGGGTCAGCGCGGTGGCCGCCACGTATCCCAGGCCCTCGACGTCGAACGCCCTTCGCCCCGCCGCGAAGTAGATGCGCTCACGGAGCTGGGCCGGGCACGCCCTGGTGTTGGGGCAGCGCAGGTCGGCGTCGCCCTCCTTCTCGTAGGCCAGCTCGGTGTCGCACTCGGGGCAGCGGGTGGGCATCACGAACGGCCGCTCGGTGCCGTCGCGCAGGTCGGCCACCGGCCCGACGATCTCGGGGATGACGTCACCCGCCTTGCGCAGCACCACGGTGTCGCCGATCAGCACGCCCTTGCGGGCGACCTCGGAGGCGTTGTGCAGCGTGGCGCGCTCGACCGTCGACCCGGCCACCACGATGGGCTCCATGACGCCGTACGGCGTCACGCGGCCGGTGCGGCCGACCCCCACCTGGATGTCGAGGAGCTTGGTGTTGACCTCCTCCGGGGGGTATTTGTAGGCGATCGCCCAGCGCGGCGCGCGGCTGGTGGAGCCCAGGTTGCGCTGGAGCTCGATGCGGTCGACCTTGACCACGACCCCGTCGATCTCGTAGGGGGGGTCGTGGCGGTGCTCGCGGTAGAACTCGATGAAGGCGTTGATGCCGTCGAGGTCGTCGACGACGCGGTACAGGTCGCTGACGGGCAGGCCCAGCCCCCTGAGCCGGTCGTAGATCTCCGACTGGGCACGGGGCTCGGCGCTGCCCTCCCACCTGCCGACCCCGTGGACGATCATGCGCAGCGGGCGCTGCGCGGTGATCCGCGGGTCCTTCTGCCGGAGCGAGCCGGCGGCCGAGTTGCGCGGGTTGGCGAACGGCGCCTTGCCCGCCCCGACCAGCTGCTCGTTGAGCTTCCTGAACTCCTCGACCGGGATGTAGACCTCGCCGCGGACCTCCACCAGATCGGGCACGTCGTCACCGGTCAGGCGGTGCGGCACGTTGGCGATCGTGCGCACGTTGGCCGTCACGTCGTCGCCGACCCGGCCGTCGCCGCGGGTCGCGCCCCGCACCAGCCGGCCCTTCTCGTAGACCAGCGAGACGGCCAGGCCGTCGATCTTCAGCTCGCACAGGTAAGGGGCGGGGTCGCGCTCGGCCAGCCGCTCGGCCCGCGCCTGCCAGGAGGCCAGGTCGTCGGTGTCGAAGGCGTTGTCGAGGCTCTCCATGCGCTGCAGGTGCGCCACCGGGGCGAACTCGCTGGAGATCGGCGCGCCGACCTTCTGGGTGGGCGAGTCGGGCGTGCGGAGGGTCGGGTTCGCCTCCTCCAGCTCGCGCAGCTCACGCATCCACGCGTCGTACTGCGCGTCGCTCGCGGTGGGCGAGTCGAGCACGTAGTAGCGCCAGTTGGCCTCGTCGACCAGCTCGGTCAGCTCCGCGTGCCGCTCCAGCGCCACCACCGGCACACCCTCGACCTCAGCGCTCATCGCCTGGCTCTCCCCCTTTTTCCCTCGAAGAACAGGGCAACGTTATCGCCGGTCACCGACAATGTTGCCCGGCCTCATCCGGAGACGGGAGAGCCCCCGCGACGTCACTCGCCGGGATCCTCCCGCAGCACGCGGGCGGCCTTGCCGCAGGCGGCCAGGGCCGCCCTGGCGTAGGCGGGCGAGGCCCCGGCCAGGCCGCACGCGGGGGTGAGGACCACCTGCGCCGCCAGGGTGGCGGCGCGGAGACCGAGGCGGCGCCAGAGCTCGACGGCGGGAGCGGCGATCACGCCGACGTCGGGCAGCCGGGCGTCCACGCCGGGCACGACCCCCATCAGCAGCGCCGTGCCGGCCTCGACGGCCTCGCCGATCGTGTCCTCGTCCCGCCGCCGCAGCAGGGAGGCGTCCAGCGAGATCCCCGCGGCGCCCGCCCTGCGCAGGACGCCGAAGGGGACGCCCGGAGCGCAGCAGTGCACCACCGGGAACACGCCCCCGGGGAACACCGCCCCCAGCCGTTCGGCGGCGAGCTGGGCGTCGACGGCGGACAGCCGGCCGAACCCGGAGGCGGTGGGCACCGTGCCGGCGAGCACCCCGGGCAGGCCGGGCTCGTCGACCTGGAGCACGATCTCCGAGACGCCCGGCAGCCTGCGGCGCACCTCGGTGACGTGCGCGGCGACCCCCTCGGCCAGCGACTCCACCAGGTCGCGCACCGCCCCCGGGTCGGCGAGGGTCTTGTCGCCGTGCCTGAGCTCGATCATCCCGGCGAGCGTCCACGGCCCGCACACCTGCACCTTGAAGGGGCCCTCGTAACCCTGGGCGGCCTCCTCCAGCGCGTCGAGATCCCGCCTGAGGTGGTCGCGGGCGCGCTTGAGGTCACGCCCCGGCCGGTCGGTGAACCGCCACCCGGACGGCTGGACCTCCACGGGCAGGTCCAGCAGGAGCGACGCGGTGCGTCCGGCCATGTCGGCGCCGACGCCGCGGGCCGGCAGCTCCGGCAGGTACGGCAGCCGGGGCGACTCCCCCAGGACGACCCTGATCGCCTCCGCGTGGTCTTCTCCCGGGTGCGACCCGACGCCGGTCGAGGTCGCCTCACCCCATGGGTACCTGCCGCTCATGCCTGCTCCTGGTTCCGCGTGTCGGGACGCGGGCGGTCGCCGTCGCGCCGACGGCCCGCCCCCGCCCCCATGTCCGGAGGACAGCTTAGGACCACCCGGCCCCGTCCCGGGCCCCGGCGAGCCCTCCGGTTCCCGGTGCCCGTCCCCCGGCACGGGAACCCGTCACGGGACGGGGAACGCACCGGCCGCATTCCGGAGCGCCACCCGTCCCCGGCCGCCGCGGCGACGGGAAATAGCCTGGGACGGTGAAACTCACGAAATTCGGACACGCCTGTGTACGCCTGGAGAAGGGCGACTCCGTCCTGGTGATCGACCCCGGCTCCTTCAGCGAGGAGTCCGCGCTGGACGGGGCCCGGGCCGTTCTCATCACCCACGAGCACTTCGACCACGTGGAGGCCGACCGGCTGCGCCGCGCGGCCGAGGCCGACCCGGCGCTGGAGATCTGGACCAACGAGAGCGTCGCGGCCACCCTGCCGGACGTCCCGGCCACGATTCGGGTGGTGCGCGACGGCGACTCCTTCGAGACCGCCGGCTTCGCGGTACGGACCGTCGGCGAGTGGCACGCCCCGAACCACCCGGACATGCCGATCGTGAGCAACGTCGGCTTCCTGGTGGACGAGGAGGTCTTCTACCCGGGTGACGCGCTCACCCCGCCGGGGGTCGAGGTGCCCACGCTCCTGGTGCCGACCAACGCGCCGTGGCTGAAGGCGTACGAGATGATCGAGTATCTCCGCGAGATCCGCCCCGCCCGTGCGTTCTCCACCCACGACGGGCTGCTCAACGACATCGGGCTCGGCCTGGTCGACAGGTGGCTGGAGATGGAGGCCGGCAAGCAGAAGGCGGAGATGCGCCGCCTCGCGCCCGGCGAGTCGGTGACCCTCCCCTGAGCCCCTCTGCGGCCCCGGGGCACCGGCCCCGGGCTCCCGGCCCGGAGAACCCGGTGCCACGGACCCCGTGCGCCGCGGCCCGGGAACGGGGTCAGGCGGCCTTGGTGATCGTGGCGGAGCCGATCACGGTGTCGCCGAGGTACAGCACGGCCGCCTGACCGGGGGCGACCCCCGTCGCGGGGGTGCCCAGCTCGATGTGGAGCTCGTCGCCGGAGACCTGCGCGTGGCAGTCGTACACCTCTCCGTGGGCACGCAGCTGCACCGTGCACGCCAGCGGCCCGCGCGGCTCGCCCACCGGGCCGTTCCACACCGGCCGGGTCGCGACGATGGTGTCGACCTGCAAGGACGTGCGCGGGCCGACGGTGACCGTGTTGGAGACCGGCTCGATGGACAGCACGTAACGCGGGCGGCCGTCGGCGGCGGGACGGTCGATCCGCAGGCCCTTGCGCTGGCCGACGGTGAAGCCGTAGGCACCCTCGTGGGCGCCGACGACCTCGCCCGACTCGTCGACGATCGGGCCGGGGGTCGCACCGAGGCGGTCGGCCAGGAAGCCGCGGGTGTCGCCGTCGGCGATGAAACAGATGTCGTGGCTGTCGGGCTTGTCGGCGACCATCAGCCCGCGCCGGGCGGCCTCCTCGCGGACCTGCGCCTTGGTGGAGTCGCCCAGCGGGAACATGGCGTGCCCGAGCTGCTGCCTGGTGAGCACGCCGAGGACGTAGGACTGGTCCTTGCCCTCGTCGGGACTGCGGCGGAGCACGCCGTCGACGAGGCGCGCGTGGTGCCCGGTGACGACCGCGTCGAAGCCGAGGGCGAGGGCCCGGTCGAGCACCGCCTCGAACTTGATCTTCTCGTTGCAGCGCAGGCACGGGTTGGGGGTGCGTCCGGCGGCGTACTCGTTGACGAAGTCCTCGACGACGTCGTGGTGGAACCGCTCGGCCATGTCCCAGACGTAGAAGGGGATGCCGATGACGTCGGCGGCCCTGCGGGCGTCACGCGAGTCTTCGAGCGTGCAGCACCCGCGGGCGCCGGTCCGGTAGGACTGGGGGTTGGCGGAGAGGGCCAGGTGGACGCCGGTGACGTCGTGACCCGCCTCGGCGGCACGGGCCGCCGCCACGGCGGAGTCGACGCCGCCGGACATGGCGGCAAGCACACGAAGACTCATAACACCTCTGAGCGTACCCGCGTTCGCGGGCGCCTCGTCGGGCTGCGAGAATCCGGGGCCATGCGACTGTTCGGGCGCAAGAGCGAATCTCCCGCCGACCCCGCCCCCGCGATCGAACGTTTCTGGGCGTGGTGGGCCGAGGCGCGGCCGGAGCTGGACGCCGCGGTGACCGCCGGCGAGACCGGGCGGCAGGCCGAGCTGATCGGCCCCGCGGTGACGGCGGTCCACCCCTCGCTGGTGTGGGAGATCACCCCGGGGCTGCGGGCCGACCACGCCCTCGTGGTCACCTGCGCGGGTGATCCGGAGCTGCGCGCCGTCGCGCACCGCTGGGCCGCCGCCGCGCCGCCCGCCGACCGGCTCTGGGAGTTCCACCCGTCGCGGCGGGCCGATCCGCGGGCCACGACGCTGACGGTCGACGTGGACGGCTACGGGTTCACGCTCGGCGAGCTCACGCTGGGGTTGCGCGTCCCGCGCGGCAACCCGCGCGTGGACGTGGTCGCCTACCACCCGATCTTCACTCTCCTTCCGGAGGAGACCCGTGTCGAGGCCGCGCTGCTCGCCCTCGACCGGCTGCTCGGCGAGGACGAGGTGGCCCGCTGGGTGGGCGACGTCTCGGCCGTCGCGATCGAGCCGATGGACGCCGTGCCCGCCGTGCACCTGCCCGGGGTGGTCGCCGACCTCGCCTCCGGCTACGGGGACGACCAGTGGGCGCTGCTGGAGGGTGAGACCGCGGGTGGCGCCCGCCTGGTCGCCGCCGCCCGTCACCCGTTGCGTCCGGTGGACTACCCGGTGTTCGACCAGCACATCGCCATCACCCTCCCGTACGCGCACCACGACGCCGAGGGCCTGCCCACCGGCCCCTCGCTGGAGGCGTTGCGCGACTTCGAGGAGCGGCTGGCCGGGCGGATCGGCGGCCCGGACGGCGGCGGCGTCCTCGCCGCGCACCTGAGCGCCGAGGGCCGGCGGGTGCTGCACGTCTACGCCGACCCGGAGGGCAGGGCGGCCGTCCACGCCGAGAAGCTCGTCGCGGGCTGGAAGGAGGGGCGGCCCCGGGTCGACGTGGCCGCCGACCCCGGCTGGGCCGCCGTCGCCCCCTTCCTGTCCTGAGAGACGCCGCGTCCCTCCTGAACGCCGCCGCGCCTTCCGGGGCCTGAGGGCCGTGTCCGGGCCGTGTCTTCCACGGCCAGGACGCCGCCGTGTCTTCCAGGACCTGAGGACCATGACTTCCGCGGCCCGGACGCCGCCGCTTCCCTGTGCTGAACGCCGCGCCTCCCGGCGCGGCGGTATTCGGCGGGATTCGACGGGATTCGGCGGTATTCGACGGTGGGGTCAGGTGAGCCCGGCGCGGCGGGCCCGCTCCACGACATGGCCGATGACGTCGGCGAGCCGGTCGACGTCCTCCTCGGTGGAGGTGTGGCCGAGGGTGAAGCGCAGCGAGCCGCGTGCCCGGACCGCGTCGGCGCCCATGGCGAGCAGGACGTGGGAGGGTTGGGCCACCCCCGCGGAGCAGGCCGAACCGGTCGAGCACTCCACGCCCTTGGCGTCCAGGAGCATGAGCAGGGCGTCGCCCTCGCAGCCGGGGAAGGAGAAGTGCGCGTTGCCCGGCAGCCGGTCGGCCGGATCACCGTTGAGGATCACGTCGGGCACCGCCTGGCGGACCCTGCGGATCAGGTCGTCGCGGAGCCCGGTCAGCCGGGCCGCGGTCTCGGCCTGCCGGGCCACCGCGGCCTGCACCGCCACGGCGAAGCCGGCGACGGCGGGGGCGTCGAGGGTGCCGGAGCGCACGTCGCGCTCCTGGCCGCCGCCGTGCAGCACCGGCACCGGGTCGACGCCCCGGGCCAGCAGGAGCGCGCCGACCCCCATCGGGCCGCCGATCTTGTGGCCGGAGATCGTCAGCGCGTCGACCCCCGAGTCGGCGAAGGTGACGGGGAGCTGGCCGACGGCCTGGACCGCGTCGCTGTGGAACGGGATGCCGTGCTCGCGGGCGATGGCCGCCAGCTCCCGGACCGGCTGAACGGTGCCGACCTCGTTGTTGGCCCACATGACGCTGACCAGCGCGACGCCGTCCGGATCGCGTTCGACGGCCTCGCGGAGGGTCCGCGGGTGCACCCGCCCCAGTTCGTCGACCGGGAGCAGCTCGACGACGGCCTCCTGGTGGTCGGCCAGCCAGTGCGCCGGGTCGAGAGCGGCGTGGTGCTCGACCGCGCTGGTCAGGATACGGGTGGCGCCTCGGGCACGGCGGGCCCAGTACAGGCCCTTGACGGCGAGGTTGTCGGCCTCGGTGCCGCCGGAGGTGAAGACCACCTCGCTCGGCCGGGCACCGAGCGCGGTGGCGATGGTCTCGCGCGCCTCCTCCACCACCTGGCGGGTACGGCGGCCGGCCGCGTGCAGCGAGGACGCGTTGCCGACCCGGCCGAGTTGAGCTGTCATCGCCTCGATGGCCTCGGGAAGCATCGGCGTGGTCGCCGCGTGATCGAGATAGGCGGACTTCACGGCCGCACTCCCCTCCCCAGCTCTTTTTTCGGCCTCTTTAGGGTATCCGCGCCTTGGGGGCGCCTCACCCCCGGTTGACGACTGTACCGTCCGGACGGTACAGTAATCGGCATGAGACGCGAGGAGTTGCTGGACGCAGCAGAGGACCTGCTGTGCGACCAGGGCTCCGCGGCGCTCACCCTGACGGCCGTCGCCGAACGTGCGGGATGCAGCAAGGGCGGCCTCCTCTACCACTTCAACACCAAGGAAGCCCTCATCAAGGGCATGGTCGAGCGGCTGATCGAGGAGTTCGACGAGCTCATCGAGGCCCAGGGCCAGGAGACCTACACCAAGAACTATCTCGCGGCCACCTTCGCCGCCGTGCAGAGCGGCCGGCTGCGTCGCTGGGCGGTGGTCACCGGAGCCTCCGGCAACACCTACCTGTTGGCGCCGCTGCGTGAGGCGATGGCCCGTTGGCATCGCGAGGGGCTCGACCGTGAGCCCGACCCGGGGGCGGCGCAGATCGTGCGCCTGGCCTGCGAAGGACTGTGGGACGTGGCGACCCACGACCCCGGCCTCTACGACGACGAGCGCTACGCCAAACTGAAAACGCGTCTGCTCGCCCTGCTGCCCGGTTAGCGACCCCCTCGACGGGCGGTCCCTCCGGCCCGGACGGCGGCCGACCGCAACCACACGCCCGATCTCCCGGGCGCCCTCATCTCACACGTTTGGTGGTCGCTTCCGCATGCGCGAAAGCGACCGCATTCAGTGTGCCCTCTCGGTAATCACCGAAAACATTCATTGAAGGGATGGAGTAATGACCCGCGACCTGAGGACGGCTCGAACCGGAGCGGTTCTCACCTTCGTGCTCGCCGGATTGATGTGCGGATCGATGACCGTACGTGTTCCAGCACTCTCCGACAAGCTCGGCCTGTCCGAGGCTTCGATCGGCCTCACCCTCCTCGTGTGGGGGCTGGGGGCGCTCGTCGCCATGCAGTCGATGCGCGTGGTGATGACGCGCTTCGGCAGCCGGAGCATCCTGCGGGTCGCCGCCCCCCTGACGGCCGTCACGCTGGCCCTGCTGGCCGCGGCGCCGACGTTCCCGCTGTTGCTGGTGGCCAGCACCCTGTTCGGCATGGCGTTCGGCTCGGTGGACGTCGCGATGAACGCCCAGGGCTCGGCCGTCGAGCGTGCCTACGGCCGCCCGCTGATGAGCGGCATGCACGCCGGCTGGTGCGTGGGTGCGATCGCCGCCGGCCTGCTGGGCACCGCCGCGATCGCGGCCGGACTGCCGGTCACGGTCCACCTGACCCTGATCGCCCTGGTCTCGCTCCCCGTGGTGGTCCTCCTCAGCCGCACCTACCTGCCCGACCCGGCGGCGCCCGCGAGCCACGACGGCCGCGCGACGGCCACGGCGCGCCGGATGCCGCCGGTGGTCTACCTGCTCGGCGTGATCGCCTTCTGCGCGTTCATGGTCGAGGGCACGGTGGCCGACTGGAACGGCCTGTACCTGCGTGACGTGCTCGGCGCCTCGGAGGCGGTGGCCGCCCTCGGCTACCCGATCTTCGAGGTGGGCATGCTCGCCGGCCGTCTCGCCGGTGACCGTGTCCGGGCCCGTTTCGGCGCCCGCGGCATGATCGCCGCCTCGGGGCTGGCCACCGCCGTCACCTTCGGCGTGGTCATCACGGCTCCGACGACCACGGTGGCCCTGTCGGCCATGCTGTTCGTGGGCGTCGCCGTCTCGACGGTCTCCCCGACGGCCCTCTCCCTGGCCGGCGGCGCGACCGCAAACCCGGGTCCGGCCGTCGCCCAGACCGGCGCGATGGGCTACGCGGGCCTGCTGCTCGGACCGGTGGTCATCGGTTTCCTCGCCGACCTGGCCACGCTGCGGGCCGGGCTCGCCATCGCCGTCGTGCTCAGCGTCGCGGTCGCGGTGATCGCCCGGTTCCTGCCCCGCGCCCGTACGGTCACCACCCCGGCCAGGGCGGCGGAGCCCGAGCTGTCGATGGCCGCCTGACCGGCAGCCCCGGCGGGGTTCCGGTCGGGGTTCGGGAAACCGGCCCCGGTGAAGCCAGAAACCTGGGTGAAGCCAGAAAAAGGACGGCGCCGCACATGTCGTGCGGCGCCGTCCTTGCGTCACGGCCCGGGGCGGGTCACTTACGCTTCTTGATCTCGTCGATGAGCTGCGGGACGACAGTGTGCAGGTCGCCCACGACCCCGAAGTCGACGAAGTCGAAGATCGGCGCGTCGTCCCTCTTGTCGATGGCGACGATCGTCTTGGCGGTCTGCATGCCGGCCCGGTGCTGGATGGCGCCCGAGATTCCCGCCGCGAGGTAGAGCTGCGGCGAGACGGTCTTGCCGGTCTGGCCGACCTGGAACTCGTGGGGGTACCAGCCGGCGTCGGTGACGGCGCGGGAGGCACCGACCGCCGCGCCGAGGGTGTCGGCCAGTTCCTCGATGACCGCGAACTTCTCGGGCGAGCCCACGCCCCGGCCGCCGGAGACCACGATCGCGGCCTCGGTGAGCTCCGGACGGGCGCCCTTCTCCTCCTTGACCCGCTCGACGATCCGGGCGCTCCTGGCCGCGTCGGAGAGGGTGACGGAGACCTGCTCCTCCGTACCCGCACCCGCGGCGGCCTCGACCGGCGTGGAGTTCGGGCGGACCGCGATGATCGGGGTGCCCTTGGTCACGCGCGAGCGGACGTTCACCCCGCCGCCGAAGATGGACTGCTCGGCGACCAGGCCGTCCTGGATGCCCACGGCGTCGGTGAGCACACCGGAGTCGGTCTTGATGGCGAGGCGGCCCGCGACCTCCTTGGCCTCGGCGGTGGCGGCGACGAGCACCGCGGCCGGGGACTTCTCCGCGACCAGCTGGGCCAGCAGCTCGGCCTTGGGGGCGACGAGGTGGTCGGCGATCTCGGCGGAGTCGGCGACGTAGATCTTCTCCGCGCCGTGCTCGGTGAGCCTGGCCTTGGCCTCGGGCGAGTAGCCGGCGCCCGCCCAGACGGCCGACGGCGTGCCGAGCTTCCTGGCCAGCGTCAGCAGCTCCAGCGTGACCTTCTTGACCTGGCCCTCGACGTGTTCCACCAGAACGAGAATCTCAGACATGTCAGTTAACCCCCGTTCTCAGACGAACTTCTTCGACGCGAGGAATTCGGCGATCTTCACGCCGCCGTCGCCCTCGTCCCTGACGATCGTGCCGGCCGCGCGCGGCGGGGCGACGTCGAAGTCGACGACCTCGCTCCAGGAGGCGGCCAGGCCGATCTGGGCGGGGTCGATGTCGGCGTCGGCGATGCCGAGCTTCTCCACCGGCTTCTTCTTCGCGGCCATGATGTCCTTGAACTTCGGGTACCGCGGCTTCTCGCTCGCGTCGGCCTTCTCGACCACGGAGACGACGGCGGGCAGCGTGGCCTCGACCCTGTCGTAGCCGTAGTCGGTGACCCGCTCGATGCCGATGGTCCCCTTGTCGGTGACCTGGATCTTCTTGGCGAAGGTGAGCTGGGGGACGCCGAGCCGCTCGGCCAGCATGGCGGCCAGGACGCCGGTGCGGGCGTCGGTCGACTCCGACCCCAGCACGACCAGGTCGAACCCGATCTTCTTGAGCACCTGCGCCAGGGCGTAGGAGGTGCCCAGGGCGTCCGAGCCGTGCAGGGCGTCGTCGACCAGGTGGACGGCCTTGTCGGCGCCCATGGCCAGGGCCTTGCGGATCGTGTCGCTCGCCTTGTCGGGGCCCATGGTGAGGACGGTCACCTCACCGCCGTGGGCCTCCTTCAGCCTGAGCGCGTCCTCGACCGCGTACTCGCACAGTTCGTTGATGACGCCGTCGGCGTCACGGTTGATCGTCTTGTCATCGGACCTCAGCTTGCGCTCGGTCTCCGTGTCGGGGACCTGCTTCACGCAGACGACAATGTTCATGGCCGGTGGCCGACCTCCCGTGTTCGCGTACGCCGCCGCGTCGTTGCGGCCGGCGCCGGATGCTCGGTACGCGCACGCGGGGCACGTGCACGTGCTGCCAAGACTGCCAGGTGCCCGAGGGCCGTGTGACAGCGGGTGGCCCGGTCGGTACACACCCGGCCCGGCCTCCCGGGATTCATGTTACCCACGGGTAGCTTAGGAGCAAACCATCGGCTGGAGTGGCCTGTACCGACGGCCGGGGGTGCCTGCGGGGCTCCCCTTCCCACCATACCGAACTATATTCCGGACCGGGGGGCCGGGTTCCGCTCACCGGGACGTGCCCCGCGGGCTCAGCTGCCCACCAGGATCGCCACGATGACGAACAGGACGGTCCCCAGCGCGAGCGCCAGGGTGAGCGTGCTGAAGAACGTCCCGAGGACGGCCCACAGCGCCACGGTCCCCGCCGCGGCGGAGAGATCGATGATCATTCGACGCCGGTCGCGGCGGGCGAACAGGGCGACGCCGCCGTCGACGAGCATCGCCGACCCGTACGCGGTCAGCAGCAGCAGCGACAGCTCGGGCAGCGGGTTCCTGGCCGTGGCGGCCATCAGGGAGACCAGCAGGCCGGTGCCGACGACCCAGCGGCGGTGCAGGACCGCCCGGCGGTGCTCGAACGCCTCCTGCGAGGAGGGCTTCCCCCGGGGCGGACGCCGCCCGGGCCGCCACTGCTGGGTGGTGAGACCGTGCACACCACCGCCGTCGGCGGGCGGGATGGGCTCGCCGACCGGCGTGGCCGGCACGGGCGGGTACGACCCCGCGGGTTCCCGCACGGGCGAATACGACCCCGCGGGTTCCCGCACGGCCGGGCCCGGCCCGCGGGCGCCTGCGGGGTCGTGGACGGCGGCCGGGCCGGGCGGGTGCGATCCGGCGGGCTCCCCGGCTGCGGCCGGACCGGACGCCCACGACTCCACGGATGCCCGGCCGGCCTCCGGTAAGGCGACGCGGAGGACCGGGCCGGCCCGCCCGTACCCCGGCCGGGCGTCCGGCGTGGCCCCGTCCGGCGTGATCCCGTCCGGCGTAATCCCGTCCAGTCGCGCCAGTAGCGCGGCGGCGTCCGGCCTCTCAGCGGGATCCCGCAGCAGGCACTCCCGCAGCAGCGGTTCGAGCCCCTCGGGCACGCCGTCGAGGTCGGGGGCGTGGTGGACCACGCGGTAACCGACCGCCGAAGCCGGACCCGTGCCGTACGGGTGCCGGCCGGTGGCCGCGAAGGCCACCGTGGCCCCGAAGGAGAAGACATCGGACGCCGGGCCGGAGCCGGTGTCCTCCAGCACCTCGGGCGCCAGGTAACCGGGGGTGCCGAGGACCGCGCCGGACGCGGTGACCGAGGGCGAGTCGAGCGCGCAGGCGATGCCGAAGTCGATGACGACCGGCTCACCGTCGGTCAGGATCACATTGGCGGGCTTGAGGTCGCGGTGGACCACCCCGGCGGCGTGGATCGCGACCAGGGCCTCGGCCAGGCCGCGCGCCACGCGCACCAGGCCGCCTCCCGGGAGCGGCCCGCCGGCGGCGACCACGGTGCTCAGCGCGCGGCCCTGGACGTAACGGGTGACCAGGTAGGGCCGCTCCCCGGCCAACGAGGCGTCCAGGACCTCGGCGACATGCCGGCCCCGCACCCGCCGCATGGTCTCCACCTCGCGGGCCAGCCGGGTCAGCGCGGTCTCGTCGGCCGCGACGTGCGGATGCAGGATCTTGACCGCCACCGTGCGGCCCTCGGGGTCGAGTCCGAGGTGGACCTCGCCGAAGCCTCCCGCTCCGAGCCTCGACAGCAGGCGGTACGGCCCGAGACGTTCACCGTCCGGCGCAACCATGCGACTCCTTCCGGCCTGTCCTCCCCATCGTGCCCCAGCCAGGACGATCTCGCACGGCACGGGACGTGAAAACGCCTGCCGGTGGCCGTCGCCGGCGATCTCGACGGGGCCGGGCACCCGGATGTCCGTGGTCGGGCCTCCGCCGGCGAGGACGTCACTTCCAGAACGTGAGGAACCCGAGCCCGAGGCTGGTCACCAGGTCGTCGACGAGGCCGCCGATGAGGTCGGTCGCCCCCATCACGCCCTCGTTCGCCGACTTGCGCCACTGATCCTTCAGTCCTTCCACGACCTCGGACGGGGGCCGCCACGGGTCGAAGGAGGGGACCATGCCCAGCGCGGCCATCACCGCGAAGAACGCGATCGTGCCCAGGACGATCGTGGTGACCATGCCCGCTCCCGGGCTGCGGATCACCGCGCTCAGCGAGCGGGAGACCGCCTTGCGCGGCTTGCCGCCGCCGGGCAGCACGAACAGGCCGGCCACGAACGCCCCGGCCGCGTAGGCGGCGGCCGGATCGGTCTTCATGCCGCCGATGTAGACCAGGGCACCCCAGACGCACATGCCGAACATCGCGGCCAGCGGGGCGGTGATCGCCGTCGCGATCGCCGCCCTGGCCAGTGCCCACGGGGTGCCGAGCACCACCAGCAGGGGGTCGCCGGCGCTGTTGCCGCGGATGGAACGCCGCTCGGCCAGGTCACCGAAGAGGTGCTCGCCCACCCGCAGGCAGAGCGCCGCGACCAGCGCGAACGCGCTCACCATCACCGGCAGCACGCAGGCCAGCGCCACCAGGATCGTCAGCAGCAGCAACCCGGCCAGCGGCTGGCCCGCGCGGTAACGCTCCTGCGGCGGGGTCCGCGGCGCGGGCGGGGTACGATCCGCGGTCGACGGCGCCGGGGGCGGGGTGTAGGGCCGGACCCGGCTCTGCGGCGGCGGGTACGGCGCGGCCGAGCCGACCGGCGGCGGGGCCGGGTATCCGGCGACCCGCTGGTCGGGGTAGGGCGGCGGAGCCACCCTGGCCTGCGCCGAGAGCGGCGCCGGGACGTAGGGCGGCGGCTGCGACGCAACCTTGGGCGGGGCGGCGGAACCGGACGAGGCGGCCCGGCCGGACCGCTGGTCGGCCTTGCGGTCCGCCTTTCGGTCGGCCTTGCGCTCCTGCTTGCGGTCGGGTCTGGCCTCGGGCCGTTCCGGCCTGGCGTACTCGACGGGCGGGAGCAGGTCGGAGAAGGAGTCGTCCAGCGGCAGCGCCCGGGTGCCGTTCGGCGGCGGGGGCGAGCCCTGAACCCGGGTGCCGTTCGGCGGGGACGATGCCTGCGCGTCCAGGATCTTGGTGCCGTCGGCGTTGAGGACCCTCGTCCCGCCGTCGGTGGGGCCGGGCTGCGGCGTCTCGTGGAAGGCCGTCACCGCCGGGTCGAGGGCACGGGCCATCCGGTGCAGCTCCACCGCGGTCGGCCGGGCCGCCGGATCGACGGCGAGGGCACGCCTGAGCCAGCCCTGCAGCCACTCGGGGGCCCGGTCGATGTTGGCCCGGCCCTCCATGATGTTGAAGCAGACGACCTCGAAGCTCCCCGTGCCGAACGGCGGCTTGCCGGTCGCGCCGAAGAAGACCGTCGAGGCCAGCGCGTGCACGTCGGCCGCCTGGGTGATCTCGGAGTCGCGGATGATCTCCGGGGCGAGATAGCCGGGCGTGCCGACGAACATGCCGGTCTGGGTCAGCCGGGTCGCGTTGACCAGGTGCGCGATGCCGAAGTCGATGACCAGCGGATCACCGTTGACGATCATCACGTTGGACGGTTTGAAGTCGCGGTGGATGACGTCGGCGGCGTGGATCGCCACCAGCGCCGCGCACATGCCCCGCGCCAGCCGGATCACCTGGTCCGCCGGGAGCGGGCCGTCCTCCAGGACGATCTCCTCCAGCGTGCGGCCCGGGGCGAACCTGGTCACGATGTAGGGCTGCTTGCTCGTGAGCTCGGCGTCGACCACCTCGGCGACGTGCGGGCTGCGCACGCGCCGCATGGTCTCCACCTCGCGGGTGAGCCGGTCGCGCGCCTTGAGGTCGGCGGCCACGTGCGGGTGCAGGACCTTGACGGCCACCTCGCGGCCCTCTTCGTCGAGCCCCAGGTGGACGACGCCCATGCCGCCCTCACCGATCTTCCTGATCAGCCGGTACGGGCCCAGCCGTTCAGGAGCCTGCGTGTCCCCCGTCATCCCGTGGCCTTCCTTCGTAGGTCACTCAGCTCGTGCACCACCGTTCCGACCTTGGCCGGTGTCCATACGGCCTGCCTGGCGTCCTTCCCAACGGTGCCGGCCGCCAGGAAGAGCGACAACACGGCCACCACTCCCAGGACCGCGGCGAAGATCATGGCCGCGACGCGGGACGGCAGCAGTGATGCCAGCGTACGTCGCATCTGATGGCGTGGGCCCACGGCGCCGGGCCCGGCGCAGATGGTCCAGATCGCCACCGCCGTGCCCCAGCTCAGCGCGTTGGTCTCGGGCATGGCGGGGACCAGCACGGTCAGCAGCAGCGTGATCGGCAGCCCGAGGATCAGAGCGTACGGCACGAGGGCGATCGTGATGCCGATCGACTTCACCAGCGCGGCCGGCTGACCGAGCACGCGGAAGACGTCCGCCGCCGCCGCGCCGGCCGGACGGCGGGCGTTGAGGATCGGCTGGGCGATGTCGGCCGCGCGCAGCAGGACCGCGACCGGGATGGCCACCACGGCGACGAGCACCGGTGCGGCGACGGCCACGATCGTCATGATGACCAGCATCAGCACGCTCGCCAGCCAGTACGCCCTGGAACGCTGCAGGGCGTGCCCCGGCCGCTGCCCCGGGTGGATCGGCGAGGAGCCGGACGACTGCGACGGAGCCTGCGGGTACTGCGGCGCCTGCGGGTACTGCGCCGGTTGCCGCTGGTGCGAGGGGGAGTGCGGATATGGGTAGGGCGGCGGAGGCGACGGGGGCACCTGCTGCCCGAACGCGGCCGGCCGCTGCGGGGAGGGCGGGGAGAGCGGCCCGGAAGGGGAACCGGTCTGCCCGCGGTGGGGTTGCGGAGGCTGCCCGGTCTGGTTGCGGGCGTATTCCTGCAGGTCCTGCGGACGGACCCGCTGGGTGGGGATGTCGCCGTCGGCGACCGGCTCCGGGTCGGCGGCCCGCGGCCCGGATTGGGCGTGGGACGCCTGGCCGGACGCGCCGGAACCGGACACGGCCTGACCCGGCACGGCGTGCCCCGGTGTGGCGTGTCCCGGTGCGGCCCGGCCCGGCGTGAACCGGCCCGGCAGGGGCTGACCGGGCACGGGCTGACCGGGGGCGGCGCGGGTCGGGACGTCGTCGGAGCCGAGGAGGCCGGTGGGCATCTCGTGCGCGGCCCGCTGCGTCGCGGCGAGCCTGCGCAGTTCCTCGGGCGTCACCCGCCGGGTGGCGGCCGGGTCGGGCTCCTCGGGCGTCACGCGGCGGGTCGCGGCCGGGTCGGGCTCCTCGCCGAGCAGCGAGACGTACCTCTGCTGCTCCTGCGGCTTCTGTTGCTCCTGTGACGGCGCCGGAGGCGGGAAGACCGGCCGCGCGGACGCCGGCCGGGAGGCCACCGGGGTGGGCACGTCACCGGGATCACCCGTCCCGCCCCCTCGCGATCCGGGGACGTGCGAACCGGGGATGCCGGGGGCCGCCCGGACGGCGGGACCGTGACCGGCGGGACCATGACCGGTGCGGGGGTCCGGGGTCTGCTCGTCGAAATGGGGGACCGTGCTGATCTCGTCGGGCACCCGGGGCCGGGTGGCGGGCAGCAGCAGGGCGGTCTGGGCGGCCAGCTCGGCGGCCTTGGGCCGCCGGGCCGGGTCGCGCTGGAGCGCGGCCCGCAGGATCGGCTGGAGCGGCTGCGGAACGGCGTCGACGTTGGCCTTGCCCGCGGTGATGTTGTAGAAGATCATCTCCAGCGTGCCCTTGCCGAAGGGCGGCTGGCCGGTGGCGGCGAAGACCAGGGTGCCCGCCCAGGCGTGCACGTCGACCTCGGGCCCGGCCTCCTGACCCTCGATGATCTCGGGTGCCAGGTAACCGGGGGTGCCGATGAACATGCCCGTCTGGGTCAGCCGGGTGGCGTCGACGGCCTGCGCGATGCCGAAGTCGATGAGGACGGGCTGGCCGTCGAGGATGAGGACGTTGCCGGGCTTGAGGTCGCGGTGGATGACCCCGACGGAGTGCACGGCGGCCAGCGCCGAGGCCACCCCGTGCGCGACCCGCAGCAGGGCGGGCAGCTCCATCGGCCCATCCTGCTTGACCAGCTCGTCGAGCGGCCGGCCCGGAACGTACCGGGTCACGATGTAGGGGCGACGGCCGGTCACGTCGGCGTCGAGGACCTCGGCGATGTGCTCGCTGCGCACCCGCCGCATCGTCTCGACCTCGCGCGAAAGACGGCGACGGGCGACGTCGTCGCCTGCCACCTCGGCGCGGAGAACCTTGACCGCCACCTGCCGGCCCTGCGGGTCGACGGCGAGGTGAACCACGCCCATACCCCCCTCGCCGAGCCGCCGGAGCAGTCGGTAAGGGCCCAATCGGTCGTCCTGATTCATGGCATGAAGCACCATATCGGCTTAAACACCGCCCGCGAGATGAACCGTCAGGCCATATTTCCTGACTGAACAACGTTCAGTGAACCCCGACGGTTTCCCGATTACCCTTCCACTTAATCTCATTTACGCTTCAGTTCGCCAGACGAAGCACTTGCGCCGTCTTCAGCCCGGCCAGCAGGGAGCCCGGCACGGCCAGCTTGGAGCGGCGGACGCCGCTGCCGATCACGACCCCGGGATGGGCCGCCACCGCCTCGTCCACGAGCACCGGCCACTCCTCGGGCAGTCCGAGCGGGGTGATCCCGCCGTACTCCATGCCGGTCAGCCCGACCGCGTCGTCCTGCGGCGCGAACGAGATCTTCCGGGCGCCCAGGTGCCGCCGGACGATCCCGTTGACGTCCGCCCTCATGGTGGCGAGCACCAGGCACGCGGCGTAGCCGACCTCGCCGGCCCGCTTGGCGGCCA
The DNA here is from genome assembly GCF_014204985.1 of Streptosporangium becharense. NCBI lineage: Bacteria > Bacillati > Actinomycetota > Actinomycetes > Streptosporangiales > Streptosporangiaceae > Streptosporangium > Streptosporangium becharense. The sequence continues at coordinate 5,050,295 of NZ_JACHMP010000001.1, read as the reverse complement.
CGATCACGCAGTTGGCCGACTCGCCCATGGCCACCCCGTAGCGCTCGCAGAAGGCCGCCGTGTCGGCCAGCCCCGGGTCGATCTCGGCCACCTCGACCCCGTCGAGCCCGGCGACGGCCCGCGCCACGGGAGCGGCCAGCAGGTCCGGCCGCCCGCCCGCCTCCACCCAGTCCAACGTTCCGATCGCCATCGCCGCCCGTCTCCTTCCGCTCTCCCGTCCCATGACTCTACGACCGCGACGCTCAGGAGGTCGTCTGCAGGACCCTGCGGTGAAGCTCGGTGACCGCCTTCCTGGCGGACTCCATGGCGCCGGCCTGCCAGGCGACCAGGTGGGTGAGCCAGTCACCGGCGAAGTAGACCCGGCCGGCGGACTGCTGCAGGAGGGTGAAACCGCCGTCGTGGGAGGGCCAGGTCACCCAGCCGCCCTCGATGTGCGGCTGACGCTGCCAGGCGATCGACACACTGGACCGCAGCTCCGTGCGGTACTTCTCTCCGTGGATCTTCTTCCCCTGGGTGAGCGCCCGGTTGCGGCGGTCGGCGTGGGACAGCCCGCCGTACAGCTCGGCCTCCTTCCCGGTGTTGTAGTAGCCGACCACCAGGCCGGTACGGGAGTGGTAGCCGTGCGAGGGGTACCAGATGTGGGTGATGTCGAGGTCCGTCTCGGTGACGCCACCGTAGATGCGGTCGTCGATCTCCCACCAGCGCCTGCGGTACTCCAGGCCGATCTTGCCCGCCGCCGCCGGGACGGGCGTGCGGAGCGCGGCGGTGACCTGGGCACCCAGGTTGTGCGGGAGTCGCGCGAGCAGGTGGGGCGGGAGGGTGGCGATGCAGTAGTCGGCCCGCAGCGTGCCGCCCTGGTGGGTCACCTCGACCCCGTCGGGCAGGTTCTTGATCCCGGTGACCCGGGTGCCCGTCCTGATCCGGTCGCGTCCGACCGCGTCGGCGAGCGCGCCGGCGATGGCGTCCATGCCGCCCACCGGCTGGAACATGGGCATGGCCTGGTCGTAACCGAAGTCCATGGTGAGCGCCCGGCCGGTGCCCGCGGCGAGCACCTCGCGCAGCGAGGGCGGCGTGCCCAGGGGGACGCCCTCGCCGACCCCGGGGTAGGTCTCGAAGCCGCGGCGTCCGGAACCCCGGTAGGACAGGTCGGGGCCGAGATCGCCGAAACGCCGCAGGAACTCCGCCAGCCGCTCCCGGTCCTCCGCGGTGAGGCGGCGGTCCAGCGCGCGGGTGTCGCTCGCCTTGGCCAGCAGCTCCGCGACGTAGCCGTACAGGTCGGCGCGGGCGGTGCGTGCCCGGACCGGGGCGGTCATCCCGCGCGTGTAGACGTACGCCGAGGCGTTGTTGTTGACGAACGTCTCGATCGGGACGCCCAGCTCCCGGCAGTAGTCCATAGTGATCATCCACTGCGCGATCCGCCCGGCGCCGGCGTTGAAGTAGACGCCCTCCTCGAACCCCGCCGTCTGCGTCTCACCGTTCAGCTCGTCGAGACGGTCTCCGGCGCGGAGCGTGATGGTCCTGCCCCCCACCCGGCCGGACGCCTCCAGCACGGTGCAGTCGTACCCGGCCTTTCCCAGCTCGTAGGCACAGGTCAGCCCGGCGATGCTACCGCCGAGGACGACGACCTTGGCCGCGCCGCGGCCGGTGAGGGAGAAGTCGGAGCGCTGCGGCGGGACGAAGTCACGTTTCTGCGACTCGGGTGCCAGGCCCAGCGCACCCATGGCCGCGAACATGGCTCCGGCGCCGCCGGCCGCACCCACGCCGACCAGCAGCGCCCTGCGGGTGAGCGTCCCGCCACCCCCTCCCCCGCGTTCGGCGGGTCGGGGCTCGGTGCGGGAGGGGCCGCTGTCATCGCTCATCGGGGCCGTCACAGGTGGTCGGGGGAGGTCGTCGCGGGCCCCGGAGATCGTCAGAGGCACCGGACGCAGGTTATCGCCAGGGGTCCGCGGGCCATGATGTCCCCCGGTGCGTCTGCGGCGGTGCCCCCGCCTGTCTTCCCCGCCTCTGCCCGGTGTCCTGCGGCGTGTCCGCTACGGTGTCCCCGTCTCCCCGATCCCCCAGGTCTCGACGCGGCGGGCCTCGTCCTCACTCATCAGGCCGACCTCCGCCTCGACGAAGTCCCGGATCGGCCCGCGCCACCGCTCGGGGATCTCCCCGAGCGCGGGCGGGTAGCAGCGGTCCAGCCAGGCGGTGGACTCCTCGGTCGCCTTCAGGAACCCGGCCGCCGCGCCGAAGACGGTGTCCTCGATGCCGGGCACCCTGGCGCAGCCGTACTCGATCATCTCCTGCCCGCCGTACGGCGGCGGCTGCCGCCACTTGCGGGCGACCGGGCGGTCGGGGGTGATCGTGGTACGCAGCGGACGGCGCTCGACGGCCGCCTGGATCAGCTCCTTGTACAGGCACTTGCCGCAGGTCCCGCAGGCGCCGTCCACCCCGCGCAGGCACCAGCGGACCTGCTCGCGCAGCTCGGAGCCGAGCGCGAGCCGCATGGTGACGGCCTCGCTCATCCCGCCCACCGGCAGCACGAGATCCAGGCCGGCCGCGGCGAACGCCCGGCCCCAGGCGCCGTGCGGGGCCCACATCGGATTGTCGGGGGTGTAGCGCAACAGGTAGCGGTCCCCGCCCAGCCAGCGCGAGCCCAGCTCGTAGCCGAAGGCCAGGCCGCCCAGGTCGAGTTCGTCGGCCATCAGCAGGGCTCCGGCGGCGACCGCGTGGTGCTCCGGGTAGCCAGGCCGCGGCTCGGCGAGCGTGAACTCCAGGTCGGAGCGGACGATCGTCAGCTCGCGGCCGGTCTCCTCGGCCAGTGCCGCCAGCACGTCCGAGCGGTAGTGGGTCCAGCGGTTGGGCACGCGCGGGTGGGAGACCCGCTGGAAGTGCACGAACGGCGCGTCGGGCAGCATCGCGGCCACCGCGACCGAGTCGGCGCCGCCGCTGTAGGAGATCGCCAGCCTGGACCCGGACCGTGCACCGGCGCCGACGGGGCCCGCCTCCACCCGCCAGCCCTCGGCGAGCGCCGCGGCGAACCCGGACGAGACCGGCCGGTCGAAGGTGATCCGGCTCCGGGTCCACGGCGCGACCACCGTCCACGCGGCGAGGGCCGTCAGGTCGGGGTGGATGTCGCGCGGGACGCCCGGCAGTTCGATCCGGCAGGAGTTGGTGGCCAGCTTCAGCGGTTGCCCGTCGGAGCAGAGACCGGTGATGTCGTCCTCGGGGTCGAGCCGGAAGGACAGGTGCCAGACTCCCGCGTCGGCGCTCCAGGAGACCCTCATCGGGAACCTCTCGGCGAGCCCGCCCCGGATCGTTCCACGGTGCCGCCGAGCCCGCCCGGCCCGGGTCGCCCGGAGTCCTCCGCCTCGAACCGGGCGGTGCCGGTCCGCGCGGCACGGTCGACCGCCTGCCAGAGCAGCACCTCGTTCTGGAGCACCTGGTCCAGTGCGACCGCGGTCTCCCGGGCCAGCCGGTGGGCCTCGTCCCAGCGCGCCGTCCGCTCGGGGGTGACACCGCCCCGGTCCCCGGCTCCGGACGCTGAGGCGGCCGCCCGGGTCCGCAGCTCGCCGACCTCGGCGCGCAGCGCGGCGACCTCCCGGGACAGTGCCCGCACCTCCCGGGAGAGGGTCCGCACCTCCCAGACCGCGTCCTTGAGGTCCTGCCGGTGGTCGGCCCGGGAGATGTACCGGGAGTCGAACCACCTCAGGACAGCCCGGCGCAGCGAGGCCGGCACCAGCGCACGATTCAACAGCCGCACCATAATCCGGCACCATACCGGCAGTCGCCCATCAATCTTGACCTTCCGTATTAACCGACCTCCTCGGCCAGAAGGGCAACGGCCGGTGAACCTCGCGTTAACCGGTCACCCCGGACGAAACGTCACCGGCCGGTGAACCCGGCGTCGGCCGGTGAACCCGGCGTCGGCCGGTGAACCCGGCGTCGGCCGACCGCTCCGGACGGGGGTCAACGGCCGGTGAACTCGGCCTTGGAACGGTCGGCGAACGCCCGCATGCCGGCCCTTGCGTCGTCGGTGGCGAACAGTCCCGCGAACTGCAGCCGCTCGATCTCCAGGCCGGTGCCGAGATCCGTCTCCAGACCGTGGTCGATCGCCTTCTTGGCGGCGCGCAGCGCCAGGGCCGGGCCGCCGGCGAACCGGGCGGCGTAGGCGAGGGCCTCGGGGTACACGTCGTCGTCCGGCACGACCCGGTCGACGAGGCCGATCCGCAGGGCCTCGTCCGCGGAGACGTGGCGGCCGGTGAAGATGAGGTCCTTCGCCCTGGACGGGCCGATCAGCCGGGGCAGCCGCTGGGTGCCCCCGGCTCCGGGGATGATGCCGAGCAGGATCTCCGGCTGACCGAGCTTGGCCGACTCGCCGGCGATCCGGATGTCGGCGCACAGGGCGAGCTCGCAGCCGCCGCCGAGCGCGTACCCGGTCACCGCGGCGATGACGGGCTTGCCGATCCCGGCGACGGCGGTGAAGCAGTCTTGCAGGACCTCGGAGTGGGCGGCCATCTCGGCGTACGGCATGTCGGCCATCTCCTTGACGTCCGCGCCGGCCGCGAAGACCCGCCCGCCGTAGACGACCACGGCGCGCACGTCCGGGTCGGCGTCCACCTGCCGGGCACACTCGGCGATCTCCAGCTGGACCTGCCGGTTGAGCGCGTTCATCTTCGGCCGGTCGAGCCTGATCGTCGCGACCCCGTCGGCCGCCTCCACCCGTACGAACTCACCCATCGCAGTCCTTCCGCCGATTCCACCGCGCGGCACGCCACCGCGCGGGCGGCGCGCCGCCGATCACGCGCCGGGATCCAACATAGGCGGTGGCCCGGTGCGGCCCCCGGGCAGGCCATGCTTTCCGGGCTTTCCGGGCTTTCCAGGCTTTCCGGGGTTTCTGTGCTTTGCGCCGTGTTTTCCACCGCCCTTTCCCTGGCCGCGTCCCGAACGCCCGGTCTAGAATTTCCGGCTGAATTCTCGCTGAATTCAGCCGCCCTGCCTGGAAATCCGGGCGACCGTTACGCACGACAACGTCCCGACATCTCACCGGCGTCCCGTCCCCTGTCCACGACCGGCGGCGCCCCTTCCTCCCCCGTCTCGCGCTTCTCCCTGGTGGCGCGCAGGTAGGGGTGGATCGACACGCACTCATCGAGGTCGTCCGTGGAGAAGCGCCGCCGGAGGCACTCCTGCACGTCCGTGCCGTACCTTCTCCCGATCCGGCCGGCCTTCTCGACAAGGGAGACGTCCAACGACGCACCCGATATCGGTAATCCGGTCATTCCGGATGGGATCGGCATGTGCGGTCGTCTCCGCGACGCCGCCGGCCATCTCCGACCGGCCGGCGGTGGTCCGCGTCAAGGGAACCGCCGGCCGTTCGCCACCGGTTCACCCCGGCGTGATGGTGCAGGATTCCGTCATCCGCACGCTTCATCCACCGAAGGGTTGCATAAGACAACATATCCGTCTTGAGAAAAGACGTCGCGATACCCGCGCTGCCGCAGCAGTCCGACGTCCTCCGCCTGGTCCTCGACCGAGTCGAAGTGCGGCTGCCGGGCCCTCAGGTCGGCCAGGATCCACGGGGCCCGCTCGGGTCGCGCGGCGGTCTTCGCAGCCCAGGCCACGACCCTGGTCCGCGCCGATATGCCCGGCCCCAGCGCGTTGGCCGCCTCCACCAGGACGCCGTCCGGCACCCGGCGCATGGCCTCCACGGCCGCCGCGTGCCGGGGGCCGGCCCCGTACCAGCTCGGCGTGAACAGGTTGCCGAGCGCGAAGAACGGCATGATCACCGCTGCCGTGACCGCCACGGCCGGTGCCCAGGACGGGACGGACCAGTGGAACCGCCGTCCTTCCGTCATCCGCCGCAGCCGCGCCGCACCGTCCACTGCGGCGCAGAACAGGGCCATGACGACGGCGGCGTTGTAGTGGTAACGGGTTCCCCACCAGCCGGCGGCACCCGGATCCGTGGCGAGCATGCGCTCGGCCAGCAGGGCCGCCGGCGCCATCGCGTACGGCGACAGCAGCGGCAGGAAGAACAGGGGGGCGAAGAGCAACAGGACCGTCCACACCTTCGTGTCCGGCGTGGAGAGGACACCCAGGACCTCATGGGGGTGGGTCACGATGCGCGCCACCGCCTCGCCGAGGTCCTCCCCCCACCCGCTGTAGTACCAGTAACGGCCGGGGGTTCCACCGAAGGCAGGAATGATCACATAGCCGGCCAGCCAGAGGAACCCGGCCCCTCCGAGGATCATCAGGGCTCCCGTGCGGCGCCACTCCCGGACGAGGAGAAGACCGGCCCCGAGCCCCACGACGAAGAGCGACAGGTCTTCCTTGACCAGCAGCAGGACCACCGCCGCCGCCAGGGCATGCCATCGGCGTCCCGCCTGCATCCTCTCGAACAGGACGGCGGTGATCAGTGGCACGAAGGCGTACTCGTGGAAGTGGAAGTCCACTGTCTCGGCGACGGGCCAGGACAGGAGATAGGCGACACCCAGCAGATATGCCGCCCTCGTTCCGAGGGCACGCCGCGTGTAGACCCAGAAAGGGAGCACCGCCAGAGCCAGCACGCCGGCCTGCGCCACGACCAGCGTTTCCGGGCCGTCGTGAATCCAGTACAGCGGGGCCAGGAGAGCGAGGATCGGCGAGAAGTGATCCCCCAGCAAGGGGAACGCCGATCCGAGCTGCTGCCAGTTCCCCTTGACGAACGAGGTGGGCAGGCCGAAATTCGCATACCCCCGAACCCCCTGGTCGAAGATGACCAGGTCGTAGACCCCGGTCCGGAGAGTGTGGAACTCGACCAGACCTAATATCACGTAGGCCACGAATGCCGTCGAGCATATTAGTCCAATGGCACACCGATGACGAAGCACCATAAGGGACGAGATTGAAGTCATGCGGCGGAGCATGCCACGACCTCTTACTTGTCCCTAACGCCCACTATAATCAGAAATTTAGTATAAAATTCCTACCGCGACGACCGACAACCCGAAAAAGAGCGGCACCGTTACACCCTGCTATCCGGACACCGTTCGCGAAAATAAAGAAAGCTGGATGCATAGCGATAAATCTCCCGGCGTACCCGGCCCGCCGGAATCAGCGCGACGCATCGGGGTCGGCGGAGCCCGCACCGCTCGGGCGGCAGACCGCGACCCGCCCCGGATCGGCGACGGCCACCGGACCGGCGGCGCTCTCCCTGCGGGTGAGGCGGTCCTCCGGTGAAGAACAACCCGTGAGGCGGGAGCAGCACGCCCCTCAGCGGGTGGCTTCCTCCTCGGCGAAGAACAGCACCGGTCCCTCGACCGCGATCCCCACCCGGTCACCCGGCCGGTACGGCACGTCGCCCCGGGTGCGAGCCCTGATCACCGTCTCCGAGTCCAGCACGACCGTGACCGCCGCGTCGTGCCCGAAGAACTCCACCCGCCGGACCAGCCCGGCCGTGCCCTCCCCCGGTTCGCGGAGCACGAACTGCTCCGGCCGGAGTGCCACCCTTCCCCGCCCGGAGACGCCGTTGGCCCGCTGCGGCAGGCTGCCCAGCTCGCACGAGGCGACGCCGTGCTCGGAGGTGGCCGCCAGCACCACCGCCTCCCCCACGAACGTGGCCACGCCCAGGTCGAACGGCTCGGCGTAGACCGAGGCGGGGGCGTCCTCCTGGACGATCCGGCCCTCACGCATGACGGCGACGACGTCGGCCATGGACAGCGCCTCCTCCTGGTCGTGCGTGACCAGGACGGCGGTGGCCCCCGCCCGCTTCAGCACCGCCCGCACCTCGTCGCGGACGCTCACCCGCAGCGACCGGTCGAGAGCGCTGAACGGCTCGTCCAGCAGCACCACGCCGGGGCGGGGGGCGAGCGCGCGGGCCAGCGCCACCCGCTGCTGCTGCCCGCCGGAGATCTGGTGCGGCATGCGGTGACCCATGCCTTCCAGACCGACCAGCTCCAGGCACTCCTCGACGCGTTCCGCCGAACCGCGCGGCAGCCCGAAGCCGACGTTGCGCGCCACCGACAGGTGCGGGAAGAGCGCCGCCTCCTGCGGCACGATCCCGACCTTCCGCCGCTCCGGCGGCAGGGCGGCCACCTCGCGGTCGCCGATCCGCACCGAACCGGTGTCGAGGCTCTCGAACCCGGCGACGATCCGCAGCAGCGTCGTCTTGCCGCAGCCGGACGGGCCCAGCACCGCGGCCAGGTCGCCCTCCTCCACGGTCAGCGACGCGCCACGCAGCACCCGGGTGGCGCCGAACGCCTTGGTCACGTCCGTGACGACCAGTCTCATCGGGTCTCCTCCAGGGAGCGGCGGCCCAGGAGGAACCCGGGGACCGCCGCCAGAAGCATCAGCAGGGCGGCGTAGGGTGCGGCGGCGGCGTAGGCGCCGGAGCCGGTCTCCGTCCACAGGCGGGTGGCGAGGGTCTCCACACCGGTGGGGCGGAGCAGCAGGGTCGCCGGGAGTTCCTTCATCGCGGTCAGGAACACCAGCGCGGCCCCGGCCAGCACCCCGGGCAGGGCCAGCGGGAGGGTCACCGTACGCACCGCCTGGAGCGGGGTGCGGCCCAGCGACCGGGCGACCTCCTCCAGCACCGGCGGCGACTGGAGCACCGAGGCCCGCACCGCGCCGACGGCGGCGGGCATGAACAGCACCGCATAGGCGATCACCAGCAGCGGCCACCGCTGGTAGATCGCCGGGACGTAGCGTACAGCGAAGAACACCAGCGACAGCGCCATGACGATGCCGGGCAGCGAGTGCCCGACGTAGGTGGACTGCTCCAGGAAGGTCGCGGTCCGGCCTCGGTGGCGCGCCGCGATGATCCCGACCGGGACGGCCAGCGCCGTGGTGAGCAGCGCGCCCGCCGCCGCGACCCCCAGCGTGGCTCCCACCGCCGCCGACAGGTCCGCCGGATCCAGCCGGGCCGACGAGCCGCCCAGCAGCCAGTAGCAGATGCTCGCCAGCGGGAAGCCCACGGCCAGCCCGGTCAGCGCGGCGGAGGCGGCCAGCGCGAGCGCCTTCGGCCCGGGGGCGAGCCGGATCGTCGGGGGCCTGCGCGCCGCTCCGCCCCGCATGGCGTACGCGGCCCGGCCGCGGGTGCGGAACTCGGCCGCGACGATCACGAGCGTGATCAGCACCAGCAGCAGGCCGAGCACCGCAGCCGGGGTCCGGTTGAAGCCCGCCCGGTAGGAGGTGTAGATCTGCGTGGTGAAGACGTCGAAACGCATGATCGCCACCGCGCCGAACTCGGCGAGCACGTACATCGCCACCAGCAGCCCGCCCGCCGCCGCGGCGGGCCGCAGCTGCCGCAGCACGACCGCGTAGCGGCTGCGGCCCAGCGACAGGGCGACCTCCTCGGTGGCCGGGTCCATCCGGCTGAGCGCCGCGGCCACCGGCAGGTAGACGTAGGGATAGCTGCACAGGGTGAGCACCAGCACCGACCCGGCGAACCCCTCCAGGTCGAAGGAGGCCACCCAGGTGTAGGCGGCGACGTAGGACGGCACCGCGAGCGGCAGCGCGGCGAGGATGCCGAACACGCGGCGGCCCGGAAGGTCGCTCCTGACCACCAGCCAGGCCAGCGAGACGCCCACGATCACGCACAGCGCGGTCACCACGGCCGCCAGGCCCAGGCTGCGCACGGCCAGCTCCAGGGTCCTGGCCCGCAGGAGGGTCCTGGCCACGGCGGCCGAGCCGCCCTCGACCGAGCGGACCGCCAGGTAGGCGACGGGGAGCAGCGCCAGCGCCGCCGTCACCCCGGCGGGCCAGAGCAGCCCCGCGGGAATCCGGCGAGACGGCATCTAGACCAGGCCCACGTCTTGCAGGAGGGTGATGGTCTGCTCCAGCGAGTCGAGCTTGGACAGGTCCACCTCCGGCCCCTTCAGCGAGTCGAGCGGCGGCAGGCCGGGGGCGGTCGCCACCCCGGCGATCAGCGGATACTCCTTGGTGGTCTCGGCGAAATACTTCTGCGCGTCGGGACCGAGCAGGTAGTCCGTCGCCTTGCGGGCCGCCTCGGCGTGCTTGGAGTTCTTCAGCGTGGCCACACCCGCGACGTTGACCAGGGCACCCGGGTCACCGCCCGGCAGGTAGGCCAGCTTGGAGGGCACTCCTCCGGCGCCCTTCTCGGCCACCTTCTCATACCAGTAGTAGTGGTTGATCAGGCCGAGCTGGAGCTTCCCCGCGTCGACGGCGTTGAGGATCTCGACGTTGTTCGGGTAGGTCTGGGTGCCGTTGGCCTTCATCGCCTCCAGCCACTGCCTGGCCTTGTCCTCGCCGGAGACCACGCGCATCGCGGTGACGAAGGACTGGAACGAGGCGTTGGTCGGCGCCCAGCCGACCTTGCCCCGCCACTTCGGGTCGGTCAGCTCGAAGACGCTCTTGGGCGGCGCGGTGACCGTGCGGGGGTCGTAGACGACCACCCGGGACCGGCCGGAGACGCCCACCCAGGTGCCGTCCACGCCACGGTACTCGGCCGGTACCCGGCCCAGCAGGTCCTGCGGGACCGGCGCGAGCATCTGCTTGGCGCTCAGCGCGCCGAGCGCCCCGGCGTCCTGGGAGAAGAAGAGGTCGGCCCGGGTGTCGGCGCCCTCCTCCAGGATCTGCGCGGCCAGCTCGGCGCTGTCGCCGTAGCGGACCTGGACGTCCAGGCCGGTGGCGGTCTTCAGCTTGTCGAGCAGCGGGCCGACGAGGTTCTCGTTGCGTCCGGAGTAGATCACCAGGGAGTCGTCACCGAAGTCCTCGGCCCCGTCTCCCCCGCCGCCGCAGGCGGACGCGAGCAGCGCCAAGGGGAGAAGGGCGGCGGCTACCAGCCTGTGCAACGACATGGGCTTACTTCTTTCTGCTTGCTACTGCTGTTTCCGCTGTGTGCGTGCGCGGCCGGGGCCCGCGCACGCGCTCCTTCGGGGCCCCGCACCCGGCGGGGTCCCGAAGGGGCGTCCGGTCACTCCGAGGAACTGGAGCTGGAGGAACCGCCGCCGTCGTCGTCGTTCTCACCGCCGCAGGCGGCCACGCCGAAGGTCAGCGCGCCGGCCATCGCCAGCATCGCCGCCACGGCGCGGATCGGGGTCTTCTTCATCGGATCTTCCTTTCAGCAGGTACGGCATGCCGTACGCGACCAGGAGGACGGATACGAGCACCCAGGTCAGGTGGAGCGGCCAGAAACCGCTCCAGCCGAGCCGGTAGTCGGGGAGGACGGGACGCAGGAGCCGGTAGAGCGGCGAGCCGACCTGTTCGAAACCGCTCACCCAGGTGATCCGCCGGGCGTACCCGTCGGCCAGCAGCCACGCGTAGTCGACAGCTCCGGCCAGGCCCAGCGTGAGCCCGGCCCAGCGCAGGCGGCCCGGCCGGGACGCCAGCAGGACGAGGACGAGCAGCAGGGCGAGCGGCAGCACCACCACGAGCTGACGGCCCGGCCACCAGTGACCGTTCATGGTCAGCGCGACGAACGTCGCGGTCAGCCACCCGGCGGCGAGCGGGAGCAGCAGCGCCGCGAAGGACGCGCGCGACGGCAGCGCGTAGGGCGGACCCGGCGGCACCGTGCCGGACGGACGGGGCGAGACCGCTGAGGACGGGCGGGACGAGGCCGCCGTGGCCGAATCCGGCCGTGTCACGCGGGACGAATCCGGCCGTGTCACCCGAGCCGGGTCCGGTGGCACCGCGCCGCGCCGGTGCCGGAGCGCGCCGCGCGGACGTAGGCACCACAGCGCGAGGCCCACCGCGGGCAGGAGCAACAGCCAGGCGGGCTGCCAGGCCGCCAGGCCGTAGCCCCGGTCGACCATCAGCCCGACGAGACGCGAGGCCCGTCCGACGTAGTTGGGGTCGAACCCCATCACGCCGAACTCCCCGGATTCCTGGAAGTGGTCGCCGCTGGCGTAGACCGTCCAGCCACCCCAGACGAGGCGGTGCACCACCAGGTAGACGACTCCCATGGCGGCGAACCAGGCGGCGAGCGCCACCACCGGCCGCCGGTCGGCCCTCCCCCGGCCGATCCGCCACAGCCGCCACAGGGCGAGGCCGGCGATCGCCGCGGCCACCGGCGCGTACTTCACCGACAGCCACGGCAACGCGATGATCACCACTCCGAAGGCGGCGACGCCCCGGCCGCGCGGGTGGTCTCCGGGTGCGAAGGCGGGACCGGTCAGCAGGGCCACGGCGGCGAGGGCCGCCAGGGCGGCGGGCAGCTCGGGGTAGACCTGCTGGCCGTAGACGGCGAGGGGTGCCGAGACGGCGGCGAGCGTCACCCCGGCCGCGGCGAGCCGGAGCGGGACCGCGAACCGGCGGACCGCCGTCCACAGGGCCAGCGCGGCGAGAGCCCCCGCCATGACCGCCATGGTCGCCTTGGCCGCGATCCAGCCGCCGAGCCCCATCGGGAGCGCGAGCAGGATCGGCAGCAGCGGGTCGTGCGGGCTGATCTGGGTGCCGTCGGCGAGCACCTCGGTCTGGACCGGCAGCGGCTCGGTACCGGCCCACGGCGTCCAGCGCCGCTGGTCGAGCTCGTCGGTGATGTCGAGGTCGAGGTCCTCGAAGAGCGACAGGGCGGTCAGCAGGTACTGCGGCTCGTCGACCGCCACGTGACCGCCGAAGCGGGAGCGCACTCCGGCGCCGAGGAGCGCGGCCACCGTGCCGGCCACCGCGACCAGCGCCGCCGCCCACACCGTCGCCGGCACCTTCCCCCGTGCCGGCGCCGACACCATCGCCGATACCGTCGCCCGCGCCGGGGCCCGGGTCGTGGCCCGCTCCGCCGGCGTCGCGGGCGGGGCCGTCTCCGGGGCCGGGGGGCGCCCGCTCATGTCGCCTTCGCCAGGAGAGACGGCGCGAACGGCTCGCGAACGGCGCCGCGACGCCGGGACCGGCCGGCCGCGGTGGCCCGTGCGGCCTCGCCCGCGCGGGGGCCGGGAAGCGCGGACGCGGCGGCCTGACGCCGGACGAGGTCGAGGAGGTCGGTCTCGGGTGCCCAGCCGATCAGGGAACGCAGGCGGGAGGTGTCGGCCAGGGAGGCGCCGGGCTCGGCGGGAGGCGCGGGCTCGACCGCGAAGGAGACTTCGGCGCCGAGCGTCTCCGCCACGGCGGCGGCCAGCGCGCGCAGGGTGTGGCCTCGCCCGGTGCCGATGTTCACCGTGCCACGCGCGCCACGGGCTGCCAGGTCGGCCAGCGCGCGGGCGACCTGGCGGACGTCGGTGACGTCGCGGGTGCGGTCGAGCGAGCCGAGCACCCGCAGCGGACGGCCCTCGCGGGCGGCGGCCAGCCACTGCGACAGGGCCATGTCGGGCCGCTGGCCCTCACCGGCCACGGTGAACGGCCGGACCACGGTGGTCGTGCCGCCACGGGCGATCCGCTCGGCGCACAGCCGTTCCAGCAGGACCTTGCTCTCGGCGTAGCCGCCCGCGGGCCGGAGCGGATCGGACTCGCGGCTCGGCCGGCCGCCGTGCGCGCCGCCGTACACCGAGCTGGAGGAGGCGACGAGCAGCGGCACGGACGGCGGCACGGCGGCCAGCACCCGGGCTCCGGCCAGGACGTTGTCGCGGTGACGGCGCCGGGCGACACCGGGGCGGCGGTCGCGCACACCGGGGCAGCCGGCCAGGTGGTAGACCACGTCGGCGCCGCTCAGGGCGGCGTGCACACGTTCGTCGCCGTCGAGGAGGTCGGCGGTGAGGACGGTCAGCCCCGGCGCGGCGGGCTGGGGAATCCGGTCGATGCCCACGACCCGCTCACCGGCCTCGATGAGGGCACGGGTCAGCATCCGGCCGATGAACCCGGCGGACCCGGTCACGATGGATGACACCCGCTGCCCTCTCCGTAACATCACTAAAGGTAGCCTAACCTCACTTGTTGAGAGCATAAAGCGTCGTGTGAGGACCCTCATGGTCGACCCCGTACCCATTGGTACGTCGCCTGGCCTCGCCACGTCCGGTTCCGGCGGGCGGTCGCCGCTGAAGCCGGCGCGGCGGGTCGCCGGGGTGCTGGTCCTCGTCGTCGCCCTCGGCTACCTCGCCCACGCGGTCTCCGGCCCCGACCTGGCGTCGGCCTCGCGGGCACTGCTGCGCGACCCGCTCGGGGTGTCGGCCGCCCTGGTGTTGTACGGGTGTGCCTTCGCCCTGCGGGCCTGGTCGTGGCGGCGGGTGCTGCCCGGTCTGTCCCTCGGCCAGTCGTGGGCCGCCCTGCACGTCTCCCTGCTGGGCAACCATGTGCTGCCGTTCCGGCTGGGCGAGGCGCTGCGGGTGACCTCGGTCCTGCGCAGGACCGGTCTGCCGGCCGCCCCGGTGATCGCCTCGACCGTCGCCCTCCGGTCGGCCGACCTGGTCGCGGTGGTCCTGCTCGCCGCGGCCGGCGCTCCCGCCCTGGTCACGGCCCTCGCCGGCCCCTGGCTGTGGCCGGTGCTCGGCGGCCTCGTCCTGGTCATGGTCGCCGCGGGGGCCTGGCTGCTGCGCACCCGCTCCCACCCTCCGCGTCCCGGCGCGGCGGACACCGGCGCGGCGGTGCCCGGCGTGGCGGTGCCCGGCGTGGCGCGGGAGGCGGCGCTCCCGGTGGGGGCGTCTCCGCAGAAGGCGGCCCCGGTGAGGGCGTCCCCGGAGAAGGCGCTCCCGGTGAGGACGCTCGCGGCGGTGTTCCTCGCGGCGGTCGCGGCCTGGGCACTGGAGTCCGCGGTCGTCTACGAGGTCGCCCGGCTGGCCGGGGTGACGCTGTCCCCGGCCGAGGCGGTCGCGGTGACGGCCGTGACCATCGCCGCCCAGACGGTGGCCGTCACCCCAGGCGGGTTCGGCTCCTACGAGGCCGCGGCCACCGCCGCGTTGTCCGCCCTCGGTGCCGCACCCGGCCCGGCGTTCGCCGTCGCCCTGCTCACCCACACCCTCAAAACGGTCTACTCGCTCCTTGTCGGAGGTGCCGCTCTCATGACCCCGTCCCCCGGTTACTTCGGCCGGCTGAGGCTCGACCGGGTGCTGCCCGGCCGGCCGGAGCCGCTGCCGATCGCCCCGGACGCGCCGGTGGTGGCGTTCGTCCCGGTGTTCAACGAGGAGGAGACCGTCGCCGAGGTCGTGCGCCGCCTGCCCGCCACGGTCGCCGGACGCCGCCTGGTCACGATCGTGGTGGACGACGGCTCCACCGACGCCTCGGCCGCGCGGGCTGCCGAGGCGGGGGCCAGGGTGGTCTCCCAGGTACGCAACCTGGGGCTCGGCGCCGCGCTGCGGCGGGGGCTGGCGGAGGCGGTCACGCTCGCCCCCGCCGCCGTGGTCTACCTGGACGCCGACCTGGAGTACTTCCCCGAGGACATCGAGCGGGTCGCGGCGCCGGTGCTCGACGGCACGGCCGACTACGTGGTCGGCTCCCGGTTCTCCGGGACCATCGAGCGGATGCTCCCGCACCGGCGGCTGGGCAACCGCCTGCTCACCGCGTGGGTCCGCTGGATGACCAGGCACGACGTGACCGACGGGCAGAGCGGCTACCGCGCCTTCTCCCCCTCGGCGGCCCGCGCCGCCGAGGTCGTCCACGACTACAACTACGCCCAGGTCGTCACCCTGGACCTGCTGGCCAAGGGCTACGTCTACCGGGAGGTCCCGATCCGCTACGCCTTCCGCTCCACCGGCCGGTCCTTCATCAGGCTCGGCCGCTACCTCCGCAAGGTCGTCCCGGCCGTCCACCGCGAGCTCAACTCCCCCTGAACACGGGACCGCCGGGTGGACCCGCCTACCCTCCGGGGACGAACACCACGTCCACCCAGTAGTTGCTGGCCTGGTAGCTCCGCGACGGGAAGCCGTTCGTCGTGCCGTACCGGTACACGCCGTTACCACCCGACACGCCGTCCGCCGGGGCGACGAGCGGGCTGTTGACGTAGTCCGCGGTGAAGTACGGCCTGTTGAGGGCGTAGAAGCCCGAGGTCGTGTGGTACGAGACGACGTAGGTCGTGCCGGCGGTGATCGCGACGGGGGTCGCCAGGTTGACCCGCTGCCACCCGGACGCCGTCTCGCCGGTGAACGTCGCGGTGGCGAGCAGCTGGCCGCCGCTCGTCCACAGGCTGCCGGTGTGGGTGCCGGTGTTCTGCGGGCCCTTGTAGAACTTGATGCCGGTGACGGTCCCGTTCACCGACGCCCGGAACTTCACGCCGAGCGTGACGGCCGACGGGTCGTCCGCCGACGGGGTGGCGGGGACCGTCGTGTCGCTCCACAGGCTCCTCGGCGTGGGGGTGACCGTGGGCGTGGGGGTGGGGGTGATCGTCGGGGTGGGCGTGGGGGTGATCGTCGGCGTCGGGGTCGGGGTGGAGCCGGAGGGCGTGAAGACGACGTCGACCCAGTAGTTGCTCGCCTGGTACGTCCGGTCGGGGAAGACGGTGCCCGTGGCGTACCGGTACACGCCGTTGCCGCCGTCCGTCCCGCTGGCCAGGGCGGTGAGGGGTCCGCTCGTGAAGGCGCCCGTGAAGTACGACAGGTTCCGCGCGTACCTTCCGACGGGTGCGAAGTACGAGGCCACGTACGTGGTGCCGGCGGCGACCTGGACCGGGGTCGCGAAGTTCACCTGCTGCCAGCCGCCCGTCGTCTCGCCGGTGAACGTCGCCCGCGCCAGCAGTTGCCCGCCGGAGGTCCACAGGTTGCCGATGTGGGTGCCGGTGTTGCCCGAGCCCTTGTAGAACCTGACCCCGGAGACGGTTCCCGCCGTGGAGGCGCGGAATTTCACCCCCACCTCCACCGCGGCGTTGTCGTCGGTCGAGGCCACGCCGGGCACCGTGGAGGCCGACCAGATGGTGCACGGGCAGTCGCCGGTCACGGTGACGGTCCGCGTGGTCGGGGTCGCCTGGACGTTGCCGCTATCGTCGACCGCCCGGACCATGATCGTCTTGGTGCCGCTGTCCTGCGGCGTCCATCCGTACTGCCAGCTGGTGCGTCCCGTGGCCTGGCGCCACCGGACGCCGCCGTCGACCGACACCTCGACGGCTCCCACCACCCCGCCCCCGGTGTCGGCGGCCGTCCCCTGGATGATGACGCCGCTCCCCGGCGGCAGGGACGCGCCCGCGGCCGGGCTGGTGATCGTCGACGTCGGAGGGGTGGTGTCCGTCGACGCCGTCGCCGGGACCAGGCCCGGCTGGAGGCTGGCCGGCTGGGCTTTCATGTCGGCCAGCAGGTTGACCGTCGCCTGCCGCATCCTGACGTCCGCGGTGGGACCGGCCAGGTCGTGGGTGGCGTCCAGCCCCCACGACCACTGGACGGTGCCGGCGCCGAAGACGAGCGCGCCGCTCGCGACCTTGTAGAGGGTCAGGCTGTGCGTGGCGACCCCCGCCCCGTAGGTGTTGCCGTAGTCGAGCAGGTACTTCGACGACTGGGCCACGGTCGTCCGGGAGAGCCGTACCGTCCCGGGTGGCGCGAAGTCGTCGTCGGGCGCCTCGTCCCACTCGAAGCCGAGCGTCCCCGCCGGGAACGTCGCGGTCTGCCCCGGCTGGAGGCTCGCCACCGAGGTGTTGCGCCAGAACCGCAGCGGCGCGAACTCCGCCGGGACGGTCAGCGCGTCGCTGACGGTGCCGTTGACCATGAAGAGGGTGCCCGTCACCCGGTTCTCCGGCCGCCCCCCGTCCGACGGCGGCGAGAAGCGCGGGTCGCGCCAGGTGCCGGTCCACTCCGGGCTGGGGTCGATCTTGGCGTTGGCGTGCGTCTCCTTGTAGCAGACGAGGGTCCGGTACGGGGTGGCGGTGCCGTCGATGCTGGGCTGCCACCTGGTCTTCCAGAAGATCTCGTTGCCGGAGAAGAAGGCCACGTTGACGCCGCCGTCCCGGGCGGACTCCACGTTGTTCCGCATCTCGTTCGACCAGTACTCGTCGTGGCCGACCGACAGGAACGCCCGGTGCTCCCGCAGTTCCTGGCCGCGTGAGGCGGTGTCGACGCCGGTGGAGTAGCTCACGTCGTACCCGTTGGCCTCCAGCCACCGGACCATGGGGTACTCGGCGCTGAAGAAGAAGCTCTCCGGGGCGTCGCTGTCGTTGGTGCCGCGGGTGCGGATCGGCCGGTTGTAGCTGACCTTGTAGGCACGGTTCGCGGGTGCGCCGAAGTACAGGCTGTTGCCCCCGTATCGGTTGTAGGCCTGCCAGGTGGTGTCGGAGGTCTGCATCAACAGGTCCGACCCCCGGGTGTCGTCCCGGACCACGAAGATGATGTGGCTGGCCCCGGTCCTGCCGTCCTCCCGGACGAGCTTGGCGATGTAGACCCCGGAGACCGCGTCGGCCGGCACCGGCCAGGAGGCCGACACCGCCCAGGTCCCGCAGTCGATCAACCCGGTCGACGTCTCCTCCGCGCAGTTGGGCTGTGTCTGCGGCAGGGAGGCGGACGGCTGCACCGTCGCCACCTGGCGCGCACCCATCCCGCCGTAGTAGCCGATGCGATAGATGTCCAGGCGGTAGTCGGTGGCCATGGTCTCCACCTTGAACCGGACGGTCTCCCCCCGGTTGACGCTCATCTGCGTCGCGTAGCCCTGGATGTTGGAGCTACCCGCTCCCACCACGTCCCACTCGCTGGCCGGGTTGCCGGGTTTGCTGTTCTCCACGCAGATGACGGAGGTCACCGGGCAGGCGGCCGCGGCCCGCCGACCGGCGGCACGGACGCCGGCACGGGAACCGGAGCCGGTTCCCGTGCGGATCTCGCGTGCCTGCCGGCGCGCTCCCGCGGCGGCGAGGGCGGCGAAGTCCGGCGCGCTCCGGGCCGGAGCCGCCGGAGCCGCCAGCGCCGCCGGGGCCACCGGGGCCGCGCCGGGCCGGACGGCCTGCGGCACCGGCCGGCCGTCGGCGTCGATCCCCAGGCCCGTGCCGTTCCCGATCCCGCACACCGCACCGGCGGTGGCCGCGAGGACCAGCCCGATCCGCAACAGCCGGTGCCTTCGCCGGGTCTTCCCGTCACGCTCCGACACGTGCACCCCCGATCGCCTTCCCTGCGCGGCGGGGCCGGACAAGGGGTGGCGGAAACGCAGTGATCAATCGATTCAGGGAGGCATGCTACGGGCCCTGACCAGGCATTTCAGGAACGATCAGTGATATGAGAGGCTCCGCGTGAAATGGGCGTGTCGCCACTGATCGCGGGAAAACAGGGGGTCGGCTTCCCGGGGCTTCAGTCTTCGACGACGTGCCGGGCGAAGCGGGTCCGGGCGGCCCGCCAGGCGGGTGCGTCCCAGCCGCCGGGGGTGAGGGAGCCGACCGCGTCGTAGCCCATGGCCATGGCGTGGTGGGTGTTGTCATGGGCGAACAGGCCCAGGCGGCCGAAGGTGGTCACGCCGGGGACCGTGCCCGCCCAGGCGTCCAGCCCGGCCAGGTGGGCGGCGTAACCGGTCTCGTAGACGGGGTAGACGTGCGGCACCCGGCGCACCACGATCTCCGCCAGGTCGATCGGGGGCAGACCGGAACGGGCGAGGGTGTCGTGGACGATTCCGGAGAAGTCGTCGGTCGTCCAGATCTCGTCGCCCACCGCGCAGGGGATCTCGAAGCAGAGCACCGTGCGGTCGGCCGGGTCGGCGGCGCTGACGCGGTAGTTCGCCGGTTCGGAGATACGCGTGACCGGGGTGCCGGGGCCGGGCAGGTAGTGGGCGTCGAACGGCGTCCACCTGCCGCCCCCGTGCACCGCGTAGACCAGCACCATCGCCCGGAAGCGCAGCCGGGCGGCGGCCTCGACGACCTCCGGCGGCGGTCCCGGCTCCACCAGCCGGGCCAGCGCGGGCATCGGGATCGTGGAGAACACCCGTCCGGCCGTGAACTCCTCCTCCGCGGCGTGCAGCACGACGCCCCCGGTGGCGGGGGTGATCCGGGTGCAGGCCGTGCCGAGGCGGATGTCGGCGCCCGCGGCGGCGGCCGCGTCGGCGAGCGCCTCGACGATCTGCCCGAACCCGCGCCGGGGGTAGTGGAAGACCCGGCCCTGGCCGTCGGGCCGGCCGCGCAGGACCCGTCGGGCGATCTTCCAGGGGCTGTCCGCGGTGACGCGCTTGCGCGCCTGGTCGCCGTCGATCTCCTCACCCGGCAGCCCCCACAGCTTCACCGCGTACGGGGCGTAGAGGGCCTCGTACAGGGTGGGGCCGAGGCTCGCCCGGAGCGTCCCGGCGTAGGCGGCGCCGGCGGCGGGAGCCCGCCGCAGCGGGGCGGTGAGCGCGTCGCGGGCGACCCCGGCCAGCAGCTCCGGAGGCAGCCGCCGGGCCAGCTCGCCGACTTTCAACGGGAAGCCCACGAACCGGTCCGCGATCCGCAGCCGCCCGTTGCGGGGCCGCTGCTGGAGGTCTCCGCCGAGCAGAGCGCGCAGGTCGGCCAGCAGGTGCGGCGGGGTCGCGGGGTGCAACCGGTGGCTGCCGTGATCGACCCTGACCCCGGCCACCTCGAAGCTCGCCGACAGCCCGCCCACGTGACCGGCCCGTTCCAGCACGGTCACCGACAGCCCGCGCCGCGCCGCCCGCCAGGCGGCGGCCAGGCCGGACGGCCCGGCACCCATCACGACGAGATCCGCGCTCTTCCCCATAGCGGGCCCACGATACCGACCTCCTGACATGGGAGACGCCCGCGGGCACCCACCCGGCCGGTGCCGGACGGGCGCCCGCGGGCGTCCTCGGTGTCAGCGCGGGAGCCGGGCTCCACCTCGGTGTGAGTGCAGGCGAACGCCTCCCGGACAGAGCCGACAGATCCCGTTGAAGACACCGTGGTCAGTCAGAGCAAGAGCCAAGCTCTATCGGGAGGCGTTCACCTACATCCTCACTGTCAGCGCAGGATGCCGTTGGTCATGCCCGCGGGCTCCTCGGGCACCGCGATCAGGCCCAGCTCGGCCGGCGACGCCACCAGGGGATGGTCGGGCACGACGCGGACGGTGTAGCCGAACGGGCCGGTGCGGTCGAGCGGGACGGTGCCGGAGAAGACCGCCCGGCCGCCGTCGTCGACGGAGTCGACGGTCAGGTCGGCGTAGCCTGGGGCGACCAGTTCGTCGTGGAGCCCGACCCGGCCGTAGGCCGCCTGGACCCGTACGTCGCCGGGTTCCAGGTCGCCGAGGGCGATGGTGGCCTTCAGCCCCAGGGACGCGCCGACCTCCGGGGTGTCTCCCAGCCCGGACGCCTCCACGTGCTCGACCCGGACGCCCGGCCATGCCTGACCGACCCGGAGCTTCCAGGCGGCGAACCCCTTGGCGGGTTCGTAACCGTCGTCCAGCAGGGCACGGGCGGACCGGGCGGCCGGGGCGTAGAGGTCGACCACGTAGTCGCGGAGCATCCGCCCGGCGAGCACCTTGGGGCCGAGCGAGGCCAGGGTGTGGCGGACCATCTCCAGCCAGCGCCGGGGCAGGCCGTCGGTGCGGTCGTAGAACCGGTCGGCGACCTCGTGCTCGATCAGGTCGTAGAGCGCGGCGGCCTCCACCTCGTCACGGCGCTCGGGGTCGGCCACCCCGTCCGCGGTGGGGATGGCCCAGCCGTTGGTGCCGTCGTACCACTCGTCCCACCAGCCGTCGCGGATGGACAGGTTGAGTCCGCCGTTGAGCGCCGCCTTCATGCCGGAGGTGCCGCACGCCTCCAGCGGACGGAGCGGGTTGTTCATCCACACGTCGCAGCCCTGCACCATCAGCCGGCCCAGCGCCATGTCGTAGTCGGGCAGGAAGACGATGCGGTGCCGGACGTCCTCGGAGTCGGCGAACGTCACGATCTGCTGGATGAGTTTCTTGCCGCCCTCGTCGGCCGGGTGGGCCTTGCCCGCGATCACGATCTGCACCGGCTTGTCGGGGTCGAGCAGCAACGCCCGGAGCCGGTCGGGGTCGGACAGCATCAGGGTGAGCCGCTTGTAGGAGGGGACCCGGCGGGCGAACCCGATGGTCAGCACCTCCGGGTCGAGCGCGTCGTCGATCCAGTTCAGCTCGGGCGGGGAGGCCCCGCGGTCGACCCACGACCGGCGGAGCCGCGCGCGCGCCGCCTCGACCAGCCTGGTGCGCAACCGCCCGCGGATCCCCCAGATGTCGGCGTCGGGGATCTTGGTGACGCCCTCCCAGCCCCGGCCACGCTCGACCAGGGTGGGCAGCTCACGCCCGGCCAGCTCCATGATCTCGCGGCCGACCCAGGTGGGGGCGTGTACGCCGTTGGTGATGGAGCCGATCGGGACCTCGGCGGCGTCGAAGCCCGGCCACAGTCCCTGGAACATCTCGCGGCTGACGGCGCCGTGCAGCTCGGAGACGCCGTTGACCCGCTGGGCCAGGCGCATGCCCATCGCGGCCATGTTGAACTTGCCGGGCTCCTCCTCGGCGCCGAGGGCCAGGATGCGGTCGACGGGGACCGTGGGCCAGGCGTTGTCGCCGCCGAACTGGCGCGCGATCATCTCCGCGGGGAAGCGGTCGATCCCGGCGGGCACCGGGGTGTGGGTGGTGAAGACCGTGCCGGCCCGGACCGCCTCCAGCGCCTCGTCGAAGGAGAGCCTGGCCTCGGTGAGCTCGCGGATGCGCTCCAGACCGAGGAAACCGGCGTGGCCCTCGTTGGTGTGGAACACCTCGGGCTCGGCGTGGCCGGTGACCCGGCAGTACGCGCGGATGGCGCGCACGCCGCCGACGCCGAGCAGCAGCTCCTGCAACAGCCGGTGGTCGGTGCCGCCGCCGTAGAGGCGGTCGGTGACGTCGCGGGCGGCGGCGTCGTTCTCGGCCACGTCGGAGTCGAGCAGCAGCAGCGGGACCCGGCCCACCTGCAGCACCCACACCTGGGCGTGGAGCATGCGCTGCTCCGGCAGGCTGAGCCTGACGTGGATCGGGGTGCCGTCCTCCTCCCGCAGGAGGGTCAGCGGCAGGCCGCCCGGGTCGAGGGAGGGGTAGTGCTCCAGCTGCCAGCCCTCGGGGGAGAGCGACTGGGTGAAGTAGCCGTGCCGGTAGAGCAGGCCGACGGCCAGGATCGGCACCCCGAGGTCGCTGGCCGCCTTCAGGTGGTCGCCGGCGAGGATGCCCAGCCCGCCGGAGTACTGCGGCAGGGCGGAGGCGATTCCGTACTCGGGCGAGAAGTAGGCGACGGCCCGCGGGGCGTCCGGGATGCTCTGGTACCAGCGGGGGGCGGTCATGTATTCGCGGAGGTCGTCGGCCGCGTCGGCGAGGCGCCGCAGGAAACGGCGGTCGGCGGCGAGCTCGCGCAGCCGGTCGGCCTCCACGGCGCCGAGCAGGGTGACGGGGTCGTGGCCGACGCGTTCCCAGATGGCCGGATCGACCTCTGCGAACAGGTCCAGTGTCTCCGGATGCCACGACCAGCGCAGGTTGAGGACGAGCTCGCCGAGGGCGGCCAGCTCCGGGGGCAGGACGGTGCGGACGGTGAACCTACGGATTGCTCTCACGAGGCCAGACCCTAGTTACTCAGCGCCACGAGGGCGACCCTAACACTCACGGGTCTCCACCTCACCGCTATCTATCGCCCCCAAACACACCAAAGCCGGATGATCGATTGTGCGGGCAACTCGCCGAAGAGTAAGAGGTTCCGCACTCTTCCACCGGTACGCATGAAGATGGACTATTGGGGCAACGGACCTACAGGTCAGAACGCGCCGTCCCGGGAAGCGGCCACCCGTCGGGACGGGGTGTCGCCCTGCCCCGAGGCCGACCACGGGGATGCTTGAAAAAATGAAGATCTTCCTTTGCCGACTTCTTCCGGCGGTACCGGCGTGCCGTCGCTACCTTGAGACGCGATGATCGGACGAATCCCTATCCTGGACATCCACCCGACGGTCGAGTGCGGGCGTTACCCCGCCAAGGCCGCCGCAGGTGAAACCTTCGAGATCTCCGCGACCGTGTTCCGGGAAGGACACGACGCGGTCGCCGCCGGCGTGGTCCTCACCGGCCCGGACGGCGTGCGCGGACCTCTGCTGCCCATGACCGAGCGCTCCCCCGGCACCGACCGGTGGAGCGTGGAGGTGACGCTGCCCGCCGAGGGCGAGTGGACCTTCCGCGTCGAGGCGTGGGGCGACCCCCTGGCCACCTGGCTGCACGACGCGGGCATCAAGATTCCGCGCGGCATGGACGCCGACCTGATGTGCGAGGAGGGTGCCCGGCTGTTCGAGCGCGCGGCCAGGGCGGTGCGGCCCGCCGACTGCCGGCCCGGAGCGGGCCCCTTGACCGGCACCACGGTCGGCACTGCGACCGGAACCGGGGCAGGCACCGGGACGGCCGGTCCGGCGGTGGGCGGCAAGGCCGCCGGGAAGTCCGCCGGCGGCGCGGCCACGCGGGGCAAGGCCGTGCCGGCGCAGGCGTGCGGGCACCGCGCCGCGCTGCTGGAGGTGGCGGCCAGGCTGCGCGACCCGGAGGTCGACCCGCGTGCCCGGTTCGCGGTGGCGCAGCTCCCGGAGACGGTGGCGCTGCTGCGGGCCCACCCGCTGCGGGACCTGCTGACGCGCTCGGCCCGGCGCTCGATCCTGGTCCACCGGCGCCGTGCGCTGTTCGGGTCGTGGTACGAGTTCTTCCCGCGTTCCGAGGGTGCGATCATCGAGCGCGACAGCGTTCCCAAGTCCGGAAATTTCCAGACTGCCGCGAAGCGCCTGCCGGCCATCGCGAAGATGGGCTTCGACGTCGTCTACCTGCCGCCGATCCACCCGATCGGGCACAGCTTCCGCAAGGGCCGCAACAACACTCTGACGCCCGACCCGCACGACCCCGGCTCGCCTTGGGCGATCGGCTCGGAGCAGGGCGGTCACGACGCCATCCACCCCGACCTGGGCACCTTCGAGGACTTCGACGTCTTCGTGGCCAAGGCCCGCGAGCTGGGCATGGAGATCGCCCTCGACCTGGCCCTGCAGTGCGCACCCGACCACCCGTGGGTCAAGGAGCACCCGGAGTGGTTCAACATCCGCGCCGACGGCTCGATCGCGTACGCGGAGAACCCGCCGAAGAAGTACCAGGACATCTATCCGCTCAACTTCGACAAGGACCCGGAGGGGATCTACCAGGAGGTCAAGCGGGTCGTGCGGCACTGGATGGACCACGGCGTGCGGATCTTCCGGGTGGACAACCCGCACACCAAGCCGGTGGCCTTCTGGGAGCGGCTGCTGGCCGACATCAACGCCACCGACCCGGACGTGCTGTTCCTGGCCGAGGCGTTCACCCGGCCGGCGATGATGCGGACGCTGGGCAAGGTCGGCTTCCACCAGTCGTACACCTACTTCACCTGGCGTAACTCCCGCACCGAGGTCGAGGAGTATCTGACCGAGCTCTCCCACGAGACCTCGCACTTCATGCGGCCCAACCTGTTCGTCAACACTCCCGACATCCTTCATGAATACCTACAGCACGGGGGAGTCCCGGCATTCCGTATCAGAGCGGTTCTCGCCGCCCTTTCGATGCCGACCTGGGGTGTGTACTCCGGGTATGAGCTTGCGGAGAATGTACCGGTTCGACCGGGGAGTGAAGAATACCTAGATAGTGAGAAATATCAATACAAACCGCGTGATTGGGTAACTGCCGAGCGAGAAGGCCGCAGTCTCGCCCCCTTCATCACCCAACTCAATTTGTTCCGAAGAGCACACCCGGCGCTCCAGGAACTGCGTAATCTACGGTTCCACAGCGTCGACCATCCGGACATTGTCTGCTTCTCCAAGCGGCTGCCCGGCGCCTACGACACGGCCACACGACGGCACGGCCTGGGCGACGTGGTTCTCGCTGTCGTGAATCTGGATCCGCACAACACGCACGAGGCGACGGTGTCGCTGGACATGCCGGCCCTCGGTCTCGACTGGAACGCCGAGTTCGTCGTGGAGGACGAGCTGTCGGGCGAGTCGTACCGCTGGCGGCAGGCCAACTACGTGCGTCTCGATCCCCACATCCACCCAGCGCACGTCTTCAGTCTGCGTGCCGCGGCGGCGAACCAGCGGTGAGCCGGCCGGGTACGCCATACCGGCAGAACAGCGGGGAGTCCACTGGTGAGTCAGCTAAACGAGCCCATCCCTAACACCTTCGACGAGGAAAAGCCGCGCGATCCGTACTGGTTCAAGCACGCCGTCTTCTACGAGGTCCTCATCCGGGGTTTCGCCGACTCCAACGGCGACGGCACCGGTGACATCCGCGGTCTCATCCAGAAACTCGACTACCTCCAGTGGCTCGGTGTCGACTGTCTCTGGCTGCTGCCCCTGTACGAGTCGCCGCTCCGCGACGGCGGCTACGACATCGCCGACTTCATGAAGATCCTCCCCGAGTTCGGAGATCTCGGGGATTTCGTGAAATTGGTGGATGAAGCGCACAAGCGTGGCATGCGGGTCATCGCCGACCTGGTGATGAACCACACCAGTGACCAGCACCCGTGGTTCCAGGCGTCCCGGCACGACCCGGAGGGCCCGTTCGGCGACTTCTACGTGTGGAACGACAACGACGAGCTCTACAAGGACGCCCGGATCATCTTCATCGACACCGAGACGTCCAACTGGACCTACGACCCCGTCCGGGGGCAGTACTACTGGCACCGCTTCTTCTCCCACCAGCCGGATCTCAACTATGACAATCCGGATGTGCAGGACGCGATGCTGGAGGTGCTGCGGTTCTGGCTGGACCTGGGCATCGACGGGTTCCGGATGGACGCCATCCCCTACCTGTTCGAGCAGGACGGCACCAACTGCGAGAACCTGCCCAAGACCCACGCCTACCTCAAGCGGGTCAGGGCCGAGGTCGACCGGCTCTTCCCCGACCGCGTGCTGCTGGCCGAGGCCAACCAGTGGCCGGCCGACGTGGTCGAGTACTTCGGCGACCCCGCCACCGGGGGCGACGAGTGCCACATGGCGTTCCACTTCCCGCTGATGCCGCGCATCTTCATGGCCGTGCGCCGGGAGTCCCGCTACCCGATATCCGAGATCATGGCCCAGACGCCCAAGATCCCGGAGAACTGCCAGTGGGGCATCTTCCTGCGTAACCACGACGAGCTCACGCTTGAGATGGTGACCGACGACGAGCGCGACTACATGTACTCGGAGTACGCCAAGGACCCCCGGATGCGCGCCAACGTCGGCATCCGGCGGCGGCTGGCTCCGCTGCTGGAGAACGACCGCAACCAGATTGAGCTGTTCACGGCGTTGCTGCTCTCTCTTCCGGGTTCTCCCGTGCTGTACTACGGCGATGAGATCGGCATGGGGGACAACATCTGGCTGGGCGACCGCGACGGCGTGCGCACGCCCATGCAGTGGAGCCCCGACCGCAACGCGGGTTTCTCCGACTGCGACCCCGGGCGTCTCTACCTGCCGATCATCATGGACCCGATCTACGGCTACCAGGCCCTCAACGTGGAGGCCCAGCAGAAGAGCGCCGGGTCGCTGCTGCACTGGACCAAGCGCATGATCGAGATCCGCAAGCGCCACCCGGTCTTCGGCCTCGGAGACTACATCGAGCTCAACTCCTCCAACCCGAGCGTCCTCGCCTTCGTGCGCGAGCTCGGCGACGACCGGATGCTCTGCGTCAACAACCTCTCCCGGTTCCCCCAGCCGGTGGAGCTCGACCTGCGCCGGTTCGAGGGATCGGTTCCGGTGGAGACGATGGGCGGTGTTCCTTTCCCACCAGTTGGCGAGCTTCCGTATCTTTTGACGCTTCCTGGGCATGGGTTCTACTGGTTCACCCTGCCGCCCGCGTCCCAGGAGGCGTAAAGCCGTGTTGACGGAGTTCCTTACCGGCTGGATCAGGCACCAACGATGGTTCGCCGGTAAGGGGCGTCCGATAGACGAGCTCACGATCGACTCCGACGTCGAGCTCGCACCCGGCCTGCGCCACCTGATCATCTCGGTGCGTCAGGCCGGGGCACGCGACCGCTACCAGCTCCTGCTGGGCAGCGACGCCGACGAGTCCGCCCGCTTCAAACCGGCCCACATCGGCGACGGCTACTACGACGCCGCCTACGACGCCTGCCTCACCGGCACCCTGCTGGAGGCGATGGCCGCCGACCGCGACCTCGGCCCGCTCCGCTTCCGTCACCTGGACGGGGTGGAGATCGACACTTCCCTGCGGAGCCTGGTGCTCGGCGCCGAACAGTCCAACACCTCGCTCGTGTACGGCGACACCTACATCTGCAAGCTGTTCCGCCGGCTCATCCCGGGGATCAACCCGGAGCTGGAGATCGTCACGGCCCTGGCCCTGCGGGGCACGCACCACATCGCGCAGCCGTACGGCTGGATCGAGACCGACCTCGACGGTGAGCCCACCACCCTGGCGATGACCCAGGAGTTCCTGTCGAACGCCAGCGACGGCTGGGCCCTGGCGCTGGCCAGCGTCCGCGACCTGTACGCCTCCTTCGAACCCTCCGCCTCCGAGGCGGGCGGCGACTTCAGCGGCGAGTCCTTCCGCCTGGGCAAGGCCACCGCCCAGGTCCACCACGAGCTGGCCGCCGCCTTCCCGACGGAGGTCGTCGAGTCGCAGGAGGTCAAGCGGATGACGGAGGAGTTCCGCCGCCGCCTGGCCAACGCGGTCGCCGAGGTGCCCGAGCTGGGCGAGTACGCCCACGTCGCCGAGGAGGCGTACCAGCGGGTCGCCGACGTGGCCCGGGAGATCCACGTGCAGCGCGTGCACGGCGACTACCACCTCGGCCAGGTGATGCGGACCCCCACCGACTGGGTGATCCTCGACTTCGAGGGCGAGCCGGGCCAGCCCATCGCCGAGCGGCGGGCGCTCGCCTCCCCGCTGCGCGACGTGGCCGGGATGCTCCGCTCCTTCGACTACGCCGCCCGCCACCTGCTGGCCGACCACTCCGACGCCGAGGATCTGCGTCCCCGCGCGGTGGAGTGGGCCGAGCTCAACCGCTCGTCCTTCCTGGCCGGCTACTCCGCCGGCGGCGGCCACCTGCGCGCCGAGGACGCGGTCCTGCTGCGCGCGCTGGAGCTGGACAAGGCCGCCTACGAGGTCGTCTACGAGTCGCGCAACCGCCCGGCCTGGCTGCCCATCCCGATGGCCGCCTTCCAACTGGACCGGTAGCGGCCCGGCACCGCCGGAGCGGGGGCGAAGGCCCCCGCGCGAGCCGCGTATCGACCGGGTCCGACCCGACCAAGAGGTTTAAAGAGACCGGCAAGGTCGCTCCGCCACACTGAGGTCTCGCAGCCAGTCCACTCTCCCCAGTCCTCCGCAAGAGAGGCCGTCGATCGCGCGGGCCGGTCGTACGGAACGATCCCCGCCCGCAACCGTGGAACGGCTGACGACCCCACTCCCATGCGGACCCGTACCCGCGCCTGGGGAGAACTCAGCCCCAGGACCGGGTCCCATCGGCACACCCGTGCCCATACGGCACAGCCTCAGTCTCGGAGATCCCCCTTGGCCTGGTTATTCAGCCGCGCCTTCACGCGGCGGATCGCGCTTCCCGTGCTCGCCGCGGTGGCCGGTTCCCTCATCACACCCCTGCCCGCGGACGCCGCGCCTTCCCCGGCACCGCCGCGGGACGAGAAGGCGGCACGCACCGCACCGGAGACCGAGCTCATCGACCTGGGCTCCCTCAACACCTCGCAGGGCTACCTCGGAAAGATCAACAACAGGGGTCAGGTCGTCGGAAGCGTCATGGACGGCGCGACCCACCACGCCGCCCTGTTCTCCCGCGAATCGTTCACCGACATCGCCGAGGCGTTCGGAGAACCCCTCGGAAGCATCGCGCTGGACGTGAACGACGACGGCACCGTGGTCGGCAACTACACCAACAACAACTACTCCTACCTTTTCAAGGACGGCAAACTCCAGCGCATCACCCCGAACGACGCGATGGCCATCAACAAGCACGGAGAGGTGGCGGGCTACTACTGGCTCCGCGACCCCGACGGAGCCGTGACGAAGATCACCGCGTTCAAGGGCCAGTACATGGAGGCCGCCTCCCTGAACGATCACGGATCGGTCGTCGGCACCGCCGACATGGACCCCGATCCGGAGAAACAGGTGTTCCGTGCCTTTCGCACCAAGCCCGGCGAGCCCCTGAACATCGAAGAGGACCGCCTGGAGTACAGCGGCGGCACCGCGGCCGTCGACGTCAACAACCGGGGTCTGGTCGCGGGCTACGCGACGGATGAGGGCGGCGGGTACGTCCCTGTCATCTGGGACGAGAACGGCGTGCCGCGGATGCTCGCGACCAGGACCGGCGGCATGCTGAACGCCATCAACGAGGCGGGCGTCGCCGTGGGATGGAGCCGCGACGCCAGCGGTAAGCCCTACGCCACCATGTTCGTCGACGGCGTCGAAATCGACCTGAACACGCTGCGTCCGCCGGGCTCGACGGTCACCCTGACGAAGGCCACCGGCATCAACGACCGCAACCAGATCGCCGTCGTCGGCCGGCAGGAGGGGTCGATCACGGATCACGCCTTCCTGCTCGACCTGAGCGGCGGCGGGCCCGTCATCACAGAGCTCACCCTGGAGACGCAGAAGTATCCTTCCGAGAACTGGGTGCCGGTGGGCGATGACGGGGTGATCGAAGGCAACCGGGTCCGTGTGACCGTGTCGGTGAACAACCCGAACCCGTACTCCAGGACCTGGGACCTTCAGCTGTTCGACAAGGTCTCCGGCAGGCGCCTGTCCTACGAGAAGTCCGACATGGTGGTCCCGGGGCAGGAGACCGTCACGAAACGCGTGATCTGGGACACCGACGGTTTCGCCTGGCACGAGGGCCAGGGCCGTTCGGAACGCGCCGTGGTCGTGAAGCTCGCCGTCGGCGACGTCGAGGACGCCACCCGCGAGCAGCCCGTCGTCGTCCGGCCGAAGCCTCTGATCATGGTGCACGGCCTCGCGAGCAACGCGGAGGCGTGGGGCGATTACGGGCCCTACCTGGAGGCTGTGCACCCGCTCCTGGAGGGGTACGCGGTCGGTGACGGGAAGGTCACCGGCGCGATGGACACCGGCGTGAAACTCCTGCCCTTCCTGAGAACCAAGAACTTCGTCGAGAACACCGCCGAGCTGGAGAAGTACGTCAAGAACGTGCGCACCCTCACCGGCGCGTGGCACGTCAACATCCTGGCCAAGGGCATGGGCGGCCTGTTCACCCGTTCCCTCATCCAGGGACGCCTGGAGAAGACACCGAGCCACAAGCCGATGGTGAGCAGACTGCTTCAGGCGGGCACCCCCAACCGGGGGACTCCGCTGGCGGACATGGCCGTGATCGCGGCGACGGCGAATCCCGCCCTCCTGGCCTGGTACCCGTCCATCGAGTACAACACCACGTACTTCGCCGGCAGCTTCAACAGGAACGTCACGGACCTGAGAGGTACGAGGATCTCCAGCCTGGTGGGTGTGGGCAGGTCCGTGCCCTCCCCCGATCTGAGCCATCCCACCCTTGTGGACGGAGACGGCTTCGTTCCGGCGAACAGCGCACGGCACAACTACAAGGACGTCCCCACCACGAAGGCGCATCACGACGAGATACTCATGTCACCGGTGGAGTTCCGCGACTACCTGCTGCCGCGGCTCGCGTCGGACGGCACCTCCGGCGGCGGGGTCTCCCCCCTGGCGGAGGACGCCACCGTGAAGCCCGACACGGACGGCGCGAAGTCCGGCAAGGACGGCGCGAAGTCCGGCGCGGTCACCGCAGCCGCCGGCACCGATGCCGGGGACGGCGAGAACGGCGGAACCGGTGCGGTGTCGGTGTTCGCCACGCCGTCGGCGACGGTGGAGGCGGGCACGACGGCGAGCGTGCCGTTGCAGGTCCCGGCGGCGGCCGTGTTCGGTCTCGTCGGGACACTGCCGGAGACGGTGGGCGTGCTGCTGCGCGACCCGTCCGGCAAGGTGGCCGCCTCCTACACGGCCGGAGACAAGACCGCCAAGCAGACCATCCAGGGGTTGAGCGTCGCCACCCCGCAGGCCGGGGCGTGGAAGGTGGAGATCACCAACACCGGAACGCAGCCGGTCACCGCCGACCTGAGCGCCTGGTTGGCCGGCAACCCGGTCAAGGCGACGGCCACGGCCGAGCAGACCGGTGACGACGGCCGGGTGAAGGTGACCGCGACGGTGACCGACGACGGTGCACCGGTCACCGGGGCAACGGTGAAGGCCACCCTGACCCTGGTGACCAAGGACGCCACCCAGCATGAGCTGACGCTGACCGAGGACGGCGACACCGGTGTCTACACCGCGACGACCGGTGAGGCGCCGGCCGACGGCCTCCACAGCGTGGTGGTCCGGGCCGAGACGGCCAAGGGCCTGCGGACCGCTCAGACCGTCGTGGAGGTCGCCAAGCCGGACCTGCGGGAGTTCACGCTGACCCTGTCGGCACAGCCCGGCGGGTCGGTGTCGGCCTCCCCGGCGCAGGAGAGATACCGTTCCGGCACCAAGGTGACGCTCACCCCCAAGGCCGAGGCCGGACGCGTCCCGCAGGGCTGGGTCGTGGACGGGCAGGAGCGGCCCGGCGGAGGCCCGCTGGAGCTGGTGATGGACGGCGAACACACCGTGGTGGCCCGGTTCGGGTCCTACACGGTGACCGAGCTCGGGGCGCCGCCCGGCGGAGACGCGGCCAAGACCCGGGCGACGGCGATCAACGACCGCGGGCAGGTCGCGGCCACGGCACAGCTGCCCGGCGGCAGGACCCGGGCGGCGCGCTGGGAGAACGGGAAGCTGACCGACCTGGGCACCCTGCCGTGCGCCGACACCTCCTCCCACCCGTGTGCGGCGGTGGCTAGCGGCATCACCGAGACCGGGCGGGTGTCGGGCTGGTCCAGTGTGACCCGCGAGGGCACGCCGGAGAAACACGCCGCGCTGTTCGGCGACGGCACGGTGACCGACCTGCATCCGGCCTCAGGTGCGGCGGGCGTGGACAGCTGGGCGCTGGACGTCAACGACAACGGCCAGACCTTCGGCATGCTGGGCGGCAAGTACGTGCTGTGGGACCAGGGGCCGCCGGTGCAGCTGCCCGCCGAGCCGGCCTTCCACGGTGAGATCGGCACCTACAAACCCGAGTGCTGCAGCCCGCTGGCCTCCCGGATCAACGCCCGCGGTGTGGTGGGCGGCGCGTACGTGACCGAGCGGGGCGTGGACGGCGTCCCCATGTCGTGGGCGCCGGCTACCCACGACGGCGGGACGACCACCAAACTGGCCATGCCCGGCACGCTGCCGCTGCCGGCCGAGCCCGGCGGCGGTGAGCCCGGCACCTGCGTGCCCAACGTCGGGCGGGTGCACGACGTCGCCACCGGCGGGATGCCGGCCGGTGAGGTGCTCTGCGGCCTCCGCAGCGACCCGCACGCGGTCGTCTGGGACGACGGCACACCCACCGTGCTGGGCGTGGGCCGGGCGAGCGCGGTCAACGACCACGGCCTGGTGGCCGGCCACGCCCAGGGATCGTCGCGGTTCGCGGCCTGGAAGCCGGCGCTATGGCTGGCGGGGGTGAAGTACGAGCTGGCCGACCTGCTGCCCCGGCCGATGTGCCCGGAGAAGAAGGAGGACACCACCGAGCCGTGCATGCACCTGACGACGTTGTATGACGTCAACGCGTCCGGGCAGATCGTGGCGCAGGGCTTCGTCCGCGACCGGTCGGCCACGCAGCCCGGGTTCGATCAGCGGGACCGGTCGTTCGTGCTGACCCCGACCACGGCGCGGGCCGACCTGAAGGTCACCCACACCGTGTCGGCCACCGAGCCCGGCCCGGGCTCGACGGTGACCTGGACCGCCACGGTGACCAACACCGGCCCGGACACCGCCACCGACGTGCGCCTGGACGTGCTCATCCCCCAGACCGTCACCGGCGCCGCCTGTGACACCTGGCGGGGCGTCTGCACCGCGGTCAAGGACGGGTTCCGCAACACCACCGCGAAGCTGCCCTCCGGATCGTCGGCCACCGTCGAGATCACCGCGACGTTGCCGGCGGGTCTGGCCGACGGCACCGTGCTGAAGAGCACCGCGAGCACGGCGAGCATCGCGGTGGCCGACCCCGAACCCGGCGACAACACCGCCGAGGTGACCGCCACGGTCCGCCACGCCCTGGACAAGACCGGCGTCAACTGGCCGGACACGGTCCAGGTCGGCGCCAGCAGCTACCCGGTGGAGGTGACGCTGACCAACCGGGGCAACGCTCCGATGCCGATCACGGTCATCGCCACCGAGGGCCCGTTCGGGCAGACCAACGGCTGCCCGCCGGAGCTGGCCGTGGGCAAGGCGTGCACCACACAGGTGACCTTCACCCCGACCCAGGTCGGACCGGCGACCGGCAAGCTGACCTTCACCACCGGGGACGGCACCGCGCCGGCGTACACCGTGGCCCTGACCGGGACCGGAGTCGCGGCCAATGCCAAACCGGTCATCACCCTGCCCGCCGAACCGCTGCGCGGGCAGGTGGGCCGGCCGTTCACGCTGAAGGTCGACTTCACCGACGCCGACACCACCGACACCCACGAAGCCTGGGTGGTCTGGGACGGCGGCATGGAAGACGCATCGGTCATTCAGCGGCCCGGCGGCGGCACCGTCACCGTGACCAAGACCTTCACCGCCCCGGTCCCGGAGGGCCGAGTGATCGTGATGGTGACCGACAGCAAAC
Organism: Streptosporangium becharense; assembly: GCF_014204985.1. NCBI lineage: Bacteria > Bacillati > Actinomycetota > Actinomycetes > Streptosporangiales > Streptosporangiaceae > Streptosporangium > Streptosporangium becharense. The sequence goes on along the minus strand of NZ_JACHMP010000001.1, from coordinate 5,015,954 downwards.
AGGGCAGCGTCATGCAGCCCATCCCCTATGTCATCACCGAGACCGCGCCCGACACCGCCCCGGTGGTGACCGCCGGCCCGGACGTGGAACTGACCACCGGGGAGAAGCTCCAGCGCACCGTGACCTTCACCGACCCCGGCTCCACGTCCTGGACCGCGACCGTCGACTACGGCGACGGCACCGGGCCGAAACCGGTCACGGTCAGCGGGCAGAACGTCGCCCTGGAACACACCTGGGCCACGGCCGGGAAGTATCCGGTCACGGTGACCGTCCGCGACGACGGCGGCCTGCAGACCAGCGCGGTCTTCTTCGCCACCGTCACCACCGCCCCCACCCCCAACCAGGCCCCCCAGGTCAAGGTCAACGCACGGGAGACCATCGCCGAAGGCACGGTGTGGATCGGTGCGGGCACCTTCTCCGACCCCGACTCCACCTCCTGGACCGCCACCGCCGACTACGGCGACGGCACCGGGACGCATCCGGTGCCGCTGGTGGGCCGCCAGCCGAAGATGGAGCACGCCTTCGCCGACGACGGTGAATACACCGTCACCCTGGCGGTGACCGACGACAAGGGCGCCACCGGCACGGTGCAGGTGAAGGTGAAGGTGACCAACGCGGCGCCGAAGGTGTCGCTCACCGGTTCTCCGGCGGACGTGGTGGTGCCGGTCGGCACCGCGGTCACCCTGGGGGCCACCTTCACCGACCCGGGCACCGCCGACACCCACACCGCGACCTGGTCGGTGGCCGGGCAGACCCTGCCCGGCGTGGTCACCGGCACCGGCGGCAAGGGCACGGTGACCGGCGTGCACACCTTCGCCACCCCCGGCCAGTACGAGGTGGCGGTCACGGTGACCGACGACGACGGCGCCGCCACCACCTCCGACACCCTGGCCGACGGCCGCAAGGTGCGGGTGCTGGTCTACAACCCGCACGGCGCGGTCGTCGGCGCGGGCACGCTGGCCGTCCCCGCCGGGGCGTGCACCCTGAATGCGGCCTGCGCCGGGCCGGGCATGGCCCTCTTCACCCTGAAGGCCCACCACCTCCCCGGCGCTCGACCGGCCGCGACCGGCGAGCACGGCGGCAGGAACGGCGACGAGGACGGCGAGAACGGCGGCGAGGGCGGCAGGGACGCCACGGCGGACAGGACCGCCGCGGGCGGCACGGCCGGTGCCCCCGTCGGGTGGCTGCACTACCGGGCCCCCGGGTTCGAGCTGCGCGAGACCGCCTACACGCTGCTGACCGTGGTGGACGGCACGGCGACCCTGCGCGGCACCGGGAAGGTCACCGGCGCCGGCGCGGTCACCTTCGAGGTCACGGCGACCGACGCCGCCCGGCCGGGCACGCGCACCGACCGGCTCCGGCTCAAGGTGTGGGACGGCAAGGGCGAGCTGGTCTACGACAGCCGGCGCACCGGACCGGCCACACCCGTGATCGGCGTCATCCGCGTCACCGGCTGACCTCCGGCAGGCCCCGGCGGGCCCGCGGGTCCCGGCCCTCCAGGCCGGGCCCCGCGGGCCCGCCCCCCATCCCAAGAGCTCGTCGGTGACGACACCGGCGAGACCACGACCATCGGGATGAAAAACCCACACCTACGGTGGGAACTGCTCCCGACCGGCCCGTCCCTGGTCCGCACCGGTCGGGAGCAGTCGGTCAGGAGCAGTCGGTCGGGAGCAGTTCACGGTCGAGGGCGGGGGAACAGGGCCTGGAGGTGGGGGAACACAGCAGGGCAGGTGACCGCCCGTGGTCACGGGGAGCCGGTCTCCTCGTCCAGGGAGATCCGGAGACCGCTGGCGTAGGCGCCGTCACCACTCCCGGCCTCGCTCTTCGCCGCCTCCGGGACGGAGCCGTCACCACCGAACACCTCGATCGCCCGGAAGTCGAAACCGTCCTGCGGGAAGCGCTCCCAGGTGAAGCGGACGTGCTGCCCCGGCGTGAGAGACCGGTGACCCGCCACGTCAACGATCATGGAGAAGTGGACGAAGACGTCGCCGGGGACGTCGGCGGACCTGAGGGAACCCCATCCCTCGTCGTCGCTCCACGACACCACGACCCCGCTGGTCGTCTCACCGTTCGTCATCGCTCCCCCAAAGCCGTCCCCGGCGGCATCCGGAGGCTGCGGGCACCGTGATGCCCTCACCTGCCCTCATCGTGTCTCCGTACGAGATCATTGAGCTCCAAGCCGGCCGCAAGCAGCCGCCTCTACCCTCGACGGTATGTGGCTGCCGTTCCTGATCCTTGAAATCGCACCGGTTCTGATCATGTACTGGGGGATCAAGGCCTGGCTGCGCACTCAGCGGAACATAGAGGCGTCACGGGGGACGCACGGGTCGCTGGTCTCCCTGAAGAGCTCCCCGAAAAGGACCCATGCCGTGTTGGAGTTCACCACCTCGACCGGCGAAAAGGTGGAGACCCGCTCGGCGCACGTCATGCGCAGGCGCACCGATCCCGGCTCGGCGGTGAAGGTGCGCTACCTGCCGGGGAGCCCCACGACAGCGTGGATCGAGGGCGAAGCGGAGGCGGAGTCGAGGTTCCAACTCCTGTTCTCGCTCATCCTCCCCGTCATGTGGACGGTGATCATGGCCTGGTACGCCTTCTTCGAGTAGCCAGGCCAGGCAGGCACCAGAGGGAGCCGGCGCGGCGGCTCCTCCGTCGCCGTCGCCGCCGCGCTGTCAGAAGTCGAACTCGCCCTTCTTCACCCCGTCGACGAACGCCGCCCACACGCCGGCGCTCACCACGAACGGCGCCTTCTCCGGAGCCTCGGTGTCACGCAGACCCACCCGACCACCGGAAAGCGGGGCGACCTCCAGGCAGTCGCCGCCGTTGGGACCGCTCTTGGCGGCCTTGCGCCAGGCCGCGTTCTTCAACTCATCGCTCAGGTCCACAGCTTCTCCGCCTCTCTGATCAACGCGATGGACGTGTGCCGAGGAAACGCTTCAGGTCGCGGGACACCCCGGCTCTGCCCGGACGCAGAAACGGTGGGACGCGCCGCATCGGGCGGATGGAGAAGCTCTACCATCTGACCGGAGCTTCTCCACCCCCTGAGCCCGCCTCCCGGGTAGGGATCAGAAGTCGAACTCGCCCTTCTTCACCCCGTCGACGAACGCCGCCCACACGCTGGCGCTCACCACGAACGGTGCCTTCTCCGGAGCCTCGGTGTCACGCAGACCCACCCGACCACCGGACAACGGAGCGACCTCCAGGCAGTCGCCTTGGTTCGATGCGCTTCTGGTGGCCTTACGCCAGGCTGCGGCCTTCAGTTCGTCACTCAGGTCCATGACTTCTCTGCCTCTCTGATCAACTCAACCGAGACATGCTGAGGGTGCGCGTCAGCACGGATGGTGTCGTATCTAGTGCAGATGGCCTCGACATCCTCTGACCGACTTGTCACCTGTCCGCAATTAGCAGATTCGATATATACCGTATCTCCGCCCCCCGGAAGCTGCGCGATAGTAAATCCTCCCGAGGTTCCCGTGGTTGCTCCGAGCACCAGAGGGACGATCTGAATGCCGACCCGCGGGGATTCCAGCGTCTCTATAAGGTGTTTGAGCTGGCGACGCATGATCTCCTTGCCACCGATCGGGCGATGCAGGACACCTTCGTCCAACACCACCCGAAGCATCGGTGGCGCATTACGGGCTAAGATCTTCTGTCGCTCCATACGAGCAGAAACAGCTCTTTCAACCTGTTCATCGGATATACCGGGCTCCCCTCGAATCACTACCCGCGCATACTCCTCAGTTTGGAGAAGGCCCGGCACTACGAGCGGCTGCCAGGTGTGCAAGGTGTGCGCCTCCTGCTCGATGTCGAGCCAGCCACGGAACCAACGGGGACTCGCCGCCCGGGTCACCTGTGCCCACAGATGAACTAACTCCCCGCCCGCCTGCAAGGCATCGTCACAGCGTTGCGCGAAGTTGTGACTGGGTGTGCGCTCCCCCCGCTCGATGAAGCCGATCAGGCTCTGACTGAACTGAATGATCTCCGCGAGGCGGTCTTGTGACAGGCCAGCCATTTTTCGATACTTACGTACTTCAGCGCCGAAAACAGTCAGAGGCTTCATAGTTCTGTCCGATCCGGGAGACATGGACATTTCAGCTCCTTCTTTCCGGGACGCCACCCCAGCAGCACAGAAGAGCACAGCATAAATACAAACTGTCTCATCGATGTGCAGAGTCTTTGGGTGCACAACGTAGCCGGGAAAGGGCACCCTGTGAAGGGTCAAGGTAAACAAGATGGCCCTTGGCTGAACGCCCCTCACGCATGCAGAGGGAAGTCCTCTGGAACCATCAAGGAGTCGAATAGATATGTCCGGATAACAACCCTCAAATCGCTAACCAAAGGGCCCGTAAAGCACAGTTTCGACGGGCACTCCCCGCCTCCGCCGATACGGATCTGTCGCCCCTCGGTAAGCCCGGCACACCGGGGCCAAAGTCATCCTCCCGGGACGCCGGCCTGCACCGCCACCCGCTCCTGGAACACCTATCCGGAGCCATCCACCCGGAAGAACCCCGCGCCGAAACCCCACCCGGAGCCGTCTCCGTCCCGTGAACGAAAGCGGGGCTCGTCACGGCACCGCACGCCGTGACAAGCCCCTTGACCGGACACTGGAGGTCCGACCCGATGCACCACCGTAGTGGAAATCCCAGGTCGATGAGGGTGCGTTGGCACGCTAACCGGCCACCGATGCCGCTCGGCTGCCGCTGGTGCGGCCACCCGCCGTACGCGCACGAGGCCGCGAGCCTCCCGCACCGGGCCCACCACGACTGGGAACAGCCCACTCCCAAGCAGGTTCACGCCCGGATGACCGCGCGGCGGCGTCTCGGGCTGTGCAACCGGCCGCCGGTCCCCACACCGGTGCGTCCGCTCCTGCCGCCGGCCTCCCCGGCCGTTCCACCCGCCTTCCCCGTCCTCCCTGTCCTCCCCGGACGGCACCGGCGGCAGGAGCACTCCTCGCCGACGTCCGCCGTGCCGCATCGGCGCGGCGGACCACCGGGCAGCCGGTCCGTCCCGCCCGGTGGACACGAACCGCACCACGGACTCGCGCACGGGCACAAGCCGCACCACGACCCCGTACACGAACCGCATCACGGCCCCGCGCACGGTCACGGGCCGCGCCACGGACACGGAGCCCGCCGTGAAGGCGAGCCGCACCGGGCCGGGGTGACGGCGTGACCGGCCACGGCACCGAGGAACGGCCGGGCGGACAGCCCGGCGGGCGGCACCGGCGGGGCGTTCCCGCGACGTGGGTCCGCCCCCGGCGGTGGGACGCCGCCGAACGGGCAGCCGCCGAGCAGCTCGACCGGCTCGAACCCGGGTGGATCGTCTGGTACGGCCTGGGAACACGACGTTTCCACGCCGTCGCCGCCTGGCCCGCGTCCGAGCCCCTGATCCTCCAGGCCCGCGCCGCCGACGAACTGCGCGCTCTGATGCGCGAGACCGAACGCACCGTACCCCCGCTCCCAGGAGTCCCGATGCCCGAAACCCCGGACCGGCCCGCCGACCCGCGCGTCCCCCGCCGAAACCGGCCCTCCGGCCCGCCCGCCTCCCCGGCACCGCCGCACGACCCATACGACCCGCACGCCCCGCGCGTCGTCTGCTGGGACCTGCCGCACGACCTGTCGATCGTCGGCAAGACCCGCGGTCTGGTGCACGAGACCCTCACCGCCTGGTCGCTGCGGCACCTCGCGGACGACGTGGTCCTGGTCGTCGGAGAACTGCTGGCCAATGCCATCACCCACGGCGGCCCCCCGGTCGGCCTCCGGCTGCGGGCCAGCATGAGCGGTCCCGGCACGAGCGATCCCAGCACGGGTAATCTCAGCGCGAGCGATCCCGGCACGGGCATGGACGAGCTGAGCGTCGAGGTCACCGACCACGGCCCCGGGCGGCCCCGCCGTCTCGACCTGGACCTCGAAGCCGTCCACGGCCGGGGCATGACCATCGTTGAGGCCCTCGCCCACGCCTGCGGCGTCACCCCGCTCCCCCACGGCCCTGGAAAAACCGTCTGGGCCCGCTGGTGGCTGCCTTCTCACGGGGTCTGACCGTCGCCGTCCAAGCACCGAGGATCCCCCCCGGCCCCGCACCACGAACTGCTCGGCGAACAGCTCACGGTGACCTACCGGAGCCGCGACGGCCCGTACGCCATCGCTGTCACCGGATCGCAGGCCCGGGGATCGACCGCGCCAGGGCGTCGAGGATCACGCCGAGCCCGAACTCGAACTCGTCGCCGAAGTCGTAGCCGGGCCGGAGGATGTGCTCGGTCGCCATCTCGACGAGATGGGGGTACTCGTCGGCGGAGAAGTTCTGCATTATCGGCCGGGTGACGCCGGCGGCGCCGTCCGGACCGTGAAAGGGCAGGGCGGCCTCCTGCAACGCGAAGCCGTACACGTAGCTGTCGATCAGGGCGTAGGCGTGGGCGGTCATCTCCACCGAGAAACCCGCCCGACGCAGGACGCCGACGACCGCGTCGTGATGCCGCAGCGTGGCGGGACCGGGGGCGGCCCGCGACTCCAGGAGCCCGAGTGCCCAGGGGTGACGCCGCAGCACGCGGCGGGCCGAGGCCGCGCACCGGCGCATCTCCGACCGCCAGTCGCCGTCGGCCGAGGGCAGGTCGATCTCGCCGAAGACGAGGTCGACGATGCCGTTGAGGATCTCCTCCTTGCCGGCGACGTAGTGGTAGACCGACATCGGCTTGACGCCGAGTTCCCCGGCGAGCGAGCGGATCGTCAACGACCCGACCCCTCCCGCGTCGGCGACCGCGACCGCGGCGCGCAACACCCGTTCCCGGTTGAGCGGAGCGCGCTCCTGAGAACCGCCGCTGACCGTCTTCGACACTTCATCTCCCGGACGATAGCCATTTCGTACTTTGTACGATACCTTCCCGTACTAAGTACGAAGAGGGGTTCGTCATGGCGGAAGGACACCGGCCGTGTCCCGCCACCCCTCGTGCGGGAAGAGGAGCCATGTCAGGAAGAACCATCGGACGGACCGTGGGTGCCCTGTTGCTGCTGGCGTTCGTCGCCTACGGCGGGGGCAACGCCCTGGTCGAGTCCGGCCCGGGCACCGCGGGTGCCCTGTCCGGCGTGCTCGACCACCAGCTGCGGATATCGGCGGGAGCGCTGCTGATGCTGGTCAACTCCGTCGCGGTGGCCGGCATCGGAGTGCTGGTGCTCCCCGTGCTGAAGCCGCGCCACGAGATCTCCGCCTACGCGTACCTGGTCGGCAGGGCGGTCGAGGCCGTGATGCTGGCCGTGGGGGTCGTCCTGCTGCTGCTCGTGGTGCCGCTCGCCCGGGAGCAGGCCGACGGCGGCGCCCCGGCCGCCGTCCTGGAGGCGCTGGGGCAGGTGGCGAAGGAGGGCAACCGCTACAGCTACCAGATCGCCATGATCGCGCTGGGGATCAGCGGCGTGCTGTTCTGCCGCGTCCTGTTGCGCGACCGGCTGGTGCCCGCGTTCATGGCGCTGTGGGGACTGGCCGGCTACGCCGTCTTCCTGATCGGGGCGATCGCCGAGGTCCTCGGCTACGGCATCGGCGTGGCCCTGTCGGTTCCGGGCGGGCTGTTCGAGGTCGCGCTGGGGGTGCTGCTCATCGTGAGGGGGTTTCCCGCGGGGCCGGGCCTCGACCGTGACGGATCTGCCGGTGACGTGTCACCGGCGCTACGATGAGCGGCCCCTGATCACTCAGGGGGTGGTCGCGTGGACGAGGAAGGCTCGCGGTGTCGCTACGCCATTCATGGACGACGGACGACGAACCACTGTGCCTGCCCCCTCCGGGGCCGGGGGATTGGGATCCGGCCCTGCCCATCGAGGAGCTCAACCTCACGGTCCGGTCGTACAACCTCCTCAAACGCGCGGGCATCGACACCTGCGGCGAGCTGACCGCCCGCAGTGAACGGGACCTGCTGGCGATCGAGGGCATCGACTCCGGGAGGGTCGAGGACATCAAGCGGAAACTCGCCGAGCCCGACGTGTGCATGTCCCTGCGGGACGCTCCGCCGGACGGCGTCCGGGAGCACGTCGCCTTCATCGAGCACGGCTCCTCACCGTCCGCCCGTGTGACGACCTCCCCCGCCGACGGCCATCCGTCGGCCACCGCCGGTTGGGACGACTCGGCGCGGCTGTGGGACACGGTCACCGGCCGGCCCGTCGGCGTCTTCCTCCCCGGCCGGGCCCTGTCGGTGGCCTTCCACCCCGAGGGCCGCCTGCTGGCCGCCGCCGGAGACGACCGCACGGTGCGGCTGTGGGACACCGCCACCGGCCTGCCCGTCGGAGCCCCGCTCACCGGCCACACCGACACCGTCTGGTCGGTGGCCTTCCACCCCGAGGGCCGCCTGCTGGCCACCGCGAGCTCGGACGACTCGGCCCAGCTGTGGGACACCGCCACCGGCCTGCCCGCCGGAAGGCCGCTCGCCGGCCACATCAGGTCCGTCTACACGACGGTCTTCCATCCCGAGGGCCATCTGCTGGCCACCGCCGGCTGGGACTACGGGATACGGCTGTGGGAGGTCGCCACCAGCAGACTCATCGCGCTGTTCACCGGCCACACCGGCGCCGTCTGGTCTGCGGCCTTCCATCCGGACGGACACCTGCTGGCCACCGCCGACGGGGACTGGGACTACGGGATACGGCTGTGGGACGTCCCGGCGCCGCGTTCGTGATGCACCTGCGGCAGGGCGTCCGCATTGACGATATAACGCATCGGGTGTATTCACCGTGATCATGAAGAGCGAACCGCGTACCTACGTCGTCACAGGCGCCGCCTCCGGCATCGGTGCCGCCACCGCCGATCTCCTCGCCGCGGGGGGCGACCGGGTGATCCGCTGTGACCTGCGCGACGCCGACGTGCTCGCCGACCTGGGCACGCGGGAAGGCCGCGAGCGGCTGGCCGAAGGCGTCGCCGCCGCCTCCGGCGGCACCGTGCACGGGCTGGTGGCCGTGGCCGGGGTCGGTGACCTGAGCCCGGCCCCCGTACGGGTGAACTTCTTCGGCACCCTAGCCACTCTCGACGCGGTGCGGCCGCTCCTGGCCCGCTCCGACCGGCCCCGGGCCGTCGTCGTCTCCTCGCTGAGCGCCGTCGTCGCGGCAGACGAGAGCCTGGCCGCCGCCTGCCTGTCGCTGGACGAGGAGGCCGCGGCCGAGGCGGCGGCCAAGGTCGTCGCGGCCGGGTACGGCCACACCGTCTACCCGTCGAGCAAGCTGGCGCTCAACCGGTGGCTGCGTAGCGCCGCCGTCAGCCCCGACTGGGCGGGGGCCGGCATCCCGCTCAACGCCGTCGCCCCGGGCGTCGTGGACACCGAGACCGCCAGGAAGTTCGTCTTCGGCGACCCCGCCGCCCGGGAACTGGTGGAGACCATGATGCCGCAGCCGCTGGGCTTCCCCGGCCCCGTGGAGGCCGTCGCCTCGCTGCTCGCCTGGACGGTGAGTCCCGGCAACGCGTTCATGACCGGCCAGATCCTCTACGCCGACGGCGGCGCCGAGGCCCTGCTGCGACCCTAGGGTCCGGACTCCGCCGCTTCCCGGCCGCGGGAGCATCGGCGCCGGAACCGGCGCCGATGCTCAGCAGGAGGCTGCGTCGACGAGCGCCTGGAGCAGGCGCTGGGGGTCCTCGGCCAACCGGTTGCACACGTAGAGCCACCACTCAGTGCCGAAGACGACGTACTCGCGGGTGGGGTGGCCCCGCTCGGCCATCGCGGCGAGGCGGTCGGGACCGAGACCGAGCAGGGTCTCGAACTCCCACGGCGCGTCGTCGCGTCCCTCCCCGCCGAGGTGCTCGTCGATGCGGCGGATCAGCCCCCAGTCGTGGGTGGCGAACGAGCACAGGTGCCCCGCGTCGATCAGCACCTCGGCGTAGCGCAGGTACGCCGCGGGCAGCGCCGCGTCCTCCCGCGCGTAGGCGACGGTCTCCGGCTCCAGGAAGGCGCCCTTGACCAGGCGGATCCGGCCCGGCAGGACGAGGAGCGCCTGCAGGTCCTCCTCGGTGCGGTGCAGCCGCGCCTGGACCGTGACCCCGACGTGGTCGAAGCGCTCGCACAGTCTGCGGTGCGTCGTCAGGATCGCGTCGGTGCGGTCGGAACCCTCCGCGGAGATCATCATTTCCCGCCCGGCGCCGGCGGTGGCCTGGGCGATCCGGACGGCGTTCTCCAGCGCGAGGTCCTCGTCGATCGCAAGACCGATGTGCGACAGGTCGAGGGAGAGCGAGCACCCCGGCGGGAGCCGGTGGGCGGCGTCGACGAACACGTCCGTCTCCGTCATGGCCAGCCGCGGGTCGCGGCAGCTCTCCCCCATGTATTCGGCGTTCGCCCGGTGTCCGGCAGCGATGATCTCCGCCACCCGCTCCAGTGCGTCGGTGAGGTTTTCGCCGGCCACGAAGCGCCGGGCCACCCGCCGGGCGATGGGGCCGAGCACCGGGTCCGCGGGCACCCGCCACTTGAGGTCCTCGTCGAGCGCGAGCCTACGCAGGACCTGGGCCGCCTGCGTGGACACGTCCTCGGTACCGGTGAAGGAATTGCTCGTCATGGTGTGCCTAGCTGTCGAAGGTGAAGCGATCAGGGGCCGGCCGTGCCGGCCCGCCGGGAAACCGGTGATCCGGTAAGAGGCCATCGGCCTACGGCGCCAGCCTTTCAGACGCCCATCTGCCGTGAAAGTGGCAGAAATGCCTATTAAGCTGAAATTCCTGCCAGTACCTCGCGCCACGCCCGTCCCCGTGCAAGGAGAAGCCCCATGCTGCGCAACGTCGCCGTCCTCGCCCTCGACGGCGGGCACGCGTTCGAGCTCGGCGTGTTCTGCGAGATCTTCGGGATCGACCGCGGCGACGACGGCCTGCCCGTCTACGACTTCGCGGTCGTCTCCCCCACGGGAGAGACGAGCGTGCCCACCAGGCACGGCTTCCACGTCCAGACCCCGCACGGGCTGGAGCGGCTGGAGGCCGCGGACCTCATCGGCGTCCCGGCGGCGGACCCGGACAAGCGGTACCCGGAGGAACTGTTCGCCGCACTCCGGGCCGCGGCGGAGCGTGGCGCCCGGGTGCTCAGCATCTGTTCCGGCGCCTTCCTGCTCGGCGAGGCCGGCCTGCTGGACGGGCGCCGCTGCACCACGCACTGGCGCTACGGCACGGAACTCGCCCGCCGCTACCCGCGGGCCCAGGTGGAACTGGACGTCCTCTACGTCGACGAGGACCCGGTCATCACCGGCGCCGGGACCGCCGCCGGAATCGACACCTGCCTGCACCTGGTGCGCAAGGAACAGGGAAGCACCGTCGCCAACGACATCGCCCGGCGCATGGTGGCGCCCCCGTACCGGGACGGGGGCCAGACCCAGTACATCAAGCGACCCGAGCGGGAGCCGGGTGCCGGCCCCCTCGCGTCGCTGCTGACCTGGTTGCAGGCCAACCTGCACGAGGAGCTGTCCGTGGAGGGCATGGCCCGGCAGGCCCACATGTCACCACGTACCTTCGCCCGCCGCTTCCAGCGGGAGGTCGGCACCACCCCGCTCCAGTGGCTCACCGACCAGCGCGTCCAGCTGGCCCAGCGGCATCTCGAGAACACCGACGAACCGGTCGCCGTCATCGCCGAACGGTCCGGGTTCGGTTCGGTCGCCACGCTGCGCCACCACTTCACCCGGCGCCTGGGCACCACGCCGCACACCTACCGGCGCACCTTCCGCGGCCGGCACGCGGGCTCGGGCCAGGGCCGCATGTTCCGGTGACGGCGCCGCGGCCACCCCGTACCACCCGGTGCCGGCCCGATCCAGAGCCCGGGTGAGGGCCCGAAGGCCCGGCGGTCACGCGGCGACCGGGACCCAGGCGCGCAGGCGGGTCCCCCCGCCGGGCTCGGAGGAGACGTCGAGGCCGCCGCCGAGGGCGGTCAGCCGGTCGGCCAGCGGCCCCAGGCCACGGCGGGCGGTCACCGCCGGGTCGAAACCCCTGCCGTCGTCCGACACCTCGGCCCGCAGCCGCCCGGTCCCCTCGGCCAGCCGCACCTCGATCCGGGAGGCCCCGGCGTGCTTGAGCGCGTTGGCGACGGCCTCGCTGACCGTGAAGTACACCGCTCCCTCGATCTCGTCACGGAAGCGCCGCGCGCGGAGCCCGGGATCGACGGCCACGGTCGTGGCCACCGGGAGCCGCGAGCAGCGCTCCTCGATCGCCTCGGCCAGCCCGCCCTGACTGAGCACGGAGGGGTGGATACCCGCCGCGAGCTCCCGCAGGTCGGTGAGGGTCTGCCGGGCCTGCTCGCGCAGCAGCGCCAGGCTGTCGGGCCCGCCGCCGGTGGCGCGGGCCAGCTCCAGGCCCGCGATCAGCGCGACGAGCTGCTGCTGGACGCCGTCGTGGATGTTGCGTTCGATCCGGCGCCGCTCGGCCTCCTGCGCGTTGACCAGCCGCCCGGCCAGGGCCGCGCTCTGGATCGCCAGCCCGATCGGCACCGCGAACGAGCTGAGCAGCCTGCGGTCCTCGGCGGTGAGCCGCCCGGCGGTGCGGGGGCCGCACACGATGCTCCCCGGCCCGGCCGGGACGGTGAGCACGGCCTCCCCCTCCTCCTTGCCGGCCACCACCCGGGTGCCGTCCGTGAGCTCGACCGCCGCCCACCGGATCTCCAGGCTCGCGCGCACCGCCTCGGCGAGACGGCCCAGCTGCTCCACCGGCTCGGCCTCCTCCAGCGCCGGGCCGAGCTCGGTCAGCAGCTCGTCCACGGTCGGACGCAGGTCGAAGACGAGGAAGAACCGCGAACCCCGGATCCCCACCCGGAGGTCGAGGAGGTTGTGCCGGAACACCGCCGCCGCGATCACCGCGGGCAGCGCGGCCATCTGGGTGACCAGGATGACCAGCGTCACCGTCCCCTGCGCGGGAACCTCGAAGAACGTCAGCGTCACGAACCCGCTCAGCGTGACCACCGAGCCGGCGATCATCCAGCGCAGCAGGCGACGCTCGGCGGGGGTGCCGCGTCGCCAGCGCAGAACGAGGGAGACCAGCACGGCCAGCGCGACCAGGAAGGTCGTCGTCTGACCGAGCCCGCCGGCGGCCGCGGCCAGCAGACCGGCCGTGCCGTCGAACCCCAGGGGGTTGCCGCGCTGGAAGACCGGCAGGTAGACCTGGTCGGGCGACAGCAGGATGCCCAGCCACCAGACGGCGATCCCCGCGGCGGCGACCCGCGCACCGGTGCGCCAGCGCCGCGAGGGCAGCCGGCCGTCGGGGAAGAGCAGCGGGACGAAGACCCAGCTCAGCCCGTAGAAAACGTGGAACAGCGAGGCCAGCAGGGCCGCGACGACCGCCGGCGGGCCCTGGACCGCGGCCGACAGCAGGGCACCCGCGCCGAGGCCGCCCATCCCCAGGCAGAGGGCGGTGACCAGCAGCAGCCAGCCGTAGGGGTTGTCCGGGCGCCGGGCGGCGATGAGCCAGCCGACCGCGGGCAGCGCCAGGCACATCCCGATGAACAGCCACTGGGTGAAGGGCACGGGCAGGCCGGTCTCCAGCAGCGAGCCCGTGACGATCCCGGCCGCGGCCACGCCGGCGATCGATGCGGCCAGTACGCCGGCCCTGGCCGTTGAGGTCATGAACGGCAGGGTGACCTGCTCCGCCTCCCGCTGTCCATGAGGTTGTCCGCACACCGGGTGCAGTTTGCCGCACCCCGTGGAACGGAGGACGGCCGGGTGGTCCGGCACGGAGCCGGCGCCTAGTTTCGGATCAAGGCCGCCGGACGGGTGGCCGGTCGCCAGGACCGCCGGAACGCCACCCAGCCGGGTGAGAGCGCCGGGCCGGGCGACCGGAGCCACCGGACGGCCGGTCGATTCAGTGAGGTCGCCGCAGGGCGGCCGGTCCCCCGGATTCTCCGGATCCCCTTTCCCGAAGGAGAACATCATGCGGTTGCCGTTCCGGTCGAAGCGTCTGCTCGCCCTCGCCCTGGCGGCGGCGGCCGTCCCCGCGATGGCGCTGCCCGCGGCGGCCCTCACCGCCCCGGCCACGGCCTCCGCCGGGGCCTCCACCGGGGTCTCCACCGGGGTCTCCGCCACGGGGGCGGAGGTCTCGGCCGCGCCGGAGATCCCGGACAGCCCCGCCGGGCGGCAGCTGCGCTGGTTCCTGGAGGCCCTGTCGCGAGCCCCGATCGCGGAGAGCGAGCTGCGCGAGCACTTCAACGCCGCCTACCTCGCGTCGGTGACGCCCCAGGGGTTCAACGACTTCCTGAAGCAGGCGGCCGGGTTCCGTCTGGCGACGTTCACCAAGGTGACGCCCACCGCGCTGGCCGGCACCGGAAAGCTCGCCGGGGAGACCTTCACCTTCCGGATCGGCGTGGACAAGAAGGGGAAGATCGAGCTGCTCCTGGTCGCACCCCCCGAGCCGAAGATCCCGGCCGCGCCGAAGAGCTGGAAGGAGCTCGACGCCCGGCTGCGCAGGGTGGCACCCAACGTGGGCTTCCTGGCCGCCGAGATCGACGCGGACGGCCGGTGCAGGGTGGCGCACGCGGTCGCGCCGGACAAGGTCCAGCCGCTGGGCTCGATCTTCAAGGTCTACGTGCTGGGTGCCGTGGCCGAGAAGATCCGCGCCGGTGAGCTGAGCTGGGACACCGAGCTCACGATCAAGCCGGAGTGGCGGAGCGCGGGTGAGGGCGGGCTGAACAACCAGCCCGACGACAGCACCACCACGGTCCGCGAGGCGGCCCGGCTGATGATCTCCATCAGCGACAACACCGCCACCGACCTGCTGATCCACACCGTCGGCCGCGAGGCCGTGGAGACCACGATGCGCCGCTGGTCCAAGCACGCGAACCTGAACATCCCCTTCCTCACCACCAAGGAGCTGTTCCTGCTCAAGGGCGTGAACCACCCCCAGCAGGCCCGGACCTACGCGGGCCTCGACGTCGCCGGCAAGCGTGTGTACCTGGAGGAGACCGTCGCCAAGCAGGAGCTGAAGGACATCAAGCCCTGGGACAGGCCCCGCGAGATCGGCACGGTGGAGTGGTTCGGCTCGCCGCGCGACGTCTGCCGCGCCTACGCCGGGCTGGCCGAGCTGAACGGCAAGCAGGTCGCCGACGCCATGTCGGTCAACGACCTGGGCCTCGGCCTGAACCGCAGGAAGTGGCCGACGGTGTGGGCCAAGGGCGGCTCCGAGCTCGGCGTCCTGGACATGTCGTTCTTCGCCCGCTCCGCCAAGGGGAAGACGTACCTGGTCACCGTGCTGACGAACGACCCCGCCAAGCCGCTCGACGAGTCGAAGGTCGCCCCCGAGCTGATCTCGCTGAGCCGGGGCGGGTTCAAGCTGGCCGCCGGGAAGTAGGGCGTCCCTCTCCGGGAGGCGCGTCCCGCATCGGGA
This sequence comes from Streptosporangium becharense, assembly GCF_014204985.1. Classification (NCBI taxonomy): domain Bacteria; kingdom Bacillati; phylum Actinomycetota; class Actinomycetes; order Streptosporangiales; family Streptosporangiaceae; genus Streptosporangium; species Streptosporangium becharense. The sequence continues at coordinate 5,000,663 of NZ_JACHMP010000001.1, read as the reverse complement.
CGCGCCTCCCGCATCGGCGGAAGCGCCTTCCCCTGACCGATTCGAGCCCATTCAGGCCGATTCGGGCCGCCCCGGGCCGCCTCGGGAAACGGGTACACCTGCCCGCCGGGAATAGTTGAAACATAAACTGAGTTCTCCCGGGCGAACATCGAAGGAAGGAACCCAAGATGCCAGCCGTGACCGTGGAGAACCCGTTGACCCTGCCCCGGCTCCCCCGGCCGCTGACCGCGACCCGGGAACGCCAGGTGCTGGCCGTCACCACCGCCCCCAGCGGATTCGAGGGAGAGGGCTTCCCGGTCCGCAAGGCACTGGCGACGATCAAGCCCGAGTACCTCGACCCGTTCATCATGATGGATCAGATGGGCGAGGTGGAGTACGCACCGGGCGAGCCAAAGGGCACCCCCTGGCACCCGCACCGGGGCTTCGAGACCGTCACCTACATGATCGACGGCGTGATCGACCACGCCGACTCCCACGGCGGCGGAGGCACGATCTCCGACGGCGACACGCAATGGATGACGGCCGGCGGTGGAATCCTCCACAAGGAGGCCCCTCCGGAGTGGCTGGTGCAGAAGGGCGGCCTGTTCCACGGGATCCAGCTCTGGGTCAACCTGCCGAGCAGCGAGAAGATGGTCGCGCCGAAGTACCAGGACATCGGCAGGAGCAACGTCGTCCTGCTCAGCAGCGACGACGGCGGGGCACTGGTCCGGCTGATCGCCGGCGAGGTCGGCGACTTCACCGGTCCCGGCTCCACCAGGACGCCGATCACCCTGCTGCACGCCTCCCTCAGCCCCGGCGCCCGGCTCACCCTCCCCTGGCGCAAGGATTTCAACGCGCTCGCGTACGTCCTGTCCGGGCGGGGCAGCGCCGGCACCGACCGGCAGCCGATCGAGTCGGGCCAGCTGGCCGTCTTCGACGGTTTCGGAACGCTGCCCGGCCTGGGCACCGACGGCGAGGCCATCACCGTCTCCGCCGCCGGGACGCAGGAGAGCCGCAGCCCCAACCTGGAGGTCATCGTGCTCGGCGGACGCCCGATCGGCGAACCGGTCGCGCACTACGGGCCGTTCGTGATGAACACCCACGCGGAGCTCGTCCAGGCGTTCGAGGACTACCAGGCGGGCCGCCTCGGCACCGTCCCCGCCGGACCCGCCTGAGCGGACCCGCCCGTCCGCCAATGATCCACAAGCGGTGCAAATGATCCGCAAGTGCGGGCCGATAGCCTACGGACATGAAGAAACGATCTTCTATTCTCGTCGCCCTCGCCGCATCCTCCGTGCTGGCCGTCCCCGCCGCGGCATCGGCCGCGGCGGGGGTGCCGGTGAAGGCGCCGACGGGTGGGACCTCCTCGGGCCCGTCCGCGGCGGGGGCCGCGACCCTGTCCTTCCGCGGGATGAACCTGAAGCTCCCCGCAGGCTGGCGGGTGCACCGCAGCGGGGACGGGGCCGTGGTGACGACCGGGAGCTGCCGGCGGCCGGAGCCCTTCGCCGCGAACTGCCGGAGCTTCTGGGTCTTCGGCCCCAAGGAGTTCGTCCGGGTCCCGGTCGGGGGCGGCCACATCACCTACACGGGCAAGTACCAGTTCCACCCCTTCAGCGGCGTGGTGCCCTGCCCCTTCAACGCCGGCACCAGCTGGTACACCACCGGCAAGGCCACCTCCAAGGGCCTGCGTCCGGCCGGCCCCGGGCACAAGGCGAAGTACGTCGCCTGGGCCAACCGGTGCATGACGAACGACGGCAAGAAGCAGACGGCGAGCTTCACCCAGCGGGAGTGGTTCCTGCCGTCGTCGAAGATCCTGGTGGTGGACGTCTGGAAGACTCCCGGGCTGGAGAACGTGCTCGGGAACGCCACCTGGAGCTGACCGCGGACCATCGATCGCCGGCCGCGCGCCGCAGGCCCGCCCCTCTCCCCGGGCACCCGCGAACTCAGGTGCCCGGGAGCACGCCCAGCCGGCGCAGCAGTTCCCGGCCGACCGGGATCCGCCGCCCGGCGTCGCGGTCGGCGCGGACGTCCAGGGTGAGCGCGAAGGCGTAGACGTGGCCGTCGCGCTCGACCCAGCCGACCCACCAGCCGATACCCGGTCGCGCGACGGTGCTCCAGCCGGTCTTGGCGTACAGGGTGTGATCACCCTTGCGCTCGGCCTTCAGGATCTCGCGCACCCGCTGCTGGTTGCGGACGGCGGCCGGGAGCTCCCGCCGGGCCAGCCGGGCCAGGAACCGCGTCTGCTCGACGGGGGAGATCTTCAGCGGCCCGTCCAGCCAGAATCGGTCCACCGCGGTGCCGATCCGGCGGTTCCCGTAGCCCAGCCGGTTCACCCACGTCTTCTCCCGTCGCAGGCCGATCCGCCTCGCGACGGTCTGGAACGCGGCGACGTTGGAGACCCGCACCGCGTCGCGCAGGCTCATGTCGCGTTCCCACTCCCTGTTGCGCTGCGGAGTCCCGTCATACGGGATCGGTTCGTCGACGTTCTTGACGGCACCGGTCTCCAGGGCGACCAGGGAGTGCGGGATCTTGAACGTGGAGGCGGGGACCCGCCGCCGCGCCGCCCGGTCGGCGTCGACGACCGTCGTCCGCCCCGCGTCCACGTCGAGGAGCGCGAACGCACCCTTCACGCCCGCGTCGCGGAACACGGACCGCAGGTCGTCGCGGACCACCGTGTGCGCGGCCGGAGCCGTCCGGGACGGCTGCGGCTGCGGCTGTGCGGGACTGCCTGCCTGCCGGTCGGCGGGAGGCGCACCCGGCGCGGGGGACGTCCGGCCCGGACCGTCGCACGCGGACGCCGCCACCACCGAGATCGCGGCCAGGGCCGCGGCGAGCGTCCTGCGCGGCCGCGTCCGGAGGAGCGGACCGGAGCCGGTCGGCGTCCCGGACGCCGGCGTCGAGCCGTGCCGCAGCATTCGCAGTCCCCCGATCCCGTGGCGAGTACTCGATTGTCACACGCCAAGATCGTGCCTGGACCTCGCCGCCGGACACCGGCCTCCTCCGCCGACACCCCGCACCCGCCGAGCTCTCCGCCTCCCGCGACGACGGCGTACGCCGGAGGCGGAGCTCCGGCTCACCGGCCCGGAAGGAGGGGAGAAGCCGCTAGCAGTGGCTGCTCTGCTTCCACACCTTCAGCAGCTTCGCGGGCACCTTGGAGAGGCAGCCACCGGTGTCGCCGACGTGCTTCCAAGTGCCGTTGCCCACCTTGCGCCAGATGTGCGGCCCGCCCTGGTAGCTGACGGGGTCGCCCTTGATGCCGATGTCACCGATGGCCCAGTAGACGTCCCTGGCCGGGGTCGACCCGGTGATCTTTCCGTAGTGGACGTCCTTCGGCCCGTCGACCTTGGCGCGGGGGAAGGGGTCGGTGCTGCTCGGGTTGCGCCAGTAGGCGTCGGCGAGGGCCTTGCGGACCTGGGCGGTGAGCTTGAGGTTCACGGCCTGGCCCGGGGCGGCGGACACCGCGACGGCTCCGGCGGTGACGCCTGCGGTGTCCGCGGCGAGGGCGGGACCCGCACCTCCGGCGACGACGGACAGGGCGACGAAAGCGGTGAGAAGTGATCTACGCATGCCCGGTCTGATGCTCCGGGACCGGGAAAGGTTCACAAGTTTCTCGATCTCGGGAGAGTTCTTCGGTGGACGGGACAAGCCCCCCGCCGGGGCGTGCCGCGCGGCTCCGCCCCGGAAACCCGGCAACACGCACCAAGAGCGCAATACGCCTTTCGCCTGCCCCGACACGAGCCGCTGGTTACCCTTCGCAATGGAAAGTCAACATTGAGTAAAGAGGGCTCTCATGGGGCGAAGACTGGTCATGCTGGCGCTCGCGGGGGCAGGGGCGGCGGCCGTCGCCGGAGCGGTGCTGTTCCTGCCCGGCGAGCAGGGGTCGCAGGCCGCAGGGGTGATCCCGCGGACACCCGCGCCGGAGGATCCGCTGACGGGGCAGGAGGTGTCCCGGGCCGCCGCGATCGCGTCGGCCGGCTCCCGCACGCACATGGCGGCCGGACGCGTCGAACTGCTCTACGTCGAGCGCGACGACGACAAGGACACCCCGGCGCGCCGACGCGCCGACGCCTACCTGTACGACTACGGCTCCGACCGGCTCATCGTGCGGACCGTCGACCTGGGGCGGGGCAGGGTCGTACGGGAGACCGTGACGCGCGGGGTCCAGCCCCCGCCGTCGAAGGAGGAGGAGGCGACCGCCGCCGAGTTGCTGCTGACCCACCGCGAGTACGGCAAGGGCGTGCGCGAGGCGTTCGCCAGGGCGGGGGGCCGCCGCCTCACTTCCGCGGCCGACCTGGGGTTACGCGGCCTGATCTTCACACCGTCCGGCGAAGACGGCCCGGCCCGGCGGTGTGACACCCACCGGTGTCTGCGGCTGTTCGTCCGGCTGCCCGACGGCACCTGGCTCGACACCAGCCGGATCGTCGTCGACCTGTCCGCCAAGAAGATCCACACCTTGGAGTGGTGACCCGTGTCCCCCCACCGCACCCCCCTGACCTCCCTCGCTCCCGCCGTCCTCTGCTGCGCCGTGCTCACCGGCGGCCTCACCCCGGCCGTCCACGCCCCGGCCCACGCCGCCCGGGCGTCAGCCGTCCACGCCCCGGCCGCGCGGATCCCGGCACCGGCCGCCGGGCAGGCCCCCGCACGGGCCGCGGCACAGGCCCCGGCGGCGCCGTGCAGCGCGCCGTACCTGATCGACAAGATCCTGCCGAACGGGGCACGCTGGCAGCTCTGCTGGGAGATGCGCACCGTCGAGGGCCTGACCCTCAGCAAGGTCGTCTACACCCCGCGGGGCGGCCGGCCCGCCGCGGTGCTGCGCAGCACCGCGCTGGCCCAGATCCACGTGCCGTACGACAGGGGTGAGCCCCGCTACCACGACATCGGGGCGCTGGGCCACGCCGCCATCCCGTTGCGGGCCGCCGACTGCCCGCTCGGCGAGCGCCGCGAGCAGTTCGTCTGCGTGACGACCCGGGCGCGCGGCCACGCCTACCTCAAGTCGGACCCCGAGCTGGGGAACACCTCGGCGCAGGGAAGCGACCTGGTGGTCTTCGCCGCCTTCCAGGTGGGCTGGTACACCTACCTCGCCGAGTGGGCCTTCTCCGACGACGGCGCGATCACGCCGCGCGTCGGGGCGACCGGGTCGCTGGCCGGGTTCACCACCACCCCCGAACACGGCTGGCCGATCGGGGTGGGCAACACGGATTTCGAGGCGAGCCACACCCACAACGTCTTCTGGCGCCTCGACTTCGACGTGGCGGGCCGGGCCGACGACGTCGTCGAGCAGTACGACTTCACCGGGTCGGGCACGGCGAAGCGCAAGATCAAGCGGACCGTCTTCACTCAGGAGGCCAAAGCCGTCAGCGGGCCGATGCGCTGGTGGCGGGTGGTCGACCGGAAGGTTCGCAACGCCGACCGGCACCGCGTCTCCTGGGAGATCAACAACTCCGACAGTGCCCAGTACCGCGGCCCCGCCGACGAGGCGTTCACCCGCGCCGACGTCTACGTCACCGACTACCGCTCCTGCGAGCGGCTGGCCAGCGCCAACCCGTCCCCGCGGTGCGCTCGCTCCGTCGACCGCTACGTCAACGGCGAACGGCTCACCGACCCCGTCCTCTGGGTCAACGTCGGGTTCCACCACGTCGCCCGTGACGAGGACGCCGACCCCATGCCGACCCATTGGCAGGGGTTCCGCATCACCCCCCGCGACGTCACGGCGAAGAACCCGCGCTGACCTCCGGCGAACACCGGCACCCCGTCGGGACGGGAGAACCTCCGCAACGCATAGAGCGCAACAATCAGGACATTCTTCTTCCACATATCTGCACGTTTTCCCAACACGCATGGTGATAGCGGACAAGGGCATGGGTTGTAGCGCCTGAGTAGGGCAGGGTAGGGGATATCGATCTACGGGAGAGACCAATGAACGCGCACCTGGACCTCGACCGCCTGGCCGGCGGCGCGCACCACGACCCGCACTCGATCCTCGGAGCGCACCCAGGGCCGGAAGGCGTGACCGTCAGAGCGTTGCGGCCGCTGGCGGAGAAGGTCCAGGCGGTGGTCGACGGCGTGCCGCACGACATGAAGCACCTCGCCCACGGGGTGTTCGCGGTGACGCTCCCCGGGCTCGACAAGATCCCCGACTACCGGCTGCGCGTCACCTATCCAGGCGCCGAGCCGTACGAGACCGGTGACCCCTACCGGCACTGGCCCACCCTGGGCGAGGTCGACCTGCACCTCATCGGCGAGGGGCGGCACGAGCGGCTCTGGGAGGTCCTCGGCGCGCGGGTCATGCGTCACGAGGACGAGGACGGCACCGCGTTCGCCGTGTGGGCACCGAACGCCCGCGGCATCCGGATCATCGGAGACTTCAACCACTGGGACGGCACGGCCCACCCCATGCGCTCGCTCGGCGGATCGGGGGTGTGGGAGCTCTTCGTCCCCGGAGTCGGCGAGGGCGACCGCTACAAGTTCAGCATCCTGGGCGCCGACGGGGTCTGGCGGGCCAAGGCCGACCCGATGGCCCGGCGCACCGAACTGCCGCCCGCCACCGCCTCCGTGGTCGACCGGCCACAGCACGTCTGGCAGGACGAGGAGTGGATGAACCGGCGCGCGCAGGCCGACGCGCTGCGGGAGCCGATGAGCGTCTACGAGGTGCACCTCGGCTCCTGGCGGCCCGGCCTGTCGTACCGGGAGCTGGCCACCGAGCTGGTCGAGTACGTGACCGACATGGGGTTCACGCACGTGGAGCTCATGCCGGTGGCCGAGCACCCGTTCGGCGGCTCCTGGGGCTACCAGGTGACCTCCTACTACGCACCCACGTCCCGCTTCGGCACCCCGGACGACTTCCGGTACCTCGTCGACAGCCTGCACCGGGCGGGCATCGGGGTGCTGGTCGACTGGGTGCCCGCGCACTTCCCGATGGACGACTGGGCGCTGGCCAGGTTCGACGGCACGCCGCTGTACGAGCACGCCGACCCGGCCCGCGGCGAGCACCCCGACTGGGGCACCTACGTCTTCGACTTCGGGCGTAGGGAGGTGCGCAACTTCCTGGTGGCCAACGCGCTGTTCTGGCTGCGCGAGTTCCACATCGACGGGCTGCGCGTCGACGCGGTCGCCTCGATGCTCTATCTCGACTACTCGCGGCGCGAGGGCGAGTGGACCCCCAACCAGTACGGGGGCCGGGAGAACCTCGACGCGGTGGAGTTCCTCAAGGAGATGAACGCGGTCACCTACCGCGAGGCGCCGGGCATCATCACCGTCGCGGAGGAGTCGACCGCCTGGCCGGGCGTCTCCCGGCCGGCGCACCTGGGCGGGCTCGGCTTCGGGTTCAAGTGGAACATGGGCTGGATGCACGACACCCTCGCCTACCTGAAGCACGAGCCGGTCTTCCGGCAGTACCACCACCACCAGCTGACCTTCTCCCTCATGTACGCGTACTCGGAGAACTTCGTGCTGCCGCTGTCGCACGACGAGGTGGTGCACGGCAAGGGGTCGCTGCTCGGCAAGATGCCCGGCGACGAGTGGCAGCGCTTCGCCAACCTCCGCGCGCTGTTCGCCTTCATGTGGGCCCACCCCGGCAAGCAGCTGCTGTTCATGGGCGGGGAGTTCGGCCAGGGCTCGGAGTGGTCGGAGGAGCGCGGGCTCGACTGGTGGGTGCTCGACTTCGACCTGCACAAGGGCGTCCAGCGGATGGTGCGCGACCTCAACCGGATCTACCGGGAGACCCCGGCGCTGTGGAGCGTGGACGCCTCCCCCGAGGGTTTCCGCTGGATCGACGCCGACGACGCGCAGGGCAACGTGTTCTCCTTCCTCCGTTACGCGGAGGACGGTTCGGCCGTCGCCTGCGTGGTCAACTTCTCCGGTGCCCCGCACGAGGGTTACCGCCTCGGCCTGCCGTACGCGGGTCAGTGGGAGGAGGCGATGAACACCGACGCCTACGACTACGCCGGCAGCGGCGTGGGCAACCTCGGCGCCGTGGACGCCGTCGAGGAGCCCCACCACGGCCTGCCGTACTCCGCCACCCTGCGCGTCCCGCCGTTGGGTGCTCTCTGGCTCCGGCACGCCGGTGCGCCGGAGGCCGCCGTGGACGAGCGGGCGGTGGAGATCATCGAAGCCGCGGAGAAGCAGATCATCGCCGAGGAACTGGCCCACGGGCGGGCCGGGGAGGAACCGGGCGTGACGGAGGCGGGTGTGACGGGGCCCGGCAGGACGGAGCTCGGGGTTCCGAGGCCGGGAGAGCACCCGGAAGACCCCCGGGAGGCCGAGCCGGCCTGAAAGCCTGCCGGCTGAGGGATTCAGTGCCGGCGGCCCGCCCCGGACACCCGGTTCACCGACCGCGGGATCCCCGGTACGGAGCGGTCTCGCAAGCCCTGACCGCTCCGTTCACCTCCACACGGCCTTGCTGAGAATCCCCGCCAGACCGGGCGTCCTCCACTCGTCCACGACGATCACCTTCTCCACGGACAGGTGCCAGATGCGCTGCGTGTAGGTGAGCGAGGTCGCCTTGCCGGTCACCGTCATACATCTCAGCGGCCACTCGGTGAAGCGCGCCTTGTGACCGGTGCCGAACGGGGCGCCGCCCGTCCTGGCCGGCCTGGCGGGCGGCAGGTCGATGGCGTACCGCTTGTCGAGCGGGCAGTAACCGATGTCGCTGCTGGGGTGGTAGGGCTCGCTCGGCCGGTACGGGCCGCCCTCGTAGGCGGTCTTGATGTCCGAGGGCCCGCCGATGGAGAAGCCGGCGCACCGCCAGGCGTTCTTGGGGCAGAAGCCGGTGTTGACGTACAGGTTGCCGACCCGGTCCTTGTCGACCTTCCAGGTGGCCGGGACCTGGATGCTGAATCCCCGGAACGACACCGTCTTGGTGGCGGTCTCCGTGGGGGCTCCGGTCAGGACGAGCGCGGCGCTGAGCGCAAGGTTAACGATCATGAAACTGATCCTAGAGGGTCATGATCCTGCCTCGGAGTCTGTCCGCCCACTGGTGGGAACGTTCCAGCAGCGCGGATTCCGGTCTCCCCGGCGGGTGACTCACCGGGAGACCGGCACCGCCGCCGACAGGGCTCGCCACCCCGGGTGGCCCTCCGGCAGACCGGCACCGCCGTCGACGGGGGTTCGCCACCGCGCTTTCGGCGGCCTCGAGTAATATTTGCCCCACTCGGCCCTCCGTGTGCGTCACGCCGCGGGGGGTCGAGCATTTTCTGCGAAGATCCTCCGAATTCACGACGAGGTCTTCACCGAGACCATATGGCTACCTAGACTCCGAATCGCCCGTTTTGATCTCCCCGGAGGACGTGTGCGACTTCGAGCCCTCGCGGCCATGGTGATCGCTTTCACCATGGCTCCCGCCGTACCGGCCCTGGCCGAGGAGCCACCCGTTCTCCCCGCCGTCACCGCGAGCCCGAGCCCGGCGCCGGCTCCTCCCGCCACCGCGGATCCGGGCCCGACCACCGCCCCGGCGGAGAACGCGGGGAACCCCGGGCGACCGGCCCCCGCCCCGGCACAGGGGCAGGAGCAACCGGTGCCCGCGGACGGCGCGCCACCACCCGCGCAGAACCCGCCGCCGGACGACGCGAGCGCGTCCGCGCAGGACCCGCCCGCCGATGGGGCGGCACCGCCCGCCGACGGGGCGAGCCCACCCGCGCAGGACCCGCCCGCGGACGGCGCCACCCCGCCGCCGGCGCCGAAGCTCGAGACCGGGCTCGCCGCCGACGACGACGGGGCCCGGGTCATCGTCGAGCTGGCCAACCCCGTGGAGGCGGCGCCGGTGGCCGGGGAGGCGGAGCGGCTGCCCGACGCGCAGCTCGTCGCCGCCCCGCCGCAGACCTCGTTCATCGTCGTCGAGGCCACCGGCGAGTCCCTGGCCAAGCTGGCCGAGGACCCCCGGGTGCGCTCCATCCGGCGCGACCGGACCTTCTCCCCCGCCTCGCTGGCCTCCGGCCTGCAGGTGGTCGGCGCCGACAAGGCGCACGCCGCCGGGATCAGCGGACGGGGCAGGACGATCGCGATCATCGACACCGGGATCGACGGCGACCACCCCGACTTCGGCGGCAAGGTCGTGGACGAGGCGTGTTTCTCCGCGACGGACTCCGGCGCGCAGTCGCTGTGCCCCGAGGGGAAGACGACGGGCCCCGGCTCCGCCGACGCCGAGACCCCCGCCTGCGTCCACAACGGGGTCAACCTGTGTGATCACGGCACGCACGTGGCGGGCATCGCCCATGCCGTCGCACCCGAGGCGGAGATCGTGGCGATCCAGGTCTTCAGCCGCGTCAACGACTGCGCGGACGAAGGGGGCGTGTGCCTGACGGCCTACGAGTCCTCCCTCCTCCAGGCCCTCGACCACGTCGCGAAGCTCAAGGACAGCCGGCCGGGTCTCGTCGCGGTGAACCTCAGCCTCGGCGGCGGCCTCTTCGAGGGGGCATGCGACGCCGAGCCGGGGCTGGAGGAGCTGAAGGCGCGGATCGAGGCTCTGCGCGCCAAGGGCGTGGCCGCCGTCGCCGCCGCCGGGAACGAGGGTGTGGCCGCCGCCGGGGCGCCCGGCTGCCTCTCCGGTTCGGTGACCGTGGCCGCGACGGGCGACGACGACGCCGTCCCCTCCTGGTCCAACCACGGCTCCGCGCTCGACCTGTTCGCCCCCGGGCTTGAGATCGACTCCGCGGCGCCGGGCGGCGGTCACCAGGTCTACAGCGGCACCTCGATGGCGGCCCCGCACGTCGCCGGTGCCCTGGCGCTGATGGCGGAGAAGTTCCCCGAGTCTCCGGACGCGCTGGTCGACAAGCTCAAGGCTGCGGGCCGCCCGATCACCTACGCCGGCGTGACGACCCCGCGCCTGGACCTGAACGCGGCGATGCTGGGCGCCGACCCGTCGCCGGGAGTCACCCACAACCCGGCCCCGGGCGACGGATCCACCCCGGACGACCCGGCCGACGACCCCGCAGAGGATCCTTCGGACGACCCCGCCGACGACCCGAGCCCAGAGCCGAGCACGGGCCCCTCCCCGTCCGCCACGCCGACCGACCCGGAGCCCACGCCGGTCCCGCTGCCCACGGTCACCGTCACCGTGACCGTGACCGCGAGCCCGCCGCCGGCGGCGGCACCACCGGCGGCGGTGTGCACGCGCGGCACGTCGCCGAAGACACTCACCGCGGCCCAGTGGGCGGCGGAGGTCGCCCGGGACAAGGGCACGCTTCCGGACGCGACGCTCAGCTGCTACCTGGGCATGGTGGGCAAGGCGAGCAAGGTCTTCCCCGAGCTCACTCGCGCCTCCACCCTCGGCACCGCCTACCGGGTGCTCAAGCCGGCCAAGAAGACCGCGCGGGCCAAGCTGGACAGCGAACTGCTGGCCGCCTGGCTGAACTGGGCCCACGGCGGGGTCAACTTCACCGCGAAGGTCGGCAAGGACGCCACGCTCAAGCAGGTCCTCACCCGGGCGGAGCAGAAGCGTCTGAAGGGCACGACTTCCGCTACGTATACCTCTCTCCTGAAAAAGAAGGTGAACGCCAAACGCGCGGCATGAACCCGGAATGTGTCGCTTAGGGTGAGGGGCATGGACGCGACCAAGGTGATCATCGACACCGTCGACCGGTTCCGGCAGCGGCGCACCGCTCCACTGGTCCTTGAACTCGACCTCACCGAGGGCCTCACCGAAGGTCCCCCGGCGGACCCGCTGGGTGCCATCATGGCGATGCGCAAGACGAGCCTGAGCGACGTGCTGTCCGGGCTCAAGCGCGCCCGCAAGGACGACCGCGTCAAGGCGCTCATCGTCAAGATCGGCACCCAGCCGCTGGGACTGGCGGTCGTCCAGGAGTTGCGCCAGGCCGTGAGCCTGTTCCGGGCCGCGGGCAAGACGACGGTCGCGTTCGCCGAGACCTTCGGCGAGTTCGGCGCCGGCACCGTCCCCTACTACCTGGCGACCGCGTTCGAGCGGGTCTACCTGCAGCCGTCGGGTGACGTCGGGCTGACCGGCGTGGCCATGGAGCAGCGTTTCCTGCGCGGCGCGCTCGGCAAACTCGGCGTGGAGTACCAGCTCGGCCAGCGGCACGAGTACAAGACCGCGGCCAACACCTTCACCCAGGACCACATGACCGAGGCGCACCGCGAGTCGATGAGCCGCATCACCGAGTCGGTCACCGAGCAGGTCGTCGCGGGCATCGCGGAGGGACGCGGCATCGACCCGGCCAAGGTCCGCGAACTCATCGACCGGGGGCCGTTCATCGGTGCCGAGGCCCTCGAAGCCGGGCTCGTCGACCGGATGGCCTACCGCGACGAGGTGTACGACGAGCTCAAGCGGTCCGTGGGCGACGACGCCAGGCTGCTGTACGTCGGCCGTTACGCCAAGGAGTCGATCGCCAGGAAGCTGCCGCACCCGGGTGGGCAGACCGTCGCGCTGGTCCGCGGCAGCGGTGCGATCCGGCTCGGCCGCAGCGGACGCAGCCCGCTGGGCGGTGGCGGTGCGATGGGCTCCGACACGATCTGCGCGGCGCTGCGCGCGGCCCGCCACGACGACAACGTCAAGGCCGTCGTCTTCCGGGTCGACAGCCCCGGCGGCTCGTACGTGGCCTCCGACGCCATCTGGCGCGAGGTCGTGCTGACCCGCAAGGCGGGCAAGCCCATCGTGATCTCGATGGGTGACCTGGCCGCCTCCGGCGGCTACATGGTCTCCATGGCCGCCGACCTGATCGTGGCCCAGCCGGGCACGCTCACCGGATCCATCGGCGTGTTCGGCGGCAAGGCGGTCATCGGCGGACTGCTGGAGAAGATGGGCGTGTCCTCGGAGACCGTCGGAGAGGGCGCCAACGCCGGGATGTTCTCCTCCACCCAGGCCTTCTCGGAGGCCCAGTGGGCACGGGTCAACGCCTGGCTCGACCGGGTCTACGACGACTTCGTGAACAAGGTCGCCGAGGGACGCGGCCTGTCCCGCGAGCGCGCTCACGAACTGGCCAGAGGGCGGGTCTGGACCGGCGCCGACGCCTGCGACAGCGGCCTGGTCGACGAGCTGGGCGGCCTGGAGGACGCCCTGGCCCTGGCACGTAAGAAGGCGGGCCTGGCCGCCGACGCCCCGGTGCGGGTCTACCCGAAGCTGAACCCGCTGGAGCGCCTGCGTCCCGCGGAGTCCAGCGAGGACAAGGCCGCCGCCCTGGCCCAGGTCCGGCTGGAGGCGTGGGGCCCCGTCGCCCACCTCGCCGCCGAACTCGGCCTGCCGTCGTACGGGCCGCTCATGCTGCCGGGCCAGTGGATGATCCGCTGAGCCGGAGGGTGGAAGGCCGGATCGATCTCCGGCTCAGCCGGTGACGAGAAACATGGGCAGGGGCGCCGCTGACGGCGCCCCTGCCGGTTGTGCCGCCCAGTGGCGGCTCCTGATGCGTCTCCCGCCGGTGGAGAGCAGATCGACCTGACCTCGGACGAGGCCGGCCCCGGACGGGACACGGCAGAACTCGATCTACGTTCCTCCGTGCCGGACCGCGTGCCGTGACACGGGTGGTCCTTCGGGACGGCCCCGGGAGGCCACGTCGATCACGCCCGTCAGGCCTCGGTGACGCGCTGGTTGAGAGTCGAGCTGCAGGTGACCATGCAGATGGCCCGCCTGGTCTCCCGCTCGGCCGGCAGCATGTCCAGGGTGGCGATGTCGAGTTCCATCGTGTTTCCTCTCTTGGTCGTGGCAAGACCGTCCTCGATGACGGCCAGCCGGTTGTCGGCCGCGACGGGCGGCGGGGCGCTGGGCCCTCCGCCCGTCGCGGTCAGTTCCTGGTCACCGGGTGGTCGTGGTCCTGCCAGTGGCCGACCAGGTCGGCGTAGAGGACCGACCGGGTGACCAGGTCGTCGTGGGTGCCGGTGAGGGCGGTGGCGCCGTCCATGAGCAGGACGCGGTGAGCTCTACGGGCGGAGCTGATGCGGTGGGCGATCACGATGAGGGTGCCCTCGCGGGTGGCGAAGGCGGTCTCGGCGCGGGCCTCGGCGGCCGGGTCGAGATGGCAGGTGGCCTCGTCCAGGATCACGACGCGGGCGGGTGAGGCGTGCACCCGGGCCAGGGCGAGCAGTTGCCGTTCGCCGGCCGACAGGGCGGCGGGGTCGTCGATCGTCGCGTCGAGCCCGCCGAGCCGGTTGACTAGGGCGGCGGCGCCGACCGCGTCGGCGGCGGCGCGCAACCGCGCGTCGAGGGCGGTGGCCACCGTGGCGCCGTCGGCCGTCGTACCATCGGCGGTCCCTGCGGTCCCTGCGGTCCCTGCGGTCCCTGTGGCGCCTGTGGTCCCTGTGGTGTCTGCGACGGTCTCCGGGCAGAGGTAGGCGAGGTTCTCCCGGACCGTTCCGGCGAAGATGTACGCCTCCTGCGGCACCAGCGCGACCTTCGACCGCAGCTCGCGCTCGGGGATCGCCTCCAGCGGGACGCCGCCGAGCCGCACCTCGCCCGCGATGGGACGCCGCAGGCCGGTCAGCAGCAACGACAGGGTGGACTTGCCGATGCCGCTGGGGCCGACCACGGCCACGTGTTCGCCTTCGGGGATGGTGAGGGTCAGCTCGTGCACGACCGGGGCGGCCTGGGGGGCGTAGGCGAAGCTCAGCCGGTCGGCGCGCAGCTCGTGACCGTCCCCGGCCGTGATCGGGCGGGGCACGGCGGTCACCGGAGAAGAGACGGAGGCGGATGCGGTGGGGAGGGCGATGGTCTCGGCCAGGCGGCGCAGGGTGACCGCGAGTTCCACCCCCCAGGTGCCGACACCGCTGGTGAGCGCACCCAGCGCCGGGGTCAGCCCGGTCACCAGATACGTCATCGCCCCCACGATCTCCCCGGCGCTCAGATGACCGCCACCGGTCAGCGACGGAGCTGCCAGCAACAACACCACCATCGGCAGATGCCCACCGATCGCCACCACCAGCCGTCGCCCCGTCCCGGCCCACGCCACCGCCCGGGTCGCCGCCGCCTGCGCCGCCACTGCGACCCGCATCGTGGTGAACGCCTGCTCATCCGCACCGCACGCCGCCACATCCCGCAACCCGGCCAGAACCGGACTAGCCCGCACGGTCAACGTCTCATCGGCCAGCACCAAAACGCGCTCCCGCGCGACGAGATGCCGCAACAACCAGGCGAACATCCCCAACGCCACCAGCACCGGCACTGCCACGATCACCGCGGCCGGCGGCGACAACACCAGCAACCCGGCCAGCGCCGCCACCAGCGAGACGCCCAGCTGACGGCTGCTGCGCAACAGCGCGACCACCAGGTTGCGCACCAGGCTCACCTGCGTGGTCAACCGGGTCACCGCAGCCGCATCCGGGGCCGCGGTGTCGTCGGCGGCGCGGGTCACCGTCGTGGTCACCACCGCACGGACCAGGTCGTCCCGCAACGGCTCAACCACTGCGGCCAGATACGGGAACATCACCCGGGTGGCAACGGCCTTCACCAGCAACGCGAATCCGAGGCCCCCGAGCCAGGCCAGACCCACCCCCGGCCGTCCGGCCAGGAAACCCCGGTCGGCCGCCGCAGCGATGAGCAACCCCGACAGCAACCCCGGAATCCCCTCGACCACCGACCAGACCGCGACCAGGGTCAAGGCGCGTCGCCGCGGACGCAGCAACGCCCGCAGCAGACGGCCCGCCCCGGCGCCGGCATGACGGCCAGGCGGGCTCTCCGCCATCGCCGTCGCGGTGGAGGCGGGTTCGGCGGCGGGCACCGGGCGGGTCAGGGGCGGGCGGGGCACGTGTCCTCCGTCTCGGGTGTCTCGGATACGCCCGTGTCACCACCGGTTCGGGGCTCGGCCGCCCTTTCGGCGACCGGACCGATGCCGGTCGGGCCGTTACGGGCCGGGTCGGCACCGGCCGGAGCAGGACCGGCCGGACCGGAAGCGGGAACGGCACCGGAGACGGCGTCGTTGGAGGACGCCGCTTCGGGAACGGCGATGGCGCCGGAGGCGTCGGACGCGGCGAACAGCGCGCGGTAGGCCGGGTCCGCCCACAGCTCCCGGTGGGGACCGATGGCGCGGACACGCCCGTCCTCCAGCCAGATCACCAGATCGGCGCGGGCCGCGGTGGTGACCCGGTGCGCGATCACCAGCCGGGTCCGCCCGCGCATCCCCTCGGTCAGGGTGCGGGTCACCTGGGCCTCGGTGGCGGTGTCGAGGCTGGAGGTGGCGTCGTCCAGCACGGTCACCCGGGCCCGCCGCACCAGGGCACGCGCCAGGCCCAACCGCTGGAGCTCTCCCCCTGACAAGGGGGCGGCGTCAGGTGCGGTGGCATACCCGTGCGGAAGACGGCAGATCACATCGTCGATGTGCGCGGCGCGCGCCGCCCCCCGGACGGTGTCGGGGCCGGCAGCCGGTAGCCCGTAGGCGATGGCCGTGGCCAGGTCCTCGCCCAGCAGCACCGGGCGCTCGAAGGCGTAGGCGACCGCCTCCCGCAGCACGGCGGGATCGATCTCGGTCAGCGGCAGACCGTCGAGCAGCACCTGCCCCCGGTCGGGGTCGATCAACCGGCCGGCCAGCGACGCCAGCGTGCTCTTGCCCGCACCGGAACGCCCCACCACCGCGGCCAGCGCTCCCGCGGGGATCTCCACATCGACACCGTCCAGTACCGGGCCCTCTTCGCGGACCACGGTGACACCACGGAACCGGAGCACACCAGGGCCGTCGGGCAGCGGGCGGGTGCCGGGGATCGGAGCAGGCAGGGCCAGCACCTCCCAGACGCGCCGGGCCGCCGAACGGGCGTAGGTCACCTCCATCAGCACATCGGTCTGCGTGAGCAGGGCCAACCCCAGCGTGGTGTAACCGGCCGCGGCCAGCAGCTGCCCCGGCGCCAGACGGCCGTCGGCCACCCCGAGCCCGGTCACGGCGAGCACGACCACCTCGATCAACGACAACAGCAACGCGATCTGCCACACACTGCGGGCCTGTGCCCGCCACAGGGCGTGCCCGGTCTCTGACAGCTCCGGCAGCGGAGCCAGCACCCGGGTGATCTCGCGGCCGGCGGTGCCCGAGGCCCGCACGGTGCGGATCCCGGTCAGGACCTCGGTCAGCCGCGCCGCCAGGTGGCCCTGCGCGTCCTGGTAGCGGCCGTACAGATCCGCGGCACGGGTGACGAACACGCGCATGGCGACGAGCCCGACGGGCACCCCCGCCAGGAAGGCCAGGCCCACCCACAGATCGATCACGAACAGCGCGACGACGCCGCCGACGGAGGTGAGCAGCTCGATCGCCATACCGAGCAGCGTCACCGGTACGTATCCGGCGGTCACGGTGTTGCTCACCAGGCGGTTGGTCAGCTCCCCGGCCGGGAAGCGGCGGGCACCCGCGGCGTCGAGCCTGAGGACGTGGGAAACCAGCCGCAGGCGCAGGGCCGCCGTGGCCGACGCGGTGGCCGACGCCTCGGCGATCCCGTCCGCGATGCCGGCACAGACGGCGACGGCGAGAACCAGGGCCAGATCGGTCGCGGCGCGCTGCGCTCCCCGGCCGGTCAGAACCGCGTCCACGGCGGCGGCCAGCGCGGCCGGCAGAGCCAGCGCGGCCACGGCCGTCGCCAGAGCGCACACCGCCGACACCGTCAACGGCATCCACGCACCACGCGCCACCGAGCCCAGAAGACGGTCACTGTTCCGGTGCGTCACCTGCTCCCTCGGCACATGTGGCACACGGTCTGACATTGTTGTCCTCTCCCGGCACGAGTCCGCCCCGTGTGGGCGGCCCCGTCATGAACGGCCGGCCTCCGGCGTCCCACCCCGATGACCGAGGAGAGAGCCGGACGCCGACCGGGAACGGTGTCCCGCGGCCCGATGAGGACGGGCCGCGGGACACCTCACCGCATGCGGTGGGACCCGGGTGCTCTCACACCCCGGCTCCGCCGCGGCGCCTAGAACTGGGTGGTGCTGCGACGGCAGTTCCTCGTGAACTCGCCACAGGTGAACTCGCAGTACTTCAGCTGAGCCTCCTCAGCGGGAAGCATGTCCAGAGCGTTGAGGTCGAGCTCCATGGCGATTTCCTTTCCTTTGTGATGATCGACGGGGTGACCCGCCCCCTTGTGGGCGGCCCCGCCATGAACGGCCGGCCTCCGGCATCCCACCCCGATGACCGAGGAGAGAGCCGGACGCCGACCGGGAACGGTGTCCCGCGGCCCGATGAGGACGGGCCGCGCGACACCTCACCGCATGCGGTAGGCCCCGGGTGCTCTCACACCCCCGGCCCCGTGCGGCTCTTAGAACTGGGTGGTGCTGCGACGGCAGTTCTTCGTGGTCTCGCCACAGGTGAACTCGCAGTACTTCAGCTGAGCCTCCTCAGCGGGAAGCATGTCCAGAGCGTTGAGGTCGAGCTCCATGGCGATTTCCTTTCCTTTGTGATGATCGACGGGGTGACCCGCCCCCTTGTGGGCGGCCCCGCCATGAACGGCCGGCCTCCGGCGTCGCTCTCCGTGTCAGCGCGATGCCATGTGATGCCGGCCGGGCTTGTAGGCCCCGCGCCTTCGCTGAGCGCGGGTCGGAACCGGGCCGGGTCAGAGACCGGGTGGTGATCCGGTGTGCAGGAAGTCCGTGACACAGTCGAGGAGGAGATGCCCTCCAGTGTCGGCCAGAGGGTCGTGGCCGCCGCCGGGTACCTCCAGATAGGTCAGGCCGGTGCTGTCGCGGTGCCCGCTCTCGCGCAGCCGGTCGTGCAGGCGGCGGGAGTGGGTGACCGGGATGATCAGGTCCCGTTCGCCGTGGACGATCAGCAGCGGCAGCCGCATCCGGGGGGCCAGGGCCAGCAGGTCGCGGGGGCCGAGGTCGTCGCCGACCTCCTCCCGTCCGCCGAGCCGGTCGATCAGGTTGCGCACCGACTGCGGCCCGTCGGCGTACAACGCCGGCCCGGACAGGAACGGGGCGACCACCGCGGCGCGGGACCACAGATCGGGCTGGGCCGCGGCGGCCAGCAGCGCCAGGTGGGCCCCGTAGCTGATCCCGTACAGGGCTGGACACTCCCGGTCCGGCCCGCGCGTCGCGGCCAGGGTGCGGCCCAGATGCAGGACGTCGGCCAGGTCCGGGCCGCCCCAGGCGCCGCGGATCGCGTCGCGGTGGGCGGCGCCGTAGCCGGTGCTGCCGCGCTGGTTGGGCGCCACCACCGCGATGCCGGCCGCGGCCAGACGCTGGAACAGCGGGTCGAACCCGAACTGCCAGGCGGCCTCTGGACCACCGTGCAACGCCAGCACCACCTGTGGGCTGGTCACGGGGTCGCCGTACACGACGGCTTCGATACTCCCGCCCGGCCCCTCGTAGTCCCGGATGCGGGCCGACTCCCACCGCGCCCGGCTCCACTCGGGCACGGAGAAGACCGAGTTCGCCACCGTCACCAGTCCCGGCGGATGCTCCGGCGTCGTGTGGACCAGGTGCAGGCCGGTGGCGGTCCAGCGCGCTGCCGGATGCAGCATCCCGGTCGGGAAGTCGACCTCAGCGATGGTGTCGTCGGCCAGGTCGTGGACGAGCAGGTGGGAGCGAGCGCCGTGGGTGACGGCCAGCGCCAAGCGTTCTCCGGCCGGGTCCAGCGCCAGCGGGGTCACCGTGCCCTCGATCGTGTTCAACCGGTCGGGGAAGACGGTGGACGCCCCGGCATCGTCACGGTGGCGCACACCGAGCCGGTAGGCGCCGTCGCGGTGCGCGGCCAACAGCAGCGTCCCGGCGGACGCGGCCAGCAGGAAGTGCTCGTCACCGGCCGGCCCGGCCAGCGGGGTGACGGCACCGCTCGTCAGGTTCAAGACCAGGGTGCCGAGTTCCGCATTCCTGGGTGACAGGACGAGGCGCTCACCGGTGTCGTCGAGCCAGGCGCCGCCGGAGACGAACCCCGGCAGCTCGACGACCTGCTCGGGCGGTTCGACCCGCCCGGACAGGCGCCACACCGTCGTGTTCCCGTCGGCTCTCTCCACGAAGGCCAGGGCGGCCGTTCCTTCGGCCGGTCCGGGCGTCAGCCTGACGCCGACCTCGTCGAAGGCGGGCAGTTCGTATTCTTCGGATGTCTCGTCGCGGTTCGCGGCCGGGACGACCAGCACGAGCCGGTGCACGCCGTCGGCACCGGAGCGGCACAGCAGGAGGTGGCCGTCATCGGTGGGCACCGGCAGGGTCTGCAAGGTCTCCCCGGCGCGGGTGCGCAGCGTCCGGGGCCGCGGCCGGTCACCGGTGAGGTCCCACACCTCCGGGGTGAGGCGGTGGCCGTCGCCGGCCAGGCAGGCCGCGTACCGGCCGCGGCCGGAGAAGCGGACGTTGACCCGCCGGATGTACGGAAGGCGCTCCTCCCCGGCCGTGGCGTGGACCGGGCTCATCGTGCCGGCGGTCATCACACCGCCCCCGCGGGGCGAAGAGCGATGTCGTCGGCCGTCCAGGGGCGTGGCCCGCCGTGGCGCAGCCGGTGCAGGAAGTCCAGCACCCCGGCCAGGCCGGTGTTCCAGCCGACGCTCACCTCGGTACCGTTCTCGTCGGGCACCACCAGCAGCCCGTCGCGCAGCGCGGCCCGCGCCCACAGCAGCGCCGCCAGGTCGGCGGCCCACTCGTGGTAGACCGGTTCGCCCAGCAGGTCGGCCGCATCCAACAGGAACTGCCCGTCCCCGGCCAGGCCGTGGCAGGCCGCGGTGCCCGCGCTCAGCCTTCGGGTGTACACCGCCGCCGCGGCAGCCTCGGCCGCCTCCCGGAACCGGGAATCCCCGGTGGCCGCATACAGCCGGACCAGGAACGTGCCCACCCCGGACGAGCCGCTGCACCAGTGCGTCAGCCCGCCCTTGCTCGACGGCCCGTCCGACCAGAACGCGGCCTCGCCCCGGTACTCGGCGGCGGCCAGCAGGGTGTCGCCGGCGGCCAGCGCGGTCTCCAGGCAGTCGTCGCGGCCCAGCGCGGTGCCCGCGGCCAGCAGGAAGGCGCCGATCCCGGCGACACCGTGGGCGAAGCCGTAGTGCGTCACGCCGGCCAGCGCGGAGTCGAAGTCCTTCGGGATCGGCCACAGCACCCCGTCGGAGGTGTGCTGGGCGGCCTTGAGCAGGGCGTCGGCGCAGTCACCGGCCCGATCGCGGAAGCGGGCCTCGCCGGTGGCGTGCCAGAAGTGCAGCAGCGCCAGCCCGGTGCCGGCCAGGCCGTGGCACACGTCCGGGTTGGGCCAGGAGATGGGCAGGCCCAGCGCCAGATCGGTTCCCGCGGTGCGCAGCGCCGGGTCGTCGAGTGCGCGGCCTGCCTCGTGCAGGGCCCAGGCGATGCCGGCCCGGCCGAAGTACAGCCCCGGCGAGGGCCGGTGCTCACCGGCCATCCGCCGCACCGTCCAGTCCGCCGCGTCCCGCAACCCCGCCACCAGGTCAGCACGCAGATCCGGCATGCCGGACGTCTCATTCGACGCCTCCACCACTGAGGCGAGCAGGGTGAGCACCCCGGCCGCGCCGTACTGCACCGCGCACGGATCCGCAGTCGCGCCGAACCCCGAGGTCGGCCAGAGGGCGCCCTGCGGTGCGGGGTCGGCGACCTCGGCCGGTGACATCGTCCGCAACACGTGGGTCAGCCCGTCGTGCAGCAGGCGGTCCTGCTCGCCCACCCCCGGCAGCCAACCGTCCGCGACGACAGAAGGAAAACCGACGACCATCCGGTCCAGGAAAAGCTCTACCTGGCCCAGGTCCCAGCGCCGCGTGGGATCCTCCTGCATTAGGCCCAGAATGGCCGGGATCAGTGCGCTGGAGACAACGTCTCCAGCAGCCGCGACGTTCACAAGCGTTTCCAGCCGGGAATTCCGGGAGCGTGCTCCGACCGGCCGGTCGGCGGCCAGCGCCGGCTGACACCCCGTGGCCAGGAAGAACAACGTCCCTCCCAACGCGTACAGGTCAGCGGTCACCGCCGGCGCGGGCGCGTGCATGGCGGCATGAACCTGCTCCGGCGGGGCGTAACCCAGGGTGAAAGCCCGGCGGACCAGCGCACCGGGCACCGCGGCCATCTCCAGGTCGATCAACCGGCAGTCGCCGTCATCGGTGACCATGACGTTGTTCGGCGTCAGATCCCGCAGCACATACCCCTGCGCGTGCACCGAGGCAACCAGCGCGACCAACCGCCGCGCCACGCGCAGCACCAGGTCACGCCACTCCTCACCCGTGACCGAGAAGCGTCGCTCACCGACCCACCCGCTCAGCACCATCCCCGGAACGTGTTCCTGCGCCAGAAACAGGTTGTCGTCGGCCTCGAACAGCGCCACCTTGGCCGCGGTCACCCCCAGCGGCCCGAACAGCTCCAGCATCCGCGCCTCATGACGCAGCAGATCCTGCTCGTCCCGCCCGTCGAAGGAAGCACCCAGATGCGGCCGTGCCCGCTTGACGATCACCTCGGTGCCGGTCGTGCGGTCCTCGGCCAGGAACACCCCGCCCTTGGCGCCGTGCCGGATCGCCCGGCGCACCACGAACCGGTCGGCCAACAGCACCGCCTGCGGCGCGACCGTGCGCGCCGGGGCCTGCCCCGACTCGAACGGGCAGGGTGCCCAGGCCGGCGGGGAGTACCAGGCGTTGCGCTCGTCGACCACCCGGGTGCCGTCCGGCGCGGTCAGCCGCGAGGCGTAGGAGCCGTCGTTGTCCAGTTCGCTGGGGGCGGAGAACACCCCGAACCGGTAGTGCACCAGGCTGCCGGGCTTGTAGACGCGGTCGGACAGGATCGGCGGGCCGGACAGCCCGTAGGTGGCCTGATGCAGCTCCTCGGCCAGCGCCACCGCGGTCTCGTCGTCGGGCGGGTAGACGGTGATGAACTTGCCCACCGAGCCCCGGTCCTGCTCACGGGAGACCAGCTTGCTGAGTTCTTCCAGGGTGGCGGCGAACTTGAACGGACACCGGTGCCGGGCCAGCACCTCGGCCGCCCGTGCCAGCACCACCGGGGCCGACAGCGGCGTCGCCGAAAGGTGCAGTTTCCATCCCTGGTCACGGGCGGCCGCATCCACCGGCGTCACGTACGTCCACGGAACACTGGGACGAATCTGCCAGCTCGCACCGGCATCCACTTGGGAGGAAACCTCACCGGAACCGGAACCCACCGCACCGGAATCGCCCTCGCCGAAATCCGCCACACCGGCGGCCTGCTTCGCCTCGCGCTCCAGAATCGCCCTGACGACGTCCTCCAGCAGGTTGTCCGCCGCACCGGAACGCGTTTCTCCGCCCGTGGTCTTTCCCATTTCCCTTTCCCCCCGACGCCGTTCCCGGCGACCTTGCATATCAGAGCGACATGGCGCCGACCGACTGACTTCCGCCCCTGAAGAATCAGCCCTCGTGTCATCCACCGCCGACACCGGCCCTCACGGACCAGCGCATACTGCCATAACCACATGCCTCGAATGACACACCGGCGCCGAAACCCACGGTGCCGCGATTCCTTCCCCCAGCCCCTTTCACACCGCCGATGGGCCACGTAATCCTTTTTCCGATGACACTCACCGGATCACCGGAAACACGTGCGGAGGCGTAAGAACCCGAGAGATTACCGCGGGTCCGATGAACGTCTCGCCGTTCATATGGTCCATCACATTCAGCGGCTCTTTCCCGCCCCTGACACTCGAAAATGCTACGGAGGCCGCTTGAAGAACGCTCTTGGCTCCTTGAGCCCGCAGAGTGCCCACTTGTGACTCCGGTCCGGCCACCCTCCACCCGCCGGCGATCGGCACCGAGACATCCCCTCAACCGGCCGCCGAACTGCTGATCTCCGCCGGTTCGGGGTCGCGTTCCACGGCACCGGCCGCCGGACGGAGATGATCATGATGGTGACGGACGGTTGAACGACTTGAGAATCACTTGCGACGGTTTGAAGCCGGCGAAGCGTGGAAGCGATCTCCCCGACGGCGGCGGTGTCTCCCCCGGGGCGGCCCCGTCGGCGATGGCGGTCCGAGGAGCGGCGCTCGGGAGGGGACCCTGATCATGTCCCCTGGCAGAGGGAGGAAGAATCGCCCTGGCGACGGACGATCCCCGAGCGAACCTGATCTACGTTTTCCGTGACGGACACGGTGTCGCGAAATGGGCGGTCCTCCGGGACCGTCCCCGGGCGATCACACGCGGCACCCTGCCCCGCCGCGGTGGTCCCCCCACCGTGCCGAGTCAGGGGGACGAAGTGCAGTTCCGGGTTCTCGGCCCGGTGGAGGCCGACGACGACGGCATTCCCGTCGATCTCGGTGGTCCGCGCCAGCGAGCGGTACTGGCCAGGCTGATCCTGTCGCGCGGGACGGTCGTCCCGGTGGACGTGCTGATCGACGACGTCTACGGGAGTACGCCCCCGGCCAGCGCGCTGGCCACGCTGCAGTCGTACATCTCTCATCTGCGCCGGGCCGTCGAGCCCGGCCGCGCGCCGCGAGCACCGTCCCGAGTGATCATCGCCCGGCCGCCCGGCTACCTGCTCGCCGCGGCGGACGTGGACGTCGCGCGCTTCACCGAACTGGTCACCCGTTCCGCGTTCCGGTCGCCCGACGGCACACTCCCCTGCCTGGACGAGGCACTGGGGCTGTGGCGCGGGCAGCCCTACAGCGAGTTCGCCGACGAGCCGTGGGCGGCGGCGGAGGTCGGCCGTCTGCACGAGCTGCGTCTGACGGCGATCGAACGGCGCGCTCGGGCGTTGCTGGAGCTGGGCCGGCCGCTGACCGCCGTCGCCGACCTGGAGGCCGAGGTGATCGCGCACCCTCGGCGTGAGGGGTTGTGGTATCTGCTGGCCCTGGCGTTGCATCGGGCCGGGCGGAAGGCCGACGCTCTGGAGGTGCTCCGCCGGGCGGAGAGCCGACTCACCGGCCGGTCCGGCCTGCCTCCCGGCGCCGCGCTGAAGAGGTTGGAGGACGACATCGTCCGCGGCGTCGACTCGCCGACCGTCGTCCCCCAGACGGAGGCCGCGGCCGACCCGGTGAGGCTTTCCGCCACCGAACCGGTGCGCGACCTCCTGGACAACCCGGTGCGCAACCCCGCAGGAGGTACCTCCGACGCCGGTGTCGGCACCGGCGCTGCACCCGTGAGCGGCGCCGCGACCAGAACCGGTGCCGTACCCGGGAGCGGCGCTGCACCCGTGAGCGGCGCCACGCACGGGACCGGTGCCGTACCCGGTGTCACGACCGGCTTCCCGTCCGCCGCGGCCCGCATCGCGGCCGGCACCGGAAAGGCCCCGGCCGCGAGCCCGCGTCCGCCGCGGCGGCCCCTGTACGGCCGGGAACAGCAGCTCGCGGAACTGGCGACGCTTCCGGCGCGGGCGGCCGGGAACGGCACGGCCGTGGCCGCCGTGAGCGGTGAGGCGGGCATCGGCAAGACCCTGCTGCTGGAGACGTTCGGCGAGCACTGCGCCGGTCTCGGCCACCTGGTGCTGTGGGGACGCTGCCACGACAGCGACAGGACACCGCCGCTGTGGCCGTGGCTCCAGGCGCTGCGCACGCTCAGATCGACCTGCCCGCCCCCGGACGGACTGGTTCTGGCCGGCCTCTCCGACATCGAGACGCCCGACGGCCCCGACGGGAGCACCGCGTCCGCCACCGGGGCGGCCCGGCTCGGCCGGAGCTGGGCCGTCTCACGCTGGCTCGCCACGGCGGCGCGAGACCGGCCCCTGACGATCATCCTGGACGACCTGCACTGGGCGGACCCGGCCTCGCTCGAACTGCTCGGGGACATGGTCATGCTCACCGACGGCCTGGCCCGGAGCGTCCCTCTCACACTGGTCGTCGCGTTCCGCGACATCGCCGTCACGGAGGGATGCGTGTCCGGCTGCGCGGCGGAGAAGTTGCTGGGCCGGCTCGCCCGTTACAACCTGCTCCGGCTGCGCCTCACCGGGGTCTGCCTGCCCGCTGTCCGGGCCATCGTGGCGGACGCGGGGGTGGAGGCGGACGAGTGCACGATCCGGTGGCTGGCCGAGCGCACCGGGGGCAACCCGTTCTTCGTCCGGGAGAGCGCCCGGCTGCTCGCACAGGGACGGGACGCGGGCACGGTGCCCGACGCGGTGGCCGATCTGATCCGCCAGTGTCTGACCGACCTCGGGCCGGGAGCCGGGCAGACGCTGGTCACGGCCGCGGTGGTCGGCCGGGACTTCGATCCCGGCCTCGTCGCCGAGATAAGCGGGGTGGAGACGTACGACCTGCTGGACCGGGCCGCCCGAGCCGGGCTGGTGGTCCCGCGCGGTGACCGGATGTCCTTCGCACACGACATGATCAGGGAGACTCTCCTCCGCGACATGCCGCCGCTGCGCAAGGCGATGGTCCACCGGCGGGTGATGGCCGCGCTCGCCTCCCGGCCGGGCGTCGACGTCACCGTCGTCGCCCACCACGCGCTGGAGGCGAGTCCGATGGTGTACGAGTAGCCGGCGCGGTGGGCACGCGGCGGCGCCCCGGCACCCGGCCCGCGCGACGCTCCCCCGGAACATGGCACGCGGCCCGCGCACGACGGTTCCCCCGCCGCGCGAGCCGGAGCCGGTTCGGAGCGGTCTCCGGGGTGCAGGCGCAGGTCAGCGGTAAGCGGGTCAGCGGTAAGCGGGTCAGCGGTAACCGCCGCGGTAACGACCGCGGTACCGGGTCAGCGGTAACGACCGCGGTAGCGGGTCAGAGGCTGGGCGGAGGAGTCGACGTAGTCGACCCCGAGGACCCGGGCGACGAAGAGCGTGTGGTCACCGGCCGGGACGACCTTGACGGTCTCGGCCTCCACGGCGGTGACGCCGCCGTCCACGACGAGCGCCTCGCTGTGCGCGCCACGGTGGTGCGGCGTGCCCGCGAGCAGCAACCTGGCGCCGGGACGGCCGGGAGTGGCGAAGCGGCTGGCGATCGCCTTCTGCCCGGCCGACAGCACACTGGCCGCCCACCGGTCACGGCGGAGCAGCAGTTCGTTGAGGTAGCCGGCGTTGTCCATGCTCACCATCACCAGCGGCGGGTCCAGCGAGACGGAGCCGAAGGTGGCGACCGTGGTACCCACGTCGTCACGGTCATCCTTGACGGTCACGACCGTGACACCGGTCGGCACCTGGGCCATGGCCTCGATGAACTCGCTCATGCGGCCCATCATTCCGAAGAACGGACCGACGGATCGGGCCGGGAGGGCACCCGCGTACCGGAAACCCAGGCGGCACCCGACGAACCGAAGGCCCCCGCGTACCGGAGGCCCAGGTGACACGCAACGGCCGGGAGGGCACCCGCGTACCGGAAGCCCATGCGGCACCCGGCGGGATGGACGGGCTTCACCGGCTCAGAAGTTCACGTAGCACTCCACCTCGGCCCGTCGCGGGGTCGTCCCGCCCGCCACCGCGTCCGTGACACACCGCCGCTCCCGCTCGCTGAGGGGGAGCGGTCCGCACACGCTGACCCCGGAGTACCTCCGGCAGTCCAGTGCGGGGTTCTCCTCCCCCACCCGGTACCCGCGTTCGACCGCCGACCGGCACTCCCCGCGCAGTTCCTCGGTGTCGGCGTACTCACACTGGGCGGACAGGATCCGGTGCTGGTCCGGGCTCACCTGGATACGGGCCGCCGGCGCGGGAGTCGGGCTCAGGTGGCCCCGGCTCTCCGCGGCCGTGGTGGCCGGTGCCCGTTCCGTCGCCTCCTCGGCCGTGGCGCCGCACCCCGCGGCCATGAACAGCACCGCCGCCCCGATGAATGCCCTCATGATGACCCCCGGGGTTCACCGTAGCGGGGAACCGGTCTCATCTGGGGAAACATCCCGTATCGGGTGCGTAGCCGGGCGAGGTCGCCCGTCCGGACCGACGGCCCGGACGGGCCCCGCACGCCACGCGCACGGATCCCGCACGAACCCCGCACATCACGCGGACGTCACGCGCACAGACCCCGCACGTCACACGCACGGACCCGGGACGGCTGCCCGGGAGCCAACGGGAGGCGTGTGCGGCCGGGAACCGGGACGGCTAGCCGAGGCCGTTCTGGCTCAGCCAGTCCTTGGCGACCGCGGCGGCGTCGTCCTTGTCGACCGCGATGCGCTTCATGAGGGCGACGAGCCCGGCGGTGTCGAGCTTGGCGGACACGGCGTCGAGCGTGGTCCGCACGGTGTCGTTCACCCCCGCCTTGTTGACCAGGGGCGTGATGTTCTCCGCGGCGAAGGCGCTCTTGGTGTCCTGGAGGGAGACCAGGCCGTTGATGATGATCTTCGGATCGGTGGTGAAGACGTTGCCGACCTGGACGGTGCCGTTCTTGATGGCGTCGGCGGTGGCGTCACCGGTCTTCTTCCACTCCTTGAACTCCAGGCCGTAGGTGTCCTTGAAGTTCTTCTCCTGACGGCTCTTGAACTCCGGCGGGCCGCCCACGGTGTAGTTCTTGGCGACCTTGACGAGGTCCTCGATCGTGGTGAGGCCGTCCTTGGCGGCGGTCTCCTTGGAGACGGTCAGCGAGTTGTTGTCCTCGGCCGCGGCGGGCTGCAGGATCTCCAGCTCGGCCGGGAGCTTCTCCTTCAGCGCGGCGACGACCTCGTCCTTCTTCTTCTGGGTGCTCGTGTTGTCGACGAAGGCGAGCAGCGAGCCGACGTACTCCGGCAGAACGGTCAGGCCGCCGCTCTTGATCTGGTCGTAGAGGACCTCGCGGCTGCCGATGTTGAGCTTCCGCTCGACCTGCACGCCCTTGGCCTCCAGAGCCTGGGCGTAGATCTCGGCCAGCAGAACGTTCTCCGGGAAGTTGGCCGATCCGACGATGACCTTCCCCCCCGCCGGCGCGGACGCGGGGCCCGAGCCCGCCGGGCTCGCGGAGGCGCTGGTGAGCGGGTCACCACCGCCGCACGCGGTGAGGGTGAACACGGCAGAGAGGATCACCGCCGCGGTGCTGAGCAGGCGCTTCATCGTATATTTCCCTTCTAAAGCGGGGGGTTTAGGAGATTAGCGGATGTCCTGCCGCCCGCTCACCCCCGGTGAGACCGTGACACGTTGCGCCAGGACGAACGCGAACTGGACGAGCAGGGCCAGCAGCGCCACGAGGACGGCCCCGCCGATCGTGCTCGGGTAGTTCTTGGTCGCCAGGCCGTCGATGATGTAACGGCCCAGGCCGCCCAGGCCCACGTACGCGGCCACGGTCGCGGTCGCCACCACCTGGATCGCGGCCAGGCGCAGGCCGAGCAGGATGAGCGGCAGCGCCACCGGCACCAGCACCCGGCCGAGCACCTGCCCGCCCCGCAGTCCCATGCCGTACGCGGCGTCGCGCAGGTCCGGGTCCACCCCGCGGATGCCCTCGTAGGTGTTGACCAGGATGGGCGGCACGGCCAGCGCCACCAGCGGGATCAGCACCGGGACGATGGTGCCGACGCCCATGAACAGCACGATGAGCACCAGCAGGCCCAGCGTCGGCAGGGCACGGGCCGCGTTGGCGCTGAGCACCACGAGCAGGGCACCCCTCCCGGTGTGGCCGATCCACAGCCCCAGCGGGATCGCGATCAGCATGGCCAGCAGCAGTGAGAGCCCGGCGAACTCCAGGTGCTCCAGGAGCCGGACGGGGATGCCCTCCGGGCCGGACCAGTTGGCCGGGTCCCCGAAGAAGTCGATCAGCCAGTTCACGCGGACCCCCTCGCCCGTGCCCAGGGGGTGAGCAGGCGCTGTGCCAGCACCAGCATCAGGTCGGCGAGGCCCGCGAGAACCACGACCAGCACGATGCCGACGACGATCGGGGTGTAGAACTGCCGCTGCCAGCCGTCGATGAACAGGTAGCCGAGTCCGCCTCTGCCGACCAGCGCACCCACGCTGACCAGGCTGATGCTGGAGACCGTGGCCACCCTGAGCCCGGCCAGCACGACGGGCACGGCGATCGGCAGGTCGACCCGGAGCAGTCGCCGCAGCGGGGTGAAGCCCATGGCCACCGCCGACTGGCGCACGTGGTCGGGAACCGAGGTCAGCCCGTCGACGACCGCCGGGATCAGCACCGCCAGGGCGTAGAAGGTGAGCGGGATCATGACGGTGGTACGGGTCGCCAGGCCGGTGATCGGGATGAGCACGATGAAGACGGCCAGCGAGGGAAGCGAGTAGATCACGTTCATCACGCCGACGGTCGGCTGGTAGAGCCGTCGCCAGCGGACACCGGCCAGCCCGAGCGGGAGCGCGACGAGCAGCCCGATGACGACCGGCACCAGCGCCATCACGATGTGGTCCTCCAGCAGGGGCTGGATCCTGGGCCAGTTACGGCCGATCCAGTCCCAGCGGACCAGCGGCTCCTCATCCACGGGCGCCTCCCGCCGTCCCGGCCAGCGCCTCGTCGAGCGCCTCGCGGGTGACGACGCCCACGGCCCGGCCCGACTCGTCCACGGCGACGGCGTTGCCCGCCGGGGACAGCAGCGTCGCGTCCAGCGCGGCGCGCATCGAGTCGCGTCCGGCGACGAACGTCCCGGACGGGACGAGGTCCGCGTCGGCCACGGTGCCGGAGTCGGGCAGGTCCTTGGCGGCGGCCCAGCCCAGCGGGCGCCCGTCGCCGTCCACCACGGCCAGCCAGGGCTCGCCGGCGTCGCGCACGGCCGACACGTCGGCGGTGGCGGGGACGAGCAGGTCGGCGCGGAGCGCGATCCCCTCGGCGGAGATGAACGACAGCCGCCGGATGCCGCGGTCACGGCCGAGGAACTCGCGGACGAAGTCGTCGGCGGGGCGGGCCAGCAGCGTCGCCGGGTCGTCGAGCTGGGCCAGCCGGCCGCCGACGCGCAGGACCGCCACCCGGTCGCCGAGCTTGACGGCCTCGTCGATGTCGTGGGTGACGAACACGATGGTCTTGCGCAGCTCGGACTGGAGCCGCAGCAGCTCCTCCTGAAGGCTCGTGCGCACGATCGGGTCGACGGCGCTGAACGGCTCGTCCATCAGCAGCACCGGCGGGTCGGCCGCCAGCGCGCGGGCCACGCCGACGCGCTGCTGCTGGCCGCCGGAGAGCTGGAAGGGATAGCGGTCGGCCAGCTTCAGGTCGAGGCCGACGCGTTCGAGCAACTCCATGGCCCGGTCACGTGCCCGTTTCCTGCTCCAGCCCAGCAGCTGGGGCACCGTCGCCACGTTGTCGACGATCTTGCGGTGCGGGAAGAGCCCTGCCTGCTGGATGACGTAGCCGATGCCCCGGCGCAGCGTCGGCGGGTCGATCGTCGTGACGTCGACGCCGTCCAGGAGGATCTGGCCCTCGGTCGGGTCGATCATCCGGTTGATCATCCGGAGGGACGTCGTCTTGCCGCATCCGGACGGGCCGACGAAGACCGTTATCCCCCCGGTGTGCACGTCGAGGCTCAGACCGTCCACGGCGACGGTCCCGTCGGCGTAGCGCTTGGTGACACCATTGAATGTGATCATGCGCAACCTCTTGTTTTCGCAGGGCCACGGCTCCCTGCCCAGCCGCCCCATGATCCCGCACGAGTCAGCCTATGTCCCACTTATCCGATCTGTCTTCCTGGCTTTTCCCTGGAAGATCGATGAGCTAGATCAACATGTGTATTTCTCGCCAAATGGGCATTCAGTAGTGCGGGAGATGCCCCGGCTTGACATGATTACCCACATCGCTGGAGTTGATCCCTCCGGCACCGTGCGTCACCGACGTCACAGCCGCACCGCTCACCACCGATCGCCGAACCACCAGAGGAAGCCGGTCCCGTGACCCAACAGCTCCTCGGTCAGCGCTCGCGCGGCGAACTGATCGCCGAGCTCTACGACCGTCACGCCGCAGGACTGTTCGCCTACTGCCACGACCAGCTGGGTGACGCCGGCTCCGCCGCGGAGGTGCTGGCGGCCGTCTTCTCCGGCGTCCAGGCCGTCGAGCCGCCGCGCGCAGCGCTGTACGCGCTCGCCCGCCGCGAGATCTACCTGCGCGACATCGTCTACTGCCCTCCCCGGACGGACCTGGACCCGGCGGTCGCCTTCGTCGACCGTGTCCTGCGCGAGATGCGTCCGCACCAGCGCGAGGTGCTCTACCTGTCGGGCGTGCGCGAACTGGACACGGCCGAGCTGTCCTGGGTGCTCGACGTGGCCGCCGACACCGCCGACGAGCTCACGGTGAGCGCCTGCCGGGGCTTCGCCCGGTCGCTGACCACCGCCCTGGCGGCGACGCGGATCCCCGACCCGCTGAGAGAGGTGTTCGGCGCCCTGACCGTCGCGCCGGTCCGCGACGTGCTCAACCTCGCCCCCTGGGCCACCCCGCCCGCGGGCCTGCGCGCCGTCGTGCTGGGGCCCCAGGCGGCACCGGTCATCACCGCCCGGCGCTCCCCCTCGCCGCGGGTCAAGCAGCTGTGGCCGACGACCCCCGCGTGGCCGGTCCCCGACACCGGCGGCACCGCACCGCGGGACGCGACCGCGTCGCCGGCGCCGGGTGCCGGCGGCGCCGCGTCAGAGAGTCCGGCCGCGTTCCCGGAAACGGCCGCGTTCCCGGAGCCCGCGACGGAGGACCGCTTCCCCGACCCCTTCGCGCCGCCGAACCCGGACGAGGTCTCCGCCCACGAGGCCAGCACCGAGCCGATGCCCAAGCTCCGCGGCCCGATGCTCGACGCCCTCGACGAGGCGGCTGTCCGGCCACGCCGTCGCAGGCCCCAGCGTCCCCGGCCGCGCGGGGAGAGGCCGATGTCCGCTCCGGTCCCCGGGGACGTGCTCGACGACTTCGCGCCGCACGACGACCTGCTCCACCCGCCCTCCCCGCGGACGCGGGCCATCCGCCCCCACACCGACAGGCTGGTCGCCGCGGCCCCACGCGACAAGGTCGCTTCGCCACCCGGCGAGGCCGCTTCGCCACCCGACAGGGCCGCTTCGCCACCCGGTGAGGCCGCTTCGCCACCCGGTGAGGCCGCTTCGTCGCGCGACGGCTCCGCTCCGCCGGACGGCGAGACCGCCCCGCCGCGTGATGAGATCGCCCCGCCGCGTGATGAGGCTGCCGCGCCGTCTCCCGCGACCGCGCTCGACGCTCCGCCCTCCGCGCTCCCCCTGCCCGGCTGGCCACTGCAGACCGACCAACTGGACGCCCTCGCCGAGCGTGAGCGCGAATCCGAGCGCGAGCGGAAGCAGGATCGGGCCCCGCTGGACCTCCCCCGCCCGGTGGGCCTTCCCGAGTCGCTGAACCTTCCCCGCCCGGTGGGCCCTTCCGAGTCGCTGAACCTTCCCCGCCCGGTGGGCCTACCCGACCCGGTGAGCCCTTCCCGTCCGGCGGAGCAGCGGGACCACTCGTCCGTTTCCGGTGCTCAGGACCCCGCTCCGGGCACCGCCCACGGCACCCGGCCGGGCACCGCCCAGCCGTCCCCGCCCGTCTCCGCGGCCGGCCGCTCCCCGCTGCGCCTGCCCCGGTGGGTCATGCGGGACGACCTGGTCGACGAGCCCCCGTCGCACAGCCCCACCCCGCACGGCCTCGCACCACACAGCCCCACCCCACCCGACCTCGCACCACACAGCGGATCATGGGACGGCACCGAGGCCGGGCCGGCCCCCGTCCCCGGGATCGAGTCCACCTCCCCGCCCCCGGCCGGGGTGGAGGTCTCCCCCGCCGCCCTGTCGACGCCCGCGACCCCGCCCCCCGCCCCGCCCACGGCCCCCGCCCGGGCCGGCGGACGCGGGCGGGCGACGTCCGGCAGACGGGCGGCCGCCTCCGGTGGACGGGCCGCGTCCCCCAGGCGGGCGAGCCACCGCGCACGGCGCAAGCACCGGGCGAAGGCCAGGCACCACGACTGGGCCTGGGAGTTGATCGGCTTCCTCATCGCGGTGACGATCGCCATGATCGTCTTCTTCGCGGTACCCATGATCATCACCCCGTGAGCCCGTGCCCCGCCGCGTCCGCCGACCGGCGGACGCGGCCGGGAACACCGGATCACCCGGCCGACAAGATCAGCCCGCTGGTGGGGACGCCGGTCCCGGCGGTGACCAGCACGTGGCGCACCCCCGCGACCTGGTTGGCCGAGGTGCCCCGCACCTGCCGGACGGCCTCGGCGATGCCGTTCATACCGTGGATGTACGCCTCACCGAGCTGGCCGCCGTGCGGGTTGACCGGCAGGCGGCCGTCGATCTCGATGCCGCCGTCGGCCACGTAGTCGCGGGCCTCCCCCCGCCCGCAGAAGCCCAGCTCCTCCAGCTGGGTGAGGACGAACGGGGTGAAGTGGTCGTACAGGATCGCGGTCTGCACGTCCGCCGGGCCGAGGCCGGACTGCTCCCAGAGCCGGCGGCCGACCACCCCCATCTCCGGCAGGCCGGTCATGTCGTCCCGGTAGTAGCTGGTCATCATCATCTGGCCGGCGCCCGACCCCTGGGCCGCGGCGGTGACCAGAGCGGGTGACCTGCGCAGGTCCCGTGCCCGCTCGGCGGAGGTGACCACCAGGGCCACCGCGCCGTCGCTCTCCTGGCAGCAGTCGAGCAGGTGCAGCGGTTCCACGATCCACTTCGACTCCTGGTGCTCCCGGAGCGTGATCGGGCGTCCGTGGAACCACGCGGCGGGGTTGACGGCCGCGTGCCTGCGCATCGCGACCGCCACCCGGCCGAAGTCCTCGGAGGTGGCGCCGTAGGTGTGCATGTAGCGCCGGGCGAACATGGCGACCCAGGCTGCGGGGGTCATCAGCCCGTACGGCACGTGCCAGCTCATCTCCAGGCCCTGCGAGGAGGGTTCGCCCGCGATCCGGGCGTCGGGCCGGCCGAACCTGTGCCCGGAGCGTTCGTTGAACGCCCGGTAGCAGACCACGGTCTCGGCGACCCCGGTGGCGACGGCCATCGCCGCGTGCAGCACCGTGCCGCACGCGGCGCCGCCGCCGTAGTGGACGCGGGAGAAGAACGACAGGTCGCCGATGCCCACCTCACGGGCGACGGCGATCTCCTGGTTGGCGTCCTGGGTGTAGGTGACCAGCCCGTCCACGTCCGAGGGAGCCAGGCCCGCGTCGTCGAGGGCCGCGAACACCGCCTCGGCGGCGAGCCGGAGCTCTGATCGCCCCGACTGCTTGGAGAACTCGGTCGCGCCGATGCCGGCGACGGCCGTGCGACCCGAAAAGGAGACCACGCTGGTGAGTCCTTTCTCACGATGGTGGGGTGACGCGGGCGGGCCGATCAGCGCGCGGGCCGGCGGGCGGCTCAGCGGGCGGGGAGGGAGAACCTGACGGTGCCGGAGGCGTGGTCGCCGAGACCGACCCGGCCGCGGACTCCGACGGTGAACTCGTCGCCCTCGTGAGCGGTCACCGACCCGGTGAAGGTCAGCCGGTCACCCGCGTACGCCGGGACGCCGAGCCGGACCTTGATACCGCGGATGATCGCCTCCGGGCCGGTCCAGTCGGTGACGTAGCGTTCGACGAGGCCCATCGTGGTCAGGATGTTGAGGAAGATGTCCTTCGCCCCCTGTGCCCTGGCTCCCTCGACGTCATGGTGCACCGGGGTGAAGTCCATGGTCGCCAGCGCGGTGGAGATGATCAGGGTGGGGGTCAGCTCGACGGCCAGTTCCGGCAGGACGGTGCCGACGCCGGCCTGGTCCGCGGTGAACGTCCGCATCACGCCTCCCCGGGGGCCGGCACCGGCACCCACACCGGCAGGGTCAACTCCTCGTCCATCCGCCGGTACGTCACCCGCACCGCCATGCCGATCCTCACCTCCGCGGGGGGACAGTCCACCACGTTGCCCACGATCCGCACCCCTTCCGGCAGTTCCACCACGGCGACCACGAAAGGCGTCCGCAGCCCCGGGACCGGCGGGTTGTGATGGACGACGTAGCTGTACACCTCGCCCCGGCCGCTCGCGGTCACGTGCGTGCGGGCGGCCGAACGGCACGAGGGGCAGACCGGGCCCGGCGGATGCCGCAGCAGGCCGCAGTCCGCGCACCTCTGGACGCGGAGCTCCCCGACGGCGGCGCCTTCCCAGAAGAAGGCGGTGTCGGCGTTGACCGCGGGCCGCAGCGGGTACGGGCCGGCCGCCGCATTCCCATCGGCACCGGTTCCGGTGCCGGCCGCCGCCTCCCCACCGGTTCCGGTGCCGGCCGCGGCCATCGGATGCGGCTCACGCGCCGCCGTCCGCCTCCCGGCTCCGGCGGGAGGCCGGAACTTCAGCACCCGGAAGAGCATCTCGGCCACCGCCTCGTCATCGGAGTACCAGGTGACGTTCCAGGTGACGAAGTAGCCCTCGCCGAGGGCGGTCTTCTTGGGCCCGGCCAGCGCGGACAGCCGGGTGGCCGGGACCGGCCGCTCGCCGAGCCGCAGGTAACGGTGGTGGGTCTGCTCGCAGTCGGTGGCGACCACGCCGGTGTAGCCGTCCGCGTCCAGCATCGCGAGCACGTCGTCCACCGGCGTGGGTGCCCTGGGGGCGTCCCGCCGCACGCCGGGCATCGTCCAGACCTGGATCATCGCGGGAGGCGCCGTGATCTCCCCGTGCACCCCGGCCGCGGCGGCCTCCGGGTCGGTGTGGAGCGGGTTGGCGTCCCCCATGGCGTCGGCCCAGTGCCGGATCATCGGCAGGTTCACCGGGTCGGCCGCCGGCAGTCCCCTGGTCTCCCCCTCCGCGATCCGCCGGTCGGCCAGCGCGGTCAGCCGGTCGTGCGGGGTGCCGCGGCCCGCCGTCGCCGTCATCGGGGCGGCCTCGGCAGGTTGAGGCCGAGCATGGCGATCAGCTCACGCTGGACCTCGTTGACGCCACCGCCGAAGGTGAGGACGAGGCCGCCCTTGGCGCCGCGGTCGACGCGCTCCATGAGGTCCGCGGTCTCCGGATCGGACGGGTCGCCGAAACGGGCCAGGACCTCCCCGACGATCCGGCCGACCTCCTGCAGCCGCTCGGAGCCGTAGATCTTGGTGGCCGAGGCGTCGGGGGCTCCCAGCCAGCCGAGATCCATGTTGGCCGCGACCTGCCAGTTCAGCAGCTCGTTGGTGCGGAGGTAGGCGTGGATCCGGCCGAGCGCCCGGCGTACGGCCGGTTCGTCGGCCCGGCCGGTGCGGCGGGCCCAGGCCAGGAACCGGTCGTAGGTGTGAGCGATGTTGCCCGCCGGGCCGAGGGTGACACGCTCATGGTTGAGCTGGTTGACGATCAGGTCCCAGCCCTTGTTCTCCTCCCCCACGACCATGTCCGCAGGCACCCGCACGTCGGAGTAGTAGGTGGAGTTGGTGTGGTGCCGTCCGTCCATCGTGGTGATCGGCGTCCACGAGAAGCCCGGGTCGGAGCAGTCGACGATCATCATGGTGATGCCGCGGTGCTTCCCGGCCTCCGGGTCGGTGCGGGCGGCGAGCCAGATGTACTGGGCGTGGTGCGCGCCGGAGGTGAAGGTCTTCTGGCCGTTGACCACGTAGTGGTCCCCGTCGCGGACCGCGGTGGTGCGCAGGGACGCCAGGTCGGTCCCGGCCTCCGGTTCGGTGTAGCCGATCGCGAAGTGGCACTCCCCGGCCAGGATGCGCGGCAGGAAGAAGTCCTTCTGCCGCGGGGTGCCGTACTGCATGAGGGTCGGGCCGACGGTCTGGACCGTGATGATCGGGTACGGCACCTCGGCGCGGGCGATCTCGTTGGCGAAGATCTGCTGCTCCAGCGGGCCGTACCCGCCGCCGCCGTACTCCTTCGGCCAGCCCAGGCCGAGCTTGCCGTCACGGCCGAGCCTGCGGCAGTGCTCCATGTAGGTGCGGCCGAACGGGTCGGAGGCGATCTCCCGGCGGTCGTCGGCGGTCAGGCAGGCCCGGAAGTACTCGCGCAGTTCGTCGCGGAGCCTCTTCTGCCCGGGGGTCAGGTCGATCAGCATCAGACGAGCGCTCCGATCGCGTCGAGCCGGGCCTCCGCACCGCCCAGCAGGTGGGCGTGGTGCCTGCCCCAGGCGAAGTAGCGGTGCAGCGGGTAGGTCACGTCCACTCCGATTCCCCCGTGCAGGTGCTGGCAGGTGTAGAGCGCGCGGAGCGCCGGTTCGGCGGCGGTCAGGGCGGCGACGGCCAGGTCCGCCTCGGCCTCCTCGTCGGCGCCGCGGGCCAGCCGCCACACCCCGGACCACACGGCCACGTCGAGAGCGCGGGCGGCGATGTAGACGTCGGCGATCTGCATGGTCACCGCCTGGAACTCGGCCAGCGCGCGGCCGAACTGCCTGCGGGTCCGGATGTACTCCGTGGTGAGCGCCAGCGCCCCGTCCAGCACGCCGGAGGCGACGGCGACGATCCCGGCCAGCGCCAGCCGGCGCAGCCCGTCCGCCGCCCGGCCATCGGGTGCGCCGACCGGCCGTCCGGGGGTGTCGCGCAGGGTGAGCGCCGCGGCGGGCTCTCCCGTGGAGACGGGCACCGGCCGCGGGGCCGCCGCCGCGGGGTCGACCAGGAACAGGCCGACGCCGTCGCCGGTGGCGGCGGGGACCAGCACCGCCGCGGCCTGGGCGGCGTAGGGGACCGTGCCGGTGGCGCCGTCCAGCGTCCAACCGTCGCCGCGGGCACGGGCGGTGGTCGTGGGCACGGCGCCGAGGTCGCGTCCGGGCTCGTTCAGCGCGGCGGCCAGCACGATCTCGCCCGCGGCGAGCGGGGCCAGCGCCTCGCGCTGCTCGGAAGAGCCGTAGCGGGCGATCACCTGCGCGGCGACCAGGCTCTGCTCCAAGGGGACCGGTGCCACCCGGGCACCGGCCTCCCGCAGGATGACGGCCGTCTCCACCGGCCCGAGCCCCGCGCCGCCCGCCTCCTCGGGAAGGCAGGCGCCGAGCAGCCCGGCGCGGGCGAGGGAGCCCCACAGGCCGGCGTCGTACGGGGCGCCGCTCGCCTCGTGGGCGTCGATCCTGGCCGGGGCCGCCTCACGGCTGAGCAGGTTCGCCGCGAGGTCGCGCAGTTCGGTCTGTGTCTCGTCGAGGTCGAAGTCCACTGGCGCTCCAGGGTGCCGTCGGCCGTGCCGGATGAAGCCGTGCTGGATGAACTCGTCGTGGACGCGGGCGATGTCGCCGGCAACCGGGGCCGCAAGCCGTGACGCCCACGTCAGCCGATCCGAAAAGTAGAACGTATTCTAATATTTGTCCAGGGGTCACCGCCCGGAATCTACGGACACGGTGATGATTCACGGCATATTACGAGTAAGCACAGGGCATCCATGTGACTGGCGAGTAACCGGCCCGAGTGTCCGAAAATCAGATAACGTGTTCTCATGCGTACCCCGCGTGTGACCACCGAGGTGCCGGCCACCCCGCACCCGACCGGCGCGTCCGCCCCCGGCGGCGCACCGGCGCGCGGCAAGCAGAACCCGGCGGGGCCGGGCGATCCGGCGGCCACCGGAGCCCGCACCAGGAGCCAGCAGCAGCGGCGCAGGCGCATCGTCCAGGCCGCCGCCGCCCTCGCCTCGCGCGGCGGGGTCGAGGCCATGCAGATGCGCACCGTCGCCGAGCGCGCCGGAGTCGCGCTGGGAACGCTCTACCGATACTTCCCCTCGAAGATGGATCTCGTCGTCGCCGTCGTCGGCGAGGAGATCGACCTGCTGGAACGCAGCATCGAGCGGCGCCCGCCGAGCGCCGCCGCCGCTGCGGGACGCGCGGTCGAC
Source organism: Streptosporangium becharense (assembly GCF_014204985.1). NCBI lineage: Bacteria > Bacillati > Actinomycetota > Actinomycetes > Streptosporangiales > Streptosporangiaceae > Streptosporangium > Streptosporangium becharense. The sequence goes on along the minus strand of NZ_JACHMP010000001.1, from coordinate 4,961,395 downwards.
GTGCTGATGCGGGCCACCCGCGGCCTGATGCGCGAGCCGGAGCTCGCCGACGCGCTCATCCGCTCGCTGATCATGGCCGAGGTCGACACCCCGTTCGGCGACCGGATGGCGGGGCTGCTGCTCCGCGTCGCCGGCGACGGGCTGACCGGGGAGACCGCCACCGAGGAACAGTTCGCCCTGGCGGGTTCGCTGTCCAGCGTCTGGGTGCACGAACTGCTGGAGATGCTCCGCGGACGCCGCACCTACGAGCAGATCCAGCGCCGCATCGAGATCGCCGCCGACCGTCTCCTCGCCGATTTCGGGCCCACTCCTTCCGCCTGAAACTAGAACCCGTTACAGTCGCAGTCGGAGGAGAACCAGAACTGAATTCTGGAGCGATGCGCGGGCGGGCCGGCAAGCGTTCCGGGCCGGAGGGTGTGCCGGGTCGGCGGGCCGGGCCGGCGCGCGTTCTGGGCCGACGGGCAGGAGGTCGCATGAGCGCAGTGATCGTCGAGGCCGTGAGAACCCCCATCGGCAGGCGCAACGGCCGGCTCGCCGGACTGAAGCCCCAGGCGGTGCTCGCCGCGGCGCTGCGCGGCCTCGTCTCCAGGGCCGCCATCGACCCGGCCGCGGTGGACCAGGTCTTCGCCGGGTGCGTGACGCAGGCCGGCGAGCAGGGCGGCCACATCGGACGGCACGCCTGGCTCTACGCCGGCCTGCCCCACCAGACCGGCGTGACCACGGTCGACGCGCAGTGCGGCTCCTCACAGCAGGCGGTGCACCTGACCGCGGCGCTCATTCACGCGGGCGTCATCGACGTCGGCGTCGCCTGCGGCGTCGAGGTCATGAGCCGGGCGCCGCTCGGCTCCAACGTACTCCCGGCCGACCCCCGGCCCGCCGACTGGACCATCGACCTGCCCGACCAGTTCACCGCCGCCGAGCGGATCGCACGGCGGCGCGGGCTGACCCGCGAGCGGCTCGACGCCTTCGGCGCGCGGTCCCAGCGACTCGCCGCCCACGCGTGGGCCGAGGGCCGCTTCGACCGGGAGATCATCCCGGTCGAAGCACCGGTGCTCGGCGAGGACGGCGAGCCGACCGGGGAGAACCGCACCGTACGCACCGACCAGGGACTGCGCGAGACGACCGTGGAAGGGCTGGCCCGGCTCAAGCCGGTCATGGGCGAGGGAGGCCTGCACACCGCGGGGACCTCCTCGCAGATCTCCGACGGCGCGGCGGCGGTGCTGCTGATGAGCCAGGAGGCCGCCACCCGGCACGGACTTCGTCCCCGGGCGAGGATCCTCGCCCAGGCACTGGTCGGCGCCGAGCCGTACTACCACCTCGACGGGCCGGTGGACGCCACCGCCAAGGTCCTGTCCGCCGCGGGGATGAGCATCACCGACATCGAAAGGTTCGAAGTGAACGAGGCGTTCGCGTCGGTGGTCCTATCCTGGGCGTCGGTACACAAGCCGGACATGGACCGGGTCAACGTCAACGGCGGCGCCATCGCGCTCGGCCACCCCGTCGGCGCGACCGGTTCCCGGCTGATCACCACCGCCCTGCACGAGCTGGAGCGGTCCGGCTCCTCGACCGCGCTGGTCTCGATGTGCGCGGGCGGGGCACTCGCCACCGCGACCGTCCTCGAGCGCCTCTGACCGGCGCCGGTAAGGAGCACCACCGTTGAAATCCCGCCGCAGGCCGTACAGCGAGCAGCGTCCTTTCGACACCGGCGGCGGGGTGTGGAGCGTGCCCGTCCCCATCCCCGCCAATCCCCTCGGCTACACGCTCATCTACGCGATCGAGTCCCCCGCCGGACCGGTCCTGGTCGACGCGGGCTGGAACCACCCGGAGTCGTGGCTGGCGCTGCGCGACGGACTGACCGCGGCGGGCATGGACGTGCGCGAGATCCGGGGCGTGGTCGTCACCCACTTCCACCCCGACCACGCCGGGCTCGCCGGCCAGGTCAGGCAGGAGTCAGGCGCGTGGATCGCCATGCACGAGGCCGACGCGGCCCTGGTCCGCTTCATGCACGACCTGGAGGACGGCGCGCACCGCGACTTCCAGGCCGACATGCTGCGCCGCGCCGGGGCGGGCGCCGTCGAGGTGACGGAGGTGACCGCGCGCCGGCCGCGTCCGCCCGCCGTCCCCGACCTGATCCTGCAGGACGGCGACCTGGTCGACCTGCCGGGACGCAGGCTCCGCACCGTCTGGACCCCCGGCCACACCCCCGGCCACGTCTGCCTGCACCTGGAGGACGCCGACCGGCTCTTCACCGGTGACCACGTGCTGCCGGAGATCACCCCGCACATCGGCGTCTACCCCTACGACCGCACCGACGTCGACCCGTTGGGCGACTTCCTCGGCTCACTGGAGAAGGTGAAGGACCTGGGTGAGCTGGAGGCCCTGCCCGCCCATGAGTGGATCTTCCACGACACCGCCGCCCGCGCGGCGGAGATCGGCGCACATCACGAGGAGAAGCTCCGACGGCTGGCCGGCCTGCTCGCCGAGGCGGAAGGGCCGCTCACCCTGTGGGAGGTCGCCTCCCGGATGACCTGGAACCGGCCGTGGGAGGAGTTCCCGGCCATGTCGCGAGGGATGGCGGCCTCCGAGGCCGCGGCGCACCTGCGTACGCTGGAGGTCCGCGGAACGGTACGGCGGGTGAAGGGAAGCGATCCCATCAGGTTCGTCCTACACTCGTAGACATCCGATGTCTGGCCTACCCGAGGACGGTGCAGCATGGCGGTCACCGACGCCGCTATCGACCGGATCAAGCAGATGATCCTTTCGGGCGAGCTCGCTCCGGGCAGCAGGCTGCCCAAGGAGGCCGACCTGGCAGAGCGGCTCGGCCTGTCGCGCAACTCCCTGCGCGAGGCGGTCCGGGCCCTGGCCCTGATCAACGTGCTGGACGTGCGCCAGGGCGACGGCACCTACGTGACCAGCCTGGAGCCGCAGCTCCTGCTGGATGCCATGTCGTTCGTGGTCGACTTCCACCAGGACGACACCGTGCTCCAGTTCTTCCAGGTCCGGCGGATCCTGGAGCCGGCGGCCACCGCGATGGCCGCCACGCGCATGCCCGACTCCGAGATCGCCGAGCTGCGCAAGCTCCTCGACGAGCTGCCCCCCGACCCGAGCGTGGAGCAGCTCGTCGCCAACGACCTGGAGTTCCACCAGCGCATCGCGGCGGGCTCCGGCAACGCGGTGCTGTGCTCCCTGATCGAGAGCCTGTCGGGCCCCACCACCCGGGCCCGTATCTGGCGCGGCCTCACCCAGGAGAACGCCCTGGAGAAGACCCGCGAACAGCACGGCGCCATCTGCGAGGCCATCGCCGCCCGCCAGCCGGAGGTGGCGCGGGCGTGGGCGACGGTCCACATCGCCGGGGTCGAGGAGTGGCTCCGCAACGCCCTGGCCTGACGGCCCCGCCCGGCGCCTTCCACTGATCGCACCGGGCGGGGATCACGCCTCCGGTGCGATGCCGGGCGGGATCACCGCCGTCAGCCGATCAGGCCCTCGGCGGCCAGTTCCGCCCAGAGGTCGTCGGGGACGGGGGCGGCGGTCAGAGCCGCGTTGCGGGTGACCTCGGCGGCGGAGCGGGCGCCGACGACGACCGAGACGACCGCCGGGTGGCGCAGCGGGAAGGCCAGGGCCGCCTGGGGAAGGGTGACGCCGTGGCGTTCGCAGACGGACGCGATCCGGCGGGCGCGGGCGAGGAGATCACCCGGGGCAGGGGCGTAGTCGTAGGTGCCGGACGGGTCGTGGGTGGCCAGCAGGCCGCTGTTGAACACGCCGGCGGCGAGCACCGAGACACCCCGCTCCCGGCACAGCGGCAGCAGCTCCTCCTCGCCCGACTGGTCGAGGAGGGTGTAGCGGCCGGCGAGCATGACCGTGTCGACGCCGGTCTCGCGGACGAACCGGGCGAGCATCGCCGCCTGGTTCATGCCGACGCCCACGGCCTTGACGACGCCCTGGTCACGCAGCTCCGCCAGAGCCGGGTACGCCTCGGAGACGGCCTGCTCCCAGTGGGCGTCCGGGTCGTGGATCAGGACGATGTCGACCGCGTCCAGGCCGAGCCGTTCCAGGCTCTCCTCCAGCGACCGGCGCACCCCGTCGCGCGAGTAGTCCCGCACCCGGCACAGGTCGGCGGGGACGTCGAAGCCCTCGTCGTCCCGGCCCACCGGGGCGTCGGCCGGGGCCGGCACGAGCAGGCGGCCGACCTTGGTGGACAACGTGTAGGAGTCGCGGGGCCGCCCGGCCAGGGCGGCGCCGAGCCGCCGTTCCGACAGGCCCAGCCCGTAGTGCGGCGCGGTGTCGAACAGCCGGATCCCGGCGTCGTAGGCCGCGTCCACGGCCGCCCGCGCCTCGTCGTCGTCCACCGCCGAGAACAGGTTCCCGATGGGGGCCGCGCCGAAGCCGTACTTGCTGACCTGCACCGTTCGCTCCGTTCCGCACGGCCCCGGCCCCGTGAGCGGGAGCGGGGCCGTGTCAGGTCGTTCCTGGGATCGTGGACGCCGGGCCGCGGGCGCCGGCGGGGGGGACGGCACCGGCGGGGAGGACGGCGCCGCCGCGCGGGTCCGCGTGCCCGGCCCGCGGAGGCCCGGCCCCGAGAGGCCGGGGGGCGGACGTCAGTCCTGGGCCTTGCCGCCCGCCAGACGGCTGATCATCAGGGCCACGAGGATGATCGAACCGTAGACGAGCTGCTTCCACTCGCCCGGCACACCCTTGAGGGTCAGGATGTTCTCCACCAGGCCGATCACCAGGACACCGGTGAGAGCGCCGAGGATCGTGCCCTTGCCGCCGTCCATGCTCACGCCGCCGATGACGGCGGCGGCGAAGGCCATGAAGATCCAGCCGACGCCCTGGTTGGCGCTGATGCCGCCCAGGCGGCCGGTCTCCAGCACGCCGGCGAGGGCGGCGACCACGCCGCCGATGACGAAGACGGCCCACAGGACCCGCTCGACCCGGATGCCGGCCGCGCGGGCGGCGTCGGCGTTGCCGCCGATGGCGTAGAGCGAGCGGCCGGCCCGGAAGTACCCGAGCGCGACGATGGCCACCGCGAAGAGCGCGCCGGTGATCCAGATGGCCGCGGGGAGGCCGAGCCAGCTGGCGCTGCCGAGGTAGAGGAACGACTCGGGCAGCTCGAACAGGCTCTTGCCCTGGGTGAGGCCGAGCTGCAGGCCGTGCACGACGATCATCATGGCCAGCGTGACGATGAAGGCCGACAGCTGGAAGCGCATGATCAGGAAGCCGTTGAAGGCACCGACCAGCCCGCCGATCAGCAGGCAGAGGGGGATCGCGAGGATGCCGGGCAGCTCCAGGCCGAACCCACCGGCCGCCACGGGGATGACGAACATCACGGCCACGGCGGGCGCCATGCCGACCGTGGACTCCAGCGACAGGTCGAACTTGCCGGCGATCAGGATCAGCGCCTCGGCGAGGACCACCAGCGCCAGCGCGGACTGCTGCTGGAGCACGTTGGTGAGGTTCCCCGGGGTGAGGAAGATCGGGTCCACGAAGGAGCCGGCGATCAGCAGAACGATGATCACCGGGACGAGCGTGAGGTCCCGGAAGCGCCCGAGCTGGATGCGGCGGCCCTGTGGGACGGCCGCGACCGGCGGGGTCTTTGTCGTGGTCATTGGTGATCGATACCTTCCATCGCCGCCACCAGTTCGGTGTCGGTCCAGCCGCGCGGCACGTCCTTGACGATCCTGCCGTGGAACATGATCAGAACCCGGTCGCAGATCCGCAGGTCGTCCAGCTCGTCGGAGACCAGCACGGCTCCGGCGCCTCGGTCGACCGCGTCCTCCACGGCGCCGAGGAGGGAGTGCTTGGCCTTGACGTCCACCCCGGCGGTCGGGTTGATGACGACCAGCGCCTTGGGGTCGTCGGCGAGTGCCCTGGCGAGCACGACCTTCTGGGCGTTGCCGCCCGACAGGTCGGCCACGGGCTGGTCGGGGCCGGTCGTCTTGATGTCGAGCCGCGCGATCATCTGGTTGCCGCGTTCGCGGCGGCGCGCCGGGGAGACCATGCCGAACCGGCCGAGCTTGTGGGCGATCGGGATGGTCGCGTTCTCCGCGATCGACAGCAGCGGGACGAAACCCTCGTGGTGCCGGTCCTGGGGGACGAATCCGAGTCCGGCGGCGAGCGCGGACGGCACGTCCCCGCCCTTCACCTCGGTCCCGTTGACGGTCACCGTGCCGGTGTCGGCCTTGCGCAGCCCGACGAGGGTCTCGGCCAGGCCGACCTTGCCGCTGCTGCCCGAACCGGCGAGGCCGACGACCTCCCCGGCCCGGACGGCCAGGTCGACGTCCTCGAAGCGGCCGGCGAGGCGGAGGTTCCGCGCGGCGAGCACCACCGGGGCCGAGGCTCCGACGGTGCGGGTGCGGTACTCGTAGGCGGCGGTGGCCTCACCGGTCATCGCGTCGACGAGCTGGTCGTGCGGCAGGTCGTCAACCGAGGCGGTGACGATGTGCCGGGCGTCGCGGAAGACGGAGACGCTCTGGCAGATCTCGTACACCTCGTCGAGGTGGTGCGAGATGAACATCATCGTGACGCCCTGCTCCCGCAGGGCCCGCATCCGCGCGAAGAGCCGCTGGATCGCCGGGCCGTCGAGCTGGGCGGTGGGCTCGTCCAGGATGATGAACCGGGCGCCGAACGACAGCGCCCGGGCGATCTCCACCAGCTGGCGCTGCTCGACGCCGAGGTCGCCGGCCAGGACGTCGGCGTCGACGTCCACGCCGTACTGCTCCAGGAGCCGGCGGGCCCTGGTGCGCAGGGACCGCCAGTTGATCCTGCCCCGCTCGGTCTGGCGGTTCAGGAAGAGGTTCTCCGCGACGGTCAGCGTGGGGATGATCGTCGACTTCTGGTACACGCACGCGACGCGCTGCCGCCAGGCGTCCCGGTCGGCCAGCGGCGGCGCGGGCTGCCCGCCGAAGCGGACCTCGCCCTCGTCGGGACGCTGCAACCCGGTCAGGATCGACACCAGGGTCGACTTGCCCGCGCCGTTCCTGCCGAGGAGCGCGTGCGTCTCGCCCTCGGTGATGGCGATTCCGGCGCCGTTGAGCGCGGTGGTCGGGCCGAAGCGCTTGGTGATGCCAATCGCTTCGACCGCCTTAACGGGAGATGTCATCACTTGACCTGGTTACCCCAGAGAGCCTTGTCGTCCACGTTCTCCTTGGTCACCAGCGGAGCCGGGAGCTGGTCCTCCAGGCCGTTGGGGAGCTGGACGATCGTGCTGTCGTGGTCGGTCGGGCCGGGCTGGAAGGTCTTGCCCTCGATCGCGGCCTTGGCGTAGAAGAGCGCGTACCTGGCGTACAGGTCGGCCGGCTGGGAGATCGTGGCGTCGATCTCACCCTTGCGGATGGCGTCGAACTCCTGCGGGATGCCGTCGTTGGAGATGACGAAGACGTGCTTGGGGTCCTCCGGCGGCACGATCAGGTTCTTGGCCTTGAGCACCTGGAGCGTCGGGGCCAGGTGGACGCCGCCGGCGTGCATGTAGACGCCCTTGATGTCCGGGTGCTGCTCCAGACGGGTCTGGAGCATCGAGGCGGCCTTCGTGCCCTCCCACTCGGTGGGCTCCTCGAAGACCGTGATGCCGGGGAACTTCTCCTTCATGCAGGAGCGGAACGCCTCGGCCCGGTCGCGGCCGTTGATCGACGAGAGCGCGCCCATGAGCTCGACGACCTTGCCCTTGCCGCCCAGCTTCTCGCCGAGGAACTCGCAGGCCTTGGTGCCGTACGCCTTGTTGTCGGCCCGCACGACCATGTAGACCTTGCCCTTGTCGGGGCGGGTGTCCACGGAGACGACCGGGATCTTCCGGTTCTCCAGCGTCTGGAGGGTGGAGGCGATCGCGCCGGTGTCCTGCGGGGCCATGATGATCGCCTTGGCACCCTGGCCGGTGAGGGCCTGGGTGTTGGCGACCAGCTTGGCCACGTCGTTCTGGGAGTTGGTGGGCGGCATCAGCTCGACGCCCAGCTCGCCCGCGATCTGCGGGACGTACTTGCCGTAGGAGTTCCAGAAGTCGGAGTCGGCGCGCGGGAAGTCGATCCCGACCTTGCCCCCCTTGGCCCCGGCGTCACCGGTGGACTGGGCGCCGGTCGTGCCGCCGGTCCCGGACGAGCCGCACGCCGAGAGGGTAAGAGTGATCGCGAACAGTGCCGCGCCCGTCGCCGCAGTTCCGAGTTTCATACCGTTGCCTCGATTCGAAACTATGTGGGGGGTGAGTTAGTTCTAGACCGATATATGCCCGGCGGGTGGTCCCCACCGTCGCTCCGTCAGGTGCGGGACCGGAACCGGAGCCGGAGTCAGGTGCGGGGCCGGAGCCGGAGCCCCTGCATCCCGCCGTCCACGGCCAGGACCGTGCCGGTGGTGGACGCCGCGAGCGGGCTCGCGAGGTAGGCGACCGCGGCGGCCACCTCCTCCGCGCTCACCAGGCGTCCCATCGGCTGGCGGGCCGCCAGGGCCGCCCGCTCGGCCGCCGGGTCCGGCGCCGCGTCGAGCAGCCGCTGCACCCACGGGGTGTCCGCGGTGCCGGGGTTGACGCAGTTGACGCGGATGCCCTCGTGGATGTGGTCGGCGGCCATCGCCAGGGTCAGCGACTGGATGGCCCCCTTGGAGGCGCTGTAGAGCGCCCGCTGAGGCAGCCCGGCCGTCGCGGCGATGGAGCAGGTGTTGACGATCGCCGCGTGCGCCGAGCGCCGCAGGTGGGGCAGGGCCGCCCGGGTGACCCTGACCAGGCCGAGCAGGTTGACGTCCAGGACGCGCAGCCACTCGCCGTCGGGGTTGTCCTCGACCGTCCCCGCCGCGCCGATCCCGGCGTTGTTGACGAGGATGTCCAGGCCGCCGAGCCGCTCGGTGGCCTGGCCGACCGCCGCGCGCACCGCGGCGTCGTCGGTGACGTCCGCCTTGACCTCGACGAACGCGCCGCCGGTGGGGTTGACGTCCAGTGACGCCACCGCCGCACCCCGCTCGGCGAGCAGGGTCGCGATGGCCAGGCCGATGCCGGAACCGCCTCCGGTGACCAAGACGCGCAGGCCGTCGAACTCACCCATTGATGGACCTCCAGACCGGGCCGTCGGGGTAGGTGTGGTCGGCGATCGACGCGGCGTGCATGGTGGCGCCGAAACCGGGCCGGCTCGGCGCGACGTAGGCGCCGTTCCGGATCACCACGGGATCGACGAAGTGCTCATGCAGGTGGTCGACGTACTCGATCACCCGGTTCTCCATCGAGCCGCTCACCGCGACGTAGTCGAACATGGACAGGTGCTGCACCAGCTCGCACAGCCCGACCCCGCCCGCGTGCGGACAGACCGGGACGCCGAACTTGGCCGCCAGCAGCAGGATCGCGATGTTCTCGTTCACGCCCGCGACCCGCGCGGCGTCGATCTGCAGGTACGAGATCGCGTCGGCCTGGAGCAGCTGCTTGAAGATCATGCGGTTCTGCACGTGTTCGCCGGTGGCCACCGGGATGGGTGCGATGCCGCGGGCGATGGCGGCGTGGCCGAGCACGTCGTCCGGGCTGGTCGGCTCCTCCACCCAGTGCGGGCGGAACTCGGCCAGGGCGTTCACCCAGGCGATGGCGGCCTCGACGTCCCAGCGCTGGTTGGCGTCGATGGCGATGGGGAAGTCCTCGCCGCAGGTGTCGCGGGCGATGCGCATGCGCCGCCGGTCGTCCTCCAGGTCGGCGCCGACCTTCAGCTTGATCTGAGTGAAGCCGCTGTCCATCGCCTCCTTGCACAGCCGGCGCAGCTTGTCGTCGCTGTAGCCGAGCCAGCCGGGCGAGGTGGTGTAGGCGGGGTAACCGTGCTCCTTGAGGCGGGCGATCCGCTCCTGCCTGCCGGGCTCGGCGGCGCGCAGGATGTCCAGCGCCTCTTGGGGGGTGAGCGCGTCGGTGAGGTAGCGGAAGTCGACCAGGCCGACGATCTCCTCCGGCGACATCTCGGCCAGCAGCAGCCAGAGCGGCTTGCCCGCCCGCTTCGCCCTCAGGTCCCACAGCGCGTTGACCACGGCGGAGATCGCCATGTGCATGACGCCCTTCTCCGGGCCGAGCCAGCGCAGCTGGGAGTCGTGGACCATCTCCTTCCAGAGCGCACCCATGTCCTCGGCGTCCCGGCCGAGCACGTACGGCTCCAGCGCCTTGATCGCGGCGGTCTGCACCTCGTTGCCGCGGCCGATGGTGAAGACGAACCCGTGGCCCTCGTAGCCGTCGTCGGTGCGGAGCACCAGGTAGGCGGCCGAGTAGTCGGGGTCGGGGTTCATCGCGTCGGAGCCGTCCAGCTCCAGCGAGGTGGGGAAGCGGACGTCGTGGGTCTCCAGCGAGGTGATGCGGTACGCGCTCATGCCTGTCCCACCGTCTGCCGCTGGCGGCCCAGACCGTCGATCTCCAGCTCCATCACCTGGCCGGCGCGCAGGTACGGCGTGCCGGGCAGGCCGAGGGCGACACCGGCGGGGGTGCCGGTGTTGATGACGTCGCCGGGCTCCAGGACCATGAAGCGGCTGAGGTAGCGGATGATCTCCGCCACACCGAAGATCATGTTCTTCGTGTCGCCGTTCTGCCGCGGCTCACCGTCCACCCACAGGCGCAGGCCCAGGGCCTGCGGGTCGGCGATCTCGTCGGGGGTGACCAGCCAGGGGCCGAGCGGGTTGAAGGTCTCGCAGGACTTGCCCTTGTCCCACTGGCCGCCGCGCTCCAGCTGGAACTCGCGCTCGGAGACGTCATTGGAGATCGCGTAGCCCGCGATCTTGGAGAGCGCCTCCTCGTGGGTCTCGACGTAGCGGGCCGTCTCACCGATGACGACGGCCAGCTCCACCTCCCAGTCGGTCTTGACGCTGTCGCGGGGGACGAGGACCTCGTCGTAGGGGCCGACGACGGTGTTGGAAGCCTTCATGAAGACGACCGGTTCCGCAGGGATCGCGGCGTTCGTCTCCTCCGCGTGATCGCGGTAGTTGAGCCCGATGCACACGATCTTCCCCGGCCGCGCGATCGGGGCGCCGATCCGCAGCCCTTCCGCGTCCAGGACGGGAAGCTCGTCGCGCTCCAGCGCCTCGCGGACCCGCGCCACTCCTCCGGACGCGAAGAAAGCGCCATCGATCTCGGCCTCCGAGATTTCCCGGAGGTTACCGGCCCCGTCCAGGACGGCCGGCCGCTCCTGACCGGCGGGCCCCACTCGCAGCAGCTTCACACCGCACCCTTCGTTGATACATCGGATGTCTTGCCTGGTGATGCTGAATGACACCCGACCTCGGTGTCAACCCCTCATCGCCGGATACATCCGATCCGTTATCCGAGAGAAACCGCAGCTGAGAGGCTTTTAAGGAGTTCTCGTCCGTTTCTTGACCCGGATTCATCCGACTTCCGGGGGGAACGGGGCGGCCGGAGATCATCTATCCGGCATGCGGCCTCACTCCGGGTCACCACCGGTCCGAGAGCAATAAACATCGGAGGATGATGCAGGTTACCCGAAGATTTCGGGTTCACCTCACGGAAACGGGCCCGTCGCCCGGCCGGAGGGTTCGCCCGGCCCGCCGCCACAGGCCCCACTCCCCTGTCCGCCACCACGATCCCCACTCCCTGGCCCACCGCCCTCTCGACCCGTCACCATGCCCTCGGTCCGTCACTGCCCCCCTCGGCCTACCGCCGCACCCCTGGTCCGTCACCGCACCCTCGACCCGCCACAGCCCCCGACCCACCGCCACGAGGACGGTCCGCCACCACACCACCGTGGTCACGCGCCGGAGCCCTTGACTTCCCCTCCGACCCGTAATAGAACACGTTCCAGAAAGTTGTGTACCAAGCGCTTGATCAAAAGCCCGGCGATTCCGTGTTCCCGGACGGGGACGGGCCGCACGCTCCCCGTTCCCCGGCGGAGGCGGGCGGGAGACATCCCATGAACAGACGGCGGATCCGCTCGGGAGACATGCCGTGAACCCCGGCGGATCCGCGCGGAAGGCATGCCGCGACCCCCCGGCGGATCCGCTCGGGAGACATGCCGTGAACAGACGGGACAGACGGGCACGAGCGTCGGCCGCGCCGCCGTAGGCTGCACCGAAATGAGTCTCCTCACGGGGACGACGGCACCGTTCGCACAGGAGGACCGATGGACATCGATCTCGTCGACCAGGACTTCTACCAGCGGAACGGCGCTCCTCATGACCAACTGGCCTGGCTGCGGGCCAACGCCCCGGTCTACCGGCACAAAGGTGACGAGGAACGGGGCTGGCCCGGGTTCTGGGCGGTGACCAGGCACGCCGACGTGGTGCACGTCTCGCGTCGCTCCGACCTGTTCTCCTCCAGCAGGAAGCTCGCCCTGTTCAACGAGATGCCCGAGGACCAGCGTGCCCTCCAGCGGCTGATGATGCTCAACCAGGACCCGCCGGAGCACACCCGGCGGCGGTCGCTGGTCAACCGGGGCTTCACCCCGCGCATGATCGGAGCATTGGAGCAGCACATCCGCGACATCTGCCACGAACTCGTGGACGAGGCCAAGGGACGCGAGTCGGTCGACTTCGTCAGGGACTTCGCGGCCCCGCTGCCGCTGTACGTGATCTGCGAGCTGCTCGGCGCTCCCGTCGAAGACCGCGACAAGATCTTCAACTGGTCGAACCAGATGATCGGGGCCGAGGACCCGGACTACGCGGCCGACCCGTCCGAGGGCCCGGACGCGGCCATGCAGGTCTACGCCTACGCCAACGCGCTGGCCGCCGAGCGCCGCGCACGGCCCCGCGAGGACATCGCCACCAAGCTGATCATGCCCGACGCCGCGGGCGAGACCCTCACCGAGGAGGAGTTCGACCTGTTCGTGCTCCTGCTGGTGGTGGCGGGCAACGAGACCACGCGCAACGCCGCCTCCGGCGGCATGCTCGCCTTCTTCGAGCACCCGGAGCAGTGGCGGCGCCTGGTCGCCGACCGCTCCCTCGCCCGCACCGCGGCCGACGAGATCGTCCGCTGGGTCTCCCCGGTCAACCTCTTCCGCCGTACGGCCACCACCGACACGACCATCGGGGGGCAGGAGGTCAAGGAGGACGACAAGATCGTGGTCTTCTACAGCTCCGCCAACCGGGACGAGGAGGTGTTCGCCGACCCGTACACCTTCGACATCGGCCGCGACCCCAACCCGCAGATCGGGTTCGGCGGCGGCGGTGCCCACTTCTGCCTCGGCAACCACCTGGCCAAGCTCGAACTGCGGGTGCTCTTCGAGGTGCTGGCCGAACGGCTGCCGAACCTCGCCCAGGCCGGTCCCGCCCGGCGGCTCCGCTCCAACTTCATCAACGGGATCAAGGACCTGCCGGTCACCCTCTCCTGATGGGAGCTACCGGGTCAGGTGTTCGGGCGGGCTCGGTGCCTGGTAGCCGCTGGTGAGTGAGCACTCTCCTCTGGTCTCCCGCCGCGTCCGCCCACCCGCTCCCCCACGACCGGAGCGGGTGGGCGGACGCCGGCCCGTACACCCGGGGCCCGCCGGCGCCATCGCACCGCCGGCACCGGAGGACTCCGGACAGACGAGACCGGCGGGCGCCGGCCCGGCGTGACGCGGATCAGAGCATCTCCTCGATCAGGTCGGCCGCCCGGACGGTGCCGCCCTCGCCGCGGACCTCGTCCCGGAGCCCGGCCAGCCTCGCCGCCACCTCGGGGTCGGAGGTGAGGTCGAGCAGGGCGGCGCGCAGGGCCTCCGGGGTGGCCGCGCCGGTGTCGAGACGCCGGGCGACCCCCAGTTCCACGAGCCGGTCGGCGTTGCCGAACTGGTCGGCCGCCTGAGGGACGGCGATCATCGGGACGCCGCAGTACAGGCCCTCCTGGGTGCCGCCCATGCCCGCGTGGGTGACGAAGGCGTCGGCCTGTTCCAGGATCGACAGCTGGGAGACCCAGCGATGCACCTCCACGTTGGCCGGGACCGCACCGAGCTCGGCGAGATCGACGTGCTTGCCGATCTGGAGCACGACGTGCCAGCCGGGAAGGTCACCGAAGGCGGCCAGGCAAGACCGGTAGAAGCCGGGCAGGTTGGTGAAGGCCGACCCCAGGGAGACGAGCAGCACCCTTTCCGCCCTCTCGGGACGCACCCAGGGCTCCTGATGCGGCCGGGTCGACAGGCAGGGCCCGGTGAAGGTGACGCGCTCCGGATCGACCCGGTCGGCGTTGGGCTGCATGACACGCGGGATGAGCGCCAGAGCCCGGGGCGGGCGACCCGCGAAGGCACCCGAGTCGGTGCCCTCGATGCCGTTGGCGGCCAGCCACGCGTCGAACCGCCGGTAGTGCTCGGCCCCGCCTGGGAGCTTCCGCATCTGCTCCAGCATCGGCGCCATGTCCTCCTCGTACCCCTCCCAGGCCACGTAGGTGGGTGAGAGCTGCATGACGGGGATGTCCCAGTTCTCCGCGAGCACCCGGGCGGTGTAGCCGCCGATGTCGTAGAGGAACAGGTCGGGGCGGTCGTTCCGATAGGCCGCGCGGAGCTGCGGCAGCATCGAGATCGCGTCGTCGAGGAAGACGTCCAGCTGGGCGATCACATCCTCGGGCCAGCTCGCGGCCTCCCCCATGGGCAACGTCGAGGCGTACGGCACGAGCTCGGCCCCGGCACCGGTGATCACTCCGGCGAAGGACGGGTCGTTGGCGTAGGTCACCCGGTGCCCCCGGGCGACCAGCTCCCTGATCACTTCGATGTTCGGGTTCACATGACCCGGTGCGGGGATGCTGACCATGGCGATGTGAGCACGGCGGGTCATCGGTTTCCTCCGTCGAGATGCGTTCATTTGCGAGACGGTCCGTCTCGTCTTGCGTTAAGCATGTCCCGCGCACCACCCCATGTCAAGACGAGACGTTCCGACTCGCCAGAATCCGGAATCGGACCAAGCCTTCAACGCATCTTGGTCGGCCCCACCTCTCGGAGCGGGAATGGGATCTTTCGCGGAGGGTTCGCGGGGGCATGAGGGGATACGTCCAGTGGCAGCACGGCGCGGTGAGGGCCTGCGGGGGAGAACGGCCGGCACGCCACAGAGAACGGCCGGTTCGGCACGGACGGGAACGACCTTCGAGCCGCATGGAGCGGCCTGCGCACCACGGACGGGAACAGTGGCCGCGTCACGGACGGCGACGGCCTGCGCACCGCGGACGGGAACGGCGGCCGCGTTACGGACGGTGACGGCCGTCGCGGCGGTCATCGCCGTCGCGGCCCTGCTCACCTCCTGCACCGCGGAGGGTCCCGTGCCCACCGCGGGGCCCACGGCTCCGCCGCCCCCCTCTCCCGCCGTCACGCCACGGCCGATCGACCCGGTCCCGGTGCCGGCGGCGCGCAGGGCGAGGCTGCCGGTCGCCACGACGTACGCGACGCTGCGGCGGGCCCCGCGGGATCCCGATCCGTTCGGCCCGATGAGCGGGCTCGTCGTCCACCCCACGGCCGACCGGGTGGTCTACGTCCGGCCCGGCGGGCCTCCACTGGCGGTGCTGCCACCGGCCCAGTTGGAGGGGCCGACCTGGGTGCCGGTGGTCGAACGGCGGCCCGGGTGGGAGCGGGTGCTGCTGCCGAGCCGGCCGAACCGGTCCACGGGCTGGATCCACACCGGAGGCGGCGGACTGCGCAGCGCGCGGCGGACGCGCCGGGTGGAGATCGGGCTGGCCGCGCGCAGGCTCGCGGTGTTCGACGGCGACCGCAGGCTGGGCTCCTGGCGGGTCGCCGTGGGTGCCCCCGGCACACCCACTCCCCGCGGCCGGACGTTCCTGCTCGCCTCCGTCTCGCCGGCCCGCCCGACCTACACCCCGCGTTTCCTCGCCCTCGGCGCGCACTCCGGCACCCTGCGGACCTTCGCGGGCGGCCCCGCGACGGTCGCGCTCCACGGCTGGCCGGATGAGGGCGTGTTCGGCCGCGCGGTCAGCTACGGCTGCGTGCGGGTTCCCTCCGCGGCGCTGCGCGTGCTCTCCCGCCTTCCCCCGGGCAGCCCCGTGACGATCACCGGATGACCGCTCAGGGCCAGGAGGAGTCCTGGTCCGGGTCGCCGCCGTCGGACAGCAGTTTGACGTCCGACTCGACCATCATCGCGACCAGTTCCTCGAAGGAGACCGAGGGCTCCCAGCCGAGCTGGACGCGGGCCTTCTTCGGGTCGGCGCAGAGCAGGTCGACCTCGGCGGGACGGTGCAGGGCCTGGTCGGTGACCACGTACCGCTCCCAGTCGAGGCCGGCGGCGGTGAAGGCGGTCTCGACGAGGTCGCGGACGGTGTGCGTGCGTCCGGTGCCGATCACGTAGTCCTCGGGGGCCTCCGCCTGGAGCATCATGTGCATCGCGCGGACGTAGTCGCCGGCGTAGCCCCAGTCGCGGCGGGCCTCCATGTTGCCCAGTCGCAGTTCGGTGGCGAGACCGAGCTTGATCCTGGCCACCCCCAGGCTCACCTTCCGGGTGACGAACTCGGCTCCCCGGCGGGGGGACTCGTGGTTGAACAGGATCCCCGACACCGCGTACATGCCGTACGACTCGCGATAGTTCTGGGTCAGGAAGTGGCCGTAGGTCTTGGCGACCCCGTACGGGGAGCGGGGGTGGAAGGGGGTGACCTCGGTCTGCGGGGTCTCGCGGACCTGCCCGAACATCTCCGAGGACGACGCCTGGTAGAAGCGGATCTGGCCGGTGCGCTCGGCGGTGCGGGAGGAGGAGATGCCGGAGCAGACCCGGATGGCCTCCAGCATGCGCAGCACGCCCATGCCGGTCACCTCACCGGTGAGCTCGGCCTGTTCCCAGGACATCGGGACGTAGGAGATGGCACCCAGGTTGTAGACCTCGTCGGGCTGGACCTTCTCCACGGCGGAGATCAGCGAGCCCTGGTCGAGGAGGTCGCCCCGGACGAGGCGGACGTCCTGGAGGAGCTTGCGCAGGCGGGAGACCCGGGGATTGGCCTGCCCCCGGGCGAGACCGGCGACCTCGTACCCCTGGCTCAGCAGGTATTCGGCCAGATAGGAGCCGTCCTGCCCGGAGATGCCGGTGATCAGTGCGCGCCTGGCCAACGCGTCCTCCTCGCTCGCGGGGCGGGACCTTCGCCCGATCTTTGCCGTTTGATTGGCGAATGTACCCCTACACCCCTGGGTGGGCACCATGCCCACCAGGAGGTTCATAGAACACGTTTCACCGAATCACGCTCGGTAAGGGTAACTTCCCAGTTCGCGCCAGTCCGAAGCGGGGTATCTGTGAACAATTCAACATCAGGTACAACAGACCTACCGAATGGTAGTGTCCGATGACTAAGGTCATCTTTCACGGTACCTGTCCCCTTTCGGGCAGGGTGAGAAAGGGGTTGCCGTGCCGGGTGCTGACTCCCTGCGGGTGGCGTTGCTGTCGTACCGGAGCAAGCCGACCTGCGGTGGGCAGGGCGTCTACCTGCGCCATCTCAGCCGCGAACTGGTCGCCCTCGGGCACCGGGTGGAAGTCTTCTCCGGCCAGCCCTATCCGGAACTGGACGAGGGCGTCATCCTCACCAAGATCCCCAGCCTCGACCTGTACCGGGACGAGGACCCCTTCCGCACCCCCGGGCTGCGCGAGTACCGCGACTGGATCGACCTGCTCGAAGTCGGCACCATGTGGACCGCGGGCTTCCCCGAGCCGCTGACCTTCAGCCTGCGGGCCTACCGGGAGCTCAAGAAGCGCGTCGGCGACTTCGACGTCGTGCAGGACAACCAGACGCTCGGCTACGGCGTGCTCGGCATCCAGAAGCTGTTCCCGGTGGTCGGGACCATCCACCACCCGATCAGCGTCGACCGGCGCATCGAGCTGGAGGCCGCGCCGCTGCGCAGGAAGCTCACGATGCGCCGCTGGTACGGCTTCGTACGCATGCAGGCCAAGGTCGCACCCCGGCTCAGCCCGATCCTGACCGTCAGCGAGTCGTCCCTGGCCGACATCCACCGCGACTTCAACGTGCCGCAGAAGAACCTGCGGCTCATCCCGCTCGGCGTGGACACCCGCTACTTCCATCCCCGCCCCGATATGCCCAAACGGCCCGGCTCGATCGTCGCGGTGGCCAGCGCCGACTCCCCGATGAAGGGCGTGGCGACGCTGCTGCGGGCGGTGGCGAAGCTCGCCACCGAGCGCGACGTCAACCTGACCGTGGTCAGCAGGCCCACCCCGGGCGGCCCGACCGAGAAGCTGGTCGCCGAACTGGCGCTCGGCGACCGGGTCAGGTTCGTGCACGGCATCTCGGACACCGAGCTGGGCGAGCTGATCGCCACCTCGGAGATCTCGGTCGTCCCCTCCCTGTACGAGGGCTTCTCACTGCCCGCCGTCGAGCACATGGCCTGCGGCACCCCGCTGGTCGCCAGCCGGACCGGGGCACTGCCCGAGGTCGTCGGCGACGCGGCCGTCCAGGTGACGCCGGGCGACCCCGAGGAACTGGCCGCCGTGCTGCGCCGCCTGCACGACTCCCCCGAGGAGCGGGCGGCGGTCGGCCGCCGGGGGTACGACCGGGTCATGGAGCGCTTCACCTGGCACGTCGTCGCCAAACGGACCGTGGAGGCGTACCACGAGGCCATCCGGGCCCGGCGCGCCGGATAGCGGCCCGGGTGCGCCGAACCCGCCGGTCTCCCCGCCCGCACGAGCGGACAGCCCGGACGGACCGCCCGCACGGGCGGGTGCCCCGGACGGCCCGTACGGGCCATGACATCTCACGACCCCGACAGGAAGATCCCAAGAGGAGCGGCGAGTGCTGACAGTCGACTTCGACCGGTTGCCCGTGGGCCCCGGAACCCGAGTCCTGGATCTGGGCTGCGGCGGTGGACGGCACGCGTTCGAGGTGCTGCGGCGCGGCGCCGACGTGGTGGCCTTCGACATGGACGCCGAGGAGCTGGCGGGCGTGGCGAACATGTTCGCCGCGATGGACAAGGCGGGCGAGGTCCCCGCGGGGGCGACCGGCGAGACCGTGACGGGCGACGCGCTCGACATGCCGTTCGAGGACGCGAGCTTCGACCGGGTGATCGCGGCCGAGGTGCTGGAGCACATCCCCGACGACATGACCGCGATGCGGGAGATCTTCCGGGTGCTCAAGCCGGGAGGCCTGGCCGCCGTCACGGTGCCGAGCTTCCTGCCCGAGCGGATCTGCTGGGCCCTGGACGAGGCGTACCACACCGCCCCCGGCGGGCACGTCCGCATCTACACGCTCGCCGAGCTCAGCGCCAAGCTGAAAGCGACCGGCTTCACCGTCGGCCCGCACCACCACGCCCACGGCCTGCACGCGCCGTACTGGTGGATCAAGTGCGCGGTCGGCGTCGGCAACGACGACCACCCGCTGGCCAAGGCGTACCACGAGCTGCTGGTCTGGGACATCATGGAACGGCCCGCCGTCACCCGGATCGCCGAAGCCGTGCTGAACCCGCTCATCGGCAAGAGCGTGGTGCTCTACCTCCGGAAACCCGCATGACCCCCGCCGTCCGCTCAGGGGGCGGGAGGCGGTGAGCGACCCGATGGAGTGGGAGCTGGTCGTCCAGACCGCCCGGAGCATCGCGGCCGTCCAGGAGGCCGACGGCGGAGTCCCGTGGCCGGAGGGGCACGTGGACGCGTGGAACCACGTCGAGTGCCTGATGGCGATGAGCGTGGCGGGGCTCGCCGAGCCCGTGCGCCGGGGTTACGACTGGCTGGTCCGCACCCAGCGTCCCGACGGCTCCTGGCCGATGAAGCTGGTGGGCGGCCGGGCCGTCGAGCACGGCGGGGAGTCCAACCACGCCGCCTACATCGCGGTCGGCGTCTGGCACGAGCTGCTGGTCACCGGGGACGACGACTTCGCCCGCCGGATGTGGCCGGTCGTGCGGTCGGCGCTCGACTTCGTGGTCGGGTTGCAGACCACCCGGGGCGAGGTCGTCTGGGAACGCGCCGCCAACGGCAGACCGGCGGAGTACGCGCTGCTGACCGGGTGCGCCTCCATCCACCAGGGCCTGCGCAGCGGCGTGCTGCTCGGCGAGCACCTGGAGGACCCGCAGCCCGACTGGGAGCTGGCCGCCGACCGGCTCGGGCACGTGCTGGCCGCCCACCCCGAGGCGTTCGCCGACAAGAGCCGTTTCTCGATGGACTGGTACTACCCGATCCTCGGCGGCGCGGTACGCGGCCCCGCCGCGCTGGCCCGGCTGGCCGAGGAATGGGACACCTTCGTGGAGGCGGGGCTCGGCATCCGTTGCGTGTCCGACCAGCCATGGGTGACCGGCGCCGAGACCTGCGAGCTGGTGCTCGCCCTGGACGCCGTGGGCGACCGGGAGCGGGCCCTGCGCCTGTTCTCGGACATGCAGCACCTGCGGCACGAGGACGGCTCCTACTGGACCGGCTGGCAGTTCGCGAACCGGAAGCGGTTCCCGCACGAGCGTTCGGCCTACACCGCGGCGGCCGTCGTACTCGCCGCCGACGCGCTGTCCGGCCACACCCGGGGAGCGGGGATCTTCCGCGACGCGGGCCGGTACGTGATCGACCGTCCCACCGGAGCCTGCGGCTGCAGCCACGCCGGATCCCGGAGCTGACCACGGCCGGCCGCGCGATGCGTGCCGGGGTGACGCGACTCCGGACGGGTCGGGCGGCACGGCCCCCGGCACACCGAGCGGCACGACTCCGGCCGGGCGGGAGCGGCCTGGGGAGCCCGCCCTAGCGCTTTCTTTGCCCGGCGCCGCGAACACGGTGCTTGAAGGCCGGAATGCGGCTCACTACGTTCGGGGCTCGTGAGCGACACGGAGGGCCACCGACCGGTTACCGCAGGCGACGATCCCCGGACGATCGGAACCGGTGTCGGCGCCGGGAAGTCTCCACCGGAACCCCGGCCACCGGTGGACGAGCCCCGCGAGGGCGACGTCCCGGGGCCTCGGGCGCCGCAGGACATCGCACCCGAGAACGGAACACGGCGGGACGCGGCACCACCGCCGGACGGGACGCCGCCGGACGAAGCGTCCCTGGCCGGAGCGTCCCCGGACGGAACAGCGCCGGACGGGACGCCGCCGGACGCGGCGGAGCATGCCGGGCCACCGGAACCGCAGTCTCCGGAGCGTGCCGGGCCACCGGAACCGGGGACGCCGGGACCGGAGACGACAGAACCAGAGGCAGTGGGACCGGAGGCACTGGCGCCGTCCAGGCCGCCGGGGCTCGCCGGGATGTTCTGGCAGGACCTCGGCCTGGCCGGTTTCGGGCCCCGGCGGTTCAGGCTGGGGCCCGCGCGCGAACAACTGGAGACCGCGAGGCGGTCGTTCCTGGCCGGGTACGACGCGGTGCTCGCCGGGCGGGCCGAGCGGATCGACGACCTCCGCGAGGATCTCCGCGGGTTCGCGTACGAGGGTGCGGGCGCGGCGTGCGCGACCCTCGACGTGCTCACGCTCACCGGCGGGCGCCGGCTCCGGGAGCTGCTCAACGGACCGGGCATGCGCTACCCGCACCTCGTCCACCTGGGCACCGGCTCGGCGTACGCCCGCATGCGGCTGCGGCCGATGTGGGGCGTCCGGGCGGTCCACCCGCTGCTGCGCTGGCTGGCCTTCGACGGGTTCGGTTTCCACCGGGGCTTCGTCGCCGCCGACCGCACGGTGGGGCGGCAGCGCACGGCGGGTCTCATGGACCGGACCAAGCGGGCCATCTTCGACCAGGGGCTGGGGCGGCTGCTCTGGTTCCACGAGTGCGCCGGGGTGGACGACGTCGCGCTGCGCGTCGCCGAGTTCCCGCCGGGGCGCCGCGCCGACCTGTGGAGCGGGGTGGGCATGGCCGCCGCGTACACCGGGGGTGCCTCGGCCGCGGACCTGGAGCGGCTGGCCGCCGCCGCGGCCGAGGACGGCTTCCGCGCGCACCTGGCCCAGGGCTGTGCCCTCGCCTGCGCCGCCCGGCTGATCGCGGGGACCGTCCCCGAGCACACCGTGGCCGCGGCGCCCGCGCTGTGCGGGGCCGAAGTGGACGAGGCGGGTGGCTGGACCGACGCCGCACTCGTCGCGCTGGGCCACAACGCCCACAGCGGCGACCATTACCAGGCGTGGCGGTCGGGCATCCGGAAGGCCTGGGCACGGCGCGACCGCGATTCATGACCGCGGCCCGGGGAGTGCCGGCGGGGACGCCGAGGGCCCGCCGGTGCGCGGCCGGTGCCCTCGCGACGGCGCTCGCCGTCGCCGGGTGGGGACTGACCGACGCGCCGGACGGCCCGTCCGCGGCGGCACCCGCCGAGTTCTCCTTCCACGCCGAGCCACTCGGCCCGCCGAGCAGACCCGGTGACCGCTCCCTGCGGCCGGTCGCACCAGGGTACGAACGCGTCCGGGCGTGGGTGTCGGCGACGGGCGCCGCGGTCGCGCTGTTCGACGTGGACGACGAGGTCGTCTCCGACGACGTGTGCCTGGTGGACCCGCGCCACGACACGGTCACCGTCCGGCCCGCGCCAGGCACCTCCGGCGGCTACCGGCCGTTCACGCTGGTCCCCCCGGACCGCAGGCCGCATGAGGCGCCGACCGGCTGCCTGCCCGCCGACCTCGACCAGGACGGCTGGCAGGACCTGGTCGTCTACTACTGGGGCCGTTCCCCCTCCCTGTTCCTGCGGGTGCCCGGCGCTCCCCCGTCCGGGGCGGCCTTCCGCCACCGGGGGCTGACCGCCGAGCCGGAGATCTGGAACACCGCCGCCGCCACGGCCGGCGACTTCGACGGTGACGGCCGCCTGGACTTGGTCTTCGGCAACTACTTCCCGGACGGCGCCAGGGTGCTGGACGACACCGGCGACCACGGTGACATCGTGATGCCCGACTCGTTCTCCGCCGCCGGCAACGGCGGCGCCGACCGGCTCTACCGCGCGACCGGACCGGCGACGTTCACCGAGGCGGAGGGGGTGTTCGACGCGGTCGGCGGGGGCAGGGGCTGGACGCTCGCGCTGGGTGCACAGGACCTGGACCGCGACGGGCTGCCGGAGTTGTACGTGGCGAACGACTTCGGCCCGGACCGCCTGCTGGTCAACGAGTCGGTGCCCGGCCGCGTCCGGTTCACCGAGGCCCGGGGCACCCGGCATCCGGCCGTCTCCCGGTCCCGGGTGCTGGGCCGTGACTCGTCCAAGGGGGCGGGCGTCGCCTTCACCGACCTCGACGCCGACGGCGGGCCGGACATCCTGGTGAGCAACGCCGCCGCGGGCCGTGCGCTGCCGGAGGGCAACCTGGCCTTCGTCTCCCGGCCGGGCGGCTTCCACGGAGGCCGCGCACCCTACGAAGAGCGGGCCGGGGAGCTGGGCCTGCGCCGCGGCGGCTGGTCGTGGGACGTCAGGGCCGCGGACTTCGACAACGACGGCGACGACGAGATCGCGCGGGCCGCCGGGTTCATCCGGGGGGAGACCGACCGGTGGGCACGGTTCCAGGAGGCGATGACGGTCAACGACCTGGCCGTGTCCGACCCCGGGCTGTGGCCGGGCATCGGGGCGGGGGACGACCTGTCGGGCCGCGACCCGCTCGCCTTCCTCACCCGCGGCCCGGACGGGCGTTACACGGACGTGGCCCGGCCTGCCGGGGTGGCGAGGGACACGGAAGGCACAGAAGGCACGGGAGGCACGGGAGGCACGAGGGGCGTCAAGGGCATCAGGGACACGGTCAGCCGGGCGCTGGCCGTCGGTGACGTGGACGACGACGGGCGGCTGGACCTCGCGGTCGCCAACCAGTGGGCCCGGTCGGTGCTCTACCGCAACCACGGCCCGACCGCGCCGTTCGTGGGCCTGCGGCTGCGCCTGCCCGCCGGTTCCTGCCCCGCCGCCCCGTCCGCGATGACGCAGACGGCACCCGTCGCACAGACGGTACGAACGACAAGAGCGACACGAACGACGCGAACCGCACGGACGACGCAGATGACGCGGCCGGCCATCGGGGCGGTGGCGACGGTGCGCCTGCCCGACGGGAGCACGCGCAGCAGGCAGTTGTATCCGGCGGGCGGGCACAACGGGGTCTCCGCGCCAGAGCTGCTGTTCGGCCTGGGCGACGAGGTGCCGGGCGTCCCCGTCCCCGTCGAGATCTCCTGGAAGGACGTCTGCGGCGGCGACCACTCCGCCTCGATCTCCGTGGAACCCGGCTGGCACCGGATCCTGCTGACGGGCGGCCAGGCGCAGGAGATGTGGTGACCGGGAACGTCCCGCGCCGCCGTACGGGCCGGTTCCCGGCCCGGGACACCGGACTCCGTCCGCGTGGGCACCCCGGCCGGGGACGGCGGAACCCCGCGCCGCGCCGGGCGGCGGCGGCCGTCACCCTGCTCACCCTGCTGGGGCACACCCTGCTGGGCTTCGAGCAGCCCCTCCTCGCGCCGGTCGTCGGCGCGCTCACCGGCGTGGCCACCGCGTCGCTGCTGGAGACGGTGGACGCGTGGGCCCGGCGGCGCCCGGCCCGCTGTCTCGGCCCCCGGGACGAGACGGCCGGCTTTCTCCTGCCGTCCTACACGTGCGGCCTGCTCTGCGCGATGCTGCTGCACACCGGCGCGCATCCGGCACCGGTCGCGCTGGCCACCCTGATCGGGGTCGGCAGCGCGTACGCCGTGCGCGTACGGGTGGCGGGGACGACGGGCACCGGGGACACGGCGAGGACACCGGCGCGTACCGGCGGGGACACGCCCGGAGCACCCGGAGCACCCGGCGAAATCGGCCCACCTGGAGCACCTGGAGCGGCCGGAGCCGGCGGGGACGTGCCCGGGACGCCCTTCATGAACCCGTCCAACACCGGCGTCGTCGCGGCGCTGCTGCTGTTCCCCTGGGTGGGTGTCGCGCCGCCGTACCAGTTCACCGCGTGGGTGTCCGGGCCGTTCGACGTGATCGTGCCGCTGGCCGTGCTCGCCGCGGGACTGGCGGCGTCCCGGCCGGCCGGGACGCTGCCGCTGGTCGCCGGCTGGGCGGGCGGGTTCGCGCTGCAGGCGTTCGTCCGGGGCGGCCTGGGCGAGGTCTCGGTGGCCGCCGCGCTGCTTCCGATGACCGGGACGGCCTTCGCCGTGCACACCGCCCACGTGCTCGCCGACCCGGTCGCCGCACCGCGCACGCCCCGGGGCCAGGTGGCGTTCGGCATGGCCGCGGCGGCGGTCTACGGCCTGCTGGTCGAGCTCGGCGTGGGCTGCGGGCTGTTCCTCTCCCTCGCGCTCGTGTGCGCGGGCCGGGGCCTGGCGCTGGCCGTGCGGGCCCGGATCGGGCCGTCCGGGGTGTCGCCCGCGCCGGCCCGCGGGCGTCAGCCGATGCCGGGCCCGACCCGCTCCAGCACCCGGAGGGAGCCTTCGTGCCGAACCTCCTCGAACGCCCCGGAGGCGAGCGCCCGCAGGTAGACCCGGTGCGGCGCCTGACCGCCGTCGGCCGGGTCCGGGTAGATGTCGTGGAAGACCAGCGCGCCGCCGGGCATGACGTGCGGCGCCCAGCCCTCGTAGTCCTCGGTCACCGGCTCCTCCGAGTGGCCGCCGTCGATGAAGAGCATCGCCAGCGGGGTGTTCCACAGCCGGGCGACGGTCTTCGACCTGCCGACGATCGCGATGACCTCGTCCTCCAGCCCGGCGGCGGCGATGGTGGCGCGGAAGAAGGGCAGCGAGTCCATCCTGCCGAAGCGGGGGTCGACCAGCGTGGGGTCGTGGTGGGCCCACCCCGGCTGGATCTCCTCCGAACCCCGGTGGTGGTCGACGGTGAAGACGACGGACCCGGCCTGGCGGGCCCCCGCGCCGAGGTAGACGGCCGACTTGCCGCAGTAGCTGCCGATCTCGCAGATCGGGCCGCGACCGCCGTACGCGGCGGCGGTCTCGAACAGCGCGAGACCCTCCTGGTCCGGCATGAAACCCTTGGCCCGCCGGGCGGCGTGCAACAGTTCGGCGGGCATGTCGGCGGGCTTGTCAGCGGGCGTGTCGGCGGGCCCGGTGGCGATGCTCATCGCAGCAGACTACCCAGACCGAACAACATTCCAACGACTCTTGCCCCACCCTATGGAACATGTTCTACTTTGCACCGTGAACCAGCGCCTCCGCATTGCGATGTCCGACGATGAGGTGACAAAGTTCGTCGCCGGGTCGCGCAAGCTCCAGCTCGGCACCATCAACCCCGACGGGACACCGCACATGGTGACCATGTTCTACGGGCTGACCGAGGGCAAGATCTCGTTCTGGACCTACGGCAAGGCCCAGAAGACGCGCAACCTCGAACGCGACGCCCGGGTGAGCTGCCTGATCGAGGCCGGGGAGGAGTACTCCGAGCTGCGCGGTGTCCTGATCTACGGTGTGGCGCGGCGGATCGACGACCCGGAGGGCGTCCTCGGCGTCGGCATGGGCGTGACCAGGCGGATGGCCGGGATGCCCGAGGCGGAGGAGCAGCTGGCGGAGTACGTGGCCCACACCGGCCGTAAACGGGTCGCCTTCGTGGTGGAGCCCAGTCGAGTGATCTCCTGGGATCACCGTAAGCTCTCCATTCCCGTATAGGAGGCCCACATGAAAGTCAAAGTCGACTATCTGGTCTGCGAGGCCAACGCCGTCTGTACCGGACTCGCTCCGGAAGTCTTCGAACTCGACGACGACGACCAGTTGCACCTGCTGCTGCCTGAGCCGCCGCCGGAGATGACGGACCGCGTCCGGCACGCCGTGCGGTCCTGCCCCAAAGCCGCCCTCTCCCTAGAGGAGAACTAGGAGGACCCCCCATGCGCGGTGCGCTTCTGCACGCCGTCGGTGACGACAAGCTCGACATCCGCGACGACTTCACCCTCGCCCCGATGGGCCCGGCCGACGTCCGCGTCAAGATCAGGGCGACCGGGGTCTGCCACTCCGACCTGTCGGTGATCAGCGGCGTGCTGCCCATGCCGCTGCCGGTCATCCCCGGCCACGAGGGCTCCGGCGTGGTCGTCGAGGTCGGCGACCACGTGACCACCGTGCAGCCCGGTGACCACGTCATCATCAACTGGACGCCGGCCTGCGGCACCTGCGCCAACTGCCTGGTGCACCAGCCGCACCTGTGCATGACCTACGTGATGGACAGCTTCGTCAACGCCCGGTTCCGCTACGGCGGCGACACCCCGGCGTTCGGCATGGCCGGGTGCGGCACCTGGTCGGAGGAGATCGTGGTGCCCTGGCAAGGCGCGGTCAAGGTCGACCCCGAGGTGCCCTTCGAGGCGGCGGCGCTGATCGGCTGCGGGATCACCACCGGCGTGGGCGCCGCGCTCAACACGGCCCGGGTCAGGGCCGGTTCGACGGTCGCGGTGGTCGGCGCCGGCGGCATCGGCCTGTCCATCATCCAGGGGGCCCGCATCTCCGGGGCCACCACGATCCTGGCGATCGACCCCCTGGAGTCGAAGCACGCCCTGGCGCGGAAGGTCGGCGCCACCCACGCCGTCACCCCCGACCAGCTGCAGGACGCGATCGCCACGCTCACCGGCGGCTTCGGCTTCGACTACGGCTTCGAGGCCGTCGGCAAGTCTGCGGCGATCATGACCGCCTGGAGGGCGACCCGGCGGGGCGGCGACGTGGTCGTGGTGGGGGCGGGAGCCGCGAACGACACCGTCCCGTTGAACGCCTTCAGCCTGCTGTTCGAGGGCAAGAACATCCTCAGCTCCCTCTACGGCGGCTCCGACGTCCGGCGCGACTTCCCCTTCCTCGCCGGCCTGTACAAGGCGGGCAAGCTCGACCTGGAGAGCATGATCAGCTCCCGGATCAGGCTGGCGGACCTGAACGACGCCGTGGCGGCCCTGCGGGGCGGCGAGGTGCTGCGCCAGATCGTCGTCCTCGACTGATCCCGGCCGTCCCCGGCTGATCCGTCCCCGTCCCCCGTCCCCGCCCTCCAGTGGGACGGGGGACGGGGTTCGCCCGGGACGGACCCGCCGAGCACGAGACCCGCCCCGGAGCCCGGGTGCCACGCGACCCGCCCCGGACCCCGGGTGCCGCGACGGCCGCCGAAACGGAGAAACCGGGAAGGCGGGGCCGCCGCCCTACTCGGTGGAGAAGGCGGCGTCGAAGGCCGCCGACGGCGGGGTGATGGCGTTGAGCCCGCGGATCACGGCCAGCGCGTCCGGTGCCCCGTCCAGGCGGTCCATGCCGGCGTCCTCCCACTCGATCGAGATCGGCCCGTCGTAGCCGATCGCGTTCAGCGCCCGGAAGCAGTCCTCCCAGGGCACGTCGCCACGCCCGGTGGACACGAAGTCCCAGCCGCGGCGCAGGTCGGCCCAGGGCAGGTGCGACGACAGCCGCCCGCGGCGGCCGTCGCCGGTGCGCACCTTGGCGTCCTTGCAGTCGACGTGGTAGATCCGGTCGGCGAAGTCCAGGATGAAGCCGACCGGGTCGACCTCCTGCCACACCATGTGCGAGGGGTCCCAGTTCAGCCCGAAGGCCGGCCGGTGCCCGATCGCCTCCAGGGTGCGGACCGTGGTGTGGTAGTCGTAGGCGATCTCGCTGGGGTGCACCTCCAGCGCGAAACGCACCCCGACCTCGTCGAAGACGTCCATGATCGGGTTCCACCGGTCGGCGAAGTCGGCGTAGCCGGCCTCGATCATCGAGGGCGGCACCGGCGGGAACATCGCCACGGTGTGCCAGATGGACGAGCCGGTGAACCCGACCACGGTGTCCACGCCCAGCCTGGCCGCGGCCCGCGCGGTGTCCTTCATCTCCTCGGCCGCGCGCCGCCGCACGCCCTCGGGCTCCCCGTCGCCCCAGACGCGGGCGGGCAGGATGGCCCGGTGCCGCTCGTCGATGGGGTTGTCGCAGACGGCCTGGCCGAGCAGGTGGTTGGAGATCGTCCACACCTTGAGGTTGTGCTTGGCGAGCACCGCCAGTTTGCGCTCGACGTAGGAGTCGTCGGACAGCGCCTTGTCCACCTCGAAGTGGTCGCCCCAGCAGGCGATCTCCAGCCCGTCGTAGCCCCACTCCGACGCCAGTCGGCACACCTCCTCGAACGGCAGGTCGGCCCACTGGCCGGTGAACAGCGTGATCGGCCTGCTCATACGTCCTCCACGGGTGTCAGGCGGCTCTGCCGGGCCGCGCTCGTCTCGACCGCACCCAGCACCCGCTGCACCCGCAGGCCGTCGTCGAAGGACGGCTCGGGGGCGGTGCCGGTGGCGATCGCCTCCAGGAAGTCCCTCACCTCGTGGGTGAAGGTGTGCTCGTATCCCAGCCCGTGGCCGGGAGGCCACCAGGCGCCCGCGTACGGGTGGTCGGCCTCGGTGACCAGCACCCTGCGGAACCCCGCCTCGGCCTCCGGCAGGGTGTGGTCGTGGAACCACAGCTCGTTCATCGCCTCGAAGTCGAAGGCCAGGCTGCCGGCCGAGCCGTTGATCTCCAGGCGCAGCGCGTTCTTGCGTCCGGTGGCGAACCGGGTGGCCTCGAAGGAGGCCAGGCCGCCGCCGGACAGCCGGCCGATGAACAGCGCGGCGTCGTCGACGTCGACCGTGCCCGTCCGGGCGCCGGAGCCGGAGCCGGCCGCCAGTCCGGCCGAGCCGTCGGCCAGGGGGCGTTCGGTGACGAACGTCTCGGTCAGCGCCGACACCTCGGTCAGGCGCTCGCCGGTGACGAACTGGGCGGTGTCGACGATGTGCGCGCCGATGTCGCCCAGTGCCCCCGATCCCGCCTTGTCCCTGCGCAGCCGCCACACCAGCGGGAAGTCCGGGTCGGCGATCCAGTCCTGCAGGTACTGCGCGCGCACGTGCCGGATCCGGCCGATCCGGCCCTCGGCCACCCACCGGCGGGCGAGCGCGACCGCGGGCACCCGGCGGTAGTTGAAGGCCACCATCGCGTACACGCCGCGTTCGGCGGCGGCGCGGGCGGCGGCGGCCATCGCCTCGGCCTCGGCCACGGTGTTGGCCAGCGGTTTCTCGCACAGTACGTGCTTGCCCGCCTCCAGCGCCGCGATGGCGATCTCGGCGTGGCTGTCGCCGGGCGTGCAGATGTCGACGACGTCGACGTCGTCGCGGCCGACGAGCTTGCGCCAGTCGGTCTCCACCGCGGCCCAGCCCAGCGTCCCGGCGGCCCGCGCGGTCGCCTCGGCCGAGCGACCGCACAGCGCGTTCATCGACGGCCGGACCGGCAGGTCGAAGAACGCCGAGACGCTGCGCCACGCCTGCGAGTGCACCCGGCCCATGAACGCGTACCCGACCATGCCGATCCCCAGCGTCGGCCTGCCGTCGGCACCCATCAGGACTCGAACCCGAGCGGCAGATACTTGTCCACGTTGTCCTTGGTGATGGTCTCCGACGCCAGTGTGATCGACTGCGGCACCCCGTTCTCCACCAGGTCGCTCATCCCCTTCCCCTGCGCGATCAGGCGGGCCAGTTTGATCGCCGACGCGGCCATGGTCGGGCTGTAGGTGACGGTGGCCTTCAGCACCCCGGTGTCGGCCTTGATCTCGCGCATCGCGTTGGCCGACCCGGCGCCGCCGACCATGAAGAACTCGCTGCGGCCGGCCTCCTTGACCGCGGCCAGCACGCCGACGCCCTGGTCGTCGTCGTGGTTCCAGATCGCGTCGATCTTCTTGTGCGCCTGCATCAGGTTGGCCGCCACCCTGGTGCCCGACTCCACGGTGAACTGCGCGTCCTGCCTGGCCGTCACGCTGAACCCGTAGGTCTTCAGCGCGTCCTCGAAGCCCTTGCTGCGGTCCTGGGTCAGCGGCAGCGTGGCGATGCCCTGGATCTCCAGGATCACCGGGTTGGACACGCCCTTGTCCTTGAGCGTCTTGCCGATGTAGTGCCCGGCCGCGACCCCCATGCCGTAGTTGTCGCCGCCGATCCAGGTGCGGTACGACAGCTTGTCGGGGAAGACCCGGTCCAGGTTGACCACCGGGATGCCCGCGTCGGAAGCCTGGCGGGCGATCTGGTTGAGCTGCTGGCCGTCGTTGGGCAGGATCACCAGCGCGCCGACCTTGGCCGCGATCAGCGACTCCACCGCGGAGATCTGCGCGTTGATGTCGTTGGTCGGCTCGACCGGCTTGAACTCCACGTCGGAGTACTGCTTGGCGGTGGCCTCGGCGTTCTTGGCGATCGCCGCGATCCAGCCGTGGTCGGCCGCCGGCGCCGAGAAGCCGATGACGACCTTCTGGCCGGGGGCGTCGTTGCCACCGGTGGCCGCCGGCGCGGGCGCCGGAGCGGCCGTGCCCGGCGCCGCCGCCGGCTCGTTGCTCGTGCACGCGCTCACCAGCGCGCCCGCCCCGAGGGCGGCTCCGCCGAGCAGGAATCCCCGGCGGGCGACGTTCTCTGTCATGACCTTGCTCCTTCGTGGGGGGTGAGAACGGCACGCGTCCCGCGGGCCCCTGACCGGCCCGCGGGACGCGGGTCTAGGTTCGCGATTCGAGGCTGCGCCGCTGCAGGAGCACGGCCACCACGATGATCAGGCCCTTGGCGATCAGCTGGTCGCTGGTGTTGAGCCCGTTGAGGATGAACAGGTTGGTGATCACAGTGAAGATCAGCAGGCCGAGGATCGACCCGATGATCGTGCCGCGGCCACCGGTCAGCAGCGTGCCGCCGATGATCACCGCGGCGATGGCGTCCAGCTCGTACAGGTCGCCGTGGGTGGAGGACCCCGTCGTGGTCCTGGCCATGATCAGCACCGCCGCGATGCCGCAGCACAGCCCCGACAGCGCGTACAGCAGGACGGTGTGCCGGCGCACGTCGATGCCGGCCAGGCGGGCGGCCTCGGGGTTTCCGCCGACCGCGTAGGTGCGCCGGCCGAACGTGGTGCGGTTCAGCAGCACCCAGCCCAGCACCACCACGACCGCGAAGACGTAGACCAGCACCGGGATGCCCAGCACCCGCGTGGTCGACAGCTCCACGATCATCTCGTTGCCCTGCTGCACCAGTTGGGTCTTGCGGTTCGACATGCGCTGGGCCAGCCCGCGGGCGGCCACCAGCATCGCCAGGGTCGCGATGAACGGCACCAGCCGCCCGTAGGAGATCAGCAGCCCGTTGACCAGCCCGGCGCCGGTGCCGACCAGCACCGCGCACAGGATCATCACGAACGGCCCGTACGACTGGGTGGCCAGCGTGGTCGCCCAGACCGAGGCCAGCGCCATCACCGCGCCGACCGACAGGTCGATCCCGCCACCGATGATCACGAAGGTCATGCCGACCGTGATCACCCCGATGGTCGCGGCCAGCGACAGGATGCTCACCAGGTTGGAGGCGGTCGCGAAGGTCTCGGGCACCGTGACCAGGCCCACCACCGCCAGCAGCACCAGGGCGATCACCAGCCCGAGGTGGCGGGCCTCCCCCAGCCGGGTGATCCCCAGCCGGGCGAGCGGTCCGCTCCCGGCGGCGGGTACGGCGGCGGCGGGTGCCTTGACCGGGGTGCTCCCACCGGCGGGCGGCCTCACCGGGACCTCGCCGGGACGGCGCGGCCTCGCGGACCGAGAGAATCGGCGTTCATCACAGTGCGCTGCCTTCCATGATCATGTCGAGCACCCGGTGTTCGTCCAGCTCACCGGCGCCGGCCTCGTGGATGATGTGGCCTTCCCTGATGACCAGCACCCGGTCGGCCAGGCCGAGCACCTCCGGCACCTCGCTGGAGACGAGCAGCACCCCGATCCCCTCGTCGGCCAGCCGCCGCACCACCGCGTACAGTTCCGCCCGGGCTCCGACGTCCACCCCGCGGGTCGGCTCGTCCAGCAGCAGCAGCTTGCGGCCGTTGACCAGCCAGCGCGCCAGCACCGCCTTCTGCTGGTTGCCGCCCGACAGCGTCTTGACCGGCCGCTCCGGATCGCCGGGCCGGATGTCCAGGGCCGTCACCATGCCGCGGGCGTCCTCGGCCTCGCGCCGCCGGTCCATCCAGCCGAAGCGCGAGTACCGGCCCAGGCTGGCCAGCGTGATGTTGCGCGCCACGCTCTGGTCCAGCAGCAACGCCTGCGCCTTGCGCTCCTCGGGCGCCAGGCCCATGCCCAGCCGGACCGTGCCCGCGGTGCCGCGGCGCCGGACAGGCCGGCCCTCCAGCACCACCTCGCCCGAGAAGCGGCGTGCCCCGTAGATCGCCTCGATGATCTCCGAACGGCCGGAACCGACCAGCCCGGCCAGCCCGACGATCTCCCCCGCCCGCACCGAGAACGACACGCCGGCGACCCGGCCGGGCACGGTGAGCCCCTCGACCCGGAGCACCTCCGCCCCGGTGGTCCGGGACCGGCGGGGCGGGAAGACGTACTCGACGTCGCGGCCGGTCATCAGCGAGACGACGCGCGCCGTCGGGGTCTCCCGGGCCGGCAGCCCGACCGCGACCGTGCGGCCGTCCTTGAGCACCGTCACCCGGTCGCCGATCTCGCGGATCTCCTCCAGCCGGTGCGAGATGTAGACCACCGCCACGCCCTGCGCGGTCAGCTCCCGGATGATCCGGAACAGGTTGGCGACCTCGTCGTGCGCCAGGGCCGCCGACGGCTCGTCCATCACGATCAGCCGGGTGTCGTGCGACAGCGCACGCGCCATGCTCACCACCTGCTTGGCCGCCGGGGAGAGCCGGCCGACCTCGGTGGTCGGGCGGATCTCGCCGTGCCCGAGCCTGCCCAGCAGGTCCCGGGTGGCCCGGTTCGCCTCGCCCTGGCTGACGAACCCCAGCCGGGCCGGCTCGTGGCCGAGGAAGATGTTCTCGGCCACGCTCAGCCCGTCGACCAGGTCGAGCTCCTGGTAGATCGTGGAGATGCCGAGCCTGATCGCGGCCGTCGGGCCGGACAGGCGCACCTGCTCGCCACCGAAGGTGATGGTGCCCTCGTCGGGGTGGTGGGCACCGGCGAGGACCTTGATGAGGGTGGACTTGCCCGCGCCGTTCTGGCCGAGCAGGCAGTGCACCTCCCCGGGTAGCACCTCCAGGTCGACGCCGTCCAAGGCGCGCACGCCGGGGAACTGCTTGACGATGCCCCGCATGATCAGCAGGGGGGCGGTCCCGGATGCCGCATCTGTCGTCGTACCGGACGCCGGGCCTGGTGCGGTGCCGGACACCGTCTCGGGAGTCTCTTCGGACGCTGCTTCGGACATCGGACCTCGCTCGGTGGTCATGGGGCCGAGAAAACGCGATCGCTGCCGAGCCGGGCCGCGCCGATCACACCCGCGTCGGGTCCCAGCTCGGAGAGCACGATGGGCAGGTTGCCGGTCGCCAGCGGCAGCGACCTGCGGTAGACGACGCTCCTGATCTCGGCGAGCAGCACGTGGCCGAGCCGGGCCACGCCACCCGCGACGATCACGAGACCCGGGTTGAAGAAGCTGACGAGCCCGGCCAGCACCGTGCCGACCCGGCGCCCGCCGTCGCGGATCAGCCGCACCGCCTCGGCGTCGCCCATCTCGGCGGCCCTGGCGACGTCCTCGCCGGTGAGCGTGCCGGTCTGCCGGAGCCGCTCGCCCAGGTACGGCGAGCGCCCGGCGACGGCCGTGGCCTCCCGGGCGAGGGCGGCCCCGCCGAAGTACGCCTCCAGGCAGCCCACGTTGCCGCAGACGCAGACGGGGCCCTCGTCATCGACGCGGATGTGGCCGATGTCGCCCGCGCTGCCGGAGACGCCCCGGTAGATCTTGCCGTCCACCACGATGCCGCAGCCGATTCCGGTGCCGATCTTGACGAACAGGAAGTCGTCGACCTGCTTGGCCAGCCCCGAATGCAACTCGCCCAGGGCCATGATGTTGACGTCGTTGTCGACCACGGCGGGGCAGCCGAGCTCCTGGCCGACCGTCTCCCGGACGGGGTAGCGGTCCCACCCCGGCATGATCGGCGGCGCCACCGGCACCCCCTCCCGGAAGCTCACCGGCCCGGGAACGCCGATCCCGACGCCCTGCAACTGGGTGAACAACCCCTGGTCACGGAGCTTCGCGATCATCTCCATGGCCTGGTCGAGCACGGCCACCGGCCCGTCGCGCACATCGCACGCCTCGCTCACGTGGCCGAGGATCTCCAGCTCACCGTCGGTGACGGCCACGTCCAGCGAGGTGGCGCCGATGTCGATGCCGGCGAAGCGCAGCCCCGAAGCCAGGCGGACCAGGCCCGACCTGCGTCCGCCCCGCGAGGCCGCCAGCCCCGCCTGCTCGGCCAGGC
This sequence comes from Streptosporangium becharense, assembly GCF_014204985.1. Lineage (NCBI taxonomy): Bacteria > Bacillati > Actinomycetota > Actinomycetes > Streptosporangiales > Streptosporangiaceae > Streptosporangium > Streptosporangium becharense. The sequence goes on along the minus strand of NZ_JACHMP010000001.1, from coordinate 4,926,526 downwards.
GCAGCTCGATCAGGCGGTCGAGCTCCAGGTTGAGCTTCGACCTGGACAGGCGGACCACGTCACCGAGCTCGGCACGCGATCTCGCTCTCTCACGCAACAACCGGAGCAACGCCGCCTGATGGGCGTTCTCCGGCCGAACGGTGGTCCGCTTCACAGCACCTCCGCGTTCGGAGTGGGGTGTGCAGAAGCTAACTCCGTTCGCCCCGGTTTGTGAAGAGGTTTTTCCTATACCTTCACTAACTTTCGCCGGATTGAGCAAAAGTAGGGCGACAAGAAGCCCCCGCCGGGATCCGGCGGGGGCGTGATCGGCCGTCCGGAGAGGACGCCGGCCCGGGGCTCCGGGTCAGGGCTCCGGCTCGGCGCTGCGGGCCGGAGTGCCGAGCCGACACGACAGGTCAGAGCACCGGCTCAGAGCACCGGTCAGAGCATCGGGTCAGAGCATCGCCTTCATCGAGGCGGACGCCTGCAGGCCGAGGGTGGTCGGGGTCAGGTACGGCTGCTCGGCCATGACGGCCTCCCAGTTGTCACGGATGTCCTCCACCGTGTGATCGTCCTTCTTCCAGCCGGGCCCCTCCGCCACGAACACGCGGGCGATCCTCCCGCCGCCGACGCTGAAGACCTCGCCGCTGGTCTCGCATGTCTCGTGCGACAGGAACGCCACCAGCGCGCTCACCCGCTCCGAGGTGAACTTCACCTCGAACTCGGCCGGCAGCAGCGACTCGGTCATCCGCGTCCAGGCGACCGGCGCGATCGCGTTGGCCTTGATCCCGGCCCTGGCCCCCTCGATGCCGAGCGTCTTGGTCAGGCCCACCAGGCCCATCTTGGCGGTGGAGTAGTTGGCCTGGCCGAAGTTGCCGAACAGGCCGGCCGGGGAGGAGGTGTTGACGATGCGGCCGTACCCCTGCTCCTTGAGGTAGGGGAACGCCTCCCGGCTGACCAGGAACGAGCCGCGGACGTGGACCGCGATGACCCGGTCGAACTCCTCGACGCTCATCTTGCCGAACGACTTGTCGCGCAGGATGCCGGCGTTGTTGACGACGATGTCCACCCGGCCGAAGGTATCGACCGCCGTCCGCACGATGGCCTTGGCACCCTCGGGGGTCGCGACGTCGTCGGTGCTGGCGACCGCCTCGCCGCCGTTCCCCGTGATGAGCGCGACCACCTCGGCCGCCGGTCCGGTGGAGGCGCCGGAGCCGTCCAGCGCACCGCCGAGGTCGTTGACGACCACCTTGGCACCCCGTTCGGCCAGTGCCAGCGCGTGCGAACGGCCGAGGCCGTGTCCCGCGCCGGTGACGATCGCAACCCTGCCGTCGAATCGCAGCTCTGACATCCGCAGCCCTTCCCACGAGAACATAATTCTGGTCCTCTGAACCATAGCCCGGCCGAGCCCGCGGACGCCATCGAAGAATCCGCACGACACTCGCGATCGGTAACCGGAGCAATAGCAGATCGTTGCGGATAGTGAGCGCTCGTATTAATTTCTGCTAAAGTTTTTGGCTCACGCCGGGCGAGGGTCAACGACGACTTCCCTCAAATCTCCCTGTAGGGCCCCGCCCGAAAACCCGGGCTGGAGGCCCCCATGCCTTTGTCGCCACCCCTGCGCGTGGTCCAGTGGGCCACAGGCGCCGTCGGCAGATACTCCCTGCGCAGTCTGATCACCCGCCCCGATTTCGAGCTCGTGGGGGTGCTCGTCTACGACCCCGACAAGGTCGGGCAGGACGCCGGAGCACTCGTCGGCCTCCCCGAGGCCGGAGTCACCTGCACCGACGACGTCGACGAGATCCTGGCCCTGGACGCCGACTGCGTGCTGTACATGCCGCTGCCCGCCTCCTTCTTCGGCGGGAACCACCCGAACGACCTGGAGACCATCTGCGCGCTGCTCGCCACGGGCAAGAACGTCATCACCACCACCGGGTTCGTGTATCCCAAGTGCTACGGCCCGGCCGTGGTCGAGCGCCTGGAGGCCGCCTGCCGGGCCGGGGGCTCCTCCTTGCACGGCACCGGCATCAACCCCGGCTTCATGAGCGACACGCTGCCGCTCGCCCTGACCGGCCTGTCCAGCCGGGTCGACCACATCTTCGTCCGGGAGTCGTCCGACTTCCGGGGGCACCCGTCCCGGCAGACCGTCGTCGACCTGTTCGGCTTCACCCTCTCCCCCAAGGACTACGTCGCCGCGGTCCGCCCCTTCCGGGCCTACCAGCGTGCGCTCTTCGCCGAGAGCGTGCAGTTCGTGGCGGAGAACCTGGGCGTGGCGCTGGACGAGGTCGACGAGAGGGACGAGTTCGAGCTCGCCCGGGAGGAGTTCGAGACCGCCGCCGGGCCGGTCAGGGCGGGCACGGTGTGCGCCTCCCGCTGGACGTTCAGCGGCCTGGTCCGCGGCCGGCCCTTCATGACCGTGGAGTGCGTCTACAAGGCCGACGCGACCAGGGTGGGCCGCTGGGCCGATCCCGGCTTCAGCATCCACATCGAGGGGGTGCCCCAGTTCATGGTCCGCGTCGATGAGATCACCCACGGCCTGGCCGGGGCCGCCGCGCACGCCGTCAACTCCGTGGCCGCCCTCTGCGCCGCCCCACCGGGCATCCGCACCGCCCTCGACCTCCCCCTGGCCATCGGCCGCGGCACCGCCCGCCTCGCCTGAGGGCCGCCCATCCGGGGTGGCGGCTCGTCACGCCCCGGGCGCCGGAAGGACGCCCCGCCCACCCCGGGCACATGACCTGCCTCCGGACGCACGGTCCCCGCACCCCGGACACGCACCCCAGCCCATCCCGGCCGAACGACACATCACGATATAGCGAATAAAACACCATCGATTGGGTTCCAATCCCTTTCCCTGCCATTTCACAAAATGTCAAGGTTTCGGAACTCAGTGAACACCCCGGGCGTTTCCCCCTTCACCGTGGAACACCGATCACTTATGGGGAGCTTTGACGTCCACACCGCGCGCTTTCACCCTGTTCCTGGTCGTGGCGATGACCACCGGAGGCTGCACGTCGGCCACCCGGGACATGACGTCGTCATCGCACACCCCCGGCATCACCTCTTCGCCCGCGCATCCCCCCTCGGTTACTGCTATACCGAAAACAACCGAAAAGGCAGCCGAAAAGGCGGAAAAGGTCTTCATGGAGATCTGTGTCCGGCGGGAGCCGCCGATCCGCGTCGAGGACCAGCGGTGCGACGACCTGGAACACGGCCACATCTGGTACTACATCCCCCACCTGAGGCGTGCCCCAGCCGTCGGGGAACGGGCCGGCGGCGGCTCGTCCGGCATGCCGGGGGGACGGCGCGTCCGGGTACGCCCGGCGGGCGGCAGGGGAACCGCCGTCTTCCTCCCCGACGGCGGGGACCGCTTCGAGATCTGCGTACGGCGTGGCGACCGTGTCCGCGTACCGGACGGGAGATGCGAGAAGAACGAACGAGGTGTCCGCTGGTACTACATCCGGTTGAGCCGCGTCGCCCCAGCGGTGGGGCGGAAGGCCGAGAGGGGCTCGTTCTTCACCCCCGGGCAGCCGATGCACCGCGCCGTCAAGAAAGGAGGGACCGGCGAGACCGCGACGGTCGACCACGCCGAAGAACAGGCCGCCATGGAAGATGCGGAGGAGCCCGCGAACACCGCGGACGACGACTCCACCGTGGACGACACCGATCAGCATGACTCGTCAGATTCGCCTGGTTCTTCGGGATCATCCGGCTCGTCCGGTACCGGCGGTAGGCCACGGTGCGGCGTCGGCTGCTCGTCCGGGCCGGGGAAGTCCAGGCGCCGCTGATCCGGACGCCCCGGGCGGCGCGCGTGCACCCGGAATCAGGGGTGCGGGATGAAACCCCCGAAACGACCACGGTGGTAAAGCAGCGGGCGTCCTTCCGGGGCGAGGGCGGTCTCCGTGACGAGACCGACGACCAGGATGTGGTCGCCGATGTCGACGGTGGAGTGCGGAGCGCAGACCAGATGGGCGGAGACGCCGCCCAGCAGGGGGACGCCCTGCGGTCCGGGACGCCAGGAGGTGGGGGCCGCGAAGCGGTCGACCCCCTTCCCCGCGAAACGGGCGGCCACATCGGCCTGGTCGCTGGCCAGGATGTTCACCGCGAAGTGGCCGGCCTGGCGGAGCCTGGGCCACGTGGTCGACGACTGGTTCACGTAGAAGGAGACCAGCGGCGGGGTGAGGCTGACCGACGAGAACGAGGTGGCCGTCAGACCGGCCGGGACGCCCCCGACCTGCGCGGTGACGACGACGACCCCGGCCGCGTGCACGGCCAGTGCCCTGCGGAAGGTGTCGGCGTCGACCGCTCGGTCGGGCAAGGTCTCGGTCATGACTCCTCGCCCGGGGACTCGTGGGATACGACCAAGTCGCTACCCTTGGTCACTTTTCCTCCTCGGAGCCACAAAACAGCGCTTGTACGGCGCAACCGATTCACAACATCATCTCTTCCCGATCTCATGCCGGGACACCTCCCTCGAACGCCACACCGCCCTCCACCGCCCGCGACCACCACCCGCATAGAATAATGTTCTATACGGTTTCCCGTACCTTCGGAAGGTTTCCCGTACCTTCGGAAGCATGAAGCTGGAAAAGGAGACCGCGGCCGACGGCCGCTTCGTCAGGCAGCCGAACCGGTTCACGACGTTGATCGAGGCCGGAGGCGCGCACCCGCCGGAGCCCGGCCGCTACCGGATATACGCCTCCTACGCCTGCCCGTGGGCACACCGCTCGCTCATCGTGCGCGAGTTGCTGGGCCTGCGGGACGTGATCGGGGTGACGATCGTCGACCCGATCAGGGACGAGAAGGGCTGGCGAATCCCGGGCGGCGACCCGGCGACCGGTGTGGAGTACCTCTCCGAGCTCTACCTCGCCACCGACCCCGACTACCGGGGCCGCTACACGGTGCCCTGCGTGTGGGACAGCGTGGCAGGACGGCTCGTCACCAACGACTACCCGCAGATCACCCTCACCTTGGAGACCGCGTTCGCCCCCTGGCACGCCGAGCACGCGCCGGACCTCTACCCCGAGGCGCTGCGCGCGGAGATCGACGCGCTGAACGAGGTGATCTTCGACGGCCTCAACAACGGCGTCTACCAGGCCGGGTTCGCCCGATCGCAGGAGGCGTACGACGAGGCGGTCACCAAGGTGTTCGCCACGCTCGACATGCTGGAGGAGCGGCTGTCGCACCGGCGCCGCCTGCACGGCGACGAGCTCACCGAGAGCGACGTGCGGCTCTACCCGACCCTCGCCCGGTTCGACGCGGTCTACCACTCGCACTTCAAGTGCTCGGTCCGGCGGCTGGTCGACTACCCGGCGCTGTGGGCCTACGCGCGCGAGCTGTACGCCATCCCCGCCTTCCGTGACACGACCGACTTCGACCAGATCAAACGGCACTACTTCATGACGCAGACGAACCTCAACCCGAGCGGGATCGTGCCGCGCGGGCCGGAGGTCGACTGGACCTCCGCCTGACGGCCGCTGAAAGTTTCATCCGGCGAACCGGTCGTTCACCCGGTCAGCGGGCGGGCACGGGGCGAGCCGATTGACGGTCGGCGGAGAGCGCTGGAACCATCGGCGCACCCCGATCCGGGAGTGCTCCCACCCGGTGGAGCGCTCCCGCCGGCCCGGACGGATCCCTCCTCGCCCGAAGGACCCCCGTGACCAGATCACCCGCCTGGCTCGCCCTCGCCACGGCCGCCGCCCTGGTGCCCCTGACCCCGTCCCCCGCCACCGCCCTGGCGGTCCCGCTCTCCCACACCACCGTCCCGGCGGGACCGGCCACCTCCCCCGTCACTCTGACGGCCCCGGCCCCGACGCCTCCGGCCTCCGCGAAGAACCCGCCCTCATCACCACCGGCCGCCGCGAAGAACCCGCCCCCGCCGCGTGCCGCCGGTGCGGGCGAGGGGCCCGAACAGATCGTCAACGGCACCTTCGACACCGGTACCGCCCCCTGGTGGAGCACCGGCAACACCACACCGGAGGTCGAGGACGGGCGGCTGTGCGCCGACGTCCCCGGCGGCACCGTCAACCCGTGGGACGTCATCATCGGCCAGAACGACATCCCCCTGGTCAAGGACGAGACGTACGCCTTCTCCTTCTTCGGTACCGCGACGCCGGGCCGCGTGGTGAAGGCGCTCGTCCAGCTTCCGGTCGATCCGTACACCCAGTACCTGTCCGCCGGCCCCGAACTGAGCGTGTCCGGCAACACCTACGCCTACACCTTCACCTCGCCCGTGGACCTGCCGGGCGCGCAGGTCGCGTTCCAGCTCGGGGGCAGCGCCACCCCGTGGAGGTTCTGCGTGGACGACGTCTCCCTGAAAGGCGGTGCCGAGCCGGACGTCTACAAGCCCGACACAGGGCCCCGCGTCCGGGTGAACATGGTCGGCTACCTGCCCTCCGGCCCGAAGAGGGCCACCCTGGTCACGAAGGGGACGGAACCGGTCAGCTGGAAGCTGAGGCGCGGCGGCGAGGTCGTCGCCGAGGGCGAGACCGTCCCGCGCGGGGTCGACGGCAGCTCCGGCCAGAACGTGCACACCGTCGACTTCGGCTCGGTCACCGCACCGGGCACCGGCTACACGCTGGAGGCCGACGGCGAGACCAGCCGCCCGTTCGACATCGGTGCCGGCGTCTACCGCGACCTCGGTGCCGACGCGCTGAAGTTCTACTACACCCAGCGCAGCGGCATCGAGATCCTCGACGGCCTCCGCCCCGGCTACGGCAGGCCCGCCGGTCACTCCGGTGTCGCCCCCAACCGGGGTGACGTCTCGGTGCCCTGCCAGGCCGGCGTGTGCGACTACACGCTGGACGTCCGCGGCGGCTGGTACGACGCGGGCGACCACGGTAAGTACGTCGTCAACGGGGGCATCTCCGTCCACCAGCTGATGTCCGCCCACGAACGCGCCAGAGCCGACGGGATCCACCGGGACGGCGACCTCGACATCCCGGAGAGCGGCAACGGGGTGCCCGACATCCTGGACGAGGCCCGCTGGGAGCAGGAGTTCCTGCTCAGCATGCAGGTCCCGGACGACAAGCCGCACCGGGGCATGGCCCACCACAAGATCCACGATGCCGCGTGGACCGGTCTGCCGCTCCTGCCGCACCTCGACCCGCAGCCACGCGAGCTGCATCCGGTCTCCACCGCCGCCACGCTCAACCTGGCCGCCACCGCCGCCCAGGCCGCCCGGCTGTTCGCCCCGTACGACGCCGCGTTCGCCGCGCGCAACCTCACCGCCGCCAGGAAGGCGTGGGCCGCGGCCAAGGCCGACCCGGCGCGGTACGCCGACCCCGCCGACGGGGTGGGCGGCGGCGCCTACAGCGACGGCGACGTGAGCGACGAGTTCTACTGGGCCGCCGCCGAGCTCTACATCACCACCGGCGAGAAGGAGTTCCGGGACTTCGTACTCGCCTCCCCGCACCACACCGCGGACATCTGGCGCGAGCGCGGCTTCGACTGGGGCAACACCGCTCCGCTCGGCCGCCTGCAACTGGCGGCGGTGCCCAACGACCTCCCCGACCGGGCGAGGGTGCGGCAGTCGGTGCTCCAGGGTGCCGACAGGTACCTCGCGGTGCAGCGGGCCCACCCGTACGGCCTGCCCTACAACCCGCCGGACTACGACTGGGGCTCCAACCACCTGGTGCTCAACAACATGGTCGTGATGGCCGTCGCGCACGACATCAGCGGCGAGGCGAAGTATCGCGACGGGGTGCTTGAGGGACTCGACTACGTCTTCGGCCGCAACGCCCTCAACCTGTCGTACGTGACCGGCTACGGCGAGGTCGCCTCCAGGAACCAGCACAGCCGCTGGTACGCCCGCCAGCTCGACCCGTCCCTGCCCAACCCGCCGCGCGGCACCCTCGCCGGCGGCCCGAACTCCAGCCTCCAGGACCCGCTGGCCCAGGCCAAGCTCCGCGGCTGCGCACCCCAGTTCTGTTACATCGACGACATCGAATCCTGGTCCACCAACGAGCTGACCATCAACTGGAACGCCCCGCTGGCCTGGGTCGCCTCCTACCTCGCGACCTCCGCCGCTCCGGGCGCCTGCAAGGTCGTCTACACCACCCACGGCCGGTGGCCGGACGGGTTCAACGCCCAGGTCACCATCACCAACACGGGCAGCGAGCCCGTCGAGGGCTGGTCCCTGGCCTGGTCCTTCCCCGGCGGTCAGACCGTCCGCGGGCACTGGAACGCCGGCCTCTCCCAGGACGGCGCGACGGTCATCGCGAAGAACCTCGGCTGGAACAGGACCATCGAACCCGGTGGTTCCGTCACCTTCGGCTTCCTCGGCGCCGGCGTCCCGGGCCCCGCCCCCCGCCCGGAACGCTTCCTCCTCAACGGCACCCTCTGCCGCTGACCCCGACCGGGCGGCCGCCCTCCTGCGGTCGCCCCTCGGTACCTCCCGTCCCGCGCTTCACGCCTTCCGACGAGACCGCTGCGGCGGGCCGGGGCGTGGAGTTCCGCCGGGACGGGGTCCGCTCCGCCGTTTGCTCCGCTCTCCGGGCGAACGCCGGTCCGGATGAGCGTCCGCCCGCGGCCTACACTTGGGGCCGTGATCGACGACATCCGGGTGGACCCCGCCGTCAGTGCCCTGCGGCCCGACTTCGCCGTGCTGGCCATGACGGTGCACGGGCTGCGCAACGGGCCGACCGACGACAGGTCGCGGGCCTGGCTGGCCGAGGCGGCGGAGAAGGCCGTGGCGGCCGACGACCCGAAGGTCGAGGCGTGGCGGGAGGCGTACCGGGCGTTCGGCGCGAAGCCGCAGCGCACCCGGCCGTCGGTGGACGCGCTCGTCCGGCGGATGCCACTGCCCGAGATCAACCTGGTGGTCGACGCCTACAACGCGGTCAGCGTCCGGCACGGCCTGCCGATCGGCGGAGAGGACCTGGCCCGCTACGAGGGCACGGCCCGGCTGGTCCGCGCGAGCGGGGACGAGCCGTTCGAGGTCGTGGAGAAGGGCGAGCCGGCGATCGACCACCCGGAGGCCGGCGAGGTCGTGTGGCGCGACGACAGGGGCGTCACCTGCCGGCGGTGGAACTGGCGTCAGTGCGTGCGCACCCGGATCACCGAGGAGACCGTCGACGCGCTGTTCCTGCTGGAGCGTCTCGAACCGATGTCCCTGGCGGAGCTGCGGGCGGCGGGGGACGATCTGGCGGCTCTTCTCGAAGATGTCACCCGGAAGATACGAGTTGAATATCGGCTGGTCGAACCGGCCTGATCGATCCGCGGAAGGTCCTGAACAGGAACGGAACGGTTGAGCCGGTCCCCGGCGCCGACCGTTTTAAGCTGTCCTGAGAGGATCGACGAGGGAAGCTGAGGCCAGAAGGGCGCAGGTCCGGGCCGAGGCGAGTAGCCTTGGACAGGTTCTCTATCATCAACGCCGATCTGCGGAAGAGGGCGATTTCCGCCGTGTCGTCTGAGTCGTCGCGGACAAACCCGCTGGCAGCCTTTGGTCAGAACGAATGGCTGGTCGACGAGCTGTACCAGAAGTACCTCCAGGATCCCGAGTCCGTAGACCGCGCCTGGTGGAACTTCTTCGCTGACTACAGCCCTGATTCCGGGTCCGGCAAAGCCGCGACCCAGGGCGCGGCGACCGCCGCGTCCACTCCTCCGACAACCGCACCGGCCACGGCTCCGGCAGGCAAGACCCCGACCAAGGCCGAGCCTGCGGCGAAGCCCGCGGCCGGCAAGACTCCGGCGGCCGCGGCCGCCCCGGCTGACAGACCCAAGCAGGAGACGCAGTTGCCCACCGCCACCGGCGCCGAGGAGATCCGACTCCGGGGCGCGGCCGCCAGGACCGCCGCCAACATGGAGGCCAGTCTCGTCGTACCGACGGCGACGAGTGTCCGCGCGGTGCCGGCCAAGCTGCTGATCGACAACCGCATCGTGATCAACAACCACCTGTCGCGCGGTCGCGGCGGCAAGGTGTCGTTCACGCATCTCATCGGCTACGCGGTGGTCAAGGCCCTCAAGGTCCTGCCCGAGATGAACCACTCCTACACCGAGGTCGACGGCAAGCCGGTGCTGGTCAAGCCCGAGCACGTCAACCTGGGTCTGGCCATCGACGTCGCCAAGAGCGACGGCACCCGCCAGCTCCTGGTGCCGTCGATCAAGGCGACCGAGCGGATGGACTTCCGCCAGTTCTGGGTCGCCTACGAGGACGTGGTGCGCAAGGCCAGGGCGGGCAAGCTCGGCGTCGACGACTTCTCCGGCACCACGATCTCGCTCACCAACCCGGGCACCATCGGCACCGTGCACTCGGTGCCGCGCCTGATGCCGGGCCAGGGCACGATCATCGGCGTCGGCGCGATGGAGTACCCCGCGGAGTACCAGGGGGCGTCCCCCGAGACCCTCTCCCGCCTGGCGGTGAGCAAGGTCATGACGCTCACCAGCACCTACGACCACCGGATCATCCAGGGGGCCCAGTCGGGCGACTTCCTGCGCCAGGTCCACCGGCTCCTGCTGGGCGAGGAGGGCTTCTACGACGAGGTCTTCGAGTCCCTCCGGATCCCCTACGAGCCGATCCGCTGGGTCCAGGACATCTCGACCACGCACGACGACGACGTGGCCAAGTCGGCCCGGGTCCTCGAGCTGATCCACGCCTTCCGGGTCCGGGGCCACCTGATGGCCGACACCGACCCGCTGGAGTACAAGCAGCGCAAGCACCCCGACCTCGACATCAAGTCGCACGGCCTGACCCTGTGGGACCTGGAGCGCGAGTTCGCCACCGGCGGGTTCGGCGGCCGTCCCCTGATGAAGCTGCGCGAGATCCTCGGCGTGCTGCGCGACTCCTACTGCCGCACCATCGGCGTGGAGTACATGCACATCCAGAACCCGGAGGAGCGGGCCTGGATCCAGGCGCGCGTCGAGCGCCCGCACGCCAAGCCCGACCGCACCGAGCAGCTGCGCATCCTGGAGCGGCTGAACACCGCCGAGGCGTTCGAGACGTTCCTGCAGACCAAGTTCGTCGGCCAGAAGCGTTTCTCGCTGGAGGGCGGCGAGTCGCTGATCCCGCTGCTCGACTCGGTGCTGTCGGCCGCGGCGCAGGAGCAGCTCGACGAGGCCGTGATCGGCATGGCCCACCGCGGCCGGCTGAACGTGCTGGCCAACATCGTCGGCAAGTCGTACGGGCAGATCTTCGGCGAGTTCGAGGGCAACATCGACCCGCGCAGTGCCCACGGCTCCGGCGACGTGAAGTACCACCTGGGCGCCACCGGTGACTTCGTCTCGCCCGACGGCTCCAAGCTGAAGACCTCGGTCGTGGCCAACCCCTCCCACCTGGAGACGGTCGACCCGGTCCTGGAGGGTGTGGTCCGCGCCAAGCAGGACCTCCTGGAGCGCGGCGAGGAGGGCTTCAGCGTCCTGCCGCTGCTCGTCCACGGCGACGCCGCCTTCGCCGGCCAGGGCGTGGTGGCCGAGACCCTCAACCTGTCGCAGCTGCGCGGCTACCGCACCGGCGGCACCGTGCACATCGTGGTCAACAACCAGGTCGGCTTCACCACCAGCCCGGCCAGCTCGCGCTCCAGCGTGTACGCCACCGACGTGGCCCGGATGATCCAGGCGCCGATCTTCCACGTGAACGGCGACGACCCCGAGGCGGTGGCCCGGGTCGGCCGCCTGGCCTTCGAGTACCGCCAGGCGTTCCGCAAGGACGTCGTGATCGACCTGATCTGCTACCGGCGCCGGGGTCACAACGAGTCCGACAACCCGGGCTTCACCCAGCCGCTGATGTACGACCTGATCGACGCCAAGCGCTCCACCCGGAAGCTCTACACCGAGGCGCTGATCGGCCGGGGCGACATCACGGTGGAGGAGGCCGAGAGCGCGCTCCGCGACTACCAGGCCAAGCTGGAGAACGCCTTCGCCGAGACCCGGGCCGCGGTCAAGGGGCACGGAGAGTTCTCCCGCCCGGTCGACATGGAGACCGTGCCCTGGTCGCACGAGGACGTCGAGACCGCGATCTCCGAGGAGACCGTCAAGCGGATCGTCGACACCCAGCTCAACATGCCCGAGGGCTTCACCGTCCATCCGCGTCTGCTGCCGGTGTTGCAGCGCCGCGGGCAGATGGTCACCGAGGACCGCATCGACTGGGGCATGGGCGAGACCCTCGCCTTCGGCTCGCTGCTGATCGACGGCCACCCGGTCCGTCTCGTGGGCCAGGACTCCCGGCGCGGCACGTTCACCCAGCGCCACGCCGTGCTGGTCGACCGGGTCACCGGTGAGGAGCACACCCCGCTCAAGACGTTCAACCAGGGCACCACGAAGTTCTACGTCTACGACTCCCTGCTGAGCGAGTACGCCGCGCTCGGCTTCGAGTACGGCTACAGCGTCGAGCGTCCCGAGGCCCTGGTCTGCTGGGAGGCGCAGTTCGGCGACTTCGTCGACGGTGCCCAGACCGTGATCGACGAGTACATCGCCTCGGGCGAGCAGAAGTGGGGCCAGCGCTCCGGCGTCACCCTGCTGCTGCCGCACGGCTACGAGGGTCAGGGGCCCGACCACTCCTCGGCCCGCATCGAGCGTTTCCTGCAGCTGTGCGCGCAGGACAACATGACGGTGGCCCAGCCGACCCTGCCGGCCAACTACTTCCACCTGTTGCGCTGGCAGACCCTGTCGAACCGGCACCGCCCGCTGGTGGTGTTCACGCCGAAGTCGCTGCTGCGGCACAAGGCGGCGGTCTCGGCGGTCTCCGACTTCACCTCGGGGTCGTTCCAGCCGGTGCTGGGTGACACGACGGTCGACCCGGGTGGCGTCCGCAAGGTCGTGCTGGTCTCCGGAAAGCTCTACTACGACCTGGCCGCGGCCCGTGACAGGCTGGGCCGCAACGACACGGCGATCATCCGCCTGGAGCGGCTCTACCCGTTCCCGGGCAACCCGCTGGCGACCGAGCTGGAGCGTTACGCGGGGAACGTGGAGCTGGTCTGGGCACAGGACGAGCCGCTCAACATGGGCCCGTGGCCGTTCCTGGCGCTGAAGATGGCGGAGAACCCGAACGTGTTCGGCGGCCGTCCGATCCGCCGGGTCTCCCGCAAGGCCAACTCGTCGCCGGCGACCGGTTCGCACGCCGCGCACGAGGCCGAGCTGCAGCAGATCCTGAGCGAGGTCTTCGGCTAGTGGTTCCGCGGCGGTCCCGCCCGGGGCCGCCGCCGGCGCGGAGGCGTCACACCCGAGAAGTCCCCCGCAGGAACCTCTGCGGGGGACTTCTCCGTTATCGCAAACAGCACCACGAGGAGAACGATGTACTTCACCGATCGGGGCATCGAGGAGCTCGTCGAGCGCCGCGGCGAGGAGGAGGTCAGCATCACCTGGCTGGCCGAGCGGCTGCGTGAGTTCGTCGACCTGAACCCCGAGTTCGAGACCCCGGTGGAACGCCTGTCGACCTGGCTGGCCCGTCTCGACGACGAGGACGAGTAACAGGACACCGAGCAAGACACGACATATCTTGACCTCTCGCAAGACGCGACATATCGTGTTTTGCAAAAGGAGGTCTTCACCATGCGGCAATGGACCATCGACAAACCCGAGCAGCTCACCTTCGCCTCCGTGAGCAGGCTCAACGTCCGGATCGTGGCGGGCAGGCTAGCGGTGCTGGCCAGTGACGGCCCCGCCGCACTCGAGGTCACCGACGTCGGCGACCCGCCGCTGATCGTCACCCATGACGACGAGGGCGTCCTGACCGTCACCTACAAGGACCTCACCTGGGAGGGCCTGCTGGGCTGGCTCCGCCCGGGTCGCCGGCAGGCGACGCTGGCGTTGACCGTGCCCAAGGAGTGCCCGGTCAACGTGGGGGTGGTCTCCGCCTCCGCGGTCGTCACCGGGCTGGAGGGCCGCACCTCGGTCAAGAGCGTCTCCGGCGACGTCGTGCTCGACGGGGTGAGCGGTGAGATCCACACCGACACCGTCTCCGGCGACGTCGAGAGCCGGGGGCTGGTCGGCGACCTGTCGTTCAAGAGCGTCTCCGGTGATCTGACCATCGCCCGGGGCACACCCCGCCGGCTGAGCGCCACCACCGTCTCCGGCCGGATCACCGCGGACCTGGAGCTCCCACCGACCGGCCACGTGACGATGAACAGCGTCTCCGGCGAGATCATGCTCCGGCTCCCGTCCACGGTCGAGACCGACGTGACGATCCGCTCCACCTCGGGCAGGCTCGGCACCGCCTTCACCGAACTCGACCACTCCTCACAGGCCGGTGCGAAGACACTGACCGGCCGGATCGGCGGCGGCATGGCGTCACTGACCGCGAACACCGTCTCCGCCGACGTCACGCTGTTGAAGGGAGCCGAGGCATGAGCCCGGTCTTCGGTCACGGACGGCTCCGGCTGTACCTCCTCAAGCTCCTGGAGGAGAGCCCGCGCCACGGGTACGAGGTGATCCGGTTGCTGCAGGACCGGTTCCTCGGGGTCTACTCCCCCTCACCCGGCACGATCTACCCGCGCCTGGCCCGCCTGGAGGAGGAGGGCCTGGTCACCCACGAGGTCGTCGACGGCAAGAAGGTCTTCACCATCACCGAGCGGGGCCGGGCCGAGCTCAATGAGCGGCTCGACGAACTCGCCGACCTGGAACAGGAGATCGCCGACTCCGTCCGCGACATCGCCCGCGAGGTCAAGGAGGACGTACGCGACACGGTCAGGTCCCTGCGCGAGGAGCTCACCCAGATGGCGCGAGACGTGCGCCAGGGGGCCAGGCAGGCCGATGAACAGGCCAGACGCGCGCAGAAGGAGGCCAGGCGCGCGCAGCGCGAGGCCTGGCGCACGCAGAAGGCGGAGTGGCAGCGGCAGACCACCGAGTGGAAGGAAGAGTGGAAGCGGGTCTGGGCCGACGGGTTCACCGGCGAGGGTTCACCCGCCGGTGACGCCAGGCTCGGGCAGATGCTCGCCGAGTTCGTCGAGGAGGTCCGCTCGGACGCCGCGAACAGGCAGGTCACCGAGGAGACCCTGGCCACCGCGCAGGACGCCCTCTACGAGGCCGCCCGCCGCATCCGCGACGCGCTCCGATGATCCTGCTGTACGGCCCACGCCCGCCTCTCCTGGCGGCGCGCGCGTCTGACGCACCCGGATCGAGTGAACGGGGTGAGCCGGTCCGGCCGGAGACGCCGACAAGTCCGGGCGGACCGGGTGAGCCGGACGGGCCGGGTCAACCGGGCGGGCCGAGTCAATCAGACGGACCGAGTCAACCGAACGGACCAGGCGAGCCGAACGGACCGGACGGACCGGACAGGCCGGCCGCGTCCGGCGGGACGGGCGGGCGACCCGCCGCTCAGGCGTGCGACGGGAAGCACGCCCGGCGGACGCTCACCCCGGCAGGGTGAAAACGATCTTTCCGAAGAGGTCGCCCGCGTGCATGGCCGCGAAACCCTCACGAGCCTCGGTCAGCGGGAGCGTCCGGTCGATCAACGGCCGGACGCCGGTCTGCTCCAGGAACCGGGCGAGCCTGCCCAACTGGTCCCGGGTGCCCATGGTCGAGCCGATCACCGACAGCTGGAGGAAGAAGACACGGTTCAGGTCGGCCGGCGGGACGGCCCCGCTGGTCGCGCCGGAGATCACGATCCGGCCGCCGGGACGCAGCGACTTCAGCGAGTGGCTCCAGGTCGCCTGACCGACGGTCTCCATCACCGCGTCCACCCGTTCGGGCAGCCTGGCGCCGGTCTCGAAGGCCTGGTCGGCGCCCAGGGCCAGGGCCCGTGCCCGCTTCTCCGCCGAGCGGCTGGTCACCCAGACCCGGTATCCGCCCGCCCGGCCCAGCATGATCAGTGCGGTGGCCACGCCGCCACCGGCCCCCTGCACCAGCACGGTCGAACCGGGCTCCAGGCCGGCCTTGTCGAAGAGCATGCGGAAGGCGGTCAGCCAGGCCGTCGGCAGGCAGGCCGCCTCCTCGAAGGTGAGAGCCGCGGGCTTGGGCACGAGGTTGCGCCGCGGAACGGCCACCCGCTCGGCGAAGGTGCCGTCGTGCTTCTCCGACAGCAGGGACCGCTTCGGGTCGAGTGTCTCGTCAGGACCGCTGCCGATCACCGAGTGCACGATGACCTCGTTGCCATCCTCGTCGAGCCCGGCCGCGTCACAGCCGAGCACCATCGGCAGCCGCTCCTGGCCGATGCCCACGCCTCTGAGCGTGAACAGGTCGTGGTGGTTGAGCGAGGCCGCCCGCACCGTGACGGTGGTCCAGCCGTCGGGAGTCTCGGGTTCGGAGTGCTCACCGAGGGTGAGTCCGGCGAGCGGGTTGTCAGGATCGATCCGCGTGGCGGTTACGGCAAACATGGCCGCACCCTACGCCCCCGTCCTCCGGCCGCCCCCTCCGGCTCGCACCCGGGCGGCGGGCCGGGCGACACGTCCTCTTCCCGACCGCCGGCCCCGGGCGGCGCGCCGGGCGAGACGTCCCATCCCCGGCCACCGGACCCGGGCGGCGGGCACCTCACCGTGGCCCGGTGACCGCCGCGTCCGGCGATGCCGTTCCCGGGATCGTACGCTCCCGGGAACGGCGGTCACGGAAACCCGGCGGCGGCCACGCACCGGCCGCCGCAGTGTCCCGCCGGGTTCGGCGGTGTCAGGACTTCCACGGGGTCGGGACGTTCGACACGGCGAAGACCCCACCGGTCAGGGCACGCATCTCGCAGGCGTTGCCGAAGGTGCGCTCGAAACGGACGAGTCGGCGGTCCCAGATGCCGCTCGCGGTCACCGTGACCGGGCTGTAGTGCATCGTGCAGGCCATGCCCGGCAGCGGCTTGAGCGCGGCGAGGTTGCCCTGGACTCCTTCCAGCGCGTCGCACGCCTGGGCCGGGCTGGGGTGGGTGCCCTGCGAAGCGCCCATGCCGCACACCAGCAGGACGTAGCGGGCCGCGGGCAGAGGCCGGGCCCCGTCCGCGACGCTCAGGACCAGTGCCCTCGTCGCCCCCACGGGGGGCCTGAACCTGATCGGCTGGATCGGCCCGGGGACGACCCGGACGGGCTCGCCCCAGTAGGGCTCCGCGACCAGGGAACCGCCGTGGTACGGCGGCACCACCACGGGACGGCCCCGGTACGGCGGCACCACCACCGGACGACCGTGGTACGGCTCCGCGACCAGCGGACCACCCCGGTACGGCGGCACCACCACGGGACGGCCCCGGTACGGCTCCGCGACCAGCGGACCACCGCGGCCGGGAACGGTGATGGAGGGCTGCCCGTGGTAGGGCTGGGCCGTGAGCGGCCCGCCCGCCCGGGGCCCGACCGGCTCGATCGGCGGGCCGGCCTCCTTGACCGGTGGAGGCGTGGCCGCGGCGGCCGTTCCCGACAGAGTGAAGAACCCGGCAGCGGCCAGGCAGAGAAGACGTCGCATGAGATCCCCCGATGACGCGTGACGTCGGACGATCACAGCCTCCCCCGCCGCCTCCTTCCGGGCAACGCTCCACACCGGCGTTTGCGCAGCTCATACAAGTATTGGCATCACTTCACCGGGACCTGGCACAGAAAGATCAGATAGACGCAACCGGAGTAGATCCGGTTCCCCCAGTTCGATAACAAGATGATAACGGTAAAGCCATGTGCCCGATTTATGGCCCTTTAACCAGTCTTTGCTGAGTACGGTCACGTCTTGTCTCTTTACGCATGCGTGGGTCGCATCCCCGGCGATCCATGACAAAGAAGGAGCTACATTGAACTCCCGAGCCAAGCGTCTGATCCTCCCCCTCGGCGGTGCCCTCGCGGTCACCGGCATGATCGGCGCATCCCTCTCCGGCACCGCCCAGGCGACCGCCGCCGACCCCGACGTCAAGTCGACGACGCTCACCTCCTCCGGTAACGCGAAGGCCATCGCGGGCTACTGGACCGCCTCGAAGCTGAAGTCGGCCAAGACCTACCTCAGCGACTCCACCGTGTCGGCCAAGCTGAACAAGACCGGCGCCGCCAGGGCCGCCGCCGACGGCAAGCCCGGTGTCGTCGCCCCCACCGGCGAGGGCGGCAAGAGCGCCGGCCGTTCCAGGAACGTGAACCTGCCCATCACCGTCGGCAAGGTCTTCTTCGTCGACAACAAGGGCCAGGAGCGCTGGTGCTCCGGCAGCTCGGTGCAGTCGAAATTCCGCAACCTGGTCGCGACCGCCGGGCACTGCGTCTACGACACCGACACGAACAAGCCGTTCAGCAACTTCGTGTTCATCCCGGGCTACTACCAGGGCAAGGCTCCCTGGGGCATCTACGTCGGCGCCAAGGTCAACACCCACGACGACTTCACGGTCTACGAGGACTACGACTACGACTACGCCTTCGTCAACGTCTACAACGGCATCAAGCAGACCGGTGTCAAGGAGGTGACGGCGTCCCAGTACGCCGCCACCAAGGGGTTCAAGTACACCGAGGACAAGGAGATCTCCAAGGCCGAGTACGAGGCCGGGATCGAGAAGTACGGTGAGGCCGGCCCGTACTGGAAGAAGCTGGCCGACCCGAAGGTCGAGACCGTCGGCAAGCCCGCCGACGCCCAGAAGTACATCGAGGAGTACGTCAAGGACGGCCGGAACGGCGTCAAGCTGACCGCCGTCGAGGTCGTCGAGAGCGCCTACAAGGCCGCCCCCACCGGCCTGGACAACCACGCCAAGTTCGAGCGCTTCAGCGACGACAAGGGCAGGGTCGCCATCAGCCAGGAGGAGTACCGCGACCTGGTCAAGCAGAAGGCGGACGGCGACTTCCTCGGCAAGCTGGAGGCGACCAAGGACGCCAACGGCAACGAGATCGCCTGGTACAAGACCCGGTTCTTCATCAAGAAGTGGGTCAAGACCACCGTGAAGGAGCACTACTTCTATACGCGGTTCTTCGTCATCGTCATGTCCGACGCGGGGCGCCTCGGTGACAACGTCGGCGGGCAGGGCTTCAGCTGGAACCAGAAGCTCGGCAAGAAGGTCTTCACCTTCGGCTACCCGACCTCCGCGCACCTGGACGGCGACAAGCCCTACTCCGGGCACACCCAGAAGTGGTGCTACGGCAAGACCGGTGCCGCCCCGGTCGTCCCGGCCTACAAGGCCGAGGAGCACCAGGCGATCAAGTGCGCCTTCACCCCGGGCGCCAGCGGTGGCCCCTTCCTGCTGCAGTACAAGAACAGCAAGCGGACCGGTTACCTCAACGGCGTCGTCAGCCTGACGGTGGACAGCGACAAGAACGGCCGCTACGACCGCGTCACCACCCCGTACTTCAACGGCGAGACGTACGACATCTACAAGTACGCCGCCAACCTGTGGACCGGGCAGCTCCCGCGCTAGTCCCGGCGTCGCCCAGAGGGGAAGGGTCCGGACCGCGTCCGGCCCCTTCCCCGGCTTGACAGGATGTTCACAGCCTGGCTTGACGAGGTGCTTATACACCCTCCGGCACACTGGCTGGACAACCGAGTAAAAGCGGATCTGACCGCTGAGCTGCCCAAAACCGAGTTGATCTGGAAAAATCTCCCCTTACGCCCCCTGCCGGCTCTCTGACCTCGGAAGGAATCCCCCATGTTCCCCCCCGTGCGGCGGCTCTCGGCCACATTCGGCGCGCTGGTCGCCGCCTGTGTGACCGCGATGTCGATGTTCGCCGGGAGCGCCGCGGCCACCCCGCTGAACGGGGTGCCCAACGGCATCACCTCGATCGCGCTGACCAAGAGCAACGCCGACATGAAGCGGATCGCGGAGTACTGGAACCCGGCCCGGCTCAAGCAGGCCGTGAACAACGCTCCGGCGACGCCCGAGGTGACCGGGGGCAACTCCTCGGCGTCTCCGACTCCGACCAGCGCCACCTCGACCTCCACGCCGGCCGCGACCGCCGCGGGAGCGGGAGCCGCCGCGGCCGCGTCGGCCGGTGGCGGCAGCACGGCCGCGACGACCGCCGGCACTTCCGCGGGAAGCGGCGCCGGTGGAAGCGCCGCCGACACCAAGAGCGGCACCGCGAAGACCTCCGTGCAGGCCGTGGAGCCCACCCTGCCCAAGAAGCGGTCCCCGGCCTCCGGCGCCTCCCCCATCACCGTCGGCAAGGTGTTCTTCCGGTTCGGGAACCAGGACTACTGGTGCTCCGCCTCGTCGGTGGCGGCGGCCAACCGTAGCCTGGTGACGACCGCCGCGCACTGCGCGTACGACGCCAAGCAGGGCAGGCACGCCGAGTACTGGATCTTCATTCCGGGTTACGACCGGGGGGAGACCCCCTACGGCATCTACGTCGGCCACTCGCTCAACCTGCACGAGGACTTCGTCGGCAAGGGCGACTTCGACTACGACTACGCCTTCGTCACGGTGCACGACGGGTTCCGGTGGAAGGCCGGCAAGACGGCCGGGACCTACGAGATGGAGAACGTCGGCAGCCTGGAGGACAACGTCGGCGGACAGGGGCTGACGACCAAGCGCGGGACCGGCCTGTTCACCCTCGCCTTCGGTTACCCGGCGGCCCCGCACCCCGACGGCAGCAGGCCCTACGACGGCCAGCAGCTCAAGTCGT
Source organism: Streptosporangium becharense (assembly GCF_014204985.1). NCBI lineage: Bacteria > Bacillati > Actinomycetota > Actinomycetes > Streptosporangiales > Streptosporangiaceae > Streptosporangium > Streptosporangium becharense. The sequence goes on along the minus strand of NZ_JACHMP010000001.1, from coordinate 4,906,136 downwards.
GCCGGGGGCTCACCACCAAGGTGCGGGCCCCCGCCCGGCTGGTCGAATACGGCATCGCGTTGAAGTGCGAGTTCACCAGCGGGGCGAGTGGCGGCCCCTGGCTGATCGGCTACGACACCAAGCACGCCGTCGGCTACCTGAACGGCGTCAACAGTTTCGGCTGGGACACCGACACCGACCGCAAGTACGACCGGATCTCCTCCCCGTACTTCGTCGCGTCCACCTACACGATCTACCGCTGGGCGGCCGCACAGCGGGCACCCCGATCCTAAGAGCACCTTAAAAGACCTTTAAGGGAGCCTTAGAGATTTCTTGACCTTCGAGCTTCACGCGTAGGTTCGTACCTTGTCGTCCCGCAGTCCCCGCGTCCGGGGACGTTGCAGCGCAAGGAGCTCGTCCTGTGAAGCACTCTCTTCTCCCCCTCGGTGGCGCCGCACTCGCCACCGGCCTGCTGGCCACCTGCCTGGCCGGCACCGCCCAGGCCGCGCCCGACTGGGCGACCGACCCGATGGCCACGAACAACGCCTCGGCCGTGTCGGTCATCGACTTCTGGGCCGCCTCGAACTTCGCCGCCCTGAAGGGGGCGACGGCGTACAACCCCGACCCCGGCGGGTCCCGGATGAAGGTCGGCGGCGGCCACTCCCCCGACGGCAGGCCCGGCAGCGTCGGCCCGACCGGCTCGGAGAAGCCCGCCGCGACGCGCGTCAAGAACGTCAACCTGCCCAGGACCATCGGCAAGGTGTTCTTCGTCGTCAACGGCCAGTACCGCTGGTGTTCGGCCACCGCCGTCCAGGGCAAGTACCGCAACCTGGTCGCCACGGCCGGGCACTGCGTCTACGACCCGGCCGGCAACAGTGACACCCTCGACAAGTGGGTCTTCGTCCCCGGTTACTACCAGGGCAAGGCGCCGTGGGGCATCTACGTCGGCAAGAGCGCGTGGACGCACTACGACTTCGCCAACTACGAGGACTACGACAAGGACTACGCCTTCGTCACCGTCTACAACGGCGTCGCCTTCGACGGCGTCAAGCAGGTCACCAAGTCCGAGTACGCGGGCTTCACCGGGCCCAAGTGGTCGCGCGGCTCGCACTACTACATCGTCCTGTCCAAGGACGTCGGCCGCCTGGGTGACAACGTCGGCGGTCAGGGCTTCACCTGGAACCAGCCGACGGGCAAGCCGGTCTACGTCTTCGGCTACCCCACCGCCCCGCACCCGGACGGCGACCGGCCCTACAGCGGCGTGACGCCGAAGTACCTGTACGGCAAGCCGTCGGGCAAGGAGTACGTGGCGTCGGCCGAGAAGGCCGAGGAGCACGTCGGTCTCAAGGGTGCTTTCACCCCGGGCGCCGACGGCGGCCCGTGGCTGACCCAGTACAGCAGCGGTCGGCGCCTGGGCTATGTCAACGGCGTCACCAGCCTCTTCGGTGACCAGGACCAGAACGACCGCTACGACCTGATCACCTCGCCGTACTTCGACGGCGAGACGGCCGACATCTACCGCAAGGCGGCCAACGTGTGGTCCGGCAGGATCGTCGGCCCGAAGGGCGAACTGTACAAGTAGTCCGCACGCCCCCGATGAGGGGTGGTCCCACCCCTTCTCTCACCCGCGGGACCCGGCAGGCGCCGGGTCCCGTGTCTGTTTCCGGGCCTGTTCGCAGGGACCGAAATCTCCGTGGGCGGCACGGCGCCTTCGAAGGAGACTGAAGGGCGAGACGCCCTCACATGAGGGCGTTAGACGTGGAATCGGCCGGATCGGTGCCATGAAATCCATGTGATCTGAGTCACACATGGTCGGTTACTGAATGTGATTCCTCAACTACAGAACATCATTCGATGTCGTCGAGGATTTGATCTACCTCGGGAAACATCGCCGACAGTCGCCGAGTCGCCCTCAGGCGAGACCTCGCCGAAATGTAACGAAAGCATCTCGGAAGATCGTTACGGTTTGTCCTGTTCCAAACGGTCTCGAGATACCAAGATCAGCGATGTATGTTTTTGGTCATCCCTTTACTGACGTATGGGACGCAAGAAGCGTTCCACATCAGACCAAGGAGTTTCCCTTGAAGCGCATCCTCCTCCCCGCCGGTGGCGCGATCCTCGCCACCGGAATGCTGGCCGCCGGCCTGGCCGGCACCGCTCAGGCCGTTCCGGACTGGGCCTACGACACGATGGCCAAGGACGCCCCCTCCGCCCTCGAGGTCGCCGAGTTCTGGTTCAAGGCCAACGACCACACCAACAACCTGGCCAAGGCCACCCCCTTCACCTGGGAGACCAAGGCCACTCCGAAGCTGAACGCGAGCGGCGGCTACACCCCGGACGGCAAGCCCGGCGTCGTCGCCCCGATCGGCGAGGAGAAGAAGTCGGCCGCCAAGGTCAAGAACATCAACCTGCCCAAGACCATCGGCAAGGTGTTCTTCGTCGACTCCAAGGGCGACCTGAAGTGGTGCTCGGCCACCTCGATCCAGTCCAAGTACCGCAACCTGGTCGCCACCGCCGGCCACTGCGTCTACGACGACAAGGCCAACGCCAGCGTCATGGACAAGTGGGTCTTCGTGCCCGGCTACTACCAGGGCAAGGCTCCCTGGGGCATCTACGTCGGTAAGACCGCCTACACCCACTACGACTACAGCGTCTACAACGACCGCGACCGCGACTACGCGTTCGTGACCGTGTACCGCGGTGTCCAGTTCGGTGGTGGCACGGCCAAGCAGGTCACCGCCAAGGAGTACGCGGCCCACAACGGCGCCAAGTACGTCCACGAGAAGGAAATCACCGAGGCCGAGTTCAAGGCCGGCTACGAGAAGTACGGCCAGGACGGCCCGTTCAAGTCCAAGGCCCTCGACCCCAAGGTTGAGACCGTCGCCAAGCCGGCCGACGCCGCTGCGAACGTCGAGAAGTACATCCTCGGCCACAACGGCATCCAGCTGGTCGGCGCCGAGGTCACCAAGTCGGTCTACACCGCCGCCCCCGACGGCCTGGAGAACGGCAACAAGTTCACCCGCCTGAGCAAGGTCATCCAGATCAGCCAGGAGGAGTACAACGAGAAGAAGGCCCTGAAGGCTGAGGGCAAGTTCGACGGCGAGCTCCTTGAGACCAAGGACGCTCAGGGCAACGTCATCGGCTGGACCAAGCAGCAGTTCTTCGTCAAGAAGTGGGTCAAGGCGACCGCCCAGGTCAAGTACTGGGTCGAGTCCTACTTCATCGTTGACGGCTGGGTCAAGGACGTCGGCCACCTCGGCGAGAACGTCGGCGGCCAGGGCTTCACCTGGAACCAGAAGCCGCAGCAGACGGTCTTCGTCTTCGGCTACCCCGCCGACGCCCACCCCGACGGCAACAAGGCCTACACCGGCGTCACGCCGAAGTGGACCTACGGCAAGACCTCCGGCAAGGTCTACGTCTCCGCCGCGGAGAAGGTCGAGGAGCACATCGGCCTGAAGAGCTCCTTCACCCCCGGCGCCGACGGTGGCCCCTGGCTCGCCAAGTACAGCAACGCCAAGCGTCTCGGCTACGTCAACGGCGTCACCAGCCTGTTCGGCGACCAGGACAAGAACAACCGCTACGACCTGATCACCTCGCCGTACTTCGACGGCGAGACCGCGACCGTCTACCAGAAGGCCGCGAACGTCTGGTCCGGCTCGATCGTCAAGTAGTCCCTACCGACGATCACCCGAACAGGGCGGGGGTCCAAACCCCCCCTGTTCAGAACAGGCCGGGGGTCCAAACCCCGCCCGTTCACCCCAGCACCACCCGAGCGCCAGGGGGTCCAAACCCCGAGCGCTCCCCCAGCACCACCCGAGGGCCCGGCACCGACCGGGCCCTCGGCCTTTCCACGACCGGTGCCGCCGACACGACACCGGCTCCACATAGATATGACGAAGGGCCCGGCATTCATGCCGGGCCCTTCCGTTTTCCCCAGCCCGGCCATCCGGCGACCTTTCCCGGCGGAGACACCGGTCCCGGCCGTCCGGCATACCGCCCGCAGAAACCTCCGAGTGTCCTGCCCGTCACCCGTCACCCATCACCCGTCGACGACGGCCGGCCACCGGGCCGCACCCTCGTCGCACGCGTGTCCCCCACCCCGGCGGTGGCGCACCTTTTCGGTCGGGGCCCGCTTTACGGAAGCGGACACTCCTTGCACACGCGACGCCGTAAACCACGTCTACGGACAGGGCGGAACCCGTGTGAAGGTGACTCGAAGACGCCCCTCCGGGCGGCCGTGCACGACGCCCTGAGACGAGATCGATCGATCACTCTCAGACGGGCTGAACGATCATCAGCGATCTCCTGACGGGGGAATCAGGCGGCCCCCGGACGACACGCGCGGAACGACAGGAACCTACGTTCTCACCCTGGAGTCGGGCTTCCCAGCGGCGAGAGGCGGGACACGATCTCGTCTGTGGGGACACTCCGAGCACTCCCGGAGGGACCCTTTAGACGTGAATCCGGCCGCATCGGTGCCATCAGACTGATGTGATCTACGTCACATGGGATACGTGACCGTTCGCACTCACACGATCACGGGACATCTGCCATACGGGCCACAAAAGGTGATCTATCTGCGGAGATGTGGATCATTACCATCGGATCTCAGACAGGTCTCAGCCCCGCCTGAATGTAACGAAAGCATCTCGGCGTTTCGGACAGGTTTATTCCCCGCCGAAGCGGCTTCCGATTCCCAAGATCGAGACTGTATGTTCCTGGCTATCCCTTTACTGACGCATGGGACGCAAGAAGCGTTCCACATCAGACCAAGGAGTTTCCCTTGAAGCGCATCCTCCTCCCCGCCGGTGGCGCGATCCTCGCCACCGGAATGCTGGCCGCCGGCCTGGCCGGCACCGCTCAGGCCGTTCCGGACTGGGCCTACGACACGATGGCCAAGGACGCCCCCTCCGCCCTCGAGGTCGCCGAGTTCTGGTTCAAGGCCAACGACCACACCAACAACCTGGCCAAGGCCACCCCCTTCACCTGGGAGACCAAGGCCACTCCGAAGCTGAACGCGAGCGGCGGCTACACCCCGGACGGCAAGCCCGGCGTCGTCGCCCCGATCGGCGAGGAGAAGAAGTCGGCCGCCAAGGTCAAGAACATCAACCTGCCCAAGACCATCGGCAAGGTGTTCTTCGTCGACTCCAAGGGCGACCTGAAGTGGTGCTCGGCCACCTCGATCCAGTCCAAGTACCGCAACCTGGTCGCCACCGCCGGCCACTGCGTCTACGACGACAAGGCCAACGCCAGCGTCATGGACAAGTGGGTCTTCGTGCCCGGCTACTACCAGGGCAAGGCTCCCTGGGGCATCTACGTCGGTAAGACCGCCTACACCCACTACGACTACAGCGTCTACAACGACCGCGACCGCGACTACGCGTTCGTGACCGTGTACCGCGGTGTCCAGTTCAGCGGCGGCACGGCCAAGCAGGTCACCGCCAAGGAGTACGCGGCCCACAACGGCGCCAAGTACGTCCACGAGAAGGAGATCTCCGACAAGGAGTTCGCGGCCGGCTACGAGAAGTACGGCCAGGACGGCCCGTTCAAGTCCAAGGCCCTCGACCCCAAGGTTGAGACCGTCGCCAAGCCGGCCGACGCCGCTGCGAACGTCGAGGAGTACATCGCCACCGGCCGCAACGGCATCCAGCTCGTCGCCGCCGAGGTCACCGAGTCGGTCTACCGCTCCGCCCCCGACGGCCTGGAGAACGGCAACCGGTTCACCCGCTACAGCAACGCGGTGGCGATCAGCCAGGAAGAGTACAACGAGAAGAAGGCCCTGAAGGCTGAGGGCAAGTTCCTCGGCAAGCTCGAAGAGGTCAAGGACGCTCAGGGCAACGTCACCGGCTGGCTGAAGAACGAGTTCTTCGTCAAGAAGTGGGTCAAGAAGACCGCCCAGGTCAAGTACTGGGTCGAGACCTACTTCATCGTTGACGGCTGGGTCAAGGACGTCGGCCACCTCGGCGAGAACGTCGGCGGCCAGGGCTTCACCTGGAACCAGAAGCCGCAGCAGACGGTCTTCGTCTTCGGCTACCCCGCCGACGCCCACCCCGACGGCAACAAGGCCTACACCGGCGTCACGCCGAAGTGGACCTACGGCAAGACCTCCGGCAAGGTCTACGTCTCCGCCGCGGAGAAGGTCGAGGAGCACATCGGCCTGAAGAGCTCCTTCACCCCCGGCGCCGACGGTGGCCCCTGGCTCGCCAAGTACAGCAACGCCAAGCGTCTCGGCTACGTCAACGGCGTCACCAGCCTGTTCGGCGACCAGGACAAGAACAACCGCTACGACCTGATCACCTCGCCGTACTTCGACGGCGAGACCGCGACCGTCTACCAGAAGGCCGCGAACGTCTGGTCCGGCTCGATCGTCAAGTAGTCCCTACCGACGATCACCCGAGCGACCCGGGAGTCCAAACCCCGCTCGCTCACCCGAACAGGGCGGGGATCCAAACCCCCCCTGTTCAGAACGGGCCGGGGGTCCAAACCCCGCCCGTTCCCCAGCACCACCCGAGCGCCAGGGGGTCCAAACCCCGAGCGCTCCCCCAGCACCACCCGAGGGCCCGGCACCGACCGGGCCCTCGGCCTTTCCACGACCGGTGCCGCCGACACGACACCGGCTCCACATAGATATGACGAAGGGCCCGGCATTCATGCCGGGCCCTTCCGTTTTCCCTAATTCGGCGCGTCCATATTGTTCCCCCACCACCAGGCGGCGACCGGAAAGGGAAAGCCGATTTTCGCCAGGTGAGCAGACGGCGCGCATTCACCCGTAGCCGGCCGGAGCACCCGCCGCGTTCTCCCCGCCGCGTCGGCGCATGGAGTCACCGCGAGGCAGAAAGCTCTCGACCATAGCGACGCGGAGGGCGGCTCGTTCCGTGGCCGGCCGCTCGACAGAAGATCCGATGCCCGGTCGAAGCCTCTCAGGCGTCGCGAGACGGCCCATCAGCCCAGGAGCGAACGATCACCCTTGGGAACGCGAGAATCCTCGTAGCGGCAAGATCAAATCGCTGTGGCGCGGCCAGGAGACGGCGCCAGCCCCTTGCGCATCGCGACTTCCGGGCTCCGAGAAGGATGGAGAGCCGGAGGGTTGGCACCCGGGAAGCCACGCGGAACGCCGGGCTTCGGAAGCGACAGGATCCTTAGACGCGCCTTCGGCCGGATCGGTGCCATCGAGCGAGTGTGATCTGCGTCACAACTGGCGCGTAACCATTCGCGTTCATTCGATCACAGTGCATCTGTCGCACACACCACAGAAGTTGATCTATCTGCGAAAACACATCTCGAAACGCTAAACCCCGACAACGGCTTCAAAGTCAAACGAATGTAACGGAACGATCTCGGCCCTATGGACCGGACCTTTTCCTCTCGATTCGGCTTCCGGTTCTCAAGATCGAGACTGTATGTTCCTGGCTATCCCTTTACTGACGCATGGGACGCAAGAAGCGTTCCACATCAGACCAAGGAGTTTCCCTTGAAGCGCATCCTCCTCCCCGCCGGTGGCGCGATCCTCGCCACCGGAATGCTGGCCGCCGGCCTGGCCGGCACCGCTCAGGCCGTTCCGGACTGGGCCTACGACACGATGGCCAAGGACGCCCCCTCCGCCCTCGAGGTCGCCGAGTTCTGGTTCAAGGCCAACGACCACACCAACAACCTGGCCAAGGCCACCCCCTTCACCTGGGAGACCAAGGCCACTCCGAAGCTGAACGCGAGCGGCGGCTACACCCCGGACGGCAAGCCCGGCGTCGTCGCCCCGATCGGCGAGGAGAAGAAGTCGGCCGCCAAGGTCAAGAACATCAACCTGCCCAAGACCATCGGCAAGGTGTTCTTCGTCGACTCCAAGGGCGACCTGAAGTGGTGCTCGGCCACCTCGATCCAGTCCAAGTACCGCAACCTGGTCGCCACCGCCGGCCACTGCGTCTACGACGACAAGGCCAACGCCAGCGTCATGGACAAGTGGGTCTTCGTGCCCGGCTACTACCAGGGCAAGGCTCCCTGGGGCATCTACGTCGGTAAGACCGCCTACACCCACTACGACTACAGCGTCTACAACGACCGCGACCGCGACTACGCGTTCGTGACCGTGTACCGCGGTGTCCAGTTCGGTGGTGGCACGGCCAAGCAGGTCACCGCCAAGGAGTACGCGGCCCACAACGGCGCCAAGTTCGTCAAAGAGAAGACGATCACCGACAAGGAGTACGAGGCCGGCTACGAGAAGTACGGCCCCGAGGGCCCCTTCAAGAAGGCCTTCCTCGACCCCAAGGTTGAGACCGTCGCCAAGCCGGCCGACGCCAACGCGGAGACCATCGGCAAGTACCTGACCGAGACGGGCCACGAGGGCGTCAAGCTGGTCGGCGCCGAGGTCACCAAGTCGGTGTACGCCGCTGCCGCGACCGGCCTGGAGAACAACAACAGGTTCCCGACCGGCAAGGGCCTGGGCGGGGTCATCGAGATCAGCCAGGAAGAGTACAAGAAGCTCACGGCCGACAAGGCCGAGGGCAAGTTCGACGGCGAGCTGGTCGAGGTCAAGAAGGACGGCGTCGTCACCGGCTGGACCAAGCAGCAGTTCTACGTCAACAAGTGGGTCAAGTCGACCGTCGTTCCGAAGTACTGGGTCGAGACCTACTTCATCGTTGACGGCTGGGTCAAGGACGTCGGCCACCTCGGCGAGAACGTCGGCGGCCAGGGCTTCACCTGGAACCAGAAGCCGCAGCAGACGGTCTTCGTCTTCGGCTACCCCGCCGACGCCCACCCCGACGGCAACAAGGCCTACACCGGCGTCACGCCGAAGTGGACCTACGGCAAGACCTCCGGCAAGGTCTACGTCTCCGCCGCGGAGAAGGTCGAGGAGCACATCGGCCTGAAGAGCTCCTTCACCCCCGGCGCCGACGGTGGCCCCTGGCTCGCCAAGTACAGCAACGCCAAGCGTCTCGGCTACGTCAACGGCGTCACCAGCCTGTTCGGCGACCAGGACAAGAACAACCGCTACGACCTGATCACCTCGCCGTACTTCGACGGCGAGACCGCGACCGTCTACCAGAAGGCCGCGAACGTCTGGTCCGGCTCGATCGTCAAGTAGTCCCTACCGACGATCACCCGAACAGGGCGGGGGTCCAAACCCCCCCTGTTCAGAACAGGCCGGGGGTCCAAACCCCGCCCGTTCCCCAGCACCACCCGAGGGGCCCGGCACCGACCGGCCCCTCGGCCTTGAACAGAACAGAGAAGCAGGGTCCGATTGGTGCCGTCGGACCCTGCTTTTCTGCTTTCTGCGTCTCGTTTACTCACGCGGCCTTCCGCAGCGCCTCCACCGCGTCGGCCGCCCGAACGTCACCGCACCGCCGCTCGGACCGAGCCGCACCGGTGCTCAGACCGAGGTGAGTTCCCGTGCCCGCTCGTTCAACTCCGCCACCGGCCGCTCGGCCGCGTACGGATCGAGCCGCCGCCGCAGGTCGGTCACGTACGACCGGGTCCTGACCGACTGCAGCCCGCGGGCCAGCTCCAGCGCCTGCCCGCCGACCTCGCACGCCTCGTGCAGTTCTCCCGAGGCCAGCAGCCCGGCGGAGAGCAGTGACAGGTTGAACATGCGTCCGCGGACGTACCGGCCGTCCATCTCCAGTGAGCGCCGCGCGTGCCGCACGGTCCCGGGGCCGTCGCCCAGGTCGCGGAAGCAGTGGGCGAACTTGGCCGACAGGTACGCCTCGTCGAAGTAGGAGATCCACTGCGGCCGATCTCCGGCCGCCCGGCGGTCGAAGGCCAGCTCCGCCTCGTGGAGGGATCTCGCGCAGGCGGCGCGGTCGCCCAGCAGGGCCTGCGCGTGCGCCTCCAGCACGTGCGCCTCGGAGAGCAGTGCGAAGACGGCGGCGCGGTGGGCGGAGAGCTGGGCGGCCCTGGCCAGGTCGAGGGCGTGCGCGGGTTGTCCTATATATATGGCCTGGTGGCTCATCCCGGCGAGGATCTCCCCGCCGAGGCCGTGGTCGCCGGCGCTCCGGGCCAGGCGCAGGGCCTGGATGAGGTAGCGCTGCGCCAGGCCGTGCTGCTCCAGGTCGTAGGCCATCCAGCCGGCCAGCCGGGTCAGCTCGGCCGCGGCGGAGGTCAGCGCCTGACCCGTCGCCTCGGTGTACGAGCCGTCGTTGAGCAGCGGGCCGACCGCCGTGTCGAGGTACTTCACGACCGCCTCGCGGATCCGGCCGCCCCCGAACCTGTTGTCCAGCTCGCCGAAGGACCGGGTGACCTCCCGGATCGCGGTGATGTCGTCCGTGCCGACGCGTCGGCTGCCCCGCCCCTCGGGGCGTTCCTCATGCGGGAGGGTCAGCCAGCGCAGCGCCCCGGCGGACCCGGCCCCGATCGCGAAGGTCGAGTCGAGCAGGAACCTGCGCCGTTCCACGTCGGCGCGCCACAGTGCTGTCACGGTCGTGATTCCCTCCTGCCACGTGTGGGTGAACTCCTGCCCGAGGTCCGGAGGCGTCGACGCGACCGGCAGGCCGAGATCGTCGGGCCTGACCGGCCTGCCGAGCCGGAGCGCGAAGATCTCGGCCAGCAGCCCCGGCACGGGGTCTCTCGGCCGTTGCCCGGCGATCCAGCGCAGGACGGAACTGTGGTCGTACTTCAGACCGGGCAGGCCGCGGGCCGCCCCGAGATCGTTGAGGCGGCGGGCCAGCCCCTTGTGGGTGAAACCCGCCTCGACGATGAGCCTTTGAAGCGACCGGTTGGGCTCGCGTTGCATAGCTCTCCTGCCCCTGGGCACCGGTGGGGCCGCGACGCACGGGGTGTCCGGGCACGCGTCACCGCCGCCGGTGCACGCCTTGCGCACATAGGTAACGGAGAGCTTTTTTTATAGCACGATCCGTGACGAATATCGGCGTTTCCTGAAAGCAGCCCAGGAAAGCGAAGCCGCCCCCACCGGTCGGGCGGGGGCGGCTGCCGGGGACGGGAACCTCTCCGGGGGACGCGTTTCAGCGGCGGGCGACGCCGTCGGCGCGGGCCTGCGCGGAGACCGCGGCGACGACCGCCGGGGCGACGCGCTCGTCGAACGGGCTGGGGATCACGTACTCGGCCGACAGGTCGTCGTCGGAGACGACCCCGGCCAGCGCCTCCGCCGCGGCCACCTTCATGTTCTCGGTGATGGTGGTCGCGCGGACGTCGAGGGCCCCGCGGAAGACACCGGGGAAGGCCAGCACGTTGTTGATCTGGTTGGGGAAGTCGGAGCGGCCGGTCGCGACCACCCTGGCGTACCTGCGGGCGACCTCGGGGTGCACCTCGGGAGTCGGGTTCGACAGCGCGAAGACGATCGAGTCGCCGGCCATCGACGCGATGGCCTCCTCGGAGACCGTCGAGCCCGACAGCCCGACGAACACGTCGGCACCGGTCAGCGCCCGTTCGATGGAGCCGTGCAGACCGGCCCGGTTGCTGTCGCGCGCCAGGGCCTCCTTCACCGGGTTGAGCCCCTCGCGGCCCTCGTGGACGAGACCCTTGGAGTCGGCCACCGCGATGTCGCCGATACCGGCGTTGAGCAGCATCCGGCTGACGGCGACACCCGAGGCCCCGGCGCCGGCGACCACGGCGCGCAGGTCGCCCAGCGAGCGGCCGGTCAGCCTCGCGGCGTTCTTCAGCGCCGCGAGCACGACGATCGCGGTGCCGTGCTGGTCGTCGTGGAAGACGGGGATGTCGAGGATCTCGCGCAGGCGGTCCTCGACCTCGAAGCAGCGTGGCGCGCTGATGTCCTCCAGGTTGATGCCGCCGAAGGAGGGGGCGAGCCTGACGACGGTCTCGACCAGCGCGTCGACCTCGGTGCAGTCGAGGCAGACGGGCACGGCGTCGACACCGGCGAACTCCTTGAACAGCAGCGCCTTGCCCTCCATGACGGGCATGGCGGCGGCCGGCCCGATGTCGCCGAGGCCGAGCACGGCGGTGCCGTCGGAGACGACGGCGACCACGTTGGACACCCAGGTGTACTCGTTCGCCAGCGCGGGCTCGTCGGCGATCGCACTGCAGACCTTGGCCACTCCCGGGGTGTAGGCGAGCGCCAGGTCGTCGGCGTCGCGGACCGGGACGGTGGAGCGGACCTCCAGCTTGCCCCCGCGGTGCAGGGCGAAGGCCGGATCCAGATCGAGGGCTTGGAGGGCTTGGACGGACGTGGAGGATGGCATGACGGCCACAGCGACCCCTGTAGTTCGGTCAGACGGACACTTCCTTCGGAGACGGCCGCAGGAAGCCTGTCCCGGGCTTCGGGTAGCCGCTCGGGGCCTGCTCACTGAGCACGGTCGCCTGGAGGGGTACGGGGGTCACCCGTTGCTCGATTGTGCCACAGGTCGAGACGGAGCCAGGTGACACAGTTCGGTCGGTTTCGTTGACATGGTGTCAGCCCCGCCACCGTGTAATACTCGAAGTCCCTGTCGTCTCTTACATCGACGGATCCTCCATGGACCTGACCTCCTACGCCGAGCTGGCCGTGCTGCTGATCAACAGCCCCGACCGGCTGACCGGCCTCGAAGGGCTCCGCACCCTCCTGGAGGAGGGCGGCCGTTACCGGCCCGGCTGCAGGCTCACCCGTGGCGACCTGGAAGCCCTGCGTGACCTGCGCGAAGAACTCATGACCGTTTTCGAGACGGCGGCGGCCGGCGACGAGGAGGGAGTCGTCGACCGGCTCAACTCGCTGTTGATCCACCATCCGGTCCAGCCGCAGATCTCCGGCCACGACGGTGAACGCTGGCACATGCACCTGACCGAGGGTGGCCGGATGGCCGACCAGTACGCCGTGGGTGCCGTCATGGGCCTGGCCACGATGGTCACCGACCACGGCGTCGACCGGCTCGGCCTCTGCCAGGCGCCGCCCTGCCGCCGGGCCTACCTCGACACCTCCTCCAACCGCTCGCGCCGCTACTGCTCGGAGCGGTGCGCGAGCCGGGCCAACGTCGCCGCCTACCGGGCCCGCCAGAAGGTCGGCCAGTGACTCGGTCAGTGACCCGGTCAGTGACACCGTCCCGCCCGCCCGGTCCGCCGGCGGGCGGGCGGCCGCATGACCGGCCGCGTCACCGCCCGCCGATCCGGAGCGGGCCCGGCCAGTAGCGCAGCACCACCCGGCCGACGATCGACGAGGCCGGCAGCGCGCCGAAGTCCCAGCTGTCGCGGCGGCCGGAGGCGCGCTGGTTGTCGCTCTCCACCCACCATCCCCCGCCCTCCCGCCAGGCCGCCCGCTTGACGATCAGGACGGAGGGGTCCGAGGGCAGCCGGGCGACGACGAGGTCGCCGGGACGCACGGGAGCCCCGCGCCGCACCCAGAGCAAGTCTCCGGGACGCAGCGCGGGCAGCATCGACTCTCCGCTGACGCGTACCCTCATCGAGCGCATCCCCCTCCCACGCTGGTGTTCGAAGACGAGTAAGGTCGTTAACCGGACCATTCTGACCCTGGCATCAAGGAAGGATTCCGATGCTCGCACGACTTCTGCGCCCCAAGCACACCGTGTCGGCGCACTGCGACCTGCCGTGTGGCGTCTACGACCCGGCCCAGGCCCGCATCGAGGCCGAGTCCGTCAAGGCGATCATGGAGAAGTACGCCGCCAACGAGGACCCGGTCTTCCGCTCGCGGGCCCTCACCATCAAGGAGGAGCGGGCCGAGCTGGTCAAGCACCACCTGTGGGTGCTGTGGACCGACTACTTCAAGCCGCCGCACCTGGAGGCGCACCCGCAGCTGCACCAGCTGTTCTGGGAGGCCACCAAGCTGGCGGGCGCGGCCGGCGCCAAGGGCACCGTGGACGTGCAGAAGGCCGAGGAGCTCCTCGCGAAGATCGACGAGATCTCCAAGATCTTCTGGGAGACCAAGGCCGCCGCCTAGGACACCAAGGCGGCTTAAACAGCGCTGAAATGTTGGACAACCAGGCCCCGTGTGGCGTGCGGTCACGCGGGGTCTGACCTGTTCAAGTGTCCTATTCGGGTATCTTCAGGTGTTCTTGACGGTGTCAAATGGGCTCGATCGCGAGTCCAATCGGGCCAACCACCGTCTTGGGGCTGTAGGTTGCAGTCAGCGACTCTGCGAGGAGGAACGTGACCGAACACACCGAGGCACCCGCGGTCGGGATGGGTGGGATCCGCGACGTGGTGAGCGTGCGGTTGCCGGCGGCGAGTGCCTATCTGTCCGTGCTGCGTACGGCGACGGCCGCACTCGCCGTACGGCTGGACTTCACGCTGGACGAGATCGAGGATCTGCGGATCGCGGTCGACGAGGCCTGCGCGATGTTGCTGACGGAGGCCGTTCCGGGCACCGATCTGACTGCCGACTTCGAGCTCACCGGGCAGCTGATGCAGATCCGGGTCGAGGTCAGCACGGTGGGAAACCCCGCCCCCAAGCGTGACGACTTCGCCTGGATGGTGCTCACCGCACTGGCCGACGATGTGGATGCCGTAACCGACTCCCCCGACCGTATGGCGATCGTCCTGCGCAAGCGCCGAGGCGCGGCGAGGCCGGCGTGACGGAAAGGACTCGTGCCATGGCCACCAGTGACCACGCGGTGCCCGACCGGGTGCGCGCGCGCCTGCTCTTCGCGGAACTGGTGGAGTTGAGCGCCGACGACCCGCGTCGTCAGCGTATCCGTGACGAGCTCGTCGAGCTCCATCTTCCCCTTGTCGAATACCTGGCCCGCCGCTTCCGCAACCGGGGCGAGTGGCTCGACGACCTCACCCAGGTCGCGACCATCGGGCTGATCAAGTCGATCGACCGCTTCGACCTCGCCCGCGGGGTGGAGTTCTCCACGTACGCCACCCCGACGATCGTCGGTGAGATCAAGCGGCACTTCCGCGACAAGGGCTGGGCGGTCCGGGTGCCCCGCCGATTGCAGGAGCTGAAGCTCTCGCTCACCAAGGCGATCAGCGAGCTCTCCCAGCGGGAGGGGCGCGCACCCACGGTGACCGAGCTGGCGGCGTTCCTGAAGATGAGCGAGGAAGAGGTGCTCGAGGGGCTGGAGTCGGCGAACGCCTACTCCACGGTCTCCCTCGACGCGCCCGACTCCGGCGACGACGACGCGCCCGCGGTGGCCGACTCGCTCGGCATCGTGGACGACTCGCTGGAGGGTGTGGAGTACCGCGAGTCGCTCAAGCCGCTGCTCGAACGCCTGCCGCCGCGGGAGAAGCGGATCTTGCTGCTGCGCTTCTTCGGCAACATGACACAGTCCCAGATCGCCACCGAGCTCGGCATCTCGCAGATGCACGTCTCCCGTCTGCTCGCCAGGACCCTCGCGCAGCTCCGCGAGGGCCTGACCGTGGACGACTGACCAGCCGGTGGCTAGACCCCGTCCCGGTCCCCGTAGAGGGCCTCGGTGGTGGGGGGTGACAACAGCGCGACCAGTCCGATCACCGCGACGGCGATCAGCGGGATGCCGATCGCCTGCTGGTCGGACTGGATCAGCGTGACCGAGATCGGCACGCAGAAGATCTGCGCCAGTACGCCCGGGCTCCGCGTCCACCGCTCCGAGCGCAGCATGCCCCAGCCCACCCAGAGCAGGGCCGCGCCGAGGAGGATCCCGAAGGAGGCGACGCCGATCGAGCTCATCAGGTCGGAGGGCCGGCCGATCACGGTCTCCACGGCGACGTAGCCGCCGAGCAGCAGCGCGGTGAGACCTTCCAGCGCCATGACGGCTGCGGCGACGGTGAGGGTCATCGGACGGTTCGGCACGGGCCAACCCTACCGTCGGTGCATACCGCTCGCTTCTCCGCCGCCTGCGTACCGTTTCGGGTGGATACGCTGGCCCCATGCGCGCGATGCTCCTGGTGAATCCGAAGGCGACCACCACCAACCGCCGAACCCGGGACGTGCTCATCAGGGCGTTGGGCGCCTCCATGAACCTGACCGTCGAGGAGACCGCCTACCGGGGGCACGCGGCCCTGCTGGCACGCAAGGCGCATGCCTCCGGGTTCGACGTGGTGGCCGTGCTCGGTGGTGACGGCACCATCAACGAGACCGTGAACGGGCTGCTCAACCCCGTGGACGGTGAGGCCGGTGAGGGCCGGGCGACGGACCGGCCGGCACTGCTGGCGATTCCCGGCGGCAGCGCGAACGTCTTCGCCCGGGCCCTGGGCCTGCCGAACGACCCGGTTCAGGCGGTCGGGGCGGTCCTGGAGGCGGTCCGGGACGACCGGCGCCGTACCGTCGGCCTGGGCCAGGCGCTCTGGGACGACCAGAGCAGGTACTTCACGTTCTGCAGCGGCCTGGGGTACGACGCCGAGGTGATCCGGGCCGTGGAGGGGATGCGTGGCACCGGCCGCAAGGCCACTCCGGCCCGCTATGTGAACACCGCGTTGCAGCACTATCTCCTGACGGACAAGCGTCATCCGGCCATGACCGTCGAAGGGCCGGACGTGCCGGCGGCCGACGGCGTCTTCATGGCCGTGGTCTCCAACACCTCGCCGTGGACGTACGTGGGCTCGCGGCCGGTCTGCCCGACCCCTTGGGCGAGTTTCGAGACCGGGCTCGACATGATCGGGCTCCAGCGCCTGGGCCTGCCGGCGATGCTGCGGTTGATGCCACAGATCATCGGGGTCCGCGACACCCTTCCGACCGGCCGCCACCTGGTGCAACTCCACGACGAGAAGGAGTTCACGCTGAGCGCCGCCCGGCCGGTGGCCTTCCAGCTCGACGGCGACTACCTGGGAGAAGTCGAGCGGGTGACGTTCCGGGCTATCCCAGCTGCGTTACAAGTCCTGGTCTAACCTGTTACATGCGGTCATCATGTGACGCATCCGACATACATGACAGGCAAAACGTTCGTCGAAACCTCTTGCGTGTACTGAGCGTGGCTGACAATCTCAACATTGACGTCGGAACGTAGGACCTTTGAGCGGCTACCTCGCTCCTGGGCCACCGGCGATCAAGTGAGACGACCCCCGACCGACCGCGGCCCGGGGAATCGCTCGCGACCGTTCGTGAAACTCTTCACAAAGTGAGCCGACGGAGCCACCGCAGGGGCTCCTGTTACGAAGGAGTGGACGCATGGACTGGCGCCACCGAGCTGCCTGCCGTGACGTGGATCCCGAGCTGTTCTTCCCGATCGGCAACACCGGCCCCGCACTGATGCAGATCGAAGAGGCCAAGCAGGTGTGCCGTACGTGCACCGTCAGCGAGGCGTGCCTGAAGTGGGCTCTGGAGTCCGGCCAGGACGCCGGTGTCTGGGGCGGCCTGAGCGAGGACGAGCGCCGCGCCTTCAAGCGCCGCACCGCCCGTGCCCGCGCTCGCGCGAACGTCTGACCTCCGCCTCCTGACACGCGCCTCCCGACGCGTCCCGCGGTCGGCGCCGGCCCCGCACGGCCGGCGCTCACCCCTCACGACGGCCTCACCCCCGTGATCCCCTCACGACGCGGCGTCACCCCCGCGATGTGACTGTCCACCATAGCGTGGCTCCCCGCAGCGCGGTCCCCCGCGGTACCCCCGCCGGTGCCCGCTCCCCGCGGCACCCCCGCCGGTGCCCGGCCCGCCCCCCTCTCCGCCGCCGCTCAGGCCGCCGGGAGGGGGATGGACAGGGTCACCTCGGTCCCACCACCCTGGCGGGGTTCGATGGCCAGGCGCCCGGACAACTCCCCCACCACCAGGGTGCGCACGATCTGCAACCCCAGGCTGGTGGTGCTGTCGAGGTCGAAGTCGTCCGGCAGCCCGCTGCCGTCGTCCGAGACGATGACGTCCAGCCGCTCGGCCCCGCGGGACACGATCACCTGAAGCCGTCCCTGCCGCTGTGCCAGCCCGTGCTGGACGGCGTTCTGCAGCAGCTCGGTGAGCACCATCGCCAGCGGCGTCGCGATCTCCGAGCGCAGCACGCCGAACGTGCCGATCCGGCGCGGCACCACCTGCGTCTCCGGGGCCGCCACCTCCCCCGTCATCGCGATCACACGGTCGGCGATCTCGTCGAAGTCGACCTGCTCCTCGGGCGTGTGCGACAGCGTCTCGTGCACGATCGCGATCGAGCCGACGCGGCGCACCGCCTCCTCCAGCGCCTCCCGCCCCTCCGGCACCCGCAGCCGCCTGGCCTGGAGCCGGAGCAGCGCGGCCACCGTCTGCAGGTTGTTCTTCACCCGGTGGTGGATCTCCCGGATGGTGGCGTCCTTGGTCATCAACTCCCGTTCGCGCCGCCGCAGCTCGGTCACGTCCCGGATGAGCACCAGCGCGCCGATCCTGCCACCCCCGACGACCAGGGGGATCGCCCGCAGCTGCACGACCGTGCCGCCCGACTCCACCTCCGTCTCCCTGGGCTCACGCCCGCTGGCGACGATCATCAGGTTCTCGTTGATGGGCTCGTCGGAGTAGCAGAGCGCGGCGGTCGTGCGGCCCAGCTCAGCGCCGACGAGGTCGGCGTTGAGGCCCAGCCGCCGGTAGGCCGACAGGGCGTTCGGCGAGGCGTACGTGACACGACCGGCCCGGTCGAGCCGGAGGAGCCCGTCGCCCACGCGCGGCGAACGGACCAGGATCGGCTCGGCGCCGGAGAACGGGAAGCGGCCCTCCGACACCATCTGCGCCAGGTCGGAGGCGCTCTGCAGGTAGGTCAGCTCCAGCCGGGACGGGGTGCGCGCGGAGGACAGGTTCGTCGAGCGCTGGATGACGCCCAGGAAACGGTCGGCCCGCCGCACCGGGATGGTCTCCTCCCGGACCGGAACCCCGCTCGACCAGTCGGGATCACCCTCGCGGCAGATGCGCCGCTCGTTCCACGCGGTCTCCAGCAGCGTCCGCTCCCCCTTGGGGGCGATCATGCCCACGATGTCGTCGTGGTAGACCGTCGGCCCCGTGGTGGGACGCATCTGCGCGATCGCGATCCATCCCGAACCATCCCTGAGCGGGATCCACAGGATCAGATCGGCGAAGGACAGGTCCGCGAGGAGCTGCCAGTCGGAGACCAGCGAGTGCATCCACTCAAGGTCCGCATCGTCGAGCGCGGTGTGGCGAACCGCCAGGTCGCTTAGAGTCGGCACCCGTGCATCATGCGTTCTTTGCAGGCCCGAACGCGAATCGGCTGCCCTTGACTGCGAAAATGCGGCCTATGGAGCAGATCCCCGGCCCGTCGCAGCGGTGGCGCGCGACAGCGCGGGAAGGTGCGCCGGCGACCGCTCGCGGAGCCCGTGTGCCCGGGGCCACCGGGTCCCGGGGACGGTGCACGACGCCCACCGCACCGCTCACCGCGACGCCCATCACGGCACCCACCGCACCGCTCACCACGTCACCCATCGCGGTGCTCGCCACGGTGCTCACTGCGGTGCTCACGGATGGACCAGGCGGTGTGAGAACGGTCACACCACAAGGATCGGCGAGATGCCGGGCCGATGCCGTGCCCGGTGCCCCCGAGGTGATCCGGCCCTCCG
The DNA here is from genome assembly GCF_014204985.1 of Streptosporangium becharense. Taxonomy (NCBI): domain Bacteria; kingdom Bacillati; phylum Actinomycetota; class Actinomycetes; order Streptosporangiales; family Streptosporangiaceae; genus Streptosporangium; species Streptosporangium becharense. The sequence continues at coordinate 4,886,831 of NZ_JACHMP010000001.1, read as the reverse complement.
GCCGCACGGGGTCGTCGTCCGTCTCCGTCACCGGTTCGATGCCCGCGAGTGTGACGGCGGCGCCCGTCGTTGTGGATATCCTTCACAATCAGCCCGAACTGCCAAGACTTGCGCGGACCAGGACGAGGAAGCCGGCCACGACGGCCTGCGAGCTCGACCCGGCGACCGGCGGACCGGCGGGTGCGGTCGTCCCCGTCGTGCCCGGACCACCCGAGGCCGTGCTTCGGGTCGCCCTCATCCGCATGGAGCGGGGGACACGCGCCGGACGCCTCCGGCCGCCCCCGGCGCCGGCAGGCCGCTCTTGCCCGCGGTTGACCGCACGGGCCAATCTGAGTTCCGATGATCTAGCGGTGACCAGGGGTGCATTCACCGCCGTGGCCGAGATGAAGGTGACCATGTGAGCGAAGACTCCCCTAGGATCCCGAAGTACTACGACGTCAAGCGCAACCTGCTCGCTCTCACCAAGAGCCTGGCCGCGGGCAGCGCGCTGCCTCCGGAGCGGACGCTCGCGGTGCGCTTCGAGACGTCACGCACCACCGTGCGCCAGGCCCTGTCAGAACTCGTCGTCGAAGGCCGCCTGGTGCGCATCCAGGGCAAGGGGACGTTCGTCGCACACCCCAAGGTCGCCCAGGTCCTGCAGCTGACCTCCTACACCGGGGATCTGCGGACCGTCGGCCTCGAACCCGACACCAAGATCCTTGACATCAGCTACATCACCGCCGACGAGCCCCTGGCCCGCCGTCTCGCCATCAACGCCGGAGGGCGGGTGCTGCGCATCCACCGGCTCCGGCTGGCCAACGGCGAGCCGATGTCGATCGACACCACCCACCTGTCGGCCCGGCGCTTCCCCCGGCTCCGACGGGAGCTCGAGGTGCACTCCTCGCTGTACGAGACCCTGTACAACGCCTACAGCGTCCGGCTGACCGACGCCGAGGAGATCATCGAGACCGTGCTGGCCACACCGTACGACGCCCAGGTGCTGAGCGTGGACGTCGGACTGCCGATGCTCCTGCTCACCCGGCACGCCTTCGACGCCGACGGCAACCCGGTGGAGTGGGCCCAGTCCCTCTATCGGGGCGACCGCTACAAGTTCGTCACCCGCCTGCGCCGTCCCTGAGCCCCGTCCCCGCGCGCCACGGCGCAGCCCGGGGACGCCCGGGGACGCCCGGGGACGCCCGGAGACACAGTGTTCCCGGACGGCGGCCGGAAGGTCGCGGCACCTCCTCCCACCAGGATCGACATCTCTTCTCACAACAAGGCAGACATCCGTTTCCGGCATGAGAGGAGGCGATCGTGGGCAGGGACAACAATCTCTGTCCGCCCAATTGACCGACTGGTAGGTTGCGCTACATGGAGTCCCCCAAGCACGCAGGCGACATCGCCGTCGCCGTCTCCAAGGCATACGGCGTCGAGACCATGTTCACCCTGTCCGGCGGGCACGTCTTCCCGCTGTACGACGGGGCCGTCCACGAAGGCATGCCCATCCTGGACGTCCGGCATGAGCAGAGCGCCGTGTTCGCCGCCGAGGCGACCGCGCGGCTGACCCGTAAGCCCGGGCTCGCCGTGCTGACCGCGGGCCCCGGCATCACCAACGGCATCAGCGGGGTGACCACCGCCCACTTCAACGGGTCACCGGTCGTGGTCATGGGCGGGCGGGCGCCGCAGTCGCGGTGGGGCTCCGGCGCGCTGCAGGAGCTCGACCACCCGCCGCTGTTCACGCCGATCACCAAGCTCGCCTTCACCGGCTCCGGGGCGGACTCCATCGGCCAGGACGTGGAGATGGCCTTCCGTACCGCCCTGGCCCCGCACCGCGGCCCGGTCTTCCTCGACTTCCACATGGACCACCTCTTCTCGGCCGCTCCGCCGCTCGACGAGGCCCCCGAGACGCTGACCCCGTCGCCCCTGGAGCCCGACCCCGACGCGCTCGCGGCGATCGCCCGCCTGATCGCCGAGGCCGAGCGCCCGGTCCTGGTGCTCGGCTCCGACGTGTGGATGGACCGCGCCGAGGAGGTCGCCCGCGGCTTCGCCGAGGAGTACCGCCTGCCGGTCATCCCCAACGGCCAGGGCCGCGGCATCCTGCCCGCCGGGCACGAGCTGCTGGTGACCCGGGCCAGGGGGACGGCCTTCTCCCAGGCCGACCTGGTGATCATCGCCGGCACCCCGGTCGACTTCCGCCTCGGCTACGGCTGGTTCGGCGGCAAGGACGGCGCCCCGCTCGCCAAGGTCGTGCACCTGGCCGACGCGCCGTCGCAGCTGACCACCCACATGAAGCCCACCGGCGCCGCGGCCGGCGACCTGTCGCTGCTGTTCTGGAGCCTCGGCGCGGCCTGCGCCGAGGCCGGGGTGTCCCCCAAGACGTACGCACCCTGGCTGGAGCGGCTCACCGAGACCGCCTCGGCCGCAGCCGCCTCGGACGCCGAGCTGCTGGCGGCCGACTCCGACCCGATCCACCCGATGCGGATCTACGGCGAGCTGGGCAAGATCCTCGCCGACGACGCCGTGGTGATCGGCGACGGCGGCGACTTCGTCTCCTACGCGGGCAAGTACGTCGAGCCCAGGCAGCCGGGGAACTGGCTCGACCCGGGCCCGTACGGCTGCCTGGGCACCGGCCTGGGCTATTCCATCGCCGCCCGGCTGGCCCGGCCCTCCTCGCAGGTGGTGCTCCTGCTCGGCGACGGCGCGGCCGGCTTCTCGCTGATGGACGTCGACACGCTCGTACGCCACCGGCTGCCGGTCGTGATGATCTGCGGCAACAACGGCGGCTGGGGCCTGGAGAAGCACCCCATGCGGATGCTCTACGGCTACGACGTGGCCGCCGACCTGCAGCCGCAGTGCCGCTACGACCAGGTGGTGACCGCGCTCGGCGGCGGCGGCGAGCTCGTCACCGACCCGTCGGAGATCGGCCCGGCGCTGCGCCGCGCCTTCGACTCGGGCGTGCCCTACATGGTCAACATCGCCACCGACCCGTCCGTGGCCTACCCCCGCAACACCACCGGCGTCTGAGCGCGAGGCCGGCCCGCCGGGGCCGGCCTCCGGACGCTACTTGGGAGCGGACGTCGGCACCGCGGGGGCGGAGGCGGTGGGGGTGGGCGTGGGCTCGCACTTGTAGCTGATCACGGTGATCTCCACCGGCTTGCCGATCTCCACCAGGGTCCCCGCCGCGGGGATCGTCTGCACCGCCTTGAGGCACTGCGTCTTGTCGACGTCGGCGCTGTAGACGATGTTCGGCTTGAAACCCGCCGCCGCGACGGCGGCCTGCGCGGCCGACGGCGTCATCTCGGCCACGTCGGGCACCGCCTTCTTCGGCTTGGGCGTGGGGCTCGGGGTGGCGGTGGGCGTGGGGGTCGGCGTGGGGGTCGGGGCGGGCTCCGGGGTCCTGGTGGGGGTGGCCGGCCTGGTCGTCGGCCGTTCGACCGGCGGCGCGATCTGGGTCCGGGTCGCGGTGGGCGTGGGGGTCGGCTTCTTCCTCTTGCCCGGTGCCTTCGTGGTGACCGTGACGGAAGGCGTCGTCCCCTTCGCCATGTGGTCGGTGTCGTCCGCCGAGCTGGCCGCCATCACGTTGATCGCGACCGCGACGAGGCCGACGCACATCGCGCCGGCCGCCGCGGACGCCGCGAGCACCCCACCCTTGCGCCTCGGCTTCGGCGCGGCGCGGCGCCGCCCCTGCTGCGGGACGGCTTCGGTGACCGGCTCCTGGCCGGGAGAGGAGGCGGTGGGCTGCGTGCCCTCCTGCCAGTTCCCGGTCGGCCCTCCGTGCGCCGCCTGCCAGCCCGTCTGCGGGACGGGCTGGTCGTGCCAGCCGGTCTGCGGGGCGGCCTGCGGCGGTCCGCCCTGGGGCATCTGCGCCTGCCAGCCGGTCTCCGGGACCGCCGGAGCCTGCGACACGGCCGGACCCGTCCCACCGCCGAGGACCGCCTGCTGCGCGGCGGTGCTCATGGCCGCCGCACTGGGGAAGCGGCGGGCGGGGTCCTTGGACAGGGCCCGCTCCACCAGGGCCCGCACCGCCGGCGGGATGTCCGGCGGCAACGGCGGAGGCGCCTCACGGATGTGCTTGAGGGCGATCGTGACCGGGGTGTCGCCGTCGAACGGGCGCTGCCCGGCCAGGCACTCGTAGGCCACCACGCCGAGCGCGTAGATGTCGACCGCGGGTGTGACCGGCGCCCCCTCCGCCTGCTCCGGCGCGCAGTAGGCGGCGGTGCCGAGCACCATGCCCGCGTCCGTCAGCCTGCTGGCGGCGTCGGACCTGGCGATGCCGAAGTCGGTGAGCACGAGCGTGCCGTCCGAGCGGACCAGGAGGTTGCCCGGTTTGATGTCCCGGTGCACGATGCCCTGCTCGTGCACCGCCTGCAGGGCCGAGGCCGCCTGGGAGATCAGATCCATCGCGGCGCCGGGAGTGATCCGGCCCAGCCGCCCCAGGAGGCGGTCGAGCGGTTCACCGTCGACGAACTTCATCACCAGGTATGCCGTCGCCCCCGCGCCGGGCACCTCGTGAACCCCGTAGTCGTAGACATCGACGACCCCGGAGTGATTGATCGTCGCCATGGCCCGTGCCTCGCCCTGGAAACGCACCAGGAAGCCCGGGTCGTCCATCCGGCCGGGGAGCAGCACCTTGACGGCGACGGTGCGCGCCAGGACCGTGTCCTCGCCCCGCCACACCTCGCCCATACCACCGGCGCCGATGCGCGTATCCAGGCGATACCGCCCCGCCAGCGTCGTGCCTTGGGCCACCATGACTCCCCCGTAACCCTCTCCGCTCCCACCCCAGGGTTCTCCAACAAAGCGGATGCGTATCGCGGCACCGTCACGGCCATGTCACGAAACCCTGCACACCGTACGGCTCACAAATAAGACGCGTGCCGTAGCATCGCACAGAACTCAGAACTTCTGGGCGTACTTATACACCCTCGAAGTTCCTGCGCCGTGAACCACTCGGAAGTCCCGCCGCCGACGGCCGCTCCGGGCGCCGCGGGGGCCTCAGGAGCGATGACCCGCGCCACGATAGCGGACTCCCATAGAACCCTACAAGATATGGCAAAGATTCATTAAATTAAACAAGCCGGACACTAGCCGACTTCTGATCGAGCACACCACCCGGAAGCGGGAGGTGGCAGGAGCCCGGCCGGATGACCACCCGGGACAGCCACGACACGAGAGAGCCCGTCGGAGCACCACGGTGGACCTCTATGCTGGCGCGCATGACGCTCGCTCCCGGTCTGCAGGCCCGCCTCCTCATCATGGTCGAGAGAGAGGACACGGCGGAGAAGGTCAGCAGCGGGGACGTACCGGTGCTGGCCACCCCCCGCCTGCTGGCCCTGGCCGAGCAGGCGACCGTCCAGGCGGTCGCGGGTGTCCTCGACCCCGGTCAGACCTCCGTGGGCACCAGGGTCGCCTTGGAGCACCTGGCGGCCAGCGCGATCGGCAGCCACGTCGAGATCTCCGCCGAGCTCACCGAGGTCGACGGCCGCCGCCTGGTCTTCGGCTTCGTCGCCCGTCATCGTGATGCCGTGGGTGGCCGGGAGGCCGTGGGCGGACGCGAAGCCGTGGGCGGCCGGGAGGCCGTCGTCGCCACCGGCACGATCGAGCGAGTGGTCGTCGACCGCGAACGCTTCCTCGCGCGACTCACGCGCTGACATCTCTGCGTGACTCACACACCGGACAGCCCCGCATGACCTACGCGCCGACGTCCCCCGTGGTCCGCGCACCGGGCATCTCCACGCGACTCACACGCCGACGTCCCGCGCGCCGCGGCCCTGCCGCACCGGGCGTCCCGCCGACCGTCAGGGCTGCGGGACGCCGGACCGTCCTCGTGCTCGGGCACGGGCGTGACCGCCATGGAGCCGCTACTCGATGACCGCGATCAGGTCGCCCTCCTGGATGACGTCACCCTCCGCCACCTTGATCTGAGTGACCACGCCGTCGTCCTCGGTGAGGACCGGGATCTCCATCTTCATCGACTCAAGGATGACCAGGGTGTCACCTTCCACGACGGAATCCCCCTCGGCCACGAGAACCTTCCAGACGTTCGCCACCATCTCCGCGCGTACCTCAGCCACCGGGAACTCCCCTCGTCCAATCTGGTTCAACTGTCCAGAAGAATTGATCATGTCCTCATCCGGGACACAAGTCCTGTGTCACAGTCGCCGCCGGCGAACTCCGGCCGTTCCGGATGCTTCGCCGGGCGATCTCGCCCCGGCCGGCGACCAGAACGGACTCGAACACGTTGGTGGACCCCTTTCGACCGCTCCACCCTATGACCGGGGTCTTCGCGGCCCCCTTCGCCCTGAACCACCGATCGGGGCAACGCGATCTGTAGGAACCCCACAACGGTGCGGCGGCCGAAACCCCTACAGCCGATGAAGCGGGGCCAGCCTGTCGATCACCCGGGACAGCGCCTCGACGACCGCCGGGTCATACTCCCCGCCCACGCCCAGCCGGAGCCTTTCCAACGCCGCGCCGGCCCGGTCGCGGTCAGTGGAGCCGCCGACCAGGTCGTCGTAGGCATTGGTGACCTTGATGATGCGGCTGGCCAGCGGCGGTGTCTCCGCGCACGTGTCGCACTGACGGCGGACGATCTCGGCCACCCGGTCCAGCACCCCGGTCTGGCGGATCACCTCCGCCCCCAGCTCGGCGATGCGCCGGGCCTGCTCCGGATCGGTGAGGACGGTGGCGCCTCCCGGAATGGGGTCGCGCAGTGACAGCTGGCCGATGTCGTGCATGAGCGCGGCGTACTCCAGCTCCAGCAGCTCCGGCTCGGCCGTGCCGAGTTCGCGTCCGACCGCCACGGCCAGCCGGCTCACCCGGCGAGAGTGGCCCGGCTCGACGTAGCCGCCCACCTCGGTGACCCGCGACAGCGCGCGGACGGTCTGCAGGTAGGTGGCCCTGATGCCGGCGTACTTGCGGAAGGCCACCTGGGTGACCAGCAGCGGTGCGGCGAAGACCAGCAGCGCGGCCATGCCCATGCTGTGCGAGGCGAGCGCGAGCAGGATGCCGGACGCCGCCACGGCCGCCCCCAGCGGCGCCGCCATCCGCAGCTCGTCGTGGACGGCCACCCCGAAGGCCGCGCGTACCTGCGCGGCGCGGAGCGCGGCGGCCAGCAGCACGTCGAGCAGGACCATGACGACGATGAGCACGGCCATCGCACCCAGCGCCGGCCACCAGCCGCTCCCGCCCTCGCCTGCCATCTCGAACAGCGGGGCGGCCAGCGGCCGGTAGGCCAGCGCGAGCAACGCGCCGGTGAACAGCCTGCGCGCCATCGCGTCGAGGCGGGGCGGGCGACCCACCGCCAGGTGCGGCAACGCCCCGGCGATCATGCCGACCGACAGCACCGCGAAGACCTGGAGCGCCGAGTGCCGGGCCGGCACGCCGCCCATGTCCAGCAGCAGCGTGTAGCCGAGCGCCGCGGCCGAGCCGATCGGCGCCACCTCGCGGTTTCCGGGCATGGTGAGCCTGGCCAGCTCCCCGGCCGCGATCAGCGCGCCGAAGCCGACGGCGATCTCGGAGTCGACCAGCCCGGTCGCGGCCGTGTGGGCCACCCCGGCCACCGCCAGCAGACCGGCCGCGCAGACCAGCAGCCACTGGCCGGAGTCGAACGCCGGGAACGCACGGTTGGCGCCGAGACCGCTCATCGCTCCGACACCACCTGGATGGGCATGGTCGGGTCGTCGTGGTCCTTGATGGTGGTCTCGGCCTCGCTCCCCGGGGGGGTGACGACCGTGCGGGGCGGCTCCCAGCCATGACGGTCGAGCGCTTTGATGAACGCCACGACCATCACCGGGTCGAACTGGGTGCCCGCGTTCTTGCGGAGCTCGGCCACGGCCACGTCGATCGGGCGGGCCCCCCGGTAGGAGCGGTCGGAGGTCATCGAGTCGAAGGCGTCGGCCACCGCGATGATCCTCGCGAACTCCGGGATCTCGTCGCCCGCCAGCCCCATCGGGTAGCCCTTGCCGTCCTGCCGCTCGTGGTGGTGCATGATCCCGGCGAACGCCTCGTCCAGGAAGTCGATGCCCCGCACGATCTCCAGCCCGCGCATCGGGTGGAGCTGGATGGCCGCGAACTCCTCCTCGGTGAGCGGGCCGTCCTTCTGCAGCACCTTGGTCGGCACGCCGAGCTTGCCGACGTCGTGAAGCATGCCGGCGTAGCGAATCGCACGCAGCCGCTCCGACCCCATGCCGACCTCCTGAGCGATCATGCCCGCGGCGAGGGAGACCCGGGTGCAGTGGCCGCGTGTGTAGTAGTCCTTGGTCTCGACCGCCTGGCAGAGCGCGGCGATCGTGGCGTCGTAGGCGCGCTGCTGCGCGAGGTACTGCCCGAAGGCCCAGCGCGCGACGAAGAGCGGGAGCAGCACGAGCACCGTGGAGATCGAGCTGACGGTCGCCCACAACCCCGCGATCAGCAGCCCGAAGGTGGCGTAGCCGAGATAGGAGACCATGAACTGGGCCAGACCGCGCAGCGGGACCTGGTCGGCCTGACCGGTGAGCACCAGCACCAGCGCGATCAGGAGGGAGTTGAGCGGCACGAAGACCGCCGCCGCCCCCGCGAACGGCAGGATGAGGTCGTCGAACCCGGCGATGTCCGGCACGTCGGTCGTGCCCCCGAGCAGCACGTAGACGCGGCCCGCGACATAGCCGCAGATGGCGAACTGCGCGCTGTTGAACAGCCGTTTCACCAGCGGCAGGCCCGGCCGGACGCTGAACATGGCCGTCATGCCGACCAGGGCCGCTCCCTCGGGGCCGAGGAGCACCACCGCGGCGAGCACCGCAGAGAAACTGACCGAGACCGCGGCCTGCCTGACGTTCAGCAGGGTCGGCACCGACTCGCACACCAGGAACAGCAGCGCGAGCACCATGAGATTGGACCAGTCGAGCCGCTCGAACCGGCCGCCCGTGGCCACGCCGTATCCGAGCAACGCGAACGCGGCTCCGATGACAAGGATCAGATAGACCTTGGCAAACCACGGCAGTCCACGCAAAGCGGCCACCCTTGGGTTCTACGAGCGCGTGCTCAAGTCCAGGAGATCCCGAAAGAGACCGGGGTGACCGTTTCCTTCAACATGCGCTGCCTCCACGTCGATTTCGCACTCAGGCTACAGAAGCCCACCAGACGGGGAGGGGGAGACCGGGAATCGCAAGCAAAGCGTAACCAACCCATCACCACCCGCCATCGACGCTCGCCAGGGGGGTACGAACCGCCCGGAAGCCTCCCGGACGGACTGTCCGACCGGTGTTACCGCCCGGCACAGGGGTTACCGCCCGGTACGGGGCTGCCCCCGAGCACGGGGACAACCGCCCGGCGTGGAGGCTATCGCCCGACACGGAGGTGTCACCCGGCACGGGGGCTACCGCCTGGCCAGGCGGGCCCGTGCCCAGTCGACGGTGGTCTTCAGGCCGGCGGCCAGGTCGGTCTGCGGACGCCAGCCGAGCCCCTCGAAGGCGGGGGCGGGGTCGACGGCCATCGCCGGCAGGTCGCCCAGACGCGCCGGGGCCTCGCCCGGCTCGTCGGGGGCACCCGCCGCCCCGGCGACCAGGGAGTGCAACGCGCGGTCGGTGGTCTCCACTCCGGTGCCCAGGTTGAAGCGGCGGCCGTTGCCCCGGTCCTCGCAGGCGCGGGCGAACCCGTCCACCACGTCGTCGATGAAGATGTAGTCGCGGGTCTGGCCGCCGTCGCCGTACACGACCGTGGGGGTGCCGTTGAGCAGGGCGTCGGTGAAGATGGCGACCACCCCCGCCTCGCCATCGGGCGACTGGCGCGGGCCGTAGACGTTGGAGAGCACCAGCGTCGTGTAGTCGATGCCGTAGAGCGCCTTGAACGCGGTCAGGTAGGTCTCGGCGCTGAGCTTGGAGGCCGCGTACGGCGAACGCGGGTCGGTCGGGGCGTCACCGGGGACGGGGATGACCGGCGGCCTGCCGTACACCGCGACCGAGGAGGCGAAGACGACCTTGCGGGTGCCGCCGTGGTGGGCGGCGGTCAGCACCGAGGCGGTGCCCTCGACGTTGAGCCGGGCGTCGTGGACCGGGTCCGCCACGCTCTTGCGAACGCTGATCTGCGCGGCGAGGTGGCAGACGACCTCCGGCTTCCACTCCGCGGCCAGGCCGATCAGGGCCGGGTCGCGGATGTCCAGCACGTGCAGGGCGAAACGGGGGCTCTCCGCGGCACGGGCCAGGTTCTCCCGGTCGCCGCCGGAGAGGTCGTCCACCGCCATCACCTCGTGGCCGTCCGCCAGCAACCGGTCGACCAGGGTGGATCCGATGAATCCTGCCCCGCCGGTCACGAGTATCCGCATGGTGAACCCCTAATCCTCGGTGTGGCCACGGCCGTACCGAAGATCCTAGGAGGTCACCGGGCCAGCTCGGCGCGGACCTGGTCGATGCGGCTGAGCACCTTGGCCCGCAGGTCGGCGGAGGCCTGGTCGCAGCCGCAGTGCTTGGCGATCAGCTGCTTGACGACCTGCTCCAGGCCGTACTCCTCCAGACACGGATGACATTCGTCCAGATGCTGGCGGATGTCGGAGTACTTGTTCGCGTCGAGCTCACCGTCGAGGTAGCTGTAGACCTTGTCCAGGACCTCGCGGCAGTCGGTGTCGTGGTGGTTGCCGCAGCTCATGCGATCACCTCACCCGGGAATCCGGAGCCCGCGCCCGCGGGCGCCCGGTGGCCGTCTCGCTCGCTCACTTCGCACCCTCCGCCGGAACCAGGCCGCGCTCGCGCGCGTAATCCTCAAGTTGGGTCCGCAGCTGGCGACGGCCGCGGTGCAGCCGCGACATCACGGTCCCGATCGGGGTGCCCATGATGTCGGCGATCTCCTTGTACGGGAAGCCCTCGACGTCGGCCAGGTACACCGCGATGCGGAACTCCTCGGGGAGCGCCGCCAGCGCCTGCTTCACGTCCGTGTCGGGGAGGTGCTCCAGCGCCTCGATCTCCGCCGACTTCAGCCCGCCGGAGGTGTGCGACTCGGCCCTGGCCAGCTGCCAGTCCTCGATCTCCTCGGCGCCCGACTGCTTGGGCTCCCGCTGCTTCTTGCGGTAGCTGTTGATGAAGGTGTTGGTCAGGATGCGGTACAGCCAGGCCTTGAGGTTCGTGCCTTGCTGGAACTGGTGGAAGGACGCGAATGCCTTGGCGAACGTCTCCTGAAGAAGATCCTCGGCGTCCGCGGGGTTCCGGGTCATCCGAAGCGCGGCGGAATAGAGCTGGTCGAGATAGGGCATCACATCCCGCTCGAACCGCATGCTCCGCTGCTCCAGAGTCTCCTCTTCTGTCGCAGGGACCGGACCCACCCCCTTAAGATCGCCGGAGTCCTGCTGACGCGGGACACCGTACTGAGCGGAGGATACCCGCTCGTCGGGGAGGAACCGATCGCCGGGGCCGGTGACCGGTTCTATCAGGGCGAGCATTCGTGTGCCGACCTTCCGGAGGGATTGTGCGTTGTCCGCTTGCAACACGCTCGCCTAGGTATCTGTTCCCCCAAGATAGAAGGTGATGAAAGGCCCGGTACGGGGAACAAAAAATACGTACCGGTAGGTAGTTGATCACCACCGGATCCTCCCGATGCCAGGAGCTGCTTGTGCTGCCCATCCCGGCCGAAGAGCTGAACGGCTCAGGTGCACTCGGGCCGTACTGGACCTTTTACCACGCGGTCGTGGCCGAGCAGCTGAACCGCTGGCTGCCGGAGAGTCCCTCGACCGTCCTGGACATGTCCTGCGGCAACGGACGCTGGGGCGCCCAGGCGGCCAGGGCCGGTCACCGGGTGATCGAGGTCGTCGACTTCCGCCGGCCCGCGGAGGGCCGGTCTCTGCACGACGCCTCCAGGGTCAGCCAGGTCCGTGCCGACGACCTGCGGTTCCTGCCCGACTGCAGCGTGGACGCCGTACTCGCCGAGGAGCGGGCGATGTCCGTCGAGCTCATGGCCGAGTCGGCGGTCGACGACATCGCCCGGGTGCTGCGGCCCGGCGGTCGTGCGCTGGTCTGCGTCGACTCCCTGGTGCTGGGCATGGCGATCCTCGCCGAGCAGAACTACTGGGCCCATCTGCGCCAGACCGGCGAGGTCATGCTCGTGCCCTGGCCCGACGGCAGCATCACCCGGTGCTTCAGCAGCGGCCAGCTCCGCGAGCTGCTCGCCGGCGCCGGGCTGGAGGTCGAGTGGGTGCGCCCGCGCACGGTGCTGTCGCCCTCGACGGTCGACCACGTGCTGGCCGCCGATCCCCGGGCGCTCACCTGGCTGGTCAACACCGAGCTCGACGCCCACCCGGACGACGACGACACGGTGGGCATCCACCTGGTGGCCAGCGCCCGGCGCCGGGCCTGACGCCCCCGCGGACCCCCGGGGAGAAAATCCCGGACGCTCCGAAGCCGCCCCGGAAAGGGCCCGGCCGGAAATACCCGGCCGTCAGAGAAGGGCCCGGCCGGAAATACCCGGCCGTCAGAGAAGGGCCTGGCCGTCGCCCTCGGCGTCCTTCAGCGGCTCGATGAGCTCCGGGCCGTTGTTGCGCACCGAGTTGACCGCGGTGGAGACCGGGTGCACCCGCAGGCCGGTGGAGCCCGCGGGGATCAGGAACCCCCGCGCGTCGGGCACTCCCGGGTCGAGCCACTCGCCCCAGCGGTCGCGCTCGATCAGCATCGGCATCCGGTCGTGGACCGTACCGGCCGCGTCCACCGCGGAGGTGGTGATGACCGTACAGGTCACCAGCCACGCCAGCGGATCGTCCTCGGGCCTGCCCCGGTCGCGCCAGAACTCGTACAGCCCCGCCATGGCCAGCACGCCGCCGTCCTCGGGGCGGACGAAGTACGGCTGCTTCTTCGGCCTGCCCTTGGCGTCCTTCTCGTCGAGGACCGCCCACTCGAAGTAGCCGTCAGCGGGCAGCAGGCACCTGCGCTCGGCGAACGCCCTGCGATAGGCGGGCTTCTCGGCCACCGTCTCCACCCGGGCGTTGATCATCTTCGAGCCCACGGACGGGTCCTTCGCCCAGGAGGGGACCAGCCCCCAGCGCAGCACACGCAACTGCCGGATCGGCCGGTCCGTCGCGGCGTCCTTCGGCGTCCGGCTGAGCACGGCGTAGACCGGTTTGGTCGGCGCGACGTTGTAGTCGGGCCTCAGCTCCTGGTCGGCGGCGTCGAGCTCGACCTGGAACTCCTCCAGCAACTCGTTCTTGTTCCGCGCAGACACATATCTCCCGCACATATCCCCACCCTGCCATGTCTGCGTGCGCCGAAACCCGGTAACCGCGATGTCCCACCTCGTCCCGCGCGCCACCCGCACCGCCCGCCCGGCGCCGTGTCCTCACCACGAGCGGGCACGGGCCCACGCGGGCAGGCGGGTAAGGGCACCGACCGGGTGATACGAGTGCGACCAAGTGGTACGGACGGCACGGGTGCTGACCGGGCACTGACCGGGCTGACCGGGCGGCACGGTCCCGCGGGCCAGGAAGCGCGGCTCCCGGTCCCGGTAGGCTTTTGGCCATGTCCGTTCCGCTGTGGCCCGCCCCGACGGCGACCGATCCCGTCCGCGCGACCGTTTCCCTGCCCGGGTCGAAGTCCGTGACCAACCGCGCGCTGCTGCTGGCCGCGCTGGCCGAGGGGCCCGGCACGGTGCGGCTGGCGCTGCGCAGCCGCGACGCCGACCTGATGGCCGAGGCGCTGCGGACGCTGGGTGCCACGATGGTCCCGTCCAACGAGAGCGCCTCCGGCGTCGACTGGGCGATCACGCCCGGCCCCGTCACCGCCGGGGCCCGCATCGACGTGGGCCTCGCGGGCACCGTCATGCGGTTCGTGCCCCCGATGGCGGCGCTGGCCGACGGGGAGGTGTCCTTCGACGGCGACCCGCACGCGCGCAGGCGTCCGATGGGCCCGATCCTGCGCGCGCTCCGCGCGCTGGGCGCCGAGGTGACGGGCGACGCGCTGCCGTTCACGATCCGCGGCCCGCTGACCGGCGGCGAGGTCACGCTCGACGCCTCCGGGTCGTCGCAGTTCCTCTCCGGCCTGCTGCTGACCGCCGCGCGTTTCGCCAAGGGCGTGACGGTACGCCACGACGGCCCGCCGATCCCGTCGCAGCCGCACATCCAGATGACCGTCCAGATGCTCCGCGAGTACGGCGTCCAGGTCGACGACTCCGAGCCGGACGTCTGGCGGGTCGAGCCCGGCCCCATCGCGGCGCGGGAGTTCACGGTCGAGCCCGACCTGTCCAACGCGGCGCCGTTCCTGTCGGCTGCCATGGTCACCGGCGGCACGGTCACGGTCCCCGGCTGGCCCGCGTCGACCACCCAGCCCGGTGACCAGCTCCGCACCCTGCTCTCCGCCATGGGTGCCCGGGTCGAGCGGACGCCCGAGGGGCTGGCGGTCACCGGCACCGGGCGGATCACCGGCATCGAGGCCGACCTGCGCGACGTGGCCGAGCTGACTCCGGCGATCGCCGCCCTCGCCGCGCTCGCCGACTCCCCCAGCAGGATCAGCGGCGTCGCCCACATCCGCGGGCACGAGACCGACCGGCTGGCGGCCCTGGTCGCGGAGATCAACGGTCTCGGCGGTGACGCGAACGAGACCGAGGACGGCCTGGAGATCCGGCCGCGCCGGCTCACCGGCGGGATCTTCCGCTCCTACGCCGACCACCGGATGGCCACCGCCGGAGCGGTGATCGGCCTGGCCGTGCCCGGCGTCGAGGTGGAGGACATCGCCACCACGGGTAAGACCCTCCCCGAGTTCGCCTCCATGTGGACGGACATGCTGGGCGGTGCGCGATGAGGGGTGGCCGGCCGGCACGCCCCGGAGGAGACGCCCGGTAGCGACGGACCACCGTCGCCGCCCCGCACCGGGGCGGTCCGGGCCGGATAAGGCGGCGAAGCTGAGAAAGCGCGAGTACGACGAGGACGACGTCAGGGTCAGGCCGGGCAAGGGGTCCCGGCCCCGGACCCGCATCCGCCCTGCCCACGAGGACGCGGTCCCAGGGTTCGTGATCGCGGTCGACCGCGGGCGTTACACCTGCCTGGTCGAGCCGGTCGGCGAACGGGGCCGCCGCAGGAAGGACCGGGCGGACGACATCGCGACGGGCCGCCGGACGGTCGTCGCCATGAAGGCCCGCGAGCTGGGCCGCAAGGGGATCGTGGTCGGCGACCGGGTGGCTCTGGTGGGCGACGTCTCGGGCAGACCCGACACCCTGGCCCGGGTCGTCCGGGTGGAGCCCCGCACCTCGATGCTGCGCCGCTCGGCGGACGACACGGACAACACCGACGGCATCGAGCGTCCCGTGGTGGCCAACGCCGAGCAGTTGGTGATCGTGACCGCCCTGGCCGACCCGCCGCCCCGCCCCCGGATGATCGACAGGATGCTGGTCGCGGCCTTCGACGCGGACATCGAACCGATGCTCTGCCTCACCAAGTCCGACCTGGCCGCACCCGACGACCTGGTCGCGCTCTACGCCCCGCTCGGCGTCCCGTACGTCGTGATCCAGAAGGGCGGCGACCTGGACGAGCTGCGCGAGCGCGTCAGAGACCGCGTCAGCGTGCTCGTCGGCCACTCGGGCGTGGGCAAGTCCACCCTGGTCAACGCCCTGGTCCCGGACGCCAACCGGGCCGTCTCGCACGTGAACGCGGTGACCGGCCGGGGCAGGCACACCTCCACCTCGGCGGTCGCCCTGGAGCTCCCCGGCGGGGGCTGGATCATCGACACCCCGGGCGTGCGCAGCTTCGGGCTCGCCCACGTCTCGGTCGAGACCGTCCTCGCCGGGTTCCCCGATCTCGTCGAGGGCACCGTCCACTGCCCCAAGGGCTGCACCCACCTGTCCGAGGAGTGCGCTCTCGACGCCTGGGTGGCCGCCGGCCACGCCGGCCCGGCCCGGCTGGAGTCCCTGCGGCGCCTGCTCGCCAGCCGCGAGGGCACCGCGGACGACGACCAGGCCCGCTCCGGCGCGGATCCGCTCCCCGACCTGGGATGAACCACGCGGATCCGCCCCTCGGCCCGGCGTGAACCACGCGGCACCAGACCCCGGCCCGGGGTAAGGCACGCGATCAGACACCGGCCCGGGAAGGCCGCGCGGCACGGATCCGGCGGACGGCTACCGGTTCGGGCGGAGGGTCCAGAAGACGGTCACCTCGGAGACCGGGGTACCGTCGGCGGTCCTGACCTCGACGGCGATCTCGAACTCGGGGCGCTTCCCGGCGTCCAGCAGGGCCACGACCTCCTCGCGGGAGCCCACCAGCCGGGCCTCGGCGACGATGTCCCCCAGTGCGAGCTTGGTGTAGCGGATCGCCGCGTTCGCGACCAGCGGGGTCGCCCGCGAGAGCTGGTCACCGAAGGCGGCGAGCATGGCGGCGCCGGAGGCCAGCTCGGCCACGCTGAACAGCACCCCGGCGTGCGGGCCGCCCATATGGTTGTGCAGGTCGACCCGGTCTGCCATGCGGGCGATCGCCAGGCCCGGTTCCACCTTGTCGTAGGAGATGTCCAGCGTCCCGGCGAACGGAACGCTCTGCAGCATGAGGGAACCCGCGTCAAAGCTCATGCCCGAATGCTACTCGCCGGTAACACAGCCGCCAACGCCTGATTTACCAGGCATTCCCCCTCTGATGGGACGCGACACGGTTCCTCCGCATGCTCCCGCTCTCCTCCTCCCCTCCCGCGACGCGATAGCGTTGCCACCCGTGACGGGTTACCACGACGACCTGCGTCTGGCCCACGCCCTGGCCGACGCCGCCGACGACCTGACCATGCGCCGCTTCAAGGCCATCGACCTGCGGGTGGAGACCAAACCGGACCTCACGCCGGTCAGCGACGCCGACCAGGCCGTCGAGGAGGCGATCCGCGGCACTCTCGGCCGGGCCAGGCCGCGCGACGCGATCCTCGGCGAGGAGTTCGGCACGACCGGTTACGGCGCCCGCTCCTGGATCGTCGACCCGATCGACGGCACCAAGAACTACGTGCGGGGCGTCCCCGTCTGGGCCACACTCATCGCGCTGATGGACCAGGATCGCGTCGCCGTGGGCCTGGTCTCCGCCCCGGCCCTCGGCCGCCGCTGGTGGGCCGCGCGCGACAGCGGGGCCTGGACCGGCCGGAGCCTCACCAAGGCCACCCGCTGCCAGGTCTCCTCGGTCACCCGCCTGGAGGACGCGTCGTTCTCCTACTCCAGCCTCGGCGGGTGGGAGGAGGCGGGCAAGCTCGAGGCGTTCCTCGACCTGAACCGGTCCGTGTGGCGCAGCCGCGCCTACGGTGACTTCTGGTCGCACGTGCTCGTCGCCGAGGGCGCCGTCGACATGTCGGCCGAGCCCGAGCTCTCTCCCTGGGACATCGCGGCGCTGACCGTGATCGTCGAGGAGGCCGGCGGCATCTGGACCGACCTGTCGGGGGTTCCCGGCATCGACGGCGGCAGCCTGCTGTGCAGCAACGGCGCGCTGCACAACGAAGGGCTCAAGCGCCTCGGCAGCGGCCCGCTCACCCTGCCGGTGTAGCCCCCCTTCCCCACCCCACCGTCGCGACCGGGCCGTTCTCCGTCGCATACCGGAAGCGGCTTCCGGTACGCGACGGAGAACGGCCTCTTCGCACGAGCGCATCGCCCCCTTTCGCACGACGCCCCCTTTCGCACGACGGGCCCGCAACCTTCACGTGACGGGCACGGTCTGTCTCTTCGTACCGAGGCGCGAACCCCTCACGTCACGAAGGCGCGAGCCCCCCACGTGACGGGGCTCGGGTCCTGTGTGACAAAGGCGCGAACCCCTCATGTGACGGGGATCGAGTCCCATGTGACGGGGATCGGGCCCCTCACGTGACGGGAAGGTGAACGGACGGGCACGCGCAAAGAACCGTCCAACGCGGCGGGTGCGGCCCAGCAGGCCCGCACCCGCGTCTCCGCCGATGCTCCGGCCGGGAAATCCTCACAGCTCGGGATGCCCATCCCCCCGGAACGGCAACGTAGATCAAACTCTCGCCAAAGAACCGGTATTCACATGGCCGGGCGCACCTTTTTCGACACAGGTCACGACTCGTTTCATCTCCGTTCACTTTGCCTCGGTTTCATCGAAGACATCGAGAACGGGTCTGACTACGGAGAAGGAACATACCGTGACCAGTGCACAGCGCCGCCTCAGCGCGGTGGCGACGGCCGCGCTCGTCGTCTCGCTCGCGGCGGCATGCGGCGGCGACGCCAAGCCCGCCAGTGACGGCAGCACCACCGCCGCTTCCCCCGCCGAGGCCGGCGGCGGTGCGGCTCTGAGCGGCGAGATCAAGATCGACGGCTCCAGCACCGTGGCACCCCTGACCCAGGCGGCCTCCGAGCTCTTCGGCGAGGAGCAGCCCCAGGTCAAGGTGCCGGTCGGCACCTCCGGCACCGGTGGCGGCTTCGAGAAGTTCTGCGCCGGCGAGACCGACATCTCCAACGCCTCCCGCGCCATCAAGGACGAGGAGAAGGCGGCCTGCGACACCAAGGGCATCAAGTTCACCGAGCTCACGGTGGCCACCGACGCCCTCACCGTCGTGGTGCCCAAGGAGAACGACTGGGCCACCTGCCTCACCACCGACCAGCTCAAGAAGATGTGGGAGCCGGCGGCCGAGGGCAAGGTCAAGACCTGGAAGGACGTCGACCCCAAGTTCCCGGCCGAGGAGCTCAAGCTCTACGGTCCCGGCACCGACTCCGGCACGTTCGACTACTTCACCGACGAGATCAACGGTGAGGAAGGCGCGAGCCGCAAGGACTACAGCCCGAGCGAGAACGACAACGACATCGTCACCGGTGTCGCCGGCGCCAAGGGCGGCCTCGGCTACTTCGGCTTCACCTACTTCGAGGAGAACGCCGACAAGCTGAAGGCCGTCGAGATCGACTCGGGCAGCGGCTGCGTGGCCCCGAGCGTCGAGAACGCCCAGGCCGGCAAGTACACCCCGCTCGCCCGCCCGCTGTTCATCTACCCCTCCGCCACCGCCGTGAAGCGGCCCGAGGTCGCGGCCTTCCTCGACTACTACGCGAACAACATCAACGCGATCGCCAAGGACGCGAAGTTCATCCCGCTCAACGCCGAGCAGGAGGCCAAGCTCAAGGCTGACATCACCTCGCTGAAGAGCGCCGGCTGATGTCGGTCAAGCAGAGCACGACCGCATCAGGGGCCGCCCGGTCCCTGGCGCGGTCGCGCCCGCGTTACGGCGAGGTCGCCGTCAAGGTCGTCCTCCTGGCGGCGGCCCTGGTCTCGGTGGCGACCACCATCGGCATCGTCTTCGCCCTGGTCGAGCCGACCATCGAGTTCTTCGGCTCGGTGAGCATCGCCGAGTTCTTCGGCTCCACCAGCTGGGGGCCGCTGTTCAACCCGCCGGCGTTCGGCGTGTGGCCGCTCATCGTCGCGACCCTTGAGATCACCCTGATCGCCGTCGTCGTCGCCGTGCCGCTCGGCCTGGCCGCCGCGATCTACCTGTCGGAGTACGCCTCCGCCCGGACCCGCAAGATCTTCAAGCCGGTGCTGGAGGTCCTCGCGGGCGTCCCCACGGTGGTCTTCGGCTTCTTCGCCCTCACCTTCGTCACCCCGCTGCTGAGGGACCTCCTTCCCTTCCTCAACCTGGAGGCGAAGAACGCGCTCAGCGCCGGCCTCCTGGTCGGCGTGATGATCATCCCGATCGTCGCGTCGCTCTCCGAGGACGCGATGGCCGCGGTGCCGAACGGCCTACGCGAGGGTTCCTACGCGCTGGGCGCCTCCAAGATGATCACCTCGGTGCGGGTGGTCGTCCCCGCCGCCTTCTCCGGCATCGTCGCCGCCGTCATCCTCGCGATCTCGCGGGCCGCGGGCGAGACGATGATCGTCGCGATCGCGGGCGGCTTCAAGTCGGTCTTCACCCTCTACCCCGGCGACGAGATGGCCACGATGGCGGCCTTCATCGCCCAGGCCGGCTCCGGTGACGCCTCGGTCGGCTCGATCGCCTACAAGACCATCTTCGCGGTGGGCTCGCTGCTCTTCGTGCTCACCTTCGCGATGAACTACCTCAGCGCCCGCATGGTCCAGAAGTATCGCGAGGTCTACGACTGATGGCCATCCTCACCACGCCCCGCTCGGCCGTGCAGCTGGCCAGCAAGGGACGCCCGCTCAAGGAACACCTCTTCCGCATCGCGCTGCTGACCAGCCTGGCGATCGCCCTGATCTTCCTGGCGATGCTGTTGATCTACGTCGTGAACAAGGGCTGGCCCCGCCTCAACTCCATGCTCTGGGAGAACCAGCCCTCGATCCGGCGGCCGGAGACCTCCGGCATCCAGTCGGGCATCTTCGGCACCCTCTGGATCATCGGGCTGACCGCCCTGATGGCGCTGCCCACGGGCATCCTCGCCGCGGTCTATCTGGAGGAGTACGCCGACAAGACCAAGTGGTACAACAAGCTGATCGAGCTGAACATCTCCAACCTGGCGGCCGTTCCCTCGATCGTCTACGGCATCCTCGGCCTCGGCATCATCGCCCGGTGGCTGCAGTTCGGTTTCACCGTCATGACCGGCGCGGTCACCATCTCGCTGCTCGTGCTGCCCATCGTGATCATCTCGGCTCGCGAGGCCATCCGCGCCGTGCCGCCGTCGATCCGTGAGGGCTCGCTGGCCCTGGGTGCGACCCAGTGGCAGACCATCTACCGGCAGGTCCTCCCGGCGTCGATCCCCGGCATCGCCACGGGTTCGATCCTCGCCCTCTCCCGGGCGATCGGCGAGGCCGCCCCGTTCCTGATGCTCGGCGCCGCGACGCTGGTCCGGTTCAACCCCGAGGGCGTCTGGAGCAGCTTCACCGTCCTGCCCCTGCAGATCTACAGCTTCATCACCCGCCCCCAGGCCGAGTTCTCCGTCCTCGCCGCCGCCGCGATCGTGATCCTGCTGGCGATCCTGCTCCTGATGAACTCCGTCGCCATCTGGCTCCGTAACCGCTACCAGAAGCGCTGGTGAGGTAAGAAATGTCCGAAATTGGAATCTCCGTGCCGAACGTCCACGTGCGCGGCCCCGAAGTCCCCCGCACCATCGAAGCCCTCGACCCGGTCTTCACCGTCTCCGACCTCAGCGTCTACTACGGCGACTACGAAGCCGTCCGCGGCGTCAACATGACCATCGGCAACCGCGAGATCACCGCCATGATCGGCCCGTCCGGCTGCGGCAAGAGCACCGTGCTCCGCTGCTTCAACCGGATGAACGACCTCATCCCCGGCGCCCGCGCGGCAGGCAAGATCCTCTACCACGACGAGGACCTGTACGGCGACCACGTGGACCCGATCGAGGTCCGCCGCCGGATCGGCATGGTCTTCCAGAAGCCGAACCCGTTCCCCAAGTCGATCTACGACAACATCGCCTACGGCCCCCGGGTGAACGGCGTCAAGGGCAACATGGACGACCTCGTCGAGGAGGCGCTGAGCAAGGCGGCCCTCTGGGACGAGGTCAAGGACAAGCTCAAGCAGAGCGGACTGTCCCTCTCCGGCGGACAGCAGCAGCGTCTGTGCATCGCACGGGCGATCGCGGTGAAGCCCGACGTGATCCTGATGGACGAGCCCTGCTCGGCCCTGGACCCGATCGCGACCACCAAGATCGAAGACCTGATGCAGGAACTGACGCGCGACTACACGATCGTCATCGTCACCCACAACATGCAGCAGGCGGCCCGGGTCTCCGACCGCACGGCCTTCTTCACCGCCGAGGTGGACTCCGCCGGCGTGCGGCACGGCCGCCTGGTGGAGTTCGACGAGACCAGCCGCATTTTCACCAACCCCAGCGACAAGCGGACCGAGGACTACATCACCGGCCGCTTCGGCTGACCAATACTTGGAGGATCCGGGTGATCCAGCCGCAGACGGCACCCGAGGTGGACCGGGACACACGGACGGCGCCAATGCTGCTGGTCGCCGATCCGGAGGCGGTCATGGTCGAAGACCTGGCCAGTGTCCTGGAACGCGAGGGTGTGGAGGTCATGGGCGTCACCGACGGCGCCCAGGCCCTTTTACAAGCCGGGGCGCTGCGGCCTGACGTCGTTCTCGTCAGCGCCACGTTGCCGGTGATCGGGGCGGTGGAGTTCGTCCGCGCGGTACGGCTGACGCGGGCGATTCCCGTCCTGCTGGGGGTGGGCGAGGGACACGCCCAGCAGGCCGTCCAGGCCCTGGCGGCCGGTGCGACCGCGTGCGTGGCCCGGCCCTACCGGGTTCCGGAGTTGCTCCCCCTGGTCCAGGCCGCCTTCAGCGGCGAGGCCGGAAGCCGCAGGACGCTCACGGTCGGCAAGGTGGAACTCGACGTGAACGCCTACCAGGTCAGAGTGGACGGCCGGACCGTCCATCTGCCGCTACGCGAGTTCGAACTGCTGCACTACCTGATGCGGAACGCGCACCGGACGGTGACGCGTGAGCAGATCATGCGGCACGTCTGGAACTCCACCGACGCCACATCGACCAACACCATCGCCGTGCACGTCAAGCGCCTCCGCGCCCGCCTGGGCGACACCGACGACCAACTGATCCAGACCGTACGCGGGGTGGGCTACCGCCTGGTCGACAAGACGGGGTAGCCGGTCGACAAGAGGAGACAGGCGGTCGACGAGACCAGGTCACCGGACGAACGGAATGGCCGCTCGACAAGACCGGGCCACCGGTCGAACGGAATGGCCGGTCACGGAATGGCCGGTCGACAAGACCGGGTGACCGGCACCTGCGTCCCGGCGGCCAGAGCCGCGGCCCGGTTTCAGGGCACCCTTCGCCTCCATCGAACGGCCGCCCGGCTTCGCAGCCATCCGGCCCCGACGGATCGGGCCACCGGCCGGTCGTCCGTTCTCCAGCCGGAGATCGGTCAGGTTCAACGGTCGTGTGCCGCACAGCGCCGTTCGCCGCGGAAGGCCGCCAGGATGCGTCTCGCCGCGCTCTCGACCCTGGCGATGCCCGCGGCCATGCTCGCGCTGTCCTCGGTCAGGACGGCGACGGCATAGTCGTGTCCGTGGCCGCGGATCAGCCCGGCGCTGGCGACCGCCCAGCGTCCGTTCGACACATGCCGCAGCCAGCCGTTCTTCAACGCCACCCGGTCACCTTCACACGCCCCAGCGCTGATGCCCCATTTCTGGTCCGGGGTCACCTTCTCCATCAGACGGATCACGTGCCGCCGCTCCCGAGGTGCCAGCGGGCTCGCGGCGACGGCCAGCGCCTTGACCAGACGGACCTGATCCTCGGCGGTGGTCCGCGTGATGCCCCAGCAGTGAAGGTCGACGCACCGCCCGGCAGGGGTACGTGTACGCGTGAGACCGAACCGCCGGTTCGCGCCGGCCAGTCCGCCCCGCAGACCGATCCGCTCGTAGAGCCGGTCGGCCGCCTGGTTGTCACTGAAGCGGATCATCCGTTCCGCGTCGTCCTTCGCCGCCCGAGCAAGATCCCGCCATTGTGTACGCAGCAGCAACGCCATCAGGATGCCGACCTTCGAGGTGCTGGCCGTCGGCAGCCGCAGGCCGGAACGATAACGGTAGGAGCGGCCGGTGGTCAGATCCTGTGCCGCGGCGGTGACCCGGCCGCCGTACCTTCCGCGGAGCCGGTCGAGGGCTCGTGTCAGCTTCCCGGCGCGGATCCGCGGCGAGGTACGGGATCGCGGGATGACGGCTCCCGGAAACTCCGGGGCGGCGACGGGCCGTGTCAGCGGCGCCGGAACCCGGGACACCACCCGTGCGGTGCCCGACGACGCCGCCGACCGGACATCCCGCCTCTCGGCTGACGGCCCCCCGCCGGCCGACGGCCCTGTGAAGACCGGCTCCCCACCCTGCGCCGGAGATGTCTCCCCGCCCGGTGACGAGTAGGTCTCCCCGCTCCCCGGTGGCGCGGAGGCCGGTGTCTTGCCCGGGGACACCGCAGAGGTCGGCGTTCCCCCTTCTGGAGTCACGGAGGGGGAGGCGCTCAGGACGCCGTCGCTCACCAGCGTCAGATCCTGGCACGTACAGCCACCGGCTAGCACGGGCACAAGCAACGCCACCGCGCAGATCCGGTACCCCACATCCATCACCGATCCCAGCCGCTTCCTCTATCCCTTCAGACCGGGATATATCCCGCAAGAAGCTGGCGAAAGGCAACGAACCCGAAAATCACCCAGAAAACGACAAAGGTGAAAATCGTCCAGGGAACGGATACCGATCCTTAGCGCGCGTCGGCGATTAGCCGGGCGATCATCTCGTCGTCACAGTCCGCCCAGAACCCGCCGACCACGTCCTCCAAGTGCTCCAGGGAGTCGGCGCGGAACAGCACGTCCTGGTACTTGGTGATGTCGTAGTGCGTCGTGCCCATGATGGCGATGTCCAGCGGCCGGATGTCCATACCCCTGAACTCCTCGATCTCCCCGTACGACGAGAGGATGCCCGCCCCGTACGCCCGGAGCTCCCCTTGGTCCGTCATCACGCCGAACTCCAGCGTGAACCAGAAGACCTTCGAGACGAACTCCAGCGCCTCGTCGCTCTCGACTCTTCGAGCCGCCTGCCCGGCCAGCCGATAGAGCCGCGCGTAACGGTCGGAGGCGAGGGCGTTGGCGTGCCCGATCACCTCATGGATGACGTCCGGCTCGGGCGTGTACAGCGGCGTGGAGTGGTGCCGGATGTACTGCGTGGAGTGGAAGAGCCCGTCGGCCAGCACACCGTAGAAGTCCCGCAGCGGGACCAGTCCCGCGGCCGGGATATACCGGAAGCCGGTCAACGGTTCCAGCAGGTCACCGACCTCCTGCAACTGCGGGATCCGGTCGGTGGGCAGCCCCAGCCGCTCGGCCGCGTGCAGGTACTCGGCGGTGGCGTACTTGCGGTGCTTGGCAGCGAGTTCCTTGCTGACCAGGGCCCAGACCTCGTGCTCCTGATCGGTGTACTCGGCCGTCGGAATGGGCGTACCGGGCACGTATCCCACCGCCAGCGCGGCGATCGCGTTGCGGCGGGCGCGGTAGACCGGGTCGGCGAAACCGGGGTGACTGGCCGCGAGCTTGACCTCGATCGTGCCGTCATCACGGGTGGCCACCGGTGCGAAGTACTGCGCTTCCTCGAACATGTATGAAATGACAGCAATATCCGGAAAGGTTGACAAGAGTGAGCAGCTTTTCTAGGCAATCCGCACAGAAACGCATGATCAAACCTTCACTATCCTGGTCGTATCGCCTAACCTGAGGCGATGCCGCTCGACGCTCTCGACAGCCGCCTCCTGATCACCATGCGTGCGAACCCGCGCGTCGGCCTGACTGAACTGGCCCGCCTTCTCGGCGTGGCCCGGGGCACCGTACAGGCCCGTGTGGAGAAGCTGACCGCCCGCGGTGTCATCACCGACTTCGGCCCCACCGTCACCCCCGAGGGGGCCGGATACCCGATTCTGGCGTTCGTCTCGCTACAGATCGCCCAGGGCCGGCTGGCCGAGGCCGTGCAGGCGTTGAAGGTCCTACCGGAGATCCTCGAGGTCTACGGGACCAGCGGTCAGGCCGACCTATTGTGCCGTGTGGTCGCCCGCAGCACCCCGGAGCTCCAGGAGATCATCGCCCGCATCCTGGCCTCCCCCGCCGTGCAACGCACCGACACCACGATCGCCCTGTCCGTGCAGGTGCCCTTCCGCATCGAGCCTCTTCTGCAGGCCACCGCCGAAGCCTGACCAGCTGTGATCAGGCCACTGCCGGAGCCGACCACATGGCACCGGAGGTTTCCGCGAAAAAAGGGCCGCAGACCCCGGCAGATACTAAAAGGGGCCTGCACCACCCCTCCCGCATCCGCAGAACACGAAGCAGGACCCGCCCCCTCACGCTCCCGACAACAGGCCCGCCCCGCGGCCAACAGGCCCGCCCCGCCGCATCACCCGCCCCCCGGCAACAGAAGAGCCCACCCCCGGGGCCGCCACGAAAAAAAGGGGGCCCGCAGAGCGAAAAAGGAAGGGGGCCCGCAAAGCCCCCGGCGGGCCCCCAGCAGACCCGCACCCCGCCAGGGCCCGACCTCCTCCGCGCGCCAAGAAGATGCCCGGCGGAATCCCTCGCATACGCGCAAAGGGCCCTGCGCACTCTTCCCTCGCCCACACGAAAAAGAGAGCCCTGCACCGCCCCTCCCGCACCCGCACCCGCACAAAAAAAGGGGGGCCCGCCCCCGGACCCCCCTGACACACAAAAAAAGGGGGGCCCGCAAACCCCCCGGAACCCCATACAACCAAAAAAGAAGAGCCCCCCACCATCCGGGCCGGCCCCCCGCACACGCACACGCACACGCACACGCACACGAAAAAGAATGAGGGGGAGGGGTCCGTCCCCTCACGGGACAGACCCCTCCCCCTCACATAACGATTGTCCGGCGGCGACCTACTCTCCCACACCGTCCCCGGTGCAGTACCATCGGCGCTGAAGAGCTTAACTTCCGGGTTCGGAATGTAACCGGGTGTTTCCCCTTCGCCATAACCGCCGTAACCCTATGAAACACACAACCCACCGGTTGCTGCCTCAGAATTGCCTAGTGGACGCGAGCACAACAAGACTGCTTCATGGTCAAGTCCTCGGCCTATTAGTACCGGTCAGCTCCACACATTACTGCGCTTCCACCTCCGGCCTATCAACCCGGTCATCTCCCGGGAGCCTTACCCCCTCACAGGGTGGGAGACCTCATCTCAAGGCGAGCTTCCCGCTTAGATGCTTTCAGCGGTTATCCCTTCCGAACGTAGCCAACCAGCCGTGCTCCTGGCGGAACAACTGGCACACCAGAGGTTCGTCCGTCCCGGTCCTCTCGTACTAGGGACAGCTCCTTTCAAGTCTCCTGCGCGCGCAGCGGATAGGGACCGAACTGTCTCGCGACGTTCTAAACCCAGCTCGCGTACCGCTTTAATGGGCGAACAGCCCAACCCTTGGGACCTACTCCAGCCCCAGGATGCGACGAGCCGACATCGAGGTGCCAAACCATCCCGTCGATATGGACTCTTGGGGAAGATCAGCCTGTTATCCCCGGGGTACCTTTTAGCCGTTGAGCGACGGCGCTTCCACATGCCACCGCCGGATCACTAGTCCCAGCTTTCGCTCCTGCTCGACCCGTCGGTCTCACAGTCAAGCTCCCTTGTGCACTTACACTCGACACCTGATTGCCAACCAGGCTGAGGGAACCTTTGGGCGCCTCCGTTACCCTTTAGGAGGCAACCGCCCCAGTTAAACTACCCACCAGACACTGTCCCTGATCCGGATCACGGACCGAGGTTAGACGTTCAAAACGACCAGAGTGGTATTTCACCAATGACTCCACCCGAACTAGCGTCCGAGCTTCACCGTCTCCCACCTATCCTACACAAGACGCTCCAAACGCCAATGTCAAGCTGTAGTGAAGGTCCCGGGGTCTTTCCGTCCTGCTGCGCGTAACGAGCATCTTTACTCGTAGTGCAATTTCACCGGGTCTGCGGTTGAGACAGCGGGGAAGTCGTTACGCCATTCGTGCAGGTCGGAACTTACCCGACAAGGAATTTCGCTACCTTAGGATGGTTATAGTTACCACCGCCGTTTACTGGCGCTTAAGTTCTCACCGTCGCCAGGCAAGCCTGGCTAAGCGGTCCCCTTAACGTTCCAGCACCGGGCAGGCGTCAGTCCGTATACATCGTCTTACGACTTCGCACGGACCTGTGTTTTTAGTAAACAGTCGCTTCCCCCTGGCCTCTGCGACCCCCACCAGCTCCGGACGCACGGTCCATCACCAGCGAAGGCCCCCCTTCTCCCGAAGTTACGGGGGCAATTTGCCGAGTTCCTTAACCACAGTTCACCCGATCGCCTTAGTATTCTCTACCTGACCACCTGAGTCGGTTTCGGGTACGGGCCGCCGCGACACTCACTAGAGGCTTTTCTCGGCAGCATAGGATCACCCACTTCGCCACAATCGGCTCGGCATCACATCTCAGGATACGCGGACCGCGGATTTGCCTACGGTCCTCCCTACATGCTTACCCCAGGAACAACCATCGCCTGGGCTGGGCTACCTTCCTGCGTCACCCCATCGTTTACCTACTACCAGATCAGGCCAGGCGTTCACCCTGACGCCCGCTCCGAAGAGCAGACCGGGTTAAGGACCCTTAGTATCACTGGATTCAGTATGGGCGCATCACAGCGGGTACGGGAATATCAACCCGTTGTCCATCGACTACGCCTGTCGGCCTCGCCTTAGGTCCCGACTTACCCTGGGCGGATTAGCCTGCCCCAGGAACCCTTGGTCATCCGGCGCAGAAGTTTCTCACTTCTGATTCGCTACTCATGCCTGCATTCTCACTCGCACGGCCTCCACAACTGGGTCACCCCGCTGCTTCGCCGGCCGCACGACGCTCCCCTACCCATCAGCGTCTCTCAACCACAAAGGCTCGAGTTCATACGCTAATGCCACGACTTCGGCGGTGTACTTGAGCCCCGCTACATTGTCGGCGCAGAATCACTTGACCAGTGAGCTATTACGCACTCTTTCAAGGGTGGCTGCTTCTAAGCCAACCTCCTGGTTGTCACTGCGACTCCACATCCTTTCCCACTTAGCACACGCTTAGGGGCCTTAGTCGGTGATCTGGGCTGTTTCCCTCTCGACTACGGAGCTTATCCCCCGCAGTCTCACTGCCACGCTCTCACTTACCGGCATTCGGAGTTTGGCTGACGTCAGTAACCTTGTCGGGCCCATCGGCCATCCAGTGCTCTACCTCCGGCAAGAAACACGCGACGCTGCACCTAAATGCATTTCGGGGAGAACCAGCTATCACGGAGTTTGATTGGCCTTTCACCCCTAAACACAGGTCATCCCCCAGGTTTTCAACCCTGGTGGGTTCGGTCCTCCACGCGGTCTTACCCGCGCTTCAACCTGCCCATGCCTAGATCACTCCGCTTCGGGTCTACAGCATGCGACTCAAACGCCCTCTTCAGACTCGCTTTCGCTACGGCTCCCCCACACGGGTTAACCTCGCCACACACCATAACTCGCAGGCTCATTCTTCAAAAGGCACGCAGTCACATCACAAACAGGCAAGCCTGTTTACGCTCCTACGGCTTGTAGGCACACGGTTTCAGGTACTCTTTCACGACCCCTCACCGGGGCACTTTTCACCTTTCCCTCACGGTACTCGTGCACTATCGGTCATCAGGGAGTATTTAGGCTTACCAGGTGGTCCTGGCAGATTCACACAGGATTTCTCGGGCCCCGTGCTACTTGGGATCCCCTCCAGAAGCCCCCACGATTTCGCCTACCCGGCTCTCACGGTCTACGGCAGCCCTTCCCAGAGCTTTCGACTATCACAGAGGTTTATCACTTCTCACAGTCCCGGCAGAGACCGTCGGAGAGTCCCACAACCCCGCACACGCAACGCCCGCCGGCTCTCACACGTGCACGGTTTAGCCTCTTCCGCTTTCGCTCACCACTACTCACGGAATCACTATTTGTTTTCTCTTCCTACGGGTACTGAGATGTTTCACTTCCCCGCGTTACCACCAACCGCCCTATACATTCAGGCGGAGGCAACACCACATGACTGGTGCTGGGTTTCCCCATTCGGACATCCCCGGATCACCGTCTGGTTGGCGACTCCCCGGGGCTTAACGCAGCCTCCCACGTCCTTCATCGGCTCCTGATGCCAAGGCATCCACCGTGTGCCCTAAAAAACTTGGCCACAAAGATGCTCGCGTCCACTATGCAAATCTCAAACAACAAACAGCCACCGCACCCACCCACCCCGACAACCCGAGACAAGCGATCCGGCCCTGTACACGAGGCCAAACGAACCAGGACCCACCCACCGCATCGCCATCACGACGACCGGCCGGCACGCCCCTGAGAGTGTCCGTTCCCTCAGGACCCAACAGTGTGTCCAACCAGCCCGGCCCTCCGGCAGACCAGCGTTCCCTCTCCCCCGGAGACGAACCCCGGAAGCGGTACTAACGGCCCGGTGACCCCGGCCTGGTTGAGTAGCCAGTGCTCCACTAATGAGCGCGCCGTGTGCAGGACACGCGCCTGCAGACACGACATGAACCCGCGCCCCCACCCCGAAGAGGTGGAACCACGCGAGCCGACTGCTCCTTAGAAAGGAGGTGATCCAGCCGCACCTTCCGGTACGGCTACCTTGTTACGACTTCGTCCCAATCGCCAGCCCCACCTTCGACCGCTCCCCCCAGCAAGCTGGTTGGGCCACGGGCTTCGGGTGTTGCCGACTTTCGTGACGTGACGGGCGGTGTGTACAAGGCCCGGGAACGTATTCACCGCAGCGTTGCTGATCTGCGATTACTAGCGACTCCGACTTCATGGGGTCGAGTTGCAGACCCCAATCCGAACTGAGACCGGCTTTTAGGGATTCGCTCCGCCTCACGGCATCGCAACCCTCTGTACCGGCCATTGTAGCATGTTTGCAGCCCAAGACATAAGGGGCATGATGACTTGACGTCATCCCCACCTTCCTCCGAGTTGACCCCGGCAGTCTCCCATGAGTCCCCACCACCCCCGAAGGAGCGTGCTGGCAACATGGAACAAGGGTTGCGCTCGTTGCGGGACTTAACCCAACATCTCACGACACGAGCTGACGACAGCCATGCACCACCTGTCACCCGGTCCGAAGAGGGCTCTGTCTCCAGAGCTTTCCGGGCGATGTCAAGCCTTGGTAAGGTTCTTCGCGTTGCGTCGAATTAAGCAACATGCTCCGCCGCTTGTGCGGGCCCCCGTCAATTCCTTTGAGTTTTAGCCTTGCGGCCGTACTCCCCAGGCGGGGCGCTTAATGCGTTAGCTACGGCGCGGAAACCGTGGAAGGCCCCCACACCTAGCGCCCAACGTTTACGGCGTGGACTACCAGGGTATCTAATCCTGTTCGCTCCCCACGCTTTCGCTCCTCAGCGTCAGGTAAGGCCCAGAGAACCGCCTTCGCCACCGGTGTTCCTCCTGATATCTGCGCATTTCACCGCTACACCAGGAATTCCGTTCTCCCCTGCCTACCTCTAGCCAGCCCGTATCGAATGCAGACCTGGAGTTAAGCCCCAAGCTTTCACACCCGACGCGACAAGCCACCTACGAGCTCTTTACGCCCAATAATTCCGGACAACGCTTGCGCCCTACGTATTACCGCGGCTGCTGGCACGTAGTTAGCCGGCGCTTCTTCTGCAGGTACACGTCACCTTCGTCCCTGCTGAAAGAGGTTTACAACCCGAAGGCCGTCATCCCCCACGCGGCGTCGCTGCGTCAGGCTTCCGCCCATTGCGCAATATTCCCCACTGCTGCCTCCCGTAGGAGTCTGGGCCGTGTCTCAGTCCCAGTGTGGCCGGTCGCCCTCTCAGGCCGGCTACCCGTCGTCGCCTTGGTAGGCCGTTACCCCACCAACAAGCTGATAGGCCGCGAGTCCATCCCCAACCGAAACAACTTTCCACACGCATCCCATGCAGGAACGTGTCATATCCGGTATTAGACCCAGTTTCCCGGGCTTATCCCAGAGTCAGGGGCAGGTTACTCACGTGTTACTCACCCGTTCGCCGCTCGAGTACCCCGAAGGGCCTTTCCGCTCGACTTGCATGTGTTAAGCACGCCGCCAGCGTTCGTCCTGAGCCAGGATCAAACTCTCCAAACAATGTCTTCGAGTTCTCCCGGCTGAAAGCCCCCCGTCACCCCCCGGGACCGAAACGGCCCGGCGGACACGAGGGAACATCAACCAAAGGAATCCCATCCCCCCACCGGCCACAGACCGGCGAGTCGGACGGGGTTGTGCTTCATGCACTGGCTTTTAACACACTGTTGAGTTCTCAAGAAACGGACGCGTTCACCGGGGAACCCGGTCCGTGCGGACCGATCCTCCGGGGCATTCCATTCCGTGTCACCATCTTACCGTTTCCCCCGGGTTTGTGTCAAACTGTCGTGTTTGCGACCGTTCGACCCGCACCCGCCGGATCCGCTAGGATGTCGACTTCCCTGTTCCCAGGGCAACCCCTCTAACTTACTTCAACATCCGCGCCTTGTCCAACTGTGCAGACAAGGCCCAGCTTGCTGGGTTTGCAGAGAGGGAGTCGCCGGGCGTTTCACCTGCCCGGACTCTTTGCGAGAGACCGGGGGGCGTGCCGCCCTGCAGAAAGAACATTACCAGGACTCTCACGTCACAGAGACAACTTGCCAACCATCCCCGAGGCTCGCGCGTCCCAAACACTCGTAGGGCGTCGAAACGCGCAACCAGACGTCAAGCCGTTCGCAATCGACTCTGGATACCAAGTAGGAGCGAGGGTCAGGATCCTGACTCCGCCTGGAGGTGAGCACCATGACCCGCTCGGAGTACGACGACATCCGCGCGCACATCGACGCGGAAGCCGACTGCCCCGGTGACCTGCTCAGGGTCGCCCGGTCCCTGTTGAGCGACCTTGAGGACGCCCGGATGCGTGAAGCAACTCTTCGCGCCTACTACCTGCGTCTTCTCACCGCGGCCCGGGCGACGGTCGCCGCGGACACGGCCGGGTATCCGGCGCCGCTGACCTTCCTCACCGAGGAGCTCGCCAAGCGTGGCCAGCTCCCGTCGACGGAGGACGAGGTGAACCGCATCCTGGCCGACGCGCGCACCGCGGCCGCGCTGCTGGCCGCGTTGGAGCGGAATCCGCGCGCGACGACCCCGGCGGCCGGTGGCGGGGTTCGCGCACGGAGGTGTGCCGGCACGAGCCGTAGCCTCCCGCGATGACGCGTTCCGCGTCATTGACCTGGGCTTGAACCAAGATCTGCAACACTTCAGGCATGTTGCAGCGGGGGCTGAATTGGGCTGCGGCGACCCTCGTGGGCGTCTTCGGCTTTGTCTGGATCGGTGTCGTGGTGTTCGCGGCGGTTGAAGTCTCGGTGTGGGCGCGGATCGGGCAGATCTGCTTCGGGGCCTTCCTCACCGGCTGGGCCCTGTACAAGGCGAGCCTGCTGCTGCGTCGTAGCGAGCCCAAGTTCGTACCCCGGCACCGCCGGGTCAGGGCACGGGCCTGACCCGAACCCGACGGGGCCGGGACCGCCTTACGGGCGGATCACGTGCCTGTCCGGTACGCGCACAACTCGTCGGCCACCTCCTGGCAGGGTGCCCCGAGGTCGAACCGGCTGAAGAGGTAGACGGCCTCCCCGGTGTCGATCTCCAGGAGCTCCGTACGCGAGGCGAAACGGGTCCGGCTGTCCACGCGAACCCGCTCGACGGCGTTCCATGCCAGCCGTTCGGACCCGGCGAAGCCCTTCACCACGACAAGGCCCTCGCCGTCGGCGCTCAGCCGTACCGGAACCAGGACGTCGCGCAGGGTCAGAACCGCCGTGACCAGGGCCGCCACCCCCGCCAGGATCATCCCGCGAGGGTCGTCAACGCTCAGCACGGCCAACGCCGCCAGGACGAGCGTCGCGACGGCCTTCACCACGACGAGATCACGGCGCACGCGCCAGCGCAGGACCGGCCCGGACATCTCAGTCACGATCCGCACGCTACCTCTTGGCGGCGGACGCGTGCGTCGGCTCTTGTCGCCGACGTGGCGGCGCCACCCCCGGACGGGCGCGGAACGGACCTTTCCCCGGACCGTCATCGGCCGGCGAAGGCCGTCGACCGCTGTGCCCCGCCCGTGTGAAACCGGTCAACGGTCCTGCTCAAACCGAGTGAGGATCACCCGCCACGGCGCTCCGCCCTGCAGGGGCGGCCATGCGCCGTCAGACGCAACCCGCGGCTTCGAACGTGAGACCAGAAGCAGGAAGACCCTGATCTCTGAGAGATCAGGGTCTTCGCTTTGTAGCGGGGACAGGATTTGAACCTGCGACCTCTGGGTTATGAGCCCAGCGAGCTACCGAACTGCTCCACCCCGCGTCGGTGTGTGTCTCAACAGTATCCGCCTCCCCCTCCAGAAGCAAACCGGCGGTGGAGTCCGCGGCGCGCCGAGGTCGCCCGGGACTGCTCGACGGTCGCGGTGCCAGGCGGGAGGCCGGGCCGGAGGAAGCGGCGCGGGACGTGCAGAAAACGCAGTGCGCACACGAAAAGACCCCGGCCGCCGTTTCCGGCGACCGGGGTCTTCGTTCAGTAGCGGGGACAGGATTTGAACCTGCGACCTCTGGGTTATGAGCCCAGCGAGCTACCGAGCTGCTCCACCCCGCGTCGGCGTACGTCCGTAAGACTACCCGGCTTCGGAGGTGAAAGCGAATCGGATGTCGCTGGGCTCCCGGCGATCTCTAGGGGTTGGGCGAGGCCGTGGGCGAGGGGGAGACCGTGGGCGACGGAGACGCCGCAGGCGGCGCCGACGCCGACGGGGTGGGGCTCGGTGAGGCGGTGGACGTGGGCGCCGTGGTGGAGGCCGTCCCCTTGAGCTTTTCGAGCGCCTCCTTGAGCTCCTTCTGCGCCTCGCCGTACGCCGTCCAGTCGGGCGGGTTCTTCGCCAGGGCGTCCTGTGCCTTCTGGTACGCCTCCTCCGCGGCGTTGATCGACCTGCTCAGGTCGGTGGCGGCGCCGGAGTCTTCGGGCTTGTTCCCCTCCGGCCTGGCCTGCTCCGGTTTGTTCTCCGTCACGGGCTGACCGGTGCCGTCGCCGAAGACCTGCTCAAGGGCGCCCTTGAGCGTGTCGGCCGAACCGACCTTGCTGCCGTAGGAGACCAGCACACGGCGCAGGATCGGGTACGGCTCCTGCCCGGAGGCGGCGGCGATCTCCACGTACACCGGCTCCACGTAGACCAGGCCGTCGGCGAACGGCAGGGTGAGCAGGTTTCCGTAGCGGACCTTCGCCTGGCCGAGGCCGAGCAGGTTGAGCTCGCCGGAGAACTTGTTCTGGAAGTTGTTCTGTACCTGACCCGGACCGGGGATCGTGGTGTTGGACGGCATGCGCAGGATGCGCAGCTTCCCGTAGTCGGGCCCCGGGGTGGCGTCGACCGCCATGAACGCGGCCAGGTTGGGCCCCTGACGCGGGACGAACGTGGTGGTCAGCGAGAACGACGGCGCCGAGGTCTTCGGCATCTTGACCGACAGGTAGTACGGCGGCTGCTTGATGTCGCGGTCGCCGGACGACGGGTCGTTCGGGACGTTCCAGAAGTCCTGGCCGCTGTAGAAGGCCGCGGCGTCCTCGATGTGGTACTGGGAGAGCACGTCCCGCTGGACCTTGAACAGCCCCTCCGGGTAGCGCAGGTGCTGCTGGAGCTCGGCGGGCACCTCGGACTTCGGCTTGATGACGCCCGGGAACGCCTTGCGCCAGGTCTGCAGGATCGGGTCCTGCTCGTCCCAGGCGTACAGGGTGACGGTGCCGTCGTAGGCGTCGACCGTGGCCTTGACCGAGTTGCGCATGTAGTTGATCCGGTCACGCGGCTGCGGCACCACTGCGCGCGGGTCGGTGACCGTGTCGCGCGTCATCGCCTCGAGGCTCTTGCTCTGGGAGTACGGGTAGGAGTTGGACGTGGTGTACGCGTCGGCGATCCAGACGACCCTGCCGCCGACGATGGCCGGGTAGGGGTTGTCGTCCAGGCTCAGGAACGGGGCCACCTTGGCGACGCGCTCCTGCGGGTTGCGCTCATAAAGGATCTTTGACTGGTCGTTGATGTCACCCGACAACAGCAGGTTGATCTCACTGTACTTGGCGGCGTAGAGCAGCCGGTTGAAGAACGAGCCGACCGGGACTCCGCCCTTGCCGTCATAGGTGGTGTTCTCCTGGCCGGTGCCGCCGCTCTTGGGGTAGTTGAGCTCCTGCTTGCCGCCGCCGCCCACGATGACGTACTCGGCCGAGGCCGGGGCCTCGCCGAAGTAGATCCTCGACTCGGTCAGCTTCGTCCGCTCCACCAGGGGGCCGGTGACCGGCATGTCCTTGGAGTCGAAGTTGGGCAGGCCCTCGGCGTCGACCTCGTTGCCGGGTGCGGCCACGAAGCCGTACCCGTGGGTGTAGACGAGGTGCCGGTTGATCCAGTTGTTCTGCGCCGGCGGCGGGCCGGTGAGCTCGCGGACCGCGACCACGGTGTCGCGCATGGTGCCGTTCCCGTCGGGGTAGCGGTCGACGTCGAGCGGCTCGTGGAAGTCGTAGTAACCGCGGATCCGCTGCCGCTGCTGGTACGTCTTGGCGACCAGGCTCGGGTCGAGCAGACGCACCCCGGAGATCGAACTGTCGGCGGTGACGTTCACCTTGCTCGCGTCGCCCTGCGCCGCGTAGTCGATGACCTCGGCGTTCTGTACGCCGTAGGCCTTCCTGGTGGCGTCGATGTTGCGCTTGATGTACTCCTGCTCCTTGCCCTGCTGGTTGGGCTTGACCTGGAACTGCTCGACCAGCGCGGGGTAGACCCCGCCGATCAGGATGGCCGAGAGCACCAGGAGGCCGAAGCCGACGCCGGGCAGCATGCCGCCTGGCCGGACGACCCCGGCGAAGAAGAGGACGGCGCAGATCAGGGCGATGATCGCCAGTATGGTCTTGGCCGGGAGCACCGCGTTGACGTCGGTGTACGAGGCGCCGTGGACGAAACCCCGTTCGGAGAAGACCAGGCCGTACCGGTCGACCCAGTACGCGACCGCCTTGAGCAGGACGAAGACGCCCAGCAGCACCGACAGGTGCACCCGGGCGGCACGCGAGGCGTGCACTCCGGGCGACTGGAGCCGGAACCCGCCGTACAGGTAGTGCACGATCGCGGCCATGACGGCGGACAGCACCACCGCCACGAACAGGAAGTTCAGCACCATCCGGATGAACGGATAGGTGAACATGAAGAACGAGATGTCGATGTTGAACAACTCGTCGGAGGCGCCGAACGGCGTCGCGTTGACGAACTCCAGCCAGGTCTTCCACTGGGAGGAGAACGACGACCCCGCGAAGAGGGCGAGCACGGCCACACCGATCAGGAAGATCAGCTTGCGGTGCGGGTCGAGGGCCATCCGGTAGCGGTCGGCGCCGCTGGCGCCGCCGAACATGCCCGGCCCGAACATCGGCCGCATCCGGTAGGCCAGCAGCATGTTGCCGCCGACGATGCCCACCATCAGCAGCGCGCCCACGACGAACAGCAGGATCTGGGTGACCACCACACCGGAGAAGACCGCCGTGTAGTCGACCGAGTCGTACCACAGGTAGTCGGTGAAGATGCCGGCGAAGAGGAGGAACAACACGACGATCGCCGCGAGGGCGACGACGACGGGAAGTAGCAATCGTGGCCGGCGGGGCAAGCGCATTGCCCTGCCGGCTCCGGGGGTCCGGAAGCTCAAGGCCAACCCCTTGTCGTAAGAGCACGGTCCGTGTCTGGAAACCTACACCGGCAGGGGTTCGGCCGCGCTCAGCCGCTCGGGCACGGTCCGGCCACAACCCCCGAGGGTCCGGGGTCCCAGTGGGACAAACGTACGAAGGTTGGGATGAGTGCCCGGATTTCCGATTCGTCTGGTCAAAACCCCGGCTGGGCCTGCCGGAAGGGAGATCAGCCCGCGGAGCAGCTCGGCGTGGTGCCCTTGCCGGTGCGGATCACGTCGATCGCCTGCACGGCCTCGTGGAGGGACTCGACCTTGATCAGTTTCAGGCCCTCAGGGACCGCCTTGACCGCTTCGGCGCAGTTGTCGGCGGGGGTGAGGAAGAACGCCGCCCCGGCCTCGCGCGCGCCGACCATCTTCTGCTGGATTCCGCCGATCGGGCCGACCTCGCCCTCGGGGGTGATCGTGCCGGTTCCGGCGACCGCCTTGCCACCGGTCATCGCCCCGGGGGTGAGCTTGTCGACGATGCCGAGGGAGAACATCATCCCCGCGCTCGGGCCGCCGACGTCGCCGACGTTGATGGAGACCTCGAAGGGGAACTTGTAGCCGGACCTCATGACGATGCCGACGACCGGTGTGCCGTCCTTGGACGCGGTGGTCGGGACGGCGACGGTCAGACTCTGGTCGCCGCGGTTGACGACGAAGGTGACCGTCTCACCCGCCTTGTGCCTGCGAACGGCTGCGGAGACGCTCTCGCGGTCCGCCGTGGGTGTGCCGTCCACCGAGACGATCTCGTCTCCCCGCTTGAACTTCCCGTCGGCGGGCAGGCCCTTCTCGGTGGAGGCCACGGTGACCACGGAGGTGTAGGGGATCTTCAGCTCGGTCAGCGCCGCGGCGGTGGCGTCGTCCTGGGAGTTGGTCATCTCCTGGGTGTTCTGCTCCTCGACCTGCTTCGCGGTGGTCGCCGGAGGGAAGATCGTCTCTTCGGGGACGACGGCGATGGTCGGGTCGATCCATCCTCTGAGCGCGCTGAACAGGTCGATCCTGGCGCCCGGCCCGCCCTGGTATGCCACGGTGACGAGGCTGAGCTTGCCGTCGGTCGGGTAGGTCTGGCGTCCCTTGATACTGATCACCGGCTTGCCGTCGACGTCGCCGATGGTGTTCTCGGTCGGCCCGGGGCTCAGGACGACGTAGGGCACCGGTAGCACCGCGCCGATGATGGCGAGAGCGAGCGTGAGGAAGCCGGCCACCATCAGGGTCAGCGCTCGTCGGGACATGGGACAAAGCCTATGCCGTGTCACAGGTCGTCAGACCGCACCCACACACCGCCGGGCGTCTTCGCCGCGGAGCCGACCGCGGCACCTCCGGCCCGGTCAGCGGCGCACCGGGCTCGGCGTGGGACCGGGCCCGCCAGGTTCAGTCGCAGGCACCGACCCATTCCGACGAACCGTCGACGAAAAGCTGGTTCTTCCAGATGGGAACCTGGCCCTTGAGGTCGTCGATCAACCTCCGGGAGGCCTCGAACGCCTCGCCGCGGTGCGGGCAGGCGACCGCGACGACGACTGCGACGTCGCCCAGGCGCAGGTCTCCGACCCGGTGGACCGCGGCCAGCGCGGTCACCGGGAAGTCGGCGGCGACCTTCTCCGCGACCCGGCGCAGCTCGGCCTCGGCGCTCGGGTGCGCCGAGTAGGAGAGGCTCGTGACCGGTTTGCCGTGGTCCTGGTCGCGTACCGTGCCGACGAAGACGGTCGTGCCGCCCGCGGCGTGGTCGCCGACGGCGGAAAGCACCTCGTCGACCGAGAGCGGGGTGTCGCGAATGCCGAGCAGCCGGATGACGTCCACGTCACAAAGCGTACCGTCCCGGAAATCGTCGTCCGGAGCACGCGGTCTCGCGTACGGTCCGCATCCGGCCGCCGGACGGCCGGTCCCGCGGCCGTCCGGACCGGCCCTGCGGGCACCGCGACGGCCGTGTGTGATCACCCGCAC
Source organism: Streptosporangium becharense (assembly GCF_014204985.1). Lineage (NCBI taxonomy): Bacteria > Bacillati > Actinomycetota > Actinomycetes > Streptosporangiales > Streptosporangiaceae > Streptosporangium > Streptosporangium becharense. Next base: position 4,847,827 of record NZ_JACHMP010000001.1, on the reverse strand, counting down.
GGCCGCCCGGACGGGCTACGCCCTTCGTCAGAGGCGGCGCTTCTTGCGGGCGACCCGGACGATGGCGGCGGTGCCCAGGACGGCGACGGTGGCGCCGGCGGCGGTCAACGTGGCCTCCTTGCCGGACAGGCGGCGGCCGACGACCGCGTGCCTGCCCTCACGCAGCTCCAGGAGCTGGGTGAACGCGGCCTCGTTCGTCCAGGCGGGTTTCCAGCCGGCCTCACGCAGGGACGCGCAGTCGACCACCCAGGGGTAGACGACGTAGTGCAGGTCGGTCGCCGGGGCGGGGGTGACCCCGAGACGGTGCAGACGCTGGGCGGTGCCGAAGGTCAGCCCGGCGGGCAGCTCCAGGCGGCGCAGGCCCGAGATCTCCTCGACCTGCTCCTGCTCCAGCCAGCCGTCGCTGCCCACGGCCACCACGCCGGAGACGACGCCGAGCGCCGCGAGTTCCAGGGCCGAGACCAGGTCGTCGAGGTGGCAGAACTGCCAGCGGGGGCTGCACCCCTTGACCGTGAGCAGCCGGGGGGCCTCGAAGTGCCGGGTGACCACACTGTCGACACCGGGGCCGACAACGGCTGCGGGCCGGATCACCGTCACGTCGAGACCGGGGTGGCTGCGCCGGGAACGCCGGGCCAGCGCCTCGATCTCCAGGTGGTCGCCGACCACGCCCGTGTCGGGCTCGGCCGCGACCGCCGCGTCCTCCGGCAGCGGGACGGGGTTGTCCGGGACGGCCCCGTACACCATGGCGCTGGTGACGAGGACGACCCGGCGCACCCGGGCGGCGGCGCTGGCGGTGAGCACCGTCTGCGCGGCGCGCAGGTTGTGGGCACGCCGCTCCATGGGATCGGCGTCCAGAGCGTAGTCGGCCGCCAGGTGTACGAGGACGTCGATGTCGGAGATCCGGTTCGCCAAGAGCGGATCTCGGACGTCGAGCACCCGCCACGTGACGTCGGGCACGTCACCGCGCTGCTCGTCGATGGCCACGACCCTGCGGAAATCCGCAGACGAGGCGACCTTCGCGACGAGCGCACGGCCGATGCCCGAGGCGGCACCGGTGACGGCGACGACGGGGGGCCGGGAGCGTTTTGAGGTAGGCACCAGGTCCTCACTTTGCACTGACCCGCCGTACGACGGATAACGTGGCGGATGTGGACTCCTCCATCCTGCACGAGGTAGAGCGGTGACTGACTTGCCAGGTCGGGAAAACGACCCCAACGAGAACCCGTTCGCCATGTTCGGCAACCCGGAGCAGATCGCGGCGGCCATGCGTCAATTCGCCGACATGCTCTCCGCGCCGCCGACCTCAGGTCCCGTGAACTGGGACATGGCGAAGAACATCGCACGACACGCCGTGGCCGCCGAAGGCGACCCGAGTGTCATGGAGGGTGAGCGGCGCCAGATCGTCGACGCCCTGAATCTGGCCGATCTGTGGCTCAACGAGGCCACCGCGTTGCCGAGTGGGATCAACAGTCCCCAGGCGTGGAGCCGCTCGGAGTGGATCGAGAAAACGATCCCCGTCTGGCAGAAACTTTGCGATCCCATCGCCGCCCGCATGGTCGAGACCATGAGCGGCACGCTCGGCGCCGCCGGTCTGCCCCCGGAGGCGCAGGCCATGGCCGGGCCGCTGATGGGGATGATGAAGCAGATGGGCGGCATGATGGTCGGCCAGCAGATCGGCCAGGCCGTCGGCTCGCTCGCCCGCGAGGTGATCGGTTCGACCGATATCGGTCTGCCGCTGTCGGACAACGCCGCCCTGCTGCCCGGCGGCGTGGCCGCGTTCAGCCAGGGCCTGGAGACGCCCGCCGAGGAGATCCGCCTCTATCTCGCGCTGCGCGAGGCGGCCCATCACCGGCTGTTCCAGCACGTCCCGTGGCTGCGCGCGCACCTGCTCGGTGCGGTGGAGGAGTATGCCAGGGGCATCACGGTCGACGCGTCCGCTCTGGAGGAGCAGATCCGCGGCATCGACATCAACAACCCCGAGCAGATCCAGCAGCTGCTGAGCGGTGGCAACCTGCTCAAGCCCGAGGAGACCGAGCGGCAGAAGGCCGCCCTGTCCCGGCTGGAGACCATGCTCGCCCTCGTCGAGGGCTGGGTCGGCACCGTCGTCGACAGCGCGGCCGAGGGCAAGCTCCCCTCCGCCACGGCGCTGGCGGAGACCGTACGGCGCCGCAGGGCGAGCGGCGGGCCTGCCGAGCAGACCTTCGCCACGCTCGTCGGCCTGGAGTTGCGGCCGCGTCGCCTGCGCGAGGCGGCCGTGCTGTGGCGGGCCCTGGAGGCCGACCGGGGCGTCGACGGACGTGACGCGCTCTGGAACCACCCCGACCTGATGCCGACCGCCGACGACCTGGAGAACCCCGAGGGATTCGTACGGGGTGAGCCCGAGCTCGACCTGTCCGCCCTGGAGGCGTCCCTGCGGGAGTCCTCCGCCGCCGGAGGTGAGGGTGCCCCCGGCGAGGGCGGCGCTCCGGATGACGGTGGTGACGGCAAGGACGACGACGCGGACGGCAAGGGTGGGGGCGGGTGAGCCTGCGCGACGACGCCCGTGAGGTGCTCACGGGCTGGGTGGCGCCCACCGCCGAGGAAGAGCTGCTGCGCAAGGAGTTCCTGGAACACGTCCACGCCCACGAGGACGCGATGTGGCGCGAGTGCGTGCCCGGTCATCTCACGGCGACCACGGCCGTGCTCTCCCACAACGGCGAACGGGTGCTGCTGACGCTGCACCCCAAGGCCGGTATGTGGCTGCCCATGGGTGGTCACTGCGAGCGCGGGGACGTCTCGCTGGCGGCGGTCGCGCTGCGGGAGGCCACCGAGGAGTCCGGTATCCCCGGGTTGCGGCTGCTGCCCGGCCCGCTGGCCGTCGACCGGCACCGCGTCTGGTGCCACCCCCCGTACACCCACCACCTGGATGTCGAGTACGGCGCGATCGCCCCCGCGGCCGTGGAGGCCGTGATCAGCGCCGAGTCCCTCGACCTGCGGTGGTTCCCGGTGGACGGGATTCCCGATCTCTCCGACGAGGCGACCCGCCGCCTGGCCCGCCGCGCCCGGGAGGCCCTGCTCTCCGGGTGAGAGCCCCGACGGCGTTGGACCGTTTTATGCTGCTCTCATCCCCTCCTGGATATCTTCGTCTCCAATCGGGCCGAGCAAGCGAATCGGGGCACTGTGAGCGTGGACGTCGTAGCTGAGAGGAGCGTCGGAGGGGCGATCGTGACCCCGAAGCGGCGTTGGCGGGTGCCGAAGGCCCTCGCCTGGGCCGCGGTGACGCCGTTCGCCGCCTGGGCGGTCGCCCGGGTCGCCGGTTTGGAACGTGACTCGCTCACCACGCAGCTCATGACCGCCACCCCGTACGTGGCGGCGGGCTCGCTCGTGCCGGTGCTGCTGTCCGCGCTGTCCCGCAACCGCGCCGCCGGCGCCGTCGCGCTGATCACCACCGCGGCGCTCGGCTTCAGCGTGCTCCCGCGTGCCCTGGGCTCCGCCGATGCCGCCACGGGGACGCCCCTGCGGGTCGTGACGCTCAACATGCTGTTCGGTCACGCGGATCCGGAGGTCGTGATGGACCTGGTCCGGCGTCTGAAACCGGACGTGCTGAGCGCCCAGGAGCTGACCCCGGGGATGGTCGAGAAGCTGGACGCCGCGGGGCTGAAGGAGGTCATGCCGCACCGGGTGCTGGAGGCGGAGTGGAGCGCCGGCGGCAGCGGCCTGTACGCCAGGTACGAGCTGACCCCGCTGGAGAACCTGTTCGAGGCGATCGGGCACAACATGCCCGCCGCCCGGCTGAACCTGCCCGGTGCCAAACCCGTGGAGCTCGTCTCCGTGCACCCCTTCCCGCCGCTGGGAAGGCAGGTGCACGACTGGACCGCCGCGCTGGACGCCCTGCCCTCCGCCGCCCCGGACAGGATCCGGATCCTCGCGGGCGACTTCAACGCCAGCCTCGACCACGTGGCCATGCGCCGTTTCCTGGACCGCGGTTACACGGACGCGGCCGACGTCGTCGGTCAGGGGCTCATCCCGACGTGGCCCGCGAACAAGGGCATTCCGCCGATCATCACCATCGACCACGTCGTGGTGGACCGGCGGGTGGGGGTCAGCGAGGTCAGCGTCCACACCGTCAAGGGCACCGACCACCGGGCCGTCTTCGCCGATCTGCGGCTGCCCGCTTCGTGACCGTCCCGCGGCACGGGCGGCCGCGGTGTCCCCCAGACCGGGAGCGTCGTCTTCGCCCCAGGGCGGTGTCCTCAGACCGGCCGCGTTGCTTTCCGGCCGCGGTCTCCCCAGACCGGCCGCGTTGCTTTCAACCGGCCGCGGTGTCCTCAGACCGACAGCAGGGCACGGGTGTTGTCCCACCCCTCCAGGCCCGGGTCGAGCAGGCGGATGTCGTCGGGATCGCGCAGGCGGTGCCAGCCGGGCCCCCTGGCGACCATGCGGCTGCCGGGTGCTTGAGCGCGTAGTCGCCTGACCGGGTCGGGGTCGTCGAAACCGGCCTCGGCCCAGCCGGGATAGGGGAGGTGGGCGGCCAGCGCCACCGCACCGCCCTCTGCGGCCGGGCAGACGGCGATCCTGGCCCGGCCGAGCTCACGGAAGAGTTTGCCGATGAGCAGGGGAGGCAGGTCGGGTGCGTCGGCGCTGAGCAGGACAGCCTGCTCTCCGTGGGGCAGGGCCGCGAACGCCGCCTCGACCAGGGCGGCACCGGAGAGGTCGGGAATGTCGATCACCGGGGTTCCCGGCCAGACGATCTCCTCCATGCCCGGCACGCTCGTCACCACGACCGGCGAGACGAAGTCGAGACCGGCGACGAGCTCGTAGGTGTCTTCGGCGACGGCCCTCAGGAAGTCGGCGGGTTCGATCCCCGCCGGTGCGGCCCGCGCGGCCGGAGGTGTGACGAGAACCGCTACTACCCGATCTTCACTCACCATTCCTCCGCGGCGCCGTTGGCCGCGGTGGAGAATCCTTCGAGGAAGCCCCGTGCCCGTTCGGCCTTGGGATATTTTTCCACCAGCGCCCAGAAACGGGGACCATGACTCGGCACCAGCAGGTGGACGAGCTCATGCATGATCACATAATCGACCACCCATGACGGCATGCCCCGAAGCCGGGTGGAGATCCTGATGGTCCCGTGATCGGGAGTGCAGGAGCCCCAGCGGTGCTGCTGGTTCTCCACCCAGCGCACGCTCGACGGCCTGGCCCGCCCGCCCAGGTAGCGGGCCGACAGCTCGACCGCCCGACCGAGCAGGTCGTCGTCGGAGGGCCGTCTGCGCTGCTCCTTGGCCGCGAGCCGGTCGAGCATCCGGCGCACCCACTGCTCCTCGTCGGTGCTGCTCAGCCCGGCGGGAAGGAGCACGACCGTTTTCTCGCCGTCGCGGTACGCGGAAACCGTCCGCCGGCGACGAGAACTTCGACGGACCTCGACTGTCTCGGGGGGCACATATGAACGGTAGCCGAGAATGGCGAATTCACACCAGAGGGTAGAACACGTTCCCGCTGGTCAGTCACCGTTCGATGATTGTTAAGGAAGACTGATCCGCTATGACCACGACTTATCGAATTAACCTGGATATCTGCTGTCTCATGCGTTGCCGAATCGCGGAGCCCGCCGTTCTCGCTGCGCCGCCAGCCCTTCGAGCATGTCGTCGGAGGCCATGGTGACGGGCTGGGCGAGGGACTCCCAGCGGAGCGCGGCGTCGAGATCCGCGTGCCCGCCGCCCGCGAGGGCGACCTTCGTGAGCCGGGTGGCGACCGGCGCGTTGGCCGCGGTCCGCGACGCGATCTCCAGCACCTCCCCGAGGAGCGACTCGCGGGGGAACGCCCTGGTCACCAACCCCACCGACGCGGCTTCGGCGCCGGTCAGCGTCCGGCCGGTGAGCAGCATCTCCCTGGCCACCCATACGCCCGCGGCACGGGGCAGCAGGTAGGTGGCGGCCATCCCCGGGTGCAGACCCAACGAGGTGAAAGGGGCCAGCAGCCTGGCCTCCTCGGCCGCGTAGACGAGGTCGCAGGCGAGCGCGAGGCAGAGCCCGGCCCCGACGGCGGCGCCGTTCACGGCCGCGACGGTCGGCACCTCCAGTTCGGCGATCGCCAGCCAGGTCCGGTAGAAGCCGAGCATCCGGTCGCGCAGCGCGGGCACGCTCTCGGCGCCGCGCTCGGCGAGCCAGGACAGGTCTCCTCCGGAGCAGAACGCGTTTCCCGCGCCGGTGACCACCACGCACCGGACGTCCCGGTCCGCGGCGAGATCGGCGATCGCCCGCCGCCAGCTCTCCGTCATCCCCTCGGTCATCGCGTTACGCCGGTCGGGGCGGTTCAGGGTGAGCACCACGACACCGTCGTCACGCCGGTCGACCAAGAGCTCGTTCATGCCGGGGAGCGTAGTGCACGCCTTCCCCACCCGGATCGGAGGGGACGCCTTCTCCACCCAGGTCCGGAGGGGACGCCTTCTCCACCCAGGTCCGGAGGGGACGGCGCAACGCCTCTACGGGACCGTCACGGAGCCGTGCCTGCAGGGACTCTCCGGGTGGCGTGCCTCGCTGATCGTCACAGTGCCGCGTCCTCGAAGAACCTTCCGGGTTCCTCCCGGGAGCTTCGCGGTGCCGGTTGTCCACAGGCGGGAGGTTATCCACAGGCGGCGGGAAAGAGGGCCGGGATCTTGGGGGGACGTGGCACGCTGACTCGCCGCCTGAGAACGGCACGTCTTCCCGAACCCGGCAGACCCGTGCCGGCACGTCCCGCGAGGAAGGACCCCCGATGAGACCACGCCTGAAGCCCGCGCTGCGCCGGATCGTCCGTGACGGACGCACCCTGCAGTTCGGCCTCCATCCGCGTCACTCGGTGATGCTGACCGATCTGGAGCCCGAGGTCCGCCGCTGGGTCGAGAGCCTCGACGGCGTGCGGGATCTCGCCGGGGTACTGGCCGGGGCGATCGACGCGGGCCTCGGCGAGGAGGACGGCAAGGCCCTGCTCGACACGCTGGTCAGACGCGGGGTGGTCGACGACGCCGCGGCGGGTCCCGGTCCGCTGCGCACACTCACGATCGCCGAACGCGACCGGTTGCGGCCGGATCTCGACGAACTGTCCCTGACCCCCGGCACGACCGACGGCGGTCTCGCCGCCCTGGAGCGCAGACGCGACGCCCAGGTGCGGGTGTACGGGGCGGGCCGGGTGGGCGCCCAGGTCGCCGCGCTGCTCGCTGCCTCCGGGATCGGCGGGATATGCGTCGTCGACCCCGGTACGACACGCCGCGCGGACGTCGTCCCCGGCGGGCTGGGCTGGGCGGAGGTGGGCATGAGCCGGCAGGACGGCGCGGTCGCCGTGGCCGGCGGGATCGCCCCCAGCCTCGTCACGTGGACCGGCGACGGGGCAGCCCACCCGGCGGACGGGGCACGACGCCCGGACCTCGTGGTGCTGGCTCCGGTGGGGCCGCTGGACGGCCTGCTGGTCAGGGAGCTCGTCGAGTGGGAGGTCCCGCACCTGCTGGTGACGGCCTTCGAGGGCTCCGGATCGGTCGGCCCGCTGGTGCTGCCGGGGCAGAGCGCGTGTCTGCACTGCCTAGAACTGGCCCGGCGTGACCGCGACCCCGGCTGGCCGGTCGTCAGCGCCCGTCTCGGTGGCTTCCCCGCCGGGGAGGTAGCGTGTGGTACGACGCTGTCTGCGCTGGTGGCGGCCCTGGCAGCCGGGCATGTGCTTGCTTGGATCGATGATCGTAACAGTCATGTGACCAATGGCACAGTGGATGTATTGCCTGATTGGAGATGGAGGAGGCGCTCCTGGAGCGTTCATCCTCAATGTCGTTGTTTCCGAAACGAGTTCGGTTCGCTAACAATGGTCGCGTCGGCTACCTGCCGCTGACGGACACACAGCGAAGGGAGGGAGCGGCGTCTCGCTGTACGGGGACGGGCCGCAGACCAAGGTGAGTGACCTTCCGCGTCGCGCTGTTGCGCGCTCCGCCAAGCTTGCGTCCCTTCCCATCGGGTTCGCCGGCCGTACCGCCCTCGGTCTCGGAAAGCGGATCGGGGGAAAGTCCGCAGAGATCGTCGCCCAGGAGATCCAGGAACGCACCGCCGAGCAGATCTTCAAGGTTCTGGGAGAGCTCAAGGGCGGTGCGATGAAGCTCGGCCAGGCTCTGTCGATCTTCGAGGCCGCGCTCCCCCAAGAGGTCGCCGGCCCCTACCGCGCGACCCTGACCAAGCTTCAGGACGCCGCCCCGCCCCTCCCCGCCGCCACCGTCCACAAGGTCCTCGTCGAGCAACTGGGTGACGACTGGCGGGAGAACTTCCAGTCGTTCGAAGACCGGCCCACCGCCGCCGCTTCGATCGGGCAGGTGCACAGAGCGGTCTGGCACGACGGCCGGACGGTCGCAGTCAAGATCCAGTATCCGGGGGCGGGCAAGGCGCTGCTCTCCGACTTCACCCAGCTGGCCCGGCTCGGCAAGCTGTTCGGAGTGCTGCTGCCCGGCCTCGACATCAAGTCGGTCCTCACCGAGCTGCGGGAGCGGATCGCCGAGGAGCTCGACTACATCCGTGAGGCGGAGGCCCAGCACGCCTTCGCCCTGGAGTACAAGGACGACCCCGACTTCCTGATCCCGGACGTGATCGCCGCCAACGAGCAGGTGCTCGTCTCGGAGTGGGTGGACGGCGTCCCGCTGTCCCGGATCATCTCCGACGGCACCCAGGAGCAGCGTGACCGGGCCGGGCTGCAGCTCGTCCGGTTCCTGTTCTCCTCGCCGGCGAGGGTGGGCATGCTCCACGCCGACCCGCACCCGGGCAACTTCCGGATCCTGGACGACGGCCGCATGTGCGTCCTCGACTTCGGAGCGGTCAACCGGCTGCCCGACGGTTACCCGCCGGTCTTCGGGAAACTCACGCGCATCTTCAACAACGGTGACATGTCGACCGTCATCCAGGGGCTGCGCGACGAGGGGTTCATCCAGCCGCACATCGAGGTCGATCCGGAGGCCCTGAGGGCGTTCCTCGCCCCCTACGTCGAGCCGACCGCGGTCGAGCAGTTCTCGTTCAGCAGGGAGTGGCTGCAACAGCAGGCCGCCACGGTCACCGACCTGCGTCCCGGCAACGTGGTGCGCCAGCTCAATCTGCCCCCCTCCTACGTGCTGATCCACCGGGTTCACGCGGCGGGGGTGGGCGTACTCTGCCAGCTCGGTGCCACCGCGCGCTTCCGCGAGGAGGTCGTCCGGTGGGTCCCCGGCTTCGTCGACGAGGATTCGGGAGAACCCACCCTCACCACGGCCTGAGTCTCGCGGCCAAGCCCCGGCGGGATGCACGGCCATGGCTCATACCCGTGGTTCGCGAACTGCGCGGTTCGCGGCCTGCGCGGTCCGCGTGGTTCACGAACTGCGCGGCCGAGCCCCGGCGGGATGCACGGCCATGGCTCATACCCGTGGTTCGCGAACTGCGCGGTTCGCGTGGTCCGGGCCGCCCGGGGGGTGGATGATCGCCGGCAGTGCGGGGACGCAACGGAGTCGCCTCCGTCCGCGACACGCTCGGGTGCTTCGATGACACGCCCAGGCGCTTCGGTTTCGTGTTCGCCGAGTTCGGCCGGGGAATCGGGGGCGGAAAACGTCTGAGGGGTGGCCCCGTTGTGGGCCACCCCTCAGACGTCCACTCGGTGCCTCTGATCCTTGGATGCTCTCGGTACTGCCGGTTCTCGGATGCTCTCGGTGCTGCCGGTTCTCGGATGCTCTCGGTGCCTCTGATCCTCGGATGCTCACTCGTTCCGTCGGTCCCGGGGATCTTCATCACGTTGCCGACCCCCGGGACCTCCGTGATCAGACGAGGCGCAGGAGCGCGGCGCGAAGACGCGCGGTGGCACGCTCGGCGTCGCGGCGAGCGCGCTGGACACGCTGGAGTCCGACCGCTCGGCGGTGCTGCTCCGCCTCCTGGTGAAGGGTCCGTATTCGATCCCGGACCAGTTCTTCTTGGATAGACGGCAGGTTCAGGCTCCGGGTGCTGGAGTAGCTCATGGTGATCCTCTCAGGAACGTTCTGGGGTGGTGTGCTGTCGGATATCAGGTCGGTCAGGCGGCGACCGGGTTCTTCCGCGGGCGTCCGCGCGGGCGCTTCCGGGGAACGATCGCTCCCCGCAGGACGAGCTCGCCGCCCCAGACTCCCCACGGCTCCTCGCGCTCCAGCGCTCGGGCCAAGCAGGCCTGGCGGATCGGGCAGCCTCCGCAGAGCGCCTTGGCGAACTCCACGTCGTCCGGGGACTCGGCGAACCACAGGTCAGGGTCGGTACGACAGGGGATTGCGGCTTCGTCGATCAGGTCCATGACCGTCTGGGCCCCCATGCTTCACCTCTCAGCTAGGTGTTCGATAGTTGGTTACCTCGTGGGTGGGGGGTCAGGAATGACGCGGACAAACAAGAAGGCCGCGGATCCTGATGCGGATCCGCGGCCTGAAGGCTTATCTCCCGGTCAGTTCATGACCGGGCGATGCCTCCAGGGTTGCGGACCACGCAGTCCACCGTTTCCGATGTGCTTGGTCGTTGCGTAGTCGTCACCCACAGGAGTCGGGGCAACGGCGGCACCCATCGCCGGGAAAGCGGCGACGGCGGCACGCCGACGGGTTTCGACCTGGAAGTGGGCAGACTCATCCCGCTGGAGCAGGGCAGCCTCACGGACGGTGAGGATGGCCTGGCCGCCGCAGGACACAAGGGTGTTACGGCGCGCGGAAGTGAGCCCCAGCCAGGACGACATCAGAATGCTCTTCACCGTGGACTCACCTCCATTCGTGGACCGTCGGACAGTAGTGTCCGACTTGCTTGACCAAGACCCTAAACCCCGTACGGGGGATGGGCAACTTATTTTCTACCTGCGATTTTGCCGCTATCTCACGCGAATCAGGGCTTCTTGGACCACCGAGACCGCCAGCTCTCCGGAGCGGGTGAACATCTCACCCCTGGCGAGCCCGCGGGCCGCGCCCGACCACGGTGACTCCTGGGCGTACAGCATCCAGTCGTCCACGCGGAACGGCCGGTGGAACCACATCGCGTGGTCCAGCGACGCCCCGGAGACGTTGGAGGCGCCCCACGCCAGCCCGTGGGTCAGCAGCACGGTGTCGACCAGGGTGAAGTCGGAGGCGTAGGCGGCGAGCACCACGTGCAGCAGCGGGTCGTCGGGCAGTTCGGCGTCGTAACGGAACCACACGTTGGTCTTCGAGCCGCGCAACTCCGGATCGCGGTGCGCCTCCCAGGTGAGGGGGGTGACGTAGCGGGCGTCCACCGGCCTGGGCCGGGTCACCAGTTCCCGCAGCGGGGAGTCCTCCCCCACGATCCCGAGCATCCGCTCCCGGAAGAGCGGCAGTTCCTCCGGCCCGGCCACCTCGGGCATGGTCGCCGCCTGGTGCTCGACGCCGCTCTCGACCACGTGGAAGGAGGCCGACATGGCGAAGATCGCTTTGCCGTGCTGGATGGCCACGACCCGCCGGGTGGTGAAGGAACGGCCGTCGCGGACCCGCTCGACGTTGTAGATGATCGGGATGGCCGGGTCTCCCGGCCGGATGAAATAAGCGTGCAGCGAATGGACGTAGCGATCGTCCGGTACCGTCCGGCCCGCGGCCACCAGCGCCTGGGCGGCCACCTGGCCGCCGAACACGCGCTGGATGCGCTCCTCGGGACTGCGGCCCCGGAAGATGTCGAGCTCGATCTGCTCCAGGTCGAGCAGGTCCAGCAGCTCCTTCAGCGCCTCGTTCACGCGTCCTCCGTCCGGTTCGCGGCGGCGCGGCACAGGTCGAGCACCGCTTCGCCGTAACGATCCAGTTTGACGCGTCCGATTCCGGTGATCGCCAGCAGGTCCTGTTCCGAGGCCGGGGCCCGTTCGGCGATGGCCTGGAGGGTGACGTCGGTGAAGACGACGTACGGCGGGATCCTGGCCTCCTTCGCGACGCCCGCGCGCCAGGTCCTGAGCGACTCCAGCAGCGACTCGTCGTACTCGGCGGGGCAGGTGGAGCACCTGCCGAGCTTCTGCTCGGCGGCGGCGGCCAGGGTCTTGCCACAGACCCGGCAGCTGATCGGCGCGGCGAGAATACGGCGTTCCCCGCCGGGGGCGGGGGCCGTACGGCCGCGGGAGGACGCCCGGCCGGTGAGCCCGTCCAGGAAACGGGAGGGTTTGCGGGAACGGCGTCCACCGGGCGAGCGCGCCAGCGCCCATGACAACGTCAGGTGTGCGCGCGCGCGGGTGATCCCGACGTACAGCAGGCGGCGCTCCTCCTCGATCTGGTCGGGCGTCTCCGCGTAGATGATCGGAAGCATGCCCTCGGTGAGGCCGACGAGGAAGACCGCGTCCCATTCCAGGCCCTTGGCGGCGTGCAGCGAGGCGAGGGTGACCCCCTCGACGGGTGGGGCGTGCTGCTCGCCGGCCCGGCGCTCCAGCTCGGCGACGAAGCCCGCCAGGTCGGCGCCCTCGGCGGCGAGGTCGTCGGCGAGGGCGGCCAGTGCCCTGAGCGACTCCCATTTCTCCCGGGCCTTGCCTCCGCCGGGCGGCTGGGGCGTCAGCCCGAGGCCGGACAGGATGTCGTGGACGACGGAGGTCAGCGAGTCACCGGGATCGGCGGAGCGCGCGGCACCCCGCAGCAGCACCACCGCGTGGCGTACCTCGGGCCGCTCGAAGAACCGGTCGGCGCCGCGCAGCACGTACGGGACACCGGCCTGGCTGAACGCCTGCTCGTACGCCTCGGACTGGGCGTTGACCCGGAACAGCACGGCGATCTCCCGGGTCGGCACCCCGGCGTCGGCCAGTTTGCGCACCGCACGGGCGACGCCCTCGGCCTCGGCGGTCTCGTCGTCGTACTCGGTGAAGACGGGTTCGGGGCCGTCCGGTCGCTGGGCGACCAGGGCGAGCTTGTACGGGGTTCGCGCCCGGTCGAGCACCCTGTTGGCCAGGGAGACCACCTGCGGCGTGGAGCGGTAGTCGCGGACCAGCTTGATCACGGAGGCGTCGGGATACTCGACCGGGAAACCGGTCAGGTAGTGGGGTGTGGCGCCGGTGAAGGAGTAGATCGTCTGGTTGGGGTCGCCGACCACGCACAGGTCGTCGCGACCACCCAGCCAGGTGTCGAGCAGCAGCTTCTGCAGCGGGTTGACGTCCTGGTACTCGTCGACGACGAAGTAGCGGTACTGCTGGCGGATCTGGGCGGCCACCTCGCGGTGCTCGGTCATCACGGCCGCGGTGAGCTCCAGGATGGTCTCGAAGTCGACCAGGTGCCGCTCGCGGCAGAGCCTCTCGTACGCCTCGTAGAGCCGGAACACGTCCTCGACCGGCAGCGGCGGGGTGCGGCCGACCTTGCGCGCGGCCTCCGCGTAGTCCTCCGGCCCGATCTGGGTGGCCTTGGCCCATTCGATCTCCGCGGCGAGGTCGCGCAGCTCCGAGCGCTCGGTGCCCTTGCGGAGGGCACGGCACGCGTCGGCGAGCAGGGGGAGCTTCGACTCGATCACCCTGGGCGGCTCACCGCCGATGACGCGCGGCCAGAAGTAGGTGAGCTGACGCAGCGCGGCGGCGTGGAAGGTGCGTGCCTGCACCCCCGGGGCACCGAGCCGCCGCAGCCGCTGCCTGAGCTCCCCTGCGGCGCGTGTGGTGAACGTCACCGCGAGCACGCCCTGCGCGTCGACCACTCCGCTGCGGACGGCGTGGGCGATGCGGTGGGTGATGGCGCGTGTCTTGCCCGTCCCCGCCCCCGCGAGCACGCAGACCGGCCCCCGCACGGCTTCGGCCACCTCGCGCTGCTCGGGATCCAGCCCCGCCAGAACGTCGTCGGGCTCCACGGAGACTCCTTACACGCTGTCGAACGGACCGGGCGGCACCATCCTGCCCGCCGCTGGCCAAGCATCGCTCATTCTGGCAACATGCCGCCGTCAACCTATGCCGTTCGCTGAGATGCGCAAACCGGCCTTCCTACCCCACAATGGGGTCGGACTAAGCTTGGGAAGGAAGGAAAACGTGCGAACTGCGGTAACCGTGGGTGCGCTCGCTCTGGCGGCGCTGGTGATGGTCCCCGCGGCGCTCCATACGCCTTCGCACGCGCACGCCGTCTCCGCTCCGGCCGGTGCCGTGTCCGCCGTGTCCGCCGTGTCCGCGGCGGGAAAGACGGAGTCCAGCGCGGGGAAGACCGGGGGCGACCCCGACATCCAGAACCCCACGCCGCCCCCGCCGAGCGGGAGCGACGACCCGCTGGTCCATGGCACCGTGATCGACACGGTCGCGTACGGCCCGCACGGGCGCCAGCGGATGGACGTCTGGCACCAGACGGACGACATCAGACGACCCGGCGTCTTCCTGATCCACGGCGGCTGGTGGTCGTCCGGTGACAAGAAGTACATGACCGAGATCAGCCGGAGTTACGCCGAGCAGGGCTACACGGTCTTCAACCTCAACTACCGCCTCTCCGGCGACGCGAGCTGGCCGGCCCAGCGCACCGACGTCCTGGACGCGATCGCCACCGCGCGCCGGCACGCGGCGCTGTGGTCCTTCGACCCGAACAACTACGCCGTCGTCGGCTTCTCCGCGGGCGGTCACCTCGCCACCTCGGTGGGCACCTACAAGAACGGCCTGCCGGGGCTGCGCGGCGTGGTCGGCATCTCCCCGGTGGTCTCGCCGCTCACCGCCTACACCGAGGGTGCCCACACCTCCGACCCGAACAGGCGCAAGCTGCGCGCGGCGGCCATCAAGCTGGCCGGCGGCTGCGAGCCCACCGGCAAGTGCGCCAGGATCTGGGCGAGCATGGAGGTCCCCTGGCACGCGAGCCGGGGTGACGCGCCCGTGCTGACCGTGCACTCGAAGGACGAGTTCGTCGCGGCCGAGCACAGCTACCAGCTCAGGGATCACCTGGCCCACGTCGGCATCCCGGTGACGGTGCTGACCGAACCCGGGGTCGAGCACAGCGCTCCCCTCTACCGGCTGCCGGGTGTCGCGGACACCATTCAGCAGTGGGTGGCGGAGAAGCTCTTCGGCTCGGGAAGATGAGCGGCTTTCGTTTTGTTGCCAATGGCGCCGGACATCACATGAGGGGATTTCTCACGACATGGCGCTGACTGTCTACACCACCACCTGGTGCGGCCCCTGCAAGCGGCTGAAGAGCCAGCTCACCCGCGAGGGCATCTCCTACAAGGAGATCGACATCGAGAGCAACCCGGACGCCGCGAAGTTCGTCATGAGTGTCAACAACGGCAACCAGACCGTGCCCACCGTCGTGGTGGACTCCCCCGGCGGCCAGGTCGTCAGGACCAATCCCTCGGTGATCGAGGTCAAGCGCATCCTGGCGGGTGCCGGCGCGTAGCCGTGTCGAGAGCCCCGGCGGACGTCGTCCGCCGGGGCTCTCGCGTGTCCGGGCCCGAGCCCCCGGGACGCACCCCGGGGCGGGTTCAAGCACGCGGGGGATTCCAGCGCGCGACCGGGGCCGGGTTCGATGAGCGCGGAACACCGGTACGCGACCGGGGCCGGGTTCGATGAGCGCGGAACACCGGTACGCGACCGGGG
Source organism: Streptosporangium becharense (assembly GCF_014204985.1). Taxonomy (NCBI): domain Bacteria; kingdom Bacillati; phylum Actinomycetota; class Actinomycetes; order Streptosporangiales; family Streptosporangiaceae; genus Streptosporangium; species Streptosporangium becharense. The sequence continues at coordinate 4,832,362 of NZ_JACHMP010000001.1, read as the reverse complement.
CCGGGTTCGATGAGCGCGGAACACCGGTACGCGACCGAGCGCGGGCTCATGGGCCCGGGATTCCAGCGCGCGACCGGGGGACGGGTCACCAGTCTCCGGTCAGCGGCTCGCCGTACCAGGTCTCGATGAGCCTGCGGGCGATCGACACCTGCGGGGGCAGGCGCACCTCGCCGCTCTCCATCGCGGCGAGCAGCTCGGCGCGGGTGAACCAGCGGGCCTCCGAGATCTCCTCGGGATCGAGTACGAAGTCGGTGGACGTGGCCCGCGCGAAGAAGCCGAGCATGAGGCTGCGCGGGAACGGCCAGGGCTGACTGCCCAGGTAGCGCGCGTCGGTGACGCGGACGCCGACCTCCTCCGCCACCTCGCGGGCCACCGCGTGCTCCAGCGACTCACCCGGCTCGACGAATCCGGCGAGCACCGACAACCGCCCCTCGGGCCACTGCGGTCCTCTGGCCAGCAGGCAGCGATCGCGGTCGTCGTGGACCAGCATGATCACCGCGGGATCGACTCTGGGGAAGTGCTGGCTGCCGTCCTCGGGGCAGACGCGTACGTGACCGCCCGAACGGACCTCGGTACGGCTGCCGCAGCGGGGGCAGAACTCGTGGGTGGAATGCCACGCCTCCAGGGCGACGGCGTAGACCAGCAGCCCGGCGTCCAGGTCGCCGAGCAGCGACCCCACCTGGCGGAGCCCGGCGGTGACCGTCTCACCCTCCCGGAGTAGCGAGGGGGCGAGCGGGGCGACGATCCGCTCGAAGGAGCCGTTGTGCTCGACGCCCTCCAGCGATGCCGACACCGCGAAGTAGGCGATGCCCTCGGCGTCGACGCCGAGCAGGTAACGCTCCCCCGCGGGGGCCTCGTCCGTGGGCAGCAGAACCAGCCGCGCCTCTCCGCCGCTCCGCCGGACGAGCGTCTGCCCGCCGTCGACGACCACGACCCTGGTCGCGCCGTCCGCCCACGCCCTTTCGAGCCACTCGGCGTCGCTCCGGAGCGCCGCCGAGCGGTCGATCGCGCTGCGTGCGAGCAGCAGCGGCCCCAACAGTCCTTCTTGTGCCGTGATCTCCACGCTGTTCCGCCTTCCCAACCGCCTGCACATCCTATGCCGCCCGGTGCGGCGCTTCCCGGCGCACGACACCTCACGGCACACGGTCTCGGGGCTGAGCGGAGGACCACCGCTACCGGCCGCGCGGAACATATACCGTGAATCCTCAATCGCCTCCGCATGATGATCTCCGTCCGGCTAGGATTCGGCGAATTAGGTTAGCCTTACCTGTTCATCGGGGGTTCTGCATTGCGGCTGTACCTGACCGCGCTGAAACCGACCGACTCGGTCACCGACGGTTTCCTCCCGGCGGCACGTGCCCTGGGCTGCGAGGTCACGATCCTCACCGACCGGCCCGAACGCCACTCCCTCCCGGAGACCTCCGAAACCTCCGAGGTCCCCATGGCCTCGCGGGTCGAGGTGCTCCACTGTGACGTGCGCGACGCCCGCGCGGTGGTCGACGCCATCGCGCACCACCACCCGCCGGACGCTGTCTTCTCCAACTCCGATCACATCCAGGCGGAGACCGCGCTGGCCGCGGCCTACTTCGGTCTTCCGGGCAAGGACTGGCGTGCCTGCGTCGACGCCAAGAACAAGGCGCTCACCCGCAGGCGGCTGGCCGCCGCCGGGGTGGAGAGCGTGCGTTCGGTACGCCTGGCCCCCGGTGACCCGCCCCCGCGTGACCTGCCCTTCCCCGCGGTCGTCAAGCCGCGCGAGGGTGTGGCCAGCGAGGACGTCGTACTGGTCGGCGACGCGGACGAGCTGGCGCGGACCGTGCGGGCGATCCGGGATCGGCGGCCCGGCGAGGCGCTGGTCGTGGAGGAGTATCTCGACGGGCCTCTGCACACGATGGAGACGCTCGGCGACGGAGAGCGGATCCACGTGCTCGGCGGCTTCCGGACCACTCTCGGCCCGCCGCCGTACTTCGTGGAGGAACGCCTCGACTGGGAGGGGGACCCTCCCGGACGCGACCACGTGCTCCGGGCACTCCGAGCGCTGGGGGCCGGGTTCGGGGCGTGCCACACCGAGTACGTGATGACCGCGGCCGGCCCGCGGATCATCGAGGTCAACTACCGGGTGATCGGCGACCACTGCGACTTCCTCCTGGCCGACCTGCTGGACGTGCCGCTGTTCGAGCTCATCCTGGGAGTGCACCTGGGAGCCGCGCCTGACGCCCCGGGCCCGGCCAAGGGGCACGGGACCGCGCTGAGCCTCGTCGCCGACCGCTCCGGGACCGTCGTGGCGGCCCCCGGCGCGGTCGATCCCCCGCCCGGCGAGCCGGCCCGCCTCTGGCACCGGCCGTTGCGCGCCGTGGGCGACCGGGTCGACCTGAGCCACACCAACCGCGACTACCTGGGCGTCGTCCGCGCGGTCGGCCCCGACCGGGCCGGGGTGGACGCCGCGATCGCGGCCTTCACCGCCGGGAACCCTTGGGTGATCGCGTGAACGGCGGAACCCTCACCGGCCCGCGTGAACCGCACGATGATCACGTGCACGACGGGCCCCTCCCGACCCCACGTGAACCGCATGATGATCACGTACGCGGCGGGACCCTCACCGGCCCGCGCGAACCGTACCTGGCGGCGCGGGTGCTGGACGCCCTGCTGCGCGAGGACTACGGCGGCCTGGCCGGGCGGGTGACCCGCAGCAAGGACGGCGTGGCGCTGCTCCTGCCGGGTGGCCGCCGGGTACGGCTGGTCCCCGGCTCGTTGTTCCAGGACTTCGTGGTGGCCCCGGAGGAGGCGTTGCGCCTGGAGGAGGTCCTGGGTGCGCTGCGCGAGGTCGCCGATCCGGCCGACACGTCCGGCGTCGACGCCTTCGTCCAGGAGTGTCACGAGGCGCTGCGCGGCCTCCACCTGCACGACGCCCGCCGCCGCGAGGTGCTGGCCCGGCTGGACGCCCCGGCCATATGGGGACCCGGCACCGGAAAGGAGCCCGGAACCGTACGGGGACCCGGCACCGTACGGGGAGTCGACGCCGACAAGAGGTTCGACACCGTGCGGTACGAGACGCTGGCCGCGTTCGTCGACCACCCCGTCTACCCGACCGCCCGGTGCCGGGCCGGTCTCACCGACGAGCAGCTGGTGGCGTACGCGCCGGAGTTCGCACCCGCCTTCACGCTCCGGTGGGCGGCGGTGCCCCGTGAGCGGCTGGCCGGCGCGGAACCGCCCATGGCACCCGGTCTCGCCGAGGTCGGGCTGGCCGAGGAGCTCGCGGCGACCCATGTGCTGTTCCCCGTGCACCCCCTGACCGTCCCCGTGGTCGAGGAGATCCCATGGGCGGTCACGGCGCCGGAGCCGTACCTGCGGGTCAGGCCCACGCTGTCGATGCGCACCGTGGAGGTCGCCCCCGGCACGCACCTGAAGCTGCCGCTGACCACCAGCACACTGGGGCTGCGCAACCGCAGGTCGATCAAGCCGGACACGCTGGCCGACGGAGCGCGGGCGGAGCTGCTGCTGCGGTCGATGCCCCACCCGGACGTGCTCCTGGCCGACGAGCAGACCTTCGGGCACGCCGGGCATGAATATCTGGGCTGGCTCGTCCGCCGCCTTCCCGCCGGTGAGGTCGTCCCGGTGGCGGCGTTGCCGGCGGCCCTGCCCGGCGGCCGTCTCGTGGCCCACGAGGTGGCCGGGCGATGGTTCGGCGGGGACGTCACCCGGCTGCTCGGGTGGTACCTGCGGCTGCTCCTCGACTTCCACGTGCGGCTCTTCGTCCGGTACGGCACGGCGCTGGAGGCGCACCAGCAGAACCTGTCGCTGGTGCTCGGGAACGGTCCCGCCAAGCTGCTCGTCAAGGACAACGACGGCCTGCTGACCTCTCCCGACCGGCTCCGGGCCGCGGGGCTGCCGGTGCCCGCCTTCACCGACCGGCGGATGTTCACCGACGACCCGCACGCGCTCGCCGACGTGTTCGTGACCATCACCCTGCACCTGTCCGCCGCCGCGGTGGCGTTCGGCACGCTCCCGTCCCGGCAGGCCGCGGAGCTGGTACGCGACGCGCTCGCCGCGGCGCTGGAACCGTACGGGGACGACCCGGCGGCCAGGCTGCTGCGGGCCAGGACCCTCGACGCCGCCCGGCTGGTCGGCAAGTCGATGATCACCGCTGGGACCCTGGTGGACAAGTCACGCACCGGCGCACGCGACGTCAACAAGTTCTACGGCACGAGCGGACCGAACTATCTCCGTCAGCCGTCCCTGACCACGCAGGCCGCGACCACGCGAAGGACCTCATGACCAGTCTCACCCTCGGCTCCCCCGTCGCCGTCGCCGAGGAGGCGTCCCTGGCGGCACTGCTGCGTTGCTGCGTGCGGGAGGTGGCAGGGCCCCGCGGGCAGGTCTGGCACGCCGAGCCGTACGTGCTGCTGCGCGTGGCCGGAACCCTGCTGCGGGCCCGCACCCACGGTGGGCTCGCGTTGCGCTTCGAAGGCCCGGTCGAGTGGCTGGAGGACGGCTCCTGGCAGCCGCTCCCGGTCGACCTGCTCGTCCGGCTCGTGGAGGCCGAGCTCGGCGGCGGCAACGACGAGTTCGCCGCCCAGGTGAGCGCGAGCCGGGACGTCATGGCGGCGTCGCTCGCGGCCCGGCGGGACGTGCCGCCCCCGGCCGACCCGTGGCTGGCCTCCGAGCAGGAGCTGGTCTTCGGGCATCCGTTCCACCCCAGCCCCAAGGCGCGTGACGGCGCCGGCTGGCTGCGCTACGCCCCCGAGGCGCACGCGAGCTTCCCGCTGCGGCTCCTCGGGGTCAGGGACGACGTGCTGGCCGAGGCGGGCGACGCCGGGTCGCTCGACGCCCTCGGCCAGGCGCCGCCCGGCTACCGGCTGCTGCCCGCGCACCCGTGGCAGCTGGAACTGCTCGCCGCGGACCTGGCCGCACCGCTGGCCGACGGTCGCCTGGTCGACCTGGGCGTCGGCACCCGGCCCTCGGTGCCCACCTCGTCGGTCCGCACGGTCTACGAGCCGCTGATCGACCGGTGCCTGAAGTTCAGCCTGGACGTGCGGATCACCAACTGCCTGCGGAAGAACTCCTGGTACGAGCTCGCGGGCGCGGTCGAGCTGAGCCGTCGCCTGGAGCCGGTCTTCCGGGACCTGTCGGCCCGCTTCCCCGGCACCCGCTGGCTGCCCGAGCCGGGCTACCGCTCCGCCGACCTGGGCACCCGGCTGCTGGAGGGGCTCGGGGTGATCGTCCGCGCCAGCCCGTGGTCGGTCTGCCGGCCCGGCGTGACGCCGCTGCTGAGCGGGGCGGTGGCCGCCGGGCGGTCCGTGCCCGGGGTGTCCGTGACCGACCCGGCCGGGTGGTGGCGGGCGTACGTGGAGTGCGTCGCGCCGCCGGTGCTCGAGGCGTACTTCACCCACGGCGTGGTGCTCGAACCGCACCTGCAGAACGTGCTGATCGGCGTGGACGAGGCCGGGCTGCCCGTGGAGGCCGTCTTCCGCGACATGGAGGGCACCAAGCTGGTCGCCGGGCGTCACGACCTGTCCGGGCTGCCCGGCCGGGTCGCCGAGGCGCTCACCTACGACGAGGCGGGCGGCTGGAACCGGGTGGTCTACTGCCTGATGGTCAACCACCTTGCCGAGGTCGCCGCCTCACTCGCCGGGACCGGGCCCACCCGGGACCTGTGGGCGGTGGCCGGGGAGGTCCTGGCCGGGTACGCGCACTCCTGGGGATGGCCGGCGCCGCTGTCCGAGCTGCTGGCCGGGGCCCCGCTGCCCGCCAAGGCCAACCTGTCGGTCCGGTGGGCACGTACGGCGGACCGCTCCGCCGGGTACGTGCCCGTCGCCAACCCGCTGGTGGTGCTGTCATGAGCACGGGCGGCCAGGCCGTTCACGGACGGGACACGGGCGGGCGGGACGTGGGCGGACGGGACGTTCAGGGGCAGGGCGTTCACGGGCAGGGCGTTCACGGACGGGGCGTTCACGGACGGGGCGTTCACGGACGGGGCGTGGGCGGCCCGGCTCCGGAGGAACCACCGGCGTACGTTCACGGACGGGTTCCGGAGGAACTGCCCGCGTACGTCTACGACCTGGCGGAGCTCGACGCGCACGTGTCGGCCGTACGGGAGGCGCTGGGCGACGTCGAGCTCCACTACGCGGTCAAGGCCAACCCGGACCCGCACCTGCTACGGGTGCTCGCCCGGCACGTGGACGGGTTCGAGGTGGCCTCCGCCGGGGAGCTCGCGCACGTGCGGGGCCTGTTCCCCGACATGCCCGTCGCGCTCGGCGGCCCGGGGAAGACCGACGCGGAGCTGCTGTCCGACGTCGCCCGGCTGCACGTGGAGAGCCCGAACGAACTGCGCCGCCTCCTGGCCGCGGGCCGCCCGGCCGACGTGCTGCTCCGGGTCAACCTGGACGTGCCGGTGGAGGGGGCGTCACTGGCCATGGGCGGCGGTGCGACGCCGTTCGGCATGGACCCGGACGGCGTCGCCGAGTGCGTGGCGATGCTGGAGCGGCAGGACGCGGTACGGTTCCGCGGGGTCCACGCGCACCTGGCCAGCGGGCTCGACGCCCCCGCCCTGCTGAAGCTCGCGGCGGCCGTGCTGGAGTACGCGCGGGGGCTCGGCGTCTCGGAGGTCAACCTGGGCGGCGGCATGGCCGTCTCCTACGCCGACCCGGCCGCCCGGTTCGACTGGCGCGCCTACGGCGAGGGCCTGGCCTCGCTGCGGCGACCGGGCGAGGTGCTGCGGATCGAGCCGGGACGGTCGCTGACCGTCTACTGCGGGCGGTACGTCACCCGGGTGATCGACGTCAAACGGGTCCACGGCGAGCTGTTCGCGGTCGTCGCCGGAGGCACCCACCACCTGCGGACCCCCGCCACCAAGGGCCACTCCCAGCCCGTGGCCCCACTCCCCCCGGGTGAACCGGTCACGATCGTCGGCCAGCTCTGCACGCCCAAGGACGTCCTGGCCCGGAACGTCCCGGTCGCGCTGTCCCCCGGTGACGTCGTGGAGTTCACCATGGCGGGTGCCTACGCCTGGAACATCTCCCACCACGACTTCCTGATGCACCCCGCGCCGGGTTTCCACTACCTGCCGGACGGGGCGGCCGGTTAGGGGCCCGCCGGGCATCCCCCGCCGGGGAAGGGGCTGGGCACCGATGGTTCCCGGCCCCGATCACCGCGTTCTCAACGGGGCCACGAGGAGAGCGATATGCGCATGTATCAGGCATATCGCTGGATACCATGCGTCCTGCGGAGGGCTGTCGGCGAGGCAACGGACCTGCTCCGGCGAGGGGACGCCGACCGTTCGGGAAGTCCGGCGATCCCCGGTCCGACAACGCGACGAGGACGAACGGAAGCACGTGTACGACTCCTACGATTTCGACGACATCATCTTCATGGCCGACTGGGCGGCGGCCGAGGACGCGTCCGACCATGTGCCCGCGGAGGACGTGCGACGGCTCGTCGAGCGCTACTGGTCGCTCGACGACTGGCGGAAGCGGGTGACGGTCGCCAACCTGCTGCGGCGTCAAGGACCCGACGACGTGCGACCGGTCATGATCGACGTGCTGCGTGCCCCGCTGATCCGCCCGGGCGAGGCCGACATGCTGGAGATCGTCAAGATTCAGGCGCTGGCCTTCGTGGACAAGCGTTACGACACCTTCGACCGCTTCTACAACGATCGCCGGTTGCTGAGCGAGACCGTGGACCAGGTGTTGCGCGAGCACGGGCTGCGGATGGACGAGCCATGACCGTCCGCGATCACGCCGCTCCCGGCACGGTCGGCCACGACCGTACCCCGACCGGCCCGACCGGTCGTAACCCGCGTGCGGACGCGGTGATCCGTCTGCTACCTTCACCGGCATGAAGCGTGCCGCTGTGACGACGACGCCGGAGGATGTCCCGGCGCGCTGACAGTTGCCTTTGTCCGAAGCCCCGGGGCGAGTGCCCCGGGGCTTCGGCGTTCGGTCACTCGCCCTCCCGTCCGCGAGGAGACCACGATGCACGACCACCGCAGGCTCGGCCGCGAGCTGGACCTGTTCGACACCGACCCCCTGATCGGCGCCGGGCTGCCGTACTGGCTGCCCGCCGGAGCCGCCGTGCGGCACGCCCTGGAGGAGTACGTCCGCGACCTCGAACGCCGGGCGGGCTACCGGCACGTGTACTCCCCCGTGCTGGGCAAACGGGAGCTGTACGAGATCTCCGGGCACTGGGCCCACTACAGCGACGACATGTACCCCCCGATGGACGTGGGCGGCGAGCAGGTGGTCCTGAGGCCCAGCCTGTGCCCGCATCACGCGTTGATCTTCCGTTCCCGGGCGCACAGCTACCGGGAGCTGCCGCTGCGCCTGGGCGAGCTGGGCGGGATGTACCGCTCGGAGCTGTCGGGGGTGCTGGGCGGGCTGAGCCGGGTACGGGCGATCCAGCTCAACGACGCGCACGTCTTCTGCACCCCGGAGCAGGCCGCGGACGAGGCGCGGGCCGCCCTGGAGCTGATCCGCCGGGCCCACGCCGACCTGGGCGTCCGCCCGGCCCGCTACCGGCTCTCGCTGCCCGGGGCCGGTGGGAAGTACGTCGCCGACCCGGACATGTGGCGGCGGGCAGGGACCCTGCTGGCCGGAGTGCTCGACGACCTCGGCGTGGCGTACGAGGCCGTGGAGGGGGAGGCGGCGTTCTACGGCCCGAAGATCGACGTGCAGATCGCCGACGACGCCGGTCGCGAGGCGACCCTGTCCACCGTCCAGGTCGACTTCCACCAGCCCCGGCAGTTCGATCTGCGCTACACCGGGCCGGACGGGGCCGCGCACCGGCCGGTCATGGTCCACCGCAGCATCGTGGGAAGCGTCGAGCGCGCCGTCGCCCACCTCATCGAGGTTCACGGCGGCGCCTTCCCGGCCTGGCTGGCGCCGGTCCAGCTCGTGGCGCTGCCGGTCTCCGAGGCCGAGGTACCCGCGGCCGGCGCGCTGGTCCGGCGGTGCGTGGAGCTGGGACTCCGCGCGGAGCTCGCCGGGCCGGAGCGCGGCTCCCTGGGCGCCCGGATCCGTGAGGCCCGGCTCGTGCCGTACCAGGCCGTCGTCGGCCCCAGGGAGGCGGCCGGTGACGAGGTCGCGCTACGCCTGCGCGACGGACGCCGGATCGACCCGCTGCCCGCGGCCGAGGTTCTGGCCCGCGTCCTGGCGCTCACCTCCCGCCACTCGCCCGGCCTGTGGGAGGGCGACGTCCCGAACGGGTGAGCGACCGGCGGGCAGTCCCCCGGACGGCCCCCGGCGGCCCCCGGGCGGCCCCCGGCGGCCCCCGGGCGGCCCACACCCGGGCCCCGGGTGGTACCCCGAACCCCGGGCGGCCCACACCCGGGCCCCGGGTGGTACCCCGAACCGCAGGTGACCGACGGACGGCACCCCGGACGGTCACCTGCAGATCAGGCGGGGCTGGCCCCACGCCTTCAGCAGCCTGGCGGGTACCGCGGGGCACCCGTCGCTGTCCCCCCGGTACTTCCACGGGCCGCCGCCCGCCTTGTTCCAGACGTGCGGCCCGCCCCGGTCGCTGTCCGGGTGCCCCTTGATCCGGATGGAGCCGATCGCCCAGTGAACGTCCTCGGCCCGCGTCACACCGGTGATCTTTCCGTAGTGGACTCCTTTAGGCCCGTCGACTTCGCCGCGTGCGAGGCCGGGAATGGAGTCGGCCCAGTACTTCCAGTACGTGTCGCCGAGCGCGGTGCGGATCTGGTCCGTGGTCCTGAGCTTGACGGCCTTGCCGTTGGCGGCGTCAGTGCAGCCCGTGCAACCCGTGACGAGGACCAGACCGGTGAGCACCGTAACCAGCGATGTACGCATGTGCTCTTCGATGCTCGCCGCACGTGAGAAGTTGTGACGTACCCGACAGACGCTCCGGGATCAGCGTGCGGCGGGGACCGACTCGACGAGCGCGACCAGGCCGCGCTCGTCGAGGAGGTTCACCGGGCGGACCGTCTCGTTGAGCAGGACGTAATGGAAGGCCGCGCTGACCTGCTCCAGCGGCACCCCGGCCAGATGGGACCAGGCCAGCCGGTAGGCGGCGAGCTGGACGGCCGCGGCGGCCTCCGCCTTCCCGCCCCGGGGGCGACGGCCGGTCTTCCAGTCGACGACCTCGTAGCGGTCCTCGGCGACCTGGAACACGGCGTCCATCCGGCCGCGGACCACCCGGTCGGCGATGATCGTCTCGAAGGCGACCTCGACGTCGAGCGGTTCGCGACCCGCCCACTCGCTCTCCTCGAAGCGTTCGCGCAGCTCCTCCAGCCGGGCGTCGCTCTCCTCCACCTCGTCGGACGCGCCGGGCAGCTCGAACTCGTCCAGCAGCCGCTGCTGGCCCCAGCGCGACTCCAGCCACTGGTGGAAGGAGGTGCCCCGGCGTGCCAGGGGAGCGGGCTTCTTCGGCACCGGGCGGCGGATCTGCCGGGCCAGTGCCTTCGGGTCGGAGGCGAGGGTGACCAGGGCGGAGACGGTCAGGTGGGCGGGCAGCTCCACCCGGCCCGGCCCGCGGCGCCGGTTCAGCTCCCGTTCCCTGAGCAGCAGCTCGATGTCACGCTCCCAGGCGTTCACCCGCTCCCGGTCCCAGCCGCGCAGCTCCCCCGTCACCGGGACGGAGCGTCGCTCCCGCGGGTCGCCCGGGGAGGGAACGCCCCCGTCACCCGGGTCAGCCGGGTCGTCCGAGCCACCCGGGTCAGCCGGGGAAGGCACGCCCTTCTCACCGGGGAAGGGCGTGCCCGCCGTCCCCGGATCGTCCGGGGAGGACACTCCTCCGGCGGCGGGGAGCCACTCCTGTCCGGCCTGTCCAGGGGCTGTGGGAGGAGGCACGTCGTCGTCCGGGGCCTCCGGGAAGGGGACGTCCTCGTCCCACGGGTCACCGGGGAAGGACGGATCCCCGTCCGGGGCGTCCGGGAAGTGCGACGCGTTCGGGATGTCCGGGAAGTGCGACGCGTTCGGGATGTCCGGGGCGTCCGAGAAGTGCGGGGCGTCCGGGAAGGGGATGTCCCCCTCCCACGGGTCGTCCGGCACGTGCCGGAGCGCGGGACCGGTGCGAGCGGGATCGATGCGAGCCGAGCCGGTGTCCGGCCGGGACGCGGATCCGGCGAGGGCCGCCAGGGCGGACTCCACCAGGGTGGCGCCGTCGAGGACGGCGGCGTAACGGACGTCGTCCGGGGTGACCGGCCAGGCGGACTCCGCGGGCTCGGCCAGCAGCGGGTTGACGGCACCATCCTCCAGCTCCGGCGCCCAGGAGGACACCCGCCCGCAGGTGTCGCGGATCTCCAGCAGGAAGTCGGACGGCTCCAACGGCCGGGCCGCGCTGCCCCACCGGTAACCGGAGGCGATCAGCAGGTAGTGGGCCCGGGTGACGGCGACGTACGCCAGGCGGCGCTCCTCCAGCAGGTCGCGGTCGCGGCAGCGCTCGTCGAACTCGGCCAGCTCCTCCTTGGCCAGTCCCGGCAGCACCGGCAGGTCGGAGGCGTCCCCGCGGAGCTGATAGGGCAGTTTGCGGGGGTTCTCCGTCCACCTGGGGCTGGTCGTGGGCCGGGCCGGGAACACGGTGCCGACGGTGAGCGCACCGGCCTTCGACAGCGCCTGCGACAGGCCGGGGACCACGACGACCGGCCACTCCAGGCCCTTGGACGCGTGCACGGTCATCAGCTTCACGCTGTTGCTCTCGCCGACCCGCCCGGCGTCCAGGCCGTTCTCCTCCTCGTCGGCGGCCTTGAGGAACGCCAGGAACGCCCCCAGGGTCGGGTCCTCGGAGTCGCCGGCGAACCGGGCGGCGGCGTCCAGGAAGGCGTCCAGGTCGGCGCGGGCGGCGAACGGGCCGACGGCGACGCCCCGCGCGGCGACCTCGATGTCGAGGCCGAGCCTGCGCTCGATCTCCAGGATCAGGTCGGGCAGCGGCTGGCCGGCGTGCGCGCGCAGCAGCCGCAGTTCCTGGGCCATGGCGACCAGCCGCACCCGGGCCAGCGGCGAGAAGAGGTCCTGCCACTCGGGCCGGTCGGGCAGCTCGTCGAGGGCGTCGACCAGGCTGCCGCGCTCCTCCGCCAGGTCCGCGACGACCTGGTCCAGCGGGTCGGCGACCGGGGAAGTGCCCTCCCGGGTCTCCCGGTTGAGCTCGCGGGCCCGTTCGCCCAGCTCCTTGAGGTCGGCGGGGCCGATCCGCCAGCGCGGCCCCGACAGCAGCCGCACCAGGGCGTCCCCGGCGCCAGGGTCGTAGATCACACGCAGGGTGGCGACGATGTCGGCGACCTCGGGCACGGTCAGCAGGCCGCCCAGGCCGACGACCTCGACGGGGATGCCGCGGGCCTCCAATGCCCGGCGCAGCGCGGGGAACTGCGCGCGTTTGCGGGCGAGGATCGCGATGTCGTGGGGTTGCAGCGCCTGCGGACCGCCCCAGGTGCTCTGCTTGGCCTTCCTACGCTCACCCTCGGCCCAGGGCAGCCCGTCGGGTGCGCTCTCGGTGCCGAGCAGGGTGGCGATCCCGGCGGCGACCCACTCCGCCTCGGCGTCGGCGGTCTCGTGGAAGGCGCACACCACCCGGCCGCGTCCGACCCGGTTGCCGCCGGGGACCAGGACCGGCACCTCCCTGGCCTCCATCCGCAGCGGCAGCTGGAGCCGGGCCGCCACGTCGAGCACGGCGTCGCCGTTCCGGAAGCTGACCGACAGGCGGCGGACCGGCGCGGGCTCCCCGGAGGGGGTCGTGAAGTCGCGGGGGAAGCGGCTGAGGTTCCCGGCCGAGGCGCCGCGCCAGCCGTAGATGGACTGGCAGGGGTCGCCCACCGCCGTCACCGGATGCCCGCCGCCGAACAGCGAACGGAGCAGGACGAGCTGGGCGTGGCTGGTGTCCTGGTACTCGTCGAGGAGGACGACGGCGAACCGGCCCCGCTCGATGGCGCCCACGTCGGGGTGTCTGGCGGCGATCCGGGCGGCCAGCGCCATCTGGTCGCCGTGGTCGATGACCTCCCTGCGGCGCTTGAGGCGCTCGTACGCCTCGACCAGGGGCAGCAGCTGCTCCCTGGCCCGCTGGGTGACCAGGGGCCTGCGCTGGTCCTTGACGGGCGTTCCGGGCAGCGCGGCGTACCGCTCGGCGAGCCAGGCGCCGACCTCGCGCACGTCCTGCGGGGTGCGCAGGTGCTCCGACAGCTCACCGGACAGCTCCAGCACCGCCCGGGTGACGGTGGCCGGGCCCCACTCGATCTGCTCCATCGGCCCGTCGTAGGCGCTGACCACGTGCCCGGCGAGCTGCCAGGCGACGGCGGGGCTGATCAGGCGCATGGTGGGTTCCAGCGCCTCGCGCAGGGCGTGGTCGGTGACCAGGCGGGCGGCGTAGGCGTGGTAAGTGGAGATGGTCGGTTCGCCCTCCAGCAGCTCGGCGGGGACCTGCCCGGCCGCCACGAGGCCGGACAGGCGCTCGCGGACGCGGACGGAGAGCTCCGCGGCGGCCTTGCGGGTGAAGGTCAGGCCGAGCACCTGCTCGGGGCGGACCAGGCCGTTGGCGACCAGCCAGACGACCCGCCCGGCCATGGTCTCGCTCTTGCCGGACCCGGCTCCGGCCATCACCACCATGGGTTCGAGCCCGGCCTCGATGACCTCCGCCTGCTCCGGCGTCGGCGGCAGGATGCCCAGCTTGGCGGCGAGCTCGATCGGGCTCAACACGGGGCGTCCTTCCGGCGTGCGGCGCGGCCCCGCCCCGGGTGGACCGGACTCAGCACACCTGGTCTCCGTTCTTGCTGACCGGGCAGCTCGACCGTACCGCGCAGGTGCGACAGCCGTCGTTGACCTTGGCCTGGAAGAACGGCCCCGACATGCCGGCGGCCACCGTGTCGACCATGTCGCGGGCCCAGCCCGGGTCGGAGTCTTCCGACAGGGGACGCTGTGCCTGCTCCTTGGCGGCCTTCTTGCCCGCCGCGTCGCCCACCTGCACCAGGGCGGCGCCGCCGGGCTCGGTCATCCCGTGCCGGGAGAAGGCGCCCAGGAGTGCGGCGAGCTGGTAGACGCCGAGCTGGGGGTGGCGGTCGAGGTCGGTGTCGCGGGGGCCGTTCTTGCCGGTCTTGATGTCGATGATCACGGCCCGGCCCTCCCCGTCGCGCTCGACCCGGTCGACCCGGCCCCTGATCTCCACGCCCTCGGCGACGGTGGCGGTGAACGCCTCCTCCAGGCCGACCAGCTCACGCGGGTTGTCCTGGTGCCAGCGGAGGAACTTGGAGATCATCTCCTCGGCGACCCTGCGCTGCTTGCGGTTGTACCAGACGCCGCCGAAGTCGAGCTCGTGCCAGATCTCGTCGAGGCGCTTGCCCAAGGTCTCCTCGGTGGGCATGCCGGAGGCGACGAGCACGGCGAGGGCGTGGATGACCGTGCCCAGGCCGCGGGCCGCGTCGGTTCCGCCCGCGCCGACGGAGGTCTCCAGCAGCCAGCGCAGGCCGCACTTGCTGAAGCTCTCCACCGCCGAGGGGGAGACCCGCACGGTGCCGTCGGGCCAGCTCAGCGGCCGGTCGTCGGAGATGGGGGTGAGGGCGTACCACTCGTTGGGGTGGGCGCCGGGCACCCCGGCGGCGGCGAGCCTGGCCAGGTGCCCGGCCGCGGCCCTGCGCAGCGCGTCGGGCCGGGTGGTGTCGGAGACCGCCGAGCGCAGGTCGGCCACCAGGGCGGGCATGCTCAGCCAGCGGGAGCGCTCGTCGACACCGGTCTCCCCTGCCGAGTCGGGCACCAGCTCGGTGAGGAAGCGCGAGGGCCGCTCCTCGACGTCCTCACCGCCCACGGCGGTGACGACGAGCCGCTTCCTGGCCCTGGTCGCGGCCACATAGAACAGGCGCCGCTCCTCGGCGAGCAGCTGGGAGGAGAGCGCGGCGGCGACCGCGGCCGGGTTCTCGTGCTCGGACCCCTCGGCCCTGGCGACCATGTCGTCGGTGCTCAGCACGGACCCGCGCAGCCGCAGGTCGGGCCAGGCACCCTCCTGGACGCCCGCGACGACCACCACGTCCCATTCCAGGCCCTTCGAGCGGTGCGCGGTGAGGATCTTGACGGTGTCGCCGTCAGGGGCCCGCGCGGCCAGGGAGTCGCCGGGGATCTCCTGGGCGACCAGGTCCTCCACGAACACGTCCACGCCGGCGTGCGGCAGCCGGTCGACGAACCGGGCGGCGTGGTCGAACAGCGCCACCACGGCGTCGAGGTCGCGGTCGGCCATGCTTCCCCGGGAGCCGCCGGCGAGGCCGGCCTGCGTCCAGCGCTCGGCCAGGCCGGTGGCCTGCCAGAC
Organism: Streptosporangium becharense; assembly: GCF_014204985.1. Lineage (NCBI taxonomy): Bacteria > Bacillati > Actinomycetota > Actinomycetes > Streptosporangiales > Streptosporangiaceae > Streptosporangium > Streptosporangium becharense. The sequence continues at coordinate 4,817,131 of NZ_JACHMP010000001.1, read as the reverse complement.
GGTCCACAGCACGTCCTCGGCGCTGCCGCCCCGCCGTACGGCCTCGGTGGCGGCGGAGATGAGGCCGGCCAGCCGCTCGGCGGGCGCCGCCACGTGCGGCTCGACCCGGACGAGCTCGCGCGCGTCCTTCAGCGCCGCGACCAGCAGCTCGCCGGAGGAGCGCGGGCGGGCGGCCTCGCGGTCGGCCGGGCGGTCGGTCACGTCACGCTCGTCGGGGTGGGTCAGCGCCTCGTGCTCGGCGATGCGCAGGGCACGGCGCAGGCGGCGCACCCCGATCATGTCGGTGCCGCCGAGGGCACCGGTCAGCAGTTCCTCGGCCAGGCCCTCGTCGAGGATCTCCGGGTGGAGCGCGACCTGGATGAGCCGGACCAGCGGCCGGACGCCCGGCTCCTGGAACAGCGGCACCTCGGCGCCGCCGACCCTGACCGGCACCCCGGCGGTGACCAGGGCCCGGCGCAGCAACGGCACCTGGCGGGTCGCCGAACGGACCAGCACGGCCATGCGCGACCAGGGCACCCCGTCCAGCAGGTGCGCGCGACGGAGGGTGTCGGCCACGAGCGCCGCCTCCTGCGTCGCCCCGTCGGCGACCAGCACCCGGACCTCGCCGGGCTCGGTGTCCGGCAGGGGACGCAGGTCACGGTGGGCGGCGCCGCCGGGGACCGCGGGGAGCCGGGCGGTGACGCGGCGGGTGGCCCGCAGCAGCTCCGCGCCGCTGCGGCGGCAGACGCGCAGCGCGATGACGGGCGCCTTGTCCCCGTCGGTGTCGCGGAAGCGGTCGGGGAAGTTCATGATGCCGCGGACGTCGGCGCCGCGGAAGCCGTAGATCGACTGGTCGGGGTCGCCCACCGCGACGAGGTCGCGTCCCTCCCCGGCGAGCTGCTGGAGCAGGAACTCCTGGGCGGGGTCGGTGTCCTGGTACTCGTCGACGAAGACGGCGTCGTACGCGGACCGCTCGCGCAGACGCACCTCGGGGTCGGCGAGCAGCGCCCCGGCGGCGCGGACCAGCTCGGCGTAGTCGAGCACCGGTTCGAGGTCCAGGTCGAACCGGGCGTGGTAGCGGTCGGCGAACCGCCCGGCGGCCACCCAGTCGGCGCGACCGTGCCGGCGGCCCAGCTCGACCAGCTCGGGGCCGTCGAGACCGCGCTCGGCGGCGCGGGCCAGGAAGTCGCGGAGCTCCTGGGCGAAGCCGCGCGTCTTGAGCGCCTCGTGCATGTCGCCGGGCCAGTGCACGGCGCCGTCCTCCAGCTCTCCGTGCAGCAGGCGGCGGATCTCCAGCAGTTGCTCGGGGCCGGTCAGCAGGCGCGGCGGGAGCGTCCCGGCGAGCACCGCCTCACGGCGCAGCAGCGCGTAGGCGTAGCTGTGGAAGGTGAGGGCGAGAGGGCTGCGGGTGGTGCGGCGCATCCGGGCGGTGATGCGCTCGCGCAGCTCCTCGGCGGCCTTGCGGCTGAAGGTGAGGACGAGCACCCGCTCGGGGTCGACGCCACGGCGCTCGATCCGGTCGACCACGCTCTCCACGATCGTGGTGGTCTTGCCGGTGCCCGGCCCGGCCAGGACGAGCAGCGGGCCTCCCTCGTGCGCCACGACCGCCCGTTGATGCTCGTCCAGCTCAAGGGCAACGGCCCTCTCTGAACCCGTACGGCGCACCAACCGCCAACCCTGACCACTCACAACTCGTCATTCCACCAGATCCCGGGCGATGATCGTGCCGAGTCGGCGGGTACGGCAGGGTGGATCCGGTCGTCCGCCGGGTGGGTGGACGGCCGGTGGAGCCGCCCGCGGCGGTGCGGACCTGGGGCGGAGGCCCCCACCGGGGGGTGTGGAAACCGGTCGGGGGCGGCGGCGGAGACCCGGTGGGGCCGGAAAGCCTCTTCGGGGCGTGGAGCCCGGTCAGGAGGTGAAGACGTGGTCGACGAGCCTCCCCGTCGCCTTGCCGTCGTCGCGGGGCACGTAGGTCCGCTGGAAGCGCTCGTAGCGCTCGGCGTGGGCCGCGGCCACCTCGTCGATCGACCGCAGGGCCTTGAGGACCTCCGCCCCACCGGTCAGCAGCGGGCCGGGGGCCTCGGCGGCCAGGTCGAGGTAGAGCCCGCGCTTGGACGAGTAGCGCGACAGGTCGTGGGTGAACAGCAGGATGGGCCGGCCGGTCACCGCGAAGTCGAACATGACCGACGAGTAGTCCGTGATCAGCACGTCGGTGATCAGCAACAGGTCCGTGATGTCGGGGTACGCCGTGACGTCACGGCCGAGACCGGCGGGCACGCTCGGCGCCGCCTGCATCGAGTGGCCCCTGATCAGGAACTCGTGCCCCGGGCCGAACAGGCGGCGCGCCTCGGCGAGGTCGAACCGGATCGAGGTGCTCTTGCGGTCGTAGTCGCGGTAGGTCGGCGCGTAGAGCACCACCCTGGCGCCCGGCGCGATGCCGAGCCGCGCGCGCACCCGGGCCGCCGCCTCCTCGCGGCCGGCGGCCAGCAGCGCGTCGTTGCGCGGGTAACCGCTCTCCAGGACCTCGCCCCGGTAGCCGAACGCCTTGCGCAGCACGCCGGTCGCCCACGGGCTCTGTGAGACCAGCAGGTCCCAGCCGCGCACCTCGACGGCCTGCCGGTGCCAGGCCGGCGGCCGGGGGTCGCGGGACATGTGCGGCAGGTCGTTGCCCATGCGTTTGAGCGGGGAGCCGTGCCAGGTCTGCACCACCGTCTGGTCCTCCCGCGCCCGGAACCACTGGGGCAGGAAGCCGTTGGTCAGCACGTACCGGGAGCGGGCGAGCGCCGCGTAGTGCTCGCGGCTGCCCGCGCGGACCACGGTCGGCCTGACGTCCGGGCCGAAGCCCAGCTCCGGCGAGCCCGGGGGCACGAAGGAGCCGTCCCTGACCACCCAGATGTGCTCGCGGTCGTCGCCGCGCCGCACGCGCTCCTCGTACACCGCGCGGACGTTGCCCTCGTAGTGCCGCCCGTCGTAGGCGACGTAGACGGTGGCGTCGGTCAGCTCGCGGGTCCGCTCGGCGGGGTAGAAGCCGCGGCTCAGCGCGTACAGGCCGCCGGCACCCTTCTCGTCGTCGGGGAGGTGCTCGGCGACGGACAGCACCGGGACGTCGAAGCGGGTGGAGATCAGCCGGTACTCCCGGCCGTCGCGGATCTTGGTCTCCTCGTCCAGGGTGTCGAGCGCGGCGTGGTCGACGCGGATCGGGAGGATCTTCCCCGCCGGGTCGCGGACCGCCATGCTCCAGGTTCCGCTGCTCAGCGGGGTCGTGTCGCCGAAGCGGGGCATCGCGGCGGGCGCGAACCGCGCGGTGAAGCTCGAACCGTCGCGCTCCAGGGGGACGGCGTGGATGATGCCGGCGCGGTGCTTGAGGGTGAGCTCGGCCGCCCCGTCGCCGGGGTAGGTGCCCCGGACGGTGAGCGTGCCCCGGTCGTCCCAGTCCGCGGCGGTGATGATCGGGTGGATCCGGTGCGCGGAGACGCTCACCCGGTCGCGCCGGTCGCGCAGCACGGCGATCTCCCGGTCGCCGATGACCGTGCGGCTCTCCCGGGCCATGCCGATCATGACGGAGGCCGCCGGGTCGCCCTTCGGCTCGATCCAGAGCCGGCCGCCGTCGCGCTCCTGGAGCAGGGACGACACGGCCAGCGGCACGACGACGACGGTGCCGCCCTCGGCCGGGGTGAAGTCGGCGGCGATCCGGTGGCCGTCGAGACGGGCGTGGCCCCGGGTCGCCTGTGTACCCGGCAGGAAGACCTCGACCTCCAGCCGCTCGCCCTCCAGGCGCACGTCGGTCAGCTCGGCGCGAGTGGGCTGGAGCACGATCTGAAGGGCACGGTCGGAGGTCCAGACCGGGCGGATCCACCAGCCCTTGCCGAGGTCGAGGCCCGAGGGTCGCTCGGTGCGGCCGACGGAGGGGCCGCGAAGCAGGCCGGAGGCGCGGGCGCCCCGGCTCCAGATCACGATCTCGGCGCGCCAGGTGGTGGTGTCCTGCACGGTGGCGCGGCGCCGCAGCAGCCGCTTGCCGCCGCGCACGACGGCCCGCACGGCGGCGCGCCAGCGCAGCGGCCACGGGCCGAGCTCGGCGGTGAACCCGGACCAGTCGTAGTTGCAGCCGACCTCCGGCGCTCCGTGGGTCGCCGCGGGGCGGAAGACGCGGCGGGTGCGCATCCGCACCGGCGGCAGCCAGCGCGGGCCGCGCAGCACCACGGTGGCGCGGTTGAAACGGCGGCTGCGGACCGACAGTCCGGCCAGGTAGGCGTGGCCGGTGACGTGGAGCCGGCCGCCGGACCAGCCGATCTCGTCGATCTGGGTCACCGGGATGAGGTCGGCGCGACGCAGGCGGTACAGGGACTCGGGAAGCTCCTCCTGGAGCGGCAGGTTCGCGTACCAGCGCATGTTCCTGCGGACCCGCCTGGACGGCTCGGCCGCGGCGGTCACGAGCTTCTGCAGCGCGTCGCCCTCGGCGAGCTCGTCGATTCCCCGCCGGTCGATGAGATGGAAGGCGATCCGGCGGGCGACCGGCAGGTCACGTTTGACCCGCGGGTCGACGCCGGCGAGGTACGGTTTGACGAGCGTGAGGAACTCGCGGCGCCGGGCCGCCCCCCGCTTGGTCGCGATGTCCAGCCGCGAGCCCAGCGGGCCGGCCAGCACCTCGGCGTCGAAGCGGCGTCGCTCCTCGGGGGTCAGTCCGTCGGCCCGGATCGCGTCCATGACCGATTCGAGGGGCTCCCCCCGGTCGCAGAGATCCTGGACGACCCGGAGCCGGTCGACGACGGGATCGCCGCCGGCTCGCGCGGGAGTGGCGCCGGTGGCCATGGGGGAGCACCGCCTTTCGGACCGAGCACTTCTAGGCAATGGTAGTGGGCCACGCCAGGGCCGGTTACGCCATGTTTTACGGCGTTCCGTCCCATCTGGCGGCATGCATGTCCACCCGGGTACCCCGCAGCGGAGTGCCCTCCTGCCGCCACAGCGTCAGACACCGCTGCTCGTGGCCGGGGGGCGGGGTGCCGTCGGCGTGCACCACGCGCCACCAGGGCACCCCACCGCCCCAGACGGACATCGCCCGGCCCACCTGGCGCGGACCGCCCTCCTGGAGGTACTCGGCGATGTCGCCGTACGACATCACCTTGCCCGGTGGGATGCACTCGACCAGGTCGAGCACCCGCTCGGCGTACGGGGTCGGGTGGCCTACCGGCTCCATACGGCCGGCCCGGCGGCGAGGATCTCGTCGAGCTTGCCGAACTCGTAGCTGGCCGAGCCGTTGAGCTGCTCGACGAGGCCGTCGCGGATCGCGTAGGACTCACCGTCTTCGCCGACGAGCTCCGCCCCCAGCAGGGCGGACACCCGGGCCAGCTGGGCCACCTGCCAGTCGGAGCCGGGTGCGCCGGTCAGTGCACCGTTCCAGACCGCGACGGCGTGCACCGCACCCTCATGACGGGCGAGGACCTCTCCCGCCTCCTGCGACCCTCTGAACTCGAACCCCGCCCGCCCCAGCACTGCCGCGAGCTCCGCGAAGGCGAGAGGCGCAGGGCGCTCCACGCGCAACTCGTACCCCATGGTGCGCGACCTTAGCGAATCTTTCCGGTTTTCCGGGCCGTGAATACCGACATTCAGCTGATCTCTCCCGAAGATTATCCAAAACGCGTTCGAATCGACGTCGAATCGCGGCTGCCGTCACGGTCCGGCCCACGGCCCGGTTCCGGTGTCCCCGGCCTGGGGCGTCCGGAACGCCGGCCGAGCACCACCAGGCCCCCGGTGAAGGCCAGCACCCCGGCGAGGAGGCCGGTCCCGTACAGCCAGAGCCGGACGGGGTCGGCGCCGGGCCTGCGCGGCCCCTCGGACACGATACCCCCGCCGAAGTGCTCGCCCTCGGGGACCGGGACCTCCCGCGCGCGCGCCACCAGCTCACCCGCCCTGGCGAGTGCCGCAGCGGCGTCGACGACGCCGAAACCGACGTGGTCGTCGTAGCCCGCAGCGGGGGTGAACCGGGCCGTGGAGGTCAGCGCTCGCGAGACCGTATGAGGGGATATGTCGGGATATTTTGCTTTTATGAGTGCGACGATCCCGGCCACCAGCGCGGTCGCCGAACTGGTCCCCTCCGAGGAGCCGTACTCACCGCCCGGCAGCACCACGGGCACGTCCACCCCCGGCGCGGAGACCTGCACCGACAGGTTGTCGCTGCTGAACGCCGCCGGCTTGCCCCGGGCGTCGACCGCGGCCACGCCGATGACCCCGGAGTATCCGGCCGGGAAGTTCCAGAAGGAGGTGGCGTTCTCCAGGGCGTACGGCGTGTCGCCGTCGTTGCCCACCGCGGCGACGAGCACCACCCCCTTGGACAGGGCGTAGGAGACCGCCTCGCGCTCGCTCCGGTGCGGCCCGTACGCACCCAGCGACATGCTGACCACCTTGGCCCCGTGGTCGGTCGCGTAGCGGATCGCGCGGGCCAGCGGGCTGTCGGCGCGTGAGCGCAGGTCCTCCTCGGGCAGGGCGGAGCCGTCCTCCGGCTCGTCCGCGACGATGAGCGGCAGCGACAGGATCGTGGCCCCGGGCGCGGTGCCCAGCAGGCCGCCCTCGCCGTCGCCCGCGCCGGCGATGAGCGAGGCCATGGCCGTACCGTGCCGCCCGGCCCCCGGCCGGCCCGGGTCGAACGTGATCGACCCCATGTCGGGCCCGGTGACCACCCGGCCGCGCAGCTCGGCGACATCCGCGTCGACCCCGCTGTCGACCAGGGCCACGGTGACCCCCGCCCCCTTGGAGGTCCGCCACGCCTGCTCGACGTTGAGCATCTCCAGCACCCAGCGCTGGTCCTCGCGCACGTCCGCCGCGGCCCCCGGGACGGGCCGCACCCCGGCCTCCCGGCCCGCCGCGGCACCGGCGGGAGCGGCGACCGCCGGCGAGGCCGTCAAGAGGGACGCGGCCAGCGCCGCCGCCGCCCAGGGCCACCGCCTCAGCACACGTTCCCCCGGGTGCACCGGGGAACGGCGCTGGGCTCGTCGCCGAGAGCGCGGGCGATGCGCCCGGCGACCGCCTGGGCCGTCGGCCACAGTTCACTGTGCAGGATCTCCTCGGGAGAGACCGACTCCCGGGTGCGGCCGTCGGTGTAACCGGCCGTGGAGAAGACGATGTAGGGGCCGACGCCGACCCAGGTGGTGCGCTGCCGCTGCGCGGCCCCGAACAGTTCGGTCGCCGTGCCCGGGAAGGCCACCGGCCGCACCCCCACCCGGTCGTCCCGCGCCAGTTCCCCGGTGGCGGCGCTCCGCCGCTCCTCGTCGTCGAGCACGGCGATCCCCACGGTGACCACGAAGGTGGAGGTCTGGTCGACGTACGTGGCCCGCAGCAGGGTGCGGCAGCCGTGCTGGGCGAGCACCGAGCCGACCGGGGCGTCGGTGCCGGCCGCGCAGGCGACCTCGGGGGCCAGGCCGACCCGGCGGGCGTACTGCTGCACCCGGCCGAGGCCGATGTACTGGAGCTCGACGGGGAAGACCAGGTCGGCCGGCCAGGCGTGCCAGCGCCTGGCGATGTCGTCCCGGATGTAACGGGCCTGCTCGGCGGGGGTCAGCGGGCGGGAACCGGTCTCGCGCACCAGCCCGGCCGCGCCGCTCAGCACGTCGGTGGCGGCGATGGCCAGGATCGTGCCCATCAGGAGAAGGAAGATCGTACGGAACCGGATGCCCTGCTCCAGGGCCGCCAGCTCGGCGCGCCGGGCCGCCCCGCGGTCACGGCCTCCGGCCGGCCAGGTGCGCAACCGGGCACGCCGGACGGCGGGGCCGAGGGAGGGGGCACGCCGGATCGCGGAGCCGGGGGACGGCACGCGCCGCACCCGGCCGTTCCCCGCGCCGGGCACCCGGGAACCCGGCGGCGGCCAGCCTCCGCGGGCACGTGGCGCCGAGGCTTCCAGACGCCGCTCCGGCTCCTGGGACCGCCCTGGCTGCGACATACCTCCGATGCTACGTCGCGCGGGCCCGTCGCCCTATCGGCGGAGGGCGGTCAGGGGGTGACGCGCCGCGCGGAGGCACCGGCCCTCGGGGAGCGCGCGCGGCCGACGGCCGCCGCGGCCACCGCGAGCGAGGCGACGGCGCCGAACCCGCTGACGGCGGCCACCCCGGCGTAGGCGGTGATCCGGTCCCGATCGCGGTGGATCACCCGCACCGGCTCCGCCGGCCGGCCCAGCGGGCGTGCGGGGTCGTGGCCGCCGGTGCCGTCGGCGGTGAGGGTGTGCCGGGAGAGCCTGGCGGCCTCGGCGAGGGCCCGGCGGGCGTTGACGACGCCGAAGCCCGTGCCGGTGTCATAACCGCCGGCGGGTCTCCGGATTGCCCCGGCGACGAGCGCCTGGGCGACCAGCGGTGGCGACATTTTCGGATATTTCGCTTTTATGAGGGCGGCGACTCCGGACACCAGCGCGGTCGCCTGCGAGGTGCCCCGGCCCACCCAGTACTTGTCCCCGGGACCGGCGCCGAAGATGTCGACCCCCGGCGCGGCCAGCAGCACCGAGGGGTTGCGGTTGGAGAAGGCGGCCCGGCGCAGCCCCCGGTCGGCCGCGGCGACCGAGACCACCCCCGGGAAGGCGGCCGGGTAGGAGTATGGCGCGTGACCGGAGGCGTCGGGCCTGCCGGCACCCTCGTTGCCGGCCGCGGCGACGAGCACCACTCCCTTGGAGATCGCGTAACGGATCGCCGCGCGCTCCTGTCCGGTGGCCAGTTCCTTGGAGATCGACATGTTGATCACGTCGGCGCCGTGGTCGACCGCGTACCTGATGCCCCTGGCCACCACGTTCTCGTAGCGCTCGGCGGTGTTGAACGTCCGGAACCCGGGCTCCTTGTCCTCCAGGATGACCCGTACCGACAGGATCCTCGCCTCCGGCGCGACGCCGATCACCCCGTCCGCGCCGCCGTACCCGTGACCGTGCGCGGCGATCAACGAGGCCATGTACGTGCCGTGCAGTCTCATCGGCCGCACTCCGGGCGGGTTGGCACCCACCGTGAAGTCCCTGCCCTCCACGACCGAGCCCACCAGGTCGCGGTGGGCGGGGTCGACCCCCGAGTCGAGCACGGCCACGGTCACGCCGCTCCCCCGGGAGACCCGCCAGGCGGCGGGCAGGTCCAGGGTCCGCAGCACCTCCCGCTGGCCGCCCCGAACGTCGTCGGCGAGGGCGGCCGGGGCGGCCGGCGACACCAGCGGTGTGAGCGCCGCGGCGACGACCGCACACACGATCCGGCCCACCTCGCGCCGGCCGGCCCCGCGTCCGCCCACCCCGCGCGGCCGGCTCCGCGACGCCGCGGCGGGGCGCCTCAGCACCGCCACTCCTCGGCCCGGCAATCGGGGCGGCCGGGCGTGGCCAGGCGGGAGAGGACACGGTCGGCGATGTCGCCGGTGAAGGCGAACAGGGTCGGCCGCTGCTCGCCGACCGCCCGAGCGGGGCGGCCGTCGACCTGCCCGGCCGTCGCCAGCACCACGTACGGCCCCTCCTGGCGCACCAGGCCCGTCTGGCGTCCCGCCGCGCTGAAGCGTTCACTCACCGTGCCGGGGAAGGCCAGCGCCTTCAGGCCGGGCGAGGGGCGGCCCGTCCGGGGCAACGCCGTTCTGGCCGCGACCGCGCCCGTCTCGTCGGCGAAGGCCGCGACCCCGACGGTGACGACGATCCCCTGGAGCGCGTCGAGGTAGGTGGCGCGCAGCACGGCCAGGCAGCCCGACCGGCGAAGCGCCTTGCGCAGCCCGGCGTCCACCGCCCGGTCGCAGCGGGTCTCCCGCGAGATGCCCACCCGCCGCGCCCGCTCCTCGCCACCCTGCTCCGCGGCGTAGCGGACGGTCTCGGGGAAGATCTTCCCGGCGGGCCACGCCCGCCAGCGCCGGGCCACCTCCGCGGCCGCCGCCCGGTCGAGTTCGACGGGGGTCGGGCCGCGGGTGAGCTCCGTCCCGGCGGCGCCGGCCGCCACTCCGGCCGCGACCGCGCACATCAGCGCCACCAGCGCCGCCGCGATCGGCGTCGGCCACCAGCACCGCCGCTGACCTGGGGCTTCGTTCACATGCTCGACCTTAATGCGGCAAGGCGGGCGTCATCCGTCATTCCGTCCGCATCGATGCACGGAAAGTACTTGACGCTATGGAAATTAGAAAGTACTTTCCTTCATGGAAAGAGTAAAAGAAGGAGCCCGGATGAACATCTCTCCCGAGGACGCCGCACGCAGCCTGGCGGACGCCCGCGCCGTCCAGGCGCAGGCCCTGCGCGCCGAGCCCTCGTTCCCCACGTGGTTCACCACCGGCGTCGGCCTCTTCGCCACCGGCATCGCGTTCGTCACCGAACCGGGCACCCCGCCGGCGGTAATAGTCCCCGCCCTCGTCGTCCTGACGGGCGTGCTCGTCGCGATGGTGCTCAGGCTGGCCCGCGGCGCCCGGCTGCGCGTCCACCGCAGCGTCATCGAACGCGAGGCGATGCTGGGATACACGGGCTGGGTGCTGGCGAGCGTGGCCGTCGCCTTCGCCGTGGCCTTCCCCCTGGCCGGTGCGGGTGTCCGCTACGCCGGCGGGTACGGCTGCCTGGCGATGACGGCGTTCATGGCGGCCACGGGGCCGTTCGTCGCCCGCTGGATCTCGCGGCGGCTGGCGGCGAGGGCCGAGAGCAGGTGACCGGGCTCGACCCACTCATCCACGCCCCCGCGAGACTGCGGATCGTCTCGCTCCTGGCGGCGGCCGAGGAGGCCGAGTTCGCCTTCGTGCGCGACCAGGTCGAGGTGAGCGACTCGGTGCTGTCCAAGCACGCCTCCGCCTTGGAGGCGGCCGGATACGTCGAGATCCGCAAGGGGTACGTGGGCAAACGGCCCCGCACCTGGCTCCGCCTGTCGGCCCGCGGCCGGCGGGCCTACCTGGATCACATCTCCGCCCTGCAGGCCATCGTCGCCCAGTCGGGGCTCAGCCTCGCCTCCGAACGAGAACCCGCGAACGGACACCCCGGATGAGCACGCCGAATGGACGCGCGGAGGTGGCGCACTGGGACGGGCGCACCGGGAGGTCGCCCGGAACGGGCCCCCGCGACCGCGAACGACCCGTGCCCCGAGGAGCACGGGCTCCTCGGGGCACGGGTGCGGATCGGACAGGGTCAGTAGGTCGGCAGGCTGGGGTCGACCGTCTTGACCCAGCTCAGCACACCGCCGCCGACGTGGACGGCGTCGGAGAACCCGGCGTTCTTGACGATCGCCAGGCACTCGGCGGAGCGGGCGCCGGACTTGCAGTGCAGGACGATCTTCTTGTCCTGCGGGAGCCTCTCCAGCGCGGAGCCGTTGAGGAACTCACCCTTGGGGATGAGCACCGCGCCCGGGATCGACACGATCTCGTACTCGTTCGGCTCGCGGACGTCGATGACGTAGATGTCGTCACCGCGGTCCTGCCACGACTTGAGCTCGGCGGCGGTGATCGTGGACCCGGAGGCGGCCTCCTGGGCCTCCTCGGAGACCGCACCGCAGAACGCCTCGTAGTCGTCGAGGAGCTGGGTGATCGTCGGGTTCTTCCCGCAGAGGGGGCACTCGGGGTCCTTGCGGACCTTGACCGAGCGGTAGTTCATCTCCAGGGCGTCGTAGATCATCAGCCGGCCGACCAGCGGGTCGCCGATGCCGGTCAGGAGCTTGATGGCCTCGTTGACCTGGATGGAGCCGATCGACGCGCACAGCACGCCGAGCACGCCGCCCTCGGCGCAGGAGGGGACCATGCCCGGCGGCGGCGGCTCGGGGTAGAGGCAGCGGTAGCAGGGGCCGTGCTCGGCCCAGAAGACGCTGGCCTGGCCGTCGAAGCGGTAGATCGAGCCCCAGACGTACGGCTTGCCGAGGAGGACGGCGGCGTCGTTGACCATGTAGCGGGTGGCGAAGTTGTCGGTGCCGTCCACGATCAGGTCGTACCGGGAGAAGATCTCCATGACGTTGTCGTTGGTCAGCGCCTCGTTGTGGACGACCACGTCGACGAGCGGGTTGATCTCCCTGACGCTGGCCGCGGCGCTCTCCGCCTTGGGGCGGCCCACGTCGGACTGACCGTGGATGACCTGGCGCTGGAGGTTGGACTCGTCGACGACGTCGAAGTCGATGACGCCGAGAGTGCCCACGCCCGCGGCGGCGAGGTACAGCAACGCGGGAGAGCCCAGACCGCCGGCGCCCACACAGAGCACCCGGGCGTTCTTCAGGCGCTTCTGCCCGGCCATGCCCACGTCCGGGATGATCAGGTGGCGCGAGTAACGGCGCACCTCGTCGACGGTCAGCTCGGCTGCCGGCTCTACCAGCGGTGGCAACGACACAGTTCTGCTCCCGTTTCAGGGGTCGTGAAGATGCGGCTAGCGCAGCACGCACCATTCACAAACTAACCGGACGCCCCGGTCATTCCCCAACTGGTGAGAGGGCCGTCTCACCTATCAGGACGCGGGCCTCCCTGGCCACCCGTTCGGGCACCTCCATCTGGGCGACGTGCCCGACGTCGGGCATGAGCACCAGCCGCACGTGCGGGAACGTCCGGCCCGCGCGGGCGGCCATGCGCGGGTGGACGAGCCGGTCGTGCCGGCCGTGGACGACCAGCGTGGGTGCGGTCACCCGGGCGGCCTGCCGCCACAGGTTCTCCTCGCCTCGCCGGAAGTACTCGGCGACGATGCCCCGTGCCGAGTTGAGCAGCGCGAGCCCGGCGTACGGCAGGCCGTCTCTGCGGCGCAGCTCCTCGGCCGCCTCCCGCAGCCGGTCGGGGTGGACCCGGCCCGCGTCGGCGTAGCACAGGGCGAGCGTGGCGCCGATCCTGCGTTCGACGGGCAGCAGGCGCAGCCGGTCCGCACCCCACTCGCCGAGCCGGGGCACGGCGGACAGGGCGACCCGGGCCGGCCCGTACCGGGGCAGCAGGTCGGGAAGGGCCGGGGAGATGAGGGTGAGGGAGCGGACGAGGTCCGGCCTGCTCGCGGCGACCCGCACCGAGACGGCGCCGCCCAGGGAGTTTCCGAACAGGTGGACCGGGGCGTCGGAGACCCGCTCGATCAACGCGGCGACGATCTCGGCGTGGGCGGCGACGGAGTAGTCGCCGTCGGGAGGCTCGGGGGAGTACCCGGAGCCGGGCAGGTCGACCGCGTGGCCGGTCACCACGTCGGACAGCTCGCCCATCAGGTCGGTCCAGTTGGTGGCGGAGCCCGCGAGGCCGTGGACGAACACGGCGGTCTCGGACGGGCCGCGCGGGGTCGACCTCACGTAGACCCGCCGCTCCCCCACATCGACCATCTCGCCCGGCCACACCGGGATCGGAGCGCCCACCACGTGTCCCCTTCCAGCTCGACAGACCTTCCATTCGACGATAGCCCGCCCCGGACACCTGCGGAACAAAAGGGACATTAGAGACATATCACTGCAAAATAAATAATAAGAGTCCAACATCATCAATAAAGAGATAAGGAGATAGCAAAAGCGCGCGATCGCCGTTTGTCACCCGACATGCGAGGAAACCATGACAACCAGGGATGACCCTCCAACGTCATCCCAGGCGATTTCCGGGAAATCGGGAAAAGTCGAAAATGGGGGCAACCGATCCTTTCAAGGGGGAAACCCAATGCCCAAGCTCAAGAGTGTCCTCGCGGGGCTCGCGATCAGCACGGCGCTGACCGGCGGAGTCGTCGGCCTGGGCGCGGCGACCACCGCGACGAGCGCCGGTGCGGCCACCGCCGTGACCGCCGTCAACGGCTTCCAGACCCACTGGGGCGGCGGCTGCGGCTGGCGTCGCGGCTGCGGCTGCGGCCATGGCTGGGGCGGCGGCTGCGGCTTCCGTCACCACCACCGCTGCCACCACAAGCGTCTGCGTCTGATCATCAACAACCACAACGCGAACAACAACAACAACAACGTCAACAGCGACAACGAGAACGACAACGACCTGCGTCAGCGTCAGCGGCAGGCCCAGCTCGACTTCGACAGGCGCAACAGGTACCGCGACTACGACCGCGACTACGACCGCGAGTACACCCCCTGACCTAGGTCGGGGGCCGGTAGCGGCCGTGGATAGCGGCCCAGCCGGAGTCGCGTTCCAGCGCGGACGCCGTGCCCGGCCGGAAACCCCGGCCGGGCACGGCCAGGCGCGGCCGAAGGAGCGACCGTGAAGAACTCCGCATCGCCGCGGAGGGCAAGGCGCCGGCGTTCACCGGGACCGGATGTTCCCATCGGGAAAAGCCGGACCCCGGAAAACGCGGGCACCGGAAATGCAGTTCTCTAGCACCTCACTTACCAAGAACGCGGGTATTCCACGACCCGCGGAATCGGGGCGGGGGGCGCCACGGGTTCCGGCCCGCGGCACCCTCGCCCCATTTTCATGGACTCCCGTTGAAAGCCCGCGGGTTCCCGTGAAAAACGCACGGCTTCTCGTGAAAAGCCCGCGCGTCGCCGCGGGGACCGCTCACGCCGAGCGGCGCCCCCTCCGCCCGCGGGGGGCCTTCTCCCCACCCCGGACGTCCTTCCCGCCGGGCCTCCCCGCCGCCTCGCCCCCGGCCGGGGAACCGCCGCTCCTCTTGGCCGCCTCGACGCTGGCGCGGAGCGCCGCCATCAGGTCCGCCTCCGGGCCCCGCTCGACCGGAGCCTGCGGGTGAACCGTCTGCCTGCCCGCGACCTTCGCCTCGATGACCTCGTGAAGCGCCTCACGGTAGGAGTCTTCGTACCGTGCGGGGTCGAAGTCGGCGGTCATCGACTCGATGAGGGAGACGGCCATCCTCGTCTCCTGGTCGCGGACGTCCACCGCCTCGTACAGGAACGGGAACTCCGCCGCGCGCACCTCGTCCGGCCAGAGCATCGTCTCCAGCACGAGGACCCCCTCCCTGACCCGCAGCGCCGCGAGCGACTCGCGCTGCCGCAGGGCGACCTTGACGATCGCCACCCGCCCGGAGCGTTCGAGCGCGTCGCGGAGCAGCACGTACGGCTTGGCCCCCTCCTCCTCCGGTTCCAGGTAGTAGGACTTGGCGAACAGGATCGGGTCGATCTGGTCGGCCGGACTGAACTGGAGCACCTCGATCCTGCGTGAGGTGGACAGTGGCAGGTCGTCGAAGTCGTCCGCGGTCAGCACCACCAGGTCCCCGGACGGCAGCTCGTACCCCTTGGCCACCTCGGAGTACGGGATCACCTCCTCGCAGACCTCGCAGACGCGGCGGAACCTGACCCGCCCGCCGTCGTCGCGGTGCACGAGGTGGAAGGTGACGTTGCGCTGCTCGGTCGCGGGGTGCAGGCCCACCGGGATCGTGACCATCCCGAACGAGACCGCGCCTCTCCAGATGCTCCGCATGGCCTTCTCCCCTGACGTGGAGCCTTCCCCCGAGTTTCGCACGGACGTTCGGAAAGAGCGCCGACCGACTGGGAAACCTCACCAATCGGGCAGGTACCCGCCATGGACAATCCGATGCCCCGTCTTTCTCGGTACGCGGGACCCGAGGTCGTACTCTTGGCGGTGTCCGGCGTTTACCGGAACCCGGCGAGGACATGAGACGTCCTGGCCCGGATATGGACAGGGGATGCCTGAGATGGACGTGCGCGGCGACAGACTGCACGAGGAGACGGCCGACGGCCTCTCCGGGGAAATCTCGATCGAGACGCCGGAGGCCGACGCCGCCGAGCAGCGCCAGCCGGTGCGCGAGAACACCTCGGAGTGGCCCCGTGACCTCTCGCCGGAGATCGACCCGGCCGACGCCTACGAGCAGCGGCGCACGGTGCACGAGGACGACTCCTCCTGGCCCGACGACATCTCCGTCGAGACCGACCCGGCCGACGCCTACGAGCAGCGGATCATCGTCGAGATCGATGAGGACGACTATCGCTGAGCTCTGTTACCGATGCGTAGGATGGCGCAAGACACCAGGAGCTTCCCGCTAGGAGACCGCCGTGACCGCTACCCCGGACGCCAAGCCCCGGGGCACCCGTCTGCCCCGGACAGCCCGCCGTCGCCAACTGCTCAGCGCGGCGCAGGAAGTGTTCGTGGAGAACGGATACCACGCGGCGGCGATGGACGAGATCGCCGAGCGCGCCGGGGTGAGCAAGCCGGTGCTCTACCAGCACTTCCCCGGCAAGCAGGAGCTCTACCTGGCCCTGCTCGACCTGCACGTGGACGACATGATCGCCCGTTGCCGCGACGCGCTCGCCTCCACGACCGACAACAAGCAGCGCGTCCACGCCGCGATCGGCGCCTTCTTCGACTTCGTCTCCAGCCAGGGTGAGGCGTTCCGGCTGGTGTTCGAGTCGGACCTGCGCAACGTCGCCCCGGTCCGCCAGCGCATGGAGCGCAACCTCCGCGAGAGCGCCGAGATGATCAGCCAGGTCATCCAGGAGGACACCGGCTGCTCCAGCGACGAGGCGCGCCTGCTCGGCGTGGGGCTGGTCGGCATGGCCGAGGTCAGCGCCCGGTACTGGATCAGCAGCAACGGCTCCATCCCCAAGGACGCCGCCACCCAGCTCATCGCCCGGCTCTCCTGGCGGGGCATCTCCGGCTTCCCGCGGAGCACCACCGAGCACTGACACCTGTTCGCCCGGGGCGATCAACTGTTCGCTTGGCGCGATCAACCGGCGCGTCACATCGGCGGCGGGGCGACCATGGGACGAGCAACCCTCGTCGAAAGGGAGCACGATGGAAATCAAGATCGGCGTACGCTCGGTGCACCGCGAGCTCATAGTGGAGACCGACCTCACGGCCGAGGAGATCGAGAACGCGCTCGGAGCCGCGCTCTCGTCGAACACGGGCGTCTTCACCATCGACGACGCCAACGGCCGCAGGATCATCGTCCCGACCGCCTCACTGGGCTTCATCGAGATCGGCGAGGAGGAACCACGCGCCGTCGGCTTCGGCGGCACGCTCTGACGGATCCGCGGGCTCGCGCCAGGCCGTCCCCCACGGCGTGGCGCGGTCCGCGCGCCGGAGCGGGCCCCTGGTGGTGGGCTGGCCGGGCTTCTCGCCCGGGACGCGGCCCGCGCGCCGGGACAGGCCCCGGCGACCGCCGGCGATCACGCCCGGCCGCCGGAGCGTCCCCCCGGTCTCAGGCGTCGGAGCCCATCCCAGGGCACTCATCGCGCTCGCCGAGACCGCAGCCGTGCGGGCGTCTGACCCGGCGCAGATGCTCCTGTCCCCGGCCGATCGCCGGGCACCCCGCACTCCCTCTGCGCAGCACGGGACGGGAGATCCAGCGGTT